>NZ_CP175799.1:0-2533804 GCF_046097465.1 Corynebacterium tuberculostearicum | reverse complement strand
CACAACAAAACTCCATAATGAAACACAAAGGGAAGGAAACGGTAAACCACCGTCTCCTTCCCCTTTTTTCGCGTTTTACGCCAACCACCCCCACGCGACAGTACTCGTGGCAAGCTGCACGCCGCCGCCTTTCGTCGGCGTTAAAGTTTTTAGCCATCAGGCGCCCTAGGTGAACACTTCAGGACTCGCAACTGGTTGTGTCCCCGCAGCCAGCTGTTCGTATTGCCGGGGATCTACGGACAAGGAAAGGCCCGGCGACTTTCCTTTATCCACTGGTAAATTGCGCTCGCATTGGTTCTACGTTTCGCCACGTGACAGTTTCATGGTCTACACAATATGAAGGCTATGGGTGGTCGATTAGGCGGTGCGTGTAGAGGGGAAGGGCGGACTCGAACTCGCGGTACTTCCCGCTGAGGGGGTCAGTAAATTCGATGTGGGTTGCTGTGAGATGCATTGGGATACGCATATCCTCCGCGTCTTCAGGATAGATTTTTGGATAGACAGGATCACCTAGGATGGGTACTCCAGCTTGCCACATATGGAGACGCAATTGATGGGTCTTGCCCGTGGTGGGTTTAAGAGTGTATTTGCCTAATTGTGGCAGGGCGCCGTGGATCGTTTCATACGGGGCGTTATTTATTAGTTCTACTGCGGCCAGAGTCGTAAAAGCGTTTGGGGTGCCATCGCCTATTCGTCCTTGGATTTCGCCGGGGGTTTTGGTGAGGTGGGAGGCCCATTGGAGGGGCGTCGGAAAGCGGCGGTATTCGGCGATTGCCTGATAGGTCTTTTGTACTTTCTTTTCTGCAAATAGGGTTTGGTAGGCGCCCCGAACATCGCGATGTTTGGTGAATAACAAAATTCCGGAGGTAAGTCTGTCTAGGCGGTGCGCTGGGGCGAGTTCGTTGTTTCCCGTCATTCGCCGTAGCTGGACTGTAGCGGTCTGTACGATGTGGCGGGCTCGTGGCATGGTTGCCATAAACGGTGGCTTATCTGCAACGAGGATATGTTCATCCTCGAAGAGGATGGGGACGTCGTAAGGCACCGGTGTTTCAGGCGCCGGCATGCGGTAGAAAAAGACATCTTCGCCCTGGCTCAATATTGAGTCCGGACGGAGCTTGGTTTGATTGCGTAGTACTACCTCGCCGGAGTCGAAACGCGCCTGGAGCGCCGAGGCGTCGTCGTCGGGGTGTCGGTGGCGTTGTGCCGAAATGACTGCGCTAAGAAATTCCCAGGCCGTTATGTCTCCCTCGGAGGTGCGCACGCGGGTTGGATTCAGGCCGTCTTTAATCGGCAAAGGCGTGAAACCTTTTCGGCGATGTATTAATGTTTTGTCCATGGATTTTAACTCTCTCATTGAACCGGTTGTTGCCTTTTTCTCTGAAGGTATTGGCGCCGTAATTCGCACCGTCTTGGAGTTTGTGTACACCGTTATGTTCCCGTCGAATTCCGAGGCTGCAACCGTCAACCCTCAAGCCTAATCCGTACTACAATTAAGGTATAACCAGCGAAAGGACACATCATGGCTAAGGAAGATATTGTAGTCGTTGCCGTTGACGGTTCGGATGCATCGAAGAATGCAGTACGTTGGGCCGCCAATACGGCTATGAAGCGCGAGATTCCACTGCGAATCGCATCCAGCTACACCATGCCACAGTTCCTGTACGCAGAGGGCATGGTTCCGCCAAAGGAGCTTTTCGACGACTTGCAGGCCGAAACCCTCGAGAAGATCGAGGAAGCTCGCGCCATCGCTCATGAGGTGGCCCCGGAGTTGAAGATTGGTCATACTGTGGCCGAGGGTTCCCCCATCGACATGCTGCTAGAAATGTCGCACGATGTCACCATGATTGTCATGGGCTCCCGCGGCATGGGTGGCCTGTCCGGCATGGTGATGGGTTCCGTTTCTGCTTCGGTTGTATCCCACGCCTCTTGCCCAGTGGTCGTCGTTCGCGAAGATAATCAAGTTACGGATTCCACCAAGTACGGCCCTGTCGTCGTTGGTGTGGATGGTTCCGAGGTATCGCAGAAGGCCACGGCTTACGCCTTCCGCGAGGCACAGGCCCGCGGTGCTGCTTTGATTGCCGTGCATACTTGGATGGATATGCAGGTGCAGGCTTCCTTGGCGGGTCTGTCGGCCGCCCAGTCCGAGTGGGCTGATATTGAAAAGGAGCAGAGCGAGCTTCTGACCGAGAATCTGAAGGAGCCGCGCGAGGAGTACCCAGAGGTTGAGGTAAAGAAGCTCATTACCCGCGACCGTCCGGTGAGCGCTTTGACCGAGGCTGCAGAAGGCGCGCAGCTATTGGTTGTTGGTTCGCACGGTCGTGGCGGCTTCAAAGGAATGCTCTTGGGCTCGACCTCTCGCGCACTGTTGCAGTCCGCACCGTGCCCGATGATGGTTGTCCGTCCGGATGAGGAAAGCTAGAGACTGCTAGTCATAGAGCGCTTCGCCCACAAGGGCGGAGCGCTCTTGTTGTGCGGAGCCGCCTTAGGTAGTGTGCGCTCGTGTACGCTAAGGTATACCCGTTATTTTAGGAGGATTGCATGAATTTGGGTCTGGGGCTTATTAGCTCGATTGTTATTGGTATCATTGCCGGCTGGCTGGCAGAGAAGATTATGAAGCGCGACCACGGCCTGCTGACCAACCTTATTGTTGGTGTCCTGGGTGGCATCATCGGTGGCATGATTATCCACTTCCTGAACATTGAGGAAGGTGGATGGATCTTCTCCTTGATTGCCGCTACGGGTGGTGCTTGTATCCTGTTGTGGATCGTGGGGCTCATCAAGAAGTAGCCCGAATTTAATTCGCGTACAAACCGGTTTGTCTATAAAGTATAGATGAACCGGCTTTGTCGTTTTAGAGAGGAACCCATGGCAGAGAAGAAGTCGCGCCGTAATCGGTCCAGCCCGCGCAGCCGGCTGCTGGAATCGGCGACCAAGCTTTTTACCACCGAGGGCATTCGTGTCATCGGAATCGACCGCATCCTACGCGAGGCAGATGTGGCTAAAGCTTCTTTGTACTCTTTATTTGGTTCCAAAGATGCGCTCGTTATTGCTTATGTAGAAGCTTTGGATGAGAAGTTCCGCCAAGATTGGGAACAGCGTACCGCGGAGATGACGGATCCGGATCAAAAGATCCTGGCCTTTTTTGATAAGGCGATCGAGGAAGAACCCACGCAGGAATTCCGCGGCTCCCACTTCTTGAATGCGGCCGGAGAGTATCCGCGCCCCGAAACCGAGGCGGAACACGGTATCGTGGCTGCCTGCGTTGAACACCGTAATTGGGTGCATTCCACTCTGACGGCCTTGCTAACAGAGCGCAATGGCTACCCATCGTCCTCGCAGGCGAGCCAGCTGTTGATTTTCTTGGATGGCGGCCGTGCGGGGGCTCGGCTCACCAAGGAGATTGGGCCGCTACAGACGGCCCGCGACCTGGCTACTCAGATGCTTTCTGCTCCCCCTGCTGATTATTCGATTTAAGGTACTTTCGCGCCTCCATACGTAGCTGGCTGACCCGCTTCTTCTCCTCCTTGGAGAGGGCGGGTTCTTTTTCGCGCTTGCGCCAGCGGCGAATGCTTTCGCGGCGCATAGCGTGGACATCCTCAGTAAGCGGGTAGTCGCGGTGCAAAATGATCTCAAAGATAGCGGTTTGGATCAACGTGAAGAGATAGGCGCAGCCCCAGTAAAGAATGATTGCTACTGGGATAGGTCCGGTTTGGGCTAGGTGCCACAGGAAGAAAGGGATTACCAACAGCAAAAAGCCCATGAGTATGAAGACGCGGCGGTTGACCTTCTGATCAAATTGAGTGGTGCGGAAACTGCGCACGAGGGAAATGACGGAATTAGCCATGGTAAAGGCGATGGCGGCAATGAGGATGGGGTTGATGAGGTCGCCGTGCTCGCGGGCGAAATCCGTCAGCGGAGCGCCGTAGAAGGTGGTTTCGCGGAAGGCCGAAACATCGGAGGCATTCAACATGCCCACGGTGGTGGAGCCGCTCTCAACATTGGACATGCGCAGGAGCACTTGATAAAGGCCGATGAAGGCCGGAATCATGATGAGCGGGGGGACACAACCAGCTGCGGGGTTGTAGTTATAACTCTTCATGAGGTTCTTTTCCTCTTGCATGAGCGCCGCCATCTCCTCGGTGGTGGTGGCGTTATTCATCTGCTTTTTGATGCGGTTATTCTCCGGGCGGATGAGTGCGCCGATACGGGCGGAGCGTACGGAAATCCAGTTCAGGGGAACAACGATGCCGCGCACGGTGATAACCAGCAAGATGATGGAAATCAGCCAGGCCGTAGATTCACCGACGAAGCTGCTGATGAGCCAGTGCCAGAACTTCATGATTCCGGAAACTGGGTACATGAAGACTTCGTACATGCTTAACCTTTCATGGGCAGTATGGTTTAAGGCATGACTAAAGTTCTTGGGGAACTCATGCTAACCATTGGCGTGGTTCTTTTACTCTTTGCATTCTATGAAGCCTATTGGACAAATGTAGAATCCGGTCAGCTGCAGGAGGAGGCGAGCGCCCACCTCGAAGAGCAATGGCGAAATCCTCGGCAGAAGCTAGAGCCGGAGTTGGGTGAGGCGTTCGCGCAGCTTTATATTCCCACGTTCGGTTCTGACTACCGCTTCGCCATTATTGAGGGCACTAATGAAGATGACCTGCTGCGCGGCCCGGGCCGCTACGTGGATTCCCAGATGCCGGGAGAGATGGGCAATTTTGCGGTTGCGGGCCACCGCGTGGGCAAGGGAGCTCCCTTTAATGACTTGGGCAAGCTAGAGACCTGCGATGACATCGTGGTGGAGACGCACAAGGAGCGAATTACATATCGCGTATTGCCCATCGATGGCGAGCAGGCGGACTGTTTCAATGGAATTCCGCCGGAGTATTCCCATGTGGCTGGTCGGC
Source organism: Corynebacterium tuberculostearicum (assembly GCF_046097465.1). Taxonomy (GTDB): domain Bacteria; phylum Actinomycetota; class Actinomycetes; order Mycobacteriales; family Mycobacteriaceae; genus Corynebacterium; species Corynebacterium tuberculostearicum_I. The sequence goes on along the minus strand of NZ_CP175799.1, from coordinate 2,528,894 downwards.
ATATTACGACGCCTGGCGACGTCTCGGTGACCAACCCCGTGCCAGAGTCGGACGCCGAACCGAGCCGCGAGATCTTGACCTTGACCACGTGCCACCCGCAGTTTTCCAACGCGGAGCGCATGATTGTGCACGCTATGGAAGTAGAAAAAGAGGAGAAATAATGTATCGCGCTTTGTGGAATCTCTTGCCGGGGCCGACGCCGGTGAAGGTTATCTTGGCCATTGCTATTGCGGTGGGAGTCTTCTTCCTACTCATGGAGGTTGTATTCCCGTGGCTGTCGCCGATGATGCCGTATAACGATGTGGCGGTTTAAAGGCCCAAGTTGGCGATCGCTTCGTGGGCGATTTGCTCTGACTTAACGGTTTGTTGCTGGTTGCTCCACACCAGCACCGCGTGCGTGTCCTTCTGCACGGCGTACACGGCGTGCTCATTGACTACGCCCCGGCCGCCTTCCCAGCCGTCGAAGGAGGCCGGTTCGGTGGCGTCGATAGGCGCGGCCCAGTCCACTGCGGCGCGGGCGTCGTCGACCGTGGGCATATCGCGCACGATGACGGTGGCCTGTGGCTCGTCCTGGTAGGACCAAAAGACGCAGGCCGGGGTGGGAAAGCGCGTGTCGATGCCCTGCTTGGTCAGGCGCTGGCCGTTGGTTTCTTCGAGCCAGCCGGGGCCGATGTAGGGGCAATCGCTCCAGTCATTGACTTCCGCGGTTTGGGCGACGTTAACCTCCGGTGCCTCCGAAGCCTCCGGAGTGACCGTAGTAGTTGGTGCAGGGGTGGGTGCAGATGAATCGCAGCCGGCGATCCCAAAAGTGGCTAGGGCGAGTAGGGGAAGTAGGCTTTTGCGCATGAGCTCCACAATAGACCGGGATACCGATGCGTTGCGCACCGGCATCCATATCCTGACCGCTGGCCTGCTGGTGGTAGGCATTTTTACCTCCGCGCGAATGCCGCTTTCGCAAGCGATCATCAACCTGCTGCTTTTGGTGGGCTTTGCAGCCGTGTACTTCGCAGGCTCGGTATACGGGGAATATTGGGCCCAGCCTGTGCGCTACCTGTGGCTGTGCATACTCTCGGTGCTGTGGGTTGCGGATCTGTTCGTGGCCCCAGCGGCAATCTATCTGGTCTTCGCCATGTTCTTTTTGTACCTTACGGTGCTGGACATGGCGGCGGGCATCGCGTGCGTCATCTTTGCCTCGATCATCACCGTGGTGGTGCAGATTCCGCAGGGTCTGACCTTCGGCGGTGTCATGGGGCCGGCGGTCTCGGCACTGGTGACGATAGCGATCACCTACGCCTTCCGGACGCTGTCGCGGATGAATAAAGAGTTGATTGAAACCCGCTCGCAGCTGGCAGCCACGGAGCGCGATGCCGGCATGGTGGCCGAACGTCAGCGCATTGCGCACGAGATTCATGACACCCTTGCCCAGGGGCTGTCTTCCATTCAAATGCTCCTGCATTCGGCGGACCGTGATCTGGATAAGCAGGACGCGGGCAAAGCGCGAGAGCGCATCGAGCTGGCCCGCAGGACGGCCGCGGATAATTTGCACGAGGCACGGGCAATGATTGCCGCTTTGCAGCCGCCGACGCTCAATGAGGCATCCCTTGAGGCCGCGTTGACCCGTATGGCGGAGAATTTCGGCGCTACCGGAGATATCCACGTCGAGGTGGAATCCGAAGGAGAGGTACAGCAGCTGCCCATGAAGGTAGAGGCGGCGCTGCTGCGGATTGCGCAGGGCGCTGTGGGGAACGTCGTCAAGCATGCAGAGGCAAGCCGCGCCCGGATCACGGTGACCTATGAGGGCGATGAGGTGCGCCTGGATGTGGTGGATAACGGCAAGGGCTTTGATCCGGCCGCGGTGGAAAGTACCCCGGCCGGACTGGGGCATATTGGGCTGGCCGCAATTAGGCGCCGCGCACAAGAGCTAGGCGGGGAGATCATTATTGAATCCGCGCCGGGGGAGGGCACTGCCGTGTCAGTTAGTATGCCCTTAGGCAACCGGGTAGATTAAACTTTTGGTTGACAATGACATCGATAGGAGGAATGTCGTGATTCGGGTCCTATTGGCAGATGACCACGAAATCGTCCGCCTGGGTCTGCGCTCCGTGCTTGAGGGCGCAGAGGATATCGACGTCGTAGGGGAGGTCGCTACGGCCGAAGCTGCGGTGTCGGCAGCGCAGGCGGGCGGCATCGATGTCATATTGATGGACCTGCGCTTCGGCGCGGGCGTGGAAGGGACCCGCGTTATGGGTGGCGCGGAGGCAACCGCGCAGATTCGCTCCGCGATGGCCACCCCGCCCAAGGTCCTCGTGGTTACCAACTATGACACTGATGCGGATATCCTCGGCGCTATCGAAGCCGGTGCCGTGGGCTATTTGCTCAAGGATGCACCACCGCACGAGCTGCTGTCCGCAGTGCGCTCGACTGCGGAGGGTGATTCGGCGCTATCTCCCATCGTGGCCGATAGGCTGATGACTCGCGTGCGTACGCCACGCACCTCGCTCACGCCGCGTGAGCTCGAGGTCTTGCAGCTGGTAGCAGCGGGGGCGTCGAACCGGCAGATTGGCCAAGACCTCATGCTGTCTGAGGCCACGGTGAAGTCCCACCTTGTGCACATTTATGACAAATTGGGCGTGCGCTCGCGCACCTCCGCTGTGGCGGCAGCACGCGAGCAGGGCGTGCTTTAATTAGCGGCGTTATACGCCTCGATAACGTCCTGCGGGATTTTTCCGCGGTGCGCCACTGGCAGGCCTTGGGTGCGGGCCCATTCGCGGATTTGGCTGGGGTTGGCCCGCTGGGCATCGAGGGCGGGGGCAATGCGGGCGGCGTCCACGTAGGGGGCGAGCAGATTATGGAAATGCCGCGCGTTATCCGTGGAGAGATCGATAAGGTAATTTTGACCGTTTACGCTGAAGCGAACGACTTCTAGCTGGTCTTCAGGGATTAGGGTGTGGTCCAGGTCGTCGTAAAATTGGGTTACTTCACGGCGGGACATATTTCCTCCAATTTTAAAAATTGCACACCAAGCACAGAGAGCATAAACGGTGTTATCGGGGTAGGGCGGTTAGAAGATTATCAGCAACTTTTTCTGGCCGAAAATACTTTTCCCGAAAACCCGGATCTTTATAGAAAATAAATAAACGCCACCACCGAATAGGGGGCGGTGGCGGCGTGTAGCTCTTTTACTGCGCCAGGCGCTGCTGGATTTCCGCAGTAATGGAGTCAATCTCCGAGCTAATAGTCTTGTGAGCGCGGCGGCGCTGCTGCTCGGTCATGAACTCGGCATTATCGATGGCGGAGTCTACTTCTTGCAGGCGGTCACGCACATCGCGCTTGAAGCCGGCTGGAACGTCCGTGTTATCGAGGGAGTTGCGGATGCCGGCGGTGCGGGCCTTGAGCGGCGCACCGTAGCCGGAGAAGGAAGCCATCTGTTCCGAGCTCACGCCCGCCTTAGCGGCCTTGCGCTTTTCGCCTTCGGTCTTCAGGCCCACGTAGCCGCGGTAGAGGAGTGGCAGCAGCAGGGGTGCGGCGGTGCGCAGTGCACCGGCATAGCGCTTGACGTTATCGGAGTTAAAGCGGCCGGCCTTGAGCTTGGCTAGCTCGTTCTTGGCCATCTTCTCCTCATGCTTGCGGCGCTTCTTCAGGCCCTTTTCCTCCGACTTAATGAGGTGCTTTTCCTGCTTGGCCAGGAGCTTTTGCTGGCGGCGGCGGTCCTTAGACTGGGCCTTTACCTCTGCCTTGGCGCGGGTCTTGGCGGCCTTTGCCTGTGCGCGTGCTTCTTGGCGGGCCTTTTTAACTTTCTTCAGAATGCTCATTAAATTTCCCTCACGTTTGATCGAGTCTGGATTCAACTTTACCTTGCCGTTCTATTAAGCTCACCCGGTGTGGAGGATGTGGTTGTTGCTTCGGACCTTGTGGGGTGCCGCTACCGCTTAGTACAGCGGCGCACGCACCCCGAGATGCCGCGTACCCATGCCTCGGTTGCCCGGGCGGAACGCCACGCGGCCGCAGTGGAGGCTGTCATGGAGATGTTTCCCCGCAAGGGCTCTGGCAGGTTTCGCCGCATCGATCTGGAAGGCGATGAGTGGGAGCGCTCCATGCGCACCCTTGAGGCCTTAGCTTCTGGGTATACGCACATTACCAACGCGGTCTTCGCCACCGAGGAGTGGATGGTGCGCGTAGATTTGCTGCTGCGCGAGGGCGATAAGTACACCCCGATTATCGTGTCCAATCACCGTGTGGCCCGCAAGAATGACACCAAGACGACGCCGGCGGTGCCTACCCATCGCTTGGGCCTGAGCGAGCCGCTCGAGGCGCCGTATAAGCTGCGCCATCATGCGGTAGATGGTTACCGCTTAGCGTTTGCCGCCCGTGCTTTGCGGGATCTCGGGCTCGATTCCGGCCGGGGCGGCGCCATCGGCCAGGACCGCACCCGGGCATTTTTTACGGAAACAGCCAAGTTTGATCTGGAACGCGCCTGGAATCAGCCGCTTCCTACCGCCCCGGTGCGAGTCAAGGAGTGCGCGAGCTGCCGCTTTTGGTCTTTGTGTGAGCAAGAGCTGGTGGCGGCGGATGATATTTCGCTCTTCCTATCCGGCGACCGCGCTAAGCCTTATCGCGAGCGCGGGATTACTACCGTGCAGGCGCTTATCGACGCCGACCTGGGCGAGCCCTCCCGCCTTGCTGCCGCCTGGCGCGCCGGGGAAGTGTTGCTGCGCCGCGGCGGCGTGCAGGTCCCGCGCGCAGACGTGGAGGTAGACGTGGATATGGAAGCCTACCTGGACCAGGGCGCGTACCTATGGGGAGCGTGGCACGACGGTAACTACGTCCCGTTTGTTACGTGGGAGCCGTTGGGCGGGCGCGCCGAGGCAGAGAACTTTGCGGCGTTTTGGCGCTGGTTGATGGATGTGCGTGCGCAGGCCCATGCGGAGGGCAAAACCTTTGCTGCATATTGCTACTCGTCTCACGGTGAGAACCATTGGATGCGCATGTCCGCGCAGCGCTTCCGCGAGGTGGATGAGCGGGAAGTAGAAGAGTTTATCTCCTCACCGGAGTGGGTGGATATGTTCGCCCACGTCAAACGATCCTTCGCCGGCCCCTTCGGCCTAGGTCTGAAGGTAGTCGCCCCGGAAGCGGGTTTTACCTGGCCAGAAGAAGACTTCGACGGCGAAGAATCCGTGAATGCGCGCCGCGAGGCGCTAGCCGGTGACTTCGTGGCGCGGCAGCGCTTGCTGGACTATAACTCCGGCGATGTCCAGGCCACCCGCGCGGTCCGCGAGTGGATGGATGCCGGCGCGCCGGGTACTACAGCGCTGTAAATATGGCGTAGATGACCGCGAGGATCGCTATGCCCGCATAAACCTGGTTCCATTCTGGCCCCGGCTTCGGATCCGGGCCCTCCGCCTTCTTCATCAAGACCTGCTTCTGGGCCTTGACCGCCCGGGCGATGAGCACGGGGTAGACCGCCAGGGACAGGATGCACAAGAGGGAGGCGACCACCTTAAGCAGGGAAATATCGGTGCCGATCCAGATGAGCAGCCCACCGTTGACGAAGGTGGCGCGCAGGAGGCCGAGTTTGTCCATCTGCTGCAAGCCCGCTCGGACGGCAGCGGGGCCGCCACCCATGGTGCTGGGCAAGAGGTAGCTCATCACGCCGATGAGCAGTTGACCGGCAAACCCCACCAGCAAGGCGAGGGTGGGCAGCGCCGGTTCGGGCATAAAGAAATGCTGCACCGTGTAGTACACCAAAGACAGCACCAGCCATAACGAGGCCATGAGCACGGAGACCGAGGAAAAGGTGATGCGATCGCGCGGGTCCTTAGCCACCGTCAGCACATTAGCGAGCCACTGCTGCAAGCTCAGCGCCCAACCGCAGCAGTAGGCGATAAGTCCGAACTCGGGGAAGCCGAGAAAAGCGCCCACGATGGTGGCAACCACACCGACTGCGAGCAGCGCAAAGGAGGATTGCATGTGGCGATTAATGCCCTGGGTGCGCCAGATGGAAGGGAAAAGGATGGTGAGAGAACCGGCCGCGGCCAAGCCGATGAATCCGCCGATATTGGCGGCGATATGGGCGAGTAGCAGCGTGGGATGGCCGGGGTAGACGGCCAGCAGGCCGCCAAAGATGGCACCCACCGGCAGGCACAGGGCGGAAAGTACATAAGCGCCCACCACGGGGCGGAAGCGCTTATCTTTGGCACCGCGCCATTGCTGGAAAAGCGATACCGCATGCCAGAGCATCATCAGTGCAATGAGCGTGGCGCCCACCTGGGTGACAATCCAGTGTTGGGACCAGAACTCCATGAGGATTTGACCGATTAACGCGAGGATGATTCCGGCATTGAGGCTATAGATGCGGGTCAATTGGGCAGGCCGAGTGGATTCGGGGAGGCGCTGTTGGGTGAATTTCTCCGTGAGGTGCTGGGACCACACGATGATGCTATTGCTCACCAGTCCGAGGGTGAATAGGTGGATGAGTACCCACCGGTAGTTCGGGACCAATGTATGCGTTGCACCCACGAGGATGAAAACCATCATCCATAGGGATACGGGACGGGAGGCCTTGCGGTGCCATGTCCGCGCCGACCACTTATTCTCAGGCATAAAACCGATTTTAGCCGGATTTAATCTTGGTCCAAGTCAGCGCAGTAAGGGCGAGGGCTACGGCGGTGAAGAAGGCAATGAAGAGGGGCCACGATAGGGCGTCGAAAAGCAGGCCGGCACATGCGCCCACCACAGAAGAGCCAAAGTAATAGCAGAACACATACATCGAAGAAGCCTCCGCGCGGTCGTGGGTGGCAATCTGGCCCACCCACCCGGAGGCGGTGGAGTGTACGGCGAAAAAGCCCACGGTAAAGGCGATCATGCCCAGAAGCGTCAGTGGAAGGTTACCGGCGCACAGCGCGATGCCAAGGGCAAAAAGTACGGCAGAGGCGAATAGGGTTTTCCCATGGCCTATGCGTGCAACAAGGGAACCTGCCCGCGCTGAGGACCATGTGCCGGTGAGGTAGAACAGGAAAGCCAAACCGGCTAGCGAAGGGGCCAGACCAAAATCATCGATGAGCCGGAAGGTTAAGAAGTTATACATGGAGACAAACGTGCCCATGGACAGGAATGCGGTGAGAAAGAGCAAGGCCAAATCCCGGTTGGCCCAGTGGCCCAAAAGCGCCCGGCTTTCGGTCTTGAGATGGATGGATTTAGGCCGGAAATTGCGTTGGGTAGGAAGCAGCAGCCAAGACGTAATGGCAAAGGCGAGTGAGACCAGCGCCGAGCCGAAGAGCGCCCAGCGCCACGTGGAAATCTCCACCAGTCCAGTGGGAATGAGGCGGCCGGTAAGGCCACCGACGGAGGTGCCTGCAATGTATAGGCCCATAGCCCGCGGCAGGGCTTTGTCATCGAGTTCTTCAGAAAGCCATGCCATTGCCGTGGCGGGGGCGCCGGACAGCAGCGCACCCTGCAGGCCGCGTACCACGATGAGCTGCCACCCCTCCTGGGCGAGGGGAACAATGAGCCCCACGCCGGTCGCGGCAACGGCCGAAATGAGCAGGATACGTCCGCGGCCGAAACGCTCGGAGAGGATCGATGCGGGCACCACGCATAGGGCCAGCGCGCCCGTGGCGGCCGATACGGTCATGGCCGCTGCAGTGGAAGAAAGGCCCATGTTGCGGACCAGCGTGGGAAGAATGGCTTGGGTGGAATACAGGCTGGAGAATATAGCCAAGCCCACGAGGAGCATGGCTACCGTTGCACGCCGCGTTCGAGTCATATCATTTAGCCTGCCCGGACATGCAGCATGTGTAAAATGTGGAAAATTACACTAAACGATGCGGAGTATGCATGAATGTGGAGGATGTCCGCGGCTTCCTCGCCGTGGTGGATCAAGGTCGCGTGGGTGCTGCGGCCGATGAACTGGGAATCTCCCAATCCGCGCTGACCCGCCGCGTACAGCGCGTAGAAGCTAGTCTTGGCGCCCGCCTTTTCGAGCGCACTGGGCGCACCCTGCACGTGAATTCGCGCGGGAGGGCCTTCGCTGCGGCTGGGCGGGAAATGCTCCGCGCCTACCAGGTAGGGCGGGACGATGTTGCCCGCCTCATGGATCCAGAACGCGGCACCGTGCGCCTAGATTTCATGCACTCGCTGGGCACCTGGCTAGTTCCGGACCTGCTCAAGAGCTATCGCGCGCAGCACCCGCACGTAGATATTCGCCTGCATCAAGGCGCGGCGCAAGAGCTGGTGAGCAGGGTGGAAAACGGCGAATCCGACCTTGCCCTCGTGGGCCCGCGGCCTGATGCAGCCCTGGGCTGGCACCAGATTAAGGTGCAGCGACTAGGCCTTGCTGTGCCGGAAGGCCACTGGGCAGCGAACCGGCGGGAGGTGAAACTAGCGGAATTCGCTGCAGACCCGTTCATCGGCATGCGCCCAGGCTATGGCACGCGCATGCTTCTCGATGCCCTTGCAGACGACGCTGGCTTTAGCCCCCATCTCGTCTTCGAATCGATGGAACTTACTACCGTTGCGGGGCTGGTAGCGGCAGGACTCGGGGTGGCGCTTTTGCCGCTGGATGATCCTTATCTACAGGTGGGGAGCCTGATCCCCCTTACGCCGCCGGCGTACCGCGAGCTCGGTTTAGTGTGGCGCGCTGGGGACGATGCGCCCCCAGTGCAGCAATTCCGGGAATTTATCCGGGCATAGAAAAAGCCGCCCCGAAGGGGGCGGCCGAAGTAACAAAAGGAGTTACTTGGTGGCTGCAGCGAAACGCTCAGCAACGTCATCCCAGTTGAAGACGTTCCATACGGCCTTAACGTAGTCAGCCTTAACGTTCTTGTACTGCAGGTAGAAAGCGTGCTCCCACATATCCAGCATCAGCAGCGGGGTGAAGTTGATGGAGGTATTACCCTGCTGGTCAGTCAGCTGCTCGATGATGAGGCGGCCAGCAATGTGGTCGTAGCCCAGAACGGCCCAGCCGGAGCCCTGCAGGGAGGTAGCAGCAGCGGAGAAGTGAGCCTTGAACTTCTCAAAGGAGCCGAAGTCGCGGTTGATGGCCTCTGCCAGCTCGCCGGTTGGCTCGCCGCCACCGTTCGGGGACAGGTTCTTCCAGAAGATGGAGTGGTTGGTGTGGCCACCCAGGTTAAACGCCAAGTTCTTGGAGAGGGCACGGATGCGATCCGGGTTAGCCTCGCCGTTGCGCTCTGCCTCGAGTGCCTCGAGTGCAGCGTTAGCGCCAGCAACGTAGGTTGCGTGGTGCTTATCGTGGTGGAGCTCCATGATCTCTGCGGAGATGTGTGGCTCCAGTGCGTCGAATGCGTATGGGAGGTCAGGAAGTTCGTAAACAGCCATTTGTTAAATCCTTTCTTCGGGTACGTGTCCCGATGATAGGCACGGTTGAAAGATTTCGCCATGATTAATTCGAATCGTGGAACTAGCGCGAATATTAATTGGCCGCGGAATAGCTTTTCGCAGTACAACGTTGGGAAGAAGGAATAAGGAAGGAGCTATACCTTATGTGGATGTTTAAGCCGGAGCCCAAACTTGTTGCTGCAGATGAGGCTCTGCCGGGTCGACCGGAACCGATCTTGGACCCCGCCCCGCACGCAGTTCTAGGAACGCCGATTACCGGACCGTGGAAGGACGGGCAGCGCTCCATTCTCATTGCGTTGGGATGTTTCTGGGGTGCGGAGAAGATGTTTTGGGAGACCGAAGGCGTGGAATCCACCTCGGTGGGCTATGCAGGCGGTACCACCCCGAATCCCACGTACTACGAGGTGTGCCGTGGGTTAACCAAACACGCCGAGGCGGTGGAGGTGGTCTATGACCCGCAGCGCATCAGCCTGCGCGATCTTGTCGTACAGGCCCTAGAAGCGCACGATCCCACGCAGGGCTTCCGCCAGGGCAACGATGTGGGAACGCAATACCGCTCTGCTTTCTACCCACGCACGGAGGAAGAGCGCGCAGAAATCCAGGGCATCGTGGATTCCTATGCAGAGAAACTCAAGGAATTCGGATTCGGGGATACCACCACGGAGGTCAAACTCCTCTCCGAAACTGATTCTGGGGAGTACTACCTGGCTGAGGATGAGCATCAGCAGTACTTATATAAGGTGCCTAATGGGTACTGCCCGCACCACAGTACTGGGGTGAAATGCGACTAAGCGTCGCGCCGGATAAAGTGGGCAATCTTCTTGGCTAACTTCGGCGTGAGCGATTGGCGGGATTGTGATCCTAAGACCTCATCCCAATACCAGAGCATTTCTTCAAAATAGTTGTGTCCGTGCCCGCCAGGGACGTTGAGGGAATTGATCTGGTCCAAGCCAATTTGCCACCAGGTAATAAACGGAACCCAATGCAGCTGCCGGAAGGTATCCGCGTGCAGCGCTTCCGGCTGCGGTTCATGAATCCAGGTGGGCCTGCGCACGAGAAGGTTGAGATCCCACCACACGATGGCGTCGGAAGCATGCTGGGCAATGAGCATGCGGGGTCGGCGCCAGGTATGGGCGTAGTCATTGCCAAAGGCGTCGTGCAGCGTATGGTCAGGAGCCGCCGCGTAGCGCACATGCTTGCCACCGTCGATAACGGGCAGGCGTTCTAGGGAACCAATATCCCGGCGCAGGCGCTGAGTAAAGTGCGTCATGCGCGGGGGGCCGGAAAAAACTGCGCCATTGCACGCGGAAAGTAGGTCTTCCACATTATGGTAGTTATCCATAATGGCGTAGGCGCCAAGCGATTCACCTGCGAAGTAAAGCCGCGGGCGGTTTTCTTTAGGCAGCTTATCTATTTCTTCTTGTATGACCCGAATCAATTCGCGGGCTGCCTGCTTCGGTGCGTTCTTATCTACGAGGTAGGAAAAAACCGAAGGCAGGTAGGAGTACTGCATGGTGACGGTGACGCAATCACCGCCGGTCAAAAACTCATAAGAGCACGCACCCCAATTATTGATCCACCCCGAGCCGGCGGGCATTTGGATGACGATAGTCTCTCGCCGCAGGGCACCAGTGCGTTCGAGTTCGGCGCGGATCTTCTCCGCGGATTGCTGGAAGGAGCGCCCTGGAATGTATCCGGCGTAGATACGGATGGGTTCCTTTGCATCGATTCCCGTCGCTGTGCGGATATCGCGGGCGCGGGGGCCATTGGAGACAAACCGTCGTCCCTGCTGTCCCAACGCCGACCACGGCTCGAGCGACCACGGGCTGCCGGAGCGCTCCGGCTCCCACGGCATAGAGGTGCCGGGAAAAATCTGTTTATTAATTCGCTGCGCTTGGTGCGATAGTGAGCGCAGCCAGCGTCGAAAGACCACGCGATCAGAAAGTGCAAACGCCGTGAGGCTCAGACCTGCGGTAACCACCGGCCAAGCAATGAGTGCAGGCACCCAGCGGCCTAGCTGACGTGACAGTTTAGTGACGGCAAGCTGCGTGGCTTCCCCGATGAGTAGGAGAGTGCCGTAGCCCGCGGTGCCCGCGGCCAAGCCGATGGCCGCCGTGGCGGGCCCACGCACGAGTTGCTTATTGACCAACTCCGCCTGCTTTTTCTGGTTGCGCAGCGAAAGCACGGCATTAAATGCAGTCCCAGCGCCAATAGCAAGGTGCATAATTTGTCGATGTTGAGGGCCAAGGCGGTCCTGCGGGCGCTTGCCAATGCTATTGAGGACAAAGCTTGTCGACGCCGCCCCAAGATGCCCAATGCCCTGACCAATTGCCACGTTGGCGGCGGTCACCCACCACGGGCGGGGGAGTAAGGAGGGTGAAACAGCAGCCCACGTAGCTAATTCCGCACCCAAAATTCCAGCCGACATATTGGGCGGTAAGGTTTGCCGGCTGGTCATACGGATGATGGGCGTGAGATCCGCGGCTACGCCAAGAGCGATTAGTGCAGCGCGGCGGAGAGCGCGTTTCATAATGTCCGATTGTCCCAGATTTCGGTGGGAATTTCAGCGTGAGATTTAGCCCGTGCAAAAATCTCCACAAAGTTGCACAATGGAGTCATGGCAAATCATGTTGGAAACAAAGTAGTTCTCATCGGCGCCGGCGATGTGGGAGTCGCTTACGCTTTCGCTCTCATCAACCAAAGCATCGTTGACCACCTGGCAATCATCGACATCGATGAAAAGAAGCTAGAAGGCAACGTCATGGACCTCAACCACGGTGTTGTCTGGGCCCCTACCCGCACTCGCGTCACCAAGGGCACCTACGCCGATTGCGCAGACGCCGATATGGTCGTCATCTGCGCCGGTGCCGCACAAAAGCCGGGCGAGACCCGCCTGGACCTGGTAGGCAAGAACGTCAAGATCATGAACAGCATCGTCTCTGACGTCATGGCGAATGACTTTGATGGCATCTTCCTGGTTGCCTCCAACCCAGTGGATATCCTGACCTACGCCGTATGGAAGGCTTCCGGTCTGGACCACAAGCGCGTCATCGGCTCGGGCACCGTGCTGGACTCCGCTCGTTTCCGCTACATGCTGGGCGAGCTGGAAGATGTTGCACCGAAGTCCGTACACGCCTACATCGTGGGCGAGCACGGCGATTCCGAGCTGCCGGCCGTCTCCACTGCCAATATCGCCGGTGTCCCGTTGTCCAAGAAGCTGGACTCGGATCCGGAGTATGCAGAGCGCATTGAGAAGATCTTCGAAGAAACCCGCGATGCCGCCTACTCCATCATTGACGCTAAGGGCTCTACTTCCTTTGGCATCGGCATGGGCCTGGCCCGCATTACCGCCGCCGTTATCCAGAACCAGGACGTGGCACTGCCAGTATCTGCTTACCTGCAGGGCGAATACGGCGTAGAGGATCTCTACATCGGCACCGCTGCCATCATCAACCGTTCCGGCATCGTGCGCGCGATTGAGCTGCAGCTCAATGAGCACGAAAAGGAGCGTTTCGATGCTTCTGCTAAGACCCTGAATGACATCAAGGAAGAGTTCTTCGGCTAGTGAAGATTGTCGCTCATAGGGGATACTCCGGAAAATATCCGGAGCTATCCCCTCTAGCTTTTGAAAAAGCCCTAGATTTGCCAATTCACGGCGTCGAGTGCGATGTGCGCTTGACGCGCGATGGAAAAGTAGTGGTTCAGCACGATCCCACGTTGGACCGCACCGCGGGGCGCCCCGGCCGCATTTCCAAGATGGATTGGGAAGAATTGCGTGGCGTTGACATCGGTTCGGGCCAGCGCATGATGCTTCTCGACGAACTCTTGGAACTACTCGAGGGCACACCGCACCACCTTTATATCGAGACTAAGCACCCCTCCGGGCAGGGCGACATCCTGGAGGAGCAAACGGTGCTGCGCTTGCGTTATGCGGGGCTTTTTGACGACCCCCGGATCCACGTCATTTCCTTTTCCCACCACGCCATCCGCCGCATGCAGAATTTGGCGCCGCACATGGACCGGATTTATCTCCGCCGCGATTGGGAGCGCCACGTCAACCGTCCCGATGTAATGCTGTCCAAGCCCACCGCGCTCGGCGTATCGCTGCTGCGCGCGAAGCTGCAGCCGGAAATTATCGGCGCGCAGGGATTGCCTACCTACCTGTGGACCGTAGACAAGCCGGAGGACATGAAGTGGGCGTGGGCTAACGGGGTAGATATGCTCGCTACCAACCAACCCGAAGTGGCCCTACATGCCATTGAGCTCTAGTAAGCAGGTATCTTGGAGGCATGGCCAAGAAGAAAAAGAACAAGGAACAGCTGCCTGAGGGCATGTCCCGCCGCCAGGCAAAGCTCGCTGCCCGCGCCAAGGAGCGCGCCGCCCTGGAAAAGGATCCCCGCCCCTACGGCGGACTTGCTGCGGAGGCCTCCCTGGTCGCCATGCAGGAGTTCGTCCCCTCCGCTTTTGCCAAGCTTGAGGTCACAGGCTGCGATAAGAACGTGTATGTAGCCACCGTCCTGCCGGGTGCTTCTGCTGCGCTTATTCGGGACACCGAATTTGGCGGCGATGCCTTCGTGGGCCTGCAGGTGCAGTCCCACACCCACAACCCGGGCCGCGACCTCGCCTTTGCCCTTAACTGGGTGAAGAATAACGAGCCGGGCGCCACCCTGGAATCCACCGCGGCCGACGGCTCGGAGCCGAAGCTGGAGGAGCTTATCGACGCCTCCGCTACCCTCGACGTGCAGGTTCACCAGGACTTCGATTGGTGGATTCCGGAGGGAGCACAGGTCACCCCGCAGATTGCGCAGTCGCTACGCGCCGCAAATGATTCTGTCATTGAGTCTCACCAGGTAGGCGAGAACATCACTGGTGCGGCCTTCTGGGCAAATGCCGGTGGCGGCAAGGCCCACATTCGTTGGGTCCGCCCGAATGACGATGAATCCGCATTCCTGAACGCGCTGGCGCGCGTCGCCGCCCGCGGCGAGCTGAACTTGGGCGAGGGCACCAAGTTCGCCGGTGTTTTCCGCACCCACGGTCTCATCGCTCCGGTCTTCGACTTGGATCCAGAGGTTGACCACGCTTCTTATGAGGACCACCTCACCCGCGTGGACAAGGCCTTGGAGGAAGAAATCTCTAATGATGCTCAGCTGAGCGCCGATGAGCGCAAGCAGCTAGAAAACATTAAGTCCCGCCAGGTGACCCTGCGCTAAAGACAAGAATATGGCCCTTCCCCGGTAGAGGAAGGGCCATTTTTTGATCGCTATTTGAGGGAATCCCACAACCCAGCGGCTGCTTCATCGTCCCAGAGGACGACGTTTCCTACCTCGGTGTCTTGGAAACCGCCGATGGGGACGGTCTCGGTGTCTACACCGGAGCCCATGGCAAGTGCCACGCGGGCGAGGTGCCAAACGTGGTCGCCCTCGCCCACGATGAACGAGGAGGCGGTGTGGTTGACCAAGGAGAAGGCGCGGAATGGGTTGATCAGGGTGGCTGGGGAAGCAACCTTATCCAGCAATGCGGAGAAGAATTCGCGCTGGCGCTGCACGCGGTCGAGGTCACCCATAGCGGTGGCGCGGGTGCGCACGTACCCGAGGGCGTCGCGGCCCTTGAGCTTCTGGCAGCCGTCTTGGAGATCAATGCCGGCCAGAGGGTCATTGATGGGTTCCTTCACGCATACGTCTACGCCGCCGACGGAGTCGACCACATTGGCTAGGCCACCCATGCCGATCTCGGCATAGTGGTCGATGCGCAGACCGGTCGTGCCCTCGACGGTCTGGGCAAGGAGCTGCGGTCCACCGTAGGTAAAGGCAGCATTGATCTTGTCCATGCCAAAACCGGGGACTTCCACGTAGCTATCGCGTGGGATGGAAACGAGCTTGGCCTTGCCGGTGCGTGGGATGTGCAGCAGCATGATGGTATCGGTGCGGCCCTCGCCCACATCACCACCGGTGCCCAGTTCAGCCTGCTGTTCCTCGCTGAGGCCTTGGCGGGAATCGGAACCCACGAGCAACCAATTGGTGCCGGCGGTATTAGAGACTTGTTCTTCTGGTAGTGCCTCCACGCGGGTGAGGCGGGCATCGGCCCAGAACATGAAGACGAGGTTGAATACCAGCAGGACGACGAGCGCCAAGCCAACGCACCCGAGGGCGCGCTTGGCCGGATTGACCTTCTTGCGGCGGCTATGTGGGCGCTGGCGGGGCGCCGGGCGCGGCGCGGTGCGACGAGGCGGGCGCTGCTGCGCGCGATACTGGCTGGGGTAGCGGCCCGGCGTTGGCGGCGGAGTGCGCCGCGGGGGCTGTTGCTGCTGTTCTGGTTGCGGAGCGCGGAATGTTTGTTGCTCCGGTTCCACCCGCCGCGGCGCCGGGCGGGCGGAGGAACGGCGTCGAATGGGGCGGCCGTATCGATCCTTGAGGGGACGTCCATCGGCCCCAAGGACGAATTCAGTGGGGGAGTCGTCGCCGGCGCGGCGGGCCTCCCTATGCGGATCTCGTCCTGATTCAGTCATGCGCTATACCTTACAAGGAGCAGGGAGCAACGCCTGCTTCGCGACGTCCCCTTAAGGGCATTTTCACAGGAAGGAATAACCCACGAAAGCGACGGCGTCGATAAGAAAATGCGCTATGACCAACGGCCATACCCGCCCCGTGCGGTGGTAGTAATAGCCGTAGATTAACCCCATGATGATATTGCCACATCCAGCGGAAATACCCTGGTAGAGGTGATAAGAACCGCGGAGAATGGAGCTTGCGGCCAGCGTGGCTGGCAGCGACCAGCGGGCCTGGCGCAAGCGCGTCATCAGCCACATCACCACCACGGTTTCCTCCGCGAAGGCGTTGGCAGCGGCCTTGAGGAGGGAAACGGGGATTTCCACCCAGGCATTGGCGAAGTCGCCGGGAATGACCTCCTTGCTCCACCCAAAATGCACCGCCGCGAAATACAGAGCGAGTCCCGGGATGCCAATGAGGGCGGCAAGCCCTGCGCCTTCGAGCCAGTCGCGGGCGCGGTAGGCCCGGGGCACTATGTGCTCCTTGGCCAGCAGGAAAAGCGCTAAGGCTCCATAGGAAAAGAGCACGGCGGCCGAGCACAGCTGCAGGCCCATATCCACCCAAGCAAGGGAGGACTGGCTGGAATTGAGCGTGACCGATTGCTCGTCGAGCCGCTGCGGTGCGGCCAGGGAATTGATGAGGTTCAACACCGCCCGCACCCCGGAAATGCCAAAGGTGAGGGTGAGGACGATGAGCAGCTCGGCGCGTAGGGACTTGGTCATGGGTGGAGGATGTGGGCGAGGCCGAGGAGGGCGGCGTCGGAAAGCGTAATGCCTCCCAGGTGTACGCCCACCGGCGGGTGATTGGGTACGGCCCACGGTACGGAAATGGCTGGCAGACGGGCCATGTTGAACAGGGAACCCCACGGCGACCACCGGGTCTGGGCTGCGAAATTCTCCGCATGGGGCAGGGACAGGAAGTGGCCGGTGCGCGGCGGATCCGCGGTGAGCATCGGCGTAAGGATGGCATCAACGCCCCATTCCTGGGCCAGCAAGCTGGGGAGCTGCCGGATATGCGCCCGCGCCGCGGCCAGCTCAGCGGAGCTAACGCGCCGGCCCTGCTGAGCAATCCACTCGGCGTAGCCTGCCGCCGGGTTGAGCCCCGCCAAGCGGGAGGTAAAGGTCGTGCGGAAATGCGCAAAGGTGGCCCGGGCCTGCGGATACGGGGAAATGGGCACCACGGTGAAGCCGGCTGCCTGTAGGCGTTGGGCGGCCTCGCGGGCGGCGCGCAGGTGGTGGGCATCGACGCTGGCATCGCAAAACAGCGGCTCTACCAGCAGGCCGATGCGGACGCGCGGGGTGATCATGCGGTGGCCATGCAGAAAGGCATTATCGGCCACGGTCCGGGTGATAAAGCCCTGCACACCCAATTCTTTTCCTGCTGGCTTAAAGCCCACCACGCCGCAGGCTGCGGCCGGCACTCGGATGGAACCGCCACCATCGCTGGCGTGTGCCGCGCGCAGCAACCCCCGCGCGACCTGTACCGCCGCACCGCCCGAGGAACCACCCGGTGTGCAGCCGGGATAAAGGGGATTATCGGGATGGGGCAGGCCCACCGGTTCCGTATCCACGCGCAGGCCCAACTCCGGCGTGGAGGACTTACCGATGATGCGCGCACCTTGCTTCTCCAAGGCCTCGATGAAGGCATCGCTGTGCTCGGGGTAGTAGGTGCGATCTATATTTCCCAAGGTCGTGGGCATGCCGCGGACATCGCAGAGATCCTTGGCGGAGAGGACCCAGCCGCTCAGCCGGCCGCGGCCGGAGGGCTCGCGGTCCACATCCAGGTAGGTGAAACCGTGCTCCTCGGGGGTAAGGCCGTGCAGATCCGCGCGGAGTTGTTCTACGGAAAAGTCCATGGGGCACCAGTCTAGTGGGCTAAGGTGACGTGCATGACTACCACCATCGCCTTCCTGGGGCCGGCCGGAACCTTTACGGAAGCGGCCGTGCATAAGTTTGCCGCGCACCTGCCGCAGGTAGAGACCATGCCGGTTGGCTCGCCTTCGGAGGCCGTGGCCGCCGTGCGCGCCGGGCAAGCCGAGTACGCCTGCGTAGCCATTGAAAATTCCGTCGACGGCGCGGTCACCACTACCTTTGATGCGCTCGTTGAAGCCGAACCGGTACAGATTTACCGCGAGGTGGATATCCCCGTGGCCTTTAGCGTCATGATCCGGCAAGGCGCGGGCGACATTGCGCGGCTGAGCACCCACCCGGTGGCGTTCCAGCAAATCCGCGGCTGGGTAAAAGACAATCTGCCGAAGGTAGAGTTCGTGCCGGCCAGCTCCAATGCCGCTGCGGCCGAGGCTGTAGCCCGTGGGGAAGCGGATGCGGCCGCAGCGCCGGCGCGGGCCGCCGAGATCTTTGGGCTGGAGACCATCGCCCAAGGCGTGGCAGATGTCGAGGGCGCCGCAACGCGCTTTGTCCTGGTGGGGCGTCCGGGAAAACCCACTGCAAGGACTGGCCAGGACCGCACCAGCGTCATCTTCACCCTGCCAAATGAACCGGGCAGCCTGGTGGGGGCGTTGCAGGACTTTGCGCACCGCGGGGTGGACCTGTCCCGGATTGAGTCGCGCCCCACGCGGGAGGCCTTTGGCACGTACCGCTTCTACGTGGACCTTATCGGGCACATTGACGATCAGCCGGTGGCGGAGGCGCTGCGGGCCTTGTGGTTGCGGGCAGAGGACCTGCTTTTCCTCGGCTCCTGGCCGGCGGCAACCCCTGCGGGCAAGCCACCGCGCGATCTGGCAGCGGCGGATGATTGGGTAGCGCGGGCGCGCAGGGGCCAATAATCTAGAAGCATGCCCGGAAGAATTATCCTGCTGCGTCACGGCCAGACCTATTCCAATATTTCTCGCTTCCTCGATACCCGCCCGCCCGGGGCAGAGCTTACCGAGCGCGGGCGCGACCAAGCCACGGAGGTAGGCCGAGAGCTAGCGCAGTTGGTGGGCGAGCGCGAGGTGGAATTTAAATGCTCCATTGCCCTGCGCGCTCAGCAGACCGCGATGCTGGCGGCACGCGCCTTTGAGCAGGAGCGCGGTATGCCGGAATTTTCTCAGCGCGTTGATGTAATCTCCGGCGTGCACGAAATTTTCGCCGGTGACTGGGAGATGGACGGTAGCGAAGATGCCCATCGGTCGCACATGGTGGCTATGCGTGGCTGGTGCGATGGCGAGCGCGGCGCCGGGATGGAAGGCGGCGAGACCTTGGATGATGTGCTGGCGCGCTACCAGCCCGTGCTGGAGGGCATTGCGGAGCAGCTTGCCGACGACCACGATGTCATCCTTGTCAGCCACGGCGCCGCTATCCGCGTGGTCACCAAGCACGCCACGGGTGTTGACGCCGACTTTGCCTATACCGGCTACCTGGCCAATTGCCGCTTTATGGTGATGGAACCGCGCGGCAAGGACTTCGGTGAGTGGACGTTAACCCGGTGGGCGGATACGGAGCTCTAGCCCCAGCCCAAGCGGTGCAGCTCCTCTTCTTCGAGGCCAAAGTAATGGCCGAGTTCGTGGAATACGGTGACCTTAACCTGCTCTGCTAATTCTTCCTCGCTGCCGGACCAGCGCTGCAGCGTGTTCCGGTAAATGAAGATCGCATCGGGCAGGAAACCGGTGTGATCGAAGGTGCGGCGCGGCAGTGCGACGCCCTCGTAGAGCCCTAGCAACATAGGGTTATCGGGATTTTCATCTTCGACCAAAATGACGAGGTTGCGCATGCGGCGCACGAATTCCTCGGGGACTTGATCCAGCGCCTCGTTGACCATCTCATCGAAGCGCTCTTCTGATACCTCGACCATTAGGGCGCTGGGGCCGGGGCGGGGGCGGCAGACTCGGGTGCCGGGCTCTTGTCCTTGTCCTCACGCAGTGGATTGCGCTCGGGGCGTTCCTCCGGCGGTTGGCCGTCGATAGTCAGCGCCTGGCGTCCACCGGTAGCGGAACCGGTGATGGCAGAGAAACCGCCGCCTTTGCGGGCATGCACAAGGGAGCAATTGACGGACTTGGTGCCGCCGTTCCACGAGGCCTCGGTGATAGAGCCCCAGAATGGTTGCAACGTGGACTGGTAGAGCTGCTCCTCGCCGCCAAGGTAGTCCTCGGTGGCAGCGGTACACGTATCGGATAGGAACTTGTCCATATCCTTGCCGTCCGGGTAGCCGTCAGGGAACTGCTTGCCCACATCGATGACGGAAACGGTCTCCATCTGGTGGGGCTTGGCGCAGTCAACGACGTGCGGAACCTGCTTGTCATCGATGGCCAAGCACTCGCCCGGCTTGGCGAGGTTTGCCTGCTCGGAGGCCTCGACGTTGCCGGTAGTAAGCTGCGGTACGCCGTGATCATCGGTGGTTTGCAGGCCGCACAGCAAGGTGCGGTCGCCGCGATCCCAGGCGGACTGCGGCGGCAGAATGGACGCCACATCGTACTTACCATTCGGATCCCACTTACCGTGCAGGTAGCCCACAGTGGCGGATTCGCACAGCTCATCGCGCAATTGGTGTTGGCGGGTAAGCGCTGGGCGGTTGGCATCAGGGCCGAATTCGCTGGTGGGGTAGACGCTCAGGTCTTCGGTCTTGGAAACCTCGAAGCGGTGCTGTTCAGAGCACGGTACTTCCTTGAACCCAGTGGCGGAGCCATCCTGGGCGATGTCCCACGTCAAGCAAGCGCCGGCGGCCGCAGCGGTGAAGGGCTCCGGTTTAGGAGCGGCGGTTTCTGAAGTATCCCCGCTATTGTGCTGCTGGGCAGCGGTAGTGTCTTCGCCGCCCGATTTGTGGGAGCTGATAACGCCATAGATGCCCATAAAAACGGCCGCCGCGATTGCCGCAATCAAGACAATCTGGACGGCCACAGCGGAACGCCACGCAGGTGATTTCTTCATAAGGCCTTTAATCTTACCTTTTAAGCAGGGTGCTGGCTAGATACTGTTCTCCCTAGCCACCCGGGTAGTCAGCCGGTAGCGGTCGGTGCGGTAGACGGAGGAACACCACTCCACCGGCCTATCGCCCGAGCGGGAGTAGCGCACGATGTGTAGCAGTGGGGTGCCCACGGGGACGTCGAGAAGCGGAGCAGTGTCCGCATCGGCTGAAATCGCCGAGACCGTTTGATCCGCATCGGTGATGGGGACGTTAAAGACGGAGTCGAGGATGGCGTAGACCGAATTGTAGGTGTCATTTTCTAGCAGGCTGGGCGCATACGTGGAGTTATACCAGCCGTCATCAATGGAGTAGGGCTCGCCATCGCCCAAGCGCAGGCGGCGCAGGTGAATATGTTCGGTTTGGGCAGGAGTATCAAAAAAGAGGGCGGCATCCTCCGGGGCGCTGCTGCGTCCGCTGGTAAGGATTTTGGAGGAGGCAGTGACGTCTTGTGCGCCCATCTCATCCGAGAATGAGGCTAGGTGGAGCCGGGAGACAAGGGGATTGGGCGCTACGAAGGTGCCCTTTCCGCGGACGCGCCGCAGTTTTCCGGCCGCGACAAGATCCCCGATGGCGCGGCGTACCGTGATCCGTGACACGCCATAGGTTTCTTCAAGAAGCCTCTCGCCGGGCAGGATATCGCCGGGTTTGAGGGTCGTGCGGCACAATTCTTCGAGGATATCGTGCAATTGGGTGTGTTTTGGAACGGGACCGTCCGTAATTGTGCGGGCGGGGAGCTGAACGGCGGACATAAAGCCATCATAATTCGCTGGTTATTACCACCGCAAGAGGTTGCCAATACGCTAAACTTACATTCGTGATTGATCTCAAGCTACTCCGCGAAAACCCCGACGTTGTCCGTGCTTCCCAGGTGAACCGAGGTGAGGATCCCTCCCTTGTAGACCAGCTCTTGGAAGCTGATGAGCAGCGCCGCGCTGCTATCCAAAAGGCCGACGAACTGCGCTCTGAGCAGAAGGCTTTTGGCAAGAAGATTGGCCAAGCCTCCCCAGAGGAGCGTCCGGCACTGCTGGAGGGCTCTAATGAGCTGAAGGCCAAGGTCAAGGAGGCGGAAGAGGCACAATCTGCCGCTGAGGCCAAGGTGGAAGAGCTGCAGTACAAGCTCGATAACGTGGTCGAAGGTGCCCCGGCCGGCGGCGAAGATGACTTCGTAGTGATTGAAGAAGTAGGCCAGATTCCTGAGTTCGACTTCGAGCCAAAGGATCACCTTGAGTTGGGCGAGTCCCTCGGTCTCATTGACGTCAAGCGCGGCGCTAAGGTAGGCGGCGCTCGTTTCTACTACCTCACTGGCGATGGTGCCTTCCTACAGCTGGGAATGCTGATGCTCGCGGCGCAGAAGGCGCGCGAAGCCGGTTTCAAGCTGATGATCCCGCCAGTTCTGGTTCGCCCAGACATTATGTCCGGCACCGGTTTCTTGGGCCAGCACTCCGATGAAGTTTATTACCTACCGGCCGATGATATGTACCTGGTAGGTACCTCTGAGGTGGCCCTTGCCGGTTACCACAAGGATGAGATCATCGACCTCTCCAATGGCCCGCTGCAGTACGCCGGCTGGTCCTCCTGCTTCCGCCGTGAGGCTGGCTCCCACGGTAAGGACACTCGCGGCATCCTGCGCGTCCACCAATTCGACAAGCTGGAGATGTTTGTCTACTGCAAGCCGGAGGACGCGGAAGAAATGCACCAGCGCCTTCTGTCCATGGAAAAGGACATGCTTGCAGCCATGGAGCTGCCCTACCGCACCATCGATATTGCCGGTGGCGACCTCGGTTCTTCGGCGGCCCGCAAGTTCGACAATGAGGCTTGGGTTCCTACCCAAGACACCTACCGTGAGCTGACCTCCACCTCGAACTGCACCACCTTCCAGGCACGCCGCCTGTCCACCCGCTACCGCGACGAGAACGGCAAGACCCAGACCGCAGCTACCCTGAACGGCACGCTGGCGACTACCCGCTGGCTCGTTGCCATTCTGGAAAACCACCAGCAGGCCGACGGCTCCGTCGTTGTCCCTGAGGCCCTGCGCCCGTTCGTGGGCAAGGATGTCCTGACCCCGCAGTAAGTCCGCCGTCGTCCTGGAGAGTTATGAACGCTGCGACGAATTTCCTGTACCGCCAGATCACCCACATTGGCAGGGGGGTGACTCTGGCACAGGGATTAAAAATGCGCCTTTCGGGGGAGGAAAATATCCCCGATAAGGGCGGCGCGGTGTTGGTTTGTAACCACACCGGCTACATGGATTTCCTTTTCGGCGCCTTTTTGGCGTATCGCAAGAAGCGTCTCGTACGCTTCCTGGCTAAAGCTGGAATCTTTAAAGCCCCGGTGGCAGGTCCGTTGTTGAGGGCCATGCATCACGTGCCAGTTGATCGTATCGATGGCAGCGCCTCCTTCCGCCAAGCGGTACAGCTGGCCAAGGACGGCGAACTCGTGGGCGTGTTTTCTGAAGGCACAATTTCTCGCAGCTTTGAAATCCGCAGCATGAAAAGTGGCGCCTCCCGCATTGCCTATGAGGCGGGGGTGCCGGTAATCCCACAGGTCATTTTTGGTTCGCAGCGCCTGTGGACCAAGGGGCACAAAAAGAACCTGGGACGGACCAAGACCCCTGTCTTTATTACCGCCCTCGAACCGTACTATCCCACCGGCGATGCGGAGGCTGATACCGCGGAGATTCGACGCCGTATGCAAGAGGCGTTGGAAGGACTATGGGAGCAGTACGAAGCCGAATTTGGACCCATGCCTGCCGGTGAATACTGGGTGCCCGCCCGTAAAGGTGGAGGGGCTCCTACCCTTGAAGAGGCAGAAGCTCGCGATGCCGAAGTAGAAACCGAACGTCACCGCGTGCGCCGACTGCGCGACGATCTGATGGGCCTCAAAGAACGCGTCTCCGTTACTACGGTTGACTTGGTGCGCAACCACATGGCCGCCGCTAAGGGAACGGACGGGGAGGAGCCAAAGAATAAGGCGCGTACCGCCCCTGAGACCTTGGAGTGGATCAAGAACAACCTCAACGCCGTGGTTGAAGAGGCAACCCGCGGCTTGGATGAAGGTCGCGATAAGGTCGCGGATGTCATGGCGCAGCTGAAGTCGGATGTGGCGCAAACCCAAGCGTCCATCACGGCCAGCAGTAAGGAGATATGGGCCGGTTCCGTAGCAGAGCAGGGCCTGTTGGCGGCAGCTACCCAATCCCGGCTTATCGTCTCGCGCTTGCCGCACCGCATGAAGGCACAATTTTCTTCCATCCCCCGCGTAGTAGTGGCGCACAGCAGCGCGCTGAATTGGGAAGATGGCGCGCTGACTCCGCGATTGCACAAGGCTTTGGCGGAGATCTACCCGGCGGCCGAAGTCCTGATCGTGATATCACCCGCCGGTGAGGTGGATGTTCCGCAAGCCGTGTGGAGCGTTGTCATTGATGAGGATGCTGTGCAGCCGCGTCTCGATACCGGCGCCCTGTCCGTCACCGCCGCCACCGCGGCACAAGGCGTGGAGCGCATTCTCGAGGATCTGCAGGATGGGCCGGAAGAGGCTCTGGTCTTTGCTAATGAGCCGGGGGATGAGGATTTCCTTGGCTGGATGCCGGTGGTGGCTTTGGAAACTGCCCCTATTGAGGTGGTCAAGGGCGCCCAAGCAGTCACATATTCTGCGGAGAAAGCCGGAATGTCCGAAGTGCTTGAAGTGATGGCGCGGTTAGCGCAGAAATAGCGCGGGCTTTGCGTCTGCTTTGCACCCCCGCGAGGGGGTGCTTTTTCTTTTCGGGTGGCTAAGTATTTTAGGGAAAGTTACTGCTTATGGGCCTGAAACCTACGTGTGAGTAACCGCCTGTGTAACTGACGTCCGTGACTCCTATCATAGGTTTAAGGAGATAAAGTCTCTGCAGCCGCGGTGTGAATCTTTCCACCGAAACCACAATTTAACTGCTTTTAGCTGTGCTTTTGCCATCTCATTCATGGATTTATGGCGCAGGCACATGCAAGCACCAAGGAAGGAGATGCGGTCAGCAATGACCCAGCAAAGCAACCAAGCCTTTAACCCCGAATACTTTGAAAATCTATGGAATGGATACGCAGATGAGGACTACGACGTAGTCATCATCGGTGGCGGTTCCGTAGGCGCCGGTGCGGCAGCGGACGCCGCTACCCGTGGCCTCAAGACCGCCGTCATTGAGGCGCGCGACTTCGCCGCAGGTACCTCTTCTCGATCCTCCAAGATGTTCCACGGTGGCCTGCGCTACCTGGCCATGTTTGACTTCCGCCTAGTGGCGGAGTCCCTCAAGGAGCGCGAGCTCAATATGTCCACCCTGGCACCCCACCTAGTGAAGCCGCTGAAGTTCATCTTCCCGCTGACCCACCACGTATGGGAGCGCGTGATGATGTTCGGTGGCTTTACTCTTTATGACCTCATGGGTGGCGCCAAGAGCGTCCCTATGCAAAAGCACCTGACCCGAAAGGGCGTGCTGAAGGTAACCCCGGGTCTGAAAGAGGATGCCATTGTGGGCGGCGTGCGTTACTACGACACCCTGGTTGATGACGCCCGCCACACCATGACCGTGCTGCGTACCGCCGCCGAGTATGGTGCCGATGTTCGCACCAATACCGAGGTCATTGGCTTTGACAAGGACCGCGGGGGCCGCATCGTAGGCGCGAAGGTTCGCGATACCGCTACCGGCCGCGAGACCACCGTGCGCGGCAAGGTCTTTATCAACGCCACCGGCGTGTGGAATGACAAGATTCAAGAGATGGCCGGCGTGGAGGGCAAGTTCACCGTTCACGCCTCGAAGGGCGTGCACATCGTTGTGCCCAAGGATGCGCTTGATGCAGAGGCAGCCCTGTGCTTCGTCACCGAAAAGTCCGTCCTCTTCGTTATCCCATGGGGCGAGTACTGGATCATCGGTACCACCGATACCGATTGGGAAAAGGGTCTCTCCTTGCCGGATCCGGCGCCGACCAAGTCCGATATTGACTACATTCTGGACCAGGTAAACCAGCGCGTACGTCGCCAGATCACCCGCGATGACATCGTGGGTGTTTACTCCGGCCTGCGCCCGCTGCTGTCCGGTAAGTCTGACTCCACCACCAACCTTTCCCGCAACCACGCCGTCGCACGCGTGGCCCCAGGCATGGTCTCTGTCGCCGGCGGTAAGTACACCACGTACCGCGTCATCGGTAAGGACGCCGTGGACCTAGCGGTGAAAGAACTGGGTACCAAGGTCCCAGAGTCCATCACCGAGCAAACCCCGATCCTGGGTGCCGCCGGCTATCACGCCTTGGCCAACCAGGTCCCGTCCTTGGCTCGTCGCTACAACCTGAGCGAGAAGTTCATTGAGCACCTGCTCGGCCGCTATGGCTCCCTGCTGGGTGAGGTTCTGGCACCCGCAGCTGAGGATGCCTCCCTGCTCGAGCCAGTTCCTGGTGCCGAGTCCTACCTGTGGGCCGAGGTCCGCTACGCCGTCACCCACGAGGGTGCATTGCACTTGGAAGACATCCTGTCCCGCCGCCTGCGCATCGCCATCGAGTTCGGCGACCGCGGTGTGAACGCCGCCCCGGCCGTTGCTGATTTTGTAGCACCGCTGCTGGGCTGGAGCGACGCCGACAAGGAGCGCGAGGTATCCCAATTCAAGGCCCACACCCAGGCCGAACTTGAAGCAGAAGCTGCGGTAACTGACCGTGAGGCCAATGACATTGTGGTCCGCGCAGGATCCGCCCGACCCACCCAAAACGAGGTATAAGTTATGACCGGATTTGATGCATTCCTGTGGGAGTTTATCGGCACTGCGTTGCTGCTCCTTCTAGGTAACGGCGTATGTGCGCTGGTAAACCTGCGCACCTCTGGCGCACGCGGTTCCGACTGGGTCGTTATCGCCCTGGGTTGGGGTATGGGTGTCTTCGTCGGTGCCAGTGTGGCCGATCCCACGGGCGGGCACCTTAACCCCGCCGTCACCGTAATGTTGGCCGTCAATGGCTCGCTCGAGTGGTCTCTGGTGCCGTACTACTTCCTGGGCCAGATCCTCGGCGCTATCCTCGGTGCCATCCTGGCATGGGCTGCCTTCAAGCAGCTTTTCGACGCCAATAATTACGACGACGCCGGAAACGTCACCGGCGCCAATAAGGACACGAACGGTATCTTCTTTACCAAGCCGGCACATCCTAAGAACGGCTGGAATGCGGTGACGGAGTTCATCGCTACCTGCGTGCTGTTGATGTTCATCGCCTTCGGCCCCACCGGCGGCGAGCTTGGCCCAATGAGCTACTTTGCCGTTGCTTTCGTTGTGGTGGCGGTTGGCCTGTCCCTGGGTACCCCTACGGGTTATGCCATCAATCCGGTCCGTGACCTGGGCCCGCGAATTGCTTATGCATTCATCTTGCCCATCCAGGACAAAGGCAGCGCGAACTGGGGCTATGCTTGGGTTCCCATCGTGGCCCCATTGGTCGCGGCCGTAGCCGTTGGCCTGTTGTCCGTTGCGCTCTAATTCCATCTTCGTATAGGAGACTAGACACATGACTAACAAGAAATACGTCGCCGCTATCGACCAGGGAACCACGTCGACGCGCTGCATCATCTTTGACCACAACGGCGAGCAGGCTGCCGTTGGCCAGCTCGAGCACGAGCAGATCTTCCCGGAAAAAGGCTGGGTAGAACACGATCCGGAAGAAATCTGGAGCAATACCCGTCGCGCCGTCGGTGAGGCTCTTGCCAATGGCGACATCACCGTGGAAGACATTGACTCGGTAGGTATCACCAACCAGCGTGAGACCACCGTGGTGTGGGATAAGCACACCGGCAAGCCGGTCTATAACGCCATTGTCTGGCAAGATACCCGTACCACCGCCATCTGTAAGGAACTCTCGGGTGAGGAAGGACCAGAAAAGTGGCGCCGCCGCACCGGTCTGATCATCAACTCCTACCCGGCGGGACCGAAGGTGAAGTGGATCCTCGATAACGTCGAAGGTGCCCGCGAGCGTGCTGAGGCAGGCGACCTGCTCTTCGGCACCATCGATAGCTGGCTGCTGTGGAACCTCACCGGCGGCGCCGAGGGCGATGCCGGCCGCGAAGCGCTGCACGCCACCGACGTCACCAACGCCTCCCGCACCCTGCTGATGGACATCGAAAAGCTGGAATGGGATGAGGAACTGTGCAAGGAAATGGGCATCCCGATGTCCATGCTGCCGGAGATCCGCCCGTCCCTGGGTGATTTCCGCACCGTGCGTGAGCGCGGCTCGCTTTCCGGGGTGCCTATCCGCGCCATCCTGGGTGACCAGCAGTCCGCGATGTTCGGCCAGGGTTGCTTCCGCGCAGGTTCCGCAAAGAATACCTACGGAACCGGCCTGTTCCTCCTGCTGAATACGGGTACCACCCCGAAGTTCTCCGAGAACGGCCTGCTGACCACCGTCTGCTTCCAGCGCGAGGGCGAGCGCCCCGTGTACGCGCTTGAGGGTTCTGTATCCATGGGCGGTTCCCTGGTGCAGTGGCTGCGCGATAACCTGCAGATCATTCCCAACGCTGCGTCCATCGAAAACCTCGCGCGCGAGGTTAAGGACAACGGCGGCGTTTATATCGTGCCGGCCTTCTCCGGACTCTTCGCTCCGTATTGGCGCCCGGATGCCCGCGGCGTCATCGTGGGCCTGACCCGCTTCGCTAACCGCAAGCACTTGGCTCGCGCCGTGCTCGAATCCACCGCGTACCAGACGCGCGATGTTGCCGACGCCATGGTGGCGGACTCCGGCGTGGAGATTACCGAGCTGCGCGTGGATGGTGGCATGACCATGAATGAACTGCTGATGCAGTTCCAGTCCGATATCCTCGGCGTGGAAGTACACCGCCCGAAGAATATCGAGACCACCGCCACCGGCGCGGCCTTCGCGGCAGGCTTGGACCATGGCTTCTGGGATGATCTCAGCGTCCTGGGCAGCCAGACCGGAGACATGAAGGTATTCAAGCCGAAGCGCGATAAGGAAGAGGTAGAGGGGCTCTACCGCGACTGGAAGCGCGCAATTAAGCGTTCCCTGGAGTGGGAGGATAATGAGGACGAGGACCTGAACATCTAAGTCCTGACGTAAACTCGCGGGTATGGAGAATTTCCCAGCCCGCGCGCCTCGCCTCATCGCGAGCGATATTGACGGCACCCTGCTGGACCGCAACCACCGTGTCCCGCGTCGCAACCGTGACGCCGTGGCGCGGGCAGTCCAACAGGGTGCTTATTTTGCGCTTTCTACCGGCCGTCCGTTCCGCTGGATTGCCCCGGTGCTGGAGCAGCTGCCCGTGCGGCCGGTATGCGTGACCTCGAATGGCGCTGTGTTGTATGACTCCGCGGAGGATCGGGTGATGTCCGCCCACGAGCTTTCGCCCGCCGCGTTGGCGGAAGTGGTGGACGTGGCCCAGACCGTACTGGGCACCGTGGGCTTTGGCGCGGAGCGGGCTGGGGGCTCGCTTGCCGACGCCGTCGAGGACCTCTTCGTAGTCGAGCGCCACTACTCCGAAAACGCCTTATTTGAAGGCTTTGGCGTAGTCAGTATGGGCGAACTTGTAGGGCAGCCGGCGGTAAAATTCCTCATCCGCAATACCGATTATTCCGCGCCGGAACTCTACGACCTTATTTCCCCGCACATTGATCCAGAATTGGCCCATGTGACCTACTCGATTAATGAGGGCATGTTGGAAGTTGCCGCACCGAAGGTCACCAAGCGTCGCGGCGTGGAATGGCTCGCAGATCATGCAGGCGTGGATCAGGCCGAGGTCATCGCGTTTGGGGATATGCCCAACGATATAGAAATGCTGCAGTGGGCAGGCTGTGGTGTGGCTATGGAAAACGCCCACCCGGAGGTTAAGGCGGCCGCGGATGCGGTCACCGTGGCTAACCACCAGGCGGGCGTCGCTAAGGTGCTAGAGCGCTGGTTCTAGTCGGTGAAGATGTCTACCTTTTCCGTTTCGGTGTTGTAGACAATCTCGCCACCCTGGAACTTCACGCGGATTTCCTTGCCATTCTTTTCCTCGTTGGAGGTAGGCAGGCCGAGCTTGGAGGCATTATCGCCCTCGGACCACTTCTTGGCAATCTCACCCGTAAGCGCCTTGGTGCCGGACTCCTTGGAGGAGAGCACCACGCCATTTTGGAAGAGCTGGTAGAGGATCTTGCCGCCATCGGTGGTATCCGGGCCTCCGACTGCCAGGCCTAGGACTGGGCCGAAGGCATTGAGAACGGAGGTCCAGGATTCCTTCAAGCCCTCGTTGCTGGAGACTTGGACAACCTTGTTGACAATCTCCGGGATATCCCCGGTGGTCAAGTTGCCCGCCACCTTCTGATCGGTATCAGGCTTCTGCAGGCGGTCGTTGGCGATGAGCACCCCGAAGACGGCGGCAGCGATGCCGGCAAGGGCGGAGATAGTGGAGACCGGTACCTCAACATCGCCTAGCGAGGACATGATTTCTTCGCCCGTCTGCTGCGGGGTCTTGGGGGTATTTGGCTTCGGAGACTCTTGCCAGTTCAGGTCCGTGCTGTTCTTGCCGGACTTGATGGCATCCGCCTTGCGCTTGGTATTCTTACGGATTTCATCCCAATGGCGCGTGGTGTACTGACCAGGGCAGGCCGTGTAGTGGAAATCGTTGTGGCCCGCGAAGGCCGGCACGGTGGCCGTGGTTCCTGCAGGGAACTTGGAGCCGTTGAATCCGCCGGAGTACAAGCTGGCCTTGCCCATTGGATCGATGCCAGAAATAGCGGCCTTCCAGCCGGCAATCTCCGCCACGGAGTTGAGCATCTCACGAGACGGCTCTGCTGTCTCGTAGTTGCCAATCATGGAAATGCCCCAGTTATTGGAGTTGAAGCCACCCACGTGGGCGCCCTGTACGGCCTTGTCCAGACCGCCGTAGCGGCCTTCGTAGATGGTGCCGAATTTATCCACCAGCACGTTGTATCCGATATCGCACCAGCCTAGGGTTTGCGCGTGGTACTCGTAGGCGCCGCGAACCTGTGCCGCTGCCTGTGCGCGGGTGTAGTTATTGGTACCCGCGGTGTGGTGCAGGGTCAAGGCTTTCAAGCCATCGTCGTAGGTTGGCTGCTGGCAGCGCTTAGATTCGTCTGCTCCCCAGCCGGCGCGGGTGACTACCTTGGGCATGCCCGCGGTTTCTGCGGTGGGCTCGATGGCTTCGCCTTCTTGGGCGTTGCCGTCGATAAACACGGCGTCGAGATCCGCAACCTGGGTGCGCTCATCGGCCACGGGGGAGATATCGCCGACGTTGTACGCAAGCGGCGCGGGGCGGTTGGCATCTGCGCCCTTGGCAGCCTTGTCCAGGAGGGAGTCTTCCTTCTTGTCGAGGTTGGAACCGGTCACGAGGTCAACGTTGGCCATGGAAACCTGCACATCGTTGGTATCGCCCACGAAGATGAGTTCGGTGCCGTTCTTGCCCTCGGTGTAATTCATTGCATCCATGGGCAGCCACTCGCTCCAGGAACCGTCCTGCTGCTTGGAGCGGACGAAGGAGTTGATATCTCGCTTGCCCTCCCAGGTGACGGCGAACATGTTGAAGGTTTCGTCGCGGTGGAACTGCTTGACCGCGCGGCGGCTTTCGCCGTCGCCCTGAGCGGCTACGGCTGGGTCATCGACGACGATGGATTCGCCGTCACTGAAGCTAGAGGAGGAATTTTTGACCTCAATGGGACCGCCGTTGCCGGAGTCTTGGGTCTTGAGAACTTGCTGTCCGCCGAATGCGGCCGTCACGGCGAGCGCGATGGAGGTGACCGCCGCGATGACGGGGGTAGACCATTTTGACCTAGTGGGTACTAGTCGACGTCGTTGTTGCACTGTTATCTCCCTAGGGTTGTGCAGCTGTAAAAACGGTTGCCAAAAGTTAAGAGTTGATAGTGATGGTACGTTTGTGACTTCTGTGAAATCTGTTCCGACACGCCGATGCGCCGTGTCAGCTGCCGTAGTGCAATAAAGTGGAGGCCATGACTTCTTATGACCTCATCGTTGTTGGCTCTGGATTTTTTGGTCTAACGGTTGCCGAGCGCGCCGCTAGCCAGCTGGATAAGAAGGTGCTCATTGTGGAGCGCCGCAATCACCTCGGCGGCAATGCCTACTCCGAGGCCGAACCCACCACCGGAATCGAGGTGCACAAGTACGGCGCGCACCTCTTCCACACCTCTAATAAGCGCGTGTGGGATTACTGCAATAAGTTCACCGATTTCACCGACTACCAGCACCGCGTCTTTGCCATGCACGATGGCACCGCCTACCAATTCCCGATGGGCCTGGGTCTTATCAACCAGTTCTTCGGCCGCTACTACTCCCCGCATGAGGCCCGCCAGCTCATTAAGGATCAGGCCGGCGAATTCTCCCCGGAAGAGGCGCAAAACCTGGAGGAGAAGGCCATCTCGCTCATCGGTCGCCCGCTGTATGAGGCCTTCATCCGCGATTACACCGCAAAGCAGTGGCAGACCGATCCGAAGGAGCTGCCGGCCGCGAATATCACCCGCCTGCCGGTGCGCTATACCTTCAATAACCGCTACTTCAACGACACCTATGAGGGCCTGCCGGTCGACGGCTACGCGGCATGGCTAGAAAACATGGCTGACCACGACAATATTGAGGTCCGCCTGGATACCGATTGGTTCGAGGTGCGCGAAGAGTTGCGCGCCGAGTCCCCAGATGCGCCCGTGGTCTACACCGGCCCACTGGATCGCTACTTTGATTTTGCCGAGGGCGAGCTGGGTTGGCGCACCCTCGACTTTGACTTGGAGGTGCTGGATACCGGCGACTTCCAGGGCACCCCGGTGATGAACTACAACGATGCGGACGTGGACTATACCCGCATCCATGAGTTCCGCCACTTCCACCCGGAGCGCAAGGATAAGTACCCGAAGGATAAGACGGTCATCATGAAGGAGTATTCGCGCTTTGCCGATAAGGGCGATGAGCCGTACTACCCAATCAATACCCCAGAGGATCGCACCAAGCTGGAGGCCTACCGTAAGCTCGCCGCCCAGGAGTCGAAGGATAATAAGGTTCTCTTCGGTGGCCGCCTGGGTACCTACCAGTACCTGGATATGCACATGGCTATCGGTTCAGCGCTGTCCATGTTTGATAATAAGCTTGCGCCCTTCTGGAACGAGGGCAAGGCTATTGAGCAGGAGCGTGGCCACTAAGCGCTATGCTTGATCACCTCTGAGGAAAGGAGGTGACGGTATGGCTGACCGCCGCATGTGGAAAATGTCGCCAGAGCGGCTGCAGGAGCACCTGAAATTGCGTAGCCGCGCATCGCGCATTCCCGATAAAAAGAAGGAACAGTCCAAGAAGGCCTGCCGGAACACCCGGCGGGCCTTTCCGCTTTCTTGGTGCAGAAAACTATTGGGTTATTCCCAACCGTTTGACTTAACCCAACGTTAACTATTAAAGTTAACGGTAGGTTAACAATTAGCAAACGGGACAATAATCCGAGAAAGGGGATAACAATGAACCAGTTTGAAACCCTGCGCCAGGATCTGCACGAGAACTACGGCCACGACTACACGGCCGCGGAAATCGATGCCAAGCTCGATGAGGTTATTGCCAAGCACACCAACAAGGCGGAGCTCGATGAATTCGTGCCGCTTTTGGTGGAGCGTGAGGTGCGCGATTACTTCGGTGCTCACCGCCTGCACGTACGTTTTGCCGCCGGTACCAATAATGCGCTGGCCCAAGCCGCAGCGGAACTGACCCGCAAGCACGCCGGCGAAGCCCTCTTTGTAGATACCGCCGTTGCTCACCCAGAAAACGAAGCGGAAGGCCACCTTGCCCACGTCATGAACGAGCGCGGCATGGGTGAGGCCCCGAATAAGTACCTCGATGAGGTGCGTACGGTAGCGATGCCGGATTACATCGTGTTCATGGGCCGCGAGGTAGAACGCGATGAGGCGGGCAAGGACATCAAAATTTGGGATATTCCTGCCGCGGATACCGTGGAGGAGGCGCGCGAATTGGCTGATGACCTCGAAGCCCGCGTACTCTACATGCTCAACAAGCTGGGCATCGATCCGGTAACCGAGCCGGTCAACGCCTAGAAGCGGTACGGGTTGGGCAGCTGGGAGGAGACGTTATTATTGGCCACCCAGAAGCCCGCAAACCTATAGGGCATGTAGTGCGTGCCCATGCCGGGGCGCCATTCCGGCGTGCCCAGGAGTGGGGGAGTTTTGCGGTCGCGCTGCGGATATAGCCGTTCTGGCAGCGCGCCCACCATGGGGTGGTAGTCCTCGAGGACGCGAGCGAAGGCGGAATCGAAGTCTTCCCGCGACAAATCCTGGGACAGGTCATTAATGCGCTGCGTTATCTGGCGCAAGCTGGCGTTGTCGGGCTGGCGGGAGAGGGCCGCTTGGGCGTCGCCAAGCAGCCATTGCACCTCGCCCGCGCGCACCGCAGTATCGCCGGCGCAGAAATTTTCTAGGGAATCTATCTGTGCTGCGGCCGTATTGATCTGCTTAAGCGCTTTGTATGCCTCCTTGATGGAGACGGCGTGCAGGGAATAGTCCTGGATGTTTTCCAGCGCCTTCAGTGTTGGCCGCGCATCGGTGTACTGATTGACCAGAGAGCGCCACTGTACCTTCAGGTAGTCGCCCGCCAAGGGGGAATGCAGGGCGTCAATCCGTGCCTCCGTGCGCTTGATGAGTTCCTCAGCCCCGTCGCGAGCGCCCTTAATATAATCGAAGCGCTTGCGCACTCGGGCGCGGCGGATGAACAAGTAGGTAATGAGGCCGACCACGCCCAGAACCACGAGCACCACAGTGGCTGCGATGAACACGGACCACGTGGGCACATCCTGCGTATTTTGCCGGCGCACGGTGGTATCCGCGGCGGCGCGCGTCGCCAGGATCATGCCGACGGTATAGTCATCGTCCGCCAGCGCCGGCCGCATCTGGTCCAAGATGCCGTCCATGCGGCCCTCGTCATAAATCTTGATGTCCTGGCACACCTCTGTGCCGCAGTGCACAGCCATACTATTGGGCTCAAAACCTACCGCGATGACGAGCACATTTTTCTGTAACCCACTTCCGTTGATGAAATGTGGATGCTCGCGGTCCAAGTCATGGAACAGAGTCCGGGAAAATTCCTCGCCCGAGTTCGGATACGTAGCGTAGACGACCTCGTGCACGGAATCCGGCAAATGCATGGACTGTGCTTGCGATTTGATGGCGTCTTCGTCCGAATTGCTGAGGATTTCGGCGTGGTCCAGAAACTCCACCGCGGGTTTTTCCTCTGCGATAGCGGCGGGGGCGCTGGCTACAGCGAGAAGACCTACTGCTGCCGCGCAAGGAACCCATCTCATGATGTTCCATCATACGGGCTCCGCGTGTAAACCGTAGTACTTATGCAAAAGCAACTACGCTAAATCGCTGACTACTGTTTATACCGTTTGGAGAATCGAAGCTATCGTGACTGCCAACAACACTCAGGCCCATGAGCCCCTGCAGCGCATCCTGCTGCCTAAGCGCGGCGAGCCCTTTGATGTGCGGATGCTCTACCTCATCGAGGCCGAGCAAAACCGCGAACGCCTCAGCTGGTTTAACCGCACGTCCGTCACCATTCCCGCCGGCGAGGAAGCATCTTTTGAAACCTACTTCAACGCCTTCCCAGCTTCCTACTGGCGACGCTGGTCCCAGCTGCGCTCCGTGATCCTCAGCCTGGACATTGAGGGTCAAGCAAATATTTCCCTCTACCGCTCCAAGCAGGATGGCCAGCGCATTTCCGTGGCCAACCACCTGGTAGGCACCGGCCACCACGAGTTTGAGCTGCCGCTTAAAAACTTCGAGGACGGCGGCTGGCTGTGGTTCGATATCACCACCGAGCAGGAAACCACGCTTGCCGACGCCGCCTGGTGCTCCCCCCACGCCCCTGGCCCACAGCTGCTGCCGGACGGCACCGAACAACCGGCGCAGGACAAGCGCGTAGCGGTCGGCATTCCTACCTTTAACCGCCCGACCGATGCCGTGGCAGCACTCCAAGCACTGGCCGAGGACCCAGTGGTAGACGAGATCATCGACTTCGTCCTCATGCCGGATCAAGGCAACCAGCACCCGGCCGATGAGCCGGGTTACGACGAGGCGGTGGCCCACTTTGGTGAGCGCTTCCGCGAATTCCGCCAGGGTAACCTGGGCGGCTCTGGCGGCTACTCCCGCATCATGTACGAGGCGCTGGAAAATACCGATTCGCCCTTCATCCTGTACATGGACGATGACATCGCCATTGAGCCGGACTCCGTGCTGCGTGCGGTTCAGGCGGCCCGCTACGCCGCCAAGCCCATTGTCGTCGGCGGCCAGATGCTCAACCTGCAGGAGCGCTCCCAGCTGCGCACTACCGGCGAGCAGGTTAACCGTGCCGATTTCATGTGGGGCGCGGCGCCGCACGCCGTCTACGACCACGACTTTGCCAAGTACCCGCTGCGCGCCATCGGCACCCGCGAGACTCACTTGGATCCCAAGAAGTACGATTCCCGCGCGCTGCATCGCCGCGTTGACGTGGAATACAACGGCTGGTGGATGTGCCTCTTCCCGCGCATCGTGGCAGAAACCAACGGCCAGCCATTGCCGCTGTTTATCAAGTGGGACGATACCGAGTACTCCCTGCGAGCAGCGCGCAATGGCTTCCCCACGGTGACCTGGCCGGGTGCCGCCATCTGGCACATGGCCTGGGCCGATAAGGACGATGCCATTGACTGGCAGGCCTACTTCCACCTACGCAACCGCCTTATCGTGGCCGCGATGTACCACGAGGGACCGGTCAAGGGCATTACCAAGTCCATCTTTAAGTCCACCCTCAAGCACACCATGTGCATGGAATACTCCACCATGGCCATCCAGATTGAGGCTATGCGAGACTTCCTGGCCGGGCCGGACCATCTCTTCGACATCCTGGAGTCTTCGCTGCCGCGCATCGCGCAGATCCGCAAGAACTACTCCGATGCCGTCATCCTGGAATCCGCCGATGAGCTCCCGGCTCCCACCGGCGCGCCGGGCGTGCCCACCCGCAATATCGGCGGCCGCCTGGCCAAGATCAAGAAGATCCCGTGGGCCATCAAGGGCCTCAAGCATCTCGTCAGCAAGGAAGACGCTGCGCACCATGAGGCGCCGCAGCTCAACCTCACCCCGGACGAGGCCCGCTGGTTCACCTTGTCCCGCGTAGATTCGGCCACCGTGTCCACCGCGGGTGGCACCGGCGTGGCCTTCCGCAAGCGTGATCGCGATCTGGCCAAGGACCTCGTGACCCAGACCCGCGAATTGCTGAAAGAAATCGAAGAGAACTTCGACGACCTGCGCGCCGAATACCGCGCGGCCCAGCCGGAGCTGACCTCGCGCGAGTCGTGGAAGAAGGTCTTCGATGCCCAATAAGCTTTCCGTAGCCGAATCGCGCGTCCTCGAGTCCATCCAGGGTGCGGCCTTCGACGTGCCCGGCGTGCTTCCCACCGCCCGCGGGCTTAGCCACTGGGGCGAGCATGCCTTAGGTTGGATGGGCAGCGCTGCGGTAGGGGCGGGCATCGACAAGCGCCGCCGCGAAGGCTGGGTCCGTGTTGGGGCCGCCGCCTTCCTCGCGCACGCCGCCAGTGTGGTGCTCAAGCGCATCGTGCGCCGCAAGCGCCCGGATTATCCGTACGTGCGCGTGGGGGTAAAGACGCCCTCCACATTGTCTTTCCCTAGCTCGCACGCGACTTCGACCACCGCATTCCTGGTGGCGGTAAGCCGCCTTACCGGCCGCAAGGCGCCCCTTCTCGGCGTGCCGGTAATGATGGCATCGCGTATGGTGCTCGGAGTGCACTATCCAACAGATACGGCCGTGGGTGCGGCCATCGGCGCTGCTACCGCGGAGGTCGTGATGAAAGGAATGAAGCATGAGTGATGATGGAAACCAGCACTTTTTCCATTCGGAACCGCACACCTCCGGCGTAGATACCGGCCGCAAGCGCAAGCCGCCGAAGAACCTTGCCGATGGCATGATTAAGGCCCTGCGCCCCAAGCAGTGGGTCAAAAACGTCTTGGTGCTGGCCGCCCCCGCCGCGGCCGGCGCCGATGCGTTATTCCACAGCCGCGTGCTTCTCGACGTCCTCTTGGCCTTCGTCGTCTTTTGCCTCGGCGCTTCCTCCATCTACCTGATTAACGATGCGAAGGACTGGCGCGAGGACCAAGAGCATCCGACCAAGCGCTTCCGCCCGATTGCCTCGGGCGTGCTGCCGATTAAGCTCGCCTATGTCATGGCCGTGGTGCTCATCGGCCTGTCCATCGGCCTGTCTTTCCTTGCCACTGCTGGGCCGCAGCTGGCTATCGTGATGGCGATTTATATCGCGTTGCAGTTGGGCTATTGCTTTGGCTGGAAGCATATGCCGGTGATCGATATTGCCCTGGTGTCCTCCGGCTTCATGCTGCGCACCATGGCCGGTGGCGTAGCCGCAGGCATCGAGCTATCCCAGTGGTTCCTGCTGGTGGCGGCCTTCGGCTCGCTGTTTATGGCCTCCGGCAAGCGCTACTCGGAGATCCTGTTGGTAGAACAGACCGGCGCGAAAATCCGCAAGTCCCTGGAGGGGTATACGCCCACTTACCTGCGTTTCGTGTGGACCCTAGCCGCCACCGCGGTGGTCATCTGCTACACCTTGTGGGGCTTCGAACTCGCAAACGGCGCCCAGACCGGTGGCGTGTGGTACCAGATTTCCATGGTGCCGTTTACCATCGCCATCCTCCGCTATGCGGCCGACGTGGACCGCGGCCAGGGCGGCGCGCCGGACGAAATTGCACTGGAGGACCGCACTTTGCAGGTTCTCGCCTTGGCTTGGCTCGCCTGCATTGCCATGGCGGTCTATATCACGCCGTTGTTCTAGACACAGCGGAATCGATATAGAAATTTACTGCGGGGCTGATAAACTTTCTCCCCGTGCTTAACACCGACCACAAGAGTATCGCCCGCTGGAGTGCCCCGGCGGCCGTTCTTGTGATCGGTGTTTTATCTTTCTGGGGCGGCTTCGCGCGGCGCTGGATTTCCGATGACGGCCTCATCGTCCTGCGCACCGTGCGCAACCTTGAAGCCGGAAACGGGCCCGTGTTCAATATGGGCGAGCGTGTAGAGGCCAATACCTCCACGCTGTGGCAGTACCTCATCTTCCTCGTGCGCTGGATTTCCCATGCAAATCTGGAAGGCATCGCCATTTACTTGGGCCTCTTCTTGGCGGTAGCAGCAATGGTTGTCGGCACGGGGGCGTCGGCAAGCGTGCGCTCTGGAGCCGTCCTTCCGGCCGGCGCACTTGTGTATTTGGCCCTGCCACCAGCCCGCGACTTCTTTACCTCCGGCCTGGAATGGGGCCTGTGCATCTTCTACCTTGCGGTGCTGTGGTGGCTGTTGCTGCGGTGGTCGCGCCCGCGCCGCCACTCCGGGAGTAATAGCGAAGCCTATTGGCTCGCCTTCTGGGCTGGGCTGTCCTGGCTGGTGCGCCCGGAGCTCGCCCTGTATGGCGGCCTGGTGGGAATCGTGCTGCTCGTATCCCACCGCTGGTGGAAGATTCTTGCCGTCGCAGTGCCGCTGCCGTTGGCCTATGAGATTTTCCGCATGGGTTACTACGGCCTGTTGACCCCGCACACGGCCGTGGCCAAGTCCGCGGCGGGTTCCGAATGGGGTAAGGGCTTTACCTACCTGGCGGACTTTGCTGGACCGTACTGGCTCTTCCTGCCGCTCATCGTGCTTGCCATTGCAGGTCTGTGGAAGGCGGACCTGCGCCCCGCCGCTCTGCGCTCCACCGCCACTGCCACGTATCTTTTTGCGGGTGCGGCGCTCTTCCATACGCTTTACGTCTTGCGTGTGGGCGGAGACTTTATGCACGGCCGCATGCTGCTGCTGCCACTTTTTGCGTTTCTGCTTCCAATCTTTGTCGTTAGCGTACGCATGTGGATCGTCTCCGTCCTCTGCGCGGTGTGGGCGCTGGTTATCGTTCTACGCGGCCATCCGGTGGATCGCAGCGTCTATGCGGATGAAATTTCCATCGTGGACGAGCGCGATTTCTGGACCTATACCACCCAGCGCCAGGATCCCCCTATACGGGCCGAAGAGTTCCTCGGCGCCAAGTTTATGGAGGACTACCAAGAGGGCATCGACGAGCTAGAGGCCGGCGACGCCATGACCTTCCGCTATATCAAGGGCGAAGATAGGTTCTCGTGGACGGCCACGCCTGCGGACCCTTCGCGCACCGATCCGCCGACCGTTTACCTGATCAATTTGGGCATGTCTTCCATGAATGCGCCGCTGGATATTCGCGTGCTGGACAATATCGGCCTCAGCAATCCCTTGGCGGCGCGCCAGCCGCGCATCGTGGGCGGGCGCATTGGGCACGACAAGAGCTTGGATATGTCGTGGCAGGTGGCAGATTCCGCGGCCGATATCGACGAGATCCCGGCGTGGATTGATAAGCACGAGGCGGCCAAGGCTCGCGCCGCGCTTGGCGACGCCGATTTTCAGAAACTCTTCGCCACATACAGGGAACCCCTAACTTGGGACCGTTTCTGGAAAAATATTAAATTCTCCCTGACCGATGGCCGGACCCTCACTTTTTCTTCTAATCCCTCTGACTACCTGCGTTAATCCCTTTAAATGCAGACTTTAGGGGCAACCTAAGTTACACTATTCTGTGATATTGTTATCGATCCGTGACGTTAACGGTATACAGGTTCCGGACGATAGAACTTAGTGACAATCACCGAGTAGTTTGAAGGAGAAAGATGACTGCATCCATCAAGGGTCGCGTCCTTTCAGTCATCATGGCAGTTGCCGTAGCTTTGGGCCTGGCCGTCGTGGCAGGGTCCCAGCCGGCAGAGGCAGCCAACCGCGACTGGCTGCGCCGTGACGCCACTGGTACGTGTGAGTGGGACAAGGTCGGCTGGTGGGTCCAGCGTTGCGACGTATGGTCCCAGGCAATGGGCCGCACCATTCCGGTGCAGGTTCAGCCGGCAAAGCGTGGCGGCAATGCTGCCCTTTACCTGCTGGATGGCCTGCGCGCTACCAATCGCACCAACGCGTGGGTAAACGACGTCAATGCTGCCAAGACCTACGAGCCGCATAACATCACCCTCGCTATGCCCGTCGGTGGTGCCGCTTCCTTCTACGCTGACTGGCAGGGTCCTGCTACCTACGACCTGGAAAATCCGGTCAACTACAAGTGGGAGACCTTCCTGACCAGCGAGCTCCCTGGCTACTTGGAGCGTAACTTCGGTGTTGCCCGCAACAATAACTCCATTGCTGGCCTGTCCATGGGCGCCGGTGCCGCTCTGACCCTCGCCGCAAAGCACCCGAACCAGTTCCGCCAGGCAATGTCCTACTCCGGCTTCCTGACCACCACGGTTCCCGGTGCTCAGACCATGATGCGCTTTGCCATGCTGGATGCGGGCGGATTCAACATCAACGCTATGTACGGTTCCTTGTTTAATCCGAAGCGTTTCCAGAACGATCCGCTGCTGCTTATCCCGCGTCTGCGCAATACCAACCTGTACATCTCCGCTGCCTCTGGCGTCCCAGGTGCTGGCGATGGTCACTACCTGCCGGAGCACCAGGCCGCCGGTGCTGCACTCGAGTTCGGCTCCAATATCACCACCCGCGTGTGGGAGGGCGCTGCTCGCCTGCAGGGCCTGAACCCGACCGTGGACTACCCGGCACAGGGTCTGCACAACTGGGAGCAGTTTGGCTACCAGCTCAACCGCTCTAAGCCACAGGTGCTTAACGTCATGAACGCTTGGTAATTCTTGCGGCCGAATCCCCTTTCTCACGGAAAGGGGATTTTCTTTTGCGGGTCGTATCGAACAAATATGCGCCTAGCTATTGCGGGTGTCTCGGTGTTGCGCTAATCTAGGGGTGTCAGTTCGATTGGGTGTGCGAATTTATTTAGAGGGGGAGCTTTTGTGACTACTGCTACCGCACCACCAAAACAGGCGTATTTTTCTACCAATGACATGGAAGACACCGTGTGTGTCATGGCCATGGTGCAAAGAATTCAATCATGGCAACTGTTCCAGGCAGTGTTGCCACAGTTGGAAGACGACGTTGATTGCACACTGGCTGTATTGTCCAAGAAACTCGGTCTTTCGCGATGGCGGGTGTCGAGTGCAATCCAAGCCCATTTTCGGATGCGCGAACTGCCGCTTACTACCGCAGTACAAACAGAACATTGGATTTTGGACCTTCCGCGACTCCAAGTTATTGACGTGGAATTGCGCCCCCTCGGCGGGGATGAAGCGCAGATCCAACTGGTTGATGCGGCCTTGGCAGATTTTCTCACGCCCAAAGACCCAGGACAGCACGTACCGACGGAACCGGAAATCCGAAATTTCCTGCGCGGATTCATTGATGGGCTGCTGAAGCCGGATTTGTCGGCGCAAATCGAGCGCGCGGTGTCGGTGTCCTATTCGGGTGGAC
Organism: Corynebacterium tuberculostearicum; assembly: GCF_046097465.1. Lineage (GTDB taxonomy): Bacteria > Actinomycetota > Actinomycetes > Mycobacteriales > Mycobacteriaceae > Corynebacterium > Corynebacterium tuberculostearicum_I. The sequence continues at coordinate 2,486,692 of NZ_CP175799.1, read as the reverse complement.
AAGCCACCATCGTGTTGAAGACAGATAAGGCCACTGCGGCGGCGATTTCCCGGCATGTTGATAAAGCGGCAGCAGAAGACGGAGTTTCAAAGGCGGAAGCGCTGGAAAATCTGATCTTTAACCGCACTAGTACCAAGGTGGTGATTAACACCTATCGCACCGGCGAGGATCCTTCCCGCGTCTTTATTCCTAGCGCAGGATGGTGCGATCTGGGGGAGGAGTTAGCACATGACTCTGCAGTGCAAACTCTTACCGCCGAGGACGTCAAAAAGTATGTTCCCTCAGACGAAATCCGTGCCTGGGTACAGGGGCGGGACGCGACCTGCCGGTGGCCGGGGTGTTCAATGCCAGCGCACTATTGCCAACTGGATCACCGAGTGGAGTACGGCGACAAAGGGCCTACCAGTGTGGGAAATCTGGTGAGCCTTTGTCAGCATCACCATAACGTGAAGACGGATGGTCGGGTGAGATACATCATGGACCCGTTTACCGGCGATATTGTCTGGATGTTTGAGGATGGCACTTATGAGGTGGACCGAGCGGCAGGTCCTCTGGCGCCCCGGAATATTCATTGGAAGCTGACGTGGGAGCGATTCCTCAAGCTCAGGAGGGGCTCATTGCAAGGTATGTGAGTTGGGACTATACAGGGGCGCATGTTCGCTATTGAGAATCCAAACACAGGCAAGAGTGAAGACCAGTTTGAACGTATCGATGATTCGCAGCGCGATGACATCCTAGACCGTTCCACCGCGGCCTACGATGCATGGCGGAGCACTCGCATCGAGGAGCGTGCTGCGGTGTTGTCCCGCGCAGCTGACCTTTATGAAGAGCGCATTGATGAGTTAGCCGATCATATCGGACGCGAGATGGGCAAGCTGACCCGTTGGGCCAAGGCCGAGGTACAGATTGTTGCCGATATTTACCGCTACTACTCCGAGCATGCTCACGAGCTGCTTGCCGACGAGTACCTGCCGGCACAGAATGCCGACAAGACCGTAGTGCGCAAGGAGCCGATCGGTCCACTGCTGGGCATCATGCCGTGGAACTTCCCGTACTACCAGGTAGCCCGCTTCGCGGCGCCTAACCTGTTGCTGGGTAACACCATTGTGCTCAAGCACGCCTCCATCTGCCCGCTGTCTTCCCAGGCATGCCAGGACATCCTGGAAGAGGCTGGTCTGCCGAAGGACGCGTACATCAACATCTACGCTTCCGGCTCCCAGATGGATGCCTTTGTAGCGGACAAACGCATTAAGGGTGTTTCGCTGACCGGCTCGGAGGGTGCGGGTTCTGCCGTGGCCAAGACCGCTGGCGAAAATTACAAGAAGTCCGTGCTGGAGCTGGGCGGCAACGACCCGTTCCTGGTTATTGATGATGAGAATCTGGAGTGGGTACTGGATCAGTTCAACTTGATTCGCATGTACAACACCGGCCAGGCCTGCAACGCACCAAAGCGCCTCATCGTTCTGGAGGACTTCTACGACCGCACTGTGGAATACCTGGAGAAGAAGATTGGGGACATGAAGGTCGGCACTTATGACGACGAGAATGCCGACATTGGTCCGCTGTCCTCCATCGGTGCTCGCGATGAGATCGTGGAGCGCCTGGAAAAAGCCGCGGCCAATGGTGACGCCAAGATTCGCGTAGGCGGCAAGAAGATTGACCGCGAGGGCGCCTACATGGAGCCTGCGCTGCTTACCGACGTCGACCCATCCACCGACGTAGGCTGCAACGAGATCTTCGGCCCTGTGGCTATTGTCTACAAGGCCAAGGATGTTGAAGAGGCCATCGAGATTGCCAATAACTCGGAGTATGGTCTGTCCAGCTCCGTGTGGGGCACCGACCTGGATGCCGCATTCGAGGTGGCAAACCAGCTCAACGATGGCATGACGTTTGTCAACGAGGCCTCGGTAACCGCAGCAGGCCTGCCTTTCGGTGGCGTGAACCGCTCCGGCTACGGCCGCGAGCTGGCACGCTGGGGCGTCGGCGAGTTTGTCAACGAGCACCTGTACCGCGTGAGCGGACAGGATAACCCGGGCAATTCCCCGGCAATGTAGCGGCGTGTCAGTCTAGCGTAAGTCTCAAGTTCAACTTAAACTTGAGCACACGATAGACAGCTCACGCCGCAGGCATCGGTCCGGGGGAGGGGAACCCTCGGAAAGGTACCGCGGCAAATCTTCAAGGACGTTTACCTATGCGCAAAAGCACTTCCCCGAGCAAAGCTCGCAAGGGCCTTGCAGTGGCCGCAGTACCTACCGCTATTGCCGTGGGTTTGGCTCTGCTGCCAAACGCCACCGCACAATCTTCCGTAGGCGATCTCTCTTCCGCAATCGGCGGCGATTCCAGCCTGTCCGATCACTTCGCACCGAAGGATCCGCCCGCTCGCACCCCGCTGAACACCGAATACCCGGATGTTAAGGGCCTGCCGGAGGGTGTCAAGATCAACCGCGTGGAGTACCTGACCAACCGCCACTTGATGGTCTACATCAAGTCCGCGGCGATGCCGGATAAAGAGCAGAAGGTGCAAATCCAGCTGGCTCGTGACTGGTACTCCCACCCGGAAAAGAAGTTCCCAGAGGTATGGGCGCTCGACGGCCTGCGTGCGCGTGACGATGAGTCCGGCTGGACCATCGAGACCAATATTTTGAACCAGTATGCTGACCGCAACGTCAACCTAGTTATGCCGGTTGGCGGCGAATCTTCCTTCTACTCGGACTGGGAGCAGGCAGACCGCGGTAAGCGCTACATGTGGGAGACCTTCCTGACCAAGGAATTGATCCCCATCTTGGACAATGAGTACCGCTCGAACCACAAGCGTGCGGTCACCGGCCTGTCCATGGGCGGCACCGCCGCGATGAACTTGGCTGAGCGCAACCCGCACCTGTTTAACTTCGTGGGCTCCTTCTCCGGCTACCTGGACACCACTACGCGCGGCATGCCGGAAGCCATCATGGCTTCGCAGCGTGATGCCGGCGGATATGATTCCCGCAAGATGTGGGGCGAGCCAGGTTCCCAAAACTGGATCGACCACGATCCAAAGTTGGGCATTGAAAACCTGAAGGACATGACGGTGTATGTCTCTGCAGGTTCGGGCAAGGATGACTTTGGTAACGCCAACTCTGTAGCCAAGGGTCAGGCCAATCTCGCCGGTGTGGGCTTGGAGGTCATTTCCCGCATGTCCACCCAGACCTATGTGGACTACGCAAAGCGCGCCAAGATTGACCCAGTGATTAAGTTCCGACCATCCGGCGTGCATAGCTGGGAATACTGGCAGTTTGAGATGCAGCAGGCATGGCCCTACATCGCAGATGCCCTCGAGATGGACAAGGCTGATCGCGGTGCGGACTGTGAGACCATTGGTGCCATCGCCAAGGAAACCAAGAGCGGCGTCATTGGCTCTTGCTTGAATAACGAGTACGACGTCGCCAAGAAGGGCAAGGCCCAGGACTTCGAGTCTGGTACCGCTTACTGGTCCCCGGATACCGGTGCGCACGCCCTCTTCGGCCGCATTGGTGCCCGCTACGCCGAAATCGGCGGGCCTACCTCCTGGCTGGGCTTCCCTAAGACCGGCGAGTCTAAGACCCTGGACGGCAAGGGTCGCTTCGTGCACTTCGAGCACGGCTCCATCTACTGGTCCCCGGAGTCCGGTGCTTGGGAGATTACCGGCGATATGTTCCAGGCCTGGGGCAAGAACGGCTACGAAAAGGGCGATCTGAAGTACCCGACCGGCCCGGTCAAGAAGGTCGGCGAGGGCTACATGCAGGAATTCCAGGATGGCATCCTGACCCGTAACCCGGATGGCTCCAACCAGGTAGTCCACGGTGCTATCGGCGCCAAGTACAAGGACATGGGCGGCGCTGAATCTGCGCTCGGCTTCCCGACGTCCGGTGAGAACGCCGTCAACGGCGGCTTCTTCCAGACCTTTGAGAAGGGCAACATCTACTGGTCCCCGAAGTCCGGTGCGCACTACATTCTGAAGAGCAAGATCATGGACCGCTGGGGCCAGGCTGGCTGGGAGCAAGGCGAGTTCGGCTGGCCTACTTCTGACTATTCTGAGATTGCCGCTGGAGGCCTGAGCCAGGAATTCCAGCACGGCAAGATCAGCGAGGTCCTCGGCCAGGTTCGGACCGAGAAGAAGTAGCTATGCGCAAGCTAGTAGTTGTGGGCGCGGCGCTGTGCTTGGGTCTTGCGGGCTGCGATTCCGCCACGGTGGATAGCGAACCGCCGCAAGAGACCGAGATCGCGCCCCTCGAGCGGGAGTCCGAGGCCCCTTCCTCTGCAGACGAGACGTCCAGCGCCACCTCTAAGTCGCAGGAAGACCGCGGTGCGCGTGAGATCTCTGAAATCCCGTCCGCTGAGGTGCCGGAACCAGACGCCAAGTACTTGGACAAGCTCAAGGACGCCGGCGTAAACGTCGATGGCGTTGAGGATCAGCTCCTTGGAGCCGGCAAAGCGGCCTGCGACGAGAATGAGGTCACCATTTCTGTGGTTGCTGGCCAGCTCATTGAGCAGCAGCGCACCACGCAGAGTTTTGAGGAGCTTTCCCAGCTCATCAAGGATTCCGCACGTTCAGGGATTTGCTAGGTTTAGCTGGTACAACTAATCCATGCGAAAAACTATTACCGTCGTCGCGGCCCTCGTCGTATTAGCTGTCATTGGCGTGGGCGCGTCGCGTTACCTCAACCAAGGCACCGATTCCCCTGCTCCGCACACCACGGAGCAGGCAGCGCCGCCGCAACCGCAGCAGCCCGAGTGGTGCCCCCGCGTGGAGTTCATTTCTGCCCCGGGCACCTGGGAGTCCGCGGCTGACGACGACCCCATTAATCCTTCTGCCAACCCGCGCTCGTTCATGCTGTCTATTACGAAGCCGTTGCAGGAAGCCTACGGGGACGACGTGAAGGTCTGGACCCTTCCCTATACCGCGCAATTTAAAAACATTAATGCGCAACATGAGATGAGCTACGACGATTCCCGCAATGAGGGAACCGCCAAGATGAATGACGAGCTACGTAGCGTTCACCAAAGCTGCCCAGCTACCAAATTTATTTTGAGCGGCTTTTCTCAGGGTGCGGTGATTGCTGGCGACGTTGCCGATGAGATTGGCGGCGGCCAGGGAGTGGTTCCGGCGGAATCCATCGCAGGCGTGGCCCTTATCGCGGACGGCCGCCGTCAAAACGGCGTCGGGCAAAACCCAGGCCGCAAGGTGGCTGGCGTCGGCGCTGAAATTGCCCTTCAGCCGGTATCCGGATTGGTTCAGCCCATCGTGCCGGGTGCCTCCATGCGTGGTGCGCGCCAGAATGGGTTCGGTAGCCTCGCGGATCGCACCTTCCAGATTTGCGCGCCCAATGATTCGGTTTGTGATGCCCCGCCAAACGTGACCAATGCACTTGAGCGCGCGCAGGGTTTGATTGCCGCGAATGGCGTGCATGCGCAATACGCCTCCAATAGTGGCGTTATCGATGGCACGACTGCCAACCAGTGGGTAGTGGGCTGGGCCCGCCAGCTTATCGACGCCGCGTAACAACCATTCCCCCAACTCCGATAGTTTTATTACCGAAACCATTTACCTAAGGAGAATCGATGGATCTGAAAGCGCAGATGGGGCAGTTCCTAGCGCCCGAGTTCACCTTGGCCCAGTTGGCAGAGAATCTCTTCCAAGCGGAGACCGACCCAGACCGCGTGGTGATGCGCCAGTGGATCTACGGTGAGGAAGAAACCTGCCGGGAGCTTACCCGCGCGCAGGTCAATAACCGCATCAAGGTGGTGGCGGCGCGCCTGCAGCAGGTGGCAGATCCTGGTACCCGCGTGGCCATCTTGGCTGGTAATTCACCGGAATACGTCTTCGGCTTCTTAGGCGCTCTTTATGCGGGCATGGTGCCGATTCCGCTATATGACCCCAACGAGCCGGGCCACTCGGACCACCTAAAGGCCGTATTTGGTGACTGTGAACCGTCCATCGTGGTAACTAACCGCGTATCGGCGGCGGCAGTGCGCACGTATTTTTCCGCTCAACGCGAGCGCCCGCGCATCATTTCCCTCGACGCCCTTCCTGATTCTTTGGCGTCCTCCTGGACTCCTGTTGAGGGAACCGCAGAGGACACTGCCTTCCTGCAGTACACCTCCGGTTCCACCCGCACCCCGGCCGGTGTGGAGCTCACCAATCGCGCGATTATTACCAACGTGGCGCAGATCTTCCAGGCCGTGCAGCTGCAGATGCCTGCCCGCATCGTTTCTTGGCTGCCGATGCACCACGATATGGGCATCATCCTTGCCGTATTTGTCACCATCTTGGGCCTCGACTTCGAGGTGATGACCCCGCGCGATTTCATCCAGCACCCGGATCGCTGGGTCCGGCGCCTCACCGCGGGCAAGCAGGCCACCTATGCTGCCATCCCGAACTTTGCCTTGGAACTCGCTGCGCGCCATGCCGAGGATGCAGATTTCTCGCACGTGGCCGGCATCATTATCGGTTCCGAGCCGGTGACGGAATCGGCCGTGGACTCCTTCCTCGATGCCTTCAGCGTGGACCGTTCCGTACTGCGCCCGGCCTACGGTCTGGCAGAGGCAGCACTTATTGTGTCTACCCCGCAAACTGACAAGCGCCCGGTCATCGCGCACTTTAACCGCGCGGAGCTGGCCGCAGGTCGCGCCGTCATTGAGGATAAAACCGAAGATACCGTTGCCTACGCCTCCAATGGACAGTGCGTGCCGCACCAGCACCTCGCCATTGTGGATCCGGAAACTCGCACCGAGGTGAAGGACGGCGTTATCGGAGAAATCTGGGTCCACGGTCCCAATATGGCCACCGGCTACCTCAACCGCCCAGAGGAAACTGCTGCGACCTTCCGCAATACGCTGGGTGAGCGCCTGCAGGATGGCCTGCCGGAAGACGATTACTGGATGGCCACCGGAGACTTGGCAACCATCGTGGACGGGGAACTGTATATCACCGGCCGCCTGAAGGATCTCATCGTTATTGCTGGGCGCAACCATTATCCGCAGGATATTGAGGGCACGGTGCAAGCAGCTTCCGCACAGGTTCGCCCGGATTCCGTTGCAGCCTTCTCCGTGGAAGGCAATGATTCTGAGTCCCTCGTCCTGCTGGTGGAGCGCGCCGATGATGCGCAGCCGTCCGGCGATGCCGAGGCAACCGAGGCCATTCGCACCGCGGTCACTGCCCACCATGGCATTACTCCGGATGACATCGTGTGGAAGGCACCTGGCGAAATCAACCGCACGTCCTCCGGCAAGATTGCGCGCCGCGTAGCCAAGAAGAATTATGTGGGATTCTGATTTGTCGCTAACAAAGTGACAAAATATAGCGATATACCCCTACGCCATTTAGTATTTTTCCGTAACGAAAGACCTTTTTATGACCATCGAGCAACTGCGAGCATGGCTGCGTGACTGGGTCGCCCAGGCCACCGGTGTTTCCGCCGAAGAGATCCTAGATTCCAAACCTTTGGAAAATTATGGCCTCTCCTCGCGGGATGCTGTAGTGCTATCCGGCGAGCTGGAAAACCTTCTGGGCACCCGCCTCGATGCCACCGTGGCATATGAGTATCCCACCATCGAGCTGCTGGCGGACCGCCTGCTGAACACACCGGCGGCGCCCCAGCCCGAGGAACACGCGCCGCGGATCGCGCAGGGATCCGACGTTGCGGTCATTGGTCTTTCCGGCCGCTTCCCGGGCGCCAAGAATGCCCAAGAGTTCTGGTCCATGTTGGCGGAATCCCGCGCGGGCACCGGCCCGTTGCCAGTGGGCCGGTGGTCCGAGTACTCCGCCGATCCGGTCATGAGCGAGAAGATTGCCCAGCAAAATACCGACGGCGGCTATATCGAAGACATCGCCTCCTTTGATGCGGAATTTTTTGGCCTGTCCCCACTTGAGGCCGCCAATATGGATCCGCAGCAGCGCATCCTGCTCGAGCTGGTGTGGGAAGCGCTAGAAAACGCTGGTGTTCCCGCCAATGAGCTGCGGGGCACGCAGACCGGCGTGTACATGGGCTCGACCAATAATGACTACGGCATGCTCATCGGTGCCGATTCCGCCGAGATGCACCCGTATGCGCTGACCGGCATTTCTTCCGCCGTGGTTGCCAACCGCATTTCCTACGCCCTGGATTTCCGCGGCCCTTCCATCAACGTGGATACGGCTTGCTCCTCCTCCCTCGTGGCGGTGAACCAGGCGATGAAGGATTTGCGCACGGGGAGCGCAGACGTGGCGCTGGCCGGCGGCGTGAATATTCTGGCCGCCCCGCATGCGTCCACGGCGTTCTCGGAGTTGGGCGTTACCTCTCCAACGAGCGCCATTCACGCCTTTTCGGACGACGCCGATGGCATCGTGCGTGCCGACGCCGCCGGCGTCCTCGTGCTCAAGCGCTTGGAGGACGCGGAAGCGGACGGCGACGATATCCTGGCCGTCATCAAGGGCTCGGCCGTCAACTCCGATGGCCACTCTAATGGCCTGACCGCCCCGAACCCGGAGGCACAGGAGGATGTGCTGCGTCGCGCGTATGCTGATGCGGGCGTAAATCCGCAGGACGTGGACTATATCGAAGCTCACGGCACCGGCACCATTCTGGGTGATCCGATCGAGGCCTCTGCCCTGGGCCGCGTGCTCGGTGCGGGCCGCGGGGTCGAAACTCCAATTTTGCTCGGCTCTGCCAAGACCAATATCGGCCACTCTGAATCCGCCGCGGGCGTGGTCGGCCTCATCAAGGTCATCCAGGCCATGCGCAATGACGTGATTCCGGCCAATATCAATTACTCGGCGCCGAATCGCTATATCGATTTCGAGGCCGAGCACCTTGAGGTAGTCGAGGATCCGCGCGAGTGGCCCGAGTACTCCGGCCACAAGGTCGCTGGCGTATCCGGCTTTGGTTTCGGTGGCACCAATGCGCACGTCGTGCTCACCGATTACCGCGGCACCCCGGCTGAACGCGCGCCGCAGCTTTCCACCGACACGGTGGCGTTGCCGGTCTCTGGCCTCTTGCCTTCGCGCCGGGCACGCGCTGCGGCCCTGCTGGCAGACTTCATTGAGGCGGAAAAGCCCGCGCTTGTCGACGTCGCCCGCACCGTCGCCCGCCGCAACCACTCCCGTTCCCGCGCCGTCGTGATGGCTAGCTCCACCGAGGAAGCAGTCAAGCGCCTGCGCCAGGTGGCTGAGGGCAAGGTTTCCGTTGGCATCGCCGCTGCGGATTCCCCGCAGGTTCCGGGACCCGTATTTGTTTACTCCGGTTTCGGATCCCAGCACCGCAAGATGGCTAAAGACATGATTGCGATCTCGCCGCAGTTCAAGACCCGCTTGGAAGAGCTGGATGCCATCGTGGACTTTGAGTCCGGCTGGTCCATCCTGGATATCGTCAACGACGATGCCCAAACCTATGACACCGAGACCGCCCAGGTGGCCATTACCGCCATTCAGATTGCATTGACGGACCTGCTTGCTTCCTTTGGCGTGCGCCCGGCCGGCGTGATGGGCATGTCCATGGGCGAGATCGCCGCGGCCTATGCCGCAGGCGGCATCTCCGCAGAGGACGCCATGGTTATTGCCTGCCACCGCGCGCGGTTGATGGGTGAGGGTGAGGCGTCGCTAAGCGATGCCGAGCAAGGAGCCATGGCCGTCGTAGAGCTCTCGGCCGAGGATATTGCCGCGCTCGACGGCAATATCGAACCTGCCGTGTATACCGGACCCGGTATGACCACCGTGGGCGGCCCGCGCCAAGAGGTGCTGGACCTGGTGGAAAAGCTCGACGGCGAGGGCAAGTTCGCCCGTGCGCTCAATGTGAAGGCCGCCGGGCACACCTCGGCCGTGGACCCCATCCTGGGTGAGCTGCATGCAGCCATTGCCGGCATGGAGGCTAAGCCGCTGCACACCCCGCTGTTTTCCTCCGTGGATAAGGGTGAGGTCTATCGCCCTGGTACCACAGTGCACGATGAGGACTATTGGCTGCGCATGACCCGCCACTCGGTCTACCTGCAGGATGCTACCGAGGCGGCCTTCAACGCCGGCCACACCCAGCTGGTGGAAATCTCGCCGAATCCGGTGGCGCTGATGGGCCTCATGTCCACCGCCTTCGCCGTGGGCAAGGCCGATGCGCAGTTGCTGTATGCGTTGAAGCGCAAGGTGGATCCCACCGAGTCCTTGCTGGATCTGCTCAGCAAGCTCTATGTCGCTGGCATGCCGGTGGACTTCGGTGCGGTATTTGGCTCCGGTGCGCGCGTGGAGGCGCCCTATACCCAGTTCAACCGCCAGCGCTTCTGGACCAACGCGCGTCCGTCGGCCGGCGTATCCAGCCTGCCGGGCGCACGCGTCAACCTGCCAGAGGGCAAGGTGGCCTTCTCCACCAATGCGGATCAGGCGCCATCCGCGCTGGCCATCGTGGAGGCCGCGGCCGAGGCCGTCAAGCCTGGGGCGCGCATCATCGCCACCGAGGAACATGCCGACCTGCCACCGCGCGGTGAGGTCACCACGGTGGTAAGCCAGTCCATCGGTGGTATGTCCGTAGCCGTCTACGCCGTCCGTGGCGCACAGACGGAGCTCCTGGCGGAAGGCTTTGCCTCCGCCTTGGACTTGGGCGCGGCGCCTATCCCGGGCGTGGCCGATGTGCCTGAAAGCGAGCCTGCAGCAACCGCAGAGGTTGATGCCGTGCGCTGGGATCCCGCGGAGGAAACCGTGGAGGATCGCCTCGCACTCATCGTGTCGGAATCCATGGGCTATGACGTCTCTGACCTGCCGCGCGAGCTGCCGCTCATTGATTTGGGCCTGGATTCCCTGATGGGCATGCGCATTAAGAACCGCGTGGAAAATGACTTCCAGATTCCGCCGCTGCAGGTGCAGGCGCTTCGCGACGCCTCTTTGGCCGACATCATTGCCATGGTGGAAGAGGCCGTAGCCGGCGGCAGCGTGGATACCAGCGACATTGCTTCTGTGGATACGCCTGCACCAGAAGAAGACGAACCCGGCCAGGGCGTCGGCGTTGCCCCGCGCGATGCCTCGGAGCGCATGGTCTTTGGCACCTGGGCCACCTTCACCGGAAAGGCAGCGGCGGGCGTTACCTCGGCACTGCCAGAGGTGAGCGACGAGGTTGCCACCCAGATTGCCGAGCGCCTCACTGAGCGCGCCGGCATCGAGGTCACCGCCCAGCAGGTCCACGAGGCCGAGGCGCTAGAGACCTTGGCCGACCTCGTCCGCGAAGGCCTGGAGACCGAGGTAGAAGGCAATATCCGCGTCCTGCGCGAGGCTGATGGTCCGGCCGTATTCATGTTCCACCCAGCCGGCGGCACCACTGTGGTCTACCAGCCACTAACCCGCCGCCTGCCCGAGGACGTGGCAGTCTACGGCGTAGAGCGCGTCGAGGGTTCGCTGGAGGAGCGCGCCGAGGCTTATATCGAGGACATCCTGCACTACGCTCGCGGCCGCAAGGTCGTGCTCGGCGGGTGGTCTTTCGGTGGCGCGCTAGCCTATGAGGTGGCCTACCAGCTGCATCAGCGCACCCAGCGCGGCCAGGATTCGGTGGACGTGGCGTTCATCGCGCTGCTGGATACCACCCAGCCGTCGAACCCAGCGCCGGATACCCCGGAAGAAACCCGTGCCCGCTGGGAGCGCTACGCGGCCTTTGCGAAGAAGACCTACGGCCTGGATTTTGAGCCACCGTACGAGATGCTTGAGACCATGGGCGAAGATGCGCTCATGACCATGTTGGCGGAGTTCCTCGCTACTACCGACGCCTCCGAGCACGGCCTTGCCGCCGGCGTCCTGGAGCACCAGCGCGCTTCCTTCGTGGATAACCAGATTCTGGCCAAGATTGACTTCCATCGCTGGGCCGATGTCACGGTGCCGGTGCTGCTTTTCCGTTCCGAGCGCATGCACGACGGTGCGATTGAGCTGGAGCCGCGCTACGCTGAGATTGATCCCGACGGAGGTTGGGGAGTTATCGTTAAGGATCTAGAAATTGTGCAGCTGCAAGGCGATCACCTTGCAGTGCCAGACGAGCCAGCCATCGGCATCGTGGGCAAGCATATGGACGAATGGATCGAGGAGAAGATACGTGGCGGCCAAGCAGACAACCGCTGAGAAACTCGCTGACCTGCGCGAGCGTCTGGACAAGGCGCAGGACCCAGGCAGTGAGCGCTCCCGCAAGCGCCGCGACGAGGCTGGGCGTACCACGCCTCGTCAACGCATCGATGAATTGCTAGATGAAGGTTCCTTCGTCGAAACCGGCTCCTTGGGCAAGACCCCGGGCGACCCTGACGCCATTTATTCCGATGGTGTGGTCACCGGCTATGGCCGCATCTCCGGCCGCCCCGTGTGTATCTACGCCCACGATAAGACCGTCTACGGCGGCTCTGTCGGCGTGACCTTTGGCAAGAAGGTCACCGAGGTCATGGACATGGCCATCAAGATTGGCTGCCCGGTCATCGGTATTCAGGACTCCGGCGGCGCCCGCATCCAGGATGCGGTGACCTCGCTGGCCATGTACTCCGAGATCGCCCGCCGCCAGCTTCCGCTGTCCGGCCGCAGCCCGCAGATTTCCATCATGATGGGCAAATCCGCCGGTGGCGCCGTCTATGCTCCCGTGACCACGGACTTTGTCATTGCCGTGGACGAGGAAGCGGAAATGTATGTTACCGGCCCGAACGTCATCCGTGAGGTTACCGGTGAGGATATTACCTCCGCTGAGCTGGGCGGTGCTCGCCAGCAGGAGCTCAACGGTAACGTCTCGGCGGTCGTCCCTTCCGAGGATGACGCCTTTGATATGGTCCGCGATCTCCTCGATCACCTGCCGCTGACCTGCTTTGATGAGTCACCGGAGTTCGCTGCGCCTTCCGACGCCGAAGTGGCCGAAGACGAAGAGCTCAATGCCTTCATGCCGGATGACACCAATGCTGGCTACGACATGATGGACTTGTTGACCCAGTTGGGCGATGACGAGGACCTCATTGAGATTCAAGAAAACTTCGCGCCCAATATGATCACCGCTTTCGGTCGCATCGATGGCAAGACCGTTGGCTTTGTGGCCAATAACCCCATGCACCTTGCGGGCTGCATTGATGCCGACGCCGCCGATAAGGGCGCGCGCTTCATCCGCATCTGCGATGCTTACAATATTCCGCTGGTCTTTGTGGTGGATACCCCGGGCTACCTGCCGGGCGTGGAGCAGGAGAAGGTGGGCCTTATCCACCGCGGCGCCAAGTTTGCCTTCGCCGTGGTGGAAGCCACCGTGCCGAAGGTCTCGCTCATCGTGCGTAAAGCCTACGGCGGTGCCTATGCGGTGATGGGCTCGAAGAACCTGACCGGCGATATCAACCTGGCGTGGCCGACCGCGCAGATCGCCGTGATGGGCGCGGCCGCTGCCGTGGTGATGATCGCCGGCAAGCAGCTCGAGGCCGCCGAGACCCCGGAACAGCGCGAAATGACCAAGAAGATGTTCATGGACTTCTACGATGAGACCATGACCGCTCCTTATGTCGCGGCCGAGCGCGGCTATCTAGACGCGATGATTCAGCCGAATCAGTCCCGGTTGGCGCTCCGTCAGGCACTGCGCCAACTGGCCACCAAGCAGGAAAGCGATCTGCCGAAGAAGCACACTATTGCCCCGATGTAATGCCTTGTGCTTGGATAGCATATAAAGAGCTAATCCTAGTGAAGGAGTTATCTATGATTCTGTCTAGTGCCGTGGACATCGTCAGCGAGATCATCGGCTTTGTGGTCGATATCCTGAATCAGGCAGGCATTCAGGTAAGTTCCAAGTAAAAGGAGCAAAAAAGAAGGAGGGTTAAACCCTCCTTCTTTTTTATTTGCGGGCGAAAAGCCGCCAGCCAAAGAAAAATAGTGCGGACATCACCGTAGCCACGATGAGGAAGCTCCAGTGTGGCAGGCGGCCGTTGACCAGCATCCACAGGGCCATGCCGCCCACGACGGTGCTCAGCCAGACGATGCCGCCTTCCTTCCACTTGCCGTGCGCTTTGGTAGCCAGGATGATGACCCAGCCGATAAGCGCGCCTACGGCCCAGGGCCAAAAGGCATCTACCCAGGTGGAAAAGCTCAAGCCGCCGTGGGCGAGGCGGGCAGCCACGGCGAAGAGCATCAGGGCGATGATATCGATTACGGGGGCGATTCTCATGCGTTTTCCTTTCGGTTCAAGGCGGCGTAGGTAATGCCCTTGCGGGCATAGTGCCAGAAGTAGATTACCCAGCCAATGATGGTGATCAAGGCGAAGGAGATGAGGCGGTAGATGATGGCCGCGCCGGTAGCGTCCACCGCGGTCATGCCCGTAGCCACCAGGGTGGCGATGATGGCGGCTTCCACCGTTCCGAGGCCGGCCGGCGTGACCTGAGCAGAGCCGGCAAGCTTAGCGGTGAGATAGGCCAGCGCCACGCCGGCCATCGTCGTGGTGTCCTCGCCAGCGTGCAGGGCGGGCAGGTGGCCGGTAACGGCCCACACACAGCCCCAAAGCGATACCATGTCGATCAGGCGGTTGGCCAAAGAGTAGAAGGACACCCAACCGAATTGGCGGCGGGTGAGGTGAACTTCCTCCAGATTCTTGACCTGGTCCACGAGGGCTTCGCGCTTGGAGCCCTTTATGAGCTTTTGGCGGTTGAGCCAGCGGATAATGGTATCTGGATGATTGGTCAGCCAGAACAGGCCGCCAGAAAGCGCCAGCATGAGCACCAAGGTGCCGATGAGGGACCAGAGCGCCATATCCGCGTTGAGGAAGAGCACGCCGCCCAAGCCGATGAGCACGAGCCACATCGTAGAAATGGCAGAGGACAGCACGAAGAACCAGCCACACAGCATGACGGACGCGCCCCACGTGCGTTGCACGTAGAAGGTGAGGATGGCGGAAAAGGCTGGGCCGGCCGGAAGAGTGGTGGACCAGGCATTAGCGGCCAACGTCAGTGCCGCGGTTTCTGAGGCCGGTACCTTGACGCCGCCGGCGCGAATGAGCAGGCGCATGACCTCGCCCATGGCGAGTACCGCCACGATGGAGGCGATGACCACGAGTGCTATCGCGGCTGGGTTGGAATGAGAAAGCCGCGAGAAGCCTTCGCGCAGGAAGTCCAGCTCATCGCGGAAGACATAAACCAAGACCAGCAGGACGATGAGCGAGGCGATAAGGCGCAGCCACTTCTTCACTTACTTACCCCCTTCGAGGCGTTGTTTGAGCTCAGTGAAGGGAACAGTCTTGCCGCGGTGGGTCGCACCGCCGGTCAAAGTGGTGGTGGCGTGGCGCAGCCAGCTAGGGGCCCACCAGTTATCTTCGCGCAGCAAGTGCATGACGGCCGGGACGAGGAGCATGCGGACAATGGTGGCGTCGATAAGCAGGGCAAAAATCATGCCGTAGGCAATGTATTTCATCATCACGATATCGGAGAAGCCGAACGCGCCGGAGACCACGATCATGATGAGCGCCGCCGCGGTAATAATGCCGCCGGTATGCGCGGTGCCGGCCGCAATGGACTCGTCGGTGGAAGCGCCGCGCCGGCGGGCCTCTACCATGCGGGAGACCAAAAAGACCTCGTAATCGGTGGACAGGCCGTAGACAATGGCGATGATGAGCACCAAGATCGGGCTCATGAGCGGGCCGGGCGTGAAGTTGAGGATGTCCGAGCCCAAGCCGGCAACAAACATCAACGTCAGGATGCCCAGCGTTGCGCCCAAGGTCAGCAACGTCATCACAATGGCCTTGAGCGGCAGCACGAAGGAGCCGAAGACCAGGGCCATGAGCAGGAATGTAGCCAGCACCACGTAGAGCGCCATCCACGGCAGCGTGTGGAAGAGCGCATCGAGGGACTCCACCTCCATGGCGGGAGTACCGCCCACGTAGAGGTTCACGCCCTCAGGGGCCTTGACCTTTTCCAGCTCGTGCACGATCTTCGCGTAATCATCGCGGTCTTCAATGCCGGCGGAAAGGACGGTCGTGCCGTCCTTGGTGGCGGTCGTCGGCGCCATGGGCTCGGTGAGGCCGTCGAGGCCGCGGACTTGCATGACGACGTCGACAAGCTGCTGGTTCGAGGCATTTTCCACCACGAGCTTGACCGGCTCCGTGCGGAAGGCAGGGAACTCTTCGTTGAATTTGTCCTGTGCCACGCGGGTGTCCTGGTCGGGTGGCAGGTAGGACTCGTTGATGCCACCGAAGGTGATGCTCATGATAGGCAGGGTGAGCGCGATGAGCAGGCCGCACACGGCGATGGTCAGCCCGCGGGCATGGCGCATGGCCCAGCGTGGAAGCTTATACCACCAGGTGTCCTGAATGGTGCGAGCCGTTCGCGAGGTACGGCGCACGGACCAGGTATCGATCTTGGGGCCGAGCATGCTAAAAATGGACGGCAGCACGGTGACCGAAAGGAGCGCGGCCAAGCCGACCGCTGAAATGGAACCATAGGCCACGGACTTCAGGAAGGCCTGGGGGAAGAGGAAGAGACCGGAAAGCGCAACGGCGACCATGGCCGCGGAGAAAACCACGGTTTGGCCGGCTGTTGCGGTGGTGGTGGCCACGGCCTCCTCCGTGGATCGGCCCTTATCCAGCTCTTCGCGGAAGCGCGAAACCATAAAGAGGCCGTAATCGATGGCTAGGCCGAGTCCCAGGAGCGTGACGACGGCCTGGGCAAAGACATTGACCTGCGAGAAGCCGGCCAGGATGGACAGGATTCCCAAAGAGCCCAAGATGGAGAGGCCACCGACCACCAGCGGCATGCAGGCCGCAACCACCGAGCCGAAGACCACCAGCAGGAGGATGCCTACCAGTGGCAGGGCGGCCTTTTCGGCGCGGGAAATATCGTGGGACATTCCCTCATCCAGGGCATCAGCAACCGCGGTGGCACCCGCAATCTCCACCGGTGCGGTGGTATCCGTAAGCGCGCCTTCGATGGCGCGGAAATCCTTCAGCGTTTGCTCGTCATCGCCTTTGAGCCCGATGGCTGCGAAGGCCAGCGAATGATCAGCATTGACCAGGTTCGGGTTCTTCGTGTCGAAGTAGCTGGTCACCGAGTCAATCTGGTCCGGATACTCCGATTTCAACTGCGCCAAGTGCTGCTTGGCGGCGTCGAAGTTCTCGTCGGGGGAATGGAAGAGCAAGATGACATCGCCGGAGTTATCGCGGCCGAATGCTTCCTGCTCGATCTGGGCCGCGCTTGTCGACGCCGCATTGGGATCCTCCCAGCCCTCCTGGCTCATGCGGTCTTCGAGCTGCAAGCCAAAGCCGATGAAGAGCGCAAGGATAGCGGCGACGATGATGGCGGGGATGAGCCGGCGGTGCGCATAGGAAAAACGTCCCCATTTTTCAAACATTGGGGCAGCCTCCTAGCGGTTATTAAGCAGCGCAGCCAGGGGACGGAATGGCTGCAGCCATGCACCACCCTCCGGCAGATTATCCAGGTTCACGCGCGGTAGCGGCTCGCGGAATACACCCTCGATATCTTCCAGGTCCACAAAATTGATATCCGCGTGGCCTACGGCCCAGGCGGCATGCTCATGGAAACCGAGGACCGTTACCGGAAGGCCTTCTGCGATGAGCTCTTCCAATGGTTCCTGGAAATTCTGGCCATCGGCGGAGGCAACAATCACGCCGGCTAGATCCTCACGGAGGCTTTCGATGTGGTCGAGCATATCCGGATCCACGTCGTCGTCTTCGTGGATCTTGGGCTTGGCAAAAACGCCGAAGCCCACGTTGCGGATGGCTTCTACCCATGGGCGGATGACATCGGCGCCGCCCGGGGTGACATTAGTAAAGACATCGGCGCGCGGCTCCGCATCAACGTCCTGGGCAAGGTGTACCAGCCAGCGGCCGATGGCGTCGAAGCGCGGGCGGTGTGCGGCGGTGGGGCGGCCGCCGAGCAGGGAGCCCAGGCCCATGTCCATATTGGGCGCATCCCAGACAAGTAGGTAGGTGCTCATTTATTTCTTCTCCCAGAGATACTCCGTGATGACGTGTTCTTTATCTAGGCCCTTGCCCTCAAACTTGGTGATGACCTGACGATCCACCAACTGCGGGCACTCTGGCCATGGCCAGCCCTTGTAATCCAGGCTCGGCTCTACGTCCACAAGTTCATCGATCCACTCGGCGTATCCGGCGTGGTCGGTAGCAACGTGCAGCACGCCGCCCTTCTTTAGGCGGGACGCAAAAAGGTTGAGTGTGCCCGACTGGATGATGCGGCGCTTGTGGTGACGGGCCTTTGGCCAGGGATCCGGGAAGAAGACGCGGATGCCATCAAGGGATTCCGGCGCAAACATGCGCACCATGACCTCGATGCCATCGCCGCGAATCATGCGGATATTGTCGATGCCCTCGCGCTCGATCTGGCCCAGTAGCTTGGCCAGGCCCGGCTTGTAGAGCTCGACGGCGATGATATTGGTATCGGCCTCCTTCGGCGCCATGGCGGCGGTAGAGGTGCCGGTACCGGATCCGATTTCCACGATGGTCTTGGCGCCGCTGCGGCCAAACCAGGCATCGAGGTCAATGACCTCGTCTTCCAGCGTGCGGCCTAGTTCTGGCCAGCGCTTTTCAAAAAGCTCATGCTGATTTTCGGTCAGCGTGCCGCGGCGGAAGGTGACGTTGCCCAGGCGTGGGTAGTCAAGCTCGTTGTCGAATACGGCATTGAAATCGGTCTGTGGCGGGCGCCCTGGAGGCATTTCTCCAGCGCGGGTGTTTTGAGAGTTATCTGTGTTATTCATTGCGGCCTATTTTTCCCTGCTTAGCCTTGCCAAGCAATACGCCGCGCCGGGGATCACGTGTGGCGAAGCCAATCCTGGTATAACCAGTGGGCCCGGTTGGGGGTGGAAGATTATCGTTTTGGTTGCCGCTAGGGAGGGGAATAGACCCCCAGACAGGGGGATGGGAAAAGGCGATTTTTAACACAGTATCTGTGGTTGCGCTTGGTGAAGTTCTGGTAAACGCGGTGGATATAACCGGTGTGACAAAATCTGCGCAAATTATTCGGACAAGCACGTTAATCTTGAGGTGGAAGGCACAGTTGGGGATTTATTTCCCCAATTTTCACACCCACCCTCAGGAGAATTACTAATGACCGCCACTATCCCAGGGCTCGTCGGAGAGCTGCCGACTAAAAACGAAAAGCTTATCGGCTGGATCAGCGAGAATGTTGAGCTTTTCCAGCCGGACCAGGTGGTCTTTGTAGACGGCTCCCAGGACGAGGCTGACCGTTTGGCCGCAGAGCTGGTGGAAAAGGGCACGCTTATCAAGCTGAATGAGGAAAAGCGTCCTAATTCCTACCTGGCTCGCTCCAATCCTTCCGACGTTGCCCGTGTGGAATCCCGCACCTTCATCTGTACCGAGAATGAAGAAGGCGCCGGCCCGACCAATAACTGGGCGCCGCCAGCTGCGATGAAGGAAGAGATGACGGAGGCATTCCGTGGTTCCATGAAGGGTCGCACCATGTACGTGGTTCCCTTCTGCATGGGCCCTATTAGCGATCCGGAACCAAAGCTGGGCGTGCAGCTGACTGACTCCGCTTATGTGGTGCTCTCCATGCGCATCATGACCCGTATGGGTGCGGAAGCCTTGGACAAGATTGGTACCGACGGCGATTTCGTCCACGCCCTGCACTCCGTGGGTGCTCCGCTGGAGCCGGGCCAGGAAGATGTGGCGTGGCCGTGCAATGACACCAAGTACATCACCCAGTTCCCGGAGACCAAGGAAATCTGGTCCTACGGTTCTGGCTACGGCGGCAACGCTATCCTGGCAAAGAAGTGCTACGCGCTGCGCATCGCTTCTGTCATGGCCAAGGAAGAGGGCTGGATGGCAGAGCACATGCTCATCCTGAAGCTCACCAACCCAGAGGGCAAGAAGTACCACGTTGCGGCAGCTTTCCCTTCGGCATGCGGCAAGACCAACCTGGCTATGATTACCCCGACCATTCCGGGCTGGAAGGCCGAGGTCGTCGGTGACGATATTGCCTGGCTGCACCTGCGCGAGGACGGCCTTTACGCAGTTAACCCGGAAAATGGCTTCTTCGGCGTGGCCCCTGGCACCAACTACGGTTCCAACCCGATTGCCATGCAGACCATGGAGCCGGGCAACACCATCTTCACCAACGTTGCGCTTACCGACGACGGCGATGTCTGGTGGGAGGAGATGTCCAAGGAGGCGCCGGAGCACCTCATCGACTGGACCGGTCAGGATTGGACTCCGTCCTCCTCCACTAAGGCTGCGCACCCGAACTCCCGTTACTGCGTGCCGATTTCCCAGTGCCCGAGCGCCGCTCCGGAGTACGACGACTGGCAGGGTGTGAAGATCGACGCCATCCTCTTCGGCGGCCGCCGCAAGACCACCGTTCCGCTGGTAACCCAGGCCTTTGACTGGAACCACGGCACCATGATCGGTGCCCTGCTGGCTTCCGGCCAGACCGCTGCAGCAGAGGGCAGCGTCGGCACCCTGCGCCACGATCCGATGGCTATGCTTCCGTTCATCGGCTACAACGCCGGTGACTACCTGCAGCACTGGATCGATATGGGTGAAAAGGGCGGCGACCGCATGCCGTCTATCTTCCTGGTTAACTGGTTCCGCCGTGGCGACGACGGCCGCTTCCTGTGGCCGGGCTTCGGCGAGAACTCCCGCGTGCTCAAGTGGATCATTGATCGCATTGAGGGCAACGTTGAGGCCGAGGAAACCGTCGTGGGCCACACCGCCCGTGCCGAGGATATCGACCTCGAGGGCATCGACTTCGATATCGAGGACGTTCGCGCCGCTCTTGCCGTCAACCCGAAGGACTGGGAAGGCGATATGCAAGATAACGCTAGCTACCTCAACTTCCTGGGCTCCCGCGTGCCGTCTGAGGTGTGGGACCAGTTCCACGCTCTGAAGGAGCGCGTCGAGAACGCTTCTTAAGCACTAGGCCTAGCTAGCCTCCAGCGACGTCGGCGTTGCTGGGGGCTACTTTTGTAACACCAACGTCAGGTTAGACACCGCGAACTCCCGCACCCCTGGCACGCGGGTGAGCCACCAAGCCCAGCTGGGATGGTAGCGGGGGAAGGCGAGTTTGAGTGCGCCGGTGCGCTGTGCCCAGGCAAGGCCGGCGGAGCAGGGGACGTCGAAAAGCGAGGTGCCAAAGACGTTCTTGGGTGGATGTCCGTGGCGGCGGGTATAGCGGTCGCGGGCAAACTCGCCGCCAATGTAGTGCTCCCACAGGCCGGTTTCGTGGCCGCCAAAGGGGCCGAGCCACACCGTGTAGCTCAAGATGGTGAGTCCGCCGGGGCGGGTTACGCGCAGCATCTCCTCGCCCATATCCCAGGGATTGGGGATGTGCTCGGCCACGTTGGAGGAATAGACCACGTCAAAGGAATTATCGGCAAAGGGCAGATTGGTGCCATCGCCACGCACGGAATTGCTCAAGTGGATGCCAGCCGCAGACATTTCGCCGGCATCCGGCTCCAATCCCACATAGCGGGCGCCGCGCCGGGCAAAGGCATCCGCAAAATAGCCCGGGCCACCGCCGACATCGAGCACCCGTGCCCCAGAAAGCGGCACGCCTAGGTCGCGGCCGAGGTTCTCCACCAGCGCGGCCGTATCTTCCGCGAGCCCGCCGTAGAAAATCTCCGGGCGCGTCTGCTCGAAGCGGAAGGAACGCAGCAGCTGAAAGGAGCGGCGCAGCGTGGCCATCTCACGGGTATGTCTCATAACCCACTAGGCTAATACCTCACAATGAAGATTCTTTTACTATGCTGGCGCGATTCCACCCACCCGCAGGGCGGTGGCTCGGAGCGCTACTTGGAGCGCGTGGGCGAGTACCTGGCGTCCCAGGGCCACGAGGTGGTCTTTCGCACCTCCAAGCACATGAATGCCGCCCACCGTGAGGTGCGCGACGGCGTGCGCTATAGCCGCGGCGGCGCCAAATTCGGCGTATATCCGCGTGCTTGGGCGGCGATTCTGGCCGGCCGCCTGGGGCTGGGAGATCTGCGCGGCGTGGATGCGGTAATCGATACCCAAAACGGCATCCCATTCTTCGCCCGCCTGGTGTCCGGTGCGCCGACGGTGCTGCTTACTCACCATTGCCACCGCGAACAGTGGCCGGTGGCAGGCCCTCTCCTGGGCCGGCTCGGTTGGTTCCTTGAGTCCCGGGTGGCCCCGCGCGTGTATCGCGGCGCTCCCTATGTCACCGTGTCTGAGGCCTCCCGCCAGGATTTAGAGGCGCTGGGCATTAAGGGCGCGCACATCATCGCCAATGGCCTGGACCCGGTTCCGGATCACGTTCCTTCCCTGGAACGAGAGGCCGAGGTGCACCTGGTGACGCTCTCGCGCCTTGTGCCACATAAGCAGATCGAGCATGCCATGGATACGGTGGCGCAGACCCCGGGCGCGGTCTTGGACGTCATCGGCTCCGGCTGGTGGGAGGCTAACCTGCGCGCCTATGCCGAGGAGCATGGCGTAAGCGATCGCGTGCGCTTTCGCGGCCAGGTGACCGAGGACTATAAGCACGCCCTGCTCGCCCGCGCCGATGCCTTGCTCATGCCCTCGCGCAAAGAGGGGTGGGGATTGGCAGTAATGGAGGCGGCCCAACATGGGGTGCCCACCGTTGGCTATACATTTGGCCTGCGTGACAGCGTTATCAACGGCAGGACCGGCATCCTGGTAGAGCGCGAAGAGGACTTCGTGGCGGCCACCAAGCAGCTGCTTGCCGACGCCCCTCTTCGCCGCACCCTCGGCTCCAACGCGCGGGATTTTGCCGCTAGCTTCTCGTGGAAGAAGACCGGCGAGCAGTTCGCGGAATTGCTGCAAGGGCTAGTAGCGGACACGCCATCCACAAAGCGGTAAGCGCCCACGGAACCTGCGGCCGGGGCGCGTTCGTTTCCGCGGCTATGGCACCGTCCACCACGACCACACCGACGCCGATCTCGGCCAGCCGGTTCATATCCTGCATTTCCCACGCCTGCAGCGCCGCCCGGTAGTGCGGCGAGGCTTGGTCCACCACCGTGCCGTCTACGCTTAATTCCCCCGATTCCACCATGGCCACCGCCTTGGAATAGGGGTCGACGGCCACGCCGCTGGGTACCTCCACGAGGTTGGCGCGCTCCGGGAAGAAGGCCACGCGGCCGTCAATCGCGCGCACCAGTTGCTCATCTATTCCCGTATCCCGCGGCGCGAGCACCGCGAGGCGTCCTGGAACGGGCAGCAGCTGCACGGCCGCAGCCACGGTGGCCAGTGTCGCAGGCAGATTCGGCAGCGCTCCTAGTGAGGCCACATAGAGCGGCAACGCCAACATGGTCAGTTTCCCGCTATCGCGCAGCAGCGCCGCCCCCGGTACGTGATCGATGGACCACACCAGAGCACCGGGAACCAGCCAGAAGAACATCGCCCCGCCGAGCCCCATCGCCGCGAGGACGCTTAACCGCGCGGGAACCCGCCACGCCCCGAGCAGGGCGATGACCGCCACGATGACGCCGCACACGGCGAATCCGATGGCCGCCTCCGCATTCCAGATACCGCCGAGCCGCAGCAGCGCGCCCGCGGTGCCGACGTAGTCTTCTGCCCGCGGGGCAAACGCGGCCACCGCCGCCGCGGTATCGCCGGGCGCGGCGGGATTGAACATGCCCGGAATGGCCCACGGCAAACACAAGACCACGCCGCCGAGGGCTACCCGCTTGCGGCAGGTCACCGCCGCGGTCACCACGGCAAAGAGACCACCCGTAGGGGTAAGCGATGCTCCCCACATGGCCAGCCACGCCACCCAGCTGCGTTGCTTTCCGGCCCACGCGATGACCGGCAGCAGCCACGCAGCGACCGCAAGCGACCACTGGCCCTGCAGGAGACGCTCGATGACGAAGGGATTGGCCACCGCCACTGCCATCGCGCTCACCGCGGCGACCGTAGAGCGCGCCCAGCGCGCCGCGGTGAGCGCGGAGGACGCGGCGGCGGCAAAAATGAGCACCCGTGCCGCCCACGCGCCGCCCACGAGAGCGAGGAAACCGTCTTGCGGTGCGTTGCGGGCGGGCAGACTGCCGCCACCAAAGGCAGAAGGGGAAAGGGCCGGATGGTCAAGCAACGCCATATCGCGCCACAAGAACTCGCCGGGCAAGGCAAAGGGCCAGCACACCGCGGCCACGAGGAGGGTGCCCCAGATAAGGAGTAAAAGACGCCTAGCCTTCACGGTGGCGGCGCATGTACATATAGGCGGCACAGAGCAATAGACCAACGCCGATGGCCTTGCCGGCCCATCCGACCACCATCAAGGCGCGAATGGTGCGAATGACCGGGCGCACCTCATTAAGGCGCTCCGCGCGGGTCTCATCGGACCAGCGCAGATCAGCGGCAAGGATGGAGCGGTCTTCTGTATCGTCATTCGCCACCATGGTGCCGGCCTGCTTTTCGTCCGCGGCGAAGAAGATCTTGATGTTCTCGCGCAGGTCCACCATGGTGCCGGTGGTGGGCTCGACGGAGATATCGCGGCCGATGGTGTAGAAGGGCTCTACCGTGACCCGGTCAGTGGCATCTAGGCCGAGGAGCTCGCGCGACTCGGCGTCGTAGAACCGCTTCGCCGATCCGGAGATACGGAAATCCTCGGCCGCTAGCTGCCTATCGCCGGTGCCGGTATCGACCTCGGCGGTAATGCTTTTGCGCATATCGGCCAAGGAAATGGGCTGGATATCGTGGTGGAAAGAATAGGTGGGGATACCGTCGAGCTTTTCCGTCGTGGTGAAGTCCACCGCCGTGGAGGATTGCGTCGCTAGATCGAAAAACGGATAGGAGCGCTGCTCGGTACCGGAGGGAAAGAAGTAGTTGATTCCATCGCGCTCGAAGTCGGTGCGGGCCATGCCGGTATCCAGCGCCGGTAGGACAAATCTCCATTTATCCTTTGGCGCGGCAACCGGGTAGGTGGACTCGCGGTTCAACACGGAATGCTCCGTGATTTGGGCAAGGGGAGTATCGCCGGCGAGCAGGCGAGAGAGCGAATCGGAGTTAGCGAGCGCATCATCTTCTGCCACCTCAGAGGTGGTGGTATTGCGCTCGATAGTGAGCAGGTCGTGGTGCAGGTAGCACCACATGGGGGCCTGCTTTTCCTGGCACTGCGGGTCCTTGCTATCGCCGGAGGCTTTGGCCCCGGCGATAAACTCGGGCGCTTCCATCCACACGCCAGCCGACGGCGCGGTGACGGTGTTGATGTTTTGGTCGAAGGCCAGCGGCCGGGTTTGGTTGTTATACAGAGGCGGCACCACGGTACCCAGCACCAAGAAAATGACTGCGGCAATGACAACCCACGCCAGTGGCGAGCGTGGCCAAAGGTAGCGTTTCATTGCAGTAGTATGTCCAATCAGTTTCAGGTCGATCCGGGGTTAGGAGCAAGCGTGCAGCCGCAGGCATCAGTGAAAAGCGTACCCCAGCATCTGCCGGAGCTGGACGGTCTACGCGCGGTCGCCTCCCTTGGAATCATTGTCACCCACGTGTCTTTTCAGACCGGAACCGGGTGGGGGTTTGCTGGGCGCTTCGATTTTTTCGTGGCCGTTTTCTTTGCTCTAAGTGCCTTCTTGCTGTGGCGCCGCCGTGGCTTGCACACCTTATCCGGCTACGCGCGCTCGCGCGTGGCGCGCCTTTTGCCGGCCTATTATGCCTGCGTGGTGGCGGTGATGCTCCTGCTTCCCGACGCCCACTCGCTCACCCTCACCCAACTGCTGAGCAACCTCACCTCTACCCAGATCTATGTGGTGGACGGGCTAGCGCCGGGGCTTACCCACCTGTGGTCGCTATGCGTGGAGTTCTTCTTCTACCTTGCCCTGCCTGTGTTGGTGTGGCTTCTTGGGGCGCTGCCGCGACGCTGGCGGGTAGCGGCCATCGCGCTGGGCGCCGTTGTTAGTTGGGCCTGGGGCTTCGTTCCCTTTGTGGCCGATTACGCCAAGGATCAGGTCAATTCGCAGATCTGGCCGCCGGCGTATGCTTCGTGGTTTGCCGTGGGAATGCTGGCCGCGGAATGCGAAGAAGCCGGTATTAGCTGGCGCGTGCAACGCGCGCTGCGGCCGCGCTGGGCGTGGTGGCTCGCGGCGGCGGTGGTGCTGTGGATTTCCAGCCGCGAGTGGTTCGGGCCGCAGGGGCTGGTGCATCCAGGACCGGGCGAGTTTTCCCGCCGCATCATTGCGGGAGCGGCCTTCGCCGCAGCCGTGGTGATACCGGTAGCGCTTGCTCCGCGGGACAAGTCCTGGCTGACCACTCCGCTCATGCAGGCACTGGGCGCGTGGTCCTATTCCATCTTCTTGTGGCATGTGGCCATTCTGGGACTGGCGTTTCCGCTTACCGGGGTGCCGCTGTTTAGCGGGAAGCCCCTGGACTTTTGGGTGATTCTGGCCGTAACGGTGGTGGCCACCGTGGTGGTCTCGGCCGCGAGCTATACGCTCATTGAGCGTCCCGGCCGGGATTTTCTCCTCGGTCGGAGGCGAAAAGACAGGCCACGCCCGCGGCACACAAGCAGCTAAGCAGGAGCGAATCGCCCGCATAGGATCCTGATGTCCACGGCGCGCGGGCAAGGATGGCCCCGGCCGCCGCCACGACACCAGGCGCGAGGTAGGCGCGCGGGATGGTGGTCCAGCGCAGCACTAACCAAGCGACAACGGCCGCCACCGCGGCCGGCCAGCCGGTGAGGGCCAGCGCGCCGAGTGCGACCACGGCCGAGGCAGCGCCGCCGCGTGGCGCGCGCCAAGTAGGTTGGGACGGGCGCCGCGTGGCCGCCAGGATGCACAGGCCGAGGGTGAGAAACCCCAAGGTGCCGCCGAAGAGGAGGGTGGCGCGGTAAACCGGTTGGGCGCTAAAGGTCATGCGGAAGTCACCGGAGCGGCCGGCCGGAATGACAAAAGCTTGGGTGGCTGCATCGATCTCGCGCGGGGTGAGCTCTTCCTCGCCTAGGTAGCCGCGCAGGCCCTTATTGAAGGCGCGACCGGTGACCAAGAGACGATCCTCATCAGTGGCTGCAATCGAGTACCCGGTGGGCTCGGAGGAACCCGCTGGTTGCCATCCCCTCTCGCGCAGGCTTACCCATGGCCCAGTGGTGCGCACGCGGTGCATGCCAGGGTTGAGGGTGAGGGAATCGCCGGGGGAGTAGCGGTGGGCGTCGATAAGCACGGGCTTGGTGGAATCTACCTTTACCCGCATGGGGCGCGGCGCCGTGAAGTCGCGGATGAGCACGCCGGTATCCTGCAGCATCTGTTGGAAGAAGAATTGGTGAACATCGGGGGAGGTGTCCGGCACGGTCACTACGCGCTCGACCGGCTGGTCTTCTACCCCTAACTCCGCGATGCCGGTGCGGTGGGACAAATCCACGCGAATGGCCTCGGTATCGCCGCCGGGAACGCGGATCTCCTGCGAGCGGAAAGGCTTGAGATCCACGTCCACCGCGGCACTGCCGGAGCGCACCGTAACCGTGGTGGCGCTGGTAGCCATGAGTTTTAGGCGCGGTTGGGTGAAATGACCGCGCAGCTCAATCCACCCGGAGTCATCACCCGGCGCGGGCCACCAGGCGGTGGAGTTTTCCCCGTCCACCGCGGCCGTGGCGGATTTCTCCGGCTGGGCGCCGCCAAAGGCCGTGGCATCGGCCGCCGAGGAGGATACCGCCACGGAACCGCCGTGGGTTTCCACCTGGGTAAGCGGCCCAGCGGAGGGATAATCGCGCAGACGGTTATTCACGTGGCTGGGATCGTCCGCGGCCAGGGGTGCGGAGATGGGGCCATCGAGGGTGCCGTAGTTGCGGTCCGTGAGCGCTGGGGTATCGGTGACGATTTCGGCGTCGCGATCGACGAGCTGGCGCGTGGTGGGGGTGGAGTGGGCGTCGAGAAGCGCCAATGCTTCCCCACCGCCGGCCACACGTACTGGCTCCGTCGGTCCTAAGGACATGCCGGCGTGGTTGAGCAAGATGACATCGACCTCGCCAAAGCGATGGACCTCGCCGCCAAACTTACTGGCCAGGGCCTCATCCTCCCCGGTGAAGAGATCGTGGCGCACCATGACCGCGCCGATGCCCAGGCGCTGCAGGGAGCGCACGCCGGTGGCTGGGTCCTCCTTGAGTGCGGCCATGACGCCGTCGAGCCCGCGGATGGCCTCTGGTGGCACGAGCGGAATGGCATCGCGCACGGCCCAGGGGACATCGAGCAGCGGCTGGGCCGGCTCGTCGCGCGTCCACCCCCAGGTCTGCCGGGCAAAGGACGCCTCTGGGTAGATAAGGGTGCGGGTATCGGCGGCATGGGTATTGATAAAGTCCGTGGCCTCGTGCCAATAGGAAGGCACCTCTTTATAGGCCCCCAACGGCAGCAAGCGCTGCGACCATGCCGGGGAGATGACCGCGATGCACAAGAGCAGCGTCAGTGCACCCACCGTTTGCCTCTTGGTGGGGCGCAAGCTCCTCGGTAGTGGAAGATGGGCGCAGGCGCGCGCCACGCCCAAAAGCAGGGGGATGCGCACCAGCGGATCGAATTTATGCAGGTTGCGCAGCGCGGCCAGCGGTCCATCGAGCGCATCGAGGTACCACGCCATCTGGCAGCCCAACACCGCGATGCCCACCACCAGCATGACGGACCACACACGCGGCAGCTTGCTGAGCCCGTAAATGCCCACGGCCGCAATGCCCATGGTGACCAGCACAAAGAAGGATTCGGTAGCCAGCGCATTGCCAGCCACGCGCTCGGTATCTACAAACGGCGTCCAACTCGTGGTTCCGCGCAGAATCTCTGGCAGGTTAAGCCAGCGCGTGGTCACGCGGGCGGATTCGATGAATTCCGTAAACGGCGGGGCATAGCGGCCAAGCACGATAAGGGGACCGATCCACCAGGCCGATACCGCCAGGCACCCTAAGAGCCAGGCCACGCCGGGTTTAAAGGCGCGGCGGTAGAGCAGGATTACTGCGGCCGGAGTACACGCCGCGATGGTCGCGGTGGCATTGACCGCACCCATAAGCGCCACGGGAATGGTGGCCGCGGCGGCATCACGCCACGTGAGCTTGGCATTGAGGAAGGGCAGGATAACCCAGGGAGCGAGCATAACCGGCCAGGTCTCAGAAGAAATGGCGGTCAGGGTAGAAAGTGCGCGAGGCGAGAGCGCGTAGAGCATCGCTGCTACCCAGACCCACCAGCCACGCAGGCCCACCTTGCAAGCGAGCTTATGGAAGCCGATGAAGCCGACGCTTAAAACCAGCAGCCACCACAGGCGCTGGGCCACCCAATCGGGCAGGGGCTGGGTTAAAACGAAGAAAGGTCCCTGGGGAAAAAGATAGCCATAGGCCTGATTTTGCAGCTGTCCCAGGGTAAAGGTATCCGTATAGGCGCTTAGCGCCCCGCGGAGAAAGCGCAGCGGATCGGCCGCCAGATCATGTTTGGTATCGGCGGCCGTCAACCCCCACGGCTGCACGAGAAGGATGAGCGCTAGGGCAAAGATCCCCAGCGGGTAGGGGCGGGCGAGCCGCCCGCGGAGGGTACGCACACCTAGTTGCGGGATCCGTACTCAGGGCCGCCCAAAACCGCATCGGAAGCAGAAACCGCATTGCCTTCCGGCACGGTATCGGTGCCGGAGAATTGTGCGATGCCGATGATGGTGATGACGCCGAGCGCGATGCCCACAACAGCGCTACCGATGGCAGGGCCAAGGGTGCGCTTGTTCAAAGAATCGGTTTCCAGAGCCATGGCTAAAGATACTAGCAGCTATTTAGAAGTATTCTGCCTCATCATCGTCCGCGTCATCCTCGTTTTCCTGCGGCACGATGAAGACGGGAAGGCCGGCATTGCGCACAATCTGGTCGGCGGTGGAGTTAGTCCACCAAGCGCGGAAGCCGGTCAGGGCGCGGGTACCGGTGACGATGACGTCCACGTCTAGCTCGTGCGCGGCATCAATGATGGCGGAGGAAATAGTGGTGGCGGATTCCACCAAGTGGGCGCGGCCAGCCAGGCCCAGGCTTTCGGCCAGCTCGATGCCCTGGCGGCAAATCTTGAGCGCCTCTTCATAGGCCGGATCCTCCTCGACGCCATCCGGGGAGACGGTGGACTGGTGTATTCCGGTGCGGCTGACGGCGCGGGCGGTTTGCCGGGCTACCGGCTCCCAGGCGGTGAGGATTTCCACCGTGGTGGGGCGCAGCAACTGGGCCGCGTACTCGAGGGCGCGGCCGGCTCGTTCGGTGCCATCGTAGGCAATTAGCATTGTCTCGCCGTTACTCATGTCACTAGTCTACCCACCGCTTGCGACAGAACGCGAGGAATATTGCACACTAGAAGGCATGAAAACTCCGCGCATCCTTGCCAGCCTCGCCCTCGTGACGGCCTTGGGCGCCTGCTCTACCTCCACCCAGGAGGACAATGAGAGCCACAACTCCACCACTCCGGCTGCGTCGAGCTCACCTGCCGCAACGCATGAAACGCACGAAGAGACCTCGGAGGAGGCCGCCCCGCAGCAGGATACCCGCGCCATGGCTGCCTCCGTCTTGATGCCGCCGGTCACCAACTACGACGATGCTAAGTCCAAGTTGGAGGCAGGAGTGGGCGGAATCTTTATCCCCAGCTGGGCGGATCCAAACCTGCTGCAGGAAGAAGGCCGCGATATTAATGCCCTGCGCCAGGAGGTGGGCCGCGACTTTGAAGTCTCCATCGATTTTGAAGGCGGGCGCGTGCAGCGGTTTTCCGACGTCCTCGGGGAGTACCCTTCCCCGCAACAGATGGCGGCCGAGCGTTCCCCACAAGAAGTGGAGCAGCTGGCTCACGAGATTGGCACCAGCCTCAAGGCACACGGCATCAACGTGGACTTTGCGCCGGTGCTCGACGTCGATGGCAACGGCCTAGAGGTGGTGGGCGATCGATCCTTTTCCACCGATCCGGTCCAAGCAGGCGAGTATGGCGCGGCCTTTGCACGCGGGCTGGATTCCGCTGGGGTCAAGGCCGTATTCAAGCATTTCCCGGGACACGGCCGCGCTTCTGGCGATACCCACCTGGCCGAGGCCGTTACCCCGCCGCTAGAAGAACTAGAAGGCCACGAGTTCATTCCTTTTAAAACCGCCCTCCCTCAAGCGTCCAATACCGCGCTCATGATGGGCCACCTCGCCGTGCCCGGCTTGGGCGATGGTCAGACTCCCGCTTCTATCCTGCCGGAGGCCTATGGCCTAGCCCGCGAGACTCTGCAGTACGACGGGCCCATCTATACCGATGACATCGGCGGCATGAAGGCGATTGCAGATTCGCTCCCGCTTGCCGACGCCGTCGTGGCCTCCCTCAATGCCGGAGCCGACATGCCCCTTTGGTCTACCGAAGGCGACATTAATGCGGTGATTGACGCCGTTGTTGGCGCCGTCGACCAGGGCCGCCTGCCACTCGAACGCCTTGCGGACGCCGCTCGACATGTCAGCGCTCCGCCGGCTGGCGCTGTACCCGAGCCCGCACAGGACTAGGAAAAACGCCACTAAAACCGTTAACCTTTAAGGCGTGAAAAAGGCAGAAGGAAAAAACGGTGTTAAAGGCTGGCTCATCGCGCTCGGCGTATTGGTCGGCCTTGTCCTGATCGCGGGCATTGCTTATGCCTGGGATGTCGCGGCTAACCAGGACAAGATTCCGCGCGCCGTTTCCGTCAACGGCGTGGATATTTCCGCCATGGATCGCACCGCCGCCGTGGAGAAGCTCGAAGACGAGCTTGCGGGTGTAGAAACCAAGCCCGTGAGCGTTACCTCCGGCGACCTCCACACGGAACTCGTCCCTTCCGAGTCCGGCCTTGCGCTGGATAACCAGCGCGCCGTAGACAATATTGAAGAGCCTTCCCTCAATCCTTTTACCCGCCTGTATAGCTTCTTCCGCTCCACCCGGGATATTCCGGTGGAGACCAACGTGGATGAGACACAGCTGCAACCGGCTCTGGACCGCGTGAAGAAGGATCTCTCCACCGATCCAGTCGATGGCATGTTGGAGCTCAACAATGGTGAGCTCAAGGTCACCGACCCCAAGCTCGGCCAAACCGTGGATGCCGGCACCCTGCACAATGCGGTTACGGATAATTGGCTCGATTCCGAGGGTGTAAACGTGGACCCAGAAGAAGTAGAGCCAGCCATCAATGATGAGGCTATCGAGGCCATGCGCACCGGTGACGCCGCCAAGGCGCTGGATAATCCCATTACCTTGAAGGCCAAGAATAATGTCAGCGCTACCCTGAATAAACCGGAAATCTCCCAGTTCACCAGCATTGAAAAGAAGGACGGCAAGCTTAAGATCGCCGTGGATACCAACCGCGCGCAAGAGCTGCTGGCCGAGCGCTCTGAGGGCGCCGATGTCCCCGGCGTAAATGCCAAGATTTCCTTCAAAGGTAACGACAAGCAGATCACCCCGTCCGAAGATGGCGAGATCATCGACTGGGAGCCGACCATGAAGGATTTTGACAAGCGCGTGACCGGCGATGACCGCGAGTGGGATGCTACCTATAAGCCGGATCCAGCTGAGTTCACCACCGACGATGCCAAGAAGGCGACCTTTAATGACACCGTGGGCGAGTTCACCACCGAGGGCTACTCCGCAGCTTCCGGCAAGAATATCGAGCTGGTAGCCCAACAAGTCAACGGCGCGGTGGTCAACCCGGGCGAGACCTTCTCCCTCAACGGCCACACGGGCCCGCGCGGCACGGCGCAAGGCTACGTTGAGTCCGGCATCATTATTGATGGCCACTCCGGCTCCGCCGTGGGCGGTGGCATCTCCCAGTTCGCCACCACCTTGTACAACGCTGCCTACTTTGCGGGCATGGAAGACACCGCCCACACCCCGCACTCGTACTACATTTCGCGCTACCCTGCCGGCCGCGAAGCCACCGTGTACGAGGGCGCCATCGACCTGCAGTTCACCAATACCTTCAATACCCCGGTCCGCATTGAGACCGACTTTGGGGGCGGCAAGATTACCGTGCGTTTGAAGGGCACGAAGACGGTCGACGTCGAGTCTGTGAACAATGGCCGCTGGGCTAAGACCGACCCACAACCGATGTCCGTGCCCGGCAGCGACTGCTCGCCTTCCTCTGGTGCGCCAGGCTTTACGACGTCCGATACCCGCATCATCAAGGACCTCGGCGGCAAGGAGCTTTCCCGCGAGACCACCACCACGGTCTATGACCCGCAGCCCATCGTCCGCTGTGGCTAGTAGACTCGGCGCCATGAAAGAGCGAACCCTTACCACGCTCATATTCGGCAACGTGGTCATTGAATCCAACCTGCGCGGTGCAGAACTTCGCATCTACAGCGAAGACTGGCGCGCCTATCAGCTCCGGACTGACCTTGGAGTGACGTTCCGTGCCCCGCTGGATGAAATTCGCGGCGCCGTTCCTCAGCGTGATATGGCCGAGCTTGTGGAGAGATTCTTGAAGCCGGCCGCCGCAGAACTAGAGGCGCACTATCCAGGCGGGGTAGAGCAGGCGCAAAAGGAACTCGCCCAGTGGCTAAGCGCCACAGACTAGCACGTATTGTCCCCCGAAAATTGGAGCCGACGACGGGAATCGAACCCGCGCTAGCAGCTTGGGAAGCTGCAGTTCTACCATTAAACTACGTCGGCACTGCGCACTTGTGCGCTCCGGCCTACTATACACCGCGGCCTTCGGCATGAGTAGAATTGGGGCCGTGCTTCTTTCAGATCGTGATATCCGTGCCGCCATTGACGCCGAAGAATTGGGCATCGAGCCCTTCGACAGCGAACTTATCCAGCCCTCGTCCGTAGACGTGCGCCTAGATAAGTATTTCCGGGTCTTCAATAACTCGCGGTACACGCATATTGACCCCAAAGAGGAAATGCCGGATCTCACCACCTTGGTGGAGGTAGAAGAAGATCAGTCCTTCATCCTGCACCCAGGCGAGTTCGTGCTGGGCGCCACGCTGGAAAAATTCACCTTGCCGGCAGACTTGGCGGGTCGCTTGGAGGGCAAGTCTTCCCTCGGCCGCCTGGGACTGTTGACCCACTCCACCGCGGGCTTTATTGACCCAGGTTTTTCCGGCCACATCACGCTCGAGCTTTCTAATACCGCCAACCTGCCCATTGCCTTGTGGCCGGGCATGAAGGTGGGTCAGCTGGCTATCTTTAAGATGACTTCACCAGCGGAAAGCCCATATGGCACCGGTTCACTGGGCTCGAAGTACCAGGGCCAGCGCGGCCCGACGCCATCGAAGTCTTACCTGAATTTTCGATAGGCTTAAACCGGCATTCACATAGAGCCTCTACTATGGGGACTTATGCGTATGACTGTAATCGGCACCGGATATTTGGGTGCAACCCATGCTGCCTGCATGGCCGAGCTCGGCCATGAAGTATTAGGCGTGGACGTAGATGACAATAAAATTTCCGCTCTTAAATCGGGCAAGGTTCCGTTCTATGAACCGGGTCTGCCGGAGGTTCTCGAGCGCAATATCGAGGCCGGCCGCCTTGACTTCAGCACGGACTATGAAGAAGCAGCCGCGTTCGGCAACCTGCACTTTTTGGGCGTAGGTACTCCACAGCGTCGCGGTTCCTACGCGGCGGATATGACCTACGTGAAGGCCGTCATCACGGATCTGGTGCCCAAGCTCAAGGGTGATCACATCATCTTTGGTAAGTCCACCGTTCCGGTGGGAACGGCTGCGGAGCTCCAAGAGCTAGCCAATGAGCTTGCCCCAGAAGGCACCACCGTGGAAATCGCGTGGAACCCAGAGTTCCTGCGTGAGGGCTACGCTGTCAAGGACACCATCACCCCAGACCGCATTGTTCTCGGTGTGCGCGAGGGCGAAAGCCGTGCCGAAGAGGTAGCGCGCGAGGTTTATGCTCAGCCGCTATCGCAGGACACCCCATTCATCGTGACGGATTGGCAGACCGCCGAGCTGGTCAAGGTCTCCGCTAATGCGTTCCTGGCCACCAAGATTTCCTTTATCAACGCCGTTTCTGAGATCTGCGAGATTGCAGGCGCGGACGTTACCGCTCTTGCCGACGCCATTGGGCTCGACGAACGCATCGGCCGCAAGTTCCTGGGCGCTGGCCTCGGCTTTGGTGGCGGTTGCCTGCCCAAGGACATCCGCGCCTTCATGGCCCGTGCTGGCGAGCTTGGCGCCGACCAGGCGCTGACCTTCCTGCGTGAGGTGGATGCTATCAATATGCGCCGCCGTGACCGCGTGGTGGACCTTGCCAAGGAAGCCTTCAATGGCTCCCTGCTTGGCCACCGCGTGACCGTATTGGGCTGTGCGTTTAAGCCGAATTCCGATGACGTGCGCGATTCGCCTGCCCTTGCCGTTGCCGGTTCCCTGTCGCTGGCTGGCGCGGCAGTAACCGTCTATGACCCAGAAGGCATGGACAACGCGAAGAAGGTATTCCCCACCTTGGATTACGCCGCGGACACTGACGATGCCCTGCGTGAGGCTGAGCTAGTTATTCTGGCAACCGAGTGGAAGCAGTTCAAGGAATTGGATCCGCAGCAAGCGGGCCAGCTCGTGGACAATAAGCACATTATCGATGGCCGCAATGTGCTGCCTGTCGCAGACTGGCAACAGGCGGGCTGGAAGGTCGATGCCTTGGGGCGCACCCTCTAGGTCCGCTACATCTGAGATACAAAGGCTGAGCAGCGTGATTATTGCGCTGCTCAGCCTTCTGCATAAGGGCCCTAAGCTTGTGCGCGCTGTGGCACTGTGAAAGCTGCAATGGCTGTGGTGATGGGAACCGCGAGGGTCAATGCCATCGCACCTACTCCGGAACGCAGCAGCTCCGTTGCGACGAGATCGCTGCTTAAAATCTGGCCTGCGGGGCGCTCCGCTGCGGTGATCAGCATGAGCAGTGGCAAGGTCGCACCGGTATAGGTCAGAATTAGCGTATAAACCATTGAGGCAATATGGTCGCGGCCCACCTTCATTGCGGAGAGGAAAAGCTGTGCAGGGCGGGCATCAGGGTCCGCTCCGTGGAGTTCGGTAATGGTGGATGCTTGGGCCACGGCGGCGTCGGCAAGGCTGCCCAAGGCACCGACCACAAAACCGCATAAGAGCACGCCCACGATGGACACGTTGGGCATATAAAGAAGTAGCTTCAGGTTGTCCTCGGAACTGTAGCCTTGTAGCTGTGAACTATCGATAGCGGCCCACGCTAACGCTGCTGCAAGAATGAGAGCGATAAGGGAGCCGCCCACCGCCGATGCCGATTTCCAATTCAGGCCGTGGACAAGAGGAACGGCGAACAGGATGATGGCGGAACAGGCGACAAGGGCGGACCAGAGGGGGTTATGGGCGTCGATAAGAGCGGGGACGAGGAACGCAAAGATCACGCCGAGGCTGAGCGCCAAACCGATAAGGGCGCGCACGCCATGCCAGGCCGCAAAAGCGATAATGACGACGGCCACGATAACTGCCCACAGAGCTAGGTTTCCGGTGCGCTGATAATCAGCGAAAGCATAGGACACAGCACCGGAAGGGTCATTAGCCTTGGAAAGAACAATGTTGTCGCCCGGTTTAAGCTGCGGATCGCCGGCATTGCCGTAGGTGACCAATTGGGTCATGCGTCCTTCGTCCTCGCCGGAGGTGATGTTGACTAGGGCACGGTCGCACTGCACTTCCTCAGTCCCAGGAATAAGTGGCGGCGTATCGAAGGCCTGCCCAGTAAGTTCCGATTGGCAAGCCGAGTGGTCTGTCGTATCGACCGTGCCCTCCACCTGTGGGTGGTTGAGGGCATAGGTTTGCTGAAACTCAGTGGAGGTGTGCTCGGAAGCTGGACTCTGAGGCCACAGCAATGCCATGCCCGCAATGGTGGCAATAAGCGCTGTGACGAGCACACCGAGCAAAGTTAATCGCCATGGATGCTGAGTTATCGAAGCAGAGAGCCGACGCCATGAACTAGGGGTCGGCTGAGATTTAGGTCCCGCAGAATGTCTTCCCATGCACCATATTGTTATGGATTATCACTATCGTTAGCAACTGGTGGGAAACTACTGCTTGTAGCTCACTAGGAAGTTACCTAGGCGCTCAATGGCGTTTTCGATTTGGGATGCCCACGGCAGCGTCACCACGCGGAAGTGATCCGGGTTCGGCCAGTTGAAGCCAGTTCCCTGCACCATGAGGATCTTTTCCGCC
Source organism: Corynebacterium tuberculostearicum (assembly GCF_046097465.1). Lineage (GTDB taxonomy): Bacteria > Actinomycetota > Actinomycetes > Mycobacteriales > Mycobacteriaceae > Corynebacterium > Corynebacterium tuberculostearicum_I. Next base: position 2,449,687 of record NZ_CP175799.1, on the reverse strand, counting down.
TTCAAAATATCCAGCATGAGTTTGGCATCATCATGGATTTCATACACATTCGGATCCAAGCGCGGGAAGAGGTAGAGCGAGCCCATAGGCTTTACCGCGGAAACGCCGGGAATCTCGTTGAGCTTTTCATAGGCGATATTGCGCTGGCGCAAAAGACGCCCGCCGGTACCGGTGAGCTCGTAGATGGACTGTCGGCCGCCTAGCGCCACTTGGATAGCGTGCTGCGCCGGTACGTTCGGGCACAGGCGCGTTCCGGCCAGAAGCTCCAGTCCCTCGATGAAGCCACGGGCGTGGTGCTTAGGGCCGGTGAGCACCATCCAGCCGGCGCGGTAGCCACACACGCGGTAGGCCTTGGACAAGCCATTAAATGTGATGGTGAGCAGGTCTGGGGCCAGCGAAGCGATGGAGATGTGCTGCGCGCCGTCGTAAAGAATGCGGTCATAGATCTCATCGGCCAAGATGAGCAGGTTATGCTCGCGGGCGATATTGACGATCTTCTGCAAAACTTCGCGGGAGTAGACCGCACCCGTTGGGTTATTCGGGTTGATGACAACAATAGCCTTGGTCTTATCCGTAATTTTGGCTTCGATGTCCTCGATGGATGGATTCCAATCATCGTCCTCATCGCATAGGTAGTGCACTGGGGTGCCGCCTGCCAAGGAAGTAGCTGCGGTCCACAGCGGATAATCCGGCGCTGGGATGAGAACCTCATCGCCATTATTAAGCAGCGCCTGGGTGGTCATGCTGATGAGTTCGGAGACGCCATTGCCCAAGAAGACATCGTTGATATCAAAGGGTGGGAAATCTTCTAGCTCGTAGCGGGTAACGATGGATCGACGAGCAGGAATGATTCCCTTGGAGGTGGAATAGCCCTGGGAAGTAGGCAGGGCAGCGATCATATCGCGCATGATGACATCGGGAGCCTCGAATCCGAAGACGGCTGGGTTACCGGTGTTGAGTTTTAAGATGGTGTGCCCATCGAGCTCCATGCGTTCCGCTTCCGCAGAGACCTCGCCGCGGATGTCATACGCGACGCCCTTGAGTTTGTCGGACTGGTCAAAGATGCGGTGTTTCGGAGAAGTCATGGAATTATTGTGCCACGATTCACAGCGACACAAAATGCTTCAACACCGGCGATGACTATTTTTTATTCCACTCGCTGAACTTCCGCTTGGCCAGATCCATGGCTTGGCCGGTAATTTCGCCAGCTTGCATACGGCGCTCGGCCCACATCTTTTCTTCGATCATTTTTTGCTGCGCGCGCTCATGCGCCGTGAGAGCGCGAATCTCACGCAGCTGCTGCCGCTCAATCTGGCGTGCGGATGGTGCATGCCACGAGGAGGGGCCTACCTTGGCGATGTAGAGCATGATCCACAAAATTGGAATGAGGGCGGCTGCCGTGACGCCACCTAACAGTAGCCATGGGTTGCTCATGGTAGCGCTCAAGAAGATCAGCGTGGGGCTTGCTACTGCAAGCACCACAGAGCCGGAAAGGGCAGTCGCAAACTTCGGTTTCTTGCCTGCATTATGCGCACGGGTGACGTCTCCCCGGGAATAAATCTTGACCTCGTGGGAACCACGCGCCGGAATGTCTTGGAAGACGGGCACGAGGTCTTGGTGGGTGCTGGCGCGCATGACGTCGTCCGAGCGGTCCTCGAACTCCTCCATGGTTAACCGGCCTTCACCCACGGCGCGGGCGAGGTCATTGATGGCATCGTTGCGCTCGGAATCGGACAGGCGCAAAGTCCGATTGATGGGGGAAGAACCAAAGTTATTACTCACGTTTTCCAGTTTAGGAAAATTCTTCCCTTCCAGGGACGTGCTCTCAGCGAACGCAGCCTATAGGTCCTTGGATTCAGCGTCAGGGGTCTTCTCGTCCTTCTTTTCTTGCTGGTTTCCGCCCACCAGGCTGGCCAAGAAGGGGAAGATGGCGACGGTAAGCGCTCCACCGGAGACGAAGATCGAGGCATTCTCGGCCTCCATGATTCCGGAATTGACCGCCAGGGACGTTACCGCCACGATGATTGGCAGACCGGTGGCGGAATACAAACTTACTTGGAGGCGCTCGCGGAAGGTTTCAATATCAGATCCAGTATGCCCAACATTTTCACGCAAGAAGACGGGCAGGCCACGCGTCACCAAGATGAGAGCTGGAATGCCCAGTACCTTCCACGGATTATGAGCGATGGTATCCCAGCTGATGCTCATGCCAGAGACCACAAAGAAGACTGGAATAAGCATCGAATAAAACACCACATCGAGCCGGTGCTCTAGGCGGCGGTGGAATTCATCCGGGATGATGCGGTTCAAAATAATGCCAGCGGCAAAGGCGCCGAGCACGATATCGAGTTCAAAGACTGCCGTAACCGCCATGAGGATGGCCAGAATCAGGATGATAAGACGCAAGATCGTCTGGTTGGTGGAGCCCGCACCGGAGATAAAGGCGGTCTTCACCCAAGGGATGGCCGAGGCGATGGCCGCTGGCATGACGGCGACGGCAACGGCGATGATGATGAAGAATAACAAAATGATCATCGTCGTCAGCGTGGAACGAGTACCCAGCAACAGCGCCATGGCGGTAATGGGGGCGACCTCGCCAATAGCACCGTGAATCATCACGGAGTTGCCCACTTTGGTGCCCAGAATGCGGTCCTGTTTCAGCATCGGCGTGAGCGTGCCCAGCGCCGTTGATGTCAGCGCCAAGGCAACGACGATGGCACCGGGCACGTTATCCACCAAGAAGTAGGCGCCCACGCCACAGGCGAGGGCACAGATGATCCAGGTAGATAGTGCCGTCCCGGCTTCTTTGGTTTTAGGGTAGAGATTTGAATCTCAAAGCCCGCGAGGAGGAACAGCGCGCCCACGCCGAGCTCCTTGAGCATTTCGATGCCTTCATCCTCGGCCGCGAGGTCGAGGACGGAAGGGCCAATAATCATGCCGAAAATCAGCAAAAGGGCCACCGACGGCAGGCGGTAGCCCAACATATAAGAGACCAGCGGCGCGAGTAGAGCCGCGGCCATAATCCAGGCGAAAGAGACGAGGGAATTTGTATTTTCGGTCGCGCCTGCCGCCAGCAGCAGGGCATCGGTGGGGAGTCCCGCATTAAAATGCATGGACTACAGCGTACGCACCAATGCCCCTGCGCGCCTACTCAGATTCAGGTGGCTTTGGCACGCTTTCCGACGCCGGTGGTGCCGGAGCCGCCGGAGGTGCTGGCGGGGTTGGTGCGGCTGGCGGCTCAGCCTTTGGCGGCGTGGGCGCAGCAGGAGCCTGTGGAGGTTTCGGGGCTGCCGGCGGCGTTGGTGCTGCCGGAGCACTTGGAGGGGTAGGAGCGCTCGGTGCCGCGGGAGCGGTTGGAGCCGCCGGAGCTTGTGGTGCAGCTGGTGCGCTCGGCGCAGCAGGAGCTGCTGGTGCCTTTGGTGCAGGAGCTGCTGGAGCACTTGGCGGGGTCGGCGCGGCTGGTGCCGCCGGGGCCGCAGGCGTTGTGGGTGCGCTTGGCGGTGTTGGAGCTGCTGGTGCCTTGGGTGCAGGTGCTGCTGGAGCACTAGGTGGGGTGGGTGCGCTCGGTGCTGCGGGAGCAGCTGGTGCCGCCGGTGCTTGGGGAGCTTGTGGCGCGGCTGGTGCCTTGGGCGCTGGCGCTGCCGGAGCACTTGGCGGGGTGGGTGCACTCGGTGCTGCGGGAGTCTGCGGTGTAGCCGGCGCTGCAGGAGCGGAGGGGGCTGGTGCTGGTGCCGACGCGGCCGGGGTGTGGGTGGTGGAAGTGGGGGCGTCGGCAAGCGGGGCTTCGTTGGTACCCGCGGACTTTTTGTGGCGCACAGGGGTGGCCAGGAACGCCTTGGGGTGGGGCTCAGGGAGGGTTCCGGACTCGTCGAGGGAGATGGAATTGCGCAGCATTACCGCCACGTCATTGACCTTGGTGGTGGGGGTGGAATCCTGCGCCAAGGACTTCACGCCGCCGGTCATCATGACATTGCAGAAGGGGCAGCCAGTAGCGATTTCCTCGGCGCCGGTCTCTAGGGCCTGCTCGGTGCGGAAGTCATTGATGCGGGTGCCGAGCTTTTCCTCCATGAACATGCGGGCGCCGCCGGCGCCACAGCAGAAGGCCTCGTCGCGGCTTTTGTCCATCTCACGCAGCTCCACGCCGGTGGCCTCGAGTAGCTCGCGCGGAGGATCGAAGACCTTATTGTGGCGGCCGAGGAAGCAAGGATCGTGGTAGGTAATGGGCTTGCGATTCTCCGGTGTGCGCGGCACCGGCTTGAGCAAGCCCTCGCGGACCAGGCGGTTGAGCAGCTGGGTGTGGTGGAAGACGTCGAAGTGCCCGTCAAAGTCCGGGTACTCATTGCGGATGGTGTTAAAGCAGTGCGGGCAGGTGGTGATGATCTTGCGCTGGCCCTCCGGGACGCCGTCGAAGGCGTTGTTGAGGGTCTCTACGTTTTGCTGCGCCATCATCTGGAAAAGGAACTCGTTGCCAGCGCGGCGGGCAGGGTCACCCGTACAGGTCTCACCCGTGGAGAGCACGCCAAACTTCACACCAGCGGTGTGCAGCAGGTCTACAACGGCGCGGGTGGTGCGGCGGCCATCGTCATCATAAGCGCCAGCACAGCCCACCCAGAGCAGGTATTCCATATCGGAGAAATCGGCCTCGTCTTCACCGATGATGGGGACGTCGATGCCATCGGCCCGTGCCTCATCGATCCAGGCGCGGCGCTCAGAGTTATTCCGGCCCCACGGATTGCCCTTGTTTTCCATATTCTTAAACAGGCCGGTGAGCTCGGAAGGGAAGTCCGATTCCGCAAGCACCTTGAAGCGGCGCAGGTCCGCGATGTGGTCGATGTGCTCAATATCGGTTGGGCACTGATCCACGCAGGCACCGCAGTTGGTACAAGACCACAGCACGTCATCATCGATAACGCCGGCCATGGACAGTACATCTAGGCCCTCATGCGGGTTGTAGTTATCCAGTGCGCCCTGGCGCAGGTCCATCATGACCTTTTTGGGGCTCAGCGGCTTTTCGGTATTCCACGCCGGGCATAGTTCTTGGCAGCGGCCACACTCAGTACAGGAGGTGGAATCCAGCAACATCTTCCAACTACCCGGGGTGATGTCTTCTTCCAAGTCTGGAGTGGGCAGTTCTTGCAATGCCTTTTCACCGGTGGCGTTGCGCTGGAAGAAAATATTGAAAAAGCTGGTGAAGCGGTGCCACATCACGCCCCACTGGAAATTGCGGGAGATGAAGACGATAAACAGCATGCCGGATAGCAGCTTGAACAGGGCGAAAAAGCTCACCAACGCCGGGGATTCGGGGAAGAGCTTGGCCAAGTGGATGCTCAAGAAATCCGCCCAGGCGGAGCCGCCGCCGTAGGTGGCGATCTTGGTGGATTTCACCAGGATCATGCCGAGTCCCTCAGAAAAGACAATGAACTCTACCCAGCGCGCCGAGGCGGTCTGGGAGTTGAAGAAGCGGCTGCCGCGATCGGTATCGCCAAGCTTGAGACGCACGCCGATGAGGAAGCCGATGCCTAGGACCGTCGCGATGCCCAAGACTTCCTCAACGAAGTGGTAGACCGGCCAGTGGCTGAGCCACGGCCAGCCCTTATTCGGCGCGAAGGTTTGGATATAGGCCTCGAACCACACCAGGATGCCGAAAAGGAATCCCACCATCACCAGCCAGTGGGCGGCATTGACCAGAGGTTTGCCCTTGAAGTGGGAATGACCAAAGACTTCCGCAATAACGCGCCATAAACGCTTGCCTAGGCTATCGGTGCGCTTGAGCTGGGTGGGTCCGCCGGAGCGGATGAACTTAAAGAGGGCCCATACGCGGGTGAAAAAGTACAGCCACACCGGAATCGATGCGGCTATAGCGATCCAACCGAACACGGTGGTCATGCGTGCTCCTTTAATACTGATGCTCCACGTTGTTATCTACCTTAAAGCCTAGGGGTGGAAATCAGAGAGTCTGCATTCAGTGCGGTATCACGGCGGGGTGGGCTGTACACTGTCAAGATGAGAAACTCGGCCGCCATATTCTGCTAAACGTGCTGTGCACGGCGGCGGAATAATACAGTGTCGGCGTCCGTAATGTGGCCGGGCAAGAAGAAGACCGAGACTGCCGCAGAAAGGGTAAACCGCCATGGGCAAAACCAATATCACCAAGGCCGCGGTGGCCTTGACCGCAGGCCTTGCTGCCTTTGGGGTTACTGGATTCGCCGTGGCGCAGGGCGGCTTGACCGCGAACCTGGCCCTTTCCGGTAGCTTCTTTAAAATCACCATGGGGCACTTGGATGGAGAGGGCTTTTCGCTTTTTGTTGATGATGATCAAAAGGCCGAAGAGCACCTTCCCGTCGCGCGTATCAAACTGGAGCATGCGAAGGTCTCTGATCTCTGCCTTTCCGTGACGGTTCCCAAGGTGCCCGGCGTTGGTGGGGAGGCCACCCTAGCTTTGAAGGCCGAGGGCGAGGGCAGTGTGGAATCCGATAGCCTGCTGGTCGGTGCGACCGACGTGGACGGTTCCTTGGTCATGCAGGATGTCAACGTGGGCATCGATGCGAATCAGCTCAGCGATACCGCGGATCCTGGCGCGTGGGGCCTTTATTCCAAGCAGGTTTCCCTCAAGGCTGATGATGTGAAGGCCACCTCCGTGGGCGCGCAGCGCCTTTCTGCCAAGAATGTGGGAGTGACGGTGAGGAGGGGGTCCGATAATGGCTGCTGAGTCCAGCACGGAAGAAACACAGACCCTCCCGGCGGCGGAGGCAACGGGCGAGGAGGAATCTAAGCCCAGCCTGTGGCAGCGCTTCCGCCGCTGGCGCAGTGGTCGGCCCTTCCTTCCCGGGCTATTGCTTATTTTGTCCGGCATCATCATTGCCGCGCCGGCCTATATCACCATTCGGATCTCTGACCTTTTGGTGATGATTTCCACCATCTCTGGCGTCTCTACGCTGCTTATCGGCGTCTTGTTGGCCATGTTCGGCCTTGGTGCGTGGTTCCAGCCGGCAACCTCGACTTATGTCGGTGTGCTAGGCATCATCGTGGCCATTATCGCCTTGCCGACGTCCAATTTGGGCGGCTTCGTCATCGGCTCCCTGCTCGGCATCATTGGCGGGGCCTTTACCTTTGCGTGGCAGCCGGGGGAGCAAAAGCGCCGCACCAAGGAAGCAGCAGAGCAATGACGAGGGCGACGCCGCGGGCGGCGCGTAGCTGCTTGGCCGTAATGACCTGCGCGCTGGCGGTTGGCGGTGTGAGCGGTTCCGAACGGGTTAATGCGCAAGATGCCCCGGCGGCTCCGTACTTCAGTACCGTCTTCGCGGATAAGGTGACGCTGACGAAGAATGTCACCGTTTCTTTGGGTACTTTCCCCACCGCCAGCGGTGATGTGCGGGTTCTAGAGCTGAAGGGCGAGAACCTCGACATCGACAACCTTGGCATCACGCTGCCTGGCCGCTACGGCGTTGGCATGCTGACCACGGGAGGGGATACCACCGAGGTACGCGGCGGACCGGTGACCATTATGGCTACCGAGCTCACAGCCACCCCGGCGGTGGGTAAGGTTTCTGCACCCCGGGCGAATATCGATTTAAGCCGCGACGATATCAATGCCGTGTTGGACAAGCTCGGTGTTCCAGAGCCGCACCCCGTCCCCGATGCGGAGGTGCCCGACGTAATCATGGACCACATTGAGCTGCGCGATGTCACCCTTGAGCTGGTGAACCTCAAGGGCGCCCACTTCAACGCGCCGACCGTGACGGTAGGGCTGGAGTAGCTCGCCGCCGGGGAAGGTCTACCCTTGAGCGAACTGGGACTGGTGTAGACGCCAGTATGCGCCTTGTGCCGCAAGGAGATCGTCATGCGAACCCTGTTCCACGATGGTGCCGTTTTCCATGACGAGAATGAGGTCAGCCTCGCGAATGGTGGACAAGCGGTGGGCAATGACGAAGGAGGTGCGGTCGGCGCGCAGCGCGTTCATCGCCTCTTGGACGAGGACCTCGGTACGGGTATCGACCGAAGAGGTGGCCTCATCAAGGATGAGCAACGCGGGCTGGGCCAAGAACGCGCGGGCGATGGTGATGAGCTGGCGCTCGCCGGTGGAGATTGCGCCGCCGTCTTGGTCGATGATGGTGTCGTAGCCATCGGGCAGCGCGTGAACGAAGCGGTCTACATAGGTTGCCTTTGCCGCAGCGATGACCTCTTCGTCCGTCGCGTCCAAGCGGCCGTAGCGGATGTTTTCCATGATCGAGCCCTTAAAGAGCACGGCGTCCTGGAGCACCATGCCCACCTGAGAACGCAGCGTCTGGCGCGGCATGCGGGCGATATCGTGCCCATCAATGAGAATCTGACCGCCATCGAGCTCATAGAAGCGCATGAGCAGGTTGACCAGGGTGGTCTTGCCGGCACCGGTGGGGCCGACAATGGCCGCGGTCTGGCCAGGCTCCACTTGCAGGTTGAGGCCGGTGATGAGCTCCTTATCCTTTGCGTAAGAGAAGTCAACGTCTTGGAACGCCACAAGCCCTTGGGCGCGGCCGGGAAGGTCCTCGTCGGTGGTGTCAGGGGCTTGCTCTTCGGCGTCGAGAAGCTCAAAGACGCGCTCGGCCGAGGCCACGCCGGACTGCACCTGCTGCATCATGCCGCCGAGCTGGCCGAGCGGCTGGTTGAACTCGCGGGAGTACTGGATAAATGCAGTGGCAGCACCCAGAGTCATGTGGCCATTGGCCACGCGCAGGCCGCCCAGTACCGCGATGGCGACGTAGGACAGGTAGGACAGGAACTGCATGATGGGCATCATGATGCCGGAGAGGAACTGAGCCTTAGCTGCGGAGCGGTAGAGCTCCTCATTGCGCTTGTCGAATTCCTCCGTCATGGCCTCAGTACGGCCGAAGACGATGGCTAGATCGTGGCCGGAGAAGGATTCTTCTACCTGGCCGTTGAGTTGACCGGTGGAGCGCCACTGGGTTTTGAATTGGCGCTGCGAGCGGTTACCGATGACGCCGATAACTAGACCGGTAAGCGGCAGGGACAGTAGAGCCACCAGAGCGAGCTGCCAGGAGACGCTGAACATCATGATGGTGATGCCAATGACCAGCAACGCGTCATAAAACAGCTGCGATAGCGCCTGCTGCAGGGCCTGCTGTACGTTGTCGATGTCATTGGTGGTGCGCGAAAGGATATCGCCGCGCTGCTGGGAATCAAAGTAGTTGAGAGGCAGCGCATTAATCTTCGCCTCTACGCGCTCGCGCAGGTCAAACACGATATCCATGCTTAACTTGTTGAGGATGGCTCCCTGCCACCACTGGAAGCCAGAGGAGACGATGTACATCGCGATCACGGTGATAATGAGCGTGCCCAGATGGTTAAAATCGATGCCTTCACCGGGGACGAAGTCCATCGCGGAGGCCATATCCGCAAAGCGCTCCTGGCCCTCAGCGCGCAGGCCCGCAATGGCTTGCTCGGCGGAAATATTAGAGGGCAGGTTGCGCGAAATGACGCCGGCAAAGATGACGTCCATGGCCTTGCCCATGATCTTCGGGGCTACCACGGCCAAGAAGATGCAGACGATATTCATCGCTGCGACGGCCCACAGGTGGCGCTTGAAGGGAGCAAGCAGGGAGAAAAGGCGTTTGGTGGAGGGCCAGAAATTCTTGGCCTGGCGGGGTGCGGAGCCGTCCATCGAATCAAAACCGGCATCCGTGGACTCGGCGGTAGAGGTGGTGTTTTCAGCCATTAGTTTTCGCCTCCTGCAACGCCGGCGGTTTCTTGGGAATCAACGATTTCTTGGTAGACCGCGCAGCGGCCAAGGAGCTCCTCGTGCGTGCCACGGTCAACGATGCGGCCGGCGTCCAGCACCAGGATTTGGTCGGCATCTCGAATGGATGCCACGCGCTGGGCGACGATAATGCTGGTCACCGGCTGCTCGCGCTCGGCAAAGGAGGCGCGCATTGCGGCGCGCACCTCGGCATCGGTGGCCACGTCCAGCGCGGAGAAGGAATCATCGAAGAGATAGACCAGCGGGCGGGCAACAAGCATGCGCGCAATGGACAGGCGCTGGCGCTGGCCACCGGAGACGTTGGTGCCGCCCTGTGCGATGGGCATGTCCAAGTCTTCTACGAAGTCCGCCTGAGCCACGCGCAGCGCCTCCCAGAGCTCGTCATCGGTGGCTTCGGGGCGGCCCAAGCGCAGGTTGGAGGCCACAGTGCCGCTAAATAGGTAAGCCTTCTGCGGGACGAGGGAGACGCGCTGGACGATGTCCTGGCGGGCCAGGGAGGTGGTAGGGGTGGCGTCGATAAGCACCTGGCCCTCCGTCGGCACGTACAGGCGTGGGATGAGGGAAACCAGGGTGGTCTTGCCCGAGCCCGTGGAGCCGATGATGGCGGTGGTGGTGCCGGGCTTAGCGGTAAAGGAAATGTCTTCTAGCACCGGCGCATCCGCACCGGCATAAGAAAAGCCCACGTTGCGAAATTCCACCGTGCCCGCGCAGGCCTCCGGAGAGGTGGTGGAGCTGGGTGGGGTAATGGAGGGCTCGTGCTGGAGCACCTCGGTGATGCGGCGGGCACAGATGATGGCGCGCGGCAGCATCATCGCCATGAAGGTACCCATCATGACCGCCGCCAGAATCTGCAGCAGGTACTGCAGGAATGCGGTGAGCGAGCCGACGTTGACCAAGCCCTCATCTACGCGGTGGCCGCCGAACCACAGGACCGCGCCGGTGGCCACGTTGAGGATCACCGTAATGAGCGGGAACATCACCACGAATAGCCGGCCGATGTTCAAGGACAGGCGGGTGATGTTTTTATTGTCCTCGGTAAAGCGCTCGGACTCATAGGCCTCGCGCACGAAGGCACGCACCACGCGGATGCCGGTGATCTGCTCGCGCAGGGTGCCATTGATGGAATCCAGCTTGTCCTGCATGGAGCGGAAGAGCGGCATGAGGCGGGAAATGATAACGGAGATGGTGCCGAGCAGTACCGCTACGGACACCCACACCAGCCAGGACAAGCCTGCGTCTTCGCGCACGGCCATAATGATGCCGCCGATGGACATGATGGGTGCGGTCACCATGAAGTTCAGCATCATCATGTAGACCATCTGCACCTGCTGGACATCATTGGTGCCGCGGGTAATGAGCGTAGGCGTGCCAAAGCGGCTCATGTCCTCAGTGGAGAGGGAATTAACGTGGCGGAAGACCTCGCCGCGTAGATCTCGGCCGACACCCATGGCGGTGCGGCTGCCGCACCACACCGCGCCAATGGCGGTGATGACTTGGGCAAACGCGACGGCCAGCATGATGCCGCCGGTGCGCCAGATGAAGTCCACATCGCCCTGAGATACACCTTCATCGATGATCTTGGCGTTAAGCGATGGAAGGTACAGCGTGGCGGCCGTAGATAAGGCCTGCAGGACAAGTACCGCGATGAAATACGGCGTATATGGCGCCGACCGTGTAACGAGAATGCGAACCAGGTCCATGGACTCGCGCCCCTTTCCTTGCCGTGGCTGGGTAGCCGTGCAAGTTTATACCGGTGGTGGGTGGGGCGCTAGTTGATAACTGCTGCTAAATCCCCACGTGAGCCAGCTGTGCGCGGGTGATGACGCTGCGCCAGTCTTCAAAATCCTGCAGTGGGGCGCATAGGCCCTCCCACGTGGTGACGGCCACGCCGCGAGCCTTGAGTTCCAAGACGAGTAGCTCGCGGTCGCCAGAGGCGGCCAGGCGGTGGATTTCATTATGCGTGATATCGCCGTCTGGTCCTACCCGCACGTTGCCGATAAGGCGCAAGCGGGGAGTGGTGCCGGGGTCGCAGTGGGAGCCCGTGACGGCGTCGCCCAGCACGCCTGCCAAGCCCGCAAAGCGGCGAAGTAGACCGAATGGTGCGGTGCATTGGGCAATGAGGTCCACACACATGCCAGCGCTGATAAGCTTCTCGGCGGTGGATAGGGCTGCCGGGCCCTCCCCGATGATGGCTATACGCTGCATGAAAGTGCCTCCTTGAGCGGGGCGCGGACGCCCGCAATAGACTGTCTTGTCTGTAAATCTAGTCCGCTTGGTACGGATTGGAAACTTTTTATTCGCACCTCCCGCCAAGCTCAGCGGCTTTTCGCCCAAAATCCGCTGCGCCGCCTCGGGGTTTTGCCTAATGTGTGACGGCATGAACCCAACGACGAACCTGCTGGACGGTGGCAAGAACTACCGCGACCCCAGCATCTCCCCGGAAGGCACGCGCGATACCGCGCCGCTGGACGCCGAGGTAGCCGCGCGCAACCAGCAATTGGTGGACCAGTGGGCGGATAAGCTTTATGACGCCTCAGCGGAAACCATTACCGAATGGGCCGCCGAGCACGCACCCGGCCGCCTGGCCGTGACCATGTCTATGGAGAACACGGTCTTGGCCGAGCTCGCCCACCGCGCCGGGCTCGATGCAGACCTGCTTTTCATCGATACTGGCTGGCACTTCCAGGAAACACTGCAGGTAGCCGACGAGGTAGAAAAGCGCTACCCGGACCTGCCACTTGTTCGCGTGCTGCCTTTGCTCAGCCCAGAAGAACAAGACGAGGTATACGGCCCGCGCCTCTACGCCCGCGATACCGCGGCCTATAACCGCATGCGCAAGGTCGAGCCGCTGAACATGGCCATGGATCCTTATGCCGGCTGGGTTACCGGATTGCGCCGCGCCGATTCCGAGCACCGCGCCACCGCCCCGGCGCTGAGTCTCGACCGCACCGGTCGGCTGAAGATCTCGCCCATCATTACCTGGGATCTAGACGATACGGACCGCTATATCGAGGACAACGACCTCATCATCCACCCACTCACCCTGCAGGGATACCGCTCCATCGGCTGCGCCCCGCTGACCTTCCCGGTTGGTGAAGGCGAAGATGCCCGGTCCGGGCGCGTATTTGCAGACGGCAAGACAGAATGCGGGTTACACGAATAATGAGCACACTTTCTCCACACCTAAAAGACCTAGAAAACGAGTCCATCCACATCCTGCGCGAGGTGGCTGGGCAGTTCGACAAGGTAGGCATCCTCTTTTCCGGCGGCAAGGACTCCGTCGTTATTTTCGAGCTGGCCCGCCGCGCCTTCGCGCCGGCCACGGTGCCGTTCGAGCTCCTCCACGTCGATACCGGGCATAACTTCCCTGAGGTCATCGACTTCCGCGACCGCCTCGTGGAAGAATCTGGTGCCCGCCTGCACGTCGCCCGCGTCCAAGAGTGGATTGACCGCGGCGACCTGCAGGAGCGCCCCGATGGTACCCGCAACCCGCTGCAGTCGGTGCCGCTGGTAGAGACCATCGCCGAGCGCGAGTATGACGCTGTATGCGGCGGCGCCCGCCGCGATGAGGAGCGTGCCCGCGCCAAGGAGCGCATCTTCTCCATCCGCGATTCTTTCGGCGGCTGGGATCCTCGCCGCCAGCGCCCCGAGCTCTGGGATCTGTACAACGGCGGCAAGATGGCCGGCGAAAACGTTCGCGTATTCCCCATTTCCAACTGGACCGAGTCCGATATTTGGGAATATATCGGCGCCCGCGAACTCGAGCTGCCCTCCATTTACTACTCGCATGAGCGCGAGGTATTCAAGCGCAATGGCATGTGGCTAGCCCCTGGTGAGTGGGGCGGCCCGGCTGAGGGCGAGGAGCTGGAAACCCGCACCGTGCGCTACCGCACCGTGGGCGATATGTCCTGCACCGGCGCCGTGGAATCTACCGCATCGACCCCGGATGAGGTGCTCGCGGAGATTTCCATTTCTACCCTCTCAGAGCGCGGCGCCACCCGCGCCGATGACAAACTCTCCGAGTCCGCCATGGAGGACCGCAAGAAGGAAGGCTACTTCTGATGACCACGACCCTCGCGCCCAATGTCGGCGCCCTCAAGCAGCGCGATACCCTGCGCCTGTGCACCGCCGGCTCTGTCGATGACGGCAAGTCCACCTTCGTCGGCCGCCTGCTCTATGACACCAAGTCCGTGCTCGCGGACCAGGTCGAGTCCATGGAGCGCACCTCCACCGATCGCGGCTTCGATGGCATGGACCTTTCCTTGCTTGTCGACGGCCTGCGCGCCGAGCGCGAGCAGGGCATCACTATCGACGTGGCCTACCGCTACTTCGCCACGGATAAGCGCACCTTCATCCTCGCCGATACCCCGGGGCACGTGCAGTACACCCGCAATACGGTCACCGGTATGTCTACCTCGCAGGTAGTGGTGCTTCTTATCGACGCCCGCCATGGCGTCGTCGAACAAACCCGCCGCCACCTCAACGTCGCCGCCCTCCTCGGCGTGCGCCACGTAGTCCTCGCGGTGAACAAGATTGACCTCGTGGACTACGACGAGCAGGTCTTTCGCGATATTGAGTCTGAGTTCAACCAGATCGCCGCGCGCTTAGACATCACCGATACCACCGTGGTGCCGATTTCCGCGCTCAAGGGCGATAACGTGGTTGAGCGTTCCTCTAATATGCCCTGGTACACCGGACCGACCGTCCTCGAGGTGCTCGAGACCGTCCCCGTGGCCACCGGCCGCGCCGATGAGCTGGATTTCCGTTTCCCCATCCAGTACGTCATCCGCGAGCACGCCTCCGATTACCGCGGCTACGCCGGCCGCGTGAAGGCGGGCTCCATCTCCGTGGGCGACGAGGTCCGCCTCCCTGAAGGCCGTACCAGCACCATTACCCAGATCGATACCGCTGACGGTCCGGCCGACTCCGCCGCTACTGGCGACTCCGTGACGCTCCTGCTTGCCGACGACGTCGATCTCGCCCGCGGCGATCTCCTCGCCGGCCCCCAGCGCCCCGCGTCCACCCGCGAATTCGACGCCACCGTTGTGGGCCTGACCGAAAAGGAGATTAAGCCCGGCCAGATGCTCAAGCTGCGCTACGGCTCTTCCCTGGTTAAGGCCCGCGTCGCCGCCGTCGCCCGCACCCTGGATCTTGATGGCGTTTCCGATGTTGAGGACCCCGAGTCTGTCGCCATGAACGACATCGCCCACATCACTATCCAGACCCAAGCCGAGCTCCCCGTCGAGGACTACGCCGCCCGCGGCGCGGTGGGCAATTTCCTGCTCATCGACCAATCTTCCGGCAACACCCTCGCCGCCGGCTTCGTAGGCCACCGCCTGCGTTAGTCGTCCTGTGCGCCGCTGCTGCTTCTCTCACCGCGCATCATTATGATGCCCGTGACTCCGAGCAGTAGCGGCGTGGAGATACCGAACACCGTAGGCCCTACTACGGTCAAGTTCACGATCAGCAGGACAACCGCCGCCACCAGCGCGAAAGCCTAGAACGCGGCCATTTCTTGGCTTCCGCACGCCCTTCGAAGCCCCGCATCGCCGCACGGTGACCGCTTTTCGAGCAAAACAAGCACGTTTCGCCGCCTAACTGGTGAAATTTTGGCGAAACGTGCTTGTTTTACATCGAACTATTGCATAGGCGGAACGTCCCCAGACATGACTACCTTTTGCGCACCTTCATCCCAACGGAAGCCGGCTTGTGTCGTCCCCGATGCTTCAGCGTTGCCCTCACCCTCCTTTGGCCAGCGGTAGGTAACTGCAATCTCGGAATCATCCACTCGGCTGACCTTTGGCGAAAACCCATATGCCTTGGCGGTGGCCGTTCCTAGGTATTCGCCATTGTGGAAAAGGAGGATGTGATACGGCGAGGAAGCAGTCGCGCCTTCGAGCGTGACGGTTATCCACGAAAGATCTGCGCACGGGTCAAAATTGGAGTCAAAAGGCCTCCACGGCCTATCAAGTCCTGGATATGGCTCGACCTGAGCGATTGCCTTTTTATAGGCACTCTCATCGTTGTCGGAGCTGCACTCAGAAGAGCCACCATTGCCTTGACCCCGGCTAGGTACACTCTCGTCCTGCTTCTTCTCTGGAGGAGCTTCGACTACGGTAGTGGTCTTTCGCGCGGGCTTTTCTTCAGTATTTCTGTCGGCGGAAGAGGTAGCTTGGTCCGCTTCGGGAGCGCTTTCCTTTGCAGCAGAGAAAGAAGGCGAATCTTCTGGATCCGCAGAATCACTTCCACAGGCTGCTAAGGAAAGGCAGAGAACACCGGAGCTAGCCACTGCTGCTGCGGGACGCAGTTGAAGCAAGAAATGGTCGAGGCTGTTGAGCATGGTCGAGTTTCCTTTCGCGGGACTATTAGCAGGAAGCCGAGTCAAACCCGACAATAGCAACAGCGCTGGCCAAGAAAAGCCGAAATGACAATCCTAAACTCTTTATCCCGTTGGCGGTACGTCGCCGGACATGATGACCTTTTGCTGTCCTTCATCCCACCGGAAGCCTGCGTTGGTTGTGCCTGAGCGGTTGGCATTGCCTTCACCTTCGCGCGGCCAGTGGTAGGTTACCGCGATCTCGGAATCGCTCACGCGCTCAATAGTGGGGGCGAATCCATAGGGCTTTGCCGTTGCGGTGCCTAAGTATTCGCCATGGTTAAACAGCATGATGTGGAAAGGCGAAGAGCTGGATCCTCCCTCAATCATCAAGGTTTCCCACGATAGGGATGCGCAGGGGTCATAGCCGGAGGAATCAAAGAGCTCCCATCCAATGGTGCCCCAGGGAGCGACTTGGGATACTCCCTTGGAGAATGCCGTTTGGGCATCAGCTGCGCCACATGACGAAGTGGTGTCGGCTTCCGGACTCGGCTGCTCGTCATCCATCACGACGTTCGGAGGCACCGGCCGAGTAGTTTCTTCTTCCGTCGCAGCTGAGTCAGTGGGCGATTCTTCCGGCTTGGCATCGCTGCTTTCTTCTGTAGCAGACATAGTCGCTGTCTCAATCGTAGGCTCTTGGCCTGTGGTGTCCGTGGAATTCTCAGTGCAGGCGGTCACGACTAAGCCCGCTAACACAATGCCTGCCGTGAAGCGAAGTCTATGCATTATTGGCGCCCTTTAGACCGAGGGTTTTGCGGATAGACCAAATGAACTCTGCCAGGACAAGCAGAAGCGGGGTAGCGATAACAGTCTTGATCATTGAGGCGGTGAAGTTTGCCGTCTTTGCTTCGAGATCGGAAGAGCCCATAATCAGGCTCATTGCGGTGGCATCGTTGGCCGTGCCGGCCAAGGAGAGCCCGCGGATACCGGCGATGAGCCACATCAACAGCAGGATTCCCCATACCACGCACCACATTATGGACTGGCAGCGTTGGCGGGCAGGTTCAACCGCGAATGCCATATTGCTGAAGTCAACAGTGAACTGCTTTTTAGAGCTGCTGAAGCCGGTGCTATTGGATGGAGCCGGAGTCTGGGAAGTGGTTTGAGTAGGCCAACCGTGTTGTGACGTACGTGCAGCGGTATATCCGGGGGCAGGGGTGTATGCGCTATTGGCTTCAGGGGATGGGGCCTCATGCGTGGGAGTAGATATGCCTGTAGCTGTTCCAGCAGGGGAAGCTGCAATTTGGCGAATGCGTGCGATATCTACCTCTGGACCGGTCGGGTCTGCCAGCTCTTTGTCATATTGCGAGCGGCGACTTTCAGCCGAGAAAATCTCACGAGCAGTGGTGAGCTCGTCTCGAGCTGCTGCGTTTTCCGGACTTAACTGAGCTAGCTTGGCCTTGACATCGGCGACTAGCTGGGAAGACTCAGCGGAAGGATCCAGGGAGAGGGAGTTGTAGAGATTGTAGTGAGCCACGGCAGGGTCCTTTCTGGTGTAAATAGGCCGTGAAAATGCCGGAAGGAGAGTGATAGGGGAGGGGTATAGGGGGATTAACAGGGATCGGAGAAGTCTCCTTTATCGTTTAGGGAACGAGCATTGCCGCCATACTGGGCCTTAAGGGAACAGACCTTGTCCACGCTATAACCGGCGTCATAGTAAATGGCGTAGACGGATTTGCCGTCTACCGTTTCACGTAGAGAGCTGCAGGCCCCGCCGCGAAGGATCTTGGAACCGGGGTATTTATCCTGGACGCGAGAGGTCTCAGTATATGGTTCTGGCCCATCGATCAGTGCGGATTCAACGATGAGGATATAGCGACCATCGCATTTGCCGTTCCAGTCGCCGGCCCACGCAAACTCGTCTGCTGCGGGGTCTTCTTCGGTGTCTTCGGCTTCTGTTGAAGTGTCGCCTTCATCGGTGCAAAGTGCGACCTTGTCAAGGAGGGGAAGCGGTGCTCCTGCTTCTTCAAGCTTGTCTTGGTCATAGCATCCGATATCAGAGGGCCAAGCTGTTCCATCCGTTTTGTATTTGTGCCACGCATTGTCAGTCCAATAGAACAACGTTAAGTTTGAAGTCCCGTCTTCACCGGCAAAAAGCCATGAGTCATCGCAATACTGCTTAACTGGTCTAGTCAACGAGCTGAGCTTTTCATCTGCGAAGTCATTGCACTTTTCGTATTTGGTAGGAGCATCCGCTGCGGCAGCGTTCTTGTCCTTGCCTTCGGACTTCTCTTCTGTAACTTCTTCGGACTCGGTTGAAGAAGCCTCTTTGGAGGCCGCTGAACCTGAAGGCGTAGAAGCTGGGGCTGAAAGAGTGGAGCCTGGGTCGTCTGTGGAATCGTGATTATTTAGCAGCGCCCATGCACCAGCGCCTACAAGAGCGAGTGCCGCCAAGACGGCTACCACAATTATGGCTAGGCGTTTGCCCTTGCCAGTGGATTTGGGATCTGGTTCCTGCGTAGGGGATGCGGGGGAGGGCGCACCCCAGGTTTGGGTGCTGCCCGAGGAGCCGGGGTCTGGGGAGGAGGGCTCCGGTTGACCCCAAGCGTTGTTATTAGTCAAGGTTTGGACTCCAATGCACGCAGAGTGGAAAACGAATGCGAAAGAGAGCGGAAAGCTGAGAATCAATCCGCGTCATACTATAGACACACGGATTGCATGAATTCTTCTGAATGATGCCCTGAAGGGGTAGTTTCAATGGATGTAAAAAGAGAAAAATGTAACGCGTAAGGCTTAAGGGAAACATTGCTGCACGGATCTGTATAAGCTACGGAGGGAACCATAGTGGCTTTGCCGTCTGGAAAACGCCCTCATCACGTTGCCAAGAAACATTCAGAAGGCACACAGGAAAGGTCGGCCTCCTACAATGCAAAGACCAATGTCCGGCTTAATCCCAAGCATGACCAAGAATTAAATCCCCGATGAGGGGGAGAAAGGAGCCCTCGTGGGCCTGGACCGCAATCTCAACGCCGCGGAATTGCACGCGACCCGCAACCGGGTGAGCGTGTCCCCGGATCTCATCCGCCGCTTGGGCAGTGCCCTGGGGTATGACGCAATTGAGGCTTTTGGCTCAGAGGCGCATACAGAATTGAGCAAGGTCTTTGATTTGGGAGACATCATCGATTTGATGCTGCTTAGCCAGTTGCCGGAGATGGAAGTCGCGCCGGGAATGGAGCAGCAGGTAGAGGGGGACATCGCTAAGCAGCTGCTGCGGCGCATCAGCGCGGGTGATTATCTGACGCGCGAGCAGGTGCACGACCGCCTGCCGCGGGCGACGGTGATGCTGTACCGCATGGGACATCCGCGCCTATGGGCTTTTGCCGCCCGCCAGCGCCTGCCCCAGGACGCGGAAAGAGCCGTGCCGGATTCCTTCCACCGTGATATCACCGGCCCGTACACCACTCCGGAGGAAGCGTGGCTGGGCATGTACGTGGCCGATGCCACGCGGCTCGGGGAGCTAAACACCCAGGTAGAAGGTGCTGGGCTGGACGAGGACAGACAACAGCGCCTGCGTCTGGGCATGTGCTTGGCCGATACATACCGCCAAGTGTGGAGCTCCGCGCGCGGCCACTGGCGCGTCAGCCCCCAGACGCGCTATATCGTGCCTTCGCGTTTTGGCTATTGCCCCTTTGTCTTCCGCGTGGCCGAGGGCGGGTGGCGCCGCGATTCCTTCGAGGGGAGCCACGATCGCTTCATGGCCACGGAGGGCTATTGGATCGACGTGGAGCGCGAACGGCTCATTCACCTCGGCGCGCCAGACCCGCACGATGCTTGGCTGCCTACGGCGCGGGTCGCGGCCGAAGCACCGACGGAGGAAGACCTGGCCGTCGCCCGGGTGCTCAGTGGGAAAATCATTGCCCTCGGCGCCGGACAGAAAAACATTACGATTCGCCTGCGCCAGAAGAACCGCACATTGAACTTTGACTAGGGCGGGCAGGTATTCTCGCAGGCATGGAGAATCTCAACGGACGCACCCTTTTCGTCGCCGCCGTGGATGCGGAAGCCGCCCACATTCCGGAAGGCGAACCCCTGCTCATCACCGGAATCGGTACGGTTCCGGCGGCCATTGCGCTGACGGAAGCTCTTGCCGACGCCCGCGCTAACGGCGCCCTTCCCGATCGCGTGGTCAACATTGGCACGGCCGGCGCGCTTGTCGACGGCATGGCTGGCGTCTTCGAAGTGGACAAGGTCACCAAGCATGACTTCAAGCTAGAAGTGCTTACCGATATCAACCGCTACCTGCTGCCAGAGACCATCGAGCTAGAGACCTCCGGCCGCCTGCCGGTGCGCGGACTGGCCACGGGCGACATGTTTGTCTCCGATACCGCCCTGCGCACCGAGTTGGCCAAGAAATCGCAGTTGTGCGACATGGAAGGCTATTCCATCGCCGCCGTATGCCGGCGCTTCGATGTGCCTTGCACCCTGCTTAAGCAGGTGTCCGATTCCGCCAATGAGGAATCCAAGGGCACCTGGGCCAACGTGCTTGACCGTGGCGCGCGCCAGCTCGCCTCGGCCGCTACGGACCTAGGCTTTCTGCGCTAGAACTTGATACCGAACTGCGCAGCCATCTTGCGCAGCTGTGCTTCAGCCTGGCGGATCTGCGCTTCAAACTGCGCCTGCAGTTGAGCGATGGTCGGCAGGCCGAACTGCGAAGACAGCTGAGAGATCGGATCCTTGGCGCCAGCGCGCAGGCAGGCGTTCATATCATTGCGCTGAGTCTGCAGCTGACCGCGGAAAATCTTAATACGGTCGATGCGGCGCTGCTCGTCAGGGGTTACGCCATTGCGCTGGTAGGTAGCGATCTGCTTATTGGACCAACCGATGAGATCGTCGTGCTTGCTAATATTCCAGCGCATGTAATCATCGCTGAGGAAGTTCTTTTCTTTGTCTGGGCCCCACTCGATGGGCTGGCCGATCAGCTCCTCGGGAACTACGAATTCATCGTTCTCCGAAATTGCCCAGCAGCCGCCGTTCGCCCGCTCGAACGTATCTGCTTGTGCGGCAGGAACAGCGATGGACGATACTACGAGAGCGGCGGCGAGAGCGCCTGCAAATTGCTTACGCATGAATACTCCTTGATATGAAATAGAAAGAGAAATGGGCGTCTTCTTGGGCCCGTTGACAATGCTAATTTCACGGGAGGCGGCCGCAACTGCAAGCGGAGGAAATGTCTTGTGCGCAGCCCAATTGCACTCTTTTAGGGGTAAGTGTGTCGGGGAAAATAAAAGCGCGCCGGGGAGGGCCGGCGCGCTGCTAGTGGTGGCTGAGTCTTAGCTCAGCGGGCTCATGGACTGGTAGAGCTGCTCTACCTTGTCGCGTGGGGTCTCATCGTGTTCGTAGGTGAAGTCGCTGAAGTCTTCAGGATCGTCCTTGGAGCCGGTGATGATGTCTATATCGGAGGGCTCGACTTCGCCGGAGCGCAGCGCAGCCATTTCGGCGTGGTAGCGCACCACAACGGCGATGGTTGCGGCCACGGGGACGGCGAGGAAGGCGCCGACGATGCCCGCCAGGGTGGAGCCGACGGTCACGGAAAGCAGGACAACGGCCGCGTGCAGGCCCATGGCCTTGGACTGCAGCATCGGCTGGAGGACATTGCCTTCCACCTGCTGGACGATGATGATAAGTGCGAGCGCCAGCAGCGCGTTGGTCAGGCCATTGGAAACCAGCGCGATGATGATGGCGAGGGCACCAGCGGTGACCGCACCGATGATCGGGATGAAGCTGGCGAAGAACGTCACCACGGCGATGACGAGCGCGAGCGGAACTTGCAGCACCCACAGGCCAAGGCCGATGAGGACTGCGTCCACCATGGCCACCGCGGCCTGCGCCTGGATAAAGCCGGACAGGGTCTTCCAGATGCGCGCCCCCAGCTCGGTGATGTGCCAGCCGGTGGAATTGCCGGTGTACTTGCGCAGCCACGGCAAGAACTTGTCGCCGTCTTTGATGATGAAGAAGGTGACAAAGAGCATGATCAGCGCGGCCACGACGATGGAGCTGGCCATCGAGAAACCAGAGATAACGCCGGTGGCGATGGTAGAGGCTTGGCCCTTGGCAAACTTGACCACGTCTTGCAGAACGGACTGTAGCTGGTCACTTTGGATATCGATGGGGGACTTTTCCACCATCTCCGTGATTTGGTTGATGCCGTCTTCGGCCTGATTAATGAGCGTTTGGCTTTGACTCGTGACTACGGGCGCCATGGCGGCAAAGACTCCGCAGAAGACAATGATGAGGCCGAGCAAGGTGCTTACCGCCGCGAGCGAGCGCGGGAATCCCTTGCTGCGCAGCCACGCGCTGATGGGGTAGAGCACCGTGGAGACGAGAATGGCGAGCAAGACCGGCAGCAGGCCCACCCAAATGAACTTGAGCAGGTAGCCGGCCAGCGCTAGGCCGGCGACGATGAGGATGAAGACTACCGAGATCTTGGCCATGGTGCGGAAATCCTTGGCCAAGACGGCGGATTTATCGTCGCGCTCGGCAGGGTGCTCGCTGGCAGCCTCTGCACCAAGGTGCGCATCATCATAAGCGACGAGGGTATGCGAATCTTCCTCGCCCGGCTTTTGGATCTGTGTTGCGTTGCCTTTTTCCTGCGCAGACGGGCGCTTGGCCTCGTCGCGGGAAGACGAATTATGTGACGTAGACATTGTCTACCACTATGCCACATAAAACTCGCAGCGCATATACGAAAAAGGAGGTAGCGGCCCACGGGCGGGGCGCTACCTCCCTTCAGTACCTTTAACGCGTCCGCTGACGCGGCCGAGAATTACTCGTCACGCAGGTTACCTACGTTGCGGATAATGCCGAAGCGGTGCATGGTAACCGAAACTGCCTGCTCAAGCAGGTAAGGCATGAGCTCACGGCGGCCGTCGGCAAGCACGGGCTGGTCCAGCACCACGGAGTTGGAGCGCACCGCGGCCTCGTAGATGGAATCCGGCACGGTGCCCAGGGCGCGCACGCGGGAGGAGGCGTCATTGGCCACGTCGGTAGCAAAAGCCTCGTCGGTGATGGCCTTGACGTCGAAGCCGAGGTCCTGCAGCTGGGTGGCAACCTCCGGGGTGGCGGAGATTTCCGTGGCGGTGCCGGTAATTGCGGCGGCCAGCACCTGACGAGCAACCTCGCGCAGCTCGTAGCCTTCGCCCACGCGCACGCGCAGCTTGGTCAGAAGTGGGCGGTAGCGGAAGATATTGGCCTCAGAAACCAAACCGGTGCGGTCGTGGTTGCGGCCAAACTCTTCCTGCCACGCCACCTGGTCCAGCTCAGCGGCGCGCCATAGCCAGGTGATGTCCTCCTCGGTGAGCTTGCCAGAGAGGTTATCGCGCAGGCGGTGCAGCGCAGCGAGGCTTGCTGGGGCAATGTCCACGTTGCGCGGCTTGAGCTCGCCATCGGCCCACTCACCCATCTGTGCCACGTAGTTCGGGCCGCCAGCCTTGGCGCCCGGTCCCATGACGGACTTCTTCCACCCGCCGAAGGACTGGCGCTGAACAATCGCACCGGTGATGCCGCGGTTGACGTAGGCATTGCCCACCTCAACGTTGTCGATCCAGTACTCAATCTCGGCGTCGTCAAGCGAGTGAATGCCGCCGGTCAGGCCATAGCCGGTGTCATTTTGCCAGGCAATAGCCTCTTCCAAGGTATCGGCGTACATGATGCCCAGGACGGGGCCGAAGCACTCGTTCTTGTGGTACCAAGAGCCCGGCTGCACATTATCGCGGATGCCCGGGGACCACAGGGTGCCTTCTTGGTTGAGCTTTTCCGGCTTGAGCAGCCACTTCTCGCCCGGCTCGAGCTGGGTCAAACCGCGCAGGAGCTTCTCGCTCGGCGCTTCCGCCAGACCGTTCATGGTGGTAGTGATATCGAAGCCCGGGCCCGGCTTAAGGGTCTTGACTGCGTCCAGCAGCTGGGTGCGCAGGCGCTCGGACTTGCCGGCCGCGCCGACGAAGATAACCAGGGAGGCCGCCGAACACTTCTGGCCGGAGTGGCCAAAGGCGGAGTTGTAGAGGTCATCGATGGCCAGATCCGGGTCTGCGGCTGGGGTGATGATGAGCGCGTTCTTGCCAGAGGTCTCCGCCATAATGTTCATCTTCGGCTTCCAAGAACGGAAGAGCGCGCCGGTATCGGAGGCGCCGGTGAGGATGACATTGTCCACGTCATCGTGGGAGAGCAGGGCCTTGCCGGCCGCGGCTTCATCAGTCAGCACCAGCTGCACCAGATCCGGATCTAGGCCCTGTGCCTCGAGGGCGGTGCGGAAGGCCTCCACCACGAGCTTGCCGCAGTGAACCACCTGCGGTGCAGGCTTGACGATGACCGCCGAGCCCGCCGCCAAGGAAGCCGCAATGCCGCCAGTCGGGATGGCAATGGGGAAGTTCCACGGCGGGGTCACCACGGTGACGGTGTGCGGGGTGAACTCGGAGTAGGACTCCTCCAGCAAGCGTGCGGACTGGCCGTAGTAGGTGCAGAAGTCAATCGCCTCAGAGACCTCAGGGTCGGTCTGGGTAACAGTCTTATTGGCCTCATACGCAGCCACGGAGATGAACTTGCCACGCTGGGAGGCAATCTGATCCGCCACGGCCTCCAGTGCGGCGGCGCGCTCGGCGGCAGGGCGCTTGCCCCACTCGGTGCCCAGCTCCTTGGCGCGGGCGATGTGGCCTTCGACCGCGGTAGGGTCGGTAACCTCCGCGATGCCGTGCTCGCCCGGATTGCGCTTGAGTGCTTCCTGCGCCCACTGGCGGTTCGGCGCGAGCGCCGGGTCAGTATCTGCCTCGTTGGTAAAGCGGCCGGTGCGCGGTGCTTGGCGGCCGTTTTCCTCAAGGCGGTTCTGGGTGCGACGGGCACCAGCGAAGGTTTCCCAGCGCTTGGCGACGGCCCGACGGAACGTCTCTTCCTGGTCCGCCAACGGCTCCTCGCCCGGGGCGAAGAGGGCGTAGAGGAAGTTCTGCGGCGCGGAGTTCTCCTCTAGGCGGCGCACCAGGTAGGACACGGCGACATCGAAGTCATCCGCATGAACCACCGGGGTGTAGAGGATCTGGCGGCCCTCAAAGACCTTGCGCACCGCTGCCTGCTGCGCTGGGGACATGCCCTGCAGCATCTCCGAATCCATCATGTGCAGCACGCCGCGCTTCTTGCCCAGCTCATAGGCCATTGCGGCGGTGTAGAGGTTGTGGGTTGCTACACCGATGCGGATGCTGCCGGCGTACTCCTCGCGCAGGATGAAGTCCAGCAGGCGGTAGTAGTTAGCGTCTACGTCGAGCTTGTTGGTGTAGGTAGCCAGCGGCCAATCGTGGACCTCGCTCTGCACGTTTTCCATGGACAGGTTCGCGCCCTTTACAATGCGCACCTTGACCTTGCCGCCGCCCTTAGCTACGCGCTCCTTAGCAAAGTCAGCGATATCCTTGAGCGCATCAAAGGTATCCGGCAGGTAAGCCTGCAGCACGATGCCGGCATCCAGAGTGAGGAATTCCGGCTCGCTGAGTAGCTCCTTGAACAGGCGGATGGTCAGGTGGAGATCGTGGTACTCCTCCATGTCCATGTTGATAAAGACCTTGTCGGTGCGGTCGGCCGCAGCCTGGTACAGCGGGCGCAGGCGCTCCTTGAGGCGCTCTACCGAGCCATCGATATCCCAGTGGTTAAGCTGGGCCACCATGGAGGAAGCCTTGACCGAAACGTAGGTTACGCGTGGGTTCCGGATGAGCTTGAGGGTGCGCTCCGCGCGGGACTTCGCCTCTTCCTCACCGAGCACGGCTTCACCCAGCAGGTTGAGGTTGAGCTGTTCACCGGATTCGGCGGCCTTGTCCAGGATCTTGTTGAGGGCATCAGACTCGGCGTCCAGAACCAGGTGGCCTACCATCTTGCGCATGTACAGGCGGGCAACCGGCATGACTAGGTTCGGCAGGATGGGGCCGAAGAAACCACCGGCACCAACGAGCGCACCATTGATGCTGCCGAGGAACGACGGGTCATAGTGAGAGGAAATATCTTTCAGCGCGTGTGCGGCAACCTTGTCATCTTCTGGGCGCATGACGCGGTCGACGAAGTCCATGGTGAACTTCACGCCGTCCTCATCGCGCAGCAGGTCCGCGAGCTGTTCGGTGGCCTTATCTTCTTCGTCCGCAGTGGACTTCAACCAGTCGTGTGCGCGGCTAATCGCTGCGGGCAGGACTGCTTCCACATCATCAGAGATGGGCAGGCGGGTATTGGCAGGAGAAGTCATATGGGTTCTACCTCTTCTTCAAACGGGTCACATCCCCTTAGCCGCTAGCGGTATTCGTGCCGGACAGTGGGCTGCCGGGCGATACGGGCGGGTGGGACGTAAACGGTGAGCTATGTGGTGCTGCAGGGCTGCAGTCGGGTGAGGAGCGAACACGCGGGTGCGCGCGACGCAAAGTGAGGGTCGCAGGGATTCGGAGTGAAATGCGATGTTCAGCGGGCCACTATGCGGACCGAATGCGGACGGGAGGCCTATCGCTGCTGCGACGAACGCGCGCCAGGTTGGTGTTCAACACTCACCTGCTTTCTATGACGTGACTGTGTAAGGCTAGAGGAAAACGCGAGCGCCATAGCGCTCTGACGTGCGGCAACCCTGCAGGTTCAGGTTCCAAATGTTGCCTGGGAAATACTATGAACTTTTGTGTTGCCGCAATTATAGGAAAGCAGCAAACGTGATGCTAGTCTCTTTTGAAAAATGGTAAACGGGGGTAGAAAAACAAAACATAAACCCCAGCATGTGGGGTTTAGAGGGGGTATTAACTCATCCGGGGGTAGCCCACCCCCGGATTGTCCAACAATTGGGTTCTAAGAACCGTAGCCGGCCTTGAGCGCCTTCACCGCCAGCTCGAGCCGCGACTTGGCGTGGAATTCACTGAGCAGTGTGGACACATACTTCTTCACCGTGCCCGGTGCATAACGCGTGCTCTTGGCAATCTCTTCGTTGGACTTTCCTTGGCAGACCAAGTCCAGGACCTGCTCTAGCGCAGGGGAGATATGGTGATTGTCCTTGATCTTGGCGGTTGCGGCAGCCGCATCGGCGCTGGTTCCCTCAGCGTTCCAATCAGGAAGCTGCTCAAACAAGCGGGTAAGCGACTGTGGGGTGACAACCGTGCCGCCGCGCACGGCCTCGCGCACGGTATCCAAAATGTAGACGGGTTTGGAGCTTTTTAAAATATAGGCCGCAGCCTTATTGGACATGACCTCTTTGAGGGTCTCGTCGTTGTCCATCGCGGTCATCGCAACAAAGACCGGCGGGTCTTCCAGCTTGTTGACCTCGCGCAAGAGGGTCGTGCCATCCATTTCGGGCATATGGATGTCCGCGACAATGACGTCAAAGTCCTGCTCTTGCAAAAGCTCGAGGGCGACCTTGCCATTTTCTGCGGTGGCGCACACCTCCATGTCCTCAGCCGAGGCAAAATAGCGCCCCAAGGCCTCAAGGACAAGTGGGTCGTCATCGACGACCAAGAGGGATGTCTTTACTTCGGGCACCATGGAGATGGGCAACCGAAGACCAGATCTACCGGCGACTGATATTCAGTAGTGGGGGAAAGATCACCTGGGGCTAGTCCTCCCAGAAGGGAGGAAGACAACAAGATTGGAGCGAAAAAGCTAGCAAGTGCGGCCTGCATATGCGGGATCCTTTAAAAAGTCTGTTTTAGTCAGAAACAAGCGATAGCTTAGTGCACGGCCTTTAGGTTTGCTAGGCGACGTGTCGAAACTAACTAGCCTTTTGGGCGGAGGGCGGGAGCGACAGGGTAAGTTCCCACTGATTGCGCTCAAGCTTCGTATCGACGCGTGCGTCAATTGTTGCAGCAATTCGTGACATCGAGGCCATGCCGATACCCGAAGACATGTCAGCATTGGTGCTCGTGGGCTTCGATACTGGATTGCTAATCGTTATAACGGTCCATCCGAGGTGAGGTCGCACCGAAATCATAATTTCTGCTCCTGGTGGGGAATACTTCACTGCATTCAGGCAGGCTTCGGTAGTGATGGCAGCGATGGAATCCAGCGTCTCCGGAGGGAAATGCGGCGCGAAATCTTCGGCGCCTACGTCCATAATTGGCTTCCGATTGAGTTTGGAGAGTCGAGATTCTTCCTGAGAAAGAAGCTGGGCAAAACTATCAGGCTTCGTGGTGGAGCCAAAGCTCATTCCGTCGTTAATGCCCTCGATATTGTTCCGTAGAACCTTAGTTAGCGCACGCACTTCCGACATGGAAGAGCGCATGGAATCGCTAAGCTCATCTAGGCGTTTAGTGAGCTCCGGATCTTTGGAATATTCGAGGCTTAAAGCCTCCAGCTGCATTGTGTTGACAGTAAGGCTCGAAACCACGGAGTTGTGCAGAGTTTCGGCGAGGTCTGACTGTCTTCGTTGGACGTCGGCGTTCCACTCGACCATGGCTGTTTTGTATCGCTGTGCAGAATGGGCGAAAGTGGCTCCAATAACTGCACCGACGCTAATGAACATTGCCCAAGCAAAAGCGGCCGCAGGATTAACGCTGATCCTCGCACTGCTGGGATCGATAAGACCAGCAGCCCAAAAGACGGCGCCTACTGCAAAAGTCTGCCAATTTTTCCCGTGGTAAGCGATGACGGCGATGAAGATTGGAGTTAAGAAGATGTAGCAGAGGTAAGGAGTGCCTGCAGCGAATGTAGAGCTCATCCACACCGTCACAAAAAGCACAGACATCACGAGCGGGTGACGGAATGCCAATGTCGTAATAACAGTCAGTATTACGCCAAAGATGGCGGCAGATAGCTGACGTTCAGTGGGCGTGAAGAATGCGCCAAGTAATGTCAGCGCCACGCAAATCACCGCAGTTAAAGCGGCTGTTCGCTGCAAGGTCATGGCCGCGCGGATGCGTTGGTGAAGGGGCAGCTGTGAAGGTTTCGACACGGTACGGTCCACGCTTCCTGGATGCTAAGGCTCAATGGGTTTTATCTCCCTAGTGTAGGTACAGCGAACGTGAAACAGCTTGATTTCTAGCGGTCGTGGAAACACCTGACATGGGTTGGGTGATTGTGTGGAGTCGAAATGGGTTCCGGATTCTGTTGTCGTGGCGCGGTTTGCGTCGTTGGTTCGGGCTGGTAGTTCAATACGGGCGGCTGCTGGTGTGGTTGGTTTACCGCGGTCGGTGGCTTATCGGCTTGCTGGTGAGTTGGACTTGCCGCGCAAGCGCCGCAGGCGTATTAGCTCGGCTGACAGTCAGGCAATAGCTCGCCTGTGGCTTGAAGGTGTGGCACCAATGGATATTGCGCGCCAGCTTTCTATAGGCTCTACTCCGGTATATCGAATCGGTATTGAGCTTGGTTTGTGGAAACGCAATCCGTACGGCCGCAAAGCTGCGGCAACAACTCGCCGGTGTAGTTATCTGCAACTGCGTGTAAATGCTTTAGGACGCAAAGATGCCGCTTTAGCCTGTGGCATTCATCCGCGTAATGCTGCTGATATAGACAAAGGCGTCATTAAGCTTTCCACCGGGCGTGTGCCTTTTGTCCCGGATGGCCCGGATGTGGCGCTGTATAACAGGCTTATGCAGGTACTCGAGTACGTTGATGGTCGCCAAGCAGTTCCAGTCCAGGTTATTTCACAACAGCGTATCGATAGGCGTATTTCTTCGCGCTATCTATCGATAGAAGAGCGCGAGCTCATCTTTGATCTTGACCGGCAAGGCAAAGGCGTACGTGAGATAGCTCGGCGTCTTCAGCGCTCTGCTGGAACTATCAGCAAGGAACTTAAACGCAACCGGGATGAGTTTGGGGTATATCTTCCCACGTATGCGCACCGTAAATCGGTGTTGCGTAGGTTTAGACCGAAAAAGCGCAAGATTGATACCAATCCACGCTTGCGTGAGGTGGTTTGGGAAATGGTGAAAGACAGGTACTCGCCAGAGCAGATTTCTGGGCGGTTGCGCAGTTGCTACCCCGGTGATGAGACTATGTACGTGTGTCCTGAAACGATTTATCAATCTCTGTATTTCCAGGCTAAAGGCGAGTTGAAAAAAGAAATCGCTGCTGCACTGCGTCGCGGTCACGCCCAACGTCGACCTCGTGGCACGCGCAGCGCCCGCAAGCGGTTTGTTGACCCTATAGTGATGATTTCCGACCGGCCAGCAGAAGTAGACGACCGAGCCGTACCAGGTCATTGGGAAGGCGACCTCATTTTAGGCGCGGGCAATAAGTCTGCAATTGGGACTCTCGTAGAACGAACCACGCGCTATGTCATCTTGCTGCATCTACCTAATGGGCATAATGCTACCGAAGTAAATGCAGCACTTACTAAAGCGATCGCTGGCTTGCCAGATCATCTCAAAGGCTCACTTACCTGGGACCAGGGAAGTGAAATGGCCTGCCATAAGGCCTTTTCTGTAGCGACAAACTGTCCCGTGTTCTTCTGCGATCCTGGCTCGCCGTGGCAGCGGGGCACCAATGAAAACACCAACGGACTACTTAGGCAGTACTTCCCCAAAGGAACAGACCTAAGCCTCCACAGTGCAGCGGACCTAGAATTCGTCGCCATGCAACTCAACCGCCGCCCCCGCAAAACCCTGGGCTTTCAAACACCAGCCGAGAAAATGGCAGCACTGATAAACTCAACCGAAACATAGGAAGTGTTTCCACGACCACTAGAATCCGCCCAGCGATTGAAAACAGCGAAACCCCCGCACCTTCGTGCGCGGTTCCTTGTGGTGGGTTCCGGGCGGAGGAAGAAGGTGAGGGGGTTTAGCTGGTCTTCATGAAGGAGTACAGAAGGCTAATTACTTAGCTTCTGCAGCAGCCTCTGCGTCATCCTTGGAGGACAGGCCCTCGAATACGGAGGACAGGCCCTCGGAGTCGGTGTTGGACTCGGAGGAAGCCTCGATGAGGCCCTTGATGCCCTTGATGAGTGCCTCGAAGTCGATGGCGGAGCTGAGGTCTGCGAGGGTATCGAACATATACATTCCTTTCGGATCGGCGGAGTAAAACTACAATCTCTCTCTGGGGTAGCAGCTCTTAACTGCTGTAATTCCTAGTATGCGGTAGCGGGGGCGGGCTGCCAATCCTCTTTTGGATCCTTTCTGAGGTGACTTTTGGATCCTCTTAGGGTTATTTAAGGATCTCCGTTTGGGTATGGGGCAGTGTTGGGTGAAGGGGGTGATTGTGTGGAGGGTAGGGGGTGGGCGTCGACAAGAGCGGCGCTGAGCTGCATAAAGAAAAGTTTTACAAGTAAAGTTGAGTCGCGGGGAATAACTTTTATAGGCTACCTGTTGTAGAGATTGAGTGACACGGACTCAAGGTTGTGTGACCGGGCGTAGAAGTTCTGTTACAGTAGCGCTCGGACGCAACGAGAAGTTGAGTCACTGACAGTCAACTTTATTAATTACCCCAAGATAAAAGGAGAAGAAATCATGGGACGCGCAGTAGGTATTGACCTGGGTACGACGAACTCTGTCGTTTCCGTACTGGAAGGTGGCGAGTCCACCGTTATCGCTAACTCCGAGGGCTCCCGCACCACGCCTTCCGTCGTTGCTTTTGCAAAGAACGGCGAAATCCTGGTCGGCCAGTCCGCTAAGAACCAGGCGGTAACCAATGTTGACCGCACCATTCGCTCCGTCAAGCGCCACATCGGCACCGACTGGAAGATCAACATTGATGATAAGGATTACACCTCCCAGGAGATTTCCGCTCGCACGCTGATGAAGCTGAAGCGCGACGCAGAGGCTTACCTCGGTGAGGATGTTACTGACGCCGTTATTACCGTTCCTGCATACTTCGAGGACGCACAGCGCCAGGCCACCAAGGAAGCTGGCCAGATTGCAGGCCTGAACGTGCTCCGTATCGTTAACGAGCCAACCGCAGCTGCTTTGGCTTATGGCCTGGAAAAGGGCGAGCAGGAGCAGACCATCCTAGTATTTGACCTGGGTGGCGGCACCTTCGACGTCTCCTTGCTGGAAATCGGCGATGGCGTCGTCGAGGTTATGGCCACCGCCGGCGATAACGAGCTGGGTGGCGATGACTGGGATCAGCGCATCGTCGACTGGCTGGTAGACCGCTTCAAGACCTCCCAGGGCGTTGACCTGACCAAGGATAAGCGCGCCGTACAGCGTCTGCGCGAGGCTGCAGAGAAGGCCAAGATTGAGCTGTCCTCCTCCCAGCAGGCCAACATCAACCTGCCGTACATCACCGTCGACTCCGATAAGAACCCGCTGTTCTTGGATGAGACCCTGACCCGCACCGAGTTCCAGAAGATCACCCAGGATCTGCTGGACCGCACCAAGGCTCCGTTCAACCAGGTCATCAAGGACGCTGACCTTTCTGTCGGCGATATCGACCACGTTGTTCTCGTTGGTGGCTCCACCCGTATGCCGGCCGTATCTGACCTGGTTAAGGAACTGACCGGCAAGGATGCCAACAAGGGCGTCAACCCGGACGAGGTTGTTGCAGTCGGCGCTGCCCTGCAGGCAGGCGTGCTGCGCGGCGAGGTTAAGGACGTGCTGCTTCTCGACGTCACCCCGCTGTCCCTCGGCATTGAGACCAAGGGTGGCGTGATGACCAAGCTCATCGAGCGCAACACCACCATCCCGACCAAGAAGTCCGAGACCTTCACCACCGCGGAAGACAACCAGCCTTCCGTACAGATTCAGGTCTTCCAGGGCGAGCGCGAGATGGCTACTGCTAATAAGCTGCTCGGCTCCTTCGAGCTCGGCGGTATTGCTCCGGCACCGCGCGGTGTTCCGCAGATTGAGGTCACCTTCGATATCGATGCCAACGGCATCGTCCACGTGACCGCAAAGGACAAGGGCACCGGCAAGGAAAACACCATCAAGATTCAGGATGGTTCCGGCCTGTCCCAAGAAGAAATCGACCGCATGGTCAAGGATGCTGAGCAGCACGCCGAAGAGGACAAGAAGCGCCGCGAGGAGCAGGAGCTGCGCAATAACGCAGAGTCCACCTCCTACCAAACCCGCAAGTTCTTGGATGACAACGCAGACAAGGTATCCGAGGATGTTAAGACCAAGGTCACCGAGGCTGCTGACGCCGTTGATGAGGCTCTGAAGGGCGATGACCTCGAGGCCATCAAGTCCGCAGTGGAGAAGCTGTCCACCGAATCCCAGGAGATGGGCAAGCAGATCTACGAGGCACAGGCTGCTGAGGCCGGCGCTGAGGGCGCTGCCGATGCAGGCGCTGCGCAGGGTGACCCGAACGTCGTCGACGCTGAGGTCGTTGACGAGGACGAGAACAAGGATGGCAACAAGTAATGACTCAGGACAGCGGAATGCCGCACAACCCAGGCGACCCGGAAAACACGGATCCGGAGGCTACCTCGGCTGACCGCGCTGAGGCTGCTGCCGAGCAGGCCGAGGAGGCCCAGGCTGCGCAGGAAGCGCAGGCTGACGCCACCGAAGAAGCCGAGCTGGATCCCACCCTCGATGCTGACCTCGAAGAAGCGCTGGCAGATGTCAACGCTGATGAGGTAGAAGCCGAAGCAGCGGGTGAGGAGCCCGCAGGCACCGGCGCCAGCGATGTGGAAGCACAGTTGGCAGAACGCACGGAAGACCTGCAGCGTCTGAATGCGGAATACACCAACTACCGCCGCCGCACCGAGCGCGACCGCCAGGCCGTAATCGAGACCGCCAAGGCCAAGGTCATCGCAGATATGCTGCCTGTCCTTGATGACCTGGAACTGGCTCGTGAACACGGCGACTTGGAAGGCCCGCTCAAGGCATTTGCGGATAAGTTCTACAGCACGCTGGAAAAGCACGACCTCGCTGCCTTTGGTGAGGAAGGCGATGCCTTCGACCCGGAGGTCCACGAAGCCGTGCAGGACTTGTCCTCCGGCGATGAGCAGGTGCTTGGTACCGTGCTGCGGAAGGGCTACCGCGTAGGCGACAGGCTCGTGCGCAATGCCATGGTCATCATCGCGGACCCCAGCGATGAGTCCGGCAGCTCGGAAGATTCCGAGTAAATAACCTAAAGGGCGCCCTGGGAATTGACTAGTGACCTTCCCGCGGCGCCCTTTTACTTAATTTATATCGATTCTCTTTGAAAGGAGGAGATGCCCAGTGAGCGCCAAACCCGAATGGGCAGACAAAGACTATTATGCGGATCTGGGGGTCTCCTCGTCCGCAGACCAGAACGAGATTAAGCGTGCTTACCGCAAGCTAGCGCGCGAAAACCACCCCGATACCCACCCGGACGACCCCGCGGCAGCGGAAAGGTTCAAAAAGGTTGCGGAAGCCTACGACGTGCTTTCCGACGCCGCCGAGCGCAAGGAATACGACCAGTTCAAGGCCATGCTCCGCAATGGAGGCGGCTTTGGACGGATGGGAGGCGCCGGATTTCCCGGCGGGTTTCGATCCACGCGCATGGGTGGACAAGGTGCGCAAGAATTCGACCTCTCGGACCTCTTCGGAGGATCCGCTGGAGGATCGGCTCAAGGCGGCGGTGTTGGGGATATCTTCGGTAGCGTTTTCAACCGCGGCGGTAGTGCTGGCCACTCAGCTAAACCGTCGCGGGGGGCCGACGTCGAAACGGAAATAACCCTCGACTTCCGCGAGGCCGCTAAGGGAACCACCATTCCCCTGGCACTCAGCGGCAATGCGCCGTGCACCACGTGCCACGGCTCGGGTTCCGCTTCCGGCAAGACCTCTACCTGTGGCACCTGCAGCGGTACCGGTTTTACCTCGGAAAACCGCGGCGCTTTCGGTTTCTCTGCCCCGTGTAAGGACTGCGATGGCACCGGCCGGCGCATCACGGATCCGTGCAAGGATTGCCACGGCACCGGCACGGTTCACCGCACCCGCAATATCACCGTTCGCATCCCGGCCGGTGTTATTGATGGCCAAAAGGTACGCCTCGCCGGACAAGGCGAAGCAGGTCCCAACGGCACTCCAGCCGGTGACCTCTTCGTAGCGGTGACTGTAAAGCCGGATAAGGTCTTTACTCGCGAGGGCGATGACCTCCACGTCACCGTTCCGGTTTCCTTCACCGAGCTGGCCTTGGGCGATACCATCGCGGTTCCAACTTTGGATAACCCGGTGCGCGTGAAGATCCCCGCTGGCACGCCGGATGGACGCACGCTGCGGGTGCGCGGAAGGGGCATCGCCAAGCGCGGTGGCAACTCCGGTGATCTACTGGTTACCGTGCAGGTTACCGTGCCTACCAAGCTCGATGCCGCCGCCTCTAGCGCACTGCGCACCTATGCTCAGGCGGAAAAGGACTCCGGTTTCAACCCGCGTGCGGGTTGGGCCGGCGCCGAGAATGCTTAAGGCAGGAGGTGTGTTAAAAAATGAGCACTGGAAAGGCAGAAGATTCCGGCACCGCGGTCTACGTCATCTCCGTAGCTGCGGAACTCTCCGGAATGCATGCCCAAACCCTGCGCACCTATGACCGCATGGGCTTGGTTTCCCCAGCCCGCACTCGTGGCGGTGGCCGCCGCTACTCCGACCGGGACATCGAGCTGCTGCGCAAGATTCAGGCGCTGTCCCAAGACGATGGCGTCAACCTTGCCGGCATCAAGTCCATCATCGAGTTGACCGAGGAACGCGATCGACTCGAGGCCGAGCGCGACGCTTTAGCTGAAGAGGTCCGGACCCTGCGCGAGGAGGCCGCTGGACGTCGCCCGCAGCGCAGTGGTGAGCTTGTCCATGTCCCACGGTCTACCTCCGTGGTGATGTGGAGCCCACGCACCGCGCGTGAGCGAAAGCGCTCCCGCGGTCGTGTATACGGCCAAGACTAACTCTCGCTCTGCAGACGAGTACACCCAACCCCGCAGCCAGCTTTCCCGCTGGCTGCGGGGTTTTCTTCTACTCGCGTACTCGCGGCGCCATGTGAATTTTTGCAAAGGGGGTAACCGTAATCAGTGCGCATTGCAAAGTTTAGAGTTAGGATGACTAGCAAGCAGGTGACGCACAACACATACATAGGAAATAGTGTGGTACAACACCTTCACCTGTAATTTTCTCTAGGAAAGGACACGCACCATGACCCTGTATGCAGCCCCCGGAACCGAAGGCTCCATCGTTGACTACCGCGAACGCTATGACAACTACATCGGCGGCCAATGGGTGGCGCCCGTCGATGGTGAATACATGGACAACATCAGTCCGGTAAACGGCGAGGTATTTTGCCAGGTAGCTCGCGGCAAAGAAGCCGATATCAACTTGGCTATTGATGCCGCGGAAAAGGCCTTCGAAACCTTCGGTAAAACCACCCCGGCCGAGCGTGCGTTGCTCCTGCACCGCATTGCGGACCGCATCGAGGAAAACCTGGAAAAGATTGCGGTCGCGGAAACTTGGGAGAACGGCAAGGCCGTACGTGAAACTCTGGCCGCTGATATTCCGCTGGCCGTGGATCACTTCCGCTACTTCGCTGGCGCCATCCGCGCCCAGGAGGGCCGCCTGTCCCAGCTCAACCAGGATACCGTGGCCTATCACTACCATGAGCCGCTCGGCGTCGTAGGCCAGATTATCCCGTGGAATTTCCCGTTGCTCATGGCCGCTTGGAAGATCGCGCCCGCACTGGCTGCAGGTAACTGCATTGTTATGAAGCCGGCTGAGCAAACCCCAGCATCCATCCTGTTGCTCATCGATATCATCGGTGATCTTCTTCCTGATGGCGTGCTCAATATCGTCAATGGCCTAGGTGATGAAGCCGGTGCGGCACTATCCGGCTCGGACCGCATTGCCAAAATTGCCTTCACCGGCTCTACCCCGGTGGGAAAGATCATCAACAAGGCTGCCGCTGACAAGGTCATCCCCGTCACTTTGGAGCTGGGTGGTAAATCTCCGTCCATCTTCTTTAAAGACATCATGGATGAAGACGATTCCTACCTGGAAAAGTGCGTGGAGGGCTTTGTCATGTTTGCCCTTAACCAAGGCGAGGTCTGCACGTGCCCATCGCGCGCGCTGGTGCACGAAGAGATTGCAGATAAGTTCTTGGAACTGGCCGTTGAGCGCGTCAAGAAGATTAAGATTGGACACCCGCTTGATACGGAAACCATGATGGGCGCGCAGGCCTCCCAAGAGCAGATGGACAAGATCAAGCAGTACCTGGAGATTGGTCCGCAAGAAGGTGCGGAGACTCTTGTTGGCGGCCATGTGAACAAGGTGGAAGGCCTGGAAAAGGGCTACTACATTGAGCCCACCGTGTTTAAGGGAAATAACGACATGCGCATCTTCCAGGAAGAGATTTTTGGCCCGGTGCTCTCCGTAGCTACGTTCAAGGACTATGACGAGGCGATCGAAATCGCTAACGCCACCAACTTCGGCCTTGGGGCCGGCGTGTGGTCGCGCAGCCAAAACATCTGCTACCGCGCAGGCCGCGATATCCAGGCCGGCCGCGTGTGGGTCAATCACTACCACGACTACCCAGCGCACAGCGCCTTTGGCGGCTACAAGGAATCTGGCCTTGGCCGTGAGAACCACTTGATGATGCTGGGCCACTACCAGGAGACTAAGAATATGTTGGTCTCCTATTCGGATCAGCCGGCTGGTCTCTTCTAAAGGCCGTTCCCTTCGGACTAGTTCGCGCGTGCCACTTGGCCTAGGCCGCGCAAGAACCGTGGGTCCTCCCAATAGGAGCCATGATCGCCAGGGAGGCCATCCGCGCCGGGAAGGGGAGTGGCGCCAAAGGCATCAATGGTGGGATCGGGGCCATGGATGCCGCCGTGAGGCCCCGTCGTAATAGCGATGGGGTCGTTGGCGTTGGTGGCCGCCCAGATGCGGCCATGCAGTTCTGAGGCATGGTCAGCGCCGGTGCCAGGGCTGCCGACGAGCACTACGTCATCAGCAATCCTTTCCTGCTGTGCGGCGTGCCCGGTGACAACAGAACCATAGGAGTATCCCACAACGGTCCGCTTGGCCTGCGGATAGCGTCTACCGAGCGAGCGTTGAAACCGGGCGAGTTCTTGACTGGCAGTGCGTGCGGGAGTGGCGTGAACCGCACGGGGCAGGGAGGATGGCGCCTGGTAGCCCAACCACACCACCGTCGGTCCGCCGCTGGCCTTAGCTAGATTGCGACCGCGGTCTACCGCGCGCTGCCAGGTTTCTGGATCGGAGGAGTGAACTCCTTCCACAAAGGTGGTAAGCGATGCCGGCGTAGTCCGAAAGCCGCCGGGGTCCACCATGGCTACGAGCCGTCCGTCGCTAGTTTCTAGCACCCGCATATCTGGGTTCTGCGCGGCTAGCTGAGACACGTGCTCGCTGGCTTGGGCGAGGTTGATTTCGTGGACTGCATCCAACGGAAGATCGGAAAAATCCTCGAACCGGGCGGGTGGTTCCACCCCAGCAGGTGTACACAGCGCATCGATCTCTTGGGCGCACAACCAATCGAGGGAATCGCCCAGCGCCCGCACCTGATTCAACAACAGCCCAGCCGTGCTGGCAGCTACCCCGCTGCGCTCATCCACCTGGCCGAGGAATGCGATGATGCGGTCCTCGAGTTCCTCGCGGCGGGCCTGCAGGCTGGCGTGGAGTTCAAGGATGGTGGCAACCTGCTCCATCTGGTGCAGGGGTTGTGCGAGCCAGTCGGTGTAGCCTGCCAAACTGGTGCGGGCGGCGTCACCAGCGGGGCCTCCCAGTGATAGGTCTTGCCAATCCTGGTGTGCATCGATAAATCGAAAGCGCAGTTCAGCGCGTTCGCTGTGCAACGTACTGGCGCCATTTCTTAAAGCCACGGATAGGGTCATCGTGCATCTCCCAATGCCTGGCCCAGGCGGGAATCCACCCCGGCGGCAGTGTCGAGGAAGGCCGCAATGGAGCGCAATTGCTCGGCCGTGGCGTCCTCCGTTGCGGCCACGGCGCTGGACCAAGTGGCACGGGCTCGCTCTAGTGCGGCCGCGGTGCGGCAGGCGGTATCGAGTGCGGCCGTCGGCGGTGGCAGCGGAGGGCGCGCCATGAGGGAGCGGACGTAATCGGGCAGGTGCGTGGGAATTTCTACATAACTCATGCCCCTAAGCCTGAAGGACCACACAACGCCGCGCTAGGGGTAAAGGCGCAGCCTGTGGATAACTCCGCCCTGCTTCATTATTTTGGGAGGCATGAAGGTAGCAGCAGTGCAGTTAACGTCCACCGGTAATATCACCGAAAACCAGGAACTGGCCCTTGCCAAGATCCGTGAGGCGGCCGGAAACGGAGCGCGGCTAATCGTGCTGCCGGAGGCCACGGCGCAGAATTTCCGCTCCGGGCGCCTTGATGAGCAGGCGCAGACGCTCGAAGGCCCGTTCGCCACGGCGATCCAAGCGCTCGCAGAGGAGCTCGAGGTCACCGTCGTCGCCGGCATGTTCTGCCCGGCCGATACCGTGGAGCGCGAGGGCAAGACCATTAATCGCGTGACCAATACGGCGCTCATCGCAGGTCCTGGCGTGCTGGGCGGCTACGACAAGATCCACACCTATGATGCCTTTGACTACCGCGAATCGGATACGGTCTTGGCCGGCGAATCGCTCGTAGCCTTCGACGTGGATGACCTTATTGTGGGTGTGGCCACCTGCTATGACATCCGTTTCCCAGAGCAGTTTAAGGAGCTGGCCAGCCAGGGTGCGCAGCTCATTGTAGTACCCACGAGCTGGGCGGATGGCCCTGGAAAGCTGGAGCAGTGGCGCCTGCTCACGGCCGCGCGTGCCTTGGACTCCACTAGCTATATCGTCGCGGCCGGCCAATCGCGTCCGGGCGGTGGCGCAGAGGCGGGCAATCCTTCCGGACCAACGGGCATTGGCCATTCCACCATCGTTGATCCGAATGGCGTGCGCATGGCCGAGGCCGGCTACGAGGATGACATCCTCTATGCCGACATCGATCCGAATGAGGTAGCGAAAACCCGCCGCGCCCTGCCGGTTGTGGCCACTGTGGACTAGGCCAGAGCCGCGTAGTCTTCCGGCTGCCAGCGCCCGTCGCGGCCCCAGCTAAGGACGTCGATCTGCTGCTTGCCGACGCCCCTTTGAACCAACCTTTCCGCACCTTCCACAACCTCGTCGGCCGGTCCGACGAGTAAGAAGCGCGGGGGAGTGCCTGTGGATAACTCCACCTCGTTGACTACTACATCGGTCGGTTCCCCGGAGACTACATAGTCGGCGTCGGGTGCCAATTCGCGGGCATTGAGCAGCCACGGGTCTTGTTCTTCCCGCACGATGCGGCGCACCGGCACGCCGAGCGCTGCCAGGTTCTGCTGGAAGTAGGTGTCATAGTGGGCGCCGGGGCTGCCCGCCACGGCAAAGAGGCGTGGTACTCGGCCGCGGTCTTCATCGTCCAGCGTGGCGAGCGCCGCGCAGCGGGCCGTGGCCCAGCCGGTGCCATAGGCAATGATGACCAGTTCTCTTGCGCCCGCGTTCTGCAGGCTAATGCCGCCGGCGGGCTGGCCCAGGGTCCACCAGTCTCCTGGCTGCGCGTGCGCGAGGGATCGGGAAGCCTCGCCCGCGGTGGAGACATGAAAGACCACCTGGCCGGTTCCGTCGCTCGGCTGCGCAGGGGTGAGCATCCGCCATTGTCCCGGCAAGTACTGCGTGGTCACCGGAAAGTGCTGCCCCGGTTGATAGGGCACAGCCAAGCCAGCCTCCACGCGGATGATGGACGTCTCGCGAGTGGGGTGATCCACCGCCACCACTTGCGCCGAGTGCGCCGGTGCCTCGCCGGCGGCGTCGGACTCCCGTGCGGCGCCGGCCATCGTGGTACATACCTGGTGGATGACGTCACAGGCAAAGTTGTATTGATACTGCGTCAGCGCCAAAACCCGCAGGCCTGCTACGAGGGCATCATCGAAGCGGGAATAGATTTCGGCCGGAAACCCATGCCGACGGTGATCGCGGGCGAGCTGGGTGAGCTTTGCGGAGACGTCGGCAAGCAGGGGCTCCCCAGGCTCCGTATGCTCAATCACCCATGCCAGCGCAGGCACCATCGAAGTATGGGTATCGCGCATGGACAGCGCAAAAATCTGCCGGGATTCAGGTACCGCGTTAAAGAAATGCTCGTGCACCGCATCGCGGTACTCGTCTGCGTAATTTCGAAAATGCTCGCCCAATTCCCACATGTTTGACCA
This sequence comes from Corynebacterium tuberculostearicum, assembly GCF_046097465.1. GTDB lineage: Bacteria > Actinomycetota > Actinomycetes > Mycobacteriales > Mycobacteriaceae > Corynebacterium > Corynebacterium tuberculostearicum_I. The sequence goes on along the minus strand of NZ_CP175799.1, from coordinate 2,408,561 downwards.
TCCTAATAGTCAGCGCCCAACCGGGGGTCGAGCTACCTACTGAAAGCTGTAGCGGGGGTGAAAATGGGATCCTATGTTGTGGCTCACTTGGTGGCAGGTATTGTATTTTCTATCCGTCTGCCCTCTAACGGGGGCAAGCCGTCATAATTGCACAGCTAGAAAGGGTCCCCATGGAAGATTTTTCCGCTTATACGCTCATGCTGGATGTGGGCTGGATTTCTTTGCTCATGGTCATCGGCAACGTCCTGCGCCACCAGGTGAAGTTCATCTTCCAGGACCTGCTGCTACCTGCCCCGATCACCGCCGGCCTTATCGGCCTACTGGTAGGTCCAAACGTGCTGGGCTGGATCAACTTCTCCGATAATTTGGGTGACTACACCTCCATCCTCATCGCGGTGGTCTTTGCGTCTATGGCCTACTCCATGGAAGTGGGCGGCAACATGGGCAAGGGCGCGCGCAATATGTGGGGCTATTCCACCATGATGTTCACCGGCCAGTGGGGCCTATTTATCGTGCTGGGTCTTTTTCTCTTTGCGCCGCTATTTGATACCCCAAATTGGTTCGGCATGATGCTGCCCGTTGGCTTTACCGGCGGCTTCGGTACCGCCGCGGCCGTGGGTGGTGCGCTCGAGGGCGTGGGCGCCGATGCCGCCTCCTCGCTGGGCTTTACCTCGGCGACCGTCGGCACGCTGGCCGCAATCATTGGCGGCGTTATCGCCGGCAACTGGGGCATCCGCAAGGGCAAGGTTTCCCACGTGCCCAAGGAACTGCCGGAAGAGCTGCGCCGCGGCTACATCAAAAACATTGATGATCGTCCGTCGCTCGGCCGCGCTACCACCAATCCCTCGTCCATCGAGCCGCTCGCACTGCACTTCGGCTTCATCATCCTGACCGTAATGACTGCCTACGGCATCAACCAGGGTTTGAGCAGCATCTGGGAGAATGTCTCCGTGCCGCTCTTTGCCATGTCCATGGTGGTGGGCCTAATCTTCCGCGCGCTTATGAACTTCGTTGGCGCCGAGGACTACCTGGATAAGGACTCCATTTCCTCCATCTCCGGAGCAGCCACGGACTACCTCATTGCCTTCGGCGTGGCCGCCATCGTTCCGGCCGCTATTGCCTCTTATTGGCAGGCACTTCTCCTGCTCTTCGTCCTGGGCACCATCTTCTGTGTGTTCTTCTTGCTGTGGTTCCCAGCCGAGTTCTTTGGTGAGCGCTGGATTGAGCGCGGCATCTTTGGCTGGGGCTGGGCCACCGCCACCGTGGCAACCGGCATCGCCATCCTCAAGATTGTGGATCCTAAGCTCAAGTCCGGCACGCTGTCCGAATACGGCATGGCCTACATCGGTTTCGGTCCCTTCGAAATCTCGTGGACCATCATCGCGCCCATGGCCGTCATGTACGGATTCACCGGCCTCTTTGGTGCCATTTCCCTGGCCATTTCCATCGGCGTCTACATTGCCTTCAAATCCATGCGCCTTATGCCGCCGCGCGGCACTATCTTCCAAGAGGGCATCGGCCATGTAGGGCAGAAGCAGGCATAGCCGCGCTTGCCGACGCCCCCCTCTCCGTCAACCTTAAAAAACTATGAGATTGGCCGCACTAAAGTTAAGAAAATAATTCGCCGGTGGGGCGTGATGGAAATGTAAGCGGCCGTGACCTTTGCCTATCGGCCGCACTACCACCGTTAACATCGGTGAAAAATGGTTTTCTCGAAAAGAACATTCGATTGTGACTATCCCTGTACCTTAAATTTTGTTAGAATCGGCGGGTGTCAATCTTTGTCTTGATGAGGAACTAGATGTACCAGTTGGATGGGGCTTCCAGGCGGGTGATCATCCTGGAAGCCGCTGTTTATGTAGCGGGCTGCGCAGGCGAGCAGGCCGTTACTGTGGAATCTGTGGCGGACCAGGCTGGTCTCTCGCCACAGGCGGTGGCTGAGGAATTCGCCACCGGTGCTGACATGCTCGCGGAAATCCCCGCCTTCTTGGATCGTCGCATGTCTGAATACATGGTGGAAGCGGCGCGCCACCTGCCGGAGGATAATTCCGGCGGCGATGTTCTCATGCAGCTGGCAGAGGCTTATTTTGCCTACGCACAAGACGAGCCCGCCATCTATCACTACCTTTTTGAGCAATACGATGCCCTCGATGAGGAGCACGTTTGCCAATTCGCCAAGGGGGAAAAGTCGGGGACTCCGGGTGCGGACATGGCGCTGGACGTCGTCAAGCGCTTTGCCGAAGAGCAAGGTGCCGTCGTGGCCCACGACGGAGACATCTCTCCCCTGCAAATCGGCCGCATTACCTTGGCGTGTTGGTCGGTCATCCATGGCATGGGCCACTTGAGCGTGGTAGGTATCCTGCGCCTGCAACATGCCGTTATTCGCGCGGCCAACCTCAAGCAGGTCGATCGGCTCGTAGTCGATGCCCTGCAATATTGGTTTAAGAATAAGCAGATCCCACAGCGTCGCCCCATCATGAACGATGCCCGTGCCATCGTAGAAGGGGTCATGGGCAGCGAGCGCGAAAAGCCTTTCGTAGCTCCGGAAAACCTCGAGCAGATGGATCCGGAGGAGGCCAAGCGGGTCGTCATCGAGGCTTCCTTGCGCGTCGCCGGCCGCCGCGGTGTTGACCGCCGCTTCTTTGATCACGTGGCCGACAGGCTCGGAACTTCCAAGGATTTCCTGGCCACCATCGTGGACAATGACTTCGCGTTGCGCGAGGCGGCCGAAACCCTTACGACCATGGAGATGGCTCAGGTCTTCGAGGATTGTCTCGCCGCGCTTCCGGAGGACACCCCCACTGTAGACCAACTGCAGATTGTTGCGGCTGCCTATTTTAATTACGCGATGATGTACCCAGAGCGTTTCAGCTCCATTATCGCGCTGGCCAGCGGTTCCATCGTTCCGCACAATGGTGATGGCAGCTCGCACGAGGGCATGACTAAAAACTTCGCCATCATGATGGACCTGTTGCGCAAGTTCGTCATCGAAATGGGCATTACCCCCACCGACCAGCTGGTCTATATCAGCACGCTGGCCGTGTGGGCCGGTGCCAACGGCATTGCACACCTGTGCAGCATTGGCGATTTCAAGAGCTTCAATGAAGATCTCAAGTGGGCGCTTTTTGTCCAGGTAGTGACCGTGTCCTTCTTCGCCATCGCCCATAGTCTGCAGATTCTGGGGCACGAAGATGAGGAGTTCAAGCAGGTTTAAGACCCCTGTGCAAAGTTGAGCGGCCTACGCTCAAAAATGTTTAGGTTGAGTGGAATAGGCTCAACTCTGGGTGCGTTGTGCTAAGTGAAGCCCTACAGTGGGTGAATAAATCTTAGAAGGAGCAACGCACACATGAACTCATTTAACCCCACCACTAAAACTCAAGAGGCCTTGCAGGACGCCCTGCAAACCGCCTCCTCTAATGGCAACCCGGATATCCGCCCGGCCCATCTGCTGGCGGCCATTCTTAGCCAAGAAGGTGGCATTGCCGCCCCAGTTCTTAAGGCCACCGGCGTAGACCCGGATACCGTGCTCAAGGAAGCCCGCGAGCTCGTTGATTCTTATCCCAAGGCCGAGGGTGCCAATATGGCCAACCCGCAATTTAACCGCGATGGCCTCAACGTCCTGACTAAATCGCAGGAGTTGGCCGGGGAGCTGGGCGATGAATTCGTCTCCACCGAGGTCCTCCTCGCCGCGATTGCCGGCTCTAAGACCGACGCCGCCGAGCTACTTACCGGCCGTGGTGCTACTTATGACGCCATCAAGGGTGCCTTCCCCTCCGTGCGCGGCGCTGCCAAGGTGACCTCCGAGAACCCAGAGGACCAGTTCCAGGCCCTAGAAAAGTACGCCACGGACCTCACCGCGCGCGCCCGCGAGGGCAAGATCGACCCGGTCATCGGCCGTGATCAAGAAATCCGCCGCGTGGTCCAGGTGCTTAGCCGCCGCACGAAGAATAACCCAGTGCTCATTGGCGAACCCGGCGTGGGCAAAACCGCCATCGTGGAGGGCCTGGCCCGCCGCATCGTGGCTGGCGACGTCCCCGAGTCCCTCAAGGGAAAGACCCTCATCAGCCTGGATTTGGGCTCCATGGTCGCCGGCGCGAAGTACCGCGGCGAATTCGAGGAACGCCTCAAGGCCGTGCTCGATGAGATTAAGTCCTCCGAGGGCGAGATCATCACCTTCATCGATGAGCTGCACACCATCGTCGGCGCCGGCGCAACTGGCGACGGCTCCATGGACGCCGGCAACATGATTAAGCCCATGCTGGCCCGCGGCGAGCTGCGCTTGGTTGGCGCTACCACCTTGGACGAGTACCGCAAGTACATCGAAAAGGACGCCGCCCTCGAGCGCCGCTTCCAGCAGGTCTACGCTGCCGAGCCTTCCGTGGAAGACACCATTGGCATCCTGCGTGGCCTGAAGGAGCGCTACGAGGTCCACCACGGCGTGCGCATCATGGACTCCGCGCTGGTCTCGGCCGCCGAGCTATCCAACCGCTACATCACCAACCGCTTCCTGCCGGATAAGGCCATCGACCTCGTCGATGAAGCAGGCTCCCGCCTGCGCATGGAGATCGACTCCTCGCCGCAGGAGATCGACGAACTCGAGCGCATCGTTCGCCGCATGGAGATCGAAGAGCTGGCGTTGAAGAAGGAATCTGACGCGGCCTCCCAGGATCGCCTGGCCACCCTGCAAGGCGAGCTCGCGGACCAGCGCGAGAAGCTTGGCGAGCTCAAGGCCCGCTGGGCCAACGAGAAGAAGGCCATCGACGATGTCCAAAACATCAAGGAAGAACTCGATGACCTGCGCCGCCAAGCCGAAATTGCCGAGCGTGACGGCGACCTCGCACTGGCCTCTGAGATCAACTACGGCAAGATTCCACCGCTGGAAAAGGATCTCGCGGCCGCGGAGGTCAAGGCCGCCGAGCAGCGCAATACGATGCTCGATGAGGAGGTAAGCCCGGACACCATCGCGGAGGTCGTTTCCGCCTGGACCGGCATCCCGGCCGGCAAGATGTTGCAGGGCGAGACCGAGAAGCTGCTCAACATGGAATCCGTGCTGGGCAACCGCGTGGTCGGCCAGAAGGAAGCCGTCACCGCGGTTTCGGACGCCGTTCGCCGCTCCCGCGCGGGCGTGGCCGACCCCAACCGCCCGACCGGTTCCTTCCTCTTCCTCGGCCCCACCGGTGTGGGCAAGACCGAGCTCGCGAAGGCCTTGGCGGACTTCCTCTTCGACGATGAATCCGCCATGGTGCGCATCGATATGTCCGAGTACGGCGAGAAGCACTCCGTTTCCCGCCTCGTCGGTGCCCCTCCGGGATACGTCGGCCACGAGGCCGGCGGCCAGCTCACCGAGGCCGTGCGCCGCCGCCCTTACACGCTCGTGCTTTTCGACGAGGTAGAAAAGGCCCACCCCGACGTCTTCGACGTCCTCCTGCAGGTCCTGGATGAAGGCCGGCTTACCGACGGCCAAGGACGCACCGTCGACTTCCGCAATACCGTCATCATCCTGACCTCCAACCTGGGCGCCGGCGGCACCCGCGAGGAGACCATGGACGCGGTGAAGAAGGCCTTCAAGCCCGAATTCATCAACCGCCTCGATGATGTGGTTATGTTCGAGCCCCTTTCGGAGGATCTCCTGCGCGGAATCGTCGACATCCAACTGCGCGGCCTGTCCGAGCGCCTCGACGCCCGCCGCCTGACCCTGCAGGTCTCGGATTCCGCCAAGTCCTGGCTGGCCGAGCGCGGCTACGACCCGGCCTATGGCGCCCGCCCGTTGCGCCGCACCATCCAGCAGGCCATTGGTGACAAGCTCGCCAAGAAGCTACTGGCCGGCGATATCGTTGATGGCGACACCGTTCACGTGGACGTCGCCGATGGCGGCGCCGAACTAGACATCGCCGCGCGCTAGTCGGCCGCGCAGCGCCCGCCGCGCCAAATCCTGCTCATGCCCCTAGACTCGGGGGCATGAGCATTTTGGTCTCCCCACAAGAACTCCGCGAATCCATTTATCACGGCGAGCGTTTCACCCTCTTGGCCACCCACTGGCAGCCGCAGCTGCGCCAGAGCTACAACGAATTTACCTCCCTGCACATCCCGACGGCACTGTTTAGCGATACCGCCAATTCCTTCGCCGGCCTGCCCGGTTCCCAAGTAGGCCGCAACCCGCTGCCGGATCCGGATAAGTTGCAGGAGCACTTCCGCCAGTGGGGAATCCGCGAGGACCGTCCCGTCGTGGTCTATGACGAGGGCCGTGGCCTTTTCGCTGGCCGCGCGTGGTGGACCTTGCGCTGGGCTGGTCTGGACAACGTCCGCATCCTCGACGGCGGCTTGGCCAATTGGCGCCACCTGGGCTATACCACGCTGACCGGCCCTGGCAACTTCGCTGTCGGTGCCACCGCCGAGGTCAACCCCGGCCAAATGCCCGTGGCCACCATCGATGACGTGCGCAATCACGATGGCCTGCTCATCGATACCCGCACCCGCAACCGCTTCGCCGGCCGCCGTGAGAACCTCGACCTCAAGGCCGGCCACATCCCCGGCGCCGTCAACGTGCCGGAGCGCCTGTTCCACAACGATGGCCTGCGCACCTGGAAGTCCGCGGGCGAGATCCGCGAAGTGCTTTTCGACGCCGGCCTCACCCCCGACAATGTCCAAGGCGCCATCATCTACTCCGGCTCTGGCAACCACTCCGCCCTCGCCCTTGCCGCCATGGAAGACGCCGGCTTCACTGGCCTGCGCCACTATGTCGGCGGCTGGTCCCAGTGGTCCGCCAACCCCCACAACCCCGTCGAGCGCGGCGACCGCTTCACCGTCAACGGCTAATCGCCCCAGCCCGCCCCTCGCCTTCGCCCTCAGCCTCCCGCGTCCGCGCGCCGAGCGCTGAGGGCTTGCTCCTTCCTACTACTATCGTGGGGTGATGGCTTTTCTAATCCTTGCTCTCGCGGTTCTTCTCGGCATTGCTGGCGGTGCCCTGCTGCTTTACGACGGCAAACAGCGCACCTCCACCCCTACACCCTCCGCCGACGCGGATCCCAGCTCCGAGGACCCCAGCTCCGCGGATCCCAGCTCCGAGGACCCCAGCTCCGCGGATCTCGCCCCCGCAGACGCCACTCCGACGGACCCCACTCCGACGGATTCTGCATCCTCCGACGCCGCACCCGAAAACGCTTCCCCGGCCGAGCCTGCCGATTCGGCCTCGAGCGTCGCCCCCGAGCGCGCCCCTGCCGCTGGCCCGGCCACCCCAGCTTCAGTTTCCGCGCCCACACCAGAACCCACGCCGGAACCCACACCCAAGCCCGCGCCCGAGACCCCGCCCCAGCAAGAACCTGAGTCAACCGACGAACCCGAGCCGGCTCCCGAGCGCGAACCGACCCCCGAGACCGCGAGCGAACACTCCGCGCCTTCCAAGCCACACGCACGCCACCGGCCAATCCTGCCAGGAACTATGCGCCGCGAGCGCCGCAATTGGGCGGAAGCCAAGGGATTTGAATTCATGAAGGCCGACCCTTACCTCGTAGACGAATGGACCAGGGGAGTGGCCTCCACGGGCGCGGCTCCCAAAGACATTGTCGCCGGCAACGTGTACGGCCACGAGATGCTGTTGATGGACATCGATGGCGTCAACGTGATGGCTATGCGCACCGGAGCGGCCTCCGACATGGTGGTGGACTTCCGCCGCTTCGACCGCGCCGACGCGAAGGCTTCCGAGGACCTGCTGTTGGCCATGACCATCGAGGGTTTCGATGTGTATTCCTCGGATAGCGCCGTGACCGAGCGCATGGTGGATGAGCGCGTCCACGTTGCTCTGCAGCAAATGCCCGAGGCCGTTACCGCACTATGGCTGGAAACGGAGTGGGTGCTGGCACAGACCACGAAGCAGGCGCGCTCCGCGGAATGGGACGCGATGCTTCCACCTCTTGCCCTGCTTGCCGACGCCGCCCGTGTCCTGCCCCCGCGTTCCTCGGCCACCCATGTGGTGCGCCTCGAGGAATTGGACCCAGCCCGCGAGATTCCCGCCCAGCCCATCGTCGAGGCTGTCGGCGGCGCGCCGGCCGCAGGCGCACCCGAATTTGAGCGCCCCGTTATCCAACGGCCGGAAGAGCCGTTGCAGATGCCGTCTCGGGCCTACTCTGAAACCCGCGGCCCGGTCGAGCACAGCACCCTCGGCGGCGACGAAGTAGACGCCATTGCCGATGGCCGCGAGCGCCCCACACCCGATTCCCACACCGCACGCCTGCCGCGCCAGCAGTTCCGCGCCGCCTCCATCTTCGACAGCCCCTCCGCCGACTCCACCACCGACGGCCCCCGCGCGGCCGATCACAACCCGGCCGAGGCTGACGCTGCCGATCCCAACCCAGTCGACCTCAACCCGGCGAGCGAGTCCGCGGCCGAGGAATCGGACCCGCGCCGGGGAGAGTAGCCTAGAGTCCGATACTGGCGGCCGGTCGCCGCCCACGAACCACGACAAGGAGCAGATGACTGTGGATTCTCACACCACCAACGCCCAGAACGCGCACGCCCAAAACCTGGACGCCGAGAAGAAGGCCCGCCTCGCTGAGCTGGTTAAGGAACTGGCCGTCGTCCACGGCAAGGTGACCCTGTCCTCGGGCAAGGAAGCTGACTACTACGTGGATCTCCGCCGCGCTACCTTGCATCACGAAGCCTCCCGCCTCATCGGCGCCCTGCTGCGCGAGCTGACCGCAGATTGGGATTTCGCGGCCGTCGGTGGCCTGACTCTCGGCGCCGACCCGGTTGCTACCTCCATCATGCATGCCGACGGCCGCGATATCGACGCCTTCGTCGTGCGCAAAGAAGCCAAGAAGCACGGCATGCAGCGCCGCATCGAGGGCGCAGACGTAGAAGGCAAGAAGGTTCTTGTCGTAGAAGACACCACCACTACCGGTAACTCCCCGCTTACCGCCGTGGCCGCGCTGCGCGAGGCCGGCGCCGAGGTCGTGGGCGTGGCGACCGTTGTGGACCGCGAGACCGGTGCCGGCGACGTCATCGCCGCAGAAGGCCTCGAGTACCGCTCCCTGCTGGGCCTGGGCGACCTTGACCTCGCCTAACGCAGACAGCGCGGCCGACCAGGCCAAGGGACCGACCGAGTGGAACGAGGGCCGCCATGGCGTAGGCCCCTGGGAAGGTCCGCTGCCGCAAGGGCCGGAGGCCGAGAAATACGATCCTGAGCTGCTTGCCGAAGGCGACCGTCGCAACGTCGTCGATGCCTACCGCTACTGGAGCAGGGAGGCGATCAAAGAGGACATCGATAAGCGCCGGCATAGCCTGCATATCGCCATCGAGAACTTCGAAAACGACGCCAATATCGGCACCGTCGTGCGCACCGCCAACGCCTTCGCCGTCGATACCGTGCATATCGTCGGCCGGCGGCGGTGGAATCGCCGCGGGGCAATGGTCACGGATAGGTACCAGCACTTGATGCACCACGAGAGCGTCGAAAAGCTTATTGCGTGGGCGGCCGAGGAGGGCCTTACCGTCGTTGCCATCGACAACACCCCCGGTTGCGTGCCCCTGGAAACGGCCGAGCTGCCGGAGCGCAGCCTGCTGCTCTTCGGCCAGGAAGGCCCCGGCGTGACGCAAGCGGCCCAGGACGCCGCGGTGATGACCTGCTCCATCGCCCAATTTGGCTCCACCCGCTCCATCAACGCGGGGGTTGCGGCCGGCATCGCCATGCACGCCTGGATCCGCCAGCACGCCGATCTGGCCAACTCCTGGTAGGAAGATCGTTACACTAGCTATATCTACCCGTGCGACTGGAGTGATTGAGGAACCGTGGAAGAAAAGTGGGCCCACCGCGCCGAACTCGCAGAGGCCGCCATCAATGAGCGCCACGCGCACTCCGTATGGGGCCTGCCGCGCACCAATCTTGCCGTGGTCAGCTGGCCGCCCACCACGAAGGAAAAGCTCTTTGTCCACTGGCACTACTGGTGGCAGGCCCACTACCTGGACTGCCTCGTCGATGCGGCGCTGCGCAATAACACCAAAGTGCGCCGCCACCGCATCTATGACACCTTGCGCGGCATTCGCATTCGCAACCTCGCGCAGCTGACCAAGAATAAGTACTACGACGACAAAGCCTGGCTCGCGCTGGCCTTCGGCCGTGTGGAGAGCCTGAAGAAGGCAAAGACACCCAAGCGCCTCGCGGCCCTGCAGCGCAATATCCACGAAGGCCTCGATGAAACGCTGGGCGTGCTGCCGTGGCGCCTGGGCGAGAATTTCATGAACGTGCCCTCCAACGGCCCGGGCGCCATCATGCTCGCGCGCATGGGGCGCATTGAGGAAGCACGCCACATCGTTGACTGGATCTATGACCACCTGCTTGACGACGACGGCTACATCATGGACGGCGTCCGCATGCGCATGGACGGCCCTGAGGTGGTAAAGAACATCCACCCCTACTGCCAAGGTGTGGTGCTGGGTGCCTGCTTGGAAATCGTGCTGGCGCTGCGGGAAAAGGCCGGCGTGGGCGATTTGGAACAGATCGACAGCGTGCAAGAGGCCGAGATGGCTTCCGAGATGATGGATTACATCATCCGCATCCGGGGCTTGGTGCAGACCGTGGCTTCGGGCATGGCTACGCCTTCCGGCGTAGTGGACTGGGAGACCGGCGATGGTGACGGTGGCCTGTTTAAGGGCATTTTGATGCGCTATCTTGCCGACGTCGCCGTGCGCCTGCCCGGCGATTCCCCCGCCAACCGTGCGACGAAGAAGCTGGCTGCGCGCATGGTGGTGGCCTCGGCCGAGTCGGTGTGGGAGCACCGCCTCGAGGTCGACGGCCTGCCGATTTTCGGATCCGACTGGTTGTCCGATGCGCGCCTGCCGCATAACTACGGCTTCGGCCGGCGCACCATGAGCGAGAAGGTCGGCATCATTCGCGTAGATGAGCGCGATTTGTCCGTGCAGCTTTCCGGCTGGATGCTGATGGAGGCCTGCGCCCGCGTGGCGCGATATTTGGCTAAATAGCCCACACTTGTCGGAGTGGATTGGTCCCGGAAATGACCGGGTTGAAAATGTCACACGGTTTTTGCGGCAGAATTTCCGTGAAACGGGCATACTTGGCTGTTGGAACGTGTTTGACCACAAACCCACATTTTAAGGATGGAAACTCATGCCAATTGCAACCCCTGAGGTCTATAACGAGATGCTGGATACCGCGAAGAAGAACGGCTTCGCGTTCCCAGCTATCAACTGCACCTCATCTGAGACCATTAACGCAGCTCTGAAGGGCTTTGCTGAGGCCGAGTCCGACGGCATCATCCAGTTCTCCACCGGTGGTGCCGCTTTCGGTTCCGGCCTGGCACTGAAGGACAAGGTCAAGGGTGCTCAGGCACTGGCCGCATTCGCTCACGAGGCCGCCAAGCACTACGGCGTGAATATTGCGCTGCACACCGACCACTGCCAGAAGGAAGTACTCGATGAGTACGTCCGTCCGCTGCTGGCTATCTCCCAGGAGCGCGTGGACCGCGGCGAGAACCCGCTGTTCCAGTCCCACATGTGGGACGGCTCCGCTATTCCCATCGACGAGAACCTGGTCATCGCACAGGAGCTGCTGGAAAAGGCTAAGAACGCGCACGTCATCCTTGAGGCCGAAATCGGCGTCGTCGGCGGCGAAGAGGACGGCGTCCAGGCAAAGGCGGGCGCTAACCTCTACACCTCCCCTGAGGACTTTGAAAAGACCATTGATGCCCTAGGCACCGGCGAGAAGGGCCGCTACCTGCTGGCCGCAACCTTCGGCAACGTTCACGGCGTTTACAAGCCAGGCAACGTGAAGCTGCGCCCAGAGGTCCTGCTCGAGGGCCAGAAGGTTGCACAAAAGAAGCTCGGCCTGGGTGAGGACGAGCACGCCTTCGACTTCGTCTTCCACGGTGGCTCCGGCTCCGAGAAGGAAAAGATCGAAGAGGCACTTCGCTACGGCGTCATCAAGATGAACGTGGACACCGATACCCAGTACGCCTTCACCAACCCGATCGCTCGCCACATGATGACGAATTACGATGGCGTCTTCAAGATTGACGGCGAGGTTGGCAACAAGAAGGTTTATGACCCACGCTCTTACCTGAAGAAGGCAGAGCAGGGCATGTCCGAGCGCGTCATCGAGTCCTGCCAGGACCTTCACTCCGTGGGCAAGTCCATCTCTAAGTAACTTGGCCACCATGTTCTAAGTTGAGGCAGCCTCGCATATAGGCATGCCGAACGAGCCGCTTCCCCGCGTGGGAGGCGGCTTTTTCGTACTCTCGGTCGTGGCGGTTCCGAGCGGGGACCCGGTGATCGGTCGGCGTAGCTAGGGGTTGTGGTTCGAGCCGTGGCTGGGGTTGTGATCGGGGCTGGGCGGCCTAGCGGGGCTGGGGACGAAGCGTGGGGTGTTACTCCACGGTGGTATCCAGGCGACGCGGCCATCGATGCGCACCACGCGGCCGCGTTCCGTGGGCCGCGAGGGGTCATCCTGGTTGACGGCGTTGTGATGCGCGCACAAGGTGACCAGATTTTCTTGGTTGGTGGGCCCGCCGGCGGACCAGGCGGTGAGGTGGTGGACTTGGGCATCGTCGGCGGGCGTATTACAGCCTGGCCACGCGCACACGGGATGCTCGGCCGCGGCGAGCATGCGCTGTTTCCATGTGGCCATGCGCTCGGTTCGGTACAGGTTCACCGGGCCGTGCTCCGGGTGGACCAGGCTGACGTAGCCGCGCTGGGCTAAGGCGCGGGCGACGAGCTGCGCGCCGGTCATGCGGGCGCCGTTGGTGAGCTGGAGGGTGATATCGGAGGCGTCGGCAGGCGCGGCGACGATGCGGTCGAGCTGGTCCAAGGTGAGGATGACGTTGGTGTGCACGGCCGGCAGCGCGCCGGGGTTGCCCTCGAGGAGGACCTTCTTGGCGGCGGCGAGGGGATCGTCCTTATTGACGGAGGAAAGCACGCCCTTGATATCGGCGATATCGGTGGGATCGGCCGTAATGGAGATGGTGTGGGGGCCGTCAGAATCGGCGGGTATAGCGCACGCCGGGTTCGGGACGACGGGGCGGATTGAGCTGCTTGAGGAGCTTCTTGGCCACAGAAGGGATGAGGCGGGCCTCGGTGCGACAGAGCTCTAGGCGCAGGTCCCAGGCGCGGTTGGTATCGCGCACGCGGCGGGTATAGGACTCGATGCTATCGAGTGTGGCGAGGTCGTGGGCGCGGCTGCGGGCGGCGTCGCGCGCGAGGCGTTGCTTGCGGCTATTGGATGTGCGGCCGAAGTAGACGTGTTGCAGGCGGGCGAGCTGGGCAGCCAGAAGAGGGCTGGCTCCAGCCTCGAGGAGTGAGTCTTCGGAGCAGTCCTGAAATTCGGCGACAAGGTCGACGCCGCGGCGGCATAGCAAGAGAAAATCGGTGTTCACACGGCCGAAGCTAAAAGGCACGCGAGGGCCGAACAAGCGGTTAGCGGCCGGGAAGGGCGAAATTGTGGATAGGTGGGGGGAAAGGGGGCGTCGGCAAGAGCTATCCACAAGCCGGCCGGCGGCCGAGATGCGCGGGGACGGCGGCGGTGGTAGGGGCGGTCTTCTATGCTGGAGAGCATGTCGGAAGCGAAGGAAAGAGTCTCAACGCGGCAAAAGCTGCGGGTGATTGACCGCTCGGTGCTCTCGCGGGTAAACCGCATCCGCTCGCGGTTTGTCTACATCGTCCAGGCGACCATTGGTGCGGCGCTCGCGTACTGGGTGGCCGGCGATGTGGTGGGGCATCCGCAGCCATTCTTTGCGCCGATTTCTGCGGTCATCATTCTGGGGATGTCCGGTGGGGACAGGATGAAAAAGGCGCTGGAGATGTCGATTGGCGGCATCATTGGCGTGGCCGTGGGCGACCTGCTCTTCCAGATTGTGGGGCAGGGGCCGTTTCAGATTTTCTTCATTGTGGGCGCGGGCCTGGTGGTGGGCTCGTTTTTGACCAAGTCGCCGCTGGTGACCAACCAGATTGTCTTTGGCGCGATTTTGATTGCCACGATTTTCCCGCCTACAGAGGGCCCGGGCGGCCTGCACCGCGCGATTGACGCAATGATTGGCTCGGGCATTGGCCTGATAACCATCGCGCTGATTCCCAATTCCCCGTTGGTGGAGGCGCGGCGCGAGGTCTCGAAGGTGCTTAAGGTTGCCTCAAGCATTCTTGCCGACGTCACTTATGGAATCCGCCGCCAAGACCCCGCCGTCATCCGCGACGCACGCGAGGCGGTGCGCGGTACGCAAAATAGCGTCAATACCCTGCTAAGCGCGGCGCAATCGGGTAGGGAGGCCTCGGAGGTCTCGCCGCTGTTGTGGGCCTCGCGGCGCAACATCCGCTCGCTGGAGCGCATCCTGTTGCCGGTGGATAACGCGGTCCGCGGTGTGCGCGTGCTCTCTCGCCAGGCGCTGGGCCTGACGGAGGACCGCGACAAGGTTTCGGACGAGCAGGTGGAGTTGCTCGATGAGCTTTCTGAAATCATGCTCGCTGTAAGTGAGCTTTACGGACGGGGCAAAAAGCACGGGCATGACGAAGCGATTGAGATTCCGGACCTTGTGCAGCGCCTGCGCATCGTGGGCGGGCGCGCCGGGCTGGACATCATCGACAGGGAAGGCACGCTGTCGGCCTATATGATTCTGGGCCAGACGCGCTCCCTCGTGGTGGACATGCTGATGGTGTGTGGGTTGTCGCGCGAGTCGGCCGTGGCGCATTTGGTGCCGACCTCGCAGCACCCGGCCTACCCGCCGGAGGTGTGGGGGCGCGACGACTAACGTCGTCGCGCGGAGGCAAGGACGTCGCGCGCGTTGAGTGACGTCGCGCGGGGTTAAGGGCGGACGATTCTGGAGGTCGCGCAGGTGGCGGTAGAACGTCACGCGGGTCACCGGGCGCTTGTGGGGGACGGAATCGACGATGACGCGCAGCTGTGGGCCGCCGGCCTGGACAGCGCGGCCGGTGCGCACGGATTCGGGGTCGAGCTGGCCGGGCTTGCGCAGGAGCGAGCGCAGGCGGCCCTGCGACTCGACGGGGGAGGTGGCGCGGGCGGCGAGGATGCCGGGGGCATCGGTCATCGGGACGAGGCGTGCGCCGAAGGTTTTGGGGGAAGTGGCGGCTAGGTTGTGGTCGTCGATGATGACTTCGCCGGTGAATGAGCCATTGGAGGCGTCTGAGATGGTGGCGGAGCCCGCGACGGCGAGGCCGGAATCATTGCGGATGAGCGGCGCGGGGCGGACCGGGGCGGTGCGGGCGAAGTCGAGGGTCTCGGCCGGGGAGGCGGGAAGGCCCCAGTTCTGCGCGGCCACGGACGTGACGGCCGCGGATGCGGTGGACGGAGTGGCGGCGGCCGGCGCGGTGGTTGAAGGGGTGGAGGCTGCGGACGAGGGGACGGGGATGAAAGCGACCTCGGCCCAGAGGCGGTCGGAGCGCATGAGGCGGGTGAGCACGGCCGAGAGGGCGGCGTCAGAGCCGGCGACGACGATCCGGGCGGGCTCTACTAGGTGTGGGGCCTGTGGGGCGGGTGCGGGGGCGCCGAGGTGGCGGACGTCGGGTTGCGCCGCGATGTCATCGAGCGAGGGAGTGGGGTCGGTGGGAAGGAGGGGGTTGAGGAAGGCGTCGATAAGCGAGAGCTCTTTGCGGGTAGGGATGGGGGAGAGGTCGTGGGCGTCGGCAGGCATGGCCACACCCGGGGCGCCGCAGCGGAGGAACAAAAAACGCATGCGGACAATGCTACGCGGGCTTTTTGCGCCGGGAAAGTGTAAAGTTGGAGAGTATTTTGGCTTCAATAATGAGGAAGTGACTAAACAATGGCAGCGATCGTCATTGTCGGCGCCCAGTGGGGCGACGAAGGCAAGGGCAAAGCGACCGACATCCTCGGCGGCAAGGTTGACTACGTGGTCAAGCCGAACGGCGGCAATAACGCCGGCCATACCGTCGTGGTAGGCGGCGAAAAGTACGAGCTGAAGCTCCTGCCGGCCGGCATTTTGTCCGAGAACGCTACCCCGGTGCTGGGCAATGGCGTAGTGATCAACCTTGAGGCGCTCTTTGATGAAATTGACGGCCTTGAGGCCCGCGGCGCGCACGCCTCGCGCCTAAAGATTTCCGCCAATGCGCACCTGGTGGCGCCGTATCACCAGACCCTGGACCGCGTGCAGGAGCGCTTCCTGGGCAAGCGCGCTATCGGCACCACCGGCCGCGGCATTGGCCCGACCTACGCCGATAAGGTGGCGCGCATTGGCATCCGCGTGCAGGACATCTTTGATGAATCCATCCTGCGCCAGAAGGTGGAATCCGCGCTGGATATCAAGAACCAGATGCTGGTGAAGATGTACAACCGCAAGGCCATCGAGGCCGACCAGATTGTGGAGTACTTCCTGAGCTACCGCGACCGCCTGCGCCCCATGGTTATCGACGCCGAGCTGGAGCTCAACCAAGCCCTCGAAGCTGGCAAGCACGTGCTCATGGAGGGCGGCCAGGCCACCATGCTCGACGTGGACCACGGCACCTACCCGTTCGTGACTTCGTCTAATCCGACCGCCGGTGGTGCTTCCGTGGGTTCCGGCATTGGTCCGACCCGCATCAAGACCTCGCTGGGCATTATCAAGGCCTACACCACCCGCGTGGGTGCCGGCCCGTTCCCCACCGAGCTCTTTGATAAGTGGGGCGAGTACCTGCAGACCACCGGCGGCGAGATTGGTGTGAACACCGGCCGCAAGCGCCGTTGTGGTTGGTATGACTCCGTTGTTGCGCGCTATGCCACCCGCGTTAACGGCTTTACCGATTACTTCTTGACCAAGCTGGACGTTCTTACCGGCATCGGCGAGATTCCGATCTGCGTGGCTTATGACGTCGACGGCAAGCGCTACGACGAGCTGCCGCTTACCCAGTCCGAATTCCACCACGCCGAGCCCATCTTCGAGACCATGCCGGCCTGGGATGAGGACATCACCGGCTGCTCCACCTTCGAGGAGCTGCCGCAGAAGGCACAGGATTACGTCCTTCGCTTGGAAGAGCTGTCTGGCTGCCGCATTTCCTATATCGGTGTTGGTCCGGGCCGCGACCAGACCATCATTCGCCATGATGTGATGGAGGATCAGTAAAGCCAGAGCTTTCTTTTCGGTCTTAGAGCCCCGCCACGTAGCGATTGTGCTGCGGTGCGGGGCTCTCAGCTTTATGCCGTCACTTTTCTGTCAACTCTCTGTGATGCGAAGAAAAGATGGCGGTTTTCTTATGGGAGACCATTGGCTCCGAAGATGTGTCTACATAAGCCCGTGCTGAGAATTATGTAGGAATGGAATAAATATAAAAAGTTGCATTGACCTGCGTTTTTAATTGCGAGTGACCTTTTGGTTTGGTTCTCCCCGAGAGTGAAATAATTCATATTGTCCAAAATGATGACGGCGTAAACATGCTTTATGCAGCTTGTCGACGTCAAAATCTCACCCATGTTAGCAGTGCACATTTTTATGCAACGTTCAGCGAACAGTACGGTTACCATAATTTCTTCAAACCGCTACTATCACAGGTGAGCTAATCAGTAGAGTCTTTCTAACCTCTTGCATCGCTTGGTGAGGCTTTCGATTGCTTACCGCTTCTCGGAGGAAGGAAGCGGGACATCCTCTTGTAAAGCCGCCTCCCTACCTTGGGCGGCTCTATGTCTTTGTGTTTTAAGGAAAGGACTTCTTGGTATGAACAAGAAGCACATTATGCGCACGGCCGTACGCCGCCGTGGCACGACTGTTGCCGCGGCCGCTCTCTCTGTGGCTCTTGTGGCCCCGTTTGTTCACCCCGTTGTTGCGCCGCAGCATGCGGCAGTAGCCGCTGCGGCTGATGTCACCGACGCCAATGGCAACTATGTTCCGGCGGATTCCGGGCGAATCAATGACAACGGTGAGGAGGACGGCCTTCTCTATGCCGGCCTTGTCCCCG
Source organism: Corynebacterium tuberculostearicum (assembly GCF_046097465.1). Lineage (GTDB taxonomy): Bacteria > Actinomycetota > Actinomycetes > Mycobacteriales > Mycobacteriaceae > Corynebacterium > Corynebacterium tuberculostearicum_I. The sequence goes on along the minus strand of NZ_CP175799.1, from coordinate 2,390,666 downwards.
AGTTCACCGATGCGCAGCAAAACAACCCGCAGTACGTATTCAAGGTTCCGCATCTGAGGAACGCGGTTTGGAATGCCGGTAAGGCTCCGGAGGGGGATACGGATGCGAACGGCCAGTACATCCGATTTCGTGATGAGGCCCTATACTCCCAGATTGCCCGCATTGAGCTGGTGGGTGTGAATGGTGACCATCAGGGTTCATTTACCAAGCGTGATCCGAAGGGCTCTGAGTGGGGACTGAAGTTCAAAGACACTAAAAACTTCCCCGGTGCCGGGTGGGTTCCGTATGCGTCCTATATTCAGATCTTCTTGAAGGATGGCAAGAAGATTGAGGATCTTGGCCTTCCGGCAGAGGGTTCGCAGGTTGACTACTACTGGGTTCGCAAGGATGGTCGAATCTTCAATAACTCTGTTCAGCATGTCAACATCGTTGGCAAGAATCAGCTTGCACAAGTAGACGGAGTTCCTTCAAACACCTTCGAGGGCACCGGCAAGGATGTGTACCACAACGGTATCTCCAAGCAGCTGAAGTATGACCAAGAGAAGGGCTCCATCAAGTCCACTACCACCGCCACGATGGCAGGTAGGAACTTTGGTGGCAACAGCTACTGGAACTGGATTCTTAACGAGTACATCAGCCCTGATGTAGCGAAGCACATCACCGACGTCACGGTCTACAAGTCTGATATGGAAGGCAATCCAGTTAAGGGTGCGAAGAAGTGGAAGATGGACTTCGACAAGGAGACAGGGTTCGCGACTACCGCAACTCGCCCCGAACTGTCCTACATCCCACACGGGGCCGACATTGACGCAAAGACCAAGGACCAAGTGTGGGTCAATATGGACAGCATCGTGGGAATCGCAGCTAACGCCACCGGCAGCTTTACCATCGAGTACCAGCTTGAGGAGGGGGCTGAAAACCTCGCCAATTCCCCGTACGGCAAGCGCATCGACACCACGTCCTGGATTTCGGTGGACTTTACGGACAAGTGGCCTAAGCTTGCGCCGAACGACGACAAGCAAGACGGCGGTGCTGAGCCTACCCGGCTGAAGAACACGCTCAAGTCCGACTTCCTCAACATTGCGGATTCCGATGGGGATGGGCTCACTAACGACTACGAACGTGAACTTGGTACCGACTCGTCGAAAGCCGATACCGATGGCGACGGCGTACGCGATGATGTGGAGATCCTGACCGACAAGACGGATCCGCTTGATCCCAAGTCCTTCAAGCCCGCTGCCCCAAAGCCGGCAGCAAGTACGGTGAGCCCCGATGCAGAGTCTTTCTCCGGCACTATCAAGCGCGAACAGGACAAAGACTCGCAGGGCAAGGACATCCCGCTTCTTGATGTCACGAATGCGGAAGCAGCGCCGGTCAAGATTGTCGCTGTGCCGACTAACAAGCTGAAGGAAGACGAAGACGGCAACCTTAACTATGAGGCTGCTGACGCTATCGACGTTGCATCGCTTGACGACGTCGCAGCAATCGAAAAGGGCGACTTCCAGTCCGGCAAGCTTGAGCTGGAAAACGGCACGAAGTACACCCTGGTTGCTGAATCTCCTAATGGTGAGCGCACCAAGGGCGGCGAATTCGAGGTCACCGATCAGGCTCCAGAACCCACCGCTGCTCCGACCATTGACACGGTAAAGGCCGATGACAAGAAGGTTACGGTTAAGGCCCCGGAGGGTAGCGAAGTTAAGGTAACCCTGCCCTCCGGCACGGAAGTTACCGCTACCGAGGACCCAGACAACCCAGGCACCTTCACCGCTGATATTCCAGCCGATGAAGAGCTTGCCGAGGGCGACGAAATTTCCGCCGTTGCTACCGAAGATGGCAAGAATCCGTCCGAGCCAGCCACCACTACCGTAGCCAAGGCTGACGCGACCCCGACCGATCCGGAGACCCCGGATGCTGAGGAGAATTACGGCGTCGATTACCCCGCGCTGGAGAACCTTGTCGTCGATGGTGACAACGCCACCGCCAAGGTTGCCCCGACGCTCACCCTGAACGGCGAGGCTGTGGACACGCTGCCTGCCGACGCCGAGTTTAAGGCCGATACCTCCAATGCCCCTAAGGGCACCGAGGTCACCTTCGATGACAAGGGTGTTGCTTCCATTTCTGTGCCAAAGCAAGAGCCTGGTGCTCCAGCTAAGGCCTTCGAGCTGCCGGTCACCGCTACCATTAATGGCAAGGAATACACCGACACCATCGTGGTTCAGGTACCAGCTGGCGACGAGAAGCCAGCTCCGAAGGACCTGGTAGTCGACAAGATTAAGGGCCAGGAATCTTGGAGTGATGAGGACATCACCCCGATCAAGGTTCAGGCTAAGACTGCCGACGGCGCCGAGCTGAGCAATCCCACTTATGAGTTGCAAAATGCTCCCGAAGGTATCAGCATCGATCCGAAAACCGGCGAAATCACCGGTACTCCGAAGTACGACAAGGATGCCGCTGACCTCGTAACTGAGGACGGCAATGCTGTATACAACGTCACCGTTAAGGTGACCGACGGCGACAGCACTGGTACCCAGACCTTCCCGCTCGTCGTTAAGGATGCAACCGCTGACTCTGACAACGACGGTTTGACTGACAAGGAAGAGGCTGAAAAGGGTACCAACCCGAATGAGGCTGATACCGATGGTGATGGCGTCAATGACGGTGACGAGGTCAAGGCTGGCACGAACCCGACGGTGAAGGATGAGACTCCTGAAGAGCCTGCCAAGGATTCCGATGGCGATGGTGTTACCGATGAGCAGGAGGAAGCTGATGGTACTGATCCGAATAAGGCTGACTCCGATGGTGATGGCCTGAGCGACGGTGAGGAGAAGGAGCTTGGCTCTGATCCGACTAAGGCCGATTCTGATGGTGACGGCCTGAACGACGGTGAAGAGAAGGAGAAGGGTACTGATCCGCTCAAGGCTGACACTGATGGTGATGGTCTGAGTGATAAGGAAGAGCTCGACGGTTCTAAGAACACTAAGTACGACAACAAGCCGACGGATCCGACTAAGGCGGATTCCGATGGTGATGGCCTGACCGACCGCACCGAGATTGAGATTGGTACCGACCCGAACGTGGCGGATACCGATGACGACGGCGTCAATGACGGTGACGAGGTCAAGGCTGGCACGAACCCGACGGTGAAGGATGAGACTCCTGAAGAGCCTGCCAAGGATTCCGATGGCGATGGTGTTACCGATGAGCAGGAGGAAGCTGATGGTACTGATCCGAATAAGGCTGACTCCGATGGTGATGGCCTGAGCGACGGTGAGGAGAAGGAGCTTGGTACTGATCCGACGAAGGCTGATACCGATGACGATGGCGTTAACGATGGTGACGAGGTCAAGAATGGTACTGATCCGAAGAACGCTGATTCCGATGGTGACGGCCTGAAAGACGGTGAAGAGAAGGAGAAGGGTACTGATCCGCTCAAGGCTGACACTGATGGTGATGGTCTGAGTGATAAGGAAGAGCTCGACGGTTCTAAGAACACTAAGTACGACAACAAGCCGACGGATCCGACTAAGGCGGATTCCGATGGTGATGGCCTGACCGACCGCACCGAGATTGAGATTGGTACCGACCCGAACGTGGCGGATACCGATGACGACGGCGTCAATGACGGTGACGAGGTCAAGGCTGGCACGAACCCGACGGTGAAGGATGAGACTCCTGAAGAGCCTGCCAAGGATTCCGATGGCGATGGTGTTACCGATGAGCAGGAGGAAGCTGATGGTACTGATCCGAATAAGGCTGACTCCGATGGTGATGGCCTGAGCGACGGTGAGGAGAAGGAGCTTGGTACCGATCCGACGAAGGCTGATACCGATGACGATGGTGTCGAGGATGGCCAGGAGGTCACCGATGGCACTGACCCGCTGAAGGCTGATACCGATGGTGATGGCCTGAACGACGGTGAAGAAAAGGAGCTCGGCTCTGATCCGACTAAGGCCGATTCTGATGGTGACGGCCTGAACGACGGTGAAGAAAAGGAGCTCGGCTCTGATCCGACTAAGGCTGACACTGATGGTGACGGCCTGAGCGATAAGGAAGAGCTCGACGGTTCTAAGAACACTAAGTACGACAACAAGCCGACGGATCCGACTAAGGCGGATTCCGATGGTGATGGCCTGACCGACCGCACCGAGATTGAGATTGGTACCGACCCGAACGTGGCGGATACCGACGGTGACGGCACCAACGACGGTGACGAAGTCAACGCCGGCACCAACCCGACCGCTAAGGACGAAGATGGTGCCGAGCAGCCAAAGGTCTCCGTCGAGGGAGCTGACAAGCCAAGCACCGTTAACCCGACGGACGACGAGCAGTCGACCGGCGTAAAGGTGGAGAACCCGACTGGTAAAACCACGGTGACTGCCAAGGACGAAGATGGCAAGGGCGTTCCGGCCAAGATTGATCCAGAAACCGGCGAGATTCTTGTTACTCCGGGCGAAGGTGTCGATGGTCCGATTACCGTGACCGTTGAGGATCCCTCTTTGGATGAACCGGTAAAGGCTGAGGTTCCAGTTGACGGCCACGAGAAGGGCAAGGACGACAACAACTCCGAGAACTCCGGCGGCACCCCAACTGACCCGACCGATCCAACTGACCCATCTTCTTCTGAGAAGGATTCCGATGGTGATGGTGTCTCCGACGAGCAAGAGACTGAGGACGGTACTGATCCGAATAAGGCTGACTCCGATGGCGATGGCCTGACTGACGGCCAGGAGAAGGAGCACGGTACCGACCCGAACGAAGCGGATACCGATGGCGACGGCGTCGATGATGGTGACGAGGTCAAGGACGGTACTGATCCGAAGAACACCGATTCTGATGGTGATGGCCTGACTGACGGTGAAGAGAAGGAGAAGGGTACTGATCCGCTCAAGGCTGATACCGATGCTGATGGTCTGACCGATAAGCAGGAGCTGGATGGTTCCGAGAACGGTAAGTACAACAATGAGCCGACGGATCCGACGAAGGCTGACGCTGATGAGGATGGTCTGACTGACCGTACCGAGGTTGAGATTGGTACCGACCCGAATGAAGCGGATACCGATGGCGACGGCGTCAATGATGGCGACGAAGTCAAGGCCGGCACCAACCCAACCGTTGCTGACGAGACCCCTGATGACACAGCCAAGGATTCTGATGGTGATGGTGTCTCCGATGAGCAGGAGGAAGCTGACGGTACTGACCCGAACAAGGCTGACTCCGATGGTGATGGCCTCAACGACAGTGAAGAGAAGGAACGCGGTACCGACCCGAACAAGGCTGACTCCGATGACGATGGCGTTAACGATGGTGACGAGGTCGAGAATGGCACCGATCCGCTGAAGGCTGACTCCGATGGTGATGGCCTAACCGACGGTGAGGAGAAGGAAAAGGGTACTGATCCTCTCAAGGCGGATACCGATGGTGACGGCCTGACCGATAAGCAGGAGCTGGATGGTTCCGAGAACGGTGAGTACAACAATGAGCCAACGGATCCGACGAAGGCTGACTCTGATGAGGATGGTCTGACTGACCGTACCGAGGTTGAGATTGGTACCAACCCGAATGAGGCCGACACTGATGGTGATGGTGTCAACGATGGTGATGAGGTTAAGGCAGGCACCAACCCGACGGACAAGGACGACTTCCCGGGCACGGACAATGGCGAAGAGACCACCGAGCCTTCTATCGACCCGGTTAACGAGGGTGATAAGGATATTTCCGGTGAGGCTAAGCCTGGCTCGGATGTGACTGTCACTGTTGAGGACGAGGACGGTAATAAGAAGTCTGAGTCCAAGGATTCTGCCGGTGATGATGGTAAGTGGACTGTTGCTCCGGAGGAGCCGGTGCAGGAGGGTGACAAGGTTGTTGTCACTGACCAGGACGGCAATGAGGAGACCACCACTGTTGGTTCCAAGACTGATGATGGCTCCGAGGCGACTGAGCCTTCTATCGACCCGGTTAACGAGGGTGATAAGGATATTTCCGGTGAGGCTAAGCCTGGCTCGGATGTGACTGTCACTGTTGAGGACGAGGACGGTAATAAGAAGTCTGAGTCCAAGGACACTGCCGGTGATGATGGTCAGTGGACTGTTGCTCCGGAGGAGCCGGTTAAGGAGGGTGACAAGGTTGTTGTCACTGATCAGGATGGTAATGAGGAGACCACCACTGTTGGTTCCAAGACTGATGATGGCTCCGAGGCGACTGAGCCTTCTATCGACCCGGTTAACGAGGGTGATAAGGATATTTCCGGTGAGGCTAAGCCTGGCTCGGATGTGACTGTCACTGTTGAGGACGAGGACGGTAATAAGAAGTCTGAGTCCAAGGACACTGCCGGTGATGATGGTCAGTGGACTGTTGCTCCGGAGGAGCCGGTTAAGGAGGGTGACAAGGTTGTTGTCACTGACCAGGACGGCAATGAGGAGACCACCACTGTTGGTTCCAAGACTGATGATGGCTCCGAGGCGACTGAGCCTTCTATCGACCCGGTTAACGAGGGTGATAAGGATATCTCTGGTGAGGCTAAGCCTGGCTCGGATGTGACTGTCACTGTTGAGGACGAGGACGGTAATAAGAAGTCTGAGTCCAAGGATTCTGCCGGTGATGATGGTCAGTGGACTGTTGCTCCGGAGGAGCCGGTTAAGGAGGGTGACAAGGTTGTTGTCACTGATCAGGATGGTAATGAGGAGACCACCACTGTTGGTTCCAAGACTGATGATGGCTCCGAGGCGACTGAGCCTTCTATCGACCCGGTTAACGAGGGTGATAAGGATATTTCCGGTGAGGCTAAGCCTGGCTCGGATGTGACTGTCACTGTTGAGGACGAGGACGGTAATAAGAAGTCTGAGTCCAAGGACACTGCCGGTGATGATGGTCAGTGGACTGTTGCTCCGGAGGAGCCGGTTAAGGAGGGTGACAAGGTTGTTGTCACTGACCAGGACGGCAATGAGGAGACCACCACTGTTGGTTCCAAGACTGATGATGGCTCCGAGGCGACTGAGCCTTCTATCGACCCGGTTAACGAGGGTGATAAGGATATCTCTGGTGAGGCTAAGCCTGGCTCGGATGTGACTGTCACTGTTGAGGACGAGGACGGTAATAAGAAGTCTGAGTCCAAGGATTCTGCCGGTGATGATGGTCAGTGGACTGTTGCTCCGGAGGAGCCGGTGCAGGAGGGTGACAAGGTTGTTGTCACTGATCAGGATGGTAATGAGGAGACCACCACTGTTGGTTCCAAGACTGATGATGGCTCCGAGGCGACTGAGCCTTCTATCGACCCGGTTAACGAGGGTGATAAGGATATTTCCGGTGAGGCTAAGCCTGGCTCGGATGTGACTGTCACTGTTGAGGACGAGGACGGTAATAAGAAGTCTGAGTCCAAGGACACTGCCGGTGATGATGGTCAGTGGACTGTTGCTCCGGAGGAGCCGGTTAAGGAGGGTGACAAGGTTGTTGTCACTGATCAGGATGGTAATGAGGAGACCACCACTGTTGGTTCCAAGACTGATGATGGCTCCGAGGCGACTGAGCCTTCTATCGACCCGGTTAACGAGGGTGATAAGGAGATCACCGGTACCGCTAAGCCGGGCACCGAAGTCTCCGTCACTGTGACGGATAAGGACGGCAAGGAGACCACCAAGACCATCACCGCCGATAAGGACGGTAAGTGGTCCGTAACTCCGGGCGTCGACCTGCAGGAAGGCAACAAGGTCACCGTCAAGGACCAGGATGGCAACGAGGAAACCGTGACTGTCGCTGGTCAGGACGCTCCAACCGTACCGGGCGGATCCGCTCTGCCGGGCCTCTCCTCTGGTTCTTCCCATGTTGATTGGAAGCGCTGTGCTCCGGCTGCTGCTGGTGTGGGCATCCCGCTGCTGTTCCTGTTGCCGATTGGTTTGGCATTCCAGATGAATATTCCGGGCTTCTCCCCGCTGGTTAAGCAGGTTTCTGCTCAGATTGATGGAATCAACCGTCAGCTGGGTGCGCAGAATGCTGCGCTGCAGAAGCAGCTGGGCATTTACAATGGCCCGCTGGCTCGCCAGGCTAACCAGATCAATGTGATGCTCAAGAAGTCTGAGGCTGGCCGCGTAGGCGGCGGCATTGCACTGGCTGCTGCTGGTGTGCTGGCTCTGGGTCTGGTGGCTAATGCCTGCTCCCCGAACGGCGGTTCTTCCAGCTCCTCCAAGTAGGCAGCCAAGGTCCCTATTCCCTAACTAGCTCCCCTTTTCCCTAGGGGGAGCTAGTCCTCACCAAGCGAAAGCGCCCGTGTGCCGTCATTGAGACGGAGCACGGGCGCTGTGGTGTTTCAGCGCCCCTTAACCGCCCACAAGGCCATGGCATGGTGAATTAAGGGTTTCCATGTTGAACGTAACCCGATACTAAGCTAAAGTTAAGTCTGCTTTAAGTACAGAGAGTTTTCAGCCATAGCGGGCCCTATTCCCGCGCATTACCACACAGGGAGTTACTTCAATGATCATCAAGCTTGTGAGCGGCCTGCTTGCCACCATTATGGGATTCTTCGGCCTGGGCACCCCGGTACAGGAGGCTGCGCCGGCACCTGAGCAGGAGCAGGTTGCTGTTGCTGAGCAGGGCAACACCGACGACGTGCAGGCTCTTATCGACGCCGCCCACGCCGAAGCCGGCTACGAGTTCATCAGCGTCCGCTACGAGGGCGACACTGCCAATATTGCCCTGAACCCGGAGACCTACAACCCGGATAAGGATGGCGATACCTTTGGGGCAGTTTCCCAGCTCCTGCAGGAAAAGGGTTACCAGGTCACTGCCGTTCTTTAAGGCTTAGTTCATTCCAGGATCCGCACTGCGGCCTCGGTAAAGCATCCGCTTGCCGACGCCCGTGCGGATTTTTCTTTGCCCAATTCTCCCTCACTCCCTATTCGAGGGGCCAAAGTGTGATTGTGATGACCCTAGGCAGAGTTTTCGCTCACACATCCCTTCTTGGAACTGAATGGCGATAGGGTTAGTGTTTACTACATTTCTAGTATATCGAACGTGCGTGCACCCCTCGCGAATGCTCTCTAGCCACTCCTGTAGCACCAACTTTCCATGGATAATTCCGGAGTAATGCGATGAAATTGTATGCAGATCGCCCTCTGAAATTTGCACGAAATTAGATAAACTGCAGCGTATAGAAGTGTTTACATGGGGTTCGTTAAAACCAATCTTAGTATTGGTTAAGTTATCGGTTTGGTTCTTTAGTCTTGGAAAATGCCTAGTGGACGTCGAACATATGTATTTAACACTAGGTTGTCCGTGAAAATAAGTACATCTACCTGTGGTTAAGGAATTAGAAATACTGCATAACGTGCAGTTTTCTAAAGGTTTCTGGCTGGCGCCTTAAATTTTCCCGTGATATTATCCTGAGAGCACAATAAGAGTTAATCCAGATTCGGGTTCGAAACCCTGATTAACCGCAGTGTGTTCAAGTCTCAATTTCAGGTTCTGCTCAGCGAAAACGCTCGCTGTACAGGAAACGAATGTAAGTATTTGTACCGCTCGAAGAGGAAAGAATGAGTAAATTAAGAAATATATCCCGAGAGGGGTGGATGGTCTTTACCGCAGTGCTTGCTGCAGTTGCGGTAATTGCAGCCATGGTCACCGTTCCGGGAAGCAAGGCGGAGGCTGCTGAGCCTACCGACTTTGTTCCAAATGAAACGTTGGGTTCTGAATCCGCTAAAGCTAGCTCGGGTGGTGTGGACGAAACCTGGCACGCTCTTGTGTGGGCCGGTCAACCACCTAAAGGTGCGGCCAATAACGGGCATGAGGAGAATGACGTTGGATGGGGTTGGTGTTTGGATGCTTCCACTGCCAACCCGATGCAGATTAATCGAAGCTATACTCGGGCAACCGCGGAAAAACTTTCGGTGCCTGCTGAGTATGAAGATGCTGCAATTAATGTGGCGATGAAGCTTCAGGATGCCACAAATAAGGGTAAGAAAGATAAAGCTTTCAACTACCTTGTTTACTTGGCGGCGCTGACGTCTACGCCAGTTGGTAAGCCCTACGCCACTACTGCAATTACGGGCAATTTTTCCTACGGTGATGCTAATGGCGTTCATCCTTACAAGGCTTTCACAGGAGATGAAAATGAGTTTGCTGAGCTGACTGGTTTCCGCGTCAAAAGTGCGATCGATGGCACGCTGGTTAAGGATCCCTCCATTAATATTCCGGCGAAACCAGAGGGCTCGTATATTACTGTTGTAAAGCCTAGGGGTTCCGAGACGAATTCCCATGCGACTAAGGGGCAAATGGTCTACCCAGTGGACCAGCCTGGTTTGCCGGATACTCCGGACAATGGTGGCGGCTCTGAAGAACCGACTACTTCTCCAGAGAACCCAAATACCGAGGAGAACACGACCGAAGAGACTACCTCTGAGAATCCGGAAGAGGAGACTTCTTCTAGCGAGACGACTACCGATTCTGAGCCGTCCAATACTGAGGAGACCACTTCTAAGGATTCCACTACTGAACCGACCTCTCCTGAGGAAACCACTACGGAGGATACTGACGAGCCGACTACTGATGTAGTACCTAATCCTGATCCGACTCCGACTACGGAGAAGCAGGAGAAGGACCTCAATCCGAAGATTGAGACCGAGGCTTCCTTTGATGGTGACAAGCAGCAGGTTGTTGCTGGCGCTACCGTTAAGGACAAGGTTCATTACGAGGACCTTGTTCCGGGTAAGAAGTACACCCTGAAGGCTGAGCTGCATAACAAGGCTGAGAATGATAAGGGTGAGCACGAGGTCGTCGGCAAGGGCGATGTAACCTTCACCCCAGAGAAGTCTGCCGGTGAGCAGGTCGTTGATATTAAGGTCAACGACGATGTTGAGGGCGTCATCAAGGCTGCCGTCGCATTCGAGGACCTCTACTCTAAGGAGGTCGATGAGAACGGTAAGGAAACTCCGAACTCTGACGAAGAGAAGAAGATTACCGATCACCGCGACATCAATGATGAGGCGCAGACCGTAACTTCCCACAAGAATGCGATTGTTTCTACGAACGCGGACTTCGAGAATGGTTCGAAGGAAGTTGTTGCTGGTGCCAAGATTGTGGACCAGGTTTCCTATGAGGGTTTGGTTCCGGGTAAGGAATACTCCCTGGATGCTCAGCTGATTTCCAAGGACGACGGTAAGACTGTTCTGGGTGAGACTAAGGGTCATACCTTCACCCCGGATGAGGCTAATGGCTTTGAGGCTGTCACCATCACCGTTAATGATGATGTGAAGGAGCCTGTTGAGGCTGCGGTTGCCTTCGAGACTCTGACTTCTAAGGTTGTCAATGACAAGGGTGAGGACACCCCTGACAATGACAAGCCGAACGAGATCGGTGAGCACAAGGACATCGATGATGATGACCAGACGGTGACCAAGAAGAAGAATGCGATTGTTTCTACGAACGCGGACTTCGAGAATGGTTCGAAGGAAGTTGTTGCTGGTGCCAAGATTGTGGACCAGGTTTCCTATGAGGGTTTGGTTCCGGGTAAGGAATACTCCCTGGATGCTCAGCTGATTTCCAAGGACGACGGTAAGACTGTTCTGGGTGAGACTAAGGGTCATACCTTCACCCCGGATGAGGCTAATGGCTTTGAGGCTGTCACCATCACCGTTAATGATGATGTGAAGGAGCCTGTTGAGGCTGCGGTTGCCTTCGAGACTCTGACTTCTAAGGTTGTCAATGACAAGGGTGAGGACACCCCTGACAATGACAAGCCGAACGAGATCGGTGAGCACAAGGACATCGATGATGATGACCAGACGGTGACCAAGAAGAAGAATGCGATTGTTTCTACGAACGCGGACTTCGAGAATGGTTCGAAGGAAGTTGTTGCTGGTGCCAAGATTGTGGACCAGGTTTCCTATGAGGGTTTGGTTCCGGGTAAGGAATACTCCCTGGATGCTCAGCTGATTTCCAAGGACGACGGTAAGACTGTTCTGGGTGAGACTAAGGGTCATACCTTCACCCCGGATGAGGCTAATGGCTTTGAGGCTGTCACCATCACCGTTAATGATGATGTGAAGGAGCCTGTTGAGGCTGCGGTTGCCTTCGAGACTCTGACTTCTAAGGTTGTCAATGACAAGGGTGAGGACACCCCTGACAATGACAAGCCGAACGAGATCGGTGAGCACAAGGACATCGATGATGATGACCAGACGGTGACCAAGAAGAAGAATGCGATTGTTTCTACGAACGCGGACTTCGAGAATGGTTCGAAGGAAGTTGTTGCTGGTGCCAAGATTGTGGACCAGGTTTCCTATGAGGGTTTGGTTCCGGGTAAGGAATACTCCCTGGATGCTCAGCTGATTTCCAAGGACGACGGTAAGACTGTTCTGGGTGAGACTAAGGGTCATACCTTCACCCCGGATGAGGCTAATGGCTTTGAGGCTGTCACCATCACCGTTAATGATGATGTGAAGGAGCCTGTTGAGGCTGCGGTTGCCTTCGAGACTCTGACTTCTAAGGTTGTCAATGACAAGGGTGAGGACACCCCTGACAATGACAAGCCGAACGAGATCGGTGAGCACAAGGACATCGATGATGATGACCAGACGGTGACCAAGAAGAAGAATGCGATTGTTTCTACGAACGCGGACTTCGAGAATGGTTCGAAGGAAGTTGTTGCTGGTGCCAAGATTGTGGACCAGGTTTCCTATGAGGGTTTGGTTCCGGGTAAGGAATACTCCCTGGATGCTCAGCTGATTTCCAAGGACGACGGTAAGACTGTTCTGGGTGAGACTAAGGGTCATACCTTCACCCCGGATGAGGCTAATGGCTTTGAGGCTGTCACCATCACCGTTAATGATGATGTGAAGGAGCCTGTTGAGGCTGCGGTTGCCTTCGAGACTCTGACTTCTAAGGTTGTCAATGACAAGGGTGAGGACACCCCTGACAATGACAAGCCGAACGAGATCGGTGAGCACAAGGACATCGATGATGATGACCAGACGGTGACCAAGAAGAAGAATGCGATTGTTTCTACGAACGCGGACTTCGAGAATGGTTCGAAGGAAGTTGTTGCTGGTGCCAAGATTGTGGACCAGGTTTCCTATGAGGGTTTGGTTCCGGGTAAGGAATACTCCCTGGATGCTCAGCTGATTTCCAAGGACGACGGTAAGACTGTTCTGGGTGAGACTAAGGGTCATACCTTCACCCCGGATGAGGCTAATGGCTTTGAGGCTGTCACCATCACCGTTAATGATGATGTGAAGGAGCCTGTTGAGGCTGCGGTTGCCTTCGAGACTCTGACTTCTAAGGTTGTCAATGACAAGGGTGAGGACACCCCTGACAATGACAAGCCGAACGAGATCGGTGAGCACAAGGACATCGATGATGATGACCAGACGGTGACCAAGAAGAAGAATGCGATTGTTTCTACGAACGCGGACTTCGAGAATGGTTCGAAGGAAGTTGTTGCTGGTGCCAAGATTGTGGACCAGGTTTCCTATGAGGGTTTGGTTCCGGGTAAGGAATACTCCCTGGATGCTCAGCTGATTTCCAAGGACGACGGTAAGACTGTTCTGGGTGAGACTAAGGGTCATACCTTCACCCCGGATGAGGCTAATGGCTTTGAGGCTGTCACCATCACCGTTAATGATGATGTGAAGGAGCCTGTTGAGGCTGCGGTTGCCTTCGAGACTCTGACTTCTAAGGTTGTCAATGACAAGGGTGAGGACACCCCTGACAATGACAAGCCGAACGAGATCGGTGAGCACAAGGACATCGATGATGATGACCAGACGGTGACCAAGAAGAAGAATGCGATTGTTTCTACGAACGCGGACTTCGAGAATGGTTCGAAGGAAGTTGTTGCTGGTGCCAAGATTGTGGACCAGGTTTCCTATGAGGGTTTGGTTCCGGGTAAGGAATACTCCCTGGATGCTCAGCTGATTTCCAAGGACGACGGTAAGACTGTTCTGGGTGAGACTAAGGGTCATACCTTCACCCCGGATGAGGCTAATGGCTTTGAGGCTGTCACCATCACCGTTAATGATGATGTGAAGGAGCCTGTTGAGGCTGCGGTTGCCTTCGAGACTCTGACTTCTAAGGTTGTCAATGACAAGGGTGAGGACACCCCTGACAATGACAAGCCGAACGAGATCGGTGAGCACAAGGACATCGATGATGATGACCAGACGGTGACCAAGAAGAAGAATGCGATTGTTTCTACGAACGCGGACTTCGAGAATGGTTCGAAGGAAGTTGTTGCTGGTGCCAAGATTGTGGACCAGGTTTCCTATGAGGGTTTGGTTCCGGGTAAGGAATACTCCCTGGATGCTCAGCTGATTTCCAAGGACGACGGTAAGACTGTTCTGGGTGAGACTAAGGGTCATACCTTCACCCCGGATGAGGCTAATGGCTTTGAGGCTGTCACCATCACCGTTAATGATGATGTGAAGGAGCCTGTTGAGGCTGCGGTTGCCTTCGAGACTCTGACTTCTAAGGTTGTCAATGACAAGGGTGAGGACACCCCTGACAATGACAAGCCGAACGAGATCGGTGAGCACAAGGACATCGATGATGATGACCAGACGGTGACCAAGAAGGAAGAGGAAACTCCGACCACCAATCCTGTTCCAGGCCGTGAGACCACTGAGCCGACCAAGCCTGGTGAGGAGACCACTGAGCCGACCAAGCCTGGTGAGGAGACCACTGAGCCGACCAAGCCTGGTGAGGAGACCACTGAGCCGACCAAGCCTGGTGAGGAGACCACTGAGCCGACCAAGCCTGGTGAGGAGACCACTGAGCCGACCAAGCCTGGTGAGGAGACCACTGAGCCGACCAAGCCTGGTGAGGAGACCACTGAGCCGACCAAGCCTGGTGAGGAGACCACTGAGCCGACCAAGCCTGGTGAGGAGACCACTGAGCCGACCAAGCCTGGTGAGGAGACCACTGAGCCGACCAAGCCTGGTGAGGAGACCACTGAGCCAACCAAGCCTGGTGAGGAGACCACTGAGCCAACCAAGCCGACTGAGTCGACCGGTGAGACCACTGAGCCGACCAAGCCGACGACTGAGGAGCACAAGCCAGGTGAGCCGTGGGTTACCACGAATGCTGACTTTGCTAAGGGTTCCCATGAGGTCATTGCTGGTGCCAAGATCGTTGATGAGGTTTCCTACGAGGGTCTGGTTCCGGGTAAGGAATACACCCTGAAGGCTGAGCTCATTAACAAGAAGGACGGCAAGTCTGTTCTGGGCAAGGGTGAAGTTACCTTCACTCCGAAGAAGTCCAAGGGCATGGAGCCTGTCACCATCACCGTCAACGATGATGTGAATGAGCCTGTCCAGGCTGCGGTTGCCTTCGAGGAGCTCACCTCCACTGAGGTCAACGACAAGGGTGAGGACACCCCGGATGCAACTCCGGAGAAGCCGAACCACATTGCTGAGCACAAGGACATCAATGATGAGGACCAGACCGTGATCTCCCACGAGGTCCACGATCAGGACAAGCCAGGCGGCTCCTCGGATGGTTCCTCCAACGGTTCCTCCAAGGACAATAAGTGGTGGCTCATCCTGATTCCGGGTATCGGCTTGGGCAAGATCATCAAGGATCACTTCGACCACAAGGATCATGGCAACCACAACGGTGGCCACGGCGACAACTCCAGCAGCCACAATGGTGGCCACGGTGACAACACCGGTAACCACGATGGTGGCAATGGTCACGAGGTCAAGGGTCAGGATGCTCCTAAGGGCGGCAACGCTGACAATGGACACGGCCGTGGCGTCGAGGTCCAGGGTCAGCAACCTGAAGAGACTGGTAACGCACTGCCATCCAACGCTGACCGCGTTGAGATTAAGTCCGTACCGTCCGGCGCAACCGAGCTTGAGCTGGGTATGCAGGATTACATCAAGTAATCCCTAAGCTTCGGTGAGGTGGCCTCCCGGCCCCTCCACCGAGGCTGAGACTTAAACACCAAAAATCCCCTCCAGGGTGTGATTACACACGCTGGAGGGGATTTGCATATACCCTGCACAGGGTAGACAAATTGAGGAAGTAGAGGAAGCTAGCTATGGGAAAGCACAGGGAACCTGAGCAGCCGGAGGAAAATGGAGTTTCTCACTATCCGGCGAGTGGGGAAGAAGGGGGCGTCGGCAAGCAGGGCATGGGTCGTGGCAAGCTGATCGCCATTATCGCGGCCATAGTCGTCGTCGCGCTGGTCTTGTTGCAGGTAGTGCTGTATTTGGCGAGCGATGATGAGGATGAGGCCGGCTCGGCACCAGAGACGGTGGCCAGCGAGAGTGCGTCGGAAGAATCTGGGCCGAAGTCCGATGCCTTCGTGGATGATTCGGGCCAGCAGGAGCACGAGTATGAGGCCGCGCCTGGTGAATTCAAGGGCTTTGAAGGCATGTCCGTGGGTATCGATGGCGAGTACGCGGCCGTGGACCCCGTACAGGTCACGGACCAGGGCGTGCTGCTGCCGCCACACGACGTCACTCGCGTGGGCTGGTACTCCGCCTCCGCTGTGCCAGGTGAGCCGGGCAATGTGGGCTCGAGCGTGATTACTGGCCACATTAACTACCAGGGCCAGGGCACCGGCTATGCGGAGAAGTTCACCAAGCTGAAGAAAGACCAGGAATTTACCGTGGTCATCGACGGCCAGGAGCGCACCTTCCGCGTGACCGAGGCACCGTACCGCCTGCCCAAGGGTTCCGGCTTCCCGGACGTGGTCAATGATAAGGAAGGCAAGAACCGCCTGGTTCTTATTACCTGCGGCGGCCAGTTCGTTGGCGGCGCGCTGGGTTATGAGGACAACATCATTACCGTGGCGGAGCCGGTAGGCGAGCCAGAGCAGCCCGCCGAGCAACCGGCGGGGGAAGCACCGGCTGAAGCCCCAGCCGAGGCACCGGCTGAGGCCCCTGCCGCCTAGGCGGAAACCTTTCAGGCGCCCTGTGGAATTGCCCACAGGGCGCCTTTTCTTATCCATGGCACCTGGCATGTGGGTAGTGGGGTTGGGGCCTAAATGTGAAATAATTTAAGGCAGTAACCGCCGCTGCCTGCGGCTTAGAAGGAGCATTTTCATGGATAATCCAGGCGAGATCGCCGGTCATATTGGCACGCCGCTGACCAGCAATGCCACCAAGGTATTGCTGCTGGGCTCAGGCGAGCTGGGCAAGCAGCTGGCCATGTCCTTCCAGAACCTGGGCCTTGAGGTCCACGCGGTGGATTCGTATGCGGGCGCACCGGCGCACCAGGTGGCGCAGTATAGCTACGTCGCCGATATCAAGGACGCCGGGCGCATCCTGCAGCTAGCACAAGAGATTCAACCGCACTTTGTGGTCCCAGAGGTAGAAACCGTAGCGGTAGAAGCGCTGGAAGAGATGGAAGCGCAAAGTGACGCCATCGTGGTCCCCTCGGCTCGCGCTTGCGCCATGACGCAGGATCGCCAGTGTGTGCGCGAGGTGGCAGAGAATATCGGCTTGCCGGTCTCCGCGTATCGCTTTGCTAGCTCCGTGGAGGAGCTGGAAGAAGCAGTTGGGGAGCTGGGCTTTCCGTGCATCATTAAGCCGGATGTGTCCACCTCCGGCAAGGGCCACATGATTGCCCGAGATGAGGACGATGTGCGCGAGGCCTGGGAGACCGTGCGGCGGGTGTCCTCGGATTCGCAGCGCGTGGTGGCCGAGCGCTTCGTGGACTTTGACCTTGAGGTCACCCTGCTGGCTATCCGGTCCATCGATCCGGCCACGGGCAAACTGGCCACGTGGTTTAGCGAGCCCATCGGACACCGCCATGAGCGCGGTGACCTCGTGGAGGAATGGCAGCCTACCGGCATGAGCGAGATCGCGCTGGAAAATGCCCGCTCTGTGGCCGCGCGCATCTCCAATGAGCTGGGTGGGCGCGGCGTGTACTGCGTGGAGCTTTTTGTCGCCGGCGATGACGTGTACTTTTCCTCCGTATCCCCGCGACCCGCGGATACGGCGATGCTTACCGCCTACACGCAGCGCTTTTCCGAGTTTGACCTGCATGCGCGCGCGATTTTGGGCTACCCCATTGACGCCACCCTGGTTACCCCGGGTGCCAGCGTGGTCATCCACGCGGACGAGGAGCTGAATGAGGTGGCCTATACCGGCGTCGCCGCGGCCCTCAACTACGCCGAGACGGACGTCAAACTCTTTGGCAAGCCCGGGGCTTACAAGGGCCGTCGCATGGGCTTGGTGTCTGCCACCGCGGAAAGCGCGGAGGAGGCGCGCGACCGCGCAGCACTAGCGGCGCACAAGATCGAGGTCACCTCCACGCCGGGCCTGCTGGCCCAGGGTGGTGCGCGCGGCATCCAGCCTGAGGCCGATAACGTCCCCGATATCGAGGTCGTGGAGTACGAGGGCGGCGTGGAGCTCGACCCGAAGCTTGCCTCCGGCGTGGACGACGCCGACTAAGAAGCGGGGCGCAGCATTGGCTGGTGGGGAACTCCTTCGTCGTCGAATAGCTCGCCTACCGGAGTAAAGCCAAAGCCGGCGTAATAGTCCACGAGGCCGGCCTGCGCCTCCAGGTAGAGCGGCTTGCCTGGGTGCATGCGTTCGCCTAGGTCTATGGCCGCCTGGAGAAGTTCGCGGCCGAGGCCCGTGCCGCGCGCGGCGGGCGCGAGCGCGAAGCGGCCGATTTGGGTGCCGGTGGCGTCGGCAAGCGCGGCGTCAGTAGGCGCGGCCGGAAAGACGCGGGCCGTGCCAAGCAGCTCGTGGGAGTCCGCGTCCCAGGCCAGCAGGTGCACGGTCTGGGGGTCGGCGTCGGTGGCGTCAATCTCGGCGTACGGGCAGCGCTGCTCGTGCACAAAGACGTCCACCCGCAGCTTGTAGAGCTGGTGGACGTCCAAGGCCGCCAGCTGCCCCAGGGGCGCGGCGGTAATGATATGCGGCATGGATTAGGCCTGTGGACCGGCGTGCTTGACCATCTCGTCCCACTCGACGATCTTGATGCGCTCGCGGCCGTGCGGCTCGCCGGCGGCGCGCTCGGCAGCATCCAGGCGGTGCCAGCCTTCCCAGGTGGTCACGGCGATATCGCGGGAAGCCAGGAAGTCCAGGATGTCCTGCGGATCGCGCTTGGTGGCAGGCTCCAAGTCACCGGCCTTGTAATCGGCGATAAGCATGGTGGTGGTGTCCTTGGCATCGGACTTGGTATTGCCAATCAGGCCCACCGGGCCGCGCTTAATCCAGCCGGTGGTGTAGAGGCCAGGCAGCTTTTCGCCGTCGACATTGGCCAGCACATGGCCGCCGTCGTTTGGCATGGTGGCCTTGGTCTCATCGAAGGGTACGCCGTCGACGGACTGAGGGTGGTAGCCCACCGCGCGGTAGACGGCCTGGACCGGCCACTCGGTGAACTTGCCGGTACCGGTTACGGTGCCATCGCCATTGAGCTCGGTGCGCTCGGTCTTGATGGCGGTGACGTGGCCGTCCTCGCCCAATACCTCTACCGGGGACTCGAAGAAATGGATGTAGAGCTTGTGCGGGGCATCGCCCGGCTCGCGCATGGCATAAGACTCGAGGGTCTGGCACACCAGGTCGGTGGACTTGGCGGCGCGGCGGGCCTCTTCGGAGGCGGCGTCATACTCGATGTCCTCGGGGTTGACAATGACCTCAATGGTCGGGGACTCGTCTAGCTCCTTGAGCTCCTTCGGCGTGTACTTGGCCTGTGCCGGGCCGCGGCGGCCGAAGACGTGGACCTCCTTGGCACGGTTTTTCTTCAGCGCTGCGTAGACATTATCCGGGATCTCGGTAACGAGCAGCTCGTCGGCGGTCTTGGCCAAGATGCGAGAGACGTCGAGGGAGACATTGCCCACGCCCACGACGGCGACGGATTCTGCGGAGAGATCCCAGTCGCGCTCGAAGTTGGGGTTGCCGTCATAAAAGCCTACGAACTCGCCCGCGCCGTGATTGCCCTTAAGATCCTCACCGGGGATGCCGATGCGCTTATCGGCGGTGGCGCCGGTGGCGAAGATGATGGCGTCGTAATACTCGCGCATCTCCTCGACGGTGATGTCCTTGCCCACCTCGATATTGCCCAGGAAGCGGATCTCTTCTTTTTCCATAACGTTGTGCAGGGACTGCACAATGCCCTTAATGCGCGGATGATCTGGTGCCACGCCGTAGCGGATCAAACCGAACGGCGTTGGCATCTTTTCAAAAAGATCGATCTGCACATCGAGGTCGGATTTCACTAGAAGGTCAGAGGCGTAAATGCCTGCCGGGCCGGAGCCGACCACGGCGACGCGCACTGGGTTAGTCATGTGCTTAGGGTGTCCTTTCTTTCGTTGTGCTGCATATTCTACGCGGTCACTATGCGATAAAAACCACAGCATTACTAACCCCAGTTTAGGGCGGTCACGATAGGGCATAGGAGGGGGTAAATCGCGTACAGTGGAAGAGTCACCGCGTGTTAATAACTGTGATGGCTGACATGAAGTTATGACACGCGTTAATTGTGTTCAAGTGACCGTGAATGAAAGGTAATTTGCATGTCTGCATCCCATTCCGCAGTTATCAGCACTATCGGCCGTGGCTTTGATGGCCTCGATGTGTCGGCCCTGGCCCAAGACTTGGGGGCGGAGTTCATCCGCCTCGAAGACTTTGATGCCACCGTCGCCGCTGTACTCGCTGAGGCGCCTGCTGCCGAGAACATCGTGGCGCAGGGTACCGGCGATATCGCTTTTGATGCTGAGGTAGCTGCCGCCCTCGGCCTGCCCCTGGCCATCATTTCCCGCGCCTCGCAGCGCACCGGCGAACTGGCCCAGCAGAATGCGGAATCCTTGGGTGCCACCGTCGCTGGCATCTTCACCGATCTGGAGGCGGTTCAGGGCGCACTTTCCTCGCTTGGCGACGTCACCCCGGTCATGTCCGCAGACCTCTTCCAGAAGCAGCTCATTGACCAGGCCCGCGCGGCTGGCGCACACATCGTCTTGCCGGAAGGCGACGATGACCGCATCCTCGAAGCCGCTCATGTGCTGCTGCGCGATAAGGTTGCCAAGCTGACCATTCTGGGCAACGAGGCCGATATCAAGGCCCGCGCCGAAGAGCTCAAGCTCGACCTGGCTGGTGCCGAAATCATCAATCACCTCGAGTCCCCGCTGGCGGAGGAATTCGCCGCCGACTTTGCCGAGCTGCGCAAGAAGAAGGGCGTTACCCTCGAGCAGGCTCGCGAGACGATGCAGGATATCTCCTACTTCGCCACCATGATGGTCCACAAGGGCTTGGCCGATGGCATGGTCTCCGGCGCTGCTCACACCACCGCCCACACCATCAAGCCTTCCTTCCAGATCATCAAGACCAAGCCGAATGCTTCCGTCGTCTCCTCCATCTTCCTGATGGTCATGCGCGGCCGCCTGTGGGCCTTTGGTGACTGCGCTGTTAACCCGAACCCCACCGCCGAGCAGCTGGGTGAGATCGCGATTGTCTCCGCACAGACCGCTTCCCAGTTCGGTATCGACCCGCGCGTGGCCATGCTGTCCTACTCCTCCGGTACTTCCGGTTCCGGCCCCGACGTCGAGCGCGCCGTCGCCGCCGTAGAGGCCGCCAAGAAGCTGGATTCCTCCGTCAAGGTGGATGGCCCGCTGCAGTTCGACGCCGCCTGCGACCCAGGCGTTGCTGCGAAGAAGATGCCGAATTCTGAGGTTGCCGGACAGGCAAATGTCTTCGTCTTCCCGGACTTGGAGGCTGGCAATATTGGCTACAAGACGGCACAGCGTACCGGCGGTGCGCTCGCCGTGGGCCCGATTCTGCAGGGCCTGAACAAGCCGGTTAACGATTTGTCGCGTGGCGCGACCGTTCCGGACATCATCAACACCGTTGCAATCACCGCTATTCAGGCTGGAGAGAAATAAATGTCATACGTTCTGGTCCTTAACTCAGGTTCTTCCTCCGTTAAATTCCAGCTGGTCGATCCTGAATCCAGCGCCACGGATACCCCGTTGGTCTCTGGTTTGGTCGAGCAGGTTGGCGAGCCCCTCGGCGCTGTCACCGTGAAGACCGGTGGCGAGAAGTACAAGGAAGAGCTGGAAATTCCTACTCACTCCTTCGGCCTTGAGCGCGCTTTTGCCATCATGAGCGAGCACAACGTGGGTCCGACCGATGTGGATGTCATCGCCGTTGGACACCGTGTCGTCCACGGCGGACGCCTCTTCTCCGAGCCGCAGCTCATCGTGGACCAGATCGAGTCCATGATTGAGGACCTCATCCCGCTGGCTCCACTGCACAACCCGGCCAACTTGGACGGCATCCGCGTGGCTCGCAAGATGCTGCCGGATATCCCACACGTTGCCGTCTTCGATACCGCCTTCTTCAACACCCTGCCGCCGGCAGCTGCGCTGTATGCCATCAACAATGAGGTGGCATCCAAGTACGATATCCGTCGCTACGGCTTCCACGGCACCTCCCACGAGTTCGTCTCCCAGCAGGTTCCAGGCCTGTTGGGGCGCGACCCGATGCACACCCACCAGATCACCCTCCACCTGGGCAACGGTGCCTCCGCTGCGGCCATCCGCAACGGCCGCGCCATTGATACCTCGATGGGCTTGACCCCGCTGGCTGGTTTGGCCATGGGTACCCGTTCTGGCGATATTGACCCAGGCATCATTTTCCACCTTGTCCGCCAAGCGGGCATGAGCGTAGATGAGATTGACAACCTGCTCAATAAGCAGTCCGGTGTCAAGGGCATCTCCGGTGTCAATGACTTCCGTACGCTGCGCGAGCGCATCGACAACGAGGACCAGGACGCATGGCTGGCCTACAATATCTACATCCACCAGCTGCGCCGCTTCATCGGTTCCTACATGATTGCCTTGGGCCGCGTTGACGCCATCACCTTTACCGCCGGTGTGGGTGAAAACGATACCGAGGTGCGCCAGGATTCCCTGTACAACCTGGATATGTACGGCATCCACTTTGATAAGGAGCGCAACCTGGTCCGTTCCGACCAGCCGCGCATGATCTCCACCGAGGATTCCCCGGTCAAGGTCTTCGTTGTGCCGACCAACGAAGAGCTGGCTATCGCTCAGAAGTCCGCCGAAATCGCCGCAATGGCGCGTGAGGCTGGCCTCTACAAGTAAAGATTCTCACGTCTAGCTAGCGGCTGGAATATGAATAAGGGGCGTGCGGTCCGCAAGGGATCGCACGCCTCGTTTTTATCTCTGAACCTAGTACAGTAACTGTTTCGTTTATTTCGTTTATTTCGTTTATTTTGTAAGGTGAGGGTATGAAGGACTTACAAAATGGCGGGGCAACTCGGGATACCAGCCCAGCGGAAGAGGCTTTATTAAGGCTCAATTCTGTGTTGGAGGCAAAAGATTCACCGGCACCAGTGGATATATTCGTGCAAGGAACCGAACAAATAATCGCAATTCCGCGAGAGATCGCTGAAACCCTGCAGAAAGTTCTCGCAATCGAAGCGGCAGGGAAATCGGTCCGCGTAGTGCCCGAGGAATCCGAATTCACCACGCAACAGGCAGCAGACTTTCTCAATATTTCGCGGCCACACGTTGTAAAGCTCATTGATGAAGGGAGCCTTCCCGGCTACAAAGTTGGTTCCCATCGGCGCGTGAGTCTTGCGGATCTGCAGAAATACAAGAATGAAAGAGATGCCCGTCAGCGCCGTGCCGTAGCTGAATTAACAGCCTTATCGGAGGACCTGGAGCTATATTAGTGGGGCTGTTGACGGTAGTTTATGACGCCAATGTGCTCTACCCGAGCATGCTCCGTGATGTCCTGATAAGGGTAGCTGGTAGCGGTGTATTCCGTGCCCGATGGACGGAGCGAATCCTAGATGAAGTCTTTTTTAACTTGCAGCGCAATCGCCCTGATTTAGACCCTAAAAAGTTATGCCGCACCCGTAGATTGATGTGTTTAGCGGTTGAGGACTGTCTTGTGACTGGATACGAGGAATTAATCGATGATCTATGGCTACCAGATCCGAATGACAGGCATGTCCTAGCGGCAGCAATTAGTTGTGGTGCTCAAAGTATCATCACTGAAAATGTAAAAGACTTTCCTTGTTCTATTCTTGATGGTTTTGGCATTAGGCGGCAGAGCGCCGATGAGTTCTTGTGCGAGTTAATCGCTTCCTCGTCCGCGATTGTGCAGCAATCGATTGAGGACGCGGCTGCCACTTTTCAAAAGCCACCGCGAAGCGTGGAGGATGTCCTAACGGCATTAGCGTTATCGGGAACACCGAGGGCAGTTGAAATGCTTCGTTCTTAAATTTTCAAACGTGTCGTCTGATTTATGTAGCGCAAAAAGGCCTAGATGATGTGCTGCTTGTGGGGCGGCTGTACGAGCCTATGTAGCGATTAGAAGGTGGTGACCGGGCGGACCTGGTTGGCAAGGTCAACGAGCGCGTAACGGTGGCGGCTAAACGGTGCTTGGCGCGCGAGGGCGCGGAGTGTCTCGGAGAGACCGGTGCGCAGGCCACGCTGGGTAAAGGCGTATTCGAAGAGGTCGTTGGGGGAGGCGGCGCGCGAGAGATCAGCATTGCGCAGGAAATTCAGGCCGGCGGAGATGACGGCGATCTTGATCTGCAGGAAGCGCGGCTCGTTGGTGGGGACCTCTTCGAGGCGTCGGGCGGCGCGGCGGATGCGGGACTCGGAGAGATCGTGGACGATGAGCTGGAGGATCGTCGTCAAGCGGGCCATGCGGTAGTGGCGCGAGGCATTGGGGACCTTGTCGAGGACCACGACGGCTACCTCCACCTGGCCCTCGGAGCGCAGCTGGCGGGCGAGGCCAAAAGCAGAGGAGACGGTGGTGGGGTTGGTGGACCACACAATGCCGTAGAGGCGCATGGAGTTAAAGCGTAGCGCGGCCGGATCCTGGGTGACGTGGTTCCAGATTTCCGGCTGGCCCTCGAAGGCGGAGTTGGGTAGATCAGCCAGCGTGGAATGCATATTGGAGCAGGCCCGCGCCACGGTAGGGTCAATAAGCGCGGTATCGCTATAGTCCAGCTGCTGCAGGATGAGCTCGTTGATGGCGGCGATGGCGAGCTTGGGCGCCGCCTCGCCTGGCAGGAGGTCGAGGACGGTGGAGAAGTATTTTTGAGCGTCACGGTAGTCGTCGTGAAGCAGCTCGGTAATGCCGGCGTACCACTGGAAACGCCAGTCCCGGCCGAGGCGGTCCTCGATGGAGCTCAGCCACTGGCGGGCTTGGCCGGTATAGCCCAGGTCGATCATGGAGCGCACCACGCCCAGCGGGATTTCGGCAGAGTGCTCGTACTCGGGGGTCTGCATGGCCTGGCGGAGGGTCTCCAGGGCCTCCTGTGGCTCCGCATAGGAAGCGCCTTGCAGCAGGCCGGCGCCCACGTCATCGCGGTCCAGTAGCGGGGTAGGCAGGGCGGAGACGACCTCGGGGGCGGTGATTTGGACGGTGCGATCGATGCCGTCGATAAGCTGATCCGTGCGGAAAACCAGGTGCTTGGTGCCAAAGGTGGTACGTTGCGGCGAGAAAAGCGAATGCTGGGAGGGGTACTGCAGGCCGTCGCGGATGGCAATGACCTCGCGCAGCACGCCGTAGAGCTGGGTGCGCAGCTCCTTGATGGAGGTAAAGCGGCGCTCCGGATCCGGGTCGGTGGCGCGCTGCAATAGGCGGTAGAGCGACAAGAAGCGGCGCAGCTCCGGCTCCTCGGTCGGGGTGGGAATGCCTGGCAGATAGACGCCGTCCTCGGTAGGCAGCTTGAGGCAGAGCGAAGCCAGGGTGCGGCCGATGGTGTAGATATCGCTGGCGATGGAAGGGCCCTCGGTGGCCACTTCCGGGGCTTGGTAGCCCTTGGTGCCGTAGATATAGCCAAACGCGCCAATGCCGGAGACCGCGCCTAGGTCAATGAGCTTGACCTGGTCCTCGGTGACGATGATGTTATCGGGCTTTAGGTCGTTATAGACCACCCCGCGCGAATGCAGGTACTCCAGCGCGGGCAGGACTTCCAAGATATAAGCAATGGCGATATCGACCGGCAGGAGCTTATCCGGCTGCTTTTTGCGCCTGCTTCTTAGCGACGGCCCGCCGACATACTCCATGACAATAAAGCCGCCGGGCACCCGGGCGTCATCGATGAAATTGAAAATCTTGACGATGCCAGGGTGAGTAATATCGGCGAGAAATTCGCGTTCTGCCACCGCAGCGGCTGTTTCATCGGCCGATTTTTGGGCCTGCATACCTTTGAGGACCACCACTCTTCCGGAGACAAAGTGATCATTGGCTAGGTAAATCCAGCCCATGCCGCCGTGGGCGAGAACGCCCAAGATTTCGTACTGTCCGGCCACCATGTCACCGGGCTGTAGCTGTGGTGGCGGAATCTTCTTGTCTGAGGATTCCTCGGTGGGGTCAATGAGCGCATCGGTCGGCTCGGCCGGGGTGATAAACGGCAGGCGCACCATGCCATCAGCCACGCGGCGCTCGGCGCGGTGGGTGCCGCGACGCTCGCGGAAGGTATCGAGCGCGCGGCGGCGCGAGCGCTGCGAGGAGTCCTCTTGGGATTTTTGGACGCGCTGCTGTTCGCGTTGGGCGCGGATATTATCCAGATCCGCCAGAAGGCTGGAGATATGGTCTGGGTCGATGGAACCATCGCCGTCCTCGTCTTCGTCCGCGAAGGGATCGAAGGCAACCGCGGAAGTGCCGGCATCATCGCCGGGTTCATCCTCGTCGGCGAAGGGGTCGAAGGCTACGGCCGCAGTGCCCTCTTCGTCTTCGTCCGCAAAGGGGTCGAAAGCTACGGCGGCGGTGGCGGGGCCATCGTCCGAGGGGCCGTCGCCCGAGGGGGCATCGTCCAGCGCATCCGGCTCCTGCGCGGAATTGGCGGCATTGGTGGGCTGGCGGAAGGCGCGCTGGGTATCGAGGTTCTCCGGCTCGATGTATTCGAGCTCGTCATCGCTGAAATTCGGGTTATGGCTCATGGCTTAGCGTCCTCCTCGATGTACTTTCCGGCCGGCAGGATGGGCTCTTCCAGGTAGGCGCCGAGCCACTCCTCAAAAATGGAAGACCAAGTGCCGTCGCGGCGGATGCGTTCGAGCGTGGAATTTACTTGGCGCAGCAGCGGGCGGGTGTCATGCTGCTTGCTGGGGCGGCGCACGGCCACGCCGTAATTCTCGGTCTCTAGCGGCTCGCCCACGATGGAGGTATAGGAGTCTTGGGCGGCCATGCCGGAGAGCAGGGCATCATCGACGACGATGCCATCGGCCTGGTTAAGCTGCAGGGCCATTAGGCAATCGCCCCAGGAACGGGTGACCAAGATATCGGACTTGGGGGCGTGTTCGCGGATGGTTTCCAGCGCGGTGGACGCGCCCACACCGCATAGGGTCTTACCGGCGGCGTCCTTGACGGACTTCATACCGGAATTGGTAAGCACCAGCATGCGGGTTTGGGTGTTCATATAGGGAATGGAAAAGGCCACCTCGCGCTCGCGCTCCGGGCTAATGGTCATGGTGCGCACGATCATGTCCACCGCGCCGGTATTGAGGGCATTAACGCGGTCGGAGGATTCTATGAAGCGGAAGTCCACCTTATTGGGATCGCCAAAGATATCGCGGGCAATCTCGCGGGCGATATCCACCTCGAAGCCGCGCACGTCACCGGTGGCGGCATCGCGGTAACTCATCAAGTTATTGGAACGGTCCACGCCCACGATGAGACGACCGCGCTTGACGATGTCCGGAACCCGCTCCTTCGCCTTCTTATCATCCGGGCGGTAGCTGCCCTTGATTTCCTCATCAGAGGCGCGCTGCGCGGCGGTGGAGCCGGCCTTTTCAATCTCCGCTCCTTCCGGCAGTGGCGGGCCCGGCCGGGAATCGAGGGCGTGCTCGGCGGGCGCCTCCAGCGGAGGGGCGGTGCGAACGTCGCAGGAGGTCAGTGGAAGCGCGGCGCAGAAGCAGGCAAGCGTGGCGAGGGTAAGGCGTGTGCGGCGCATTAGAGGTACTCCTGCAGTCGGGGGCGGATGCCCAGCCACACGGCAATAATGGCGCACAAGGTCAGCAGGAACACGGCCGAGGACACCGCTGTCATGGCGGTCAGGCCGCGCTCCAAGTAGCTGCGCATGGCGATGCGCGCCTGGCCAATGAGATCCGAGAGCTCCGCGTCGAGCTCATCATAGGAACGCGCCGCGGTCATCTCGCCGTTCTTGGGTTCGGTGGCCGTGGCCTGGTAGATGGCCTCGTCATAGTCGCCGTCCTTGAGCGCGCCCATGAGTTTGTCGTGGGTGCCGCGCCACTGCTCGGCGGCAGCCCGGGCGCTGTGGATGAGTTCTGGGTCGGTGACCTCCACGTCTTCATCATTGAGCGCTTCCTCATAATCCTCGAGGGCCCCTTCGATGGAGTTGATGGAGCTGGAAAAACGCACCATTGAATCCTCCTCGGAGGAGCGCAGCACCAGCGCGAGGGTCTCGGAGGTGCGCGCCTGCTGCGCCTCAATTCGTGAGGCCGTGAGCGAATCCCACGGGCGTGAGGCCGTCTCGAAGCCCTGGTGGCCGGTGGACCAGGTGGCGAGGTTGGATAGCGCCACCCAGGAGATGGCCAAGAAAAGCAGCACGCTGGCAGTTAAGAAGCCGCGGTTAAAACGCCGGCGGGTCTGGCGCCACAGCCACCATTGGGCCACGGCGAGGAAGAAGAGCGCCGCCAAGAGGCCGGAGAGCGGCACCCACTGCGGCGAGGTGAGCTCTTGCTGCTGCTGGTTTACCTTGGCGGTGGTCAGCTGGAATAGCTCGGAGGCAGCCGGTAGGATACGCTCGCGCATCAGCGCCGAGGCATTGGACATATAGGAATTGGCCACCGCATTGCCCGCCCGGTGGTTGGAGCGGGCCTTTTCCACCATCGCGGTATAAACGGGCAGCTCGCGTTGGATAAAGGTCACCAGCTCGCGCACGCGACCATCTTCTTGGGTGGTGCCCAGCACGGATTCGGTGGCCGCTACGGAAGCGGCATCGATGGCCTCGTTATAACTATCGCGGTTTTCCTCCGATTCCACGCCCGCCTGCACGAAGCCGGTGGTGGCCACGGTATCGGCCACCGAGAGCGAACTATAAAGGTGGTGCGCCGCGTTCGACATCGGCTCGGTGGTGGACAGTAGCTCGTCCAAGTCGGAATGGCGGGCGGCGGAAGACTGGGACATCGATAAGCCGGCGGCGCCTAGGGCTACGGTGAGAATGAGCGTGACCGTAAAAAGCTTGCCTGGGGTGGTGGAGGCGAAGTAGTAGAAGCGGCGCAGCAGGCGTGCCGGGCCCGCGAACCATTCCATGGCGCGGCTGCTGAGCCCGCTGAAGGCTGGGCCGGTGGGCGCGGTGACCTCATCGAGCCAGTGATCGCTCGGGTGAGCGTGCTCGTCATGCACGCTTTCTGCCCGGACTGCCTGCTCGGTCATTCACTCAGAATAGCGCCCGCAGTGTGCTGGGCGCCACCATATACCCGCGTGTGTGGCTAGGATAGGCAGCATGCATAACCCTCACAGTGGAGACGGCTGGGCGGCAGGCCCCGGCGGCATTCGCGTCTGGGGAAAATTTGGCGCCGCCGGCCTCTTCCTCGTCGCCGGGCGTAAGGTGCTCCTCCAGCACCGCGCCGCGTGGACCAATCACGGCGATACCTGGGGGATTCCGGGTGGCGCCCGCGATTTTACGGAGACTCCCACCCAGGCCGCGCTGCGTGAAACCCATGAAGAATGTGCGATTGCACCCCAGGACGTAGAGGTGCTCGATGCGCGAGTAACGGCCGGGCCCTATCCCGCGGCGGGGGATCTGCCGGGGGAGTGGACCTACACCACCGTCCTAGCACGCACGCGCACCGGCGCCCCGCTTCCTACTACAGCTAATGAAGAGTCCTATGAGCTGCGCTGGGTGCCTTTTGAGGAGGTAGAAAGCCTCCCCCTCCTGGCCGCCTTCCGCCACGCCTTTCCCATCCTGCGGGAGAGCGTGGAGGCATTAAACAGGTAAAGTTGCCGGATTTATGGCACGCTAGTGCCATGATCGAAGTAGAAGGACTGACTAAACAATATAAGTCTGTCCGCGCCGTTGATGATCTCACCTTTCAGGTAAAACCCGGCATGGTCACCGGGTTCCTGGGCCCCAATGGCGCGGGCAAATCCACCACCATGCGCATGATCCTGGGCTTGGATACTCCCACAGGCGGTAGGGCGCGCATCAATGGCAAGCGCTACCACGAGCTGAAGGATCCCCTGCGTGAGGTAGGCGCCTTGCTCGATGCCAAAGCGGTGCACCGCAACCGCAGCGCCGCCAACCATCTGAAATGGATTGCGCAGTCCAACGGCATTTCTACTTCCCGCGTTGACGAGGTCTTGGGGCTGGTAGGGCTTTCCGACGTCGCCGGTAAGAAGGTCGGCGGCTTCTCCCTCGGCATGGGCCAGCGCCTGGGCCTAGCCGGCGCGCTGCTCGGTGACCCCGGCATCCTCATCCTGGATGAGCCGGTCAACGGCCTCGACCCAGAAGGCATTCGCTGGGTCCGCCAGCTCGTGCGCGCCCTGGCCGATGAGGGCCGTACCATTTTGATTTCCTCCCACCTGCTCTCGGAGATGTCTCAGACCGCCGATCACCTCGTGGTCATTGGTAAGGGCCGCTTGGTGGCGGACCAGCCCACCTATGACTTTGTGAAGGACCACTCGCAGTCCTCCGTGCTGGTGCGCTCCGACCATCTCGATGCCTTTAGCTCCGCGCTGCGTGCCGAGGGAATCGCCTTTACCGAGTCCACCGACGAGGAAGGCCGCCCCCGCCTGGTGATTTCCAACCAGACCACTGACTTCGTAGGCCAGCTAGCCTACTCCACCGGGGTGCCGCTTAATGAGCTCAGCCTCAAGCGCGCCTCCTTGGAGGATGCCTTCATGGAGCTTACTGGCGACGCCGTCCAGTACCACGGCTCCACCGGCGCCCCCACCCCCGGAACCGCTGGCGCCGCCACTCCGTTCGCTCGACCCACCCAGCAGGAGGTTTAATTCGCCATGCTGAATACCTTGAAGTCCGAATGGACCAAGCTGCACACCACCCGCTCCTTCTGGTGGACCACCTTCATCTTCCTCTTCTTTGCCTGGGGTTGGGCCATCCTCAATGCTCGCTTGACTAAGCCAGCAGAAACCCCTGAAGAGGCAGCGATGGGTATGGGAATTATCACCTCGGATGGCGCGGTGTCCTTCCTATTGTTCCTCGGCCTGCCCGTGCTCATGATCCAAGCCATCATGATCGTGACCACCGAGTACCGCTATGGCACGCAGACTATTACGTTTATGGCTACCCCGCGCCGTTGGTCGGTGGCCTTGGTCAAGCTGCTCATGTACGCGGTTATCGCGGCCGCGCTGACCTTTATCGCCGTGGCAGGTGCTTACCTGCTTACCGAGCTTTTTGCCCACGATGAGGTAGCCGCGCAATTCCACCCTTGGGACGATGAGATGGGCCAAAAGCAGCTGTGGAAGTACCCGCTGGCTGCCGCGCTGCTCGTCCTTTTCGCGCAAGGCCTAGGACTGCTGCTGCGCTCGACTGCTGGTGCCGTGGCTATCGGCCTTATCCTCTTCCTTGGCGTGGACAATCTCGTAGCCACCATCCCCAAGGTCGGCAGCAAGCTGGCGAACTTCATGCCGTTCAAGTCTTTCCAGTCGTGGCTGCTGGAAATGGAACCGGTTGATGCTCCGTGGAAGGAAAACTGGGGATTTTGCCTGGTATTTGTTGCCTGGGCCGTTATCCTGTGGGGCCTCGGTGTCCTCTTGTTGCAAAAGCGCGACGCCTAAGCGGCTCTAACGCACAGCACCGCCCCGGATGGCAGCTCATGGGCTGCCTGCCGGGGCGGTTACTTGTCTCCGCAACAGCTTTCCTTTGAGGCTGGTGGCTAAGCCTAGAAGTTCGTCTGGGATATCTGCGGTCGCCGTTGAGATAGATTTCTCTGTGCCGCGCGTACGAACTTAGCGAGTATGCCGGTGTCGTGGGCCAGTGGGGAAGTGACGGGAAGTTCCGCCAGTATTGCTTGCAGGTGTTTGGCTGCGCTGTTGGCGGCGTCTAGCGCGTACTCGTAGCCTCCACCATCCCCGTAACTTTGATGAATAGGGCGCACAGGTGCGTGTCCTGGGCTTCATGAACTACATCAGGCATTTTGACAATTTCTCCGCTTAACGATGCAGCACTAGATGTTTTCACGTACACCACCGTGAGGGTTGCTTAATTGTTCTGCTGCCCGCCACCCGCAAAAGAGTGACGTCCCCTGAAGGGTGGCCGACAAAAGAAGCCGGTTCCACCCGGCTAGGTCCATCAGCCCCACAGCCTCTAGCAAAAGGGCGGCTACAAATATTCCGACGAGTAAAGCCGCAGGTATCCAGTGCACGGCTTTTCCTTTCACTCCTTTAAGTGCCCATCCATAGAGGAGGATTCCAATTAGACACCCCCTTCCAGACCAAATAGAAACGGTGTCCTGATCGTGACCGTCAAAGCCATACGAAGAGGCATTAAGAAACACGAAAAGGAAAGTTTGAAAAGCTATTAGCCCTATGTTCCGGTTGCGTCCCCTAACGTGGTGTATCTGTAGCCCGCGGTAAGTCTTGTGCCGGTGTGCATGAAGGCGACCATCGCGGGTACCTTTCGAATCAACTCTTACCTATCCTCGAAAGGAAGTACCCTGCGATGGCCGCTGACCCTCATCATATCGATCCGACCGCGTATCTCGAAGAGCTACTGACTCAAGCGTCCCCAGATTTGATGCGCCAAATGCTCACTGACTTCATCAACCAGATTCTTTCCGCCCAAGCAGACACCGTCTGCGGGGCTGATTACGCCACCGTGTCAGCCGAGCGCACCAACACACGTAATGGCTACCGTCATCGCCAACTTGATACCCGAGTCGGCAGCATTGATGTGGCAATCCCGAAGCTACGCACCGGCGCATTTTTCCCTGACTGGCTGCTAGAGCGCCGCAGCCGCACCGAGCGTGCCCTGACCACAGTCATCGCCACCTGCTACCTGAAAGGAGTCTCCACTCGCAGGATGAACGACCTGGTGGCCACCCTTGGGATCAACAACTTGTCGAAGTCTCAGGTCAGCCAGATGGCCAAAGAACTCGATGACATGGTCGATGACTTCCGCACCCGCCGGCTTGACCAAGGCCCCTACCACTTTGTCTCCTGCGACGCGCTGACAATGAAGGTGCGGGAAGGCGGACGTGTCGTAAAGACCAGCGTGTTGCTGGCCACAGGTGTCAACGCTGACGGCTACCGAGAGCTTTTGGGCATGCAGGTTGCCACCGCGGAATCTACCGCGTCGTGGACCGGGTTCTTTCGGGACCTCATCGCCCGTGGCCTGACCGGGGTATTCCTCGTTACTAGTGATGCCCATCTTGGTATTCAAGCAGCCGTGGGTGACTGCCTGCCGCAGGCTAGTTGGCAGCGGTGTCGAACACACTTCGCGAAGAACCTCTCGGCCCAGGTTCCCAAAACCCAATGGCCGACTCTGTCAGCGATGTTTCACACAATCTTTCAGCAACCCGATGCCGCTAGTGTGTGGGCCCAAGCTCGTGAGGTTATTGAATTCTGCCAGCAGAAATTCCCTCACGTTGCCACCTACCTCGAGGAGTGTCTCGACGAGCTGTTGGCGTTTACCGCTGCGCCGAGAGCGGTGTGGACCAAAATCTGGTCGAATAACCCCACTGAACGGCTCAATAGGGAGATCCGCCGGCGTACCGATGTCGTAGGAATCTTCCCAAACCGAGACGCTGTTGTGCGCCTTGTTGGGGCGGTTTTGGCCGAACAGCACGATGACTGGATCCAACAGAAGCGTTATATGTCACTGACCAGCCTGGCACAGACCAAAGAGATCATCGCCGCTGGGGTCATCGACGAGGACCGCGACAACAACCAGGAGATCGCCGCGTGAATACCCTCACCCCTTATCCCCGAGATGGCCCCTAAACCACCGCCATGAAACTAACCCCAGATTCGAAAACAGATACACCACTACCCAGGACTTGACCTATGTTCCCTATTACATTCGGCCATTTTTTGATAGCGCTTCTATCACTTTCCGACCTGGTGGGCTATTTTCACTTCGAACCGTAGGCAGATAATTGGGATTTCTTTCCATTTAAAGATTCAGCTACTCATTCTCAGATAGTAAGAAGTCAAAGAGATCCATAAATTGTTCGACTAGAAGATCCCTCTGAGCCGCCGGTGGAGACCACCCCGGATTAGCCGGTCCTTCATTTTTATCTTTTTCGCAATCTTCCCACACGGCACCATCCACGAAAAGACGATCTGTGACAGTCTGTGCCGCTTCATCGCGATCGTCCAAATACTCACTAAAGCGCCCCATTTCATAAAAGGGCTTAATAAGGTTTCTACATTCCAAAAAGACATCACCGACAGCCCTAGAATCGTGGCCTCTTTCGTTATAAAGAGCTTGGACACTCCCAAACTTCTTTATGTGGCATTCCCACAGAAAGAATGTCGATTTGGGGTAGTTGGTACCGCGAGTCTGCGTAGTTGGTACCGGTGTTCCGCGTACCCGGTACTGCAAGGGGTTTTCTTTCATAGTTGATGTTGGCGACACCACAATCCGCTGGTGTTGCGTCAACTTCTACTTGGAAGGAGCCGGTCCTTGTGGCTAACTTCAAACAGATCATCGCGATGTGCCTTGATGGTGCTAGCTACGCGCAGATCACACATGCATTGGGATGTTCACGACGAGAAGTATCCCGAGCAAAGAAAGTCATCAACGATGAGGCACTAACTCCAGAGCGTTTCCGTCAGCTCCCACCGGGATGGTTCGATGATCGATTCAGTGATGGCCGGAGTAAGCGGTCGTTGCCCTACGACCAGCCTGATTTTCATGCTCTTGCACGCAAGCTGAAAGGTACGAAGCATGTGACCAGGCATAAGCTGTGGATGGACTACGTGTCGAAGCCTTGTCCGACGGATAAGACAAAGTACCAGTACTCCCAGTTCTGCAGTGGGCTCAATGAGTTTCTGCGTGCCAACGATCTCGTCGAAGTTATCACCCATGAGCCAGGGCAAGAGCTTTATGTCGACTGGGCCGGTGACAAAGTGCCTGTAGTAGATCAGGCCAGTGGTGATACCGTGTTCAAGGCGTCATTGTTTGTCTCGGTCAGCCCGTACTCAGGGCTGATGTACGTTACTGCTGCTGCGAATGAGAAGATGTCGGCGTGGATTGAGTGCCATGTTAAGGCGTTGAATTATCTTGGCAAAGTACCAGCAATCATCGTGCCAGATAATGCTTCTACGGCGACTTATCGGCCGAAGAAGACCTCTACATACCGGATGGTCACTGACCGCTACGCAGCGTTTGCTGACTATTACGGGGTCACGATTGTGCCGACTAGGCCCGGCAGGCCTCGTGACAAGGCAGCGGTAGAGCGTGCCGTGAAAATCGCCTACACCAAAATCCTGGGTTACTTTAGCAACGAGGTCTTCTATAACCTTGATGAGCTTAATGAGGCGATCGCTTGCCGTCTTGCTGTTATCAACGGCGCAATGACGCGGCCTGATGGCTCAACACGGCAGATGCGCTTTGATAAAGAAGAGGCACCAATGATGCGGGATCTTCCGCCGACGCCGTTTACGGAAGTGTCTTATAAGCGGCTTAAAGTCGATCGCAACTGGCACATCACCTGTGACTACCAGTACTACTCAGTGCCATTTCAGCTGGTAGGAGAGTCGGTAACAGTCAGGCTCACCCCGCAACTGGTGAGCGTCTTCAACGGGGAGCAGCTTGTTGCTGAACACACGCGCCTTCACGGATTCAAATACCGGTATTCCACCAACCCTCAGCATGGGCCGCGTGGCGATGATGAAGGCCACAAGGCGCTTACCCGTGATGAGCTTTTGGCCTGGGCCTCGTCGTTTGGGGCAGCAACGCACGCAGTCATAGCGATGATCCTCGACCGCAATAGTGCCGCCGTACCCCGCGGACTCATCCAGGCACGCAACGTGTTGGCCAACCTGGGCAAAAAGCACAACAAAGCCACCCTGGAACCTGCCTGCCAGCAGGTCGTGGACAAGAAGCTGGCCCCAACGATGGCAGTGATCAAACGCCTCCAGACTGACATTGCCCACGCCCAACAACATCCCGGGGAACCAGGGCCAAAAACACAGCCTGTGGCCAAGCGCCAACCACGCCCAAGTACCCCGCTTACCGGCGACGTGGCCGATGCCGTCTTTATCCGGCCTGCTGACCACTACGAAAACTAGAAGGAGTGTGAAAAATCATGAGCAGCATCGACGACGAGATTGTGCGGGCAAAAATGCGCAAGCTTCGTGTATCAACCTTCGCTGACATCTTCTACGAGGTTGTCAACGACGAGGCCTATGCGGATGCGCTACCAGAAGACATCTTCCTCGCCGCAGTCGAAGAAGCCTACACACAACGCCAACAGCGCAATATCGCCAAGGCCATCACCCAGGCACAATTCCGATACCCGGATGCAAGCCTGGCTGAAATCACCCGGGCAGAACAACGTGGTATCAACATGCGCCAGCTGAAACGAATCGCAGCAACCAACTGGCGGGAAAACCCGACCAACATACACATCCTCGCACCGACCGGAACAGGCAAGACATACATTGCCTGCGCCATCGGCATCGCCGCATGCAAAGCCGGATATTCCGTGGCGTACTACCGGCTGGATCAACTTGTAGACATGCTGGCGGTCTTCTCACCGACTGACCAAAACTACCTCGATAAGATGCGGAAACTGATCAACGTCGATGTCCTTATCATCGACGACTTTATGACCATCAGCATCAACCAGCGCGGGCAAGAAGACCTAGCCAAGATCATATTCGACCGCGACGGAAGGCTCCCAACACTGATCTCTTCCCAATCAGCTGCCGCCTACTGGGTTGAAACACTGCCAGACAGAGTCGGAGCCGATTCACTCGTAAGCCGCCTCAACAACGGCCACCGAATCCATATCGGAGACTTCGACATGCGTAAAGCCACCGCCCCGACCACCCCAGACGACTAAGACTAACGGCCCGGGCCGACGTACCCCTCGGCCCGGTACCAACTACCCGGAACACGACAGTACCGAGTCCCCAGAACACCGGTACCAAAAACTCGCATCTGACAAAGAATTCATAAGAAATCTTTTCGAGGTGTTGAAGCGTGGGCCATGTGGGGTTTTCGCATACTCAAGAATGTCTTTTCCCCAAACCTCCGCGAGTGCTACCGGACAATTGGACCACAACCATAAGTATCGACCGAGCACTTCTGGCTTTGTACAATCAACCTTCACTGCGGCATTCTTGTGAGCCCTCGCAGATAGTGCGACTGACGCCTGATCTACAGGAAGCCCTTCAACTATTGAAGAAATCGCATCTGGGTC
Source organism: Corynebacterium tuberculostearicum (assembly GCF_046097465.1). Taxonomy (GTDB): domain Bacteria; phylum Actinomycetota; class Actinomycetes; order Mycobacteriales; family Mycobacteriaceae; genus Corynebacterium; species Corynebacterium tuberculostearicum_I. Next base: position 2,353,387 of record NZ_CP175799.1, on the reverse strand, counting down.
GAAAACCTGGGGTTGCCCGCAAATCGTGGACACGTAGTGGGGCTACCTAGTGTTTAGGCAGCTATTTCTTTTCTACTGGTGGTTAGACCAATGTGGTTTTCGAAGTCGACGGGACTGACCATTCCTAGTGCAGAGTGCCGGCGCCGACGGTTGTAAACGACTTCCATCCAGTAGGCAACGGCCTTGCGCGCAGCATCGCGGGTAGGCCAACGCTTACGGTCGTAGAACTCGGTTTTAAGCGTCGACCAGAACGACTCAGCCATCGCGTTATCAAAGCACACACCAGTACGCCCCACAGACTGAGCAATGCCCAGGTTATGGCAGACTTCCCAGAGCTTCTCGCTGGTAAATTGCGTTCCGCGGTCAGCGTGGAACACCAGCCCATCAGGAACGTCACCGCGCAGTGTATATGCCATCCGCAGGGCCCGTTCGACCAGGCATGTATCTTGAACGCTATCCATCGCCCAGCCCAGCACCCTGCGGGAATGGCCGTCGCGGACCGCACACAAGTACAACCATCCCTCGCTGGTGCGTAGGTAGGTAATATCCGACATCCACACTCGGTTGAGATCACCAGTATCAAACACGCGCTTGACCAGGTCAGGAAGACTCGACTGACGCTTAGCTTGAATCGTTGTCACCGGGACAAAGGCACGCGGTGAAATCCCTTCAATTCCCATCAGGCGCATCCGCTTAGCCACAGTCTTGCGATTCAGGGTGATCCGGTAACGCTCGGTAAGTTCTGCGGTGATCCGCGGAGCACCATAAACCTCATCGGAGTCTTTCCAGATCTGATGAATCTTGCGGTCAACGTCATCGTAAAATGTTGCACGATTATCTTTTCCGAATAGTCGTTTCTGCTGCGTATCAGCCCATTTGTAGTATCCAGACCGAGACACTTTTAATAGCCGTGCCATGCGTTTGATGCTGTAGTTTGCCTTCTCCTGCTGCATCAATTCGAACTTTTCTGCTCGCGTTGCTTCGCGGCGAAGAAGGCTGTCGCTTTTGACAAAAACTCATTATCCATCTTGGCTTCCGCCAACTCACGGCGCAGACGAGCATTCTCAGCACGAAGATCCGCCTCACTCATCCCATCCGAGGCCCCTCGGCGTTCACGCTCGAGTTTGACCCACCGGCCTAAAAGCCCGGCGGAGACGCCAATCTCCTTAGCCACATGAGCGATCGGGCGCTCTGACTCGATTACCAAGTTCGCGGCTTCACGCCGGTACTCCGGCGTGTACTTCTTGCGCTGTTGACTCACAATGAACATCCTCTCCTACGGACACAGGATCCGTACAAATAGGGTGTCCACTAAACGAGGGTAACCTCAAACCCATATATTGTCAGGCTTTTTATGCTCTAGCCATACCACCATAATTCGCGCCCCCAGTGGGGATGCCTTATTCGCCGCATCCCAACCAAGCAGGTCTCGCACCTTTACAGAGCCACTGCCGGACTTAACTTGAATATTTGTTGTTTCGAAGCTCATCTCCCAAGTGAATGGCGATCCGCCCCTTATGTCTTCTCTTTTTCGAAGTGAGCGGAAGGACAGGGATCTGGCGGCTAAGGTCTAGCCCATTGTCGTCCATTGTCAACAAATTGGTTGCAATTCCTGCACTCTCGAGTATAGCCACTACTTGCAGCTCGGCCAGCTTCCTTCGTACTACATTCGAATTCCTCAATATGAAAGCAACTTTAGCTAAAGAGGACCACTTCAAAGTAGAGGGAAAATAAAGGGTACACCCAAGCGCCACAATCTGCACCGTTCGCCATGGATTGCCCCAGCCTTTTGCTGTAGCTTTACTGCTTCTACAGAAAGCAAACACGCTTTGAGCTCGTTCGAGTTACTGGAGCTTGAACCCTACGACGTCTACTTCGTCATCGGCAGCTAATCCGGGATAGTGAGTATCTAGCGCTTCCTGAAGCTCGGAAAGAGAGCCAAAACCGTCATTTCTAGCTTGCTTTTCCGACAATTCACTTCGCTGGGTAGAGACAACGGACGTGACCTGTGCCGGAATAGTGACGACCTCTCCGGATTCTTTCTCGAAGACAATGTGGGCACTTCCTTCATGGAAAGGATCATCTACTCGGATGGTTTGTTGCTTTTCTCCGCTACGAATTGATTCCTCGTAGCCTTCCCACATGTAGATGCGCTGCTCTTGTTCTATATCTCGCCAGTTGAATGCGAATGGCAAGAGTTCTTCTACGGTAGGTGCTTCAAGTCCATTGCTTCCGCGCACGATGCACCGAATGGACGGATCAACATCAAAAAGCACCTGGCGGCATTTACCGCAGGGAGGAATAACTTGACCAGTAGGTCCGTATACGGCGACTACTGCTTGGATTGGGTCCTCTGGATAACTAGCAGCATGGTTGGCTAAAGCCGAGATCTCCCCGCAAGGACCACCGAGGAAATGGTGCGCGTTCAAACCGAGTACGTATTTTCCTGATTTGGTAAGGAGTGCTGCGGCTACAGTGTGGTCTTCTCCGTCTTGAAAACGCTGTGCATGGGTAGTAGCTTTGGCCAGTAAATTTCGAAGTTCGTTAGTAATCACTCTTTAAGGGGAATAGATGCTAACGCGCTTGATCTATGCGAAGACAGAGATCGGAAACACTAGGGTTTCTGAGATGTACCAATCGCTTATAAAGCAAGACAGGACCATACGAGGATTGAAGTGTCCCAGGTTTTGTTCCGTCTGAGTAGATGGGAAAATCTGGAATATGCCAAGAAAATTTGACCAGGATGCGAAGGACCGTGTGGTCCGTCTTGTAGAGGACCGTATCTTGGCGGAAAATATGTCGATGCAAGCCGCGTGCCAGGCAGTAGCTCCAAAGTTGGGGGTTTCATGGCACACGGCTCGTCAGTGGACCCAGCAGGCCCGTCGTGCGGGAAGCATCCCAGAACCTGTGCCTGAAGACTTGGCCGCGGAAAACGCGAGGCTACGCCGTGAAAATCAAGAGCTACGCGACACCAATGAGCTACTGAAGGCTGCCTCGGCTTTTTTCGCGTCGGAACTCGACCCAAAACGTCGGAAATGATCCGGTTCATCGATGAGTATCGGGATCGTTTCTCCATCGAGTTCATTTGCGAGACGTTAAACACCCACCGTGTTGGCGGTTTCATCACGTCCCGTGGATACAGCCAATCAAAAGCCCGTGGTATGAGTGCCCGCAGTCTTCGTGACGCTGCTCTAGTCGCGCACATCGCCGAGGTCCATGAAGAAAATTTTGGCGTCTACGGCATCCGTAAGATGTGGCATACTCTGAGCCGTGAAGGAATCGACATTGGCCGTGAGCAGACCGCACGCCTGATGCGTCTTGCTGGAGTCAGAGGCAAAGGTAAAGGTAAGTCTCCTATTACTACCCGCAAGCCGAAGGGGCCAGATCTGCGTCCTGATTTAGTTAATCGCAAGTTCAACGCCCCGGCACCGGCCCGATTGTGGGTGGCCGATATTACTTATGTGCGCACTAGAAAAGGATTCGTGTACACCGCTTTTGTTACCGACGTGTTCTCCCGAAGGATCGTCGGGTGGGCACTATCTGATTCAATGCGTACCGAGGCGCTGCCGCTGCAGGCGCTTAATCAGGCGATTGTCAGCGCGAAGGAAACAACGGGGCTGATTCATCATTCAGATCATGGCTCACAGTACGTCAGCATTGTCTACAACGAACGGCTGGCTGAGTATGGAATTGCTGCCTCTACCGGGACAGTAGGAGAATCCTATGACAATGCTTTGGCCGAAAACGTCAACGGCTCCTACAAAAATGAGCTGATTCATCGGCGGTTGTGGGACAGCGTGGTTGACGTGGAGATCGCGACGTTTGAATGGGTTAATTGGTGGAACGAGGTACGGCTTCACCAAAGTCTCGGCTATCGCACGCCAGCTGAGGTTGAGTCAGAGTTTTGGGAAACCAACCCGGCCCAAGAAATAATGGAAATCAAGGCAAATGCCTAGGAACAAAACCCGGGACACTTCACCCACTGCCTTGGCTACCAAGGCCGTTGCCCGCAATGGATTATCAATTCACCGCAGATTAAATAGCAAATGTACAAAACGATGCCTCAATCGTGGGCCACGGAGCTCGCTGGGAAAGACATTTCCGGAAAAGATATGTCCAACTATGACCTGACGGACATCAATCTCGAAGGAAGCATATGCAAAGGATGCTCGTTCCGCGGCTCCATGGTGGCATGGGCTAACTTGAAATCGGCAGATTTCACCGACGCAGATTTTACGAACGCAATTCTTAGCGAGTCAGACCTTCGTGGAGCGACGTTAACGCGCGCTAATTTTACGAACGCATATCTAGTACCTGTTACCGCCAATCCAAGGCAATTCTCTGAATGTACAGGTTTGGATGCAAGTAATGCGATATTTTATAGCCTCTGATTGCACCTACACGAATTGCGGTCAATCCCAACGGCTCCAGGTGCGGGAGTCATGCAGATTACTGTCCTGTGCTGTGGCGGTAGGGGCAGTGGAGTAGGTGTAGTTGAATCGGGTTTGGCTGTAGGCCTGCATGATGGAAGCGCCGAGTTCTAGTGGAGACGTGGTCTCTTGGGTCTCTAGACGCTCTAGGATTGCTTCGAGGTTGTCTCGAAAGTTCGGGTCGTCGATGTAGCGCTTGTAGGGCACTGACTTGCCTTCCCTGTCCCGTTGTTCTTTTTCTTTTCCAAGAAAGTCTGGAAGACACAAGGCTACGTGGAGGGTTGTAGGACTGTGGTTGTTGTGGGGTGTTTGGCGGCAACCAAATCTATTGATTTGGGAGGCAGCCCAACGAGCCGTAAGGCGAGGCGGGAGCATAAACAGGAACCTGTAGTGAATGGTTTTGTTGGTTGATCGGCTGGGGATATAGATCTACAGAGATATCGTTATAAGCCACCTGGGAAAATCGATAAACCCGCAGGTTGAAGTGCCTTCGGATGGGTAAATATGCGCAGTCTTCGCAGAAGCCGCTGCAGCCAGTACCCGCTTTATTGCAGGGCGGAGGTAAGGCGCATGACATTATCCACGTAGCGGCGGATAAATCCGCGCTCATTCCATTCCTCAAGGGTCAGCTCGTGGCATACGGCCCGGTAGTTGGATACGAGCTGGTTGAACTGGTCAATGAGGTCTCCCTTGGCCACCAGCATGGTGGATTCGTAATTTAGGCCGAACGAGCGCGGGTCCATATTGGAGGAGCCGAACATGCACAGCGGATCGCGGCCGGGGTCATCCGGGTCGGTGATGATGAACTTGGAGTGCAGAACAAAGGGATAGGGGAATTGGTAGATGTGCACGCCCGCCTCCAGCAGCGCCTGGTAGTAGGAGGATTGGGCGTGGTTGACCATGAATTGGTCCGCCTTGGCAGAGACATAAAGTTCCACGTCCACGCCGCGGTAGCAGGCGGTGGTCACGGCCTCCAGTAGGGATTCATCCGGGACGAAGTAGGGCGAGCACAGTACCAGCCGGTCCTTGGCGTGGTGTACCAGGGAGTTGAACATGCGCAGGTTGGGCTCAGTGGTGTAACCCGGCCCGGAGGGGATTATCTGGAGGTGGTTGGCGTCGGCAGTCTGGGCGTCGTCATATGGCAGCTCATCCAGTGGCAGGTTCTCTTCTGCCTCGAGGTACCAATCCACGGCGAAGATTGCGGACATAGAGGTCACAATGGGACCGGAAAGCTCCACCATGTAGTCAATCCAGTAGCGGTCCTTGGTCTTGTACTGGCGCTTAATCATATTCAGCGAGCCAATAAAGCCCACCTTGCCATCGATAATCACCAGCTTGCGGTGATTGCGCAGGTCAGGGCGGCGGAAGCGGCCCTTGTGCAGCTGGATGGGTAGCATGAGATGCCAGTCGACGCCTATCTCCGTTAGCCGCTTGCCCAGCTTGAAGTAGCCCTTGTACTTGAAGCTGCCGATCTGATCCAAGAGCAAGCGCACCTTTACACCTCGGGCGGTAGCCCTGCGCAGCGACTCAAAGAAGACGTCTGTGGTCTCATCCCAGGACTGGATGTAGATCTCGATGGATACGTACTTCTCAGCGCGGTCAATAGCGGCGGCAATGGCGCGAATGGACTCGTCATAATCCGCGTGCAGGCCAAGATTGTGCCCCACTAACGCTGGGAACCCAGTGAGCTCGCGGTTGAGCCGAATAACCGACTCTACTTCCGCCGAAAGGAGGCCCTGCGGATGATCCGGGGTGCGGGCTGTGACGTTTTCAATCTTCTCATTGGCTTCTTGCTGGATGCGGTGGCGACGCCGGTTGATATACGGCGAGCCCATGAGCAAAAACAGCGGCAGGCCGATAAACGGCAGCACCAGAATTGCCAGCAGCCACGCGGTTGAACTGGAAGGTCGGCGGCCTTCGGGCACGAAGCCAACGGCAATGATCTTGATGCCGTAATCAAGGATCAGGAATACGAGCTGCCAGAAGCTGAGATCAAGAGACCAAGACATTTATCGCACGGAATTGAAATCGGGCAGATTGTAATCTGCGAGAAGCGGACAGTGATCGGAGGTTTTATCGCCGGCGCGCTCCACCATGTCTACCTGTGCGCCGGTCACGTGCTGGGCAAGCGGGGCTGAAGCCAACTGGAAGTCGATGCGCATGCCCTCGTTCTTTTGGAAGCGCATGCCTTTGTAATCGAAGTAGGTATAGCGCTGGTCCTCCGTGAACCGGCGGGTGACCTCCTCGAGGCCTGCTTCTTCCAGCATCTGGAACGCGGCGCGCTCTGGCTCGGTGACATGCGTCTTGCCGCGGAAGACCTCTATATCCCACACGTCTTCATCGCGCGGGGCAATATTGAAATCACCGGTCATAAGCAGCTTGGACTGCGCATGATTTTCCGCATAGCGCGCCAAGTGATAGAGAAAGTCCAGCTTGTAGTCATAATGGCGATCCGTGATCTCGCGGCCGTTGGGCACGTAGAGTGACCAGATTTCTACGCCACGGACGTGAGCCCCGAGTGCTCGGGCCTCACGGTCCTGCGGCTTTTCTGGATCTTTGGCAAAGCCTGGCTGGCCCGGAAAGCCGATAAAGACGTCCTCGGGCTCTTCCTTGGACACAATGGCCACGCCGTTCCACTGGTTGAGCCCGTGGCAGGTGACATGGAGGCCCGCATCCTCGAAAGCCTCGCGCGGAAACTTATCGTCTTTTACCTTAGTTTCCTGCAGGCACAGAACATCGATGTCGTGCTTGGAGATAAGGTCCAGCGCCCGCTGTGTGCGGGTACGAACGGAGTTAATATTCCACGTGGCGATGCGCATGCCACATAGGTTACCTGCCCGCTGCAGCGGGGTCATCGGGCAGTCCCATAAGGCTCACTACCCAGCCCACAAGGAGTCCCATAACGTTCACCGCCCAGACCGGAAGTCCGCAGCGCGGAGAGCTAGTCGCGCAGGCGGGCGTAGATGCGCCGGTGCTGCTCGATGAAGCCGAGCTTCTCAGCCAGTCGCACACCGGCGATATTCGAGGCCGGCACGGTGAGGTAGGCGTGCTCAGCGCCGTTGTCGTGGCCCCAGCGCAGCAGGTGCTGGAGTGTGAGCGTGCCGTATCCGCGGCGGCGGAAGTCCTCGGCCACCTCGATGGAAGAAAGGCCCAGCCACGTGGTGCCATCGCCGGATTCGCTCAGGGTGCCGCGGGCAATGGCGATGGTCTCGCCATCGAGGACCAGGCGGCCAAAGCCGAGCGTTCCCTCGATGTGAGCGCCAAGGCTCTGCAACGCGTTGGCAGGAAGGGCATCGGTGCGGGATTGATACATCGCCAGCCACTCGTCGTCGGGCTGGGCGGTGAGGTGGAAGGTGGGGGAGGTAGAGGGGGCGTCGGCAAGCGTGGGCAGATCCCTCAGGACCATTACGAGGTTCTCTGGCTCGGTCTCCCAAGCTGGGTCGGCGAGCAGGCGCTCGGCCGGCTTGCCAATGCGCTCCGGGACTAGCAGGCGCACCGGAAGGTTGTGGCGGGCGTAGAAGGCCTTAATCTCCTCCAGTGGCACTGGCGTAAAACCGGCCGAAGGCCCCACGGGCACGGCCGAGTTGGAGTGGCCGGAAACCCCGTCGCTCGCGCGCAACAGCCAGGAACCATCGCTGGTCCAGGCGTGGTCTGTGCCGGGGAAAGCCGCGGCCGCGGCAACCTCCACGGCGCGGATATCGGAGTTGCGGACCATGCGCGGAGAGAGGCGCTTGATGATCTTCAGCTGCTGCGGCGGGATCTCCACCGCCTCTAGGTCGGAAGGGTAGCCGCCGACCTCTTGTGGGCGAATGACCAGCGGATTGAGGCTCAGCACGTGCCCAATGACATCGCTATGCACATCGCCGAAGTCGCGCCGGGCCACCACGCGCTCGCCCACCTGGACGGCATCGGAGCGGAAAATGCGTGACATTAGTCGTCGTGGCCGAAGGGATCGGCGTCCTCACCCGGGACCCAGGAGTAGCCCGGCTCGGTCCAGCCGTGGCGCTTAATGGCCTTCTTGGCCTGGCGCTTATAGCGGCCGATGAGGGTATCGGTGTAGAGGAAGCCATCGAGATGGCCGGTCTCGTGCTGCAGGCAGCGGGCGAAAAAGCCATAACCCTCGATGGAGATGTCATTGCCGTTTTCGTCCTTGCCGGTCACGCGCGCCCAGTCGGCGCGGCCGGTGGGAAAGCCCTCGCCCGGCACGGAGAGGCAACCCTCGTCATCGGAGCCGTCATCGGCAGGCATGGTTTCTGGAATCTCGGAGGTCTCCAGCACGGGGTTAATGACGCAGCCCTTGCGCATGCCCGCCTCCTCGGACGGCAGCTCGGTGCCATTGGGGCCATCCGTATCGGGGCAGTGGTAGACAAAGAGGCGCTTGCCAATTCCTACCTGGTTTGCGGCCAGTCCTACGCCATTGGCGGCGTCCATGGTTTCATACATGTCCGCGATGAGCTGCTGCATTTCCGGGGTGGAAATCTCGGATTCTTCCACCGGTTGGGTGGGTTCATGAAGCACGGTCTCGCCGTGGATAACGATGGGGCGAATAGTCATGCCTTACAGTTTAGGCATGAACCCCTTGTCTGACCTAGACGCCGCCATTTTGGACTTCGAGGAAACTGCGCCGCGCAGCATCGGCCGCAAGGAAGAGGCCATCCGCGCGCAGCTGGACATCTCCCCGGTGCGCTACCACCAGCGCCTAAACCTGCTTCTCGACGCCCCCGCGGCCGCCCAATCCCATCCCCTCCTGGTTGCACGGCTGCGGCGCCTGCGCGAGGAGCGAGAAGACACGCGGCGCGCCGCGCGGGGAAATACCCCAGATAGTTAATTCTGAGTACTAGTGTTGCGTATGTGACTAATGTGAATCCGGAAAATTCGACCGACAAGGTATCCGACGAAACCCGCGCCGGCTCTGCTGCCGGCGCCTCCGCTTCCAGTGCTGCTAAGCAGCGCCCCGCTGGCGGCGGCGCGCACGCTAAAAAGGGCGGCCTTCCGCTGCGCGGCCTAGCGATGGTCCTCATCGCCGTGGCCGTCATGCTCGGACTCTGGGCTTTGTACTCCATGACCTCGGGCGACGATGACTCCACCGTTGCCTCCGAGAGCAAGCAGGAAAACTCCACCGGTTCCACCATCGGTGCCGCGCCCGAAGGCTCCGCTGGCCCCGACGCCGCAGGCTCCCGTGCCCCTGGCGCGCCAGGCGCTTCCGAGGGCGCGAGCGCCCCAGCCCCCGCACCGGTGCCAGGTGAGGGCGAACGCGACGGCGCAGGCGACCCGGCCGCTTCCGGCGCTGCCGATGAGCGAGCCGCGGCCGAAGGAGAAGCCGCCGCAGGCGAGGAAAACGCCCACTCCGCCGCGCGCGACCGCAACGATATTAAGGTCAGCGTCCTCAATAACTCCGGCGAGGTAGACAAGGCCAAGAAGGAAGCCGATTCCCTCAAGGGCGGCGGCTTCAAGGTTGGCTACGTGGGCAACCTGCCTGGCGATGTCCTCACCGTTCCAAAGACCACCGTCTTCTTCCCAGAAGGCGATGCCTCCGCTGAAGCACTGGCTAAGGAGGTCGCCGCCCGCTACCAGGCCGATATCGCTCCGATGAACCGCGACCTGCCTAAGGAAGCAACCGATGACGGTGCCGTCGTCGTCGCCCTGGCGGTACCGCAGGCCTAAGCAAGCCGCGCACCTAATTTAAAGTCCAAGGCCCTCCGGCCGAAGAGCAAGTACCATAGTTCTTCGGCCGAATGCCTTGGACTTTTTGTGATCTGAACTTTTCCGCGCCCGCCCGTCCACCGGCGCGAACAGGTTAAATAAAATTCACGTCTTAATACCTGTCACCCGTTAAGCTGAATGGGTGAAGATCCCGGCAGAACAATTCGCCCGCTCTCCCGAACCAACGCTCGGCGTGGAATGGGAGGTGGCGCTCGTGGACCGCGACACGCGCGACCTTGTCCCGCGCGGCGCAGAACTCATTGACCTCGCCACTGCAGCCCATCCCGAGATCCATCTGGAAAAGGAATTCCTCCAGAACACGGTGGAGCTGGTCACCGGCATCTGCCATACCGTGCCGGAAGCCATCGCTGACCTGAACACTTCCCTGAAAGCGGTGGAAGAAGCTGGCGATAAGCTGGGCGTAGACGTCTGGGCCTCTGGCGGCCACCCGTTTACGGACTTCCGCGAGAACCCGCTTTCGGATAAGCCCAGCTATCAAGAAATCATCGCGCGCACCCAGTACTGGGGCAAGCAGATGCTGCTATGGGGCACGCACGTGCACGTAGGCGTGAGCCACGAGGACCGCGTATGGCCCATCATCAATGCACTGATGACCAAGTACCCCCACCTGCTGGCCATTTCTGCGTGCTCGCCCGGGTGGGAGGGCCTCGATACCGGCTATGCCTCCAACCGCACCATGCTGTACCAACAGCTGCCCACCGCAGGCATGCCGTACCAATTCCGCGATTGGGCCGAGTGGCAGTCCTATATGCGCGACCAAGCCATTTCCGGCGTTATTAACCACACCGGTTCCATGCACTTCGATATTCGGCCGGCCTCCAAGTGGGGCACGGTGGAGGTGCGCGTCTCCGATGCGACGTCCAACCTGCGCGAGCTCTCCGCCATCGTGGCGCTCACTCATTGCTTAGTGGTCTACTACGACCGGCTTATCGACGCCGCGGAACCCCTCCCCATCCTGCAGCCCTGGCACGTAGCAGAAAATAAATGGCGCGGTGCCCGCTACGGCATGGATGCGCTGGTGATTACCTCCCGCGAGACCGATGAGGCTTGGGTCAAAGACGAGCTAGCGGAGATGGTGGACGAGCTTAGCCCCATCGCGCGCGAGCTGGGATGCGTCAACGAGCTCAAACTCATCCACGAAATTATCGATGGCGGTGCCGGCTATGAGCGGCAGCGCCGCCTCTTCAAAGAGACCGGCAGCTGGCGCGAGGTGGTCGAGGAGACCTGCCGCGAGTTGCGCACCTTCCGCCCGCTCTAAAGCGGCGGGCAGGTTGGCCCGCGGCTAGTCCTCTGCGCGCGAGTGGCGCCCGTAGGCCGGGGTATCGGGGATATCGGTGATGTCCTGGGCCGCCGGGAACGCGCGCGTTTCCGGCCCTACCGTGGGCATTTCTGCCGTTTCATCGCTGACGGGTTGCGTTGCCCGTGAATATCCCTGGCCGCCACGGCTTGTAGCTGCGGTATTAAACGAGCGCGCCGGGCGTGCCCCGGCCTCCTCGCCAGCGGGCTGCGCAGGCAGGTGGTGGCGGCCCGGGCTGGGCGCTTCCTCTTCCGGCTGGGTGCCAGGGATAAAGCCCCACACCGCGTAGAAGGCGATAAAGAGGACACCGGCGCCGGTGAAGGCCAGCATGCCCCACGGCTGCAGATCCCAGTGGTTGAGCGAGCGGCTAGCCGCAGATAGCCACACGGGTGCGGAGATGAACGGCATGGTCACCGCACACATGGCGAGCACCGACACGAGGCCAGCGACCTGCGCGCCGAGGAAACCGTGCAGGCGCTTGCCCAGCCCCTGGTTGACGGCAACTAGCACGACGACGGCCAGCGGCACCGTCCACACCCAGTGGTGGTACCAGGAGAACGGGGAGACCAAGCAGGAGCTGATGCCGGCAAGCGCAAGTGCGGCGGAATTATTGCGGTGCTTCATCGCGGTGCGCAGCGCCAGGCAGGTCAAAATGAAGACCACGACCACGGCGGCGAGCCAGATCCAGCCGCCATCGATGCCCCATGCGCGGACCATCACCGAGCGAATCGACTGCGCGCCAGGGTTGGTGTGCTCGCCCACGCGGGAGGACTTAAAGATAGCGTCGGTCCAGAAATCGGCGGCATCCGGAATGGTCACGAAACCAATGGCCACGGTCACCGCGAAGGTAAGGATAGCGATGATCGCTTGCCACCAGCGCTTCTGGAAGAGCAAGACCAGACCCATATAGGCCGGGGTGAGCTTCATACCCGCGGCCAAACCGATACCGATGCCCGGCAAAGCGCGCTTGCGCGGGAGGATGTCCAAGGCCACCAGCAGCATCAAAAAGATGTTGATCTGGCCAAAGAATAAGGTGCCGTGCACCGGCTCATTCGCCGGGGTGCAGCACAGCAGCAAGATGCCCAGCAGCCACATTGCCGGGGAGAGCTTGAGGCCGCGCTCGCGCAGGACCAGCATAATAACCGTGAACAAGGCGAGGGCGGTGCCGCCCTGCCAGAGGAGGATTAAGGGGGCGTCGTCAAGCTTAGAAAGCCACGTGAAAAGGGTGCCGGAGAAGGGCGGATAGGTAAAAGGCAGGTCGCCGATATAGGCGTTATCGTAGAGGTCCGCGCCTTGGGCCACCTCGCCGCCGGCGAGCCAATAAATTTTCAGATCCAGGGGAACGCGCCACACAAAGGCGCTATTGCCGTCGAAGATGCTGAAGCGGTAGACGATGACGCCGATAAGAGCGGCGAGCAAAGTCACCATAGTGGGAAGCCCATAAAGCTTTTTCACGGTGAAAAGCGTCTCCTACTTGCGGCGCAGCGACTTCGCGGCGGGTCGGTCGTTGCGGGACATGGTTTCCTCGGTGCCGTACAGACCCTCACGGCGTGCAATACGCGAGGTGCGCTGCGCGGTTACCGGGCTAGTGAACATGGCAAACAGTACCAGCAAAACGAGCATTCCTAAATCCCCCCGCTCGGCAACGCTGAAGGATTCCGCGCCGGTGATGCGGATGATGGCACCAAGGATCGTCAGGATAAGGCCGGTGGTTTGCGGCTTGCTTACCGCGTGCACACGAGACATGGTGTCCTTGAAGCGGGCGATGCCGATAGCCGCCGCCAAGGTGAGGACGCTGCCGCCGATTATCAGGATGAGCGAGAGCACATCTGCGATGAAAGACCAGCTCATTGATTATCCCTCTTCCTAAACCTAGTGACAGATACGGTGGAAATGAAGCCCAAGAGCGCGATCACCAGCATGGCTGAGACCACGGTCGTGTTGAGCGACCAGCACATGTAGGTGGCCAGCGCGCATTGGAACATCGCGGTAAAGCCATCCATGCCCACCAAGCGGTCCAGCGAATTGGGGCCGGTGACAATGCGCCAGACGGTGATGAGGAAGGAGACCACCAGTAGAGCGGCGGCCACCAGCAAAATCGCGTTATAGATCTGCGGATCCATTACGGGTGGCTCCTTTCAAAGATGTCGATGAATGAGGCTTCGAGTTGGGCCACGGCACCGATTTCGCGCTGAATCTGGGCCTCATCGCGGGCGTCCAGGATATGGACGGTAATCATGCGGTTTGCAATGTCGATATCGGTCACCGTGCCGCCTGGCTGCAGGTTATACAGCGTTACGGCCAGGGAGAGTACGAACTCATTATCCAAGCGCATGGGCAGCTCCAAGATGGCGGTCTTGGGCACCGGCTGCGGGCGCACGGCCAGCCAGCCCACCTTGAGCGAGGCGTAGAACAGCTCCCAGAACCAGCGGATCATGAACGCAACGAGCTTGCCCCAAGAGACCTCGATGCCGGTGATAGGCATGGCCGGCAGCGGCAGGGCAAAGACAATGACGAAGCCAATGATAAGCCCGGCTACCAGGTTGCCCACGGTAACCTCGCCCATGAGCATGCACCACATGACTACCAGCCAGACGATGAACCACGGGCGGAAGCGGTGGCGCAGGCCGGAAAAGCGCGTGTTAGTCATCGCTAATATCCTTCCTCTTGGCGGCGTCCGGGGACTTTACATCCGTGGAATGCGAATCGCGGCCGCCGGCTTCTGGGTCGGTGCGGGCATCTAAGCCCGGTGAGGCCGGAGGCTCCGCCTCGGGGGAGGGGTTGCGGCGATTTTCATAGGAGTCCGCGCCGCCGGTGTAGCGCTCCTTCTGGTTGAGGTGGCGGGTGGGATCATCCGCGCGGTCGCCCAGCACCGCGTACTGGTAGATGGACGTATCTTGTGCGGATTCGGCAGCGCGGGTAGTCACGCCGGACATTGGGCCGGCCAGGAAGGTAATGGACGTAGACGCGGCCACCAGCAGGGTAGTAGACGCAATCATGCCAAAGGGCACGCGGCCCACATCCTGGCGGGAGGAAAATTCCACCTCATCGGTGATATCGGAAAGCGGGGCGGGGCGCGCGAGCGCCATGTTGCCTTCCGGGGCATCGGCGCGGTCGCGCTGGAAGCCCTTGGCCCACACCAGCATCATGACGTAGAGGGTCAGCAGCGAGGTAACCACCGCACCGACGATGAGCACCCATGCCATCCAGGAACCTTCATTAGCACCGGCCTGCAGCAAGATGACCTTGCCCAAGAATCCGGAGAACGGTGGGATGCCACCCAGGTTAATGGCCGGGATGAAATACAAGATTCCGATCAACGGGGCCGAGTACATTAGCGAACCCAAGCGGCGTAGCGACGAGGTGCCAGCCTGGCGCTCGACCAGTCCGACCACGAGGAATAGGGCAGTCTGGACCAAAATGTGGTGCACAGCGTAGAAGATGGCGCCAGACAGACCCTGTGCGGTTCCGAGGGAGACGCCGAAAATCATGTAGCCAATGTGGCTAACCAGGGTAAAGGATAAAAGGCGCTTAATATCGGACTGCGCGATCGCGCCTAGGATGCCCACCAGCATCGTGGCGAGGGCGACCCACATAAGCACGGTATCGAGCCCACCTGCGGTGAAGACGGTGGTGCGGGCGCGGATGATGGCATAGACACCGACCTTGGTCAGCAGGCCGGCGAATACGGCCGTAACTAGTGACGGCGCCGTGGGATACGAGTCCGGCAGCCAAGCGTCCAGCGGAACCACGGCCGCTTTAATACCGAAGGCGACGAGGAGCGTGGCAAAGATGGCGGTGCGAGTTCCCTCCGGGATGTCCTGCATGCGCTGGCCAATCTGGGCCATGTTCATCGTGCCCACGGAGGAATACACAAAGCCCAACGCGAGCAAGAAAATCATGGATGAGGCCATGGACACCATCACGTAACCCACACCGGCGCGCACGCGACCGGCCGAGGCACCTAGGGTCAACAGCACATAGGACGCCACGAGGAAGACCTCGAAGCCCACGTAGAGGTTGAAGAGGTCGCCGGCCAAAAAGGAGATATTAACGCCCATGGTCAGCAGCATGTAGGTGGGCAGGAAGACGGCCACCGGGTCGTCCTTGGTGCCATCGCGCACGCCCTGGGAAATGGCATACCAAATGACAGAAAACAGCACCACGGAGGACGTAAAGAGCATCACCGCAGACAGACGATCCGCCACAAGCGTGATGCCCACTGGGGCGTCCCAGCCACCTACCTGCAGCGTTTGGATGCCCTCAAAATCCGCAATGAGGATGAGGATGGCATTAACCACCGCGGTGATGAGCAGCGAGAAAAACACGATCTGGCGCTGCGCATTGGGAATGCGGCAAAAGATCAAGGCGAGGGCCGCGGCCACTGCGGGGATGATAATCGGCAGCGGAATGAGGTAGCCGATGTAGGGAAAGAGGACATCGACAAGCGGCTGTACGGTCTCACTCATCGCGGGCCCCCTTGACTGGTTGCTCGAAGGATGCAGGGCCGAAGTCATCGCCTCGCTTGGTGGCGCGGCCCGTGGTCGGATCATTGGATGCATCGTGGTCCGGGCTGGCGGCCGCATTGCCCGGGCGCGCAGCCTTAGCCGCAATCGCGGTATCCTCCGCGTCATCTTCAATGACATCGTCCGTGCGGTAGCGGTACTGACGGTAGGCCAAGGTAAGGATGAAGGCCGTGAGCGCCATGGAGATCACGATGGCGGTAAGAATCATCGCCTGCGCCAGTGGATCCGCAATCTCGGCGCCGTAAGGCTCCGACTCGCGGCCGTCGATAGGCGGGGAACCGGCCGAACCACCGGACTGCAGCAAGAAGAGGTTGGCTCCATTGCCCAATAGCAACAAGCCCAACATCATCTTGGTCATCGTGCGGTCGAGCAGCAGGTAGACGCCGGCCGCAACGAGCACGCCTGCGGCCAGGAGGAGGAAGAGGTTGGCTTCCATTTATTTCTCCTTTCCTGTTGTCGCGGCTGTGCTTGCTGTGGCGGCTTGTTTCTTTTCCTTGCGTTGGGCCCTTTGCGCCTTTTGCTTGGCGGTGCGTTGGCGTTGCTGCCGGGCCAGTGAGCGGGCGCGATCGCGGGCGCGCTGCTTACGCATATCCTCTTCCTCATCCAACTTGGCGCCCAAGGAATTCAGGATGTAGAGCGTTAGCCCCACCACGATGAGGTAGACGCCCGCGTCAAAGACTAACGCCGATGGCAGTGAAACCTTGCCGATGAGCGGAATCTCCGGCGAGGTGTACCCGCTGGTAAGCGGCGGGTGCCCAAAGAACATCGGGGTCACCGTGGCCAGTGCGGACAGCAAGAGACCGGTGCCCATGGTGCGTCCGGCATCAATAGGCAGGGTCTCTTCCAACTCCGCGCGCCCGCCGGCCAGGTAGCGCAGGATGAGCGCCAGCGCGGCGACGAGGCCGCCGGCAAAGCCGCCACCCGGGGCATTGTGGCCGGCGAAGAAGAAGTAGAAGGACAGCGCGACCATGGACGGGAAGAGCACGCGGGTGGAGACATCGATCATCAACGAGCGGTTGAGTGCCTGCTCTGATTCCACCCCGGCCGCCAGCCAGCGCCGGCCGGTAACCCGCAGGGTGGGGCGGCGGCTTTCGCGTCCGAAGGATTGGGTGCGATAAATCAGCGAGACCACGCCCAGTGCAGCAATGATGATGACCGTGATTTCGCCAAAGGTATCCCACGCGCGCAGGTCCACCAGCAAGACGTTGACGGTATTGGCGCCGTGTCCAATCTCCTTGGCCAGATCCGGCATGAACTCGGAGATGGGTTTGGACTGGCGAGCGTTGATGGCAAACATCGCTACTACGGTGACCGTCAGGCCCGTGCCCACCGATAACCAGGCGCGCAGGCGGCCCATCTTGGGATCTTGCTTCCACTCGGCAGAGGCGGGCATGCGGCGCAGGACCAGCATGAAGATAACCATTACGATGGTCTCCGTCAGCAGCTGGGTCAGCGCAAGATCTGGTGCACCGTGGAGCGCAAAAATAAAGGCGAGCGTATAACCGGTCACGCCCACGATGATGACGGCGGACAGACGGTTATCGGTGACCGTGGCGGCTACGGCGGCCACCATGATGATGAAGGCGGCGACGATCTGCCAAGGATTTTCCGCCACAATCATGCGGATATCGGTGAGATCGCCCTTGATGATCATAGCCAGTGGCAGCAGCATCAATGTGGCAAAGATAACCGTCAAGTTCAGCTGCAGGGAGCCGCGCTGCGTGGTTGCCGTCGTGCGCAGTGAGAGCTGGCGTAAAAGAGCGATGACCGAATCATAGGCATCATCCGCATTGCCCAGTGCAGGGTAGGTGAATTGCCACTTGACTAGGACTTGGCGCTGCCAGTGCATGACAATACCGCCCACAATAATGAGCATGGAAAGGCCCAGCGCCACGCTAAAGCCATGCCACAGCGCCAACTCACTATGCTCCTTCGGGCCGAAGGTGGAGTTGAGGTGCTGGTCAAAGGCCGCCGAGAGCGGCTTGGGGAATACACCCAGCACCACGGTTAGGGCGGTGAGTAGGGCAGGGGAGAGCCACAGCCCCATGGTGACGGGATGCATCTTGGCGACGGCCTCTGCTGGCTCCGTGCCATTAACCTCCGGCTTGGTAGCAAAGGCACCCCACAAGAAGCGCAGGGTATAGGCCATGGTGAGGATAGAGCCGAGGACATAGGCCACGAGCATCATATTGCGCGGCATGCCGGCCAGTAGTTCCTCGTGCATGGTGGCTTCCAGCACGGCCTCCTTGGCCACGAAGCCAAAGAGCGGTGGGACGCCAGCCATGGACAGACCAGAGATGATCGCAATCCCGAAGAGGAAGGGCTCCCTGCGCCCCAGGCCGGATAGCTTGGTGATATCCCTCGTGCCCGAGCAGTGGTCGATGGCGCCCACGACCATAAAGAGCGCCGCCTTAAAGAGCGAGTGCGCAAAGGTCAGCGCGAGCGCGGCTTGCATGGCCTCGCGCGAACCCACAGCTGCGATGGAGGTAATAAAGCCCAACTGAGAGACGGTGCCATAGGCCAGCACCAGCTTCAGGTCGCGCTGCTTGAGCGCCATCCAGCCACCAAGCAGCATGGTAAATACGCCGAGAGAGATAACCACCACGTGCCAGGTGGCAACCTCATACATCGATGGCGCGAGGCGCGCGACTAGGTAGATGCCTGCCTTCACCATCGCGGCGGAGTGGAGATAGGCGGAAACCGGCGTCGGCGCCGCCATCGCACCCGGCAACCAGAAGTGCGCCGGCGCGATCGCAGACTTCGTTAGCGCGCCCGCCAAGATGAGCACGATGGCGACCGTGACAAATGGCGTCTGGGCAAAGTGCTGATAGGCGGCGATATCGCTAAAGGTCCACGCGCCGGTCTGGCGTCCGAGCAGGATGATGCCCATGAGCATGGACAGCCCGCCCAGCGCGGTGACCATCAGTGCCTGCTGCGCGGCGCGGCGGGAAGAGGCACGCTCTGCGTAGTAGCTGACCAAGAGGTAGGACAGCATGGAGGTAATCTCCCAGAACACGTACATCAGCAGGAAATTATCCGCGGCCACCAGGCCAAACATGGCGGTGGCAAAGCCCACCATCTGCGCGGCGAACATGGCCAAGCGGCGCCGCGTGCCGTCAAAATAGCCCCAGCAATACACCAGGACAAGCGCACCCATGCCCAGGATGATGAGGCTAAATAGTGCGCCTAGCCCGTCCAAGCGGAGGTCAAAACTGAGGTTCGCGGACGGCATCCATTCCACGGTGCGTTCGACCGCGCCGCCGTCTGTGAAGGTGCCGCGCAGGAAATGCACGAGGGTCCACACGAAGCCTGCGCCGGGGACCAGTGCCAAAATTCCAAAAGCCGGGCGACCCATTCGCATGATGAGCAGCGGTGCGACCACGGAGGCGGCGATAAGAGCACCCAGAAGTACTAGCACGTTGGTTACTGCGCTCCTTATGGTTGTGTCACGTTCTTCTACCCCGCTGCCGCGAATACCACGAGCACACAGCTGACGAGAGGCGAGAACATTCACGAGCCGCGCGCCACTGAGTACGCCGCGGCGGCACAGTGCAAGCAACATGGCCGAGCGCGGGGCCAACTTTTGCCACTTTACCGGTTTTTCCACGGCTTTGAAAGGAATAATTTTATGCACTGTATTATATGCCGCTATTTCGGGCCGATTGAGGGCAGAAATAAACCCCGCATCCCATCGGTTCGGGACGCGGGGAGTTGGCGGCAAGCCGCTAAACCGAAGCGGCGGCAGCCGCGGTGGCCGCGGCGGCCGGGAGGGGTAAGCCGCTAGGCGTAGCGCTGCAAGAAGAGCGCTTCTGCGGCAGCGATGTTCTCGATCTCGGTGGGATCGACGGACTCATTGGCGGAGTGGATGGTGCATTTTGGCTCCTCCACACCGTAGAGAGCGATCTCCGCGTTGGGGTGAGCCTCTTGCAGCTCGGTGGTCAGCGGAATAGAACCGCCCATGCCCTGTGCGGCAGTATCCGTGCCGTATGCCTCGGTGAGGCACTCGCCCAGCAGGGCTGCAGCGGGTTTTTCCGGATCGGTGGAAAAGCCGGCATTGGCCTCGAGCACCTCGGCCTTAACGTGCGCGCCCCATGGGGTGTGGGCGCGGAGGTGCTCACAGACGGCGTCGGCAATCGCGGCGGCATCGGCACCGGCCGGAACGCGCAGGTTGAGCTGCGCGGAAGCGGTGGCGGGCACGGCGTTGACGGCCTCTGCCACCGGGGTGGAGGTAAAGCCGGTCACGGTAATGGCTGGGCGGGACCAGACCATATTGGCCACTGGGGTGGCACCGGCCGGGTCGTCCTCGCCCATGATCTTGGTGCCCTCCAGCAGCTGCGCATCGGCGCGGAAGGCCTCGGCTGGGTACTCCTGGCCGGACCACTCGGCGGTGGTATCTACGCCGTCGATAACGGTGCGGCCGTACTCATCGGAGAGGGAGTCGATGGCGCGCATCAGGGCCTTGGCGGCATCCGGTGCCGCGCCGCCAAACTGGCCGGAGTGCACGGCGGAGGCCAAGGTGTCGACCTGCACGCCAATCTGCGCGCCGCCGCGCAGGGACGTGGTCAAGGTGGGCTGGCCCACGGCGGCGTTGCCCGCATCGGCGATGAGGATGGCGTCGGCAGCAAAAAGCTCCGGACGATCCTTGATGAGCTGGGACAGGCCCTCGCCGCCGCGCTCCTCGGAGCCCTCGATGAGGTACTTCAGGTTCACCTTAGTGCCACCGTTATTGTCCACCGCGCGCAGGGCGGCTAGGTGCATGGCCACATTGCCCTTGCAGTCGGCGGCGCCGCGGCCGTACCAGCGGGTGGTGCCATCGGCGGCCTGGCGCTCGGTCAGGGTAAACGGATCGGATTCCCAAGCCTCGCGGTTGCCGGCCGGCACCACGTCATAGTGGGAGTACAGCAGTACCGTCTTGGCGCCTTCATCGCCCTTGCGCTCACCCAAGATGGCGGTGGAGCCATCGGCCGTGGTGATGGTTTCCACGCTCACTCCGGACTCTTCCAGTGCGGACTTAACCCACTGGCTTGCGCCCTTGGTCTGGTCCTCCAGGCCTTCTTCGTCGTGGACGGAGTTAAAGGCCACGAGCTCGCTGAGCTGGCGGAAAATGGTCTCGCGATCGTTGCGAATGCTTTCATTAAGTGCAGTCATGTTCTCTACGGTACCCGCCCGCCCCAAGCTATAGAGCAACCGGAATAGGAAAATGCTGGGGTGGTGAACTAAAATTTTTTCATTCCACCCTGTGCGGAGTCTGTCCGTTCGGGCCCTATTCCGGGAAGGAACCGGCGCCAAACAGACAGAAACGGACGTGGCAGGCCGCGGTTTGCTACGCAGGGTGAAACGAGAAACTTTCATAGCCGAGAATAGAAAGGACCTGGCATGGCGAACGCATCATCCGCCGCAGGTTCCAAGGCCTCCCTGCCCGAGCTGACGCTGCGCGGCATCATTATCGGTGGCCTGATTACCCTCATCTTCACCGCCGCCAACGTGTACTTAGGCCTGAAGGTGGGCCTGACCTTTGCTACCTCCATCCCGGCCGCCGTGATTTCCATGGCGGTGCTGCGCCGGTTCAAGGGCCACAACGTTAAAGAAAACAACATCGTGCAGACCATTGCCTCTGCCGCGGGCACCTTGTCCGCCATCATCTTTGTCCTCCCGGGCCTGGTCATGGTGGGGTACTGGCAGGGCTTTGGCTTCGTGCAGACGGCCGGCGTGTGCATCATCGGCGGCGTGCTGGGCGTGATGTATTCCATCCCGCTGCGCCGCGCTTTGGTCACCGGCTCCGATCTTCCCTACCCGGAGGGCGTGGCCGCGGCCGAGGTTCTCAAGGTGGGCGATGAGAATGCTTCCGGTACCAGCCACGAAGAAAATGCCAGGGGCCTGCGCATCATCGTCGCCGGCGGCATTACCTCGGCCGTCATGGCGCTGCTGACCGCAATGAAGGCCGCCGCCTCCGAGGTCACCGCCTATTTCAAGCTCGGCGCTGGCGCGACCACCCTGGGCACTAGCCTGTCCACCGCGCTTATCGGCGTCGGCCACTTGGTGGGCCTGCCGGTAGGCATTGCCATGCTGGTTGGCGTGGTGATTTCCTACTTCATTTTGCTGCCCATTTTCACCACCGGCGATATTTCGGGTGCCACCGCGCTTGCCGACGTCGTCGATACCACCTTCTCCGATGACATCCGCTTCATCGGCGTGGGCACCATGGCCATTGCCGCCATTTGGACCCTGCTGAAGATTGCCGCTCCCATTGCAGTGGGCATCCGCCAGTCCCTAGCCTCCTCGCGCGCCCGCAAGTCCGGCTCCGTCGTCGATGTTACCGAGCGCGATATTCCCTTCCCTTATGTCGCCACCACCATCGTGGCGTTCATGGTGCCTATCGCGTTGCTGTTGTGGGACTTTGTGCGCGGTACTGATATTCACGACCACATGGCCGTGCTCATTACCGTCTCCGTCCTCTTTACCCTGCTGGTGGGCCTAATTATCGCCTCCGTGTGCGGCTACATGGCCGGCCTGATTGGTGCGTCTAACTCGCCAATTTCCTCCATCGGCATCATCGCCGTGCTCGCTGCCTCGCTGCTCATTGCGGCCGTCACCCGCGGCACCACTGCGGATCCTTTGTCCTTGGTGGCCTACACGCTCTTCACCGCGGCCATCGTCTTTGGCATTGCCACCATTTCCAATGACAACCTGCAGGACCTCAAGACCGGTCAGCTCGTCGGCGCTACTCCGTGGAAGCAGCAGGTAGCGCTCATCATCGGCGTGGTTTTCGGCTCCCTCGTTATCCCGCCGATTCTGCAGGTCATGCTCAATGGCTTCGGCTTCCAAGGCATGGAAGGCGCCGGCGAAGACGCCTTGGCCGCCCCGCAGGCCGCCCTGATGTCCTCCGTTGCCTCCGGCATCTTCGATAGCTCGTTGGATTGGAACCTCATCTTCATCGGTATGGCCATTGGCGCTGTCCTTATTATTATTGACGAGCTCCTGCGCAAGTTTACCGATAAGTACTCGCTGTCCCCACTGGCCGCCGGCATGGGCATGTACCTACCGGCCGCCCTGACCATCGTCATCCCTATCGGTGCCATCTTGGGCACCTTCTACGACAAGTGGGCCGCGAAGCAATCCCACCCGGAGTTTGCCAAGCGTATGGGTACCCTCCTGGCCACCGGCCTCATCGTGGGTGAGTCCCTCTTTGGCGTGGTCAACGCCGGCATCATCGCCGCCGCGGGTGGCGAGAGCCCGTTGGAAATCTTTGAGGGTGGTGCCTCCACCACCGTGGTGGGCGTGGTCCTCTTTATTATCGCGCTAACGTTCATCTACCGCTGGACCAAGCGCACGGTGAAGAGCTCCTAGTTCCTGATCCATTCCTTATATAATGGCGTCCCTTCGCGGGGCGCCATTTTTTCTTGCAGTCGCGGTGGGAGAGTGCCAGAATGGTCGTTAGCACTCGCACAGTATGAGTGCTAGATAAATCTACATCGTTGTGGTTGAGGTTGGTTCACACTCACCAGCCATGCCGTCGCGGGCGTCCGCAGCGAGAAAGACGTGAGTGTCGTCCTCAATAAACCAAGGAGCACAAACACAATGGCAAAGATTATCGCTTTTGATGAAGAGGCCCGCCGCGGCCTTGAGCGCGGCCTAAACACGCTTGCCGACGCCGTCAAGGTCACCCTCGGCCCCAAGGGCCGCAACGTCGTCCTAGAAAAGTCCTGGGGCGCCCCGACCATTACCAACGACGGTGTTTCCATCGCTCGCGAAATCGAGCTCGAGGATGTCTACGAGAAGATCGGCGCCGAGCTGGTCAAGGAAGTTGCCAAGAAGACTGACGACGTCGCAGGCGACGGCACCACCACCGCAACCGTGCTGGCACAGGCTCTGGTACGCGAGGGTCTGCGCAACGTAGCCGCAGGTTCCAACCCCATGGGCATCAAGCGCGGCATCGAGACCGCAACCAAGAAGGTTGTAGACTCCCTGCTCTCCTCTGCTAAGGAAGTAGAAACCCAGGAGCAGATCGCTACCACCGCTGGTATCTCCGCTGCTGACCCGGCCATCGGCGAGAAGATCGCCGAGGCTATGTACACCGTGGGCAACGGCTCCGTAAACAAGGACTCCGTTATCACCGTGGAAGAGTCCAACACCTTCGGCGTTGACCTCGAGGTAACTGAGGGTCTGCGCTTTGATAAGGGCTACATCTCCGGCTACTTCGCTACCGATATGGAACGTCAGGAGGCAGTCCTGGAGGATCCGTACATCCTGCTGGTCTCCTCCAAGATCTCCAACATCAAGGACCTGGTTCCGCTGCTGGAGAAGGTCATGCAGTCCGGCAAGCCGCTGCTGATTATCGCTGAGGACGTTGAGGGCGAGGCCCTGTCTACCCTCGTTGTGAACAAGATCCGCGGCACCTTCAAGTCCGTTGCGGTTAAGGCACCGGGCTTCGGCGACCGCCGCAAGGCCACCCTGCAGGACATGGCCATCCTCACCGGCGGCCAGGTCATTTCCGAAGAGGTCGGCCTCTCCCTCGAGACCGCCGAGCTCGAGTACTTGGGCCAGGCACGCAAGGTTGTCGTCACCAAGGACGAGACCACCATCGTGCAGGGTGCTGGCTCCCAGGAGCAGATCGACGGCCGCATCAAGCAGATCCGTGCCGAGATCGAGAGCTCCGATTCCGACTACGACCGCGAGAAGCTGCAGGAGCGCCTGGCTAAGCTCTCCGGCGGCGTTGCTGTCCTCAAGGTCGGTGCCGCTACCGAGGTTGAGCTCAAGGAGCGCAAGCACCGCATCGAGGACGCAGTCCGCAACGCAAAGGCTGCCGTGGAAGAGGGCATCGTTGCCGGCGGTGGCGTAGCACTGCTGCAGGCCGCTTCCGTCTTGGACTCCCTGGATGACCTCAAGGGCGACGAGGCTACCGGCGTCAAGATCGTCCGCGAGGCCCTGTCTGCGCCGCTGAAGCAGATTGCACACAACGCTGGCCTGGAGCCGGGCGTTGTTGCTGACAAGGTTTCCTCCCTGCCGGCTGGCGAGGGTCTGAACGCTGCTACCGGTGAGTACGTCAACCTCATGGAGGCTGGCATCAATGACCCGGTTAAGGTCACCCGCTCCGCTCTGCAGAACGCTGCATCCATTGCAGCTCTGTTCCTGACCACCGAGGCTGTCGTTGCCGACAAGCCTGAGCCGGCTGGCGCCAACAACGGCATGCCGGACGCTGACGCTATGGGCGGCATGGGCTTCTAAGTCCAATCCCCGGTAGGTCTAGGAGACGGGCTCAGACAAGGCTCTTAGCGGCCTTCTAGTCCCTTTTGAGCGCCCCGCCTTTGTGCTTTAGAGCGCATGAGGCAGGGCGCTTCGGCGTGTCTACACCACTTTGCGTCGCCGATACGATATGAGTTCATCGCAATTTCTCGGGCCAATCGCTGAATCTGCTTGTCACTGTAGTTTTCTAATCGGTGCACATGTTCAATTCACAATGCCCGATTTATTGCTCAGGCAGGCTTACAGTTCAGCGCCACGGTACTTAACACGCGAACCATGCGCCCCACTGACCCCGTATAGGGGTAATTTTAACGGGGTGGATTAGAAAAATAATTTCGCTTGGAAAGGCTGGTTTACGGGCATAATTATCGTTCGCTACACCCCGAAGCGTTACAGTGTTAAATTTTATTTAACGCAATCAACTATTTAGCAAACGAAAATCGCAGTTCAGGGCGATTGTGCCGTGCGGTAAAAGTTTTCCAATACCCCCTATAGGATATAGCTCTTTTCTTATCAAATCGCCTAGATGTGAAGACACCTATGCAAAATTGACTTGCTTTAGATTGAACTTGTGCCAAAATATTTCTTGTGACGCCCACTGAGGGTGTCTGCAAACTGCAAACCCCTCCGCGGCAAATAGCTTCGGATCTATATGTAGGAGTTCAAACATGGATCTCTCCACCATCATCACCCACCTGGACAACTTCGTTACCACCTGGGAAGGCTGGGACAAGGTCATCAACAACACCGCTGAGGCTCTGGGCAACGCCCTCGGTTTCATCGGCTTCCTCGGTGACAACCCGTCCTCCTCCGACTTTGCTCCGGCAATGTCCGCCCTTTCTTCCAAGTAATAAATTCCCAATCCTAATTTTCAAGGAGAATTAAAATGTCTGATTTCCTGATGAGCTCTGCAAACTTCCTGGACACCGAGTGGGCTGCTCTGGTTTCCGATTTCAACTTCTACGGCTCCATCATGAAGCCGTTCATCGAGATCGCTAAGGGCGCTTCCGACCTGCTCGGCATGTTCGCATAAGAACATCCTTCAGTTCTGAGCTTTAACGCTCACTGAAGCAAGAAGGCCTACCGCTTCGGTAGGCCTTCTTTTTGTTTTGTTGGACATCTGGGGGCAGGGGTAACTACAGAAATTTAGCGCGCTAGATGTCTACATTCGGGTTACACTAAATGCATGGCTGATATTAAAGACGACGACCTTCCCGAGATCGACCTGGCAAAAACTGACGGCTACGTCGTCGATGGAACCGATGAGGATGATCCTTCGCTGATTATGCCGGATGGTTCCCCGGTTCAGACTTGGCGGGAAAATTACCCCTATGATGAGCGTATGACTCGCGATGAGTACGAGTCTGTGAAGCGTGCTCTGCAGATCGAGCTGCTGAAGTGGCAGAACTGGACCAAGGAGACTGGCCAGCGCCACATCATTATCTTTGAGGGTCGCGATGCGGCCGGCAAGGGTGGCACCATTAAGCGCTTTAACGAGCACCTGAACCCGCGTGGTGCTCGCACTGTGGCTCTGGAGAAGCCGTCGCCGCGTGAGTCCACCTCGTGGTACTTCCAGCGCTATATTGAACACTTCCCAGCCG
Source organism: Corynebacterium tuberculostearicum (assembly GCF_046097465.1). Classification (GTDB taxonomy): domain Bacteria; phylum Actinomycetota; class Actinomycetes; order Mycobacteriales; family Mycobacteriaceae; genus Corynebacterium; species Corynebacterium tuberculostearicum_I. Next base: position 2,326,566 of record NZ_CP175799.1, on the reverse strand, counting down.
GTGGCGAGATCGTCTTCTTCGACCGCTCTTGGTACAACCGCTCCGGTGTGGAGCGCGTTATGGGCTTTTGTACCGAAAGCCAGCACGCGGAGTTCCTCCGTGAGGTTCCGATGCTGGAGAATATGATTCTTGGCTCGGGTATCTCCCTGACCAAGTTGTGGTTCTCTGTTACCCGTAAGGAGCAGCGCACCCGCTTCGCTATCCGCCAGATCGACCCGGTACGTCAGTGGAAGCTGTCCCCGATGGATTTGGCTTCGCTGGATAAGTGGGATGACTACACTCGTGCGAAGGAAGAGCAGTTCCGCTACACGGATACGGAAGAGTCGCCGTGGATCACCATTAAGTCCAACGACAAGAAGCGTGCCCGCATTAACGCCATGCGCTATGTGCTGTCCAAGTTCGAGTACACGAACAAGGACCACGATCTGGTGGGCGAGGTCGATGAGAACATCGTCAAGCGTGGTCGCGACCAGATTGGTGACTAGGTTGAGCTAAATTAGCCGCACATAAGGCGGGAAACTCGGCAAGTCCGAGTTTCCCGCTTTTTGTTTTAGGGGTATCAAAAGGGGGTAAATGGGAAAGAATAGTTTCGCGGAAATTAGGGGATTTTAAAGGGCTATTTCCGTGCGGTTATGTTACGGAACCGTAGGTAACATTGTCGAAAATTATTTGTGGTCTCCGTCTCAGGATATTTAGCATCACTGTTATCTCAATCTCATCTAGCACAAGGATATGCCCTACAGCACCACGAGGAGACAGTGATGATGAAGAAGCACGTAACCGCCTGCCTGACGGCGGCAGCAGTACTGGCGGCACCAGTTGCGGTATCTGGCACGCTCACGGCAGGGGCAATCGCCCAGGAAGCCTCAGCACCTGCGCCCGCGGCAGACCAAAAACCAGATGTATTGGGGCGCCCAACTGTCTCGGAAAAGCAGGTATCCGATGAGGAAGGCTACTTCGACAGCGCTCACGGCGAGGGCGTCAAGATCTACTACCGCAAGCAGAAGGTAGCCAACCCACGCGGTGCGGTGGTTCTTGCGCACGGTGTCTCTGAGCACTCGGGGCGATACGATTACGTCGCCAAGCGCCTGCTGGATGCAGGCTACAGCGTCTACCGTGTAGACCACCGCGGGCACGGCAAGTCCGCGGGCGGCAGCGTGCCACTGGGGCACATCGATAACTTCCAGTACATCCTGGATGACTTTGACCATGTGGTGGACATGGCCAAGGAGGAAAACCAGGGAGTTAAGACCTTCCTGCTGGGCCACTCGATGGGTTCGCTGACTGTGGAGGCCTATGGCATCCGTGAGCCGGGCAAGGTCGATGGCATCATCACCAACGGTGGCGGCGCGCCGCTGAACCTGTCGGGCAAGAATGTGGCCGGAAAGAATATCACCCCGGATGATATTTCGGAGACCCAGAAGAAGCTGGATCCCACTATCTTTGAGCGCCTGCCGCTGGCCCAACTCACCAGGTTTAATGCGCACTATGCGCAGAACCTCATTCCGCACCGCACCGAAATCGGTGCACAATCGCCGGAGTGGAGCAAGAACACCAAGCTTTCTAACCCGTTCACGGATGGGGTCTCCACCAGCCAGGCGGTCAAGGACGAGTATGCTTCGAGCCCGCTCATCGCACAGAAGACTAGCGCCGGTACCGCCCTGCAGCTGGCGGCAATCGCGAATTATGACGCCGTCAATGCGGATCTCTTCACCGCGCCGACGCTCATCATGCACGGCACCAAGGACGGCATCGTGCCGCCGTATTTCTCCCAGGATTGGTACAACTCCATCTCTTCCGAAGACGTGGAGTATGTGACTTGGGAAGGTCAGAAGCATGAGGTCTTCAATGAGCCGGCTGCTGATCAGGCCCTCGATACCGTCGTGGACTGGCTGGACCGCCACGCCTAAAATACGCGGACCTCAAAGCGCGAACTCTTGGCAGGCATACAGTGCTTGCCAAGAGTTTACGTATATGTAACCGCCTCGTTGCCCAGGCCGGATAGAAATTGAATTATGAAAAATAAACTCTGTGCTTTCTCTTCTGTCCTGGCGCTCACCGGAATGGTGGGCGCGCCCGTTGCGGCGGCCCAGTCCTCGCTTCCGGGTTCCTCCTTTGGTTCTTCTTTGGGTTCATCGTTGGGCTCTTCCTGGGGGTCTTCCCAGGGCTCGTCCGAGGGTTCCTCCGCTGGGGACGAGGCGCAGCCGGGGGAAGGCGCTGAGTCGCGGGTGCTGTGGCAGGAAAGCTTCGATGAGGTGGATACCCCGGCGTGGTTTACCCACCGCGCGCCGGAGGGGTGGAGCGCGGACGTGCAGGGCGTGGACTCGGGCGAGGCCCGCTGGAAGGGCTGGACTTTTGGCGATATGCGCCACTGGACCTGGGCATCTGGTACCGATATGCGCCACTATTTCACGCAGGCGCATGACACTTTCGCCATCATCGACAACAAGCAGCAGCGCCTGGCCGAGGGCGATTCCATGACCGCCAAGCTGGAAAGCCCGGCCATCCCGGTGGCGGGGCAGGAGCGAGTGAATGTGGAATTCGACCACCATTACCGCCAGGGCAAGGATGGGCAGAATGCCACGGTGACGGTCTCCTTCGATGGTGGGGAAGCCCAGGAAATCGCCGCCTTTGATAAGGACGTATTCTCCAAGCACGAGTCCATCGGCGTGGAGGTGCCGGCCGGCGCGAAGAATATGCAGGTTAGCTTCAGCTACAACAACGGCAATGATGACTGGTGGTGGGCGGTGGACAACGTGGGCGTCGTCAAGCCGCTCGGTGAGCTGCAAGGCTCGCCGCAGGCTACCGTGGACGTGCTTTCCGACGTCCAGGGCGACCCCCAAGACTACAAAGACGCGGTCCGCCAGTTGAACGGTATGGAGGATAAGGCCGGGGCGCTGGTGCTCAACGGCGACCTCGTGGACGATGGCTCGCAGCAGCAGTGGGATGATTTCTTGGCCGCTCACAGCGAGGTACCGCACGATTCGGGCAAGGAATTGTGGACCATCGGCAACCACGAAATGTATGGCAAGGAAGGCTCTAAGACCTACCTTGATCGCTTCCTGAAGTACTCCGGCCAGGACAAGCCGTGGAAGGAAGAAGTGGTGGATGGGGTGCCGCTCATTTCGGTGAATACCGAGTTTTATTCCGATATTCTGCGCCACGGCAAGGAGCCGTTCCAGCGCCTTAGCAAGGAGCAGCTCGACTGGCTAGATGAGCGCCTAGCGTATTGGGATGCTAAGGGCACGCCGGCACTGGTCTTTAGCCATCCGTTGCTGCCGCAGACGGTTTCGATGTCCCATTCGGCGTGGTACCAGAATGACTTTGAGGACCTCGAGGCGCTTTCCAATGTGGTCAATAAGTACAACAACATCGTGTGGTTTAGCAGCCACAGCCACTCCTCGCTGCACCAAAATAACTGGTGGGGAACCCGCCGCTACGACGGCACCGGCGAGGCCGGCCGCACCGGTTTCCCGGTGGTCAACACCGGTGCCATCCTCAATGAGTATCTGCCGGATGGCGATAATGACGAGACAATCGTCAAGGAAAAGGAGGAGGCCTCCACCGGACTGCGGGTCAAGGTCTTTGCAGACCGCGTCCGGGTGGAGGCCTGGGACTTCAAGTCCGGCGAGATGATTAAATACCAGGACTTCGCGCGGTAGGCGCAGGTTACTGCCGGCGGACTAGCGCTTCCACGGCTCGATGGGGTTGCCCTGCCATACGGCGTTGGTGGGCACGCGGTCACCGCGCATGACCAGCGAGCCGGGGCCCACGGTGGAAGCCGTGCCGATGAGCGAGGCCGGCAGCGCCACCGAGTGGGCGGCCAACGTGGAGCCGTCCTGGACGGTGACGGTATCTAGGCTCATCACGCGGTCCTGGAAAAGGTGGGTTTGCACCACCGTGCCAGGGCCCACGGTGGCGGCCTCACCGACGCGGATGAGGTCCGTTTCCGGGAACCAGTAGGAATCGATCCAAGCGCCGCGGCCGATCTCCACGCCGAGGGCGCGCAGCCCCAGGTTGATCTCGCCGGAGCCGTAGGTGTGCTGGAAGAACCACGGCGCGGCGACGACCTCCACGAAGGTATCCTGCAGCTCGTTGAGCCAGACAAAAGCGGACCACAGCGGGTGGTCAGCCGCGCGGTGCTTGCCCACGCAGATCCACTTCACCGCGACGGTGACGGCCATGGCCACCGCACCCATGCCCATGAGCACGAGGCCGGAGAGGAGCCAGGTGAGGGGGAAGCCGAGGGCGTCGAGAAGCGAGTCGTAGACGCTAAGGGTTGCCGCGAGCAGCATGGCAGAAAACATCGGTGCCAAAAGGCGCATGGTTTCCACCACGCCGCGGGCGGCCTTGACGGCAAAGCCCGGGTTATAGGTCAGCGCCTCGCCCGAGTTGGCGGGGGAGTCCACCTCTACGGTCACGCGGCGCATGCGCTCTGGCGGTGCACCCCACCAGTTGGCGCCGGCCTTTGTCTTCTTCGGGGTAGAAGAAAGCACGGCAACCAGCGAGTTCTTGGATAGCTTGCGGCCGGGTGCGGTGATGCCGGAGTTGCCCACGAAGGAGCGCTTGCCCACCTTGGTCTCGCCGGTGCGCATCCAGCCGCCGCCGAGCTCGTAGCCGCCGATCATGGTGTCATCGGCCAGGAAGGCGCCCTCTTTGACCTCGGTAAGCTTGGGGATCATGACCGCGGTGGAGATTTCCACGTTGGCGCCAATCTCCGCGCCGAGCGAGCGCAGCCACGCTGGGGTCAGCTGCGAGGCATAGAGCGGGAAGAGCTTGGTGCGGGCCTCGTCCATGAGGCGCTCGATGGCCCACAGGCGCCAGCCCTTGGCCGAGCGCACGGGTGCTACGCCTGGGCTAATGCCCAGCGAGAGGATGCGCACGCCCAGCCAAGTCTGCAGCATATAGGTGGCAAAGGCCGCCAGCGCGCCAACGGGCGCGAAGAAGATCGCACCGACAAAGCTATCGCCGCCCGTGGAATGCACGAGGGCCAAGACGATGGCCGCGCCTACCGCCAGCGCTACAACCGGTTGGATGGCCAGCAGGACGGAGGTGGCGTCATAAATGGCCACCCACCACGGCCGGCGCTTGGGCGTATGGGATGGGAAGCGGTGCTTGGAGCGACCCACCTTTTGGGCAGGCGAGCCGGACCAACGCTGGCCGTCCTTGATCTTCTTGCGGCCGGTGACGGTGGAGCCTGCCTCCACGTGGGCATACTTGCCCACCACGGTGCCAGGCAGCAGCGTGGAGCGCGCACCCACGCGGGCACCTTCCTTGACGTCGATGGCGCCCACATGCAGGATATCGCCGTCCAGCCAGTAACCGGAGAGGTCCACTTCGGGCTCGATGGCGGCGTGCTTGCCTAGGGTGAGCAGACCGGTCACCGGCGGCAGGGAGTGCAGGTCCACGCCGCGCTTGACCTTGACGCCGAGCGCGCGGGCGTAGTTATTTACGCGCGTGGCACCGGCCAGGGAGCTCGCGCCGGAGGCATTAGCCCAGCGCTCGGCCGCCCAGATGCGCAGGTGCGTCGAACCGCCGCGCGGGTAATCGCCCGGCTTAATGCCGGCCGTAATAAGCCGCGCGCCGTAGCCGCCAATGGGGATGCGGCCGATTGGGGTGACAAAGACGATGAGCATGGCAATGATCAGCCACCACGGATAGGCTGCGGCCCACTCAAAGCCCAGCGATGCCGCCACGGTGGAACCCAGCATGAGCCAGGCCAGCCAGCTGGATGCGGCCAGCGTCATGACGGGGATCTCGGATCAGGGTCTGGGCGAGGCGGGTGCCGAATCCGACCTTGGTGACCTCGCGCATGGGGACGTCGGCAGCCGCGGGGCGCGGTTCGGCACCGGCGATGAGCTCGGCCAGCGAGCCCAAGCGCGGGTGGTCGTAGAGGTCGCGCACGGCCACGGTGGGGTAGCGCTCCCTGATATGGCCCACGAGGGTCGCGGCCGCCAACGAGGTGCCGCCGAGAGAGAAGAAATCGGCGTTCTCGTCCTCCACGGATACGCCGAGCGTTTCTACCCACAGCTCCGCGAGCCACTTCTCGGTCTCGGTCAGCGTGGTCGATTCCACGCCCACTCCAGGCAGCGGCCACGGCAGGGCCTTCTTATCCACCTTGCCGGAGGTACGCACCGGCAGCTCTTCCATCACGCAGATGCGCGGGACGAGCGCGGCCGGCATGGTTTCGGCCAAGCGGGCGTGCGCGGCCTCGTGATCGAAGCCCTTGGCCTCATCCTCGAGGGAGACATAGCCCACTAGGACGGACTCGCCGCCCGGGGTCTTTTGCACGGCCACGGCCGAGTTATAGACGTTATCCAGGGCCGCGACGTTAGCTTCGACCTCGCCGAGCTCGATGCGGCGCCCACCAATTTTCACCTGGTCATCCACGCGGCCGACGAAGTACAGCCCGTCTTCCTCCAGGCGCACATGGTCACCGGTGCGATACGCACGCTGCCAGCCCATCGACTCCAGCGGGGCGTACTTCTCCGCGTCCTTGGCCGGATCCAGGTAGGACGCCAGTCCCACGCCGCCGATCACCAGCTCGCCGACGCCGCCCATTTCCACAGGCATGCCCTGCTTATCGACGACCACCAGGTCCCACCCGTTCAACGGCAAGCCAATGGACACCGGCCGGCCCGGCAGCATCTGCTGCGCACAGGCGACGACCGTGGCCTCGGTGGGGCCGTAGGTATTCCACATCTCGCGGTCCTCGGTGGCCAGGCGGTCCACCAGTTCCTGCGAGCAGGCCTCGCCGCCGACGATGAGCAGGCGGATATTATCCAGCGCCTCGGCCGGCCACAGGCCCGCCAAGGTAGGCACGGTGGAGACGACGGTGATATCGCGGCGGATGAGCCACGGGCCCAAGTCCATGCCGGAGCGCACCAGAGATCGCGGCGCCGGGACTAAGCAGCCACCGTGGCCCCAGGCCAACCACATTTCCTCGCAGGAGGCATCGAAGGCGACGGATAGCCCGGCGAGCACACGATCCTCCGGGCCGAGTGGCCCGTGTGGGTGATTGACCAAGAAGAGGCTAGCTTCGGCATCCACGAAGGCTGCCGCGGAACGGTGGCTTACGGCCACGCCCTTCGGCTTGCCGGTAGAACCGGAGGTGAAGATGATCCACGCAGTGTCTTCTGGGCGTGGGGCATTGGGGTTCTCGGCCGGCTCCTCGGCGGACCTGTCGGGGGCGTCCGGGCGCGCGGAATCGCGCAGGAAGCGGAAGCCCTCGTCCGTAAAGACGCCATCGATATCGGCCTCGCCGAAGACCATCTCGGCGCGCTCGTCTGGGTCATCGGCGTCGACAGGCACGTAGGCCGCGCCCGCCGCTAGGGTCGCCAAAATGGCGAGGTAGAGTTCGCGCTTGCCGGAGGTCATCCGGATGCCGATGCGATCGCCCCGGCGCACGCCATTGGCGTGCAGCTCGGTGGCCCACAGCTCGACTTCGTGGATGAGCTCGGAGTAGGTGATGATTTCGCCGTCGTCAAGCGCGGCGGCGTCTGGGTGCATCTCCGCGGTAGTGGTGATGATGTCCCACAGCGTGCGCGGCCGCGGCGCCGCGCTACCTAGAAGGTACTGCTGCGGGACGAGCGATTCGGGGCCCGCCATTTATGCCTCGTCTTCGTCTGCGGCAATGATGGACTTGGCCAACTTTCGCAGGTGCTTGAGCTGCTTATTGGTGGACTCATCCAAGGCCTCGTCCTCGGCAGTGGCAACAAGCTCCGCCAGGTCTTTGTGGACCTTCGCGCCCTTCTTGGTGGACGCGACGATCTGGCGGCGGCGATCCTTCGGGTCGCGCTCGCGCTTGGCCCAGCCGCGGTCCTCGAGGGCGTCGATAAGACGCACCATGTCAGAAGCGTCAATGGCCAGGGTCTCGGAGAGGTAGGACTGCGATGCGGCATCCGCGTCCACCAGGCAGGTAAGGACCCAGTACTCGCGCAGCGTCGTCTGCTTGGTCTGCAGGGCGGCCTCGACGCCGTCGCGGGTGCGGCGGCGGAGGCGCTCCAGCTGGAACGACGGGGATTCGAGTAGGGCAGTTGGGATTACAGAATTATTCGTGGAAGCCATACCATCATAATAATCCCAAAAGATTGGTTAAGGCCAATTAATCCGTTTCGATGGGAAGTCCGGCAGCCTTCCACTTATCCGTGCCGCCATCGACGTTGATGGTGTCCCAGCCCAGCGCATGCTCCAGATACTGGCAGACCTGCATGCTGCGGCCGCCCGCGTGGCAGATGACGTAAATGTCCTTGTCCGGGTCGATTTCCTGGATGCGACCCGTAATCTCACTCATCGGGATATGGGTCGCGCCCTTCGCGCGCTCTACCGCCCACTCATCATTCTCGCGGACATCAATGAGCTGAGCGCCTTCGGGTACTTCAGTTGGTTGAACGTTTTTCATGCCTCATACCCTAGTCACGCATAGGTCCTTATGCTGCTCCGCGTGCCGCGTCCGAGAAGAGCCGTGAGCAACCAGGCGCGGCGAAAACTGTGTGCCCGGCCCGTTGAGTCAATTGCCTGTTCCAGCAGCTTTAGCTCTTGTCCCGCCAGACTTGTAGTCCAAATGGTTATCTGCTTCAGCGCTTAACCCCTTGTAAGCGAGGCTTAAAGTATGCCTTGGATCAAGTCCTTGGCATCCGCGGCGGATGTGCGCAGGGCATCAATTTCCAGCGGCAACTGAGATGAATTCAGGCGAACCTGTCTTGGTCGTGATTAGAGTGGCGTACAGCCTACGGTACGGCTTTCTGTTTATGGCGAGAGTGGGTCTTTTCCACCACGTTTTCAGCATTCATCTGATTTGAAAGGGAAATTTTTGATGCAAAGTCTGTCAGCATTGCGTACAGAGCGTCGCCAAGGCACGCTTGAAATCGATGGCATAACCATTGAAGGCGATATCGAGGTGAGCTTGGAGCCTCACACCGAATATATTGTCAACCTCGAGTTTGAAGTTCGCCAAGAGACGGCTCCCACTGCAATGAGGCTTAGGACCTATAGCGCTGAGTTCGTACTGTTTGATAATGAGACAGAAAACAGCATTCGTCTTACCGATGGCGTTAGCAATAGCGCAAGCTTTCGTCTGCGAACCGGACAAAAGTCAGACTGGCTCAGTGTTTTTAACGAATACCTCCATAGTTACAAGGAAGGTGTCGAACCTGGCTATGAATGCATGACTGGCGATTCAGGGATTGTTATCACCAAGAGGGAAGGCGACACCATTCACTTTGCCTGCAATAACCGCAGTCCACGCGAGCAGCTAGCGTTTGAGGACGTCACGGGGATGCTTACGGTTACGAAAGTTGGTTCAGCGGAAGATCATTCCATCGCCCCTGCAGAGGATGGATCGCCAATTCAACAATATTGCTTCATCGACAGCGGCGATGAAGTACCCGATGAGAAAAAGCTCGTTGGTTTTGCTACTGCGCTTTCGGGCACGGTCTCCCCGGCTAGCGAAGCGGTCACTACCTTAATTGACAGGCTTGAAGGGCTTAACTACACCATCATTTCTTCCGCAGACAAGGCTGTCACCATTGAAGTCGACATCTCGGATGAGGACACCACCGAATTCGCTATGGTCGATGAGGCCCGACTATGGAATCTCAACCTTGTGAAGGTTAAAACTCGCACCTTGCTGAATCAGAGCACACACCGGCCAGAAAGTTAGGCCACGACTGCTCAGAATTTGGATGCGAAGGACCGCGTGATTCGTCGTGTTGAAGAACGAATTCTGGCGGAGAGCACGCAGGTGCAAGCCGCGGATCTGGCTGTGGCACTTAAATCGTCGGTTCGTGTGAGGAGTCGATGTCGTTCACGGTAAATAGCGTCGGAAATTGGGGGTTCGCGCTCTATTTACCGTGAGCGTCGTGCGGGCTGCCCGCGGCGATACTTGGTGGCGCATGGGGTCAAAGTCACGCACACGGCGCTGGCCCCGCGCAGGCCTGCGTGCGCGTTTTAACGGTGCGCGGAGAGGTACTCCAGAATCGCCTTGACGCGGCGGTTGTCCTCGCTGGGGTCTAAGCGAAGTTTGGTGAAGATGTTGGAGACATGCTTGGCCACCGCGGCGGCGGATAAAACGAGCTCGGCGGCGATGTCCTTGTTGGACTTGCCGCGGGACATTAATTCGAGAACCTCGCGCTCGCGCGGGCTGAGCTCGCCCAAGCCGCTGCGTCCGGAGCTCATGAGAGCTTGAGCCACGGTGGGGTCGATGACGGTGCCGCCCTGGGCCACCACGTCCAGGCTGGCCAGGAAGTCGCGCACCTCGGAGACACGGTCCTTCAAAAGGTAGCCGGTGCCGGCCTCGGGGGAGTCGAAGAGCTCCACCGCATATGCAGGGGCTACGTACTGGGAGAGCACCATGACGGGCAGGCCCGGGTAGGCGTTTCTCAAATTCACGGCGGCTTTCAAACCATCGTCGCCCATGCCCGGCGGCATGCGCACGTCCGTGATGACGATGTCCGGCAGGTCGTCGCGCAGTTTATCCACCACAGCCTCGAGCGAAGGAGCAGAGGAAGCCTGGCCCACTACAGAGTGCCCGCGGCGCTCCAACAGGCCGGCTAGGCCCTCGCGCAGAATGGCGGAGTCATCCGCTACCACAATTCTTAAGCTCATCTTTTACACTCCTGGCTGTCCGCGATCGAGAAGAAGGGGAATGGACCCGGCCACCCGGGTCGGGCCGCCAGGCGGTGAGGACAAAGACATTTCTCCGCCGAAGGCAGCAAGACGCTCGGCCATCCCCGCCAGGCCGTGCCCGGGGACGACCTGTGCGCCGCCGTGGCCCTCATCCACCACGGTGATGCGCAGCGAATCGTCCGAGGTCACCAGCACCGAAACCGGCGCGCCCGGCGCATGCTTGGCCGCATTCGTCAAAGCTTCCGTGCCGAAGAAATAGCCGCAGGCCAGCACGGAGGCGGAGAGCTCAGGCAGAGGATGCGGGGCGAAGACGCTGACGTGGGGGCCGTGGGAGGAGGCGGCGTCGGCAAGCGCGGCGACCAGGCCGTGATCCTGCAGCACCTGTGGGTGAATACCGTGCACCGTGGCGCGCAGGGAATTCAGGCCGCGGTCCACGTCCTGCTTTGCGGCGGTGAGGAGCTCGGTGAGGCCAGCGGGGGCGTCGAGAAGAGCCTCGCCCAACTTCATGCTCGCGGCCACGAGGTATTGCTGCGCGCCGTCGTGCAGGTCGCGCTCGATGCGGGCGCGCTCGACCTCGTAGGCGTCCGCGATGGCGCGGCGCGAGGTCGTGAGCTGCGCAATCTGCTGCGCCTGCTGCTGCTCGTGCGTGGTGGGTTGGGGCTTCTTTCGGAACACGGTTCACAGCATATCGGGCGCCCCGAACTACAGGGGTAGTGCTGGCACTACCTTAAAGAGCAACGCTAGGGCTGTTCTTTCCGCGGGCCCAGCACGGTGGAATGAGAGACATGGCACAGACACTTTCCCTGACAGACATCACCAAGGACTTCGGCGGCGGCCCGGTGCTCGCCGGAATTTCCCTCGACATTGAACCGGGCGAGCTCGTGGCCGTCATGGGGCCGTCTGGCTCCGGCAAGTCCACGCTCCTGCACTGCATGTCCGGTGTGCTCACCCCCACGCACGGTAGCGTGCGCTACGGGGACGAGGAGCTCTCCGCGCTTTCCGACGCCCCCCGCTCCCGCACCCGCCTGCGCAACTTCGGCTTCGTCTTCCAGGATGGTCAGCTCCTGCCGGAGCTCAGCAACGTGGATAACGTGGCGCTGCCGGCCATGCTCAACGGTATGGGGCGGGGTGCAGCCCGCAAGCGCGCGATGGAGCTTTTAGATCAGCTGGGCCTGGGTGGCCTGGCGGACCGTCGCCCGGCGCAGGTCTCCGGTGGCCAGGCCCAGCGCGTGACCATCGCGCGTGCGCTGGTGGCGAACCCGGGCGTTGTCTTCGCCGACGAGCCGACTGGTGCGCTGGATCAGTCCACCGGCCACGAGGTCATGCAGATGCTCACCACCATCGTGCGCCAGGCCGGGGCGAGCCTGGTCATGGTCACGCACGACCCGAAGGTGGCCGATTGGATGCAGCGCCGCGTGGAGATTCGCGATGGCATCATTCACGACGACCGCCGCCTTGGGGTGATTCGATGAACACCGCGACCCTAGTTATGGACCTGCAGCGCGAATCTATTCGCGCGCGCTCAGGCACGGGAATCGTCTCGATGCTGGCGATTGTGAGCTTGACCATTGGCTCCGCCATCGCCTTCCTCGTTGCGGGTGGTACCTGGATGTTCTGGCAGCGCGCCCAGCACGTCGAGGATGCCGCCCCGGCACTCAAGGAGGCCTTTGGCAACGAGATGGAGGCCTTCCTCTATCCCTGGTTCGCCCTGGCTCTCTTTTCCTGCGCGTTCATTCTTCCGGCGCTGTTTAACCTCACAGCCCAAGCAGCCGTCCTGGGTGCGTCCGGAAGGGAGCAGCGCCTAGCCACCCTGCGCCTGCTGGGCTTAAGCTCCCGCCAGGTGGAGCGCATGGCCATTGTGGAAACCGGCCTCCAGGCGGTGATCGGCATCGTGCTCGGCGGGCTGATTAGCCTACTCGTCGCACCGGTCTTTACCCAGCTGGACTTCCAAATGCGGCCCATTGACCTGACAGAGATTCTGCTGCCCTGGTGGGGATATATAGCCGTGGCCGGCGTGCTCTTCCTCCTGGCCATCGGCGCGGCACTGTACGGCATGCGCCGCGTGCGGGTGAGCCCGCTGGGCGTGGCCAAACGCCAGATGCCCGCGGCCTACCGCTGGTGGCGCGCCATCGTCTTCCTCATCATCGTGGCAGTCGGCGGCGTGTTCCTCACGGGCAAGGCGGGCCCGCCCACCGCGATGGTCATCGTGGTCATGTTTGGCATGCTGATGAGCATCAACCTCATCGCGCCTTTCATCCTGCAGCTGGGCGCGCACGTCTTCTCCCTCCTCCCCGGAACCGCGCACTTCGTGGCCTGCAAGCGCGTGGCGGGCAATGCCCGCCCGGCATGGCGGCGCAGCGCTGCCATCGGCTTCTTCGGCTACCTGGCCGGCTTCCTCGTCGCCGCGCCCCTGGGCTCCGATGCCTTGGCCTCGGTGCTCGAAGAAGATCCCGGGATGAACGTGGTGTTCAAGGACATCTCCACTGGCGTTGTACTAACCCTCGTCTTCGGCTTCACGTTGACCACCATGTCCATCATCCTGGGTCAGGTTTCCGGCATCTTCGAGGACAAGGAGCTCATCCGCTCTCTGGATTTGATGGGCGTGCCGCGCGGCTTTCAGTTCCGCTCCGGGGCGCTGACCGTCATGGGGCCGGTCGTGGCCTTGAGCTCCTTCGGTTTTCTCTTCGGCGGCGGAATTGCTTCGCTGATGTTCTTCTCCAACGTCGAGCAAAGCGACGTCGATGTGAGCGCTCGCCTGCTTATGGCCTTCGGCTTCCTGGCGGTGGGCTGGGTGGTCACGCTTCTTGCCATTGTCCTTGTTGAACCGTTGCGCGGCTACGTGCTGCGCACAGGAGGTCGAAAAGAATGAAAAAAGAATGAAAACTGTACTGAAAATTCTTGGCGGACTCTTCAGCGTTGCCTTTATCGCGGTGTTCGCCGCCGTGTACTTCCTCGGCCCCTCCTATGGCGGGGCGCTGCTGGGCTAGCCCTATTTTCTTTTCAACGCCAGCGAAAAACACATCAACACCGCGGTGGTGGATACCGCAGCGTATACCGGAATCTATGGCGAGAGTGAAGAATTTCAGCGCGCCCGCGAGGCTTTGAAAGAGGACCCGACCAACGCGGAGCTCCTCGATGCCGCCTCCTCCGCCGAAGCCATCCTCCTGACCTTCCGCGGCTTGGACAACGTGCGCACCTTCGGCGAGCCGACCGCCGGCTACGCCTCCGCCAACGTGGTGCTGGATTACCCGGACGGCCGCTCGCTCATGCTCACTACTGCCAAGGACAAGGCGTGCACAGGTGAGGAGTTCATCGAGGACCCCATCGCTCCTGATGCTCCGGAATCTGAGCTCGACGGCTGGCTTGCCTCCCATTGTGGCTTCTAAGGCGCGGTTTTCGTCCACAGGTGCCTTTAACGTTCACGGCAAATAACGCCCCGAAACACGCTATTTTTCGCCACTATGTACCGTGAACGACAGTGATTAGTCGGAAAACGCGAAAGGTACGCTTCGGCGCGCGGTGGGAAACCTCTTCGGTCCCCACCGTCTGCGGAAACGAACCTTCACAGTGCCGCCGTTAGCGTGCGGCAGAAGCGCTTACTTGAAGCGAGCCTTAGCCTCTTCGAGGATCTTCTCTGCCTCGGCCTTGTCGCCCCAGCCGGAGCCGGTGACTTCCTTGTTCGGCTCCAGGTCCTTGTAGTGGACGAAGAAGTGCTCGATTTCGTCCTTGATGTGCTGCTCCACATCGTTGATGTCCTGGTAGCGCTCCCAGCGCGGGTCATCGATGACGGCGAGCAGCTTATCGTCGCCGCCGGCCTCGTCGGTCATCTTGAAGACGCCGACGATGCGGGCCTCAACTACAACGCCCGGGAAGACCGGCTCCGGCAGGATGACCAGGGCGTCGAGCGGGTCGCCGTCCTCGCCCAGGGTGTGGTCGATGAAGCCGTAGTCAGCCGGATAAGCCATCGGGGTGAACAGGTAACGGTCGAGGTAGACCTTGCCGGACTCGTGGTCAACCTCGTACTTGTTGCGGGAGCCCTTCGGGATTTCAATGGTTACTTCAACGCTCACAGCGATGTCCTCCATGGGGGATTGGGTATCAATTACTGCCCATAGTCTAGCGCGTTGCGGATTCGCGCTAGGGTTAAAGGCAATGAAAGCAAAGCATGTTTGGTGGTCAGCGACCGCGCTCGTGGTAGCAGCAGCGGTCGGAGGTACGGCTGCGCTGGGCGTTACCCTCCAGCGCGAATACGGCGATCTCTCGCACGGGGAGGCGCAAGCGGTCGAGGCTCCTGAGGAGCCGTTGAGCGCAGCACAGCCGGGCGAGGCAGACCTGGATGCGCTGAGCGCGAAGCTGGATGAGCTCGCTAAGAATAAAGACCTTGCCACTTTCGGCGGCGAGGTGATCGATACCGAAACCGGTGACGTGGTGTGGCAGCGCGACGCAGATAAGCGGCTTACCCCGGCCTCGTCCACGAAGGTCCTCACCACAGCGGCGGCGACGTTGGCGCTGGATGAGAATGAGAAAATCACCACCAAGGTCTACCGTGGGTCGAACGAAAAGAACGTGGTTATTAAGGCCGCGGGCGATGTGTGGATGACGCATGAGCAGCTCGATGATCTGGCCGAGCAGATTTCGAAAAACGTCGAGCAGGTCGATGGCGTCTACATCGATACCTCCGTATGGTCCGGCGAGGCGCAGGCCCCGGGCTGGGATCCGGAAAACGTGGACGGCGGCTTCGTCGCGCCAATGGAACCGGCCATGCTCTACGGTGGTCGCCTGGGCGCGACGACGGGGGATGTGCCGAGGAGCCATGAGCCGGCTTTGGATGTGGCTAAGCAGCTAGGCGATCGCCTCGGCGCGGGCAAGGTAGGCATGGGCTCTGTGGCGGAGAACGCGCAGGAGGTGGCGAGTGTGGATTCGCCGCCGCTCGCGGACCGCGCCCGAGAAATGGTGCGCCATTCCGATAATGTCATGGCCGAGGCCATTGCGCGTGAGCTGGCGATGTCCCGTGGCAAGGAAGCCAGCTTTGAAGGCGATACGCAGGCCACGCTCGAGGTGCTGCGGGAGCAAGGATTCGACGTCGAGGGCGTAGATATTAAGGATAATTCCGGGCTCTCGGTGGACAATCGGCTCACCGCCGGGCTGTTGACGCAGCTCATTAATGGCGCGGTTAAGGATCCGCGCCTGCGCCCGCTGGTGTCCTACCTGCCGGTGGCCGGCGGCGATGGCACGCTGTACGAGCGCTACGGCGATTCCGCGGCCAAGGGCTATGTGCGCGCCAAGACGGGCACGCTGACTGGGGTCTCGGCCTTGGCCGGCACCGCGCAGGGCAATTCCGGGCGCGTATATGCCTTTGCCTTCCTTGTAAATGACGGCGATATTTTGGCCGCCCGCAAGGCGCAAGACGCATTGGCTTCTGCACTGCATGAGTTCTAAAAAACCCTTTTGGCCGCGGGTTTCGCCGCACTTTCTAGCGTGTCGGCGGGGCGTGCGCGCCGCAGGCCTTGACCACGCAGTGGCGGTGGGGCTTTCCGGGGGCGCGGATTCGCTGGCGCTTATGGCGGCGCTCGTTGCGGAGGGGCACGAGGTGCTCGCGCTGTGCGTGGACCACGGGCTTCAGGACGGATCGCGGGCGCAGGCCGAGCGCGCGGCCGAACAGGCGCGAACGCTGGGCGCGCGGGCGCGGGTGCTAAGCGTTGCTGCGGGCGCTGCGGCGGGGGCGGAGTCGATGGAGGCGGCCGCGCGGGCGGCGCGGTATCGGGCACTGGCCGCCGCGTGCGCGGGCGAAGGTCTAGAGGTGGCCGTGGCGCATACGGCCGATGACCAGGCGGAAACGCTGCTGCTCGGCGCGCTGCGTGGGCGGGTGACCGGCATGAGCGAGCGCAGCGAGGTGGAGGGCGCCCGCGTGGTGCGGCCGCTGCTGAACGTGCGCCGCGCCGATACCGAGGGCGCCTGCGCGGAGCTGGGCCTTTCGGCGTGGCAGGATCCGCAGAACGCGGACACGAATTTCCGCCGCGTGGCGCTGCGCCGCGAGGTCATTCCGCAGTTGAACCGCATCATCGGCGGGGACGCGGTGCCAGCGCTGGCGCAAGCCGCAGGCGACGCCGCGCTTGACGACGCCACCCTGCGCACCCCACCCACCACCGACTGCGCCGAACTGGCGGCGATGGCGGAACCGCGGCGCCGGCGGGCGATCGCGGCGTGGCTGGTCAGCGAGGGGGTAGAGGTAACAAGGAAGGGAGTGGGGGACGTCGGCAAGCTGTGCACCCACTGGCACGGGCAAGGCCCGGTGGCCGTGCGATCGGCGCGGCAGGTGGGGCAGAGGTTGGAAGTAGCCCGTATAGGTGGCAAACTGGCACTATTGTCCGGTCATTAAAGGAGCGCACACGTGCACGACAAGAAAGACTTCGCCGTTCCCGCAAACCGCTACGGTGACGATGTAGAAGCAATCCTCATTGGAGAAGAGGAACTGCAAAGCCGCGTCCAAGAACTCGCGGATATGGTCTCAGAAAAGTATGCCGACTCTGAGCAAGACCTCCTGTTGGTCTGCGTGCTCAAGGGCGCTGCATTCTTCCTCACGGACTTTGCGCGCAAGCTATCCATCCCCTCCGAGCTGGAGTTTATGGCCGTATCCTCCTACGGCACCTCCACCTCCTCTTCCGGCGTGGTGCGCATTTTGAAGGATTTGGACCGCGATATTGCCGGGCGCAACGTGCTCATCGTGGAAGACATCATCGATTCGGGCCTCACCCTGTCGTGGCTGATCCGCAACCTGGAAGGCCGCAACCCCGCCTCGCTGAACGTGGTCACCCTGCTGCGCAAGCCCGAAGTAGTCAAGGCTGATATTGATCTGCTGGATGTAGGATTTGATATCCCGAATGAATTCGTCATCGGCTATGGCTTGGACTATGCGGAACGCTACCGCGATCTCCCCTACGTGGGCACCCTCCACCCCGATGTCTATACCACCAACTAAAATCGCGCAGTAATGAAAAACAATAAGATTCTTCGCTACGGCGGGATTGCGGCCCTCATCCTTATCGCGCTGTACGCCTTTACCTTCTTTAGCAACGATGCCCGCGGCTACGTGCAAGCGGATACCTCCGTTGCGCTGACCCAGCTCAAAGACAAAAACGTCAATGAGGTGGAAATCGATGACCGCGAGCAGCGCCTGCGCATCAAGCTCAAGGATGAAATCACGGTAGACGAGCGCGACGGCGTGCAGGAAATCGTGGCCAAGTACCCGGCCCGCGCCTCCGAGCAGGTCTTTAACGCCGTCAAGGATTCCGGCGCCGAGAAGTACCAGACCAATGTCACGCAGGAATCCTTCCTGGGCTCCATGCTCAGCATGCTGCTGCCGATGATCATCCTCTTCGGCGTGCTCTTCTGGCTCATGTCCCGCATGCAGCAGGGCGCTGGTGGCATGTTTGGCATCGGTGGTTCCAAGGCTAAGGAACTGACCAAGGATATGCCCACCAATACCTTCGAGGACGTGGCCGGCGCGGACGAGGCCGTGGACGAGCTGCAGGAGATCAAGGACTTCCTGGAAGACCCCACCCGCTACCACGAACTGGGTGCCAAGATTCCGCGCGGCGTGCTGCTTTATGGCCCTCCGGGTACCGGTAAGACTTTGCTTGCCCGCGCCGTGGCCGGCGAGGCCGGAGTGCCGTTTTATTCCATCTCCGGTTCTGACTTTGTGGAGATGTTCGTCGGCGTGGGTGCCTCCCGCGTGCGCGACCTGTTCAAGCAGGCGAAGGAAAATAGCCCCTGCATCATCTTCGTGGACGAGATTGACGCCGTGGGCCGCCAGCGCGGTTCCGGCACCGGCGGCGGCCACGATGAGCGCGAGCAGACCCTCAACCAGCTCCTGGTAGAAATGGACGGCTTTGGTGATCGCGAAGGCGTAATCCTCATCGCCGCCACCAACCGCCCGGACATCCTCGATCCGGCGCTGCTGCGCCCGGGCCGCTTCGACCGCCAGATTCCGGTCACCAACCCGGACTTGGCCGGCCGCGAGCAGATCCTGCGCGTGCATGCAAAGAATAAACCGCTGGCAGAAGAGGTTGACGTAGCGCAGCTGGCCAAGCGCACCGCCGGCATGTCCGGCGCGGACCTGGCCAACGTGCTCAACGAGGCCGCATTGCTGACCGCCCGCATCGGCGGCAACGTCATTACCTATGACGCATTGGAAGAGGCGACCGACCGCGTCGTGGGCGGCCCGCGCCGCCAGGGCAAGATTATCTCCGAGCACGAGAAGAAGGTCACCGCTTACCACGAGGGCGGACACACGCTTTCCGCGTGGGCACTCAAGGATATTGAGCGCGTGTACAAGGTCACCATCCTGGCCCGCGGCCGCACCGGCGGCCACGCCATGACCTCCCAGGAAGACGACAAGGGCATGTACACCCGTGACGAGCTCTTCTCCCGTTTGGTCTTTGCCATGGGCGGCCGCGCGGCCGAGGAGCTGGTCTTCGGTGCGCCGACTACCGGTGCGTCTTCCGATATTGAAAACGCCACCAAGATCGCTCGTTCTATGCTCACCGAGTACGGCTTCTCCCCAGACCTGGGCACCGTAAAGTACGGCAAGGAGCAGGGCGATCCCTTCAGCCAGATGGGTGGCGGCGGCTCCATCGATTACTCCGATGAGGTTGCCTCCAAGATTGATGAGCAGATGCGCTACCTGCTCGAGCGCGCGCACGAGCAGGCTTATGACATCCTGCGCAATAACCGTTACTACCTGGATAAGCTGGCCGAGGCCCTGCTGGAGAAGGAAACCCTGCGTCGCCCCGACCTGGAGCGCATCTTCGACGGCATCGAGCCGCGCGAGGCCTTCGACGTCTTCCCAGGTGAGGACGATCGTTTCCCGCGCCAGATTGGCTACGCCCCAGTGAAGACCCCGGTTGAGCTGGCGAAGGAGCGCGGCGAGGAGCTGCCTAAGCGCATGACGCTTCTCGATGCCTCCCGGGCCGCCCGCGAGCGCCGCCTCGCCGGCGAAGAGCCGAAGGGTGAGGTGGGCTTCAACTTTGGCCAGCACGCCGGAGATTACGTCGACCCGGACACCGCCCGCGAGCTGGGCAGCGGTCCCGCGAAGGAATCCGCGAACTCCTCGCCGGCCCAGTCGGCCCAGCCGACCCAGCAGGCTCGCGACGACCAGTCTGCCCCGGCTTCCGAGTCATCCGCCCGTCCGGCCGCACGCCCCGCTACCGGTGGGGGAAAGCACCACAAGCCGGATGCCGGCGCGGATGCTGATGCCGAGACCAGCCAGTGGTTTACCCCTGGCTGGGACGAGAAGGATCGCCGCAAGAACCCCTATGCGCGCGAGGACGACAAGCAAGAAGATAACTAATGCCTGATAATCACATTCCCGCTCGCGCCGCCTTTGACCAAGACCGGGCGGAGGCAGCGGTGCGTGAGCTGCTCCTTGCGGTAGGGGAGGACCCTGACCGCGAGGGCTTGCGTGAAACCCCGGCCCGCGTGGCCCGCGCCTACCGCGAGGTCTTCGCTGGACTGCACGAGGACCCGACCGAGGTCCTGCACAAGACCTTCGCTGAGGACCACCAAGAATTGGTTTTGGTGCGCGATATCCCCATTTATTCCACCTGCGAGCACCACTTGGTGCCGTTCTACGGCGTGGCGCATATTGGCTACATCCCGGGCAAAGACGGCCACGTCACCGGTTTGAGCAAGCTTGCTCGCCTGGCGGATATGTACGCTAAGCGCCCCCAAGTCCAAGAGCGCCTTACCCAGCAGGTAGCGGACGCCTTGGTGGAGGTCCTCGGTGCGCAGTCCGTCATCGTGGTCATTGAGTGCGAGCACTTGTGCATGGCCATGCGCGGCATTCGCAAGCCGGGGGCGACGACGACCACCTCCGCGGTGCGCGGCGGCTTCAAAAATAATGCCGCCTCCCGCGCCGAGGTGCTCAGCCTGATTCGCAGCTAAACCCCCGGTTCACCACGAAAGCGAGAAGGAGCACGCCATGCAGCAGGCAACCTCGGTATCGGATCTGAGCATCGCCAACCGCACGCTGGTGATGGGCATTGTCAACGTCACGGAGGATTCCTTCTCCGATGGCGGTAAGTGGTTGGACGTCGATGCCGCCATCAACCACGCCCGCGAACTCGTGGCGCAGGGCGCTGACATGATTGACGTCGGCGGTGAGTCCACCCGGCCGGGTGCGGTGCGGGTAGAGGCGGACGTCGAAAAGCGCCGCGTGGTTCCCGTCATTAAGACGCTGAGCGAGCTGGGCATCCGCACCTCCGTGGATACGATGCGCGCCTCGGTGGCCCGCGCGGCGGCAGCGGCCGGTGTGGACATGATTAATGACGTCTCCGGTGGCCTGGCTGATCCGGAGATGTATCGCGCGATGGCCGAGGCCGGCGTGCCCGTGTGCCTGATGCACTGGCGCACGCTGCAGGAAGGTGCCTTTGGTTCCGCGGCCGGAAGCGCCAACCACGGCGGCGATGTGGTGCGCGATGTGCATGAGACCCTCGAGCGCCTGGCGAATAACGCGCTGGCGGCCGGCGTGCGCAGCGATAATATCGTGCTCGATCCGGGCCTGGGCTTTGCTAAGACCCCGCAGGATAACTGGGCGCTGCTCAAGGCCCTGCCGGAGTTCCTCGACGCCGAATTCCCCATGCTGGTGGGAGCCTCGCGCAAGCGCTTCCTCGCCGCCATCCGTGAGGACCGTGGCGTGGAATCCAGCCCGCTGCTGGCCGATCCCGCGACTGCGGCCGTGACCGCCATTTCCGCCCAGATGGGCGCGTGGGGCGTGCGCGTGCACGAGGTCGCCGTCTCCCGCGACGCCGTCGATGTGGCCGCGGCTTGGAACGCCGGCGATGGCTACAAGGGCGGGGCCAATGCCAGCGGCAGCTATAGCAATGGCGCTGATGGCAATGGAACCATGAAATCCACCGCCCTACCGCGCAACCCTGAGGAGTAAATCATGGCAGACCGCATCGAACTCACCGGCCTGGAATGCTTTGGCTACCACGGCGTCTTTGAGGAAGAAAAGCGTACCGGCCAGCCTTTCATCGTGGACATCACCTGCTGGTCCGATTTCGCCGAGGCCGCCGCCACCGATGATCTGACCAAGACCATCAATTACGCCGAGCTTGCCGACGTCGCCGCGAATATAATCGAAGGCCCCGCCCGCGACCTCATCGAGACCGTTGCCAGCGAGGTAGCCGATACCATCATGGCTACCTTTGAGGGCCTGCACGCCGTTGAGGTCACGCTCCACAAGCCGCAGGCACCGATTCCGCGCACTTTTGCTGACGTTGCGGTGGTCGCCCGCCGTTCCCGCAAGCACGCGAGGACCCTCTAATGCGGGCGGTGCTGTCCATCGGATCCAATATGGATGACCGCGTGAAGCTTTTGCGCACGGTATTCGAGGAATTCGCCGGCGACATTGTCGCCGCCTCGCCGGTCTATGCCACCCCGCCGTGGGGAGTAAAGGACCAGGATGAATTCCTCAATGCCGTGCTCATTGTGGATGTGGACGAGTCACCCAAGGAGCTCCTGCGCCGCGGGCAGAGGCTCGAAGAGGCCGCCGAGCGGGTGCGCGTGCGCCACTGGGGACCGCGCACGCTGGACGTAGACATCGTGGACATCGAGGGATACACCTCCGATGACCCAGAGCTTATCGTCCCGCATCCTTATGCCCACGAGCGCGCCTTCGTGCTGATTCCCTGGTTGGCGGCCGATGGTGGTGCTAGGTTGAGTGGGGAGGGCGTCGCCAAGCGGGTGGCAGCACTCGACCCGAAAGAGCGCGCCGATATTCGCCGGCTGGGCATGATGGAGGAGCTATGAAACGGACCTCGTTGGGTGCCCTCATTGGCACCGGGGTCTTCTTTGCCGCCGCCGCGGCCATCCTCACTACGCGCTTTTATGGCTCCATGCTGCAAATCCCGGTAACGGTCTCCGCCACGCTGTGGCTCATGGCCGTCATCTGTGTGGCGCTGACCTGGAAGGTGGATCAAGCCACCGAGGACGAGCATGGCATCGGCCTGGATAATTCGCAGCTCAACCCCATGACCATCACGCAGTTCATGCTGGTAGGAAAGGCCTCGGCATGGACGGGTTCCATCGTGGGTGGCATTTATGCCGGCATTGCCGTCTACGTCATTCCCAACGCCGGTACGCTCGCGGCAGCTTCCGATGACCTCGTAGGCGTCATTGCCTCCGCGCTCGGTGGCCTCGCGATGGCTGCTGCTGGCCTGCGGCTAGAGCGACACTGTGAGACCCCGCCCCCACCAGATGGGGTACAGGCGGTACATTAGTGAGCATGACTGAGCCGCGCTCTTCTTCTAGCAAAACTCCCGCCAAGACGACCAAGCCGGATCTGGGCCAGACCGGGCTCATCGTCCTCGTGGTGTTGGCCGTTGTAGCCAGCATCGTCATGCTGATTTCCGGCTCTGCCGCAGCCCTTAAGATTGCGCTCATCGCCGCTTTGTGGGCTGCCGTGCTTGGCTTCTTCCTGGTGATGCGCTACCGCCGCCAGGCCGAGGAATCCGTGACCAAGCTGGAGCTGCAGGAGCGCGCTCACCGCGCCGAGCTCAAGCAGGCCCGCACAGCCGATGGCCAGCCGCTGCCGGATCAGGAACTGCTGGATGAGATCCGCACCGAGCTGGCTTCCATCCGCAAGCAGATTGAAGATCTTTCCGGCCAGAACTTCACCTATGAACCGGCCGCTCTGCACGCCGAGGCGCGCCGCATCATGCAGCTCGAGGCCCAAACCGCGGCCGCTGCTCGCCCTGGCTCTGAGGAAGGCAATGTGGACTTCACCCAGTCCTCTTCCGGCGCCCCGTCCGCCGATGCCATCGCCGGCCGCCTGGGCAACCAGCCGTCCGCGGCGCACGCCGAGTCCAACCCGCTCAATGACATCATCAGCGAAAAGACTCGTGCGCAGCGCAACTCCGGCAAGGCTTCTGGTGCCTCCACCTTCAATACTGGTGGCTTCCAGGCCGTGCGCTGGGATACCGGCGGCGATGATTCCCTGAAGAATACCCGCACGTCCGCGGCCAGCGAGCACCACGGTAGCCATCGCAAGCCAGAGGCTGCCACCACGGCCAATGACGAAACCCAGGACATCCCGCAGCAGCCGGCACCACAGCGCGATGAGCGTGCTGAGTACCCGGGCTCCGGTCAGCACGTGGCCCCAGAAAAGTCCGAGCCGGTGCGCCAGAAGGCAGCCCGCTCCCATCACCGCGCGGCCGCCGATGAGCCCGATTCCCGTGGCCGCCGCCGCAGCGACGATAAGCGCGAGGGCGCGGTATCCGTGGCCGAGCTGCTGGCCCAGGCGAAGAAGAAGGATAAATAAATGCGCCCGCCACGCATGCGGGTAGCCCTTTTTGGCCGGAGCCTGGCCGGATTTACCTTGGCCAATGCCATGGAACGCGCCGGCCATGAGGTGCAGATGCTCTCGGACCCGGCCGAACTTGCCTCTTTTGAGGCCCTCATCATCGCCGTGGGCGATGCCCGCTTAGAAGCCACCGTGGAACTTCTTGAACCCCACGTCCACCACGGGCTTATCGTGTTCCACACCTGCCTCTCGCGCGGTGTCCAAGTGCTAGATCCGTTAGAAACCCGCGGCTGTGTCGTTGCGGCACTCGCCCCATTTGCACTCATGCGCTGGGCTGTGACCACCCTGGACGAGCTGGGCGAGACTGTAGTGGAGCTCAATATCACCGAGTTCCGCGGCGAAGCCGTCGCGCTTTCCGATGCCGAACGTCCTGCCTTTGCCGCCCGTGCCTACTACGCCGAGATGCTGCGGCGCTTGCACATCTCTGCGGCGGTCGATGCTCGTTTCTTCCCCTCTGCAGAGGAAAAGCCCATGGTGGGTGAGGACATGGACACCGAAGAAATCATCGCCGCCTATCGCGGTGCCACCGACCCCGGCCTGCGCCGCAGCTACGTGGAGGTTGCCCGCCGCCTAGGTGAGGTAGACGGCCGCGAGGAGCTGGAAATGTGGGCCTTACAGGAGGAGAGCCGATGAGCCTAGAGCTGGGAAACGCCACCGTTATCAGCGAGATTGAGCGCATCCGCATGGTCGGAAGCGCCTTTCATAAGACTGGCCGTCCGGTAGCCTTCGTGCCGCTGACCAACGGCGTGCACGCCGGCCATATCGCGTTGGTGCGCGCGGCCAAGCACATCCGCGGCGCGGTTACCGTCGTGGCCCTGCAGTCCCCGCACGAGGAGGATCTTGAGCTCCTGCGCGCCGAGGGCGTGGATATTGTCTGGGATTACTCGCCACAAACTTTGTGGCCGCATGGCCGCCGCATTGCCGTAGCTCCGGCCGACGCCTCGACCGCCCTCGAGCCGGACCTCAGCGAGGATTTCTCGCTGTACCTTGCGCTCATCCTGACGCTTTCGCCTACCGACGTCCTCCTCGGAGAAAAGGACTACGAGCTCCTCCTCACCATCCACCACGCGGTTCAGGACTTCCACCTGGGTGTCCGCGTGCAGGGCGTGCCCGCCGTACGCATGCCCGATGGCGTGGTGATGAGCCTGCGCAATACCAACGTCCCGGCCGACTCCCGCGACCAGGCTGCGGCCCTATCCGCCGCGCTGACCGCCGGTGCGCATGCCGCCGAAGCCGGTGCGGAGAAGGTCCGCGAGGTTGCCGCGGAAGTCCTGCGCGCAGCAGGCGTTGAGCCGGACTACCTCGAGGTGCGCGGCCGCGACCTCGGCATGCCTCCTGAGGAAGGTGATGCCCGCTTGCTCGTCGCCGCGAACATCGGCGGTGTCCGCCTCATCGACAATGTGGGCCTGCCGCTGGGCATCGGCTTTAATAATATTGAAGAGCACGAAGCCAAGGCCGAGCTCGAGCGTGAGCAACAACGCGAGCAACAGCGCGCGCAGGGTACCGCTTCTCAGCAGCCATCGGAGGACTAATGACCGATATCCAGATCCGCGACCTTGACCCGCGCGATGAGCCCAAAGCTATTTCTTTTGCCATCGAGGGCATGCACCTGCACTGGTTTGTGAAGAGCCCGCGCTTCGAGCGCGCCTATGGCCGCTACTTTTGGGATTTAGAGCGCGCCAAGGCCACCGATATCTTGGCGGCTTACGATGGCGACCGCTTCCTCGGCGTGCTATTAGCCTCCATGAAAGGCAAGCCCGCGCTGCCGTATCCGTGGTGGCGCAAGGCGTTTGTTCACGCGGTGGACATCTTTAATAACCTGCGCCCGGGCGGCCACCGCGATGACTACGATGCCGCCAATCAGGACATGCTGCTCAAGTACTTGGGTAAGCACCCCATTGATGGCGAAATCGGCTTCCTCGTTGCCGACCCCAATTCCGGCGTGAGCGGCGTGGGCACGGCGCTGCTCGAGGCCTTTGAAGCCCGTCATGAGGGAAAGAATGTCTACTTGTTTACCGATGACGGCTGCACGTATCAGTTCTATGACAGCCGCGGTTTCACTCAGGTGGGCGAGCGCACCATCGCGGTCAACGAGGACCGCGACTTGGAGTGCATGCTCTATGTGCGCCGCCTTGGCACGCCGCAGTCTTAGCGTGCCGCAGGCTTAGCGCGCCAACGCGCCCATCGGATCCCAGGCCGGCAGGGTGGTGACGGACTCGGACTGCAATGCCGCTTGGTACTGCTCCGGCAGGCGGGAGGGGTGCACGGCGATTTCGAAGACGAACTCGTCGAACCAGTCATCGGCCATGGTCCAAAAGCCCTTATCGGCCTTCTTCGGGCCCCAGGAATTCTCCACGCGCCAGCGATTGACGGTGCCATCGTCTGCGATATCGGCTCCGGTAAAGACCATCGCGTGGGTCATGAGGGACTCGTGCAGGCGCAAACGCTGCGCCTTGTCCAGATCCATCTCCACGCCGTAGAAGGCCTCATAATCGTGCAGGTGCTTGGCCCACACGCCGTGCTCATCATCGGATTGCTGGTCGGTATCGCAGCCGAACCAAACCGGCTGACCGTCCTCGATGGAGGCACGCGCAGCACCTCCACAGGCGCGTTCAAATAGGTCACGCGCTTTCCAGCCACGTTGCCCAGATACTCCACGGTGTAGAGCTCGCCGTAGGCATTGCGCGGGTCGTTGACCACGCACACGTACTCGCTTAGGTCCGCCGGCAGGTATTCCTGGGCAAACTCCTGTGGGGTATAGGTGCCTGCGCGGTGGAACTCATTGTCCTTATCGCGGTACTGCCACACAAAGTCCTCGGGTGGCAGGCCTAGGTTGGCGGTGAGGATCCGGTAGACGTCGGCAAGCGCCTGCTTATGCGCGCCCTCTTCGCCGCTGCGGATGCGGTGGGCGGCGCGGCGCAGCACGGTCTGCAGGTTGCGGTTAAGCATCGCCGTGGCCTCGGAAGACGCGGTCTCCGGCATGGCGTACTGCGGCACCACACCGTACTTTTCCACCAAGGCGACGAACATGGACCATTGGCCGCCGTCATCGATGGGATCATCCATGAGCTTGGTTACGGTGCGGTCCGTAATATCGCGCTCCTTGAGCTCAGCCATGGCGGTGAGGAACCAATTGGCCTTTTCCAGCTTGTCAAAGAAGTAAATATAGGTCTGGGAAAGTTCAAAATCCTTGAGCTTGGCCTTGTCCATCAGGCCGCCGCGCAGGGAATTGAGGCCGGCAAAAATCCAGCAGCGGCCCGAAGCCTTCTGGTCGGCCACGCCCCAGGAATCTAGCTTATGGCTGGTCACGGGGGTGAGGCTGCGCAATTGCTCACGGTCGAGGCTGAGCTTGTCGACGCCCTCCTGAGCCACCCCATTGCGCACCAGGCGCAGCGTGGCATCGCTGGTGAGCTCGGCAGTGGCGGCATGAACCTCGTTCGGTTTAATCTCTGTCATTTCTCGATTCTCCTTAGTTCATCCGGTCCCAGAGGGGGAGCTCAATTGGTTCGTTGGTAAGGGCCTGGGTCAGCTCGTCGCTCAGGTGCTCCTTGCGCACGGCGATGTGGAAGACGTTTTGGTCAAACCAGGCATCGGCCATGGTGGCAAAGCCCTTGCCGGGTACATCCTCGCCATCGTCCTTGCGCGGCGGCTTAGAACCCCAGGAGTTTTCCACGCGCCAGGCGCGGTCTCCATCGACGCCGGTGAGCACCATCGCGTGGGTGGGCGCGGTCTCGCCGGAGGTAAATCGTTCCTCCTTGCTCATGGAGGAATCGATGCCGTAGAGGCCATCAGTATCTACTAGGCCTTCGTCCCACACACCGTTGAGGAAGGAGAACTGGCGGTTGACATCGCAGCTAAACCACACCGGCTCGCCGGCCGCCAGGCTGCGCTTGGCGGTCTCCTTGAGCTCTTCCACGGTTGCGTTCAAGTACTCCTGCGGTGCACCACCCAGGACATTGGTTTCATCGGCGCTGCTGAATACGCGATGCTTGGGGTTGGTGGAGCGGGGGTCATCGGCCAGCACCACGTACTCGTCTAGGTGCGGCAGGTACTTATCGGCAAACTCGCGCGGGGTGGAGTGCAGCCGCACGAATTGCTCGTCCTTGGTGCGATACGCCCAGGTAAATTCCTCCGGCGGGGTGCCTAGGTGGATGGCCAGGATACGGTGGAAATCGGTGCGTGCCTGGGCGATGATGTCCTCGCGCGGTCCGTCCTGAGCGGCGGCGCGGCGTACCACGGTGGCAAGATCGCGGTTCATCTCTGCGGTATTTCCAGACGAGCGTACCTCCGGCATGACCTCGGCAGGCACGGCACCGTACTTGGCTACGAGGTTGCTAAAGAAGCACCACCAGCCGCCATCGGCCCCCGCGTGGTCCAGCACCGCGGCGACGGTGCGCTCGTCCCAGCCGGCGTCCTTTTTATCCAGCAGCTGGTTGAGCACCAGGTTGGCGCGCTCGAGCTTGTCAAAGTACTGCAGGTAGGTGAAGGAAAATTCAAAGCTATCTACATTGAGTTCCTTGGCCGCGCGGTGACGGAAGACGTTCAACGCCGCGAACATCCAGCAGCGGCCCGAGCGCTTCTGGTCCGATACGCCCAAGCTATCCAGCTTGACCTCGGTGGTGGGGTAGAGCGCCGTAATACGGTCGCGGTCTAGGGCCGCCTTAGCCGCCCCGACATTGGTGATGGCGTTGCGGGCGATGCGCAGCCGAGAATCGGCCGCGGCCTCCTCGCGCAAGTGGGATAGGTATTCGTTGGTGAGCAAAGTCATAGTTTCGGTTTTAGCAGACCCGAGCCCACAGCGGCGCGGGCGGGTGGAGCTAAAGAAAGGCCGCCAGCTTGCCGACGGCCCCCGGAGTCCCCACTTCCTCCGGCAACCACGGAACCTCGCGCACTGGGGTATCAGGCAGCTGAGTGCGCAGGAGTGCGAGCGCCTCATCCTCGGCGGCGCGCCGGGCGGCCAAGAACTCGCCTTGGCCGGCCGGGGTGCGCCGGTTAACCAGCATGGACCCCACCCGCACACCGTTGTTCGTAAGATCCGCATGGAACTCGGCAGATTCCAGCACGGGCAGGCGCTCGGCGGTGAGCACAATGTGGAATACGGTACGCGGGGAGGTAAGCGCGGTGCGCAGCTGGGCAAAGCGCTCGCGGCGCTGGAAAAGCGTGGCGCGAATTTCCTGATTGCGCCGGTCCACGGGGTCATTATCCGCGCCGCTGCCGTTAGACATCCCGCGCACCAGCGAGCCGAATTTATCGGATTTCTCGCGCCGGGAGAGTAACCCATCGGTATAGGCGGCCATGATCTCCGGCAAGGCCATCAGCCGCGAAGTGTGGCCAGAGGGAGCGGTATCGAAGACGAGGTAATCAAAGTCAGATTCCTCCACTACGAGCGCCGCTATGCGCTCCAATAGCGCCGCCTCCTGCGTGCCGGGCGATTGCCGGGCTAGGTCGAGGTGCTTTTTCACCTCACCGTGCAGGTGCTCGGGCATAAAGCGGCGCATCGAGTTCCCTACCTGCGCTAGGTGCTGCTCGGTCGCGCGCGCAGGGTTGATCTCGATGGCGGACAGGGTAGGGGTGAGGTCTGAGGGGGCGTCGCCAAGCGAGGCACCAAAAATATGCCCCAGGTTATGCGCCGGGTCCGTGGACACCAGGCAGATGCGGTGATTGCGGGACAGGCGCAGCGCGGTGGCGGTGGCCAAGGTGGTCTTGCCCACCCCGCCCTTGCCGCCAAAGAACATGATGGGTGCGGTCTCTAACAACATTGAATATTCTCCAGCGGGGATTTATCCATTCCCATGCGGGTATGCCAGGCGTGGAAATCCTCATAGACCAACGGCAAAAGTTCCAGGGTGTAGTAGCTGGCGGGGTTGGGGATGCCGAGCGCCTCCGAGGCAACCAGCATCAAGAAGAGATCGTCTTCTTGCTGCCGGGCCTTGGCAAAGCTGGTGCGATACGGGGCCTGGTAGTACTCATTGAGCCCGGCCGCAAGTGCCTTAAGCTTGTCGAGCATGCTCGGGCAGCGGGGCGTCAAGGTCATCATCGGTCCACTCCAGCGGGGTCTCCTTGCGGGCGCGGGAGATGGCGCCGACGGCTTCCACAATGACCCAGATAGCGGCGACCACGATGATGACGTCCATGCAGAACAGAAGCCAATTCTGGCTGGTAAATAGGGACTTCAGTTGGAGCAGTGCGGCCCACAGTGACATGGCGGTAACGAAGATGAGCGGGATGACCACCGGCCACGTCGGCCGGCGCAGGTGGGTAAGGATGACCACCACGATGGCCAAGGAAAGGCCCGCCATGAGCTGGTTGGTGGTGCCGAAGAGCGGCCAGATGGTCATGCCGCCGGAGCCATCCGCGCCGGCAGAGAAGGTCAGGCCGAAGGCCAAGCCCACCGCGATGACGGTGGCGGCCAAGGCCTTGATGCGCACGCCCATGATCTCGCCAATTTCTTGCACCACTAGGCGCTGCAGACGCACGCCCGAGTCCATGGTGGTAGCGGCAAAGAGCACGGCCATAGTGGCCAAGATGGTGCCGGAGAGGGACGCAGGAATACCCATGCCCTCGTTCATGAGCGCGCCGCCGCCGTGCACGAAGGCCTCCACGCCGCCGGCATTCCACTCGGAGTAAATCTCCTCCCACTGCTGCAGGGACTTAAAGCCCGCGGTGGTGGCGATGATGGTGCCCAGCGCGAGTAAGCCCTCGCCCACGGCGCCGAAGTACCCCACAAAGCGCACGTCAGTTTCCTTATCCACCTGCTTGGACGAGGTGCCGGAGGCCACCACGCCGTGGAAGCCGGAGATAGCGCCGCAGGCGATGGTGACAAAGAGCAGCGGGAAGATGCCCGGGGTACCGTCCGGCACGTTATCGCGCAGCGCCGGTGCGGCCAGCGAAGGGCGGGTAATGAGGAAGGAACCGTACAAGATGGCCAGGCCCACAAAGAGCTGGAGGCCGTTGATGTAGTCGCGCGGCTGCAGCAACACCCACACCGGCAGCAGCGAAGCGATGAAGGCGTAGATGAATAACAAGATGATCCACACGCCGTTAGCGGGGATACCCAGGACCGTATCTGGTAGGACCACAGGCACGCGGTCACCGATGATCATCAATGTGTAGAGCGCGACAACGCCCACGATGGAGACCAGCGGCAGGTTCCAATTCAGGCGGTAGATGGCCTGGCCGATAAGCAGTGCGACGACGATGGCGCCCCATGTGGGGATTACAGCCGTAGGGGTGGAGACCAGCAGGTTCGAAATGACCACGGCGAAGGCCGCATTCACCATCAACAGCAGCAGGAAGATGACGATGAGGAATAGATTGCGCCCGCGCTTGCCAATGTAGCGCCCAGACAAAGTGCCGATGGACTGGCCCTTGTGGCGCTGTGACGCCCACAGTGCACCCAAATCGTGCATGCCGGCAAAGAAGACGGTGCCGAGGGTGACCCAGAGAAACGCCGGAACCCAGCCCCAGATGACGGCTACGGCCGGACCAATGATGGGCGCGGCGCCCGCCACGGAAGTGAAGTGGTGGCCCCACAGGACGTATTTATTGGTGGGCACAAAGTCCACGCCGTCTTCCATGGTGTGGGCCGGGTGGAGTAGTTCGGGGATAGCCGGAAAATGCCCTTTCCTAGGAACTTGGAATAGAGCAGATAGCCGGCGCCCATCATCGCAATGCCGATGATGGCGAGGACTAGAGAGTTCATGGTGTGCGTCTCCTCATGGGCAGTTGGGTGGCGTGTCTCACACGTGCGGATAGTATGCCACAACTCACATAGGTATTAGCCTGTGGGGGAGACCGGCGGGTGGATTTATATTTGGAAGGCGCAGGCGGCGCAGTACCTCATGCTGCCGGCAGGGAAAACAACAGCGCGGCCCCAGTTCCAGTGGAGGAACGAGGGCCGCGCGGTGGGTGCTTAAACCAGGTGGTGCTTACTTCTTATCGACGCCGATGTTGCCGTCCTTCTTCCACACCACAACCACTGCCGGGCGTGGGGTGGACTTGCCACCCTCTGGCCAGTGGGAGGTCTGCTTTTCAAAGGTGGCGTCATCGGTCTCGCCTGGGTGCTGAACGTTAACCATCACGCGCTCATCGGTGACGATGGGGCCGCAGGTCTCGGCGCCCGCCGGAACGGTAAGGAAGCACTTGAGCTCACCGCGGGTATCGCCCTCAGTGGTCACGGCGTAGAGGCCATCGTTGGACTCCAGCGCGTTACCGTCGGTGGAGATCCATAGGTTGCCGTGACTATCGAAGGCCAGGTTATCCGGGCAGGAAATTGGGGAGACCTTCTCCTTATCAAAGCCACCAAAGTAGGTATTTGCTTCCTTCGGGTCACCGCAGACCAAGAAGAGGTTCCAGGTGAACTTCTCGCCAGCGTGGTCATCTTCAATCTCCATGACCAAGCCGTTCTTGTTCTCCTTGATGGGAGCCCACTCCATCGGCTCTTCCTTGTTCTTCTTGGCATTCTCACCGGTAGCGCCGCGGTATTTATTGTTGGTCAGGGCCACGTAGACCTTCTCGGAGTCTGGGTGAACCTGCATATCCTCAGGACGGTCCATCTTGGTGGCGCCCACCTTATCGGCGGCCTCACGGGTGTAGACGGCAACCTCTTCGGCAGACATGCCATCAACGTGGGACTCGAACTTGTTGTTCTCCGTATCGGAGGTCAGCAGCTTGATCCATTCGCCCTTGCCGTCGAAGGCACCATCCTCTGGCAGCACACCGGAGCCGTCAATCTCGTCCTCTGGGGAGTTGCCCTCTACCTTGGCCACGTACAGGGTGCCGTGGTCCAGGATGGTGAGGTTGTGCTCGATGTCGCCTTCTTTGTACTTCTTGGTGGAGATGAACTTGTAGATGTACTCGAAGCGGGAGTCATCGCCGGAGTAGCACACGACGGTGCCATCGGATGCGATGTGGATGTTGCCGGCTTCGTGCTTGAAGCGACCCAGCGCGGTGTGCTTGACCGGGGTGGACTTCGGGTCCAGCGGGTTGATTTCTACGATCCAGCCAAAGCGGTTTGGCTCGTTCGGCTCCTTGGAGACGTCGAAGCGCTTATCAAAGCGCTCCCACTTGCGCTGGGACTCGCCGTCTTCCATGCCGAAGCGCTCTAGGGACTCCTGCGCCTTCTTGTCATCCAGCTTGGCGTGGGCGAAGTACTGGTCAAAGTTCTCTTCGCCAGAAAGCATGGTATTCCACGGAGTGATGCCGCCGGAGCAGTTATTCAGGGTGCCCTTAACCTTCTTGCCGGTCTTATCGGCGGAAGTCTTGACGTAATCGGAGCCGGCAGCTGGGCCCACCAGGGTGAATTCGGTGGTGGCGGTGATGCGGCGGTTGAGAGGGCCGAACTCGCGCTTGAGCTCGCCGGTCTTGCCAACCTTAGATACCTCCACGATGGAGTGGCCGTGGCCAGCCCAGCCGATCTTGGCCTGCTCCTCGGTCGGGTTATCCGCATCGTAGTTGGGGAACATCTGCGGCTCGGTGGTGTACTCGTGGGAGCAGACGTAGATAAGGCGGTTGTCATCGTCCGGGTGCTCAATAAGGCCAGCGAAGTCATTGTTGAATCCGAACTGCTTCTCGGCTGCCTCGGCGGTCTGGTTCTTGTCATCGAATTCCGGCGCGTCCTCAAACAGCGGGTCGCCCCAGGCAATGAGGACGGACTGCTCGTAGCCATCCGGGATGACCACTTCGTCCTTCTCGTTTGGCTGTACTGGGTCGAACTTCATGCCCTCTGCGGAGGTGAGCTCAATGTTCGCCTCAGAGGTTTTGCCGCCCTTGCCCTCGGAGGAAGAAGCCTCATTAGACGCATCATCCGGGTTGGAGCAGGCCGCCAAAGCAGCGCCGCCGCCAACGGTTACGACGGACAGGCTGCCCGCACGCAGCGCGGTACGGCGGGAGAACTGGTCAGCAAAGTACGGGTTATTGGACTTGTTCTCGCACTCGCCAAAGCAAGCATTACCGCACTTGTAGGTGCAGGTCAGGCTGGAACGAGAGGAGGCAAAGAGACTAGAGAGAAGGTTGCGGCCTTTAAGCGCCATTATTACTGCTCCAAATGGGTTGAAAGTATTGTTTAGACACGGGGACAGCCATTTATATAAGGGGATCTCAGTAACTGTGCGTTGGCGCGGAGGTGACGGTGAAGTGAATTATGCGTAAATCTTTTCCGGGGTGAGGGTGGCGTGGGCTAAATCGCGTGCTGCGGTGGGGATCGACTACCCTAGGCTAACGTGAGCGAGCAGAAGAATAATGAAGTAAACGATGTCCCTGAGCAGCTGCGCATCCGCCGTGAGAAGCGCGATCGCCTGCTGGAATCCGGCGTAGAGGCCTACCCGGTCACCGTTGAGCGCACCATCTCTTTGAAGGATTTGCGCCACGATTTCCGCGTAGTGGCCGAGGGTGAAGAGCCGGGCACGGAAGAAGGCGTGACCTACCTGGCCCCAGGCGAGGAAACCGAGGTAACCCACGCCATTGCCGGCCGCCTTATCTTTATGCGCAATACCGGCAAGCTGTGCTTTGCCACCCTGCAAGATGGCGACGGCACCCAGGTGCAGGCCATGCTTTCTTTGGCCGAGGTAGGCAAGGAGCGCCTCGACGCTTGGAAGTCCGATGTTGACTTGGGCGATTTCATCTCCGTGCGCGGCCGCGTAATTTCCTCCCGCCGCGGCGAGCTGTCCATCATGGTCTCTGAGTGGACCATGGCCGCTAAGTCCCTGCGCCCGCTGCCGGTGTCCTTTGCCGATATGGCAGAAGATACCCGTGTGCGCCAGCGCTATAACGACCTCATTATCCGCGAAGAGGCCCGCAAGAACGCCATGATCCGCGTGAAGGTCATGCGCGCGCTGCGTAACTACCTGGAAAGCCAGGATTTCGTTGAAATCGAGACCCCGATGTTGCAGACCCTGCACGGTGGCGCGGCCGCTCGCCCGTTTATCACCCACTCCAATGCGTTGGATATTGACCTCTACCTGCGCATTGCGCCGGAGCTGTACTTGAAGCGTGCCGTCGTCGGCGGCATTGACCGCGTCTTCGAAATCAACCGTAACTTCCGCAACGAGGGCGTGGACCGTTCCCACTCGCCGGAGTTCGCCATGCTCGAGACCTACGCTGCATGGGGCGACTACGACGATTGCGCCCGCATGACGCGCGAGTCCATCCAGGCCGTAGCGCGCGACGTCTTTGGCTCGACCACCGTCACCCTGGCGGATGGCACCGAGTTCGATTTCGGCGGCGAAGAGTGGCCCGAAATCGAGATGTACCCCTCCCTCAATGAGGCCCTGCAGCGCAAGTTCCCGGGCCAGCCGGAGGTCACCATCGATACCGACGTCGAAACGCTCAAGGGCATTGCCGACGTCATCGGCCTTGACGTCCCCAAGGACGGTGGCTGGGGCCACGGCAAGCTGGTGGAGGAAATCTGGGAGGTCCTGTGCGAGGACCAGCTGGAAGGCCCCATCTTTGTCAAGAACTTCCCGGTTGAGACCTCCCCGCTGACCCGTCAGCACCGTTCCAAGCCGGGCGTGACCGAGAAGTGGGATCTCTACGTCCGCGGCTTCGAGCTAGCAACCGGCTACTCCGAGCTGGTGGACCCGGTTATCCAGCGCGAGCGCTTTGAGGATCAGGCCCGCCTGGCCGCCGGTGGCGATGATGAGGCCATGGTGCTGGATGAGGACTTCCTTGCCGCTATGGAGCAGGGCATGCCTCCTACAGCTGGCACTGGCATGGGCATGGACCGCCTGCTGATGGCCCTGACCGGCTTGGGCATCCGCGAAACCGTGCTCTTCCCTCTGGTTAAGCCAGAGCAGAAGTAGCCGCCCAGCGGCCAATCGCTAGCCGTCAGCCCGCGTGGCTGGCGGCTTTTGCCGTACCGGGCTAGTGCACAAGCGGGCCTGCGGATTTATCGCCACGCAGGCGCTTAATAATGTTCTCGGCCGAAATCAGACACATCGGCACGCCCACGCCCGGCACGGTGGTCGCACCGGCGTAGAAGAGTCCATCGACCTTGCGCGAGGCATTACGCCCGCGCAAAAACGCCGATTGCCGCAGCGTGTGCGCGGGCCCAATAGAACCGGCCGACCAAGCATGGTAGCGCTCGGCAAAATCGGCAGGGCCGAGCGTGCGCTTGACGACGACCCTGTCTACCAAATCCGGCACCCCAGCCGTGGCTGCGATGTGGTTAAGGGCGGCGTCGGCAATCGCGGTAATGCGCTCGGATTCCTCTGCGTGGTAGGCATTGCCGAACCCGGGCGCCTCCGCGGCCGGCACCGGCACCAGAATGAAGAGGTTTTCGTGGCCCGCGGGCGCTACGTTCGGGTCGGTGGCTGAGGTCTTGGACACGTAGATGGACTCCGAGGCGCCCAATGGCCGGGAAGGCTCCGGACCGGAATAGACGGCGCGGAAATCCGGATCCCAATCCTGGCTAAAAAGCAGCGTATGGTGTGCTAGTTCTGGCAGCTCGCCCTTCACCCCGGCCAAAACGAGCACGGTGCCCAAGCCCGGATTGCGCCGGCCCCAATAGCGCTCCGGGTAGGTGCGCAGCTGTGGAGGCAATAACTGGGTCTCGGTATGGTGCAAGTCCGCTGCCGACACCACAATATCGGCGTGGATGGCGCCCTTATTCGTGCGCACGCCCGTGACCTGCCGGTTGGCAACCTTAATGGAGGTCACCTCCTCGCCTAAGCGGAAGCTAGCGCCGAATTTCTGTGCCTGCCGGTAGACGGCCTGGACCACGGCGGCGAAGCCACCCTGCGGGTAGCGCACGCCCTCCACCAGGTCGGTGTGGCTCATCAAGGAATACAGTGCCGGTGCGGCGGCCGGCTCAGAGGACAAAAAGACCGCCGGGTAGCTTAAGATTTGGCGCAGGCGGGCATCAGAAAACGTTCGGCCCACATGCTGTTTTAGGTTCGCCGTAAGCAACGCCACCAGCTGGGAAAGCCGGCTGCGGATATCGCGGTGCACCAGGTTCAGCGGCGCGGAGAAGGTGGTGTAAAGGAAGTGCTTAAGCGCCATCTCATAGGTATCGCTGGCCTGCGCCAAGTACGCGCGGACTTTCTCCCCCGCGCCGGGCTCCAGTGACTCGAAAAGCGCGGTGACTTCCTCGATCCCGGAGTGCACGTCCACCGGCGCATCGCCATGAAAGACGCGGTAGGCAGGGGAGAGATCCACTAGATCCAGCTCCGCCTCGGTGGAGGTGCCGCACAGCGCAAAGAAGTGATCGAAAGCCTCGGGCATGAGGTACCACGACGGGCCGGTATCCCAGCGAAAGCCGGCCTCCGCAAAGCTGCCGGCGCGCCCGCCTACCTCATCCAGCGAGTCCACGACGGTGACCTCGTAGCCCTCGCGGCCGAGCAAAGCGGCGGTGGCGAGGCCGGCGATGCCGGCTCCAATGACGACGGCGTGCATGTTGTTCTCCTTAATCTCCGGCTAGGGGCGGGGTCTAGTTGCTGTGGCCGCGACGGCGCACCGCGCGGGCCGCGAGCCAAGCCTTGGTGTGGTTCGGCACGGATACTCGCGTGGTGGCAAGTGCCGTAGCCGGAGTGGCGGCGAGGCGATTGGTGAGCTCGGCAAAGATATCCGCCGCCGCGCTCACACCGACCCGCGCGGAGGCCGGGAGCACGTCGATGGTGAGCGCGGCGGTGGCGAGCTCCTGGCGGATCTCCGCGATGAGCGCGGACTTGGTGACCTCATCAATCCGTCCCGATGGGGCCTGCTGAAAATAGGTTCGACCCAAAGTGGAGCTATCCTCACCCAGGTCACGCAGGAAATTAATCTTTTGGAAAGCCGATCCCAGCGCGCGGGCGCCGCGCTCCATGGCGGCGCGGTCTGCGGGGGAGACGTTCTCCTCGGCCAAGAAAATTTGCAGGCACAATAACCCAATGACTTCCGCTGAGCCGTAGATATAGTCCTGCAGTTCCGATGGGGAGTACTCGCGCTGGGTGAGATCCGCACGCATGGAGTTAAAGAAGGCAGCAAGGTACTCGCGGTGGAAGCCGCAGCGGCGAGCAGTGATGGCATAAGCGTGCACTATCGGGTCGGTGTGCAGTCGTCGTTGCGGTGCGGCCAAGATGGTCTGCTCGTAGGCATCCAGCGCGGCGGCGGGGTCGGTGTGGGCTTGGGCTGCGGCGCCGTCGACAAGCTCGTCTGCAATGCGCACCACCGCATACAGGTGGCGGATATCGGCGCGCACCCGCCCGCGCAAAAGCCGCGTGGCCAGGGAGAAGCTGGTGGAGTACTGCCCCATAACCTGCGCGGCCGCGCGGGAGGCCGCTTGGTCATAGCGAGTCAACATATCTGTCAACGTAGCATGCAGCCTGTCAACGGTTCGTGGCCCGTGGCTGCCCCTCAGCAAAGCCGGCGGCGGACTGCACGCCCACGGTGGCGCGCTCGCGGAAGGCGGCCAGGGAATCGGCACCGGCGTAGGTACACGAGGAACGCACGCCAGAGACAATCCGGTCTACTAGGTGCTCCACGCCGCCGTGCTCGGGGTCGAGGTAGATGCGAGAGGTAGAAATGCCCTCTTCGAACATCTCGCGGCGGGCGCGCTCAAAGGCCTCGGTATCGGAGTTGCGGCCGCGCACCGCTCGGCGCGACGCCATACCGAAGGATTCTTTATAAAAGGCGCCGTCGGCATCCTTGTGCAGGTCACCTGGGGATTCAAAGGTGCCGGCGAACCAGGAGCCGATCATGACATTGGAGGCACCTGCGGCAAGTGCGAGGGCGACATCGCGCGGGTCGCGCACGCCGCCGTCGGCCCAGACGTGGGCGCCTACCTCGCGGGCGGCCGCAGCACACTCTAGGACGGCCGAGAACTGCGGGCGGCCCACGCCAGTCTGCATGCGGGTGGTGCACATCGCGCCCGGGCCCACACCGACCTTGATAATGTCCGCGCCGGCCGCGGCCAACTCGCGCACGCCCTCAGCCGTGACGATATTGCCGGCAGCGATGGGAAGCCCCAGTTCCAGCGCCTTGACCTTGCGCAGCGCGGTAAGCATGCTTTCCTGGTGGCCGTGTGCGGTATCGATGACCAGCACATCAGCACCGGCCTCCGCCAAGGCGCGGGCGCGGCCTTCCACATCACCGTTGATGCCCACCGCAGCACCAATGTGCAAGCGGCCTTGCTTGTCGACGCCCGGCCGGTACATCTTCGCCCTCACCGCGCCCTTCCTCGTGAGGATTCCGGCCAAGGTGCCATCCGGGTTGACCACTGGCGCCAGCTTGCGGGAGGTTTTGCGCAGCTTGGTAAAAGCCTCCTGTGGGTCAATGCCCACCGGCAGCGTGACCAAGTCGGTGGTCATCAATTGGCCGACGGCGGTGAAGTTATCCTGTCCGCGCAGGTCCTTCGGCGTGATGATACCGATGGGCATGTCCCCCTCGACCACGATGGCGGCACCATGGGCGCGCTTGTGCAAAAGGTTGCTGGTATAGCCCACGGTGTGGTGCGGCTTGACGGTAATTGGGGTGTCATAGACCAAGTCTGCCGCCTTCACAGAGGCGATGGTTTCTGCGGCCGCTTCTAAGGAGAGGTCCTGCGGCAGGATGGTCAACCCGCCGCGCCGGGCGATGGTCTCGGCCATGCGGCGCCCGGCCACGGCGGTCATATTGGCCACGACGAGCGGGATGGTATTTCCGGTGCCGTCCTCAGTGGTGAGGTCTACCAACTGGCGCGAGCCCACCTCGGAGTGGCTCGGGACCATGAAAACGTCGGAGTAGGTCAATTCGTACGGCGGATGGGAATCGTTGAGAAAACGCACTGGGGTGTACCTCGCTTTAGGCTCGGGTGACGCGGTCTCACCGCGCGGATGAAGACACTAAAACTATACTCCTCGACTTTCCCCGCACCCGCGGCCTCAGTATCCTGTCTGGGTGTCTCAGAAACCAGATCCCCACATTTCCGCAGAGGTAAAAATCAACCTCACCATCCTCGTCCTCGGCGCGATGGTGATGATCCTGAACGAGACCGCCCTGTCGGTGGCGCTGCCCACCATCATGGCGGACTTCGGCATCCCCGCGACCTCCGCCCAGTGGCTGCTTACCGGTTTCCTCCTCACCATGGGCGTGGTCATCCCGACCACCGGCTTTCTCATGGATAAGTTCACTACCCGGCAGATCTTCTTGGCATCGTCGGGCGTATTTCTTGCCGGTACGGTGCTGGCGGCGCTCGCCCCGGCCTTCGGCGTGCTGCTGGTGGGGCGCGTATTCCAGGCGGCCGGCACCGCCTTGATGATCCCTACACTGATGACGGTGGCGATGACCCTCGTCCCGCCGCAGCGCCGTGGCAGCGTGATGGGCATTATCTCCGTGGTTATTTCCGTAGCCCCGGCGCTCGGGCCCACGGTAGGTGGCTTCGTGTTGAGCATGTCCAGCTGGCACGTCATCTTCTGGACCATGGTGCCGCTGCTCGGCCTTATCTGCGCCGCCGGCTATTTCCGCCTAGTCAACGTGGGAGATAAGCGCGATACCCCGCTGGATTTCCCGTCCGTCGTCCTGTCCGTCATCGCCTTTGGCGGGTTGGTCTACGCCGTATCGTCCCTGGAAAACATGCTGGAGGGCGAAGGCCTGGTAGACATCGTCGTTCTCATCGTTGGCCTCGTGGCTTTGGCGCTTTTCACCCGCCGTCAGCTGCGCCTGGCCAAGGACAATCGCGCTCTTTTGGACATGCGCCCGTTTACGGTTCCCAACTTCACCGTGGCGGTACTGGGCATGCTGCTCATGTTTGGGCTATTGCTCGGCGTGGTCAATATCCTACCCATCTACCTGCAGACCTCCCTGGCGGTAAGCTCGCTGGTCACCGGGCTCGTCGTCATGCCTGGTGGCTTGCTCCAAGGCGGCATTTCGCCGATGGTCGGCCGCCTCTATGACATCCACGGGCCCCGCCCGCTCATGATCCCAGGCGCCCTCCTCCTCGCCGCGGGCACGTGGCTGATGACCCTGCTCAACGAGGACAGTGCGGTATGGATGGTCATTGGCATGCACATCCTCTTTGCCCTGGGCATCGCGCTTATGATGACGCCGCTGATGACGACGTCCCTGGCCTCCCTGCCAGACGAGCTCTACTCGCACGGCTCCGCCATCCTCAATACCCTGCAGCAGCTGGCGGGCGCGGCCGGCACTGCTTTCCTGATGACCTTCCTGACCCGTGGCACCAAGTCCGGTGCGGCCCAAGGCATGAACGAGGCAGCCGCGACGGCTCACGGCGCGCACTGGGCCTTCCTTTTTGCCGGCGTGCTTTCGCTGGTGGTCGTTGTGCTCGCTCCGTTCCTCAAGCGCGTACCCTCCGCGGAATAGGCACAAGGACAAAATAAAGGCCCGCATCAGCGGGCCTTTAATTTTCGGGCGCGAGTTAAGAGGCGCACAGCGGCAGGTTCAGCCGCTCCTCTTCAGCCTTATCGCCCCACACCAGGAATGCGGACTGGGTGCCTTCCACGGCCATCACGTAGGTCGGAACATCCGCGGTGGTCTCAAAGCTTTGGATGGTGCACTGATCATTGGAAAGCTCGACCGGTTCGGCGTCGGGAAGCATGGCATCGCGCTCCTCCACGCTGGGGTAGTAGGTCACGATGTAGTTGAACCCATCGCCCACGCAGGAAATCTTGGCCTCCTGGCCAGGCTCCGGCTCGCGCGAGGAGCACTTAGCCCCATCGAAGCCATCCTGGCCGCTGCGGGAGCCCACCAAGTCCGGATACGCATCCGCGAGGTTTTGCTCCTTATCATTCCAGCTGGGGTAGGACAGGAAGAACCACAGCGCGGCTGCAGCAGCAATCGCCGCCACCGCCAGCACCGTGATGAGCGCAATGAGCCCGCCCTTGCCCTTCTTCTTCGGCGCGGGTGCCATCGGTTGCTGCGGCTGCGCCATGGGTTGGGCCATCGGTTGCGGCTGCGGTTGTTGCTGTTGCGGCGGGGCGAACTGCTGCTGAGGGCGCGGCTCTGGCTCCTGCACGCGCGGAATCTGCGCGGTATCGAATTCGCGCTGCGGGCGCAGTTGAGCCACCACATCCTTGGCGCTCTCCGCCGTGCCAGTAGGCTTGTATTCTGGGCATTTGCGGGCAACGAGCTCTTCAAACGCCGCCACTGCATCGCCGTGCTCTTCGCCGGACGGGCCGGCCGCAGCCAGCACCGAAACCTGGCATTGCTTATCGACGCCCACCCGGGCCTCCCTTAGCCCATGCACCGCAAAATCAGCCCGATTACGCGACACCAAGAAGTCCACCGCACCCGCCAGCGGACCAAAGACGTCGGCAGCCTCCTCGCGGCTGAGAGTACTGGGCAGCTCAGAAAGCTGGGTTCCGGAAGTCCCTTCGCGCACGATGAATTCCTGCCCGTCCGCGGTGGTGCCCGTGCCCACCAGCGGCGCGATGGCTGGGTGGCGCAACCCATGCAGTGGCGTGGACTTGTCCACCACACCGGTAATTTCCGGGGCGAAGATTTCCACGCTTAGCTGCTGGTGCGTGGTTCCATCTTCGACCGCAAAGAGGGTAGACGATGGAGCCTCATCCAACACGGCCAATTCGTGCAGGTTGTGCTGGGTGGCAAAGAACTCAGGAAGCTGGGGCACGGTCGCGACGTCCTTTAATAGTAGGGAGGGGCAGGGAACGATAAAACGATTCTAGATTACATGCCCATGCCCCTGTTCGCTACCGGCGTACACCCGTGTGAGCTGCGCATATGGTGGATTCTGGCGGTATTGTGGGCATCTGGGAACAAAACCGGAAATTATCGGCGGACTGCCGCGTTAGAGTGGGTATCACATTAGAAGCGAAAGTATAGGGGAATCATGTTCGAGAGGTTTACCGATCGTGCTCGCCGCGTCATCGTTTTGGCGCAGGAAGAAGCACGCATGCTTAACCACAATTACATCGGCACCGAGCACATCCTGCTCGGCCTTATCCATGAGGGCGAAGGCGTAGCTGCCAAGGCGCTGGAATCCATGGGTATCTCCCTGGAGGATGTCCGCCGCGAGGTCGAGGAAATCATCGGCCAGGGCAGCCAGCCACACACCGGCCACATCCCCTTTACCCCACGCGCCAAGAAGGTCTTGGAGCTTTCCCTGCGCGAAGGCCTGCAGATGGGACACAAGTACATCGGTACTGAGTTCTTGCTATTGGGTCTCATTCGCGAGGGCGACGGCGTTGCCGCCCAGGTGCTGACCAAGCTCGGCGCCGACCTGCCGCGCGTGCGCCAGCAGGTTATCCAGCTGCTGTCCGGTTATGAGGGCGGCCAGCAGGAGGGTGGTTCCTCCAACGGCCAGGGCTCCGGTCCGGTCGGCGCGGGTGCTGGTGCAGGTGCCGGCGCGGGCGGCCGTGGTGGCTCCGGCGGTTCCGGCGAGCGTTCCAATTCCTTGGTGCTCGACCAGTTCGGCCGCAACCTCACCCAGGCCGCTAAGGACGGCAAGCTCGATCCGGTCGTCGGCCGTGAGTCCGAGGTAGAGCGCATCATGCAGGTGCTGTCTCGCCGTACGAAGAATAACCCGGTCCTCATCGGTGAGCCGGGCGTTGGTAAGACCGCCGTCGTCGAGGGCTTGGCGCTCGACATCGTCAACGGCAAGGTTCCGGAGACCCTTAAGGATAAGCAGCTTTACTCGCTCGACTTGGGCTCCCTGGTTGCTGGCTCCCGTTACCGCGGTGACTTTGAAGAACGCCTGAAGAAGGTGCTCAAGGAGATTAACCAGCGCGG
Organism: Corynebacterium tuberculostearicum; assembly: GCF_046097465.1. Taxonomy (GTDB): domain Bacteria; phylum Actinomycetota; class Actinomycetes; order Mycobacteriales; family Mycobacteriaceae; genus Corynebacterium; species Corynebacterium tuberculostearicum_I. Next base: position 2,282,921 of record NZ_CP175799.1, on the reverse strand, counting down.
CGACATCATCTTGTTCATCGATGAGATCCACACCCTGGTTGGTGCTGGTGCTGCCGAAGGCGCCATCGATGCCGCCTCGCTGCTCAAGCCGAAGCTGGCTCGTGGCGAGCTGCAGACCATCGGTGCTACGACCCTTGAGGAATACCGCAAGCACATCGAGAAGGATGCCGCCCTGGAGCGCCGCTTCCAGCCAGTCAAGGTGGAAGAGCCTTCCCTGGATGACACCTTCTTGATCCTGAAGGGCCTGCGCGATAAGTACGAGGCGCACCACCGCGTGTCCTACACCGATGAGGCGCTGCATGCTGCAGCTTCCCTCTCGGATCGCTACATCAATGACCGTTTCTTGCCGGATAAGGCCGTTGACCTCCTCGATGAGGCTGGCGCTCGTATGCGCATCAAGCGCATGACCGCGCCGAAGGGCCTGCGTGAGGTCGATGACCGTATCGCTGAGGTCCGCAAGGAAAAGGAAGCGGCCATCGATGCCCAGGACTTTGAGAAGGCAGCCGGCCTGCGCGATAAGGAGCGCAAGCTGGGCGAGGAGCGCGCAGAGAAGGAAAAGCAGTGGCGCTCTGGCGACCTTGAGGAAATCGCCGAGGTAGGCGAGGACCAGATCGCCGAGGTTCTGGCGCACTGGACCGGTATCCCTGTACTAAAGCTGACGGAGAAGGAATCCAACCGTCTGCTCAACATGGAAGAGGAGCTGCACAAGCGCATCATTGGCCAGGACGAGGCGGTCAAGTCCGTCTCCCGCGCCATCCGCCGCACCCGTGCCGGCCTCAAGGATCCGCGCCGTCCATCCGGCTCCTTCATCTTCGCCGGCCCATCCGGTGTGGGTAAGACCGAGCTGTCGAAGTCCCTGGCTAACTTCCTCTTCGGTTCGGATGATGACCTCATCCAGATCGACATGGGTGAGTTCCACGATCGCTTCACCGCTTCCCGCCTCTTCGGTGCCCCTCCGGGATACGTTGGCTACGAAGAGGGTGGCCAGCTGACCGAGAAAGTTCGCCGCAAGCCGTTCTCTGTCGTGCTTTTCGATGAGATCGAGAAGGCCCACAAGGAGATTTACAACACCCTCCTGCAGGTGCTGGAAGATGGCCGCCTTACCGACGGCCAAGGTCGCGTCGTCGACTTCAAGAACACCGTTCTCATCTTTACCTCGAACCTGGGCACCCAGGACATCTCGAAGCCGGTGGGCTTGGGCTTTACCGGCTCCTCCGAGAATGATGCGGATGCTCAGTACGACCGGATGAAGCAGAAGGTCAACGACGAGCTGAAGAAGCACTTCCGCCCAGAGTTCTTGAACCGTATCGATGACATCGTCGTCTTCCACCAGCTCACCCAGGAGCAGATTGTGGAGATGGTCGAGCTGCTCATCGGCCGCGTGGCCAAGCAGCTGGATGAGCGCGATATGGGCATCGAGCTCACGCAGAAGGCCAAGGACCTGCTGGCTAAGCGCGGCTTCGACCCAGTATTGGGTGCTCGTCCGCTGCGCCGCACCATCCAGCGCGAGATTGAGGATCAGCTCTCCGAGAAGATCCTCTTCGGCGAAATCGGCGCCGGTGAGATCATCACCGTCGACGTCGAGGGCTGGGACGGCGAGTCCAAGGACAACACGGGCGCGAAGTTCACCTTCAGCCCGCGCCCGAAGCCTCTGCCGGAGGACACCGAGGAGCCGCAGCTTGACGATGCCGAGGTGCGCGAAAACGACGCCGACTCCATCGATGCCGGCGAGCCCGACACCATCACCCCGGACGTTCCGGGCGATGGCGGCTCCACCGCCGCCGGAACCGACCTAGAGTCCGGCTCCGGTTCCGACTCCGATGATGACGGCCACAATCCGCCGCCAGCAGGCGCCGGCCAGCCGATGTAACTCGGGGCAACGATTAAGGCCACCCAGTACCTCGCTTTCTGCGAGGCTGGGTGGTCTTGCGTTGTGTGCGGTTTGGAGCTTCTGGACGTCGCCTAGCCCGCACAGTTCGACGGCGCCGGTTTCCCGTCGAAGCGGTCAAAGAGGTACTTCAAGCCCACTGGGATATTAACGTATAGCGGCAACGCGTGATCGGCGCCGGCGCCCGGAATCGTTGCGGTACCGGGAGCGGCCATGAAGTCCACGGTCCCGCCCATCTGGCAATACGCCCCTGCGGTGGACCGAACTTGCTCGTGCGGGATGAGGTCATCGTGCGGCGAGCTAGCGATCAACGCCGGTCCCTTCAACGCATGTTTTCCTAGGTTCTGGCGTAGCAGGGTCTCTTTAATGATGGGCTTGCGCTCAACAAGATCAGAGAGTGATTCCCCGGTGCGAGTGAGCTGGCGGGTACTGCTAAAACCCCACATGAGAATGGAGTCACCCGTGCAGCTGGTGGCTGCCGAACGCAGGAAATCAATGCCGCGTGGATTGAGCTCTTCTAGGACCGCATCGCGGAACTTGGGGTCGCGCTCAGCAAAGCCGTTGATGGCGTAGCCCAGCACATGGACGATGGAGGAGCCGTCGATGGCCTTCATCACCTTTGGTAGGTCGGCCGGAGGGGCGCCGGAGTAGGTACCGGCCACGTTTAGCTCGGGTGCATAAGAATCGGCGAATTCCGCGGCGGCCAACGAGGCTCCGCCGCCCTGCGAGTAGCCCGCAAAGCCAATAGGGGCGTCCTTTGGAGCGTGGGCCAGCTCTAGGCCGGAGTGGGCGGCATCGAGCATGGCGTGCGCTTCTTCAATGTGATTGACATAGGTGTGGTGCCCTGGCATGCCAAGGCCGATGAGGTCTGCCACGATGACTCGGGCACCATGCTGGAGTGCGCCCATATAGAAGCCGTATTCGTAGTTCGCATTGATGGTAGGGGAGCCGACCTTGCTCAGTCCTACCGAGCCCAGGCCCATGCCGGCACGCGACGGCGCGCACTGGTCGCCTGCGCCGCGGGTACCAGGCGCGAAGATGATGGTGGGCCGCTCGCCTTTGCCGCGCCACGGCGCATTTGGCTCGTATAAGGTTGCCGAGGCCTGAATCGGCCGACCATCATCCGTAGTGGTGTCATACGTGAATACCTGCCCGCGGCCGACGCCATCGAGCACGTGCGGCGAAGGCCGGGTCGAGGTTACTGCCGCATTCGCGGCCGGCGGTAGGAGGAGCGACCCGAGGAATAGTGAACAAACTGTGAGGAGTCTCATACAAATCTTTTCCATGGCCAAAACCTACTGCGCAGTAGGAACGGGGGAAGTGGAATTGCTAAAATAAATGCTTATGGGACTTCAGTATCGTTCACGAAAAAAGACCGGCAAGAATAACTGGATCAACGTCTCCGGATCCGGCGCGTCGATGTCTACCAAGGTAGGGCCGGTCACCTTTAATTCCCGCGGCGGCATGTGGGTGAACCTGCCGGGCGGATTCAATTTCCGCGGCCGCTGGCGTTAACCAGATCGCACGCCCTGAATCGCGACCTGCGATTATAGTCGGCCATTATTAACCCCCTAAATAGGGAGGTGGAACAGGCCGGCGTCGTTTTGCTCGGCGAGGCCGTCGGCAAGCAGCGAAGCTAACGCCCGGGAGCGCTGTGCCGCATCGGGCCAGACCACGTCAATCTCGGACTGCGGTACCGGCCGCTCCGCCGCGCGCAGCACGTCCAGAATCTTGCCGCGCACCTGTCGGTCCGTGCCGACGAATTTTTGCACGCGCTTTTTCGCCCGCGCCTGCTCCTCTGCACTGGGCTGCGGCCGGCCAGCGAGCTGCCACGCACAGCTCGCGCGCAGCGGGCACTGCTCGCAGGAAGGATTCTTCGCCGTGCACACCAGCGCGCCCAACTCCATGAGCGCGGCCGAAAACGCGGCCCATTCTCGGCCGGCAACAGCTCCGCCACGGCCGCTAATTCCCGCTTCGACGGTTGCGGCGCCAAGAACCTACCGTCCTCCGCGCGCGCATACACCCGCCGCACATTGGTATCGACCACCGGCACGTTTATCCCAAAGTGGAAGCACGCCACGGCCCGCGCGGTGTAGTCACCGATGCCCGGCAGGCGCAGCAGCTTATCGACGTCCGCCGGCACTTCACCCTCGCCAATGGCCGCCGCGCACTCCCACAGGCGCAGCGCACGCCGCGGATAGCCCAACTTGCCCCAGGCGCGCAGTACCTCCGCCCGGGTGGCCTGGGCAAAGTCCGCCGGGGTGGGCCAGCGCCGCATCCATTCCTCCCACACCGGAGCCACGCGCGCGACCGGGGTTTGCTGGCTCATGACCTCGCTGAGCAGCACACCCCACGCGCTCGTGCCAGGCCGGCGCCACGGCAGGTCGCGTTCATTGGCATCGAACCAGGAAAGAAGAGCTTGCGAATCCATCGTGGGAGATAGTCTAGGGCATTAGAATGTGGCCTATGCCTTTACGTAATGTTGCCCACGAACCGCATGCCGTATGGGAGGCCCTCCAGGCGGGAAATCAGCGCGTGCTGGACGGCGAGACTGTCGACGTGCGCGAGATTTATAACCGCGAGGGCCTGACCCATGGTCAGGATCCCCGCGTGGTGGTCATTTCCTGTTCCGATTCTCGCGCCCCTATCGAGCACGTTTTCAATATCGGCTTCGGCGATGCCTTTGTCATCCGCACCGCGGGCCACATTCTTGACGACGCCGTCCTGGCCTCCCTCGACTACGCCCTCGCCGCCCTCAAACCCAACCTGCTGGTGGTCCTCGGCCATCAATCTTGTGGCGCGGTGGGCGCGGCTACCGGTTTCGTGGCCGGCGGCGATCTACCCACCGGCCTACAGCGACCCATTATCGAGAAGGTCGCCGCCTCCGCCCTGGTGGCGGGCCCGAATGCCACGACTGACGACGTCGAGCGGGAACACACCCGCCAGACTGTCGCCCAGCTGGTGGCTAGCGTGCCCAACGTGCGCCGCCTGCTGGACGAGGGCGCTTTGGGCGTTATTGGCGCGCGCTACCTGCTGGAAGACTCCAGCGTGGAAACCCTGCAGACCCTTGGCGTGAAGTAGCAGCCTGACACGCGGCGCGGGCTTAGCGCACCGGCCCGCACCGACCGCTTAAAATTGACAGCGTGACGCAGAAAAAGCCCCTACCTGAAGAGATCTACAAGCGCCGCCGCGTGGCGGCGCTCATCATCGTGCTCGTGCTGGCCGTGGTGCTGATCTGGGCGGCCGTGGCCGCCTTCGGGGGCAGCAGCGATGAGTCGGCCGATACCGCCGCCCCTGCGCCCACGCCGGAGCAGACCTCGTCTTCTGCCGCCTCGGAGACCACCGAGGCTGCCTCGGAGACGGCTGCGGAGGCCGCGTCGGAGGGGGCATCGGAAAGCAAGGTGGCCGAAAGTGAGCCGTCGAGCGCTGCGCCTGCAAGCTCTGAGGCAGCCAAGAAGACCTGCGATCTCGCGGACCTCCAGGTGCGCACCTCCATGCTGAACTACTCCGTGCCGGAGGGCGAGCTGCCGAAGTTCTTTATGACGGTCACCAACCCCACGGCCGCGGACTGCACGATCGACCTGGACAAGAACCTGCTGCGCTTCGAGGTCTACAAGATGGCCGATAACCAGCGTGTATGGTCCGATACGGATTGCTACGCCTCCGTACAGACCGGCTCGCAGACCTTCCCGGCCGGCAAGGACGTGAAATTCGAGGCCGAGTGGTCCCGCCAGGCTTCCAAGCCGGGCGAGTGCACCGACCGCCCCGCGGCCGAACCTGGGGCCTACTTCGCCCACACCGTCATCGGCGATAACTCCTCCCCGCCGCAGGACTTCACGCTGCGCTAGGCGCTATCCCGACACCGCGGCGATGGCCTGCCCCAGCGTCCCGGCCTGGTGCACACGCATGCCCTCTACCGGCTCGATATCCCCGCGTGGGACAATCGCGTTCTTATAGCCCAACCGCGCGGCCTCCATTAAGCGCCGCTCCACATTGGGCACCGGCCGCAACTCTCCGGCCAGGCCTACCTCGCCGATGACCACCGTCTTGGCCGGCAGCGGCTGTTCGTGCAGCGAGGACCATGTTGCCAGCGCCACCGCCAGATCCGTGGCGGTTTCCGTAATCCGCATGCCACCCACCGTGGCGACATAAGCATCCTTATCGTTGGTGCGTTGGCCGGCGCGCGCCTGCAGCACCGCAAGCACCATCGGCACGCGGTTGGAATCTAGCCCGGTCACCACGCGCCGCGGGTTCTTTGCAACCGGGTCCACCGTCAGCGCCTGCACTTCCGCGAGGATCGGCCGCACGCCGTCCATCGCGACCGTCACGGCCGAGCCATCCGGCGTCGTGCCGCGGTGCGAGAGGAAGAGCCCTGAAGGGTCCGCAACCTCCCGAATACCGCTGGCCGTCTGCTCAAAGCAACCCACCTCGTCGGTGGCGCCAAAGCGATTCTTAATACCGCGCAGCATACGCAGGCTGGATTGGCGGTCGCCCTCGAAGTTTAAGACGACGTCGACAAGATGCTCTAGCACGCGCGGGCCGGCTACGTTGCCGTCCTTGGTCACGTGGCCTACCAGCAGCACCGGAATGCCGGTGGACTTTGCCAGGGAGGTCAGCGCGGCCGTCACCGCGCGCGATTGCGCCACGCCGCCAGATACGCCCTCCACGCCCACGGCGTGCATGGTTTGTACCGAGTCGACGATGATCAGGCTCGGTTTGAGCTTATCCACGTGCCCAAAGACCGCATCCAAATTGGACTCGGCCGCCAAGTAAAGCGATTCCTGGAGGGCGCCGGTGCGTTCGGCGCGGGAGCGGACCTGGCCGGCGGATTCCTCGGCCGTCGCATAGAGCACGGTACGGCCGAGCTGGGCCCACCGCGAGGCTACTTCCAGCAGCAGCGTGGATTTGCCCACGCCCGGCTCGCCGGCCATGAGCACCACTGAGCCGGGCACGATGCCGGTTCCTAGCACGCGGTCGAGCTCGCTGATGCCGGTGCGCACCGACTTTGTCGCCTGCGCCCCAATCTTGGTAATCGGCTGCGCCGGGCTCGACGGCGCTACGCCCTTGCTTGCCGACGCCCCCGGCACACCCGGACCCGCCACCACCGGCGCCTTTTCCTCCAACGTGCCCCAGGACCCGCAGTCGGGGCAGCGCCCCAGCCACTTCGGCGAGACGTAGCCGCATTCGGAACAGGTATGGATGGGGCGAGATTTCTTGGCCATGGTTTCTAGCCTAAAACACACAAACGCCCCCGGCCCGAAACGGGCTGGAGGCGAGAGCTTTGGGCGGCGCGGCTTAGTTCTTTGGAGCCTCGGAGGAGTAGCCCTCGGAGGACTCGACGTCGCGGTCGAATTCGCCGGACTGCATCTGGGTGGCGGCAATGGTGGCGTCCACGTCGATGGAACCGTTGGAGAACTCGAAAGTAACCGGGCGGTCGCCGGCGTAGCCAAAGTCATCGTTCTTCAGCGTGGTGGCGATGTACTGGACGGTCTCGGAATCCTGCTGGGTGGTGGCGTCCAGGTTCTTCTGGGAATCCGCAATGATGGACTGGTCGCGGTGCAGCGGCTGAGCCTTGTCCATCTCTACGCGCTGGCCGTCGACCTCTACTGACTCCAGGGAGATGACATCGGTGTCGTAGCCCTGGTTTACGGCGGTGAACTTCAAGGCAGCGGTGCCATCCGGCTCTACCAGGATGGTGACATCGCGAACCGCAACCTTGTTGTCTTCCGTGCTTGCAGAAGCGCCATCGACCGCAGCCACCTTATCGGCGGTCTGGGTGACCTGACCCGCCGAGCAAGAAGCCAGCGCCAGAGCGGAGACGGCGGTAACGGAAATAATGGCACCGCGGCGGGCGGCGGACTTCAGGGACTGCACGTTGAGCATCCTCCATCAATTGCGATCACAGGGCTTGTCAACGCTTTAGCCTAGTCCCTTTGGCTATAAAGTACACAGTTAGTCCCAAACCGGGCGGGTAGACCGTGGGGGTATACGGGGGTATCCGCAGGCGGGGCGGCCGTGCGTGATAAAATGGCGGCCTTAGTCAACCGGGATAAATCGGGAACACAAGGAGTGGCAATGGAGTATAAGGTCGGCGAGGTCGTCGTCTACCCGCACCACGGTGCGGCCGTCATCGAGGATATCGAGACCCGCGAGATGGGTGGCGAGACGCTGGAATACCTGGTGCTGCACATCAACCAGTCCGACCTAGTCGTCCGCGTGCCCATCAAGAATGCCGATAACGTCGGCGTGCGCGACGTTGTGGGCAAGGAGGGCCTGGAAAAGGTCTTTTCCGTGCTGCGTGACGAGGACGTTGAAGAGGCTGGCAACTGGTCCCGCCGTTATAAGGCTAACCAGGAGCGCTTGGCCTCCGGCGATATCAATAAGGTCGCCGAAGTCGTTCGCGACCTGTGGCGTCGCGACCAGGACCGTGGCCTCTCAGCCGGCGAGAAGCGCATGCTGGGCAAGGCGCGCACCATCCTGGTGGGCGAGCTCGCGCTGGCCAAGCCGGTTGATGAGAAGAAGGCCGACACCATGATGGAAGAAATCGATGCCACCATCGAGCGCCACCGCGCGGCCGGATTGGTAGACGATAAGTCCATCACCACCGATATCGACAACGACATCGATCTCGATGACCTCTCCTTCGACGACGAAGACTAAACCGCGCGTCATCGCGCTCATCGCGGCTGCCGGCCAGGGCACCCGCCTCGGTGCTGAGGTGCCCAAGGCTTATGTCGAGCTGCGCGGGCGCACCCTCCTGGAGCGCTCCGTGCGCGCGCTGCTGGCCTCCGGCGTGGTCGATGAGGTCATTGTGCTGGTCAGCCCAGATATGGAGCCCGAGGCTGCCCGCATTATCGGCCGCATCGACGCCGCGCCCATCCGCCTCGTGCACGGCGGCAGCGAGCGCGCCGATTCCGTGTGGGCCGGACTCCAGGCAATCCCCGACGACGACGCCGTCGTGCTCATCCACGATGCGGCCCGGGCGCTGACCCCGCCGGCGATGGTGCGGGACGTCGCCAAGCGTGTGCTCGAAGGCGCCCCCGCGGCCGTGCCCGTGGTTCCCGTGGCCGATACCATCAAGGAAGTCGCGGCCGACGCCGTAGTGAGCACGCCCGACCGTTCCCGCCTGCGCGCCGTGCAAACCCCGCAGGCCTTCCGCCTGTCCGCGCTGCGCCAGGCCAACCTCGATTATTGGGCCCAGCAGCCCGAATTTACCGCCACGGATGACGCCAGCCTCATGGAATGGCACGGCGAGCATGTGGCGACCGTGCCAGGCGATACCTTGGCATTCAAAATCACCACGCCCATCGATCTCACCCTGGCCCACGCCCTGACCGAGGAGACCCATGACTAACCCGATTATCCCGCGCGTTGGCATCGCCACCGACGCCCACCAGATCGAGGCCGGCAAGGACTGCTGGATCGCCGGCCTGCTCTTCGAGGACGTGGATGGCTGCGAGGGTCACTCCGATGGGGACGTGGTAGCGCACGCGCTTGTCGACGCCCTCTTATCCGCCGCCCACCTCGGCGACCTCGGCTCCTTCGTGGGCGTCGGCCGCCCCGAATACGACGGCGTATCCGGAGCGAAACTGCTGCGCGAATGCCGGGAATTGCTCGAATCCGAAGGGTTCATCATCGGCAATGCCGCCGCGCAGCTTATCGGCCAAACCCCCAAAATGGGCCCGCGCCGCGCAGAGGCCGAGGCTGTGTTAAGCGAGATCCTCGGTGCCCCCGTGTCAGTCTCTGCCACGACGACGGACCATATGGGGTTCACCGGCCGTAAGGAGGGCCGCGCGGCAGTTGCCACGGCCGTCGTCTGGCGCGCCTAGCCTCAGCTGAAGTAAGGTCGTAGCAGGAGGATGGCATGACTTTGAAAATGCGTGTTACTGATACGCGGTCTTTGCGGAGGCGGCGCGAAGAACTAATGCATGTTTTTTGTGATGCCGCCGGTGGTCCGTTGACCACTGAGGAACTTAGCGATCTAGCTGCCGCTGGTCGTCTTTCCCCAGAAGAGCGCGGCCTCTATGACGAACTGCGTCGCGTCGAACTGCTTCTTGATAGCTAGAGTGGGCAGCTTCCCATGATGAGTCAGGTTCAACGGGAAACTGAGAAATTCTTTGACCACGTCTACAAATTGCACCTGCACGTATTTCCCCTCAACGGTGAATCTGACATTGACGTTGAGTTGGATCTCAATGCTGATAACAACACCGGGATATTAGAGCTGCACGTCCCATTAGTCTATGGCGCTGGGGCTATGGAGCTTTCACGACCGGTGAAATTTAGCGACCTATTTGAATCTGTCGTCCGGTTTCACACCACACCGTCACGAAACGGACGGGATTTGAGTATCAAGTCCAGCAAATTCGAACTTCGTGTTGGCACCGCGCCTGGAGTGAGGTTTGAATACGAGCGCGACAATAAGGGTGCGCCTACAGCTCACATTCATCATTCTGGCGTCGCAGGGTTATTGAGCCCCGCACTGATGAAGAATTTCTTTGGTATGAAAAATTCCCGAAAGAAAGGTCGGATCGAAGACATCCATTTTCCTGTCGGGGGCAGCCGGTTTAGAGTTTCGGTCGAGGAATATTTTTCATTCCTTTTTAAAGAGTGCGGATTTCATGCTCGTCCTGGTTGGGAGGGAGCGCTACGCGCGAGCCGAAAGGAGTGGCTGGAGACACAGCTTGCTGCCGCAGTTGCTGATAACCCCTACGTAGCGGCCGCGACTCTGCGAAGCCTAGGTTTTGTGGTTGCTGATCCCAGCTAGGGCTAGTCAGCAACTCCAGTGCACGCGTCAATTAGACTGGGTGGCGTGAGTACTTTGCGCATTTATGACACAGCCACCCGCAGCCAACGCGAATTCGAGCCGATTCGCCCCGGCCACGCCTCCATCTATCTGTGCGGCGCCACCCCGCAGGCCCAGCCGCACATCGGGCACTTGCGCTCCGGCGTCGCCTTCGACATCCTGCGCCGCTGGTTGCTCGCCCAAGGCTATGACGTAGCCCTGGTGCGCAACGTCACCGATATCGATGACAAGATCCTCACCAAGGCGGCCGAGAATAATCGCCCCTGGTGGGAGTGGGTGTCCACCTATGAGCGCGAGTTCACTAAGGCCTATAACACCCTGGGCGTCATCCCGCCTTCGGTTGAGCCGCGTGCGACCGGCTTTGTCACCCAGATGGTCGACTATGTGCAGCGGCTTATCGACGCCGGCTTTGCCTACCCCGCCGACGGCTCCGTCTACTTCGATGTCGCCGCCTGGACCAAGGCCGAAGGATCTGATTACGGTTCGCTGTCCGGCAACAAGGTAGAGGAAATGGAGCAGGGCGAAGGCGAGGATTCCGCCAAGCGCGGCGCACAGGACTTTGCCCTGTGGAAGGCCGCGAAGCCGGGCGAGCCCAGCTGGCCTACCCCGTGGGGCGACGGCCGCCCTGGCTGGCACCTAGAGTGCTCGGCCATGTCCACCTATTACCTGGGCTCTAATTTCGATATCCACTGCGGCGGCCTAGACCTGCAGTTCCCGCACCACGAGAACGAAATCGCGCAGTCGCATGCGGCCGGCGATAAGTTCGCCAACTACTGGATGCACAACCACTGGGTGACGATGTCGGGCGAGAAGATGTCGAAGTCCCTGGGCAACGTGTTGTCCATCCCGAATATGCTGGAGCTGGTGCGCCCGGTGGAGCTGCGCTACTACCTGGGCTCGGCACACTACCGCTCCGTACTGGAGTATTCCGAGGCCGCGCTGACCGAGGCCGCCGCTGGCTACCGCCGCATCGAGGACTTCCTCGGCCACTTCGATGACCTAGAGCTGGGCGAGTGGACGCAGGGCTTTGCAGACGCGATGAATGATGACATCGCGGTGCCCAAGGCTTTGGCGGAAATCCACACCACCGTCCGCACTGGCAATAAAGCGCTCGCGGCCGGCGATGAGGCCGAGGCACGCGCGTTGGCTGGCCAGGTCCGCGCGATGGCGCACGTACTTGGCTTTGACCCGCTGGAGTGGGAAGATGGAGCGCAAGCTAGCGGGGCGGATGCCGCGCTGGATGCGCTGGTACACGCTGAGCTGGAGCGGCGCACCCAGGCGCGCGCGGACAAGGACTTCGCTACTGCCGACGCCGTCCGTGACCGCCTCGCGGCCGCCGGCATCACCATCACCGATACCCCAGACGGCCCGACCTGGTCGCTGGCGCAGCGTTAAGCACTCCGAAAGGACATAAATTATGGCACGTACCCACGGCCGCGGTGGCGCGGGAATCCGCAAGACCAATAAGAAGGGCGCTACCAAGGGCTCCGGCGGCCAGCGCCGCAAGGGCTTGGCCGGTAAGGGCCCGACGCCCAAGGCAGAGGACCGCATCTACCACGCCAAGCACAAGGCCAAACTGGAGCGTGACCGCCGCAATTCCGGCCGCCACCAGAAGGAGACCGCCGAGATGGTCGTGGGCCGCAACCCGGTCATCGAGTGCCTGCACGCTAAGGTGCCGGCCACCACGCTCTACATCGTGGCCGGTACCCGCAACGACAAGCGGCTGTCCGAGGCCGTGGCCATGTGCAATACCCGCAATATCCCCATCATCGAGGTGCAGCGCCATGAGATGGACCGCATGACCGGTAACGGCATGCACCAAGGCATCGGGTTACAGATCCCGCCGTATAAGTACGCCGACGTCGATGAGCTCATCGCCCGTGCGGCCGAGAACGCACGCCCAGGCATGTTCGTCATCTTGGATAACATCACCGACCCGCGCAACCTCGGCGCGGTCATCCGCTCCGTGGCGGCCTTCGGCGGCGATGGCGTCATCATTCCTGAGCGCCGCTCCGCCTCCGTAACCGCGGTGGCGTGGCGTACCTCGGCCGGCACGGCGGCGCGCCTGCCGGTTGCCCGCGCAACGAATATCACCCGCACCGTGCAGCAATTCCAAAAGAGCGGCTACCAGGTCGTCGGCCTGGATGCCGGCGGCGAGCACACGCTGGATACCTATAACGGCGCGACGGATCCCGTGGTGATCGTCATTGGTTCCGAAGGCAAGGGCATCTCCCGCCTCGTGCGCGAGAATTGTGACGTCATCATGTCCATCCCGATGACGGACTGGGTCGAGTCCCTCAATGCTTCCGTCGCGGCCGGTTCCGTGCTCTCCGAATTCGCACGCCAGCGCCGCGCGGCCCAGTAATCTCTAGCCGTTTTCCGCCCAGGGTGGCAGCCACTTAATGGTGCCATTTACCCGGGCTAGGCGGCCGCGTAGCGGCGGGGCGTTGGGGTCATCGTCGTTGACGCCGTTGTGATACGGGCAGGCGATGGTGAGATTTTCGGGGTTCGTTTCGCCGCCGTGGCGCCACGCAGTGAGGTGGTGGACCTGGCACTCATCGGCGGGGTAGTTGCACTGCGGCCACGGGCAGGTGGGGTTTTCCGCGGCGGCCATCGTGCGCTGCTTCGGCGAGGCGAGCCGCTCGCTGCGGTACAGGTTTACCGGGCCCTTCACGGGGTGGATCAAGGTGACGTAGCCGTGCGCGGTAAATGCGCGGCGCACCAAGTCCGCGCCGGTCATTCGGGCACCATTGGTGAGCTGCAGGGTGATGTCATCGCCCGCGGTGTCGACGACACGGTCGAGTTCGTCTAAGCGCAGCACCACATTGGTGGTCACGACCGCCGGGGAAGCTGCGGCGGTGCCTTGGAAAATCTTGCGCATCGAATCGAGTGGGGCGTCCTTATCGAGCGCGGCGTGCATATCCGCGATGTCCGCAGATTTGCCGGTAATTGTCATGGTCCAGGGGCCATCGGCGCGGCGGTAGAGTTTGACACCGGGCTTGCGCTGCGGCGGGCCCTTAATCTCGCGCACGCGTGTGCGACCCTGCTTATCGACGTCCGATGCATCCCCCTTCATCCCACATAGCTCCCGGCGCAGCGCCCAGGCCTGGCGCTTATTTTTCAGCTTGGTGGCGTGACGCTCGATGGCTAGCAGCGCGGTGAGGCTGTGCTCGTTGGCGCGGGCCGCTGCGATGGATTCGCGCTGGAGCCGGCTAAACGCGGTGGGGCCGAAGTAGGTATCGGCGAGGGTAAGGAGGCGGGCGGCGGTGGTGTCGGGGCAGCCGGCGTCGATAAGCGCGCGCTTAGTAAGGCCGTGGCAGTCGGCGATAATGTCCATGCCGGCGGCCAGGCCTGTCAAGAATTTCTGTAGCGCGTTCACGGCTCCACACGTTAAGTGCGGGTGCAAGCTGGCGCGCGGCGCGTTGGGTGCGGGTGTGGATAACTAGGCCTGGGCGTCGTCGAGGCCGAAGAACTCGCGGACCTTATCCACAGCGCGGAAGGAATCCGTATTTGGGCCTATGCGTGGGTCAGTTTTCATGCTAGAGGGAATCACGTGGCCAAGGCCCTCCATGGTCCACAGTTCGACGGGGAAATCGCCGTCGTATGCGGTGGCGGTGACATCCGCGGTGGGGTGGTAGTCGCGGGGTGGCTGGCAGGCATTGGCCAGTGCGAAGTGCTCGGCGGTGGCCGGCGCGGAAAGCACGCGGCCGCGGGTGCGCTCGGCGTCCAGCCCGGCGACCCCGCCCTCGTATGGCGCGTACGGGTCGGCGGTGCCGTGGAAAACAGCAGCGGCGTGGGCCGGTAGCCGGCCGGGTTGCTGGGCGCGTGGTTATCGCCCTCGCCCAGGGTGGAGGCGAAGATGCAGGCGCGGGTGAGGCTAAAGGGGGCGTCGAAAAGCAGGCGGAGCACCATCTGCCCGCCGTTGGAGTAGCCGCAGGCAAAGGTACGGGCGGTGCCGAATTCGCGCCGCATCTCCTCGACGAGGAAGGTGGCGAAGGCAACGTCGTCCACGTTCTCCGCGCGGGCGGTGACCGGCAGGATGCTGCGGCAATCATTGAAATGGCGGTCGACGCCGTCGGGGTAGACGAGGACGGTATTGGTGGCGTCGGCAAGCTCGTCGAAGGTGCCGTTAGTAAAGCGGCGCATCACGCTGCCGGACTGCAGCGAGCCGTGGAAGAAGAGCAAGAGGTCCGGTCGCGGGCCGGGGTTATCCGGCGCGATGACGAGGAAACGGCGGGTGCGGCCATCCACATCCGCGGTGCGGCGGTGTACGTGCATAGCAGTCCAGTCTAGTCGGCGTGGTGCTCCTCGGCGGTGCTGTGGCAGTCGGCGTGGAAGCGCTTAGCGGCGACCTCGTCGCGCACCGCCTTTTTATTGCGCTGCCAGCCAATGAGGCGGCACACCAGGTAAATGACAAAAGAAATCGTGGTGACGAAAACCGAGACCGGCAGGCCGGGCGCGAGCGACAAGACAAAGCCGCCGACGGCCGAGACCTCAGCAAAGATGGTGGCCCACATGACCGCGCGCAGGGGCGAGGAGGTAATCTGCACGGCCGCCGCACCCGGGGTAATGAGCAGCGCCATGACGAGCAACGAGCCGACGATTTGTACCGACTGTGCGGCCGCCAAGCCTACGAGTACGGCGAAGGCGACGGAAATGAAGCGGGTGGGTACGCCTGCGGCCTGGGCCATGACCGGGTCGGCCGAGGCGAAGAGCATGGGCCGCCATAGGATGGCGACGGCGGCGAGGATGACTACGGTGGTTGCGGCCAAAAGCCAGACCGAGGCGGAAGATACGCCGACGATCTGGCCGGTCAAAAGCGTCATCGCGGTATTCGCGTTGCCAGGGTAGAGGTGCAAAAACAGCACCGAGAGGCCTAAGCCAAAGCTCATGACCACGCCGATGGCGCTGTCTTGTTGCCCTTTGAAGCCCAGCACGGCGAGGATGATGGCGGCCACGATGGCGCCGGCCACGGCGCCAAAGCCTAGGTTGAGGCCGAAGAGAAGTGCGGCCGAGGCGCCCATGAGCGCGAGCTCGGAGGTGGCGTGGACGGAAAAAGACATCTGGCGCAGCACGATGAGCGAGGTCATCACGCCGGAAAGGATGCCCAGCAGCGCGGAGGCGATAAGCGAGGATTGCACAAAATCCACGCTGAGCAGGTACTGGGTGTCTTCCATAAAGCTAGACAACGATGAGCCTCCCATCGACGTTTAAGACGTTGACCTTGGAACCGTAGAGCTCGGAAAGGACATCGGAGCGCATGACCTCATCCACCGTGCCGAAGGTATGGCCGCCAGGGGCGAGGTAGAGCACCTTATCGGTCACCCCGAGCACCGGGTTGATGCCATGGGTGACAAACATGATGGAGGTACCGCGCTCGCGGCGCAGTGCATCCAGCTTGTCCACGGTGGCCTGCTGGCGCGCCGGGTCGAGCGAGAGCAGCGGCTCATCGGCGAGAATGAGCTCGGGGTCGTTGGCCAGCGCTTGGGCTTGGCGGATGAGCTGCTGCTGGCCGCCGGAAAGCTGGCCGACGCGGCGGTCGCGCAGCCCGGTAGCACCAACCTCGGCGAGGAGATCGTCGACGCGGTGGCGGGGCGGGCGGCGGCGTCGGAAAGCGCCGTGTGCCAGGGAGAGCGAGACTAAGTCGCGGGCGCGCAGGGGCAGGTCGGCCGGGAACATGCGTTGCTGCGGGATGAAGCCGACCCGGCAGTTAACGTCGACGCTGCCGGCCGTGAGCTTGCGGGTGCCCAAGATGGTGCCGAGCAGGGTGGATTTGCCCACGCCATTGGGGCCCAAAACGGCGATAAACTCGCCGCGGTCAACGGCGAGGTTAAGGCTGGACCACAGCGGGGCAACCGCTGCGTCATGAAAATGGATGAGCACTAGAGCTGCCCCAGGGAGTCGGTGACCTCGTCATAGTAGGTCCAGAATTCTTTGCCATCCGGCGGGGTCTCGCCGATTTCGACGATAGAGACGTCCGCATCCTCCGCGGCGGACTTGATACGGCCGGCGGTATCGGTTTCGGTCTGTGGGTTAAAGATAAGCAGGTCTACCTTGTCCTCTTTAATCGCCTTGGTGAAGGCAGCGAGGTCGGCCGCGGTGGGCTCGCCCTCAGAAATGGTGGCCTTGCGGTAGCCCTCTGGGGTGACGTCCTTGCCGGAGGTGTACTTCATGATGTAATCCGCAATCGGCTCGGTCTGCGCGTAGGAGAGGTCGCCCGGCAGCTCCTTGAGCTTGTCACGCAGGCGGTCGACGTGGGAATCCACGCGCTCGGTGCTGGCATTAGCATCGGTATTGAGCTCGTTGATCTGGTCAGCGATATTTCCTGCGACCTCGTCGAGCGCGGCCGGGTCGTACCAAATGTGCTCGTTGCCCTCGATGTTGGTGACCTGCTTCGGGTCCTTCTTGGCGGTGGCCTTGGCGGCGTCGATGGTCATGACATTGGGGTCATCGGCCAGCTTGCCGTGGTCGGTGAGCGGCAGGGCGGAGACGATGTTGTCCTGATCAGAAACGGCCTGGTAAATCCAGGAATCGTAGCCGCCGCCGTTGACCACGAGCAGGTCCGCGTCCTCGGCCTTGGCGATATCGGCCGCGGAAGGCTCAAAGTGGTGCGGGTCGACGCCGTTGCCTTCGACGATGGGCTTGACCTCGATGTCCACGCCGGAGGCGGTATCGGCCACGGCTTGGGCGACGTCGGCCCAGATGGAGGTGGACGCGACGATGGAGATCTTCTTCTGAGCGCCCGGCTCGGCGGCCGAGTCCTCGGAGTCGGAAGAGCAGGCGGTGGCGGTCAGCAGGAGACCACCGGCCGCGAGGAGGGCTGCGGATGCGCGAAGTGAGGTATGCATAGTTTCCAGTGTGCGTTTGATGGGAACCATTGTCAATTGAATATGTATTGAAAATACGGCCGCGGGGTATGCTTGCAGTCATGGTGAAACGCAGCCCCACCCGCAAGACGCTGGCCTCGCTGGCCGCCGAGCTGGGTGTTTCGCGCACGACGGTATCTAATGCCTATAGCCGGCCGGACCAGCTTTCGACCGCAACGCGCGAGCGCATCCTGGCGGCGGCGAAGGCGCGCGGGTACCCCGGGCCGGACCCCACGGCCCGCAGCCTGCGCACCCGTCGCGCGGGCTCGGTGGGCGTGCTGCTGACCGAGCATCTCTCTTACGCCTTCGAGGATATGGCCTCGGTAGATTTCTTGGCTGGAATGGCAGAGGCCTCGGCCGGCGCGCAGACCACGCTCACCCTCATCCCGGCCGGCCCGGAGGACGAGGCGGAGGCGGCCAGCCTGGTGGGCTCGGCCGCGGTGGATGGCTTTGTGGTTTATTCCGTGGCGGCAGGGGATGCCTACTTGGAGGCGGCGCGCGGCCGCGGGCTGCCGGTGGTGGTCTGTGATCAGCCAACGGATTCGGGACTGCCGTTCGTGGGAATCGATGACCGCGCGGCGATTACCCCGGCCGCCCGTGCGCTGGTGGAGGCCGGCCACCGCAAGATTGGCGTGCTGGCGATTCGCCTCAAACGCGAGCGCCACGATGGCCCCATTTCGTGGGGTGAGCTACAGGGCGCCGATATGCACGTGCAGCGCGCCCGAGTCATGGGTGCCATGGACGTCTTTGCGCGGGCGGGCATCGCGCCGGAGACCGTGCCCGTGGTCACCCAGCACATCAACGATGCGCACACCACGCGGGCGGCCGCGCAGTTGCTTCTCGACGCCCACCCCGACCTCACCGCCGTCCTGTGCACCACCGACTCGATGGCGCTGGGCGTGATGACCTATGCGCGCGAGCGGGGCATCGACATTCCCGGTGAGCTGTCCGTTACCGGCTTCGACGGCATTGATGCGGCGCAGCGCCTTGGCTTGACGACGATCGTCCAACCCAATAAGGCCAAAGGCGCGGCCGCCGGCCACATGCTCGCTAAGCTCATCGCCGGCGCCGAGGGTTCGGACGCGAGCGAAACTGCGGTTGCAACTGAGTCGGCCGCAGCCAAGCAGGCCGCTGCAAGGGCGGCCGATGCGGAACCGGCAATGTCTGGGCCAGCGGTGGCGGAGCCTGCGGTGCCGGAGCCTGCGGTGCCGCGGCGCGTGCTGCAGACCAGCTTCGCGGCGGGGCGGACGGTGGCGCCGCCGCGCTAGGAGCGCTGTACTCCACAGCGCTGTGCTAGGCTGCGCCGCACTAGGCTGCGCCGCCGGCGTCGGGGTGGCCGACATGGGCCGCGCGGGCGGCGGCGAGTTCGGTGAGGAAGTGGGCGACAGCGTCGACGTCGGCAAGCTGCACTACGGCCGCCGTCTCGCCCTCGCCGACCTTGACGCCGACGTCTGGTGGCTGGTGCAGGGCGCGGAAACCATCCTCGTCGGTGACATCATCGCCTAAGAAAACCATGGCGGTGGCTCCGGTGCGCTCGCGCAGGTTTTCAATCCACGTGCCCTTGGTGGCCTGGGTGGCGGAAAACTCCACCACGGACTTGCCGGCCGTGCGCGGGAAGCCGCCCGGATCGAGCGCGAGGCCGGCCTCATAAGCTTGAGCGGCAGCCTCTGGATCGGAATCCTCCAGCGCGCGCAGGTGCAACACGCGCTGGAAGGGCTTGACCTCGATATCCGCGCCGGGGAAGCGCTCCATGATCTCGCGAATCTCGGCTTCCTTGGTGGCGAGGTGATCGCGCATCGCGGGGGTCAGATCTGTCTCCTCCCACGAGGATTCGGCGCCGTGGGAGCCGCCAAAGACAACGGGCTCGCGTAGTGGGCACACGCGCTGGAGGCCTTCGAGGTGGCGGCCGGAGAGAACGGCCGCGGTGGTATTCGGCAGGTGGGCCAGTTTATCCAGGGCGCTCAGTGATTCCTGGTTCATTTCGACCTCATAGATAGCCGTGGCGAAGGGGGAGAGCGTGCCGTCGAAATCCGAGACCACCGCGAGGTGCTCGGCGGCGGCAAGGGCCTTGATGGCAGTTGAAAGCGTCATGGCTTATAGCCTACGCAACTAACCGCCGAGGGAAACCAACTTGATAGACGGCGAGTCCACCTCATCTGTCACCAGTTCCAAGACCAGTTGGTTATTGGAATTGACGGTGTAGTGGAAATCGTGGTCCGCGGAAATCAGGTTGCGCAGTAGGTTATCGGCCCACACGGACGCGCCGTGGCAATCTTCGGCGGTCTCGTCAAACTCCACCTCATCAAAGTGGAGGCGGTTGCCCTCGCGGATGTTTTGGCGCTCATCATCGGCGGAATAGGTCACCTTGCCCACCAGTTGGGCGCACCCGGTGGTGCCCACCATCGTGGACTCGCCAAAACTCAACGTAGGGGCCTGCGGAATGGACTCCGGGATGGTGGAGGCGGCATCCGGCGTGGTGTTGATGGAGACTACCTGCCACTGCTTATCCAAGATTTGCTTATCGCCAGGGGCTTTCGGTTCCTCGTCGCCGGAGCCGCAGCCGGCCAGTAATGCGGCGACACAGGTTGCGGCAATGGGCGCTGCGGCCAGGCGGGGAAAGCGAGACATCATGCGCTCGCCCCCTGTTCTTCGGCGTGGCGCAGGCAGCCCAGGAAGGACTGGGACCATAGCTGCACGTCGTGCTCGGTGACCTGTTGGTGCATGGTGAGCATGCGCTGGGTCATGGTGGAGGGGGCGTCGTCAAGCGCCTTGAGCGCATTGAGCAAGGCAGCCTTGACGGACTCGATATCGAAAGGATTGCACAGGTAGGCCTGGCTGAGCTCATCGGCCGCGCCGGCGAACTCGGAGAGCACCAGCGCACCCGAGCCATCGTCGTGGCAGGCCACGTATTCCTTGGCCACCAGGTTCATACCGTCCTTGAAGGGGGTCACCAGCATGACATCGGCCATGCGGTAGTAGCAGCGCAGGAGGCTCTTGGCCACGCCCCGGTGCTGGTAGTGCACCACCGGGTGGCCCACACGGGCAAAGCGCCCGTTGATGCGGCCAACGGCTTCTTCCACCTTGGAACGGGTGGCCTTGTAATGGTCGAGGCGCTCGCGCGACGGCGTGGCTAGCTGCACCAGCGTTACCTCTTCCGGGTCGAGCGCGCCGGTTTCCAGCAGCTCCTCAAAGGCGGTCAGCCGCTGCAGGATGCCTTTGGTGTAATCGAGGCGATCCACACCCAAGATGATGCGTTGGGGTGAGCCCAACTCTTTGCGCAGCTTGGCGACGTCCCCCTTATCCTCCCCAGTGAACGCGGCAAAGTCCTTTGCTGCGATAGAAATGGGGAAGGCGCCGACGCCGATGGTGCGCCCCTGTGGCAGGCGAATATGCGCGGTGACCTCGCGGGTGCTGGCCTCGCCTTCCACGTTGAGGCCCTGGCGGCGGGCAAGCTCCAAGAAGTTGCGGGCATTGGCCTCCAAGTGGAAGCCGATGAGATCCGCGCCAAGTAGTCCGCGCACGAGCTCCTCGCGCCAGGGCAGCTGGCGGAAGAGATCGGCAGAAGGGAAGGGGATGTGCAGGAAGAATCCGATGGTGAGATCCGGGCGCTTCTGGCGCAGGATGCCGGGTAAAAGCTGCAGCTGGTAGTCCTGTACCCACACGGTGGCGCCCTCGGCGGCGACCTCGGCTACTTCGTCTGCAAAACGCAGGTTGACCTCGCGATAGGCGTGCCACCAATCGCGGTCATAGGTAGGGGTGACGATGAGATCATGGTAGAGCGGCCACAGGGTGGCATTAGAAAAACCCTCATAAAAGCCCTCGAAATCGGACTCGGTGAGTCTGACCGGGTGCAGCAGCACGCCGGCATCGGTGCGGAAGGGCTCTGGTGCGGCATCGGCCACACCGGGCCAGCCCACCCAACATCCCTGGTGTGATTCGAGGACTGGAGACAATGCGGTGACCAGACCGCCCGGCGAGGGCGTCCAGGTATGGCTGCCATCAGGCCGGGTCTCCAGATCTACCGGCAGGCGGTTGGCCACCACCACGAAGTCATTGCCACGCTCACTCATGGTGCAAGAATAACTTAAGACTTCTTAGTGGACTTTTTCGTTGCCTTCTTGGAGGCCTTCTTCGTCGCCTTTTTGGTGGCCTTCTTTGTAGCCTTCTTGGTCGACTTCTTCGTCGATTTCTTGGTGGACTTCTTCGTGGACTTTTTGCTGGATTTCTTGGTCGACTTCTTCGGAGCGGCATCGGCCTGCTCCGCCAGCACCTTCTTGTGCACCAGGCCCTTTGGCTCCACGCCCAGCATGGACATCAGGGTCACGCCGTCGAGGAAGTCCTGTGCATAGGTGGCCACGATGCGGCGGGCTGCGCGGGAGGTCTCCTCCTCAAGGGCGTGATTCTGGTCAGCCTGTGGGTGGGTGTCTTGGACCTTGGGTGGCACGACGTGTCCTCCTGAACGTTGTGGAAACTACTTAAGCGCTTGCAAGAAAAGCTATCAGAGCAAATATTGTACGCTACCGGCGGCGTTTAGGGCCGCTCGGGTCCGGATTCGGTGCCCGGCTGCTCCGGTTTCTGGGCACGAAACGTTTCGGTGCCGGGCACGGTATAGGTGGTCTTCTCGCGCTGCTGCGGCTGCGCCGGCCACTGGGAATCTTCCGGCCACAGGTCCGCGGCCGAGCGGGTATGCGGCGCATGGTTTTGGGCCTCGTGGCGCGGGTGGTGCTGCGGCGGCTTCGGCCCGAGCTTGGGTGGTAACTCCGGGCGATTGACGCGCGGGGCAAACGGGGACATCGGCACGCGCGGGATGCGCGGGGCCTTGCGGGCCAAGTGCGTGGCCTTATGGAACGAGAAGCGGCCGATGCGCTTGAAGGCGGTGTACGGGCGGAAGTACTGCGGGCGGCGCAGGCGGCGAGCCACGCGCTCGCCCAGTACTACGCCGGCGGCCAGGGCGCCGGAGATGGCCAGCGCCATCGCCATATTGGTAAAGCCGGTAATCATCTGCTCATTGAGCGAGGCGTACATGCCGCGGTAGAGCATGAGGCCGGGCAGCATCGGCGTATAGCCCACGATCATGGTGATAAGCGGCGGAATTCCCCAGCGGCGCGACATCAAACCGCCGGCGAGGCCAACGACCACCGCGGAAAGACCAGAGGCAATCACCGGGCCGACGCCGAAGGGCACCACCACGAAGTAGTAGAAAATCATGCCGGCCGCGGCCGTAAGGCCAGACATGGTGACCTCAATCCAGGCCGCGCCGCAGGCCAGTGCAAAGGCAGCAGAGCCCGTGCCGCCAAGCAGCACTAGCAGTGGAATTTCGTGGTAAACCGGCGGGGCCAGCGTGGCCAGCGGCGGCAGGTTAAAGCCCAGGGAATCGGCCAGCTGGATGCCCACACCGACGCCGGCGATGATGGCGCCGGTAGATAGCAGCGCCTCAAAGAAGCGGGCGGAGGAGGTGACGGGGGCGCGCGTGATGCCGTCGACAAGCGATTGCACCAACGTCAGCCCCGCCACCAGCACGATGATGCCGGAGGCAATGATCTGCGCGGGCGAGAAATTAATGCCGAAAGAGGCCGCGACATTGTACAAAATGGCGGCCGGGAAGACGGCGAAAAAGCCGCCGACCACATTCTGATAAAAGGGCGGCAGGCGGTAATTAGCCAACCAGGCGTTCAAGCCCATGATGAACGCGGAGACCACAAACGCCACCACGCCGACGAGCAGGTCGCCGCCAAGCATCATGGAAATCAGGCCACCCATTGCGCCCCAGCCGAGCATGACCGTGGACGGCTTATAAGGCGCTGGCATGCGGTCGATCTCGTCTAGGCGCTGCTCCGCCATGGCCGGCGGCATCTGGCCGGAGTGGATGGAGCGAATGAGCTTATCGACGGCCGCGAGCTTGGAGAAATCCACGCCAATGCTTGGCACCACGCGGAAGACGTGCAGGTTTTGGCGCTGTTCGCCGGTGCCGATGGTGGTGTGGATGGTGATGGTATTCATCAAGATGTCCACGTGGCAGTAGTGCAAGCCATAGGAGGATGCCGCCAGATGTACCTGGGCGCGGGCATCCGAGTTGGCGGTGCCGGCTCCGATGAGGATTTCACCAATGCGGGCGGCGATCTCCATAACGCCGGTGACCTGGGCGGCGTCATGGAGATTGACCGGGGCGAGTGGGGATGGCGGCGGTGCGGCTTTAGCCGCGTCGATGATGGCTACCTGGCCCGAGGAAGCGCGCAGGCGCTCCCGCATAGCGGACAAAAATGACACGGAAATAACCCTCGAAAAAGCGCTGGGAATGTGGGATAGATTCTGCCTGAACTTTAGCCCCTGCACCCTGACAATGCATAGATGGGGGACCGGCTTTCCCTTCGGCGCTGGTGCTCGGGTACTATGCAACGAGCGGGATTTCTCCCGCAGTGCTGGAGTGGCGCAATTGGTAGCGCAACGCACTTGTAATGCGTAGGTTGCGAGTTCAAGTCTCGTCTCCAGCTCAAAAGGAGGCTGGGCCCCGGTGTGGGCCTAGCCTTCGGTGGTTTTCGAAGGGGCGTCGATAAGCCGAAAAAGCCGGTCGACCATGCGCTGGCGATTGGCGGGGGATAGCTTGCGCTGGTTGAGGTGATCGTGCACCCACAGTCCGGTACTCAGCAGCATGATTAGCAGATTATCCTCGTCCGTCTCGGCGGCGGAAGGATCGACCATCCAGCGCGCATCCACCTCGGCCCACTGGGCGGAAAAATCCGGGTGGGTCTGGGAATGCACGCACATCAAAAGCTTGATGAGCGGGTCGTTCTTGCCCATCGATAATACGAGCGCACGGGAGCGCTCGGCCCAGCTGAGCTCGCTTGCCGGGTGGCCGCCGGCCAGCTTCTCGAGTTCTGCTTCCCAGCGTGCGGCGCAAAATCCATGGCAGTCTACGAGCAGGTCGTGGCGGGTAGGGAAGTGATAAATGAGTCCGGACTTGGACATGCCGGTTGCTTGCGCCAGGGAGTCGTAGGTCAAGCCAGAGACATCCTCGGCGGCGATGATGTCGAGCGCAGCTTCAAGGGCTGCGTTCTTTTTGTTGAGTCGCGGCATAGGGATCTCCTGATTTCGGGTTATCGCGGAAACACCAGGCGGTTATCGCGGCTAGGAGCAAGGCGAAGCAAGCTAGGCCGCCGATGGTGGAAAGATATCCGGCATTGTAGGCGCTCGCGGCGGCCGCGTGGGAAGCGGGGTGATGCAGCGCGTCGGTACCCAGTTCCGCGAGGTGGGGCGGCAGTTCGCGGGCCATGAGTAGCGGCATGAGGGTGCCGGTCAGTGCAATGGAGATCAGGGTGCCGAATTCATAGGAAACCGCCTCTACGCCGGAAGCCATGCCGGTGCGATGAAGGGGAGCGGCATTGATGATGGCGGTGGAGGACACGGACATGGCCAGGCCCGCGCCGAGGCCGGTGAGCACTAGGGCGGAGACGAGTAGGGGAAGCGTCTCGCCCCGGCTCACCACCACCAGGGCCATGCCGGCGGCCATGAGCAAGAATCCGCCGCTAATGAGTGGGAGGAACCCCACGCGATGCAAGGTGGCACCACCCAGGATGGAGGTAGGGATGGCAGAGAGCGCCATGGCGGAGATGATGAGGCCGGCGTGGAGGGGTGAGAGGGCGTCGACAAGCTGCAGCTTTTGGGTACTCAGCAGCTCCAGGCCGGCGAGGCCGAACATGGCACCCCCGGCCGTTAGGGCCCCGCCGCTGAAGATACGGGAGCCAAAGATGTCGAAGGTCAGCAGGGGATCTGACAAGCGAGCCTGGCGGCGGCCGAAGGCGAGCGCGCCGCAGATGAAGACGATGCCTGCGGCGGCGCTCACCGGCCAATTATGTGCCAGGGATTTGATGGCCAGCACTAGGCTGGCGAGAGTGATAAGGGAATACAGGGACGAAGGGAAGTCCCAGTGTTTTAGGGGGTTCGGAGCGTTTGGCGGGGCAAGGAACAAGGTCAGCACAATGGTCACGACCACAACCGGGACATTGAGCAAAAAGACCGAGCCCCACCAGAAGTGCTCCAAAAAGAAGCCGCCCACGGTGGGGCCAGCCGCCGCGCCGATGACGGCGACAGAACCCCAGATGCCAATGGCCGTGTTGCGCTCCACCTCATCGGGAAAGGTAAGGCGGATGAGCGCCAGGCTCGACGGCATCATGATGGCGGCGCCGCAGCCAAGGAAGGCGCGGCCTACAACCAGCGTCCAGGCGCTGGGGAATAAGCGGCGAGCAGGGAAGCGCCGCCGAAGACGGCCAAGCCGATGAGAAACATCCGCCGGTGGCCGGTGCGATCGCCCAGCGTGCCGGCGCCAAGAAGGAGGCCGGAGAGCACCAACGCGTAGGCGTTGATAATCCAGAGTTGCTGGGTATCGGTGGTGTGCAATTGCTGCGATAGCTGCGGCAATGCGGTGTAGAGGATGGAATTATCCAGCCCAACCATGAGTAACCCCAGAGAGATGACGGCGCAGAAAGACCACCGCTGTGCGGCCGTGGTGGCCGCAGCGGCGTGGTCTTGTGCGCGGGGCGGGTGGATACTCATAGCGCAGTAAACAGTACCAAACAGTACCGAACGGTCGTTGCAGTTTGCAGCTCAAGATAGGTTAGTATTACCTTCCTCACAGCTGGGCGCAGTGTGTGAGTGTATAAGAGAACAGTGGACTTTACTGCGGTCTAAGTAGCACAGTGGTATTAACACCAATTAAGAGTTAAGGATGATTTTTAATGGCACGTAACTATGCAGAACAGCTAGTTGACACCCTGGAAAAGCAGGGTGTCGAGCGCATTTATGGCCTCGTCGGTGACTCCCTGAACCCGATCGTGGATGCCGTTCGTCGCTCCTCCATCGAGTGGATTCACGTCCGCAACGAGGAAGCAGCAGCCTTCGCTGCCGAGGCAGATTCCCTGACCACCGGCAAGCTTGCTGTATGTGCCGCATCCTGCGGCCCGGGCAATACCCACCTGATCCAGGGCCTGTACGATGCCCACCGCAACGGCGCTAAGGTGCTGGCACTGGCTTCCCACATCCCATCCCGCCAGATCGGCTCCAAGTTCTTCCAGGAGACCCACCCAGAGGCAATCTTCCAGGAGTGCTCTGGCTACTGCGAGATGGTTAACTCCGCTGAGCAGGGCGGCGTTGTCCTGCACCACGCCATCCAGTCCACCATGGCCGGCAATGGCGTTTCCGTCCTGGTTATCCCGGGTGACGTTTCCATGCAGGACGCTGAGGATGACTCCTTCGTCGAGTCCAAGATCTCTGCTGGCCGCCCGGTCGTCTTCCCGGATCCGGCCGAGGCCGCTGCCCTGACCCAGGCCATCAATGAGGCTAAGTCCGTCACCCTCTTCGTTGGCGCCGGCGTCAAGGACGCCCGCGAGCAGGTGCTCAAGCTGGCGGAGAAGATCAAGGCTCCCATCGGCCACGCTCTGGGTGGCAAGATGTACATCCAGTACGAGAACCCGTTTGACGTAGGCATGAACGGCCTGCTGGGCTACGGTGCGGCACACGAGGCCACCCACGAGGCTGACCTGCTCATCCTGCTGGGTACCGACTTCCCGTACAACGACTTCCTGCCGGATGCCAACGTGGCACAGGTGGACATCAACGGCTCCCACATCGGCCGCCGCACCAAGATTTCTTACCCGGTCACCGGTGACGTAGCCGCCACCATCGAGAACATCTTGCCGCACGTGGATGAGAAGAAGGATCGCTCCTTCCTGGACAAGATGCTCAAGAAGCACTACGGCAAGCTGGAGCACGTCGTTGAGGCTTATACCTCCAACGTGGACAAGCACACCCCGATCCACCCAGAGTACATTGCAGACCTGATTGATAGGAACGCGGATGAAGATGCCATCTTCACCGTCGATACCGGCATGTGCAACGTGTGGGGCGCTCGCTACATCACCGCCAACGGCAAGCGCGAGCAGATCGGCTCCTTCCGTCACGGCACCATGGCCAACGCCCTGCCGCAGGCACTGGGTGCACAGGCCGCTAACCCGGGCCGCCAGGTCATCACCTTCTCCGGTGACGGCGGACTGTCCATGCTGATGGGTGAGCTGCTCACCGTGAAGCTGCACAACCTGCCTATCAAGATGTTCGTGTTCAACAACTCTTCCCTGGGCATGGTCAAGCTGGAGATGCTGGTGCAGGGTCTGCCGGAGCACGAGACCGACCACGATTCCGTCAACTTTGCCAAGATTGCAGAGGCTTCCGGCATCAAGCACTTCCGCATCGAGGATCCGAAGGATGCACCGGAGCAGATCAAGAAGGCGCTGGCTTATAACGGCCCGGCTCTTATCGACGTCGTCACTGACCCCAACGCCCTCTCCCTGCCACCGACGCTGACCATCGAGCAGCTCATGGGCTTCTCCAAGGCTGCCACCCGCACCGTTCTGGACGGTGGCGTTGGCCAGATGATCACCATGGCAAAGTCCAACCTGCGCAATATCCCGCGCCCGCAGGACTTCTAAATAGCGCGCTGCGCTAGCTGCCACGCCCTTCCTCACCTGGGGAGGGGCGTGGTTTTCTTTTGCGCCGAGCAGGCCGAGCATCCACGTTCACAGGATTCAGGCAGAAACTCTTCAGTAGGCTGGAAAGCAAGCGTGCCATGATGGCGTGTTAGAAAATCGCAACCTTTAAGGGAGTCTGAGGAGAACATGGAAGACACTAAACTCGCCAAGGTTCTTGTCGTCGATGACGAACCCAATATTGTGGAGCTGCTTACCGTATCGCTGAAGTTCCAGAACTTCGAGGTATTTAGCGCCAATTCCGGCAACGAGGCGCTGCGCATTGCCCGCGAGGTAAACCCAGATGCCTACATCCTGGACGTCATGATGCCGGGTATGGATGGCTTCGAGCTGCTGGGCAAGCTGCGTCAAGAAGGCCTGGACGGCCCGGTGCTCTACCTCACCGCTAAGGACGGTGTGGACCAGCGCATCCACGGACTGACCATCGGCGCGGATGATTACGTGACCAAGCCATTTAGCCTGGAAGAAGTTATCACCCGCCTGCGCGTCATCATGCGCCGCGGTGGCGCGGCGGAAGAATCCACCAACGATGCCACCATGAGCTACGCGGATCTAACGCTCAATGATGACACCCATGAGGTCACCAAGGCCGGTGAGCTCATCGAGCTTTCGCCCACCGAGTTCAACCTCCTGCGCTACCTGATGCAAAACAAGGAAGTGGTGCTGTCTAAGTCCAAGATTTTGGACAACGTGTGGCACTACGATTTCGGCGGCGATGGCAACGTGGTCGAGTCCTATATCTCTTACCTGCGCCGCAAGATCGATACCGGCGAGACGCAGCTGATCCACACCGTGCGCGGCGTGGGTTATGTACTGCGCACCCCGCGCTCCTAAAGTGCTTAAGTGATGGAAGATTCACAGGAGACCAAGGGCCAGGCACCTGCGCCCGCGACGGCGACGGCGCGCCCGCAGTCCATGTGGCATGAGGGCCTGGGGCAAGGCGAAGGGGAGGGAAATTCCTCCAAGCGGCGGATGTTTTCCCAGATTCCGCAGGCCATGCCGCTGCGGACGTGGCTGGTCATCCTCCTCGTCGTGGTCTCCGGGCTCGGCATTACGGGCTCGTCCTTTGCGGTGAATTCCATCATGCGCAACGTGCTCTTCAATAACGTCGATGATGAGCTGCGCTCCGCGTCGACCACATGGGGGCGCGATATCAGCAATGACTTTTTCATCGGCGATCACACCAAGCGCCCACCTACCGAATACGTGGTGCTGAACTACCTGCCCGATGGCACCATCCGCTACTCGGGACCATCCTCGACTACCCCGAATGCGGAGAAGATCCCGCTCGGCGGCTACCCCACCACCGTGGGTTCCATCGAGAACAACACCAAGTGGCGCGCGCTCGCCTTCGCGGATTCCAACGGCGTCATCACGGTCATTGCCAAGGATATGACCCACGAGAAGGAAATCCTGCACGGCCTAGCCATGGTCCAAGTGACCATTGCCGCCATCGCCTTGGCCGCCATTGCGGCCGTAGGTTTCTGGTTTATCCGCAGGGCATTGCGGCCGCTGCGGGTGGTGGAAAAGACGGCGTCGGAAATCGCGGCAGGCGACCTAGACAAGCGTGTTCCCAAATGGCCGCTGCACACCGAGGTGGGCCAGTTGGCCGCCGCACTCAATATCATGCTGGGGCAGCTGCAGCGCTCCGTCGTGCGCGCGCAGGAGAAAGAGGAGCAGATGCGTCGCTTCGTTGGCGATGCCTCGCATGAGCTGCGCACGCCGCTGACCAGCCTGCGCGGCTATACCGAGCTCTATCGCTCCGGCGCCACCAAGGACGTGGATCTGGTCTTTTCCAAGATCGATGATGAGTCCAAGCGCATGTCCCTGCTGGTGGAGGACCTGTTGGCCCTTACCCGCGCCGAGGGTACGCGCCTAGACCTGCACCCCGTAGACCTGTTAGAGCTGGCCCTGTCTGTGGGCTCGTCCGCGCGTGCGGCCTTCCCCGGCCGCGAGATTAAGGTGGCCAATGACGCCAAGTCCATCCCGGTGGTCAATGGCGATGCCAGCCGCCTGCACCAGGTGCTGCTCAACCTGGTGACCAACGGCATCCGCCACGGCGGCGAGGATGCCGCGGTGACGCTGCGCCTGCGCCGCGAGGCCAATGATGTACTGGTCGATGTCAGCGATGATGGCAAGGGCATGTCCCAGGAAGATGCGGCGCATATCTTCGAACGCTTTTACCGCGCCGATACCTCGCGCACCCGCGATACCGGCGGCTCCGGCCTGGGCTTGGCCATCGTCCACTCCCTAGTGGAGCAGCACGATGGCAGCATTAGCGTCGACTCCGAGCTCGGCCGCGGCACCACCTTTACGGTGCGCCTGCCCGCGCTTGCCGACGCCCCCTCTGAGACCTAGTCCTCCCGAACGCCGTCCTCGTTGCAGCCGAGGTGCTGACGGATGCGGGCGGCCGCCTCATCCATCGCGGCATCGTCTGTGTTATCGGCGTCGAAGGCCTTGGCAAAGTCATACTCTTCCATTTTCTCGGTGGGGAAGAGGTGGATGTGGGTATGCGGGACATCGAATCCGGCGATGATGTAGCCGGTGCGCGGGGTATCAAACGCGGTCTTGATAGCGCCGCCGATTTCCAGGGCGACCTCGTTGAGGTGGGCCCAGGTCTGTGGATCCAGGTCGGTCCACTTATCTACTTCCTCGATGGGCACGACCAGGGTGTGGCCGTAACGCAGCGGCTCGATGGAGAGGAAAGCCACGCAGGTCTCATCGCGGTAGACAAAGCGAGCGGGTAGTTCACCATTAATGATCTTTGTAAATACAGAAGCCATGTGTGCCAGGCTACCCGCTGGTTATGATGGTGGGCATGCGCATTCTCGTAATTGGTTCGGGCGGCCGTGAACACGCCCTAGTCAAGGGCCTGTCCGCCGACCCTAAGAGCACCGAAATTCACGCCGCGCCAGGCAGCGCGGCCATGTCCGCTCTCGCTACCGTCCACCCGGATTACTCCCAGGTAGATGACGCTGATCGCATGGTGGAGCTCGCCCAGAGCATCGCCGCGGACCTCGTTGTCATCGGCCCTGAGGTTCCCCTCGTCGCCGGCGTGGCCGATGCTCTGCGCGCGGCCGGCATCGCGGTCTTTGGCCCCAGCAAGGAGGCAGCCCAGATCGAGGGATCCAAGGCCTTTGCCAAGGACGTCATGGAAGCCGCCGGCGTCAAAACCGCCCGCGCGGAGCAGCTGCGCCCAGGCGCGGGCGAGGACGACATTGAGGCCGCGCTCGACCGCTTCGTCCCGCAGTTCGTGGTCAAAGACGATGGCCTGGCCGGCGGCAAGGGTGTGGTGGTCACCCCGGACCGCGCCGCCGCCCGCGCCCACGTCGATGCCGTCCTCGCGGCCGGCAACCCGGTGCTGCTGGAATCCTTCCTCGACGGCCCCGAAGTCTCGCTCTTCTGCCTAGTCGATGGCGAGACCGTCGTCCCGCTGCTTCCAGCCCAGGATCACAAGCGTGCCTATGACAACGACGAGGGCCCCAATACCGGCGGCATGGGCGCCTACACCCCGCTGCCGTGGCTGCCGGAGGACGGCGTGCAGCGCATCGTGGACGAGGTCTGCACCCCTGTGGCCAAGGAAATGGCCCGCCGCGGCACCCCTTATTCCGGTCTGCTTTACGCCGGCCTGGCCTGGGGCGAAGAAGGCCCGGCCGTCGTCGAGTTCAACTGCCGCTTCGGCGATCCGGAGACCCAGGCAGTGCTCTCCCTGCTCAAGTCCCCGCTGGCTGAGGCCCTCCACGCCACGGCCACCGGCACCCTCTCCGAGCTCCCGCCGCTGGAGTGGGAGGATGGCTTCGCCGTCATCATCGTCATGGCGGCCGAGGGCTACCCGGCTTCCCCGCGCAAGGGCGATGCCATCTCCGGCGCCGCCTTGGACGATCCGCAGCGCGTCCTCCACGCCGGCACCGTGCATACCGATGGCGCCTACCGCACCGCGGGCGGCCGCGTGCTCAGCGTGCTGGGCAAGGGTGCCACGCTTGCCGACGCCCGCGCAGACGCCTACGCCACCGTCGACGGCATCGAGTTTGCGGGTGGGTTTGTGCGCCGGGACATCGGCAAGCGAGCAGAAGACGGTGAGATTTCTCTCTAACCCTTCACCCCGCGGCGGGGCAGGCATGGAATAATAGCCACGTGGCTGAAAAGAAGAAGATTTCCAACGTCCTGTCCTCCCGCTATGCCTCCGCGGAATTGTCCAATATCTGGAGCCCGGAGCATAAAATCATCTTGGAGCGCAAGCTCTGGATCGCGGTCATGCGCGCTCAGAAGGATCTGGGCGTAGACATCCCCGCCAAGGCCATCGATGCCTACGAGGCCGTGGTAGAGGACGTGAACCTCGAGTCCATCGCGGAGCGCGAGCGCGTCACCCGCCACGATGTGAAGGCCCGCATCGAAGAATTCAATGCGCTGGCCGGCTACGAGCACATTCACAAGGGCATGACCAGCCGCGATCTCACCGAGAACGTGGAGCAGCTGCAGATCCACACCTCGCTGGAGATCATCCGCGATAAGGCCATCGCCGTGGTCTCCCGCATCGGACGTCACGCCGCCGAGTACCAGTCCTTGGTCATGGCGGGCCGCTCCCACAACGTGGCCGCGCAGGCCACCACGCTGGGCAAGCGCTTCGCTACGGCCGGCGATGAGATGCTGCTGGCCATCGAGCGCGTCGAAGAACTCTTGGCACGCTACCCGCTGCGCGGCATCAAGGGCCCGATGGGCACCTCCCAGGACATGCTCGATCTCATGGGCGGCTCCGAGGACAAGCTCGCCTCCCTGGAGACGGCCATCGCGGATTACCTGGGCTTCCACCGCATCTTCAATTCCGTGGGCCAGGTCTACCCGCGCTCCCTCGACTTCGACGCCATCTCCGCCCTAGTGGAGCTCGGCGCCGCCCCGTCTTCGCTGGCCACCACCATCCGCTTGATGGCCGGCAACGAGACCGTCACCGAAGGCTTCAAGGAGGGCCAGGTTGGCTCCTCCGCCATGCCGCACAAGATGAACGCCCGCTCCTGTGAGCGCGTCGGCGGCTTGCAGGTCATCCTCCGCGGCTACCTCACCATGGCCGCGGACCTCGCTGGCCAGCAGTGGAACGAGGGCGATGTCTTCTGCTCCGTCGTCCGCCGCGTCGCGCTTCCCGACGCCTTCTTCGCCCTCGACGGCCAATTCGAAACCTTCCTCACCGTCCTCGACGAGTTCGGTGCCTTCCCGGCCATGATCGACCGCGAACTGGAGCGCTACCTGCCCTTCCTGGCCACCACCCGCATCCTCATGGCGGCCGTGCGCGCCGGCGTGGGCCGCGAGACCGCCCACGAGGTCATCAAGGAAAACGCCGTGGCCGTCGCGCTCAATATGCGCGAAAATGGCGGCGAGCAGGACCTAGTCCAACGCCTCGCCGCCGATGACCGCCTGCCCATGGACGAGTCCGACCTCGAGGCCGCCCTGGCCGATAAGCACGCCTTCATCGGCGCCGCCGAGTCCCAGGTCAGCCAGGTCCTCAACCGCATCAACGCGTTGGTAGGCGAGCACCCCAAGGCCGCGGCCTATACCCCGGGCGAGATCCTTTAAAACGAGCCGCACAGGGCGTCTTCCTGTCGCGGTGTTCCTTTCTCTTCGCAGCGCGCCTTCCTTTTTCGCATTTCGATCAAATAGCACCCGAATCCCGCGCGGATTTCGGGGCTTATTTGATTGAAACGTGCTCGCTACCCCTGGGCGCTAGAATGAAGGTCATGCGACCTGAGCTTTCTTCTTATACCCATCTTGCCTCCGGCAAGGTCCGCGATATTTACGATGTAGACGAGAACACCCTGT
The DNA here is from genome assembly GCF_046097465.1 of Corynebacterium tuberculostearicum. Taxonomy (GTDB): domain Bacteria; phylum Actinomycetota; class Actinomycetes; order Mycobacteriales; family Mycobacteriaceae; genus Corynebacterium; species Corynebacterium tuberculostearicum_I. Next base: position 2,249,018 of record NZ_CP175799.1, on the reverse strand, counting down.
TGATGGTGGTCTCGGACCGCATCTCGGCTTACGACCACGCCCTCGAACCGGCCATCCCGGACAAGGGCCGCGTGCTGACCGCGACCTCGAAGTTCTTCTTCGACTCCATCGATTTCCCCAACCACCTGGCCGGCCCGCTCGATGATGAGCGCATCCCCGCCGAGTGCCTTGGCCGCGCGATGGTGGTCAAGAAGCTGGATATGTTGCCCTTCGAATGCGTGGCCCGCGGCTTCCTCACCGGTTCCGGCCTGAAGGAGTACAAGGCCAACGGCACCGTGTGCGGTATCGAGCTGCCGGAGGGCCTGGTTGAGGCTTCCCGCTTGCCCGAGCCCATCTTCACTCCGGCTACCAAGGCGGAACAGGGCGAGCACGATGAGAACGTCTCCTTCGACGTCGTGGTGGACAAGCTGGGCGCCGATCGCGCCGAGGAGTTGCGCGCGGCCACCCTCCGCATCTACTCCGAGGCCGCCACGCTTGCGGAGGAGAAGGGCATTATCCTCGCCGATACCAAGTTCGAGTTCGGCCTAGACAAAGACGGCACCCTCGTGCTGGCCGATGAGGTCCTTACCCCAGATTCCTCCCGCTACTGGCCGGCCGATTCTTACGTGGAGGGCGAGGCCCAGCCGTCCTTCGACAAGCAATACGTGCGCAATTGGCTGACTTCCGACGCCTCCGGGTGGGATCAAGCCGCCGACGGCACCCCGCCCCAGCTTCCCGACGATGTCGTTTCCGCCACCCGCCTGCGCTACATCGAGGCCTATGAGCGGCTTTCTGGCGAGCGCTTTGCGGACTTCCTCTCGCCCGAGGCCTAGCTCTCGCTCTACGGGGCGCCACGCGTACAGTGGGGCGGCATGAGCAACGAGAATCTTTCCGCCCCCGTGGCCGCCGTACACCCCGTGACCCGTTCCTTCCACGGACGTGAGTTCGTGGATAACTACGAGTGGCTGCGCGATAAGGAATCCCAGGAAACCCTGGATTACCTCAACGCAGAAAATGATTACACCAAGGCGAAGACCGCGCACTTGGATGAGATGACGGAGAATATCTTCCAGGAGATTAAGTCCCGCATCAAGCAAACCGATATGTCTGTGCCTTCTCGCCGCGGCGAGTACTGGTACTACGGCCGCACCGAGGAGGGCAAGAGCTATGGCTACTCCTGCCGCCTCCCGGTGGAGGAGGGGGCTGACCCATGGACCGCCCCGGTTATCCCAGAGGAAGGCACCCCGGCAGGCGAGGAGATTATCCTTGACGCCAACGCGCTGGCGGAGGGCAAGGACTTCTTTGCCCTCGGCGCCGCCTCCATCTCTGATTCCGGCCGCTACCTGGCCTATTCCGTGGACTTCGCCGGCGACGAGCGCTTCGAGCTCTACATTAAGGACTTGGAAAGCGGCGCGCTTCTCGACGACCACCTCAAGGGCATCTTCTACGGCGCCACCTGGGCCGGCGACGGCTATATCTTTTACACGACCGTCGACGAGGCATGGCGCCCCGACGCCATCTGGCGCCACAAGGTCGGCACCGCGCAGTCCGAAGACGTGCAGGTGTTCAAGGAAGAAGACGAACACTTCAACGTCGGCATCGGCAGCGCTCGCTCCGATAAATACCTCTTCCTTGGCGTGAGCTCCAAGGTGACCTCTGAGGTGTGGGTCCTCGAAGAAGACAACCCCGAGGGTGAATTCCGCCTGCTGTGGGAGCGCGAATCTGGCGTGGACTACGACGTCGACCACGCCGTCGTTAAGGGCGAGGATTACTGGATCGTCACCCACAACGCCACCGGCCCCAACTTCGAGGTTGGCTATACCAAGGCCGGGGATGGGCTGCCCGCCCTACGCGAGCTGCCGGCGCTCTTGCCGCACGAGGAGACCACCCGCATCGAGGGCGTGGACACCTACCGCGATCAGATTGTGGTGGGCTACCGCCGCGGCGGCATCGGCCGCGCCGCCATCATGCGCGTGAACGACGGCTTTAGCGAATTCGAAGAGCTCGACTTCGACGAAGAACTCTTCACCGTGTCCGTATCCGGTAACCCCGAGTGGGACGCACCGGTGCTGCGCGTGAGCTACGTGTCTTTCACCCAGCCCTCCCAGCTCTTTGATTACCGCGTGGATACCGGCGAATTTACCCTGCTCAAGGAACAGGAGGTTCCCGGCGGTTATAACCCGGATGACTATGTGGCCTACCGACTGTGGACCACGGCTGCCGACGGCACCGATATCCCCGTATCCATTGTCCACCGCGCCGACCTCGACCGCACTCAGCCGAATCCGACCCTGCTCTATGGTTACGGTTCCTATGAGGTCAGCGTGGATCCGGCATTCTCCGTTACCCGCCTGTCCCTCATGGACCGCGGCATGATCTTCGCCGTGGCCCATGTCCGTGGCGGCGGCGAGATGGGCCGTACCTGGTACGACGACGGCAAGATGCTCAAGAAGAAAAACACCTTCACTGACTTCATCGATGTCGCCGATGACCTCATCGCCCGCGGGGTGACCACCGCTGACCAGATGGTGGCCGAGGGCGGTTCGGCCGGTGGCATGCTCATGGGTGCGATTGCCAATATGGCCCCGGATCGCTTCACCGCCATCCAGGCCGTCGTGCCGTTCGTCGATCCGCTGACCTCCATTCTCATGCCGGAGCTTCCACTTACGGTGCCTGAATGGGAGGAGTGGGGCGACCCGTACCACGACCCAGAGGTTTATGACTACATGAAGTCCTACTCGCCGTACGAAAACATCGAGGCTAAGGACTACCCGGACATCCTGGCCATTACCTCGCTCAATGACACCCGCGTGCTCTATGTTGAGCCGGCCAAGTGGATCGCCCAGCTGCGAACGACGGCCACCGGCGGCGAGTTCTTGCTCAAAACCGAAATGGCCGCGGGCCATGGCGGCGTGTCCGGTCGCTATGAAAAGTGGCGCCAGAATGCCTTCGAGTACGCGTGGACCATCAACAAGGCCACCGGCTTGGAGAAGTAAAACCCGGATAGGGGGCCAACGCGCGAATCCTAAATTCCTGTGCGATAATTTTCCTTATGAATGGCCACCTTCTGGTATCTATCTCCAGCATCTTTGATGACACACGGAAGCAGGCTAGCCGGCTCCTCTCGATCCTTGATCGGGAGGAGATTCCTGTTTCCCTGCTGATTGCCCCGCATATCGACGGCAACTGGCACCTCGCCAAAGACAAAGACACCAAAAAGTGGCTCCAAGACCAAGCCGATGCCGGCCGCGTTCTTATCCTGAACGGTTTCGATCGCTCGGTGCAGGGCCGCCGCGCGGAATTCGCCAACCTCGATTCACACGAGGCGAAGTTGCGCCTCGCCGGAGCTACCCGCCAGATGGCCAAGATTGGCTTCGAGCCCACCATCTTTGCGCCCCCTCGCTGGCGCATGTCGCCCGGCACCTTGCAGGTCTTGCCGCAGTTCAAGTTTGAGGTAGCCGCCTCCACCCGCGGCATCCTCCAGATTAATTCCGGTAAGTTCCACCAAGCCCGCAACCTTTCTTTCGGTGAAGGCTTTGGTTCCGCCAAGTGGTGGCGCAAGAACATTATTCGCGCTGCTGAGCGCTCCGCCCAGCGCGGCAATACGGTCCGCCTTTCGGTTTCCGGCCGCAACCTGGATGACCGCAAAGTAATCAATGACTTCGTCAAAGCCGCCGACCGGGCCATCAACGCCGGCGCGACCCCTGCCGATTACGGCGCTTACCTTCCAAAATAGCCTGCGCATTCCCTCGTCAGAGGATCCGCGGAGCAATAAGCACAGCTTCGCGATTTTCGTCCATATAAACGCCCATTTCCGTCGACGGTTGCGGTGGTTTATATGGACGAAATCGTTGAAATCACAAAAATTAAGACCCCGCCGCTTGGGATTTATCCAAAAGCGAGCGGGGTTTGCGTTTGTGGGAGGTTAGCGCTGCAGGCTAGTGATGAAGTTCTTCACTTCCTTTGGCAGCATGACCCAGATGGGGGCCGGGATGGCCTTCTGGAGGTTGCCGGTCACGGCGAGGAAACCAGGGATGGCGACGAGGCCAGCGATGGCCGCGATGGCGGCGGCGATGCCTGCACCGACGGAGCTGGTGCTGGAGCTAGAGCCGGAGGTAGGCTTATCCGGCTTCTCAGAAGGATTCTCGGAGGGCTTGTCCTCTGGCTTACCTGGCTCATCGGAAGGCTTGTCCGCAGGAGCATCCGGCTGGTCGGCGGAGTCGTCTGCGCCGAGGGTGAAGCCGACCTTGACCGGATCGTGGTCGGAGGCGCGGAATGGGGAGTCATCGTAGAAATCCACGATGTTGTAGTTGCGGCGGGAATACTCGAAGGCGACGGGTTCGTCGGCATTGATGTTCCACACTTGGGCGTCGTCAAGCGTGCCGGTGGCAACCTCGTTGGCCAGCACGTGATCCAAGGTGCCAAGCAGGCCGGAGAACTGGTAGGAGGGATCGGCACCATACTTTTCGGCGGGGACAGTGAAGCCGTCGTTGCGGAAGACGTCGAGCGCGGTCTCGTGGGTATAGGTATTGAAATCACCCAGGGCGAAAAGCGGCTTGTCCTTCCAGTCTTCCTGCTTGTGGAGGGCATCGAGGACGGCCTGGGCCTGTGCGTTGCGGACGTTCGGGTTATTGCCCTGGCCGTCGCCGGAGTCGGCGTCGCCCTTGGCCACCGAGCCCTTGGATTTGAAATGGTTGGCTACGGCAACGAAGGACTCCTCGCCCTCCTTTAGCGGTTGGAATTCCTGGGCGAGAGGCTCGCGGGCGGTGCCGGTGAAGCGATCATCTTGGAAGATGCGGGACTCGCCGACGGGCTTGACCACATCCTTGTGGTAGATGAACGCGGTGCGGATGACGTCTGGGGAGTCCGGTACGGCGTCCTGGGAAGGCGAGGGGACAAAGGCCCACTTATCGGAGCCGGCGGCCTCGTTGAGCTTTTCCGTCAGGTGCTTCAAGGCCTTATCGCGCTGGGCGAAGTCACCGGTGACGGCGTAGCCATCTTCGATTTCGGAAAGGCCGATGACGTCGGCATCGAGGCCGTTGATGGCGGCGACGATCTTGCGCTCCTGGTCTTCCAGCGCGGATTGGGTATAGGCGCCGCGGGTCTTACCGCGGTTGACGGTGACCTTATTGCCCTCGCGGTCGGTGTAGGCGCTGCCGCCGAATTCCTCGCCCAGGGAGGTGAAGTAGTTCAGCACATTGAAGGCGCCGATGGTGTACTCGCCCTTGACGTCATCGATGGCGTGGAGCTCGGCCGCGCGGGAATCCTCCCAAGAGATGGGCAGGTCTGCGCCCTTGGTGTTGCCGGTGACCGGGGTGGTGGGCTGGAAGCGCCACTGGTCGTGGGAGAAGCCCACGATGACCGGGTGCTGGAAGGACACGGTATCGGTGGTGCGCAGGGACTTGATGGTCTGGGCATCATCCTGGGCGATGTACGGCAGCGGGGTATTCTGGTCGGTCTTGAGATAGTCGCGGGTGCGGCCATCGTCCAGGGTGACCAACTTATCGGCGTTGTCCTTGGTGAGCTTCTGGATATCGGAGTTGGGATCGGTGGAGGGGGAGAAGATATCGGAAGGCTGGCGGAAGGCTTCCTTGCCCGGGGCGAGGCCGACCTCGCCGTACTGGTTGAGCGAGTAGTTATTGGTCACGGTGTGCTCGCCGGGCTGGATGAGCATGTGCTCGAAGGGCTCGCGGGCCTCGTTGCCATCGGGAAGCTGATCCACCTTGAGTGGGGTGACCTTCTCCAGTGGGGTATCGAGCTGTGTGACCGTGGAGGCGGTGAGCTGGGTGGAGCCAAAGAACTCGGAGACCTTGCCGGTTACCTCGACGGAATCTTCCAGGGCTGGGTACTGGTCGGCCGGCTTATCGCCCATGTAGACAAAGATGGCCTGGGAAGCATCGGTGGCCTCGGCGCCGGTGCCACCAGTCTGGATGGTGAAGCCATTAAGGCCGCCTTCGGTCCACACGCCGGTGACGACGCCCTCGGTGGCCACGGTCTGGTCCTTGAGCGGGGATTCGGCGCCGGTGCCCTGGATATCGGCGATGGCAGTGACGCCCTCGGGGGCCGGCTGTGCGGGCTCGGCCGGATTCTCAGGCTGCGGGGCGGGGGCCTCGTTGCCGGAGTTGGTCGGGGTAGGGGCGCCGGTGGTGAAGTCGGCAGCGTTGTTATCGGTATCGGTGCCCTCGGCGTCGCGGGAGGCGGACTTGGCATTGGACAGGCCCGCGGCGGCGGTGCCTTCCTTGAGGGAAGCGGCGCCGTAGCCGATGGCATCGATGGGGGTACCGGTGGCGTCGGCAAGCTGCACGGAGCCCTTGGAACCGGACATGTTGAGGTTGCCCTCGGCGTCTGGGGCAGGCAGGGCCTCGCCCGCGCCATTGCCGGCCGCGCCCTGCACCAGGAAGTAGCCGTGCGGCGCGATCGTGCCGGAAAGCTTCACCTTGCCACCGGTATTGCCGGAGGCGGAGAAGTACTCCACGGTGTAGCCGGTCAGGTCAATCGGGGCATCGGTGGGGTTATAGAGCTCGATGAAGTCATGGGCGAAGGCAGCGCCCTTATTCCCGCCGCCCCCGTAGACCTCGGAGATGACGGCAGCGGAGCCATCGATTGCGGCCGTGGCAGTAGGAACGGCAAGGGCGGCAGAAGACAAGGCGGTGGCAAGTGCCAGCGCGCCGAGGCGGCGAGAAGACATAGGTTCAACCTTAAAAAGAGAGCGACAGTGTGCGTCGTCTATTAGTAGAGCGCCGCGCCGGGCCAGGCTGGAGCGCACGCCGAAGTTTGCCAGAGCGTCGTTTGGGGTTCACGTAGAGTTTGCCCAACCGGGGTGAAACCCACACTGCGGGGGTGAGTCTAGGTAAAAGGCGGGGGTGCCAACTAAACTAAGCCGCGCAGACCAAAGCCCCATACAGTAAGGCAAATATTTCATGGCTCGTGTAGTTGTCAATGTCATGCCCAAGGCGGAAATTCTGGATCCGCAGGGCCAAGCCGTCGTCCGCGCGCTGGGTCGCATCGGGGTATCCGGTGTCAGCGATGTGCGCCAGGGAAAGCGCTTCGAGCTCGAGGTCGATGACTCCGTCACCGCAGATGACCTAGATAAGGTGGCCGCCACGCTGCTGGCCAATACCGTCATCGAAGACTACGAGGTTGTTGGGCTGGAGGTCAAGTAAGTGACCGCCACAATCGGAGTAATCACTTTCCCCGGAACCCTGGATGATGTGGATGCCGCTCGCGCTGCCCGCACCGCCGGCGCAGAGGTGAAAAACCTTTGGCACGCAGATACCGATTTGCACGGCGTGGATGCGGTAGTAGTGCCGGGCGGTTTTTCTTATGGTGACTACCTGCGCTCGGGCGCGATTTCCGCGCTCGCGCCGGTGATGCAGTCCGTTATCGATCGTGCGAAGCAGGGCATGCCGGTGCTCGGCATCTGCAATGGCTTCCAGATCCTTACCGAGGCGGGCCTGCTGCCAGGCGCGCTGACCCGCAATAAGGGACTGCACTTCCACTGCACCGATACCTACCTCGAGGTGGCCAATTCCACCACCGCATGGACCAGCGAGTTTGAGCAGGGCCAGAAGATCCTGGTGCCGGCCAAGCACGGCGAGGGCCGCTTCCAGGCCGGCGATGATGACATCGCTCGCATCGAGGGCGAGGGCCGCGTGGTCTTCCGCTATACCGATAATTACAACGGTTCCGTCAACGGCATTGCCGGTGTGAGCGATGAGTCCGGCCGCATCGTCGGCCTTATGCCGCACCCCGAGCACGCCATTGACACGCTAACCGGCCCATCCACCGACGGACTGGGACTTTTCGTATCCGCCATCAAGGCCGTCGCCCAGGCGCCGGCGGTTTAAGGAGGCCATTTTCATGACCGTTCATAATGACACCGTAGAAAAGGCGCAGTCCACCCCGGACGAACAGCAGCCCTACGCGGAACTCGGCCTGAAGGACGACGAGTACCAGCGCATCCACGATATCTTGGGCCGTCGCCCCACCGATGCGGAGCTGACCATGTACTCCGTCATGTGGTCCGAGCACTGCTCCTATAAGTCTTCCAAGACGCACCTGCGTTACTTTGGCGAGACCATGACCGAGGAGATGGGGGAGAAGATCCTCGCCGGCATTGGTGAGAACGCTGGCGTGGTGGATATCGGAGACGGCAACGCGGTGACCTTCCGCGTGGAGTCCCACAACCACCCCTCCTACGTGGAGCCTTACCAGGGTGCGGCCACCGGCGTGGGCGGTATCGTCCGCGACATTATGGCCATGGGCGCTCGCCCAATTGCCGTGATGGACCAGCTGCGCTTTGGGCCTGCCGACGCCCCCGATACCAAGCGCGTCCTTCCCGGCGTGGTCTCCGGCGTGGGTGGCTACGGCAACTCCCTGGGCCTGCCCAATATTGGTGGCGAGACCGTCTTTGATGAGACCTATGCCGGTAACCCTCTGGTCAATGCGCTGTGCGTGGGCACCCTCAAGGTCGATGACCTGAAGCTGGCCTTTGCATCTGGCAAGGGTAATAAGGTCATGCTCTTCGGTTCCCGCACCGGCCTGGATGGCATCGGCGGCGTGTCCGTGCTGGCCTCCGATACCTTCGAGGACGGCGCCGAGCGCAAGCTGCCGGCCGTGCAGGTGGGCGACCCCTTCGCAGAGAAGGTCCTCATCGAGTGCTGCCTGGACCTCTACCACGCTGGCGTGGTCGTAGGAATCCAGGACTTGGGCGGCGCGGGTCTGGCCTGCGCCACCTCCGAGCTGGCTGCCTCCGGCGATGGCGGCATGGAGGTCAACCTCGATAACGTGCCGCTGCGTGCGCAGAATATGACCGCGGCCGAGATCCTCGCCTCCGAGTCCCAGGAGCGCATGTGCGCCGTTGTGGCTCCGGAGAACGTGGCGAAGTTCCGCGAAATCTGCGAGCACTGGGACGTCACCTGCGCCGAGATCGGCGAGGTCACCGAGGGTAACCACCTGGTCATCCGCCACCAGGGCGAGGTCGTCGTGGATGCCCCGGCCGGCACCATTGCGGACGAGGCTCCGGAGTACGACCGCCCGTATGCCCGCCCGGAGTGGCAGGATGAGCTGCAGAAGTACCAGGGCACCGACAAGCGCGGCCTGGTTGAGTCCCTGCAGAAGCTCGTGTCCTCCCCGGCGCTGTGCTCGCGCGATTTCATCATGAACCAGTATGACCGCTACGTGCGCGGCAATACCGTCCAGACCCACCATGCGGATGCCGGCGTGCTGCGCATCGATGAGGAGACCGGCCGCGGCGTGGCCGTGTCTGCCGATGCGTCCGGCCGCTACACCAAGCTGGATCCGAACATGGGCGCCCGCCTCGCGCTGGCGGAGGCCTACCGCAACGTCGCCGTCACCGGCGCCAAGCCCGTCGCGATTACCAACTGCCTGAACTACGGCTCCCCGGAAAACCCCGATGTTATGTGGCAGTTCCGCGAGTCTGTGCATGGGCTTGCCGACGCCGCCGTGGAGCTTTCCATCCCCGTCTCCGGCGGCAACGTCTCCTTCTACAACCAGACCGGCGAAGAGCCGATCCTGCCTACCCCGGTGGTGGGTGTGCTCGGCGTTATCGATGACGTGCACAAGGCCATCGGCAACGAGCTGGGCACCGTGGGAGAGAAGGAAGTTCTCATCGCCCTGGGTGAAACCAAGGACGAGTTCGGCGGCTCCATCTGGCAACAGGTGAGCGCCGATACCTCCGAGGCTTCCTCCCTCAATGGCCTGCCGCCGCAGGTAGACATGGCCAACGAGAAGCGCCTGGCCGAGTTCTTCCACGGCAATGATTTGCTCACTGCAGCACACGATATCTCCGAGGGTGGCCTTGCCGTTACCGCCTTTGAGATGGCTAAGCGCGCCGGTGCTACTGCCGACGGCGCCGGCCTCGGCCTCAATCTAGACCTCACCGCGGTCCACGAGGACGAGTTCGTCGCCGCCTTCTCCGAGTCCGCCTCCCGCGTGCTCGTGGCCACCACCGCTGACCGCGCCGATCAAGTGCTTGCCCGCGCCGGCGAGCTCGGCATTCCTGCCGCCATCGTTGGCGAGACCACCGAAACCGGCGCCCTTACCCTCGGCGGCGAGTCCGTCGCCATCTCCCAGCTGGTCTCCGCCTGGTCCGCCACCCTGCCGGACCTCTTCGACCACGCTGTGGGCGCTAACTCCGTAGTGGAGTAAACCGCCCCGCACTCTCGTCGCACAACGACGCGGAAACGCGAAAAGCCCAGCTTCGGCTGGGCTTTTCTTATGGTTAGGTTCCTTGCCTGAAAGAGAACGAGATGCTTTTCTAGTAGGTGTCCCTTGAAGGCCTCTGCCTGCACCCGTACACTTACGGTATCGTAAGTTATCCGTTGTGGGGCAGCAGAAGGGAGGTGCCGCCGTGGCACAGATTCATGCGAATAGCGCGCCGGGGCCGGGCCTTGTCCAGCGCACTTATTGGATGGCCGATCGAGGGCCAAGGCCGCTAAGCCGTGGCTGGGGACATGCGATTGCAGCATTGCTGTCGGTGATTGCCTCCACCGTGCTCATTACCTATGCGTGGATGACGCTGCAGTGGTGGCAGGGGCTTGGTGTAACTGTTTACGGAGTGGGGCTGGTCGGGCTTTTCGGCGTCTCGGCGCTCTACCACCGCTACCCCTGGGCTAGTGCGCGTGCCGTGCAGTGGTGGCGGAGGGCGGACCACGCGACCATCTCGGTGTTTATTGCGGCGACGTACACGCCGCTGTGTCTCATTGTGCTTTCGCCGGTGCAAGCGGCGTGGATGCTGGCCGTCGCTTGGGGCGGGGCAATCTTGGGTGTGGTGCTCAACTTGGTGTGGATCAACCACCCGCGCTGGTTGGATGTGGTGGTCTACCTAGCGCTGGGCTGGCTGGTGCTACCGCTCTTGCCCACGCTGTGGACGCAGGCTGGTGCGGCCGTCGTCTGGCTGCTCTTCGCCGGCGGCGTGGTGTACTCGCTAGGCGCGCTGGTCTATGGCTTTAAGTGGCCAGGCCGCAATGCGCGTTACTACGGCTACCACGAGCACTTCCACACCGCGACCATCGCGGCGGCGGTGGTGCACCTTGTCGCGGTGTGGATGGTCGTGGTTCAGGGGGCTGCTTAATCGATGTGCTGATTCGTCGGCGCCACCACTAGCGGCTTCGGTGAATACTTGGCGCGCAGCCCGCGCAGGAGAGTGGCGTGCTCGGCCAGGCGCTTGTCTTCCTCGGTATGCGGGTGGAAGGGGCGGGCCACCTGCGGCTGTCCATCGTGGTCCAGGGCGATATAGGCTACGGTGGCATGAATGGCGGTCTGCAGGTTATCGCGGCCGCCGCGGGGGTTGCCCGAGCGGACGTGGATGGACATCTGCATGGAGCGGGTATCGGTGCGCATCATGCGGGCGTCGACCTCAATGAGGTCACCGATGGAAATCGGGCGGTAGAAGCGGATGCCGCCGGCATAGACGGCTACGGTGCGCTCCGCGGACCACTCCATGGTGCAAGCTGCACCGGCCTCATCGATCCACTGCATAGCCGTGCCGCCGTGGACCTTGCCGCCCCAGTTGACGTCGGTGGGCTTGGCCAGGAAGCGGTTGACCATGCGCGGGGCGTCGGAAGGCCCGTTGTAGGTTTGCTTTTCCATCTCCGCCTCGATGGCCTGGCGCAGCTCAATGCGGGACTTGGCGGCCTCCTCGACGCGGCGCTGCTCATCGGTCTCCGGAACGAAGGGCGGCACCGGGGTGGACTTGCCGGTGGCAGGGTCCTTGGCTACGAAGATGACCAGGCAATCGCAGGCGCGGGTAAAAATGCCTTCGCGCGGGTCGGCAGAGAGCACTTCGTTGACGATGTGCATGGAGGAACGGCCGGTCATGGCGATGCGGGAGCGCACCTCCACGATGTGCCCGGAAGGGATCGGCCGGGTGAAGTGGATATGGCCCACGTATGCGGTCACGCAGTACTGGCCGGACCACTGCACGGCGCAGGCATAGGCCGCCTTGTCAATCCATTCCAGAACGCGGCCACCGCTGATGCCGGTGGCGCCGGCCATGGTGACGTCGGTTGGCGATGCCATAAAGCGCAGCGTCAGCGCCGGCGATTTCTGATTTTCCGCAACGGAAGGCGTAGGTGACATAAACAACAAGATAACAGTAGTTATGATGTAGCTATGAAAAAGCCCGTCGATCCCGCTGTCACCCGCGCGGCCGTCATGGCCATCAAAGACTGGATTGCCGCCCCGGCGGAGCATGATAAGCCAGGTAGAGCCCTGCTTGCCGACGCCGTCCGTCGCACCGCCCGGACCCTCGAGGCCGACGCGCCGGGCCATTCCGTGGAGCTGCGCGTACCCCCATTTGTTGCGGTGCAATGCATTGAAGGGCCCCGCCATACCCGCGGCACCCCACCCAATGTGGTGGAGACTGATCCGGAAACCTGGCTGCGCCTTGCCACCGGATTGGCGGACTGGGAGGAGGCCGTAAGTACTGGTCGCGTGGATGCTTCTGGCTCCCGCGCGGGCGAAATCGCGCAGTGGTTGCCGCTCATTCCGTTAGTTTCCGGCGGCGCGACAGGCTAAACTCAACGCCGTGGTAGAAGTACATACTCCTAGTATCACCAATCTTGACGATCAGAATGAGCAGGAGCCCCGCGAAGAATGCGGCGTCTATGGCGTTTGGGCTCCCGGGGAGGAAGTCTCCAAGCTGACCTATTTTGGTCTCTTCGCCCTGCAGCACCGTGGCCAGGAGGCTGCCGGCATTGCGGTGGGCGATGATGACCGCATCGTCGTCTTCAAGGATATGGGCCTGGTGGCCAATATCTTTGATGAGTCCACCCTGTCCGCCCTCCAAGGAAACGTAGCGGTGGGCCACACGCGCTATTCCACCGCCGGCGGCAAGGAATGGTCCAATGTCCAGCCGATGTTTTCTACCTCCTCCACTGGGGTAGACATCGCCCTTGGACACAACGGCAACCTGATCAACTACCTGGAGCTGCGCGAAGAAGCCGTGCAGCGCGGCTTGATTAAGCCCCATGAGGAGTCCGTATCTGACTCCATGTGCTTGTCTATGCTGCTTGCTGACGGCGTGGATGAAGACACCTCCGTCTTCGACTCCGCCCGTGACTTCCTCCCGCGCGTGAAGGGCGCATTCTGCCTAACCTTTACCGATGGTCACACCATGTACGCCGCGCGCGACCCGCACGGCGTGCGCCCGCTGGTCCTCGGCCGCTTGGCCAAAGGCTGGGTGGTGGCCTCCGAGACCTGTGCGCTCGATATCTGCGGCGCTCAGTTCATCCGCGAGATTGAGCCCGGCGAGCTCGTCGCCATCGATGAGGCTGGCATCCGTTCCGTGAACTTCGCGCCGGCCAAGCGCCACGGCTGTGTCTTCGAATACGTCTACTTGGCCCGCCCGGATAGCGATATCAAGGGCCGTTCCGTCAACGCCTCCCGCGTGGACATTGGCCGCCGCTTGGCCCGTGAGTACCCGGCCGAGGGCGCGGACTTGGTCATCCCGGTTCCCGAATCCGGCAATCCGGCCGCCGTGGGCTATGCCCGCGAATCCGGCATCACCTTCGCCCACGGCTTGGTCAAGAACGCTTATGTGGGCCGCACCTTCATCCAGCCCACCCAAACCCTGCGCCAGCTGGGCATCCGCTTGAAGCTCAACCCGCTGCGTGAAGTCATCAACGGCAAGAAGCTCGTCGTGGTGGATGATTCCATCGTCCGCGGCAATACCCAGCGCGCGCTCATCCGCATGCTGCGCGAGGCCGGCGCCGCCGAGGTGCACGTGCGCATCGCCTCCCCGCCAGTGAAGTGGCCGTGCTTCTACGGCATCGACTTCGCCTCCCCGGGCGAGCTGATCGCTAACGCCAGCCCCTCCGACGATCCGGAAACCGTCTGCGCCACAATCTGTGACACCATCGGCGCCGATTCCCTGGGCTTTGTCTCCATTGAGGAGATGGTGGCCGCCACCGAGCAGCCCCGTTCCGAGCTGTGCACCGCCTGCTTCTCGGGCGAGTACCCTCTTGGCCTGCCCGCCGGAAACTCCAATGCAGACGCCGTGCGCACCCTGCTCGGCACCGAATAACAAAGGACACCTGAAACCATGAGTGACAATACTTACGCAGCAGCCGGCGTCAGCATCGAAGAGGGTGACCGCGCCGTAGAACTTTTCGCCCCGCACGCTAAGCGTGCCACCCGCCCTGAGGTTCTGGGCGGTCTTGGCGGCTTCGCCGGCCTGTTCAAGCTCGGCGATTACAAGGAGCCCATCCTGGCCGCCGGCTCTGACGGCGTCGGCACCAAGTTGGCCGTGGCCCAGGCCATGGACAAGCACGACACCATCGGCATCGACCTCGTCGCCATGTGCGTGGATGACCTCGTTGTCTGCGGCGCGGAGCCACTCTTCCTGCAGGACTACATCGCCGTGGGCAAGGTCGTGCCGGAAAAGGTAGCCGAGGTAGTCAAGGGCATCGCCGAGGGCTGTGTGCAGGCCGGTGCCGCGCTGCTGGGCGGCGAGACCGCCGAGCACCCCGGCATGATGGAAGAAAACGAATACGATGTTTCCGCCACCGCGGTCGGCGTCGTTGAGGCCGATGGGGTACTCGGCCCAGACAAGGTCCGTGATGGCGACGTGCTCATCGCTATGGGCTCTTCCGGCCTACACTCCAATGGTTACTCCCTGGCCCGCCACGTCCTGCTGGAGCAGGCCGGCATGCCTCTCGACGGCCACGTGGAGGAGCTTGGCCGCCCCCTCGGTGAGGAGCTGCTGGAGCCTACCCGCATTTACGCCAAGGACTGCCTGGCTTTGGCCAGCGAGTGCTCCGTATCCACCTTCTGCCACGTCACCGGTGGTGGATTGGCTGGCAATCTCGAGCGCGTCATTCCAGAAGGCCTAGCGGCCGATATTAACCGCGCCACCTGGACCCCAGGCCAGATCTTCAAGCTCATCTCCTCGGTGGGCAAGGTGGATCTGGCGGAAATGGAGAAGACCTTCAACATGGGCGTCGGCATGATTGCCGTAGTCAATCCTGAAGACCGCGACCGTGCCCTAGCAATGCTTACCGCACGCCACATCGATGCGTGGGAGCTGGGCACCGTCCGCTCCGCTTCCGGCGAGGAACCGCGCGTGGTCATGCACGGCGAGCACCCGAACTTCTAGCAGGGCCCTGCCCCTGCCAGGGGAGGGTATGAGGAAGGGCCCTAGGAGATTTCCTAGGGCCCTTGAGCTATCCGGCGGCGAGCGGAAGATTAGCGTTCGTCGCGGTCGGCATCATCCCATTCGTCGACGTAGTCGGCGTATGGGTCATCCTCTTCATAATCGCGGGAGTCACCCTCTTGCTGTGCGGCGAGTTCCCGTTGTAGGGACTCGATATCCATCTCGGGTGAGTTGTACTTGAGCTGGCGTGCAACTTTGGTCTGCTTTGCCTTTGCGCGTCCGCGTCCCATGTGCATGACCCCCTTGGGTTAGTAGGGCGCGCCAGGGATTCTTGGGCGCCCCATCGACTTGTCTATTGAGTATCTTCCTGTAAGACACAATAGCCTGTGTGACGAAAAAATTCCGCACCGCCCCCTAGCTAGTGGGAGATCTAACGCCCTCGCAGCCGGTTTACTGCCTCACGCCCAGCCTTGGGGCCCTCATCCTCGGGGATGGAGGAAGGATTGATAGACGCCGCCGTATCGCCTACTTCTAGGGTGCCGGCGTCCAGCGCAGAGCGCTTCACTAGGCCTAGGGCGATGGGGCCGAAATCGCAGTCATCCACAATCGTGCCGATGCGGCCTACCTTACGTCCATTGAAAGTAATGTCATCGCCCACATTTGGCCGTTGTGGCGCGGAGCCGTCGAGGTGCAGCTGCACCAATAGGCGAGGGGAGCGGCCCAGATTTTCTACGCGCGCCACCGTTTCCTGGCCGCGGTAGCAGCCCTTATTGAGGTGGACGTGGGCCGGATTAGCGGCGCTGCGGCTGATCCACTGCGGCACCTCGTGGGGGATGGACTTATTATCCAGATCCGCTGCCAGCTCCGGCTCGCGGGCACGCACGCGCTCGGCGGTAAACGCCATGAGCCCCGCTAGCCGTGCACCGGATTCCTCCAGGTGTTTCGTTGCCTCGACCAAGGATTCGCGAGGAATGCCAAGGTCAACGCGCTTAATACCTGGCCACGGGACCTGGCGGGAAAACTCCACCATGGGCGGAAGCGAAACATCGGCCTCACCCAGGAGGGTAAGGATGGCGATATCGGCTTCCTCTACGGTGACCTCGGACCAAAAGACCATCATGGTGAGGAACTTAAAGAGGGAGTCGAATTGCGCCCCGGGGACGTCAATAAGAAAGGCATCGTCGGTCCGCACGATATCCATGTGGTGGAGGATGTGGCCTTGGATGTCCAGGTCGAGGGCGCCGGCGGTGAAACCCACGGGGGCGTCGTCAAGCTTCTGTGACAGCAGATTATTCAGAAACTCGGCGGCATCCTTGCCGCTCACGCGAATGACGCGGCGCTGGGAGCGGTCAATGACGATGGTGCCGCCATCGGCGGCCCGTTGCTCGCCCAGCGGATTGCCATAGTGCCAGGCCACGCCCTGGGCATCGAGTACGGTCGCGTCCTGGTGCTCCGCGGCACCGGCGCGCTGCAGAAGAGGCGAAGAATAACTCACAACTACCGATGGTAGGGCATAATCAAAAGTATGAAGTTTTCGCCGCGAAAAGAGCCGGTCATCTACGTTGTGGAGCCCTTTGGAGGGTCGGTACGCAGGCACATGCCCGCGCTGCCTCTCGTCTACGCGGACGATGCCGCGGTCACCCGCGGCGATGGCATCTTTGAATCCCTACTCGTGCGAGGAGGCAAAGCCGCTAACCTGCAGCGCCACGCGCAGCGCTTCTGCGATTCAGCCCGCACGATGAACCTGCCGGAGCCGCCCATGGACAAGTGGGAAGAAGCCACCCGGCTCGCCATCGCGGACTTCTGCGGGGACGAGCAAGGTGATGCTAAATGCACGTGGACCTATACCCGCGGGCGCGCCTCCACGGGGCGGCCGAGCGCGTGGGTTGTTGTGCAGCCGATTGAAGACAAGGTCCTAGAGCAGCGCGCCCACGGCGTCGCCGTCATGACAAGCCCCCGCCTGTGGCACGTGGCGGAGGAATTGCCCGCCAAGACCCTCAATTACGCGGCCACCATGGCGATGCTGCGCATGGCGCGGGAGAAGGGCTTTGAGGATCTCATCCTCACCGACCCGGACACCGGAGAAATTCTCGAGGGGGCGACCTCAACCGTGGTGGCCGTCAAGGGCGAGAAACTGCGCACTGCGGCCGGCCGCGGCATCCTGCCCGGCACCACGCAAGCGGCGCTCTTCGCGCACGCCAAAGAAAAAGGCTATCGCTGCAAGGCCAAGCCGCTGACCGTGGAGTATCTGGAAAAGGCGGACTCGGTGTGGTTGGTGTCCTCGGTGCGCGTTGCGGCGCGTGTCACCCGGTTGAATGACAAAAAATTAAAGGCCCCGGATAACGTGGACGTCATCCGAGACCTTATTGATGCAGCGCTTGGGGCTTAGCCGGCGATGCGGGTGAGCTCCGCCGACATGTAGGGGCGCATCTCGCCATCCACCATGCGCTCGTCTACCCAGCCCAGATTGTTATTGGGCATGAGGCCGTACATGCGCTTGCCTGGGCCTAGGTTCTTCGGGCCGGTTTCCGTGACCATGGTGGAGGCGGATTCCAGCTGCCATGCGCGGTCATTGAAGGGTTCGCCGTAGAAGATTTCCACGATGCCGGTAGAAGAGGTGTAGGTGACCTCGATTTCATCCTTTTCCGAGATACGCCAGAAGCCGGTCTCGCGCACAGATGGGCCTTCCGGCTTGCCTTCGGTATCGATCTTCCAGGTACGGGAGCTAAAGGTCAGGTAATTCTCGCCGTCGTGGGCGATGACCAGCTGCTGGCCAAAGGTGTACTCCTGGCCCTTCGTATCGTGGGCCTGGCCCTCGCCTTGCCAGACGCCCACAAGGGGGAGTAGTCCCAGCAGGCCGTCGTGCAGCGATGGGCCCTGGCGCAGGTTCGCGGTATCGTCCGGTACCGGGGTATCGCCCAGCTCGAGAGCAGGAATATTGCGGCTAGCAGCGTCCTTCCACTGCTCGGCAGCCTGGTTCACGGCATCGTTGCCATTGAGCTTTCCAGGATCGTTTTCCGGGTGGGAAGCCGCGGTAGTTTCGATGTTTTCAGGGGTGGTTTCATTATTATTTTCGCTCATGGGCGTCCAGCCTAGTCGTGCACCCGCCTTTTTAACTACTAGACTTGGACCTCGTGCACGCATTGATGATCTCGAATCCAAACTCGACCTCACAAACTAACGCCCTCTTCCGCCAAATCGTTCCCTGCCTACAAGCGGTAGAGGGCCTGCACCTCAAGGTGAAATTTACGCATTACTCTGGCCACGCCGAAGAGATGGTCAAGGGAATGACCAGGGATGACTACGATGTCATCATTGCTGTGGGCGGAGATGGAACCGTTAACGAGGTAGTCAACGGACTCCTCGGCCCGGCGGATGAGCAGCGCCCCGATCCGCAGTCCATCCCGGCGCTGGCCGTCATTCCTACCGGCTCCGCCAATGTCTTTGTGCGCGCTCTAGGGTTCCCCAACACCCCAATGGAGGCCACCCATGTGCTGGCTCGCATGCTCGACCGGGATCTGCGCCGCACCATCTACCTAGGAACGTGGAACGAGCGGTGGTTTGCCGTCAATGCCGGCTTCGGTTTGGACGCGGATGTCCTGGCCCGCGTGGATCGCGCTCGTGAGCAGGGATTTTCGGCAACTCCGCTGCGCTACCTCAACGTCGCCATTCGGGCCTGGAGCCGTGCGCGGAAGAACCCACCGCATATCGCAGTAACGGCCGAATCCAGCAGCGGCGAGCAGCTGCGCAAGGACGATGTGCCACTGCTGTTTACCTCCAATACCAACCCGTGGACCTTCCTAGGCCCGCTGCCGGTAGTAACTAATCCGCGCAATTCCTTTGACGAGGGCCTTGCCCTCTTTGGGCTGGAGGAATTTAGCGGGCTCGGTGGCGTCGTCGGCCTGCTGCACCTCTTCGGTGCCGATAAGCGCGGATGGCTCAATAAGCTCACCAAAGAAAAGACGGTGGCCTTCGACGACGCCATGCGGGTAGAGCTAGTCTGCCGCGAACCGCAGCGCTTCCAAGCCGACGGAGAATCAGAGGGACGCTTTGACGCGGTTACCTTGGCCTCTGTGAAGGATGCCATCGAGGTATTCGCCCCGCAGGATAGGCGGGAGGCCCATCAGCGCACGATGAAGGAAGTTCTCCGGGACTTTATTCGCCTGCGCTAGTCTGCGGCGCGGGGCCGACCCGGTGCTTGGTATCGGCGGCCTTCTTTTCCGCCTCTTCCACGGCCTTTTGCTCCGAGCCTTCAATCTCTAGCGGGGAGAGCTGGGCCAGCTGCACCTTGATATTGCGGCGCTGTACCTCGAAGGAAATGGTTCCTCCCTGCATCTTTACCGCGGTCGCTTGCGCCGGAAGCGGCAGCTGGCGGGTGTCGAAGTTGAGGGAAAAGGCCTTTTGTAGGCGCTCATCGTCCGTGTCATAGACCTGCATGCGAAACTCCGGACCAACCAGGCGGAGGGTGACCTTGGCGGTGGACTTGTGGGCGTCGCCAGGCAGGGTGCCCGTTAGCTCTGCTTCTGCAGAGGTGCCACCGGAGGGGGAAATATCGTCCGGGTTAGCAATCGAGAGATTGGTAATTCCCAACAGGCGGCCCAGGGCCACACCATCCAAGGAAATGCCGCGCGAGTAGGTGGAAACCGGCGCGCCCTCAATATCTCCGTTCATGACCTGCTCTGGGGTGACGGTGATATCGCGCAGTACGGTCGAAGCGTTGACCATGCCCAGCTTGGGCACCTCCACGTCCAGCGCCTTGACCTCGAGATAAGGGATTTCCTTCGAAGCCGCCGCCCACACGTAGGGGGTGCCGCCGATGAAGACATCCGGCGTATTATCCAGCCGCGAATTGGCTTTCACGGCTTGAGCCACCTTGTGTTCCGTGTGCATAGCCACGCAGGCATCCGCCACCCAGGCCGCAATCAGCACGCACACCACGAGGAGGACGTGCACGATGCGCCGGTCAATCTTTAGAACACTCACCCTTTCATTCTTACCCTACGTATTCTGGGGCCTATGACTAGCAATGCCTTTAAGATTACGGAAGAAAAACTGCCGGACGCCCCGGAGCTGGCTCGCCGCGTAAAAGCGCTGGCTGAGCAGGCCGAACGCCAGGATGGGATGGCGCCGCTGTCGGAGCAATTCCTCAACGGTCTTAGCGATTCCCGCTTGCAGCACCGCCACCTGGTGGCCTGGGCAGGGGAGGAGCCATGCGGCGTAGCCAGTCTGGAGGGCTCTACCGCCGAGCTATTCATTGCCCCTGACTTCCGTGGGCAGGGCTATGGTGCCGCGCTTTACGACGCCGCCGCTAAGACCCCCAACCTGCAAGCTTGGGCCCACGGAAACCTGCCGGCGGCACAGGCGCTGGCGCACTCCCGCGATCTGCAGGTCACCCGCAAGCTGGTGGTCATGGGTATCGGGGGAGAAGAGCTCGCAGCAGCTGCGCGCCCCGAAGGCTTGCCACTGACCGCCCTGAATTACACCGAAGCGGTGGATAAGTGGGGCACGGATTTTGTGGAAGAGCAGTGGCTCAAGGTAAATAACGAGGCCTTTTCCTGGCATCCCGAACAAGGCGGCTGGGATCTTGATCGCCTGCACCGCGGCATGGAGGCGGACTGGTTCGATCCCGCTGACCTGCTTTTCCTATGGGATATGGCAGATGAGCCGGCGCTGGCCGGCTTCCACTGGACCAAGTGGCATGCGGAGGAAACTCCGGGCTTCGGTGAGGTCTACGTGGTGGGCTTGGCGGAAGATTACCGCGGCAAGAAGTTGGGAGGTCCGCTGCTGCAAATCGGCCTGCGCCGCATGGTGGAAAAGGGAGCTCAGCGGGTAATTCTTTATGTAGAAGCGGATAATGATCCGGCGCTGAAGGCGTATGAGCGCCTAGGCTTTGAAGTCGATGAAGAGCACGTCGTATGGGGCGTGTGTGACTAACGTCATGGGGTGCACGACGTTTGTTCACCCAGTGTTCACCTCTTGGCACCCTTTTGGTCAGATCCTGCGGATAGCTTTACACCCTGTGAGTTAACCGCACCTGTGCGCCTGCATCTCGCCCCAGAAGGCGGAGCGGGATGCAGGAAGTATCTCTCTAGGAGATGCGGTTTCCTCGGACAATCAATCTCTGATCTGCACCGGAAAGGGTTTTCCCGTGATTCGCAACTTCAAGCGCACTGCCGCAATCTTCGGCATCGTAGCCGCAACCTCCACCGCTCTCGTAGCTTGCTCTGAGGAGTCTGGCTCCTCCTCCGATTCCGCTGGCGGCGAGGACGTCTCCGGCGAGCTCGTCGGTGACGGCGCATCCTCCCAGCAGAACGCAATGTCCTACTTCCAGACCGCGTTCTCCGAGGATCACCCAGACGCTTCCCTGTCCTACAACGCTTCCGGTTCCGGCGCCGGCGTTGAGGCCTTCACCAATGGCCAGGCTGACTTCGCTGGTTCTGACTCCGCTCTGAAGGAAGACGAGGGTGAGGTCGAGGCTGCTGCTAAGCGTTGCGATGGCAACGAGGCATGGCACCTGCCAACCACCATCGGTCCGGTTGCAATCGCCTACAACCTGGGTGACACCGAGATTAACCTCTCCACCAAGACCCTGGGCAAGATCTTCAAGGGCGAAATCAAGAAGTGGAACGACAAGGCCATCGCTGCTGATAACGAGGGCACTGACCTGCCGGACAAGGACATCACCGTCATCTTCCGTTCTGACGAGTCCGGTACCTCCGCAAACTTCCAGAAGTTCCTGAAGGCCGCTACCGGTGACTGGGACTCCGAGGGCAAGCAGTTCCCAGACTCTGTTGGTGAGGGTGCTAACGGCTCCTCCGGCGTTGCTGACCAGGTTGCAAGCATCGATGGTGCTATCACCTACGTCGAGGCTGGCTTCGCAGACCAGAAGGAAGGCGAGGGCGTCAAGAAGGCCAAGATCGACTTCGGCCACGGCCCGGTTGAGCTGTCCACCGAGTCCGTCAACAAGGCTCTGGAGAACCTGGAGTTCAAGAAGACCGACTCCGAGCACAACATGGTTGTTGACTCCGAGGCACTGTTCTCCTCCGACAACGAGGGTGCATACCCGCTCATTCTGACCACCTACAACATCGTCTGCTCCAAGGGCTACGATGAGGAGACCTCCAAGCTGGTCAAGTCCTTCTTCACCACCGTCCTGGATCACCAGGATGACCAGCTGGCTGAGCAGGGATTCATCCCGGTTGAGGGTGCACACCTGGACAAGCTGAAGGCTGCTGTTGACGCTCTGCAGTAAGCGCTAAAGCTGCAATAGCTTAATACCTCCCCGCCCCCACTGCCGCACACGATTCGCGCTTTGGGGGCGCAGGTATGTAACGATATTTTCCATTTTTAACGCTGAAAAGGATTAACAGTCTCATGGCAGACAATAATCTCACCACGGCTCCAGAGCAGACGGATGCAAACGCCACCTCTGCCGAGCGAGTCTCCAACAGCGGACACGACGAGGTAGCTACCACCAGCTCCAATAGCGGCGTTAAGCGCCCAGGCGACCGTGTCTTTGAATTCCTGTCCACTGCTTCGGCAACCCTCATCACCGTTATGATTGCCGCCATTGCCGCCTTCCTGCTGTGGCGTGCGGTTCCCGCCCTAGGCGTTAACGACGGCGGCATCATGGGCTTCTTCACCTATGGCGGACGATGGGAGACCACCGATACCTCCGCGATGAAGTTCGGTATCCCGACCATGTTCGGTACCACCGTTCTCATCTCCGTCTTCGCCCTTCTGCTGGCTATGCCGGTGGCCTTAGCCATCGCCATCTTCCTGTCCAACTACGCGCCTGCCCGCTTGGTTAAGCCGCTCGGCTTCCTCGTGGACATGCTCGCTGCAGTTCCGTCCATCGTCTACGGCCTGTGGGGTTGGCAGGTTCTTGGCCCGGCACTGTCCGGTTTCTACTCCTGGATGGAATCCTGGGCGGGTGGCTTCTTCCTGTTCCACGTCTTCGATAACTCGCCGTCGTTTGCAACCGGCCGCAACCTGTTTACCGGTGGCATCGTGCTTGCCGTGATGATTCTGCCGATCATCGCTGCTACCGCGCGCGAAGTCTTCGTGCAGACCCCTCCGGGCCAGGTGGAATCCGCCCTGGCTCTGGGCGCTACCCGCTGGGAAGTTATCCGCATGACCGTTCTGCCATTCGGTATGTCCGGCTACATCGCCGGCTCCATGCTCGGCCTGGGCCGTGCACTGGGTGAGACCATGGCGCTGTACATGGTTGTCTCCCCGCTGATTGACTTCCGCTTCTCGCTTTTCGACGGCGGCACGACCTTCGCCACGGCCATCGCCCTGGCATCTGCCGAGTTCGGTAACGAGATGCGCGCTGGTGCCTACATCGCCGCCGGCCTCATGCTGTTCTTGCTGACCTTCGTGGTCAACGCAATTGCCCGCGCCATCGTGAAGAATAAGTAAGGAGGGGAGGATCAATGACTACGACTACTAATGCCAAGCCTGCCTCCCAAGGCGGCGCGACCTTCCTGGATATCTCCGGCTCCCGCAAGATGACCAATAACATCGCCACCGCGGTGGTCTGGGGCGCAATGATTCTGGCCATGATTCCGCTGGTGTGGGTTCTGTGGGAACTCATCGCCCGCGGCAGTGGCGTCATCCTCAACCCTGAGTGGTGGACCGCCTCCCAGCGCGGCATCATGAATAGCTCTGCCGGCGGCGGTGCCGCTCACGCCATCGTTGGTACCTTCGTCCAGACCATTCTGGCCTCCATTATCTCTATCCCGATCGGTATCTTTACCGCCATCTACTTGGTGGAGTACTCCAAGGGCGGCTGGCTCGGCCGCATCACCACCTTCATGGTGGACATCCTGTCCGGTGTGCCTTCCATCGTTGCGGCCCTGTTCATCTTCGCCATGTGGATCACCCTGTTCGGCTTCGGCCGCTCCGGCTTCGCCGTGGCGCTGTCCCTGGTGCTGCTGATGATTCCGATTGTGGTGCGCAATACCGAAGAGATGCTGCGCGTGGTCCCCATGGACCTGCGTGAAGCGTCCTACGCACTCGGCGTTCCGAAGTGGAAGACCATCGCTCGCATCGTTCTGCCTACCGCACTGTCCGGCATCGTCACCGGTATCATGCTGGCGATTGCCCGCGTGATGGGTGAGTCCTCGCCGGTGCTGGTCTTGGTTGGTTCCTCTTCCGTCATCAATTGGGACGCCTTCAAGGGCTCGCAGTCCTCGCTCCCGCTGATGATGCTGGATATGTACAAGGCCGGCGCACAGCCCGCCGTACTGGACAAGCTCTGGGGCGCAGCGTTGACGCTGGTTATCCTCATCGCCGTCCTCAATATTGCGGCCCGCATCGTTTCCGCGAAGTTCTCGGTTAAGAAGTAAACGCCGTACCACTCGATTCCGCCATACACTTGCTAGAGGAGAAACTCCCAAATGTCTAAGCTCGCGCTCAATGACGTGAACATTTATTACGGCGACTTCCACGCCGTGCAGAACGTGAATATGCAGATTCCAGCCCAGGCCGTGACCGCATTCATCGGCCCTTCCGGCTGTGGTAAGTCCACCGTGCTGCGCACCATCAACCGCATGCACGAGGTCATCCCCGGCGCCTCCGTGAAGGGCGAAATCCTGCTCGATGGCACCAATATTTACGGACCGAAGGTTGACCCGGTATCCGTACGCAACACCATCGGCATGGTCTTCCAGAAGGCTAACCCGTTCCCGACGATGTCCATCGAGGACAACGTGGTGGCAGGTCTGAAGCTGTCCGGTGAAAAGAACAAGAAGAAGCTCAAGGAAGTCGCGGAGAAGTCCCTGCGCGGCGCCAACCTGTGGGATGAGGTTAAGGACCGCCTGGATAAGCCAGGCGGCGGCCTCTCCGGTGGTCAGCAGCAGCGTCTGTGCATCGCCCGCGCTATCGCCGTGGAGCCAGAGGTATTGCTCATGGACGAGCCTTGTTCCGCACTGGACCCGATTTCCACCCTCGCCGTGGAGGACCTCATCCACGAGCTGAAGGAAAACTTCACCATCGTGATCGTGACCCACAACATGCAGCAGGCTGCCCGCGTATCCGATAAGACCGGCTTCTTCTCCCTGGAAGCAACCGGTAAGCCGGGCCACCTGGTGGAGTTCGATGACACCACCAAGATCTTTGAGAATCCTTCCCAGAAGGAGACCGAGGATTACATCTCTGGCCGCTTCGGCTAAAGAGTAAGAGAGATTGTCCGAGAGAAGGGGGGCCGGTTCGAAAGAACCGGCCCCCCTTCTTTGGTGCTTAAATCCGTCTAACGGCGGAACTGACGCTCGAGATCTGCCATCCGTGCTTCAAATTCGGCGTCCTTCTTGTCCTCTTCTAGCTTCTTGGCATAGGCATTGGGCAAAAGACCCGTGGTCAGATAGATGATGTGGCCGGCCACGGAGACGCAGTGGTCCGCATAGCGCTCGTAGTAACGCGTAATTTGTGAGGTCTCAACTGCTTCACGCACGCTGCCTTCCCATTCGCGCTGAGTCAGGATGCGCAGAATATGGGAGTTGATATCATCCACCGCATCATCGTCGGCACGGAGGTTGACGGACAAATCCGCATCAGGGGTGACGAGGATATCGTGCAGGACCGACCCCATTTCTTCAGTGAGACGGTACATTTCCTCGAAGTAGCCGATGTAATTCGCCGGTACCACGGCGTCAGGGTGGCGGCGGCGCGCGGAGTCCGCGATGTGCTGGGAAAGCCGGCCCATCCGGTAGAGATCCTCCACGATATAGATGGAGGAGACAACCTGGCGGAGATCCTGAGCCATGGGGTTTTCCAGGGCCAAGAGTTTTACAGCACGCTCAGAGCACCGAGCGCGGATCTCATCTAGCTCCTCAGCCATGGTGAGGGCATCTTCCGCGGAGTCCAAGGCGCCTTGCAGCAGCGCCAAGGAGGCCTTATCCATGATGTCGCGTACGGTATCGCACATCACGATGAGGTCGTGGGAGAAATTGTCTAGGTGTTCCCTGTAAGCGGCACGCATGCCAAAGATAATAGCGAAAAATTTCGACGCTTGCGCAACTTAAGTGGAGCATAAATGCAGGTTTCCTGAGTGCCCCTAGCTGCTCTTATACCTTTGTTAGGTTATCCGCCGGAGTTCATAATGTCAGCGGCTACCGGAACGCAGTCGTCTTCTGGATCGTCGAGCCAACCATCCGGCAAAGCCACCTTGGATGGGGAGCCCTGGCGGCCGCGGGCTCCGTCGGCGTCGGCAGCCAGGGCGTCGGACTCTGCCCAAGGTGCAAGGAGCTCACGCAAGGCATCGAGGGAATTGACCTGGGCTAAGCCCGCGCGGACCTGGCCACCAACCGGGAAACCACGCAGGTACCAACCGATGTGCTTGCGGATATCGCGGGAAGCATTGTCCTCACCATCGTGCTCGGCCAGCAGCTCCGCGTGGCGGAGGATTACCTGGGTGACCTCGCCCAGGGTGGGCTCTGCCGGGATGGATTCGCCGCGCAGTGCGGCGCCGAGCTCAGCAAAAAGCCACGGGCGGCCAAGGCAGCCGCGGCCTACCTGCACGCCGTCGCAGCCGGTTTGTTCCATCATGCGGCGGGCATCCTCGGCGCGGAAGATATCGCCATTGCCCAGCACTGGCACGCCGGTATCCGCCAGATGCTCTTTGAGGCGCGCGATTTCGTCCCATCGTGCTTCGCCAGAGTAGCGCTGAGCGGCGGTGCGGCCGTGCAGGGTAACGGCAGCGGCGCCGGACTCGACGGCGATGCGCCCGGCGTCGAGATGCGTATGGTGCTCGTCGTCAATGCCTACGCGCATTTTTACCGTGACCGGGATATTGGTGCCCTCTGTGGCCTTGACCGCGGCGGAGACGATATTGCCAAAGAGGCGTCGCTTATAAGGCAGCGCGGAACCGCCGCCGCGGCGGGTCACCTTGGGAACTGGGCAACCAAAGTTCATATCGATGTGGTCCGCCAGGTTTTCGTCGACGATCATCTTTGCGGCTTTGTAGGTATATTCCGGATCCACCGTATAGATCTGGAGGGAACGAGGATCTTCCTGTGGCGCAAAGGTGGTCATGTGCAGCGTCTTTTCATTGCGCTCCACCAAGGCGCGGGCGGTGACCATCTCGCAGACATAGAGGCCCGACACCGTGCCGGTGCGTTGCAGCTCCTGCTCGCGGCACAACGTGCGGAAGGCAACGTTGGTTACCCCCGCCATCGGGGCGAGGATGACGGGGGAGGGGAGATCGTAGTGTCCAATGCGCAAATTCACGCCCCAATTGTGCTAGTTAACGGGGGAAAATAGCAACTAGTGCCACAGTGGCGCCATTCCCTATTTTTGCTTTATGGGGTAAAGGTCACACAAAAGTGGTGGAAATCTTGCAAAGATTCGCTAATGTGGGCTGTGTAACTAATTAGAACGGCCGTTATTTTGGCTGGCCCCTTAATGAAGGAGGATTACCCTTGTCCGAGAGAATCGCGTACGCCCCATTCGAGAAGCTCGTAGTTTCCGCTGAAGAGGCTGCTCAGCACGTCAACCACGGTGACCGCGTGGGCATTTCCGGCTTCACCGGTGCTGGCTACCCCAAGGGTCTGCCCACCGCCATTGCAGAAAAGGCCAAGGCTCTCCATGAAAAGGGCGAGGAATTTAAGATCGACGTCTTCTCCGGCGCTTCCACTGCCCCGGACTGCGATGGCGTTCTGGCGGAAGCTGAGGCGATTCGCTTTCGCTCTCCTTATAACTCGGATCCCACTCTGCGTAAGCAGTTTAATGATGGCACCGCTCTCTACCAGGATATCCACCTGTCTCACTCGGGCCAGCAGGTAGAAGAGGGCTTCTACGGTGACTTCCAGGTAGCCATTATTGAGGCCGTGCGCATTACCGAAGAAGGCCACGTGGTGCCGTCCTCCGCAGTGGGCAATAACCTCGAGTTCATCGAGGCTGCGGATAAGATCATCATCGAGATCAATGAGTGGCAGTCCCTCAACCTCGAGGGCATGCACGATATCTACCGCATTGAAAAGCTGCCTAACCGCCAGCCAATCCCTATCACTAAGCCGGGCGACCGCATCGGTACCACCTACATGGAGGTGCCGGAGGACAAGGTTGTTGCAGTGGTAAAGACCGATGCCCCGGACCGCAACGCACCATTCAAGGAACCGGACGAGGTTTCCGAGAAGATCGCCGCCAACTTCATCGAGTTCCTCGAGGGGGAGGTCGCCGCTGGTCGTCTTGAGTATGACAAGTTCATCATGCAGTCCGGCGTGGGCAACGTCCCCAACGCCGTGATGGCCGGCCTGCTGGATTCCAAGTTTGAGAATATTCAGGCCTATACCGAGGTCATTCAGGACGGCATGCTCGATCTCATCGATGCGGGCAAGATGACCATGGCTTCCGCCACCTCCTTCGCGTTGTCCCCGGACTACGCGGAGAAGATGAATGAGGAGGCAGAGCGTTACCGCAAGCACATCATCCTCCGCCCACAGCAGGTCTCCAATCACCCGGAGGTCATCCGCCGCGTCGGCCTGATTTCCTCCAATGGCATGATTGAGGCCGATATTTACGGCAATATCAACTCCACCAACGTCTCCGGCTCCCGCATTATGAACGGCACCGGCGGCTCGGGTGACTTCACCCGCAACGCGTATATTTCCACCTTCGTCTCTCCGTCGGTGGCCAAGGATGGCGCAATTTCCGCGTTGGTTCCGTTTGTGTCCCACACGGACCACACCGAGCACGACACCATGGTCATCATTACCGAGTATGGCGTAGCCGACCTGCGTGGCCTGGCGCCGAAGGAACGCGTGGAGAAGGTCATCTCCGTGGCGCACCCGGATTACCGTCCGTTGCTCGAGGAGTACTTCAACCGTGCCAAGGAAAACAAGTTCCAGCACACCCCGCATGACCTGAAGACCGCCTTTGACTTCCAGGTCCGCTTCATGGAGAAGGGCGATATGCGCGGCTAATGTAGCCATTCCCCGGCAGGCGCTCAGCGGCGAGCTGGGCGCCTTTCGCTTGCCGACGCCCCCTAATTAGGACTTTGCAAATACCGCAAGCTAAAATGTAGCGACGTTGGGCCTTTAGCTCAGTTGGTAGAGCTACGGACTTTTAATCCGCAGGTCGTGGGTTCGATCCCCACAGGGCCCACAACTGGAGCCACCTTTTGGGTGGCTCCTTTTAGTTTTTCACCATCTTCTTAATGGCGCGCATCGCCTCTTCTAGCTTCTCGGTGGCTACCTCACCGTCCTCGGCGGCGGCACCAGCCACACAGTGCTCAATATGGTCTTCTAGGAGCGCCAGTGAGACATTCTCCAGCGCCGACTTCACCGCCGAAATCTGGGTAATGATGTCGATGCAATATTGGTCTTCCTCAACCATGCGGTGGATGCCGCGTGCCTGCCCCTCAATGCGCTTGAGTCGGGCAAGGTAGCGACCCTTGCTCTTAGAATCCGCGTTATATCCGTGCACGTGTGGCTCGTGGCAGGAGCACGTTTGATGCTGGTCAGGCATGGTTCTTAATCTTTCTGGGGGAGCGATTTTGTAACTAGGTGAGGTCTCCAGTATATTTCTAGAAGTCGCCTTAGCGCGACGGGCCCCCATCGTCTAGCGGCCTAGGACACTGCCCTTTCACGGCAGCGGCACGGGTTCGAATCCCGTTGGGGGTACGAAGCTCTTTCGCTTCATACCGGTCTTTTTTAAGGCCACAATTCAATATGGCCCTGTGGCGCAGTTGGTTAGCGCGCCGCCCTGTCACGGCGGAGGTCGCGGGTTCAAGTCCCGTCAGGGTCGCATTTTTGCGACGCACTCGGTCCTTGCTGGTTTTAAGTAAGGACCGAGTGTTTTCTTTTCTGCTCCAGGTGCGACCTTTAGACATCCCCGGTACGTTTGTGTATTGAATCACTCTTCTCTATACAAGGGCTAGGTTAGATGTCTACATCACATTTCTCGCCTCGCACGTGGGGCGCAGTTCTTTCAATAATTTTCCTCAGTTTGCTGGCGGTCCCGTTCGCAGCCGCGCAGTCCGCGGAATCGTCCACGACAGCTTCGTCTACAGCGCCGAGTTCAGACTTGGGACCGACGAGCGATAAACAGTCCAAGGTGGCGCTTGTTATGGACGCCTCGTTCTCCATGGCGGATCCAGAAAGCGAGGGCGGCCCATCGAAAATGCAGGCGGCCAAGGACGCGACGAACCAGCTCGTCGATAAGCTTCCGGACAGCGCCCTTGTCGGCGCCGTCGCGTATGGCTCCAAGGAGTCGAATGCGCCGGATAATAAAGATCGTGGTTGCCAGGATATTTCCGTACTGTCGCCGGTCGGGAGGATCGACAAGGCCGGGCTGAAAGACAGCTTTAATGCTTTGGAACCCAAGGGCTACACTCCCATCGGAAACTCGCTGAAGAAGGCCGCGGAACAGCTCAAGGCTGCCGGCGGCGAGGGCGACAACTCCATCGTGCTCGTCTCGGACGGCATCGACACCTGCGCGCCGCCGCCGGTGTGCGACGTGGCCAAGGAGCTTGCTGCTGACGGCGTGGGGCTCACGGTTCACACCATCGGATTCCAGGTTGACGAGAAGGCGCAGTCTGAGCTGGATTGCGTCGCTGAGGCAACGGGCGGCCAGTCGCTCGCTGCGGCGAATGCTGCTGAGCTTGCGCAGAACATGGAGTTCCTCACGCTGCGTTCTGTCAACATGTACGAGGCAAAGGGTACCCCGTTCGAGTTCGCCGATGATCCTGACAATGCCAAGTATCTCGGGGAGGGCACCTACCACACGAAGGTCCTGCCCCGTATGGGTAAGAACGAGGGCGAGGATCGCCCGTTCTACACCAAGCTTTCCGTGCCTGAGGGCTACAACGCGTATGTCACGGTCTTTGCTATCCCAGAGCAGAACGCGGAGGGTAAGAAAACCTCGGACTTCAGCTCCACGGTCGAGGCTGAAAACCCTGCGCCCAACTGTGAGGACTACGCAACCACGGTACAGTCGAGCCCACTCTCGACGCGCGGCGGCCGTTACAGGCCGCCCTATTCCGCCAGCGTGCTGGTGCAAAACGAAAAGCAGCCCGAGGACGAGGAAGATCGTTGTATCAAGATGGACGATTGGGACATCGTGACAACGCTGCACTTCTCTGACACGTCCAGCTCCGACCAGATCAACCAGGATGTCGAGCTCGACGTTGAGGTCAACGTGCAGTACGTCAAGGCTGGCGCGTTCGCTGGCGACGAAAAGAAGCCGTATGCGTCTCGTGAGCTCCCTGAGGTCGCGCAGATTGAGGAGGGCGCACCTGTGGCCGGCGGCGCTACCTTCGACTCCGCGGCAGCCGTGACGCCGGGGGAGACCTATAACGATGCCATCGTTGATGGCGAATATCGCTTCTATAAGTTTGATGTGCCCTACGGCAAGCGCCCGGTTGTGACTGTGCAGGGGCACAAGACGGTCGCGGAGCACGCGAGTTACGACTTGAATTGGGATTTTTATAACCCCACGCGTGCCAGCGTGCTCGCCGAAGGGGATATCTACGTGGGAAGCGAAGAAAAAGTGGAGCGCAGCGCCGGCGATTCCGCCGTGCAATGGGCCAACCGTACCGAGTACACTGAAGGACCCCTGACGCTCCCCGGCACGTATTATCTCGTCTTCGCAAAGAGCGTGAGTAGTAGCACGTTCGATTCTACGTCGGGCATGGACCAGGGCTACTCGTTCAAGGTGGAGCTCGACGGTGAGCCGATGGACGGTCCCGAGTTCAAGCCGAACTTTGAGCCAGGTGCCGAGCCTTCCGATACCCCCATCAACCTTGCGTCGGCCTCAGAAGACCTTGATAAGGCCAAGGATGCGCCCAAGGAAGGGGACAATGCGGAGAAGCAGTCCGCCGATGCCGATGTCGCACAGGCCGGTGAGGACTCTGCTGGTGGCAGTAACCTCAAGGGCATGCTCATCGGTTCTGGAGTCGTTCTCCTTATCGCGGTGGGCGTTGCGGGCGGATTCCTGCTCGCTCGCCGCAAATAGTACGTACGTCTAAGTTCTTCACCATGTCACCATCCTGGAAAGGGGTAGTGACATGGTGATTTGTTTGATTTTAGGATCGTTGTGTAGAGTAACTATCCGTGCCAGAGAGCACACATAATTTAAAATGGCCTTGTGGCGCAGTTGGTTAGCGCGCCGCCCTGTCACGGCGGAGGTCGCGGGTTCAAGTCCCGTCAAGGTCGCGGAAACCTTCGGGTTTCTGGCCAGATAGCTCAGTCGGTAGAGCACACGCCTGAAAAGTGTGGGGTCGCCAGTTCGATCCTGGCTCTGGCCACAACAATGGCTCCTCTTAAGAGGGGCCATTTTTGCTTTAGTATGGGGGCATGGAACACGCTATTGCAGGGTTAAGGGTCAAAATGTGTGTCTGGCTCGGCGTGTCGCGGGGGTTAGATTTGGCCTTTTTGAATGCCGATTGAGTGGGTGTAGTCGGTGTCGATAGCGTTGTCGTAGAGGGCTGGGCGTCCTGTTTCGTGGTCGGCTTGGTTCTCGGTTTGGGTCAGGGTGGATACTTTGGCGAGTTGGCCCTGGCCCCAGTCGGACTGCCTGGCGATTCGTACTGGATCGTCAGGCAGTTCCGTTTTTAAGTAGAGCCACCAATCCAGCATGCGGCGTTGTCGTTCGCCTGATCTGCCGCGGTGGGTTCTGGCGAGCAGTTTGAGCTGGGCGTTGATGCCGCCTTCTAAGCTGTTGGTGGTGGATTTGATCCGCTCGGGCGCAAGGACTCCTGCTGGCGGGTTGAGGTAGACAAACAGCATCTCGGACCGCCAAAGATGGTTGAGGCTGTTGTAGGCCTTGCGCACGTTGTGGTGGGTCCACACGCGGGTCCATGCACCTGTTTTGGGGTCTTTGATCATGGTTTTCTCGTTCATCCATTCCCGGTAGATCGTTGAAAACTCGTGCAGTTGCACACCCCACGCGGCGGCTTCATCCAGTGTGGTGATCCGGGTCAGTTTCAGCGCAAGTCGGTAGATGGTGCGCCCGGCATCGGTGCGTGGGTTGGTGGTGGTGTAGCGGCGGACCACGCGTTGGGCGTGGACGAGGCAGCGTTGAATTTTCGTAGTCGGCCAGCACTTTTTGATTGCGCTGTATGCGCCTTGGCCGCCGTCGATGACGGCGATGAGTGGGGCTTCGATGCGTTCAAGCAGCAGTTGGTAGTCGCGGGTGGTTTCGTGTTTGCACCAGTGCCAGGCGATCACGTGGTCGATGGTCGCCGCGACGATCAGGCAGCCACCGGCGGTGTAGGTGCCATCGAGAAATACCTGGTCGTAGATCCGCTTGTGGTGGCCGGCGGTGGGGTCAGGCACATCAACGAGCCAGCACCACTTGAAGCGCCGCTTCATGGTGGCGCGGCTAACACCGTTTCGTTTGGCTAGGTCGTCGAGTGATATTGCGGTGGTGCAATGCTCGATGAA
Source organism: Corynebacterium tuberculostearicum (assembly GCF_046097465.1). Lineage (GTDB taxonomy): Bacteria > Actinomycetota > Actinomycetes > Mycobacteriales > Mycobacteriaceae > Corynebacterium > Corynebacterium tuberculostearicum_I. The sequence continues at coordinate 2,215,541 of NZ_CP175799.1, read as the reverse complement.
CTGGGTGAACACTGCCGCGTTGGTGATGTCGTTTCGACGTTTGACGCTGGAGGCGCCGCATTGTTTGCAGCGCCATCTGGTGGTGCCTTTGCTGGTGGTGCCGTTGCGTTTCATTTCACCGCCGCAGTGGCAGCGTGGTTGGTTCTTCGACATTGCGACACCACACCACGCCGCGCATAGCACATCACGGCTGCCACACCGAGGATTTCCCGTCGGGGGCTAGATATATGCTTCCGGAGCATATACTTTCCGGAAACCTACAGGTCAATCCGTGAAAATCCGCGATTCCGGACACACTTTTTGACCCTTAACCCCTATTGCACACCAGACCGATAAATCCCGCTACGTCCTCACTGTGGATGGCTCTGAGGCGGGGGTTTGCCACTACGTAGACGCGGGCGATACCCGCGAGTTTAACCACACGGTCATCAAGGACGCCTTTCGCGGCCAAGGCCTGTCTGCGCCGTTGATTAAGGCAGCGCTGGACGACGCCCGGGGCGTCGGCAAGCAAGTCATTGCCACATGCTCTGCGGTTGCGCACTTTATAGAAAAGAATCCCGAATACCGCGACCTGCTCCGTCCATAAGATATGTAAAAAGCGGCCCACAGTTGTCTGTGAGCCGCTGGGAGAGAATTTAGATGTAGTAGTCGGGGTCGACCAGTTTGATGCGCTCATTTGGATTGCGTGGACGGTTCTTGGCTGGGATGCCCACCGAGATATGTTCGGCGGGAACGTCTTTCGTCACTACGGCATTGGCACCAATCGCCGAACCCTCGCCGATGGTAATAGGCCCTAGCACCTTTGCGCCGGCGCCAATGACCACATTGTCTTCAACAGTGGGGTGGCGCTTGGTCTGAGTGAGTACCTGGCCACCGAGGGTGACACCGTGGTAAAGCATGACGCCATCGCCAATCTCGGCGGTTTCACCGATGACGATGCCCATGCCGTGGTCAATAAAGAAGCGGCGACCGATAGTGGCGCCCGGGTGGATTTCCACGCCGGTAAAGAAGCGATTAATCTGCGCCAAGATGCGTGCGGGCCCGCGCAGGCCGCGCTTCCACATCCAGTGCGAAATGCGGTGAGACCACACCGCGTGGAGACCGGAGTACACTACTGCATTTTCGACGTCGCCACGCGCGGCCGGATCGTGATCTCTTGCATTCGCTAAGTCTTCACGGATGTAGCTCATAATGTTCATGTCCACATAGTACTGGCATAAAAAAGGCACCCGCCAAGGTTGGCGGGTGCTTTTATTCAAGCGAAGTAACTTAAGCTTCGCGGATGTCCTCGAAGAGGATGGTGGAGACGTAGCGCTCACCGAAGTCCGGCAGGACAACCACGATGGTCTTGCCCTCAAACTCTGGGCGCTCTGCCAGCTTCAAAGCTGCAGAGACGTTAGCGCCGGCGGAAATGCCCACCAGCAGGCCTTCCTGGGTGGCCAGGTCACGGGAGGCCTTAATGGACTCCTCGGTAGTGGCGGTAAAGACTTCGTCGAGAAGCTCGCGGTCAAGCACCTCAGGAACGAAGTTAGCGCCAATGCCCTGGATCTTGTGCGGGCCAGCGTGGCCTTCAGATAGGACAGGGGAGTCGGACGGCTCGACGGCGGCCAAGTGCAGGTCCGGATTCTTGGACTTGAGGAAGCGGCCCACACCGGTAACGGTGCCGCCGGTGCCTACACCAGCAACGAAGGCATCAACCTTGCCCTCGGCGTCTTCCCAGATCTCCGGGCCGGTGGTCTCTTCGTGCATCTTCGGGTTTGCTTCGTTGGCGAACTGTGCAGCCAGAATAGCGTTGTCGTTCTCGGCGACGATTTCATTCGCCTTGTCGACGGCGCCCTGCATGCCCGCCGCGCCTGGGGTCAGTACAATCTCTGCGCCGTAGGCGCGCAGCAGTACCTTGCGCTCGTTGGACATGGTCTCCGGCATGGTCAAGATGACCTTGTAGCCCAAAGTGGCGCCGGCCAGAGCCAAGGCAATGCCGGTATTGCCGGACGTGGCTTCCACGATGGTGCCGCCCGGCTTGAGCTGACCAGACTTCTCAGCGGCCTCCACGATGGCCTTGCCGATGCGGTCCTTTACGGAGTTAGCAGGGTTAAAAGACTCAACCTTGGCAAGCACAGTGGCGCCCTTGCCCTCGGTGAGATGGTTCAAGCGGACCAGTGGGGTGCCGCCGATGGTTTCCATAATGTTGTTGTAGACAGCCATTGTATTGACTCCTTTGGGAATCGGATTTGGATTCAAATCGTGTACAACGCAAGGGTACACTACACAAGTAGACCAGTCAGTATATAAATTCTAGACCGGGTATTCGGGCATTCCATGTGGGATTACAACACCGGATAAGCCAGGGGCGATTTCGAATTACCCCCACATGCTGTCTATACTTCCACTCAGTTGCCCGCTGGCCCCCAAATTCCCGGGGGGAAGACGGGTACACCTGCTTGGTTACCCCCGACGAGGAAAGAGTCTCATGGAGTCGCATCGCCTCAAAGATGATGAAGAATCCGTACGCGCGGCGTTATCGTCCCTGAAAACCGCTACAGGTATTCCGGTGACGATGTATGCCACGCTGCTGCCAGACAATCGCTTGCAGATTACGCAGTGGGTGGGCCTACGTACCCCAGCGCTGCAGAATCTGATCATTGACTCAGGCGTTGGTGTGGGTGGGCGAGTGGTGAGCACTCGCCGCGCGGTAGGTGTATCCGACTACACGCGTGCCACCACCATCTCGCACGAGAACGACCGCGTAATCCAGGACGAGGGTCTGCACTCCATTGTGGCCGTGCCCGTTACTGTGCAGCGCGAAATTCGCGGTGTCCTCTACGTCGGCGTTCACTCCCCAGTTCGTTTGGGCGACAAGGTCATTGAAGAAGTGACGATGACCGCGCGCACCCTCGAGCAAGACTTGGCCGTTAATTCCGCCATGCGACGTGCCGATGGGTCCAAGGGTGGAGCCGCCCGCGGCCACGTCATGAACGGTGCCGAGTGGGAGCAGGTCCGTTCCACTCACTCCAAGCTGCGCATGCTGGCCAACCGCGTAGCAGACGAAGAACTGCGCAAGGAGCTAGAGACGTTGTGTGACCAGATGGTCTCGCCGGTGCGCGTGAAGCAATCCACCAAGCTCTCCGCCCGCGAACTCGATGTTCTCTCTTGTGTGGCCCTAGGCCATACCAACGTAGAAGCAGCTGAGGAAATGGGAATCGGCGCAGAAACCGTGAAGTCTTATTTGCGCTCGGTAATGCGCAAACTCGGTGCGCACACCCGCTACGAGGCGGTTAATGCCGCCCGTCGTATCGGCGCATTGCCTTAAGAACCGGTAGCGTAGGCAGTTGTGAAAGATCAGTTTATTGTTTCCGGCGGTGCCCGCCTAGAGGGCACCGTTAAAGTAGATGGCGCGAAAAATAGCGTCTTGAAGCTCATGGCCGCATCCTTGCTGGCGGAGGGCACTACGACGCTGACGAACTGCCCAGAAATTCTGGACGTCCCCCTCATGAAGAAGGTTCTCGAAGGGCTCGGCTGCGAGGTAGTCATCGAGGGCTCTGAGGTTCGGATTACTACCCCTGCACAGCCGCAATCCAACGCGGATTTTGACGCGGTCCGCCAATTCCGCGCATCCGTCTGCGTGCTCGGGCCTTTGACTTCCCGCTGTGGCCACGCGAAGGTAGCGTTGCCTGGTGGTGACGCGATCGGTTCCCGCCCGCTCGATATGCACCAAACTGGCCTAGAAAAGCTCGGCGCCACCACCCGTATTGAACACGGTGCCGTCGTGGCAGAGGCTACGCACCTGCGAGGTGCGAATATCCGCCTAGACTTCCCGTCCGTGGGCGCAACCGAAAATATTCTTACCGCTGCGGTCCTCGCCGAAGGGGAAACCGTTCTTCATAACGCGGCTCGCGAGCCGGAGATCGTGGATCTGTGCACCATGCTCAAGTCTATGGGTGCCGATATCGAGGGCGAGGGAAGCTCGGTGGTGACCATCCGCGGCGTCGATAAGCTGCAGCCCACCCAGCATGAGGTTATTGGTGACCGAATTGTGGCCGGCACGTGGGCGTATGCTGCTGCCATGACCCAGGGCGATATCACCGTGGGTGGAATTTCCCCGCGCCACCTGCACCTGCCGCTGGAAAAGCTGAAGTCTGCCGGCGCGGAACTAGAGACCTATGAGAATGGTTTTCGCGTGCGCATGGATCAGCGACCACAGGCTGTTGACTACCAGACACTGCCATTTCCGGGATTTCCCACCGACCTGCAGCCGATGGCTATTGGCATCTCTGCGATTGCGGACGGAACAACTGTCATCACGGAGAATGTCTTTGAATCCCGCTTCCGCTTTGTAGATGAAATGCTGCGCCTGGGTGCCGACGCCCAGGTTGACGGTCACCATGTAGTAGTCCGCGGTAAAGAACGACTCTCTTCTACTCACGTATGGAGTTCCGATATCCGTGCAGGTGCGGGTCTTGTACTTTCTGCATTGTGTGCGGATGAGACGACTACGGTCCACGATGTCTTCCACATCGACCGCGGATATCCCAACTTTGTAGAAAACCTGCAGCGCCTCGGCGCCACAATTGAAAGAACTCAAGAAGAAGAGCTCTTTTAACGACGCCCCCAGCACACCGTTTTCCATTGTGTGCTGGGGATTTGTCATTGTTGGTGGGGTTGGACTACATTAATCCAAGTCGCCGCGAGGTAGCCGGGAGGTTACTTTTGAGCGAATTTGGTGCGGACTTGGTTCGATGATTTGACAGGGTTCATTGAGTTGAGTAAGTTTGTACGAGCCGCCAACGAGAGGTTAACGGAAAGTTAATTTTCTTGGGGTGTGTGGATGATGTTTGAGAACTCAATAGTGTGCCAATGTACTTTTTATTTTTTGTGTGCATGGTTGTGTGTTGATTGGTTTGTCTGCCAATAGACCTAGGTGGTTTGTTGGTTGGTGTGTGCCGGTTGGGTATGTGAAACGCGTACCTATTTGAATGCTGTTTGGTGTTTCGGCTGCATTGAGATGGATTGGTTGGCATGTGATTGTGTTCAACTTTTTTGGTTTCCTTATTTTTGACCCCGTCGGGTTGAGGGAACTGTATTTTTTCTTTGTAGTAATTTTTTGGACGCCAGCACAGGCTGCATTGTTGTGTGGTTTGTGGTGGTTTGTTCTTTTGTTGGGTTTCGGGCTTTTCACGGCCTGTTTCGGATGTTGTTCTGAAATTTTTTTGTGGAGAGTTTGATCCTGGCTCAGGACGAACGCTGGCGGCGTGCTTAACACATGCAAGTCGAACGGAAAGGCCCTGCTTGCAGGGTACTCGAGTGGCGAACGGGTGAGTAACACGTGGGTGATCTGCCCTGCACTTCGGGATAAGCCTGGGAAACTGGGTCTAATACCGGATAGGAGCCATTTTTAGTGTGATGGTTGGAAAGTTTTTTCGGTGTAGGATGAGCTCGCGGCCTATCAGCTTGTTGGTGGGGTAATGGCCTACCAAGGCGGCGACGGGTAGCCGGCCTGAGAGGGTGGACGGCCACATTGGGACTGAGATACGGCCCAGACTCCTACGGGAGGCAGCAGTGGGGAATATTGCACAATGGGCGCAAGCCTGATGCAGCGACGCCGCGTGGGGGATGACGGCCTTCGGGTTGTAAACTCCTTTCGCTAGGGACGAAGCTTTTTGTGACGGTACCTAGATAAGAAGCACCGGCTAACTACGTGCCAGCAGCCGCGGTAATACGTAGGGTGCGAGCGTTGTCCGGAATTACTGGGCGTAAAGGGCTCGTAGGTGGTTTGTCGCGTCGTCTGTGAAATTCCGGGGCTTAACTCCGGGCGTGCAGGCGATACGGGCATAACTTGAGTACTGTAGGGGTAACTGGAATTCCTGGTGTAGCGGTGAAATGCGCAGATATCAGGAGGAACACCGATGGCGAAGGCAGGTTACTGGGCAGTTACTGACGCTGAGGAGCGAAAGCATGGGTAGCGAACAGGATTAGATACCCTGGTAGTCCATGCCGTAAACGGTGGGCGCTAGGTGTGAGGGTCTTTTCACGACTTTCGTGCCGTAGCTAACGCATTAAGCGCCCCGCCTGGGGAGTACGGCCGCAAGGCTAAAACTCAAAGGAATTGACGGGGGCCCGCACAAGCGGCGGAGCATGTGGATTAATTCGATGCAACGCGAAGAACCTTACCTGGGCTTGACATACACCGGACCGCTGCAGAGATGTAGTTTCCCTTTGTGGCTGGTGTACAGGTGGTGCATGGTTGTCGTCAGCTCGTGTCGTGAGATGTTGGGTTAAGTCCCGCAACGAGCGCAACCCTTGTCTTATGTTGCCAGCATTTGGTTGGGGACTCATGAGAGACTGCCGGGGTCAACTCGGAGGAAGGTGGGGATGACGTCAAATCATCATGCCCCTTATGTCCAGGGCTTCACACATGCTACAATGGTCGGTACAACGCGCAGCGACACTGTGAGGTGGAGCGAATCGCTGAAAGCCGGCCTTAGTTCGGATTGGGGTCTGCAACTCGACCCCATGAAGTCGGAGTCGCTAGTAATCGCAGATCAGCAATGCTGCGGTGAATACGTTCCCGGGCCTTGTACACACCGCCCGTCACGTCATGAAAGTTGGTAACACCCGAAGCCGGTGGCCCAAACTTGTTAGGGAGCCGTCGAAGGTGGGATCGGCGATTGGGACGAAGTCGTAACAAGGTACCCGTACCGGAAGGTGCGGGTGGATCACCTCCTTTCTAAGGAGCTTTTATTTTGATTGGGTGCAGTTGCACCCTTGGTTGGTTGAGTATGCGAGTGTCATGCTGCCAACCCTTTTGTTTAGTAAAAATTGTCCGGGTGGAACACACACCTGATAAGACAAGGCCAAGTGTTTGAATGGCGCTTTGTGATACATAAGCCGTGCACAGTTTAAAAAAGTAAGTTGTTTGTATGTTGGTGCATTGTTGGGTGTCTGGGGCATTATCCCCCTTTTTTGTGTGCCTGACCATTATTCTTGTTGACACTGTTGGTGTTGGTGGGGTGTGGTTGGGGTGTTGTGTGAGAACTGTATAGTGGACGCGAGCATTAAACACACCAGATGGATTGCTTTTTTGTGGTTTGTTTGTGTGTGTTTGTGTGATTTCTTTTTTCTTTAATCAATTTTTTGTCAAGTTCACTTGTGTGGCCACCCGCATGTTTGTGTGTGTGGTGGTTTGTGTGTTCGTTATTAAGGGCGCATGGTGGATGCCTTGGCATGCTGAGCCGATGAAGGACGTGAAAGGCTGCGTTAAGCCTCGGGGAGTTGTCAATTAAGCGTTGATCCGAGGATGTCCGAATGGGGAAACCTGGCCCTGGTTATGTGGGGTTACCCTTCAGTGAATTCATAGCTGTTGTGGGGGTTTACGCGGGGAAGTGAAACATCTCAGTACCCGTAGGAGGAGAAAATAATAATGATTCTGCTAGTAGTGGCGAACGAACGTGGATGAGGCTAAACCGTGTGCATGTGATACCTGGTAGGGGTTGTGTGTGCGGTGTTGTGGGCCCCAATTGGCGGTGACTACCATCATCGTGCTCGTGTGTTGTTGTTAGGTGAAGTGGTTTGGAATGGCCTGCCGGAGAAGGTGAGAGTCCTGTAGTTGAAGACAATGGCATGTGGGTTGTTGGGTTGCCCGAGTAGCAGCGGGCTCGTGGAATCTGCTGTGAATCTGCCGGGACCACCCGGTAAGCCTAAATACTCAGTGTGACCGATAGTGTATTAAGTACCGTGAGGGAATGGTGAAAAGTACCCCGGGAGGGGAGTGAAATAGTTCCTGAAACCATGTGCTTACAATCCGTCAGAGCACTTTTTGTGTGTGATGGCGTGCCTTTTGAAGAATGAGCCTGCGAGTCAGCGGCATGTCGCGAGGTTAACCCGTGTGGGGTAGCCGTAGGGAAACCGAATCCTAATGGGGTGTATAGTGGCATGTCCTGGACCCGAAGCGGGGTGATCTACCCATGGCCAGTGTGAAGCAGCTGTAAGAGGTTGTGGAGGCGCGAACCCACGTAGGTTGAAAACTGCGGGGATGAGCTGTGGGTAGGGGTGAAAGGCCAATCAAACTCCGTGATAGCTGGTTCTCCCCGAAATGCATTTAGGTGCAGCGTCGTATTATAGCTTGGTGGAGGTAGAGCGACTGGTTGGTTGAGCGGGACTACAATCTTAGCAATGTCAGCCAAACTCCGAATGCCACTAATTGTGTTGTACGGCAGTGAGACTGTGGGGGATAAGCTTCATAGTCGAGAGGGAAACAGCCCAGATCGCCGGTTAAGGCCCCTAAGGGTGTACTAAGTGGAAAAGGATGTGGGATCGCGAAGACAGCCAGGAGGTTGGCTTAGAAGCAGCCATCCTTGAAAGAGTGCGTAATAGCTCACTGGTCGAGTGGTTCTGCGCCGACAATGTAGTGGGGCTCAAGTACACCGCCGAAGCCGCGGCAAGCATTTTTTGTTTGGGTAGGGGAGCGTCGTGCATGGTTTGAAGCGTTACCGTAAGGAGGCGTGGACTGTGTGCGAGTGAGAATGCAGGCATGAGTAACGAATTGATAGGTGAGAATCCTATCCGCCGGATGACTAAGGGTTCCTGGGTCAAGTTCGTCTTCCCAGGGTGAGTCGGGACCTAAGGCGAGGCCGACAGGCGTAGTCGATGGATAACCAGTTGATATTCTGGTACCCGTACATGCGCGCCCATGATGAAGCACTGATACTAACCACCGCGGATGCACTACTGGTCTTCTTTGAAGTCTGGTGGTGTTGATGTCGTGGGGCCTGATGTGTGGTTCAAGTGATGGGGTGACGCAGTGAGGTAGCCACGCCACTTATTGGATTGGTGGTGTAAGCGTGTAGGCCGTGTGGTAGGTAAATCCGCCGCACATTGTGGTTGAGACGTGATGCGTAGACCCTTTAGGGTTGATGGTGGTGATCCTGTACTGTCGAGAAAAGCCTCTAGCGATGTGTGTGTATGGCCCGTACCCTAAACCGACACAGGTAGTCAGGTTGAAAATACTAAGGCGTTCGGGTGAACTGTGGTTAAGGAATTCGGCAAAATGCCCCCGTAACTTCGGGAGAAGGGGGGCCCCACGACGTGAGCATCCTTGCGGTGTTAAGCGTTGTGGGGTCGCAGAGAATAGAGGGAAGCGACTGTTTATCAAAAACACAGGTCCATGCGAAGACGTTAAGTTGATGTATATGGACTGACGCCTGCCCGGTGCTGGAAGGTTAAGAGGACCGGTTAGTAGTCTTTGACTGCGAAGCTGAGAATTTAAGCCCCAGTAAACGGCGGTGGTAACTATAACCATCCTAAGGTAGCGAAATTCCTTGTCGGGTAAGTTCCGACCTGCACGAATGGCGTAACGACTTCTCTGCTGTCTCAACCACAGGCCCGGTGAAATTGCACTACGAGTAAAGATGCTCGTTACGCGCGGCAGGACGAAAAGACCCCGGGACCTTCACTATAGCTTGGTATTGGTGTTTGGTTCGGTTTGTGTAGGATAGGTGGGAGACTTGGAAGCTATCACGCTAGTGGTGGTGGAGTCGTTGTTGAAATACCACTCTGATCGGATTGAGCATCTAACCTTGGCCCATGATCTGGGTTGGGGACAGTGCCTGGTGGGTAGTTTAACTGGGGCGGTTGCCTCCCAAAATGTAACGGAGGCGCCCAAAGGTTCCCTCAGCCTGGTTGGCAATCAGGTGGTGAGTGTAAGTGCACAAGGGAGCTTGACTGTGAGACAGACATGTCGAGCAGGGACGAAAGTCGGGACTAGTGATCCGGCACCTACTTGTGGATGTGGTGTCGCTCAACGGATAAAAGGTACCCCGGGGATAACAGGCTGATCTTCCCCAAGAGTCCATATCGACGGGATGGTTTGGCACCTCGATGTCGGCTCGTCGCATCCTGGGGCTGGAGTAGGTCCCAAGGGTTGGGCTGTTCGCCCATTAAAGCGGCACGCGAGCTGGGTTCAGAACGTCGTGAGACAGTTCGGTCTCTATCCGCCGCGCGCGTTGAAACTTGAAGAAAGCTGTCCCTAGTACGAGAGGACCGGGACGGACGTACCTCTAGTGTGCCAGTTATCCCGCCAGGGGTATCGCTGGTTGGCTACGTACGGAAGGGATAACCGCTGAAAGCATCTAAGCGGGAAGCCTGTTTTAAGATGAGGTTTCGTTAAGGTCCCCTAAAGACGATAGGGTAGATAGGCCAGACCTGGAAGCACTGTAAGGTGTGAAGGCTACTGGTACTAATTGACCACAACAAACACCAACACACATTCGTGTACTGGCAAAACAACAAGAAGAAAAGAAACAGTCACTGTCGTGACCGCGTCCACTATGCAGTATCTGACACAACACCCGAAAGCACACCTAAGGGTTGGAATGCTTCGTATGTTTGTCGGTGGTCAATAGCTGCAGGGAAACGCCCGGTCCCATTCCGAACCCGGAAGCTAAGCCTGCACACGCTGATGGTACTGCAACCGGGAGGTTGTGGGAGAGTAAGTCACCGCCGACACCAAACAAAAATAGATAATTCAATAAACCAAGAAAGGGAAGAGGACGGAACACCCACCGTCCTCTTCCCTTCTTTTCACGTTTTACGGAAGCCGGTGTTACGCGACGATGCGTCGCCACACACGTTCAGCGATCTTAGACGTCGTCATGCTGCACGTGCTTGCCTGGGGGAGTAGTAGGTAACGAACCCTCAACCTTTGCTTTTACCCCCGTGTCTGGTTGTGGTGCGACTCTGGGGATCCCTGCGGTTTTAGGGTACTCTATTCGAACATAAACACCCCCACCGGGGTCACATGTCCACCACCCGGGATACTATAAAGGCGCTCGTTAGAAAACACATACGAACACTGTCTTCTTTCCTGGAGTGTCCTGTTCATGACTGCCACACTTGCCCCGCCCGAACCAGATACCACCCTCGACTACCCAGACACCCTCCTCATAGGTGACCACCCCGACACCGAGGCCCTAGACGATGGTGATGTACCGGAAGCGTTCTACACCACCAACGCTCCCGGCAACCACATCGGCAAAGCCGGGACCTACACACGCAAAACCACCTGGTTCCTCTACCGCGCCATCCTCCCCCAACTAGACGACGACGTCGACCTGAGCCTTACCAGCCTCGCCAAAGACCTCGGCATCTCCTACCACAAACTCCTAGGCTTCCTGCGCGCCCACTTCCGCATGCGCCAACTACCCCTCGTTACCGAAGTCCAAGGACAGCACTGGATACTCGACCTAACCAAACTGCGCATCATCGACCGCGAACTCAACCGGCTAGAAGATAACCCAGAGCATCTTGAAGCCATCGACGCCGCACTCGCAGACTTTCTGACCCCCACCACACCCAACCAAACCGTCCCCACCGACGCCGACCTTCGCCGCTTCATTCGCACCTTCATCGACACCCACCTGCGCCCCGAAGACAAAGAACAACAACCCGAACCGCGCCTGCGCATTAACTACAACCCGGATAACACCACCACACTATCTTTGACCTGCGATAGTGCCACCGCCACCATCATCGCCCGCCACATCGACGCCTACACCAACCAGACCGCAACCACTGCCGCACAAGGACTCATCGACCTCATTCTCGAAGACACCCACACCAGTGTTGCCATCAACACGTTTACCACCAACGAAAAAGCCAACCTCGTCTTTCACCCCGGTGCCGGATGGATAAACCTCAACCACGCGCCCACGGACAACACCTTCATCCGCCGGCTTAACGCCGACGAGACAGACTCTTATACCCCCACCACCGACATCCGGGCTTACACCCAAGGCAGAGATGCTACCTGCCGCTGGCCCGGCTGTACCGTCCCCGCCACCCGGTGCCAACTCGACCACCGCATCGAATACCACCTTGGCGGGCCTACCAGTCCAGATAATTTAGTAAACCTCTGCCAGCATCACCACAACATCAAAACCGACCGCAGAATCCATTACATCCTCGACCCGATTACCGGCACCATCGCCTGGCTCCACCGCGACGGTACCTACCAACTAGACCACCCCACCGGACCACTAGCCACACACCAAACACACTGGAACCACACCTGGGCCCAATACCTCACACACCAACAACAACGAACACAGCGAAAGGAGGGCTAGGAAGTAGGCCGGAGCCCGCAGTGTGAGACCCACGAGAACGGTGGTGCCGGGCTCTCGTATGCCGTTTTCCTCCTCAGGGATGATGTTGGCCGGAGGCCACGGTCGCTAGACTTAAATAGGTAACTTCCCATTTACAAGGAGAATTTGTCTCATGACTGATGCTGCGGCTCGCGCCGTTGACTTGTTTAAGCAATACGGAAGCGATGACACAGCTGTCGTCGCTCTTGATCATGTATCCATTGAATTCGGCAAGAACGAATTCACGGCGATCATGGGCCCATCGGGTTCCGGTAAGTCGACGCTGATGCACACCATGGCTGGTCTCGATTCAGCGACCTCCGGATCAGCATTTATCGGTGATACCGATATGTCGGCGCTCAATGACAAAAACATTACGGCCTTGCGTCGTGACCGACTGGGCTTTATTTTCCAGTCCTTTAACCTTGTGCCCACGCTGACTGCGGCGGAAAACATTACGCTGCCTACGGATATTGCGGGTAAGGGCGTCGATAAGCAGTGGTTTGAGGAGGTCACTAGCCGCCTCGGCCTAGCAGAGCGCCTGGAACACCGCCCAGCTGAATTGTCTGGCGGACAGCAGCAGCGCGTGGCCTGTGCTCGTGCATTGGTTTCTCGGCCAGAAATCATCTTCGGCGATGAGCCAACGGGCAACCTGGATTCGAATTCTTCGGCCGAGGTGCTCGACATTTTGCGAACCGCGGTGGATAAGGACAACCAAACAGTGGTCATCGTGACGCACGATGCCAAGGCCGCCTCATATGCGGACCGGGTGGTTTTCCTTGCTGACGGCAAGCTAGTGAATGAGTTGCACAATCCGACGATGGAGGCCATTCACCAGGTAATGGCAGAGATTGAGGGCTAAATGGCACGCGGAAACGCAATGCGCAGAGTGTCTCTGCGTAATATTGTGGCGCATAAATTGCGCCTTGGGCTGACGATTCTCGCGGTGGTTTTGGGCACCGCGTTTATTGCCGGCTCGTTTATGTTCACCAATTCGCTAAAGTCTACGTTTGACTCCGCCGTGGACAATCAGTTCCGCGGCGTGGATGCAGTGGTGAGCCAAAAAGACGACAATGGCGCGAAACTGGATGACAAGCTGCGCCAGAAGTTGGCCGACGATAAGGATGTCAAGAACATCAATATCGCGGATTCGGAGACCGTTGTCGCGGCCGATGAGAACTCGGAGGCCTTTCAAACCCAGGGCGGCACGGCCAGTGTTGTTCCGTTCTACCCGGAAGACAAGGTCGTTGGTGGCGCCGATGAGCTGAAGGAGGGCGAGGAGCCTAGCGGTAAGGACGAGGTCCTCATCAACTCTTCCGCGGCCGACAAGTACGACATTTCCGTGGGGCAGAAGCTGACTGTGGTTCACCCCGATGAGCAGGATACGGTTACCGTTTCTGGCATCTCGGAGCCCGCGGTCGACCAAGGCGAGAGCATCGTGCTGAGCATGGCTGAAAAGGATTACCTGGAGCGCTACGGCGAGCCGAGCCAGCTCAAGGTTTCTGCAGCCGATGGAGTGGATGCGAATGCCTTGGTGGACCACCTGAACGAGAAGTATGAAGTAAAGGCGGAGTCGGGTGAGCGCCTGGCTGAGGAGACCTCGGAGATGATGTCTTCTGCCTTGAAGTTCATCAATTACTTCCTCATCGCCTTCGGCCTGATTGCGCTGCTGGTAGGCACCTTCATCATTGCGAATACTTTCTCGATGATTGTCGCGCAGCGCACCAAGGAGTTTGCTCTCTTGCGTGCGCTGGGTGCTTCCCGTCGCCAGATCACCAACTCGGTGGTGGTGGAGTCCGCCATTGTTGGTGTTCTGGGGTCCATAGTTGGCGTGGTTGCTGGTATGGGGTTGGTCGCAATCATTAAGGCAGTCATGAGCGCGCAGGGAATGCCTCTCGATGGCGGCTTGGGCCTGAGCGTTTCGGCAATCGTAGTTCCAATCATTTTGGGCACTATCGTGACGGTTGTATCCGCGTGGGCGCCGGCACGGCGCGCGGGCCGCGTGCAGCCGGTTGAGGCAATGCGCACTACCGAATCTGCTTCCGGAACTTCGCTGAAGGTACGCACGATTTTCGGTGCCATCTTCTTGCTGGTGGGCATTGTTGCGGCGTTGGCAGGCGTGCTTTCCGACGGCGAGACGAACGTCCGCGCCATCCTCGTCGGCTTCGGCGCATTCGGCGTCATCGTGGGATTCTTCCTGGCCGGCCCTGCTTTGTCGCTGCCTTTGGTGCCGACGGTGGGCAAGGCAATCGGGGCACCGTTTGGCGCTATTGGTTCACTGGCGGCGACCAACTCGCGTCGCAATCCGCGCCGTACGGCAGCCACCGCATTTGCGCTGACCTTGGGCGTGGCCCTAGTGACCGCCATTGGCATGCTTGGCGCAACTATGAAGTCTTCTGTGGCCGATACCGTGGAGCAGAACATCACTTCTGATTACCTGCTTTCCGGTCCTAGCTCCGGTGAATTCCCGACGCCGAAGGATACGGGTAAGCGCGCGGCGGAGGCCGAGGGCGTCGATAAGGTGATTACCGTCGGTATGGCTCCGGTAGCCGTCGATGGTCAGGCATCGATGGATTATGGTCCAGAATTCCAACAAACGATGACTGCGGATGGAGATCCGTCGTCGATGATTGCGCTCGACATGGTCGAGGGCGATGCCAACTTGGAGAAGGGCTTCATTGCTACCGAAGACTTTGCCAAGGAACACGGCTGGAAGGTAGGAGAGACCTACAAGGTTACTTCTGCGGAAAAGGACAAGAAGGCCGAGGCCAAGCTGGTCGGTACCTTTAAGCCCACCGATGTGGTCCAGAATATGGTGCTCTCGCAAGACGTGGCTGAAAAGGTCGCTCCCGAGAAGTCCTTTACCGTCCAAATGGTGGGCGTCTTGGGCCAGGAAGGCTATGACAAAGAAGAGCTGCGCCACAACCTAGAGGACTCGGTCAAGGATTTGGTCGTGGTTCAGGTTAATTCTGGTGAGGAGTATGCGGGCCAAGCCGCCGGATTCATCGACCAGATGCTTTCCATCCTGTACGGCCTGCTTGCCCTTGCAGTGATTATTGCTGTGCTGGGTATTGTCAATACCTTGACCCTGGGTGTTATTGAGCGACGCCAGGAGATTGGCATGTTGCGTGCCGTGGGTACGCAGCGCCGCCAGATCCGCACGATGATCACTCTTGAGTCGGTGCAGATTGCGCTCTTCGGCGCGGTAATGGGCATCCTCATCGGCCTTGGCTTGGGCTGGTCCTTTATCAAGATCCTCGGTGATGAGGGATTGGATTCCGCGCAGATTCCGTGGGCGATGGTGCTCATTATGCTCGTAGGCTCGGCCATCGTCGGCATTATCGCGGCCGTCTGGCCGTCGAACCGCGCGGCAAAGACGCCGCCATTGGAGGCAATCGCAGACTAGGTATACAGCTAATGGTCTCATTCTTCGCGCGGAGAATGAGACCATTTTGCTTATATGCCGTGATAAATGCGGGCCGCCCAGATGGTGCCGCGCCAGGCTAGAACGATGCCGAGGCCAATGGTCCAGAAGAGGTACTTGCACAGTCGCCACCACTGCTTGCGTTTGATCATTTCTCCCAGTTCCTTCGCCAATGTGGACCAGGTGGACAGGCCGCCGGCGAGGCCGAGGGCAAGGAAGGGGTGGAGAAGGGGGGCGTCGGCAAGCTGGGCGAAACCATAGGCCAGTCCAAGGGCTAGGGAGCCCAAAATATTCGCCACGAAAGTGCAGTAGGGGGCGGGGACAAGCCGGGTAAAGCCATAGCGCAGGCTGCCGCCGATGAAGCCGCCGAGAAGGACGCAGAGAAGATTCATCGCAGCTTGTCACCTGCCAGGTAGCCGCCCACGCAGCCGATGATGGTGGCAAGGACATAGGCCAGGGCCACGGTCCAATGGGCCTCGGAGGTCAGGAAAGCGAAGGTGGCGAAGCTGGTGAAACCGCCGAGCACGCCGGTGCCCCAAAAGGGGCCGGGGCGGAAGTAGCCCATGAGGGCACTGCCGAGGATATTGATGGCCAGCAGGGGGAGCATGCCGCCGCCGAGCGCGGTGGAGAGGAGGTACCTGGCCACCGCGCCGAGCGCAGCGCCAGCACCCACGACGAGGAATTGAGGCATGCGGCCTATGTTACTTCCAGTCCATCCCCTGGGACTCTACGAACGCGCGCACCTCATCCACTGGCTTATTGAGCTTGGGGTCAAAGGCTAAGTATGCCTTGGTTTCGCGGGCCACGAGGCCGGAGAGGAGGAGCAGGCCAATGAGGTTCGGGATGGCGATGAGGCCATTGGCTAGGTCGGAGAAGGTCCAAGCGAGCTCAAGCTCCGAGACGGAGCCGACAAAGAGGAGGCAGGCGAAAAACATGCGGTAGGGGATAGAGGCCTTGCGGCCGCAGAGGGACTCCAGGGAACGTTCGCCGTAATACGCCCAGGCCATGATGGTGGAAAAGGCGAAGAAAATAATGGAGAGCGAAACGATGGTGCCGCCCCAGTCGCCGGGCAGCACGCGGGAAAAGGCCTCGGCCGTCATAATTCCGGCCTCGTCACGGCCCATATCCCAGGTACCGCCCACAACAATGACCAAGCCAGTGATGGTGACCACGATGATGGTGTCAATGAAGGTCTGCGTCATCGATACCAACCCCTGGCGCGCTGGGTGCGGGGTCTTGGCAGCCGCGGCGGCGATGGCGGCGGAGCCCATGCCGGACTCATTAGAGAAGATGCCGCGGGCAACACCGTATTGAATGGCCATCATGATGGTGGAGCCCACGAACCCGCCACCCGCGGCGGTGCCGGTGAAGGCATCGCTGAAAATCATCGCAAAGGCGGCGGGGATCTCCGCGGCATGCGAGAAGATTACATAGAGCCCGCCCAGGACGTAGACGATGATCATCAACGGGACGAAGGCGGCGGTAATGCGCCCGATGGCGTGGATTCCGCCGAGGAGTACGGATCCCACCAAGACGAAGAGGATTGCACCGGTGGCCGCTGGGGCGATACCGAAGGTTGATTCCATATTGGTGGCCACAGCATTGGCTTGGGCGAGGTTGCCGATGCCAAAGGAGGCGCAAATTGCAAAGATGGCAAAGAATACTGCGAGTACCGATCCGAGTGGTCCGGGGATGCCACGCTTTAGGTATTGCTGCGGCCCGCCGGACATCTCGCCCTTGGAATCCGTGGTGCGAAAACGCACACCCAGGTAGGCCTCGGTGTACTTGGATGCCATGCCCACGAGGCCGGTAATCCAGATCCATACCAGTGCGCCAGGGCCGCCGATCGACAACGCGGTGGCCACGCCCACGATGTTTCCCACGCCTACGGTAGCGGCAAGGGCGGTGGTCAGCGCCTGATAATTGGAAATATCACCCTCGGTGGACTGTTCGTCAGGGTCTGTGGCAAAAACGTGACGCGTCGCGCGGCCCAGCGCTCGGAATTGGAGTCCTCCCAAACGAATGGTCAGCCATAAGCCGGTGCCTAACAGGAGGGGAATGAGGATGAATGGTCCCCACACCACGGTGCTGATGGCGGAGAGGATGGAATTAAGCGAGTCCATTCTGTAAATCTAGCGAACTATAGAAATGGAGTAAATTTGCCCATACCCCCAGCCGGGGGAATATTCGTCCTGCGCAACCACGGGAGAGCAGGCAAGCTGGAATGACATACCACCCCAACCCTTCAAGGAGCACGCCATGGCCCACGAGCGCGCCGGCACGCTGGCACAGCCCACGGATCTTATTGATATCGCAGAATTGGTCACCGCCTACTACACCCGCACCCCGGACGCCGATAACCCGGATCAGCAGGTGTCCTTCGGTACCTCAGGCCACCGCGGCTCCGCGCTGGATCGAGCCTTTAATGAGGCTCATATCCTAGCGATTACCCAAGCCATTGTGGATTACCGCGCGGAACAAGGCATTGCTGGGGCGATTTTCATCGGCCGAGATACCCACGCGCTGTCCGAAC
The DNA here is from genome assembly GCF_046097465.1 of Corynebacterium tuberculostearicum. GTDB lineage: Bacteria > Actinomycetota > Actinomycetes > Mycobacteriales > Mycobacteriaceae > Corynebacterium > Corynebacterium tuberculostearicum_I. The sequence goes on along the minus strand of NZ_CP175799.1, from coordinate 2,197,450 downwards.
CTGCCATGGTCTCCGCCCTTGAGGTGCTGCTGGCCAATGGGGTGGAGGTTCGCGTCGATGAGCGCGGCCGCTACACGCCGACCCCGGCGGTCTCCCATGCCATCCTGACCCACCCTGGCACCGATGGCATTGTGATTACCCCGTCCCATAATCCTCCCCGCGATGGCGGCTTCAAATACAACCCGCCTACCGGTGGACCGGCCGATGCTCAGGCCACCGATTGGATTGCTGGCCGCGCGAACGAGTACCTGCGCGCCGGGCTGGAAGGCGTGAAGCGGACATCTGTCGCGGGCGTGCTGGACGAGCGCTGCGTGAAGCACGACTACGTGCACAACTACGTGGCTGACCTTAAGAATGTGGTGGATATGCAGGCCATTAAAGATTCCGGCCTGCGCATCGGCGCTGATCCCATGGGTGGCGCCTCCGTGGATTATTGGCAGGCCATCGCTGACCACTACGAGCTCAACATGACCGTGGTGAATCCGGAGGTGGATGCCACTTTCCGCTTTATGACCTTGGATACGGACGGCAAGATCCGCATGGATTGTTCCTCGCCTGATGCTATGGCCTCGCTTATCGACGCCCGCTCTAAGTTCGACCTTGCCACCGGCAACGACGCCGACGCGGACCGCCATGGCATTGTCACTCCCGATGCCGGCCTGATGAACCCCAATCACTACCTTGCCGTGGCTATCGAGTACCTCTTTAGTCACCGCCCGCAGTGGGGGAGTGCCGGTGTGGGCAAGACTTTGGTGTCCTCCTCCATGATTGATCGCGTGGTAAAAAGCCTAGACCGCGAACTGGTGGAGGTTCCCGTCGGCTTTAAGTGGTTTGTACCGGGGTTGGTCGAAGGTGCCATTGGTTTCGGTGGCGAGGAATCCGCCGGTGCGTCTTTCCTGCGCTTCGATGGCTCCGTGTGGTCCACCGACAAGGACGGCATCATTATGGACTTGCTCGCCGCGGAGATCACTGCCGTCACCGGCAAGACTCCGTCCCAGCGCTACGCAGAACTGGCGGAGAAATTCGGCGCCCCAGCCTATGCCCGCACCGACGCCCCCGCGAACCGCGAGCAGAAGGCCATCCTCAAGAAGCTGTCTCCGGACAAGATCACCGCTACTGAGCTGGCGGGCGAGGACATCGTGGCCAAGCTGACGGAGGCGCCCGGCAACGAGGCGGCGATTGGCGGTCTGAAGGTGGCGACGGAAAATGCCTGGTTCGCTGCTCGTCCTTCCGGCACTGAAGATAAGTACAAAATCTATGCCGAATCTTTCTTGGGTGAGGAACATCTCAAGCAGGTGCAAGCAGAAGCACAGGCAGTTGTTTCCCATGTATTAGGGGTTTAACGCTACACTCATCCTCGTGAGTAGCAAGATTAATGGGAAGCTGGTGCTCGACGTCATCAGCTTCATCGCCCGCTTTTTTATGGCTTGGGTGTGGATTGACGCCGGTGTGCATAAGCTCGGCAAGACTCTAGACATGACCCAGGCCATCAAGGGCTATGACATCTTTACTCCCGATTGGGCTGGCTACCTCGCCATTGTCATTGGTCCGCTCGAAATCATTGGCGGCGTACTGCTGCTGCTCGGGCTATTCCTGCGCCAGTCCTCCATCGTGGCTACCTGCGTGTTGCTGCTCTTTATGGTGGGCATCGCACAGGCGTGGGCACGTGGATTGGATATTGACTGTGGCTGCTTTGGCTTTGACGCCCAAAATCCTGACCGAGGAATGGATTATGCGAAGACGCTGCTGCGTGACGCCGGATATCTATTCCTGACCCTATGGACCATCAAGCGCCCCTTCACCAAGTTTGCCCTTCACCCCTAGTAGTTGGGCAAGGTAGGCTGATCGAGTCCGAAGAATTGCAAAGGCAAGGTTCAAATGAGCAAAGTATCTGACCCGAACGCCAAGGGTGGCAACGGATTTATTTGGGGAGTCGGCGTGCTCCTCGTCATTATTGCCGTTGTCATTGGCTACATCGTGTGGAACGGTAAACAGTCCGATGACGGCATCGAAGACGTCAATATGACCATGGAGTACAGCGACGGCGCTATCACGCTGAAGGGCGAGAATGCTACGGACGATACCCCTGAGGTAGATCTGTACGAAGATTACTCCTGCCCGCACTGTGCTGAATTGGCTGCAGCTACCGACGGTGACATGAAGCAGGCCATAGAAGTTGGCAAGCTGATCGTCCATGTGCGCACCCTCAACTTCCTGGATGGCAAGGATATTGAAGGCCAAGACGGCTACTCCACAAAGGCGGCAGCCGCTATGTCGGAGTTGGCAAAGTCCGGCGACGTCAAAACCTACTGGAATTTGCGTGACTTCCTCATGCAAAATCAGCAAAGTGTTGCTAATAAGTGGGAGACCGGAGACATCGCTGACCAAGCCAAGGAGCTTGGCGCAGAAGACGATGTTGTTGAGTCCATGAAGGACGTGGATATCAAGCAGGGCAATAAGGTGGCAAAGACCAACTATGACAAGCTCGATAAAGAAACCGGCTCGGTCTCTTCGCCGCGCATTGTCCAAAATGGCAAGGATGTTCCATCCGAAAAGGATCAAAAGGCCGGCAAGAACCTGGGTGACTGGGTAGAGATCGTCACTAAGTAGCAGGCGATTTGGAGAGTTAAATACCCTCCATGTATATTTAAGCGAGTTGCAGCCCACAGGGTTGCACCTCGTTTGAGGGGCTATGGCGCAGCTGGTAGCGCACCACACTGGCAGTGTGGGGGTCACGGGTTCGAATCCCGTTAGCTCCACAATATAAAGGAGAGGAACATTAGTTCCTCTCCTTTTTCTTTGTTGCGGTGGGCTAGAGCTCCGCTAGATCTTCATCGAGCATGCGCTGATCGATGGCGATGCCGACGGCCGCGCCGCTGCCCATCGCTTGCGAGACCTGGTCTGGGGAGCTGACCACATTGCCGGCCGCCCACAGGCGCGGTACCGAGGTCTGGCCACGCTCTACGCTGACCCAGCCATATGTTGATTCGCAGCCGGCATCCCGCAACAGTGCGTCATTGGGTAGAAAATCGGGCCCGGTAAAGCATGCTTCATAGGTGTCTTCTCCAGTGGAGCTTTGCACTACAACGCCGGTCGACGACGCCTCCTCTGGCCGGACTTGTGTCACTTGCGCATCGTTTACCTCTACGCCCAATCCGGCGAGTTGAGTGCGATCAAGATCGGTTAGCTCAAGGCCGTTGGGGTAAAAGGTCAGTGTGCTCGTCCACTTGGACAGCAGTTTGCTGATGCGGATGGTAAAAGGCGGGTTCGCGCCGCCGATGAGCGCAACCTTCTTTCCGGTGACTTCGTAGCCGTGGCAGTACGGGCAGTGAAAGACCCTGGTGCCCCACAAATCGCTGAGGCCGGGGACTGCAGGGAGCTTGTCCGTGAGCCCCGTCGCGACGAGAACGTGGCGGGACTCGAGGACCTCGCCGCTGGCAAGTTTTGCCTGCCAAGGTCCGTGCTCGGAAGTGCGGGTGAGTTTCTCCACCAAGCCCCGGGAAATGGTTCCGCCGAATTTCTTGACCTCCGCGTGACCGCGGTGGAGCAGTTCGGCAGGAGACGCGCCGTCGAGGCCAAGGATGCCGTGGGCATGGTCACTGAAGCGATTCCGGGGAGCCCCGGAATCGATTAACTGAACATTGCGGTTAGCGCGGGCCAAGGTGATGGCCGCAGCGGTGCCGGCAAAGCCACCGCCGATGATGATGACGTCCGAGTACATTGCTCCTCCTTTATGGGAAGTGGGTAGCATGGTGCGCAGCCGAGTATATGCAGTCAACATCGAAGGGGCTCGCGCACAGAATGACTGATGATTCCATGGGGTTCTTTACACGCGAAGCGCTCTATGGGGCGTCGCCTGTACAGGCGGTGGGCAGGTTCTTTGTAAAGTACTTCAACTTCCGTGGCCGAGCGTCCATGAGTGAGTTTTGGTGGGTCTTTGGTTTCCTCGTGCTGATTTCTGTGGCAATCGGCATTATCGATCGGCACTTTGGCGTGGATATTGAGACTATTGCAGAGGCGGTACTTGTGATTCCAGTCGTTTCCTTGATATGCCGGCGGCTGCACGATTCCGGGAGGACAGGGCTGCTATGCCTGATTGGGTTCATTCCCGTGTTCGGTGGAATCGCGTTGCTCTTTATGATGGCCCTGCCCACGCGCGAGCACGCGGCGCTTTAAAAATTTCCTTGCCTGATTAGGCTGGGCGGCATGCAGACTTTTTCAAAGCGAGTACGCGACACGGATCAAGCAGGTGCCGAGGCGGCTGCATTGCGGTGGCTCGGGGAGGCCACCGACGCGGTGGTCAACGTCGTGAGTGCCGACGGGCTAGAAATCGTTACCGAGCGCGTAGACGAGGTCATGCCCACGCCGGAGGCGGCCCGCAAGTTTGGTGCAGAGCTGGCGCGCATGCACCGTGCGGGAGCTGAAGGCTTTGGCACGCCTCCTACCGAGTGGGAAGGCAAGAACTTCATTGGCAGCATCGAGCAAGACTGCATCCCGACGGATAATTGGGGCGAGTTCTATGTTGAACAGCGAGTGCTGCCCTTCGCGGAACTGGCAGGGATTAGTGCGGCGCAGTTGGACTTGGTAAGGCGTGCTTGCGATGCCATCGCCGCGCGCAGTTGGGATGTGGCACCGGCGCGCATCCACGGCGATCTATGGGCGGGCAACCTGCTTTTTGGAGCGGATGGCGGCATCATGATTGACCCCGCCGCCCATGGTGGACACCCGCATACGGATTTGGGGATGTTGGCACTTTTCGGGGCACCGTACCTTGAGGAGATTTTCCGGGGCTATGGTGCGCCGAAGGACATCGAGAAGTGGATTCCCATGCACCAGCTGCATCCGTTGGCGGTGCATGCGCTGACGCACGGCGCCAGCTATAACCGGCCGCTGGAGCGCGCGGCGGCCGCGACCTTGGAAGTGCTGGGCTAAACGTTCGGCCCCTGCGGCATGATGCGCTTGTGAGCACCGCGGCGCCATAAGGTTTCGATGCGCTCGCGGGCGGCGTCGGGAACCGCCTTGCCCTCTAAGTAGTCATCGATGTGGGCGTAGGTGACGCCGAGGGCTTCTTCGTCGGGAAGCTGGGGCTTATCGTCCTCCAAGTCCGCGGTGGGAACCTTTTCCCAGGTAGAGCGCGGGGCACCGAGGTGCTCTAGGAGGGCGGCGCCCTGGCGCTTATTGAGGCCGGCCAAGGGGAGGAGATCCGCCGCGCCATCGCCCCACTTGGTAAAGAAGGCGGTGACGTTTTCTGCCGCATGGTCGGTGCCGATGACTAGCGCGCCGACCTCGCCGGCGATGGCGTATTGGGTGGTCATGCGCAGGCGGGCTTTGGTATTGCCGCGGTTGAAATCGGTGACGTCGGCAAGCTGCAGCGCATCCGCCACCTGTTCGTCGAGGGCCAGGGTGGCCGGCTTGATATCGACGGTGGCGCGGTGATCGGGCTGGATGAAATCCAGAGCAATCTGGGCATCGTCCTCATCGGCCTGCACGCCGTGGGGCAGGCGCACGGCCCAAAACTCCGCGCCGTCGACGCGCTCCACCGCCAGCTGCGCAAGCTTTCCCGCCAAGGTGGAATCTTGGCCGCCGGAGATACCCAGCACGTAGCCTTTAGCGCCAGTGGTGCGCAGGTAATCAACCAAGAAATCCACCCGGCGCTGCACTTCGGCTTCTGGATCGATAAAGGGACGCACACCCAGGGCTTTTATGATGGTTTGCTGCAGTTTTTCGGCATCATTCGACATGACGTTCATGGTAGCTGCCTGACACAATATTGTGCTGTGAATAAGGAAGTTTATGTCAAGGTAGTAGCTGGCATAGCGGCCCTGGGCGGGCTGCTATTTGGATACGACACCGGAGTGATGTCCGGTGCCTTGCTTTTTATTAGCCCCGCATTCGACATGAGCGCGCACCAAGAGGGTTGGGTGACCTCGATGCTGCTCGTGGGTGCTGCAGTAGGTGCGCTGACGGCCGGTCGCATCGCCGATAGGTATGGGCGTCGCTTCACGCTGATTGCGGGAGGCGTTATTTTCGTGCTGGGTTCCATCTGGTGTGCGCTTTCCGGCTCGGTGGGGATGCTGGCCACCGCGCGCACCTTTTTGGGCTTTGCCGTGGGTGCAGTGTCCATCGTGTCTCCCATGTATATCGCGGAGATCGTGCCCGCCAAGGTGCGCGGGCGCATGGTCTCGCTCAATACCCTCGCGATTGTGGTGGGTCAGTTGATGGCCTACCTGGTCAACTCCGCGTTGGCCTCTACCGGTAGCTGGGAGTGGATGCTGGGCCTGGCCGCCGTGCCGGGCCTGGCGCTGGCGCTCGGAATGGCGTTCCTGCCAGAGACGCCGGTATGGCTGGCAACCAACGGGCGCATGTCCCGCGCCCAAGAGATTGCCGGGCGCGCCGGGATGGATATCTCGGAGCTGACCTCGCAGGAGACCGCGCGAAAATCCAGCGGATCCGAATGGAAGGCGCTGAAGGCCAATCGCTGGATGCAAATTACGGTGTTGCTTGCCATGTTGATGGGGCTGACGCAGCAGATTACCGGCGTCAACGCCATCGTGTACTTCGCGCCGACCATGATGAACCAGGTGGGGATATCCACGGCCAACTCGGTTTATACCTCCATCGTTATCGGCACGGTATCCGTGCTGGCCTGTTGGGTGGGGCTGAAGGTCGTGGACCGCATTGGGCGAAAGCGATTGTTGCTGATCGGCCTGACCGGCAACGTGATCTCGCTGTTTATCCTCTCCTTTGCCTATTCCCACGCGCAGGACTCCACCGCCATGGCGATGGTCTCGTTGGTCTTTATGGCGCTGTTTATCGCCTTCCAACAGGCGGCAGTGTCACCCACCACCTGGCTGCTCATTTCCGAGCTGGTGCCGCTGCAGGTGCGCGGCCTAGGCATGGGCATTGCGGGGCTCTCGCTATGGGCCACCAACTGGGCCGTGGCGCAGTACTTCCTGCCGCTAGTGGAGTGGCTGACCGGCCCGGTGGCGTTTATCATCTTCGGAGTCTTCGGCCTCATCGCCATCGGCTATACCAAGGTTTTGGTTCCAGAGACTATGGGACGTAGCCTGGATGAGGTAGGCGAGGAGATGAAGTCGCGCTACGGGCGCGAGTCCGCACCCGTGAAGCCTTAGTGTTTTGGTATTGACGGCCGTGTGAGGTAACATTTTTCCTCGTGTCATGGCTGGGGATTCCCAGTCCGTGCTTTACTTATTCAACCGCATGTAGATTGCGCATAACGAAAGGAGCGCCCGATGAAGGTCCGTAAGTCCCTTCGGTCGCTGAAGAAGAAGCCGGGCGCCCAGGTTATTCGCCGCCACGGTAAGGTCTTCGTGATCAACAAGAAGGATCCCCGTTTCAAGGCTCGTCAGGGCTAATTGAGACGCGATTCCATCCGCTCCCTCCGGACTCCCGGAGTGGGGCGGATTTTTTCATGCGTGAGTTCGGGCACAAAGGATACATTCTCTTCAACTCCGGTGAACATAAAGGCAAATATATGAATATAGTTATTTTGTCTATTTATGTCGTGAGAAAGAAGAATAATGTCCCAGCGAATCGTTGCCGCGCTCACTGCCGCCGCACTCGGATTGTCCGCCCCAGTGGCTCATGCCGCAGAACCACAGTGGGAATCCTCTGCACCGGAGTCCCTTGGCATCAATGACCCGTCCTGTGTGCCTTCAGGGGACATCACTGAGCCCGTTGTGCTGCTGCATGGAACCTCGAATAATGCTTCCGTGTGGGGAAATTTGGTCCACCTTCTGCAGGACCAGGGGGCGTGCGTGTGGGCCTTTGACTACGGCGCCGATGATGTCACCTTGCAGAATATGATTCCAAGCGTCAAAGCCATCGCGGACCTGGATGATTCGGCCGCGGAAATTGCGGATCAGGTGGACTATGTCCGGGAGGTTACTGGCTCGGACAAGGTGAACTTGGTGGGCCATTCCCAGGGCGGTATGCACATCAAGACCTATACCCAAATGCACGATGGGGCGGATCACGTCTCCCATGCGGTGGCGCTGGGCGGCAACTTCCACGGCACCACGCTCAACGGGCAGGGGGAGGCGCTCTCTAAAATCATTGCCTTCGCACCGCGCCTCGCCGCCTTTCTGGCAAGTACGGCCGGCATTCAGCAAGTGGTGGGGTCGGAGTTTATGAAACGGCTCAATGCGCTGCCAGATACCGCGCCAGGCGTGCTTTATACCTCCATTTACTCGCCGGGGGATACGACGGTGACTCCGAATAGCTCTTCGCAGCTGGCGCTTGTCGACGGCGCCGATGTGGTCAACCTCGACCTGGGCGAGGTCTGCGGCGTGGCTCCTCGGCACGACAAGCTGCCGACCAACCAGACGGTGTTGAGTCAGGTCATTTTTGGCCTGAAGCGCGCCCCGGGGGAGCGGCCGGACCCGTCGACCTGCGTCTCTGAGGGGGCGCCGGCAAGCGGGGCCTAGAGTGGGCCGCCGGCCCCTTAAATGTGAACTTTGACACACAAAATGGTGAACGCCAGGTAAACCTGCAGGAATCCCATTGGTGTAGTTTCATGGCTGTCCGTAGGTGTGGTCAACATGTGGGGTCCAGGGGTGTGCCATCCTGGGAATACCATGACTGTAACTACTACATATTGTGTTAGTTGCGGGTATTTCCCCCAAAGTATAGTGTCGTTGATGTTGCTCAGAGCGGCGCAGGAAGCGCCCGTTTAGGCGGGAAAACGCTCCCCGCTCTGACGAATTTTTCAATGCAGGAGCTTTAAGGATCTATATGTCTATCACCGTTTACACCAAGCCAGCATGCGTCCAGTGCAATGCCACCAAGAAGGCCCTCGACCGCGCCGGTCTCGATTACAACTTGGTCGATATTTCTGTTGATGATGAAGCCCGTGACTACGTCATGGCACTGGGCTACGTTCAGGCCCCGGTAGTTGAGGCTAATGGCGAGCACTGGTCCGGTTTCCGCCCTGACCGTATCAAGGGCTTGGCTTCCGTAGCGGCATCCGCCTAAGAGGTAGGGGAGGCCAGTAGCCATGTTGGTCGTGTATTTTTCCTCCGCGACGGAAAATACGCACCGGTTCGTGCAGAAACTGGGCTTTCCCAGCGCGCGCATTCCGCTGCGCCGCACGGAGGAGCTCCTCAAGGTCAACGAACCTTATGTCTTGGTGTGCCCCACCTATGGCGGGGGCGCTTCCATCAGCCACCAAAACTCCCGGCCCGTGCCAAAGCAGGTTATTAAGTTCCTCAAAGATGAGCACAACCGCAGCCTCATTCGCGCGGTAATCGCGGGTGGCAATAGCAATTTTGGTGCCGACTTTGGCAAGGCTGGTGACGTCATCAGCGCCAAATGTAAAGTGCCCTATGTGTATCGTTTCGAGTTGCTGGGAAACGAAGACGATATAAAAATTTGTCGTGAAGGCTTATTGGCTAACGCCGCCGAGCTTGGGCTCGAGGCTGCGGCCTAGCGCCTACCACGACTTAAATAAAGATCCTGATTTTTAAGAAAGGCCTTGTCAGCTGTGAGTACGCAATTGGGGAAGACCGTCGCCGAGCCAGTAAAGCCAGAAGAGCAATTGGATTACCACGCTCTGAACGCGATGCTGAATCTCTACGATGCTAATGGCAAGATTCAGTTTGAAAAGGACCGCGAGGCCGCTAACCAATTCTTCCTGCAGCACGTTAATCAAAACACGGTCTACTTCCATGATCTGGAAGAAAAGATCGATTACCTGATTAATAACAAGTACTACGACCCGCAGGTCATTGAGCAGTATGATTTCTCCTTTATTAAGGAGCTGTTCAAGCGCGCTTATTCCTATAAGTTCCGCTTCAAGTCCTTCCTGGGTGCGTATAAGTACTACACCAGCTACACGCTGAAGACCTTTGATGGCCGCCGCTACCTCGAGCGCTTTGAGGACCGCGTGTCCATGACGGCCCTGTTCTTGGCGGACGGCGACGCAGGCTTGGCCGAGCACCTCGTAGACGAGATCATGACCGGCCGCTTCCAGCCGGCTACCCCGACCTTCCTCAACGCCGGCAAGGCCCAGCGCGGCGAGCTCGTCTCCTGCTTCCTGCTGCGCATCGAGGACAACATGGAGTCCATCGGCCGCTCCATCAACTCCGCGCTGCAGCTTTCCAAGCGCGGCGGCGGCGTGGCCCTCCTGCTGTCTAATATCCGCGAGTCCGGTGCACCAATTAAGCACATTGAGAACCAGTCTTCCGGCGTCATCCCCGTGATGAAGCTGCTGGAGGATTCCTTCTCCTACGCCAATCAGCTCGGTGCCCGCCAGGGTGCCGGCGCGGTCTACCTCAACGCGCACCACCCGGACATCATGAACTTCCTGGATACCAAGCGCGAGAACGCGGATGAAAAGATCCGCATTAAGACCCTCTCGCTGGGCATCGTCGTGCCGGATATCACCTTTGAGCTGGCTAAGCGCAATGATGATATGTACCTCTTCTCGCCGTATGACGTCGAGCGCGTCTATGGCAAGGCCTTCGGTGACATCTCCGTCACCGAGCACTACGAAGAGATGGTGGAAGACCCACGCATCCGCAAGAAGAAGATCAACGCCCGCCACTTCTTCCAGACCGTGGCCGAGCTGCAGTTCGAGTCCGGTTACCCGTACATCATGTTCGAGGACACCGTAAACCGCGCGAACCCGGTGAAGACCTCGTGGATCAACATGTCCAACCTGTGCTCGGAAATCCTGCAGGTCAACTCCGCATCCGAATTCAACGCGGACCTGACCTACGAGGAGCTGGGCAGCGATATTTCCTGCAACTTGGGTTCCCTGAATATCGCAATGACCATGGATTCGCCGGACTTCGCCAATACGGTGGAAACCGCCATTCGTGGCCTGACCGCCGTGGCGGATAAGACCTCCATCGATTCCGTGCCGTCCGTGCGCCGTGGTAATGACGAGTCCCACGCCATTGGCCTGGGCCAGATGAATCTGCACGGTTACTTGGGCCGCGAGCATATCGAGTATGGCTCGGAAGAGGGCCTGGACTTCACCAACGCCTACTTTGCGGCCGTGCTGTATGCGGCGCTGCGCGCCTCCAATAAGATCGCCCGCGAGCGCGGCGAGTACTTCACGGAGTTCCCGCAGTCCGAGTATGCCTCCGGCGAATTCTTTGACCGCTACGATCCGGAAGAGTTCAAGCCGAAGACCAAGAAGGTGCAGGAGCTTTTCGACGCCTCTTCGATCCACACCCCGTCCGCCCAGGACTGGGAGGATTTGAAGCAGGACGTGGCCAAGTACGGCCTATACAACCGCAACCTGCAGGCGGTGCCGCCGACGGGCTCGATTTCCTATATCAATAACTCCACCTCGTCCATCCACCCGATTGCCTCCAAGATTGAGATCCGCAAGGAAGGCAAGATCGGCCGCGTCTACTACCCGGCGCCGCACATGGATAATGACAACCTGGAGTACTTCAAGGACTCCTATGAAATCGGCTACGAGAAAATCGTCGATACTTATGCCGTAGCCACCAAGTATGTGGACCAGGGCCTATCGCTCACGCTCTTCTTCAAGGACACCGCGACCACTCGTGAGGTCAACCGCGCGCAGATTTATGCGTGGCGCAAGGGCATTAAGACCTTGTACTACATCCGCCTGCGCCAGATGGCGCTGGAAGGTACCGAGGTCGAGGGCTGCGTATCCTGCATGCTCTAAACCGGTGGTAGGGTGCCTCGATGCACGTCGCGGGGAAGGACGTGCATCGAGGCGTTTAGCCGTTTTCGGCCCTAGTGCGGTCGAGAATGGTGCGGGAGGTTTCTTCGGCGGCGTCGGCAAGCCCGGCATCAATGGCGCGGGCCAGTTCCATGTGCAGCTGTGTGGTGCCGCTGATGGGGTCGCGTTTGCGGGAGCCGAAGACGGACTTGCCCTTGAGCATCGCCACTAGGGAGGGGGCGAGCGCGGCGAGCATTTCATTGCCGGAGGCCCGCAGGATGAGGGTGTGGAAGCGCAGATCGGTTTCCAATTCTTCGCCTACGCGCGGAGACGGGGTGGATTCCAGCTCGGCCAATCGCGCGGCGAGGCGCAGCAATTCCGCCCGCTGCTGGGCGGTGGCGTTGCCGGCAGCCAGACGCGCGGCCACCGGTTCGATGCCAAGCCTTAGCTCGTTGAGCCGGGCCACTTGCTGCCCGCACGTTTTATCGTTGTCTAAGCGCCAGGCAATGATCGCTGGGTCATATACCGCCCACTTCTCCATCGGTAGCACCGTGAGGCCCACGCGGCGCCCAGAGCTCACCATGCCGAGATGCTCCAAGGCACGCATGGCCTCGCGGGCCACGGTGCGGGAGATGCCAAAGCGCTTTTCGACGTCCCCCAGCCGGAACCGCTCGCCCTCCGCGAGGTCTCCGCGTACTATATCCGCGCCGAGTTGATCCACCACGGAACCGAGTAGGGGAGGGGTAGCGCTCATGGTGGGGGAATCCTCTCTGTGCAGGCACTCGGAATAGCTGGGATCAGTATAGGCATGAGGCATCCACCACAATGATTTAGAGGGCGGGCGAATTGGGTATGCTGGGGAGCTAAAAGTGTCCGTTTTGAGTATTGGAGTGACGCCGCGTGTCGCACGAGTATGATGACTACGTTTCTAGTCATGAAAAGCCAGTTAAGGCCATTAACTGGAATAGCATCCCGGATGAAAAGGACCTCGAGGTATGGGATCGCCTCACCGGTAATTTCTGGCTGCCGGAAAAGGTCCCCGTCTCCAATGACCTGCCTAGCTGGAAGACGCTGACGGAGAAGGAAAAGGAAACCACCATGCGGGTCTTTACCGGCCTGACGCTGCTGGATACCATCCAGGGCACCGTGGGTGCGATTTCCCTCCTTCCGGATTCCCAGACTCTGCATGAGGAAGCGGTCTACACCAATATCGCCTTCATGGAGTCCGTGCACGCCAAGTCCTATTCCAATATCTTTATGACCCTGGCGTCCACGCCGATGATCAACGATGCCTTCCGCTGGTCCGAAGAAAACGAGAACCTGCAGAAGAAGGCCAAGATCATCTTGTCCTACTACAAGGGCGATGATCCGCTGAAGAAGAAGGTGGCGTCCACGCTGCTGGAGTCCTTCCTGTTCTACTCCGGCTTCTACCTGCCGATGTACTTCTCCTCCCGTGCGAAGCTCACCAACACCGCCGATATCATCCGCCTGATCATCCGCGATGAGGCTGTGCATGGTTACTACATTGGTTATAAGTTCCAGCAGGCGTATAAGCAGCTGGATGAAGAGCACCAGGCAGAGCTGAAGGAATACACCTTCGACTTGGTCTATGACCTCTATGACAATGAGATCGACTACACCGAGGATCTCTACGATGACCTGGGCTGGACCGAGGACGTTAAGCGCTTCCTGCGGTACAACGCCAATAAGGCACTGAATAACTTGGGCTTTGAGGGGCTCTTCCCAGCCGATGAGACCCGCGTTTCCCCGGCTATCTTGTCCTCGTTGTCGCCAAATGCCGATGAGAACCATGACTTCTTCTCTGGTTCGGGTTCGTCCTATGTCATCGGCAAGGCTGAGGACACCACGGATGATGACTGGGACTTCTAAGCATTCCCGCTGATCAGCGTGGTCTTGCAGCACACCTTCTGCTCGAACTCAACCGAAAGGTTGATAACGAGCGGGGGTGTGTTTTTGCGTTTTGGGGCCGCACAATTCGGCGCGGCTGTGACATATAGCACGGTGTATTTCTGGCGAAAACCGTAGGTGGAAATAGTGGCCGCGCCACGTGCAGGGGCAATGTGGCAGATGTGGTCAATGGTGAGGCGTGTCTTCGCATCCGAGTATTGGGGGAAGCTGGAAAGAACAGGGGAAAATGGCCTAATATAAGGCGAGTAAACCTAGGTGTAGGTGGAGTCTGTCCACAGACACTTTGTTATTCAGGAGGATTTTATGACCGCTGTGGCGCCACGGGTCGACGATTACGTCGCCCCCACACGTCCAGAGCCAACCGGTAACGCGAAGACCGGTTCAAAGGCTTGGGTATTTCTAACCACCACCGACCACAAGCAGCTGGGCATCATGTACTTGATCATGTCCTTCAGCTTCTTCTTCCTCGGTGGCTTTATGGCACTGTTGATCCGCGCGGAGCTGTTCACCCCGGGTCTCCAGTTCTTGTCCAATGAGCAGTTCAACCAGCTGTTCACCATGCACGGCACCGTGATGCTGCTGCTGTTTGCGACCCCAGTCGTGTGGGGCTTTGGTAACTACATCCTGCCGCTGCAGATTGGTGCGCCGGACGTGGCCTTCCCTCGTCTAAACGCCTTCGGCTTCTGGGTTACCCTGCTGGGCGGCACCGTGATGCTGCTGGGCTTCGTAACCCCAGGTGGTGCGGCTGACTTCGGCTGGACCATGTACATGCCGCTGGCTGATGGTGTCCACACCCCGGGCATCGGCGCGGATATGTGGATCGTCGGCGTGGGCGCTACCGGTGTCGGTACCATTGCCTCCGCTGTCAACATGATTACGACCATCCTGACCCTGCGCGCACCGGGCATGACCATGTTCCGTCTGCCGGTCTTCAGCTGGGCTGTGTTTACCGCGTCCGCCATCGTGCTGATGATCTTCCCGCTGCTGACCGCTGCAGCACTGGGCGTTCTGTATGACCGCAAGCTGGGCGGCCACATCTACGATTCCGCTAATGGCGGCGCCATCCTGTGGCAGCACCTGTTCTGGTTCTTCGGCCACCCTGAGGTCTACGTCTTGGCACTGCCATTCTTCGGCGTTATCTCTGAGGTCGTTCCGGTCTTCTCCCGCAAGCCGGTCTTCGGCTACATCGGCCTAGTCTTCGCACTGCTGGCCATCGGCTCCCTGTCCATGGCTGTGTGGGCACACCACATGTTCGTCACCGGCGCTATCCTGCTGCCGTTCTTCTCCTTCATGACGTTCCTGATTGCGGTTCCAACCGGTGTTAAGTTCTTCAACTGGGTGGGCACCATGTGGAAGGGTCACATCACCTGGGATACCCCGATGATCTTCGCCATGGGCTTCATGGCTACCTTCCTCTTCGGCGGCATGACCGGCGTTATGCTGGCATCCCCGGCACTGGACTTCCAGCTGGCTGAGTCCTACTTCTTGATTGCGCACTTCCACTACACCCTGTTCGGTACGGTTGTGTTCTCCGCCTTCGCCGGCCTGTACTTCTGGTTCCCGAAGATGACCGGCCGCATGCTGGATGAGCGTCTGGGAAAGATTCACTTCTGGTTGACCTTCATCGGCTTCCACGGCACCTTCTTGGTTCAGCACTGGGTCGGCAACATGGGTATGCCGCGTCGTTACGCTGACTACCTGGAGTCCGATGGCTTCACGGTCTTCAACCAGATTTCCACCATCTTCTCCTTCGTCCTTGGCGCTTCCGTTATCCCGCTGGTGTGGAACGTATTCAAGTCCTGGCGCTATGGCGAGATTGTCACCGTGGATGACCCATGGGGCTACGGCAACTCCCTCGAGTGGGCAACCTCCTGCCCGCCGCCGCGCCACAACTTCGTGTCGCTGCCGCGTATCCGCTCCGAGCGTCCGGCCTTCGAGCTGCACTACCCGCACATGGTTCAGCGCATGCGCGAAGAAGCACACGTGGGTAGCCACTAAAGCGATATAACTCGCTAAAGCACTCCTGACTTAAGCCGCCTCCCAGCCCGCCAAGGGCCGTGGGAGGCGGCTTTGGCGTATCTTATTTGCCCCACGTGCGATAATGGGCGGCGTGAGTACCCAAGCTGATGCCTATGCCGTCATTACCACCACCGGGCCGGACAAGCCCGGGGTCTCGGCTGCCTTCTTCCGCGTGTTGGCGTCTTATAGCGCCGCGCTTGTCGACGTCGAGCAGGCCATCTTTTCCGGCCGTATCACCCTCGCTGCCCATACCCGCATTCCCAGTGCGCGCGCCGAGCAGATTGCACAGGGGTTGCGTAATACCTTGAGCATCTACGGGCAGCAGGTATCCGTGGACGTGCGGGAGGAGGAATCTAGCGCGCGAGCTCGCTCTACGCATGCGGTGGTCCTCATGGGAACGGAAGTAACCGCCCACCACGTAGAGGAGGTCGCCCGCGTATTGGCCAACTTCGATGCCAATATCGATCGCATCCGCGGGCTTTCCACCTCTCCGCTGACCGGGCTGGAGCTTTTCTTGTCCCTCGATGGTTCCGCGGCACCCGTTCGCCAGGCGCTAGCAGAGCTCGCACAGCAGATTGGCATCGACATTGCTATCGAACCGGCGGGCCTGGGCCGGCGTTCCAAGCGCCTCGTCTGCTTCGACTGCGATAGCACCCTCATTCAAGGCGAGGTCATCGAGATGCTGGCCGCGCACGCCGGCAAGGAGGAAGAGGTTGCCGAAATCACGGCCCGGGCTATGCGCGGCGAATTGGACTTTGAGGAGTCCCTGCGCGAGCGCGTGGCCGTTTTGGCCGGCCTGGATGCTTCCATCATTGATGAGGTAGCCCGCGAGATTCAGCTGACCCCCGGTGCCCGCGCGACTATTGCCACGCTCAACCGCATCGGTTATCGCACCGCTGTGGTCTCCGGTGGGTTCATCCAAGTCCTAGAGGGCCTAGCCGCAGAAATGCAATTAGATTACGTCCGCGCCAATACTTTGGAGATCGCCGATGGCAAGCTCACCGGCCGCGTAACCGGCGAGGTGGTTGACCGCAAGGCCAAGGAGGAATTCCTGCGGGAGTTCGCCGCGGATTCTGGAGTGGGCATGCGCCAGACGGTTGCCGTGGGCGACGGTGCCAATGACATCGATATGATTACCGCCGCGGGGCTGGGCATCGCCTTTAACGCTAAGCCGGCGCTGCAAGAAGTGGCGGATACCTCGGTAAATCACCGGCGGCTGGATGAAGTACTACAGATTTTGGGAATCCCGGCCGAGGAGGTTGTTCGTGGATAAGTTTGAAATCGCCCACCAGCGCTTGGTAGAGGCTTGTGACTCGCGCTCGTGGCGCGATGACCCAGAAAACCCTGACGAGCCCGCCACCATCCAAGCGATGCAGATTGCGCTTAACCTGCCAAAGCAGGAGCCGCCGGCGCGCACGGAGGTGCTAGAGGCGGCCGCCAGTGCCGTTGTGGCCGTGTGCCTGGACGAGCGCGCGGGGGAGGACGGGGCCTTCGCCCACGCCCTGGGCCAGTGGTACGGCCACCGCATCCGCAAGATCGCCCGCCGGGCGCGCAATAAGGCCTGGCGCGATGTGCAGAGCCTGCCCGGCGTGACCGTGGCGGACCGTGCCCGGGCCTTCGCGCCTTCGGCCGTGGGGGAGGTGGACCCGCTCATCAGCAAGCTGCAAATCGGTCACACTGACCTTGCCTATGATGAGCCAGGAGCCCCGCTTGGCGACGTCCCCGTCATCTACGTCGACCGCAGCCTCGACATGTCTGCCGGCAAGGCCGCAGCGCAGGTGGGCCACGGTTCGATGATGCTCGCCGCGGCGATGTCGGTGGGGGAGGCCCGTGCCTGGGCCGGCACCGGTTTTAAGCTTTCGGTGCGCGAGGTGTCCGGAGAAGATTTTCGCACCGCCTGTGCACAGGACGGCGCCGTGGTCATCGTGGACGCCGGCTTTACGGAGATTGCGCCGGACTCGGCTACCGTGTGCGCTTTGCGGCGACCAATCGCTTAAGCGCGCCGCGCACCGTATCCGGGTCGGTGGTTTGCCAAAAGCGCGGCATGGAGGCCTTGAGGAAGCTGCCGTAGCGCTTATACTCCAAGCGGTTATCGAGCACGGCCACCACTCCGCGGTCGGTCACGTGGCGCAGCAGGCGGCCTGCGCCCTGTGCCATGAGCAAGGCGGCGTGGTTGGCGGAAACCTCCATGAATCCGGAGCGGCCCGCTGCATCGGCTGCTTGGGCGCGCGCCTGCATGAGGGGATCGTCCGGCCGGGGGAACGGAATGCGGTCGATGATGACCAGCGAACAGGCCGGTCCCGGCACGTCCACGCCTTGCCACAGGGTAAGCGTGCCGAAGAGGCAGGAGTTTTCCTTCTGGGAGAATTTCTCTACCAGTGCGCCGATGGAATCCTCGCCTTGCACGAAGAGGTCAAAGGGGATGCGCGGCTTGAGGGCGGTGGCCGCCTCTTCCGCCGCGCGGCGGGAGGAAAACAGACCAAGCGTGCGCCCGCCGGCGGCCATAATGAGCTCGTAGATCTCATCGATGGTTTCTTTGGGCAGGCCGTCGCGGCCCGGCGTGGGTAGGTGTTTGGCGGTATACAGGATGCCGGATTTGGCTGGGTCGAAAGGCGTGCCCGCGTCCAAGGTGTCGTAGGTACCGCTCGGCATGCCCCACTGGGCGGCCATGGCATCGAAGCGGCCGCCGAGGGCGAGGGTGGCCGAGGTCAGCACCACCGTCTGCTCCCCAAAGAGGTTCTCGCGCAGCATGTGGGCAATGGAGAGGGGAGCCACGGCGAGGGTCTCGGCGTCGCTGCGCGGATCGCGCTCGAGCCAGACGACGTCGTCTTGCTTGGCTGGGTCATCGGTGGCGAAAACCTCCAGCATGCGCGCCATGGCCTGCGCTAGGTCGGAAAGGTGGTTGCTGAGGTTCTGGCGCTCGGCGTTTTTCTCCGGGTCGTCGGTGGCTTCGCCTTCTGGTGCGCGAGAAATGAGGGACTTAACGCGCAGAAATTCGTCGGCAAGCGCGCGCAGGTGGCCCTGTGAGGTTTCATCTAGGTCTGTCCAACGGCCTGGCTCTTGGATTTTCATCAGGTCATCAAATTCCTCGGCCAAGTCCGAGAGGCTGCCAGCATTGCCCAGCGACTTCGCGCGGTTGGCGGCCATCTTGATGGCGCGGGTAGTAATCTCCGCGGTAGATACAGAGGTGATGCGGCCGTCGAGCTCGTGGGCCTCATCGATAATGGCGACGTCGTGCTCCGGCAAAATATTTGCCTCAGAAACCGCGTCGATGGCGAGCATGGCGTGGTTGGTGACCACGATATCGACGTCGGCAGCCGCCCTACGAGCCTCTTCTGCAAAGCAATCCGGCCCGTGCGGGCAGCGCGAAGCGCCCAAGCACTCGTTGGAAGTGACCGATACCGCCCGCCACACCAAGTCCGGCACGCCCGGCTCTAGATCATCGCGGTCACCGGTGTCGGTTTCCTGCGCCCACTCGTGGATACGGCGCACGGCCTTGCCGCGGTGGGATATCTCGGATTCGTCGATAAGAGCTTCCGGATCATCCGGGGTAGCCGCAATCTTATTCATGCACAGGTAGTTATTGCGGCCCTTCATGATGGCGAAGGTGGGCGTACGCTCCATCACAGGGGCGAGCGCCTCAGTAAGCCGCGGCAGATCGCGCTCCACCAGCTGGCGCTGCAAGGCTAGGGTCGCGGTGGAGACGATGACGGTGGACCCCGAGTTCATCGCATGCCGGATAGCCGGGACCAAGTAGGCCAGGGACTTACCGGTACCGGTACCGGCCTGCACAGCTAGGTGACGCTCCTTGTCGAGCGCGGCCGAGACGGCCGTGGCCATGCGCACCTGGCCTTCGCGCCGGCTGCCGCCCAGCGCGTCAACGGCCTTGCCCAGCAGCGTTTCCGTGTCGAGGTTTAGGGGCTCATCTGCGTGCTCACTCACCCCACACAGTCTAGCGGCCTACTTTTTAAAGCCCACCATCCGCGTGGGCACTGCCGCTTCATCGCGGGAGAGTGCCAGGCCTTCCCATGGCAGGGTCTTGCGGGCCTGAGCTAAATACTCGCGGGAGGAATGCAGATCCGGCAGTCCGTCG
Source organism: Corynebacterium tuberculostearicum (assembly GCF_046097465.1). Lineage (GTDB taxonomy): Bacteria > Actinomycetota > Actinomycetes > Mycobacteriales > Mycobacteriaceae > Corynebacterium > Corynebacterium tuberculostearicum_I. The sequence goes on along the minus strand of NZ_CP175799.1, from coordinate 2,177,747 downwards.
ACGATGTGGCCATCGCGCATGAGCGGAATGGTCATGTCGCGGGTATCGAGCTGGCCGGTATCTGGCGCCGGTGCCTCAAAGGGGTAGACGATTTCCTCCACGGCGACGCCGGAGGAACGGTAGGTGCGCAGCGCACGCTTGGCACCGCCGACGGATTGCTTGGAGGAAGAGCGCTTTGCCACCGGTATGCCGTCTACCTCAACGACCTTGTAGACCATGCCGGCGGTGGGCGCACCGGAGCCGGTTACTACGGACGTACCGACGCCGTAGGCGTCTACCGGATCGCCGCGCAGGCCAGCGATGGCGAACTCGTCGAGGTCGGAGGAGACCACGATATTGGTGTTGTGATTGCCCAAATCATCCAGCTGCTTGCGCACGCGGCGGGTGACCGCACCCAGGTCACCGGAATCGATGCGAACGCCGCCGAGCTTCGGTCCGCCTACCTTCACTGCGGTCTCGACACCCTTGGTGATGTCATAGGTATCGACCAACAGCGTGGTGTCCACACCGAGGGTGTCGATCTGGGAGCGGAAGGCGGCCTCTTCGTTCGGGGTACCATCCGGGTTGGTATGCGCCAAGGTCCAAGAGTGGGCGGCAGTGCCGGAGACCGGAATGCCGTAGCGGTAGCCTGCCTCCAGGTTGGAGGTGGCATTGAAGCCGGCCAGGTAGGCCGCGCGGGCGGAGGTTACCGCCGCATACTCGTGGGTGCGGCGCGAGCCCATCTCGATAATGGGGCGGCCGTCGGCCGCCGTGACCATGCGGGAGGCGGCCGAAGCCACCGCGGAATCGGCGTTCATGATGGACAAGATGACGGTCTCCAAAATCAAGCATTCCCCAAAGGTGCCGCGCACCGTCAGAATGGGGGAGTTGGGGAAATAAAGCTCGCCCTCGCGGTAGCCGTCAATCTGCCCGGAAAAGCGATAGTGGCGCAGATACTCCTTGGTCTGCTCATCCAGGAAGTCCATCTCCGCTAACTGATTGGCCGAAAAGCGGAAATCCTCCACTGCGCGCAGGACGCGTTCGGTGCCGGCAACGACGCCATAGCGGCGCTCATTGGGCAGGCGACGGCCGAATACCTCGCAGGTGACCTGGCGGTTTGCCGAGCCATCGCGCAGCGCGGCCTGGAGCATCGTTAGCTCATATTTATCCGTGAGCAGTGCAGTAGAGCGATCATTAGGGATAGCTTTGTCATTCACGGGAGTGATAATACCCACTGACTAGGTGGTTTTCAGGGGTTTAGATTCTTTGGCGCCGGAATGTGCGAAGCCAGATTGCGCGGGCCCACAATAGATTCCCAAATATGGTTAGGCTAGAAAGCATGAAGGCGCAATTTCCTGTAGTCCGGATGAGCTCTCCGATGGCTACGCCCGAATTGGATGAAGAACTCGACGTAGACGTAGCCACGAGCGAGAACCTGCCGTGGATGTGCATCGTGTGGGATGACCCCGTCAATCTGATGAGCTACGTGTCCTATGTATTCCAAACCGTGTTGGGATATGACAAGAAGCGGGCCAATGAACTCATGATGCAGGTCCACACCGAGGGCAAGGCCGCCGTGTCCAGCGGCGAGCGCGACAAGATTGAAGCGGACGTGAAAAAGCTCCAGATCGCCGGTCTGTGGGCAACGATGCAGCAGGCAGGTTAGATAGATGCAACCGTGGAAGAAAAAGAAGTCCCTCATGCGCGCGCCGAAGATCACGGCCGTATTCGAACCAATGGAGCGCGAAGTACTGGGCGATCTCACCGCCACTGTCTCCGAGGCGATCATCAAGCGCGCCCAGTCCGCGCCTAAGGACGAGCTGGCGGAAATGCTGGACATGCCCACCGGCCACACCGAAGCCCCGGACGATCCCTCGCTGGCCCGTCTCTTCCCGGACTTTGAAATGCCCGGCGATGAGGAATATGAAGGCGATGCATCATTGCTGCGTTCCCTGCATGAAAACGACATTGCGCGCGCAAAGCTGGAAAACCTGCAGGTGATTGGCTCTGCCCTCGGACCTACCGGTGGGGTAGAGGTCACCATCAACGAGCAAGAGGCCCAGGCCTTCGTCGCCGGCCTCAACGACCTCCGCCTCTTTGTCGCGGCGGGCGATGTGGCCGATAACAACCTGATGTCTGACCGCGATAGCCTCGTGGAGTGGCTGGCTTTTTGCCAGGATTCGCTGCTGCAGGTGTTGATGGACTAATGCTGGACGGCATGAGCATCGGGCACTATAGCGGCACCGATACCGGAGTCACAGTGCTCTACTGCGGGCCGGGCGGAGCGCTCGGCAGCGTCGATGTGCGCGGCGGCGGCCCAGGCACCCGCGAAACGGACCTTTTACAGCCGCACAATACGGTCGAGCGCGTCCACGCCGTGGTGTTAGCAGGCGGCTCCGCCTTTGGCCTGGCCGCTGCCGACGGCGTGATGAATGAGCTGGCAGAGCAAGGGATTGGCTTTCCCGTCTTCGGCGAGGATAAGCCTGGGCCGCGCGTGCCCATCGTTCCCGGCGCCGTGATTTTTGATCTGCTGGTCGGGCCTTCCCGCCCTGGGCCGGAAGAAGGCGCGGCCGCGCTGCGAGCCGCGCTCATAGGCAGCGACGAATCCATGGGTTCGGTGGGAGCCGGCGTGGGTGCTACTGCTGGCAAACTGCGGGGCGGCTTCGGGCTGGCCACGCGCCGGGTGGGTGACTACGAGGTCAGCGCCGCGATGGTTGCCAACCCCGTGGGCGAGGTCATTGAGCCGCAGTCCGGCCGGCTGTACGGCGCGCCGGGGCACACCCCGGTCAATGCTGCCGCCTACCGCGCCTTGCCGCACCCAGCGGAGTCCAAGCTCAATACCACCATCGGCGCCGTGCTTACCGACGCCCCCGTTACCACCGCCCAAGCCCAGCGCCTGGCCATGACTGCCCACGACGGCATCGCCCGTGCGGTACGTCCTGCGCATTCGCCGCTGGATGGGGACACAATCTTTGCCCTATCCACCGCCAAGCGCCCGGCCGACCTGAGCACGCAGGTGGTCACCCAGCTGTGCGCCGCGGCCGCCGACGCCGTGGAAGAAGCCATCGTCAACGCGGTCACCGCCGCCAACCCCGGCCTAGGCTTGAGCGCGTACCGCGATCTGCTGGACTAAGATAAGGCGCATTATGACTTCAGGTGGAACATCTAACTACCGGCCGGCGCCCGCGGGCCAGGTCAATCGCGGCGACTCCAAGAACTACACCCGCAGCGGTCGCATCACCACCGGCTTTTCTATAGCCTTTGGCTTCCTCGTGGTGGAGTGGGCGGTCCACATCATCAACGCTTTCCTGTTTGGTGGCCAGCTTTCTAACTACGGCATTCGCCCGCTGGATTTCAATGGCATCTGGGGCATTGTCACCGCCCCGTTGCTCCACGCCAACTTTGAGCACTTGATGTCCAACTCGGTGCCCGGCGCCATCTTCTGCTTCCTTATCGGCCTTTCCGGCCGCAAGGCCTGGTGGGAGGTCACGCTGATCACCACGCTGGTCGCGGGTCTTGGAACCTGGTTTATCGGCGGCCCCGGTACCTCCCATATCGGTGCTTCCAGCTTGGTCTATGGCTGGTTGGCGTATCTGATTGTGCGCGGAATTTTTAACCGTTCGCTCATCCAGACCATCTTGGGCATCGTGCTCGGCTTCGCCTACTCCGGCTTGGTATGGGGCGTGTTGCCCGTCTACGAGGGCGTGAGCTGGCAGGGCCACCTCTTCGGCGCCATCGGCGGAATCCTCGCCGGTATGACCATTACCTCGGACGACCCGGTTAAGGCAGTGAAGCGCTAATGCCAACTGCGACCTCTCCCATCGGCATCTTTGATTCCGGCGTGGGCGGGCTCACCGTAGCACGCGCGGTGATGGAACAGCTGCCGCACGAATCCGTCATCTATACCGGCGATACCGCGCACAGTCCTTATGGCCCGCGGCCCATCTCGGAAGTCCGCGCCTTTTCCCAAGACGTGGCCGATCGGCTGGTGGAGCGCGGCTGCAAAATGCTGGTCATTGCCTGCAATACCGCCACCGCCGCCTTCTTGCATGATGCGCGCGAGCGCTACGATATCCCCATCGTGGAGGTCATCCGGCCCGCGGTGCGCCGCGCCATGTCCACCACGCGCAACGGAAAAATCGGCGTCATCGGCACCGAAGGCACCATCAAATCCGGTGCCTACCAAGACTTATTCGCACTTAACCCCAAGGTGCAGGCCTTTGCCACCGCCTGCCCGGACTTTGTTCCCTTTGTCGAGCGCGGCATTACCGCCGGCCGCCAGATCCTCGGCGTCGCCGAGGGCTACCTGGCCCCGCTGCAGGAACAAGGGGTAGACACGCTGGTCCTGGGCTGCACGCACTATCCGCTGCTGACCGGCATTATCCAGCTGGCGATGGGCGAAAATGTCTCGCTGGTGACCTCCTCGGAGGAAACCACCAAGGACGTGATACGGATTCTCACGGAAACGGATATGTTGGCCCCCGCAGAGAATCAGCCGGTCCACACTTTTGAATCCACCGGCGATCCGGAAGCCTTTGCCCGCCTTGCCACGCGCTTTCTCGGCCCCCAGATTGCATAAGGAAGTGCAATTTCTCCCCCGTTTGCACGTTGAGTACGCATGCGGGGCGATTTCATGGAACTATTGAGCCCATGAAGCTGACCATCTTAGGCTGCTCCGGTAGCGTCCCCACCGCCCAAAATCCCGCCTCCGGCTACTTGCTGTCCTTCGATAATGCGCCGTCCATCGTCCTCGACATGGGCCCTGGCACCTTGGCGCAGCTGGAACAGCAGCAGGATCCTTGCGATGCGCACGTGGCTTTTAGTCACCTGCATGCCGATCACTGCCTGGATTTTCCTTCCCTGATGGTGTGGCGCCGCTTCCATCCCACGGCGCCGGCGGCTTCGCGCAATATGTGCTTCGGGCCGAAGGCTACGCCTACGCATCTGGGCCGCCTGTCCTCGGATGAGGTCGATGGCATCGATGACATGTCCGATACCTTCGCCTTTAGCGCCTGGGAGCCGGGCGAGCGCCAGCTCGTGGATGACGTCTATATCACCCCCTTCCCGGTAAATCACCCGGTAGAGGCCTATGCCTTGCGCGTGGAGCACACGAAGACGGGCCAGACCATTACCTATTCCGGTGACTCTTCGTATACGCCCGCGCTTGTCGAAGCCGCCCGTGGTGCCGATATCTTCCTCTGCGAGGCGGCTTGGGGCGAGACCTCTGAGGGCAAGGCGCCGGACATGCACATGTCGGGCGCGGAAGCCGGTAGGGCGGCGCGCGAGGCGGGTGTGGGCAAGCTCGTGCTTATCCACATTCAGCCGTGGGGCGATGCGCAAGCTACTTTGGAGGCCGCCCGCTCCGAATTCGATGGCGAGATTGTCCTCGGCGCCGCGGGGATGGAGTTCTAAGATACGCTGGACGGCATGACTGAATTTACTCGTGCCGATGGGCGCGCGCTGGACCAGATGCGCAGCGTCCGCATTACCCGCAATTTCACCACCAACCCGGCCGGCTCGGTGCTGGTGGAGTTTGGCAATACCCGCGTCATGTGCACCGCATCTGTGGAATACGGCGTGCCGCGCTTCAAGCGTGATTCGGGCGAAGGCTGGCTTACCGCCGAGTACGCCATGTTGCCTTCTGCCACCCACGATCGCATGCCGCGCGAATCCATGAAGGGCAAGGTCAAGGGCCGCACCCATGAGATTTCCCGCCTCGTCGGCCGTTCCCTGCGCGCTGCGGTGGACTTGGAGGAGCTGGGCGAGAACACCATCCAGCTCGACTGCGACGTCCTGCAGGCCGATGGCGGCACCCGCACTGCGTCTATCACCGGCGCCTATGTTGCGCTTGCCGACGCCATCGCACACCTCAAGGCCGAGGGCGTTGTCCCCGGCGAGCCGCTGCTCGATCCCATCGCCGCGGTCTCGGTCGGCATCATTGATGGCGAAATCTGCCTCGACCTGCCTTATGAGGAAGATTCCCGCGCGGAGGTCGACCTCAACGTGGTGATGCAAGAATCCGGTGACTTCGTGGAAATCCAGGGCACCGGCGAGCACGGCCTCTTTGGCCGCGAGGAGCTCAATGAGATGCTTGACGTAGCGCAGAAGGGCTGCCGCGAGCTCATCGCCGCACAGAAGGCGGCGCTGGGGTGGTAATTCTCGTCGCGTCCAATAATCCGAAGAAGCTCGCGGATCTCGAGCGCATCTTGGCCGATGCCGGCATCGAGGGCGTCGAGCTGCGCCCGCTATCCGCTGTGGAGCCCTACCCAGAGCCGGTGGAGGACGGCCGCACCTTTGCCGATAACGCGCTCATCAAGGCCCGCGCCGGCGCGGCTGCGACCGGCTTTGCTACCGTCGCGGATGATTCCGGCCTGGCCATCGAAGAGCTCAACGGCATGCCAGGCGTGCTTTCCGCCCGCTGGTCCGGCCAGCACGGCAATGACCAGGCCAATAATGACCTGGTCTTGGCGCAGATGGCCGATGTCCCCGATGAGCGCCGCGCCGCCGCCTTTGTCTCCGTCTGCGCGCTCGTGACTCCCGATGGCACCGAGCACGTGGCCGAGGGCCGCTGGGAAGGCCGCTTCCTGCGCGAGCCGCGCGGGGACAACGGCTTTGGCTATGACCCGCTCTTTCAGCCAGAAGGCGAGTCCCGGTCGGCCGCGGAGATGTCCCCAGAAGAAAAGAACGCGGTCTCGCATCGCGGCCGCGCTCTGAGTCAACTAGTCCCCGCCATCGCGGAGCTGGTTCGCAGTTCCTAAAGCTGGAACTCCTCCTTAATCTCCTTGCGGCGCTTGTGCTCCATCCAGAAGGACAGGAAGGGCACCACGCCGGCAAGGGCGGTGGTAAAGAGCTTGCCCACCGGCCACAGCGCGCGCGGGCCGAGGATGAGGATGGACAGCAGGTAGGTCATGTACGCGATGCCGTGCACGATCGCGATATAGGTGGCCCACTCTGGGATCTCCATGCCGATGAGGTACTGGCAGACCATGCGGATGACCAGGATAATCAGGAAGACACCGGTCACGGTGGCCGCGATGGAGAAAAACTTCAAAGGTCCGCGGATGCGGGCCTGGCGGGCGGGGTGAACTTTATTGGTCATAATCAGCTTTCTTCATTCTCGCCGCGCCGGCGGCGCGGGGTATTCATGGCGTTGAACGTGTCCACATCTATTTGAGGCCGCTGGGGCAGGAAATCCTCATCGATTTTGGTGTCCGCCTGCGGCGGTGCGGGAGACTCAGTCGGGGCCTCAGTGGTGGTGCTATCCATGTCGCGGGCTTCTTCCTCGGCCGCGAGGCGCTCGTTTTCATAGCGCAGCGTGGTGTGATAGGCGTAGACCACGAACACGGCGAACAGTGGCCACTGGAAGGCATAGCCCAAGTTTTGGAAGGTGCCCGAGCCGGAGCGGAAGCGCGTCCATTGCCAATAGGCCAGGAATAGGAAGAGCACGACGAAAAACGCGATGAGGAGGATGTGCCACCACCGCACCTGCACGCGCTTGTTCTTCTTTTCCTCTTGAGTGCTCACGCGATCCACCCTACCCACCACCGGCCGGAAAACAGAACACCCCTGGTTTCTGGATTGAGGGCGTGCCGTGTACACTATGGCAAGTCCCCCGCGCCCGTGGCGGAATTGGCAGACGCGCTAGATTTAGGTTCTAGTGTCTTATGACGTGTGAGTTCAAGTCTCACCGGGCGCACAATCGGCGCCGTCGGCTCGCAGAGCCGGCGGCGCTTTCGCACATCACCGCCCGCATAGTCGCCCTAAGATGGTCATCATGAAAAAGCTGCTTTCCACCCTTATCGCCGTCATTCTCATTGCCGCCGTGGCTGCCGCCGCGGTGTTCATTTGGCAGGTGCGGGAACCGGTGGAAGTGGAGACCGAATCGAGTAATACCAAGGTCATCAAGGCCGTGGAGCGTGAAGAGCAGGTGGTGCTCGTCTCGCTGGGCATCGAGGGCCTATCGGAGGAATCCGCTACCAGCAAGCTGTGGAATTGGCAGGTACCGGGCAGCGAGCGCACCCAGTACATCAAGTACTCCTACCGCGCGAAGTTGGGCATCGAAGGTTCGCAGGTTCAGGTGGAAGAAGAATCCCCGCACCACTTCCGCGTGGAGATCCCCGAGTTCATTTTCATCGGGCACTCGGATGAGAATTTCGAAACCGCGGTGGAAGACAACGGCGCGTTGAGCTGGATTACCCCGGATATCGATAAGGCGGAAACCATCACCAAGATCCTCAACGAGGACAAAAAGAAAGAGGACATCGCGGATAATCGCGATGTCCTCCAATCCCAGGCCAAGCAGTTCTACACCGGCATTATTTCCGGCGTGGACCCAGAGGCCGAAGTGGACTTTTCCTTTCGCTAACTAGTCCACCTCGGTGAACTTGCGGTCCCACGAGGAGCGGACCGGGTTGGCATCGGCCAGCAGGATATCGAAGCGGTCGTTGGCAATTTCTACGATTTCGCCCAGCGCGGTGCGGTTTTCCTGCTCCGGGGAGTTGGCCAGGCGGCGCACGCCGGCATCAATGACGCGCTCGACGGTGTCATTGGTATCCAAATAGGCCACAAACGGCATGTCAAAGCGCTCGCGGTAGGCGGCGGAAAGCTCGGTGATGCGCTCGGTCTGCACATCATCCAGGTCGGTCAGACCGAGGGAGCCGCGGTCAGCGGAGATGGTGGCGGCTTCGTCGGCGTCGGCAAGCAGCAGCTCATCCATGGCCGGGTAATCGTGGATGAGGGCGGCGCGGCGGGAATCATCCGCGGTCAGCACGGCCACCTGAATGGCCGCGCGCAGCTCATTAACATCGCCGAAGGGACGCGACTCCCACGCCAGCTCCAGCGGCCAGGTCTCGTTATTAAACAGCGGGCGCAGTGCGGAGACGAATTCCTCGCGGGAGGCGCCGTTGAGCTGCTGGAGGCTCACGCTCTTGCCGACGGCCCGAGACACCTGCGTTCCCTGCTTGCCTCCTGTGTGGAAGAACAAAAGGTTGAGCACGATGGCGGTAATCGCGCCGATGGACATGCCAGAGGAGACGAAGGTTTGCGCCCACTCCGGGAAGGCGGTGGCGATATCCGGCTTGAAAGTCACCAGCATGGCCAGGCCGAGCGCGGAGGTGACGATGACGGAGTTGCGGCCATCAGAAAGATCGGCCTTGGCGATGGTCTGCAGACCCACCCACGCCACGTTGGCAAAAAGCGCCAGGGAGGCGCCGCCGAGAACGGGGGAGGGGATGGAGGCTACGACCGCGCCGGCCTTGGGCAAAATGCCCAGCACCATCATGAACCCGGCGGCGGCAACGGCCACCCAGCGCGACTTCACGCTGGTCAGGCGTACCAGGCCAACGTTTTGGGCAAAGCAGGTATAGGGGAAGGAGTTCATCACGCCACCCACCAGGGTGGACAGGCCATCGGCGCGAATGGCACGCACGACATCATCGCGGCGGATGCGCTTTTTTACGATCTCGCCGGTAGCAAAGACGTCACCGGTGGTCTCTACCATGGTGATGATCATGACGATGATGAGCGAGAAGATAGCCACCAGGTCAAACTTCGGCATACCGAAGTAGAACGGGGTAGTAATGCCGAGGGCGGGGGAGGAGGAGACCTCGTCAAAGGAGGCGTCGCCAAGCACGAGCGCCACGCCCGTGCCCAAGACTAGGCCGATGAGCACGGCCAGGGTGCCCAGGAAGCCGGAGGAAAAACGCTGCACCAAGATGATGACCGCGAGCGTGCCAAAGCCATAGAGCAAGTCGCGGGTGGCCGGCACGCCCTCGGCGTAATTGACAAAGTCATTGGCCGACACCCCCAACAGCGACGTACCCATGACCAGCAGGACCGAACCGGTGACCACCGGCGGAAAGAAGCGCAGCACCTTGCCAAAGACCGGCGCCGCGAAGAAGGTAAAAAGGCCGGCGACAATAATGGCGCCATAAATGGTTGGCAGCGAGGCCACCCCACCCGCGCCGTCGGTCGCGCCCAGGCCGATGGCAATAATCGGGGAGACGGCCGTAGTAGTCACGCCCTGCACGATGGGCAGGCGCACGCCTATGCGCTTGCCGACGCCCATGGACTGAATGATCGTCGCAATGCCACAGGTCAACAGGTCCGCATTAATGAGGTGGATGGTCGTTTCCGCATCCAGATTGAGCGAGCCGGCAATGAGCAGCGGGACGATGACTGCGCCGGCATAAAACGCCAGCACATGCTGTAAACCCAAGGCGGCTAGTTTGGGGGCGGGTGGGACGATATCTACTGGATGCTTGGGCTGGGAAGCCACGAAGTCCTCCTTTGTGCGGAAGCGAAGCTGAACGGGATTAACAGTAGAGGTTCGCGCAGGTAGCGGCCAAAATTTAGTGGTGATGAGGAACACGTTCGGGGCTATTTCACCCCCGATGGAAGACGTACGTGCGTACTGCATAAAATCACTCACCTGCGAAACAACACGACCGGTTTATTACTTAGCTTTCAAACGTTTGCGAGACTTGTTATTACCAGGGAATTGGTCAACAATTGAGGCCAGAGGGGCTTGGTGCTGTGGCTCGAAGAAAGCGGCATTTATCCCCTGCTAGAAATTCGCCCGAAAGAAGGGAATTATGACTACCGCAACGCAGCCTCAACAGTTTGAAGCTTGGAAGGGATTTGAGTCCGGTCCGTGGACCGAGGGCATCAACGTCCGCGACTTCATCCAGCGCAACTACACGCCGTACGACGGCGACTCCAGCTTCCTGGCAGGCCCGACCGAGAAGACCGAGCGCGTCTGGGACACCCTGGAAAAGAAGTACCTGTCCGTCGAGCGCGAGCAGCGCGTTTACGACGTTGACACCCACACCCCGACCGATATCGACGCCTTCCCGGCCGGCTACATCTCAGAGGACGACGACGTCATCGTCGGCCTGCAGACTGATACCCCGCTGAAGCGCGCCATGATGCCGTTCGGTGGCTGGCGCATGGTCAAGCAGGCTATCGCCGAAGCGGGCAAGGAAGTAGATCCTGAGGTGGAGAAGATCTTCACCCGTTACCGCAAGACCCACAACGATGCGGTCTTCGATATCTACACCCCGCGCATCCGCGCTGCTCGTTCATCACACATCATCACCGGCCTGCCGGATGCTTACGGCCGTGGCCGCATCATCGGCGACTACCGCCGTGTCGCACTTTATGGTGTGGATTACCTGATCGAGGAAAAGCAGGCTTCCCGCGATTCCGTCGCAGATGCTGGCTTCTCTGAGCACTGGGCACGCTACCGCGAGGAGCACTCCGAGCAGATTAAGGCCCTGAAGAAGCTCAAGAAGATGGCCGAGTCCTACGGCTTCGACATCTCCCAGCCGGCCAAGACCGCTCACGAGGCAGTACAGTGGACCTACTTCGGCTACCTGGCTTCCATTAAGTCCCAGGATGGCGCCGCAATGTCCATCGGCCGCCTGTCCGCCTTCTTCGATTGCTACTTCGAGCGCGACCTCGCCGCTGGCATCATCACCGAGGAAGACGCCCAGGAGATCATTGACTCCCTGGTTCTCAAGCTGCGTATCGTTCGCTTCCTGCGCACCATCGACTACGACCAGATCTTCTCCGGCGACCCATACTGGGCAACCTGGTCTGACGCTGGCTTTGGCAACGACGGCCGCCACATGGTCACCAAGACCTCCTTCCGTCTGCTGCAGACCTTGGTCAACCTTGGCCCATCACCTGAGCCAAACATCACCATCTTCTGGGATCCGAAGCTGCCAGAGGGCTACAAGGAATTCTGTGCCCACATCTCTATTGAGACCTCCTCCATCCAGTACGAGTCTGACCGCCAGATTCGTGAGCAGTGGGGCGACGACGCCGCAATTGCTTGCTGTGTCTCCCCGATGGAAGTTGGCAAGCAGATGCAGTTCTTCGGCGCTCGTGTGAACGCCGCAAAGGCTCTGCTCTACGCCATCAACGGTGGCCGCGATGAGGTATCCGGCAAGCAGGTTGTCGAAGGCTACGAGCCCATCAAGGGCGACGGCCCGCTGGACTTCGACGAGGTATGGCAGAAGTACGAGGAGATGCTGGACTGGGTTGTTGGCACCTACGTAGAAGCCCTCAACATCATCCACTACTCCCACGACAAGTACGCCTACGAGGCAGTCGAGATGGCGCTGCACGATTCCAATATCGTCCGCTCCATGGGCTGCGGCATCGCCGGCCTGTCCATCGTCGCCGACTCCCTGGCTGCTATCAAGTACGCTAAGGTCACCCCGGTACGCGACGAGACCGGCCTGATTACGGACTACGTCACCGAAGGTGACTTCCCGTTCTACGGCAACGATGATGACCGCGCCGATGATATCGCCGCTACCATTGTCCACACCGTGATGGAAAAGATTAAGGCCATCCCGATGTACCGTAATGCCATCCCAACCCAGTCCGTGCTGACCATTACCTCGAACGTGGTCTACGGCAAGGCAACAGGCGCCTTCCCGTCGGGCCACAAGGCCGGCACGCCGTTCTCCCCAGGCGCTAACCCTGAAAACGGTGCTGACAGCCACGGCATGGTTGCTTCCATGCTGTCCGTCGGCAAGCTGGATTACAAGGACGCCTTGGACGGCATCTCGCTGACCAACACCATTACTCCTTCCGGATTGGGCCGCACCCCAGAAGAGCGCATCAATAACTTGGTGGGCGTTCTGGATGCCGGCTTCATCATGGAGAAGTAAAAACCACTAACCCCCCTCAACCATCTCGAAAAGGAGAAAATCATGGCAACCCCAACTTTCGAAGACCGCATGTCTGCAATGAAGGCAAACCGCGATGCACACCAGATGAACTCTGGTCTGTACCACGCAAACATCAACGTGCTGGACAAGTCCACCCTCGAGGACGCCGTTGAGCACCCAGAGAAGTACCCGAACCTCACCGTTCGCGTCTCTGGCTACGCTGTCAACTTTGTCAAGCTGACCAAGGAGCAGCAGCTCGACGTTATCTCCCGCACCTTCCACCAGGGTTCCTAATCATGGCTGATGGCGTTACTGGTGTCGTTACCCTCTCTCCTGAAGAGGGAGAGCGAGTCCGCGGCGCGGCCGCGGGCCTGGGAGACGACGCTCAATTCGATGACATTACCCGCCCCGAACTCATGGAGGCGCGCCGTACCGGCGATATTGCCCTCGTGCACTCTTGGGAGCTCGTGACCGCCGTCGATGGCCCGGGTACCCGCATGACGATGTTCATGTCCGGCTGCCCACTGCGCTGCCAGTACTGCCATAACCCAGACACCTGGGAGATGAAGACCGGCACGCTGGAGCGGATCGAGGATGTGGTCAAGCGCATTAAGCGTTATAAGCCAATCTTCAACGCTTCCGGTGGCGGTCTCACCATCTCCGGTGGTGAACCCCTCTTCCAACTTTCTTTCACGCGCCGCGTGCTGAAGGAAGTTCACGATGCGGGCATTCACACCACCATCGATACTGCTGGTTATCTCGGTGCGCGTTTGCGTGACGAGGACCTGGACAATATCGACCTCGTGCTTCTCGACGTCAAGTCGGGCGACGAGGAAACCTATCGCAAGGTCACTCAGCGCGAACTCCAGCCCACGCTGGACTTCGGCGACAGGCTAAACAAGATGGGCAAGGCGGTGTGGATCCGCTTCGTGGCGGTGCCAGACCTCACGGACTCGCCAGAGAACGTGGAAAATGTGGCCAACATCGTGGCGCGTTGGAAATCCAACGTTGAGCGCGTTGAGGTCCTGCCTTTCCACAATATGGGCAAGGACAAGTGGGATAACTTGGGCATGAACTACCAGCTAGCTGACACGAAGCCACCGAAGCCGGAGGATGTGGAGAAAATCCGTGACGTCTTCCGCTCGAAGGGTCTGGAAGTCCACTAGCCTGGGAGGACATGACCTCCTATCGCCGCTTCGGCCACACAATTAAAGAGCACCACCTAGAAGTCCCGTGGGATTATTCCAATCCCCACGGGACTTTTGGGCTTTACGCCCGCGGGCGGATTCTAGGGGTCGTTGCAACGATGATGGTTAGTTTGGTTTGATGCTACCGGTTTGTGTGAGGGCGTTGGTCATGACTTCGGCTGGGGTGCGCCAGTTGAGTGCTTTGCGTGGTTTGTGGTTGTGAATGTTGGCGATCATTTCTAGGTCCTCGGCGCTGTAGATGGACAGGTCGCTGTTTTTGGGAAGGTTTCTTTTAAGCCTGCCGTTGGTGTTTTCGTTGCTGCCGCGTTCCCATGGTGATCCTGGGTGACAGAAGTAGATGGGAATGTCAGTGGCCATGGTAAAGGCTTTATGACCAGCCATTTCGCTTCCTTGGTCCCAGGTAATTGATGACCAGATAGCTTTATCGATTCCTGTAACTGCCTTGTGCAGGGCTGTGAATACTTCTTTGCTGGTATGCCTTCCCGGTAGGTGGCCAAGGACAACAAATCGGCTAACGCGTTCTACTAGCGTGATTACCGCTGATTGGTTGTTTTTACCGAGGATGAGGTCGCCTTCCCAGTGGCCTGGCAAAATACGTTCACTTACCTCATCTGGCCGGTCGTCTATGAGGATCATGTCGTCGACGAAGCGTTGCTGGGCAGGTGTGCTGGAGCGGGTTTGGCGTTTCTTGCGTTTCTTTCTACCTGTCGGCAAGTCCAAGCCAAGGTCTTTGAGTCTTCCTTTGGCCTGCAGGTAAAAGGCGTCATAAATCGTTTCGTGACTAATGCGCATGTCCTTATCAGTGGGGTAGTCGATGGGCAGGCGATTAGAAATCTCCTCAGGTGACCATTGTGCCCGCAATTGTGCGCATACATAGTCCCATAGCCTTTTGTTGGCTAGTAGTTTCGGTATTTTCGGCCGCAACCTCCGCGCACAGGCCTTTAACTGGGCTGTTTCTGCACGATACGGGCCTTGAGCACTGTGGTTTCTGCGTACTTCACGCTGAATTGACGATGCACTTCGCCCTAAACGGCGCCCAATCTCACGCAGTGGCACATCTTCGCGGAGAAGATCGGCGATGATGACGCGTTCTTCGAAGCAAATGTAGCGATTGCTGATGCGTTTATACGGATCTACCCCGCTAGGTAAGGCGGGAGGGGCAAGCCTTCCGGATTCGATGACATCATGGCGTTGGCGCAGCGCTTTCATAAGTCTGTTATACGTGCTGGCGTCTTCGCCGACGGGTATGAACTCTTCTCGTCGACCCTGGGATTTGGTGAGTCCTTTTTCGAAATCTAAACGCAGTCGACGATCAATTCCTACTGCCGTGCCAGCATCACCACCAGGCAGGCTCGCCAGCCGAAGGCGCAGGTATTCCACTCTTAACTGCGTCTGGCGGACTTTCCGAGCATACTGACTTAACCGGATATGGCACCCAGCTTCCGTAGCTACGGCATACGCAGCGGTAAGATGCATCCCACATCTTTTAGCAGCTTGGCGTACCGACAGTCCGCTTCGGACTAGCTCTACAAGCTGGACAGCCTGGCTGCCGCGGCGATCAACTCGTTTGGCTTTATACACGACTGGCAATCCAAAGGCATGGCAAAAATTCAAAGCATGCCCGTAATGACAGCCAAGCTCACCAGCCGCCGAACGGACACTACGCCCACTGCCAACCAAGGCAACTAAGCCACGACGATCCGATTCAGACAACGAATGAAACGGGCCAACAACCCCAGACACAACAACACCCTCCTAAGGGAAAGTGTTGCAACGACCCTCTGAACTCAAGCGAAATAATCCCTCCCGGCGGCGAGGACCTGCCCGCATTGCTATACCTGCAGGGCGGTCCCGGTTTCCCGGCGCCCCGGCCGTTGGGGCCTACGGGGCTGATTGGCAAGGCTCTAGAGCGCTACCGCGTTATCCTCATGGATCAGCGCGGCACCGGCCGCTCGCACCGCATTGATGCGCTTAGCCCGGCCGCAGAGCGCACTGCAGAGCACTTGGCGTTGCTGCGCCAAGACAATATCGTCCGCGATGCCGAGCGCCTGCGCGAGCACCTCGGACTCGAGAAATGGTCGCTGTTCGGCCAATCCTTCGGCGGCTTTTGCATCACCGCCTACCTTTCCCAGGCGCCCGAGCGCGTCGAGTATGCTTTCTTCACCGGCGGCATCCCCACGTTGAAGGGTGCGGACGAGCTCTACCGCGCTACTTTCAGCAAGCTCAAGGCCCGCCAGCAGCGTTTCTACCGCGAATTCCCGTGGGCACAGGGCCGTATCGAGGAGATCATTTCCCACCTGGACAATTCTGATGAGCGGCTTCCTACCGGTGAGCGCTTGTCCGCACTGCGGTTTCGCACTATCGGCATCGAGCTCGGCCGCGGCACCGGCTTTGATTCGCTGGCCTATCTGCTGGAAGAGCCCTTCCGCACCGTAGCGGGGGAGAAGCGGTTGCGGGGTGATTTCCTGGCGGACGTCGGCCAGCGCGTGAGCTTTGCGGATGCTCCGTTGTACGCCGCAATCCATGAGTCGATTTACGGCGGCGCCGGTGGCCAGGCCGCTACGAACTGGGCGGCGCACCGCGTGCGCGAGGAATTTCCGGAGTTTGCTGAGGTCGGCACCTGGCTGACCGGCGAGCACATTTTCCCCTGGCAGTTCGACGAGGACCCGGCCTTGCACGCGTTTGCCGACGCCGCCCATGGCCTCGCCCGCCACGAATTCTCCCCGCCCTATGCGTTGGGCGAGGTGCCCACCACGGCCGCGGCCATCTACGTCGATGATATTTTCGTCCCTCTCGAGGAGTCCTTGGCTACGGCCGCGCACCTGGGAGACCTGCGGCCGTGGATTAACAATGAGTTCCAGCACAACGGCATTCGCGAGGATGGTGCGACCATCTTGGGGAGGCTCTTTTCGCTTATCGACGATCACTAGCATTTCGCTATTTCCTATGCGAAAATATTAGTGATCATTACGACATTTAGGGAGACTCAATGATTGCCACCATAGTATTAGTCATTATCCTGCTGATTATCTTGGGAACGCTCTTCGATGGTTATTTCATCGTTCGCACTCGCGAAGCTGCCATTCTGGAGCGATTGGGTAAATTCCAAAAGGTGGCGCATGCTGGCCTGCACTTTAAAATGCCGTGGATAGACCGCGTCCGCGATAAGATTTCGCTGCAGGTGCGCCAGCTGGACGTGATGGTGGAGACCAAGACGAAGGACAATGTCTTCGTCCAAATCCCTGTTGCCGTGCAGTACGAGGTAGTCCAGGGTCGCGAGCGCGAGGCGTACTACATGCTCTCCAATCACGAGCAGCAGATTGTGGCCTACGTGCAGGACAATGTTCGCTCTTCCGTGGCGAATATGAACCTGGATGATTCCTTCTCTTCCAAGGACACCATCGCCCGCAATGTTGCGGCCTCCCTGCGCGACAACATGGCCGAATATGGCTGGAACTTCGTCAATACCTTGGTCACCGATATTCGCCCTGATTCCCGGGTGCGTGAGTCCATGAACTCCATTAACGCAGCGCAGCGCGAGCGCGAGGCGGCCGTCGCTCAGGCGGAAGCCGAGAAGATCCGTGTGGTCAAGGAGGCCGAGGGTGCAGCCGAGGCGAAGAAGCTGCAGGGCCGCGGCGTCGCCGACCAGCGTAAGGAAATCGTCGAGGGCATTGCCCAGCAGTACGAGATGCTTCGCGACGCCGGCGTGGAAGAATCCCCCGAAGCCCTCATGCTGGTCTCCCAGTACCTCGACGCTATGGTCGACGTCTCTCACAACGGCCAGGCGTCCGTTCTCTACATGCCCTCCAACCCGCAGGGGATGGGCGATCTTTTCAGCGGTATGCGCGATGTGCTCATGGCCAACCGTGCCCTCGACTCCGCCGAGGAGCCGTCCCAGCGCCGTCGCCCGCAGCCTAAGAAGCCTTCCCGCGCCGAAGAAATCGAGCGCGAATCTAAGCGACAGGCCGAACGCGCTAAGCGCGAAGCCATCGCCGCTTCCCAGCGCGCTGAGCAGCAACGCTCCGAGAACCAGCAGGCAGAGCCGCAGCCGCAGCAGGGCCAGCACTCCACCGCGCAGCCCCAGGCTGCCCGCGAGTACTTCCAGCAGCTGCGCGAGCAATTGAAAAACGAGGACTAGTCCTGAGCATCGATAACCTCTTTGATGCCTATACCGCGCAGCGTGGCATAACCCGCCGCGCGGAGGTAATCCCTGATCACGAGTGCCAGGTATTCGCCAACGACGGCCATCCTGACTCAGGTCGTGATGCGTTAAGCGCCGCGCGCGACCTTGTCCACGACGTTCTTATGGCCGATGACACGCCGAGTAGCGCTACCTCGCAGAGGCAGCGCTAACGAACCCAGCGGACCTTGCCATTGACTCGGGCAAGGCGCCCGCGCAGCGGCGGGGCATTTGGATCATCCTGGTTGACCCCGTTGTGGTAGGGGCAGCACACCGTCAGGTTCTCCATATTGGTCAACCCGCCGTGTTTCCACGCCTTGAGGTGATGGATCTGGGCCTTGTCCGCCGGATGGTTGCACGGCGGCCACGGGCAGGTGGGATTTTCGGCCGCGGCCATCTGCCGCTGTTTCTCGGTGGCGTAACGCGATGTGCGATACAGGTTGACGGGGCCCTTGACGGGGTGGATTAGCGTCGCAAGGCCGTGCTCGGTGAAGGTGCGCTCGACGAGCTCGGCGCCGGAAATGGTGGCGCCATTGGTAAGGCGCAGCGTGACTTCCTCGCCGTCGCCGTCCAGGATTTGGTCTAGGGCGTTGAGCGGGATGATGACGTTAGTGGTGGTGCGCGCGGAGGGCGCGCCGGTGCCGCGAAGTAGGTCGCGGAGGGAATCGAGTGGGCGGTCGGGGTCGAGCGCGGCGTCGAATTCGGCAAGGAAGGCCGAGGGTGCGGTAATCCGCATAGTCCACGGTCCGTTCGGGCGGCGAAGGAGTTGGACGCCTTCGCGGGGTGGCATGCGGCGCGGGCGAAGTTCGCGCAGGCGTTGCTTAGCGCGGCGGGCGATTTCAGAAGCCGGCCCACGCAGGCGGCACAGCTCCACGCGCAGGTCCCACGCCTCACGCTTAGTGCGCACCCGGGAGACGTACTTTTCAATCAGCTTGAGCGTTACGAGGTCGTGGTGCCGGGCGGCTGCGGCTGCGTGGCGTTGCTTGCGGCTGAAGCCGGTCGGGCCGAAGTAGACCGCGGCCAGCGCGCGGAGGTCGCGGGCCTCGACATCCGGCAAGCCCAGCTCGAGAAGGGCGCGTTCAGACATGCCGTGGGCCTCGGCGAGGATGTCCATCGCCGAGGCTATGTGGGTGGCATAGGCCTTCAGTGCGCTCATGGCTGCAACTTTAAGCAGAGCCGGCGGGTAAGCCGAGGCGAAGACGTCCGCAGCTGTGGATAACTTGTTTAAGCGTCAACTGCCCCAGTGGGCCGCAGTGGAAAATAGATACGAAACGAGCATGCGCTTAATCTCTACGACCACAGCATCAAAGCCACTGGGGTCGCCCGCAGTTGCGTAATTGAGCTGCGAGACCACGCTGTGGATAAGGAAGCCGGCCAGGTCAATGCGTTCGTCATCGCTCATGGACGGCGCGAGTGGGGAGAGGATTTCTGACAAGGGGCAAAGCAGCTGACGCTCGGTATCTGCGGCTGTCGCGCGGGTGGCGGGGGTGGATTGCACGGCATGCCACACGGCGCGCCGGGAAGGATCCTCGCGCCACATGCGCGCCAGGTGATCGATGGTTTCATCCAGCACATCGGGCCACTGCACGTCCGGGTCGCGGCGGGAGAAGCGCTCGATTTCGGCCCGGCTGGCGGCCGTGTCTTGGCGGTCGAGCTCGCAGACGAGCACGTATTTATTGGCAAAGAACTGATACAGCGTGCCGATGGGCACTCCGGCGCGGTGGGCGACTTCGTCGACGGTGAAGGATTCAAAGCCGACGTCGACAAGCAAAGTGCGCGCGGCCTGCAGAATGCGCTCGAAGCGCTCGCGACTGCGCGCCTGCGCTGGCCGACGCCGCGGTAGCAGAATCTCTCCCACGCGCTAGCTAAGTCCCTTCATCACGCGGGCGACGTGGCCGGTGGCCTTGACGTTGTAGTGCGTCTGACCGATGGTGCCATCCGGCTCGACCAAGAAGGTGGAGCGGATAACGCCTTGGACCACCTTGCCGTAGTTCTTTTTCTCACCAAACGCGCCGTAGGCGGTCATGACGGACTTATCTGGGTCCGAGAGCAGCGGGAAGTTCAGCTCGTGGTCCACGCGGAACTTTGCAAGCGCCTCCGGCTTATCGGGCGAGATACCCACGACGGAGATATTGAGATCATTGAGCTGTTCCAGGGAATCGCGGAAATCGCAGGCTTCCTTGGTGCAGCCCGGGGTATTGGCGCGGGGGTAGAAGTAGACCAGTACGCGCTGGCCTGCGTAATCGGCGAGGGAAACGGTGTTTCCGGCGTCGTCGGCAAGCGCAAAAGCAGGGGCGGTATCTCCAACGTTCAAACGGTTTTCAGTCATGGTTTCCACCTTACTTACCGCCCGGGCTGCACGCTTTTGGGGCGGCGGGGTAGAATGACCCCGTTAAGAGCGAACCTAAGTTAAGAGGAGAACTTCGTGGCACGCAATATTGAAGACATTCAGCGCGATATCGAGCGCACCCGCCGCCAGCTGGCCGGCACCCTGGACGAGTTGGCACAGCGCAGCAAGCCGCAGAACTTTGCCAACGAGGCTAAGACCGCGGCCACCGATAAGCTGCAGGACCGCAACGTGCAGATGGCCCTGGGTGGCGTCGGCGCCGCTGTGGTTGGCCTGATTGCTTTCTCGGTCTTCCGCTCTCGCCGCCGCAAGAGCGACCTGAAGGAGCTGCAGCGCCTGCTGTCCGAGCGCCACTAATTGTGAAGTCCCCGCACACCGCGGGGACTTTTTTCGTAGGCTGGGTTGGGATGAAGACACCAATCCCTTTTTATTTGCAGGAAATCCTCACCAAGGTGCGCGATAATCGCGACGGCGCCGTGGCGGACTATATTCCGGAGCTGGCTAAGGCGGAACCCGAGTATCTCGGCGCCGCGATGTGCACCACCACCGGCCACGTTTATTCTGCGGGCGATGATGAGGTGGAATTTACCCTTCAGTCCTTGTCCAAGCCTTTTGTTTATGCGCTGGCTCTCCAGGAGCTTGGTCTTTCCGCGGTGCGCGACATCGTGGGCATGGAGCCTTCGGGCGAGGCCTTCAACGAGCTTTCGCTCAACCGCGATGACCATCGGCCGGTCAACCCGATGATTAATGCGGGCGCGATTGCGGTCACGCAGCTGATTAATGGCGTGGATTCGGAGCCTGCCGCGCGCGTGGAGCGCCTGCGCACCTATTTTTCGCGGCTGGCGGGGCGCGATTTGCTTATCGACGACGCCATGCGTTCCTCCGAGCTGGAAGTCAGCGAACGCAACCTCTCGCTGGCGCACATGCTGCGCAACTACGACATCATCCAGGACGAGGCCCACGACGCGGTGTCAACGTATATTGAGCAGTGCTCGATTGTAGTGACGGTGCGGGACTTGGCCGTGATGTCAGCAACGCTGGCGAACGGTGGCGTGCAGCCGGTGACGGGCGACAAGATTTTGGACGCGGATGTGTGCCGGTTGACGCTATCGGTGATGAGCTCGGCCGGCATGTATGACGGCGCCGGCCGGTGGATGGCCGAGGTGGGCATCCCGGCGAAGTCGGGCGTGTCGGGTGGCCTGCTGGGCACGCTGCCGGGCCAGTTGGGCGTGGCGACATTCTCGCCGCGACTGAACAAAGAAGGCAACTCGGTGCGCGGGGTGGATGCGTTCAAGCTGCTGTCGAAGGACATGGGCCTGCACCTGATGTCTACAGACGAGCGCTATGGCGTGAACCCAGTGCGCAAGGTGGAGCAGGATGCGGAGCTGACCGTGATCTACCTGCAGGGCCTAATCAACTTCAACGCGGCCGAGACCATCTTGTACGAGTTGATGGAGTCGGATTTTGGCGAGGGCACGGTGGTGCTCGAGCTATCGCATATTACGGGCACGAACCGCATGGGCCGGCGCATGCTGAAAGAAGGGCTGCGCCGAATTCGCGAGTCTGGCTTCGATATTGCCATCGTGGATCCGGATGGAGAGCTGGAAGATCGCACCATGTCGGACGGCACCGAGGTGCCCAAGGGCGAGCCGGAAGACTACGCGATCAACGGCGAACCCGTTTAGGTTTGGGTTACCTTACTTAGTCAGGTTAGGATGTCCTATGTAAGGCCCTTTGCGTTAACTGCGAGGGCATCCAACGACCAAGGACTAAAAATGGCTCATACCCCCTTCAAGGTAATGGCGGTTGTGGCGGCATCGGCAACCGCACTCGTCGGCTGCGGCGCAGCTGAGGAAGTAACTGGCGGCTCCAGCGGCGATGCTGAGTTCTCCTTCACCGATATCATCGGCCGTGACGTGGAACTGGATAAGGCTCCCGATCGTGTGATTTTGGGGGAGGGCCGATCGATTTTTGCTACCGGTGTACTCGACCCCGATAATCCACTGGACAAGGTCGTTGGCATCGGAACGGATCTCAAGCAGACCGTGCCGGATTACTACAAGGCGCTGGAAAAGGAACTGCCGTCCGTAAACGAGGTTCCAGAGATCGGCGGCTTTCCCAAGGGCGATGTCACCGTGGAAAAGCTTGTGAGCTTGGATCCGGATCTCATCGTGCTGTCGCTGGATGAATACGATGCCTCCCGCGAAGCGGGCCTGACCGACAAGATGGAGCAGGCCGGCCTGAAGTACGCGGTGACCGATTTCCGCCGCAAGCCGCTGGAGGATACGCCTAAGACCATGGACATCTTCGGCGAAATCTTCGGCCAGGAGGACCGCGCGGAGGAATTCAACGCGGATTGGCAAAAGACCGTGGACTTGGTGGAGGACCGCGCGGAGAAGGTTAAGGATAAGCCGCGGACCTTCGTCTGGCGTTCGGCCGGCGTTTCCGACTGCTGTGGTTCGTGGAACGATTCCAATATCTCCCAGCTGGTCAACGCGGCCGGTGGCGAGAATGTCGGCGATAAAGTCATTCCGGGCGAGTCTGGCACGATCACCCCGGAAAAGGTCCTGGAATCTGACCCGGATATGATCATCGCCACCGGTGGCGATTGGTCTGAGATGAAGGACGATGAAGGCCACCCTGTCGGATACGCTGCAGTGGGCTACGGCATCGATGAAAAGGAAGCCAAGGGCAGTGTGGCTAAGCTGCCGGGTAAGCAGGCTGGCTTCGATAAGCTGCGTGCGGTCAAGGAACACCACTTCCACAGCATGTGGCACCAATTCTATAATTCGCCGTTTAATTACCTAGCGTTGCTGCAGGTGGCCGAGTGGATCGACCCGGAGGCGTATGCCGATATGGACGTCGCCAAGCAGTGGATGGATGCGCAAGAAAAGTACTCGCCGGTTTCCGGCGAGGGAACCTTCTTTAGCACCAACTAATGGAGGGCGCAGAGGTAGCCGCGCTGGCGCGGCAGCACAAGAAGTTAACGTGGCAACGCATCGGCATTGTTGCGGGCCTGACCCTGATCGCAGCCGTGGCTTTTATTATCAGCAACTTCGTGGGTGCGATCGATATCAGCCCGGGCGAGGTTATGAAGGGCATAGTCAATCCCGCGGGGCTGGATGACCAGACGCGCACGGTGCTATGGCAGCTGCGCCTGCCTATGGCCGTGATGGCCGTGCTCATTGGCATGGCGCTGTCTATGGCTGGCGCGGAGATGCAGACCATCCTTAATAACCCGCTAGCCGAGCCCTTCACGCTGGGCATTTCGGCGGCCGCCGCGTTTGGCGGCGCCAGCTCCATCGTGCTCAAATGGCAGCTGATTGCGCAGCCGCAGTTCAATCTCGCGTTGGTGGCGTGGCTTTCGGCCGCGGTAGCCACTGCGATCATCGTGATTGCGGCCGTTATTCGCGGCGCTAAGGCGGAAACTATGGTGCTGCTGGGCATCGGCCTGGTGTTCTTCTTCCAAGCCATGCTGGCGCTTATCCAATACCGGTCTTCGGCCGAGGCGCTGCAGCAGATTGTCTATTGGTCCATGGGTTCTCTGACTCGCGCCAACTGGGCGGCCAATGGCGTGCTGGCGGCCGTGCTCATTATCGCCCTGCCTATCCTGTGGGTGCTGGGCTGGCGCCTGACGGCCTTGCGGCTTGGCGACGCCCGCGCTACCGCCATGGGCATCAATACCTCGCGCCTGCGCGTAGTGGTGCTTATCGTGGTCTCGCTGGTCGCGGCGACGACCGTGGCCTTCGCAGGCATCATCGGCTTCATTGGCTTGGTGGGCCCGCACATCGCCCGCATGCTGGTAGGCGAGGACCAGCGTTACTTCCTGCCGGCCTCCATGGCGGCGGGCGCGGCCGTGATGTGCGCCGCGCATGCGGTCAGCCTGATGATTAAGCCGGGCCTGGCTATTCCCATTGGTATCGTTACCTCGCTTCTGGGCGTGCCATTCTTCATTGCCATCGTTATGACCCGAAGGAGGGCACTGTGGACGTAGAACTGACTATTTCCGGGCTGAGTGCGGCCTATGGCAAGCACCGCGTGCTGGAGTCCGTGGATGTGGAAAAACTCCACGGCGGGCAGCTGGTGGGATTGTTGGGGCCGAATGCATCCGGCAAGACCACGCTCATTAAGTCCCTGGCCGGCGTGCACCGCGGCTGCGACGGAGACGTGGCTTTCCGCGTCGATGGCATGGCCCCGCGCGGCAAGCGCCGCCGGCAGCTCATCGGCTACGTGCCGCAGGATCTCACTAGCACGGCCGCGCTGCGGGCCTTTGAAGCCGTGCTGATTTCCGCGCGCCGGGAGGCCTGCGAAGACCCGATTACACGCACGGGTGAGGTGCTGCACTCCTTGGGGCTGGACGCGATCGCTTCGCGCTACCTCAATGAGCTCTCTGGCGGCCAGCGCCAGCTTGTGGCGGTGGCACAGATGCTGGTGGGCAATCCAGGCCTCATGCTTCTCGACGAACCCACGTCCGCCCTCGACCTCCATCACCAGATCTTTGTCTTGGATGAGGTCCGTGCCAAAGCGCAGCGCGATGGCAGCCTGGGACTTGTGGCCATCCATGACATCAACCTGGCCGCGCGCATGTGTGACCAGCTGGTGGTGCTTAAAAAGGGTCATATTCGCGCTCAAGGTAGGCCTGCGGACGTTCTCACGGGGGAGCTCGTGGAGGGCGTGTATGGGGTAGAGGCGGACGTCGTCCAGCATGGCGGCGCTCCACTCATTGCCCCGTTGCGGGTGAGATAGCACAGGGCCGGGTAATCACCCGGCCCTGTTTTAGTGGTGAGCCATCAGGCGTCTGGTTTCTTGGCGCTGTGAGCACATAAGTCATGCGCAGCGCGGTGACAGGGACTGGCTCGTAAAAAGAAAAATCTCGAGGTATCGTTCTAAGAACAACGCCTCGAGATTTATATTGTGCGCCATCAGGGAATCGAACCCCGAACCCACTGATTAAGAGTCAGTTGCTCTGCCAATTGAGCTAATGGCGCATTGTTGACTTCCTGCCGTGTGGCTCTCTGTGCAACGAGTAGATACTCTAGCAGCCATTCTTTAAAAGTGTAAAATCGCCTGGTCAAAGCGGTTTTTGAAGGGTGTATAACAAATTGGTTAATGCCTGAAGTGGCTTCTGGTAATTGGCGAAGGGAGACGCTAATCTATGTTGGTCTTTGAAAGCAGCAATTACGTGTCTAAGGGCAACTCAGTGAAAAATTCCCTCCCTATCGCGCGCCGTCTCGTAGCGGCCGCAGGCGTTGCGTGCATTTCCCTAGCCGCCGCCTCCTGCTCCTCTGATTCCTCAGCCGAGAATCAGGCTGCCGACCAAGAATCCACCGCCGCCGCACATGCGGATGGAGACAGGGACGGCGGCAAAGAGTCCGAGAAAAAGAAAGGCGGCCTTGTAGCCTCCGTAAAGGACGGGGCGACGGATGTAGATCCGTCCAAGCCAGTCACCGTGGAGACCACGGGCAAGCTCAAGAGCGTCACCATGACCAATGAAATGGGCGTGGAAGTTAAAGAAAAGCTCTCCAAGGATGCCAAGACGTGGTCTACTGCGGAGGACTTGGGCTATAACCACACTTATTCCATCGTGGCCTCCGATGTAGATGGCAACAAGAAGAACCTCAGTTTTTCCACTCCGCAAGCAGCGGGTGTTGCCGAAGTCTCGCTTTCCCCTATCCCGGATTCTGAAGTCGGCGTCGGTCAGGTTATTGGGGTGAATTTCGGTGTGCCAATTACGGACCGGAAGGCGGCTGAAAAGACCATTACTGTGAGCACTAACCCCAAGGTGGAAGGTGCTTTCCACTGGGTCAATAACCAGGAGGTGCGCTGGCGTCCGAAGGATTACTGGGAGCCGGGCACTAAGGTTGAAGTAAAAGTGGACCAGTATGGCAAGGACCTAGGTGGGGGAATCTATGGCGGTGAAAACGCCAAGACGAATTTCACCATCGGTGACCGCACGGTGGCCATTATTGATAACGTCACCAAGACGATGAAGGTCTTTAAGAATAAGAAGTTCTTGCGTGCCATCCCGGTCTCGCTTGGCCGCGATTATCAGTACGATACGCCCAATGGCCGCTACGTTATCGGCGATGAGCACCCGCAGCTAGTCATGGACTCGGAGACCTTCGGCCTAGCCCATGACGCTGGCGGCTACCGCACGACTGTGGACTGGGCTACCCAAATGTCTTATTCCGGCATCTATGTCCACTCCGCTCCGTGGTCCGTGTGGGCACAGGGAAATACCAATACGTCCCACGGTTGCGTCAATGTGACGCCGGAGGCTGCGCAGTGGTTCCAGGAGACGATGAAGCGTGGCGACGTGGTGCGGGTATTCAACTCCTACGGCGAGACGCTTAATGCGTTGGACGGTCTCGGTGACTGGAATATGTCCTGGGATGAGTGGTCGAAAGGTAACGCGGACGCTAATCAGTAGCGCCTGACGTCCGCACAAGGCACAAGCGCATGGCTACAGTGGTGGCCATGCGCTTTTCTGTTTTAGACCGCGGGGCGGCCGGGCCGTTGGACCAGGTAGCTGAGCACGCGCGGCACGTGGAGCGGCTTGGTTTCCGGCGATTTCTGGTGGCCGAGCACCACGGCGTGCCAGGCATTCCGGCGGGGCAGCCGGGGATGTTGGCGGCCCACGTGGCGGCGCGCACGCAGCGCATTCGGGTAGGCACGGCCGGCATCATGCTGTTAAATCACCCGCCGTTTCTGGTGGCGGAGCAGATAAACCTCCTCGAGGCGTTGTATCCCGGGCGCATCGATATTGGGATTGGCTCCTCCGTCGGCTTTACCGGCCCGGTGCGGCGGGCGCTGCGCCAGGGCGACCCGGCGGTGGCGAAGCAGCGCTTTGAGGCGGAGCTGGCAACGCTGTTGCGCTACCTGCGCGGCGAGGAGGCGGTGACGGTGCGGCCGGAGTATGCGGGCACGCCGATCTACGTGTTGGCGGGCTTTCGATCGGCCATGGTTGCGGCCAAGATGGGGCTCGGCGTCATTTTGGGCGGCCCGGTGGCCACGCAGGAGGCGGCCGCGCGGGTGTATCGGGAGCATGCGCTTGCCGACGCCCCGCCTATCATCTCCTCGCTCAATATCGCCGTTGCCGATACGCCCGCGGTCGCCCGTGACCTGTTGTTACCGGAGGCCTATGCCAAGGTGCTCGCGCAATCTACCGGCGAGTTCGGGGCCCTGCGGCCTGCAGGAGAGCTGGATATGGATGCGCTCACGGGGCAGCAGCGCCGGCGCATTGGGGAGACGCTGGCCCATGACGTGTGGGGAACGGTGAAGGAAGTGGGGGAGGAACTAAGGGGCGTCGGCAAGCGGCTGGGCGTAAGCGAGTTTGTGGTGACCGGAGACATGCCAGATGTGGCCGGTCGGGCACGTTCGGAGGAGCTGCTGGCGAGCCTGCAGGCCGAAAACTGAAAAAGCCCGAGCGCAAGGCTCGGGCATTTGGGGTGGCTGACGGGACTCGAACCCGCGACACCCAGGATCACAACCTGGTGCTCTACCAGCTGAACTACAGCCACCATCGCTGCGTGAAAGCAACGAGATATAGGTTAACTCACGCCGCCTAAATTACAAAAACGCCTGGTAATCTGCGGTGGTTTCGGCCTTGATCTCCTCCGCTTCGGGGGAGGTGGGGCCCTCGTCGGTGCGGAAGACGCTGCGGCGGTAGAAGTCCAACTCGCGGATGGATTCGATGATGTCCTGTAGTGCGCGGTGGGCCATGCCCTTATCGGGCTGGTTGAAGTAAGCGCGCGGGTGCCACCGGCGGGCAAGCTCCTTGATGGTGGAGACGTCGATCATGCGGTAGTGCAGGGCGCTATCGAGCCGCGGCATATAAGCGCGGATGAAGGTGCGATCTGTGGCGATGGAATTGCCGGCCAGGGGAGCGGGGTGCTCAGGATCGCAATGTTCATTGATGAGCGCGAGTACGGCATCCTCGGCTTCTCCGATGGAGGTGGTGGACTCGCGGATTTCCTTATCCAGCCCGGACTTAGCGTGCATCTGCGTGACAAAGGAATCCATCTGTGCCAGCTCATCCTCGGTGGCGTGGACGACGAGGTCGATGCCTTCGCCCAGGATGTTGAGGTTGCCATCGGTAATGACGGCAGCGACCTCAACGATGACGTGGCGCTCGGGGTCGAGGCCCGTCATCTCCAAATCGATCCAGACGAGGCGGTCGTGTTTTGCGGCTATCTCGGAATGTGGCATGCGGCCCATTCTACGCCCGCGTGCCTTTACCCCTGTATGGGGTACGAGACGGGCTGCCCTGGAGGGGCGATTACTACTGGACAACGCCAGCTTTCAGTAAGTGTGGCGCCATACTGCATAAAATTAATTGGTGATTTGCCTCACTCTAGGATGTGAGTTAGGGCATACTCTGGTTAATCGCTCTTCATTCGGGAGGTGCGACAGACTTAGGAGAGACCAGATGGCAAACTTCCTCGATGCCCTCAATACCGTAATTTGGTCCCCCGTCTTGGTGTTTTTGTGCCTCGGCGCGGGTATTTATTTCACCGTGGTGACACGCGGCCTGCAGGTGCGCTGCATCCCGGACATGCTCAAGCAGATCGTTAACGGAGAAAAGTCCGCAGATGGCGTGTCTTCCTTCCAATCATTGATGGTTTCGCTCTCCGGCCGCGTGGGCGTGGGCAATATCGCCGGCGTGGCCACAGCCATCGCCTTCGGTGGGCCTGGCGCCGTGTTCTGGATGTGGGCAGTGGCGCTGTTGGGCTCGTCCACCTCGTTCATCGAAAGTACGTTGGCGCAGATTTACAAGGAGAAGGACCAGGACACCGGTGAGTACCGCGGCGGGCCCGCCTATTACATCGAAAAGGCCTACAAGCACACTAAGGCGGCGCCTTTCATGGTGGTCTATGGCATCGTGTTTGCCGTCGCCATGATTTTGGCTACCAGCTACTTCTTGCCTGCCATCCAGGCCAATGCGGTGGCCGCCGCGGCCGATACCGCCTGGGGCATCAACTCCACCTGGGCAGCCGTCGTCTTGGCGGGCATTCTGGCCATCATCATTATTGGCGGCGTGAAGCGCATTGCGACCTTCGCCACCATTGTCGTGCCATTCATGGCGGTCATTTATATCGTGATTTCCGTGGTGGTCATGTGTATGAACTTCTCGCAGATTCCGGAGGTCTTCGGACTCATCTTCAGGTCCGCATTCAATATGGAAGCCGGATTCTCCGGCATGCTGGGCGCGGCCATCATGTGGGGTGTTAAGCGCGGCATCTACTCCAATGAGGCTGGCCAAGGTACCGGCCCGCAGTCCGCTGCGGCCGCCGAGGTTTCCCACCCCGCTAAGCAGGGCTTTGTGCAGTCTTTCGCGGTGTACGTTGATACGCTCTTTGTCTGCTCGGCTACCGCGTTCATGATTATTTCTACGGATATGTACACCGTCTTCCGCGGCAGCTCCGAGGACGGCGAAGTGGTCTACAACGGCTCGCTTCCTGATGGCGTCGAGGTTGGCCCTGGCTACGTGCAGTCCGGCCTCGATAGCGTCTTCGCCGGCTGGGGCCCAACCTTCATTGCCGTCTCCATTGCCTTCTTCGCCTTTACGACGGTCCTGGCGTACTACTACATGTCCGAGGTCAACCTGACCTACTTCAACCGCTGGGTCCGCTCCCGCACGGCCCGCCGTGGTCTGATTTGGGTGCTTCGCGCGCTAATTATTGTTTCTGTCATCGTTGGCGCCACCACCACTCCGGGTGCGGCGTGGGCGCTGGGCGATATCGGCGTCGGCACGACGGCATGGCTCAATATCATCGCCATCCTCTTCCTGCAGGTCCCCGCCATCAAGGCGCTCAAGGACTACGAAAAGCAGAAGAAGGCCGGCAAGGATCCGCAGTTCGACCCAGAAGCTTTGGGCATTAAGAATGCGGACTTCTGGGTAGAGCGCAAACGAGCACGTGGCGAGGGCAGCGTGTTCAAAGACAAAGACAAGGACTTAGAAGGCGCCGGGGCCTAGCCCATCTTGGCGTAGAAGCTGCCTACCAGCGGTGCAATCACCGGGGTGGGCAGCACCTGGCTGAGGGTATTCATCGCCTTAGATAGCGGGCCGGGCACCACGCGGCGCTGATTGCGGCGCATGGCCTCGATGGTTTCTTGGGAGCACGACTGGTAGGTGGTCCACAAAAAGTCCGGTACCACCTTGTCCACGATCGACTGGTCTTCCTCTGCGATGGTGGCCTCGCGCACTGGGCCGGGGGCGAGCAGGGTGCACGAGACGCCGGAGCCCTTCAGCTCATAGTGCAGGGCCTCCGTAAACGCATTGACGCCTGCCTTGGTGAAAACGTAGGTAGCGTTATTGGGGATGGGGATATTGCCCGCGGCAGAGCCGACATTGCAAATGGCGCCGCTGCGGCGAGGCAGCATCTGCTCCAAGGCGGCTCGTGTAAGGCGGTGGACGGCAGTTCCATTGAGCTCGAACTGCGTCGTCTCGTACGACCAGTCTTGATCCATGAAGGGGCCGAAGCTGGCGATGCCGGCGGAATTGACCAAAATAGACACCTCGCGGGTGGCGATGGTCTCGGCCACACGGGCGACGTCGTCAGCCACCGCTAGGTCCGCCGGCAGGGCAATGGCCTCGATATTATGGCGCTGCTCGAGCTCGGCGGCGATGGACTCCAGGACCTCGCGGCGGCGGGCCACAAGGATGACGTTATATCCCAGTGCTGCGAAATCCTGCGCCATGGCCTTGCCAATGCCTTGGCTGGCGCCCGTAACGAGGGCGTAGGACGTTCGGGAAGGGGCGGGAAGTGACATGGTTAAGCCTTTCCGGAGTGGGGGCATGGTGAGTCCTAGCGTAAACAAAGAGCCTTGAAGCGGCGAGAAACTCGGCGCCTCAAGGCTTTCGCGCGGTGCCCCCAGCAGTGTCTGGTTCGGAGACATCGTTCCGCATGTCTCATGAGATCGTTCCGGTCCTACCAGCTCAGATGTCTCACCACATCGATCCGGTTGAAAACCCTGAAGCTAAAACTGCCCAGACACGACGAAAAGCGATGTCTCGAGACATCGATCCTCTGTGGCTTTCTGCTCCGAAGTGGGGGATTCTGAGAGTATGTCCGTGCTAGGCCCAGCGCTGGTACTTCTAGCGCCTTCAGGAGCAGTTCTAGGTGTGTGTCGCTAACAACTAACGACAACTGAAGCCAGAACCAGGTCCCGGTTATCGTGTTGAAAACCCGCAAACGGGGCACAATCTTGGCCCGCACAGTCGCCTGACTCTCGCAGTACTCGCGACGTTGCGAATGCCTGGTTTTCGGGAGTCTGGGGCAACCAAAAGCAGAAAATCTCGAGACACCGACCGGAACGATGTCTCGAGACTTCACACGGTGCCCCCAGCAGGATTCGAACCCGCGACACATGGGGTAGAAACCCACTGCTCTAATCCACTGAGCTATGGGGGCTTACAACGCACTCATAGTAGCCCACGAGGGCGGGGAAACCTAAGCCAGGGTGCGCTGCGGCGTGCGCAGGATGTCCACCAAGTCTTGGGCAGCTGCGGT
The DNA here is from genome assembly GCF_046097465.1 of Corynebacterium tuberculostearicum. Lineage (GTDB taxonomy): Bacteria > Actinomycetota > Actinomycetes > Mycobacteriales > Mycobacteriaceae > Corynebacterium > Corynebacterium tuberculostearicum_I. The sequence goes on along the minus strand of NZ_CP175799.1, from coordinate 2,145,840 downwards.
CAGCTCGCGATCCGTGCGGTAGGCCACGATGGCGTAGTAGCGCGGCAGGTCATCAGCAATGGGGCGGGTGATGATGCCGTTCGGCTGCACAGTAGGTGCGCAATTGGGCACGATGCTGACGCCGAGACCACTGGAGACCATAGGAATTGCGCTATTGAGGCTGGCGACCTCCTGGGTCTTTTTCGGCTTGAGGCCCGGTCGGCTATTCCAGAGGTCGTGATAGAACTCGGCCAGTTCAGGAAGTTCGCGGCTGCGCGGTGGGACAAGCCAAGTTTCCTTCTTCAGCTCGGCGAGGGAGACGGGGGATTCCAACTCGGCGAGGCGCTGGGGAAGGGCGACGGAGTAGTCGAACGTGGCCACTTGGTGGACGGTGAGTTCGGGGGAGTAGCGGCGAATGAAGGCCTTCGGATCGGACGTCGGCAAGAGCGCTAGGTCCACCTGGCCATCCAGTAGCTGTTTGATAGCGGTGGCTGGCTCGGCGTCATCCAGCGAGATATTGGCGGTGGGGTAAATCCGCTTGAGCTCAGCCAGGGCGGAAGGGGTAAATTCCCAGTTCAAAATGGCGCCGGAGGCGAGGGATACGGTGCTGGCCTTGTCGCCGGTGATTTCGCTGATATGGCGCTGGGTTTCGCTCAGCAGGGCATCAACCTTGACGGCCGTTTCGTAGACATAATCGCCAGCCTCAGTGGTGGAGACACCGGAGCGACCGCGCGAAAGCAGCTGGGCGTTCAGCTCTTTTTCTAGCTTCCGGATAGAAAGGCTCAGAGATGGCTGGGTCATATCGAGGGATTCGGCAGCGTGCGTGAAGGAGCCATTGTCTACAACGGCGCGAAAATAAAGAAGTTGACGGGTGTCCATAAGCTCCATAATGGCACATGTAAAGACAAAATGTGTGTTAGGTGAGAAACTAGGTCGCGCTATACAATGCGCACTATGGCAAATGAGCAGGTTAACAGTGTGAACGCGGCGGGTAAGAAGCCCCGCCCTTCCTGGGGAATTTATATCGCAGCGATGCTAATTGCCGGCCTGATCGCCGGTTTTATTTCCCTGTTCCTCCTGGCCGATTCCCTGGCGGCCCTGGGCATTCCGGACCCCGGCCGCATAACCACCTTTGGCCTGCCGCTCTTTCGAGGTGTGGCGTGGATTCTCATGGCTTTGTCCGTGGGCTCATTCTTGGCCTCGTCCTTCCTTATCGCTCCGCGCGGGGACAATGCCGCGCTTATCGATGCCCCCTTGTCCGTCGACGGCCACATCGCCGCGCGCACCGGTACGTGGGCTTCCTTTGGCATGGCGGCCGTGGGGCTCGTGGAAATCCCGCTCATTATGTCCGACCTCACCGGCGCGCCCTTTTCCCAGGTATTCGAGCCTTCCATCATGAAAATGGCGCTGACGGAAATTTCCACCACCATCGTGTGGGCAATCTCCGTGCTCATCGCCCTGGTAGTGGGCATTCTCGGACTCGTGGGCCGTGGCTGGTCCATGCAGCCGATCCTGCTTTTCTTGTCCATAATGCAGGTCGTACCCATTGGCATGGAAGGCCACTCCGCGGCGGGCGGCGACCATGATTACGGCACCAATTCGCTCCTGTGGCACTTGGTCTTTGTCATGCTTTGGGTAGGCGGGCTTATGGCGCTAATCGCCCATGGTCGGCGCCTTGGCCCCAACCTCGCCTTTGCAGTGAAGCGCTACTCCGGCATCGCCTTTATGGCCATTGTGGTGCTCGCGGTTTCGGGTTTGATTAACACTCTCATCCGCATGAATATCTCCGATCTGGTGGATTCCGCGTACGGAATCATTCTGATCACTAAATTCGTGCTGACGATTTTGCTGGGTATTTTCGGCCTCGCTCACCGCGAGCTCACCATCCCGCAGCTGGGCAAGAACCCGCGCCTTTTTGTCCGCATCGCCATCGTGGAAGTAGCGGTCATGGCCGCCACCATTGGCGTAGCCATCACGCTGGGCCGCACCGTGCCGCCCGCACCGCGGGATCCCAACCTCAACTCGATGCAGATTCTGATGGGCTATGAGCTGTTTGAAAAGCCCACGGTGCTCAATGTGTGGACCATGTTCCGCTTTGACATCATGTTTGGCACCATTGGCCTGCTTTTGGCTGCGGCCTATGGCTACTGCGTCTACCGCGTGCACAAGCGCGGCCTGACCTGGAGCAAGGGGCGCACCGCATGGTTTATGTGCGGTGCGCTGGGCCTGACCCTTGTGATGTCTACCGGCCTAGGCCTCTACATGCCGGCGATGTACTCCATGCACATGTTGGTGCACATGATTTTGTCGATGGCGGTCCCGCTCCTGCTCGTCCTGGGTGCGCCACTGACCCTGCTCATGGAGGCCTTTGAGGCAGGACCGAAGGGGAAGCCCAGCCTGCACGACTATGCACTGGCAGCCACCCAGTCCAAGATCGTCGCTTTTATTACCAATCCGTTTGTCAACCTCGTGCAGTACCTATTCTTCCTCTATGTGCTGTACTTGTTCCCGAGCCTGTATCAATTCGCTATCTCGGAACACGCAGGTCACCTCATTATGAACTTCACGTTCATCATCTCCGGCTGCTTCTATTTCTGGGAAATCATCGGACCGGATCCGCTGCCCAAGCGCCACTCCACCCCGTTCCGATTGGCCGTGCTGTTCCTTTCCATGCCTTTCCACCTCTTTGCCGGCGTGTACCTGATGCAGCTGCAAAGTGTGTTGGGTGCAGATTTCTACCAGTATTTGGAGCTGCCCTGGGATCAGGATCTGCTCCAAGACCAACGTGTGGGCGGCGGCATCGCGTGGGGATTTGGTCAGTTCCCGCTGGTTATCGTCTTTGGCAAGCTCTTCCTGGATTGGCTCAGCGATGATCGCGCTACGGCTCGCCGCCACGATATGCAGGCGGATGCGGACGATGATGCCGAATTGGAACGCTATAATGCGATGCTCCAGGATATGGGCCACGGCGATGAATCGAGCTTCCGCGGGCGCTAGCCTGTGGATAACCGGTTAAAAATCGCCCCCAAACCCGAGTTTTGTTGACGGGTACAACAAGTTATTCACAGGGTAGGGGTCTCCGGCATGGTGCGGCTTGCGCGCCGGCATCAGGATGTGGAAGCGAGCGAGGAAAACCGAACTCGCCTATCCAACTATCCAGCAAAGGATTTTCTAGCACCATGTCCCAATACCCAATTACCTTGACCGGTCGCCTTACTCGCGATCCCATCCTGACCAAGACTTCAACTGGGGCCTATAAGGCCAAACTGCGCGTAGCTTCCTCGCGCCGAATTCCGGACCGTCAGGTCGATGCAGGCGCCAATGATCCAGAAGGGCACAACTCCAAGGCCCCGCAGTGGCGCGACGTGGACCACCTCTACATCGATGTCGAAATGTGGAATCAATTCGCCATCAATGTGCGCAAATCCCTGGCTAAAGGCATGCCGCTGGTCATCGTGGGCTCCTTAGTTACAGAACAATGGCGCGATGACCAAGGCGCCGATCACTTCCGCACATTCATTAAGGCGCAGTATGTGGGCCTGGATCTGAACCGCCACGTTATCGGTACCAAGCGTCTCGCTCCGCAGTACAACCAGGAAAATATTGCGGTCCCAGAACTGGGGGACAACGCCATTGAACCGGACGTGGACCACAGCCTGCCGCCGCAGCAGGCGGGGCAGGGAGATACCGCTGCCGATACCGCGGCGGACCGCTATCTAGCCGAGCGCGCCGCAGCCGCACGAGGTGGGGAAGAAGATTCCTTCGATGACGCCGAAGTGGACGAGGAGGCTGCCGAGGCAGAATCCGCCACAGTGAACGCTTAAGCGGTTCGTCCCTGGCTTGATTGCCTCGGGTGTACCAGACCCGAGGCACCTGGGCAGTGGTTCTGATGTAGTGTTTGTGTAGATAAATACGTCTCCCAAATTTTTGCAAAGGGGTAAAAGTGGGCGAATTCATCTACACGATGAAAAACGTGCGCAAGGCAATTGGCGATAAAGTCATCCTTGACGATGTAACAATGGCGTTCTACCCAGGTGCCAAGATTGGTGTGGTCGGCCCTAACGGTGCCGGTAAGTCCTCCATTCTGAAGATTATGGCCGGCCTGGACCAGCCTTCCAACGGCGAGGCTTTCCTGGATCCAGGTGCCACCGTGGGCATCCTGCAGCAGGAGCCGCCACTCAATGACGAGAAGACCGTGCGCGGCAACGTCGAAGAGGGTCTGGGCGATATCTTTGAAAAGAAGCAGCGCTTCGAGCAGATCGCCGAGGAAATGGCCACCAACTACAGCGACGAGCTCATGGAAGAGATGGGCAAGCTGCAAGAAGAGCTGGACGCCGCCGATGCTTGGGAGGTTGATTCCAAGATCGAGCAGGCCATGGAAGCTTTGCGCTGCCCGCCTTCCGACGCCCCAGTGACCAACCTTTCTGGTGGCGAGCGCCGTCGTGTAGCGCTGGCTAAGCTCCTGCTCACCGAGCCGGACCTGCTGCTGCTCGACGAGCCTACGAACCACTTGGACGCCGAGTCCGTGCAGTGGCTGGAGAAGCACTTGGCCGATTACCCGGGTGCCGTTTTGGCCGTGACCCACGACCGCTACTTCCTCGACCACGTCGCGGGCTGGATCTGTGAGGTTGACCGCGGCAAGCTCTATCCGTACGAGGGCAACTACTCCACCTACCTGGATAAGAAGCAGGAGCGCCTCGAGGTTGCAGGCAAGAAGGATGCGAAGCTGCGCAAGCGCCTGAAGGACGAGCTGGAGTGGGTGCGCTCCGGATCGAAGGCCCGCCAGGCCAAGAACAAGGCTCGTCTGGAGCGCTACGAGGAGATGGCTGCCGAGGCCGAGAAGTACAAGAAGCTCGACTTCGAAGAGATCCAGATTCCTACTCCGCCGCGCTTGGGTAATAAGGTTGTGGAAGTCAAGGACCTGCAGAAGGGCTTCGATGACCGCGTCCTGATTAAGGACCTCTCCTTCACCCTGCCGCGCAACGGCATCGTGGGCGTTATCGGCCCGAATGGCGTGGGTAAGACCACCCTGTTTAAGACCATCGTTGGCCTGGAACAGCCGGATGCCGGTTCTGTCGAGGTGGGCGATACCGTCAAGCTGTCCTACGTGGACCAGAACCGTGAAAACATTGATCCTGAGGCAACCGTTTGGGAGGTTGTCTCCGGCGGCCTAGATTACATTCACGTGGGTCAAAACGAGATGCCTTCGCGTGCTTACCTGTCCGCGTTCGGCTTCAAGGGCCCGGATCAGCAGAAGCCATCCAAGGTACTTTCCGGTGGTGAGCGCAACCGCCTGAACTTGGCGCTGACCCTGAAGGAGGGCGGCAACCTGATCCTCCTTGACGAGCCGACCAACGACCTGGACGTGGAAACCCTCGGCTCGCTGGAAAACGCGCTGGAGAAGTTCCCAGGCTGCGCCGTGGTCATTTCCCACGATCGCTGGTTCTTGGACCGCACCTGTACCCACATCTTGGCCTGGGAGGGCAATGTGGAAGAAGGCCAGTGGTTCTGGTTTGAGGGTAACTTCGGCGATTATGAGAAGAATAAGGTCGATCGCCTCGGTGAAGAGGCGGCCCGTCCTTCCCGCGTGACCCACCGCAAGCTGACCCGCTAAGTAGCTGACGCCCCAACTGAGGAGAATGATGGCAACCCCAAGCGTGCACACGTACCGTATTCAGACCCGCTGGTCGGACTTTGATATGTACGGCCACATGATGAACGCAAACTACATCGAGCTCGCCCAGGAAGCGCGCCTAGCCTTTGCTAAGGAACATATCTATTCCAAGGGCCTCGACTTCATTGCGTTCGTGCGTCACCTGGATGTGGACTTCCTGCGCCCGATGGAGTTCACGGACACCACTACGGTGGAGGTGGAAACTACCATTTCGCAGATTGGCACCACCTCGTTTACCACCACTCAGCAGGTGAAGAACGCCCAGGGTGAGGTCGCGGCAACCGTGGATTGCGTGCAGGTAGTCATTGACCGTCAGCAGCAGACCCCGCGTCCATTGACGGATCAGGAAAAGGATATTCTGCACAATACCGCCGCCAACTAGCAGCGGAGCAGAGCACAGATTAGAAAGGCAGGGCCCGAAGGCATGGTCACCGAGACTCTAGAAATTGGAAGCGGTGGACCTGGCCTTCGGGCCCTTGTCACGCGCGCAGTTGGTTTGGACGCGAGCGCTTCGGTGCGGCTGCGCCAGCTGACTGACGACGTCGTCGATGTCTTTGTCACCACCCCCTTCGAGGTGGTTGCCTCCCGCCGCGTCCAAGGCGTCGCTTCCCGCGATGGAGCTGTGGTTTCTGCTGCCACGCTCGCCGATCAGCTCAAAGAGCATGAATCTAGCGGCATGTTAGATTTGGGTCCTGCCCGCGATCCATCGTGGCCGGGAGCATTGCCGCCGGCGACTGGCTACAGTGTGGTCGATACCTTGCCAGTTACCGTTGTTCGTGAACTTTCCGATAAAGGTCAGCAACTGACCCGGCAATTTTCTGGCCCCATGGGCCCGCCGTCCAGCTTGTTGAATCAGACCGTTGTCACGGTGGAAGGCGATGGCGCCACGGTGGAAATTCCCATGCGCATGATCTTTGCCTGTACCAACCTGGGGCTTATTCCTGGGTTTTCCGCCCCGATGGACGTGCCGCGGCACCTGCGAGTGGCCCAGCTGGGTCGTTGGATGCGACTCGACGCCCCCTTTGGCAGCATTTACCGTTCCACCCGCTTGTCCTTGTTCTAGCCTTCGCCGCGGGGGCACGTCCCTCTGGTGTTCAACAATCTCGGCGTACCACCGCCCCACAATGGGCGAGGTTGCCCGAAAAGTAGTCTGTCTTAGGGGTAGGGGGATCCTTGGGCCGTGTCGCCCGAAACCTTGTGAACAGCGTGTTTAACTGGCGCGTTAGTGTAACGCTACCCCCGCAGTGTGAATTAGTCAGCAGAGCGCCACGCGTAAACGTGTCCTGCGTTACTCTTACATGGTAGATGTAATTTCCTGCACCCACAAGGAGACTATGTAATGCGTATTGCTGTGCCAAAAGAAATCATGAATAACGAGAATCGTGTGGCTCTTACCCCGAGCGGCGTACAGACCCTCGTTCAGGATGGCCATGAGGTCCTCATTGAGACTGGTGCCGGTGAAGGCGCTTCTTTCCCGGACTCCGAGTACGAGGCCGCGGGTGCCAGCATCGTTGGCACTGCGGAAGATACCTGGGCACAGGCAGAGCTGCTGCTGAAGGTGAAGGAGCCGCTCGAAGCTGAGTACCAGTACCTGCGCCCAGACCTCACCGTCTTCACGTACCTGCACCTTGCGGCGGATCGTCCGCTGACTGAGGCACTTGTCGACGCCAATACCACCGCCATCGCCTATGAGACGGTCACCGACCGCCACGGCACCCTGCCGCTTCTTACCCCGATGTCCCAGGTGGCTGGCCGCCTTGCTGCTATCGAAGGCACCCATCACCTGCTGTCCACCCAGGGCGGCCGCGGCCTGCTGGTCTCCGGTGTTCCGGGCACCCAGCCGGCACGCGTCGTAGTTATCGGCGGCGGCCAGGTTGGCGCATCCGCTGTAGCTATGGCCCACGGTCTGCGCGCCGAGGTGACGGTGCTGGACCTCGATCCGCACGTCCTCCAGCGCTTCGATGACCAGTACGCCGGTGGCGTCCGCACCCTGATCTCCGATCCAGCCACCATCGATAAGGAGCTGCAGGAAGCCGATCTCGTCATCGGTGCCGTCCTTATTCCGGGTGCCGCCGCGCCGAAGCTGGTGCGTGAGGAGACCGTAAAGAAGATGAAGAAGGGCGCGGTGCTCGTCGACGTAGCCATCGACCAGGGCGGTTGCTTCGAAAACTCCAAGAAGACCTCCCACGATGACCCCACCTTCAAGGTGCATGACACCCTGTTCTACTGCGTGGCGAATATGCCGGGTGCGGTGGCCAATACCTCCACCCGCGCGTTGTCTTCTGCGACCCTGCCGTACATCCGCGCGGTGGCCAACGACAGCCTGGATGCCGCGATCAAGCGCTTCCCAGGTCTGGAAGGCGGCGTCATGACTCGCGGTGGCCGTCTGGTCTCCGAGCCTGTGCGCAAGGCCTTTGACTGGGAAGACTAGTCATCACCCGGCGTAGTCAGCGCTAGATACACCACAAGCCCGGCGCCCCCGCTAGAAACGGGGCCCGGGCTTGAGTTATCTAGTTATCTGCGCTGAAGGGGTTGGCGTGGTTACGGGGCCTTGTTAATCATCATGGCGGCCACGCGCTGCATGTGATCCCAAATCATCTCGCGGTAGGCGGGTGGAATGGTGTCCTCGTCGATGTCCGCGAGGGAGTTGCCCATAAGCTCAAGCCACCGGTCGTGCGCGGTGATATCGATGGGGTAGGGGGCGTGGCGCATGCGCAGGCGCGGGTGCCCTCGGTTTTCAGAAAATAGCTGCGGGCCGCCCCAGTATTGTGCCAAGAACCAGGTAAGGCGCTGTTCGGCGCCTTCCCAGTCATTATCGGGGTACATCGGGCCAATGACATCGTCCCCTTTGACCTGGGAATAAAAGCCGTGGACGAGGCGCTCAAAGGTCTCCATGCCGCCGATGGCCTCATAGACAGAATCCATTTACTCTTCTTCTTCCTTGCGGGGATCGGCAATGCCGATGCCGTGCGGGTAGGGGGTGGTAATACCTTTAGTGTGCATGACATTGAGCACGCGGGACTGTAGGAAACGCTGCACGTCCCACTGCTTGCCCGGCAAGGTCTTGGTCGAGACACGGAAGGATACATAATCCGGCTCAAAGCCAGACATGCCGTCCACACGGGGTGTGCTGAGGATGAGCTTGCGCACCTTTTCGTCCTGTGCGGCTTCTTTCACTGCGTCCTCAATGATTTCGCCAGCAACCTCTGGGTCATTAGAAAGGCCTACCGGAACCTGGATGCGGGCAACAGAGTACTCATCGGAGTGGTTGGCCACCTGGAGAATCTCACCGTTGCGCACGTACCAGAGGGCGCCATCGATATCGCGGACCGTGGTGATGCGCAGGGAAATGGACTCGACATCGCCAAAGACGCCATTGCCCAAATCAACCACGTCACCAATGCCGTACTGGTCCTCAATGAGCATAAAGATACCGGAAAGGAAGTCCTTCACCAGCGCCTGTGCACCAAAGCCGAGGGCAACGCCGATGACACCGGCGGAGGCAATAAGCGGCGCTACGTTGACCTCTAACTCATCCAGGATGGCGATGACGGCCCACACCCAGACGAAGATGGCGGCGGCGGAACGGGCTACGCCGGCAAGTGTCTTGATGCGGGAGGCGCGCCGGGTCTCGCGGGTTTGGCGCATGGCCTCTTCTTGCTGGCTTAGCTCGGGGTGGTGGGACCGTCCCTTAAATTTCTCGCGGAAGCGCTGCTTATCCAGGCCAGTGGATTTGATGCTGTTGTCAGCCACCTTGTTGATGATGCGGTGGAGCAGCCAGTGGACGATTATGGCCAGGATAAGGATGATGGCGATGCGAATGGGGCGCTCGATAAGCCAGCTTTGCACCTTCTCGTCATTCCAAAACTGGACACGGACTCGATGGCCGAGTCCGTGGTGGAAGCGGCGGATGCTAAGAATTGCGTATTCATCATTCTTTCTTAGTCGAGGACAAAATGAACTGCGCCCATTGTAAGGGCAGAGGCTGAAAGTGCGATGAGTCGTGGGTGTCTGAGAGTGTGAAAATAAATACCCATCTCTCGGTTGGAAATGAACAGCTTGGTCTAGACTGTGGTGCTATGACTGAACGCAGCACGCAGAACCTCGCTCAAGGCTTTACGTCCCGTTCCATCCATGGCGGCTATCACCCGGATCCGCACATGGGCTCTATCAACGTGCCCATCTATGCCTCGACCACGTTTGCGCAAGACGGCTTGGCGCAGCTGCGCGGCGGATTCGAATACGGCCGCGTGGCCAATCCGACCGTGCGCTCGCTCGAGCGCACCCTAGCGGCATTGGAGGGCGCGGAGTATGCGCGCGTGTTTTCTTCCGGCATGGCTGCCGCCGATACGCTGATCCGCATCCTGGTGCGCCCAGGAGATCACGTCATTTTAGGCAATGACGCCTACGGTGGTTCCTACCGCCTGCTCAATGATTTCACCGAGTGGGGCGTGGAGATGTCCATCGTGAACACCAGCGATACCGCAGCGGTTGCCGCCGCGGTCCAAGAAAATACCAAGCTCATCTGGCTAGAAACGCCCACTAATCCGGCGCTAAATATCACCGATATTGCCGCGGTGGCCAAGATTAAGGGCAACGCGCAGGTGCTGGTGGACAATACTTTTGCCACGCCCTACCTGCAGAACCCGCTGGAACTCGGCGCCGACCACGTGCTGCACTCGACCACCAAGTACCTAGGCGGGCATTCCGATGTGCTGGGTGGCGCGGTAGTTACTAATGACGCCCACGTGGACGAGCGCCTGCTCTACTTCCAGGGCAATGTGGGTGCGGTGAGCTCGCCTTTCGACGCCTACCTTACCGCCCGCGGCATCAAGACCCTGTCGGTGCGCATGGACCGCCACTGCGCGAATGCGCAGCGAGTAGCGGAATTCTTGCAGGCGCGACCCGAGATCAAGCAGGTGCTCTACCCAGGGCTGAAGGAGCACCCGGGGCATGAGCTGGCGGCACAGCAGATGCGTGGCTTCGGCGGCATGATGTCCGTGCGCTTCCACAGCGCGGAGCATGCCAAGCAGATCTGCCTCAATACGCGGCTTATCTGCCTGGCAGAATCGCTGGGCGGAGTGGAATCGCTTATCGAGCATCCAAAGAATATGACGCACGTATCCGCGGAAGGGTCCGAGCTGGTGCCGCCGGAGGATCTGGTGCGCATCTCCATCGGTATCGAAGACATCGATGACCTACTTGCGGACTTGGAGCAGGCCTTCGACGCGCTATAGGCCGCGGCACTGGGCCCATAGCGCAGGTGCGGTGGCTAGGAGCGCACCACGGCAAGGAGGGAACCGGCAGCCTTGTCGGTTTCCTGCAGCATGAGCGGGTCCGTGCCCGGCATGGGGGAAATGGTGGTGTCCGGCCACTGGGAATAGGTGGGGATGCCCACGATGTGTAGGCGTGCATCCAACTCGCCGTCCGGGTGAACGGTGCGGCGTGTGGCCCCATCCGTTTCCGGCGAACCGGTGGGCTGGCCGTGATCGGGGAAGGGGCGCACGCGGGCGGAACCTACCAAGCAGCGCGTCATGGCATCGCCGGCGGTGCGGATATCGGGGCGGTGCATAAAGGCGTCGACAAGCGTGGGCGCCGAAGCCGAGCGCGGGCCGGAGGTCAAAGTGAAGTGATCGGCCTCTATGGACACGGTGGGGTGATCGCCTAAGAAGTGGGCCAGGCCGGCGTCGACAAGCGCGAGCAGCTGGCGCACGCGGAAGAGCGGCGGGCCGGAGCCGATCATCTGGCCAAAGGACATGACCTGGCCGTAGCGGCCAGTGCGGGATTCGCGGGTGTAGCGGCCCTCTGCGCCGAGGATGGAGGCCGGCTTGCGCGATTGCGAAAGCGACCACAGCGCGGCCTTGATAGGGGAGTCGTGGCCGGCGGCGGCCTCCCGAATATCGCCTTCCATGGACTGGGCAATGTGCTCGGTGAGCTCAGCGATGTCCCCGGTAAACCCGGCAATCTGGTACATGAGAATCGTTCATGTCCCAAGGTTCGGTGACCATGGGCGCAATGGCCGCGCCCAGCTCATCGGGGGCGGTGGCGTCGATGACCTCGAGGATTTCTGCGCGCGGGCGCAGGAGGGAATCCGGGCGCACGCGCTCCAAGGTGGTGATATAGGCCTCGTAGCTATCGCGCGCAATGGCAGGCCAAACCTGGGCGTCAAAGTCGATGTCCTGGGTGCCACTGAGCTCCGCAATGACCTCCTGCAGGCGGCGGCGCGGCATGGTCGGCGGCAGCTCGCCGTATTCGGACTTGGGGTGGTAGGGGTAGCCGCGGCCGGAGGAAATGATGAAGTTGGGCTCCTGGCCGCAAGGCTCATAGCGCAGGCCGGAACGCGCGGAAGGATCCTCCACGAATGTACCGCCGCGCTCGATGGTGGTCAGCGCCATAATGTCATAAAAGCCCATGCCCAGACCGCGCACCAGCACGTCCTCGCCGGCGGGGATAGCGGCATAGTCCTGCTCTACCGGGTTATTAGGGGCGATCCAGTTCAAACCGGAAGCGGCCAACTGCTTTTCTTGCTCGTTATATTCCGGAATCATCCAGCCATAGGCCAGTACCGTGGCATCGGCGCGCACCTCGGAGCCATCAGATAGGTGGAGGACGTCTTGGTGACCGTCCTCTTTGATGGTCTCCAACCGGCTGAAGTGATTCACGGTGGAAATACTCTTGGGCAGACGTGCAATGACCACGTCATAGACCCAGCGCAGGTACTCGCCATACAGTGCACGCGAAGGGTTGGATTCGGGGCGGGTAGCCGCGAGTTCCTCACGGTAGTCCTGGGCAATATGTGCGGCCGGTGGGTGCTGCTCAAAAAGCTCGCGCTTGGCGGCGGAGATATTCTCGCCATCGCCGCGCAGCAGCTGGATCCACTCGTACTGAATGGGACCCTCGAGCACAGGGGCATCAACGGTGGAGCCGGGCTCGGTAAAGAGGGTGACCGCGCCGGCGCGAGTATTCATGCACAGAGTCTTGGTTTGATCCGTTTCCCAGATGCGGCCGGCGCCATGTTGGGCGTCATCGATGAGGTGGACGGTAATGGGGTCGCTGGAATCGTCCATGCGGGCGGAGAGGCGTTCCAAGATGGAAATGCCGCGCGGGCCCATGCCGACGATCGCGATTGCTGGAGTAGACATACCTCCTATCGTGCCACATTCAGGCCCTTTCAGGATCATCGGACCTGGCAGTTGACCTAAAGTAGACTGGATTGTCTACAGTATTCTTTTTGGGTCGCCGTTTTAGCAGGTGGACAAGTAGACCGCCCGGTCTTGTATTTGGGAGTATGGGTGTGGTCTAATGGGCGAGTACTACTTAAGACTTAAAGGAACTCGAGCTTTTATGAAGCAATTTTCTCGGCTCCTGCGGCCCGTGGCCGCGGTCCTGGCCAGTGGCGCGCTAGCTCTCTCGCTTACCTCGTGCGCCTCTACTTCCCACGCCGCGGAAGATGGCATGGTCACCTATGTCGAGCCCAATATGTTCAATAACCTCTATCCGCCCTCCGGCGGCTATTACCCCAATGGTGGTGTGCTCAATAACATTACGGACCGCCTGCTCTGGCAGGACCCGGATACCCTCGAGCTGCACCCATGGATTGCGGAGGAGATGCCCAAGGCAAATAAGGACAACACCGAATTCACCTTTAAGATTCGCCAGGGCGTGACCTACTCTGATGGCTCCCGCCTGGATGCCGCGAACGTGAAGAAGAACTATGACCTCTACGCCTTAGGCGATGAGGACCGCATGCTCACTCCATCGGAGCAGCTGCCCAACTATGAAAAGTCCGAGGTCATCGATGACTACACGGTAAAGTTCTACTTCAGCGAGCCTTCCCCAGGCTTCCCGCAGTCCACCTCCGTGATGAACCAGGGCCTGCTGTCTAATGCCACCCTGGATTTGGATGACACCGGCTTCGCGCCGGGCAACGCCACCGCAATTTCCGGTTCTGGCCCCTTCGTCATCGAAGAAGAAGAGCTGGGCACCAAGCTGGTGCTCAAGAAGCGCGAGGACTATGACTGGGCGCCCCCGGCCCGCAAGGACCACCAGGGTCCGGCCGATATTGAGGGCATCAATATCGTGCTTGCGGCCGAAGACTCCGTGCGCGTGGGCTCGCTTGTAGCCGGCCAGTCCGATGTCGCGCGCCAGATCGAAGCCCCCGACGAAAAGCACCTGAAGGATCAAAACCTGCAGATTTTCGCAGCGCCCACCCGTGGAGTGAATAATAGCTTCCATTTCCACTTCCGCCATCCACTCCTAGAAGATAAGCGCGTACGTCAGGCCATCATTCACGCCATCGACCGCGATAACATCCTGGACACCCTCTTTTCTGATTCCTACCCCAAGGGCACCTCGATCCTGGCCAAGACGGCTATTGGCTATAAGGATCAGTCCGCCAACTATGCCTTCGAGCCAGAAGAATCCAAGCGCCTGCTCGATGAGGCCGGCTGGCGCCCAGGCGAAGATGGCATTCGCGAAAAGGACGGCAAGCGCCTTTCTGTCACCTTCAATGAGGCCGTCCCACAGCCGCGCTCTAAAGAGATGTTCACCAAGGCCCAAGAGATGCTCAAGAACGTCGGCATTGAGGCCAACCTCAACCCGGGTGACCGCTCCGCGCAGCAGAAGGCCATGAAGGACCAAGACATCGTGCAGGTACGCCACACCATGACCGGCCGCGCCAACGTGGACACCTTGGCCACGTGGCTGGATGGCACCGGGCGCAATTCTTTCCTCAACTATGACGAGAAGACCGATAGCTTTGGCGATGAGAAACTGCAGAAACTGGTGGAGGATTACTTCAACCTCAGCAGTGAAAAGGATCGCCTCGCCATGACCGGCCGCATGCAGGACTACCTGTCCGAACAGGCCTATATCCTGCCCATGTTTGAAGAGCCGCAGGTCTATGGCTTCCAGCCCTATATCGAGGGCTTTAGCGCCGAGGCCATCGGCCGCCCATCGTTCTATGCGGTAGACATCAACCCCACAGAAGGGGAGGACTAAACCATGAGCCTGAAAACTATTGCCCTGCGCATCGGCCAAGCCGTGCTTGTTATCTGGGCAACCTTCACCCTTTCTTTCATCCTCCTGGCAGCACTGCCTGGTGACGCCGTCGCGACCCGCTATGACAACCCCAACTTGGGGCTCAACGCCGAACAGCTGGCCGCCATCCGCGAGGTTTATGGCGCCGATGAGCCGATCTTAAGCCGCTACTTCAGCGCGCTCGGCGGATTCCTCACCGGTGATTTCGGCTTTTCCGTCGCCACCGGTACCGCCGTATCGGAGATGCTGGCGGATGCCCTTCCCTCCACGCTGGCGCTGGCGGTCTTCGCCTTCCTTGTAGGCGTGGTTCTGGCCTTCGTGGTGGCTATTGTCTCCACCTTTGGCCCATTTTCTTGGCTGCGCAGTTTCTTCCGCAGCCTGCCTTCCGTGATGGTTTCCCTGCCCACCTTCTGGATCGGCATCATTTTGATCCAGATTTTCTCCTTTGGCTTGGGCTGGGTGCCGGTCATCGGCGCGAGCGACGCCCAAAGCCTCATCCTGCCGGTAATTACCCTGGCTATCTTCGTGGCCGCGCCGCTGGCGCAGGTGCTACTGCGCTCTATCGATGAGGTAATGGATATGTCCTTCGTGCAGGTTGTGCGTGCCAAGGGTGCTAGCGGTGCCTGGTTGTTGTGGCGCAACGTCCTGCGCAACGCGCTGCTGCCGGCGCTGACCATGGCCGGCCTTACCTTTGGTGAGCTCGTCGGCGGTTCCGTGGTGACGGAGGCGGTCTTCGCCCGCCACGGCATTGGCGCGCTGACCGTGGATGCGGTGGCTAATCGCGATACCTCGGTGCTACTGGCCATCGTGGTGCTTGCCGCCGCCGTCTTTGTCCTTATCAATCTGATTGTGGACCTGCTCTACCCAGTGCTTGACGTGCGCCTGCGCGAGCGCGAGGCTGCACCTAGCTCCGCCACCGCTGCCACCACCGCCGATACCACCGCAACGAACGAGAAGAAGGTCCAAGCATGAAGCTTAAATCCACACAGCTGAAGCTCACCCCGGGCACCATCATCTCGCTGATTGTGCTGGGCCTGGCGGTGCTCTGCGCGCTGTTCCCCCAACTGTTTACCTCCCAAGACCCTAATCAGGGCGGGGACACCACGGCACTATTACAACCCAGCTTCCAGCACTGGTTCGGCACCGATGCCGTCGGCCGTGATCTCTATACCCGCGTGGTCTATGGCGCGCGCCAATCCCTACTAGGCGCGTTGCTGGCCGTACTCTTCGGCCTCATCGTCGGCACCATTTTGGGCATCATCGCTGGAGTGCGCCGCGGCTGGGTCGATGCCGTGATCATGCGCATTGTGGATGTGCTGCTGTCCATCCCTGGACTCTTGCTCTCCTTGTCCGTCATCATCGTGCTGGGCCACGGCATCTTCAATGCCGCCATCGCCGTAGGCATCACCTCCGTGGCCACCTTTGCGCGCCTGGCACGCTCCCAGGTGCTTAGCGTTGCCGGCTCCGATTTCGTCGAGGCCGCCTATGGCTCCGGCGGTTCTTCCTTCCAGGTGCTCGTGCGCCATATTCTTCCCAATTCACTCACCGCGGTCTTCGCTGTAGCAGCCCTGCAATTTGGCCTGGCCATTTTGCAGCTAGCCACCCTGGGCTTCTTGGGCTATGGCGCACCGCCCCCAACCCCGGAATGGGGCTTGCTCATCTCTGAATCGCGCGATTACATCGCCACGGCCGGCTGGTTGACCATCGCCCCGGGCATTGTGATCGTCGCCGTGGTCCTCGCGGCCAACCACCTCAGCCAGACACTGCGAAAGGCGGCCTAATGTCCCTGCTTAGCATTAGTGATCTATCCATTACCTACCGCACCGCGCACGGTGAGGTAGAAGCGGTAAGCGGCATTGAGCTCGAGGTAAACCCTGGCGAGATGACCGCCATCGTTGGCGAGTCCGGTTCCGGCAAGTCCACTTCCGCCATGGCCGCCATTGGCCTGCTGCCAGACAATGCGTCGATCGTTTCTGGCACCATTACTTTCGACGGCCGCGACGTTACTCAGTATTCCCAAAAGCAATGGCGGGAGCTGCGCGGTCGCCGTATTGGACTTATTCCGCAGGATCCCAATAACTCGCTTAACCCCCTCAAGACCATCGGCGCCTCGGTGGAGGAGGGCATAGCCATCCACGGGCAGGGCGATAAGGCCTCCCGGAAGAAGCGTGCACTGGAGCTTTTGGAGCGCGTGGGCATTGATGATCCGCAGCGCCGCTATGACCAGTACCCGCATGAGCTATCCGGCGGCATGAAGCAACGCGTGCTCATTGCCGCGGCCGTGGCAATGGAGCCGGAGCTCATCATCGCCGATGAGCCTACCTCCGCGCTCGATGTCACCGTGCAGAAGATCATCCTGGACCTCCTAGATGAGATGCGCGAAGAGCTCACTATGGGCATCCTTTTCATTACCCATGATCTGGCCGTGGCAGGCGACCGTGCCAATAACATCGTGGTGATGGAAAAGGGCACCGTCCGCGAGTCGGGCGTTGCTGCCCGCGTCCTCACCGATCCCCAGCACGCCTACTCCAAGCGCCTGCTTGCCGACGCCCCCTCGCTCACCGCCCCCACTTCCTCCCAGGCCGCATCTCCTGTGCGGGCCGCCGCGCCCGCGCACCGCGAAACCCTGCTCGAAGTGGAGGGGCTGAGCCAACGCTTCGGGGATTTCTCCGCGGTAGAAGACATCAACTTTTCCGTAGCCCGCGGCACCACCCATGCATTGGTGGGGGAGTCTGGCTCCGGTAAGACCACCACCGGCCGCGCCATTTCCTTGTTGAGCACGCCCACCTCCGGCAGCATTCGCTTGGGCGGCGAAGACATTAGCTCCGCTCGTGGCAAGCGTCGTCGTGAGCTGCGCCGTTCGATCCAGATGGTTTACCAAAATCCCTTTGGCTCGCTGGATCCGCGCTTGAGCATCGGCGATACCATCGCCGAACCGGTGCGCAATTTCACCGGCGCTTCCAAGCGGGATGCGCGTGCCAAAGCACGCGAATTTCTTGATTTGGTGGCCTTGGATTCTTCCATGGCTTCCCGCCGTCCCCGCGAGCTCTCCGGTGGCCAACGCCAGCGCGTGGCCATCGCCCGCGCCATGATCATTGAGCCCGATCTCGTGGTGCTCGATGAGGCCGTGTCCGCGCTCGACGTCACCGTGCAGGCGCAGATCCTGCGCTTGCTCGACGAGCTACAGCGCGAGCTGGAGCTTACCTATATCTTCATCTCCCACGATCTGGCGGTAGTTAATCAAATTTCCGATACCGTTTCCGTGCTCTCCCACGGCACGCAAGTGGAATCCGGACCTACCGCGCAGGTCTTTGCGCATCCGGAAACCGAGTACACGCGCCAGCTAATTGACGCCATCCCAGGCTCCCGCTATCGTGCCGGAGACCTAAACTTGGGGCTATAACCGCGCCCCAGAAAGGTTGGATTGAAAATATGACCGACATTATTAATGAGCTCTCCCACGCCACCGCCGAGGTGCAACAGCTGCGCCGTGCGCGACACGATGCACAGGACAATGCGCAACTGAGCTTTAGCGCTTTGCTCGAGCCTGCAGAACCAGGCGAGTTCTCCTATACGGAGCGCTATGCCGTAGCGGCTTTTACCGCTGCAATCTACCAGGCGAGCGAGGCTGCGGATTTCTACTTCGACTTGCTGGAAGATGAGGCCGACGAGGACCTTGTTGCCGCCGTGCGCGCCGCGAGCCAGCGCGGTGTGTCCACCGGCCCGTATCACCAGGGTGATTTCCTTATCTTCGGCGATACCGCCGCGGAAGCCGCGCTGGGCACACGCCTAGCTGCGGCCTTTGATTGGGCGCACCTTCTGGCTTTCCACCCTAAGGACGCCTCCCCGCAGGCCATCGGGCACCTCGATGCCGCAGGATGGTCCGCTACGGATATCATCAGCCTGTCCCAGCTGGTGGCATTTTTGGCCTTCCAGCTGCGCGTGGTCCACGGCCTGCGCGTGCTTTCTGGCGAGGAGCCCGCATCCCACCCCGCAGCCGAGCGCGCCGCCGGCGTGGCCGATCCGGGTTGGGAGGTTACTGCGAATACGCTGCAGCCCAATACTGTGCTGCCGGACCACTTTGTCAACCACTCCCTGGGCTGGAAGCCCTGGGTAGAGGCGCTGGCGAAGGAGGATTTCACCGCGGTGCATACTGATGCCCTCATCAAGCCAGAGCGTATCGATTCCGAGTACTTCCGCTTGCTCGCCCGCGACCCTGCGGCCTTGAAGGCGCGCACGCTGACTGACCTGGACATTTTCTATAACACCGAAGGTGGGCTCTCCCGTGCGGACCGCGAGCTCGCCGCTACTGTGGCTTCGCGCTACAACGGCTGCGAGTACTGTGCCTCCGTGCACCAGGCGCGGTGCGTCCAGGAAGGCGGCGACCGTGAAATCGTAGACCGCCTCTTGGACGAGGGCATCGATGCCGATCTTGGCTCAAAGGAGTGGGACCTTATCCGTCGCGCCGCCGTGGCGCTGACGGAAACCCCCTTCGCCTTCGATGCGGCACTATGCGCGGACCTGCGTGGGGCGGGATTCGATGAGCAGTCCATCTTGGACCTTATCTACGCTTCCTCCTTCTTTAACTGGGCTAATCGCTTGATGCTCACCTTGGGCCAGCCGGACGTGCCTAAGCGCTTCCGTTAATCGGCTATCGCCGGTGACTGGTCCGGTGCGGCGCTTAAAGCAAAGGATCCCTATGATGGGGCGGCATGACTGATACAAAGAATGCCACCGCACCAGCACACGCGGAGAGCGAAACCCCGCAGAAGGTCGCCGTTGTCACCGGCGCTACCGGCGGCATGGGCCGCGAAATCATCGCTGACCTGGCCGGTGATTACCATGTGTATGCACTGGGGCGTAGCGCAGCGGATCTGCCCGAATCGGACTCCATTACGCCGGTAGCCATCGACCTCGTCGACGGCCTCGATGAAGGCATGAAACTGCCGGAGCTGGACCGCGTGGACGTGCTCGTCCACGCTGCTGCGCGAGCTACCAAGTACTCCGTGGAGGAAGCCACGCCGGAAAATTGGCGCGCGCACATGGACCTCAACGTGCATGCCCCTGCAGAGCTGACCCGCGCCTTGCTGCCGCAGTTGCGCAAGGCGGAGGGCACCGTGGTCTTTATTAACTCTGGCGCTGGACGCCACAGCTACGGCGATAACGTCATCTACGCGGCGACCAAGCACGCGTTGTATGCACTCGCCGATGGACTGCGCATCTCCGAGCCGGGAATCCGCGTATCCACCGTGGCTCCGGGGCCTACCGATACCCCGATGCTTAAGGGGTTGCAGGATTATGATCCCTCCCAGGTTATTGCCCCGGCTGAGGTGGCTCGTGCCATTCGTACCGTGGTAGAGGCAGGCCCCACCACCCAGCTGACGGAAATCCAGGTCAGGCCGCGAATCGAGTTACATCTGCGCAAATAGGAACGCAAGTGATGGTAATGGACATCACACATTAATGGGGTTAGTTTCCAGGGGTGTCCATTACACTCGGGGGCTGTGAATTCCCAAAGCCGAAAACGGCCCGCCTATCTCCGTATCTCGGATGCCCTACGCGACAAGATCGAACGCAATGAATTAGAACCCGGTCAGCGTTTTCCTACCGAACGCGAATTGGTCCGGGAATTCCATGTTGCGCGCATGACCGTGCGCCATGCTTTAGACATTTTGGAAGTAGAAGGCCTCATTGACCGCCGCCGCGGGCGCAGCGGCGGCACCTATGTGCGCACGGTTCCCCCTACACTGAGCCTGACCAATAAGGACAATATTGTCACCCAGCTGCGCGAGCGCGGGCACGAGACCGCCGTACGAGTGGTCTCCGTCAATAAAGCCCACGTGCCCAAGCACGTGGCAGCGGTTCTAGGCGTTAGCGATTCCACCTTTGCGTGGGATATCAAGCGCCTCTATACAGTCGATGGCAAGCCCGTCATCCTTTCGCGCTACACCATCCCGGTAGATATGGCTCCCGATCTCAATCAGCACGATCTGCGCGAGCCCATTATGGAAATCCTGACTGGCTATAACCTCAAGCCCGTCTTTAAGCGCGAGAGCATGAGTGCCGCTACCGCTCGCACCGAAGAACAGAAACTCCTGCACGTGAGCCGGTCGCACCCGCTGCTGCGGTTCGTGCGGCTGCTAAAGAATAAGTCGGGCGCGGTCTTTGCCTATATTGAAGAGTCGCTGCGCTCTGATATCGCCAACGTAGAAGTGGTCTTGGGCGAGGATCCCGCACCGCGACCCTACCTGAGAAGGGAAGCGGCGCTGGGAAGCCGGCCTAGCTAGCGTCTACTTGCCGGTTGCGCAGCGCTCGGGCTACGCGGTCACGCTGCTCGGTAATCGTACGGCGCAGACCACCCGGCAGCTCCTTCTTCAAGAAGGCATCGGCGCGGTCCAGGCCTTTCTGCGTGATATCCCAGGAAGGGAAGAGACCCGTCACGGTGGTAAGCGCCACCTCTGAAGACTGGGAAGACCATACCTTTTCTGCGATGTCGAAGAACTCTGCGGTGGGCAGGAACTCATCGCTATGCGGGTAGAGCAGGCCTTCCAGCTTGGAAGTGAGCTCGCGGTTGGTGAGATTTCCCGCCACGATTTCTTCCCATACTGCGCGCTTGTTCTCAGCGGTTGCCACGGCTGCGCGGGCACGCAGGGAAGAGTAGTAGCCGGTGGCGGAATTATCGCGCTCGAGTTGCGCATCCGTGGCAGCAGCGACGTCCTCTACCGCGCCATCGGCGGCGAGTGCCGCCAGTGCGGACCAGCGCAGCCCCGCATCCTCGGAGGACTCGAGCACGCCCCGCAGGTACTCGCGCGCGCTATCGTGCAGGCGAATCTTCGCCAGCGCCTGGGTGCAGATGATGGAGCGTTGGGCATCAGGGCTGTGGGCGCCGTCGAGGAGGGCGTCGGCAAGCAGGGTGCTTTGGGCGGCCCACTGTGGATCGGCATAGTTCTTGAGCGCGCTAGAGGCCTGCAGGACAATGCGCTCGAGGACTGCAAGCTCGGTTTCGGCCTGCATGCCGCGGGCTACCAGCTGGATGAAATCGCGGGCGCGCATAGTGCCGGCGCGGGTCATCTCCCAGGCGGTAGACCAGCACAGGGTGCGGGCCATGGGATCGGCAAACTTATCAATATTATCCAGCAGGAACTGCAGGGAACCCGCGTCCAGCTCGATGAGGCAATAAGTCAGGTCATCGTCATTGGGCAGCAAGAAATCGATATCGGCTAATGGGCGGCCAATGAGCTCAGGAATCTCGGTGGAGGCGCCATCAATATCCATCTCGATGCGATCGGTGCGCACCACCTGGCCTTCCTGCAAGTTGTAAAGGCCTACCGCTACGCGGTGGGTGCGCAAAGTATCGCCGCTCTGGGTGAGGTAAGCATGGGTAATGTTGCCGGATTCATCCGCATTGAGTGCCACGCTAAGCGTATTGATGCCCGAGGTCTTGAGCCACTGCTGCGCCCAGAAGGAAAGGTCGCGGCCGGAGGCCTCTTCTAGGTGGCGCAACAGATCATCAAAGGTGGCATTGCCCCACGCATGGGCGGCGAAGTGGCGGCGCACGCCGGCCAGGAAGTTGTCGCGGCCGACATAAGCCTGCAGCTGCTTGAGCACCGAAGCGCCCTTGGCATAGGTGATGCCATCGAAGTTTTGCTCCACCGTTTCGATATCGCTGGCATCGGTGGAAATCGGGTGGGTGGTCGGCAGCTGATCCTGCTGATAGGCCCAGGATTTTTCCACATTGGCAAAGGTCACCCACGCGGTATCATATTCGGTTTCCTCCGCCTGGGAGATGGCGGCGGACCAAGTGGCGAAGGACTCATTGAGCCACAGATCGTCCCACCACTGCATGGTGACCAAGTCACCGAACCACATATGCGCTAGTTCGTGGAGGATGGTGTCTGCGCGGCGCTCATATTTATAGTGCGTGGCCTGGGAAGTAAAGACGTACTCATCGCGGATGGTGACGCAGCCGGCATTTTCCATCGCGCCGGCGTTGAACTCCGGCACGAAAATTTGGTCATACTTGCCAAAGGGGTAGGGGAAGCCGAAGTTGCGGTGGTAGAAATCAAAGCCCTGCTTGGTCTCCGTAAATAGGCGCTCGGCATCCAGTGCGTGGGCGAGCGAAGCGCGGCAGTAGATGCCGAGTGGCACCTCGAGCTTTTGGGCCGGCTTGCCCTCTGGGTGTGCGGTCAGCTCGCCGCGCCAGGTATCGGTCACCTCGTGGTACGGGCCGGCGCACAGGGCTACCAGGTAGGTGGACAACGGGTAGTCAATAGCCGTGCTGGCTACATCGCCCTCCCTGGTCACCGGGCCATTGCTAATGATGGTCCACTCTTCGGGCGCCTTAAAATGCAGCGCATAGGTGGCCTTCATATCCGGCTGGTCAAAGCAGGCGAAGACGCGCTTGGCATCGGCGGTTTCAAACTGAGTATAAAGGTAGACCTTGTCATCGGCGGGGTCTACAAAGCGGTGCAGGCCCTCACCGGTGCGGGAATACGGGATTTTGGCGGTGACTTCCAGCGTGTAATCGGCTACTTGGAGGCCAGAAAATGGAATGCCATAGGCGGGGTTATAGGAAGCAGTGGGCAGGGGATTGCCGTTGAGGCGTACCTCCTGGATTTCTTCGGCGCGCAGATCGATAAAAGTCGAGCCGATCTCTCGCGAGGTAAAGCTCACCTTCGTGGTGGACAGGAAGTGAGTATCCGAATACTTGAGGTCTAAAGTAACATCATAATGGTCCACCTCGATCATTCGGGAGCGCTGATCCGCTTCCTCGCGAGTCAGGTTTATTGAGGTCATAGCCTATATTCTCCTTCTAAGCCGAAAATAGTTCTGCATCCACAGTAGTCGCGCACCTAGGCTGGTGGGGCAAACTTTTTCAAACAAAGGAGTATTCATGGCTGACGCAGTAAAGTTCTGGTTCGACGTATCCTGTCCCTTCGCCTGGGCCACCTCGCGCTGGATTAAGGAAGTGGAAAAGGTGCGCGACATTGAGGTCTCGTTCGAGCCGATGTCCCTGTCCGTGCTTAACGACGGCCGCGATCTGGACTCCACCTACATGGACATGATGAAGGCTAACTGGGGCCCAGCCCGCGTCTTTGCCAAGGTGAAGGCCGAGCGCCCTGAGAAGGTAGACGAGCTCTACACCGCAATGGGCACCCTGATTCACGCCAAGGGAAACGGTATGCGCACCGGCTTTGGCGCCTATGATGACATCATCGCCCAGGCCCTAGCGGAGGTGGACCTTCCGGCCGAGTTCGCCGAGGTAGCCAATACCGAGGACTATGACGAAAAGCTGCGCGAGTACCACCACAACGGCATTTCCGCTGTGGGCGATGAGGTAGGCACCCCGGTTATCAAGCTGGGCGATACCGCCTTCTTCGGCCCAGTCATTACCCGCATCCCTACCGGTGAAGAAGCAGGCGAGCTTTTCGACGCCTCCCTGCGCCTTGCCCAGTACCCCTACTTCTTCGAGCTCAAGCGCTCCCGCACCGAGATGCCCCAGGTGGAGGAAAACTAAGCGGTCTTTTTACGTCGGCGCAGCTGAATCGCAGCGCCGACGCACAGCGCGATGGTCAGCGGGGTCAAGATGAATGCCGGCAGACCCGCAATATTAATAGAGGGAAGCGCCGTACCGGCCCGGAAGTCGTCCCAGGCGACAAGCACCCAGGATGCCCACGAGGCACCGGCAAGAAGCGCGATAATCCCCGCCGCAATCGCGCCCCCGTTGGCCCGCGGATTCCCGCGCACCTTCTGCGCAATCCACCACACCCCCAGGCCCAGGTGAGCCAAAGTGGCAAGAATGCTCGCGATAAGCGGGAGGAGGAAGCCCCCGCCGCCGGAAACCTGAACGCCGAGCAGGATAATGCAGACTAGAAGGCTTCCGCCGTAGAGCGCGAGAGCTGGCCTTGTTATAGGCATGGCTTTCCTCCTTTATAGCGATGGTGGTTGTCCGCGAGCTTATCAGGAAAATGTAATACGAAACAGGGTGCGAGCTAAGCCTCCTCAAGGCGCGCCGGGCCGGTAGGATATGGGCCATGCGCGTATATCTAGGAGCAGACCACGCAGGTTTCGAAACCAAGAACCTGATCGTTGAACACCTCACCAAGCAGGGCCACGAAGTCATTGACTGCGGCGCCCATACCTACGATGCCGAGGATGACTACCCGGCCTTTTGCATCGAAGCGGCACAACGCACCGTCAATGACCCAGGTTCCCTGGGCATCGTGCTTGGCGGCTCCGGCAACGGCGAGCAGATTGCCGCGAATAAGGTCAAGGGTGCCCGCTGCGCACTGGCGTGGTCCGCAGAGACCGCCCGCCTTGCCCGCGAGCACAACAATGCCCAGCTCATCGGCATCGGTGGCCGCATGCACACCGAGGAGCAGGCACTGGAAATCGTCGACGCCTTCCTGGACCAAGAATGGTCCCGCGCGGAGCGCCACCAGCGCCGCATCGACATCTTGGCGGAATACGAGCGCACCGGCATTGCCCCAGAGCTGCCGGAGGCCTAAGCCACGCAGAATAAACGCCGCGGACCAATGGTGGTTCCGCGGCGTTTCTTCGTGCGCTTCGGTTAGTGCGGCCGGCTCGGCCGAGGTGCTAAGGCTTAAGCGTCATTCATGTCATTCGGGTGCGGACCGCCGCGTCCCTCTTCGCCCTCATCCAGGGCGGTGATGGCAGCCATCTCGTCCTCTGTGAGCTCAAAGCCGAAGACGTCGAAATTCTCCGCGATGCGCGATGGCGTGGCGGACTTAGGGAAGAGGATGACGCCATTCTGCAGGTGCCAACGGATGACGACCTGCGCTGGGCTGACATCGTGCGCCGCAGCGGCGTCGGTGACCTCGGGGGCATCCAAAATATCGCTTTTACCCTGCCCCAAAGGCCCCCATGCCTCAATAGCTACGGTGTGGGCGCGGAAGGCATCCAGCTCGCGCCAGCGCTGCAGGTAAGGGTGAAGCTCGACCTGATTGACCGCCGGCTTGACGTCGGTCTTGAGCTCCAGCTGGTCTAGGTGCTCGAGTTCGAAGTTGGAGACGCCGATGGACTTGGCCTTGCCCTGCTTCTGCAGCTCGATGAGCTGCTGCCAGGCTACGACGTAGGTCCCCTTCGCCGGGGTCGGCCAATGGATGAGGTAGAGATCCACATACTCTAGGCCGAGCTTGTCCAAAGATTCATCAAGTGCTGCGGCGGCATCGGTCTGGCGGTCATTCCACAGCTTGGTGGTGACAAAAAGTTCCTCGCGCGGGATGCCGGACTTGGCAATTGCCCGGCCCACGCCTTCCTCGTTGCCATAGATAGCGGCGGTATCGATATGGCGATAGCCCACGCGCAGGGCCTCGGCTACCAGCTCTTCGGTCTTATCCGGATCCATTTGGAATACGCCGAAGCCCAGCTGCGGGATGGTATTGCCGTCATTCAGGGTGATGTTAGGTACGCTCATGCGCCCCAGACTACCTGCCTACTGCAGTGGGCCGAGCGTGATGAATTTATTCCACGTCTCCCACTCATCTTGCAGGCGGGCGCGCTCGTGGGGTGGGGTAGCGGTGCCGTCGATAAGCGCGGCGTCAATCATGCGCACGCCATTGTCAAAGAACAACGCGGCGTGCCCCGAGGCGCCATGGCGCAGTACCGGAACCAAGTTCAACCCATCGAAGGACAGGCGTGCATTAGGCCGCACATCCAGCCCGGCAATGGCGGCGAGGGTAGGAGCCAAGTCAATAGGGGAGACCAGCTCGTTATTCTCCCCGTTTTCCGCCACGCCCGGCCATAGCACCGACATGGGGGCATTTCCGCCCAGCAGGGAGCAGACGGCAATAACGCCTTCAACTTGGTCGAGTTCCTCCGGGCTGGGCTGTTCTAGCAGGCGAAAGACGTCTTCACCGGCAGGCTGCGTGTCTTCGCGGACCTCATAGCCCACCCCAGCAAAAACCTCGCTGATGCGCGTGGTGGCTTGGCGCTGCGGGTACTGGCCGGTCAGGGTGCCGCGGCGGGAGTCCGCGTACGTTTCCGAAGGCACCCACGTGTTATTAAAACGAACGCCGCGCAGTGCGGTCTCCGGCGCATGGTCAAAGGTCGCAAGAGTGATATCCATGGACTCAATTCTATGCTTGCCGACGCCCCCTTCGACGAACTTCGCTTAGTGATATCGGTGAGCGGACGCTCGCCGAGACGATTCAACGATTTCGTCCCTATAAATCGCCTATTTCGTCGACGGTCGCGGTGGTTTAGATGGACGAAATCGTTGAAAGTAGCTTCCTAAGGGGAGCTGGCGCTATTCGAGCTCCAGGCCCTCAATGCCGTGCACCGTCACGGTCTCTGACAGCGGCGCGCGGCCCGGAGCCGTACTAAAGACTGGGCTAGATTCATCGGCCGTTCCAAAGGTGATGGCGGCGACCAGCTTGTAGTCCTCGTCCACGCCGAGGAATTCGCGTGCGGTTGGCGCAATCAAGGAAATCATGCCCTGTGGGATGCCGTGATAGCCGTGTGCTTCCAAGGAAAGCAAGAAGTTTTCGGCGTAGGTTCCTTGGTCAAAGGCGGCACGGACGCGGTCGCCCATCGGTGGGATAAAAAGAAGTGCCGCATGCGGCGCGCCGAAGAAGCGCAGGTTTTCGCGGACGAACTCCACGCGGCCTTCTTTATCCTCGCGCTTAATGCCAAGCAGCCCGTACATTTTGGCGGCCAGTTCTTGGGAACGCTGGGGATGGATGCCCTCACCATAATCGGTGGTGAAGTCCGGGCTGAGGCCGTTGGTGTCGAATTCCTTAATCAGCGCCGCGCTGAGCTCCTTGAGCTTTTCTCCGCCCACCACGTGGACGTTCCACGGCTGGGTATTGGAGTTGGACGGTGCGGATTGAGCGTCCTCCAAAACCTGTTTGATGTCTTCCACCGGCATGGGCTCCGGCAGGAATGCGCGGGGAGAGTGGCGATTGCGGATAAATTCGGAATACTTATTGGTTGAAGTCATGCGCGCCACTGTACACATTGCCGCATGCGTCCACCTTAAACCAAGTGTGGCCAGCGCAGATGAGTAGGGCCGGGGAAGTAAAACGAAAAATCGCCCACCTGAAAGATGGGCGAGACGTGGAGGGAATGACGGGAATCGAACCCGCGTCTTCAGCTTGGAAGGCTGAGGTATTAGCCACTATACGACATTCCCACAGCGCGCTATTGAAACGCTGTGCCATACTTTAGCGCATGCGGCGGCAAAAATGAAAATAGGGAACTAGGGTAGCGCTTGAGCCGTTGTTATAAGCAGAACAGCCCTACCAATAGAAGGCGATGATCATAGTGGAAATTTTGCTCCTTGTGCTGGCAGTGGGCGGAGGTGCGTGGTTTATGTCCTCGCGCAACTCTCAAAAGCGCCGCGAGGAACGAGAAGCACAGCAATTGGCCGATGCACAAGCTGATGCTCGCCGGTGGATTGAACGCCTGGGTGGACAGGTAATGCAGATTTCTGGCACCGATTCTGCCTCCCAGCAGGCAATGGCCGATGCATCCGAGCGCTTTACTGCGGCTAACTCAGCAATTTCGCGCGCCACTACTGCAAAGCAGGCGAACCTCGCGCGTGAATCCGCCTTGGAAGGCATGCATTATGTGAATGCGGCGCGCGAGATTATGGGCATGAACCCGGGCCCAGAGTTGCCACCGCTCGAGGGGCAGCGCGCCGCCGGCAAGGTAACAGAAAAGCGCACCGTGGAAGCGAATGGTCAGCAGATTACTGCTTCGCCGTACGCCTCCGCGGATACCCCGAACTACTACCCAGGCGGAACCGTCGCAGGGCGCCCAGTTCCGGCAGGGTGGTACTCGCGTCCGTGGTGGGCTGATGCATTGCAGACCGGCGTGTGGATGGTTGGCTACTCCATGATGTTTAATGCCCTGTTCTCCGGTATGTCTGGCATTGGTTATTCCGCGGCCGCTGCCGAAAGCGGCGACTGGGGTGGCGGTGATGGCATGGGCGATGCTGGCGACATGGGTGGTGACGCTGGCGATGCTGGCGACACCGGTGACATGGGTGGCGGCGATGACGGTGGCGGCCTGTTTGATGGCCTTGGCGATGGCGATGGCGGTGGATTCTTTGACGGAATGTTTGATTTCGATTTCGATTTCTAGCCGCTAGTCTGTCAAAATCGTCTTCTGTGCTGCGTTGATTCCATTAAGTGGGGGTCCGTTTAGGAGATTTAAAACGGACACGGTACACTGTCTCAGGTATGCAACGCAGCCAAGGTAACTTGGTGGCCTACATACGGGGCGTGGCGCAGTTTGGTAGCGCACCTGCTTTGGGAGCAGGGGGTCGCAGGTTCAAATCCTGTCGCCCCGACGTATGGGGGTCTGGAAATGCCCTAATAAGGATTTCCGGACCCCCTTTAAGTTTATGTACGTAAAACAATGAAGCCAGGGAGATTCACTCGTGAAGACCACCGTAGACAAGCTGAGCGATACCCGCGTTAAGCTCACCGTCAACGTTCCGTTTGCGGAGCTGGACCAGGAAATCGATCAAGCTTACGCGGCAATCGCGCAGCAGGTTTCTATTCCAGGTTTCCGTAAGGGCAAGGCACCGCGCCAGCTTATTGACGCTCGCTTCGGCCGCGGCCCCATCCTGGAGCAGGTTGTCAATGACATGCTGCCTTCCCGTTACGAGCAGGCAGTCAAGGAAAACGATCTGAAGGTCATCGGCCAGCCGGACGTTGATATTTCCAAGATTGAGGACAAGGACTTCGTGGAGTTCACCGCAGAGGTTGATATCCGCCCTGAGTTCGAGATTCCGGACTTCTCCAAGATCTCCGTTACCGTCCCAGCCCTAAAGGCTGACGAAGAGGACGTCGACAAGGCTCTGGAGGAGCTGGCAGAGCGCTTTGGTGAGCTCAAGGACACCAAGCGCAAGATGAAGACCGGCGACTACGCCATCATCGACATTACCGCTGAAATTGACGGCGAGAAGATCGAAGACGCTTCCACCGAGGGTCTGTCTTACCGTATCGGCGATGATGACCTCATCAAGGGTCTGGACACTGCACTGCGCGGCATGAAGACCGGTGAGGATAACGAGTTCACCTCTACCATCCAGTCCGGTGAGCACAAGGACGAAGAGGCCACCATCAAGGTCCATGTCCAGCAGTCCAAGGAGCGCAAGCTGCCGGCTATGGACGATGAGTTTGCTCAGATGGCTTCCGAGTTCGACACCATGGACGAGCTGCGTGAATCCACCAAGACCCAGGTGGAGGAGACCAAGAAGGCTGAACAGGCTGCACAGATCCGCGATGAGGTTCTGAAGTCCGCACTGTCCGAGGTTGAATTCGAACTGCCGCAGTCCGTAGTGGACGAGCAGGCTCACTCCCAGCTGCACCAGATCCTGGGCCAGCTGGCTCACGATGAGAAGGCACTGGCTCAGCTGCTTGAGGCACAGGGCACCTCCCGCGAGGAGTTTGATAAGCAGACTCGCGAGCAGGCAGAAGAGTCCGTGCGCACCCAGCTGTTCCTTGACGCTGTAGCAGAGAAGGAAGAGCCGGAAGTTTCCCAGCAGGAGCTGACCGACCACATCCTGTTCACCGCTCAGTCCTACGGCATGGACCCGAACCAGTTCATCCAGCAGCTGCAGTCCAACGGCCAGATCGCAAACCTCTTCTCTGACGTGCGCCGTGGCAAGGCACTGGCTGCCGCTATCTGCCGCACCACCGTCAAGGATGAAGAGGGCAATGACGTAGACGTTGACCAGTACTTCGGTGAAATCGAAGAAGAGGACGCTGCAGAAGCTTCCGAGGAGAAGTAATCTCCCACTTGTAACGCGCTGCTGCCACATGTGTGGTGGCGAGCGCGCATGAAACCCCGGATTCAGGTAACTCAAGGATGAGCCTGAATCCGGGGTTTGTGTCATTGTGGACGCCCTCTAGGAGTCTTTGAGTACTTCGAAGAGGGCGTGATGTGATGTGTGTTGGCTGGGGATACCGCTAGCCG
Source organism: Corynebacterium tuberculostearicum (assembly GCF_046097465.1). Classification (GTDB taxonomy): domain Bacteria; phylum Actinomycetota; class Actinomycetes; order Mycobacteriales; family Mycobacteriaceae; genus Corynebacterium; species Corynebacterium tuberculostearicum_I. The sequence goes on along the minus strand of NZ_CP175799.1, from coordinate 2,115,200 downwards.
TTCTTGGCTCTAAAGGCCTCGTCGGTCAACTGCAGGAAGCGCATAACGTAATCCTTGACAAAGTCTGCGGTACGTTGATTGAGATGTCCGGACTCTTCGAAAAGGGTGGGGGATTGGCCCAGAAATACTTCGGGCTGACCAGGGAGCGGCATGTCGAAGTAGGACAGAGCGAGGCGAAGGTTCTTCTGTGAACTGTAGCCGCCCATGCGGCCTACAGAGTGGCTAATGATACCTGCGGGAAGGTTCTTCCACGCCACATCTGAGTTGGGTTTAGAGCCGATGTCCACTGCGTTTTTGAGGCAGGCAGGGATAGTGCGGTTGTTCTCTGGCGTAATGAAGAGGATCCCGCTCGAGTTCTTGATGGTCTCGCGAAAGGTGGTGTACTCAGCCGGAGTGGGCTTGTCCGTGACGGCGGGGTCATCGTAGTCGAAGTCATAGAGCGGCAAGTCACGGATTTCCACGATGTTTGCCTCGTAGCCTTCAGGGATCATCGTGAGCACCTCGTGTGCAATCTTGCGTGCAAATGACTCTCGGCGCAGGCTGCCGACGATAACGCTGATACGTGGGGTGGTCATGGTAAACCTTCTTTCTTAGTTGGGTGTAGGGAGACGTGGTCAAGGGAGAAAAGGCTTGCAGCCAAAGGCCGGTGGTGGGCCGGCAGCGTGGGCGGCGGTGAGGAAGCCATCTACTTTGTTTCCTTCTTCATGGCGGAAGTACAGTTCGATGAGTCCTAGAAGCCCCCCGAGGACGGCCTCTCGTGCGGCGGATGTATTCAACAGCCGCATGGCTGCGGGTTGGTTTCCTTCGCGGATGGCTTCAAACAGCGCGATGGTCTCAAGCCAGCTTCCTTGGTCCGGTCGCGGAAAAGGTTTAGAAATCCCAGTCATCATCACTCGTTTCTTCAGCAGTACCAATGACATAGGAGGAACCAGATCCGGAGAAGAAGTCATGGTTCTCATCTGCTCCGGGGGCTAGGGCCGCGAGGATTTCTGGGTTCACTTCCGTTTCTTCGGGCGGGAAATAATCCGGGTAGCCCAAATTCATGAGTGCCTTATTGGCGTTATAGCGAACGAACACGGCTACATCATCCATGAGCCCCAAAGGCTCATATAGCTCGCCGGAATAGTCCAGCTCTAGTGCATAAAGCTCTTCGAGCAAAGAAATGGTGAAATCATGCATCTCCTTCTGCCGTAGCGGGGTCGTGGATTCCAGACCGCGCTGATATTTGTAACCCGAGTAGTAGCCGTGCACTGCCTTGTCACGCAGAATGAGGCGGATCATGTCTGCCGTATTTGTCAGGGTGGCGTGGACAGAAAAGTGCAAGGGAAGATAGAAACCCGCGTAGAGAAGCAGCGAGGAAAGCAACGTCGATGACACCTTGCGTTTGAGTGGATCCGGCCCAAAATAGTGCGCGAGAACTTTCTTAGCGCGTGCCTGGAGAAGGTCGTTATTCACCGCCCAGCGGTATGCTTCATCAATTTCCTTTGTACTGCTCAGGGTAGAAAACACTGAAGAGTATGAACGGGCATGGACTGACTGCATGAAGGCGATGTTGGTATACACGGCCTCCTCGTGTTCGGTGCGGGCATCTTGAATCTGACAGATTTCACCCACGGTGGCCTGGACAGTATCCAGGGTGGTGAGTCCCGTGAACACCCGCATGGTGAGGTTGCGTTCCTCGGGTGTCATCTTCTGCCACGCCGGGAGATCATTAGAAAGCGGGACCTTCTCTGGCAACCAAAAGTTGGCGGTTAGACGGTTCCACACTTCAAGATCCTTGTCATCGCTCACCCGGTTCCAATTGATGGCGCGGATGCGGGCTGAAGGATCATGCCGGTAGCTCGGCGGAGTAACTGAAATGCTGGTTAGTTCAGCACTATTCGATGTTGACGACATAGCTTCTTTCTTTCTGAGTGAATGGTTGTGGACAAGGGGGAGGACCGTGCTCCTACAAAGCACAGGAGACGCAGCCTTCGACCTCGGTTCCTTGGAGCGCGGATTGGCGTAAACGGATGTAGTAGAGGGTCTTGATTCCGGCTTTCCAGGCATAGATTTGTGCCTTGTTGATGTCCCGCGTGGTGGTATCAGCGGTAAAGAACAAGGTCAGGGAAAGCCCTTGGTCCACGTGTTGGGTGGCCATGGCGTAGGTGTCGATGATTTTTTCGTATCCCACGGCGTAGGAGTCATCGAAATACTCCAGGTTGTCGTTGGTCATTTCCGGCGCGGGGTAGTACACGCGCCCCAAGCGGCCTTCCTTGCGTATTTCAATTTTGGAGGCAATTGGGTGGATGGACGCGGTGGAGTCATTGATGTAGGAAATTGATCCAGTGGGTGGAACTGCCTGCAAGTAGGCGTTGTAGATGCCGTCTTGCATCACTTGATTCTTGAGCCGTAGCCAATCCTCGCGTTGAGGGATCTGCACGCCTGCTTCGTGGAAGAGCTGTTTTACGTGTTCAGTGGCTGGCGCCCAGTCTTGGTCGATGTATTTGTCAAAGTAGGCGCCAGTGGCATAGGTGGATTCTTCGAAGCCTGTGAATCGTTGACCTTTTTCAACCGCGAGTGCATGGGATGCGCGGAGCGCATGGTAGGTCACCGTGAGGAAATAGATATTTGTAAAGTCCAGTGCCTCGGCGCAGCCATAAGGAATACGCTGTGAAGCAAGGAAGCCGTGGAGATTCATTTGGCCCAGACCAATGGCATGCATGGAAGCATTTCCGTGAGCGATGGAGGGAACAGCTTCGATATTCGTCAGGTCTGAAACCTTCGTGAGGGCACGCACTGCGGTTTCGACGGTCTCCCCGAAGTCCGGCGATTCAAAAGCCTTCGCAATGTTGAGCGAACCTAGATTGCAGGAAATATCCTGGCCAACGGTGGTGTAGTCACCCGAAGCTCCGTAGGTCGATGGCGTGTTGACCTGGAGGATTTCGCTACACAGGTTGGACATATTGATATGTCCTTTGAGGGGATTAGCGCGGTTGACCGTATCCTCAAAGAGGATGTAGGGGTATCCGGATTCAAACTGAAGCTCAGCCAGCGTGGTGAAAAACTCGCGGGCCTTAATGGTCGTGTGAGAGATTCGCGGATTGGCAACCAGCTCGTCGTAGTACTCGGTGATGGACATGTCAGACATGGCTACGCCGTACTCGCGAGCGATGTCATACGGGCTAAAAAGATGCATATCCTTGTTCTCTTTGGCCAGACGGAAGGTTATATCTGGAATAACAACCCCCAGCGAAAGAGTCTTGATGCGGACTTTCTCATCGGCATTTTCCCGCTTGGTATCCAGGAAGCGAAGAATATCTGGATGGTGCGCATGCAGGTAGACGGCTCCAGCGCCCTGCCGGGAGCCCAATTGGTTGGCATAGCTGAAGCTATCTTCGAGAATCTTCATGACTGGGACTACGCCGGAAGCCTGGTTCTCAATCTTTTTGATCGGGGCTCCGGATTCGCGCAGATTGCTCAGCAACAGGGCCACTCCACCACCGCGCTTTGATAGTTGCAGTGCAGAGTTCACGCAGCGGCCAATGCTCTCCAAATTGTCTTCGATTCGCAGGAGGAAGCAGGAGACCATTTCGCCGCGCTGGGCTTTGCCTGCGTTGAGAAAAGTAGGGGTGGCGGGCTGGAAGCGTCCGGTCATGATGTCATCCACCAGCTTTTCTGCGAGCTCTTCGTCGCCCTGTGCAAGGTATAAAGCTGTGGTGGCGACGCGTTCTTCGTAGCCTTCTAGGAATCGGGAGCCATCAAAGGTTTTCAGTGCATATGAAGTGAAGAACTTAAATGCGCCGAGGAAGGTGCGGAACTGATGCTTAACTCGATGTGCTCTGTCGTACATGGCGCACAGAAAGGCGTCATCATAAAGCTCAAGGAAATCCCGCTCGTAGTACTCGTTATCAACCAACCATTCCAAGCGTTGCTTGGTGGAATCGAACTGATGCATGCGGGGAGCGACATGGTGCGTGACATAGTCTTGTGCTGCCTGAATGTCCTTGTCAAACTGGATTTTTCCAGAAGCGTCGAACAAGTTCAGCTGCGCGTTGAGTGCGTGGTAGCTCTTGCGCTTGCCGACACCGCCGGCATTGTCTGCTGAAGCGGTGCGGGGCGTAGCGCCAATAGTCTGTGTGGGGGTGGCATCAAGAGGCCACATTGTGTTTTCCAATCTGTGTGATGCGGATGTGTTCTTCATCTTGTGGGGGATTAATGGGGTGTCATCGTTAGCTGCTTTTGCTGCTCCCAAAACTTCTGAAGGCCCTGCTTTACGGCGGCGATGTCCTTCTGGGTGCCGAGAAGCTCGAAGTGATACAGCTCCGGTACGTGGCACTTGGCGGAAATGATGCGTCCGGCGACGCAGTAAGCACTTCCGAAGTTGGTATTCCCTGAGGTAATAACGCCCCGGATAAAGGAGCGGTTGATTGGGTCATTGAGGAAGTCGATGACCTGTTTGGGGACTGCGCGTTTGAGCGAGCCGCCGCCGTAGGTGGGAACGATGAGTACGTACGGGTGTGAAACCTGGATCATCCCGGTTTTCTTGGGGCGCAGTGGAATGCGCACCGCGGGTCTATCTAAGCGTTCGACGAATCTTTTCGTGTTCTCTGAAACGCTGGAAAAGTACACCAAATCTGGTGAGTCTGACATAGCAATCCTGCTCATCCTGGCCTTAGCCATAAGTGGGATAGGTGATATTCGAAAAGACTAACTACGCAATGCCGTAGTTGCAACTACGGTCTAACGTAGTTTTGAAAAGGGCAGGTGAGAGCAGGATTAATGCAAAGGGGAATGTCTAAAGGTTGTGGTGTGCTACAAACACTGCGTCGGTAGCTGGGCGTCCAAGTGCTACCCACTGAGTGCCGCCGGCCACCTGTATTTCGAGAGAATCTGAAAAGGGCGCTCCCTCGCGCGTGCTAAGAACAGCCCCAGTGACAATGCCGCGCTCTTCAAGGAACTTCAGCAGTTGTGGGTCGGAATCAGAAATGCGTTCCACGGTCACCTGCGATTGTGCACCACTGTCGGTGAGGCGATGCGCACTGGGGATGGTGATCTGTCCATCAACCGTAGGGATAGGATCGCCGTGCGGATCCCTAGTGGGGTAATCAAGGAACTTATCCACACGTTCTATGAGCATGTCAGACACCGCGTGTTCGAGATTTTCGGCTTCATTATGGACTTCGTCCCAGGTGTAGCCCAATGCTTGAACCAAAAAAGACTCAAGCAATCGGTGACGGCGCACCATGACCAATGCGTACTGCCTGCCAAGTTCGGTTAACTCCACAGAGCCATAGGGCGTGTGTGACACGAGCCCTTGCTTCGCCATTTTGCGCACTGCATCGGAAACCGAGGAGAGCTTGAGTCCCAGCTGTTTCGCTATAAGCGTGGCGGTAACGGGCTCGGATGACCATTCCTTTAGCCCCCAGATAGCTTTCAAATAGTTCTGGGTACTGGTGGACAGCTCGGAAACAGACATGAGTAAATGTTAACCCAGCTTCCGTGTGCGCCTTTGGCGCTGTGGCCCAACGCTCATAGCGAACAGAGGCCAAGTTTGAGAGGAATGCCGGTAAGGTGGGGCCAGTTAAAGCATTCTTCACTTGAAGGAGAACCACTAATGTCTGAGAAGATTTCAATGAACTCGTCGTCTACGGGTATGAATCTGAGCGATAGCGTGTACGAGCGCCTGTTGCGCGAGCGCATTATCTTCCTGGGAACCCAGGTCGATGATGAGATTGCGAACAAGCTGTGCGCCCAGATCCTCCTGCTGTCCGCCGAGGACCCCACTCGCGACATTTCGCTCTACATCAACTCCCCGGGTGGCTCTGTCACTGCGGGCATGGCTATTTATGACACCATGAAGTACTCGCCGTGCGATATTGCCACGTACGGCATGGGCCTGGCTGCCTCCATGGGTCAGTTCCTGCTTTCCGGCGGCACCAAGGGCAAGCGCTACGCTCTGCCGCACGCGCGCATTATGATGCACCAGCCTTCCGCTGGTGTCGGTGGTACCGCTGCGGACATCGCCATCCAGGCTGAGCAATTTGCTCAGACCAAGCGGGAGATGGCGGAGCTCATTGCCGAGCACACCGGCCAGACCTTTGAGCAGATCACCAAGGACTCCGACCGTGACCGTTGGATGACCGCCCAACAGGCCAAGGACTACGGCATTGTTGACCACGTCATTGAGTCCGTTAACGGCCCGCTGAGCAACTAGGGAATAAGGAGAAAATCACTATGAATCAGTCCCAGATGCCAAGTTCCCGCTACGTTCTGCCGTCCTTCATTGAGCAGTCCGCACAGGGCACTAAGGAAACCAACCCGTACTCCAAGCTGTTTGAGGAGCGCATCATCTTCCTGGGCACCCAGGTCGATGACACCTCCGCTAACGACATCATGGCGCAGCTGCTGGTCCTGGAGTCCCAGGACCCGGATCGCGATATCACGATGTACATCAACTCCCCGGGCGGCTCCTTTACCGCGCTGATGGCCATCTATGACACCATGCGCTACGTCCGCCCGGACGTGCAGACCGTGTGCTTGGGCCAGGCCGCTTCGGCGGCAGCTGTGCTGCTTGCCGCCGGTGCGCCGGGCAAGCGTGCAGCTTTGCCGAACTCCCGCGTGCTCATTCACCAGCCGGCAACTCAGGGTACTCAGGGTCAGGTTTCTGATCTAGAGATCCAGGCCGCCGAGATTGAGCGCATGCGCAAGCTGATGGAAACCACCTTGTCTGAGCACACTGGTCGTACCGCTGAGCAGATTCGCATCGATACGGATCGCGATAAGATTCTGACCGCTCAGGAAGCCGTTGAATACGGCATCATCGATACGGTCTTTGATTACCGCAAGCTCAACGCTTAATTTGGAATAACTTATTCCACGTGGCCCCTGCCTCGCAGCCGAATTCCGGTTGCGCGGCAGGGGCTTTCAGCATTGTGGGGCAGGGAAGGGGCAAAGCCCTGCTAAATCTTGCTGCACCCGAATGGGGTAATGCTCCCTGTGCAATATCTGCAGGTCGTTCGGTTTATTTCTATCGTGCGACACTAAACTTATAATGGCCAATTTGTGATTTAGGCCTCTAAGTGGTCAGATATCTTCATGGAGAAACACACATCTGACGCGGCGGCCCAAGCTGCTGCGCCCACGCCGCAGAGCGGCGAACGTACATTCTTTGGCCACCCTTGGGGCTTGGCCAACCTCTTTGGCGTGGAAATGTGGGAGCGATTTAGCTTCTACGGCATGCAGGCACTTGTCTTGCTGTACATGTATTACGCCACTACCGATGGCGGTCTTGGTCTAGACCGCGCGGACGCGACATCCATCGTGGGTGCGTATGGCGGCTTGGTGTACATGGCTTGCTTGTTGGCTTCCCTAGTTGCCGACCGAGTCTTGGGTGCGGAGCGCACTCTGTTCTATTCGGCCGTTCTGGTTATGGCCGGCCACCTCGCGTTGGCGTTTATCCCCGCGGTAACTGGTTTGGCCATTGGTCTTGTCCTCATTGCGATTGGTTCCGGTGGCGTTAAGACCACCGCGCAGGTTGTGCTTGGCTCCATGTACTCCCGCGATGACCCGCGCCGTGATGGTGGCTTCTCCATTTTCTATATGGGCGTCAATATCGGTGGCCTCTTCGGACCGCTGATTACTACTGCGTTGTGGGGCTGGAAGGGCTTCCACTGGGGCTTCGGCATCGCGGCAATCGGTATGGCGCTCGGCCTGATTCAGTATTCCCTGATGCGCAAGACCACCATCAAGGATGCAGGGCATGAGGTTCCAAACCCGGCTAGCTCGAAGCAACTGCTCATGGGCGGGGTTGTAGTAGCCGCCATCATTGTGATTATGGTGGTGGCATTGGCTACCGGCGCTATTCAGGTTGATTGGCTGTCCAATATTGTTACCGCGGTGGCTCTAGTAGCTGCGATTTATCTGTGGGCTCAGATGTATACCTCGAAGTTGGTGACCCGCGAGGAAAAGAATCGCCTGCTCGGCTTTATCCCGATGTTCGTTTCCGGCGTTTTGTTCTTCGGCATCTTCCAGCAGCAGTTCACCGTGATGACGATTTATTCGGATGTGCGCTTGGACCGCCATATGTTTGGCTGGGAAATCCCGCCATCACTGGTGCAGTCCATTAACCCGATCTTTATTGTTATTTTCTCCGCAGTCTTTGCAACGATGTGGACGAAGCTAGGGAATAGGCAGTGGTCCACCCCAGTAAAGTTCGGCGTAGCCAATATCGTCATTGGCATCTCCTTGTTCTTCTTCCTGCCGTACTCGGGTGCAGCGGCGAACTCCACGCCGATGTATGTCATCATCCTCATCCTGTTCCTGTTCACTATGGCGGAGCTTCTCCTCTCGCCAGTAGGAAATGCGCTTGCTACCAAGGTGGCGCCGGTGGCATTCCCGTCCCGAATGATGGCGGTATGGATGATGGCGGTGGCTATGGGTACCTCGCTGGCCGGCTCCTTGGCTAGCTTCTATAACCCGGATGATGCAGGAGCGGAGAATACCTTCTTTATCTCTCTCGGCGTTGTATCCATCGTGTTGGGCGCCATCCTGCTTGTTCTAAGCCGCTGGGTGGTAAAGAAGTTCTCTACCTTCCGCTAGGTGCTGTAAAACACCCTTAAATGGGAGGTATGTCGGCGTGATGTTGGCATACCTCCCTAAGTGGTTTTTATCACTCGGGTTAAGCGGGGAAGGTGGGGGGGAACATAAACGGTATGAGCTGGGGAAGTTGTGTCCCGCTGGGCTTCTTTTGGGCTCGATTCTAAGCCCCAGCAGGTTAACAAAAGGTTAACCAAAGGGAATATTAAAGAAAATCAATTGTCTGTGGATAGGTGCAGGGGTAATCTGCATTTCGTCCGCGACGCGTGAAGGCGCCGCAGATGCGTACCGAGTTCATCTTTTCTTTCCAAGGGGCCAACGCTGTGACAGCGACTCTGATTATCCTCGGCATTGTGGTGGTAACCGCCCTTGCCTTTGACTTTACGAACGGATTTCATGACACTGCCAACGCGATGGCTACGTCCATTGCCACCGGTGCTTTGAAGCCTTTTACTGCGGTGGCAATCTCCGCAGTCCTCAACCTTGTCGGTGCTTTCCTTTCGGTCAACGTTGCTGCGACCGTGGCAAAGGGCATCGTTAACCTTGATTCCTACGACCTGTCTGGCGCCGCCGCTGACACCGATGGCCAGGCGCTTTTGATGGTCGTCTTCACCGGCCTTATCGGCGGCATCATCTGGAACCTGTTCACCTGGTTGCTGGGTATGCCGTCCAGTTCCTCCCACGCCCTGTTCGGTGGCCTCATCGGTGCCGCCTTCGCTGCGATGGGCTCGACTGGCGTGGAGTGGTCTTCCATTGCCGGCAAGATCATTATCCCAGCCGTTGCCTCGCCTATTATCGCGGCGCTGGTTTCGGCGTGTGCCACGTTCCTTATCTACTGGGTAACCAACACCATTCCCAACAAGGCGAAGAACGAGCACTTCCGCCACGGTCAGATCGTCACCGCCTGCCTGGTGTCCCTGGCGCACGGCGCTGGCGATGCGCAGAAGACCATGGGCGTTATTTTCCTGGCGCTAGTTGCCTCTGGGCATGCAGTTGCCGACGCCCGCATTCCTACCTGGGTTATCGTTTCTTGTGCTGTGGCCATCGCGGCCGGCACTCTGTCCGGCGGCTGGCGCGTTATCCGCACTCTGGGCAAGGGTCTGGTGGAGATTGAGTCCCCGCAGGGCATGGCCGCGGAAGCTACCTCCGCAGCGATCATCTTGACCTCTGCTACCGGTGGTATGGCACTGTCTACCACCCACGTGTCCACCGGTTCTATCCTGGGTACCGGCTTGGGCCGTCGCGGTGCTGAGGTTCGCTGGGGTGTGGCCATGCGCATGGTGTCCGCATGGCTCATTACCTTGCCGTGCGCTGCGTTCGTGGGCTTTGCTACCTGGTGGTTGGCACATGGCGTCTCTTCCTTTACTAACGTAGCAACCGGCGCCATCGTGGACTTCGTCTTGCTGCTGGCAATGGCCGCACTCATCGTGGTTCGCTCCCGCATGAACCCGGTGGATGCTTCCAACGTCAACAATGATTGGGACCCGAACTCCGAGTCTGTGGATTCCTCCATGGGTGCGGGCTCTGACCGCAAGGAGCCAGTTGCTGCCGGTGCCGCACCAGTATCCGCAACCAAGGCGGAGGATGCCTCCGCGCCGTCTACTGCTCAAGAGGAGCGCTAAACCATGACTGCTGCAGAAATCTTCCAGTCCCTTATTCACGTTGCAGGCTTGGCGCTGGTCTTCGGCGCTGGCATTCCGCTCCTGTTCTCCCTGGGCATGCGTTGCATGACCGGTGACCCAATTCGTGACGACAACGGCGTTGTCGTGGGCGATACTCCGGCAAGTACGCAGATGAAGGTACTGGGCTGGACCGTCTATGCGGTGTTGGCCGTAGTCATTCTCGTGGCCATCATGTGGATTGCTCGCGATACGCTGGACCACTACTTCGGCTTTACGCCGTTCGGTGACCTATAAAGAATCCTCTTGCCTGAGGGTAAACCTTCCGTGTGATGCGCGGCACACTTTCTTAAAGTTAACAAAAGGTTAACTTTAAGCGACCTAGGGGTTGCTTAGTGGAAGTGTGCCGCGTATATTCTTCTCTATCAAACAGAGAGAAAGCCACATGGAGGTGTGAGAAATGAACAAGATGCGTACATTGATGGACGGCATCGCTGATGCGTTCAAGGGCTCCACCACTGGAACCGGCCTGGACACCGTTTCAGAAGCTCCGGTTCGCGCTTTGGTGGCAGAAACCCTGCTTGACGCTGATAAGACCCCTGCTACTACTAAGGACGTAGCAGAGGCGCTAGAAACCGTCACCGGTCATGCTCCGGATGAACACGAGATGCTCGATGCGGAACTTTTCCTGCTCGACTTCGATTGGCTGCAGTAAGCAGCAACTGAATGAAATCCCCACGAGGCCCCTTGCCGTACAGTGTGCAGCAGGGGGCTTTGTGCTGCGTGGGGTACACGGGGGCGTCGGCAAGCGCGGCTAATCGCGCGGCGGCAGTATGGCCTCAGGGGTCTCGGGCAAGAGCTGGCCGCCATCTATGACGAGGGTTTGGCCGGTGATGTAGCCTGCCTCTTCCGAAGCTAGGAAGGCTGCCGCAGTGCCAATATCGCGTGGGGTGCCCAGGCGGTGCAGCGGTACCGAGCGCGTCATTTGATCGAGGTACTCCTGGCCTTGGGCCTCGAGGCCCTCGGTGAGGATATTGCCGGGAAGAACACCGTTGATGGTGATGCCATCACGAGCCACTTCCAGTGCAGCTGAGCGCATAAAGCCTTGCTGGGCGGCTTTGGAAGCGCCGTAGTGGGCCCAACCCGGAAAGCCCGTGTGTGAGCCGGTGATAGATGTGGTGATGACGATGCGCCCATAGCGGCGTTGCTTGAGGTAGGGGAGTGCCTCTTGGACCACCTTGAAGGTGCCGTGGGTGTTGATGGCAAACATCGCCTCCCACTTTTCATCGGTCATCTCTGCCAGCGGACAGTTGGGAAAGACCCCGGCATTGGAGCACACAATGTCGAAGCCGCCGTGCTCGGCAGTGACCTGGCGGTACATGTCCTTAACCGAAGTGCGGTCGGTGACGTCCACGCGAATGGCGCTGGCACCCAACTCCTTGGCAGTAGCGGTGGCGTGGTCTAGGTCGATATCGGCGATGATGACGGTGGCGCCGGCCTCCCGCAGCGAGGCGACGATGCCACGGCCAATGCCGGAGGCGCCGCCGGTGACAATGGCTACCCGGCCTGTGAGATCGAACATGATGCTCCTGTTCCTAAAAGGGGTGGGATGAGGGTGATTTCACCTTCTAGTTTAGGCCGCAAGAGCAGGAAAGGCCTGGGAAATTCGCCACGCGGGAGGGAATGAATGAAGGGCCTGTCGGGTTGATTTACTAAGGTAGAAACAGATGAAGATTAAGCCGCTCGGAAGGGTAGAATCATCCTTCCAACTGTGGATAGCGGTACGAAAAGCGAGTGTGAAAGAACTTAATGGCACGTATGCAAGAAAGCGCTGACCTGCTCAAGTGTTCCTTTTGTGGCAAGAGTCAGAAGCAGGTGAAAAAGCTCATCGCCGGCGGCGGTGTCTACATCTGTGATGAGTGCATCGAGCTATGCAATGAGATCATCGAAGAGGAACTGGGCCAAGAGCAGGCGCAAGAATCCTCCGATGCGGAGGTGCGCCTGCCTCGGCCCTCGCAGATTTCCGCCTTCCTCGATAAGTACGTGATCGGCCAGGACAAGGCCAAGCGTGTGCTGTCTGTGGCGGTCTATAACCATTACAAGCGCATCAAGGCCGAAGAATCGGCCGCGTTGGAGGCCCGCCGCAAGAAGGCCGAGGGCGATGAAGTAGAAATCTCTAAGTCCAATATCTTGATGTTGGGCCCCACCGGTTCCGGTAAGACCTACCTGGCGCAGACCTTGGCCCGGCTTCTCGATGTCCCCTTTGCCATCGCCGATGCCACCAGCCTCACCGAGGCCGGCTATGTGGGCGAAGACGTGGAAAATATCCTGTTGAAGCTGCTGCAGGCCGCGGACTTTGACGTGGAGCGCGCACAGCGCGGCATCATCTACGTCGACGAGGTGGACAAGATTTCCCGCAAGTCCGAGAACCCATCCATTACCCGCGACGTGTCCGGCGAGGGCGTGCAGCAGGCCCTGCTGAAAATCCTGGAAGGCACCGTGGCGGCCATCCCGCCGCAAGGCGGGCGCAAGCACCCGAACCAGGAGTTTATCCAGCTGGATACCTCCAATATCTTGTTCATTGTGGCCGGCGCATTCGCGGGCCTGGATCAGGTCATTGCGGATCGCGTGGGCAAGAAGGGCGTGGGTTTCGGCGCCAACTTGGATACCAAGGACGAGCGCGAAAAGGTTGACCTCTTCTCCCAGGTGCGCCCCGAGGACCTAGTGAAGTTCGGTCTTATTCCAGAGTTCATCGGACGCCTGCCTGTCGTGGCCACGGTGGATAACCTGGACCGTGAATCTTTGGTCAAGGTGCTCACCGAGCCCAAGAACTCCCTGGTTAAGCAGTACAGCCGCCTCTTTGAGATGGATGACTGCGAATTGGACATCGAGCCAGCGGCATTGGATGCCATCGCGGAGCTCGCCTTGGAACGCAAGACGGGTGCGCGTGGCCTGCGCGCCATCATGGAAGAGCTTTTGGTCCCAGTCATGTACGACCTGCCAGACCGCGAGGATATTGCCACGGTACACATCACGCGGGAGTGCGTGACCGAGGGCGCGGAGCCGCAGTTTAGCTACAAGGACGAGGCCAAGGAATCTGCCTAGGCCTTAGCTGCCACAGCGCCTACTGGCGGGCTGTGGCAGGGTGGGGCGTGGGCCGGAAGGCCCGCGCTAGTACTCCTCGCTGTAGATATCCTGCGGGGAGGCCTCGTCGCCTTCTTCGGTATCGAACGAGGACGAGGTGAGGTAGGACTCGTGGCCCGAGTCCGGAATATTGGCGGTCAAAAACGCCAGCACAGCATCGACGGTGAGCCTATGCATGCCGTCGATATTTTCTTGGGTATTGAAGTTTACGCCCAGCATGTTTTCCACCATCACCTGGTTGGTCACGCGGTAGACCGTCAACGAGGAAATCAGGGTGAAGATGTCATTGGCGGAAATGCCGGGGCGGAAGGCGCCGGCGTCTTGGCCCAAAAGCAGCAAGCGGTCAAGGTGGAGGGCCACCCCGGCGACGTCGGCAATAGCCTGCTGTGCCGGGTCCACAATCTGCTGATTACTTTCCCATACCAGCATGCGGATGGCCTCCGGGTTGGCTACGCGCTCGCGGAAGAGCCAATCCACCAACTTGCGCACGCCTTCGACCGGAACTGCGGTATCGATTTCCAGGGCATCCTCAGGCGGATTGAGGCGCTGCGCGGCGGTGCTCAGCGCACGCAGGTACAAGCCCTTCTTATCGCCAAAGTGGTAGTGAATCATGCGCTTGGACATGCCGGATTCTTGGGCGATGGTCTCTAGCTTGGTTTCTGTAAAGCCAAAGCGAGAAAACTGCTTGATCGCAACGTCCACCACGGAGTCAATGCTGACGGATTCCGCGTGGGCAGCGTGAGGAGAATCCGCCTGGTCTGCAGCCTGCAGTGGGTCAGTATTCTCAGTGCTCATTGCGTAAGTCCTTAATCCTTGCGGCGCGGCGGTGGCGCGGTGAACTGATGTCTAGTAGTGCGGGAGTAGGCAATCCCTATGCATTCTGGGTGTGCAGCGCGGGGGAGTGTCCCGCATTTCCTTTTCCTATCATGCCCGATTAATCACCCCGTGCGGGAGTTTCTGGCCCATTGGGGGCGCTAATTTGGAGGTGAATGGGGGTAATTTAACGCAAGTGCCCTAGATTTTCCCTCCAAAAGAGGGGGCCAGATTCACAGCGCGGAGGCTGGGGGTGGGGCTAAGCTCGGTGATGGATTACATTCCGTGGCGGTGCGAGCACTCTGGCTTGCGTGTGCCGCCCATGTCGCAGCCATTATTGAGGAGGCTTTACACCATGACCCAGCCCGTCAAAATCACTGTCACTGGCGCCGCCGGCAACATCGCGTATTCGCTGCTGTGGCGCATCGCTGCTGGAGATGTGTACGGCAAGGACACCCCGGTAGACCTAGCATTGCTGGAAATTCCCGCTGCGGTGGAAAAGGCCCAAGGTGTTGCCATGGAGCTCAATGACTCCGCCCTGCCGTTGGTTAACTCCATTACGGTTACTGATGATCTCAAGGAAGCCTTTGAGAATACCTCCGCCGCCTTTCTTGTAGGTGCTCGCCCGCGCAGCAAGGGAATGGAGCGCGCCGACTTGCTGGAGGCTAATGGCGCCATCTTCACCAAGCAGGGCAAGGCCATCAATGACTACGCCGCGCGCGATGTCCGTGTGCTCGTGGTGGGAAACCCGGCTAATACCAATGCCCTTATCGCGGCGAATAATGCGCCGGATTTGGATAACTCCCAGTTCAACGCTTTGATGCGCTTGGACCACAACCGCACCCTGAGCCAGCTTGCGCTGAAGACCGGCAAGTCCACCACCGATTTCACCAAGGTGGCGGTTTGGGGCAACCACTCCGCTAGCCAGTTCCCGGATATCACCTACTCCAACGCCGAGGTGGACCAGGACTGGTACCGCGAGGAGATGATCCCCAAGGTGGCCAAGCGCGGTGCAGAGATTATTGAGGTTCGCGGCAGCTCCTCGGCCGCATCGGCGGCGTCGGCAGCCGTGGACCACATGCATGACTGGATCCATGGCACCGAGGACTGGCGCACCGCGGCGGTGCCATCGGACGGATCCTACGGCGTCGACGAGGGCCTTATCTGCGGATTCCCCACGGTCAGCCGCAACGGCCAGTGGGAGATCGTGCAGGGGCTCGAGCTCACTGATTTCCAAAAGGAGCGCATCGAGGCCTCTGTGGCCGAGCTGCGCGAGGAGCGCAAGGCCGTGGCGGACCTGCTCTAAAACCCGGTCGGTGCGCACCTCATACTCGGTGCGCACCCTGCCTGGCTGAGCCGGTTGACGTGCAAGGTAGAATCGGCCAGGTGACTGAGCAAAATAATGAGCAATTAGTTGGTACCAACCGCGCCGATGCGCTGCCCAAGTCGTGGGAGCCGCAGGCCGTAGAGAAGGACCTCTATGAGGGCTGGGTAGAAAAGGGCTACTTCACGCCGGATGCGAATTCGGAGGCTGAGCCTTATTCCATCGTGCTGCCGCCGCCGAATGTGACCGGCCAGCTGCACATGGGCCACGCCCTAGACCACACGCTGATTGATTCCATTATCCGCCGCAAGCGCATGCAGGGCTATGCCACCCTGTGGCTGCCCGGTGCCGACCACGCCGGCATTGCCACCCAGACCAAGGTCGAGGCCAAGCTCAAGGAGACCGAGGGCAAGAAGCGCTGGGACTATGAGCGCGAAGAATTCATTGGCAAGGTTTGGGAATGGAAAGAGCAGTACGGCGGCACCATCCAGAACCAGATGCGGGCCATCGGCGACTCCGTAGACTGGTCCCGCGAGCGTTTCACCTTGGATGATGGCCTCTCCCGCGCCGTCCAGACCATCTTTAAGAACCTCTACGATGAAGGCATGATCTACCAGGCCAACCGCCTGGTGAACTGGTCGCCGGTGCTAGAGACCGCCGTCTCCGATATCGAGGTGGTGTACAAGGACGTCGAGGGCGAGCTGGTCTCCATCCGCTATGGCTCGCTCAATGACGATGAACCGCACCTCATCGTGGCCACCACCCGTGTGGAAACCATGCTGGGCGACGTCGCTATCGCCGTACACCCCGACGACGAGCGCTACGCCGACTTGGTGGGCAAGGAGCTGCCGCACCCGTTCCGCGATGACCTGACGCTCAAGATCATCGCCGATGATTACGTGGACATGGAATTCGGTACCGGCGCGGTGAAGATCACCCCGGCCCACGACCCGAATGACTACGCAATGGGCACCCGCCACAACCTGGAGATGCCCACGGTCATCGATACCACCGGCCACATTGCCAATACCGGCACCCGCTTCGACGGCCTGACCCGCGAGGAAGCCCGCGTGGAGATCCGCGAGGCGCTGCGCGAGCAGGGCCGCATTGTCAAGGAAATCCGCCCGTACGTCCACTCCGTGGGCCACTCGGAGCGCTCCGGCGAGCCCATCGAGCCGCGCCTGTCCCTGCAGTGGTTCGTGGACGTGGCCAAGATGGCCAAGGCCTCTGGTGATGCCGTGCGCGAGGGCGATACCACCCTGCACCCGCAGTCGCTCGAGCCGCGCTACTTCGAGTGGGTCGATGACATGCACGATTGGTGCATCTCCCGCCAGCTGTGGTGGGGCCACCGCATTCCTATCTGGTACGGGCCCGAAGGCGAGGACGGCCAGCGAGACATCGTCTGTGTCGGCCCTGATGAGGAGCCGCCGGCAGGATACGAGCAGGATCCGGACGTGCTGGATACCTGGTTCTCCTCCGCGCTGTGGCCATTTTCCACCCTGGGCTGGCCAGAAAAGACCCCGGATCTGGAGAAGTTCTATCCCACCAACGTGCTGGTCACCGCCTATGACATCTTGTTCTTCTGGGTGGCCCGCATGATGATGTTTGGTACCTTTGCCGGCACCCACACCCCGGAGCTTTTGGGCGAGGGCACCGATGGCCGCCCGCAGGTTCCGTTCAAGGACCTGTACCTGCACGGCCTAGTCCGCGATGAGCAGGGCCGTAAGATGTCCAAGTCCTTGGGCAACGGCATTGACCCGATGGATTGGGTGCGCGATTACGGTGCGGATGCCCTGCGCTTTACCCTTGCCCGCGGCGCCAACCCTGGCGTGGACCTGCCGCTGGGCTCCGATGCCGCCGCGGCGGCCCGCAACTTTGCCACCAAGCTCTTTAACGCCACCAAGTTCGCGCTCATGAACGGCGCTGGAGTGGCCACGCTGCCGAACCGCGCGGAGCTTAGCGACGCCGACCGGTGGATCCTTGACCGCGCCGAAGAGGTCCGTGCCAAGGTGGATGACTACCTGGATGACTACCAGTTTGCTAAGGCCAACGAGCTGCTCTACCACTTCACCTGGGACGAGCTGTGTGACTGGTACTTGGAGATTGCCAAGACCCAGATCCCGCGCGATGGCGTAAGCGAGCAGGGCCGCAATACCCAGATCGTGTTGGGCCGCGTGCTCGACGTCGTCCTGCGCCTGCTGCACCCGACCATGCCGTTTGTCACCGAGGTGCTGTGGAAGGCGCTGACCGGCGGCGAGTCCATCGTCGTGGCACCATGGCCAACCGTTGCTGATACCAATGGGGGTGCCACCAAGGATGAGGTGGCTGCCCGCCGCATCGAGGACGCCGATAAGCTCATTACCGAGCTGCGCCGCTTCCGCTCCGACCAGGGCGTAAAGCCTTCTCAGAAGGTGCCGGGCCGCCTCGATTTCGCCGCAGCGGATCTCGCCGGCCAAGAGGAACTGGTGCGCAATCTGGCCAATACCACCGCCCCGGGCGAGGATTTCGATCCTTCCGCCTCCATCGAGGTGCGCCTTTCCCAGGCCACCGTGGAGGTCACCCTGGACACCCACGGCGCCGTGGACGTAGAAGCCGAGCGCAAGCGCCTGGAGAAGGACCTGGCCAAGGCCAATAAGGAACTGGAGCAGACCGGCAAGAAGCTGGGCAACGAGAACTTCTTGTCCAAGGCGCCGGAAGAAGTGGTCAATAAGATCAAGGAGCGTCAGCAGATCGCCCGCGAAGAGGTCGAGCGCATCACCAGCCGTTTGGAGGGCCTGAAGTAGTGGCGGACAAGGACAAGGAGACAGAGGACTTCGAAATCGTCGATGCCCTCAAAGAAGGCACCGACGGTGGCCCGGTGGAAATCACCGAGTCCGGCCTGACGCTCAACTTGGGCATGGGCAGCGAGGACGAGTACAACGAGGCCGCACCACAAGAGGTCTCGGCCGAAGAGCTGCGCGCCCTTGTGGAGGTAGAAGAAGAGCTCAATGAGCGCTGGCCCGAGACCAAGATTGAGCCTTCCCTCGACCGCATCGAGATGCTCATGGATCTGCTCGGCCACCCTGAGCGTTCCTTCGATGTCATCCACATTGCCGGCACCAACGGCAAGTCCTCCACCGCGCGCATGGTGGATTCGCTCCTGCGGGCCTTCCACCGCCGCGTCGGCCTGGTCACCAGCCCGCACCTGCAGCGCGTTACCGAGCGCATCGGCATCGATGGCCAGCCCATCCACCCGCGCGATTATGTGCGCATCTGGCACGAGATCAAGCCCTTTGTGGAGATGGTCGATGCCCAGTCGGACGTTCCCATGTCCAAGTTCGAGGTCCTCGTCGGCTTGTCCTATGCCGCGTTTGCCGACGCCCCCGTGGACGTCGCCGTCGTTGAAGTCGGCCTTGGCGGCCGATGGGATGCCACCAACGTGGTCAATGCGGACGTTTCCGTCATTACTCCGGTGGGCTTGGACCACACGGATTACCTGGGCGATACCCTCGCAGAGATTGCCGGTGAAAAGGCGGGCATTATCAAACCGCGTGAGGATGCCGATGACCCGCTGACCCCGAATGAAAATATCGTGGTCATCGCCGAACAGGACCCGGAAGCAATGCGGGTTATCCTGCAACAGGCCGTGGATGTGGAGGCGGGCGTGGCCCGCTCCGGTTCCGAGTTTGCCGCCCTCGAGTCCCGCATCGCTGTTGGCGGCCAGCAGGTCAATATCCAGGGCCTTGGCGGCCTGTACGAGGATATTTTCCTACCCCTGCACGGCGAGCACCAGGCCAAAAATGCCGCCGTGGCCCTTGCTGCGGTGGAGGCATTTTTCGGCGCCTCGGCCGGCCACCCGCTGGATGTTGCGACCGTGCGCAATGGTTTTGCCCAAGCGATTTCGCCCGGCCGCCTGGAGCGCGTGCGCACCTCGGCGACGACGTTTATTGATGCCGCCCATAACCCACATGGCGCCAAGGCCCTCGGTGCTGCACTGGACCGCGATTTCGACTTCGCCCGCCTCATCGGTGTGCTGTCCATCTTCGCGGACAAGGACGTTACCGGCATCCTTACCGCGCTAGAGCCTTACCTCACTGAGGTAGTCGTCACACAAAACTCCTCGCCGCGCGCCCTCGATGCCTACGACTTGGCAGAGACCGCCCGCGATATCTTTGGCGAGGAGCGCGTGCACGTAGCCGATAACCTGCCGGGCGCCTATGCCCAGGCCGTGGAGCTTGCGGAGGATGCCGAGGTCCAGTCCGGCTCCGGCATCATCATCACCGGCTCGGTCGTCACCGCTGGTGATGCCCGCGCGATGTTTGGAAAGGAACCTGCATGAGCCGCGACAATCACCACCCAGGCGGAGAGCGCCAACCTCGCCCGCCCCGACGCACCTGCGCCCGTGGCCGCGAGGAACAGGTCCCCGAAAGCGAGATCGGACCCCTCGGCATGGGCCAAGCCCCAGTCAAGGACCCGCTCAAAAGCTTCAACGGGATGGTCATTGCCAGCTCCCTGACCATGGAGGCGCTCGCCCTATCCTTCGCACTGCCGATGCTGTACAAGCTTTATGACGGCACCTTGTGGACCCCCTTTAACTACGGCTTTGTCATCGCCGCAGTGGTATTCCACCTCGTGATGATCGCGTTCATGAATAAGAAGTGGGCGCTGTCCGTCATTGTGTGGGCACAGCTGTTGTGCGTCATTGTGGGCTTTATGGTCCACTGGGCCGTGGCCGCCATCTTCATCATCTTTGGCATGGAGTGGCTGCTGGCCGTCTACCTGCGCAGCAACCTTATCGCCCGCATGAAGCGCGGATACCTCACCACGCAGCACCTCAACGAGAAATAGGCTCGATACCTCCGGCGGGTGGGGCAGACGCGATAGACTAGCGCCCATGCGCAATCTCTATCTCGTCCTTGCCGCACTCGCCTGCATCGCCGCGGTGGTAGCCCGCGCCGCTACGGGAACGCCATGGCTACCGCTAGTCGCCCTCATCATTGGTGGCGTTTTTCTGGTTTTGGCGCTGCGGAGCAACTTTGAGCCGGCCAAAGAAGCCACCTTTGAGGATTTGGATAAGGAGCAGCGCGCGGAGCTGCAACGACTGTTGGGCAATGGGCAGTTTGGCGCCGCAGTAGGCCAGGTACGCCTGTGGTTCAGGGGGACTTCGCAGGGGCGCGCTGAAGAGATAGTCAAGCAGCTCGCAGAGCATTAGACGCCAGATTTTTACCCCAACGGGATACCCCAGCGCGCGACGCATGCGTGCGGTTTCGGTACAGTGTGGGGCATGACTGAACGTACACTGATTCTCATCAAGCCGGACGGCGTAAAGAACGGCCACGTAGGCGAAATCATCTCCCGCATCGAGCGCAAGGGCCTGAAGCTGGCTGAGCTCGACCTGCGCGTTGCTGACCGCGAGACCGCGGAGAAGCACTACGAGGAGCACAAGGACAAGCCATTCTTCGGTGACCTCGTCGAGTTCATCACCTCCGCACCGCTTATCGCTGGTGTTGTTGAGGGCGAGCGCGCCATCGAGGCATGGCGTCAGCTGGCTGGCGGCACCGACCCAGTCTCCAAGGCCACCCCGGGCACCATCCGCGGCGACTTCGCTCTGACCGTTGGCGAGAACATCGTCCACGGCTCTGACTCCCCAGAGTCCGCAGAGCGCGAAATCGCTATCTGGTTCCCGAACCTCTAAACTTTTGCGCACTTAGCGCATCATTCAGCCCGAGCCTGTAGGCTCGGGCTTTATTTATTGCTTGATCCATAAGCCCAGGCGGAGAGCCGCATACCGAGTATCCGGACCTACCTTGAATAAGTATTGAAACGGCAAAGCCGCAAATACGTAGAGAAGCAGAACTGGAGCAGGGGTTTTGTTTCGGGGCTGAAGGTGCTTAACGCGGCAGATCATTGCTGAGGATAATGCACGCGAGGTCATTCACATCTTAGACTAGGACTGGAGTTCTCCTAATCGAAGGAGAGTAACTGGCGCAGTGTGCGGAAGGCTTCCTTTTGTACTCGATGGGTAACGGTACGGCCCGATTGTTGCTTGATTAAAAGACCGGATTCCCTCAACTTGCCGAGGTGATGAGATACCGTCGGTTGGCTCAGACCGGAAAGCGCGGTCAACTCCGTAACACTCATCGGGCCGCAGCCCTCGTCGCACAATATGGATAGCAGGCGCAGGCGGGCTGGGTCAGCAAGTACTTTAAATTGCTGGGAAAAGCGGAGGGAGTCGCCCTGGCTGAGCGGGCCACTGCTCAAGGAACAGCACTGTGCATCCGGGGTGTTATCGGCATTGCTAGGGGAGGAGTCCATGCACACAGTATAAGGAGTCTGCCTCCTACTCCGTTATATTGACGAGTATCAATATGAACGATTAAAGTACTGACCGAAAGTTGAATTCCTCGTCGCACAAGGAGAGCCATGGCCGTTACGCAACGCCCAAAGTTGTCATTTCTCGATAGATTCCTTCCCATTTGGATCATCATGGCCATGGCTGTGGGGCTATTGATAGGCCACTTCCTGCCAGGCATTGGAGAAGCACTGTCTGCTCTAGAGGTTGGCGGTATTTCTCTTCCAATCGCGCTGGGCCTGCTAGTTATGATGTATCCGCCCCTGGCTAAAGTCCGCTATGAAAAGACTCGAGACATTGCTGCCGATGGCCGCCTGATGGTGATATCTATCGTGCTGAACTGGGTGGTGGGGCCCGCGTTGATGTTTACCTTGGCGTGGATATTTTTGGCAGACCAGCCGGAGTTGCGAACCGGCTTAATCATCGTCGGATTGGCGCGCTGCATCGCCATGGTCTTGGTATGGTCCGACCTTTCCTGCGCGGATCGAGAGGCCACAGCGGTACTTGTGGCTATCAATTCGATTTTCCAAGTAGCCATGTTTGGCGTCATGGGTTGGTTCTACTTGCAAGTTCTACCTGGATGGTTAGGCCTAGACACCACCTCTGTTGAATTTTCTTTCTGGTCCATCGTCACAGCGGTGCTTGTGTTCCTAGGAATCCCCCTGCTGCTTGGCGTGCTCTCACGGGTGTGGGGAGAAAAGGTCAAAGGACGCGAATGGTTCGAAGACCGTTTTCTCCCGGCAGTCTCGCCTTTGGCGATGATTGGTTTGCTCTACACCATCGTGCTGCTGTTTTCACTGCAAGGCGAGCAGCTGGTAGCCCAGCCGACAGCCGTGGTGAGAGTGGCGATTCCACTGGTTATTTACTTCGTTGGAATGTTTTTCCTTGCCTTGGGCGTAGCAAAAGCCGGGGGAATGAACTACGCACAGTCTGCTTCCGTGGCTTTTACAGCAGCCGGAAATAACTTCGAGCTAGCCATTGCAGTTTCCATCGGCACCTTTGGCGCCGCGTCAGCACAGGCCCTCGCCGGCACCATCGGGCCACTGATTGAAATCCCAGTGCTCGTGGGCCTCGTTTATATAATGCTCTGGATAGGCCCGAAGCTCTTCCCAGGAGACAAAAGCTTGCCAAGTTAGCGCCGGCCCACTTGATACAGACAGCGAACCCCAGTCGGCGTGATGGTGATGGTCCACTTTGCGGGCGCGGTGCGCAGTCCCATGCGGCTCAGCTTCACCAGGTCCGCCTTTGCTAAAGCATCGAGCTGTTCGGATAGAGGGTCGAGGTCTACCTTCATGAACTTCGAGAGGGCAGTGGAATTAATCGTGTTTCCCTGCACCGCGCCGGCGGCGACGAGGGCGGTGAGGATGTCCGAGTGGGCGTCGGCAAGCTCCAAGCGAGCCTCCGTAACCCCGTCGAGCGGGTCTTTTTCCAGGATCTTGTTAATGCGGCGCCGGCCGATCCGGAAGGACTGGGAAAACATGCTCCAGATGCCCAACGGCAAGCCAAAGGCCCACCACGCGCCGGACAGCATCCCGGCAACGGGCGGGGCCAGCTCTACCTCTGGGAGCAGGCCGGCTGCGCTCAGTGGCGCCATGACCAATGGCGCAGCGATCGGGATAAACGGTGCGATATAGGCAATCGTGGGATAGTCACCATCACGGAATTCCTCTTGCGCAGCGTTGATGCCGCGCGGGTAATTGCGGATGAGGTGCACCAACCCCAGCACCGCAAAGACGGCAAAAACACCGGCTCCCATCAACATATAGTCCACGCCTGTGTTGGCGAAGCCAATGGCAAAGCCGGCCGGTACGCCAAAGTAAAGTGCGGAGCGCACCGGGACTTCATTGCGCTGTCGGTACTGCGCGAGTTCGCGCGCGGGGATTCGTGCTAGTTCTGCCACCCCGCCAACATAACACCGCCTGCCAGCTTGCCCGCGGTTCTGTGACACAATGGGGGATAGCGCGTACGAGACGCGGCATAACTTCATATCCCACAAACTTTTATAGCGCGCACTATGCCTCGTGCGGCGGCGGTACGGTCTTCGTCCGTGCCTGCGCCCGAGGCGGCGCCAAATACAGACGATGTACAGGAGTAAGCCCGAACATGGTGGCACAGAACTCTCAAGAAACAACTGAAAGCCTCAAGGCGGCGGCGTCTTTGGCCCAGAACCTGGACCGCAGCCAGCTCAAGGACAAGACCCGCGTGTATTCCCTAGCCAAGCAGCTGGGGCTTTCCTCGCGCGAGCTGGTGGCACAGCTCAAAGACATGGGCCTGAAAAAGAGCGCGCAGAGCTCCCTTTCCCGCGAGGAAGCAGGCCAGGTGCTGGACGCTGTAGCGAACGCTGCCGCGGTTGCCGACGCCCCCTCGGGCGACGCCCCAGAAACCTCCTCCGAAGCTTCCACCCAAGCACCGGCTGAAGAGGCGAAGGGCGAGGCCGCCGCACAATCGGAAGAGAACGCGGACGAGGATAAGGAAAAGAAGCCGGCTAAGAAGCGTGCCAAGCGCGCCCGCAAGGCCACCCGTAAGTCCGCCGCCGTGGCACCCGAAGAGCCGGCAGATGCCGTCGAATCAGGGGAAGGCGAGCAGTCCGCGGAAGACGAAGAACACCTGCGCCACCGCGTGCGCAAGAACGTGGACAATGAGATTTCCCAGATCGAAGACAAGGTAGAGGCATCGCTCGCCCAGGCCGCAGCCGAAACTGGCGCAGCCGCCGAGGATACCGAGCGCGCTGAAGCGGCAGACCCCGAAGCGGCAGAAGCCACAGGTGAGGCGGACGAAGCACCGGCTAGCGCGCTCGATACCGGAACGGTTGATGCGGCGAAGCTGCACGAGGTGCTTGCCGAGGCCGGCGAGGACTTCGAGGATGACTACTACGCCCCGCACATCGTCCCGCGCGCCGAATCCGAGGAAGACTCCGGCCACTATGACTTTGCGCCTATCTTCATGGCCCCGCAGCAGGACGAAGCAGTGGCATTCGCACCGGCAGTAGAAGCAGCGGAGGAGGACTTCTCCGCCGACGACTCCGCAAGCGATGACAATGAGGGCGCTGCGGGCACCGCCGAAGGTAGCCGCAAGCACGCCGGCTCCGTCTCCGACCGCGGTTCCGGAAAGTCTGAGGGCCGCCGCCGTGGGCGCCGCGGCGCATCCCGCGGACGCGGCGCCGGTGCAAAGCGCGAAGAGCAAGCAGGCGAGCCCGAGCACATTGAAGAGCCGAAGGCCATCCGTGGCTCCACGCGCATCGAAGCGCAGAAGCGCCGCCGCGCTGAGCTGCGCGAAAAGGGCCGCACCCGCCAGCACATTGTCTCCCAAGCGGAGTTCCTTGCCCGCCGCGAAGCCGTGGAGCGCACCATGGTGGTGCGCGATAAGGAGCGCGAGGACGGCGCCGGCATCATCACCCAGGTGGGCGTGCTGGAAGACGACCTGCTGGTCGAGCACTTCGTGACCACCGAGTCCCAGGCCTCGCTCATTGGCAATATCTACTTGGGCCGCGTCCAGAACGTGCTGCCGTCCATGGAGGCGGCCTTCGTGGACATCGGACAGGGCCGAAACGGCGTGCTCTACGCCGGTGAAATCGACTGGCGCAAGACCAAGCTGCACGGGCGCGCCCGCAAGGTAGAAAACGCCCTGAAGTCTGGTGACCAGGTGCTGGTGCAGGTGGCTAAGGATCCCATCGGTCACAAGGGTGCGCGGCTTACCACCCAGATTTCCCTCGCTGGCCGCTACCTGGTCTACGTACCAGGCGGGCGCAGTGCCGGTATTTCCCGCAAGCTGCCCGCTCCAGAGCGCAAGCGCTTGAAGGATATCCTCGGCCGCGTGGTTCCAGGCGATGGCGGCGCGATCATTCGCACCGCCGCCGAAAACGTCCCAGAAGAGGCAATCGCTACCGACGTCAACCGCCTGCACAGCCGGTGGGAGGACATCGTGGCACACGCTAAGAAGGAAAAATCCTCCAAGGGCGCCAAGCCGGTGACGATGTATGAAGAGCCAAATATGCTCATCAAGGTGGTGCGCGATCTCTTCAATGAGGACTTCACCGAGCTCATCGTCGATGGCAAGCGTTCCTTCAACACCGTCCGTGCTTATGTGGATTCCATGGCGCCAGACCTTGCGGACCGCGTGGTGCGCTACCGTGCCAAGGATCACGGCGGGCAGGATGCCTTCGAGGCTTACCGCATTGATGAGCAGCTGCATAAGGCGCTCTCGCGCAAGGTATGGCTGCCCTCCGGCGGCACGTTGGTCGTCGACCGCACCGAGGCCATGACCGTCATCGACGTCAATACCGGCAAATTCACTGGTTCCGGCGGCAACCTAGAGGAAACAGTTACCCGCAATAACCTCGAGGCGGCCGAAGAAATCGTGCGCCAGATGCGCCTGCGCGATCTCGGCGGCATGATCGTCGTGGACTTTATCGATATGGTCCTGCCGGAAAACCAGGATCTGGTGCTGCGCCGCCTGAAGGAAGCCTTGGGCCGCGACCGCACCCGCCACCAAGTCTCCGAGGTCACCTCGCTCGGTTTGGTGCAGATGACCCGTAAGCGCTTGGGCACCGGCCTAGTAGAGACCTTCTCCACCGAGTGCGAGTGCTGCAACGGTCGCGGCATTATCATTCACCAGTATCCGGTGGACGAGGCCGAGGACGATCAGCGTTCCAAGCATTCTGGCCGCAAGTCCAAGGCGCACAAGAAGCAGCACCACGATCCGCAGCAGCACCCGGCTGCGGTGGCGATGCATAAGCACGAGCTTGACGACGCCCCCGAAAGCTCCTCCAAGCCCAAGCGCTTCAAGAAGACCCAGGCGCCGGTCTACGGCACCGAGAGCGAGGACGCCGCACGGGAATCTGCAAAGACGTCGCTGGAAGATCTCGTAGCTAACGTCGTTGTAGACGAGCGCGGTCCGGCTGAGTCGCAGGCCGAATCGGAAGAGCACAGCGGAGACCACGACCGCAGCAAGGAGCGCGGACGTGGACGCGGTCGCCGCCGCGCGCGCAAGCGCACTCAGACTGAGGTATCCGATATCGAGGCCATCGCGTATGCCGCGGCGGATAATGCGGCAGAGAGCGACGAGGTGCAGGAATTTAATTCCTACGTCCCCGATGCGGATACGGACGCGGACTCGGGTGCCGTTGCTAAGGCACACCCTGGTGCAGGGGCCGGCTCCAAGCGTGGCAAGAAGCCGCGCCGGGCGACGCGCCGGTCGAAGGCAACCCGCGAGGCTGTAGGCGGCGAGCAGAAGGCACCGGAAAAGGAAACTGCTCCGGATAAGGCAACTGATAAGACCTATGACGAGGCAGTAGCTGAGTTTGAGGCTTCCCCGCGCCGCAAGCGCCGCACGCGCGGCAATTCGCGCTCCGATAGGCGCCCACAGCCGCAGGATTTCGCGGTCGCCGGTGAGCAGGACGCTGCCGACGGCGACGGTAACGCTAGCGGGGCTGAAGCCCAGCACGGACAGAAGGCCTCGCGCGAAGAGCGCAAGGCTCGCGGGCGTGGCCGCCGTCGCTCAGTGCGCACCCAGCCGGCCAAGCGCCGGAGCACCTCGCGCGTCCCGCATGAGGTCAAGGAAAAGGCGCAGGAGCACGAGCACAAGCAGGCGGGCGGGTCCGCCGAGCAGCGCCATGAAAAGGCCGCTGGCGCCGCACGCGCGGGGCGCGCCGGTGGCAAGGGCCGTGGGCGTCGCCGTGCCGTGCGCCAGGCCGCTCCTAAAAAGGCGGTAGCAGAGAATCCGAAGGTAGCGAAGACCGCCCCGGGCCGTTCGACGCAGCAGGATGGCTCGTCGGATCGTTCCGGTGCTGGCCAGCGTGCGGCCACGGGCGATACCAAGGTGCTGCGCCGCGGAAAGAAGAGGGCGGTGCGCAAGAAGGGGACGTCGGCAAGCGCCAAGGCCCCAAAGGTGCAGGATAACGCCGCTCAGAACCAGGCTGCAGGAAGCGGTGCACCCCAGGAAAATGCGCGCGCTAAGTCTGGGCGTGGCCGACGCCGCGTAGCACGGCGAAGCAAGTCTTAGGGCTACGCCACGCGGGCACAAAAAGCGTGGTTTGTATTTTGTGCCCGCTACGGGGTAGTCTTTGACAGTCGCTGTTTAGTACTCACGGCGCTGGATCAGTCCGACACTCACTTTGTGAGCTGTGCGGGCATGTTCGCGCGGGAACTAAACGCAATGTGTAAGTGTCCATTCGGAACGCGGCCTCCCCGGTTGCTTCCGAGCGAGTTTAGATAAGGGGTAACCCTCTATGTACGCGATCGTCAAGACCGGCGGCAAGCAGTACAAGGTTGCTGAAGGTGACCTCGTCAAGGTCGAGAAGATCGAGGGTGAGCCAGGCTCTGCCGTAGCTCTCACCCCGGTTCTGCTCGTCGATGGCGCCGATGTTAAGTCCAAGGCTTCCGACTTGGAGAAGGTTTCTGTCTCCGCAGAAATCGTTGAGCAGGGTAAGGGCCCGAAGGTCGATATCCTGAAGTACAAGAACAAGACTGGTTACAAGAAGCGTCAGGGCCACCGTCAGCCTGTGACCACCTTGAAGATCACCGGTATCAAGTAAGCCTTAACCGGCTGTAATTATCCCTAAAGGAGGGAAAACCACATGGCACACAAGAAGGGTGCTTCCAGCTCCAGCAACGGTCGCGATTCCGAGTCCAAGCGTCTCGGTGTCAAGCGCTTCGGTGGTCAGCAGGTTAATGCCGGCGAGATCATCGTGCGTCAGCGCGGTACCAAGTTCCACCCAGGTGAGAACGTAGGTCGCGGCGGCGACGATACCCTGTTCGCGCTTGCAGCTGGCTCCGTTGAGTTCGGTATCAAGCGTGGCCGCCGTATGGTCAACATCGTTCCGGCTGAAGAGGTTGCTGCAGAGGCAACTGCCTAACTAAGGCCGCTGAGGTTAATCCTCGAGTCTGCCCCAGTGAGGGTGGCTCGAGGATTTTCTGGTTTTGTGGATACCGAAACGAGGCTCCACTCGGGTAATAGATACACCACGCTGGCGGACACAACCGATGGGATGGCCCACGAGGTAGGCCGTCTCTGTCAGCTGCGGTTGGAGTCCAGCCCAAGACACGCATTACACTGGCGGGGACAAAGATTTAACTAACGGAGGGTTTGACCATGGCACGTTTTATTGACCGCGTTGTCCTGCACCTGCAAGCAGGCGACGGTGGACACGGCTGTGTGTCTGTCCACCGCGAGAAGTTTAAGCCTTTGGGCGGCCCAGATGGCGGCAATGGTGGCCACGGTGGCGACATCATCCTCGAGGTTTCTGAACAAATCCATACGCTTATGGATTTCCACTACCGCCCGCATATTAAGGCGCAACGCGGCGGCAATGGCGCCGGCGATATGCGCAATGGTGGTCGCGGTGAAGACCTGATTTTGGAGGTCCCGGCTGGAACGGTGGTTCGCACCGAAAAGGGCGAAACCTTGGCGGACCTTACTGTTCCGGGAACGCGGTTTGTGGCTGCAGAAGGCGGGTTTGGCGGTCTGGGCAATGCCGCCTTGGCCTCAAAGAACCGCAAGGCACCGGGTTTCGCTCTACAGGGTGAGCCGGGTCAAGCACATGATCTGATCCTTGAGCTGAAATCTATGGCGGATGTAGGGCTGGTGGGCTTTCCATCGGCAGGTAAGTCATCCTTGATTTCGGTGCTGTCGGCCGCGAAACCCAAGATCGGTGATTATCCCTTTACTACGCTGCAGCCGAACCTTGGCGTGGTGGATATGGGAGATAGCTCCTTTACTATCGCAGACGTGCCGGGGCTTATCCCAGGCGCGGCCGATGGCAAGGGGCTCGGTCTAGACTTTTTGCGCCATATTGAACGCACAGCGGTGCTTGCCCATGTGGTGGATACCGCCACCATTGAGCCCGGCCGTGATCCGGTCTCTGATATTGAGGCGATGGAAAATGAGTTGGCAAAGTACCAGGAGGCTTTGCAGGAAGATACTGGTTTGGGGGATCTGCGTGAGCGCCCCCGCGTCATCATTTTGAATAAGGCAGATGTGCCTGAGGCCGAAGAGCTGGCGGAATTTGTCAAGGATGATCTGGAAGAGAAGTTTGGCTGGCCTGTCTTTATTATTTCGGCAGTCGCTCGCAAGGGTCTGGACCCGCTGAAGTTCCGGCTCATGGATATGGTGACCGAGCACCGCAAGGCCCAGCCGTTGCCAAAGAAGGATAAGAACCACACCGTTATCCATCCCAAGGCGCAGGGCCATAAGAAACATACCGGCGCGTTTGCTGATTTCACCGTGAAGCCTGATCCTGAGGTCGAGGGTGGCTTCATTGTTGAGGGCAAGAAGATTGATCGCTGGATTACCCAGACTGACTTTGAAAATGATGAGGCAGTGGGCTTCTTGGCAGACCGCCTGGCCAAGGCGGGCGTGGAAGACGAACTGCGCGAGCAGGGTGCAGTAGAGGGCTGCCCGGTAACCATCGGTGGCATCACCTTCGAGTGGGAGCCGATGACCGGCGGCGATCCAACGATGGCAAGCCGTGGCGAGGACGCCCGCCTGAAGGGCACGGGCCGTGTCTCCGCCGCGGAGCGTAAGCGCGCTTCCCAGGCGCGTCGTGGTCTTATCGATGAGTATGATTACGGCACCGATGAAGAGGTCACCCGCGAGGGCGCTAACCGCGATAGGTGGCAGGGCTAGTCCCCGGACCCCCTATTCTTGGGGTGTGCTGGAGGGTGGGCTTTGTAAACTCGGTTGGCATGTCTTCTGATGAACAGAAAGAACCCATCCTTCCGCTTCCGGTAGAGCCTTTTGACGGACCTACCGCTGATACCCCTTTCCCGGAGCCGCTCGATGAAAATCCGGTGGCGTCCGGTTTTGAATCGGATCTCCGCC
Organism: Corynebacterium tuberculostearicum; assembly: GCF_046097465.1. Taxonomy (GTDB): domain Bacteria; phylum Actinomycetota; class Actinomycetes; order Mycobacteriales; family Mycobacteriaceae; genus Corynebacterium; species Corynebacterium tuberculostearicum_I. The sequence continues at coordinate 2,084,575 of NZ_CP175799.1, read as the reverse complement.
ACGACATCGCGCAGGCAAAGCGCGTGGTGGTCAAGATTGGTTCCTCTTCTCTCACGGATGAAAATTTCCGCGTTTCTCAAGAAAAGATCGATCACATCGTTGATGCCGTCCATGCGCGCATGGGCCGCTCCGATGTCATCATCGTCTCTTCCGGTGCGGTTGCCGCCGGTATGGGCCCGCTCGGCCTGCACCAGCGCCCCACCGATTTGGCTACCAAGCAGGCCTCCGCGTCCGTCGGCCAGGTGCACTTGGCCTCTGTGTGGGGCCAGTCCTTTGCACGCTATAAGCGCACCATCGGCCAGGTTCTTCTCACTGCCTCCGATACCGGCCACCGCGACCGTGCCCGCAATGCGCAGCGCACCATTGATCGCCTGCGTCAGCTGCGTACCATTCCTATCGTTAACGAGAATGACGCCGTGGCTACCTCGGAAATGCACTTCGGCGATAACGATCGTCTCTCCGCACTGGTGGCCAACCTGGTGGGCGCGGACGCGCTCTTCCTCTTCTCTGACGTGCCTGGTTTGTACGATAAGAACCCCGCCGAGCCGGATGCCAAGTTCATCGATGAGGTGCGCACCGGCAAGGACTTGAAGGGCGTTGTGGCTGGTGATGGCGGCAAGGTCGGCACCGGCGGCATGGCCACCAAGGTTTCCGCGGCCCGCCTGGCTACCCGCGGCGGCATTCCAGTGCTGCTGACCTCCACGGATAATATTGGCCCCGCGCTTGCCGACGCCTCCGTGGGCACCGTCTTCCACACCCGCGAGGAACGCCAGCTATCCGCCTGGAAGTTCTGGGCACTCTACTGCGCCGATACCGGCGGAGCCGTCCGCCTCGACGAGGGCGCCAAGGAGGCCGTCACCAAGGGCGGCACCTCGCTGCTCGCCGTCGGCATTACCGATGTGCAAGGCGAGTTCAATAAGGGAGAAATCATCGACATCCTGGGCCCGAATGGCGAGGTCATCGGCCGCGGTGAAGTCCGCTTTGACTCCGACGAGCTGCACGCCATTAAGGGCAAGAAGATGGAAGACCTGCCCGAGGATCAGCGCCGTTCCGTCGTCCACGCGGACTACCTCTCCAACTTCGCCTCCCGCATCTAAACCCGGAGCCGAGATTCCCCGTATGGTTGGGGCATGAAGTATTTCATGGGACCGGAAACCTGGCAGCCGATGGTAGAAGACATCGAGGCTGCCGGGCACCAACGCGTAAGCAGCATTGAAGACGCCGAGGTCTATATCAATAATGCGCCCAATCCGCGCCGCATCCCGGAGATGCCGGCGAATATCGGCTGGGTGCAGCATTGTTATACCGGCGTCAATCAGCTCATCGATGCAGGCGTCATTACCCCAGACGGCGTGCCATGGTGCAACTCCGCCGGCGCCTTTGCCCAGCCAGTGGCCGAGTCCGCACTCGGTTTGGCCCTTTCCCAGGCGCACCACCACAAGGCCTTCGCCCAAGCCGCTACCTGGTCGGTGGCCAAGGAGCTGGACGAGTCCCAGGCCTGGCTCTATGACCAGCAAGGGCCGAAGAGGGTAGCGATCTTTGGCGCTGGGGGCATCGGCAAGCAGCTCATTAAGCTCCTGCAACCCTTTGGCGTGCACATTACTGCGGTCAATCGCTCCGGCCGCGCGGTGGAAGGCGCCGATGAGGTCGTGCCCATGGATCAAGCTGAAAGCGTATGGGGTGAGGCGGATTTCATTTTCTGCATTCTGCCGGCCACCAAGGACACCGAGGGGCTTATCGATGCCGCCACCTTCCGCGCCATGAAACCCTCCGCCATCTTTATCAACGTCGGCCGTGGCAGCACCGTGGTAACCGAGGATCTCGTGGCAGCCTTGCGCGAAGATGAAATCGCCGGTGCCGGCTTGGAGGTTATGGATCCCGAGCCGCTGCCCGATGGCCACCCGCTTTATGATCTGCCTAATTGCACCATGACGCCGCACATGGCCGCCTCCGCGCACGTGGCGCAGTACCACCTGGGCGCTATCTTCAACGCCAATGCCGCCGCGTGGGAGAGGGGAGAGGCCATGCCGACCCGCGTCGATGCGGAGGCTGGCTACTAATGAAGTACGCGATGGTGCCCACCCCGTGGGAAGAAACCCTGCAGGCCCTCGATGCTGCCGGCCACGAGCGTGCCCCGCTGGAGGAGGCCGAGGTGCTCATCTTCAACGGCGGTCCAGATGATTTCCCACAGCCCCTGCCGCCGAACGTGGGCTTGGTGCAGGTTCCTTTTGCCGGGGTGGACCATCTGCTCGAGGTCATGCGCGATACCACCGCTCGCTGGTCCAATGCGGCCGGGCTTTATGATGCCACCGTGGCCGAATCCACCATTGCGCTTCTACTCGCGCAGTTGCATGCGCATAAGCGCGTGGGCACGAGCTGGAATAACCGCGATGAGGTGGAGGCGCACACCAGCTTCCTTTTTGAGGACAAGACGGTTGCGGTGGTGGGTGCTGGGGGCATCGGCAAGCGGCTTATCCGCATGCTAGAGGGCTTTGGCCCGCGCATCATTGCGGTCAATCGCTCCGGCAATCCGGTGGAAGGCGCCGATGAAACCTTCGCCACGGCCGACATCGAGCGCGTGTGGCCGGCCGCCGATTACTTCGTGGCGCTGGCGCCGCTCACAGACCAGACCCACCAGCTTTTTAACGCCGCCGCTTTCCGCGCTATGCCGAACCACGCCGTGGTTATTAACGTCGGCCGTGGGCCACTGGTGGACACCGATGCGCTTGTCGAAGCCCTGCGTGACGGCCACATCGCCGGCGCCGGCTTGGATGTCACCGACCCTGAGCCGCTGCCCGATGGGCACCCGCTGTGGGACATGCCCAACGTAGTCATCACCCCACATCTGGCCAATCCGCCGTATTCGGTGCGCAGGCGTATCGGTGCGCATGCTGCAAAGGTCATGGAGCGCTTTGCCGCCGGTGAAGCAATCTCCACGGAAGTAGATATTGAAGCCGGCTACTGATGGATAGCCCCGGTAGCCGCGCTGACGATGGCCAGCTCAACCCCACCGCGGCTGAGGTCGCTGAAATGCGCCCGGCCTTTCGTTAGGCTGGTATGACATGAGCAACACTGAACGCGAAGAAGTTCTGTCCAAAGCCCGTGCTGCTAAGGACGTAGCGCCCGTCGTAGCGCAGCTGTCCACGCCGCGCAAGAACGAGATCTTGCAGCGCGCAGCCGAAAACCTTATCGCTCACACCGAGGATATCCTCGCCGCTAATAAGCAAGATATCGAAGCTGGCCGCGAGCGCGGCATGTCCGAGTCCCTCATTGACCGCCTATCCCTCGACGCCGCCCGCGTGGAGGGTATTGCTGGCGGCCTGCGCCAGGTTGCCGGCCTCCAGGACCCGGTAGGGGAGATCCTGCAGGGCCGCACCATGGACAACGGCATCCAGATGAAGCAGGTGCGCGTCCCGCTCGGTGTGATGGGCATGGTCTATGAGGCCCGCCCGAACGTCACCGTGGACGCCTTTGGTTTGGCCATCAAGTCCGGCAACGTGCCGCTGCTGCGCGGTTCCAAGTCTGCCCGCAACTCCAATGCTAAGCTGGTAGAAATCCTGCAGGATACCCTCGCCGAGTTCGATCTACCGCGCGAGGCCGTGCAGCTCCTGCCGTGCGAGACCCACGATTCCGTCCAAGACCTCATCACCGCTCGTGGCCTGGTGGACCTGGTCATTCCGCGTGGTGGCGCCAAGCTTATTGAAGCCGTGGTCACCGGCGCCACCGTCCCGGCCATCGAGACCGGCACCGGCAACTGCCACTTCTATGTGGATGCCTCTGCGGACCTGGACAAGGCTATCGACATGGTCATCAACGGCAAGACCCGCCGCACCTCCGTGTGCAACTCCACGGAGTGCGTGCTTATCGACGCCGCCTTGGACGACTCTGCCAAGCTGCGCATCGTCACCGCGCTGCAGGAGGCGGGCGTGACCATCCACGGCGACGTCGCCGAGCTCGAGGCTTTCGGCGTTAAGGATGCCGTGCAGGCCACCGATGAGGACTGGCGCGAAGAGTCGCTGTCCATGGATATCTGCGCCAAGGTGGTCGACGGCGTCGACGGTGCCATTGCGCACATCGCCGAATTCACCACCGGCCACACCGAGGCCATCGCCGCGCAAGACGCCGACGTCCTAGTGAAGTTCGGCAACGAAGTGGATGCCGCTGCGGTCATGCTCAATGCCTCTACCGCCTTCACCGATGGTGAGGTCTACGGCATGGGTGCGGAAATCGGCATTTCCACCCAGAAGCTGCATGCCCGCGGCCCGATGGCGCTGCCGGAGCTGACCTCTACCAAGTGGATTCTGCAGGGCACCGGTCAGACCCGCCCTTAGTAGTGCGACTATAATCACCACCCATGACTAGCCCACAGCGCATCGGCATCATGGGTGGCACCTTTGATCCCATCCACAATGGTCACTTGGTAGCGGCCAGTGAGGCCGCCCACCGCTTTGCCCTCGATACCGTCGTCTTCGTGCCCACCGGGCAGCCTTGGCAAAAGTCCCACCGCGACGTCACCGCGGCCGAGCACCGTTATTTGATGACGATGGTGGCTACCGCATCCAACCCGCGCTTTACCGTCTCCCGCGTGGATATTGACCGCGAGGGGCCTACCTATACCATCGATACGCTGCGGGATTTGCGGGAACTCTTCCCAGAAGCGGAGTTCTACTTCATCACCGGGGCCGACTCGCTGGCTTCCATCATGAGCTGGCATAACTGGGAAGAGATGCTGGAGATGGCGCACTTTGTGGGCGTGACCCGCCCCGGCTATGAATTGAGCGCCGATATGCTACCTGCCGATGCGCAAGAGGCCATCGATCTTATCGACATTCCCGCCATGGCCATTTCCTCCACGGCGTGCCGCGAACGCGCCGGGCAGGGGCAGCCCGTGTGGTACCTCGTTCCGGATGGGGTGGTGCAGTACATCACCAAGAACAATCTCTATGGGCCCAACCCAGATAAGCCCCTGTAGAAACTTCCGCGGCCTTCCCAAGATTTTGGGCACGGGCCTGCTAAACGTGCAAGAATAGACTCTCAATAGAGATAGTTCATACCGAAAATACTCAGACGCGAAAAGGGAATTTTTACACATTGTCTACTTCTGATCTCGCCCGCCGCATGGCAGAAACCGCGGCCCACGCCGCGCAAGAAAAGCTGGCCACCAATATCGCGGCCATTGATGTCTCCGATGTCCTCGCTATCACCGAGGTCTTCGTGCTCGCTTCTGCAGACAACGAGCGTCAGGTCGGCTCCATCGTGGATGAAGTCGAAGACGAAATGACCAAGCAAGGCTTCGAGCCGCAGCGCCGCGAAGGCAACCGCGAGAACCGTTGGGTGCTACTGGATTATGGCAATATCGTCGTCCACGTTCAGCGCAATGACCAGCGCGAGTTCTACGGCCTAGACCGCTTGTACCACGATTGCCCAGCACTGGAGATCGAGGGCATCGAGGCCCCAGAGCGCCCGGGCGAATGGACCCATGGCGTCAACCCGCGCGAAGTTGATTCCATCGACGAGCTCCCCCTGGCCGATAAGGTCCCTGGTGAGGACGAGGAGCTTTAAGCCCGCATGAGCCGCCGCCTGATCCTGATCCGCCACGGACAAACTACCTATAACGCCACCGGCCGCATGCAGGGCCACTTGGACACCGAGCTGTCCGAGCTGGGCTATGAGCAGGCCCGCGCCGCCGGGCGCCTGCTGCAGGATCAGGGCGTGTCTAAAATCGTCGCCTCCGACCTCCTCCGCGCGCGCGAAACTGCGCGCGTGGTCGCCGAGGCCCTCGGCGTGGAATTCACCACGGATGCCCGCCTGCGCGAGACGCACCTAGGCCAGTGGCAGGGAAGAACCTCCGCCGAAGTAGATGCCGAGTTCCCAGGCGCGCGCGCCATCTGGCGCCACGACCCCACCTGGGCGCCGCCGCAGGGCGAATCCCGCGTGGATGTGGCCGAGCGCGCCCGCCCCGTCATCGATGAGCTCATGGCAGACTTCGCCGGCTGGGACCACGGCCCCGTCCTCATCGTGGCCCATGGCGGCGCTATCTCGGCGCTGACCTGCCACCTGCTGGGCCTGGACCATGCGCAGTACGGAATCCTTTCCGGCCTGAAGAATACGCACTGGTCACAGCTGACGGCCCGCCCTGATTTCAACCCGGAAACCCCGCTGTCCTCCTTGGAGTTCACCCCAGACAATGTGGGCAGCGCCCAGTGGTATTTCGACGGCTGGAATATGGGCGGCGAGGTCACCGGGGACGGCGGGGCGGATATCTAGTGGCGGTTCGCGTCATTACGGATTCCTCCGCGGGCCTGCCGCCTGAGCTGGCGGAGCAGCTATCCATCACCATCATTGACCTGCACCTTATGGAAAGCCACGGCAAGGATGGCCTGGAGCGCTCCACCTCGGGGCTGAGCGCGCTGGAGCTGGCCGCCGCCTACGGCCGCGAAATGGAGCGCGCCCAGGATGACGGCGTGGTGGCTATTCACCTGTCCAAAGAGCTATCTTCCACCTATTCCGCGGCGGTGTCCGCCTCCGGCGTCTTTCCGCACACGGTGCGGGTTATTGACTCCGGTTCGGCCGGCATGGCCATGGGCGCGGCCGCCATGTCCGCCGCCAAGCTCGCCTCCCACGGCGCCAGCCTGGATGAGTGCTATGCCGCGGCCATCGATACCCTTAAACGCGCGGCCACCTGGGTCTACCTGCACTCCACGGAGGACCTGCGCCGATCCGGCCGCCTATCCCCGGCCACGGCAGTGCTTTCTACGGCGCTTTTGGCTACCAAGCCGATTATGTCGATTACCCGCGGCAAGCTGGAGCTGGTGGGCAAGACCCGCACCCAGACCAAGGCCTTTACCAAGCTGGTGGACCTCATCGCCTCCCGCGCGGACGGCGAGCCGGCCTTCGTCGCCATTCAGCACAACCAGGCCGAAGACGCGGCTGCCAAGCTGGAGGCGCTCCTTGAAGCGGCGCTGCCGCAGGGCTCGTCCTTCATCTGCACTCCGCTTAACGACGTCCTCTCTGTCCACGCCGGCCCCTCCGCCATCGGCGTCTCCGCCGTGTTTAGCTCCGAACCACCCGCCGAACCGGTGCATTCTCACACACGTGGTCGACCCCGCGCCTTCCCGCCGCGCCGATCTGTGGATAACTAGGCCCAGCGCGCCGGGTTTGTTGACGTCCACAACAAGTTATCCACTGCCCGCCTTCGCCCGACCTTTCACTAGTGTGCGCCTGCGCTTAGCCTCAGCGCCATGGCGGCACCCAAGATCAGCGAACGACTCCGCGAATTTACCCAACCCACCGGCGAGGAAGAACTCCTCGCCGTCGATTACCCGCGCCCGCGACTGCGCATCAGCCCCTGGCAGGCCTGCGCCGTGGCGGTCATTCTCGTTATCGGCGTGGTGGTCTGGCTCGGCATCAATGCGCGATCCGAAGAATCTTCCGGCATGCCCGAGCCTGCAGCATTAAGCGAGGCCCCTAGCGAGGAACCCAGCGAAATCATTGTCTCGGTCATCGGCGAGGTAGCAGAGCCCGGCCTGAAAACACTCGAGCCCGGCGCGCGTGTGGCCGATGCCCTCGATGCCGCCCAGCCGCTACCAGGCGCCGAGACCATGGCCCTCAACCATGCCCAGCGGCTTTCCGACGGTCAACAGCTCCACATCCTGCCCTCCGGCGCCGCCCCAGCTCCCGCACCCGGCGAACCCGCCCCCGCCGGCGACGACTCCAGCAGCCCCGGCGGCAGCGCTAGCGGCAGCGGCGTGAGCCTTAATAGCGCCACCGCCGAGGAGCTCACCGAACTCAAGGGCGTCGGCGAGGTGACCGCGCAGGCCATCGTGGCTTACCGCGAGGAGCACGGCGGTTTCAAGGATGTAGAAGAGCTCCTCGAGGTCTCCGGCATCGGCCCGGCGAAGCTGGCGCAGCTCAAAGACCAGGTCCAGCTCTAACCCGAGCTCGAGCGTGCGATGCGAGAACTGCGGCTCGTCCCCGGCGCGGCCACCGCTTGGCTGGCCGTCATCGCCGTGCTGCTCGCCGGCCGCGGCTGGGCCATCGCACTCATCGCGGTCGTCGTCGCGCTGTGCCTCATTGCCCGTCAATGGGGCCAAGCGCTCTTTTGCGGGGCGGTCGCTGGGGGTGCGGCGCTCGTCGCCGCGGTGCGCCAGGCTCGCGCCGCCGCCTTCGACCTCGGCAGCGAAGTCACCGGGCGCCTTGTCACTGCACCAACGCAGACCAGTACGGGCGGCTGGCTGCTCAAGCTCAAGGTTCCGGGATACCCGACCCAGCTGCCGGTCTTTAGCCCAGAACCAGTCCCAGCGGCCGCTGGCGCCGAGGTTACGGCCAGGGTAAGGGTAGGGGAGTCGGATAGGGCGGGCGTCGGAAAGCTTAGCGCCAATGCCACCGACGTGCAGGTAACCGCCGAACCCGAAGGCCTGGCCGGCTGGGCGGCCGAGGTGGCCGAGAATTTCCGCGCGCTGGTACTCGATACCGTCGGTCCTTCCAGCCAGGGCCTTATCCCCGGCATGGTACTCGGCGATACCGCGCTGCAAGATACCGCCGAGCGTGACCTGTATATCGCCACCGGGCTCTCCCACTTGAGTGCTGTATCCGGCGCCAATGTGGCCATAGTCTGCTCCGCCGCGGCCGTGGTCTGCGCTGCCTTCGCGCTCGGGCCCCGCGCCCGCGTGGCCGCCTCCCTGTGCGCGCTGGCCACCTATGTTCTGCTTGTGGGCTTCGAACCCTCCGTCCAGCGCGCGGCCGTCGCCGGGGTAGTGGGGCTGCTCGCCGTGCTCAATTCCACGCGCATGGAGCCCATCCATGCGCTAAGCCTCGGTATCATCGCGCTGCTTTTTGTGGATTCTGACCTCGCCGTGCACTTTGGCTTCGCCCTATCCTGCGCGGCGACGCTCGGCATCGTGGCGCTGAGCCCGCTCATCTATAAGCACTTGGCCGTGACCGGCTGGCCCGCCATCTTCCTGCGCGCGGTTGCCGTGGCTATCGCCGCCGATATCGTCACCCTGCCGCTGGTGGCGCTCATGTCCGGTGAGGTCTCCGTGGTCTCCGTGCTGGCCAATATCCTGGTCGAGCCCGCCACCGTGCCGATTACCATCGTGGGGCTTATCGCCGCCATCTTTGCCCAGCTCGGCCCGCTCGACGTGCTGGGCGCGGGCTTGCTGCGCCTCATTGAGCCCTTCTCGTGGTGGATTAATACCATCGCCCACGGCGTGGCCCACCTGCCCGTAGTCACCATCCCCGCCAACCCGCTTTTTACGCTGCTTGCCTACGCCTGGATCATCGCCGGCCTCCTCTATCACCGCCCGTGGCTCACCTTGGCGCTGACGCTGGCGGGCATCGCCTGGCTCGGCCTGGCCGCAGGCTAGAATGGCGGGCATGCCTCCAGTACACCTCATCCTCGGCGACGATGAATTCCTCACCGAGCGCGCCCGCCTGCACATCCAGCGCGCCGCGGCCGAGGAGAGCGGCCCCACCGGTGCTCGGCCCGAGCTGACGAAGCTCAAGGCCTCCGAGGTCTCTGAAGGCGAAATCCTCGAGGCCACCAGCCCGTCGCTCTTTGGCGATAACCGCGTCATCGTCATCAGCGACTGCGAGCGCGCCGGCAAAGAAGTAGTCGATATCATCCTGCGCGCCTGCGCCAACCCCGCGCCGGGCATGACCATGGTCATCATCTACTCCGTGACGGCCAAGACGCTGAAGAAAAAGAAGAAGCAGCCCGAGCTCGTGGCCAAGCTGCGCAAGATTGCTGAGGTCCACGAGGTCTTCTCGCTCTACCCCAATGAGCTGGGCCAGTGGGCCACCCGCGAATTTTCCAGCCACGGCGTGCGCCCCACCCCGGACGTTATCCACGCCGTGCTCGAGGGCGTGGGCTCTGACCTGCGCGAGCTGGCTTCGGCCATCTCTCAGTTGGTCTCCGATACCGGCGGCAACGTTACCCGCGAAGCGGTGCAAAACTACTACGTCGGCGTGGCCGAGGTGGCCAATTGGGACATTGCCGACGCCGCCGTCGCCGGCCGCGTCGAAGCCGCCGTATCCACCTGCCGCCGCGCCCTCCAGCTGGGCGCGAGCCCCGTGGCGATTGCCGCCGCGTTGGCCAATAAGGTCGGCGCCGTCGCCCGCCTCTACTCCGCGCGCGGGGACCAATACTCGCTGGCGAGCCAAACCGGCCTGGCGCCCTACGTGGTCAAAATGACCCAGCCCGTGGCCCGCCGCTGGTCCGCCGATAATGTCACCAAGGCCGTCATCCTTGTCTCCGAGCTCGATGCCGCCGTCAAAGGCCAAGGCGGTGAGCCCGAATTCGCCATAGAGGCGGCCGTCAAACGCGTCGCGGAACTGGCGCGATAAGCTAGAAACCATGTCTGAGACGCAAGTGCAAGAATTCGCCGGTCGACTCTTCGACATGGCGCGCGAGGGCAACCTGGACCTCCTCGCCTATATCGACCACGGCGTAAATATCGACCTCGTTAACCACGAAGGCCAGTCCTTTATCATGCTCGCCGCCTATCACGGCCACGCCGAGCTGGTTACCGCACTTGCCCGCGCCGGCGCGGACGTCAACCTGCTCAATGATCGCGGCCAGTCCCCGCTGGCCGGTGCCATCTTCAAGAAGGAAGACGCGGTTGTCGACGCCCTCCTTTCCGCCCACGCCGACCCCACCGCCGGCCAGCCCTCCGCGCTGGATTCCGCCCGCCTGTTCGGCCACGAGGACCTCGTCCCGCGCCTCGAAAGCGAGGCGGGGGAGTGACCTGGACATCCTTTTTCACCCTCTTGCTGATGAACCTGGTGGGCGTCGCCTCGCCGGGGCCGGACATCATTTTGGTAACCCGCTACGCCACCCGCTCGCGCCGCCACGCCATCGCCGCGGCCGCTGGCATCCAGATCGGCGTGCTCTTTTGGTGCGCCGCCACCGTCTTTGGCGCCGCCGCGCTGCTGACCGCCTTCCCGGAAATCCTCGGCGCGGTCCAAGCCATCGGCGGCTGCTTCCTAGTGTTTATGGGAACGCGCGCGCTGCGCAGCGGCATCGCCCAGCGCGCCAACCCGCCCGTGGACTTAGAAGACGCCGCTGCCCAGCTCGGCCGCCTGCGCACCGCCTTCAAGGTCGGCCTGGCCACGAATATGTCCAACCCGAAAATCGTGCTCTTCCTCGCCGCGATGATCGCCCCGCTGCTTCCGGCTAGCCCACCCATCTGGTTGGCCATTGCGCTGACACTTTCGCTCTCGCTGTCGGCCTTCCTCTTCTTCCTCGTCGTCGCCACGGTAATTTCCACCAACGCGGTGCGCCGCAAACTCATCGCTGCCGGCCCGTGGATCGACATCGGCTCTGGCCTCTTCTTCATCATCGCCGGCATCGTCCTCATCATCTCCGGCGGGCAGAACCTGCTGGCCTAAAACAGGCGCGGCGTGCCCTCTGCCACCGTGTCCAGCACCCACTGGGTCCAGCGGGCGACGGTGGAGGCGCGCCGCCGGGACGTCGCCAAGCTGAGCCCCAGCCCCTCCATGGCCGCGCAAATCTCCGCGGTGCTAGCCACCGCGCCGCGGGCCAAGCTGAGCTCCAGCACCTCGCGGAAAACCCGCCGCGCCGCCAGCGCCCGTATGAGCGCCGCATTCCGGGCGTCGCGCTGCGGTTGCTCGATAACCCGCCGCCCGTGCTCCGTCGGCTCCCACGCTTCCTCCACCGGCTCCGCCAGGCCCAGGTAGCGCGCGGCGTTGGCATAATAATCCGCCTGGCGCGGGTCGAAATCATAGCGCTGGGTAATCTCCGCCTTGCTTAGCGGCTGCAGGGCGATGAGCTCCAGCAGGTTGACCACCCGCTCAAAGCTATTGGCCTGGGGGAAGGGCACGGCCGGCTCGGGATCGGGCTCCACCGCCCGCACAATGTCGAGCGCCGCCTGCGCGTCCAGGGTCGAGGCGGACAGCGCGTAGCGGGCACTATCAACCAGCGCAATGCTGCGAAAATCCGCCGGGTCCCGAAATTCATAGCGGTACAGGTGGAAAATACCATTGGAATACACCAGGTAAACCGGCACGACATCCTTGGCCAGGCGCTGCTGGAACCGGCGATACGGAAAATATAGCTGCCGGATATTGAAATCGTCCGAAAGGTGGTTCTTCGCCTCCACCAGCACCAGGTGCTCGAGCGATTCGAAGCCGCCGTCGATCTCCATCTGCGCGCGGTCCACCGCCACATCCACGCCCAAGTCCGGCAGCCGCACCTTAAGCCCGCGCGTGGACATGCGCCCGGCCACCGTCGCCTGCAATGGCCCGCAGCCCAGGAAGTCCTCTAGCATCCCGCTTGCCGACGCCCCATTTAACGCCACCGCCTCCGAGCTCACCCCCTCCAACGAGAGGGTGTCCAGCCCCGCGGGCAACTCCAGCGTGCGTACCTCGCCGCGCTGCGTTTCTGGAAACCGTTCGTAGAGGTTGAACCGGCCCACCAGGTATTCGCTGCGGCTGACCGGTACGATTCCCAGCTGGAGGCGCTGAAAGATCCACGGCCGCGACGTAGAAAAATCATGCTTGGCCATCAGCCGCGGCTGCCGGCCCGAAAGCCGTTCTAGCTCCCGCGCGCCGATATAGAAATACCCGCGCCGCTCCAGCTCCGCGTCGTATCCCGCCGCCAGGATGCGCAGCCACCCCCAGTCATTGACGCCGAGCTTCACCGACTCCGGCACACCAAAGCGCGCCCGCAGCTCCCGCGCTTCCGGCCCGCTAGTCACCGCGGACCTCGTAGTTGCGCACCAGGACCTCGTCGACCTTGCCGCGTTTCGAGCCAACGGAGTTAATCGCCCGCGTCGCGCCCACGATGCCTACTTCATAGTCCGCATAGAGCTCGCGGATGAACTCGGTGGCCGAATTAGACAACAGGAACTTCACCCCGCGCCTATCCAAGTCATCGCAGACCTCTTTGAGGCGCTCTTGCTCCGCACGGTCAAAGCCGCCCTTTTGGTAGCCGGTAAACGAACTCGTCACGTTCACCGGGTCATAGGGCGGGTCAAAGTAGACAAAATCTCCTTCGCGCGCCTCTGCTACCGCCGCGGCGAAATCGCCCTGCGAGAAGGTCACATCATTTTCCGCAAAATAGCGGTGCACCGCGCCCAGCGTGTCCTCATCGCAGATGGTGGGATTCTTATAGCGCCCAAACGGGGCATTAAACTGACCGGCCGCGTTCACGCGGTACAGGCCGTTATAGCAGGTGCGGTTGAGATACAACGTTCGTGCCGCGCGCTCGACGGGGGAGAGGGCGGCAAACTTGTGGGCATCCCGGTCCACTGCGCGCAGCGCATAGAAAAACTCTGCCTCATTGGGGTAGCCCGCGAGTTCCTCAATGAGCTCATCGACGCCGCCGCGCACCACCTCATAGAGGTTGATGAGCTCACCATTGAGATCGTTGACCCGTGCGCTGGCCGGTTCGAGAGAGAAAAGCACCGCACCGCCACCAATGAAGGGTTCATAAAATCGCCGCGGGGCCTCCGCCGGCAGGGCGGCGTGGATATGCGGCAAGAGCTGGCGCTTCCCGCCCGCCCATTTCACCAGTGGCTTAACGTTTTTCATCGTTGACTCATCTTAGCCGTCCCACCGGACACAAGCACCATCGGTCTTTCGAACGCGCGATCGGATAAAATGTGGGGCCGGCCGCTCGGGCTTGGCGCCCTGGTTGTCTAACGTCACAGTTTTCTCAAAAAGTGTCATGACGGGCGCAAACTCGCCGCCGCGCAGGCGGGGAATTCCCGCGAAGCGCATGGTGGTTTCCCTGACCGAATATAAGGTAATAAAATCGCCCCAAAATCCCTTAGTTTGTAGGCAAAATAGAATTTCCTCACAATTCCTTAGGGAGAAAGAAAAGATACTGAAGCTTAAAGGGCGTCGGGACAGAAAGGGGCATTTATGCCGCGTATATCAAAAATCCGAGTCGCTGCGCTCAACCTCGTCATCGAGAGAGGTTATGACGGGTTCACCATGGAGGAACTCGCACGCGAGGTAGGCGTTTCCCGCCGTACCCTCTTTAATCACATAAAAGACAAAGAATCGGCAGTTTTAGGCCCCGAAATGTCAGAGGAAGTGGAGAACCAGTTCCAGAATTTCGCTGCCGGCCTGCCCACCGGAAGCCTGCGCGAAGATTCCGAAATCATGGCCATGGCCGAGTTTAACCGTGCCGTAGGCAATGAGTTCTTCCCCGAAATCTCTCAGCTCACGGCCCAGGCGCTGGCTAAGGATACGAAGCTGCGTGCCCTGTACTGCCAGCGCAATAGCCGCATCATTCAGCGCGTCCGCCAGGCGGTACAGGCCCGTGAGGGTTGGAAGTCCTCCGATCCGCGCCTCACGCCGACCGTCAACATTATCTACACCCAGTTGCTGACCGCCTATGAGACCTTTGTGGAAACCCGTGGCGGCACTTCGCTTGCCGACGCCTTCCACAACGCCGGCGCCATCTTCGAAGACTACTTCAACGACGAACTGGCCTAAGCGCCCCGCCTAAGTCTCACCGGCCCTGCCTGCCGGTTCCGCCGCCCAAAATAAGCTAAGAAAATCCCCCGGGCGCGCTCCGTAGAGCGCGACCGGGGGATAATCTGTGCAATGGCTCTTAGTCCATCTTGTTGAACGCGGAAGCCATGCCGGACTTCTTGTTGGCTGCGGTGTTGCGGTGGAAGACACCCTTGGACACGGACTTGTCCAGGGCGCGGGATGCCACGCGCAGCTGCTTCTCAGCAGCAGCCTTGTCGCCAGCGGCAACGGTCTCGCGGAACTTGCGGATCTCGGTACGGACGGCGGAGCGAACGGACTTGTTACGCTGACGTGCCTTCTCGTTGGTGATAACGCGCTTCTGCTTGGACTTGATATTTGCCATGAAAAATACCTCTTAGTAATCGAAAGTGATTGACGTAGAAACCGACCTACTCGGACTACTCCCGCGGCCAGCAATTACTGGCGCGCTCGGCGCTGGTATTCGAAGAGCGAACCCAAGGTCCTGCCCGCCCCGACCAACGCGCCCGGCAAGTAAGTAACCAACACACAATAGCAGTACCGAACCCGACCTGCCAAAACTCTCCCCGTGGCCGCCGGCCGCGCGGCGGCTAGGCCCAGTGGTAGCGCGCCCGCAACCTATTCGCGATTCGTTCGAACCTGCGTTCCGGAAAAAGCGTGCCTTGCCGGCGCACCTGCTCCTCGGATACCTCGAGCAGGCGGTCGAGGCGCACCCAGCAATCGCACCCGGACTCGTCCCACTCGCCGGAACCGATTTCCAGCCAGGCGTCGTCAAGCGCATGCTTTGGATTGGGGGAGATAAGCAAGCCCATTACCGTGGTGCGGGTGCGGCCGACGACCAAAATGGCGCGCTCGCGCGGTGGCGCCTGCTTACCCTCGGCCGGCACCCACACCCAGACCACCTCGCCGGAATCGGCCTGGCCGTCCATATCGGGGGAGAAAAATATGGAGCGGGGGTGGGAGGCGGTGGCCTCTACCCGGATATCGGCGGCCTTGCGTGGCTCGTGGAACTCATCCGACCTATCCAGCCCCAACCGGGAATTAATGCGGCTCAGGCCGGTGTCTATGGGCTCGCGCTCGCTGATTCCCAGCGCTTGGCGCAGACGGGTGAGCATGGCGCTTTTCATGTCGACTATTGTAGACGTATGTCTGAAAACTTTGCGGCCACGACGTTTACGGATCCCGCCCGAATCCGAAACTTCTGCATTATTGCTCACATCGACCACGGCAAGTCGACGCTGGCGGACCGCATCCTGCAGCTATCCAAGGTGGTTGCGGAGCGCGATATGCGTGACCAGTTCCTCGATAATATGGACATCGAGCGCGAGCGCGGCATCACCATTAAGGCGCAGAACGTGCGCCTGCCGTGGGTGCCCCAGTCCGGCACCGCGCAGGGGGAGCAGATTGTCATGCAGATGATCGATACCCCCGGCCACGTGGACTTTACCTACGAGGTCTCCCGCGCGCTCGAGGCGTGTGAGGGCGCTATCCTGCTTGTCGACGCCGCCCAGGGCATCGAAGCCCAAACCCTCGCCAACCTCTACCTGGCGATGGAAAACGACCTGGAAATCATCCCGGTCCTCAATAAAATCGACCTGCCGGCCGCCGACCCGGAAAAATACGCGCTGGAAATCGCCAATATCATCGGCTGCGAGCCGGAAGAGGTGCTGCGCGTGTCGGGCAAGACCGGCGAGGGCGTCGTCGAGCTGCTGGACAAAGTCTGCGAGCTAGTTCCGCCTCCGTCTTCTGAGTTCGACGCCGATGCGCCGGCCCGCGCCATGATTTTTGACTCGGTCTATGACACCTACCGCGGCGTGGTGACCTATATCCGCATGGTGGACGGCAAGCTCACCCCGCGCCAGAAGGTCACCATGATGTCGACCAACGCCAACCATGAGCTGCTGGAAATCGGCATCGTCTCGCCCACGATGCAAAAGTGCGAAGGCTTGGGACCTGGCGAGGTGGGCTACCTCATCACCGGCGTAAAGGACGTCCGCGAGACCAAGGTGGGCGATACCGTCACCTGGTCCAACGGTGGCGCCGAAACCCCACTCAAGGGCTACAAGGACCCGGACCCGATGGTCTACTCCGGCCTTTTCCCCATTTCCCAGGCCGATTTCCCGGACCTGCGCGATGCCCTGGAAAAGCTGCAGCTTAACGACGCCTCCTTAACCTTCGAGCCCGAAACCTCCGTCGCCCTCGGCTTTGGTTTCCGCTGCGGCTTCTTGGGTTTGTTGCATATGGAAATTACCCGCGACCGCTTGGAGCGCGAGTTCGGCCTCGACCTGATTTCCACCGCGCCTTCGGTGACCTACCGCGTGGTGGCTGAAGACGGCGAGGAAAAGTGGGTCCATAACCCGTCTGACTGGCCGGAAGGAAAGCTTAACGAGGTCTATGAGCCCGTGGTGAAGATGACCGTCATCGTGCCCGAGCAATTCGTCGGCCCCACCATGGAGCTGTGTCAGTCCAAGCGCGGCCAGATGGGCGGCATGGATTACCTTTCCGAGGACCGCGTGGAGCTGCGCTACACCATGCCGCTCGGCGAAATCATCTTCGACTTCTTCGATATGCTCAAGTCCCGCACCAAGGGCTACGCCTCGCTGAACTATGAAGAGGCCGGCGAGCAGCTCGCGGACTTGGTAAAGGTCGATATCCTACTCAATGGCGACCCGGTCGATGCCTTCTCCGCCATCGTCCACCGCGATTCCGCCCAGTGGTACGGCAATAAGATGACCAAGAAGCTCAAGGAGCTCATCCCGCGCCAGCAGTTCGAGGTGCCCGTCCAGGCAGCCATCGGCTCGAAGATCATCGCCCGCGAAAACATCCGCGCAATGCGCAAGGACGTGCTGGCTAAGTGCTACGGCGGCGATATCTCCCGTAAGCGCAAGCTGCTGGAGAAGCAGAAGGCCGGTAAGAAGCGCATGAAGACGCTGGGCTCCGTCTCGGTGCCACAGGAAGCCTTCGTGGCCGCGCTGTCTACCGACGCCGACGATTAATCCACCCCACGCATGCCGAACCCACCTCGCAGCCACGCCGTGGTTGCGAGGTCTTTAGCTGCCGGCTTCCGCGCCCGGCCCGCGCGCCCGGCCCGTGCGGTTGATATTTCGCGGTCGGTTTTCTGCGGCCGGGATAGGCGGTACGGCCGGGGCTTTAGGTGAGTAGTTAGGTCGAATAGGCCCAGGGCGGGACCCAGACTATTCGGCCCTGCCGCCGTTCAAGGCGGCCGCGCACCGGCGGAGCGTGCGGATCGTCGTCGTTGACGCCGTTGTGATACGGGCACGCCACGCTGAGGTTCGCCATATTGGTCTCGCCGCCGTGTTTCCACGCCTGCAGGTGGTGGATTTGGCACTTATCCGCCGGATAGTTGCACTCGGCCCACGGGCAGGTGGGGTTTTCCGCGCCCGCCATCAGCCGCTGCTTTTCCGAGGCATGCCGCGAGGTGCGATACAGGTTTACCGCTCCCTCATAAGGATGAACGAGGGTGACGAGCCCGCATTCGGCCAAGCGCTTTTCCACCAGCTTCGCGCCGCTGATTTCGGCACCATTGGTCAGCCGCAGCGTGATTTCCTCGCCTCCACCGCTTAAGATTTCATCCAATTCATCGAGCTGGATGATGATATTCGTCGTGGCAGTAGGCCGCGCCGTAGCCCCACCGCGGAAGAAGATATTCTCTACGGAATCAAGCGGCTTTTCCTCATTGATGCTGGCATGCAGGTCAGCAATGAAATCGGAATCGCCGGTAATCGAAAGCGTCGACGGGCCGCCCTTGCGCCGCGTCATCCGCACACCCTTCTCCGGCTGCTTTCGCGGATACAGCTCCTTCAACCGCGTGCGCGCGAGCCGCTCCACGTCCTGGTCGGTCGCGCACAATTCAGCGCGCAGCGCCCACGCATCCCGCTTGGATTTCGTGCGCGAGACGTACTTTTCGATGATCTTCAACGTCGCCAAGCAATGCTTGGTTGCCCGGCACGAGCGCTGCCGGCGGGTGAAGGGAGTGGGGCCAAAATAGACGTCGGCAAGCGCAAGCAGGCTCCGGACCTCCTGCCGGGGAAGCCCCAGCCGCCGCAGGTCGGCCTCGCGCGCGCCAGAGACCTCGCCGAGAAGCTCCATCGGCGAGGCAAGTTGGCGGGCGTAGTCCTGCAAGCGGGTCATGCCGGTGAGCCTAAGACACCCCGCAAGCCCGCGGTAGCTCACGCGCGCCCGCCTGTGGATAACTCGCCCCACCCGTCACACCAACCCCGAACCCGCCGGGCGCCCTGTGGATAACCTGCGGTACCCTCGAATAGGAAAGCGAGAAAAGGAGCTCCCCATGACTGACCCGACCAAGCGAATTCGCCCCACCAACCCCGGCCGCCTGGCCGCCCCGCGCCAGGCCCAGCAGCTGCCGCCCCTGCCGGTGACGCGGGCGCGCATTGGTGAGCGGGTAGCCACCGAGGTATTCCAGGAAATGGGCGAGGGCATGCTCGAGGAGCTGCAGAATTTCCGCCGCGACCTGCACCGCAACCCGGAAATCGGCCTGGACCTACCGCGCACGCAGAAGAAGGTCCTAGAAGCGCTGGAGGGCCTGCCGCTGGAGATACACGTGGGCCAGGATTTGAGCTCGGTGGTGGCTGTGCTGCGCGGCGGCCAGCGCGGCGAGCGGCCGGTGTCGGTGCTTTTGCGCGCGGACATGGACGCCTTGGAGGTGCGCGAGCAGACCGGCAGCCCGTTCGCGTCGACGAATGGGTACATGCACGCCTGCGGCCACGACTTGCACACCGCCGGCCTGGTGGGCGCGGCGCGGATTCTGTGCGAGCACCGCGAGGAGTTGCACGGCGATGTCACCTTCATGTTCCAGCCCGGCGAGGAAGGCCCGGGCGGCGCGCTGCCGATGATTGAGGAGGGCGTGCTCGACGCCGCTGGCCGACGCCCCATTGCCGCCTACGGCCTGCACGTCGGCCCGCAGGATCGCGGCACCTTCCACTATGTGCCAGGCCCGATGATGGCCAGCTCCTCCAACCTGACCATCACGGTGTTGGGCAAGGGCGGGCACGGTTCCCGCCCGCACGATGCCATCGACCCGGTGGCGGCGCTGGCGGAGATTCAGATGTCGCTGCAGACCGCGCTGACCCGCCGTTTTGATGCGCTGGAGCCCATCGTGATTACCGTGACCAACCTGTGGGCGGGCGACGGCGCGTATAACGCCATCCCGGAGCGCGCGGCTTTGGGCGCGACGGTGCGCGTGCTGCGCGATGAAAAGATCGACGCCGTGCGGCAGATGATTACGGAGGTCTCCAGCTCCGTCGCTGCCTCGCACCGCTGCACCGCGCAGGTGGATTTCGAGATTTTGTACCCGACCACCAAGACCAATGCGCGCGAGAACCAATTCGCCGCCACCTTGTGGGGCCAGATGTTTGGCGCCGAGAACGTCCAGCCTTTCGACGCCCCGATGATGGCCTCCGAGGACTTCGGCTACGTCCTCTCCCAGGTGCCGGGCACGTTTATGTGGATGGGCACGGCCAATCCGGAAAAGCCCGAAAATCAGCGCGAGTGGAATCACTCGCCAATGATGCGCTTTGATGATTCCGTACTCGGCATGCAGGCTGCCGCGCTGGCGGCCGTGGCGTTTGAGCGCCTGGCTACCGAGAACGAGCATCCGTCCGCGCAGACGAAGGCCATGCGCGATGCGGCCGGGGTGCAGAAATAAATCATCCCTAGGGACTATGGCCGCGGGCTTAAGCTTGAGACCATGGTCAGAACGAAGTGGAGTACGGCGGGCATTGTTGCCGCCTGCGCGGTGGCGAATTGGCTCGTCGGCGTGGTGCTGATGAACCTCGATATCGAGGAGTACTCGCCGACATTTGAGGAGTACGGGCCCTATATCTGCACCGGGTTTGCGGTGGGAGTGCTGGGCATTATCGCCCTGCCCTTTGCGTTGGAGCACCAGCCGCGCGAGCTTTCCGACGTCGACTATGCCGGCTCCACCCGCAGCTTCATCGCCGGTTGCATCGTACTGCTGGGGTCTAGTTCCTATTTCGGCGCGGTCAGCGGAGTTGTGGCTTTTATTTCCATGGTCTCGCGGCGCTCGACCACGCGCTCGGTGGTCGCGGTGGCATGCTTTGTACTGGCGTTTGCGATAGATACTAGCTTTAACCCGTACCTAAGTTGGGACGAGATCGGATGGGTTGGGGCCATCTTCGTCGTGGTCGTGATGGTCGCGGGCTTGCTGGTAGGCCAAAAGCGCGGCAACCAGCGCGAAAAGCGGTGGCGGGTGGAACAGCAAGCCCGGATGAACCGCGAAGAGATGCGCGCCAAGGTGGAACATGCGCGGCGAGAGGAGCGCGAAAGCATCGCGCGGGATATGCACGATTCGCTTTCGCATCGGTTGAGCCTTGTGGCTATTCATGCGGGAGCGCTGAGCTATCCGCGCGAGGGTGTGCCGGAGGAGTTTACGGAGGCTGCGCGCACCATCCGCGCTGAAGCCCAAAACGCGGTGGAAGATTTGCGCACCGTCTTAAGCGCCTTGCGCGAAGACCTTTCCCAGGACCCGCGCACCGGTGTCGAGGAGCTGGTCGCGAGCGCACGGGAGGCCGGCGCAGAGGTAACGGTGGCCTACGCGAACGGTACCGACCCGGACGTTTTCGCCGGACTATCCACGATGGCGCAACACGCCGTGCACCGTGCAGTACAAGAAGGCTTGACGAACGCCCGCAAGCACGCGCCCGGTCAGCCGGTAAGTATCACGGTGCGCGAGGTGGCCGGCGCGGTAGACATCGAGATGCGAAACCCGGTGCCGCGCGGGAAGGCAGGAACCGACACGGGCAATGGCGCGGACACCACAGGTGGCTACGGTCTAGTGGGACTGCGCGAGCGTGTGGAGCTTTCCGGCGGGCGCATGAGCATCGTGGCTAACCAGGAAATCCCAGAAGGAAAGGGAGGCGAGGAATTCGGATGGAGTATCCAGCTACCGCTAGCGCACAAGGAGGCCACACGATGAGCGAGATGAGCTGGCAACTGCGCCATCCCGAATACGGGCTCATGCGCATCGACCTAGAAGAAACCACGGCCCGCGAGGGGTGGACGGGAAAGTACTTAGACTTTAAGCGCAGTCTTTTTATCTCCACCGTCAACGGAACCTCGCGCAAGCTCAGCTATACCGATACCGATGACTCGGCCTATAGCCTGGAATTCCTGCGCGGGCACAGCGACGATAACGCGCCCAAAGACGCAGACCGCATCGAGCTGGTGGAGCGCCGCGGTTATGTCGTGCCGGAGTTTCGCGGGCAAGGCGCGAGGGTGCTGTTTGCGGCGGTGGGGAAGCCGGACGTCGATAAGCGGCTGCATCGGGTAAGCCTATGGACGTTGCTCCTGCAGGCTGCGCTGACATTCATCGCGGCCACACTAGTCATCGAATTTTTCCCCAAATTCTTCGAAAAGCTAAACGATATTCTCGTGCCCTCGTTCCTCAATGGCGTAGTGGCGGGCCACGCGGGAATCGTGCCCGTAGCGCTGGCGGCAGTGGTAGCGGTTACTGTGGCTTATACGCCCGTCGCATCGCAGTTGTGGCGCGCGCGGTGGAATCAACCAGTAGGAAAGGGAGCATGATGGCCGATGCCCTGCGCGTAGTGCTCGTTGATGACGAGGAACTTGTCCGCAGCGGCCTGCGTCTGCTGCTATCCAACGCGCCCGATATCGAGGTCGTGGCCGAGGCGAGCAATGGCCGGGACGCGGTGGCTACGGTGCTCGACGCGCAGCCCGATGTGGTGCTGATGGATATTCGCATGCCGGTCATGGATGGCATCGCGGCCGTGGAGAAGATTCTGTCCGTTCACGCAGTGCCGATCATCATGCTCACGGCCTTCGATACCGATTCCTTCATCCTGCGGGCTCTGCGTGCCGGGGCGGCTGGGTTCCTGCTGAAGTCGACGCCGCCGGAATCGCTCATGGCGGCTGTGCGTGCGGCCGCGGCGGGGCAGCCGTTGTTGAGCCCGCAGGTCGTCGACAAGCTGGTAAGCATGCAGGGGCCCGCGCTTGACGACGCCCATTCGCACCACACCCGCACCGCTCGCAACCACCTAGGTAGGCTTAGCTCCCGCGAGCGCGAAATCGCCGAGCTGGTGGCCCAGGGCTTGAATAATCAAGACATCGCCGACCAACTGGTGGTGTCCATGGCGACGGTGAAGTCGCATATGCAGCATATTTTGAAAAAGATCAGCGGCACCAGCCGCGTGCATATTGCGATCATGGTCTTAGAAGCCCGCGGCTAGGGCGCAGAGAATCCTCCCTGCGGGGGATACCGCGCGGGCGGCGGGCCGGCTTAAACTGGTGCGCGTTATGAAGTTATTCCGAAAATCCGACGCGATGCTGCAGCGCCCGCTGTGGCAGAAGCTCATCATTGCGGCGGTGGCAGTGATAGGCGATTTTGCCGTCTTTTCCGTCCGGTTTAGCGAGAGCGACGGATCGCCCGAAAGGCTGTTTATTTTTTTCGCGGCGACGATCGGAACGTGGATCTTATTGCCCTTTGCTCTCCGCCATGCTGCGCGGGAGCGTGACCCGCGTAGCACCCAGCCCGGCCCGCGCAGCGCGTTGGTAGCCGCAACCATTATTTCGGCGACGGTGACGATTGCTGAGCCCCGCCCCTCGGTATTTATAGCGGCGTTTTCTGTGGCCTCGCGCCGCAGCCGGTTGTGGATGGCGACGGTATGTGCGGCCATGGTGGCCTCGAAGCTGGTCACTCTCGATCTATCTCGAAGCGAAGGGCTTAATGCTCCCGGGAAGCTGGGATTTTTCATTGCCATCATCCTCCCAGCAGTAGTGGTTTTAGTCGTCGGGTTGGTTCGCTCGAACCAGAAGGAGCGCACGATTGCGCTGCAGGCGCAGGCGGAGCTCACGCACGAGGAAATGGCCACGCGGGAGAATTTTGCGCGGCAGGAAGAGCGCGACCGGATCGCGCGGGATATGCACGATACACTCTCGCATCGGCTGAGCATGATTGCGGTCTACGCCGGCGGGTTGGCCTACCGCAAAGACCTAGATCCGGAAGAGACGCGGAAGTCCGCGCGCACGATTCGCGATGAAGCCGAAGCCGCCGTGGGGGATCTGCGCGAGGCGTTGCACTCGCTGCGCAGCGAGGGGCGCATCGATCCGCGCGAGGGCGTGGAATCGCTGGTGGAGCGTTCCCGCCGGGCAGGCATGTACGTGGAGGTGCGCTACCAGCGGGGCGCGGGGCCGCAGTCGCTGGCGGAGCTTAGCACCATGGCCGGCCACGCGCTCAACCGCGCGGTGCAGGAGGGCTTGACCAACGCCCGCAAGCACGCGCCGGGCGAGCCGGTCACCATCACCATCGCCGCGCTTGCCGACGCCCTCTTAATCACCATGTCCAACCCCACCGCCCAGGCCAAAGAAAAGGGGAGTGGGAACAGTGGCGGGTACGGGATCGTCGGCATGCGCGAGCGCGCTAGTGTGGTGGGCGGATCGCTGCAGGTAAACGATGAGGAAGATAGGTTCTCGTGGACTCTGCGCCTGCCCAGGAAGGAAGTACAGTGAGTGAAATTCGGGTGGTGCTCGTCGATGATGAGCCGCTGCTGCGCCACGGCCTGCGCATGATCTTGGAAGGCGCGCCGGGCATCAGCGTCATCGGTGAGGCCGGAAACGGCAAGGAGGGAGTCGAGCTCATCCTGGCCGAGGAGCCGGACGTGGTGTTGATGGATATTCGCATGCCGGTCATGGACGGCATCGAGGCGACGGCGCAGCTGCATTCGCTGGCCGGCGCACGGGATATCCCGGTGGTGATGCTTACCGCCTTTGATACCGACGAATTCATCCTGCACGCCCTGCGCGCAGGTGCCGTGGGCTTTTTGTTGAAGACGACGGCGCCGGAGGCGCTGGTGGCGTCGGTAAGAGCGGCGGCCCAAGGCCAGCAACAGCTCAGCCCGAAGGTGCTAGAAAACCTGGTGGGGCTGGCGGCCACGCCGCCGCAGCCGGAACAAGAGATGATTCAGCCCAGCGGGCTGGCCGAGCTGAGCGAGCGCGAAAATGAAATCGCCCAGCTGGTGGCCCAAGGACTGAGCAACGCCGAGATTGCCGAGCAGCTTTTCATCTCGCTGACCACGGTCAAGACGCACATGAAGCACATCCTGGCCAAGATCGATGGCACCAACCGGGTGCACATCGCGATTGCGGTTCTCGGCGGTTAGGCGTGGCTGGGCTGGCCTGGGCAACTAAGGCCGGCGGAAAATGGCGGAGGCTAGGCCCACCAGCGCGATGACGCCGACGATAAGGGACGCCACCGGCCAGTACTGCGGGAAGTACTTGAGCGTGTAGCCGAATACTTGGCCGTCATCGAACTGCTGCCATAGCGCGAAGGGCATCCACCACAGCTTGGTTAGCGCCAGGATGGCGCCCACCAAGCCGGCGGCGACGCGGCTGCCTCCGCGGAGGAAGAAGCTCGCCGCAACCAGCAGTACGCCCGCAATGGTCAGGGCGAATAGGAGGGGAGTTTCGGTGCCCAGCGGAGAGCCGCGCAGCAGGAACTCGTGGTCGATTGCGTGTTGCTCAATGAGGGTATAACCATCGAGGACAACGTCGTCTGGGATTCCCATAGGTTAATTCTCCTTAATTGTGCCCGGAGCGGCTGGGGCGCCTGAGGTGGCATAGGGAAGGCCGACGGAAACGCGGAAATCTGCCACCTTAAAACCGGGTTGTACGTCAATTATAGACAATTCTGTCTTAGAGGGCGTAGTCTGAAACCCTTGACTCGATGCAAGGAGACAGTGTGAGTATTACCGGACTTCTCACCGGCATCGTCTTCGGTGCCGTGCTGCAGCGCGGGCGCTTCTGCGTGACCGGCATGCTGCGCGATATTTTCCTCAATAAGACCTGGCGCGGCTTTACCGCCCTGCTCATTTTGATTTCGGTGCATGCTTTTGGCCTGACGCTGTTGACTGGCGCGGGCGTGCTTTCGCCGGAGATTAGCGATTTCAAGCCGGTAGCCGTCATCGTGGGCGGCTTCATCTTTGGCCTCGGCATTATCTTGTCCGGCGGTTGCGCCTCCGGCACGTGGTACCGCTCGGCCGAGGGCTTGGTCGGCTCGTGGATTGCGCTGCTGTTTTATGGGCTTTCGGCCGCGGCCATGAAGTCCGGCCCGCTGTCCGGTGCCAATGACTGGTTCAAGCAGTGGAGCCTCCCGGTCACCACCATCCACGGCGCGCTGCACATCTCACCGTGGATCCTGGTGGCGGTCCTGTGGGTCGTGACCTTCCTGCTGTGGCGCCACTATCGCGCCAAAGACTCCGGCCGCCCCAAGGTGGACCTGGGTCAGTCGTGGTACGCTAAGCCGCTGAATATGAACGTCGCGGCCGTGCTCGTTGGCATCATTGGCACGGTGGGTTTCGTGCTCTCTGCTGAATCCGGCCGCAACGGCGGCCTCGGCATCACCACACCGACCGCGGACATCGTGCGTTGGGCAGCCACAGGTGATTCCGCGCGCATGAACTGGGGCACCCTGCTGGTCATCGGCCTGTTGGTAGGCGCGTTTATCGCCGCCAAGTCCGCCGGTGAGTTCCGCGTGCGCGTGCCCGATGCGCAGACCGCGACCCGCGCTATTTGGGGCGGCATCATGATGGGCGTAGGCGCGTCGCTGGCCGGCGGCTGCACCGTGGGCAATGGCATGGTGGAGACCTCCCTGTTTAGCTTCCAGGGCTGGGTATCGCTGTTCTTTATGGCCCTGGGCGTCGGCGCGGGCGCGCGCCTGTGGCTCAAGCCGAAGAATGCGCAGAGCCGTGAGCCACAGCAGCCGCAGACCTACTCCACCGAGGAATCCGTGGATAACAAGGTGGCTTCCGCCGAGGATAAGGTGCTGCCGAGCTTCGCCACTGCCACCGGGTCGGTAGCGCTCAAGACCAAGCCTGAGGCGAAGAACAAGGCCCGCGCGCTGGGCGGCGGGCGCTATGCGCTCGATACCCTTGGCGCGGTGTGCCCGTTCCCGCTGATTGAGGCCAAGCAGGTCATGGCGGAGCTGGAGCCGGGCGAGGCGCTGGTTATTGATTTTGACTGCACCCAGGCCACCGAATCCATTCCGCAGTGGGCGGCCGATGAGGGCCACGAGATTCGTGATTTCCATCGCTCGGGGGATGCTGGCTGGCAGGTCACGGTGGTCAAGGGCGGATAATTACATCATTGTCAGCTACTATGTGGAGGCAGAAGAATCGAGCGTGATTCTTGTGCCTCCTTTGTGGTTTGAAAGAAGTTATCGCATGCCCGAGTTTGATGATAATTCCACCGCTGTTGCGGATATTTTGCATGCCTTCGCCGTCTTTGAACGCGAGGAAGAACACCTGCTGGACGCGGAACTGCGCCTCAACGTCTATGCCAGCTAGGCCATGATTCGCGTCTTTGCTGCGCTATTGCCCTCGGCCGCCGCGCGCGAGCATTTGGTGCATACGCTGCGGCCCATCCACGCGGCAACTACTAATGAGCTGCGTTGGACGGATCCGGATAATTGGCATGTGACCATGGCCTTTTATGGCGATCAGCCCAATGATGCCGCGGCGGTGCGCGAGCACCTAGCTCACGCGGCGGCTGGGCGCGGGGCGTTGGATGTGCACCTGAGCGGAGCGGGGAGCTTTGAGCAGCGCACGTTGTGGGTGGGCGTCGGCGGGCAGGCGCGCGGTGTGCGGGAGTTGATGGCGCAGTGCCAGCTTGCCGACGTCCCCTTTAGCCACCACCGCCCCCACCTCACCGTCGCGCGCGCTGGTCGGCGGGCCCGCGAGCCGTGGGCGCTGGCGGATTATGTGCGTGCTTTATCGGTGTATCGGGGGCCGGATTTTCGCGCGGACCGGGTGTGCCTGATGCAATCGCACCTCGGTGAGGGCCGCGGCGGTGGCCCACGCTTCGAAGTTATAGAGGAGTATCCGCTGTTTTAAGCGGCGCGTGCGGTGCGGATTTCGCGGACGAGGGAATCAAGCTCCGCGCGGGTGGCCGTGCGGTCCGGGTGGGTGGTGCAGAAATCTAGCAGGAAGTAACCGGCATGTTGTACGGCAATGTGGCGGGCCCAGAATTGGCGCACGGCATCGGGGTTATCCACGGCGAGGGATTGGATGGCGCGGCGCTCCGAGAGCAGCTCGTATTGCAGGTCGCGGCGCGCGGACAGTACGGCATCTGGGGTATTGACAAAGAGCAGACCGAGCAGGGTGGCCATGGACTCCATCGCGCGGACCTGCAGGCGGGCCTGATTGCGCACGGGGGCGCTGCGCTGCCACAGCCATAGCACCGCGGTGGCGATGAGGATGGACAAGATGATTTCGCCGCAGCGAGCCTGGATGGTCGGCCACAGGGGGCGGGTGGCGGAATTGCCCATGAGGAGGGCGAGCGGGGTGGAGAAGATAACGCAGATGGCGTAGTTCTTGGCCACGAAGATTTCGGCGCAAAATTGGCATGCGGCCAGCGCGAGCAGGAGCGTCCAGCCACTGATGCCAAAGTAATGGAGGATAGAAAACAGCAGCACGCCCACGACAGAGCCGAGCATGCGGTGGATGCCGCGGACGGTGCCCGGCACGTGATCCGGTCCCCATTGCAGCATGAGGAAGGCAGAGACCACGCCCCAGTCCGGGCGGTCGAAGCCGAGGGTAAGGCCCACCAGCACGGTAATGGCCGCGGAAAGGACAATTTTTTGGGTGGTGACCATGGCGTGCGAATCCCGGACCGCGGCGCGATACAAGCGGTAGCGGCCGGTGGGGCGGGTGTGCGGGATGGCGGTGCGATCTGGATCGACGTCGGTGACATTATCGGTGAGCTGATCCGAATCGGCGCCCAAATCCAAGGCGCGATTATGCGCCACGATGGTGTGCTGGGCCGCGAGGGTGCGCTCTACTAGGTGGGCACCCTGGGAGTCGATGACGCGGCCGCCGCGGATAATGCGGGCGTCGGAAAGCGCCTGCCAGGCAGCAAAGAGTGCGGTCTGCGCCTGGTGGTGGCGGGCCAAGGAATCGTCGCGGTCATCTTTGAATGCGTCCGCGGCCTTTTCCAGTGCGGCGACCGCGCGGCGCTCGGGGCCGTGGGCATCAATCAGGGCCGGCGCCATGCCGAGCACGAGGCTGGCCACCATGCCCGTCAGCGCCCAAAAGAGCAGCTGGCCCACGGTGACATCGGTGCGCGCGAGCATCACCGAACCGCCGCCAACCATGACCAAGAAGAAGGTGCCCGGCGGCGGCAAGCGCAGGGCATTTTGGGCAAAGCCGCACACGGCGGCCAATGCCGTGGTGTACAGGCCCGCTAGCAACAGCCACCAATGGCCGTGGCCAGGCGCAAAGATGAGGTGGCCTACCAGCACGCCCACGGCCGCGACGGTAATGAGTGCGGTGCCGGCGGTGAGCATGACGCGGGGGCGGGTGCGATAAGGGTGGCCCTCGCCAAAGATGACGGTGAACGCGCCGGTGGAAATGAGCAGGATGGCGTAGTCGTGGCCGGTCAGCAGCGCGATGGCGCCGGGAATGAGAATCGCCAAGCCCGCGCGCAGGGCACTGGGCCAGCGCACCGAGGCGCTATTAAACGCGGTGAGTAACTGGGTGGTGCTGGGGCGCTGCGGGATGGGATAGTCAAGCTGGGTGGCCACGGAGCAGCAGGATCCTTTCTCGGCGGAGTTATCTGACCCGACTACCTTACGCCCGAAGCCACCCGCTTCACATGTCGGCGGCCGCGATGAGCCGGCGCGTGTAGTCCGTGCTGGGCGAGGACCATATGGAGTCGGTCGCTCCGTGCTCGATGAGCCGGCCGCGGTCCAGGACCGCAACGCTATCGCATAGGTGGCGCACCACCGCGAGATCGTGGGTGACGAAGAGCAGGGTGAGCTTGCGCTTGGCGATGACCCCCGCCAATAGCTCCAGCACCTGGGCGCGCACCGACATATCGAGGGCAGAGACGGCTTCATCGGCCAGCAAGATATCCGGCTCGCCGCACAGCGCGCGGGCGATAGAAATGCGTTGGCGCTGGCCGCCGGAGAACTCGTGCGGGAAGCGGTCGAGGCTATCGGCCGGCAGCCCGACTTCCTCGAGCGCGGCCGCGGCGCGAGCGCGCTTGTCGGCCTTGCTGGGGCTGCCGGGGATGGCCTCTGCGATGGATTTCCAGACTTTCAGCCGCGGGTTAAGCGAGCCTTGCGGGTCTTGGAAGACCATCTGCACGCGGCCGCGGACGTCGATGTCACCGCTCGTGGGCTGGTCGAGCCCGGCGATGAGCTTGAGCAGGCTGGTCTTGCCCGAGCCGGAGCCGCCCACGATGCCCAGGCGCTCGCCGTGGTGCACGCGCAGATCGATGCCATCGAGTGCGGCATGTGTGCCGTGGACCTTGCTGACCCCGCGTAGCGTTACCAACGCATCGTCCGCCGTGGCCGGAGAAAGGCTAAATTCCGGCGGCCACGAGGAGGCGATGAGCGTGCGGGTATAGGGATGCTCGGGTTGGGCAAGCACGCGCTCGGTGGCGCCGGATTCCACCACCGCGCCCTGGTGCATGACTAGGACGTTGGGGCACATGCGGCGAATAACACCCAGGTCATGGGTGATAAAGATCAGAGCGGTGCCGTGGGCCTTGGTGACCCGCTCGATAACGCGCAGCACGCCGTCTTGGGTGGTGGCATCCAGCGCGGTGGTTGGTTCATCGCAGATGAGGAGGTCGGGGCGCCCGGCCATGGCCATGGCGATGAGCACGCGCTGGCGCTGCCCGCCGGAGAGCTGATGCGGAAACCGGGAGGCGACATCGGCGGCTAGGTCCACCTCGTCAAGCGCGGCCGCGCAATCGCGCACCCCGGCCTGGGAGAGCTGCGTGCCTATGCGCATGAGCGGATCCAGCGCGCTCATCGGCTCTTGGAAGACCATCGCCATGGTGGACCCGCGCAGGGGGCGGATGCGGGCATCGCGCGCGCCGATCACCTCGGTCCCGTCCACGGTCACGGAGCCGCTCGTTCGCACCCCATCGGGCAGAAGGCCCATGATGGATAGCGCCGTGAGGGACTTGCCGGAGCCGGATTCACCAATGATGCCGAGCTTCTCGCCGGCCGCGAGCTCGATGTTAATGGGGCCTAGCAGGGCAGTGGTGGACCCGGTGGCGGTAACCGTCAGGTCATCTACGTGGAGCAGGCTCATCGCGCGGATCCTTTCAGGCGGGGATCGAGGAGGTCACGGAGGGCGTCGCCAAGCAGGTTAAAGCCCAGCACCGTGGCAGCAATGGCAAGGCCAGGCCAGAAGGCCTGCAGGGGAGCGGTGCCCAGCAGCGACTGGGAATCTTGCAGCATGCGGCCCCAAGAGGCTGCCGGCGGGGCAGTGCCCAGGCCGAGGTAGGACAGGCCGGCTTCGGCCAGGATGGCAAGGGCGAAATAGACGGAGGCCTGCACGATGAGCAGCCCGGTGAGGTTGGGAAGGATATGGCGCAGCGCCACCTTCCAACCCGGCACCGCGGAAATGCGCGCGGAGGAAATAAAGTCCTGCGTGATAACCTGCAGCGTGCCTGAACGCGCCACGCGGGCGAAGGAGGGAATGCCGGCGATGCCGATGGCAACCATGGCAGTCAGCGTCGAAGGGCCCCACACCGCGCCGGCAATAATCGCCAACAACAGCGCGGGGAAGGCAAGCAACAGATCCGCGCCGCGCATCACCAGGGCATCTACCCATGTGCCGCGGCGCATGCCGGCCAGGATGCCCAAGGGCACGCCCACGAGGGCGGCGATGCCCACCGCCACCAGACCGACAAAGACCGTAATCTGGGCGCCCGCCATGATGCGGGAGGCGGTATCGCGCCCGAAGCGGTCCGTACCCAGAAGGTGCTCAGCGCTGGGACCGGCAAGGCGCACATCCGGGTGCGCCAGCGTCGGGTCATATGGCGTCCACACCAGCGAAACCAGCGCCACCAGCACCGTGGCAACGACGAGGAAGACGCCCAGCCAGCCAGAAAAACGCAGCTTCATTATTTCTCACCTGCCGTGATGCGCGGATCGATGAATCGGTAGGCCACATCCGTTAAGGCATTGACCACCAAGGCGAAGGCAACGAGCAGCATGACCAGGGTTTGCACCGTAGTCAGATCGCGCACCGATACCGCATCCAACAGCATGGAACCAATACCGGGGATGACAAAGACGGATTCGATCACCACCGCACCCACGACCATCGTGGTCAGCTGCACACCGGCCACGGTAAGCACCGGCAGCGCCGCATTGCGCAGGCCATGGCGCTTGAGCGCCTCCCACGGGGACTGGCCGAGCGCACGGGCGGTGCGGATATAGTCTTGATGCAGCACATCAAGCACCGCCGAGCGCACATAGCGCGTCAGCATCGCACCTTGCACCAGGGCCAGCGCAATGACCGGCAAAATAAGGTGGCGGATAAACTCGCCCGCGCCTTGGTTCGGCGGCACCCACCCATTGGCCGGCAGCCAGCCCAGATGGACGGCAAAGATGGCCACCAGAATGATGCCGAGGAGGAAGCTTGGCACCGCAATGCCCAGCTGCGTGCCGGCCGACACCACATCCGCGCCGCGGCTACGGTTGCGCAGCGCCAGCCACATGCCCACCGGGATGGCCCCGGCCAGTGCGAGCAGCATCGCCAGGCCAATGAGGATGAGCGTGACCTGGGCGCGGTCCAATACCAGCGGCGTAATATCCTGCTGCGAGGACAAAGACTGCCCAAAATTGCCGGTAAATAGGCCTTTTACCCACTCCCAATACTGCGTAAGCAGCGGGCGGTCCAGCCCCAGCTCGGAGCTCAGCTTGCCGACGGCCTCTTCGGTCGCATTCACCCCCAGCGCCACCCGCGCCGGGTTGCCCGGTACCGCGCGCATGAGCGCGAAGATGATGAGAGAAGCTACAAAGAGCGTCAACGCGAAGCGCAGCAGCGGGCGCACGATGGCGCGCCCCGTGGTGCGAAGGGAACTCATCGGGCCTCCTTTTCGGTGTTTTCTGCGGCGGTGGTTTTAGCGTCTGCGTCCGCGTCGGCAGAGGTCAGGTCGCGCAGGATGAGCGCGTCGGTGACTTGATCTGGGTGAAGCCCGCGCACGCCGGCGCGGGTGAGCACGATATTGGGCATATTCATTAGTGTTAGCGCGCCCGCATCCGCCATGATTTGGTCCACGGCCTGCGCCATGAGCTTGGGGTAGTCCTTTTCGGGTGCGGTATCGGCCTGGGCCAAAAGCTCACGGGTGCGTGGGGAATCGTAGTTGAGGTAATAATCCGGATCGCCGAATAGGGTGGGTACATCGCGCGGCTCCACGTGGGAGATGAGCGACATCTGATAGTCCTTTGCTCCCATGACCTGGCCTAGCCACACGGCCGGGAACTCGGCGGATTCCAGCGTCACCTTAAAACCAACCTCAGTAAGCTGCGAGTACAGCAGCTCGGCGACGGTCTGGGCGTAGGGCAGCGTCGGCGTGGTCAGCGTGATTTCGGCGCCTTCCGCGCCGGCTTCCGTGAGCAGCTGGCGAGCCTTGTCTGGGTCGTAGTCGTAGTAGTGCTTGCCCTCGAACCACGGATCCGTAGGCGGGATGGGTGCGCCGCCGGTGTCTTTAGCCATCCCATTCCACAAAATGTCATTGGCCGCCGAGCGGTCCACGGCATAGGCCACGGCCTGGCGCACCCTTGGATCGTCGAAAGGCGCGCGGGCATTATTCATGGACAACAGCACCTCACCATTGGTGGTGCCGACCTCGGTAGCGATGCCCTCTTTGACGTCATCAAGAAGCTCCGGGTTCTGCACGCCCCAGACCACGTCCACGCCGCCGGCCTGCAGCGCATTGACCGAGGAGATGGTATCCGGGAAATAGCGCACCGTGACATCCTGTGCGGCGGGCTTTCCCCAATAACCGTCGCGAACGTGCAGCTCTACGAATTCCGAGGGGGCAAAGCGGGAAACCTCATAGGGGCCGGTTCCCACCGGCTGGGCGGCGAGGTTATCCATGCCGTGTGGCGTCATCATCGCGCCGGTGGCCGTACCCATGGACCACAGCCAGCCATTGGACGGCTGATTGAGGCGCACCTTGAGCGTGTGATCGTCTACTGCCGTGGCCGTGTCTACCAGACCCATGGCGGCGGCGATGCCGTTAGTCCACTTCTCGCGCACGTAGTTAATGGAAAAGGCGGCGGTCTCAGCGTTAAAGGCATCGCCATTGGAAAAGGTGACGCCCTTGCGCAGGTGGAAAGTATAGGTACGGGCATCGTCACTAATATCCCACGAAGTAGCAAGTCCTGGGGTAATGGAGCCGTCTTCATCGATGCGCACGAGGGTCTCGTAGACGTTATCCATAAGCACTGCGGGAATGGCGGCGCCACCGGTGGTGGTGAAATCCAGCGAGGTGGCGGCCGAGGTGGAGGCCACGGTGAGGAAAGAAGGTGCGGTGTCGCTGCCTGCCTGGGTGGTATCAACCACCGCGGTATGGCCCGCGGAACATGCCGATAGTGTTCCTACAGCGGCTGCCATGGCGAGGCTGCCCAGCGCCCTACTGGCGCGAAATCTTCTCATAGAAAGCAGGGTAGCCGGTGGGTATATCTGCCGTGAAACTTATGCAAAATTTCCAGGGGTGGGGATAACTTCTAGGGGTGATACACCCCCGCGCACGTTATTCATCGCTAGCTTCATGCGGTCCGAACGGTAGAGGTAGACCGCCAATTCCACCGGCTCGCCGGAGTGGTTGGAAATCTCCATCTGCAGACGCCACAGCGGGGTACCCGTAGCCACGCCAAGCGCTTCGGCGTCTTCGGCATTGGCTTCCTCCAGTGTGAGTTCGCGGCGCACATTATCAAAATCCACGCCGCAATCGCGCAGGTGCGCATGAATGGATCCGGCATCTGCATCGAAGTCCAGGATGTGCTTTCCCACCACCATGGGGAAATACATGCGCTCGATGGCAATGGGGTGGCCCTCGGTATAGCGCACGCGGTGGACGAAGACGACATTTTGTTCTGGGTCTACGCGCAGAAAGCGGGTGATATCCCGCGGCGCGCGGCGGCGAGCCAGCCACAGGGTGTGCTGCTGCGGATCCACGTCATATTCGCTTAGCCAGCTGGAAATGGAGTAAATCGATTCAAAAAGCTCTGCCTGGGTCGAGGCCAAAACGGTGGAGCGGCGCCCGCGGCCTGAGGACACTAGCCCTTCGGCCCGCAAAGCCGCAACGGCTTGGCGCACGGGTCCGCGGGAAGAAGAAAACTTCTCGCACAAGTCTGCTTCACTGGGCAGGAAATCGCCTGGTTGCAGCACGCCGGAGCTGATCTGTTCTCGCAGGTAATAAGCGATCTTCTGATGCTGCTGTTTATCGCGTGGGCTCATTCAACCTTTGTCCTTAGTTTCTCCGGGGCCTTTCCCAGCGGAGCGAAACACAGTAATGCTATTCCATTTTGCAAAGGCGCGCTAATGCAACAGCGTCACGGAGAAACAACGCGTTGCCCGGGTAAAGGCGTTCAAATAATAAGTCACGCGCCGTCCGACCAGCACCGAGATGCTAGGCGAGCACGCTAGGCTATGTGACCGTGGACGAGAGCACCGAAACGATTGAAGTACGCGCGGCTAGCGGCAGCGCGCGCCTGGGCAAGGCGATAGCGGTGGCGGTCATCATCGCCGTCGCGCTGCTGGTTATCGGTGGGGTGCTTATTTACTCGGCGTTGCAGGAACCGGCCGATTCGCGCCTGCATTCCGTTTATCTCATTGCCGCGCTCATGCCCCTAGGCGGGGCGCTGTGCGCCATGCTGGCGGTGGTGGCCTCCGGGCGGCGCCGGGCACGTCCGGTGCTGCGGATCGGCGAGGAGATTTCCTTGCCCCACCAGCGGACCAGTTTCGCCGCCTCCGAGCTAGAGCGCGTGCAGTTCTATTCGCTCGAGGCGGATCAGAATTTCCTTGCCCTGATCCCAGGCGGGGTGCACGTTTCTACTTTGGACGAGGCCCAGCGGTATTCGGCCCGCCTGCCGGAGCAGGCGAACCTGGGCCCGCGAGAGCTCGAGGGAAAGCTCCGGGAAAGGTTTCCCGGCGTTCCCATCGACCACCTGGGCCAAGTGCGGGCCGAAGATTAGCTCGGGGTGCCGGCTATGCGTGCCGGATCGAGCTGCCAGCCCTGCGCGAGCAGCTGCATATTCTTGATTACTTCCTCGTGCGAGCTGGACTGCAGCGAGACCATGAGCTCATCGGCCTTGGCGTGCTCTTGGAAGGTATCGAGGTAGGCGGCCACCTCATCGGCGGTGCCGACGGCGGAGTACTTCAGCATGTCTAGGATCTGCTGGCCTTGGTACGAGCCGATGATCTGCTCTACCTGCTCATCGGTGAGGTGCTTGCCGCGGCCGGCGAAGGCCTTGACGCGGTTGAAGCACACGCGCTCGTATTCTTCCTGTGCCTCTTGGGTGGTATCGGCGGCGGTGACATTGACGCCGGCGATGACATAGGGCTTGCTAAAGCGCTCGGAGGGCTGGAAGTGCTCGCGGTAGTAGGTGGTGGCCTGCTCGAGGTGCTGCGGGGCAAAGTGGGAGGCAAAGGCATAAGGCAGGCCGAGCTTGGCGGCCAGCGAGGCGCCGAACATGGACGAGCCCAAGATATAGATAGGCACGTTGGTATTCGCACCAGGAATGGCGCTGACCCCAGGGATATAGGACTTGCCCTCGAGGTAAGAGTTGAGCTCCTTGACGTCCTCGGGGAAGCGCTCGGCAGAGTGGGCGTCACGGCGCAGCGCGCGGCCCAGGGTATTCATGTCCGTACCGGGGGCGCGGCCCACGCCCAAGTCAATGCGCTCGGGGTACATCTCCTCCAAGGTGCCGAATTGCTCGGCGATGACATAAGGGGAGTGGTTGGGCAGCATCACGCCGCCGGAGCCCAAGCGGATGCGCTCGGTTTTCGCACCGATGTGGGCGATGAGCACGGCCGGGGAAGAGGACATGATGGACTTCATATTGTGGTGCTCGGTGTACCACATGCGGGAGTACCCCAGCTTTTCTGCTTCCTGTGCCAATTCCACGGAGCGGGCGATGGATTCTGCTGGGGTCTCGCCCTCATAAATGGTGCAGAAGTCCAAGACGGAAAGATGCGCGCGTTCGGTCACGGGGAGAGCCTTCCTTTTGCTTTCGGTAAATCCTGTCTAAGTTCTCTTCTTCCAACGGTACGCGCCGCAGGACTATTCCGGGCGGGGCTATACCGCATCGCCGCCGGGACCTGCTGGCATAAAAATCCCCTCCGCCTCGGCACCGTGGTGAGGTGTGGAGGGGGTGTTCCTATATAGGTTGTCGACTCCGTGGGTGAGGGCGTGAAGGGTTTCGGCTTTGCCTTGTGGATGTTCTTTTCGGGCACCTTGAAGAGCTGATTGGGCTTGCTGTGCAATCGGCTTGAGGTGAGGTTCTGTTGGTTCTAGGCTGCTGCGGCTTCCTAGATTATGGAGAGGACGCGGTAGGGGCTCGCCGTTTCGCAGCATGGTGAAAAATTTTAGGAGTAGGCGTGCGAGTGCGATGACTGCAGCGTTGTGTCTTTTGCCTTCTTTGTCTTCATCGCTGGGGTTGGCTAGACAAGCTTGGTACTGGCATCCACATGACTGTGAGACCTCTTGCCGCCTAGGCTGGGTCAGGTTCCTATTAGCAGTTTGAATATGTCGCCCCCGGATCATTTTCAAATGGGGGACAGCATTAAGCTATACCGAAGCCAGTGACTAGTTCCGTTTTCCTTTCGGCCGGGGGAACGGAAGAACATAGCCTGCCCAATCGGGTGGACAGGCTATGAATCTTCGGTGCACTAAGGGGGAACTGCTAACAACGTAATGGGCTGTTCCTACAAGCGTGGGTAAGCCTATTTCTACTTGGCCACGCCGAGGTTAACTAGCGCTTTCTTTGCCACCTCAGGGTCATTGCTTTGGATCGTGTACTCAACAATTCCCTGATTATCTGGGAGGATTTCCGCGACGGCCGTGAAAGACTCTAATTTCTGGGCCTTGAACGTTGATCCGCGCGTTGATTCTGCCGGAATCTCAACGGTGTCGAGGAGAGGTTTGCCGTCACGAACGGCGGCGGTGGCGGAAGGATCGTCGGCGAAGAGTACGAAGCCGACCTCAGGTGCCTTCGCAGTATCCACGCCACAGTTAGTGCCCTTCGCCTTCGGAGCAGGTGAACCGTCCGCACCGTAGTAGTTAAATTGCACGTCATAGTCCGTGCAGTACTTCGCGAAGTCAGCAATCGGTTCGGGTGCTTGGTCGGCAGGAGTAAGGTCGTTCAGCGAGTCGCCCGTGGTACCTTCCCCGGTCTCGTTATTAGCGCTATCGTTGGCGGAACCGGAATCAGCGGGTGCGTCAGCAGCGGGCTGTTCCGGAGGAGCGGACTCCTCGGATTTGGAACCAGAGAGCGCGTCTTTGGCTGCAAAATAGGCAATCACTACCACCACGATGACGGCTATCACTACCGGAAGCAGTAATAGCTGCTTCTTGGTGCTGAGACCTGGCGACCCGCCATTGCCGCGAGCGCCTGCCGCATTCGCTGGAGACGCACTTTTACTTGGCAACGACCCGTGCTCGATGTATTCGCTATAGGTATGCTCCGCTATCGATGAGGAGCGCTTGATGTGTGACGTATCTTCTGCCCCATTAAGCCGGTCGGGCGAACCGGGGTATGCAAGTCGGTTCATTATTCAGTCCACCACCGTGAATCAATGTCGGAATATAGGGAACGTATCGACTCAACATGCTCTTCCAAGCTATTGCGATTGAGTCGATTCTTGTTTTCTTTCCATCGTTTGAAGAGGTCCGTGGAAGACACCGAGCGCGAGGCTTCCGTCCGTGCTTCCCTGCCTGCTGTCAGGGCCCACTGGGCAGCAAACTGCATACGCTCTGCCGCTTTTTCAGTGAAACCACTCCACACTTTGTACGTGGCGTAGAGCTGTGCCACGACGGCCCAACCGCCTTCGTAAGGCAGGGCAATGACGTTTCCGAGGTTGTCAAGCTCAAGAAATTCAAAATGAGATGGGTCTTTTTTGTTGCTGGATACTAGAATCCTTCGGTTGGTGACAAAAGCGGCACCGTCCACCCCACTGGCTTTCGTAGTGGCGGCTTCCAGCACGATCTCGTCGACACCAAGGCCTTCCACAACGGCCACGGCGGCAGTGCGCAAGATCTCGGAATCGCCGGCACGTTCAAGTGCAGCACCGAGGTCTGGTCGGTCGGTCAATGCGGTTTGGGGGGCTGTCATGCAATCGAGGTTAACAATCCAACTAAAATTGTGACTTGGGAGTGTCAAATTAGTACATTAAATAACCCCAATGTGGGGGTACCCTCGGAGGATCCACTGACTCTAGGTTAAATTCTCGGTACTTTGTTGGGTTATGAGCCCAACGTTCACGCCAGCAAAGTTTGATGATTCTACGTCCTACATGCTTGCCAAGTTCCCATGGCCGGAACCGGAGCCAAGTGCAGATGAGGTGCGCCGTCACTCGTGGGGGATGGTGTATAAGGAAAATAAATCGTTTGCAACTCCGTTAGGGGGTAAGGAGATCGGCAAGGTGACGGCTGAGCACTACAAAGAATTCCTTGAGCAAAGCTATGGGGTGACCGGTGTGCAGGAGGCTCATCAGGTTATTGATCATTTCCTCGCGGGAGGCCAGCATGTGGAAAATGATTTTCTATTACCGCTTGCTTACGCCGCGAAGGATGTTCCAGAACACGAACTTGCGGCGGAAATCGAGGAAAAGGTCGAGTTTCTCAAAGACTTCTTCGCTGGAATGAGTGTAGATACGCGCGGCGTAGAACATAAGTTCCGTCATCTCGTTCGGTTATTGCGTTCGGAAAGCTTTGTCTCGGCAACAGCTCCGGCACTCCCCACGACTACTCGTGCATGGGACATTATCCGAGTTCACAACGTCGGTGGACCAGCAACGGAGTTGGGATGGATCTCGCCAGAAGAGTTTCTGCAGATTTCAGATAAGGCCGTGGCGGCGCTACAGCACCACTTCGTCTCGTGGGCCGACGTCGCCGCGAGCTTCTGGTGGGGAAGAATGATCTGGGCATGTGATGGAGAGCTCGACGTCGCCGCGGCGATGAAGGAACAAACAAATCGTTTCACCGAGCTACTTGCCAAAAGCAAATCGCCTTGGGTACGCGTGCCCTTGCATAGCGACTCGGCCGAGGAGCCATTTTCATCCTTAGGCGGACTGCGCTAGCTTGTTGTTTCCGCTTTTTGCGTGGCGATAGCAGCCACCGGTGACACGAGTTTGGCCCCTGAGTCTAGAGCCGGTCAGCGCCTCGACATCGGCGACGAACGCGCGATAAGCCGAACGTGGGATAATCGGCTGCCAGTTGCATGGCTTGGCCGTGCGAAATGCGGTCCTTCGGTTCCCGGCCCGATGTAGTTGAAAACTACCAAGCGGACGCCGCGATTGTTTAACCTATTGTGGGCGGGGTGCTCGTAACCCAAACCCACGGAGGACATTAGCGGCGTACACTGTCCCCGCCCCCGAGGCCGCGCGATGCACCCAAGAATCTGCTCGACCGCGGGTTCTGGGTGCATACGTCACAGTGGGGTTAAGGCAGGACTAAGAGACTAAGCCTCAGCGAGG
Source organism: Corynebacterium tuberculostearicum (assembly GCF_046097465.1). Classification (GTDB taxonomy): domain Bacteria; phylum Actinomycetota; class Actinomycetes; order Mycobacteriales; family Mycobacteriaceae; genus Corynebacterium; species Corynebacterium tuberculostearicum_I. Next base: position 2,044,577 of record NZ_CP175799.1, on the reverse strand, counting down.
GTGTCGGCTTCGGCGGATTCTTCCGCAGGCGGGTTGGCGGCGGCATTCTTCTCGCCGGCCTTGGTGGCGATATCGACAACGAGGCCGATGACTGCGGCGATAGCGGTAGGAACAATCCAGCCCAAGTCCACGGACTGGCCAGGTGCCAGGCTCAAGAGGGGATCGAGTGCGTCGGCGCCCCAGCCCTGGGCGGCGATGACGGACAGAGCCGACCACAGCACCGATACCCACAGTGCCAGGCGGTAGGTCCAGTAGAAGACAACGGACTTCTTTACCACCGGCTGGATCAGGGTGAGAGCGATAAGGGAGATGGCCGGTGGGTACAAGAAGGTGATGAACGGAACCGCGATAGACAGCACCGTATCCAGACCTTGGAAGGCAAAGAGGATGGACAGTGCGGTAAAGAGGCAGGCCCAGACGTGGTACTTCACCTTAGGCACAAGCATTTCGAAGAAGGCTGAGGTGGAGGTGATAAGACCCACCGCGGTAGTCATGCAGGCCAGGATGACGATGGCAGAGAAGACGGCCTGGCCGATGGTGCCCATGGTGAGATTGGCGGCGTCGGCAAGCAGGGGTGCTCCCGACTCATAGGACTGGCCATTAGGAATGGTTTGGCCTACCCACGCCAAGCCCAGATAGATAGCGGCCAGCAAAGCGCCAGCAACCAGAGCGGCGGTGATGGTGCCGTTAACCAGGGACTTCTTGGTCTTAAAGCCCTTGGAGCGCAAAGAGCCGACAATCACGATGGAAAAGGCCAGGCCCGCAATGGCATCCATGGTGTTATAGCCCTCAAAAAGGCCGGTGACCATGGGGGAAGAAGAATAATCCTCAGTAGGGGTTTGGGGATCGCGGCCGTTGCTAAAGGCGGCCAAAGTGATAAGGACGATCAGCAGCGCTACCAGGGCTGGGGTAAGGAACTTGCCCAAGGTATCGATGATGGTGTTTGGGCTCCAGGCCAGCACTAAAGCGATAAGGAAGAAGATGATATTGAAGATGCCATTGGCCATCGTTCCTTCCCAGCCCAGAAGCGGGGTGATGGCGGTTTCCATGGACACGGCGCCGGTACGCGGCAGGGCGTAGAAAGCACCGATGGCCAGGTAGGCCATCACGGAAAAGACCAGGCCGAAGAGGGCGCCGCCGTTGGAGCTCAAATCGCGCACGGAGCGGCCAGAAATGGCAACGGCAACAATAGCTAGGACCGGAAGGAGCACGCCGGCGGCCAAGAAGCCGAGGACGGCGGGCCAAAAGTTGGTGCCGGCCGAAACGCCCACCATGGGCGGGAAGATGAGGTTGCCGGCGCCGAAGAACATCGAAAACAGCATCAGCGACGCAATTACGATGGTGGCGCCGGGCTTAGAGGTGCTTGACGCAACTGGGGTAGCCATTGTGGCTCCTTAATTTTCCATGTACAGCTAGAATGCGGGGAAGCTTTCCCATTCCGCCGAGGGTGGTGGCGGAGGCGGGGTGCCTCTTCGCGGTCCGAGGTGGCGGGTCACGCCTGTTCGCGTAATGAGACATTACCGCCCATATGGTGAGAAATCAAAGCGTGGGGGTGACGCAGAATACATGGTGGCTCCAGCTGGGACGGCCTAATCGAGGGCCGCAAAGGCGCGCTCCATGCGGTCGAGCGCTTCTTCCAAGATTTCGCGCGAGGTAGAAAAGTTCAACCGCGCATGGCCCGGGCCGCCGGTGCCGAAGGTATCGCCCTCGTTGAGCGCCACCTTGGCATTCTCGCGCAGCCATTTGGCCGGCTGCGGATTGCCACCGATGGCGGTATCGGCAAAGTCCAACCACAGCAGGTAGGTGGCATCCGGTTTGCTGGTCTTGAGGCCGGGAATGCGCTTGGGCAGCTCCTCCACCAACCAATCGCGGGTCTCGCGCAGGTAGGCCACCTCCTCATCGAGGAAGTCGCCGCACTCGCGGTAGGCGGTCTCCGCGGCCAACACGCCCAAGGTGCCCGTGCCATCCTTGGCCACGCCAGAAAGGCAGTTCCAGGTCTGAACATCGGCCGCGTTGGAGAAAATCATCTGGGCGCACTTGAGCCCGGCGGTATTAAAGGCCTTGGACGTAGCGGTGACCGTGATGGTGCGCTCCGCGGCCGCCGCGCCGAGCGAGGCTACCGGGATATGCCGGCCCTCATAGACCAGCGGGGCATGGATTTCATCGGCCAAGATGCGCGCGTCATACTTTTCCGCCAGTTCGACCAGGCCGGTGAGGTAGTCCTCGTCCAACACACGGCCGAGCGGATTATAGGGGTTGGCCAGCAAAATAGAGCCCGCGCCCTGCTGGAAGGCGCGCTCAATATCGTCCAGCTCCAAGCTGGTCTCGATCTTCTCGCGGCCCGCGGTGCGTGGTAGTTCCAAAAGCGGTGGGTAGGAGGGAACCGGCACGATCACGGGGGAGTCCTCGCGGGTGAAGTACTGCACGCCGAGCAATAGGCCGCGCACCACATCGCCGATCCAGAAAATATGGTCGGAGTTGGGGCGCCAGCCATAGCGGTCGTTGTAGAAATTGGCCACTGCTTCGCGCAGCCCCGAAGCCTTGGGCGCTGGGGTATAGCCAAAGGTTTCCTTATCCACCATCTCTTCCAGCGCCTTCTTTACGGCGGGCGCGGTGGGGAAATCGGACTCGGCGATCCACAGTGGCAGGACGTCTTCCTCGAAGACGGTCCACTTGCGGGTTCCGCGGGCTTGCAACTCTTCTAGGCTAGGAAACTCCATGGCCATAACCATAACGCGAAGCCCGCGGCCACCCCAGCGCTTTTATGCGCTTTTATTCATCTGCCTTGTCGGCCCAGCGGGAGTCCTCCTCCGCGTCCTCGGATTCGGAGGCAGAGCCGGAGACAAAGCCATACTTCTTCAACCGGCGGCGGTCTGCGGCCGAGGTAGATTGGGTGAGCTTGAGTAGCTCGGCATAAATGCCACCGGATTGCGCCAGTTCGGCCGGCGAGCCCATTTCATCTATGCGGCCGCGATCCAGGGTGATGATGGTATCCACATCCGCGATGGTGGACAGGCGGTGGGCAATAATCAGCGTGGTGCGGTCCTTCATCAGCTCATCTAGGCCGGCCTGCACGGCGCGCTCGGACTTGGTATCCAGCGCCGAGGTGGCCTCATCCAGGACCAGGATGGGCGCGTCCTTGAGCATGGCGCGCGCCACGGAAACGCGCTGCTTCTGCCCGCCGGAAAGCTTCAGACCGCGCTCGCCAATGACCGTGTCATAGCCGTCCGGGAAGGCTTGGATGAACTCATGGGCATTGGCCCGCTTGGCGACGTCCACGATTTCCTCCTCCGTCGCCCCCGGCTTGCCATAAGCGATGTTCTCGCGAATGGTGCCGGAAAAGAGGTAGGACTCCTGGAAGACCACGCCCACTGAGGCGCGCAGGCGTGAGGCGGTGAGATCGTCTACTCGGTGCCCCAGTACATCCAGGTGTCCGGCCGAGGGATGGTAAAGGCCTAGCAAGAGGTTGACCAACGTGGACTTGCCGCCGCCGGACTCGCCTACGAGCGCCACCTTGTGGCCCTCAGAGGCGGCGAAGGAAATATCCTCCACCACGGGCTTGCCCTCCTCGTAGGCGAAGGAGACGTGATCAAAGGAGAAGACCGGCGCGCCGGGTGTGGGCTCCAGCGGGCTGACCGGGGTGAGGTCGAGCTGCGGGGTATGCGAACCGGTGGTGGCCGCAACCAGCTCGCGCGGGGCGGTGGGCTCGAGCTCTTCTTCCATGACCTTGAAATAGTCCTTGGAACCGGCGATGGCGCGCTGGGCGGTATCGACAATCCAGCTCATCATAAAGACCGGCTGCTTCGCACTGGAGACCATCTGCAGCAGCATGACCATATCGCCCAAGGAGAAATGCCCCTCGAGCGTGCGCCAGAAAATTACGCCGTAAATGCCCAGGAAGATAACAGCCATGGCTAGGCCACGGAAGGTATCCATCATGTGCCACCAGCGGGACTGCGGCTTGGTGGTATCGACCACGGTGCGGTAGCGCTTGGCAAAGTGGGAGAGCTCGCGGGTTTCGCTCACGAAGGACTTAGCCACCTTGACCTGGCCGATGACCTCCGCGAAGCGGCCGTTGGCGACGTCGATATTCTCGTTCTTGACCGCCTCAAACTTCTGCCAGCGCTTCGAGGTGAGCGCGGTAAGCCACATATAGACCGGGAAGAGCAGCGCGAGCAAGATGGCCAGCGGCCAGTAATACCAGGCGGTAATGGCCAGCACCGCGAGGGTCTGGATGATCATCGTGAAGAAGTTATTGGCAAAGGACTGCACGAACTGCGTGATATTAGCAATCGAGCGGTCCAGCCGGGCGATGATCGTGCCGGTGACCTGGTTATCGTAATAGCCCTGCGGGAGGGCTAGCAGCTTGGCAAAGTAGCGCGTGGACAAAATCTCGCGCAGACGCGAGACCATGACATCGCCGATATAGCCGCCGATATTGCGGAAGAGGGCATTGGCGGCGTCGGCAAGAAAAAGCGCCACTGCCAGCAACAGCACCGTGCGCAGCGCATCGCCCAGTGGGGCGTCGTTCTGCAGGGCGTCCACGATGGTATCGGTGGCTTCGCGCGTCAAAAACGGCGAGACTAGTGCAACGACCGCAGTGATCGTGGCGGTCAGCAGCACGCCTAGATAGTAGGGCCACAGGGCAGAGGCACTGCGGGTAATGCGCAAAATGGAATTCATAAGTAGACCACACTCACTTCGAAACGGCGGTTAGTGCGCGGAATTAGGGAAAAGGAGGGAGAGATTTAAGCGACTGCCCAGTATGCCACATGCGGCGTTAACGAGCGTAAATACTTAAGTTCAGGGTGGTTTAGGCTAAGGTACTTGTGCAGAAATACAACAATCTTCGCGTGCAAAGGATCCATCCACGGTGAAAATTTCCCACACACTCGGCGCGGGCGTAGTCAGCGTACTCGCCGTGACCCTGACCGGATGTAGCGTTCTCCAGCCGGAAGAAACCGGGCTGGGGGACCATATCACCGTCTCCAGCTCCGAAGAGGCCCCGTACGAGGCCAAGGACACCGACGATAAGGAAGTCACCTCTAATCTGGGCGAGCCGGTAGAGGATAAGGGCCTTGGTGTGAGCTGGGAGTTGCAGGGTGTGTATACCGATAGCAACACCGGTGGCACCGTAGTGACCATTCTGCTCAAGAATAAAAACGATGTGCCCCTGCCTGTCGACGCCTTTGAGGACCCCACCCTGGAGCGTGCCGACGGCAACGGCGGCTGGGCCAAGATCAACTCCTTGCCCTATGACAAGGAATCTGCCCCAGACGTGGAGCCCCCGGGACTCGATCTCCCGCTGGGTGCAGGCGCTTCGGTCAACCTGCAGTACCGCTTTGACGTGACGCCTGGCAACCTGTGGAATGCGCGCTTGCACATTGGCAACGTGACCTGGGTAGGAGACCTTAATCTATGACGGAACTTGTAGTCTTGGCCTCTGCCGAGGGCGAACCCATCGGCACCGCTCCCAAGGCCGAAGTTCATACCACTGATACCCCGCTGCACTTCGCCTTTTCTGCCTGGTTGACCTGCGGTGGCAAGGTGCTGGTCACCCGCCGCGCCCTGAGCAAGCGCACCTGGCCCGGCGCGTGGACCAATGCCTTTTGCGGCCACCCCGCACCCGGCGAGGAGACCGCGGATGCGGTGCTGCGCCGCGCTTCCTTTGAGCTGGGCATTGCGCCGGCGGATTCGTCCGCCCCGCGGCTTATTCTGCCGGACTTTTCCTATCGCGCGGTGGATTCCTCCGGCACGGTAGAAAATGAAATCTGCCCGGTATATACCGTTGAGCTTGCTGCCGACGCCACCTGGGAGCCTAACCCCGACGAGGTAGATTCCTACCAATGGGTCGAGCCAGCAAACCTCTTCGCCGCCGCCGATGCCATGCCTGGTGTTTTTAGCCCGTGGATGATTGACGAGCTCGCGGATAGCGCGCTGCGCGCCGCGTTGTAATTTTCGGCGCCCGCTACACCCCAAGCTCGTCGTCGTTATAGAAGGCCGCGGCCACATAGTCCAAGGTGGCATAGGCTAGCCGACGCTCTCCCGTATCCAGGTTGAATTCCAACACCTGGTGGTCATCGCCGTAGCCGGGGAAACCGGGCTCGCCCGTGGTGGCATAGTGGCGCAGCCACTCGTTGAGCTCACCGGCCGGGGAAGCGTCGGCCTCCTCGCCTCCGCTGCCGCCAAAGAGCGGGTCTAACTCGGCGCAGTGCACCGCGGGGGCTTCGGTCCGGGTAAATTCCATCATCCAGGTCGGGCCTGGAGCCTCCTCGGCTACCTGCGCGGTCCAGCGGCGCACGGCGGCATCACCAATGAGCCGGCCCATTGGCCGCTGCGGATCGACGTAGTGCGCTAGCTGCCGCCACTGTTTGAAACGATCGTGTGACATCCCGAACTTGGGCGAGAGGTAGCTGGTAATAAAGCCGGCAAACGCCATCTTGTCTATGCGCTCGGCCGCGGGCATGGTGTAGAACTCATCGCGGGTGGAGGTCACCACGATAGGGATATCCGCTAGTTCTTCGGCGTGCAGTGGTGCGGGGCCCAAGGCAACGTCGAAGCGGTACTTCTTGCGGAATTTGGCATAGCCCTTGGCCAGTGATTCAGGATCCATCTTTTCCAGCGCCTGGCGCGTGACCGGCACGCCTAGGGCCCGGCGCAGGTCGGTGATGCGATGCTCAAAACGGTCGCGCGGGAATGCCGGCGAGAGCGCCAGCACGCGGCGGAACCCGCCCCGGAAATGATCGCGACGCGTCAGCCACAGGCTAATCGCCGCCCCGGCGGATTGGCCCACCAGGGTGATATTGGTCTTATCGCCGCCAAAGGCTTCGATATTGTCCTGCAGCCACTCCAAGGCCAAGAGGCAATCATCAATGCCGCGGTAGCGGTCCGCCTCGTCGCCGTCGAAGCGCGCAAAGCCGGCCAAGCCCACCCGGTAACCCACGTTGACCTGGACTACCCCATGACGGGCATTCTTCGTTCCCGTAAGCCGTGGGTCCTCGTGCGAGCCATGCTCAAAGCGGCCGCCGTGAATATAGACCACGACGGGGCACTCGGCGGCGTCGGCAGGCGCGGTAATGCTCAGCGCAATGTCATTTGGGCGCGGCTCGCGGGCATCCTGATCAAAGGCGCCATCCAGCGGCTCGGCAGGCGAGTAGGGGCTGGGGATGGTGCTATAGCGCACCGAGTGGAAGTAGTGCAGGCCATCGCGGCGCACGCCGGTGATCCGGCCGGAGGCGGTGGTGACGGTAACGGGAATCTGGGCGCTCGACATGTCAGCCAGATTACCGCGAGCAAGTAGGATAAGTAGCCATGGAGTGGTTGACGAGCTTGGGCAGCACGCTATCGCAATTGTTGGTGCAGGCGCCCGTGTGGATTCAAATGGTCATCGTGGTGGCCATCGCCGTGCCGCTCATGGTGGTCATAGCGTGGTGCCTGATGTGGGCGGTTGACCGCGTGGCCAATCGGGCCGCCGGAGTGATTTCCCAGCAGCGCAGCCGCAGCACTAAGGTAGACCATCATGGCTGAGGAAAATAACGAGCGCGCGCGGCAGGAGCGCGCCGAGCTGCGCGCTAACCCCCGCGAGGGCCTGTGGGACCCCGAAGCCAAGCGCGCCGGCCAGTCTTCCGCCCCGGCAACTAAGCCCGGCGCTCAGCCGGCAAAGCGCAAGCGCGCCCTGCCCAAATCGCGCGTCTCACTCACACTGTGGACGATGATCGCGCTGGTCATCGTCGTTGCCCTCATCGGCCTGTGGACCTAGACGCGCCCACTGCGCGCAGAGGCTTAGGCCCAGCGCTAGTCCTTCCGGCTGGTGGCCTCTAAGCGCTGGAAGAATTCCAATCCGGGAAGATCCTCGATAAGCAGGGCAGTGCCGTTGGTATCGCACAGCGGCACGCACCAATTGGGATAAAGCTCGTGCGTGGTGCCCGGCTGATTCTGCGCACGCACATCGCCCACCATGTCCACCAAGCTGGTGCAGGCAAGTGCTGAAGGCGTGCCCGCAATATAGCGGTGCAGCGCCACAGAAATGTCTTCCTCCGCGCCGCGGGAGGCGCGCTCGGCCGGATCCACTAGGTAATCGCGCTGCGGCAAGAGGCCTCGGTCCGCTACCGCGCCCAATACGCGGGCCTGCCACTCAATGTCATCGCGCTGCTCGTCCTCGACCGAGCGGGTCAGCACGCCTAAGCGCGCGCGGAGCGAAATATGATCGCCGCGCAGGTACGCCAAGGTCGGCGGCAGATCGTGGGTATTGACCGAGGACAGCGCCAGCTGGCGATACTTGTCCTGCGGCAGCGGGGAGTAGTCATCATCGTCGCGCTCAAACCACACGATGGAGGTACCCAGCACCGCCTTCTGCGCGAGCACGTCTTGTACCCACGGCTCGACGGTGCCGAGGTCCTCACCGATGACCACCGCACCGGCGCGCTGCGCCTCTAGCGCCAAGATGCCCACCATGGCCTCAAAATCATAGGAGACATAGGTGCCCGTCAGCGGGCTGGCCATGCGCGGGATCCAATACAGACGGAAAAGCCCTAAGATGTGGTCCACGCGCACCCCGCCGGCATGGCGCAGCACGGTGGAGAGCATCTCGCGCCACGGGGCATAGCCCGCGGCGGCCAGGCGCTGCGGGTGCCACGGCGGCTGCGACCAATCCTGGCCCTGCTGGTTATAGTCATCCGGCGGGGCACCCACCGAGCACTGCGGCGCCAAATACTCAGTGAGGTTCACGGCATCGGCGCCGCCCGGGTGCACACCCACGGCAAGATCAGTCACCAGGCCCAGGCGCATGCCGGCATCGAGCGCGCGCTGCTGCGCGGCGGCCAGCTGCTCATCGCACAGGAACTGCAGCCAGGAATAAAAGCGCGTGAGCGTGTCCATGTCCAGGCCTTCGGCATGGCGCTGGCCCGACTGTGCGGCGGCGTCTTGTTGCGCACACCAATATGCGAAATCGCGCAGGCCGCGGCCTTCCTCGCGGGCGTAGCGCACGAAGGCCTCTTCGCGCTCCGGGGAGGGCTGGTAGTTAAAGAGCTCGCGCAGCACCTGCAGCTTGGCCTCAAAAATGGTGTCGCGGTCAATCTCCTCGGCGCTGCGATTGCGCTGGCGAAACTCCTCGGCCAGCTCGCGCACATCATCCTGCAGGTCCTCCGGCAGGAGCTTGAGCTCCGGGATGGATTCGATGTGCAGGTAGAGCGGGTTGATAAAGCGCCGCGTGGTGGGCAGGTACGGCGAGTCCTCCACCGGCGGAAGCGGCTCGGCCGCATGCAGCGGGTTGACCAGCAAGAAATCCGCGTGCGGGGCCAACGTTTCTGCCAACTGCCCCAAATCCTGGAAATCGCCGATGCCCCAGGAGGATTCCGAGCGCACCGAATACAGCTGCGCCATCACGCCACTGATTGGGCGCTCCACAAACTCATCGGCCGTGGAAAGTCGCGCCGGGGTGATAATCAGCGGGCAGGCATGCTTGCCGATGCCCCCGGACTCCAACACCAGCTCGTGGTACCCCATGGGCAGATCGCCGGGGATGTGGAAGCTCGCCTCGCCCCACAGGGTGCCATCAACGTCAGCATCCGGGGCGTCATTGGGGTCTTGGTAGACCTCGCGGGTGCCTCCTTCCTCCAGCTCAATGTGTACGTTGGCGGCATCGCCCGCGTGCACGTGGACCACGAACCCGCGTTCCTGACCCTGGGGCGCGACAACGCAGTGGGGTAGGGGCTGGGAGGAGCGGTCCAGGTAGTCGTCGTAAAGCAGCTGCGTTAGCGCCGCATCGTCCGGATTGTCATCGATGGCCACGCCCAAAGCGCGCAGGGTATAGGTAATAGTGTCTTCAGCGACGTGGACGGGGAAACCAGACTGGGAGGTATAGCTGGTGGCCACGCCGTGGCGCTGAGCGAGTTCTTCAAGCAAGTCGCGGGTAGTCACAGGCCACATTGTGCCACGGGGACAACGCGCCTGCTGGGAAACAGATTGGTACAGTAGGCGGAGATTAATAATTAGCTGTTCGAAAGGACACCGCGTGACCCTGCAAGAAGTGCATACCCCGGCGCAATTTACTATCGAGCCGGGCGAAACCTGCCTGACCGCCCTCATGGACACCGCGAAGAAGCGCCCTCACGGCGTCATGTTCACCCGCCCGGCTAACTACGAGTGGGTCAACGTCACGGGCAAAGAATTCATCGATGAGGTCTTTGAAGTAGCCCAGGGACTTATCGCCCTAGGCGTGCAGCAGGGGGACCGCGTCGCCCTCATCTCTGCCACCCGCTATGAGTGGTCCCTGCTGGACTTTGCCATCTGGGCCGCGGGTGCCGCCTCCGTGCCGGTCTACCCGTCCTCATCCGCCTCCCAGGTGCGCTGGATCATCGAGGACTCCGGCGCCGTGCTCGCCATTACGGAAACCCGCGAACACTCCGAGCTGGTCGAAAACCTGGTGCTGCAAGAAGACGGCGAACCCAACCTCAAGGGCTCCCCATCGCAGCTGCGTCGCGTGCTGGAAATTAACTCCTCTGCCATCGATACCTTGAAGTTCGAGGGCCGCGGCGTGGCGGCCGACGAGGTCTACGCCCGCATCAAGGCCACCTCCACCGATGACCTGGCCTCCCTGGTGTATACCTCGGGCACCACCGGTCGCCCCAAGGGCTGCATCCTGACCCACCGCAATTGGCTGGCCCAGACCCGTGGCCTGTGCACCAACCCGATTGGCATCTTCGCCGTGCCGGGCAGCCACACCCTGACCTTCCTGCCGCTGGCCCACGTCTTTGCCCGCGCGGTATCCATTGCGGTGGCCCTGCGCGGCGCCTCCCAGAATCACTGGTCGGACTTTTCCACCATCAACATCGAATTCGCCCGCTCTCGCCCAAACGTCATTTTGGGCGTGCCGCGCGTCTTTGAGAAGGTGCGCAACTCTGCCGCCGCTAAGGCGGCCGATTCCGGCATCAAGTCCCTGCTTTTTGAGCAGTCCGAGAAAGTAGCCATCGAGTACTCCAAGGCTTTGGATAAGCCGGAGGGCCCGGACCGCCTGCTGAAGGCCAAGCACAAGGTCTTTGACAAGCTGGTGTACTCCACCATCCGCAAGGGCGTGGGCGGCAACGTGAACTACTGCATTACCGGTGGCTCGGCCATGGGCCATGACCTGCTGCACTGGTACCGCGGCATCGGCATCCCGGTCTATGAGGGCTATGGCCTGACCGAGGTCGCCGCCGCGGCTGCGGTGGACTTTGTGGATCAGTCCATCGGCACCGTTGGACCGCCGATGGGTGGCGTGACCTTCCGCATCAACGATGAAGGCGAAATCTGCATCAAGGGCGATATCGTCTTCCACGGTTACTGGAATAATCCGGAGGCCACGGCCGAGGCCCTCGAGGATGGCTGGTACAACACCGGCGACCTGGGTGAGATTGATGAGGACGGCAAGCTTGTTATCACCGGCCGCAAGAAGGACCTCATTGTCACGGCCGGCGGCAAGAATGTCTCGCCTGGCCCGATGGAGGATATCCTGCGCGGGCACCCGCTTATCTCCCAGGCCATGGTGGTAGGCGATGGAAAGCCCTTCGTTGGCGTGCTGCTGACCCTGGATCCGGACATTTTGAAGCGCTGGAAGCTGGACCACAACATTCCGGAGAATCGCTCCATGCGCGAGCTGGCCACCGATCCGACCCTGCGCGCGGAGCTGCAGGATGCCATCAACCAGGTCAATGCCACCGTCTCCCATGCGGAGGGCATTAAGAAGTTCTACATCCTCGAGTCTGACCTTACCGAGGAAGAAAACGAGCTGACCCCCACTATGAAGGTCAAGCGCAACGTGGTGTCGCAGCGCTACGCCGCGGCCATCGAGCACCTGTACAAGCGCTAGGCTGCGCGACGAGTACACCCGAGGGAATTCCCTCGGGTGTTTCTTTTTGCCTTGCTTGCCGACGCCCCCTTCTGCAGCTCACCCCACCATCCTCACTCCAGTGCTAGCGAACCTGCCATAAACCTGTGAATGGCTTCGGAGTGTCGCGCGCTCGCGGCGGCGGATCTCGCATAAAGTCGTGAGGCGTTACAGCAAACCTCAACCTCTACTAGAGGTTAGAAATGGGACCGTGGAAGGAGTGGCTCGAAGCCAATGCACAAAATCGCCGCCGAGCTGCGCCACCGCGAGCTTACGCAAGAGATTTACAATATCGGCGACGAAGTCGCAGAGTACCTCGAGCACCTCATTGAAGCCATCGAGGATTGGGACGAAGAGCTGTGCATGGATTGCCTAGCTGAGCTGGGCGATATCGTCGAAGACGCCCGCGTTGACTCCGGCCGTTGTGTAGGCGAGCTGATGGGCCTGCGCCAAGCCCTGGTCTCCGGCGTGCGCTCCGGCACCATTTCCGCCGCTTCTTCCGGCGTAAACGACGTGGAAGAGCCGGAACAACTGACCCCGCGCCTGCTGGATGAGCGATTCCCCATCTCCAAGCCCATCGTGGTGCACGAGCTGGCCGAGTCCCTGCGCTCTCGCACCCAGGCCGTGGCGGATTACCTGCGCGAGGTAGTTGAGTACGTGCTTGCGCAAACCGACGCCGTGGCCCGCAACCTCGACATGGTCTCGCTGCCGCACTTGTACAAGCGCACCGGCGAGTCCGCCCTCATTGCGGTCCAAGCGTGGAAGCATACGGTGCTGGATACCCACCCGGCCTATGTCCGCACGATGCGCGGGCATAACCCACCGCAGTTCCTAGAAGAGCGCGCCCGGGTTGCCGCGGTGGTGGAAAAGGTCCGGGCTAAGCGCGAGGCGGCCCGCCGGGCTACAACTGCATAAACCCCATAGACTTCCTTGTTTCACGCAAGGGGATGTTCACGGCCACCGAGATTCCCTCTCTCGGTGGCCGTTGAAGTTTTCTACGCTAGGGTGCCCCAAATCGGGGAAGTATTTAGGGAAACTTTAGGTTAACGGCCGTTTCATACAATTTCTGTTATGCCTGTTCAGCGGCTTGGGTGCTGTACCCACCGGTATTGTTGCTGGATCAACCTTAAAATCTAAGTAGAAAATACTCTCAACGCGCTGTAGGGTAATTCCCGTCCAAGCGAACGCCGTGACCTAGCAGCATCCACACGCGGCGCGCGCAATCACATTCTTTAACCACATCTACAGGGAGTTAAACCATGGGCGCACGCCGAACTTCTCGCCTCATTGCCAGCGCAGTGGCCGTAGCCACCTTCTCTTCCATCACTGTTGTGCCTAACGCCGTCGCCGCCGACGACACCACCTTTGTCGAGGAAAAGACCACCGACGATACCGTTAGCCTCAACGGGATCGAATTCGATGAGAACGGCAAGCTGCTCGAGGAAAACAACGCCGGCGATAAGGCGATGGAAGAACTCGACGCAGAAGAAGACGCCGCCGAGTCCATCACCCCGTACGCAGTAGACGGCGCGGAGGAGACCGCCGAGGCTCCGGCTTCTGAGGAGTCTGCAAAGCCAACCAGCCTCGAGGAACTCGCACAGACTGAGGCCTCCAACGGCGACGTCAACGTCAAGGTGGTCAAGGATGAGCAGAAGGACAAGCTCGTCTGCGAGGTCACTGATGCCCCTGACAAGGAAGGCAACATGCTCGACCTCAAGCTTGCGCTGGCTAAGGCCTTCTACGATGGCGGCGAAAAGATCCTCAAGACCGTCTGGGAGATCATCCCGGTTGTCGGCGACCTCGTTCCGGCTGATTTCATCGATAAGATTTCCGGTAAGACCTGGGACGGCATTGCCAAGCTGGTCAAGGAAGGCGAGAAGGACAAGACCGTTACCTGGGATCTCTCCCGCGCCCAGGGTATGGCCATCGGCCGTATCGATAACGCCGATGCCGACGTTGATATGAACAACCCGGATGGTGCTAAGAAGACCGTCTCCGGCCTGCTTAAGTTCGCCGACGGCGCCTTTGGCAAGGGCACCAAGGTTATCTTGAAGCTCTTTAATGCAGCCGTTACCATCGCCGGCCTGGTTCCAGGTGCGAGCGTCGCCGGCGACCTGAAGCTGAGCAAGGACCAGCAGAAGAGCATCGAAGACTCCCTGAATAACATCTCCACCGCAGCTTCCGATCTCGCGGCCGTCAACGCCCCAGCCGGCCAGCTGTGCTCCGATATGCTCAACGGCAAGAAGACCAAGGACCAGCCTGCCGAGGAGAGCCCTTCCGAGGAGCCTTCTTCTGAGGAGACCACTTCCGAGGCTCCGGCTTCTGAGGATGCTACCTCTGAGGAGACCACTCCATCCGAGTCCGCAGAAGAGACCTCCACCGAGGAGACCTCCGCTGAAGAAACTTCCGCTGAAGAGCCGACTTCTGAGGAATCCACCGAGCCTTCCACTACCGAAGCTGCGGTCGTTCCGGGCAAAGACGGCCAGGACGGTAAGGACGGCCAGGATGGCGTAGATGGCAAGGATGGCCAGGATGGCCGCGACGGTCGCGATGGCCGTGACGGTAAGGATGGCGAGAACGGCCGCGATGGCCGCGATGGTCGTGACGGCCGCGATGGCGAGGATGGCCAGGACGGTAAGGACGGCCGCGACGGCGAAGATGGCCAAGACGGTAAGGACGGCCGCGACGGCGAAGATGGCCAGGATGGTCGCGATGGCCGAGACGGACGTGATGGCCGAGACGGTCGCGACGGGCGTGACGGCCGCGATGGCATCAACGGTAAGGACGGCAAGGACGCAGACATGTCTTCCGTCGCAGGGTTCTCCTTCCTGGCTGCACTCGTAGGTGGCGGCACTGTGCTGGGCATCCTGTCCACCATTGACTACCTCTACACCCACGGCATGCTGCCGAAGAACAGCGTCCCATGGCGCATCAACCAGTAAGACCTTCCCGTTGAGGCAGTAGCTGGAGTCATTGGAACCTCCGCGAGCATATGCTCGCGGAGGTTCTTTCTTATTGCGGCGAAGTCTCGGTGGGTTCTCTTGCGAGGCATTCGCCATCGGCCTCCCTTCGCGCTCACCGGCGCAGTGGATTCCGCGGCGAAAGCGCCGCTGGTGAGCGCGAAGGGCGGGGTAGCGGAAGGCGGGAGGCAGGAAGCGTGGACTTAGGCAGAACGGGCGGCCTCTTGTCTGGCGGAGATGGTGGAAATGAGGTCGGTCAGGAAGCGAGTGGGGTGGTCGATGAGCTGTCGCGGGGTATAGCAGAGGACGGTGAAGCCGGCCTCGCGCAGACGTCGGTGGCGCTCACGCTGATGGGGAAGTGCCTTCGCAGGGATGATGTCGATGAGGTAGGCGCTGTTGATGCATAGGGCGGTTGTGATGCCAGGCAGCGCGGTGAACGGCGCCTCGAAGAACATGGGCCAGGGGAAATCGGCCTCAATGAGGAGGGCGCGGGCGAAAGACTCGTAAGGAGAGCGGGAAAGGGAAGAGGCGTGGTGGATTACGGCGCGGACGATGCGGCTATTGCGCACCCGGCCCATGCGGGCGAACTCTTCCTTGAGGTCTTCTCGGCTCAGGCCGGAGCGCAAAGCCGAGTCGGCGGCGATGAGGCCGTCGGTGAAGCCGTGGTAGCGGGCGACGTCGATAACCGCGCGGGCCTTGGAAACGCAGCGGGTGCCGTCCACGAGGATGGGCTCGGGAAGTAAAGCCTTGCGGTAGATGCGCTCGGGATGGCGGCGGTCCTTGTGGGGAAGCGTATTGGTGGGAAGGGCCATTTCAATCTTTTCCTCGGCCGTGGCGATGACCCACAGCCCGTGGACGCGGGCGGCGGACTTGGAGATGAGTACCGCGGTATAGGCGCTGCGGGCGGCGGCGATGGCGCACAGGCGCAGCTGGGAGGGGAAGTCGAGGCAGTGGTAGTGATCGCGCCGGACGGCGATGCGTGGTGCGAGTTTGAGGTAGGTGCCGTTTTTCAGGTCGGTCCAAAAGGTGGGGTGGTTGGTGCGGATGGAGTCGATATTGGTCAGTGGTGGTGTCATGCCTCCTAGGCAAGGACACGCCGCCGGCCGGCGCGAGGAGGTGGCGGCCGGGCCTGTGGATAACAACGACGCGGGGAAAGGCGAGTGAGCGAAGTGGCGGCTGGGAAAGTTACGGCCACAGTTATCCACAGTCGGGGGCAACATCCCTTGCGCGTGGGAGCAAAAACGACAAAGCCCGCGCCGGCCACAATGAAGCGGGCACGGGCGCGGGCGAGGTCGCGGCAGGAACTAGACGGCTGGGGGAGGGGTGACCTTATCTAGCTGCTCGGTAATCTGCGGCCATAGTTGGCCCATAATGTCGTCCCAGGTGAGGATCCACACGGCGTTGTCTTTATCAGCCTTGCCCACCATGACAAGCTGCTCGTTGCGAGCGCGCATATGGTCCAGAGTCTTTTGCACGGTGGTGGAAGAAGACACGGACAGGGCAGGGCGGGAGAACTCGAGTACCGGAGTCTCCGGCTCGGCCAGCAGGGTATCGCGCACGTGGACCACGCGGGGGACGCGGGAGTCCTTAGGGAAGACCAGCACGCGCATGATGTTCTTGCGTACGACGAGGTCTTGGAGGTCCTCCACGGTGGCGTCGGAAGGCAGGGGCACTACCTCAGAGCCGTGCTCGCGGGCCATGGCGCCCACAGTGGAGTTTTCCAACTCGATGACATCAGAAATCTGGTTGGCAGACTCATCATCCAGAGCACCGGTCTCGCGGGAGTGCTCGACCAAGGTGCGCAGGGTTTCGGCGTCGTATCCGGCCGCACCGGCGCGGTCGACGGGCTCTTCGCCGGCCAGGGACACCATTTTGTTGGCCATGACGTTGATCCACTTCAGCAGCGGGCGGAAGATCCACACGAAGCCACGTGCGGGGACCGCGATGAACTGCAGGGCGGTCTCCGGGTGGGTAATGGCCCAAGACTTCGGCGCCATCTCACCGAGTACGAGGTGGAGGAAGGTGACGATGAAGAGGGCAAGGAGGAAGCTGACGACGTCGGCAATGCCCAGCGGCAGGCCCGCGGCCTCCAGCGGTGCCATGAGCAGGTGGTGCACCCAGGGCTTGGTCACAGCGCCTAGCACAAAGGTGGCGGCGGTAATGCCCAGCTGCGCGCCGGCGAGCATGATGGTCAGCTCATTGAGCGAGCGCAGGCCGGCGCGGGCGGTGCGGGAGTTTTCCGCATCTTCTTCCAAACGGTTGCGGCGAGCGCCCATCAAGGAGAACTCGATAATCACAAAGAAGCCGGAAGCGGCGATGATAAGGAGGGTAACGAGGAGGTTAAACCACCACGATTCGGTCATTATGCATCCTCCTTCTTATCGGCATCATCGGAGTGGTCGGAGTAATCCTCCACCAACTCGATGGCGAGCACGGACGGTACGTGGCGGTCCACCTCTTGCACGCGCAGGCGGAGGGAGCGGACGGGTGCTTCATCGTGGTCAACCCAGTCATCGGGTTCGGCCTCGAGCTGGATGGTGTGTTCCTCGCCTACCTCAGGCAGCGCACCGGAGTGGGCAATGACGAGGCCGGCGACAGTCTCAAAGTCGCCCTCAGGCAGGTCGTGGCCGATGGCGCGCTCAATCTCATCAATCGGCGTATCGCCGTCGACCAACCAGTGGGATTCGTCCTGCTCGGTGATTTCCTCGGTTTCTTCGATATCGTGCTCATCGGTGACATCGCCCAAGATTTCCTCGGCCAAGTCCTCCATGGTCACGATGCCCACGAAGCCGCCGTACTCATCGATCACGCACGCCATCTTCTGGTCGCTATCGCGCAGCTCTTCCACCACATCCGGCAGCGGCATCAACTCAGGGACCACGACGGCCTCTTGCATGATGCCGGTGGCCTTGGTGGCGGCGGGCAGGTCGCTTCCCAGGACGTCGATAAGATGCACCACGCCGATTGGATTGTGCTCATCGTCGATGACGGGGTAGCGCGTGTGGTCGGTAGACATCATCTCGCGGACCTCACCGAGGGTGGTGTCCGGGTCAATGACGTCCACGCGGGAGCGCGGAATCATGGCGTGCTCCACGTCGTGCTCGGGGAAGTCCAGCAGGCGGTCTAGCACCATGTAGGTATTTTCATCCAGATCGCCAGCCTCGTGGGAGGAATCCACGATGGATTCCAAGTCATCGGCGGTGGCGGAGGAGTCCACGTCTTCTACCGGTTCGATGCCAAAGACCTTAAGGATGGCATTGGAAGAGTACTCGAAGAAGTGGATGAGCCAGCCAAATAGCCGCAGGTAAAGCTGCGTGGAGGCGGCCAGCCAGCGCGCCGTCTTCATCGGTGCGGCGATGGTGTAGTTCTTGGGGAAGAGCTCCGCAAAAAGCATCGTCGCAATCGTGGAGATGAAAAGTGCCGCGATGGTACCAACGGTGACTGATACCGCGGACGGAACGCCGACGCCGCCGAGCAACGTACCCAGTCCTTGGCCCACGAGCGGCTCGGCCACATAGCCGATGAGCAGGCCGGTAATCGTAATACCGAGCTGCGCGCCCGAGAGCATGAAGGAGGTCTGCTGGGTAATAGCCAGCGCGCGTTGGGCTGTCTTATCCCCCTCAGCAGCCTGGGTCCGCAGCTGCGTGCGGTCCACGGACATAAAGGAAAATTCTTGGGCCACGAAGTATGCGTTCGCGACGATGATGAGGCCAATGACTACGAAGCCGGCCAGAATCATCAAAATAGCCGATAACATGATTTACTCCCCACCGCCTAGAAGGAGGTAGGGACATCGACTCGGAGGTTCCACTGAGGGTGCCTTTCTACTTGGGAAGATGGAAACATACTACATGCTCAACCCCGCTTTCGGCCATTTTGTTCCTGGCCTATTAGGGTTTTATCCATGACTGAACCCTTCGGGCTGTATATCCACGTTCCTTTCTGTGCCACTCGTTGCGGGTATTGCGATTTCAATACCTATACCCCGGGCGAGCTTGGCAGCCCGCGTGATCTCACTGGGCCCTACCTGGATGCCTTGGACCGCGAGCTGGAGTTGGCGGCCGCGCGCGTGGGCCGCCCGGCCGAGACCGTCTTCATTGGCGGCGGCACGCCTTCGCTGCTGGGCGGGCAGGGCCTGAGCCGCATCCTGAACACCGTCCGTTCCACCTTCGGCCTGGAACCTGGGGCGGAGGTCACCACCGAATCCAACCCGGAGTCCACCTCACCGGAGTATTTTGCCCAGCTTGCCGACGCCGGCTATACCCGCATCAGCCTCGGCATGCAGTCAGCGTCCCCGGGCGTTCTCCAGGTCCTCGAGCGCGCCCATACCCCCGGCCGCGCCTTTGCCGCCGCCCGCGAGGCCCGCGCCGCCGGCTTCGAGCACGTCAACCTCGACATGATCTACGGCACGCCCACCGAAACCGATGACAATGTGCGCGAGACCTTGGACCGAGTGCTAGAAACCGGCGTAGACCACGTCAGTGCTTATTCGCTCATCGTAGAAGACGGCACCCGCATGGCGCGCAAGGTCAATAAAGGTATCCTGCCCGCCCCCGATGAGGACGTGCTGGCGCGGCGCTATGAGATGATTTCCTCCACCCTCGAAGCGGAAGGCTTCGAGTGGTACGAGGTCTCCAACTGGTCCAAGCCCGGCGGCGAGTGCGAGCACAACCGCATCTACTGGGTAGACGGCAATTGGTGGGGTGCCGGCCCAGGAGCCCACTCGCATTTGGGCAATGAGCGCTTTTTTAACGTCAAGCACCCCTCGCGTTATATCGATGCCCTCGGCCGCGACGAGCTGCCCATCAAAGAAACCGAGACGCTTACCGACGCCGACCGCCACATGGAGAAAATCATGCTCGGCCTGCGCCTGCGCGAGGGCATCCCGGAGGCCTGGCTCGATGCCCACGCCGCCCCCGCCCTCGAGCGCTTTATCGGCCGCGGCCTGCTCGAGCGCGCCGACGATCGCGTACGCATCACCAAGCCCGGCCGCCTGCTAGCCGATGGCATCATCACCGATCTCCTCGTCGCCGAAGAAACCTAATCCTCGTTCCCAGACCTTTAGACTTAGTCCAGTAGAAACCAAACCAGTTAGTTTTGACTCAGTCGATGAGAAACCTGTTATTCCGCTATTTTCTTGTTAGTCTTTTGATATGGACGATGCACTAAATCCGTATACGCCCGGTTCGGGACTTGCCCCTACAGTCCTCACCGGGCGCGACAGGGATCTACAAGCTTTTGACAACTTGATTAAGCGTGCAGAAAACAATTTGCTTGGCCGCCCGATGTTGCTCATTGGCCTTCGTGGAGTCGGCAAGACGGTCCTTTTGAACCAATTGAAATCACGGGCCGATAAGTGTGACTGGCTCACGGTAAAAGTTGAAGCTTCGCCGGGGGCACGCGGGGCAGAAAGCGTACGTCGGGCAATTGCCAACGGACTGGCCAAGGCTTCGCTGCGTTATCGTGCAAAGGCGTTGGTTAAAGAAAGCGCTTTGGCGCTGTCTCGTGCAGTTGCCTCATTTCATCTTTCCCTGGGAGACGGAGCATTCAACCTAGGGGTGGAGGCTAAGGATTTAGCTCCTGCTACCGGAAACCTCGAGCTCGACCTGCAGGACGTAACCTCTGCTGTGGCCGAAACGCTGGCAAAGGAGGGCAAGGCCCTGGCATTCTTCATCGATGAAATGCAAGATCTCGATGAGGAAATGCTGGAGGCATTAATTTCGGCACAGCATGAGGCTGGGCAAAACCGGTTACCCTTTTATATTATCGGCGCTGGTCTTCCGAGTCTGCCTGGCAAAGTTGCACGGTCCCGCTCCTATGCGGAGCGAATGTTCGAGGTACACACCATTGACCGCCTTGGCTTGCATTCGGCGCGCAAAGCTCTATCTGCACCCGCTGAGCGCCAAGACGTGGAATTCGAAGATGACGCTCTGGATTTTCTTGCGGAGGCAAGTGGACAGTATCCGTACTTTTTACAGGAGTTTGGATCCCAAATTTGGAAGGTAGGCGAAATCTCACCGTTTACCATTGCGGATGCAAGGCAGGCCGCTCGCTTGGGAACAAAGCAACTAGACGCAGGCTTCTTCCAAGCTCGCTGGGATCGAGCTACGCCAGCTGAAAGAGACTATCTCAGTGCCATGGCAGCCTTAGGCGATGGTTCAGCGGAAACGAAAGAAATCGGTGAACGTCTGGGGAAGGATAATAAAGCTCTTGGTCCGGTTCGGGCTAAGCTCATAAACAAAGGTCTCATTTATTCCACTGAGCACGGTAAAGTCAGGTACACCGTCCCGAACTTTAAAGAATTTATCATTCGCCGAAGCGAATAGGAGCGCCATAGTGTCTACCTCAACCGATGCCCGCCGCAAGGAAGTCCTGCGCGCCATCGTGGCGGACTATATTGCCTCCCAGGAGCCGGTCGGCTCTAAGTCGCTGCTGGAGCGCTACCAGCTGGGAGTTTCCTCGGCCACCATCCGCAATGACATGGCCGTGCTCGAATCCCAGGGTCTTATCTCCCAGCAGCACGCCAGCTCAGGCCGCGTGCCCACCCAGCAGGGCTACCGCCACTTTGTCGATTCCCTCCACGAGGTCAAGCCCCTTTCGGCCCCGGAGCGCCGCGCGATGCTCAACTTCTTGGAAGGCGGCGTCGACTTGGAGGACGTGCTGCGCCGCTCGGTGCAGTTATTGGCGCAGGTAACAAAGCAGGCGGCCGTCGTCCAGCTGCCCAACCTCAAGGTCTCGCGTGTTAAGCACTGTGAGGTAGTGGCGCTATCCCCGGTGCGCCTTCTGCTGGTGCTTATCACCGATAACGGCCGCGTGGACCAGCGCAATGTGGAGCTCGATGAAATCATCGACCAAGACCAGACCTTCCGCCTGCGCGACATCGTCAATAGTGCGCTGGTGGGCAAGACGCTTAGCGACGCCTCCGTGGAACTTGCCCACCTCGTCGATGACGCCCCCTTGGATATCCGCCACCACGTGCTCAAGGTGGCCACCACGCTCATCGAGACCCTGGTGGAGCAGCCCTCCGACCGGCTGATTATGGCCGGCGCCTCCAACCTCACGCGCGTGGCGCGCGAGTTTCCGGAAGGTCTGCCCAAGATTATTGAGGCACTAGAAGAGCAGGTCGTCGTCCTCAAGCTGCTCGCCCGCGTGCCCGATTTGGGCAACGTCTCCGTGGTTATCGGTGAGGAAAACGAGGAAGACCAGCTGCGCCAAGCCTCCGTGGTGGCCACGGGCTACGGACTGGGCACCGGCGATGAGGTGGCCACGCTGGGCGGCCTTGGCGTGGTGGGGCCTACCTTTATGGATTACTCGGGAACAATTTCTAAGGTCTCTGCCGTTGCACGGTATGTGAGCGAAATTTTGGCCGGCGAACAGTGCGAGTAAACTGGCTGGCCGCGCATTATTTTTTCAAGTTAACCCCAACAAGACGAATTAGAAGGAATATCTCTTACAGTGGCTCGTGACTATTACGGCATCCTCGGTGTTGATAAAAACGCAACTGACCAGGAGATTAAGAAGGCCTACCGCAAAATGGCCCGCAAGTATCACCCGGATCTGAACCCGGATGATGAAGCCGCCGCGGAAAAGTTCCGCGATGCCGCGCTGGCCCAGGAGGTCCTGCTGGATCCGCAAAAGCGCCAGATCGTGGACATGGGCGGCGACCCCATGGAACAGGGCGGCGGCGGTGCCGGCGCCGGCGGCTTTGGCGGCTTCGGAGGCGGCGGCCTCGGCGATATCTTCGCCGAATTCTTCGGCGGCGGTGCCGGCGGTTCCCGCGGCCCGAAGTCCCGCGTCCAGCCGGGCAACGATGCCCTGCTGCGCACCCGCATCACCCTGGAGGAGGCCTACACCGGCCTGAAGAAGAAGGTCACCGTGGATACCGCGGTGCTGTGCGATAGCTGCGGCGGTACCGGCTCCGAGTCCAAGGCCAAGCCGGTTACCTGTGATAACTGCAATGGCATGGGTGAAATCCAGGAGATGCAGCGCAGCTTCCTGGGCAACGTCATGACCACCCGCCCGTGCCCGAAGTGCCAGGGCTTCGGCGAGGTCATTACCGATCCGTGCAACCACTGCGCCGGCGACGGCCGCGTGAAGAAGCGCCGCGACCTCACTGTGAATATCCCGGCCGGCATCAATGACGGCATGCGCATCCGCATGGCCTCCCAGGGCGAAGTTGGCCACGGCGGCGGCCCCGCCGGCGACCTCTACGTCGAGGTCCACACGGAGGAGCACCCCGTATTCCAGCGCAACGCCGATGACCTGAACCTCACCGTGCGCGTGCCGATGATTGACGCCGCCTTGGGCACCAACTTCACCATCGACCAGCTCAATGGCGAAGAGCTCACCATCGACATCGAGCCGGGCACCCAGCCGGGCGAGTCCATCAAGGTCGACGGCGCCGGCATGCCGCGCCTGCGCACCGATGGCTACGGCAACCTCTTTGCCCACGTGGACGTCGTTGTGCCGAAGGACCTGGACCGCAAGACCCGCGAGTCCCTGGAGAAGATCCGCAACTCCCGCGACGAGGGCGCGCGCGTGCGCACCACCGGCGACGGCCAGGAGGAATCCTTCTTCAGCCGCATCCGCGATAAGTTCCGCCGCTAATGTCGCTGCCTGTCTTCATCCACCCGGACCTTTCCGCCGCGCGCACCGGCGAGGCCTTCAGCTTTTCCGGCCCGGAGGCCCGCCATGCCGTGACGGTCAAGCGCATGGGGGAGGGCGAGCGCCTCGAGCTTATCGACGGCACCGGTACCCGCCTTACCCTCACCATTACCGCTACCTCGGGCAAGGACTCCTTGGAGGGCACGGTCGAATCCATCGACACCGCGCCCGATCCCGCCCCGCGGGTGAGCGTGGTGCAGGCCATCCCGAAGTCCGAGCGTGCCGAGCTCGCCGTGGATCTCGCCACCCAAGCCGGCGCCGACGAGATCATCGCCTGGCAGGCAGACCGTTGCGTGGCTAAATGGGACGGCAAGAAGGCCCCGAAGGCGGTGGCCAAGTGGCAGGCAGCCGCCGATTCCGCGGCCAAGCAATCCCGCCGCGCCCGCATCCCCCAGGTGCGCGGTCCGCTGACCACCCCGCAGCTAGTTCAAGAGCTCACCGGTGGCCGCGACGGCGCTTCCTCCAACGCCCCCACTGTGCTCGTGTTGCACGAGGAAGCAACCGTCTCCATCAAGGACGTGCCGCTCACAGACGACGTCGTCCTGCTCGTCGGCCCCGAGGGCGGCATTGGCGAGGCCGAGCTCGATCGCCTCAAAGAAGCCGGCGCCACACCCATCAAGCTCGGCCCGGAAGTGCTGCGCACGGCGAGTGCGGCGATGGTGGCGCTCGCGGCAATCGGCATGCGCACCGAGCGTTGGTAGCAGGCGCTGGTAGCCTAAAGCACGTGCCTATCATCACGAAGAAATGTGAGCTAGATTCCGCCTACGTCAGCAGCGTGCTGGGTAGCGCGGACGATAACCTGCGCGTGCTCAATAACCGCCTGGATGCGGACCTTTTTGCCCGCGGCAATGTCGTCACCGTCACCGGTCCCGATTATGAAGTGGCCCGTGCCGCCAAGATCCTCGATGAGCTCGAGGCCATCGCCCGCCGCGGCCACGCCGTGTCCACCGATACGGTCAAGCACACCATGGACATGGTGGCCGTGGAGGCGCCGCAGTCGGTCTCGGCGGCGCTGGCGGCGGACATCGTTAAGCGCCGCGGCAAGGCCGTCCGCCCGAAGACGGTGGGGCAGTCTGAATACGTGCAGGCTATCGACGATAATACGGTGGTCTTTGGCATCGGCCCGGCCGGTTCTGGCAAGACCTACCTGGCGGTGGCCAAGGCCGTGCAGGCCCTGCAGACCAAGCAGGTCTCGCGCATTATCCTCACCCGCCCGGCCGTGGAGGCAGGGGAGAAGCTCGGCTTCTTGCCGGGCACGCTCAATGACAAGATTGACCCGTACCTGCGCCCGCTCTATGACGCCCTGCGGGACATGCTCGACCCAGAAATGATTCCTAAGCTCATGGAAGCCGGCATCATCGAGGTCGCCCCGCTGGCCTATATGCGCGGCCGAACGCTCAATGATGCCTTTGTCATCCTTGACGAGGCCCAAAACACCACGCCCGCGCAGATGAAGATGTTCCTCACCCGCCTGGGCTTTGGCTCCAAAATTGTGGTCACCGGCGATATCTCGCAGGTAGACCTTCCGCATGGTCAGGTCTCTGGCCTGCGCATCGTGCGCCGCATCCTGCGCAACGTGGACGATATCCACTTTGCGGACTTGGGCTCTAAAGACGTGGTGCGCCACCAACTGGTCGGGCGCATCGTCAATGCCTATGAGACCTTTGATAATAAGAAAGCCGCAGAATACGAGGAAATGGAATGAGTATCGAGTTTCTCAATGAATCCGGCTTCGAAGGCGTCAACGAGGAGATGCTGATTGACGTCGCCTCTTATGCCTTCGGCGCGATGGACATCAACCCCGATGCCGAGTGCACCATCACCTGTGTGGATTTGAAGACCATCGAGGATCTCCACGTGCGCTGGATGGATCTGGAAGGCCCCACCGATGTTATGAGCTTTCCCATGGATGAGCTCACCCCTGGCGCCATCGCCGGTGGCGGCCGCCCCGATGCCGCCGACCCGGGCCCGGCCATGCTGGGCGATATCGTACTGTGCCCCGAGTTTGCCCTGCGCCAGGCGGAGGCCGCCGGCCATTCCCTAGGCCACGAGCTGGCGCTGCTTACCGTCCATGGTTGCCTGCACCTTTTGGGTTATGACCACTCCACTCCGGCGGAGGAGAAGGAAATGTTCGGCCGGCAAAACGAGCTGCTCGCGGATTGGTACGACGATGTAGCCGAGCGTGGCGTTTCCTATCAGCCCAAGCCTTCTGGTCCGAAGGCTTTTCCTGACGCCGCCGAGCGCGCCAATCTGGACAAGCAGGTTCCCGGCGGCGGAATCCCTGCGGTAGGGGAGCCGCTGGACCGCCCGGAGGAATAATTTTTCCTTTTTCTTTTGTGGGCACATAAGACGCGTAGCACAATGGGTAGCTATGACTATCCTTTCCATCCAGTCCCACGTCACCTACGGCCACGTTGGCAACTCCGCGGCCGTCTTTCCCCTGCAGCGCGCCGGCCATGAGGTATGGCCGGTTCACACGGTGAATTTCTCCAACCACACCGGCTATGGCGACTGGGGCGGACCGATGATTCCAGCCAGCGACGTTACTTCCATCATCGACGGCATTGAAAAGCGCGGCGCCTTCCCGCAGATCGACGCCATCCTTTCGGGCTACCAGGGCGGCGCCGACATTGCCGACGCCATCGTGGAAACCGTCCGCCGCATCAAGGCTGCCAACCCCAAGGCCCTCTACGCCTGCGACCCTGTAATGGGCAATGCCAAGTCCGGCTGCTTCGTCTCCGATGAGATCCCGCCGCTTTTGCGCGACCGAGTCGTGCCCGTCGCCGATATCATCACCCCCAACCAGTTTGAGCTGGGCTACCTCACCGATTCCGAGGTCGGCACACTTGATCAGACCCTCGCCGCAGTAAAGAAGGCGCAGGAAATCGGCCCAAAGACCGTGCTGGTGACCTCCGTTAAGCGCCCCGAGACTGCCGACGACCAGATTGAGATGCTTGCCGTCGACGGCGACCGCGCCTTCCTCGTATCCACGCCGCTGCTGCCGTTCAAGCGCAACGGCTCCGGCGACGTAACCGCCGCCCTGTTTACCGGCCACTACACCGAGACCAGCGACGTCAAGGAGTCCCTGCGCCGCACCGCCTCTTCCGTGTATGACCTGCTAGAAAACACCTACGAGGCTGAGACCTCCGAGCTCCAGCTCATCCAGTCCCAGGACGTCTTTGCGCACCCGCGCATGCAATTCAGCGCCGAGGAGCTCTAAACCCTGCGCGGCCCCCGTTCTCGCGCGTGGGATCCCGTTAAATTGGGCCTCCTAAAGTTAGGTCCATTCTGATCGGGCCGATCTGAGGAAAATTACCCCTCAGATCGGCCTTTTCGCCCTCAATTCAGCCTGATCTCTTTCGACTTTTCTCCTCAGCTTCCTCAAGCACCCGCACCTACGCCCACCCCAAGGTCCCAACCCCCAACACAGCAGCAAAGAAGCATCAGAACTAATCGGAGATCTTGACTCCGTGGGCTATTATTGCGGGTAATGAGTTCTGATTTTGATGCACAGTTTGATGCGGCATTCGAGGGCCTGCCAGAAGACCCCGATGATGCCGTGCCGGAAGGCGCCGAGAATACGGCAGCCCCGCTTGATTATTCGCAATACACCGATACCCCGGAGGGATTCCGCTCGGGTTTCGTATCCTTTGTTGGGCGTCCGAATACCGGCAAGTCCACCCTGACCAATGCCCTGGTGGGGCAGAAGATTGCGATTACCGCGGACCAGCCGGAGACCACCCGCCACACCATTCGCGGCTTGGTTCACCGCGATGATGCCCAGGTCATCGTCGTGGATACGCCGGGCCTGCACCGCCCGCGGACCCTTCTGGGCGAGCGCCTCAACGAGGTAGTCAAAGACACCTATGCCGATGTGGATGTAATCGGCCTGACCATCCCGGCTGATGAAAAGATTGGCCCGGGTGACCGTTGGATCCTGGAAAACGTGCGCAGCATCGCGCCAAAGACCCCGATCATCGGTATCGTCACCAAGCTGGATAAGGCCAGCAAAGATCAGGTTGGCGCGCAGCTGCTGGCCCTGCACGAGCTGCTCTCCCAGGATGACCCGAATGCGGTAGTCATCCCGGTTTCCTCCAAGGAGGGTGTGCAACTGGATGAGCTGGTGCAGGTCATCGTGGATCACCTGCCGGAAGGCCCGAAGTTCTACCCGGATGACCACATCACCGATGAGGGCCAGGAAAAGCGCATCGAGGAACTCATTCGTGAAGCCGCCCTGTCTGGCTTGAAGGCGGAGCTGCCGCACTCGGTGGCGGTGCAGGTTGATGAGATGCTGCCGTCGCGCACCCGTGAGGGCGTGCTGGATATCCACGCCATTTTGTACCTGGAGCGCCCAGGCCAGAAGCGCATTATTGAGGGCAAGGATGGCCTGCGCTTCCGTCGCATTGTGGGCAATGCCCGCAAGGAGATTATCGAGCTGCTCGGCCACAATGTGTACCTGGATCTGCGCATCAAGGTGCTGAAGAATTGGCAGTCTGACCCGAAGTCGCTGGGTAGGC
The DNA here is from genome assembly GCF_046097465.1 of Corynebacterium tuberculostearicum. Lineage (GTDB taxonomy): Bacteria > Actinomycetota > Actinomycetes > Mycobacteriales > Mycobacteriaceae > Corynebacterium > Corynebacterium tuberculostearicum_I. The sequence continues at coordinate 2,016,573 of NZ_CP175799.1, read as the reverse complement.
TCGGGTTCTAAACTACTATGCGCGAGAACTATCGTGACCGCGCAGTGGTCATCCGCAGCTATGACTTTGGTGAGGCTGATCGCGTTATAGTCCTGCTTACCCGCGATCATGGCCTCGTGCGCGCGGTGGCCAAAGGCGTGCGCCGCGCCAAGTCGCGCTTTGGTTCGCGCCTGCAGCTCTTCGTCAACCTCGATGTCCAGCTGTATGTGGGCAAGAATCTGGCTACCATTTCCCAGGCGGATACGGTCGACTATTTTGGCGCGCGCCTCATTGAGGACTATGAGCGCTACACGGCCGCGTGCGCGGTGCTGGAATCGGCCGAGCGCCTTGCGTTTGCCGACGCCGCCCAAGACCCCTACCTCTACGACTCCGTCACCGCGACCTTGGAGCAGCTGCAAACCGCGGACCCGACCATGGCGCTGGATGCCTTCTTACTGCAGGCCATGGCGCATGCAGGTTGGGCGCCGAGCCTGTTTAACTGCGCCCAGTGCAACCGGCCGGGCCCGCACCACGCCTTTCACCCGGCGGTAGGCGGCGCGGCGTGCCACGAATGCCGTCCGCCAGGCGCGGCCGAGGTAGACCCGGAAACCCTGCATCACCTGTGGCTTTTGGCGCATAATCACCCGACGAATCCGACGAATGCGCAGAAGCAGGAGGGGCATCGCCTAGCGCGGGCGCACCTGCAGTGGCACATGGAGCGCAATGTTTCCGCATTGCAGGTTATGGAGCAGTAGAATATAGCCCGTGATTACGCCAGACCCGAACCGCACTTTGACCCCGCCGAATATCCCGGACGAGTTCATGCCCCGCCATATTGCGCTGGTCATGGATGGCAATGGCCGCTGGGCCCAGGAAAAAGGCATGAAGCGCACCGAGGGGCATAGGCGCGGAGAAGCCGTGCTTCTTGACGTCGTCGATGCCTGCCTTGCCGCCGGCGTTCCCTACCTTTCGGCCTATGCTTTCTCCACCGAGAATTGGCGCCGCAGCCCTGAAGAGGTCCGCTTCCTCATGGGCTTTAACCGCGACGTGCTGCGCCGCCAGCGCGAGTGGCTCAATGAGCGCGGCGTGCGCGTGGTGTGGGCCGGCCGCCGCCCGCGCTTGTGGCGCTCGGTTATTAAGGAGCTCGAGGCCGCCCAGGAGCTGACCAAGGACAATACCAAGATGACCTTGGCCATGTGCGTGAACTATGGCGGTAGGGCAGAACTGGTGGATGGCTTTAGGGACATCGCCAAGCAGGTGGCCGCAGGCGAGCTCAACCCGCGCGATATCAAGGAAGAAACCATCGCGCAGCATCTTTATGACCCGAGCATGCCGGACGTGGATCTCTTCCTGCGCCCGTCCGGTGAGAAGCGCACCTCAAACTTCCTGCTCTGGCAGTCCGCCTACGCGGAGATGATTTACCAAGACAAACTCTTCCCGGACTTCACTCCGGAGGACCTCTTCGCCGCCATCGAGGAGTATGCGCGGCGCGACCGCCGCTTCGGTGGCGTGAAGAAGTAGCGCAAAAAGAAAACCTCAGCCGCCGGAAACTGGAGGCTGAGGTGAGGGGGAGTGGCTGCGCGCGAGGGCGTGCGGCCGTTTAGGCGGAGGCGGCGCAGTCGCTGCAGATGCCAAAGACCTCGGCATCGTGGCCGGTGAGCTCGAAGCCGTACTCCTTGGCCACGGAGGTGGCCCACTTTTCAATGGGGCCGCCGTCGATTTCCTCGGTGCGGCCGCACTTGGTGCACACCAAGTGGTGGTGGTGGGCGTCGGTATCGCAATGGCGGTACAGGGTTTCGCCATTGGGCATGTGGAGGGCATCCACTGCATCGATATCGGTCAGGGACTGCAGGGTGCGGTACACGGTGGTCAGGCCCACCTTTTCCTCACGTTCTTGGAGCTCGTGGTAGATCTCCTTGGCGGAGGCGAATTTCTCCAATTCCCGCAGTACCTCAACCACTGCGGTGCGCTGCTTGGTATTGCGCGCGCCTAGTTTGGGAATACTGTCGTGTAAAGCCATGCCCTCAATATTATCAGTGCTTTTTCAATAACTGCACAGTCAGGCGGCTTTTTATGCAGGAGGGGAGGGGCTAGGAGGCGATCTTGGCGGCGTCGGCAAGCAGGTCCAAAACCCGCGGCGCAATGAGCGAGTAGGTTACCTCGCGGCCGCTGCGCTCGGAGTCCACGATGCCCGCCTGCTTGAGCACGCGCAGGTGCTGGCTGATAAGGGGCTGGGACTTGCCGGTGGCCTTGACCAGCTCATGGACAAAGTGATCGCGCTCGGCCAAGCGGGAGATGATTGCGATGCGTAGGGGCGAATCAAGGGCAGCGATAACGCCGGCAGCCGCAGAAGTATTTGGGGCCTTGTAAGTGGTCGTCATAGGGAATGTCACCTTCAATTAAATACCTATTACCTGTCGGTTACCCTTATATTACCCGATACTTGCAATACGTTGTATTTATTTCAGATTAAATTCATGCCCCAATCCCACCGCCGGGAAGCGCTTCGGGTTAGACTGAACGAGATTGTCAAGACTGTCCCCTACCAGAGGAGTCCGAAAACTTATGGCATCCGTCATCGATACCGTTGTAAACCTGTGTAAGCGCCGCGGCTTGGTCTACCAGGCAGGTGAAATTTACGGCGGTTCCCGCTCCGCGTGGGACTACGGCCCTCTTGGTGTAGAGCTCAAGGAAAACATCAAGCGCCAGTGGTGGCGCCACATGGTGCAGTCCCGCGCAGACGTCGTGGGCGTAGATACCTCCGTCATCCAGCCGCGTCAGGTCTGGGTATCCTCCGGTCACGTCGAGGTCTTTTCTGACCCGCTGGTGGAATCCCGCCACACCGGCAAGCGCTACCGTGCCGACGACCTTATTGAGGCCTACGAGGAAAAGCACGGCCACGAGCCAGAAAACGGCCTGGCAGATATCAATGACCCAGAAACCGGCCAGCCGGGTGACTGGACCGAACCGAAGGCCTTCTCCGGTCTGCTCAAGACCTTCCTGGGCCCGGTGGACGATGAGCAAGGCCTGCACTACCTGCGTCCGGAAACCGCACAGGGCATCTTCGTTAACTTCAAGAACGTGATGACCTCCTCGCGCATGAAGCCGCCGTTTGGCATCGCGAACATCGGCAAGTCCTTCCGCAACGAGATCACCCCAGGCAACTTCATCTTCCGTACCCGCGAGTTCGAGCAGATGGAAATGGAGTTCTTCGTCAAGCCGGGCGAGGACGAAGAGTGGCACCAGTACTGGATTGATGACCGCTACAACTGGTACGTGGACCTGGGCATCAAGGAAGAAAACCTGCGCCTGTACGAGCACCCGAAGGAAAAGCTCTCCCACTACTCCAAGCGCACCGTGGACGTGGAGTACGCCTTTGGCTTCAAGGGCTCCAAGTGGGGCGAGCTGGAAGGCGTGGCCAACCGCACGGACTATGACCTGTCCGTTCACGCCAAGGGCTCGGGCGAGGACCTGTCCTACTACGACCAAGCCAATGACGAGCGCTGGATCCCTTACGTCATCGAGCCGGCCGCCGGCCTGGGCCGTTCCATGATGGCCTTCCTGGTGGATGCCTACGACGAGGAAGAGGCTCCCAACGCCAAGGGAGGCACCGATAAGCGCGTGGTCCTGCGTCTGGACCGCCGCCTAGCGCCCATCAAGGTGGCCGTACTGCCCCTGTCCAAGAAGGAAGAGCTTTCCGAGCCGGCGCGCAAGCTGGCCGATAAGCTGCGCGCACACTGGAACGTGGACTTTGACGTCTCCGGCGCCATCGGCCGCCGCTACCGCCGCCAGGATGGAATCGGCACCCCGTTCTGCGTCACCTTCGACTTCGATACCCTCGAGGACGATGCCGTGACCGTGCGCGAGCGCGACACCATGGAGCAGGAGCGCGTGAAGCTCGATGACCTCGAGGCTTACCTCGCTGCCCGCCTGATTGGGTGCTAGTAATGCATTACACCAGCTGGGATCGCTCCGACCGCGCAAAGCCCGTGCTCTTGGCCGAGGAAGGCCCGGAGCAGCTGGGCGTATTCTCGGAGCATTCCGCGGAGGTGGACGGCCACTTCTGGCGCACCGAGATCAGTGACCTTGGCGCTTCTGCCACGCTTGCCGACGGCTCCATTTACCGCCTTGCCGGCCGCCCCGGCCGCGACAAGTGCCTGGAGGCATCGCTCAACGGCCGTACCTTCACCTTCATCAACGAAAACAGCGGCGACTGGATCATCGATGATGTCGATGATGAAAAGGTAGGGCAGTTCACCGCCCGCAATTCCGGCGTGCGCAAGGCCATCCTCGAATTCGAGCACGATGCCGAGGGCCTGACCACCGCGGAAATCGCCGGCTTGAGCTGGTTTACCCGCGTCGTCTTGGACGCTAATACCCAAGGCAAAGCTTGGGCTTGGATCATTACCTTGGTCCTCGCGTCCATCGTTGCCCTCGTCGCGCTTTTCGTCTTCTAATGACTGCGCAGTGGACCTGGCGCGCGGGCGCGCTTACCGACGCCGAGGGGAACGATCTTGCCTCCGTGCGCGACGGCGTGCTTGCCACCGCGGCCGGCGAGCGCCTCGCAGTAGAATCCTCGCAGGATTCTTCCTCCCCGCGTTTCTTCCTGCGCGCGCAGACCGCCGCGGGCGAGGATTTCTCGGTCACCCAGGCCGGGATTACCGTCACCCGCCTGCGCGCGACCTGCGCCGACCGCGAGTACCTTCTCGAGCGCCGCAACCCCTTCCGCCGCGAGCGCCGCATCGTGGCCCGCGGCATGGGCGCCGAGGTTGCCAGCACCGCGCCGGCCGGCGATGGCCTACGCGTGAGCGTGGGCGAGCTGCCGGAGCTCGACGCCATGTTCTTGAGCTACGCCTGCGCGCTTCTCGACGCCACCCCGCGCTCCCTCCGCACCTAGCCCAGCGCCCCGGGGAAGCCGGGCCACCCGCGCGAGCCTAGAGCCTAGAGCCGGCCTGCCGGGCTGCTGGGCCGTGCCGCGGGCTGGGCGAGGCGGGCTAGAAGGAGCCGCCGCGGAAGCCGCCTCCGCCGCCTCCGCCGCCGAAGCTGCCTCCACCGAAGCCGCCGCCTCCGAATCCACCGCCGAAGCCGCGGCCGCCGCCGAGCATTTGGCCAAGGACCATACCGGTCACGACATTGCCGGCGGCGTTGCCCATCTGCTGGCGCTGCTGGTGGCGACGGTGCTCGTCGATGTCTTCCTTGGCGCGCTGCAGCGCCGCCTGGGCGGCGGCCGCCGCTTCGCGAGAGGACTGCAGGGCGGCGCGGATATCGCTGCGCTCGGTGTGGAGGGCTTGGGCGTGGAGACGTTTGGCGTCGGCAAGCGCGGTGCGCGCACCCGAGCCGATGATGCGCCCGCGGGAGGAAATGAGGTCTTCTGCGGCCTGGATATTGGATTCCGCCACGGAAATCTGCTGGCGGAAGAGGTCTAGCTGGCGCGCGTGCGTGGAGGTCTTCTCGCGCACGCGGTCGAGCGCCTCATCTAGCTCGGTATCGATGGAGGTCAGCGCGGTGTGCTGGCCCAACGGATCCTGTTGGCCGTGGGCCTTGGCCTCATCTACGGCGCTGCCGGCGCGGCCGAGCAGCTCTTCGAGTTTGTCCCAATCCGCGGTGGTTCCCTGGGCCTTGCCTTGGCGCTCGAGCTCGCGGGCCTCGTTGATCTCGCCCTCGACCTCGGCAATAAGCGCCTCGAGGTTGCCGCGGGCGGTGGCGATATTCTCCTCGGCGTTTTCCACGCCGGAGATGAGGCGATCCGTCATCTCGCAGGCGTGCTCGATATCGCGAATAAGTCCCACCAGCGGGCCCTGCTGGCCGGCCGGCTGGGCCTGGACCCCGCGGGCCTTGTCGAGCAGCTTCTCGGCCTCGTCGAGGGAGGCGGCGGCTAGCTCGGGGTTATCGGCAATGGAGGAGAGCACGTGCTCGTCATAGTTGGACTTCAGGCCAGCCAGCGTGGACTCGGCCTCCGGCAGGCGGGTGCGCAGGCCCACGGTGCGCTGGGTGAGCTCATCCAGCTTCTCATCGGAGTGGATGAGCAAGTCGCGCATCTTGGCAAACTCCTCGGCCTGCGCGTCGAGGGCGTCATCGGCCTGGCCGCAGGAGGAGACGATTTCTACCAGCATTTGGCGGCGCTCGGCCGGGGACTCCGGCACGGCATCATCCAGGCGCTGGCGCAGGTGGAAGGCCTTTTGCAGGGTAGAGGTGGAGTGGTTCATCGCCTTGGTAAAGGGGCGCACGCGCTCGGGGCCGAACTCGGAGAGCGCGATATTGAGCTCCTCCTTGCCGCGGCGGATGGACTCATCGGTAGAGACCAACTCCTCCTGGGCCAGCTGGTCCAAGGTCTCCAGCGGCAGGCGGTCCAACTGATCGGTATCGCCCGGGGCAATCTCGCGGGCGGACTCCAGCGTCTGCGCATTATTTTTCTTGGTGTTGCGGCGCGAGTAGTACATGATTCCGCCACCGGCGGCGACGATGGCGGCCGCGCCACCGCCCAGCCACGCCAGGCCGGAGGAATCGGAGGCGGAGTTGCCCAGGGCGGCGTCGGCAAGCGCGAGGGCCGAAGCACCGTATTCATCGCTGGCCAGCTTGTCATAGGCGGCGTCATACATCTGATCCAGCCGGCCCTTGGGCCACGCATCGCCGGTCTGCACGCCCATCTTGCGGTCATTGATGGAAAGCGCATAAACCGCGGAGTTCGGACCCTTATCCTTGACCGCCTGGCCGGCAAAAGTCTCTGGATCCGTGCCCAGCTCATCGGTGATATAGACAAAGAGCGTCAAGTGCTCGTCTTTTTGCAGCTGGCCAATCTTCTCCCTGAGCTCGGCCTTTTCTTGGGTGCTTAATACGCCCGCATCATCGGTAACCTTTTCCGTGAGGGTTGCCGTACCGGTGCCCTGCGCCACCGTGGTGGTCTCGGCGGCGAAGGCAGACCCCGCACCGACGGAGGTGCAGCCCAAAATGAAAGCGGCAATGGCCGCGCGGCCCAAACGTGCACTCAAATTCATGCCCACCACTTTACCGGCTCCGCTTCGCCCTCCGGCAGGTAGTGTAGTGGGGCAGTGAAGTACGCAATTGTTTTAGGAACCGCCCAATACGATGGCCGCCCCTCCCGCATCCTGGCCGGCCGCCTGCGCCACGCCGGTGAGCTCGCCACGGCCAAGGGACTGGAGGTTATTACCGTGGGCGGCAAGCTGCCCGGGGATAGGTTTACGGAGGCCGGCGTCGGCCGCACCTACCTGCGCGAGCACTTCCCGCACCTGACCGTGCACGCGGTGGAGGAGGGGATGGATACCCGCAGCTCCCTCAGCGCGGTCAAGGAAGCCTTCGCGCTTTCCGACGCCACCATCATCACCGATCCCCTCCACCGCCTGCGCACCGCACTCATCGCCCGCCAAGAGGGCATCGCAGCCACCGTCTCCGGTACGCCGTATTACCCGGCCGCGCGCTTTTCTAAGCCCTGGTGGCGCTACCTTGCCCACGAAACCGGTGGCGTAGCCTACGCGCTGGTGGCCGGCCTGTTACCGCCGCGCGGCGCCGCGGCGCTGCGCAATGGGTTCTACCGCGTGGAGCAAGTGCTGCGCCCCAATCAGAAGCTGCGGCATGAGACGATTCAGCAGGAAGACGACCGCGCTTAGGCCACGTTGCTCACCCAAAAGGCCTGTTCGCGGAATAAACTTGGCGCCGTGACCTATTCTTATTCCGCCGCCGACTTCGCCCGCCTGGCCGATGAAAAGCCGAAGGGCTCAGCCTTCCACCCCGTGGAGGAGCACCGCGGGCTCTTCGCCCGCGACCGCGCCCGCGTGCTGCACTCGGCCGCGCTGCGCCGGCTAGCGGATAAAACACAGGTCGTCGGCCCGCGCGACGGCGATACCCCGCGCACCCGGCTGACCCACTCGCTGGAGGTCGGCCAAATCGCGCGCAGCATCGGCTCCGGGCTCGGCCTCGATCCCGATCTCTGCGATATGGCCGGCCTGACTCATGACATCGGCCACCCGCCCTATGGCCACAACGGCGAGAATGCGCTCAACGAGGTCGCCCTCAACGGCTTTGAAGGCAACGCCCAAACCCTGCGCATTCTCACCCGCTTGGAGCCCAAAGTCATCGTGGACGATGCCCACGGCGAACCCCAAAGCTTTGGCCTCAACCTCACCCGCGCAGCCCTCGACGGCGCCTGCAAATATCCGTGGACCAAGACCAACCCGGATGGCACCACCAACCGCAAGTACGGCGCCTATGACGAGGATGCGCACCTTTTGGACTGGCTGCGCGAGGGCCATACCGATAACCGCAAGTGCATCGAGGCCCAGGTCATGGACTGGTCCGATGACATCGCCTACTCCGTGCACGACGTGGAAGATGGCATCATCTCCCGGCGCATCTCTTTGAACGTGCTCTGGGACTTGGTGGAGCTGGCCCAACTAGCAGAAAAGGGTGCCAAGGCCTTCGGCGGCACCGCCGATGAGCTCTTGGAAGCGGCCGATAGCCTGCGCAACTTAAGCGTCATCAACGCCATCGGTGACTTTGACTATTCCTTGCGCGACTACGCCAACCTGAAGAAGATGACCTCCGAGCTTGTCGGCCGCTACGTCGGTGCGACCGTTGGCGCCACCAGCGAGGCCAATGCCGAGCTCATCGCCTCCAATAGCCTTGGCCGCATGCACGGCAACCTCATCGTGCCCAAGCAAGCCGAAGCCGAGGTCAAGCTGCTCAAAACCATCGCCGTCCTCTACGTCATGGACGAGCCCGCCCACCTCGCACGCCAAGACCGTCAACGCGAGCGCATCTACCGTGTCTACGACTACCTCGTCGCCGGCGCCCCCGGCTCCCTCGATGCCACCTTCCGCCTGTGGTGGGAACAGGCCGATACCGACGCAGCCCGCGACCGCGCCATCATCGACCAGATTGCCTCCATGACAGAGTCCCGGCTGGAGCGCCTGGCTCGGCGGAGTGCGGAGCTGTCTGGATTCCTCAGCTAAACCTGGCCCACCTAGCAGCGCTAGAGTTAGGTCGAAACTCATCAGGCCGCTCTGAGCGCGAAAAGGCCGAATTGAGAGCTCATACCCCTCAATTCGGCCTCATATCTATGGACCTAACGCCTCAGCTCCCGCTCCAGCCCCAGGGGCCGAGTCGCTAGCGCACCAACTTCACGCCCTGATCCTCCAAAACGGTGGCAACGCCTTCCAACTCCGCGTCCGCGATTTCCATGTGGGAAGCAATGATGACGCTGGTGCGCTGCTCGCGCAGGAAGTCCGCGAGGTCATCGAGGTTGCGGGGGCCGCAGTCCTCGCAGCCGCGAGTCCGGCCAAGCGCGTTGAAGAAGTCCGCGCGGGTGCGGATGTGTTCAGTAATGAGGATGCGTTGCATGATTACTCCTCCGCGTCTGGGATAGAACAGAAGCTTTCATAGTGGTCATCGGTGTAGTACCACACGTCCGGGTCGGTCTCGCTGCCGCCGCCAGTGATGATGCGGCGGGCGCCGCGGTTCTTGCTGCCCGGGGTTTCTACCGTGTATTCGCGGTAGTAATTTTTGTCCTGCTGCGGCAGGCGTCCCTCGTAGTTGCCAAAGCGGGCGTTGTCATTATCCGGGTAGTCATAGGGGCCACCGGCCAAAATATCGTTCGCGGTGTCGTTCGCCTCGGCAGGGAGGGAAGACATCTCGCAAGTATCGGCGTCGCCAGCCTTAGCGCCGCCTGCGGACTCGGACGGCGAAGAAGCAGAGGAATCGCCATCGCCGCCGAGGTCGAAGCCGAAGTAGCCTGCAACGACGGCAAGCGCAAGGCCGCCGAGGGCTACTGGGAGCGATTTCTTAGACGCTTGGGACTTGGGCATACCTTTATTCTTGCAGGTGCGGCGGCGAATACCGAAATCGGCCTAGGCTTCCTACAAGGCCAAAAATTCCCCCGTCACGGGGGTAGGTAAAGGCAGGTGGAATATACCCCATCAGAGGGTAATTTCCGCCCAAACCGTGAACCCACAGGCACCACACCATCCTGCCCTAGCCATTTGAACATTCCCGCCGCGGGCGGGGTAGTCTGTACGCATGGCAAAAGGCAGAATTCCGGACAGCGATATCCAAGCTATCCGTGAACGCGCGCCTTTAGAAGAGATCGTGGGCGAGTACGTTCAGCTCAAGCCCGCCGGACACGATTCGCTCAAGGGCCTGAGCCCCTTCAAGGATGAAAAGACCCCGTCCTTCCACGTACGCCCGCAGCGCGGTTACTATCACTGCTTTTCCACCGGCAAGGGCGGCGATGTCTTTAGCTTCCTGATGGAAATGGAGCAGGTCTCCTTCCCAGAAGCGGTGGAAGCGGTAGCGCAGAAGATCGGCTACCACATTAACTACCAGGGCGGTTCCACAGGCGCGCGCAATGAGAAGCCCGGCACGCGCCAGCGCCTCATCGCTGCGAATAAGGCCGCGCACGAGTTCTACCGTCAGCAGTTGGAGACGCCGCAGGCGGCCACTGCGCGCGATTTTCTGCTGGACCGCGGCTTTTCCAGGGAGGTCATTTATGACTTCGAGTGCGGCTATGCGCCGGAGGGTTGGGATACCGCCACTAAGCACCTGCTGCGATTGGGCTTTTCCTTCGAGGAGCTGGAGGCGGCCGGCATTTCCAAGATGGGCAAGCGTGGTCCCATTGACCGCTTCCACCGCCGCCTGCTGTGGCCCATCAAGGACCTTTCCGGCAACGTGATTGGCTTTGGCGCCCGCAAGCTTTTCGACGACGACAAACTCGGCAAGTACATGAACACCCCGGACACCATGCTCTATCACAAGTCCAAGGTGCTCTTCGGCCTTGATCTGGCCAAGCGCAATATTGCCGATAACCACCAGGCCGTGGTGGTAGAGGGCTATACGGACGTCATGGCCATGTACGCCGCCGGCGTGAAAACCGCAGTGGCATCGTGCGGCACGGCCTTTGGTGGCGAGCACCTTCAGGTGCTGCGCCGGCTGATGCTGGATGATTCCTATTTCAATGGCGAGCTCATCTATACCTTCGACGGTGATGAGGCGGGGCAGAAGGCCGCCATGCGCGCCTTCGATGGTGAGCAGAAATTCACCGGCCAGTCCTTTGTCTCCGTAGCTCCGGACGGCATGGACCCGTGCGATCTGCGCCTGCAGAAGGGCGATGCCGCCGTGCGTGAGCTCATCGCGGACCGAATCCCCATGTTCGAGTTCGTCATCCAATCCGTCATCGCGGAGTACCGCATCGATACCGCGGAGGGGCGCCTGCAGGCCCTGCGCCGCGCAGTCCCCGTGGTGGCGCAGATCCGCGATCAGCCCCTCCAGCGCGAGTACGCCCGCCGCCTAGCTGGTTGGGTGGGTTGGGCCAACCCGGAGGAGGTTCTCCAGCAGGTCCGCGCGGAGGCGCGCAAGCCCAAAAAGGCTGAAAAACCCACCATCCGCCGCTTCGACAACGCGAAGCAGCAACCGGCGCAGCAGGACGTGCCGATGATCCATCCGCCGAGCCCCAAGGAAACCCATCTGTGGCCACAGCGCGAGGCCCTCAAGCTGGCCTTGCAGATGCCGCAGGTAGCGGGCTCGTACTTCGATGGCATTACTGCCGACGCCTATACTAACGACGCCTACCGCCTCGTCCGCCAGGCCATTTCCACCGCCGGCGGCGCCGCCCAGGGCGCGTCCATGCCCGCCGTGGAATGGATTGCCGCGGTAGCCGGCGAGATGCAGGATCTCACCGGCCGCAATTTCGTCTCCGAGCTCGCCGTAGAAGCAATCTTGCCTACCGACGTCGGCCCCGAAAAATACGCCGACTCCGTTCTCTCCCGCCTGCAAGAAACCGTGGTGGGCAATCAAATCGCCCAGCTCAAGGCCCGCCTCGGCCGCATGCGCCCCTCCGATGATGAGGCCAGCTATAACTCGCTCTTCGCCGACCTCGTCGCCCTCGAACAGGCCCGCCGCGAGCTTAATGACCGCGCCTTTCGCGGCACGCCTCCCCAAGCATAAAAATCTCCCCTCGGCGCGACCCCAAATAAGGTACGTGCCGAGGGGAGGGGAGGAGGCCTAAAGGCTAGTCTGCACTCGACCTAGTCCTCATCGGGCTCATAAATGCGGTCCGCATTATCCACCTGCGATCCGCGCAGCCGGCCCTTGCCCTTGCGCTTGGAAGACAAATCGCGAACCTCGCGCATGCGCGGTTCTGGGTCCAGGCGATTGGCTACCGCCTTGCGTGCCGAGGTGACGGCGGACTTGGTCACGGGGGAGTTGACGGCCTTTTCGTAGGCGCCCTTGATCTGGTGGTAGCGCTTGCGGCCAGCCTTAGTGCCAAAAACGTATCCTGCTGCGGCGCCGAAGACGAATTGGATCATTGCTTAGCGTGTCCCCTTATTCCTGTGCGAGTAAAAGTTCTCCACTAGCCTACCGCGAAGCTTTGGCGCGCGCCGCCAACCACGAGTGAGGGGTGGCGCTAGCCCCGCATTGGACTAGCACTTTTCATGGCGCGCAATACGCGCTAGTTTAAACGTGTGGAAAATAACAAGCGCAGGGATTCGGCAGCGGCTTCAGCAGTGGCGCTGGCCGCGCTTTTTACCGCGAGCATTTCTGCGGAATCTTGCGGCCACCAATCGGATACCGCCGCGGCGCACCAAGGCCCCAATTGGCCTGAAGAACGCTGAGTGGTGACCGCAAAGGTCTACCCGCCAATCCACGATTGTGCATGCGAGTTTAGCGTCGCGTTCACTTCCCCTTAACTTTAGCTAGATATTATGCGTGGGAATTCGTTACTAGTTAAAGGTTTCCACGTTGAACTATCGGAATAATCTCCGCCCCGCAGTCCGTGGGCTCGCCCTGTGCGCGGCTACTGGGCTGACTATAGCCCTCGCACCGTCGGCCACAGCCCTTCCCGTAGCCGTGCCCCAGCTGCGTGAGCCTGTCACCCAGCAGTCCACCGGCGCAGCCCCAGTCCAGTACCCCGGTGCCCCAGTTCCAGAGCCGTTTAGCACGGACTATATCGCGGGCTTTGAATCCGATGTCTCGTCTTATCAATTTGGCAACTACTGGCAGGTAGTCCAGCTTTTTGATCACATCAAGGCCCAGCCAGAAATCCGCCAAGAAAATATGGACAAGGCCGTGGCCATTAATAACGCGGCAGCCGGTGACTCCGCTTTGATCCGCCGCGCGCAGGCCGATGCCAAGGCCAGCTCGACGAGCGTGCTCAACGCCGTTTCTGACTCGATGGGCAAGAACCTAGGCGATGCCTTCCGCGCCGCCTTGGCCGAGCACCGCCTGCCCAAGACCGAATACCTCCTAGGAAATGGCTATGCGGCCCGCGCAGGCGGACTGGCCAATTCCACGATGTCTGAGAAGTACTACTTCAACTATCAGCGCCCGTACCAGCGCGCGCCGCAGGCGATTAAGCGCTTTGACGATGGCTCCAAGGATCTCTATCCCACCTCGCCAGCCTTCCCTTCGGGCCATACCAATCAGGCAACGTGGATTACCACGCTGATGTCCTTCATGCTGCCTGAGGTAGGTCCACAGCTGATGCTGCGGGGCGCGGAGGCCGGCAACCACCGCGTAGTACTGGGCGTGCATTACCCGCTGGATGTCATCGGTGGGCGCATGACCGGCCAAGCCGCCGCGGCAGACCGCCTCAACGATAAGCGCATGCGCCATGCTCTATGGGAAGCCTCGATGGAAGTGCGCCAAGAAATCAAGTGGCGCACCGGCAAAACGGTAGAAGAATTGGTGGCCCAGGATAGGGCAGAGGGTACCGACTATCGGTCCACAGAGGATGCGGTGGAGCAGTATTCCAAGCTCATGGACTATGACTTCGCCCCACGTTACCGCACCGACGCTGCGATGGTCGTCCCGCAGGCCGCCCCAGTGCTGCTAGCAGCGTCCCACCCAGAACTGACCTGGGATCAGCGTGCCGAGGTCCTCCGCCAGACCGCGCGCCCAGCCGGCAATCCATTGGATTGGCAGTCAGAGGGAGGCTCGTGGCAACGCCTCGACCTAGCCCGCGCCATGGCGGCCACGGTGACCATCACCCCAGACGGCGGCGTGAGTGTCAGCGGCTAACGATTCCAACAAGCCGCGTGGGGGTACAACGCTCCCACACATGGTTCAATAAAGAAGTATCCCCATCAACCAAAAGGAAATGAGTAATGACTAAGCCCAAGGTAATGACCATCTATGGCACCCGCCCGGAGGCTATCAAGGTTGCCCCTGTGATCAAGGCGCTGGATAAAGATGAGCGCTTTGAATCCATTCCGGTTTCTACCGGACAGCACAAAGAGATGCTGGAGCAGGTCAACACCATGTTTGGCATTTCCCCGAAGCATGACCTCGGCCTTATGAAGCCGGGTCAAGGCCTCAATGAGATCGTCTCCCGTGCGATTGCCGGACTGGACTCCATCATTGAAGAGGAACAACCAGACGTCATCATCTCCCAGGGCGATACCTCTACCGCCATGGCCGCAGCGCTCGCGGGATTCCACCGCGGTGTAAAGATTGTCCACCTGGAAGCGGGCCTGCGCACCGGGGATATCCACTCGCCGTTCCCCGAAGAAGCTAACCGCAAGCTCATTGGCCAGGTAGCCGAGCTCCACCTGGCCCCTACCGAAGGGTCTATGGAGAACCTGCGCCGCGAGAACGTTCGTTCCAAGGACATCGTGGTCACTGGTAATACCGTCATTGACGCGCTTTTGGAAGCAGCCTCGTGGGACACGAAGTTCGCGGACCCTGCCCTGCAGGAAGCCGCAGATTCCGATAAGCGGCTTGTCGTAGTTACCACCCATCGCCGCGAGAACCTTGAGGCTATGAAGGAAATCGGTGGCGCGGTCAAGGATCTGGCAGAAGCCTATCCAGAGATCAACTTTGCCTTGCCGCTGCACCTGAATCCGAAGGTGCGCGAGGCCGTCCTGCCGGAGGTCGAGCACCTGCCGAATATCATCATCACGGATCCGCTGCCTTATGACCAGTTCACGCAGCTGCAAAACCGCGCGACCATCATCTTGACTGACTCCGGCGGAGTCCAGGAAGAGGCTCCTGCGCTAGGCAAGCCAGTCCTGGTTATGCGCCAAAATACCGAGCGCCCCGAGGCCGTCGTTGCCGGCACCGTAAAGCTGGTGGGCACCAACCGTGAGCTCATCGTGGCTGAGGCTAAGCTTTTGCTTTCCGACGCCGCCGCATTCGACGCCATGGCCAACGCAGTCAACCCCTATGGCGATGGCAAGGGTGCGCAGCGCGCTGTAGCGGCTATTGCCGAGCTAACCGGAGTTGGCGAGCGGGAAGCTGACTTCCGTCCGGAGATCGATACCTCCAAGTCCCCTCAAAGTGAGGAATAAGCCGCGCGAATGGTGGCTATAGCGGATATTATAAAAGTATGAAACCGCTGGAGATCCGTTGTAACCACCAAGAGCGTATGAAGGCCGCAGACATCCTCGGGGATGCGCTGTCGGCAGGTCAGATTGACCTCACTGAATTTGAAAAGCGTTCGGCCGATTGTGAGAGCGCCACAACGCGTGGCGAGCTGATCAAGCCCCTCGCTGACCTTGTGGAAAGCCCGGAAAAAGTCCTCTTTGGTGCCCATAGCCAGGTTACCAAAGCTTACTCCGGCCACCAAGAATCCAACGCCATAGCCAAAGTTGAGCAGGCGATGAAGCAGATTCAGCCTTCGGTAGGACAGCCGCAATCCCTGGCTCTGGGCATCTTCGGTGGCTCCACGGTCAATGGCGGGGCAGTAGCCCGTACCCTGACAGCTATTGGAGCCTTCGGCGGTGTTGACATTGACCTGACCGGCGTGGCTCTTCGTAACCGCACGACCACCATCAATACGGTAGGAGTTTTCGGTGGTGCCGATGTCTACATCCCAGAGGGCTTCCGCGTCCGCGTGGGTGGCTTTGGCCTTTTTGGTGGGCATGACCTGAAGGTCGAGCACGGCGCCATACATCCGAATGACCTTCCAGTGGACGCACCCGAAATCATCGTCAACTGCTACAGCCTCTTTGGTGGCGTAGACGTTCACGTGGGGCGCCGCTACGGAGAATAGCTATTACTATTTGTCGACCCCGCCAGCATATCGCCGGCTGACCTGGGTCACATCTGAAGCGTGGTGGTATTTCTTTCGGACGTGCTCTCAATGCCTTTGCCTGATCTGCCTAGTACAGGGAGCGCTTTCCTTGCGGAGAGAAAACTCGAACAACAAATCAGCTGCTGCGCAGCTTTAGATAACGGCGAAAGCATCTGCAACAGTAGTCGGCCGTGTGAGTTAGCAACCTGTTGCAAACCTAACGGCCTTTTTCTCGTTCCTGTGAGCCCCACTCCTACTCCGAAGATGTATCTGGCGCCGTAGCCAGGATTTACAGAAAATCGGTGGAGATAGCTCGTGTCCCCCGTGCAGACAAGGCGTTGCCGACTTTATTTCTGATATCGGAAACGCTAACAGAAATGTCTGCTCGATTTATGCAGATTTGGTTCAGTTCAATTTAGGTTAGTACCTCTTCGGTGCAAAATCTTTCGGCCGGCGCAAAACCCTGGTCACCAGTTGCAGTTTCGTCGTCGCCCCTGACGGGTTTGGAAATCAGCAGCATCCTTAATGGAACGCTCGAGACTAGAGGAAACACCGCCGAGCGGCTTCTTTAACTGCTTTAATGATCCGGCTCCCAGCCAGCCGTTTTATGGCGAGGGATGCCACTGTGTAAGATTTCAGACCTGTTTATATCATTAGTGAGTATGTGATATTTACCCAGTCGAATCAGTATAGGAACGAGGTTCCCAGAATCGGGAATTAGAGTGCTGGATCGCCGGATTTAGGAAAGCAGCCAAGTTGGCACTTGACGATTCTATTTCTCAGGAAACGGAGCCTTAGACCGGCTATGAGGTCGAGCCGTTTTGTTTCAGAGCTTTGTGCCAAGTTTTAGGCCTATTTCTGGGCGGAGCCTGTTCGAACCCCAGCGTCTCCAACGGAGACGTGGACGGCGAGACAGAAGCTTCTAAGACCTGCTTCAGAAGAGCGGATTCAGGAGGGGTGTGACCGCGCCCCCAGCGGCCCATTAATAGCCACATATTTTTGTCGGGTGCGGGGGTCGCCCGTAACCACGGTGCTAGGTGCCTGTCTCTGTGCAGTCCGTCGAAGGTATTTTGGAGGAAGATAACGCGGTTGGGAAAGCCATGAGAGTATAAAGACCGCAAATCAAAAGTAATTGGTGAAGATTCAATGTCGGGAACATCCCAGGCAATATTGGCGTATGTTTCGACCGGATCAGAGGTGTATTCGGCGATATTTGTCTGTGGGTTTACGGCAATGGCTGTAGAACCAGGGAAATGCCAAGAATAATAGAGGGACGCGAAACCTCCTCCTGAAGCACCAAAAAATATCATTTTCTGGTCCCATCCAAATGCATATGAGACATGCCGCAATATCCCCGGGAGATCAGCTTGTAACCACTGAGTTCGGCTACCAGCAAACCAGCCGAGATCTAATCCGAGGGCCAGAGAAGGATCGGAGACAAATATGAGATTAGCATTCAGAACGCGGGTGATCCGTTGTCCCGAAAAAAGTGGGTAGTGTTTGACTTTTCGCCGGTAGATAGCTGCGTGGAATAAGACGAGAGTAGTATCCGAACCGCGGTTAACGACTTTGATATCGAGCTCTCCTTGGCCGTATCCAATCGTGGAAACCCCGTCAAGGGGGGGGAAGGATGAGTAAAAGTCCAGCAATGAATCGAACTTATGATGAGGAGAGAAATTATCGCGGCGGGTGAGCATGAGAAGTGAGAGGATTCCTAGAGAGAAGCAAGCTAAAAGTAAAAGCCTGATGGATAACTCCACCAGGCTATTTGCTCCTCCAACTGGGCTCGAACCAGTGACCCTTCGATTAACAGTCGAATGCTCTGCCAACTGAGCTATGGAGGAATATTCGTTGTACGGCGAACTTTGTGTTCTCTGTGCAACGAGAAATAACTATATAGGGTTCCTGCCGTTTCAACAAATTAGCAGTACACAGCGGCAAAATGGCTGAATTTGTTGTTCGTATGTGGCGGGAACGCGGCAGGAAAGGGCCAGGACTCCACACACTGGGGCCCCTGTGTAAAAATGGTAGGTAAGAAGACTAGTTCTATGGGAACCAGTAATCTAGGAATAGCGGCTCAGTATGCTGTTGGCGCTAGAGAGCGACGGATTTGGTACTAACGAAAGAGAGAAAATTGCGGATCCTCATCATTTCGCAGTATTGGTCGCCAGAGAGTAACGTGCCGCAGCGTCGCTGGGAATGGATCGCTAGTATTCTAAAATCTCAAGACCACGAGGTCAGGGTTGTTGCTCCTCCGCCGGCATCTGTTCGACGAACCTCTATGAGTCATTGGTGGAGCGCGTCTCTCTTCCATCCTCGAACGGAGGTAGCAAAGAGTAACGCTGTAGATTTAGTCATCCGGAGTGGGTTTATCCCGTGTGGTGGCTCATTGATCCAGCGTGCGATCGGTCAAGCGGGCATCGCTCTGGGGTCTCTCTACGCAGTAATAGTTGAGTTCGGAATTCGGAAATCTTGGAAGCCTGACTTGGTTATAGGTACAGTGCCGGCTTTGCCAACCGCCGTGGTCGCCTTTGCAGCAGCTAAAATCTCAGGGGCGAAATTGGCTATCGACTTAAGGGACGCCTGGCCTGACCTCTTAGCCTATTCAAGTGAGTGGAATAAGGGGGTCAAGAGTGCCTCGCTAAAGCAAAAAATCTTGAGTAGAGGGCCGATTCAGTTCGTTAGTTTTGTGGTTGCTAGGACACTTTATTATGTCTTGGGGAAAGCCCATGGTGTCATTTTCACAGCAGATGATTTGAAGTTAGATTTTCAGAGTCGACCTCAGTTGCGGAAGAACTCAACACTTTTGAGCAATATGGTCACCATCCGGAATGTTTTTCCCCGAGGGGGATTGGGGCAGAAGAAGGCTCCAGACTCAGGGGAAGGACCTCTAAAGGTGCTATATGCCGGCACTATAGGTCGCGCTCAACGACTTCAAAACGTGATTGATGCAGCGGTGATCGCGGCGGATCGCGGAGTGCCGATTGAGCTAAAGTTCGTGGGCGCAGGAGATGCTCGCATGTCAGTGAAAGACTACGCAAAGCAAAGAAAAGTTCCCGCAGCTTTCATTAAGCGGAAGTCAGCTGACTCCATCTCAGACTATTACGACTGGGCAGATACCGCGCTTGTCCATTTAACTGATTGGAAGCCATTAGAAAGAACTGTTCCCTCTAAACTGTTCGAGCTCATGGAGTATGGGGTGCCAATTACAGGTGTTGTAGCCGGGGAATCAGTCAGGTTGATCGAGTCGTTGGAAGCCGGTTATGCGGTTCCTCCCGAGTCGCCGGAAGCTCTAGCGAACCTATGGTGTGCCTTAGCTCAGGGCGAATTATCTCTCAAGGCGAGCGAAAGAGCTCGACATTGGGTTGAGAACGAACGGAACAACGTTGTGCCCAGCTTGATTGCTAAGTTCTTGAAGCAGATGGAGCCATAAGCATGCCTGCTGGAATTGGTCGCTCGGTCATCAAATTTTGGTCCATCAATGTTGTGGGACTTGTACAGGATCCTGTGCGATTTTCGAATCGAATGGTTGAATTCGTGCGCCTAAACTCAGAGTCCAAGGTAGCCCGAGCATGTGTGAAGGGGGCGCACTTTGTACTTTCGGCAATGAGGAGCCCTGGGTACGAGACCGCCGAGGCCGGGGAATTGAGTAGGGCGATAAAACAGCTGAAAAAGTCGCGATTCCTTAGGCCATTGACGTTTTCGTTTGAGAGATATCTCCGCGGGAAACTTCTGCAACTCCAGTCAGTTGAATGCTTTGAGGGAGCAGTTGAACGCAGCGGTAGCGCAGCCGCCCCGCGGGTACTGTTTCATTTCACGAATGCATTGCCCTATACCCAATCTGGATACACGCTTCGGTCTAAAGCACTATTCAAGAGTTTAAGGGCAAGGGGAGTAGAAGCGTTTGCTTGTACGCGCTACGGATATCCAGAGAATATCGGTAGATTCCATCATGGTCCATATTTTGTCAACGATGGTCTCGAATATTTCGTGTTGGGCTCCGTATTTGCTCCGTTTTCTATTACTCGCCAGGAGGATCTGGCCGTACGCCAACTGGTAAGACTCGCGAGGGAAAAGCAAGTAAACATACTTCACACCACCACCCCGTACACAAACGCACGCGTGGTGGCTCGCGCAGCCGCTCTACTTGACGTCCCATGGATCTATGAGGTCCGAGGCGAGCCCGAGAGCACGTGGGCTTCGCAGTCACCAGACCCAGAAAAACGCCGCAGCTCGGAGTTTTTTGAATTAGCGCGCCAGGCCGAAACAGCGGCGATGATGGCTGCAAATCAAGTAATAGCGTTAAGTGAGGTGTCGAAAGGGGACCTAACGCGTCGAGGCGTTCCAGAATCGAAAATCAAGGTCGTTCCGAACGCTTTGGAAGCCAATCAGCTTAAAACTCATATTGACAAAGCACACGCCCGAAAACGATTGGGCCTAGGCGACGAGTTCTTAATCGGTGCAATTACCTCAGTCGTGGATTACGAAGGGCTGGACATTGCTATAACTGCGATGGAGGAGATTTCAGACGCAACTCTCATTATCGTCGGAGATGGAGTGGCTCGACCAGGGCTTGAAGACTTGGTCGATGAGCTTGAATTGAACGATCGGGTTGTCTTCGCTGGTAAGCAGCCGGCCTCTGATATTCACCTTTGGTACGCTGCTTTGGATGTGTTCGTGGTACCGCGGCGAGACGTTGAAGTTTGTAGGAAGGTCACTCCGCTTAAGCCGCTACAGGCTATGGCCTGCGGGGTACCGGTAATCGGAACTGACCTACCAGCGTTAAAGGAAATCACCGGTGGATTAATGGTTGAAGTTGAACCGGATAACCCCTCCGCGCTTGCCAAATCAGTTGATTTAGTCCGGCAGGGGGAACTCAGCGTGAATCCTCGGGAGCTTGAAGAATGGGCCAAGAAGCGATCATGGGAGCGGAATGCGCACATCTTGGAGGGGCTGTACTTAGAGCTACTGAGGGGAAGATGAATGAGTCAAAAACTTTGCGGCCTCAGAATCCAGTAGGATTTTGTGCGGTTTAAACGCCTTCCGCTGCCGCTTGATGATGCGGTCAGCTTCTTCAAGTTTTCCCGTACTAACTCTATTTCCCCAGACACGGTAAGTTGTAGTTACAGTTTCCGCATCTCCGTCAGCAATCATGTCGCCTTCGTGCAGCCATATGGCACGAGTGCAGTGCGTTTGAATTGTCGCGGCACCATGAGATACGAGAAAGACTGTTCCGGATCCAGCGAGAAACTCGTCCATACGATCCTTAGCCTTAGCTTTGAACGTGGAATCTCCGGTGGAAAGGGCTTCGTCAATTAGTAGTAGCTCGCGCCGAACTGCTGTAGAGATCGCAAAAGTCAGGCGAGATTTCATGCCCGACGAATAAGTCTTTAAGGGACGATCGATTGCGGATCGGAGATCCGCCCAATCGATGATCGGATCCACGAGCTTCGAAGATTCCGCTGGGGTTAGCCCCATTGCCAAGAGTCCTAAATTGATATTTTGGCGACCGCTTAAATTTGATTGGAGAGCCGCCCCGACGCCGAGCAAGGTGGGCTGGGAGGAAACAAACACGTCGCCGGAATCGGGCTTTGATGACCCAGCAATCATTCGTAGAAGGGTTGACTTCCCGGAGCCGTTTTTACCCAGGATGCCGATCGATTCTCCAGAATAAGCTACAAAGCTAACGTCTTTTACTGCTTCCACAGTATGCTTCGAAAGTTTTTTGGATAAAACATGCTCAGAACCGGAGCGATTAAGGTAGTAAGACTTCTTGAGATTACGAGCGACAACCGTTGGGTTATTTGACAACTGCGTACCTTTCCTCGGCTTGCCAAAAGTAGAAGTATCCAATAATCAATAGCCCGAATGACCAAGCTGCAATATACAGCCAAGTGCCTAAGGGCGGTACCTCACCGTCCAAAACCAGCTGCCGCACTGCGGTAAGAAACTGGTAAATGGGATTAGCTTGCATGATTGCTTGAATATGGGGATTTTTATCAAATTTGCTCAGATCGAAGAATACACCCGAGATGAAAAAGAGACCTCGATTGATGATTCCCACTACTGACTTTAGATCGGGAATAAATGCTGTAGCTCGTCCCACAATGAACATGCAACCGAGCGAGAAGCAATGGATTAAGAAATACAAGGGAACCACTAGAATGATGGTCCAAGAAACTCCTTTATCGAGCTGAAAAAGAAGTGCGCCTATTATCGCAACCATGGCGGGGATTGCATGGTCGATCATTTGCTTAATGGTCGTCGAAATGGGGATGGCTGCTGTGGGGAAGTTAAAACTGCTAATCAACCCCTTTGAGCCACGGATGATGGAAGTGCCAGCTGATAAGCCGCCGGTTGCGAACTTGAGGTAAATTACACCGATTGTTAGGAATCCAATGAAATTGTCCATTCCCCTGGAAACGTGAAGAACGTAGCCGAAAATGAAAGCATAAACTGCCACGTCTAGGATCGGTTGAAGGATAAGCCAAGCGCGTCCGAGGAACATATTTCTACCTCGGCTAAGCGATTTACTGCGTGCATAAGCCAAGATGAAATGTCGGCGGTCAAGAAGACGACGAGTATACGACGCTAGGTTATCTCGGCTCTGTAGGTTATATAACTGGGAATCGTCAACGAGCTCCAAGTTGCGGAAACTAGCGTTTTTAACGCGCTTGGGCTTTTCTTGTTTTGCGTTGGTCCCCTCGGGAGCACTGTCGCTGTCGTTGTTCAATTGTGATTCCACAATTTCTCCACTGTGATGATTGCTCTGTAGTTACGGTCTAAACTGTCACTGAGGATAGTCTAGAATCATCGTATGCAGTTAGGAAACTTTGAGCCGGCATCTTCCAAAGGAGAAGCCACGCCTGTCCGTACCTTTATTTTTGGTGGGTGTGTGAGTCGGGACACTGTTGAGTTCGCTAAGCACACCGACTTCAAAGTGCTCCGCTATGTGGCACGTCAGTCTCTACTTTCCGTGGGCTCAGACGCGAAATCCAATATTCCTGATTTCAAACTGAAAAGCTCTTTCCAGCAGCGCATGTTAGAGAGTGATTTGTCGGGAAACCTCATGCGCGAAATATCGAAGAAAAACGGTATTGATGTTTTTGTCTGGGACTTGGTCGTTGAACGGACCGGGGTTTGGGAGTTTCCAGATGGGAGCATTGCTACCAATAGCGCGGAACTTAGGCGGCTGGAGGGCGTGCCCCAAATCCTGAAAACGGCCAGAAAGATTCCTTTCGGGTCCGCCGAGCACTTCCAGCGTTGGCAGGGGGCTGCAGCTTTATTTACTGAGTTTTTGGATTTTCTTGGTTTGAAGCAAAAATGCCTAGTCTTGGCACCGGAATGGGCCGAGTATCGCTCAGACAATAAGAAGACTGGCCGGATACGTGGTTTATCTGCCTCGCAGTACAATGAGATGTTCCGTAAATATTACGTGGTTCTAGAAAGACTGGGGATTACTGTGTCAAGGATCGACGGCACAGTAGCTGACGAGAACCATAAGTGGGGAAATGCACCATTCCACTTCACTCGTTCGGCGTATGCTTCGATGGAGTACGAGATTAAGAAATCAGTACACCAGACTAGGAATTAGCGGCATAGATATGAAACTAGAAGGTTTGCTGGCTTCCTTGCTGAAGGGAGCTCGTCAAATCCCGCACGGTATTAGAGCGCGAGTATATCGGGGGCGTTCCAGAGTCGAGGCGACTGTGGGTACTCGCTTTCTCGGACCGGATTTGGACGAAAACGCGAAATCCACCCTGCAAAGAGCTTGGCGCGGGTTGTCAGACGCTGCGGTGGGAGAGAATCGGCGAAGGTCTGGCAATAGCGGGGAAGTGCGGGCTTTTTCGCGTGGATACGAGTTCAGCAACCAAGGGTTTCTTCAACCACCGCCTTCACCGCGTTGGAAAGAGCTGGCTCTAGGTGAGGGGCGCCTTCGGGTTGAAGAAAACCTTCCTGTTGCATTGGCCCAGAAACGTGGAGTCTCAGTTGCCGTGCTGGGGGTTGCTATCGACTCGGAAGAAGGAATATCTGATAGTGACCTCATCGCTGACCGTATTGCTGATCTAATATTGTCTGGAAATAGCCTCGATGCGATTGATGAGTACGTCCTGTGGCTAGGGGGCCGGTTCGTCCTTATCGCCGGGCGTGATGACCAGTGGCGTATTCACGTAGATGCAATGGCAAGCAGAAGTTGTTACTGGACCGTCAGAAATAAACAACTTTTCGCTGCATCGCATTCTGCGTTGGTCGCTAGAGAGATAGAAGAATTCTCGAGGAAGCGAGCATATTGGGTTCTTTCAAATCCTGACTATGTGAGTGCTGCGGGAAAATGGTTGCCAGGCCGCATTACGCCGCATGATTGCACCGACCTAGTAAGTGCTAATTGTGTGCTGTCTTTTGACGGAGAAAGGGCCCTGCACTCCCGCATTTTCCCATTGGAAAAGCACCGAGTATCAGCAGAATATTCGCCAAAAGAGGTCGCTCGCATTCTGATTGGTGAGCTTAGGGTGCAGACTTCGGCGTGGCTCAATTCCTCTGATAAAACCTATCTCGCTTTGACCTCAGGCCAAGATTCTTTGGTAGTTCTGTTGTCATGCATTGATCTTTTCCAAAAACACTTCACGAAAGCTATGACCTACATTTTCGCGGAGAGAAAGGATCCTTTAGGGATCAATGATCTCCAAGGAGCCAATTTCCTAGCTTTGCTGTCTGGTCTGCAACACAAGGTAGTGAAAGTGGAACCGTTCATTTTTGAGGGAAAGTTTGCTTCCGCGTACAAACGATCGTTTCCTACTTGGGCTCGTTTTCCGGCTTTAGCCAAAACTATGTGGCAGAACTTCCCCAAAGAATCCGTAGTCCTTTTTGGGATCGGTGGTGAAATCGGCACAGTCTTTTATAGAGATAGGACTGAAAGTCCAGTTAACGGCGAAATTCTAGCCGAAAAGTTTACGACGAGTAAATTTTCCTCCAATTCTCGCCTTGTCGCAGAGATGGAGGAGTACATAGCTTATACGCAGCTAGATTCAGTCTCCCCGTCGCTAGCAAGCTTCTATGACCTCTATTATTGGGAAAATCGAATGACCAGTTGGGCTGCTGCGGGATACTCCGAATATGAGTTAGGGCCCTCAATAGGTCTTCCGTTCAATACTAGGAGAATAATCTGGCCAATGCTCAATTTGTCGTACGAGAATCGGTTAAACAAAGCAGTGTACAAAACAATAATTCGTTGGAGTGGGTGGCCTCTGTGACTCAAAATGGAAGAATAAACAAGATGGTGAATAAAACTGAATACTATTTTAAACGGGCGCGTCAGGTGGCCCGAGATGAAGGCCCTTCTGAATTAATACGCCAGACTAAAAGGCGATTTAACGTAGGAACGGTAAGCAAAAGGACCGCTACGTTTGACCCACTGGCAGTAACCGCCCAAGGGATAACTAACAGGACAAGCCCATTCAAGGACCTACGCGTTGGCGTAATCATGGATGAATTTTCTCTCCTGGCATGGGGAGAGGAATTTACAATCGTGCCAATCTTGCCTGGGGAAGAATCGAAACTTCAATCCCTTGAGCTTGATTTATTCTTGGTCGAGAGTGCTTGGGACGGAAATGGAGGAGCCTGGAAATACCAATTGACTGGCGGTGCCGCTCCCAGCACCGCGCTTTCCGTGATCGTCGAGCAATGTAAGCAACTTGGGATTCCTACGGCCTTCTGGAATAAAGAGGATCCTCCCCATTTTGAGGACTTCTTGGATACTGCACGATTGTTCGATTTCGTGTTTACGAGTGATGTCAATTTGGTAGGTGCCTATAAGCAGGCTTTGGGGCATGACCGAGTGTGGCCTTTGAGCTTTGCTGCTCAGCCTGCGATTCATAACCCTATCCGGACTGATATGCCTAACTATCAGAAAGGAGACGTGGCTTTTGCAGGCATGTATTTTGCTCACAAATATCCAGAACGCCGTGAGCAAATGGAGATGCTGCTGGGCGGAGCTATGGACGCATCAGGGCATCTTGAAGACGGTCTCCGTATCTTCTCTAGATTCGAGGGAAAAGACGAGCGTTATCTTTTCCCGCAGCCGTTTTCCCAAAGAGTTGTGGGGTCTCTGCCGTACGAAAAAATGATTGCGGCTTACAAGAATTTCAAAGTCTTCCTAAATGTGAACTCTGTAGTCGACAGTCCCAGTATGTGCTCCCGTAGAGTGTTTGAACTTCTTGCTTCTGGCACGCCTGTAGTCTCTACATGGAGCAAGGCACTTGAGGAGACTTTTCCTTCTACTGAATTAGTGCTTGTAGATAGTAGGGAAGAAGCCACGTTGTCTATTCGTGCCTTGGTTAATTCTCCTGAGTTGAGAGACAGGCTGGTACATCGGGCGCAAAGAAGGATTTGGGAGAGCCATACCTATACAACTCGGGCAATGGAGATTTTGGAACGAGTTAGTCCCTCTGAATTTGAAGGTCTGAAGACTAAACCAAAAGTTAGTGTTATTTGCTCTACGGTGCGGGAAGGGCAATTGAAGCATGTATTTGAGCAGGTAGGTCGGCAATCCGGAGTGGATGTCGAGCTGATTTTGGTTCTGCACGGGATTCAAGTTGGTGACAAGGAGATTGCAAACTTCGCTGAGGAGGCGAAAGTTCATCAATACCGTGTACTTAGGGAGGAGCGAAGTTCCTCGCTAGGAGAGTGCTTAAATGCAGGTATCGCTGCTTCGTCAGGCGATTTCATCGCCAAGTTTGATGATGATGATTTTTACTTTGCTTCATATCTTTTGGATATGTATAACTCGTGGTCCTTTTCTGGTGCTGACCTGGTAGGCAAACAGGCAAACTATGCGTTTTTGGGCAATGAAGAATTGCTGATAGTTAGGCGGCCGGAGAGGGAACATCGCTGGACGAACTTCGTAGCTGGCCCTACTTTCTTCGGCCCCCGCAATACGTTTGCGGAAAATAAATTTGAGGCGCGTTCCCGAGGGGAAGACACTGCGTTTATTCGTTCTCTTTTGAGGAAAGGGGGGAAAATATATTCCACAGACCGCTTCAACTTTGTTCAGATGAGAAATGCTGGACAACATACTTGGGAAGTCTCAAATGCATCGTTTCTGGCTAACGGGCAGGTCGTGGGGATTGGTCGGAATTTCGAGGCTGTTGAATGCTAGATGGACCGCGTGCTCCCCAAGGGTTTTCGATGTAGGAGCGTCCCCTTTGTGGAATAATATACTGCGGTTCTAGAACGTCGAATTAAAATTTGAAAATACTTTTTCTCCCGAGGAGGGGTTTTAGTGAGCATTGAAGAGAAACAATTGGGACCCATAAACAAGGTTTGTGTTGTTGGGCTGGGATACATTGGTCTCCCGACTGCAGCTTTTATCGCTGATTCTGGTATCTCCGTAGTGGGGGTGGACATCAATGAGCGCCATGTGGAGAAGATCAACAATGGTGAAATGCCCTTTTTTGAACCTGGCTTCGAAGCTTTATTAAAAAGCGTAGTCGCCGATGGACATCTCAAGGCTGATACAGAAGTAGCGGAAGCAGACGCGTTCATTGTGGCTGTCCCGACGCCGTTCAATGATGACTATTCAGTCAATATGTCCTACATCGAAGCGGCAGCGAAGAATATTGCTCCTGTGCTTCGACCGGGGGCGCTCGTGGTCCTAGAATCAACCTCCCCTCCAGGGACCACTGAAAAGATGGCTGAAATTCTTTTAGCCGAAAGGCCGGACCTATCGACGGATCCTGAAAGTGCTAACCGTCTCTTAGTCGCACACTGTCCTGAGCGGGTATTACCGGGCAAGATTATGGAGGAGATGGCCGCTAATGACCGAGTTATCGGAGGCCTAAATCCCCTGTCGACGGATAGGGCGAAACAGCTATACTCCTCTTTCTGCAATGGCGAGATGCTATTGACGAATGCAACAACCGCTGAGATGGCAAAGCTGACCGAGAACTCGTTCAGGGACGTGAATATTGCCTTTGCAAACGAGCTGTCAATCATCTCAGACAAGCTTGGAATTGATGTTTGGGAATTGATTGAACTCGCCAACCATCACCCACGAGTCAATATTCTGAATCCGGGCCCTGGTGTGGGTGGCCACTGCATTGCAGTTGATCCTTGGTTCATTGTTTCTTCGGCTCAGGAGGAAGCCAAGCTGATCCGTACGGCGAGGGAGGTTAATGACGGCAAGCCTGCCTACGTTATTGCCAAAATTACTGAAGCAGTCGAGGCCGAAGGCGCAGATTCAATCGCCGCACTGGGAATAGCATTTAAGCCGGATATCGATGATTTGAGAGAATCCCCTGCTCTGTCTATCGTGCAACAAATGGCCGAGAAGTGGCCAGAGAAAAACATCCTAGTAGCTGAGCCTAATGTGAATGAGCTGCCCGAGAGTCTAACCGCATATCAAAACGTGCAGCTAGTTGACGCTTCTCACGCGATATCTTCAAGCCCCGTGGTTGCTGTCTTAGTGGACCATACACCTTTCAAGAGCCTCGAAAAGAGCGTCTTGGAAGGAAAGAATGTCGTTGACACACGTGGCATGTGGAGCTGATCCTAGGGATGAAGAGGTTGGAATCCGGCAAGTCGCTTGCAAGTCTTGCCGTGTTAGCCGCTGTGTTGTTAATAGCCGCGGTGCTGTCGAGCAATATGGTTCGCGCGGGGCTGCTGATCTTGGCGGTGTTAATAGCAGCTCTGATTTTGGTCTTGAGCGTTTCTTGGGCACGACGAGTGGAGGCACAACGCCGTCAGGATTACCGCAATGTAATGTCCGTTGCAAAGGAGTTGTCGCTGCTCCGAAACATGTCGGGGAGTATAGCTAAATCGAGAGAAAGTCAACGCTTTCAAGAAGAGCAACTCACTCAAATCAATTCCGCGGTCGAGGAATGGCGGGACGGGGAGACAGGCTCAGGGGGCAGAAGCTCAGAACCTCTATCCTATTTCTCGCCTAGGCGTATCTCTGCATCGAAGCCTGTCGAAAAGCCCAACTCCCATGTGGCTGGGCGACAGGCGGCGCTGCAAGACACTGGGGAGGGTTCCAAGGAAAAACTACGGGAACTGCTCTATCCTGCCAGCGAAGTGAGTCGAGTAGTGGCCGTTTTAGGCTCTTCCGAACTACGTGAAATTCTTTCAGACTTTTGCTCCGTCCGGAAAATAGATTCTGCCGTTGACCTGGCGAAGGCAGGGAACGACATTTCCTACCTCGTTATCGAAGAAGCATCTTTAACCTCTGGTCGCTGGTTCGGGAGTCTTTCAGCTCAGGGAACGCATCTTTTCCAGGAGCTCCATAGCCAGATTATGAAAGCGCAACGAAACGGTAATGTCGTTACGGCGGTAGTGGCTAATGCACCAGCTTCACACATGACGAGCGTTTTGCGTGACGCCGCTGATGTTGTGCTTTCTAAGAAGTCAAGGAAAGATTCTCGGAGCGCCGAAATGGCGAACCCAGTGATAAAGGCCATCGACGCATACGCGTGTAAGTGAGGTTAAGAAGTGAGCATAGCTGTAGTTTATGGGGACATCAGCCCGAATGTTGTCGATGGTTCGTCCATTTGGCTCATGTCAATAACCGAAACGCTTTCAAAGACATGCGATGAGGTCCATCTCCAGCTCAAAATGAAGCCGGATAACTATCGTCTCTTACAGTCCGTAGACAAGATTGAAAACGTCGTTCTACATCTTCCTCCGGACACCAGTTCTCCACTCAACGAGGAAGCCGCGGTTCCTGTCCTTGAATCGTTGACGAATAAGGTCGGTGCTGACATCCTCGTTTCTCGAGGACTGAATTTGGCACACACATTAAGTCGCTCTTCGACCTTGGTGCCGATACTTTGGGCTTATATAACGGATCTTCCTTTCCCAATCACCAAGCTTTCTAAAACCAATGTAGGCCGTTTGCAAAGAATCTCGGCGAACTCTCGGAGAGTATTTGTACAAACTGAAGCGGCCCGAAGCTATCTAGAATCGATCGCTCCATTCGCGGCAGGGAAGACCTGCTTGATGCTTCCGATGGTACCGAGTGAGGCGTTTTCCAAGGAGAAACGCGGGGAGAACTACGAACAGTCGGACAAGCTCCGCATTGTCTATGCGGGAAAGATGGCTAAGGACTGGAAGACACTCGAAATGCTGGAGATTCCCAAGCATCTGAGAAAGTTGGGAATCGACTCAGAGCTATTAGTTGTCGGAGACAAGATAAATAGGGATAAGAGAGATCCTTCTTGGCACATTCAGATGAAAGATGCGCTAGAGAAGGCAGCGGCAGATGCTGATAGCGGAGTTGAATGGTTAGGTGGTGTATCTCGGGATGAATCCATGGCAGCCATTTCGTCCGCCCATATTGGATTAGGTTGGCGGACAGCGGTACTAGATTCAAGCCTTGAGGTTTCCACAAAGGCGTTAGAATATTCTGCCCTTGGAACTCCTGCCTTAGTTAACTTTAACGAAGACTCCCGTGCTCTCTTCGGCAGCGATTATCCATTCTTTATCGATGCGCAAGCTACCGCAGTGGATGCCGCAAAGGTCATTGCGAAAACCGCAAACTCTATTGACCTAATGAGCCCAAAGGTTCGGGGCAAGGTAGCAAACTTTTCAATGGATTCAGCGGTAGATCGTCTAACTGGCTACTTCGAAGCGGCCGGCATAGTCCGTTCTAGTAAGCGTGCAGTGCCTATGGATGCGATTAAGGTCGTAATCGCATCCCACGATTTCAAGTTCATGGGCGAATTAGTGGATGCGCTTGAGAAGGATCCACGGTTCATACTCGAGAAGGACGTGTGGTCGTCTCTGCATCAGCATGACGAAGAACGCAGCCGAAAACTAGTCGATTGGGCGGACGTTGTATTTTGCGAATGGTGTGGTCCGTCAGTTCGCTGGTATGCAGAGCATAAGCGAGCAGGGCAGAGGCTAATTAGTCGTCTACATGGATTCGAACTTCGTGGTCCCGGTCCATGGATGAAGGAAATCGACTGGCAGGCCGTGGACGAATTGATTTTCGTTTCGCAGCATTACGAGGAATTGGCGCTGGAACGACTTCCGCTCCAATCCACGGCTACTCGGGTAATTCCAAATGCAATTGATTTAGTGGACTTTGACCGGGAAAAGCTTTTTGGAGCTCAGTTCCATATTGGTCTGGTCGGCTACGTTCCCTTCTTGAAGCGACCAGATAGAGCTGTTTCATTTTTTGAAGAGCTATTGGAACAAGACGACCGGTACATCCTTCACATAAGAGGCAGGGCCCCATGGGAATACCCTCACGAATGGAGTAAGCCGCTGCAGAAGCAGTTGTATCTAGATTTTTTCTCATCTATTGCCTCGAACGAGCGACTACGGGATCACGTAGTGTTTGAAGATTTTGGGCCAGATATGGCGTCTTGGTTTAGGAAGATCGGCATCGTGTTGTCGCCAAGTGATGAGGAAAGTTTCCATCTTGCGCCTGCAGAAGGAATGGCCTCGCGTGCAGTCCCCATCGTGTGGGAGAGAGACGGGGCGAAGAACATTTTTGGTCCGTATGTAGATGGAGGTAGTGACCTCGCAATCGATCGCGTACTCGCCCTACGTGAACCGGAGACATTTGCAGAAGAGGGCCAAAAGGCACGTGAATACGCCTCCCGTTGGGGAGTTAAGAAAATTATTACCGAATGGATCGAAGCCTTGACCGGGCAAAATATTGCCGTCAAGGAGTCTGAGCGTACGGAAACTATCTAGGAGCTAGGATGTCCATTTACCTTTTGGCGGTGCCTAAGAAGAAGCTTCGCTCTACCGTTTCTGACGACCTTGCAGAGCATAATTCCGAACTGCTACGGCGGTGCTTCCAGAAATACCGCAGTTTGGTCAGTGATCACTATCGCAGTGAAATAAAAGTTTCCACACCGGGACAGCATGGGACTGCCTCTATAGGCGTGTGGAAAAGGAAGAACGAGTCGAACCGCGTCGTCGCAAAGAAAGACTGGTGGGCGCATTCGAGCGGCCAGGATGTTTCCGAGCTCCTGTTAGAGAAGGTGTCCAGGCGTGGCGGCGAGGTTGTTTACACCGATCCTGTTTGGGGCAGCTATACGGCGATCTGGGGTGAGCGCTATCGCGATCGCGTCATACTATGGAACACAATTCCGGCTCTAGAAGCGGTACATTATGCGGAGACGGAAGATTATGTTTTCGCCAGCAACCGGCCGCTTCTTGCTGCAGTAGCAAGAGCGGAGGGCGAATCTTCTCCAGTGGCATTGGAAACTGACTTTTTAGATCAGTATTTGATGTTTGGGTTTAACCTCGATGCTGTTTCTCCGTTTGAAGCGGTATCTACAATTGCAGTGGACGAGGCACTAGCGATTGAGGCCGGAGAAGTAAAGATTATTCCTCGTCCAGCAGGTCTAATCGCGAACCTCCCAAACCTTCACTCTGAAGAGGAAGCAGCTGAAGCACTTGCCGACGCGCTAAAGGCCTCTACTCGGAGAGCATTAGCGAATTTTTCGGGCAAGAACGTTCAACTACGAATGAGTGGCGGTAAAGACAGCCGGCTATTGCTCGGATTAGTTAAGGACTCGGAGCAATCTGTCTATGGGGTAACCTTTGGCAAGCCGAATGATGAAGAAGTCCGAGTGGCGCATAATTTGTGCCGAGCAGCTAAAAAGAACTTGGAAGTAACTGCACCAGCCCCAGTTGATCGGTCAAGCTTGGCGGAAAAGGTTGATCGAACAATTCTCATGTCTGATGGCATCCCGGCTTCTGAACCGCATACTTCTATTTATTATGGCTCCTCGCCGCGCGTTGCCGGTGACGCAATCATGCTGGGGCAGTGGCCACTAATGAAGGGCGGTCAGGCAAAGAAGCTGCACTATTCTGGGTCGGGCTTGCAAAACGCTTTGCGACGACAAGCCGGGTGGTTCGTAAACGAGGGAATCCGAGCGCAGTACGCTTATTTCCTTGAACAATGGCAGCGTGAAGTAGAGACGTCTATCGACCTCGAGTACTTGTATCTCTTTGCCCGAAACTTTAGGTCGGGACGTTGGTTGCATGCACACATTAACCTTTACGAGCGTGATGCAGTCATTGCTTATCCAATTGCTGATGAAGAGGTCGCTGCGATTTCTGACGCTATGACGATGTCAGAGAAGGTTTCACAGCGTGTTCTCTTTAGGGCCTTAGAAATGATTTGGCCCGAAGCGAACCGAATTCCTTTGTCCAACGGCAATAAATGGCGGTTTGAGAGTGCTGGTCCGGTGGAGAATCTTGGAGAAGATTCCTTTGCCGAGCGATATGCTGAAGTTCCTGCTCATGAGAGCGATGAATTCCTACAGGTGGATCCTCGGCTTAAGGATTCAAAAGCGATAGAGTACACCAAGGCTGTGGCCGTTCAGATGGCCAAAGAGCTGGTGGAATCTGCTAACTGGGCTCTGCTCATTTCAAAGGTCACTCCCGAATTTGGGAATATCCTGGAAGCGGCCGCGAACGGAGAACTTATCGTTCCCGAAAAGTCGTCTCAAAGAGAGATCGTGAAATTCATTTGGCGTTTGTACGTGGCTGATCGTTGGCTGCGGAAGGAATGGCTAGCGGCGAAAGATGATTAGCCCAAGGCTGTAGGTCGGTGAACATGATGTGCTCATGCTCACCGGCCTTACTTTTAGTCTTCGGTGGGAAATAGCTGCAGCTTTAGTTTGCAGAAGTCATGGCGAGAGGAAAGCATTTGCTTTTCTTTCAATGAGAAGGTCTCTTCTGTGCCTTTTGCAAACTTGTGCTGGGCGTAGTACGAGTCCAGATAGTGCGCGATGGGGTTTATAGATTCCCCGTAAGTGGGGTAGATAAAGGATGTCGCGTGAGGGAAAGAGTTGACTTCCAAAACTCGTGGCATGTCGTCTTTCAAACTACGCACCATGATATCGACGCCGCCAGTGTATAGACCCGGAATCGCGGCAACTGCTCGAACAGCGGTGTCCCTAATTTCCTCCGAAATGATATCGGTGATGTTTGCAGTTTCAGCACCGAAAGAAATATTAGAGATTGCGCTGAGGAGAACGCGTTCTCCTGCTTCGGGAACATCGGAGAAAGACATTGAATTGGATCGCATGAACGCTTCCATGTTCGCGTTTCGGCGAAGAAGCCGCTTGCTTCGTGCGCGGTCCTTCTGACGCTCTTCATTCTTAAGCGCCATCAGTTCTTCGATATTGTGGGTTCCGTCGCCGGTAACGTAGGCAGGGATTCGGATGATTGAACCGAAAAACTCTCCCTCCACAACGGTGACGCGCAATTCAAAGCCGTCAACCATTTCTTGGACAATTACCGAGGGCTCTCGCTTTCGTTCCTTTTGCATCTCCACGCATTCGTGGAAGCGCTCTTTGAAGTCCTGTTCAGTAACATTGAGAAAAACTCCGAGACCTTGGGAGAAGCTTGGTGCTTTGACCACAACTTCCCTCCGGCCTTGAGCAAAAGCGGTGTCGAAGGCTTTGTCAGCCTCGTCCGGTCCAAAAACCTGGTACCAGGGAACTTTAATGTCAGCAGTGTGCAGGATTTTTTGTGTTTTTACTTTGTTCTGGCAGATTCGCCCAGCTGTCTTAGTGCAGGTAGGTACGTTCCAAGGAGTAACTACTCCGATGGGTTCATCTGCAGAATCCTTTAGAGTGATATACGGACGGTTCTTTTTCGAGCGGTCAATATGGAAGTTGCGCCCCGAGCGGCGGACAGTCCGAATCCACGCGTTGTGAATGCCTGTGGTGTAGCCATCTTGCCAATAATTTTGTTCAAGGCTGGGCAGAGAGTCCAGAATATGGTTTAGGTGCTCGGTACGCATGTAGTTCCAATCATCTGAGCTAGGAGTGGGTTGCTTATCGCACAGATTCTAGCAAGGAGGGCAGGCTGACAAGTTAGTTCGCCTTGGTTCTCACTATTAAGCCCGAGGCAGTGCAGAGGTTCAGCGGTGTTACGCCGACCCAGCAAAGCCTAGAGTCTTAACTAGTGCCTAAGAGTAGAGCAGCTGTGTTCGCTCGATCTGGTCGACAATATAGCTAGCCGCATTAACAGGCTCTCCGTAACTTACATAGTGGTGAATGTCGAAGAAAGGCTGCGTATTGATTTCTAGAACTGTGATGTCGGCGTCAGGCTGTAGGGAAGAGGTGAAAATGTCTACTCCCACTGTTCCCGTTCCTGGGAAAGCCCGAGCAGCGCGCTCCGCAACCGCGATGTGTTGACGAGAAATTTTATCGATGACATTAAGCGTGAAGCCGCCTCCACCTACGGAGGATATTGGATTTAGAACGACTACTTCGCCGTGCTCGGGCACTTGCTCGAGTGTCCAAGGGCTTTCGGCTAGCCAATCTTCATCTATGTTGATCTCCGTAGATTTTAGGTAAGCATCGGCCTGTCGGCGTCGGAGCTCGAGATCCACCAGTTCTTGAACCGTATGCTTCCCGTCACCTACTACAAATGCGTTTAGCCTAGAGCAAGCAACGCGTACACGGCCACCGATGACTAAGACGCGAATGTCGAAACCAGCGAAGTATTCTTCGATTACAATTTCATCGCCGTAGCCGCTGTCAGCTGCTTTAGTCCAAGCTTTTTCAAACGACTCGGTATCTTTGATATTGAGAGACACGCCTCGCCCTCGGGTACCGCCATTCGGTTTAACCACGACAGGGCGATCTTGCGCCTTAAAATATTCGAGGGCCTCAGCCTTAGTGGCTGAATTGAACTTCTGGCCGTTAGGCGTCGGCACGTTATTGGCTTGAAGGGTCAATTTTGTGGCCTGTTTGTCGTTGGAAACTCTTCTAGCGAACATGCTCTGGGTAGAAGGGCCGTGGTAAACGGTTCCTCCCACCGTTTTACCGTTATTCAAAAATATCCATGTGCCGTCTTTAACTTTTTGGGTCTCCCAGCCGCGGGACCTCGCTTCGCCCAGCATAAGTTTTGTGCGGGACTTAATCCGGTCATAAGTATTGATTGGCAGCTTTGGTTTCAAAATTTCGTCATTTACCAAAGCAATTAGGTTTCTAGGATCGTAGCTCACGTAGTCATAGTACATTTAAGGTTCTCGCTTTTGCACCGACTAACTCACTAAGACCTACTCACTAATTCGCCCCATCGATGAGCCTGCAAAATCTCCGCAACACGTGCGGCGTGAGTGGAGGCAGTTCCTTGAGCTTTCATAAGATGCTGTCTCTGATGTGGCGGGGCTTCTATGCTTGGTCGGTAGAGTCCTGAGAGCATTTGGCTTATAGCATGTGGTCCTTCACACTTATGGCAGACGAGGATGGGTGAAGGAAAAGGGGAAGTAATCCCTGGTCCTCTTTGTGGTCACAGTTAATTGTCAGGGAATTTTGAAGCGGTGCTATTGTTAAGGGCATGCGCGCTCTAGTTACCGGAGGAGCCGGGTTTATCGGTTCTCACTTGGTGGATTTACTTGTTTCTGAGGGACACTCTGTGTCTGTGTTGGACAATTTTTCATCGGGTCGGAAAGTCAATCTAGAATCCGCCATGAAATCCGGAACAGTTGAAATCATTGAAGGCGATATAAAGAATTTTGATTTCGGTGCCTTCTTCCAAGAGCATCCCACTGATGTTGTGTTCCACCTAGCTGCCCAGATTGATGTGCGGCATTCGGTGGCAGACCCAGTTGAAGACGCTGAGTTAAACATTATTGCAACGATCAAACTGGCAGACGCCGCCCGCCGCAGTGGTGTACAGAAAATCGTTCACACCAGCTCCGGAGGATCGATTTATGGCAGTCCCGCAAGTTTTCCTGTAAACGAGGATAATCCGCTCGCTCCCGAGTCCCCCTACGCTGCCAGCAAAGCTGCCGGCGAACTATATCTGGAGATGTTCCACCGGCTGTACGGTATCAGCGTAAGTTTCGTAGCGCCGGCTAACGTTTATGGTCCACGCCAGAACCCCCATGGTGAAGCCGGGGTCGTTGCGATTTTCAGCCAGCGGCTTCTGAGCGGTAAACCCACCAAGGTATTTGGTTCGGGCTCCAATACTCGTGACTACGTGTACGTCAAAGATGTTGCTCGAGCTTTCTATTTGGCGGCTACCACACCCGGTGACTTCGGGCGTTTCAATATCGGTACGGGAGTGGAGACTAGCGATAGGGAACTACACACAGCAGTAGCGAAGGCGGCGGGTGTGGCCGATGACCCGGAGTTTGCCCCGGCTCGATTGGGCGATGTTCCTCGTTCTTCGTTAGATTCTTCAAAAGCAAAAAGGTATTTAAACTGGCAACCGGAGTATGACCTTGGGCGGGGAATCGAGGAAACCCTTGATTATTTCCGTGGCCTCGGCGCTAAATAGAGTTAAGGGCTCTCGCTAGAACTTGCGAGAGCCCTTATTTCTGTGCGGTTAGCCCTGTGTAGCCTTAAAACCCAAGCGGACGCTTGAAAGAAGCTCGGCTATTCGGTTCTCTTCACTTTCGGCAAGATTAGCTCGGACACACACAGAATCAGCGTTCAGATCCTCAGTGAAAAGAACGGCGATTCCTACTAGCGGGGCTACGTCTTCGGGGGTTTCCTGAAACACAAAGGCGTTAGAAGAAACCATGAGCGAATCGAAACCTCTCACTGCGCCGGACCAAGAGTGAGCGGGAAGGACTGAAACCGTACTTTGCTCGTTGCCAACCTCGACTGAGTCGGTGCATAAGAGGTCTCGGTTGCCTATAGGAAGGCCCTTTGGGTAGTACTCAAAAGGCGTTGGGTTAACAGTGATAGGAGATGCTGCCCGTGCAATGGTTTCACCGGTATGAGGGGACATCCACTGCGGGACTGCGAAATCAGAACCTACCCACTTTCCAAAGATGAGATATAGCGCAATGGCCTCGCGGTTCGGGTCAATCTTTTCCGGCAATTCATCAATGATGACTTTGTTGCTCGGGGGAATAGAGTCGTATTCCGAGAGAACGGCTTCGTAGCCAGTTCGGTTTCCTGGTTCCTGAATTCGTTTAAACTTCATTATCTGCCTCGAAGTGCTTCGGTCCTACTACAAACGCGTTGGCTTTGTTCTCTAGAGTGTTGAACTTGTCGGCGATCAAGCCATGGTCGCCTACGAACACGTCGAACTTGTCTTCCGGTGCGAGCCGGACGAATAGTGCAAATACTGCATCGGGCTTGCTGGTATTCAGGGAAGGAATGATTCCGTTTGCTAGTACATTTAACGGATCACTAGGTGCATCTCCGTCCGCCAGAGCAACACTGAATTCGGCCCCACTTTGGCGCAGCTTAACCATATCTTCGTAGCTAGCGGTGAGAATGATCGAAACGTCGGTGATGACTTCCTCGGCTTCGTCTTCCCCGTGCTTTAGTAAATGGACCTTCGTGGCAGTTACTTGGCCGGTCCATTCCGCTTGGGGTAGGGGCGAGGTGACGATTAAATTCTTGGTGCTGAGGTGATCGGGGAGGTAGCGGCGTGCTTCCTCCAGCATCTCCTTCTTGTCACCAATCTTTGGCCACTGTGGTGTGGCATTGGCCCGTTCTTCAGCAATTTTGCGCTGTGCTTCGTCATATCGCCAGCGCAGGAAGTTGAGAGTTTCTGCGGCTGCACGCGTTTGATTGCCTACGTCGGTATTAGTTACCTGGCTTGAATGCATACGGCGAAGCGTGAGGGGCTTGCCTGTGTGGGTTACTTTGTAGCCCGAGCGGAGCAAGCGAAGGAAGAAATTGTTGTCTACGCCGCTAGAAAGAGAAGTGTCATATTTTAGCTTTCGAATGACGTCTGTTTGCAGCATCCAAGTACCATGCCCCGGTGCGGAACCAGTAGGAATGGAACGCTCCGCGGTAGGATTCTTACCCACGAAGAGTTGCATGGTTCCGTCGTCGTGCTCAAAGTTGATGAAGCAGCCAACGTTGCCAACGGCGCCGGCCTCGATCCCCTCGAGCTGCCATTGGAGCCGGTTAGGGTGCATGAGATCATCATCATCGATGACGGCAGTGTAGAAGCCAGTGCTTTTCTCGGCTGCAAGGTTTCGTGCAGCCGAGATCCCTTGATTTTCTTGCCAATAGTACTTAATTCGGGAGTCGTTAAATTCGTCTACGACCTGCTTCGTGTGGTCAGAGCCGCCATCGTCGACGATTACGATTTCGAAATCCTGCATCGTTTGGTTAAGCACCGAGAGAATCGTTTCTCTAAGGAAATCTGCGCGGTTATAGGTGGAAATGGCCACCGATACCGCCGGGTTCTCGTCGCCACGGCGATGTTTCCACTGATTGGTATTTCGTACGAACGACTTGTCGTGGTGGACGACGGACCTGTTGAAGCGTACGGCTTCTCTTCCTTCGTCGGTTTGATTAACAGTGTTGATCGTTTTGGGGTGCCACATGTGGTACATGCGCACCTCGGGGTCATCTATCCAGACCGTCCTGTATCCAGCTCGACGGGCGCGTTGCGCGAAATCGAGATCCTCACCGCCGTAGGTGTGAAGGCGTTCATCGAACCCACGAATGAGGTCGAAGCCTTCTCGAGGAATGGCCATCATTCCGCCCATTCCCCAGCGTGGACGTAGCCGAGAAGCTCGTTCCATCTCCTTCCAGCTATTGGGGTGCTCAGCTACCCAAGAATCGTCCATTCCCTCGGGAAGGTCCCGGCACTGCAAGAAGTAAGCAGATTGCCCATCCTGTTTGGCTACGGCGGCAATGCGCTCAAACGCCTTAGGCGTGAAAACCATGTCTGCATCGGTAGATACCAGGATTTCGCCGTCCGCGTGTACGAATCCTGCATTAAGAGCTTCAGAACGAGACCAGTAACCTTGGTCCGGTGTAAATACGTATTTCACGCCCAGTCTCTGTGCGAGCCTGCGGTTTGCTTCATGGTCAGTAGAGCCAAAGTCAGAAAGAATTACCTCACCATCGAACTGGCCAAAAGATTGACGGATAGACTCCAGTGCTAGCTCAAGCCGGAGTGCGCCCCAATCGCGGAATCCAATTACTACAGAAATGTCAGTCATTAAGCGGCTCTCCAAAAATAGTAACTACATTTGCCCCAGGCCAATTGGCCGTGACAACTAGCTCGAAAGGTGGGATGGGAATTGGGTTAGCCCGATCCTTCCATTGGACGGGCTCGATGATTACTTCGTCACAGCCTTGGGGCAGTTTGAAGGGGGAGTTGTACGTGGTTTCGCCTCCCTGAGAGCTACTGGAATATCGGTAGAGGGAGTTGAGGCCGGGGCTCCATTTGAGTCCAGTCGATTCTGCCAAAGATTCAGGGTTTTCAATCTTTGGGAAATCGATTTTGAAGGCATAAAAAGCCCAGCGTAAGTCCTTTTCGGGCCGAAGAGCTATGGAACAACTAGTGGCGTCGAAAGGAATGGAAAATCTTTTCTTCATAGAGAGAGTCCTTTACTGGTCTAGACCAAGATCTTTAATGATACTGGGCATAGGTGCGACAGGCGAGACAAGGTCGGGACCTGAGATAGGCTTTAATAAGAGCTTGGTCCATCATCGTCCCATTATTTGAGACTCAATCAAATGTGT
This sequence comes from Corynebacterium tuberculostearicum, assembly GCF_046097465.1. Lineage (GTDB taxonomy): Bacteria > Actinomycetota > Actinomycetes > Mycobacteriales > Mycobacteriaceae > Corynebacterium > Corynebacterium tuberculostearicum_I. The sequence goes on along the minus strand of NZ_CP175799.1, from coordinate 1,976,151 downwards.
ACTGCCGATGAATTCGAAGCTCTAGTGTTCATCGTTCTAACTAATGCGTGGTCACAGCGCGTCTAGCATACAGAGGCAAAGAACCGTTTGGAGTCTCATTAAGCGTGGGCGAAGCCAGCCCTATTGTCGGCGCGAGTCAGAAATTTGCTTGCCGGAAATCTGGAGGGTGTAACCATGGTCAGAGTGCACAATATAATACGATTGCTTCATGGCTAACTCCACTTCTGTCCGCACCGTCGTTGTCCCAGCTGCTGGCATGGGAACTCGTTTCTTGCCCGCGACCAAGACTGTTCCCAAGGAATTGCTTCCGGTTGTGGACACCCCTGGCATTGAGATGATTGCGGAAGAAGCTGCGGCCGCGGGGGCATCGAGGTTGGCCATTGTGACGTCGCCAAGCAAAGACGAAGTCATGCGCCACTTTGATGAGTTCCCAGATCTCGTGGAGCTTCTCCGTGCCCGTGGCAAAGACGAGCAGGCAGCGAAGGTTGAGCGTGCCGCGGAGATTATTCATCCAGTTGCCGTAACCCAAGACAAGCCTTTGGGATTGGGGCACGCAGTGGGTCTGGCCGAGTCTGTTTTGGATGACGACGAAAACTACTTTGCTGTCATGCTTCCCGATGACGTCATTGAGCCGACCGCAGCCATGAGTGAGATGATTCGGGTGCGCCAGGAGCAAGGCGGTTCCGTGTTGCTGGCGGTGGAAGTCGATCCCGCACACGTCTCAAGCTATGGCGTATTCGATATTGAGGCTACTGGCGACGCCCGCGTGAAGAAGGTCGTAGGCATGGTGGAAAAGCCCGCCGTTGAGGATGCGCCGTCGAACTTAGTGGCCACGGGCCGTTACCTATTGGACCGCGCGATTTTCGACGCCCTCCGCCGCATCAAACCCGGCAAGGGCGGGGAGCTGCAGCTTACCGACGCCATCGATCTGCTCATCTCCGAAGGCCACCCCGTCCACGTGGTAGTCCACGATGGTATCCGCCACGATCTTGGCAACCCGGCTGGCTTCATTCCCGCCAGCGTTGAGTTCGGACTGCGTCATCCAAAGTACGGTCCGGCGCTGTTCCGTGATTTGGAGGAGATTATGGACAAGTACCGGCGTGAACTGGGATAGGGAGACCCGAACTCGTTAACCCGGTATATGCCCCATGCCTCGACCGACTATGTTTCGAGCTTGTATAAAACTGGAAATATTCGTTTAGATGATCGTAGTTCTGAGGCCAGGCTATCTAGTCAATAGGGAACCCCGTCCGAGGCTATTTTCGGGTTTCGGGAGCAATCGTGGAATCAAGTACGGAATATTCCAGACCTAAGGATTGGTTTGGGTGCTTGTAATGGTGAAGTCTTGCAGTTTCTTCTGGGAGCCTCTCAAAAGAGCCGCGAGAAATTGAGTGTACAGAACTCATTGGGAGGGCTTCCGAAATCTTTACTATTGATTTGACTCTTTTGTCCCAGCCCTTTCCGTATTCAACGATGTCTTCGCGAGCCCAGCGATGAACTTGATTTCGTACAAGCTGATCGGGTGTCCAATTCGACATATCAAAATTGAAATTTAATAGCCGAAGTCTGGGGCTTTTTGCGTTTTTAATAATCGACTTCAGGGTCGATGCGCTAGGCAATGCGATGTACTCATCGACGTCAATAACGGCAACCCAATCTTCTGGGAATGACTCCTTTAACTCAGCTAACTTTTCCGGCAAGTACTTGTACTGACGGTCAGAAAGCGGATCTACAATTGGCAAGCCGCTGTTTTCTATATACTCAGCGTTTTCGGATTGCCACTTCTTAACTTCAGTCCATTTCTCCTCAGGGGATAAATTGTCGAAGTAAGAGCCGTTCGCCTCCTTGACGGTAATGTCAAGGTTCAACGGAACTACTGCCGAGATTTCTTTAAGAACGTTTTCGCTTTCGTCATTCGGGGCGTCGAGAATGATATGAAAGTAATTGAAGCCGATTTCGTGGTGGTACAAAATCCAGTCCCTGAGGCGAGGCGCATCACCACGAGACATGGTTAAAATGTGCAGTTCCATATTGCTTCCCTAATTCATGCGTCGCAGATTCTTTCTGGACTAGTTTAGCTAACCCGCGACCGAATTCGGTTTGTGATTGCTGAATTTTAATTCTTCTTTTGGAAGATTTGACCAGAAGGCAGTTAAGGAGCGCCCAAGGAGGATGCTTTCCGGCCACTGGTTTCCTTTGTATTCCGATAAACATGGAGGAATCTGCGGCGGCATTTAGGGTTGGTGATGGTGACGTCTTTAGTAAGTACGAGGTGTTTTGCCATGTTGATAAGTGCGCAGCTCTAGTTGAGAATCTTCGTGCTCGAGGAATAGTCGAGCAGGCAGCGAAGGTGCAGTTGCGGCGGAAAGTATTCATGCGGATTCAATGATTCAAGACAAGTCTTTAGGCTGGGGAGCTGAAGCTTACTGACGCCATCGATTTGCTCATCTCCGTAGGCCACCCTGTCCACGTCGTGGTGCATGATGGCATCCGGCACGACTTCGGCAATCCCGCTGGCTTCATTCCAGCTAGCGTCGAGTTTGGCCTTCGCCACCCGAAGTACGGACCGGCATTGTTCTATGACTTGGAAGCGATTATGGAAAAATTCCGACTGGAGCGAAACTAGACGTCGGAGAAGACTGCGTCGGCCGCGGTCTCAACCTTGCCCATGAAGTAGCGCGAATGGGGTTTCTTTAGGGGCTTCAGTGAAGGGGCGGAAATGTGGGCAATCTTGGTTTAAGGATTGGGATAGGGGGTTGGGGGAGGCGTCGCCAAGCGCCCGCTCCTTTTGCCCGAGCCCGAACGAGCTCCCGCAGCGCGGCCAATGCTCCACGGAGGTTATTGAGTTCCGATTCACCGGCGTTGGTCTTCTCCACGAACCAGAAACTCTCCGGGCGCAGGTCAGCAGCCTCATGGAGGTGCAGCGTGCCGGTCCGGATGAGGGTGGTGATGCGGAAGGCCTTCGCAACGGGGCCCCGCTTAGCGACGCCCCCTTATCCATCAAACAGCACACACCCTCAAGCGCCAACTCCAGCCCAAAAGTACTGGGTAGGCGCTGTGTGCGGGGGTTGAGGTGGTAAGGGGGCGTCGGCAAGCAAAGGCGGTGGCAAAGGGCTCGCTGGTGAGCATCGTGAAGGCGGGGTCGTCTGCGTGGCGCGGTTGTTGTCGAAGCCGGTCAGGTTAAAGAGAAGGAGCCTCCTGGTCGCAAAGCTCCAAGCATCACACGTGGTCGGTCTTATACATTGTCCTTGGTTGCGGTGCTTATGCGCGTCCGTACGTCGTTTCGTGCCTTAGCCCAGCAAACGCTGGTAGCGTTTAATTAGATACCGTAACCAGTATCCACGGGAGGCTATATCCATGGACACGGATATTCCCTATCTGCTCTTTTGTGCCGGGTCAGTGCTTGTCATGGTGCTCTACTGGACCTACTACATCAAGTGTGAGCGGAAGGAACCCAGATCGGAAGAGTGGTACGACTCAGGCGGTGTAGACGGCGGAGCAAAGGACGGCCCCCTTTTCCTTTATCCTTACGGCTCGTTATTTTTCGGCGTTAGCGGTATCGGAGGGTTGGTCGATAGTTTAAACCCTCCCGAGTTTGTCTACACGGTGCTGACGTTTCTGCTCATGGCAGCTCTCATCCTCTGCTTCATTGCAGTTACGGGTGTGTTCGGGGTTCCGCTTCCGTGGCCGTTTGTTCCGCGTTGGGTTGTCGACATTCGCAAAGCAAAACGTGCTCGAAGGCGTGCGCGCAGGCAAGCCAGAAAAAGGGAAAGGCAGGAATAGACCTGACCCTGTTTGGTAGACACTTCTGCTTCCTGCCGTGTTGGGTCGGGGAGAGGTAGTTTACCTCCACGCCTAGGAAGGCTTATTCGGATCAGGTCAAGCGCGACGCGGTCGCGATGTACGAGGACTAATCACATGTTTCGCTCAAGGCCGCAGTCAAGGAGTTTGGGACTGACCTCGGTAGCCGAGGGGTTGGTTGGGAGGGCGTCGGCAAGCAAGGCGGGGCAGAGGACTCGATAGTGAGCAGGGCGAAAGCGGGCGCGCCCGCGTGGCGCGAACGCTGTGGAAGTTAGACACGCTAAAGGGAAGGAGCCTCTTAGACGCAGGGCTACAAGCATCATAAAGCCAGGTCTTTTATAATTTTTCCTTGGCTCGGGTGCTTGTGTGCATCCATATTTCGCTTTCGTCTCAGTCCTCTCTCCAGCAGACGCTGGTAGCGTTTAAATTACATACCGCAGCCGGCAGCCACGGGAGGTCTATTCTATGGACTTGGATACTGGGGACCTGCTCTTTTGCGCCGGGTCAGTGCTCGTCATGGTGCTCTACTGGACCTACTACATCAAGTGTGAGCGGAAGGAACCCAGAGCGGAAGAGTGGTATGACGAACCCGCCTGGGAAGGCATGGAGAGGGATGGCGTCCTCTTCATCTATCCTTACGGCTCGCTAATTTTGGGCGCTAGCGGCGTCGTAGGGTTGATAGAGAGTATGAATCCTCCCGAATTTGTCACAACCGTGCTGATGTATTCGTTCATGGTGGCTCTCGGCATCGGGTTCATTGGATTTACGGGTGCGTTCGGGATTCCGCTTCCGTGGCCGTTTGTTCCGAAGTGGGTCGTTGACATCCGCAAAGCAAAGCGTGCTCGAAGGCGCGAGCGCAGGCAAGCCAGAAAAAGGGAAAGGGAAGAGTAGGACTGGCAGCTTTTCCAGCATCAAGATGAAGTCCCCCGGGTTTGTTCCTAGGCATTTGCCTTGATTTCTATTCGTGGTGTCAAGGGGTGAAGGACCTGACCCCTGTTTGGTAGACACCTCTGCTTCCTGCCGTGTTGGGTCGGGGAGAGGTAGTTTACCTTCATGCCTAGGGAGGCTTATTCGGATCAGGTCAAGTGTGACGCGGTCGCGATGTACGAGGGCCATTCACATGTTTCGCTCAAGGCCGCAGTCAAGGAGTTGGGGACCGACCTCGGTAGCCGAGGGGTTGGTTGGGAGGGCGTCGGCAGGCTAGGTGGCAGAGGACTCGATAGTGAGCTGGGTGAAAGCGGGTGCGTCCGTGTGGCGCGAACGCTGTGGAAGTTATACACGCTAAAGGAAAGGGTACAAGACTACAAGCACTATAAAAGCCGGATTTCTTATAAATTGTCCTTGACTCGGGTGCTTGTGCACATCCATATTTCGCTTTCGTCTCATCCCTCACCCCAGCAGACGCTGGTAGCATTTTTACCTACCGCAACCGGCAGCCACGGGAGGCCTATTCTATGGACGCGGATACTGGTGAACTGCTCTTTTATGCTGGGTCAGTGCTCGTTATGGTGCTCTTCTGGACCTACTACATCCTGGACGTTCGGAAGGAACCCAGATCGGAAGAGTGGTATGACGAACCCGCCTGGGAAGGCATGGAGAGGGATGGCGTCCTCTTCTTCTATCCTTACGGCACGCTATTTTTCGGCGTTGGCGGTATCGCAGGGTTGGTCGAAAGTGTAAACCCTCCTGAGTTTGTAACAGCGGTGCTGAAGTTTTCGGTCATGGCAGCTCTTGTCATTGGAGGCATTGGATTTACTGGTGCGTTCGGGATCCCGCTTCCGTGGCCTTTCGTTCCGCGTTGGGTCGTCGATATCCGCAAAGCAAAGCGTGCTCGAAGGCGTGAGCGTAGAGAAGCTAGGAAAAGGGAAAGGGAAGAATAGGTCTGGCGACTTTTCTGGGGTCTTGGATCCGAGCCTCGGGCCCCTGATCATCGAGGCGTGTCACATGTTCCGAACCAGGTTATAGCCATCCGTGGAGGCCGTGCCTGAGTTATCAATCAGTATCGTGATTTCGGTGTTAGCAAGCAGCTTCTTTTCAATTGCATCAATCTTGCGCTTAGCCTCTTGGTCTCGTCGTGCGTCAGTATCCATTTTGCTCCACCGGCTTATGCAGGTTCGGTTCCCCAGTCACCATCAGGCGCTTTTCAAAAAGGCAATTGGGGTTTGCTTTCGTCGGTTAATCTTCTAGGGCTAGGCTTAATACTGCCGTGTACTCTCCACCCCGAAAACGGTCCAGCTCTGATCCAGGTATGGTGCCCGTTCTGGTCTGTAAATCAGTTTCGAAAACTCGCACGTTCGGGGAAGGAGCGAATCGTATCGAACGATGAGCATTAATCCAAAAAAGATCCCGCGTGTGACGCTAGTCTAGTTCATTGGGAGCGACTACTTTCTGCTGAAGAAAGCACGTCGCGTAGACGTAGAAAAGCTCAGATGAAGCAATAGGTCGGCTTCTATGAAGGATTCGTATGAGAGAATTGAGCCATTCGCAAGCCATACAACAACTACTTGAGCGTATAAACCAACTCCGCAATGGGGATTGGTCTGGTCCACGAATGATTGTGCTTGAGGGGGCATCAGGAACGGGAAAGACTTGGATTGTTCAGCAGCTTTATTCCAAGTTGAGAGAAGAACAAGGGGCTAATTCCTATTGGCCTGATTTGTATGATCCTGACGCGGACTTCCTTCGTGCGCGTAAGTTGTTGGCTCCCAGCTTGAACGACTTCTACTGGAGGGCGAATGTTCTTCCGAAGTACGGGTGGTGGGCATTTAATTGTGCACAGCTGGAAGATGGTTCTTTCTTCCAGCTTTCGGACATGCTGGAACATCAATTAGTAGCCCACAAACCGGCTTTAGGCGCTGCTATAAAGAATGACAAAGGCGCCCTCCAAAGCTTTTGCGCTGAGGCTAAGAGGTTTGGCGTGGATCTTCTTAAAGAAGAGGGAATGGATGCGTTGCAGGATTTACTTGGGCTGCCGCCGTTCATGGGACTTGGCGTCAAGGCCGGTAAGGAGGTAATGAATGCCTCGGAGGAAAGAAAAGCGATAAAAACTCACCAAAAGGTTGGCTTAGACTCTGGAGCGATAGATCATAAGGTCCAATTGCTGGTGGAATCCATCGAAGAAATCGCTACAAGCGAGGTTCCGGCAATTGTGGCTATCGAGGATTTGCACCTCATGCCGGAGGTTTTCGGAAAATTCCTTGATCGCCTTCTATTCGAAGAAGAATCCACGCAGGATGAGAAACCAATACGAAAGCCGAAGAAGGCCCCTGTGCTTATTGTGGCTACGTCTTGGAAAGAGCGGATTTCTGGCGGTCCTTATTCGAGATGGTCTCTTCGGACTCCAAGTGAAGTTAAAGAAATCTGGGCTATCGGAACCCCCGGAAAAACTGCACTGGAAAGTGTTGTAGAGCGATCGCTCAGATTATTCGCTAATAGGAAAAGTAGTGAACTGACTCAGAGGGAAAAAGAGGCATTGTCGCGTTTTGTATCTGAGGCAGAGATACTTCAGAACCCCCTAAACCTTCAATTGTGGCTTGGTACCGACGACGTCCAATATTCGATTGGGCGTAACTATGCAGAACTCACCTATGATAAACGCTTGCTGCCGCGAGAAGGTGATGTTGCACGTTGGTTTGAGCAGCGGTGGTATCAGCTACCGCCAGCTACGAGAAGAGTCTTGAAGTATGCAGCAGTTGCGCGTTTTGGCCAGGGTACGTCTCATGGACCATTTTCCAGAAATATTATTGAAGACTTGCTTAGCCATAATCCGGCTTTGTCGCTCGATCTGCCCGAGCTCGACGTAATTTCAGCTCTTGATGAAGCATGTGATTCGGCAGGGTGGTGCCTTCGCGAATCGACTTCGCAGCGCTACGCTGAACCGGCTTTGTGGGAGACCGCGAAAGCAGTCGCTGAAAGAGAAGTCGGTCCTGTTGTCGGTGGTGATGTACGCGACGTTGTCCAATTCCTGATTGAAACCTGGTTGCGAAAAAGGGAAAACAGAAGTGCGGATTCGGAGGGCCTAGACGGCGCCATATCCGACAGCGATTTTTTGACAATTTCTCGTGCTTACGTCGAGCTCCGTAGAGACGATATTGAGCGTTTACTAGATGATGATTGCAGCGCCATCGAGAATGCAGATTTGCTTTCGGTAGCAGCTTGGCGAATGGCCTGTAATGCCCTGTTAAGCAAGAACTCGGCTATGGCCTTGAAATTGAGTCGTGTCGTGCGAGTGCTGTGTTTTTCGGGCGAAGGCAGGCAAGAAGTTGAATTGAAGGCAGTAGCAATGGAAATTGCTTCAATGCTGGAAAACAGGGCTGTGCCTGCCATTGAATTTATCGATAACGGAGTTGGTAAATTAATCGAATCTAAATCTATCGACGGCGATGAGCGTAGGAAGGTTCTCGCTCAAATAGCGGAGTATTCAATAGAATTTGATGGGCGTGCGCGTTTTGTCGGAAAGAAGCTCTGTGAAAGGCTTATTGAAGAAACGAAGGGACTTTTTCACCCAGAGGTTTATGTTAGTTTTCCTTGGCTTCCGTCAGTAGAAACAGCTACGTGGAAGTTCTACGAAAACGAAGTTATCAGGAGCCTGAAGAAGGTAGAAAAGGCCGAGCCTGAGGGCAAACCAGCAGCGATCGAGGCGGTGAGAAATGCCCGTAGAGAACTTGTCAATTTGCCCTCCTGGTACAACTTCACGGACTACTGCCAAAACTTGGTCACCTATCTCGGCTCATGTGAGGAGGAATTGGCCTCAGACGATCCTGAACTTGTGGACGCATATATTACTTACGCTGAGTTCTTTGAAGAGTTTGATCCTGAGCCGGCGCTTCGTGCTTATAAAAAGGCACAGCCTTACTCTAATCAATCTCTCCCAGTGAAGCGGCTTCAGGCGGAGGTTGAAATGATGAAGTTCTTTGACTGCGATGAGCTTCGTTCGTCGTTTGGGTATGCGCACCACTTCTTTTCTCAATGCGGCGTTGAATTGGAAGATCCGATTTCGACTGATCCTGAGCCAGTATGGGAATTTGAAGAACCCTATGTAGAGAATGGGCAGCTCCATGTCACACAACCCTACGAAGCCTGGTTATGGCACAAGGAAAATGGGACTTTAGAAAGCTTTAAATCCGAAGTCCGAAAGTGGCGGGATCAGGATGAGCATTGGAAGAAGCGTCATGAACCAGTCGATTCGGAAGCCATTTTGAGCAAACTCAACCTCCAGATATAGAAATATTCGATGAATTGGCAACTAATGTGGGGTGAACCGAGGCTCTGTGGACTTGAGCCACCTACCTTCGTTGCTCCAAAATGTCGCTGCTTCATTGGAATCGTTGTGAAGGTTCCGGGCGGGACTAGCGGATGTGGAGAGGGCACTAAGGCGCTCGGAAAACTTTCCAGGTAACATGCAAAATCGTCGGCAAGCGGCTCTAAGGCGCTGCATGTAGAAGGATTGGTATAAAATCTAAATATTCCTTAATCCTTTACTGAAAGGCTACGCGCCATGGCCAAGAAGAACTCCATTGAGTCTGCCGCAATTTCGTTCAACTCTGAGGATGATGGCTCTTTTTCCTGCGAGCTGCGTTCCAATCTTGGGCGGGTTGTACATGTTGCGCGGCATGGTGATGTCCAGTCGCCGGAGGTAGAGGGTGATGCGGAGCTTACTGGATCGCCGGCGATTGTTGATGCGCTGTGGCTTGCCGCGGTGGGGCAGAAGGAGTCGGATGATGTGGAAGCGCAACTTCCGTCTGTCGTGGCTGCGGTTCAGGAAGACTTCAATTTCAATAACGAATTCATTAGTCCAGATGATCAAAGAGACTTCGCCGCTAAGGCGGTAAAGCGCGCAGTCAAGCGCCAAGAGGGAGAGGTCCAAGAGCTGAGGGAGCAGGCTATTGCTTCCGCAAAGTTGGCCACGACTTTGGCCGAGCTCATGGACACGCTAAGTGGCGAGACCGAAGAAGGCTGGTGCTCCCGTTGCCTGACCAAATCCACCCACAGGAAATCCAAGTCTAAATCGGTGTATGTATGCGAGAGCTGTGGCTCGGCGACGTCCCACTGCACCGTGCCCCAGTGCGATAACTTCGCCGCTGCTGGCCTGGGCTTGGTGGCTTTGTCGGCCGTGTGTGCAGAACACCTTCATCAGGTTCCGGACTTTGAGCGCCTCGAGCATCGCATTGATGACCTCACCCAGTGGAGTGAGCTGCGCGAGTTCAAGGCAGCCAATGTTGGTCGCGCAGCCAAGTTTGCTGCTGTTGGCGCCGGCGCTCTAGTGCTCGGAGTTGCCGGTGGATGGGTTGCCGCACCGATGGTAGGCAGCGCATATGGAACCACGGTACTTGGGTTATCTGGGGCTGCTGCCCACAATGCTGGCCTAGCAGCGCTCGGCTTCGGCTCCTTGGCATCAGGCGGGTTGGGCATGGCCGGCGGAAGCATGGTCGTCGCAGCTGCTGGTGGACTGCTCGGCTCCGCCTACGGAATTAAGGCGCTTAACTCGTATGTTGGCGAGGATGACTCCTTTGATATTCAATGCGTCCGCAAGGGGAGCGGCACGCCCGTTCTTATTGCACGCGGCTTTACCACCGAGAAGAAGCTTGATTGGCGTACCGAAGTTAAATCGGTAGAAGCCGCGTACCCCGATGCCCCGATTTACCTCGTGACGTGGGGCAGCAAGGAAATGCGTGAGCTTGCAGGTTTCCTAGCTCCAGGTGCTGGTCTTGCTGGTGGCGCCGTGCTGAAGGGCATGGTCAAACATGCCGGAAAGAAGCTGGCTAAGAAGGCAACGCCTGCTGGTTTAGCACTAGGCGCCCTGGATTTGGTTAAGAACCCGTGGACGGTTGCAGTTAACCGTGCAAACAAGACTGCCTTGGCACTCGCCGCAATTATCCAGCGCTCCAACCTAGAGTCCGTGGTACTCGTTGGCCATAGTTTGGGTGGCCGCGTCATGCTAAACCTTGCTACTGCACTTGCGGGTGCTGTCGGAACTGAAAACGAGGTCCGGGTTGAAGCCGTGCACCTTTTGGGCGCGGCCATTGGTCAAGATACGAAGTGGGATTCTGCTGGTGAAGCCCTATCTGGAGTGGTTCACAACTATCACTCCCAGAATGACCGAGTTCTTGGGTACCTATATCCTGCCGCGATGGGTGGAAGGAAACCCATCGGTTTTGAGGGCTTGAACGCGCCCTTTGCCGTTAATCACGATGTCAGTGAGGCGGTTAAGTCGCACTCTGCTTACTACGAGAATGTACAGCTAGCTCGCGCCGCTCAAGACTAGGCGGGCCGCTGCCTACTATCCAATAACCACCGGCAATAAGAACGCCTTTCCGGTGCTCCACACTATGTGCAGTGTGGTGGCGGAGATGAGGATGGAAGCAACGAACGGGATGGGAATGCCCGTTGCGGTGGTAACGGCGATGTAGAGGGCTAGTTGGGTGAGGATGGCGGTGGCGGAGAGGGCGTCGGCAAGCTGGCGGCGGGCAATGTCGTGGAAGAATGGCTCGTCGCCCACGCCGTTGATAATGAGCGTGGCCAGGGTAATGGGGATACTTCCGTGGCGTATTTTATCCAGTAGGTCGCTCACTGGCCCAGCAATCAAGGGGATGGAGCGAACAATAAGCCCGCCGAGTACCTCTATTGACGATTTGTGGAACTTCTATTTCTGACTGTGGTTCGGTGGCTAATGGCGAGTCCTAAAAGTATCTTAAGCTTGAACCGACTAGAAGGACGAAGACGTCAATTTAAACTCTAGTTGAGGCAAGAGAAGTGCCCTGGTGTTCCGCACTGTCAGTGATGAAAATTAAGAACTGAAGCGTGTTCGTCTTGCGGTCTGAAGGTTGGCGGATTAGCATAATAGACATCAGAGGTAATGGTCCGCTTCGAAGAAGTCGGGTTATTGCTACTAGAGATAAAGCGTGCAAGCACGCAACTTGAGGGCTTCTTCCTGGTTGGTGGGGGCCCTCAAGTCATGTAACGGGAAGGACTTAGCTTGAGGGCAAGCTCTTTAGAGGTTTTGGGTTTGGTTGCCAAGAGTGAAACCAGAAAAACTAAGTTTGCCATTCAACGGTTCGTAGAACTTTTGGATCCTACGACACCTTTCTTTCATTCGGTTCATTTGTCTATCTCGCCACAGGAATCTGTAAGAGAAGCTTTAGACTTACTGCAGATGTACCAAGACAAGCCGAGCTTTGTAAATTATCATTTGATTGCTTGCTTGCGAAGAACTCACAAATTGCTTAAAACTGATTTTCTTATCCAGGAAAACTTTGACTCAACGCTAAAACTAAAAGATTTTCTAACTGAGTTCCTGAAAAAGCTTGACGCAATCCCCAAATCGAAAAGTAATGAGACCAATAAGCGGACTGAATTTATATTAGGTCAGGCAAACGCGCTCGAGCAATGTCTTGAGCAGTCTCTTGTGGAAATGGATTCGGAATATATAAACTGTGCCTTCGAGAAGTTGAAACGAGCGATCAATAGTCGCTACGAGGAGGCGAAGCCGTATAAGCATATCGACCGGGCGCTTATCGCAATCTCGAGGAATTTGGTGGACGCGGGCCGTACGCCGCGGAAAACTTTAGAGACATTTAACAAGAGATTTGAGAAGTTTCCGGCGATCAAACCGCAGGACTTCTTAACAGTACTGACTCAGTTGTTGCGGGAAAAGCAACGAGATTATGAGGTTGCTGTCGTCTTAGACGGAATTAGCAATATTAATTTGACCAAACTCCCAAGGGAGATTCAAGACTGTGTAAAAACACTCAGGAGGGGAAAGGAACAATGGTTTTCACAGGCTGAAAGAGGAAGGCTTAAAAAGTTTTGCGAACAGCATTGGGATAGTGCTAAGAAGCCTAGAGCTAAAAGGGCACAGAAAAAGGAGCTTCGTTGCGTGATAATGGTGGTCAAGGTAAGAGCTTGGGACCAGGATGGTGCACGCGAGAAGGCCTTGGTTATGGCGGATCAAATAGTCGATCTTGTAAACGTAGCAAATCGAGGCAAACACATCGGTGTAAAGCGTAAAGTCTTCGTGCTCGAACTGCAAACAGGTAGACAATCTAATAACAAAGGTGACACTAGAGTCCATGGACAACTCGAACCTATGGTGCTGGATTCTTACTCTGCGATTTCGAATTCGCTTCGCTTTGCTTCACGCTTAAAAACGGAACGCTCGAAAACTGTCAGCGTGCTTTTTGCTTGGATTGCCCTCGAAAGTTTTTTCTCAGGAAGCTCGAATGCGCAGGGAAAGGTAATCACCAATATTGCTTTGTTGGGCTCCCGAGCCGCATCGCGGGGCGTAGTTTCGTATTGCAGAAAGATACTAAGGGTCGAAATCCAGAATATGCAGGACGCCCCTTCTAGCGATCATGAAAGGCATGAACTTCTAACGCTTCAAGGGCTAAGCTTGTTCGATTTTCATCAATATCTTCTTCAGACCACTGCAGAAGCTGCAGATCTGAAGCCGAACCTTTCTCCTCTAGCACACTGGAGATTTAAAGAAGCAGCCAAGAGATTAAGAACTGGAGATTCTATTCAAGCGTATGTCGTTGAAATTAAGGAAAACCTAGAGTGGGCTCTCACGAGGATGGCGCATTACCGTAATCAAACTGTACACTCAGCGCGAACAGAAAATACGGCTGAGACCTCACTAGCACCACTTAGTGCGGAGATTATTGATTTCAGCCTCGAAGTTGTTTCTATCCTCGATAAAAAGCAACCCGCCAATTTCCAGCTTGCCCTTGAAAGTTATGCGGAGAAGATTCGAAATCAGATGGAAGAGTGGGGAAAGGACGAAAGGTGTAGCCCCAAATTGCTAGGGGAACGAGATGCAAGTGAGTATCGCGTTCTTGAGGACGCAGATGAGGGCCCCTAACGCTCAGAATCCTAGATGGTGGTCTTCACAGGGGAGGAATGTGTTGCGCCTTGATTTTCGGTACTATTCTTTTTATCGGGGCCCTGCTGCAGTACGGGCAATGAAAAAATAGTCACCGTGTTGCGCCTGCCTACCCCGTTTCGAAAAGTGCGTTGCGGAACGGGAGGATCTTTTGCTGTTGAAACCTGCAATTTTGGTAGAGCAATGAATGATTAATGGTGTCAACCGCCTTAATAGGTGGGCGACGAATTTGACGGGGCGCGTGTTTAAGATATGGCTCTACCTTAAACACCTCCTAAATTCATCACTGGTCACATTTGGGAATACTGGTCAAAGATAACGACGCGGAAAATACCTATTTGACTACCCAATAGCCACCGGCAACAGGAACGCCATTCTGGTGCTCCATACTAGGTGCAGTGTGGTGGAGGAGATGAGGTTGTCGGCGCGGCGGATTTCTAGTGCCGCGATGCCGCCGGTGAGGACGGAGGCTTCGAGTAGGAGGGGGATGCCCATTGCGGCGGTGACGGCGATGAAGAGGGCTAGTTGGGTGAGGATGGCGGTGGCGGAGAGGGCGTCGGCAAGCTGGCGGCGGGCAATGTCGCGGAGGAAAAGTTCGTCGCCCACGCCGTCGATAATGAGCGTGGCCAGGGTAATGGGGTACGACGTGGCGTATTTTATCCAGCAGGTCGCTCACCGGCTCTGCAATCAAGGGGGTGAAGCGAACATTGAGCCCGCCGAGGGTGAAAAGAGTGATGAGCGCTATGTCTTTGGCGGCGCCGCGGGTTAACTCGCGCGATTCGTGGCCGGAAAGCAATGGCGGTTGCCCCACAAGAGCGAATAGCCAGATGGTGGCGGTAAAGGATGCAACTAGGTAACACTGTACGGAGCCGGCCGTAGCATTCGCGGAGGCGATAAGGTCGGCCGCCCTAAGAGCGCGGGGATGATGATGCGCTATAGCCTGCCCGCATCCACGCCAGCGCACATGGCTGGAACCTCGCGCTTTACATCGGCTGGTTCGGCGTGTTCTTCCGCTCGCGGCCGTTTGGGCCGGGGCACTTGCCATCAGCTCCGCCGACCTCGTTCGCCGCGCCTGAAAATCCACCCCTAGCGCAGAGCGGTCCTTTCGCATTATGTCGCGTGGACGGGCTTCGCCACGCTTTAGCGGAGGGCTCGCTCGGCGGAATCGGCGACGGTGAGGCGCCGGCGGGATCCTACTTGTTAAAAATTGCCGATTTTATAAAATAGAGGTCTGTGGCGGCGGCCTAATTGCTAAAATCCCGCGTTTTTAACAATAAGGGTTCGGGGGCTGGCTTTTAGCGTTGGAGCTAAACCCAGGACGCTTCATTTCAGTACTCACCTCCGCAGACGCTGGTACCTTTTACTACATACCGCAACCAGCAGCCGCAGGAGGCCTATTTGATGGACGGGGATATTACTGAGCTGCTCGTATACGCCGGGTTAGTGCTAGTTATGGTGCTCTACTGGACGTACTACATCAGGTGTGAGCGAAGGGAACCCAGATCGGAAGAGTGGTACGACTCAGGCGATGTGGAAGGTGCAGAAAGTGATGGCGTCCTTTTCGTCTATCCTTACGGTTCGCTAATGATGGGCGTTTGCGGTATCGCAGGGTTGGTCGACAGTTTAAACCCTCCCGAATTTGTCACAACCGTGCTGATGTTTGCGGGCATGGCAGCTCTCGGCATCGCGCTCATTGGATTAACGGGTGCGGTCGGGATTCCGCTTCCGTGGCCTTTTGTTCCACGTTGGGTCGTCGACATCCGCAAGGCAAAGCGTGCTCGAAGACGCGAGCGCAGACAAGCCAGAAGAAGGGAAAGGGAAGAAAGGGAAAAGGAACATTAGGCCGGGCAACTTAATCAGAGGCCGCAGCTCGGACCCTTGATTATCGAGGTGTGTTACATGACCCGAAACCAGGTTTTAAGTATCCGTGGAGGCCGTGACTGGGTCATCCAATCAGTGTCGCGGCTTCAGCGTTAGCAAGCAACTTCTTTTCTATCGCATCAATCTTGGGCTTATCAGCCTAGATCTTGCGGTTCGACAGAAGTCATTCTGTTCCGTTTCCTCATGCAAGTTCGGGTAGCCACGCATGAACCATCAGACACCCTCCGTCAAGATGTGCCTAGGGAGCTGCTATTGACTCTCAAGAGGTTGGTAGAGCATAATTTATAGCAGGAGCGGCCCTACATTATGTACAGCCGCTCGACCCTCACCGAGGCTACTGGCAGGTGAGGGTCATTTTATTTCGAATTTCGACTCGGATTCGGAGATCGTTGCTTCGGAGTTACCTTCAGAATTCTGCAATGCTCTTCCAGGTATTTTTGGTAAAGGGATGTGCTTTGTCCTCCGTGGGTAAAAGTGCGCCTGTATGTAAAAGCGACGAGGTCCGGAATCCAAAGGCAAGTTTCATCGGCAGGGCTAACCCATGCCATGTTGATTCCAGGGTGCAGTGAACTTTTCTTTCGCATGCGCTTGAGGGTATTTCTGTCTTTATCGTTATCTGACTGAGAGCGGCGTGCTTGAGGTTACCCTCGTTTAGTGGACACCCTATTTGTACGGATCTTGTGTCCGTAGGAGAGGATGTTCATTGTGAGTCAACAGCGCAAGAAGTACACGCCGGAGTACCGGCGTGAAGCCGCGAACCTTGTAATCGAGTCAGAGCGCCCGATCGCTCATGTGGCTAAGGAGATTGGCGTCTCCGCCGGGCTTTTAGGCCGGTGGGTCAAACTCGAGCGTGAACGCCGAGGGGCCTCGGATGGGATGAGTGAGGCGGATCTTCGTGCTGAGAATGCTCGTCTGCGCCGTGAGTTGGCGGAAGCCAAGATGGATAATGAGTTTTTGTCAAAAGCGACAGCCTTCTTCGCCGCGAAGCAACGCGAGCAGAAAAGTTCGAATTGATGCAGCAGGAGAAGGCAAACTACAGCATCAAACGCATGGCACGGCTATTAAAAGTGTCTCGGTCTGGATACTACAAATGGGCTGATACGCAGCAGAAACGACTATCCGGAAAAGATAATCGTGCAACATTTTACGATGACGTTGACCGCAAGATTCATCAGATCTGGAAAGACTCCGATGAGGTTTATGGTGCTCCCCGGATCACCGCAGAACTTACCGAGCGTTACCGGATCACCCTGAATCGCAAGACTGTGGCTAAGCGGATGCGCCTGATGGGAATTGAAGGGATTTCACCGCGTGCCTTTGTCCCGGTGACAACGATTCAAGCTAAGCGTCAGTCGAGTCTTCCTGACCTGGTCAAGCGCGTGTTTGATACTGGTGAGCTCAACCGAGTGTGGATGTCGGATATTACCTACCTACGCACCAGCGAGGGATGGTTGTACTTGTGTGCGGTCCGCGACGGCCATTCCCGCAGGGTGCTGGGCTGGGCGATGGATAGCGTTCAAGATACATGCCTGGTCGAACGGGCCCTGCGGATGGCATATACACTGCGCGGTGACGTTCCTGATGGGCTGGTGTTCCACGCTGACCGCGGAACGCAATTTACCAGCGAGAAGCTCTGGGAAGTCTGCCATAACCTGGGCATTGCTCAGTCTGTGGGGCGTACTGGTGTGTGCTTTGATAACGCGATGGCTGAGTCGTTCTGGTCGACGCTTAAAACCGAGTTCTACGACCGTAAGCGTTGGCCTACCCGCGATGCTGCGCGCAAGGCCGTTGCCTACTGGATGGAAGTCGTTTACAACCGTCGGCGCCGGCACTCTGCACTAGGAATGGTCAGTCCCGTCGACTTCGAAAACCACATTGGTCTAACCACCAGTAGAAAAGAAATAGCTGCCTAAACACTAGGTAGCCCCACTACGTGTCCACGATTTGCGGGCAACCCCATGCTTCGAAAATTATGCCTTTCAGAGAAGGCTCGTTCTTGGTGAGTGCCGTAATGAGCTGTTCGAGGCAATCTTGGCGAGCGTGCTCAATATCCTGATTTTGTTGCAGTGGCCGAAGGCAGGCTATATATTGCAAATCCTCAAAGTTATCGCATAGCTTGAGCATTTCTTCGACTTTCTTGCGGCCATCACAACTACGCATCGATTCAGTTGTATGCCAATAGTTCGACTGCGCAGTCTCCCTGAGGAAACTCCGAGTACCACCAAGATGTTCGAATGTTACCTAAGCATATGTATTAGGGCCAGACAATGTTGAGAGTTAATTTGTGTAACGGTCCCGGGCTCAATTACGTGGCAGCCCAACCATTCGGTTGTCCGGGCGCAACTTTGGAAGTTAGATCAATTTAGCTTGTGGTGGACAGCATCGCTCGCGTGTGTGAAAGGGATTCGCTCTTGCTCAATTCGCAGCCTGCCCTCGGTGAAGAGTAGACGGTAGGCTTCCTGTTCTTCGGTGGTGAGGTGAGTGAGCGTGGCTGAACCGTCGCCTGGATCAGGGACAGCGAGGTGCCTAAACGCATTTACGGTAGCAGTATCCATGAGTAGAGATGTGGTGTGGGGGAAGCGGGCGCGCACAGCGTTGAGGATGCTGAAGCCCGCAGCGTCGAGATCACCCCAGTAGGTGATTTCGGATTGGTGAAGCCAGTCGAGGGCGTGAAGCTGCTGCGCTGCGGTGCCGGAGCCCAAAACGGCAATAGTGGGAGGGGCGGCGTCAGAAAGCACAGGCAAAGCCAGAAAGGTTTGTTTATTTTCCACTATGAGCACTCGCGGTGGCCTGGTGGGGAAGAGGGATGCGGCGTGGGCGAGTGGAATCTCGAGGTCGGATATTGCCGGGGCGTGGTTGAGATAGCGCAAGCGAACACGGGCGTCGCTGCGGCGCAGTCCTAGTTCCGTGATGCCGAAAGGAGAAAGCAGGGTTAGCAGCAGGTGCCGGTGGGATCCGATCCACTTGCCATCAACGTTTTCTACGGGGACGGCGCGTTCCCACTCGCCGGAATCGGGATGGGTGAGCAACCAGTTCAAACACGGTTCCAAGCAATGCAGGTCGTAGGCGCTTAAGTCCTTCCACTGCTTATAAGCGCGGTGAACGGTGTAGGCGAAGTCAGGGCGCTCGGGGAAGATCGAGGCGATCTTTTGGGCCCTTTGAACCGCATGCGAGTATGTTGTGGCCATGCCTGCTGCGGAAGCGATGCGTTCTGCGCCATCAATTACCACGCGTACAGGCACGGAATTGGTGCCCAGCCCAGTACGCGACCAATTGCGGGACTCGTAGATAACCTCTTCCTGGTGCGGCCAGCGCTGCCAGGCGCGGATGAATTTTTGAGTCATTGGTAAATCGCGTTTGGCGGTGGCTGCCGTCGGTGGATGTAGCGGCCAGTCCAAGCGGAGGGAATCCGGTGAAGATAGCGCCTCCGTAAAGTGGTTGCGCAGGTGCTTTGCCGCATGTGCTTGTAGGTCTTTAGGAATTCGCATTGGGGTCCTCCTGGGGATACGAGGCGGCGTCGATAAGCGAATAGCCTGTGCGTGCCTGTGGACGGCCATGAATGATGGGCTCGTCGTAGTTGACCACGATGGTGCCGTCGACGTAGGGCGATAATGTTTGAATCAACTTGAATGGTGTTGCCAAAATCATGTGGAAACCAAACGATTCAAACACCGACATTGCCGTGCGGGTAAAGGCCGGATCTGCGCGGTCAAAAGCTTCGTCCAAAATGATGGAACCATAAGTGGGAACATCCTGATCCGGCTCCGCCAATCGGAAACGCAGGGCCGCAGCCAGGCAGAAGAAAACTAACTTTTGTGCCTGGCCACCAGAGAGAGACGCAGAATCCTGATAAGTATTGGCGGTTGTTCCGTCGGGGTAGCACTCACGGCCGATAAAGCTTACGTGTTTTCGGGTATCAAGAACCAGGTTGCGCCAACGAATATCTTCCGGCTGGGTTGAACCCAAGCGGCTGAGAATTTTGTCCAAAGCATGGTAGCGCCGTAACGCCGCTTCCGGCTCATCTGCGCTGATCTCGGCCAGGCTATGCGAAGTCGCGGAATCTAGATCTCGCTGGAAATCCTGTACTACCTGGCCGCGAGCGTCTTTCACATCAATTCGCAAGATACGGTCGCCATTAAAGGGCGAGCGCTCCAGCGACTTATTGATAAATTCCATACGCAGCTCGATATCGCTGCGAGCGTGGCGCAACGAAGAAGCAAGGTGAGACAGATTTTGCACCGTTGTTCCGTTGAGTAGTTCCAAGAACTGAGCACGGAAATCGGCAAGGCGATCGGCCCGAAGGAACTTCAACTTTTCAATGCCCTCACCGGCAAAGTTTGCCTGTGGCTGTAAATCCGCAGATTCAGCTGGCCACTGAGACAAGTATTTGTGGAGAACGGAGACAATCTTGGCATTTATCTCCTCGATGTTTCGTGCAGCCGCGCGGGATGTATCGTGCAGGCTGTTTTGTACTGCATCGCGCCGGGCATCGATGTCATCGATGGAAAGCTTGCGCCTTCCGTTGTGCAGGGCTTCTTTGACCTCCTTGGCTATGGTTTCGTCAGCGATGGGAGGTACGGTGCCGATGTTTTGGCGACGCTGTGTGGAGCGCTGGAGCTCGCCCTCTATGCTTCCAAGGTGCTTTTGGGATTGCTTAAGGCGGGCACGGGCTGCAGCTAGACTTTCCTTTGCTTGATTGTGCGCGTCATGTAGGGCTTTCGCCTCGGGTGACGAGGCGAGAGAATCATATTGCCGTTGCAGATCTCGTTTGCGAGTTTCTGCAGATGCGGTATCAATATCCTGAAACTTAGTCTCTAACACCAGTTTCGCTTTATCGCGCTGAGTGCGCAGGACATCCATTTTTCGGTTTAAGTCTTGAACTAGCTTGGCGGTGGCACTGGCATGGGCTTTCGCTTTATCGAGTTGCGTGCGCAGCAGCTCAATCTTGGCGTCATTGGTAGAGCCCACCCGGTACCAGCTGGTGCCGGAAAAACGCCTGCGGTCGTCTTTAATAAAGCGGGTAGACCCATCTTTATCCTTAGGGCGGCTTTCTAAGCCATCGCGAGTAACCGCTGGGGTCTTAGTTACCTGTTCGAGCGCCGCGACTGAACTGACACATTCATAGTTAAATCGGCGTGAAATATGATGGCGGACCCACGGTGCCATAGGGTGGTCTTGGAAATCCAGCTTGTGAATGAGTTGTTGTGGGCTACGCGCAGTTGCTGGTGCGGGTGCAAACTCAGGGATGGTGCGGTATTCGAGCCGGGTCCCCACGTTCCGAGAATTGACCCACTGATTAATCGCTTTCCGTGCGCTTTCCGGAACCAGCAGGGTAGCAGCAAACCCGTGAAGAAGCTTTTGGAGGACCGGCTCCCATTCCGTCTGTTGTGGACTAATATCCATGAGCTCACCAGCAAAGGGAAGTTCTGACTCGGCGTACCCCGTATCGTGAGCGAGCTGGGACCGTAGCTCTACCAATGCTTTGTCTATGTTGGTGTTTCGCGAACCGAAAGAAGCGAGTTCGCTTTTCAGAGTGGCAAACGTTGTCGCGGCGTCGCGAGCAGCTACTCCAGCCTCTTGCTGCTGATTGATGAGCTTGGCAGAGTCAGATTCGAAGTCCGCGATGCGCAGCTTCGCATTAGCCTGAAGTTCCGCAAAGCCATGCGGATTGAACTCATAATTGTCGGTCCACCGGCCGGCGGCAGTGGCCAAGCGCCGGAATTCTTTGGAGCGGTGCTCGATTTCTTTTTCAGCAGTCTCCATTTTTGCGCTTAGGGCATCGAGCTCGCCGGCACTAAGTTGAGACACAGCCACTGCTGCTAACCGCTCCGTCTCGTCGAGGTGTTTGACCTCGTCCTCGAGAGACTCGGCATCTGATTGAGCCTCAGCCAACTGCGCGTTTAGCGCTCTGATTTGATAGTCCAATTCCTCAGCCACCATGCGAGCTCGGACCGCTGGTAGCGCTTCACTCATGGCCTCGGCCTTGTGCTTGGCAGATTCTGCAACATCTCGCTGCGCATGCAGACGAGGAAGGGGAGCGAGTGTGTCAATCTGTGCTTTGACATCCTCCACCCGCAGGTAAGCTTGGCGGAGGTCCTCGAATTGCTCCACAGCTTCATCGGCTCGCTCGAAAGTAGAGGGCTTGTCCAGCATGTAGCCTCGGAAGAGTTGATCCAGGCTGGACAGGGACTTAGCGGATTGAGTGCGGTGTAGGAGCACCTGGCCTAGTTCGCTTTTGATCCCAAGGCGCTTACGAAAGCGATCTGCGAACGTACTATACGTCTGTGTGAAAGATGCCCCTGGTCCCTTATATAAAGCTTTAATCTTGCGGGTATCTAGGCTCCGCGTGAGCAGGGAACTCAGCTTATCGATGTCCTCGTCTCCCTGCACCACTCCGTACAGCTTCTTAACCTGGCTCACGGAATTTTCACCGCCATTGAGGCGGAAAATGGCGATGAGGGTATGTTGCTTTCCAGCTCCGTTATCGTAGGTCAGCGCCACAATTGAATTCGTTGCGCCCGTTCGCAGGTACTCGGGAGCAATCTCACCCGTCTGTGTATTTTCCTGTTGCCGCCATGCACCGCGCACATAGGATACGAGATTGCGACCATCATGCCGCCCAAGGTCCTGTTGCGATGCCGCGTTAAATTTCAGATCTTTCTGCGGTACTAACACCGCCGACATTGCATCCAATAAGGTAGATTTGCCGGAACCGGATCCGCCGGTGATTAGGAAACCCTTTCTAGCTACGGGGACGGAAAAGTATCCGTGAAATGTGCCCCAGTTAATTAATTGGATGCGGCTTATCCGGTATTGGCCTGGGTAAATATTAGTCATTGGAATCATCCTCTTGGCCATTCCCTGTCTCCGCTAGGCGGGCGTACTCGTCCCGGATGGCGGTAACTGTGGCGGAATCGAAAAGCTGGCGCAATACGGGTGAAACCTCAAACCGGCCTTCAGTCTCAGTAGCGCTTAACAGTGAATATTCATTGCGGATGCGTTTGATTGCTGCATTGAAGCGATTATTGAATCCGGCCTCGTCTCGGTTATCAACCGCGCGGACGTACCCGATTCCCTCTCGCAGGTCTTCCACGTCCACGATTACACGTTCGCCAGGTAGCGCCAGCCCCAGTTCTTGGCGCAGGTTTAACAAGATGGCTGTGTCGATGTGCTTGAGCTTATCCGTGCGCAGCACCTGCGGAATAGCTAACGTTTCTTCTTCCACCATTCGGGTGAAGGCGAATCCTTCTGCTTCATCGATAACGAGCTCGAGAAATAACTCGTGCAGTCTAGCCCGCAAGTTTTCTTCGTCTGAAATAATCGCAGCCCACAAGACAGGTTCCTTCTGTGCTCGAATAAGTGGTCCTTTTAGCAGCTGTACCAACGCGCGGCGTGAGTTATACGTCAGCGTCCCTTTATCGCTATTCCAAAGCGGCGGTTCATGCTCGGAATCGACGCGGTGATTAAGTGCAGCGGTCACGATAGCTCCTCAATGGTGGTGCGGTCGAAATACATAGTGGGAATCAAGGCGGCGCGTGTTGTGCCGTTTTCTTCGGTCCAAAAGACCTTCTCCGTGGAATTTCTCAAGTCAGGCAGGGGGTGCTGATCCGCAATGTGCACCAAGCCCACTACACTAGCTAAGCCTTGCGTGGCAGGGTAGGCCTGCAATACTTGGCCAATGGTGCACGGGCCCGCCTTATCGACGGCCTTTCGAATCATCTCGTGCAACTCTTCAAAGTCAATCTCTGATTCGCGCACTAGCTCGAGTAATGCTTCTGCGTTTTCCTCGCCTGGCTGGAACGCCTCAGGTGATTCCTCTACTACCTCTCGACCTGGGTTGGCTAAGCGAATGCGTGAAACGGAGTGGATGGACATACCGATGCGCTGCAGCGGCGTCTCCATTCGGTGAAAGGCCTTGAGCTCAGAGTTTTGTGCGGCATCAATGGCCATACCGCGCGCCTCTCTTAGGAGCTCAATCATGCGCCTGTCTTCTGCGAACTGCTCTGAGGAAACGTAGTTGCGCAAGCTACGCGCCAAGCCAGTCATCGTCTGGTTGACATCGAAACTCGTGTCTTCCATATCGCGGAAAAGATTTCGCAGGTGCTGCCGCATTTCTGGCGCCAGCTCCTGGCCGGTATCGCTTTCTAAAACTTCTTTTATCCACTGGTCCAACCATGCACTGCGTTCCCTATCCATAAGAAGGGAATAGAATCCGCGGAAACTGCGTCCAGCCTCAGATTCAGCAATATGGTCCACGCCGGTGAAGATCTCTTCGAGCACATCGCCGCGGTATCCCTCTGGGTCTAATAACTGCCGGCGTAGTTGATGATTGAGGGCCTCAAGTTCGTGGCGCACTCGGGCGAAATCGCTCGGTACCGCCGTTGCCATATTAAGCACGTCTTGTACACGTTCTTCTGTCTCTGCTGAGGTTAAGGATTCGAACTGTCCTAAACGTGCCTTTTCAATTTCCTGGTCAATGCGGTTCCGTTCTGCCTCGAGACTGGCAACGCGACTGGCGATGTCCTTATTCGTGTCCCTTGCTAACCGTTGTAGGGCCGAGCTAATGGATTCCACCCGTGATGCTGTGACGGCAGATACCGGTGACTCCCACCGCTCGATGGCCTCTAGAGCAGAAAGTGCGTCTTCGCTTGGTTCCAACGTTTCGCCGTGTGAACTTTTACCTGATTTTCTCACCAACCATCCTGCTTTTACCCAGTCAGTGCAATAACTCTGGGGCGTACGGGGCATGGCAAAATCGTTGGCAATAACCTCAAAATCAGTGACCATCAACTCGTATACCTCCGCCGCTGGCCGTGCTCGGGTACCGCGGGGGAAGTACTCTGCGATCAGCGCCAAAATTACCGGCGCGTTATCAGCCGCAAGCAGTCGTACCGCCGCAGAATTGTGCATTAACCGTCGCAGTGAGAGGGCCCTAGCTTCAACAGACATGACTCGATTTTGACAGCTGTGGCGGACATGTGCAGTGGTGTCTGGTTCATTTATTCGATTTTTGGGTTTTCGAGTAGGGGTGTAAAGAGGATCCGTGCGCGACATGTGGCAGAATTCGCCGTGCCGGTGACAGGTCATTTAGCCCGTCCGAACCGTCGACGATGTGGACAACTCCAATGAAGTACCGGGAATTGGTTTTTCACCGACGCCAAAGACGGAGCAGAGTCAGGGTATTGCGTGATGTAGGATTCGCCTGATTTTCGTTTGTAAAAGATGATGAAACCAGTCATACTTCCGCTTTCTCAAAGTGCGGATTAATTTATCTAAGCAAGCCCAATGATTTTGAGTTTCCCGCAGATAGTGTCGGCTGTATTCAAGACTCCGTTATTTCAAGGTTGGCAGTAAATTGTGAAAAGAAACCCCTCACCACAGCAATGCTGTAGCGAGGGGCTAGAGGCTAGACGCCAGGATTAGTCCTGTGCAACACCAACGTTGACCTCGATGTTGCCGCGGGTGGCTTTGGAGTAAGGGCACATCTGGTGGGCGGCGTCGGCAAGCTCTTGTGCCTTGTCGTCCCCAATGCTTGGATTGGTGACCTCGAGATTGACGCAGAGGTAGAAGCCCTCACTGCAGCTGCTTACGTCCTTTGGTTGGTCATAGTGAAATCTGGATCGGAATTCTTGACTATTACGCGCTCGCCTCGGTCTGCTCCGATGGAGAGTGTTTTGGCGGGAGCACTGCGGGTTCGTTGCCTAACAGGGGCGAAGGCCGCGCTTGGCGATGTCCCCGCCTCAATCGTCTCCTGTGCCGGAGCCACCGTTATGGCTGCCCTCGATACGGCCTGTCCCTCCATGGACTCGTTGAAGGAAAAGCGGGAACTAGTCGTGGGCTTAGGCATGCTCGGTCTCCTTGCGGTGGAGGCCGCTTTGCGCGCGGGCGCTGCCGTCACCGCGACGGATCCCAACTCTCATCGGCGCAGGTACGCTGCTCAGCTGGGTGCCTGCATCTCCGGTTTTAGTGACTTCGATCCCGCTTTAGATATTGTTGAGAACTTCGACGTCGCGCTGGAATTCTCCGGCTCGCCCCAAGGTGTTATCACCTGTTTGAAGCCTCTCGACATTAATGGCGTGGCCGTACTCGCCGGTTCCGTTGCGGACAGCCCTGCTATCGACTTACCCCGAATGGATTGTCCGCGGCTGGCGCACTGTTACCGGCGTGTATAACTACGAGCCGCATCACCTTGAGCAGGCCGTCGACTTACTTGCCGGCTCCCGCATTGACTGGCAATCTGTCACCGATGGCCCTATCACCCTCTCCCAAGTTCCCGAGGCATTTCACCGTTCGGCAGGGGAGGGGATGCGGAGGGTGGTTGACCTTAGCGAGTCATAAATCGCAGGAGAGCAGCGCCTTAGCTTTGTAGGCAACGTATTTCTTCCGCGACGCTAGCTCCGGCGATTTCGTCCACTGTGCTTGGGAATCCGCCGCGAAGCGCGGCGTGGCACTCGCCCTCTATGCCACCTGAACCTGAATAGCCACGTTTCTCGCTGGGGAGAGTACTAGGAAGAATTAGCGGGGCTAAGATATGGACA
This sequence comes from Corynebacterium tuberculostearicum, assembly GCF_046097465.1. Lineage (GTDB taxonomy): Bacteria > Actinomycetota > Actinomycetes > Mycobacteriales > Mycobacteriaceae > Corynebacterium > Corynebacterium tuberculostearicum_I. The sequence continues at coordinate 1,950,054 of NZ_CP175799.1, read as the reverse complement.
GAGAAACCCTATTTATTAAAAATCGACGATTTTATAAAATAGCCATCCACTCTGGGGATCTTATTGCTAAAAACCCGCGTTTTTATCAATAAGGATCCGCAGCGGTGACTACAGGAGTGGAATGCACAGCAGCGCGAAGGGGCACGGCGTGTTGGGCACCAGGTGTTAAGGATTAGATGTACTACGACTGCTAGGTTGGCCCCTTTCTCATTATCAGCATTGAGAACTCGACAAGAAGGGCAGTATCTCTCACTACGAGTGTTGCTATTCAATGTCTAGAAACTCACGGGCTTCTTCCGTGAGTGCAAAAGAGAGCGGCTTGTGTGACCGCTCTTCCAAGAGCCCTTCCTTAACTAGACGTTTCGTATCGGCACGGACGGTTTGCTTACTTTTATCCAAGTAGGTCGCTAGAGTGTCGAGATCGAGTCCTAAGAGAGGGCCAAAAAGCGCGGCTTGTCCCATTATGAAGAGGATATTAAGTCGGCGATCCTCTTTGGAAGTTCCAGGCCCATTTCGCAGTTCTTGAATTCGGCCTTCGAGTTTCTCGAGGGCGAACTTTTTTCGCTCAAGCGAGTTTAATAGAGATTCTTGCGCCGAGCTCAACATCTCTAGGAGCGCAATGACAAAAAACGTTGCCTCGCCACGATTGAGAGGCTCTTCGGTGACCGTGAAGGACTTGTAGTATTTTTGCCGGTCTTTCGAGAGCTCTCGAGAAAGAGACATCGCGGTGGGTACAGAAAGTATTTCTCGCAGCTTCAAGCCCATGAGAAACCGGCCGAGACGGCCATTGCCATCATAAAATGGATGCGTGTGCTCGAACATAAAATGCCCTGCTAGGGCATTAATGAGGCCGTTTGAAGTAGACGCTTGACACGCCAGGAACTGTTGGAGTCTGGTTCGAATATCTTGCTCGTTGTGAGCCTCGGACGTGAATTGGGTGCTGCCGCCAAAGATGTGGACAACGCCATTTCGAAACAGCTCACCGTCGATACCATTCTCAGCATCGATTTCTCCTTTGAGGAGAGAATCGTAGAGCGCGCGAATATCTTCAAGCTGAGTGGGAAAGCTGACCTCACTTCCATCGAGTCCGGTAAGCGAAGAATATAGCGCTGACATTTCCTCGAAGCGCTTGGTGGAAGTAGAATCCGCCTTGGATAAAGCTTCCGCGATTTCTTTCTTTGTGGAATGAACGCCTTCAATCTCGTTCGAAGATTGAATTTCTTCAATCAAGAGTTGAAAAATGTAGTGGCGCGTCGCAGCTTTAGGTAACAGGTGTCAGATGCGAGTTTTTGGTACCGGTGTTCTGGGGACTCGGTACTGTCGTGTTCCGGGTAGTTGGTACCGGGCCGAGGGGTACGTCGGCCCGGGCCGTTAGTCTTAGTCGTCTGGGGTGGTCGGGGCGGTGGCTTTACGCATGTCGAAGTCTCCGATATGGATTCGGTGGCCGTTGTTGAGGCGGCTTACGAGTGAATCGGCTCCGACTCTGTCTGGCAGTGTTTCAACCCAGTAGGCGGCAGCTGATTGGGAAGAGATCAGTGTTGGGAGCCTTCCGTCGCGGTCGAATATGATCTTGGCTAGGTCTTCTTGCCCGCGCTGGTTGATGCTGATGGTCATAAAGTCGTCGATGATAAGGACATCGACGTTGATCAGTTTCCGCATCTTATCGAGGTAGTTTTGGTCAGTCGGTGAGAAGACCGCCAGCATGTCTACAAGTTGATCCAGCCGGTAGTACGCCACGGAATATCCGGCTTTGCATGCGGCGATGCCGATGGCGCAGGCAATGTATGTCTTGCCTGTTCCGGTCGGTGCGAGGATGTGTATGTTGGTCGGGTTTTCCCGCCAGTTGGTTGCTGCGATTCGTTTCAGCTGGCGCATGTTGATACCACGTTGTTCTGCCCGGGTGATTTCAGCCAGGCTTGCATCCGGGTATCGGAATTGTGCCTGGGTGATGGCCTTGGCGATATTGCGCTGTTGGCGTTGTGTGTAGGCTTCTTCGACTGCGGCGAGGAAGATGTCTTCTGGTAGCGCATCCGCATAGGCCTCGTCGTTGACAACCTCGTAGAAGATGTCAGCGAAGGTTGATACACGAAGCTTGCGCATTTTTGCCCGCACAATCTCGTCGTCGATGCTGCTCATGATTTTTCACACTCCTTCTAGTTTTCGTAGTGGTCAGCAGGCCGGATAAAGACGGCATCGGCCACGTCGCCGGTAAGCGGGGTACTTGGGCGTGGTTGGCGCTTGGCCACAGGCTGTGTTTTTGGCCCTGGTTCCCCGGGATGTTGTTGGGCGTGGGCAATGTCAGTCTGGAGGCGTTTGATCACTGCCATCGTTGGGGCCAGCTTCTTGTCCACGACCTGCTGGCAGGCAGGTTCCAGGGTGGCTTTGTTGTGCTTTTTGCCCAGGTTGGCCAACACGTTGCGTGCCTGGATGAGTCCGCGGGGTACGGCGGCACTATTGCGGTCGAGGATCATCGCTATGACTGCGTGCGTTGCTGCCCCAAACGACGAGGCCCAGGCCAAAAGCTCATCACGGGTAAGCGCCTTGTGGCCTTCATCATCGCCACGCGGCCCATGCTGAGGGTTGGTGGAATACCGGTATTTGAATCCGTGAAGGCGCGTGTGTTCAGCAACAAGCTGCTCCCCGTTGAAGACGCTCACCAGTTGCGGGGTGAGCCTGACTGTTACCGACTCTCCTACCAGCTGAAATGGCACTGAGTAGTACTGGTAGTCACAGGTGATGTGCCAGTTGCGATCGACTTTAAGCCGCTTATAAGACACTTCCGTAAACGGCGTCGGCGGAAGATCCCGCATCATTGGTGCCTCTTCTTTATCAAAGCGCATCTGCCGTGTTGAGCCATCAGGCCGCGTCATTGCGCCGTTGATAACAGCAAGACGGCAAGCGATCGCCTCATTAAGCTCATCAAGGTTATAGAAGACCTCGTTGCTAAAGTAACCCAGGATTTTGGTGTAGGCGATTTTCACGGCACGCTCTACCGCTGCCTTGTCACGAGGCCTGCCGGGCCTAGTCGGCACAATCGTGACCCCGTAATAGTCAGCAAACGCTGCGTAGCGGTCAGTGACCATCCGGTATGTAGAGGTCTTCTTCGGCCGATAAGTCGCCGTAGAAGCATTATCTGGCACGATGATTGCTGGTACTTTGCCAAGATAATTCAACGCCTTAACATGGCACTCAATCCACGCCGACATCTTCTCATTCGCAGCAGCAGTAACGTACATCAGCCCTGAGTACGGGCTGACCGAGACAAACAATGACGCCTTGAACACGGTATCACCACTGGCCTGATCTACTACAGGCACTTTGTCACCGGCCCAGTCGACATAAAGCTCTTGCCCTGGCTCATGGGTGATAACTTCGACGAGATCGTTGGCACGCAGAAACTCATTGAGCCCACTGCAGAACTGGGAGTACTGGTACTTTGTCTTATCCGTCGGACAAGGCTTCGACACGTAGTCCATCCACAGCTTATGCCTGGTCACATGCTTCGTACCTTTCAGCTTGCGTGCAAGAGCATGAAAATCAGGCTGGTCGTAGGGCAACGACCGCTTACTCCGGCCATCACTGAATCGATCATCGAACCATCCCGGTGGGAGCTGACGGAAACGCTCTGGAGTTAGTGCCTCATCGTTGATGACTTTCTTTGCTCGGGATACTTCTCGTCGTGAACATCCCAATGCATGTGTGATCTGCGCGTAGCTAGCACCATCAAGGCACATCGCGATGATCTGTTTGAAGTTAGCCACAAGGACCGGCTCCTTCCAAGTAGAAGTTGACGCAACACCAGCGGATTGTGGTGTCGCCAACATCAACTATGAAAGAAAACCCCTTGCAGTACCGGGTACGCGGAACACCGGTACCAACTACGCAGACTCGCGGTACCAACTACCCCAAATCGACAACAGGGACCATAACCGGGAAATAATAACTTCTCGGCGCCAGACCTGTTCACACAAGGAGTGGAGCCGAGTGGTAACAACAACAAAGAGGTCTTTTCCGCGCACCTGATAGTCCCAACGGATTGTACTCGGACTCTGCAGCCTAAGAGCGTGAGCCTCGTCGACGGAGGATTGTCCGTGTGAAGACTGATGGAAAATAGACTTTAAAGAGTGATAAGAGTGTGCCATCGAGGTTCTTTCTATTTGTTAAAAACGCGCCTTTTTATAATTTAGCTCCACCCTACGGCGGGCTTATTGATGAAACGGCACGTTTTTATCAATAAAGTTCTGGACTGGCCGCCGCGCCGAGCCATCTTCCAGAGCAGAATACCAATCTGAGAGGTCGCGTAAGGCATAAAAAGACCCACGCGGCGCTGAAAGTAGCGCGGCGTGGGCTGGGGGAGAGGACTAGGGATTAGTCCTGTGCAACACCAACGTTGACTTCGATGTTGCCGCGGGTGGCCTTGGAGTAAGGGCACATCTGGTGGGCGGCGTCGGCAAGCTCTTGTGCCTTGTCGTCCTCAACGCCTGGGATGGTGACCTCGAGGTCCACGCCGAGGTAGAAGCCCTCGTCGTTCTTGCCCAGGGAAACGCGGGCACCGACGGTGGAGTTCTCCACGTCTACGCCCTTGTCCTTGGCCACTGCCTTCAGTGCGGAGTGGTAGCAAGCGGCGTAACCGGCAGCGAAGAGCTGCTCCGGGTTAGCACCCTCACCGCTGCCGCCCATCTCCTTCGGGGCGGTCATGGTGAAGTCCAGATCGGAATCCTTGACTACAGAGCGGCCGTCGCGGCCCGCGCCGGTGGAGAGTGCTTCGGTGGTGTAAACGGCGTCCATGATGACTCCTTTTCTATTGGGTCTTTGTACGTCCGCCGATTGTACGCAAGAACGCTAGTCTTCGACGACGCTGACGGTGACCTCGATATTGCCGCGGGTGGCGTTGGAGTAGGGGCAGACTTGGTGGGCGGCGTCGGCAAGCTGCTGCGCAGTGGCGCGGTCCTGGGCGGGGATGGATACCTCCAGCTCTACTGCCAGCTGGAAGCCTTCGCCCTGCTTATCGATGCCCACTCGTGCCCCCACGGCCGAGTCTCCCAGCTCGACCTTCTGGCTCCGCGCCACGGCCTGCAGCGCGGAGTGGAAGCACGCGGCATAGCCGGCGGCAAAAAGCTGCTCCGGGTTAGCACCCTCGCCGCTGCCGCCCATCTCCTTGGGGATGGCCAGGGCAAAGTCCAGGTCCGAGCCCTTGACGGCGGCGTGGCCGTTGCGGCCTGCTCCGGTGGCGAGGGCCTCGGCGGTGTACATGGCGTCCATGATTGCTCCTTTCAGTAGGTGCTCGAAACGGTTTTGATTGTACACAATTAAATCGGATGCAATGTTTTGCTGACGTCTATACTTTTTGCCATGAATGACGCGCCCATTGATAGTCTTGCCCTGGATAGTCAGCTGTGCTTTGCGCTCTACCGCGCTAATAAGGCAGTGGTGCGCTCCTACCGCCCGCTGTTGGCGGAGCTCGGGCTGACCTATCCCCAGTACCTGGTCATGCTGGTGCTGTGGGAGGCGGATGAGCCGGTGCCGCTGAAATTCATCGACTCCCGCTTGGGCCTGGATAGTGGCACGCTCACGCCGTTGCTTAAGCGCCTGGAAAAGCAGGGCTATGTGGAGCGCTGGCGCGACCCGGACGATGAGCGGCGCACCCTAGCCGCCCTGACTGCCGACGGCGCCTCCCTCCGCACCCGTGCCGAATGCATCCCCGAAGCCATGGCGGAGGCCTATAAGGAGGTGGGCCTCGACCTTGCCGAGTTCAAGAAATCGCTGGACATCCTCGCCGGCGTGCCTGTGGACGTGGAGCTGCCGTGGCCTTCTGAGGATGACTTTGTGGGTTAAAGTGTGGCCTTCATATAGCAGATGAGGACGGCTATACTGGCTTAAGAATTTTGGCTCTTTACACGTAAAAATTGTTTCGCACTATGAGAGGAGGGGCCATGGCTACAGCAGTAGACGTCGCGCAGGTTATCTACAACAAACTGGGGTGGGTCGATGCGTGGAAGCTGGAGAAGCTTGCGTATTACTGCCAAGCATGGAGCCTGGGCTGGTACGGGCGACCTCTTGTCTCGAATGAATTTCAGGCGTGGAAGGACGGTCCGGTTGAACCCGACCTCTATCGCGAGAATAAATATCAACGCTCCGAGAAAACCTCCACGGTGTTACCGGGAGCTGATGTAGAGGCTATAGGGGAGGAAGCCGAAAAGATCATCGATGCTGTGATTGCCTTTTATGGTGATAAGACATCCAACGAACTGATTGAACTTACGCACTCGGAACGTCCATGGATCGTCGCTCGTGGTCAGATGGGCCCCGAGGCGAATGCTAACGAGCCGATTTCGCAGCTGGAAATGAAAAAATACTATGCCTTGCAGGAAGCACGTGGAGCTGAGGGGCCGACGCGGCCTATGCTTTCGGTGCAGCATCTTTCCGGCAGTGGCCTGCAGCAGCGCTTGCAAGCTTCAGTAGAACGCTGGAAGGGCGCTCTTGAGATTCTTGCAACCCGATGAATGAGTACTGCCTTCTGGTGGAAGACGTGATTCGACTGAACCGTCAACTTATCGGTCGGGATGGCAACCTCCTCGATCGCTCGAAACTTGAGTCAGCGTTGGCCACCCCTTTACAAACCTTCGGCGGAGAGTACTTGCACCCATCTGCACTGGATAGGGCTGCAGCGTTGTTGCACTATCTGGCAAAAGCGCATGCATTCGTTGACGGCAATAAGCGAATCGCCTGGGTATGTGCCTCCACCTACTTAGAAATCGAAGGCTTTGGGCTGGGGCCAATCCCCGATGAAGAAATTGTGGAGCTCGTTGAAACCGTGGCCGCTGCACGCGATAAGGAGGAAGGCTTCATTGCAGAATGGTTTGCTGAACGGTTGATCTAGTTCGGTCTGGTTAGTTTCTCGGCTAGCGGTTAATTGGTAGTGGCCACGCGCTTGGACCACACGCTCCTGTCCGCGGTTTCAAACGAGGCACTCACCGTTCTATCGCCGGGCTTTTCGCAGGTGAGCATCCGCTGGTCGCTGCCCATGCGGCAGTCCAGGTTATAGGACTGCTTGGTCACCGGGCTGCTGGCGGTGATATTTGCGTGGTATACCGCCGTTACCGTGGGATCTTTCGAACGCATGGTGTAGCTAGCCTGCATCGCGGCATCGAAGACCGCGGCGGCGAACTCGCAGGAGGTCAGATCGCCGGCGTCGATGGAATCGCCCGACGACGACGTGCCGCAGTAGCCGCCAATCTGGCCAGCGTTGATGTTGTGGTTGCCGCCGGCCGGCGGAGCAGGCTGCTCCGGTTCGGCCTGTTTGGTGACCGTCTCGGTGCGGGGTTGCTTTGTGTCCTTCGCCGGGCCGGATTCTTCTTCGGCTGCGCCCGCGGCGGAGTTATTGTCCTGTGCAGTGGAAAAGGCCGGCTCATTCGCCGGCGCGGAGTTGCTATCGGAATTGGAGCCGTCGCCGCAGGCGCTCACGGTGAGGCCAGCGGCGAGAAGGATGGACGCTACGGGAAATAAGGAAGGGCGCTGCATAGGGGATACTGTAGTGCCCTTTGGGGAGTGGTGCGGGGTTACTGCTCGATGCGGGCCGGTGGAACCGGCGCGCCCTCAGGCGGTAGCACCTTGGGATACTTCTTGGCGGTGCCGGAAGAAGCGGCAGCCGCGGTTGCGCCCTCGGTAGTACCGGCAGCGCTGGTGGGGGCAGGGCGGTGCGGGGAGGGGTCCCAGTGGGCGTCGACAAGCGTGCGTTGGCATACCCAACCCAACGCCAAGATGGCCAGCGCGATAAGGGCAATGAAGAAAAGCCCCAGAGCGCCATCGGCGTGGATGGACCAGCCCAACAGCAGGCCAAGCCAGCCAAAGTCGGCATCGCCGAAGGTGGTATTCGCGGAGCCGAAGGAACCCAGGACACCGAGGAGGAATGCCGGCAGGAAGGTAATGATGAGGCCGTTGACAAATGCGCCGAGTGCCGCGCCGCGGCGTCCACCGGTGGCATTGCCGTAAACGCCGGCCGCGCCGCCGGTAAAGAAGTGCGGCACGAGGCCCGGCAGGATCAGGGCAACGCCAAACGCAGGGTTGAGCCAGGTGGAAAGCACGGCAAGGCCCACTAGGCCGCCCACGAAGGAAGAGATGAAGCCGATGAGGACTGCGTTCTGGGCATAAGGGAAGACGATGGGCGCATCCAGTGCGGGAATCGCGCCGGGCACGACCTTGGCCGCGATGCCCTGGAATGCGGGTACGAGCTCGCCCAAAATGGTGCGCACGCCAAAGAGGATGACGGCCACGGCCACGCCGAACTGAAGACCCTGGGTGACGGACTGCATCAAGAAATTGCCCACATTGGTGGCGCCGTCCGGGAAGGCGGTAAAGGCTTCTTCCGAACCGGCGCGGGCGATGAATAGCACGGCGAGCACCACGTACATCAGCGCCATGGAGAGCGCGGTTGCCACCATAGAATCACGCAGGAAGCGCAGGCCTTCCGGCAGCTTCAGGTCTTCAGTAGAGGGCGACATCTTCTTTCCCTTGCCGCCCACCAGCTTGCCGACGCCGCCCGCAGCCAAGTACCCCACAGTGCCGAAATGCCCGATGGCAACGGAGTCATCGCCGGTGATTCGGCGGGTAAATGGGTGCGCGATAGCCGGCAGCGAGACCATGAGAATGCCGAGCAGGGCCGCGCCAAAGGCAATGACGACCCAAGACGAGTACCCGGCAGGGGCGAGCACCATGGTGAGAAGCGTGGCCATGAAGAGGACGTGGTGGCCGGTGAGGAACACGTAGCTCATGGGCGTGAAGCGGGCGAGGAGCAGGGAGACCACAAAGCCGAGGATCATAATCCAGGCGACCTGGCTGCCGAACTGGTCTTGGGCGATGCCTACGATGGCCTCATTGGTCGGGACCACGCCTTGCGCGCCGGTGGCACCCGTAATCATGGCACCGAGCGGCTCGAGCGAATCGGTGACGAGACCGGCGCCGGCACCAATGAGCAAGAAGCCAAGCGTGGCCTTGATGGCGCCGCCAATGGTTTTGCCGGTGCCGCGTCCCATCGCGGCCAAGCCGACCGCGGTGATGATGCCGATGAGGAATGCCGGGACGGAGAGAATCTCATTGACGAGGAAGTTTGCTATAGCAAGAAGAAAATCCATGAGGATGCTCCTTAGATGTCATAGAGCTCGCGCAGAGCCCCATCGATTTCAGACATAGAGGTGAAGTCTTGGATGACGTAGACGGGAACGCCGACATCGCCAAGCGTTGCGGCAATTTCGCCGGAGGTGAGCAGGAAATCCGCCTCGCTCGCACGGCCCTTGGCGGAGATGGTGTCCGTTGCTTCTACGTTCAGGTACGGTCCCCAGCCCCATTCATCGAGGACCTGCTCGAGCGTGTTCTTGAGGAATAGCGACGTTCCTAGGCCGTTGCCGCAGACCGTGAGGATCTTTCCCTTGGACGCGACAGAATCTGCGGCCGTGTGCTTTGTTTCCTGGGACGCGGGCGCCGCTTTCGGCTTGGCCGCCGGCTGCTTCTTGCTCGAGGTCGATGAGGCGAGAACCGCGCGAAGTTCCTCTTCGGATTCCGCGCGATTGAGCTCGTCACGCTTGGTGGCTAGCAGCTTTGCCAGCTGCTTCATCGCCTGCAGGTGCTCGGAGTCATTGCGCGCGGCAAACGCTACGACCAGGTCGACGGGATCATTAGAGTCATGGCCGAATTCCACTGGCTTATCCAGCCGCACCCACGACAGGGAGGTTTCCTTAACCGCCTCCGAAGGACGCGCGTGCGCGAATGCGAAGCCAGGGGCAACCACTATGTAGGGACCCGTTTCTTCCACAGAATGCACCATCGCGTCCGTGTAGTCCGCGGTGATCGTGCCTGCTTCTTCCAGCAGCGAGCCCGCCAGCCGGATGGCTTGCCTCCAGTTATCCGCGGCGCCGTGCAGCTCCACCGCGCCGGGCACCAAAAGGGAATCTAGTGTCGCCATGTGTATCTCCCATCACAGAAATAGTGGCATCGAGGTGAATGTCACTGATGATTCTATGCTGTGGAGAAACCGGAGGTAAAAGCAGGGGTAACGTTTGCACTGGTGGGAAAGTAGAGCGGCTCTATGGCGTCTGGTGCCCCGAGGGGTTTCGGACTTTGGGGCAGCCCGTGCTGAGGGCGTGAAAGTGAAAAGCCCCGCTAGCGCGGGGAGGGGTACAGCTCAAATGCTGCTTTGAGCACTGCAACAGGCTCATCCCGTTGGGTGCGGGAAGGTGGTGTTATCACCTGCAAAAGAGTGTACTCTACTGCGGTTTCGATTTAGCGTAGAAAAATAATGAACGTTGCAGTGCTAACGGTGCTAATGTCTTGGGTAGTGAATGGTTTAGTCGACTGAGGTCGAAGCTTCGGTGGCATGAGAGTCTTGCGGAGGAATGGAAAATGGAATTGCCGGCAGCCACGGTTGAATTCTGTAAGCGTGCCGAGGGGTGGGCGCAGCAAAGGCGGCCGCAGACGCGCAGTTTGTGGGCGAAACCGGGAGATGGAGTTGATTTCCTTAATGTGCCGCAACACTTGGTGGATACGGCATGTGCTGCGTCGCTAATCTTTAACTCTTGGGTATCGCAGCCGATTAAAGATTTCCTGACCAGGGAATTGCAGACATCAGAACCCGAATTGGAAGGGCTGTACCTGTGGCTGGCGGGGTGTCATGACCTGGGGAAAGTTTTAAAAACTTTCCAGCGGCAAATTCTGACCCGGGAAGGGTTGGAACACCTTGTTAACGCCGTTGATGATGCCGGGCTGGCTACGGAGCTCAGCGTTGACGAAGCCAACTTTAGCAAGCTCCCTCACAGCATAGTCTCCGGAGAAATTCTGTCTCTGTGGTTAGAGGGGCAGGGGGTTCGACGGCCAAAAGCTAATGCGGTAGCTGGAGTAGTGAACGCGCATCATGGCATTGGGACTGGCCCTAATCCTTCAGTGCGCAATCTTGTGGAAGATTACCCGGCTGAATGGAAAGCCGTGCACCGAGAGCTGGTGGAAGCAATGGAGGAATTATGTGGGGTGGAAGGGGGCGTTGGCAAGCTGGTGGAATCCATGCCCAGAATGTCTGGACCTGCGGCGCAAACGCTGACTGGTCTGGTGGTGATGGCTGATTGGATTGCCTCTAATGAAAAAGCTTTTACTCTTCGCGTGCAGAGCGGCCAGTTGGAGCGAACTGCTGCTGCAGCCGAATTCATTGACCTCACTTCGCCCTGGGCCCCTGGGATTACCGGGTGGGCGGATACTGATGAGCATTTCCGTAAGTCATTCAATTGGCCTGCGGAATTTCAGGCGCGCCGGGTTCAGCGCGCGATGGTGGAAGCAGTTCAAGACTTGGATGAGCCTGCTTTGGTGGTCCTCGAAGCGGAGACCGGTGTGGGCAAGACTGAGGCGGCGCTCGCTGCCGCGGAGATTTTGGCAGCCCGCAATGGCGCGCAAGGAGTATTCTTTGCGGCCCCGACGATGGCTACCGCCAATGGCTTGCTAGAGCGGACAATCGAGTGGGCTGGAAATGTGGCAGGGAACTCGGTGCGGTCCATGTACCTCGCGCACTCGAAGAATGTTTTGTCCAAACCCTTTGCTGAGTTGAGATTCAACGGTATTAATGACCTGGAAGAATCTGGTGGTGAGGTAGTGGCCTCGCAATGGATGTCTGGGCGCCGATTGGGCATTCTCTCGAATTTCGTCGTGGGAACTGTGGACCAAGTGCTGATGATGGTGTTGCAGCAGAGGTATTCCATGCTGCGGCATGTGGGGCTAGCGGGGAAAGTGGTCATATTCGATGAAATTCATTCGTTCGATGTCTATACCTCTGACTATCTGCGCAGCACCATTGCCTGGTTGGGACATTATGGAGCCAGCGTCATTCTGATGTCCGCAACCTTGCCGCCGCACAAGCGTAAGGAGCTGGTGGAGGCTTATTCATGGGGAGATATGCCGGAAGGTGAGCAGGGCTATCCGCTCATCACCGTAGCTACGGCAGAGGAGATCCATGTGACCTCGGTAGAACCATCGCCTACCAACTTGGTGGGAGAGATTCAGATACTCGATGAAGAAGGACGCCCGCTTCCGGTATTGCTTGACGAGCTACTTGATGACGGCGGATGTGCCCTTGTTATTTGCAATACTATTGGCCGCGCTCAAGCTACGTACTCGCGCCTGTCGGAAATGTATGGCGAGTGTGTGGAGCTTCACCACGCGGGCTTTGTGGCCTGGGAAAGGGTGAAAAAGGAAGACTCGCTAAGGAAAGAGCTTGGCCCTGATTCTCACCGCGGAGCTGGTCGTCCGTGGCGCAAAATTGTGGTAGCCACCCAGGTTGCCGAGCAGAGTCTCGATATTGACGCAGATGTTCTCATCACGGATATCGCGCCTATAGACTTGCTCATCCAACGCATTGGTAGGCTGCACCGTCATGCGCGCCCCGAAACTGATAGACCTCGCCGTCTCCGGGAGCCGAAGATTTTCATTCGCGGTGTGCTGCAGAAAGATCCAGTTCCGGAGTTCGATTCTGGAGCGGAAGCAATCTATGGTCGAGCGATCCTGATGTCCACTCTGGCTGTGTTGCCAGAGGAGTTTCGACGACCAGATGATACTGCCAAGCTCGTCGCTGAGGCTTATAACCCGGATTTTAAACCCCCAGCACCGTGGCTGGAAGCGTGGACCGAAGCAGAAGATGAGAGGCGACATGGGGAAGCTACGGCTCATTTGAAGTCCGCAGATTATCGATTACCTGACCCTAGTCATGGTCTGCAATTTAAAGCGCTCTTTGAGCGACTGGTCGATGATTCTGAGCGCAGTGCTGGGGAAGGGGGAGCGGCACAGGTTCGTGATATTGAGCCGAGCGTGGAGGTCATCCCCATTATCGCTACCGATTATGGATATCGGCCTTGGGGTTGGGACAGCGAGGTTCTTGATGGGGGCGAAGTTTCATACGAGCTGGCCTTTCACTTGGCCTCGAGTACAGTTCGGTTACCCGGCAGGATGACTCGTTATGGAACAGACTTTGACGCGGTTGTAAGCCAGCTTGAGGAATCTACACCAGGTGAATGGGTAGATCATTATCTGCTCCGAGGACAACTAGCTCTTGTGCTTAACGAAAATAATGAAGCAACGGTTGGACGCTTTGAAATCCGCTATTCCTCCGAGCTTGGAATCGAAATAATGAGCGACGGTAGGGGTTAGCATGTCCAAGGCCAAAGCTACCCTGAGGGCACCTCCGTCCCAGGAGTATTTACTACACACCACCAACTCATCTTTACAGAAAGGAGGCGAAAGATAATGACTGAAAAACCAACATTTAATTTGCTCGATGAGCCGTGGATCTCGTGCATTGACAGCGCAGACGCCCCAGTCGCATTAAGTATCCGGGATATATTTTCGGGTCGCGGCGATGTTCAAAAAGTCTTGGGTGATTCACCCACCCAGGACTATGCGGTAATCCGTGTACTGCTTGCTATTTTTTGGCGGGCCCATGCTCTGGATATCGCTCGTGCCCATTCGCACAATTCTCGGCGGGCTCATTTTGATTGGGGAGAATGGTTCGCTGATCAGCGAGAAACCCTGATCAAGGAGCGACGTGATGAGGTTGTTCTGGATTATCTCGACGCCTTTGCTGATCGCTTTGATCTTCTCTCTGAAACCCAACCCTTTATGCAGGTAGCTACCCTGCATTCGAAGAAGGGGGACACTCGTCCCATCTCTTATATCGTTCCCGAGGCCGCGGAAGATTTCTTCACTATGCGCACTGGGGATGGCCGTCAAAGTTTGTCTTTAGCTGAGGCTGCTCGGTGGCTTATCCACCTGCAAGCCTATGACTATTCGGGTATTAAGACCGGCGCGGAGGGCGATCCACGCGTCAAGGGTGGTAAGGGCTATCCCATCGGTACCGGTTGGACCGGCCGAACGGGCGGAACACTCGTTCTTGGGACGGGTGGATTATTAGAGACGTTGCTGCTTAACACTTCCCAGTATGTTGTCACCACCAAGCAGGATTCAAACCCCATCGAAGGCGATAAGCCGGTGTGGGAGCGTGAACCCGATACGGCAGCGCAGCGCCCCGGATCCGACGATAAGCTCGGTGCATTTCCTCGCGGTGCTGCTGACTTGGCAACCTGGCAAGCGCGGCGAGTGCGTCTCGTTGTCGAAGGCGGACGGGTTACTCGAGTAGTAGTTTCCAACGGGGACCGTATTCCGGATGCAGGAAAGAACGTGCTGGCCGATCCAATGACGCCGTATCGTTATAGCCCGAATCAGTCAAAGAAAGGCGTGACAGCGTACTACGCTCGCCCCTACGACTCGACGCAAACCATGTGGCGTGGTCTTGATTCCTTGATCGCGCTTGAGGATGACCCCGGCTTTGATCAAAAGAAGGATAAGGCTCCGCTACGCCCCGCAAACCTGAGTAACCTGGCGGCTCTAGATGCCGATGGATACTTGGAAAAGCATGTCTTCGATGTCGCTCTAGTCTCCATGGAGTACGGGCCGCAAGAGTCTTCGGTGGCCAGTACGTTTAGCTCTACTATCGGGCTGCCTGTTGTGGTGCTTCGGGACGATGACGCAGGCCGCAAAGTGAGAAATGCTGTTCGAGCCTCCGCTAAACAGACCTATCAGGCAGCGATCAGCATGGGCTGGTTCGCTGGCCAATTGCGGGTAGCCGCGGGCAATGACTACGAGTTTGGAGTAGCTGCCAAAGATCGCTTCTATGCCCAGCTAGAACCGCAGTTTATCGAGTGGATGTCTACCGTTGCGGTGGATACTACCGATGAATCTCAAAAAATATGGCAAAAGCGTGCCAGAGGTGTAGCTCTGGCGCACGCTCGAGAATTGCTCCGAGGAGCTGGTCAAAAGGCGGTCATCGGTAGGGAAATTGATGCCGGAGAAGAAGGAAAGGGCCGAATCATTTCTGCAGGTTCTTTGTACCGGCAACTTCTTCGCCGCCTTGATAACGACCTGCCGCTTACCGCACCACCGGCTGAGAGCCGAAGTAACGATTCATCTCTGAAGGAGGGCAAGGCCCATGCATGAGAATCAAAACACCTCTAAGACAGGCTCGCAACGTAGCGGTGGTCCAAGGCTTCGCGCCTCGGTGGCTCGGACCGCAGATTCGCTGCAACGAGATCTTTTTCATTCGCCGAACCACGCTAAGCAGGCACACGCCCGAGCAGTGCTAGCAACATTGCGGAAGTACTCTGCAGTAAGACTGGAGAATCACCCCCTTGCCTTGGAGGAAGTTCTGCTTCTACTGGAACCACCCTTGAGCGAGTTGGAGTTGGGCCGAGGAGATAAACCATCGGCCTCAGAACTGGCAGCATTTCAAGCCCTCACAATGTTGGGTGTGCATATGCAAAGCGCTACTACTGATGCCCACATCGCTGGGCAAAGTTTTGCTAAAGCATGCGGACGCTTTTATTCCCAGAGCCAATCCCAGTCCACCAAGCCTCGTTTCGACGCCATGATGGTGGCGCAAGACGAGGCCTCCAGGATGGTTCACATTCGCTCTTTGGTCACGCTGCTTCGACGCGCCAAGCTGGGGTTTGACTATGGGCAATTTGCCAATGACCTCCGCGTTTTAAGTGACCAGACAGTAACCCAGAAAGAACAAGCTCGCCGCCAAGGCGTCCTACTGCGGTGGGGCCGCGATTTCGCCACCGGCGTTTATGCCTTCACTCACAACGAGCCAGAATCCTAAACCCTTACTTTTTGAAAGGAAGTTGAAAACTATGTCTCTTATTATTGATATCCACGCTCTGCACACCCTTCCGCCATCGCTTATTAACCGTGACGATACCGGTGCACCAAAGTCCGCAGTGTATGGCGGTGTACCGCGCCAGCGTGTTTCTTCCCAGTCGTGGAAGCGCGCAATCCGTAAGTACTTTGAGACCCACGTTGATGCGGAATCCGTCGGAGATCGTTCGAAGCGCATTCCCGCAAAAATTGGCCGTAAGGTAGAGGACCACGAGGGGTGGGACGCTGAGCGCGCCCGGGCTGCAGTGGCCGGCCTTTTCAAGTCCGCCGGCATTACGACGGAAGTAGATTCCAAGAAGCTTAAGGCTCTCGAGGAGTCGGAAGAGACTACGGAGGAGGAGCTAAAGGCAGCACAGTACCCACAGACCAAGTACCTGCTTTTCTTGAGCCCCCACCAGATCGACCGCGCTGCAGAAGCCATCGTCGCGGCAGACGACGAAAAAATCAGTAGAAAGGAAGCGCAAAAAATCCTCGATACCGAGCACTCGGTGGATATGGCGCTCTTCGGCCGTATGGTCGCCGATGATGCTGCTTTCAATATTGATGCCTCAGTGCAGGTGGCGCACGCCCTTGGCATTCATGCCAGTGCACCCGAGTTTGATTACTTCACCGCAGTAGATGATTTGGCAGAAGAAGGGGAGGAGACAGGCGCCGGAATGATCGGCACCGTGCAGATGATGTCTTCGACGCTCTACCGCTATGCCACAGTAAACCTTGATGGTCTGAGCGAAAACCTAGATTCTGAGGAAAATGCGAAGCAAGCCGCCGTTGACTTCGTGGATGCGTTCATCAAGTCCATGCCCACCGGCAAGATCAATACTTTTGCTAACCAGACTCTTCCAGAGCTGGTTTATATTGCGGTACGCGATACCCGTCCAGTAAGCCTAGTCACCGCCTTTGAAGAGCCGGTCGAGGCGACGGGTGGAAAGAGCCTTCGCGTAGCCGGTGCAGAAACCTTGGCTAAGGAAGAGGCGGAGTTTGAGGAAAACTATGGTCTCAAGCCACAGGCCTCGTTCGTTGTAGGTATTACTGAAGCTCGTAAGGCCTTTGCGGATCTTGCGGAAGAAGTAACGCTTCCTGAGCTCGCGGATCGATTGGCTGCCGCGCTGAAGAAGTAGGAGGGAAGCCGACAATGACATATTCGTTGTTATTGCTCCTGAAAGGTCCGATGCAGTCGTGGGGAACCGAGTCTCGCTACGCCACGCGAGCCACATCTACTCTTCCTTCGAAGTCGGGCGTGTTGGGGATGCTTGCTGCAGCTGAAGGCAGGCGCCGTACCGATGGAATAGAGGACTTGGCAGGACTGAGATTTGCAGTGCGTGTGGATCAATCTGGCAGTCTGCTTCGCGATTATCAGACGGCCCAAAATTGGCAAAATAACCCGAAGAGCCAAGCAAAGCTGATTACTCGATACTTCTTAACCGATGCTGCCTTTGTTGCTGCTATCGAAAGCGAAGATCAAGCTCTCTTAGAAGGCTTTGCCGAGAGCCTGAAACGGCCGGTATATCCCATTTTCCTTGGACGTAGGTCATGCCCAGCTCCGCCGAATATCGTGCTCGGAGTGGTTAATAAGTCTGCGGTGGAAGCACTGCAGGACCACTCGACGTGGCATGCAACGAAGGACTATATGCGTACGAGTGGGCAGGAAGTAGAGTTGCCTATTTACCGTGACTCACTTGCCGGCGAAGTCGGTACGGCCTGCCAGGACGTGCCAGTTTCTTTCGACCCTGAGCATCGTAAGTATTCGTGGCGCACCGTTGTTCAAAAGGAATTCGCCACCGTGGAAAACCCGATTGAACCGGAAAACCGGCGTCCTGATCCCTTCTTGGAAGCGGTGATGAATGTATGAGTACGTTGACAAAGATTTTGATTAACCCGCGGCGTCGCCAAGGGCGAAAACTTTTGACCAATCCGCAGGCTATGCACGCGGCTGTGGCAGCTTCTTTCCCGCCCGACTTAGACCAGTCTTCTGGTCGCATATTGTGGCGCCTTGACGAAAGTGCTCACCACCATGCGCTCTATGTCGTTGGGCCAGAAAAGCCGACTGCCAGCGTGATAGCTGAGCAGGCAGGGTGGGATACAAGACCTGCGCAATCAGTCGAGTATGACCGCCTCTTGGGTTCTCTGGCTAAGGGGCAGAGGTGGCATTTTGAGCTCTTGGCCAACCCCACATACTCGCAGTCCAATGGTGGAAAGCGAGGAAAAGTTAAGGCGCACGTTTCAGTAGACCACCAATTGGGCTGGCTGTACCAACGCTCTGAACGAGCCGGATTCAAACTCGCCCCGCGCGCTCAGGATGAGGCTAGTAATGCCGAACGTGACCGCTGGTCCGTCCATGAGCAGACCACCATCGTGGAGCGAAAATCCTTGGATTTCCGTAAAGGCGATAGCCGCCGTCGCGTGCACATCGCTACTGCACGCTACCGCGGAACCTTGGAGGTCAGTGATCCAGACGCGCTGCACGCGACTTTAGTCAATGGCATTGGTAGGGCTCGCGGTTATGGCTGTGGTCTATTGACCTTGGCCCGACCTACGGGTGCATAGTGTCCACACCGAGTGAAGTCCCCATCACACGCCAGGCACTAGCGCGGATGTCGGACCGGATAAGCTTCCTTTACGCTGAGCGGTGCGTGGTCAATAGAGATGGAAATTCCCTTACTATTACCGATCAGCGTGGGGTGGCTTATGTACCGGCTACCCAGCTAGCTGCCTTATTGCTCGGTCCTGGCACGAAGATCACCTACGCTGCTATGGCTTTGCTTGGCGACGCCGGCGTGACCACCCTCTGGGTAGGTGAGCGCGGGGTTCGCTATTACGCCCACGGTCGCCCGCCGGCTAAGTCTTCCCGCATGGCTGAAATCCATGCGCAAGTTATATGTAACCAGCGCAAACGGTTGGATTGCGCTCGCCGCATGTATGCACTGCGGTTTCCTGGCGAAGATGTTTCTGGGTTGACGATGTCGCAGTTGCGCGGTCGTGAGGGTGCGCGTATGAAGCGGATTTATGCCGCCGAAGCGGAGCGCACGGGTGTGTATTGGAATCGTCGATCTTATGACCCCAATGATTTCGATTCCTCGGACCCCATCAACCAGGCACTCACGGCAGGAAGCGCTGCTTTGTATGGCGTTGCACATGCCGTAATCGCAGCACTGGGTTTCGTTCCGGCGTTGGGCGTTGTACACACTGGCACCGATCGCTCCTTTGTCTATGATGTTGCCGACCTGTACAAAGCGGAGATTTCTATTCCAGCAGCATTCGATGCCGTGGCAGCACAGCAGGGAAGTCCCTCCATTGAGGTGCGCCGCCGGATTCGCGATCAGGTGGTATCTCATCGCTTGATGCCCCGGATGGTGCGCGACCTTAAAGCTCTTTTCGATGTCCCCGATGATGTCCTGGTCAGCGATGCCGAGCTAATGCTGTGGAGTGAGCTCGAGGTTATTGCCTCCGGGGTGAATTGGGCAGAGGAGGAGTCGTTGTCATGATGGTGCTGGTCGTTACGGCCTGCCCAGCAGGTCTGCGAGGCGATCTCAGCAAATGGCTCATTGAGCTGACCCCTGGAACATTTGTGGGACGCCCTACCGCGCGCGTCCGGGAATTGCTCTGGGAGAGAACCGTGGATCTTTGTAAAGATGGGCGTGCCTTATTGGTGAATCCCGCCGCTAATGAGCAAGGCATGGAGTTTCGAACTCACCGGCATCACTGGGAACCCACCGATTTCGATGGCGTCACGTTAATGATGCGCCCACATAAACCAAAACAAATGAAGCGTCGGACGGGTTGGTCGAAAGCACGCCAAGCCCGCAAAATGTACAACCGGCAGAAAAGAGGAGGTTAGCGTATTCGATTAAATGAGCTTTTGACCTCCTGCTTGAAGCCGTATGTAAAATAACCTTTAGGCTCCTATCATTCCTGCTTAGCAAGTGTGCTCCCCGCGTAAGCGGGGATGAGCCTCCGCCTCCAAAGCGGACAAATTATCCCCGTCTGTGCTCCCCGCGTAAGCGGGGATGAGCCCATGTTGACAATAGGATTGTCTTCCTCCACGCCGTGCTCCCCGCGTAAGCGGGGATGAGCCGAACTCGTTGAAATACGAGTCCCACGCGCCGGCGTGCTCCCCGCGTAAGCGGGGATGAGCCCGATGAGGACAATGATGGTGTTCCATCGGAGATGTGCTCCCCGCGTAAGCGGGGATGAGCCGCCCAATACCCGGACAGTGAGTCTGACGCCGCGGTGCTCCCCGCGTAAGCGGGGATGAGCCCATGCGCGCCCCAACAACATGAGTTACCCTAAAGTGCTCCCCGCGTAAGCGGGGATGAGCCCTGCCACCAAGCAACACCAACCCCAACCAATAGGTGCTCCCCGCGTAAGCGGGGATGAGCCCTCCACTACGGCATGAGCATCAGACCAGCCGTAGTGCTCCCCGCGTAAGCGGGGATGAGCCGTACCCCCACGCCTTGCCCCCGTGCCCGATGTGGTGCTCCCCGCGTAAGCGGGGATGAGCCCCAGCGTTGACCGCCTGAGCCGGAGCGCCCATAGTGCTCCCCGCGTAAGCGGGGATGAGCCGTCAATAATCGTCGTAGGCAACGACAACGTCGTGTGCTCCCCGCGTAAGCGGGGATGAGCCGGAACCGGCTGGCTATTCGTGGAAGGCCCCGGCGTGCTCCCCGCGTAAGCGGGGATGAGCCTGTGCGCGCTGTGATTGGCCGGCTGGCCGTGACGTGCTCCCCGCGTAAGCGGGGATGAGCCGGCCACGCGGCTTGCACAATCTTCGATGTTTTCGTGCTCCCCGCGTAAGCGGGGATGAGCCCACTCACCCGCACTAAAGCGCGGTCATGCCCGGGTGCTCCCCGCGTAAGCGGGGATGAGCCCTGAGCGATGGTCGCACCGCGCTTAATCTCCGCGTGCTCCCCGCGTAAGCGGGGATGAGCCCAGCGCAAAACAGTCAGAAGGACATGATTGACCGTGCTCCCCGCGTAAGCGGGGATGAGCCGGAGGGGGAGGGAGAATAACCCACCGCACCACAGTGCTCCCCGCGTAAGCGGGGATGAGCCCCTTTTTGCCATTGACCTTATCTAGGTCACCGGGTGCTCCCCGCGTAAGCGGGGATGAGCCCTACCTCTAAGTAGGAGACACTATGGCACTCGAGTGCTCCCCGCGTAAGCGGGGATGAGCCCGCCTGCCCGACGATGCCGGCCGCGCCCGTGACGTGCTCCCCGCGTAAGCGGGGATGAGCCCCGCGCGGGCCATATCCAGATCCCCTAGCATCGGTGCTCCCCGCGTAAGCGGGGATGAGCCCGCCTGAGACTGAATCGTTGCCGCCGTGGCCGCGTGCTCCCCGCGTAAGCGGGGATGAGCCTAAGACTGACAAAGAGCTGCGCACCGCGGATTTGTGCTCCCCGCGTAAGCGGGGATGAGCCCCCACTAAAGCGGACATATTTAGTAGAACTGACGTGCTCCCCGCGTAAGCGGGGATGAGCCCGTGTGGGTGGACGCTGGCAACCGTGAAGTTGTGTGCTCCCCGCGTAAGCGGGGATGAGCCCCGCACCCACTACAGGCCGCGCGCCGTCCAGCCGTGCTCCCCGTGTAAGCGGGGATGAGCCCCTGACTGAGTTTCAGGCTGCCTCCTCCGTGGCGTGCTCCCCGCGTAAGCGGGGATGAGCCGTTCGGGGTGCCTACGGCCGTCCACTCGAACTCGTGCTCCCCACGTAAGCGGGGATGAGCCCACCACCCGCAGCGGTCTTAATCTTGCTCAACCGTGCTCTCCGCGTAAGCGGGGATGAGCCGATTGATGACGAGCCCAAAATCACGAGTGAACTGTGCTCCCCGCGTAAGCTGGGATGGCCCCTTGACTGGATTCAAGCGGAATGCCCACCCACTGTGCTCCCCAGGTAAGCGGGGAATTTTCCCTGTGGAGTCACAGGTTCGGGGCCTCGCTTTTCGAGCCTAGAGACTAATCAAGGTCGAATGTTTGGCGTCCGATTTCGTCTTGGCTAAAGGCTCCAGAAGCAATGAGCTCTACCGGAGTGGTCAGGTCATCGAGTTCGTAAGCTACTGCACCAGGCACTGTCCCGCCCTCTTTGATCTGCTCAAGCTGCTCATCGGAAATTTCAGGATCGAAGTAAGCACCGACGTTGAGTTCGTTCACCTTATTAGGATCATTGTCCTGAACCGCGGTGAAATAGGAGACAAAGTCAGAGGCCGTTAAGTTTTCGTTCGTCTTGTTGGTGATGTTGTACTCAAAAACGAGAATAGGCTTTTCACTCGCTTCGTTGCCTGGTTCACCCGGTTTTAGTAGACGGTGATTAGTAATCTCAATCTTGGCGGCTGGAACATCGAGGACTCCATCGCTAAAGGTTTGGCTGAAGTCGGTGCTTTTTAGCTCATTTACAGTCGTTGGATCATCCTTTAGCTTCTTCATGTGAGTGGTAAATTCTTCGTCATCGATGGCAACCTTGAAAGTCAGGGAGCCGTCCTCAAATTTGAAGTCCTTTTTCTCTGCAGAGGTAGCCATCCACTCCGAGTCAGTGGCAACAACATCGCGATCAGAAGTAATAGTTTCACCGGCTGCCGCGCCTTGGGCATCAAAGGAACCAATCCAATAAATCATGCGATTGTCACCGTTATCTAAAACCCATTCCACGGTAATGACGTCATCGGTAACGCTGGCTTCCATCCAGCCATCCTCACTAGCGCTGTCGTCTTGCTTCCAAGTACCGATGATGGACTTTGAATCATTTTGTGTATCGGATCGCGAGTCCTTGGAGTCCTTCGACTGCGGTGTGCTGTCGCTGCTATCTGAGCATGCGGTGAGCGTAAGTGCAGAGATGAGAATGAGAGAAGAGAATACTTTGCGCATAAATCACTTTTACCCTCTGGGGGTACGAAGCGAACAAAAGTGCCAAGACTTGTGGGGGCAAATTGGTCTTTAGCCCCGCATTGGCTACTCTTTTGGGAGCGGATCTTCGCCCTAGCGGTGTGTGATCCGCGTGGGGCTATAGCTCAGTCGGTTAGAGCTACGGACTCATAATCCGTTGGTCCCGGGTTCGAGCCCCGGTGGCCCCACGGTGAGAGGGAGGCGTCGGCAAGCAATGCCGGCGCCTTCTGTGGTGCCTGGCTGCGCATATGGGTGTGCTAATTGCGCGGTGGCGGGCGGTGAAGTCTAATAACCATATGGTTGAAGTAGATCCGCTCATTGAATCTCTCTACCGCTGGTCCGATATCAGCGGCGTGCTGCTGATGGGAATCATCGGCGGCACTATGGCGCGCAAGCGCGGCTATGACATCATCGGATTTTTCTTTATCGCGATGTTTTCTTCCTTGGGCGGCGGCATGGTGCGCGACGTGCTCATTAACCGCGGCACCGTGGCGGCCATGAGCCAGCCGGAGTACCTCTACTTGGCCTTTGCCGGCGCGCTCATTGCCCGCTTTGTCTACTTTAAGGGCAAGACCTGGGATTATCTGCAAGCGCATGGCGACGCCGTCGTGTCCGGCCTTTGGGCCGCTACCGGCGCCGTCAAGGCCATTACCTATGGGCTGCCGCTAATCCCGTGCATCATGATGGGTGTGTTTACCGCCACCGGCGGATCCATGATTCGTGACATCGTCATGGGGCGCGAGCCTAGCGTCTTTGGCGATAACCAGCCGACGGTCATCCCGGCCGTGGCCTGCGCGATCATCGTCTTGGTAGGCCACCACTATGACATGATGGCCGTGGGCATGATCATCGGACCGCTGGTTTCCATCTTCTTGGCTCTGCTGGGCATTTGGGCCGGCTGGCGCGTGCCGGCCTACCAGGAATGGGCGCCACTTAATGACACCGCGGCGCAGGTAAAGGTGCTGGCCAAGAAGGCCGAGAATAAGAGCCGTGCGGTGGGGCGTCGCCTAGAGCCGCACCGCGTGCGCTCCTGGCGCCACCGCCAGATGGAGGCCGCGCTGCAGCGCCGCATTGAAAAGGAAGTGCGCTCCGGCAAGCGGCGCAAGGAAGCGGCCGCGGAGGCCAGCGAGTTTATGGAGTCGTTTGAATCGGACGTCGATCAGCTCAGCGCCCAGACCGCGGAGACCGAGAACATCGACTTCGGCATGGACCTTAGCGGTGACTCCTACGAGGCGGAAGAGCAGGCCTCCCACGAGGAATCGCAGCGCTTGCTGGATACCATTCTGGAAGATGACAAGCTGACCGATGAGCTCATTGACCGCCTCATGAAGCGTTATAACTCCCGCGACTAGGGCTGTGGGCTCGGCGCGGTGGTTTAGCGCGGCGGCCTTGCTCGTGGAAGACTCGCGGGGGACGGCTTAGCGCCCCACCGCGCCGCAGACCTGTGGGTCCGTGATGTAGCCCTGCTCGCAGCCATGTTGGGTCTGGATTTCTCCGGAGCTCTTATTCCGGTTGCCATTGGCATCGTTGCCATAGCCGCACAGGTAGGCTGGGCAATCCTTGCTCGGGCCGCCGCTATTGGCCTGGCCCTGCTGCGGAGCCTGTTGCTGCGGCGCCGGCTGGACCGGCGGCTGATTATTGGATTCCTTGCACAGCCCGGCAAACTCCACCCAGGTGCCGTCCGCGCACTGATACCCCGCGGTGTTGGCCTGCTGCTGGTTATTCGTCGCCGGCTCCGGAGTTTCCGTGCGTGGCTCGCGCTCCTGCGGAGTTTCTGTCGTGGTTTCTTCCGTGGTCGATTCCTCGGTGCTGGTTTCGGTGGTGCTGGTCTCGGAGGCGGTCTCCGTCACGGTTTCCTTCACCGTGGAGATGGTGGTGGCGGTGTCGTTGCTGCCGCCGCAGCCGGTGGTAAAGAGGGCGAGGGAAAAGAAGGGGATAAGGAATGATTTCTTCATGCCCCACAGAGTAGCCAAGCCCGGCCGAGCTCGCAGGAGTTTGCGCAGGGCATAGAGGGTGCGCGCCAGCAGGGGAGGGCTTTGCACGGTTGCTGGCAGTCAACTGGCATCCAGTTTTCAGGCAGGCGGCCTACTCTAGGGGCATGAATCTGAAGTATTACTTCTACGAGCTGTGGAGCCTCTTTGTTGACCACGGCTTACCGCTTATCGCGCTATTGCTGATAGGCATTTTGATCCCGCGCATCGGCAGGCTGGCCATCCGCATCATGGAGCACCGCCTCGATGAAGACGAAGAAGCCACCAAGGCGCGCCTGGCACTGACCGGTGCGCTGGTCTACATCGTGCAGGCAGCAGCGTACTTCCTTATCATCTGGGCCGCGCTGACCAATCTCGGTGTGCCCGCGGTAGGTGCGGCGGTGCCGGCGACGATAGTCTCGGCCGCCGTGGGCTTTGGCGCCCAGTCCATCATTGCGGATTTCCTCTCTGGCTTCTTCATCCTTTCGGAAAAGCAATTTGGCGTGGGCGACTATGTCAGCTTCGATGGCGTGACTGACGTGGAAGGCACCGTGGTGATGCTGACCCTGCGCACTACCAAGGTGCGCACACCCACCGGCGAGCTGGTGACCGTGCCTAATAGCTCGGCCGGCGCGGTCACCAACTACTCCCAGGAGTGGTCGCGCGCCGTGGTCAACTTTGACGTGCCGGTGCAAGAAGGTGAGACCCTGCCGGAAATCACGCGCCGGGTGCGCACGATTTCCGAGCAAGCCATCCAGGAACCGTCCATCGCCGTAGACGTCAATGGCGAGCTCGAGGTGCTGCCGGCCACCCAGCTGGTTGCCCCGCAGGCGGCCGGACAGTCGTGGCACGTGACCTACCGCGTGTTGGTTACCGTAACCCCCGCCCGCCAGTGGGCGGTGGAGCGCGCCATTCGCTCCGCGCTGCTTTCCGAGTTCTGGGATCACTACAACGTGACCGACTTGGACGAAATCCAGCGCCCGATTCTTCCGGTGGGCGACAATGCCGCGGCCCAAGAATCCGTCAAGGATGCCTCCGCGGCAGGGGAGGGCTCGCGCCCCGACTCCCAGCCGAAACACCCGTCGCCCGAGGCGGATGGCCCAGATAGCGATGGCCCCGGAAAACCCGCGCTGCCGGATGAGGAGGACCACGAGCCCGCGCCCACCCAAGGCATCTGGCGCGCGCTGGAGACCAATACCAGGTTCCAGAAGATCGCCACTATCGGCGGCCGGGTCCGCGCCTCTACCACGGGCCTCATCCTGGCTCTGCTTGTCGTCGGCGCCTTGGCCCTGGCCTCAAGCAACCCCGAAAATGCGGATGCGGGCTGGCTTTCGCCCGAGCACTGGCGCGATAGCGGCGCGGCGGCCTCTTCCTCGCAGCTTTCCGACGCCCCCTCTACCAACCCCACCCCCGAAACCACCGAGACTGGCACGCAGTACGAGCCGACAGAAGACAGCTCTGCTCCCACGGAGACCGCCAACCCGCAAGGCTTTAATGGCACTGGCGCGACTGATACGCCTGCCGGCGGCGGGGGCCAGGGATCAGGCACTACTGGCAATGCCTCGCCCGCCCCGAGCGCTGCCAACGGCGGGACCAATTCCGTCAACGGGTCCGGCACTGCGCCCACTGCCGGAAGCGACGCTGGCACCGGCACCCAAGCGTCCGGCACCGCCGGCAGCACCGGCCAAGAGATCCCAGCAGAGCCGCGCTAGGAGGGCTGGCCTTCTACAGTGAGCCGGTCCGTCCAGCGCTCATTATTGAGCGAGGTAAAGCTGGCATACACACTGGTGTCATTATCCTTTTGACAGTGGTGAAATAGTCCGGACCGGCTGCGTGTTGCACTGGGCATGACTTCACTTTTCGAACCACTGGAACTTGGCCGATTCAAGCTAGATAACCGCGTCACCATGGCGGCACTAACCCGCCAGCGTGCAGGCGAAAGCGGTGTACCTACCGAGCTGCATCAGAAGTACTACTCGCAGCGTGCCACGGCTGGTCTGGTGGTTACGGAGGGAACCTTCCCGGCGTGGACCAACCGCGCATTCCCGGGCCAGGCGGGCATTGCGACCGACGAGCAGGCAGAAGGCTGGCGCGCCGTCGCAGACCGCGTGCACGAGGAAGGCGGCACCCTGTTCATGCAGATCATGCACGGCGGCCGCACTAGCCACCCAGACCTGATTGACGGTGCGAACCCAGAGGCGCCGAGCGCCTTTGACTGGGGCGGAACCGTGCGTGGCTTCGCCGGCAAGATGGGCGCACCGGTGCCGCGCGAGCTGAAGAAGGAAGAGCTGCCGCGCATCGTGGACGAATTCCGCCAGGGTGCGCGCCGGGCTATTGATGCTGGTGTCGACGGCGTGGAGATCCACGGCGCCAATGGCTACCTGCTGCATGAGTTCATGGCGCCGTCTGCCAATAAGCGCGAAGATGAATTCGGCGGCAGCCCGGAAAATCGCTGGCGCCTGCCAGAGATGGTCATCCGCGCCGTGGTGGAGGAAATTGGTGCCGACCGCGTGGGCGTGCGTTTCTCCCCGGCACACAACGTGCAGGGCGTCATCGAAGACGACCAGGAAGACATGCTGGCTACCTACGGCGGGCTTCTCGATGCCCTGGCACCGCTAAACCTGGCCTATGTATCCCTGCTGCACGGCGAACCGGACAGCGAGCTCATCGCCACGCTGGCACAGAAGGCACGCGCAAACGGCGTGACCAAGGTGCTCATGAATGATGGCTTCCCCACGATTACCTCCAAGGAGGATGCCCAGCGCGAGATCGAGCTGGATTACGTGGATGCCGCAGTAGTAGGCCGCCAGCTCATCGCCAACCCGGATCTGGTGCGCCGCTGGCGCGAAGGCCTTGAGCTCAACGAGCCGGACCAGGATACGTTCTACCTGGGCGGCGAGCGCGGCTACATCGACTATGAGTATGCCGCGGACTAGGGAAGAATCCGCGGCACCAAAGGGGGCCCGAAAGGCGGGCGAGTGATAGGTAGTGAAATTCCCCAGAGAGGGTCTTTCACTATCTCTATCGAAGGTGTACTACTCGTTCGTTAACACCGAGTACCTGTCATGTGACAGAACTTACAACTATTTGCTGTAGCCCTCACCCGGGCGCCAGGTCATGGTCACGGCCTCGCGCACCGGGGACTTGGCGGTGAGCAGGTTATCTACGCGCAACCAGTGCATTTCCGCCGAATCCGGGCGCACGGTGACAAAGCTGTAGCCGTGGTGGTCCAGATCCACGTGGCGGGTGTGCGGGTTGGCGCCCATCAAGTAGCGCTCGGCCAGCTTGGACAGCTCATTGCCCTCCGGCAGCTTCAGCTGCTCGTTCACATTGGGCGCAGACACGGAGGCGCAGACCATCTCGGCGCCGAAGATGCGGCCATCCTTGCTGATATTGTGCGCCCACTCGGAGTGGATATCGCCGGTGACAAAGAGGGTGTGGGAGTCGTGCTTTGAGAGGGCGTCGATAAGCAAGCGGCGCTCCGCCGAGTAGCCATCCCACTGGTCGCCGTTGACCGGAATGCCGGTGATATTGGAAGACAGCGAGGAAGAGACCGGCTTGGTCTTGTCATCTTGTTGCAGGGTAGCCAGGTTCATGGGGGAGAACATGACGGAATTGCCCAGCATATTCCACTTGGCAGAAGAGGTTTCAATCTTATTGAGCAGCCAGTTGTACTGCTCAGAGCCAAGCATCGTGCGGCCTTCAGCGGCCATCTTGCGCGGGCCAAAGCGCACCTGCTCATCGCGGTAGGTGCGCAGATCCATCATGGTCAGCTCCACCAGATCGCCGAAGGTCAGGCTGCGGTAGAGGTGGCCCTGCTCGGACGGGTTGGTCGCGCGCACCGGCATCCACTCAAAGTAGGCCTGCATCGCGGCCTTGCGGCGGTCCAGGAAGGCGCCTTCCTTGCCCTCGGTGTGGTTCTCCGCGCCCTCGCGCCAGTTATCGTTGGCTACCTCGTGGTCATCCCACACCACGACCCACGGCAGCGCGGCGTGTGCGGCCTGCAGGTTTTCATCGGTGCGGTAGCGGCCAAAGCGGATGCGGTAATCCTCCAACGAGATAATCTCGTGCGCCGGGTGGTGCAGGCGCACCGGGCCATAGCCGGCGTATTCGCGCTGCGGATACTCGTAGATATAGTCGCCCAAGAAAATCATGTAATCCAGCTGGTCCGCGCGGCCGCGCTGGGCAATATCGCCATAGGCATTGAAGAAACCGGACTCCCAGTTAGCGCAGCTAGCCACGCCGAAGGTGAGCTCCTCTGGGGAGGCGCTCAGCGCCGGGGCGGTCTTGGTGCGGCCGACGGGCGAGTACTTTTCCTGTGCCTTAAAACGGAAGAAGTACACGGTCTCCGGCTCCAGGCCGTGGGGGTCCACGTGCACGGTGTGGTCCTGGCTGGCGTCGGTGGTCACTTCGCCCCGCTTAACGACGTCCCCGAACCCCTCATCCTTGGCAATTTCCCACTCAACCGGGGTGGCCTCGCCCAGTCCGGATCCCGGCATGGCATCGGCATCCGGGGTCACGCGGGTCCACAAGATGACCGAATCTGGAATCGGGTCACCCGAGGCCACACCGTGGAGGAAGGGCCGCTCGCCCAGCTTCGGCTCCACCATGTGCTGCTCCACGCGCGGCGAGAGGCTGCTTTGTGCGTTGGCGGCTGCACCGGACAAAGCGATGGCGGCACCGGCGGTACCGGTGGATTGCAGGAAGCGGCGGCGGTTAACTGCGCTGCCCGTGTTCTTAGAATTATTAGACATGGTTGAAAGCTTTCTCATGTCTAATGGGCGTGCAACCGTTTCCTGCCCGATTCCATAAAATGTTCTTGTTGTTTTAACCGGTGGTTTACTTGGGCGGCCTCCTGTGGGCCTGACGCGTCTGGCGGTTGGGCGGTTTCGAGGGGCTTTCGCCGGCGTCTGTGGCTTAGGTCCATTCTGATCGGGCTGATTTGAGGCCTTTAGGGCTGAATTGAGGGGTCCATTCGCTCAGATCGGCCCGATCACCTTGGACCTAAGGTGTGCGGGCCCAGTAGGCCAAAGGGGTGACCGGCTCAAAAAGGCGCGCCCACAGCGGTCCAGTGCTTCCGAATGAGGCTCAGTAGGCTGGTGAGTATGAGTGAATTTAGCCAAATTAGCCAGTGGCCCGCGGATACGGTGGCCGGAGCCTTGCTGCACCGCGGCGAGGTGCAAGAAACGGTGGGGGATACCGCCCGCGAGTTTCCGGTGGCATCGGTAACCAAGCTGGTCGCAGCCTACGGCGTGATGCTGGCCGTGGAAGAAGGCGCCGTGGAGCTAGAGCAGCCCGCCGGCCCGGAGGGCTCCACGCTCGAGCACCTCCTTGCGCACGCCTCTGGCATTTCCTTTGATTCCCGGGAGCCACAGAAGCCGGTGGGCGAGCGCCGCATCTATTCCTCGGCCGGTTATGAGTGGGCCGCGGATACCGTGGCTGAAGCTACGGGCATGGACTTTGCCGAGTACCTGCGCGAAGGCATTTTGGCTCCGTTGGGCATGAACTCCACCCGGCTTGAAGGCTCGGCCGGGCACGGTTTGGTTTCCACAGTGGAGGACCTCGCGGCCTTTGCCGCGGAAGTCCAGAATCCACAAATCCTGCACCCCTCCACCGTGACCGATATGCGCCGCGTACACTTCGGCGGCCTGCGCGGCATCGTTCCGGGCTACGGTAGTTTCAAAGACTGCACATGGGGCCTAGGCTTTGAAATCCACGGCGATAAGGATCACTGGATGGGCGCCCTGCCTGCCGACGCCGTCGGCCACTTCGGCATGTCCGGCACCTACCTCTGGGTCGCCGGCGACTATGCCATGGTCGCGCTCACAAACCGCGACTTTGGCGAATGGTGCAAGCCCCTCTGGCACGATACGAATACCGCCATCTGGAACTCTTTGTAATCTGCCCGCTTTGGTGGAGCGAGCGCCTTCCACTGGGGGAAGTGGTGCGGTGGAAGGCTCCCCCGCGGGGCGGGGAGAAGTCGGGGAATTTCGTGCGAGAAGGGGCCATCCGGCGCAGGAGACCGGCGCGAGCGCACGGGCGGCGGTTGCGTGAGAT
Organism: Corynebacterium tuberculostearicum; assembly: GCF_046097465.1. GTDB lineage: Bacteria > Actinomycetota > Actinomycetes > Mycobacteriales > Mycobacteriaceae > Corynebacterium > Corynebacterium tuberculostearicum_I. The sequence continues at coordinate 1,919,418 of NZ_CP175799.1, read as the reverse complement.
TCTAGTTGCGCGTTCTCGTGCGTGAGCAGGGCTTCTGTTTCCTTCCGTCAAGAAGGGGCAGAATTTTCTCAGCAAACTCCAAATTTCACATTTGTAACATTGGTTTCACCTGCAACTTTGGCCCCAGTCTGTACCTAGGGTTGAGGTTTAGCGAATGGGGGTTGAAGTGAAAGTTGAGGGTTGTAGGGAGGGGTGTGACGCAGGAAAATTGTGAGCAGACGCATCAGACAGTTCGTTGGGGAAGACGAAGCTCGTCTTGCATCGCGCCGGACCGGCAGGCCTCGTGCGGTGGTGATCTATGTCGAGGGAGAATCGGCTATGAATACGTGCGTTAACCCTGCGCCGGTTGAACAGCCGGCCTCCACCTCCACGTGGCCCTCCGTCAACGGCGGCGCCACCGTGGTCACCGGTGTGCTCAAGATTTCCGGGATGCCGCGCACGCTGCGCTCGGAGATTGAACACGCCATGGATCGGTGCATCCGTACCGAGTCGGAATTTATCATTCCGGGCGATGACCCACTGACCGCTCAGTGGTGCACTCGTTGGTTCCGGGATGGGCTTTCCGTAGCGGCGCTTGCCCAAGGCGGCAACGCCTGCGCCAACGCAGGCAGCGGTATCGGCTGTCACCAGGTGCTTACCGGCACCCGCGAGGAGCTGGACGCGCTTGATTGCGTCGTGCGCTACCTCGCGCAGCGCCACGGCTTTAGTGCTGCCGTGCGCCTGCCGTAGAAGGCACGAAAGGGGTTGGACCAGCTGCTGCTGGCCAACCCCTTTGCTTCTGCCGCCGGGTGGTGCGCTCGGCTATGGACTATTCCGCCTCTGCGAAAGGATCCAGGATCCTGTCTGGCAGCTCTGCCACGGATTTCAGCACGGCCGACGGGCGGTACGGGTAGCGGGAAATCTCGTGGTCATCGGAAATGCCGGAACGTACCAGTACCGTGCGCATACCGGCCTCAAGGCCCGCCTTCACATCGGTATCCATGCGGTCACCAATCATGATCGTCTCCTCCGAGTGGGCGCCGATATTATTCAGCGCCGAACGCATCATGACCGGATTTGGCTTGCCCACGTAATAAGGCTCGCGGTTGGTGGCGGCGGTAATGAGCGCAGCTACGGCGCCGGTAGCTGGAAGTACGCCCGTGGGGGCGGGGCCGGTGACATCCGGGTTGGTGGCAATAAAACGCGCACCATCGCGGATGAGGTTAATGGCGGTGGTAATCGCCTCAAAGGAGTAGGTGCGGGTCTCACCAAGTACAACGAAGTCCGGGTCATCGTTGGTGAGGATCCAGCCCGCTTCATGCATGGCGGTGGTCAGGCCGGATTCGCCCACGACGTAGGCCTTGCTGGAGCTTACCTGGCTGGAAAGAAAGTTCGCGGTAGCGGTAGCGGAGGTCCAGATGCGCTCAGCAGGAATGTCCAGGCCGGTATTGCGCAGGCGGGCTGACAGGTCCCGTGGGGTAGACATGGAGTTATTGGTCAGCACCATGTACTCGATGTCATTGTCTTTGAGTGCCTGGATAAATTTATCGGCGCCAGGGATCATCTCACCTTCTTTGATGAGCACGCCGTCCATGTCTGATAGGTAAGAAATCATTGGTGATCCTCCACATACTCGGCGATATCGCCGATGGTTTCGCTGTTGAGCATCGTCTCCTCAGAAAAACGCACCTGGAAAGCCTCTTCCGCGCGAACGGTAAGCTCCACCAGATCGAGCGACTCCACGCCGATATCCTTCAGGCGGGTCTCGCGGCCCAAGTCTTCCTCGGTCCCGGTGACCTTGTGGATGAGCGCGATGAGCTGGCCGAGAGTATCGCGCTCCGGCTCCTTGTCCGGCGCACTCGCATTAAACTTTGCCTGCAATTGGGCACTGAGGTCGTTTGCCATGCCCACCAGTCTAGTATTGATCCCGTTATGGCATTGAGAAAACGTTCTTCCGTTGTGGCGCGTAGTTGGCTCAAGCGCCTGCGCCCCTCACACCGCGCCGAGCTGGAAAAGCTCTATGGCGGATTGCATGATCCCTCTACCGAGCCGGGGCTTACCCACATCAGCGCGTCTGGCACCGTGGACCACGATGGCTTAGACATCGCCTGGTACGAAGTTGGCCAAGAGGATGCCCCAGTGACGGTGGTCTTCATCCACGGCTATTGCCTGTCCGCAGAGGCCTATTATGACCAGGCCAATTACCTGCGCGACCGCAATGCCCGCGCACTGTTGGTGGACCTGCGTGGGCATGGGCAATCCTCCACGGTCGCCCCAGAAGAGTGCACCATTGATGCGGCTGCCGACGACGTCCTAGCCGTCATCCGCGAGCGCGCTCCCCACGGCAATCTGGTCATCGTGGGCCATTCCCTGGGCGGCATGGTTGCCTTGAACCTCATCCGCCGTGCGCCGGCCGAGGTGTATGAGCGCATCAAGGGCGCGTTGCTGATTTCTACCTCTATGCGTCGCTTTGCGGCCAAGGGCGTGGCCCAGATTTTGCAGTCCAAGTCCCTGCACGCGCTCTACCGCCTGTGCCTGCGCCTGCCCGGGCGCGTCGATAGTGCCCGCTTTGAAGTTGCCCGCTTTATCGCCCCGCTTTTTGCCGTGACCCTAGCCGGCTTTCCCCAGATGGAGAAGCTGCAGTTCCACGTTGCCATGCTTCTCGATACCCCCTTGGCCTCCTATTCCGGCTTCTTCGATGACCTTTTGGATCACGCCGAGTATGGTGCCGCAGAACGGCTGGCAAAACTCCACGGTGAAGTAGTGGTGGGCACCGCCGATATCGTCACCCCGCGTTCGCAATCCGAAGTGCTCTGTGAGAATTGGCCCGCCGCGAGCCTGCAAACGGTGGAAGGCTCCGGACACATGGTGATTCTTGAAGACCCTGAGGCTATCTCCGCGGCCCTCGGCCGCGTCCTCGACGCGATATAGGCAGGCCGCTCGATAGAGCCACTCTGGAGGTATGCAAAAAGGCGCCGCGGCGGGAAGCCGACGGCGCCTTACTTGTAACGCATTGGTGCGGTTCTAGCTCGCACCAATGCGGGGATTAGTCCTCGATGTGGGTGGTAGCGGTCGGATCATCCAGCTTGAGATCCTTGGCTGCCTTCTCCACAACGGAGCGCTCAATCTTGCCCTCGCGAGCCAGGCCATCGAGTACGGCGACGACGATGGACTCGGCATCGATGTTGAAGTAGCGGCGTGCGCCCTCGCGAGTATCGGAGAAGCCGAAGCCATCCGCACCCAAGGTGATGTAGGTACCTGGGACGTACGGGCGGATCTGCTCCTGCAGCTCGGTGGTGAAGTCAGAGACGCCAACGAACGGACCCTCGTAGCCCTTGAGCTGGGAGGTAGCAAATGCCTCGGTCGGCTCCTCGCCCTTGCGCAGGGCCTCCTTGTTGCGGCGGGCACCGTCGCGGGCCAGTTCGTTCCAGGAGGTGACGGAGAAGATGGAGGCCTTGACATCGAAGTCGTCGGCAAGCAGCTGCTGCGCGCGCAGCGCCTCGTGCACGCCCACGCCGGAAGCCAAGATATTGGCGGCAATGGAGCCGCCCTCAGCGGTGTTGAAGTGGTAGATGCCCTTGTGCAGGCCCTCCACGTCCAAGTCCTCCGGCTCGGCAGGCTGGTGCACCGGCTCGTTGTAGACGGTGAGGTAGTACATGATGGCCTCGTTGTCCTTGCCGTACATGCGCTCAATGCCGCGGGTGACCAGGTGCGCAACCTCGTAGCCGAAGGCCGGGTCATAAGAAACCACGGCCGGGTTGGTAGCGGCCAAGACCGGGGAGTGGCCGTCCATGTGCTGCAGGCCCTCACCGGTCAGGGTGGTGCGGCCGGCGGTAGCGCCGATAATGAAGCCGCGGCCCATCTGGTCACCGGCCGCCCAGAAGGCATCGCCGGTGCGCTGGAAGCCGAACATCGAGTAGAAGATGTACAGCGGAATCATGGCCTCGCCCTGGGTGGCGTAGGACGTTGCCGCTGCGGTGAAGGAGGCAGCGGCGCCGGCCTCAGAAATGCCCTCGTGCATGATCTGGCCGTCGGTAGCCTCGCGGTAGGAAAGCATCAGGTCATGGTCAACCGGCACGTAGTTCTGGCCGCGCGGGTTCCAGATCTTCATGGTGGGGAACCAGGAGTCCATACCAAAGGTGCGGGCCTCGTCCGGAATGATCGGCACGACGCGCTTGCCCAGCTCCTTGTTGCGCATGATCTCCTTGAAGGTGCGCACCAAGGCCATGGTGGTAGCAACTTCCTGCTTGCCGGAACCCTTGCGCACGGAGCGCAGCTTATCCAGCGCCGGTGCCTCGAGCGGGGTGAAGTCCTCACGGCGCTCCGGCAGGAAGCCGCCGAGCTCTTTACGACGCTCCAGCATGTACTTGATCTCCGGGGAATCCTTGCCCGGGTGGTAGTACGGCGGCAGGTACGGATCCTTCTCCAGCTCCGCGTCGGAGAACGGAATCTCCTGCTTATCGCGGAAGCGCTTCAGGTCATCCAGGGTCAGCTTCTTCATCTGGTGGGTAGCGTTGCGGCCCTCGAAGTTGTGGCCCAGGCCGTAGCCCTTAATGGTGTGCGCCAGGATGACGGTTGGCTTGCCGGTGCCCTTGTTCTCCAGCGCGCGAGCGTAGGCGGCGTAGACCTTGCGGTAATCGTGGCCGCCGCGGCGCAGTGCCCAAATCTCATCATCGGACATGTCCTCTACCAGCTTGGCCGTGCGCTCATCGCGGCCGAAGAAGTGCTCGCGCACATAGGCGCCGTCGTTGGCCTTGAAGGTCTGGTAGTCACCATCGGAGGTGGTGTTCATGACGTTGACTAGGGCACCCTCGGTGTCCTTTTCTAGCAGCTTATCCCAGCCGCGGCCCCAAATAACCTTGATGACCTCCCAGCCGGCGCCGCGGAAGAAGGACTCCAGCTCCTGGATGATCTGGGTATTGCCGCGAACCGGGCCGTCGAGGCGCTGCAGGTTGCAGTTGACCACGAAGGTGAGGTTATCCAGCTCGTAGAGGGATGCGATCTGCAGCAGACCGCGGGATTCTGGCTCGTCCATCTCGCCATCGCCCAAGAAAGCCCAGACGTGCTGGTTGGAGGTGTCCTTGATGCCGCGGGTCTCCAGGTACTTATTAAAGCGTGCCTGGTAGATAGCGTTAATCGGGCCCAAGCCCATGGACACGGTGGGGAATTCCCAGAACCATGGCATCAGGCGCGGGTGCGGGTAGGACGGCAGGCCCTCTCCCTCACCGCGGGAGACCTCTTGGCGGAAGCTATCCAGATCCTTTTCGGTCAGGCGGCCTTCCATGTATGCGCGCGCATACATGCCTGGGGAAGCGTGGCCCTGGAAGAAGACCTGGTCGCCGCCCGAAGGATCGTCCTTGCCCTTGAAGAAGTGGTTCAGGCCGACCTCATACAGCGGGGCAGCGCCTGCGTAGGTGGAGATGTGGCCGCCCACACCAATGCCCGGGCGCTGTGCGCGGTGCACCATGATGGCTGCGTTCCAGCGGATCCAGCGGCGGTAGCGCTTTTCCAGCTCCTCATCACCCGGGAATTCCGGCTCCATGGTGGTGGGGATGGTGTTGACGAAGTCCGTAGACGTCAACGATGGCATCTCAACACGCTTCGCAGTGGCGCGCTCGAGCAGGCGCAGCATCAGGTAGCGGGCGCGCTCCGGATCGGAGTGGTCCAGCAGACCATCGAGGGAGTCCATCCACTCGCGGGTCTCTTCTGGATCATTATCGTGAAGATACGATGCAACGCCGTCGCGGATGAGGGGGAAGTTGGAGTCGCCCTGGTGGGCGTCCTTCTCGGCCATTTAAACCTCCTATTTAAGGGTCTGCACAGTTTGCTTACTAGGATACGCGCTCACAGATCCACAGTCGTTGTGAAGTCCGACTTAAGGGGACGTGCGGTACGTTACATCGCCATAACCAGTATCTTTGTAAATTTCGGTGGGGTAAAAGAGGGTAGTTTGCTAACTCTGTGGAGCCAGCTGCGCTGGCGGCAGGGCCTGCAAAATGGGGGAATTGCGGCCCTTAGGCGGGTAAAAGGGGCCGGTGGGCGTTAAAATACTTCTATTAAGCCGCGATTTACCCGCAGGATGCGGGCGATACGCGGACCAGACATTCACTAAATTAGGAAGGAAATGCATAGTGGCTGACGCTGCAGTCAAGCTCGGAATCAAGGAAGGGCAGATCGCCCTGGAGCTTGGTTGGGACGAGGATTGCGATACCGCAATCTCTGAATCGATCGAGGCCGTGCTCGGCGACGACTTCTTGGAAGAAGAAAATGACGAGCTGTGCGATGTAGTCCTTCTTTGGTGGCGCGAAGAAGATGGCGACCTTGTGGATGGACTGGTGGACGCGAGCCGCCCGCTGGCCGATAACGGCGCAGTCTGGCTGCTTACACCGGGCGCTGGCAAGCCGGGAACCGTCGAACCTGGGCTCATCTCTGAGTCCGCTCAGCTGGCAGGCCTAGTGCAGACCAAGGCGGAGCGCCTAGGCGAGTGGCAAGGCTCGTGCTTGGTGCAGCGTGGCTACACCAAGAAGTAGGTCTTTACCTGCCGATTTGTGTTGCTTTAGCAACCTGCGCTACTGTTTCTAACAGTGCAAGAGCGCATGCGGCTTTAGCTCAGCTGGAAGAGCAATTGGTTTACACCCAATAGGTCGGGGGTTCGATCCCCTCAGGCCGCACAAGGCAGACCGCCTCTAGGATTTGGTTCCGAGAGGCGGTCTTTTTCGCATAGGGGCGTTCCTTGATTTCTAGCGGTCGTGGAAACACCTGACATGGGTTGGGTGATTGTGTGGAGTCGAAATGGGTTCCGGATTCTGTTGTCGTGGCGCGGTTTGCGTCGTTGGTTCGGGCTGGTAGTTCAATACGGGCGGCTGCTGGTGTGGTTGGTTTACCGCGGTCGGTGGCTTATCGGCTTGCTGGTGAGTTGGACTTGCCGCGCAAGCGCCGCAGGCGTATTAGCTCGGCTGACAGTCAGGCAATAGCTCGCCTGTGGCTTGAAGGTGTGGCACCAATGGATATTGCGCGCCAGCTTTCTATAGGCTCTACTCCGGTATATCGAATCGGTATTGAGCTTGGTTTGTGGAAACGCAATCCGTACGGCCGCAAAGCTGCGGCAACAACTCGCCGGTGTAGTTATCTGCAACTGCGTGTAAATGCTTTAGGACGCAAAGATGCCGCTTTAGCCTGTGGCATTCATCCGCGTAATGCTGCTGATATAGACAAAGGCGTCATTAAGCTTTCCACCGGGCGTGTGCCTTTTGTCCCGGATGGCCCGGATGTGGCGCTGTATAACAGGCTTATGCAGGTACTCGAGTACGTTGATGGTCGCCAAGCAGTTCCAGTCCAGGTTATTTCACAACAGCGTATCGATAGGCGTATTTCTTCGCGCTATCTATCGATAGAAGAGCGCGAGCTCATCTTTGATCTTGACCGGCAAGGCAAAGGCGTACGTGAGATAGCTCGGCGTCTTCAGCGCTCTGCTGGAACTATCAGCAAGGAACTTAAACGCAACCGGGATGAGTTTGGGGTATATCTTCCCACGTATGCGCACCGTAAATCGGTGTTGCGTAGGTTTAGACCGAAAAAGCGCAAGATTGATACCAATCCACGCTTGCGTGAGGTGGTTTGGGAAATGGTGAAAGACAGGTACTCGCCAGAGCAGATTTCTGGGCGGTTGCGCAGTTGCTACCCCGGTGATGAGACTATGTACGTGTGTCCTGAAACGATTTATCAATCTCTGTATTTCCAGGCTAAAGGCGAGTTGAAAAAAGAAATCGCTGCTGCACTGCGTCGCGGTCACGCCCAACGTCGACCTCGTGGCACGCGCAGCGCCCGCAAGCGGTTTGTTGACCCTATAGTGATGATTTCCGACCGGCCAGCAGAAGTAGACGACCGAGCCGTACCAGGTCATTGGGAAGGCGACCTCATTTTAGGCGCGGGCAATAAGTCTGCAATTGGGACTCTCGTAGAACGAACCACGCGCTATGTCATCTTGCTGCATCTACCTAATGGGCATAATGCTACCGAAGTAAATGCAGCACTTACTAAAGCGATCGCTGGCTTGCCAGATCATCTCAAAGGCTCACTTACCTGGGACCAGGGAAGTGAAATGGCCTGCCATAAGGCCTTTTCTGTAGCGACAAACTGTCCCGTGTTCTTCTGCGATCCTGGCTCGCCGTGGCAGCGGGGCACCAATGAAAACACCAACGGACTACTTAGGCAGTACTTCCCCAAAGGAACAGACCTAAGCCTCCACAGTGCAGCGGACCTAGAATTCGTCGCCATGCAACTCAACCGCCGCCCCCGCAAAACCCTGGGCTTTCAAACACCAGCCGAGAAAATGGCAGCACTGATAAACTCAACCGAAACATAGGAAGTGTTTCCACGACCACTAGAATCCGCCTTCACAATGCAGCGTAGCCAAATGGGGGATCGCAGGAGCAGTTTTCCGTAATGGTGGGGAAGACGATGACTGGGGCAAGAAACTGGCAGGGGCCTAATAGGTAGGTCTGGTTTCTCTGATGTACATGTATGGCCTAGGGAGAGGCCAAGGGACAAGTGTTGGCAGCTCGGCTCTTTCGAGCCACATTATGAGAGCAGTTTTACTGGTCAGACTAAACAACCTGTGAATGTTTGAGGGCAATTTGCCTATAGTCGTGGCCATGAAGGCAAAAGTGGAATCTCACGAGCGGAAATATATTTTTGATACCGTTCCGACGCGCCCGACCGTATTCTTAGATGAAAGTACTCGTCCCGATTCGCCCACTACCTCGAAACTGTGCGGAACACCGTATCTCCCGGAACATTCGCCGTATCCCAGTTTTGACGGTGACCCTTTGCTGTTTATCGCCCAGTTCAATTTCGCTGAGCTCCCTCCGCTGCCTGGGTTTCCTACGGCAGGACTACTACAACTTTTCCTGCCGGACGATGATGATTGGGGAGTGCATTTCGTGAAGCAGGTTGTCGAGGAAGGAAGCCAAAGCCCAACCCCATTTGCTCGTTACATTGCTGATCTCACCGCGCCCCATATAGGCGACGTTCCGGAAGAAGTTATTGACGAGGGAGACCACCCAGCTGAGAATCCTTCAGTGGCCACTGTCCTTGATGGCACTCTGGGGAAAGTAAGCGTCACACCTACAGCTCACGAATATTCCCGCACCGCCTTCTGGGATGATGATCTTCGCACGATACTTCGCCACGGGGAAGATTTCGTAGAGGTACACACCTATTCATGGTCGATCATCATCCGGCGAGTTATTCGTGGAAAAACTTCAATTAAGCAGATCAATCTCTCTGGGCCAACAATGGGTAGTCAAAAGGAACTATTCAAGGCGGAAGTAGCTCGGATAGAAGCCGAAGGATTTATCGTCGACCCTCAGACCGAGGATTACGTGGAACCTACGGTCTTTAAAGATGCCGTGAAAAAGTCGCGTCTAGGCGGTTTTGCAACGCTGTGGAACCCCAGCCGCATCCCGACTGACGATGAGCACATTGTGCTAGCCACGGTAGAAGAGGGTGACGGTTCTTTCGTGTGGGGAGATTGCGGAGTCGGCAACTTCTATATCCATCCTGATGACCTCGCCGCACGTGATTTTAGTCGAGTCATCTTCGAATGGGACTGCGGTTAATACGACGGCAAGAAGGCTGAGATACTAACTAGTTTGTACTTTTCATAGCTGCTGTCCTGGGCCAACTTGTGGCCAAGTTATGCCCCGAGGGGAGGGGCATAACGCATTAACGTGGCTATTCCTTGGGGCCTCGACGGATGTTCAGGCAACGCGGGCTAGGCGGCCTAGGCAGGCCGGGGCCCTAGTAGCGCTCGCGGCGGCGCTTGTTCAGCTTGGCGTAGTGATCCGGCTTAGAGTCGCCGTAGCGCGAGCGGTTGCGGCGGCTAGCGGCATGCGAGGAGGACGTGGCGGGAACGGCCGTGGCGGTATCGGTGGCGTCGTCAGTGGCCGCGTGGGCGTCGCGCTGGGTGGTCGCGGGGGACGGGGCTTCTACGGGCGCGGAGCCTGCAGAGGAGGCGTCCGCGGGCTCGGATGGGGTTGAGGCATCGGCGTCGAGGGCGGCCAAGGCCTCTTCCTCCTCGCGCAGGCGGCGGCGCTCACGGATTTCGGACCATACGAAATAGCCCAAGCCCAGCGGGGCCATGATGCCGAAGGCAATCCACTGGTAGCCGTAGGAGAGGTGGTTGCCGCGGTCGAGCTGCGGGATAGGCATGGGGTTGAGCACGCCGGGCTGGTCGGCGGAGAGTTGGATGTAGTCGTGGGCCAAGGGGGCGTCGATAAGCGAAGCAATCTGCTCCGTATGGATGGAGTAGACCTGCTGGTAGCCCTCCTGCTTAATGGGGGCGGACTGGTGCTCGGCCTCATCGGCGCGGATCATGCCGGTAAGCGTGGTCTCGCCCGAGGGAGCATCAGGGATATCCGGCACGGCGTTGGCCTCGCCGGCCTTGACCCAGCCGCGGTTAACCAAGATGGTCAGGCCGGAATCGGTGCGGAAGGGAACCAGGGATTGGTAGGACGGGCCGGAATCGACCGGGCGCAGGCGCAGCAGCACCTCATCCTGTGGCATGTACTTGCCGTGCAGGGTGGCGCGGGACCACTCATCGTCCTTGATGGCGCCGTTGCCATCCACGAGGTCTTCCACCGGCTTAGGGTCGGCTTCATAGGCGTGGGTGATGAGCTCGTTGCGTTCCACAATGTCATCGTCCTTGCCCAGCTGCCACGGGGCAAGGACGGTAAAAGCGAGGTAGGAAAAAGCCACGACGAACAGTAGCAGTAGAACCCAACCTGGCTTAAGGAACGTCTTTAGCATGGGGCCTAGTTTAGTCGTGGTTAGCCCGAATCCAATCCAGCAGGCCAGGCACGGCGGCCTCGATATTCTTGCGCGTGGTCTCGAAATCCGCTGTGGAACCGTAATAGGGGTCTGCCACGTCCGCGTCCTCCGGGGAGTCGCGGTCGAAGCTGCGCATCAAGCGAATCTTGGCTGGGTCGATGCCGTGCTCAATGAGAGCCTCGCGGTGGCCCTTGTCCATGGCAATGAAGAGATCAGCGTCCATGTGCTCGGCGCCCAGCTTGGCCGCGCGGTGGGAACCGCCATCGTGGCCGCCGCGGCGCAGCTCGGCAATCGCACGCTCGTCCGCGCCCTGGCCCACATGCCAGCCGCCCAGACCGCAGGAATCTACGGTGGCGACGAGGTCAAGCATGTCCTTTTCCATTTCATCGCGCACGATGATTTCTGCCATGGGGGAGCGGCAGATATTTCCGGTGCAGACAAAGACGAGGTAAAGGCCGGAGCGGGTATCGGATTCGGTCATGCGGAAAACCCCTTCGCGCGAATAGTACTGTGGTGCGGAAGATAGGATATAGCAGTAGTAACTATTCCATGAAACGAGCATAAAGGAGCACCTCTATGTCCGCTGTGAGCGTGGGCGATGTCCGCCGCGTACTCGATGAGGCCTACCCGCCGCACCTGGCGGAAAAGTGGGATGCCGTGGGGCTTATCTGCGGCGATCCGGCCGCGGAGGTAAAGCGGGTGGCCTTCGCTTTGGACTGCACCCAGGCGGTGGCCGAGCGCGCGGTGGAGCTTGGCGCGGACATGCTCGTGGTCCACCACCCGCTGCTCTTGCGCGGGGTGGAGTCCGTGGCCGCCGATACGCCCAAGGGCAAGGTCGTGCACACGCTGGTCAGCAACGGCGTTGCGCTCTTTGCAGCCCACACCAACGCGGATAAGGCGCGGCCGGGCGTAAACGACAAGCTCGCGGAGCTGGTAGGCATCAACCCCGGCCGGCCCATCGTGCCGGAGGCACAGGGCGTGGATAAGTGGGGCGTGCACGTGCCGGTCGCCGCGGCCGAGGAAGTAAAGCAGGCGCTTTTCGACGCCGGCGCGGGCCACATCGGCGCCTACTCCCACTGCTCCTTCGATATCGCCGGCACGGGCCAATTCCAGCCGGAGGAGGGCGCTGACCCCACCGAGGGCGAGATCGGCGCGCTCCACCGCGGCGAGGAAATCCGCGTCGAGTTCGTCGCCCCAGCCGCACTTCGCTCCTCTTTGCTGAAGGCCCTGCACACCGCCCACCCGTATGAGGTGCCGGCCTATGACATTACGGAAACCGCTGGCCACCAGGACCTGGACGAGGCGCTCGGCCTGGGGCGTGTAGGGGAGCTGCCGCAGGAGATGACCCTGCGCGAGTTCACCCAGCAGGTGGCTAATGCCTTGCCGGAGACCGCCTGGGGCATCCGCGCCGCTGGCGATCCGGACCAGAAGGTGCGCACGGTGGCCGTGTCTTCCGGCTCGGGAGATTCCTTCCTTTCTGCGGCCGCGAAGCTAGGCGTGGACGTGTACGTTACCTCGGATCTGCGCCACCACCCGGTGGATGAGCACCTGCGCGCCGGCGGCCCCGCCGTTATCGATACCGCCCACTGGGCCAGCGAATTTCCGTGGACGGCCCAGGCGCGCGATATCGTAGAGAATGCTTTAGAACTGGATACGGAAATTATTAGCCTGCGCACCGACCCGTGGACTATCTCTGCGCACCCAAAGGAGTCATAAGTGAAACTATCGCAAGAACTACAGCCGGTACTGCTGGAGCTGGCCAACCTGGAACGCTCGCAGGGCCATGGCGCTGAGAAGGAAATCCCGGAACAAGCCGAATATGACAAGGCCAAGGAGGAGCACAAGCGCCTGCTCGATGCCTCCGGTTCTGCGCAGATGGCCGTCGATGACATGGAGACTGAAATCCTGCGCATCCAGGCCGATGAGCGCAAGCTGCGCCAGCGAGAGCGCGATGACAAGCGCCAGCTTGGCGCCGCAGTGGACCCAGAAACCCGCAAGGATCTAGAGCACGATCTCTACGCCGCCAAGTCCCGCATCGCTGACCTCATGAGCGAGCTGCAGGAGGCGCATAACGAGGTGCACGCGCTGCGTTCCAACCTGGACGTCCACGGCGCGCGCGTTTCTGATTCCGAGCGCAAGCTGGAAAAGCTGCGCCGTGCGGCCGAGGCGGCTAAGGAAGCGGCCGCCAATCAAGAGGATCCGGCCGTGCGCATCGGCGAGCTGCGCGATCAGCTGCCCGCTGGAGTGCTCAGCGAGTACGATACCCAGCGCGAGGAAAATGGCGTAGGTGCCGCCCAGTTCAAGGCCAATCGCGCCTGCGGCGGCTGCTTCATTGTCTTGCCGCCGGCCGAGCAAAACGCCGTGCGCAATGCCCCGGCCGATGAGCTGCCGCAGTGCGGCGATTGCGGCTCCTACCTGGTGCGCCTGGTCTAATGAAGGTCATCATCTACGCCGATGGCGGCTCCCGCGGCAACCCCGGAGTAGCCGGTTCCGGCACCGTTATCTATGACGGCAGCGGGCAGCGCATCCTGCGCGAAATTGTCTACGTGGTAGGTACCAAGTCCACTAATAACGTCGCTGAGTACAACGGCCTGCTGCGCGGCCTTGAAGCCGCCACCGAGATGGGCGCTACCGAGGTGGAATTCCACATGGATTCCAAGCTGGTGGTGGAACAAATCAACGGCCGCTGGAAGATTAAGCACCCCGATATGCAAAAGCTGGCCCTGCGCGCCCGCGAATACATCAACGGCTTTTCCTCTTTCAGCCTGGACTGGGTGCCGCGCGCCAAAAACAAGGTGGCGGACGCCCTGTCCAATGACGCCATGGATGCCGCGGCCGCCGGGCACCCGGAAGGCATCGTGGCCGGCGAAGAAGACGCCGAGTCAGCCCCAGCCGCGGAGCAGGACACCACCGCGCCGCACCCCACCGATTGGCTGGGGGACCGCGGACCTACCACCCGCTTTATCTTGCTGCGCCACGGGCAGACGGAGATGTCGGCCGCCAAGCAGTACTCCGGCCGCGCCAATCCGGGGCTTACGGAGCTTGGCCAAAAGCAGGCGCTCGCCGCTGCGCAGGCGCTTGCCGACGCCGACTTTGACGCCATCGTCTGCTCGCCCCTGCGCCGCTGCCAAGAGACCGCGGCGGCCGTGGCCAATGGCCGCGATATCGAGGTAGAGACCGTCGACGGCCTCATCGAGGTGGACTTCGGTGCGTGGGAAGGCAAGACCGCGGCCGAGGCCCACCAGCGCGATCCGGAACTCCACGAGGAATGGCTGCACGATGCGAGCGTCGCCTGTCCGGGCGGCGAATCGCTGCAAGCGGTCAACCGTCGCGTGCGCACCACCCGCAAGGATCTCCAAGAGCGCTTCGCAGGAAAGACCGTGCTGGTGGTTAGCCACGTCAACCCGATTAAGTCCTTCATCCGCCAAGCACTCGATGCCGGCCCTGCCACCTTTGGGCATCTCTTCCTCGACCTGGCCGCCATTTCGCGGGTGGAATTCTGGGACGGCGGCTCTATGGTGCACGGATTTAACGATGTGGGCCACCTGGCGGGCCTGCGCTAGAATAAGGAACGCGAATGAGCCGGCCGGGTGATCGCGTCGCTTCATACGGGCAGCCACGTGCTGCCGCGTGGGCGCCGAGGAAAGTCCGGACTCCACAGAGCACGGTGGTTGCTAACGGCAACCCGGGGAAACCCGCGGGCAAGTGCAACAGAAAGTAGACCGCCTCGTTCCTCCACTTGGTTTCGGCCACGTTGGAGCCACAAGGTAAGGGTGAAACGGTGCGTTAAGAGCGCACCAGCACCGTCAGTGATGGCGGTGGCTGGGTAAACCCCACCGGGAGCAAGGCATCACGGCCCCGCCACGTTGCGGGGCCCGATCAGGCGTTTTAAGGCTGCTCGCTCGAGCCTGAAGGTAGCTGCTGGAACCAACTGGCAACGGTTGGTCTAGATGGATGTTCACCGCGCGGTATTTCTCAGGGAGTGCCGCGATGAGACAGAATCCGGCTTATAGGCCGACTCATTCGCCCTACTCCGTTTATGGTGGTGGGCATGAAGCTCTACGCCGCTCCGCTCGATTTCCGCGCCATTGCCGCAGAATTTTCGGTAGCCACCGATTTTCCGGCCGAGGTCACCGCCCAGGCCGCCCGCGCGCAGGACCGATACGCCGCATCGCGCCGCGATGCCCGCGATATTCCCTTTGTGACCCTGGATCCCGCCGGCTCCATGGACTTGGATCAGGCGGTCTACATCGAAGAACGCGAGGGCGGATACCGCGTGTTTTATGCCATCGCGGACGTCGCTGCTTTCATTGAGCCCGGCAGTGAGCTGGAGCGCGAATCCTTCCGCCGCGGCCAGACCATCTATCTTCCCGATGAACCCGCGCGCCTGCACCCACCGGAGCTTTCCGAGGACCGAGCCTCGCTGCTGCCTGGCACCGATAAGCCGGCCGTGTTGTGGACCTTTGACTTGGATGGCAACGGCGAGGTGGAGTCCTTCCACGTCGAGCGCGCGCTGATTTACTCCCAGGCCCGCCTGGATTATGAAGGCGCGCATGCGGACCTCGCGGCCAGCAACCTCCACCCATCCATCGCGCTGCTGCCGGTGGTCGGCCGGCTGCGCCAGGAATCTTCCCTGCGCCGTGAGGCCATTTCCTTGCGCCTGCCCTCCCAGCGCGTGGTGGAAAATGACGATGGCACCTTTGAGCTCATCATCGAGCCGCGCTATGAGGTGATGGACTTTAACTCGGAGATGTCTTTGCTTGCCGGCATGTGTGCCGGGCGCCTCATGCAGGAAGCCGGCGTGGGCTTCTTGCGCACCCTGCCCGCGGCCGAGCCAGAGCACGAGCGCCAATTTCGCGCCGAGGCGCAGGCCCTAGGCTTTGCGCTTGGCGACGCCCCCATTCCCCAATTCCTGCTCACCGTCGACGCCGATTCCCCGCGCGGCATGGCCGTCATGCGCGAGGCTCAGAGCCTGCTGAGGGGCGCCGACTATGCCTGGCTAGGCGAGCAAGAGGCGCAGGTACACGCCGGTATCGGTGGCTACTATGCCCACGTCACCGCGCCGCTGCGGCGCCTTTCCGATAGGTTCGCCACGGAGGTATGCCTCGCCTTGTGCGGCGGTTATGAGGTTCCCGAGTGGGTACCAGGCAGCGCCACGGAGGTCATCGGGGCGATGCGTTCGACCTCGCAGCTCGCCTCCCAAGTGGATAAGGCCTGCCTGAACCTGACGGAGGCGACCGTGCTGCGACCTTGGCTCGGTACCAATTTCTCAGCCACCGTGGTCCGCGGCGATGCGAAGCGGGAGAAGGCACGGATTTTCGTACCGGAGCCACCCGTCTTCGCCCAATGCGTGGGCGCACCGGAAACCGGCAGTGAGACCACTGTCTCGCTGGTGACGTCGGATACCGATTCGCGCGAGGTTCTTTTTGCCTGGCCGGCCGACTAGCCGGCAAGGCTCCTAGCCTTCGCCGCGGGCGGCCTCGCCTGGCTGCAGATCGACGACGAGCAGGCCGTCTTCAGCCAAGTCAGCTGCGAAATTGTGCGCGCTTTTCGCCGGAACATAAGCGATGACCGCGTTGGAGGTACCGGCATGCGCCGAGCGACCCGCTACGGCACCGCGAACCGTGACCAATTCGGCGAGTTTTTCTGCCGAATCCAAGCCGTAGATATTGGCCAAGGAAGACTGCGACTGCAACAGGATAGGGAAGAGCTCCGCGCCGCGGTGCGAGCGCAGGCAGCGCGCAAACTTTTCTACGCGCTCAGTTTCTTCCTCATAAAAGGCCATCCACTCCGTGGCGGCGCTGATGCTCGGGCGGCCTTCCTCGCCGTATACCTTGTGCACGGCCTTGAGCCAGTCGAGGACGCGCTGTTGGGCGTCGGGAAGCAAGCGTAGCGAATCGGTGCCGAAGGAGTGGCAGGCATCATCGATAAAGCGCTGGCGCTGGCGGATATCGGCGATGGCCTTTTCCTCCTGCGCGGAAAAATCCTCCGGCACCGCCACCGCAAAGGCGGACATCTCGCGGCCCACCACGTGCGGGGCGTGGGTGACAGAACCATCGGCGTAGTCCATAATGCACACGCCCTCACCAGTGCTGCGCAGTGCTGCGCTGTGGCGTGCGCGCAGTGGCGGCCGCGCTGCGAAGGTAGAAACGGCCTGGGTGCGTACATCCGCCACCCGGGCCCTCAACGGCGCATCGAGGTCCGCATCCGCTCCCATGAGCGCTAGCGCCACCGCGACGTCCGCGGCGGCGTCCGCACCCAGACCCGCGCCTTCCGGAATATCCGTGGCAATGGTGATATCCGCACCCGCCGTCTCTCGGGAGAGCAACTGACGATTAATCATCGTGTGGACAATGCCACCCACGCGGGCCGCCAACCCACCTTGTGGTGCCGGCGGAATAACAGGCTGGCCTTCCGCATCCGTGGTGGGTTGTTGCGCCGTTGCCAGCTCGGCAAGCGCCTGTAGGCTAATCGAGTCATGAGCAGTCTCGCCCTGAGCTGGGTGGAAATGGACGGCCACCACGCCGTCGGTGCGCGGGCCTACCGCCGCTGCAGCGCGCAACTTGCCCACGCACATGGCGACAATGCCACCGAAGTGATCAATATGTTCACCAATGAGGGACCACGTTGCCGGCGCGCTAGCGGTATGCGTTGGAGCGTTGCCTGTGAGTTCGGTATGTGCTTGGGCGGCGCGCTCGGCTACGGGCTCTGCAGGCGTTGACCACAGTGGCATGGGTGCTAAAGCTCCTTTTCCAGGTTCTGGGACCAGTAGTCTTCGTTGCCCTGCGCACGCGGTGGCGCGTTTAAAGCAACGAATGCCCGCCACCTATGTGCGCGGTGGCGGGGAATACGACATGGAATCGTATAAAAGAATTGTGCTGCCCCACATTCTAGCGGGCATCGGTGAGACAGCGTGGGTAGTGTGGGCACTAACCATATCAGCGGCGGCACTTAGCCGGTGCCGCTGATGCAACAACTGAGAGGATAGTTTTATGAGCGATGCAGACCAGAAGTGGTTCTTTGATCCGGCCACCAAGGAAGTCAGCCAGGGCAAGACCTCTGGCTGGGAAAATCGGATGGGCCCGTATGACACCCGCGAAGAGGCAGAAAACGCCATCGAAATCGCCCAAGCCCGCAATGATGCGGCAGATGCCGCAGACGAAGAAGATGACTGGAAGTAACTAACTCCCAGCCATCTCTTTTAAAGCCGTGTTTCCCAGCACCTGCCCGGGGAGCGCGGCTACTTTAGTTTCTTGCGCAGCGGTTTAAACGCGGCCTTGATGTCTTTGAAAGACTCGGCGTAATCATCAAGAGCCTTTAGGCCAATGGTTCGCTCGCGCTGGTAGAGCAGGCCATAGCCAAAGGTATTCTCCCCACGGCGGCGAGCGGACTCCGCCAGCTCGAGCAGCTTATCGCGCGAGGTCACGGAATCCTGGAAGTCACCGAGCACCGACTGCATCTGCTTGCAGGCTTTGTAGAGGCGCTTGGTCTTGAGGTTGGTGGCAGAACCAGCTGCTTCAGCTGCATAGCGCAGCTTCTTTGCTGCCTTGCGCATATCGTGGAAATAATCCTCACGCTCATGCAGGGACAGGTCCTGGTTATCCCAGTTCTCCACGGCCTTCTTATGACGCTTGACCAGCTTGTTATAGGCCTTTTCAAGGTGCTGCGCCATCACGGTGTCCATGTCAGCGGACTTGTCCTTGGACTTCTTTTTCTCCGGCTTGTGCTCGGACTTGTCTGCAGCGGGTGCGCTGTCCTCGCTGGATTCGGTAGGAGTAGCGGCGTCCTCTTCCGCAGAGGACTGCTCCTCCGGCTGCTCCGCCTCACTTGCTGCCGGGGCGGAATCCTGTTGCTTATCGGCCGTTGGCGGGTCTGCGAGCAGGCGATCGAGAGACTCCAGCAGCTCAAGGTAGCGCTCGGAATCCAGGGCTGCGATAACGCGGCGGTGCGCGCGGCGGTAGGCGTTGCCCATATCGTGCGCAATGTGCTCACGGGTGGAATCATCCAAGGTGTCAGAATCTTCGGACTCCAATAGCTTCTGCCAGCGCTCTTCCACAACTTCCGCATCGCGAGCAACGCCCAAAATACCGGCAAGCTCCTTGAGATCGGCTTCAATCTTGTCGATTTCTGGGCCGACGACGATGCCATGGAAGGTCTGCAGGTGGCTGCGCAGTTCGCGGGTGGCAACACGCATCTGGTGAACCGAATCCCACTCATCGCGGCGCACGCGAGGGTCATAATCAACTAGCTTGTCGCGATTGGCTTGGAGTGCGGTGATGACGGCCGCGGCAGGGGAGTCTGGGTCCACATCCGGCGATACCAGGGCTGGAGGCAGCGGGGCGTTGGCGTAGGAATCACCCAGGGCGGACTTCAGCTTGGATGGGGAGGAAGAAACGCGCGCACCGGCACCGATAAGCAGGGAAGTGGCACGGCGAATGAACTGCGTGCCTTCCTCGGTCCCCGGGAGGTCACCAGCGAGCTCTACTTCCCATTCGCGCCAGGACTGCTGCTGACCGCCTGGAAGGAAGGAAAAAGCGGTGACGTGGTCATCACAGAACTCTGCTACAGGCTTATTATCGGCATCCGCTAGGACCATCTCGGTGCGCTTGTTATCGACCTGCGCAATCGGGGTGAGTTCGTTGTGGCGGATAATAGAGCGAACCTGGTGGAGAAGCTCCTCAGGTACTTCGTAGCGGCCATCGACAGGCTCTCCCAGCTCGGCATGGATCTCGGTGCGGCCAGCCTCGCTAGGAATCTTGATATGCCAGCCATCATCATTGCCACCGGTGCGGCGGCGGAGGGTGACCTTGGCGTGGGTGAGGCGGAGGTCTTCGGTGTCGTAGTAGATGGCAGAAAGCGCGTGGCGGCGCGTGTCTGCAACGTGGTCAACTCCCTCGAGGCGGGTCAGTTCAGGGAGCTGAGTGGACTCGGCTACGGAGAATTTCGCTTCAACTTCGAGAAAAGACTGTGTAGACATTCACGTACCTTTTACTTTCTAGACCAAATAAATCTCACCGGTGATCTTACCCGTTAAGCACTCACTTCGGTGTCACTCCTCGCCCCCGTTCGCTAGCAGGGAACGGGAGGGAAGAATGGCCTTGAGCAGGGAATAATTACTGCGTGATTTCGGGGACCGGACCGATTCCGGAGGAATCGCCGCCAAAGTGAGATTTATCGGCAGCGGCAATGCCATCGTTGATGCCGTGCATGCTGTTCATCGAAAGCGACATCTCCGTCAGGTTGGGGAAGAGACGATTGCGGGTATCGATGGCGTGATCGGTGCGCGCCTGCAGTGCCGGAAGGGTTTGGGTAGCTACAGTCTCGGCGTGGTGTGAGCAGTACTGAGACTCCCGCAGGTTATCTGCGATGCCATCCTCATTTGCTTGAGTGAGCAATTCACCGATGCGGGCGGCATAAGAGAGCCGGAAACTACGGCGATAAGCGGCGGTAGAGCCCGTCGCGCGTGCAATTTCTGCGCCGTCACCGTTGCGCATAAACCAATCGCATTGACGGTTGAGGGAGGCAAAAAGGTCGGCGCAATGGGCGGCGTCGGCAGGAGCGCCAATCACGCAGGCCAAGCCCTTGTCATGAATGAGGAGAGTGGTGCATCCATTGGCGTCAGAGATGGTGCTTAGCAGGGAAGCTTGGTGCTTGATATACGGCGGGTGGATGTGCACGCGGTGGGAAATGAGATGAGGTAGCTCGGAAGTTAGCAGGTCCTCGATGCGATACTTCTGCTGCAGGGACTGCGCCTTAGAGATGAGAACCTCGGCCTCATCTTCAAAACTGGTGGACTCAGCCTTACGTAAAAGGCCTAGAACCTTTTCGCGGATTTTGCGTTGCTTATCGCTAAGCCCATCCTCCCGCAAGGATTCGCCGGAGGCTAAAAGCTCGGTATCGCGCAGCCTCGGTAGGTGAATGAGCTCTTTCATAATGGCGCGCAGCTTATCGCGCGGAATGAAGTTCTCCTGCGGAGGGGCCATCTGGAGCCATGCTTTGCGCAGCGCAGGGGAGGTAATTCGTGCCGGCACATGGGGGCTTGCTCGGTAAATAATGGGGTAGGCGTGCGGACCTAAGACGTGTTCTAGGTCCGCCGGCGCCCAGCCTTGTTGTGCGGCGGTGATGAGGCGTTCGATTACGTGAGCAGAAAGGTCATCGCAGTGGGTGGTCATAAATATTCGTCCTTTAAGAGGTGTACATGTGTTCGCTTGCCCACTTAGCAAAGCATGGGCTGCAGCTGGCTCCTGCCGGAAAAGCCCCCGCTGGCCACCCCCTGGATACTCTTGCGACCTGCGCATTTCGCCCTGGAAAAACTGTCGCATGAACTGCACATCCTTCGGGGGAGAGCCGGTAAGGTCTAAAGCATGAATAGCCAACACGAATTTGTCTTGCGCACCGTTGAGGAACGCGATATCCGCTTTATCCGCCTGTGGTTTACGGATATTCTGGGCGCCCTTAAATCCGTGGTCATGAGCCCGTCCGAGTTGGAGTCGGCCTTTGAAGAAGGTGTTGGCTTTGATGGTTCTTCCGTAGAGGGCTTTTCTCGCATCTCTGAGTCTGACACCATTGCCCTGCCAGATCCCTCCACCTTCCAGATTCTGCCCTTTGATATGGATGAGCCGGACCTGCAATCGGCCCGCATGTTTTGCGATATCGCACAGCCAGACGGCCAGCCCTCCATGGTGGACCCGCGCCATATCCTGCGCCGCCAGGTCACCGAGGCCGCTAACGATGGGTTTACCTGCATGGCCTCACCAGAAATCGAGTTCTATCTTTTCGAGCGCGGCCGCGAACTCACCGACTTGGTACCGACGGATAACGGTGGTTACTTCGACCAAGCAACGCACGATACCGCCCCGCTTTTCCGCAGGAAGGCGATGCTAGCGCTGGAATCGCTGGGAATTGCGACGGAGTTTAGCCACCACGAAACCGCGCCGGGCCAGCAAGAAATTGATCTGCGCCATGCGGACGTGCTCACCATGGCCGATAACATCATGACCTTCCGGCACGTGATCAAGCAGGTGGCCACCAACTCCAACGTGCGCGCCACCTTCATGCCTAAGCCCTTCGAACATTTGCCGGGCTCTGGCATGCACACCCACTTGAGCCTTTTTGAAGGCCAATCCAATGCTTTCCACGATCCGGATGATGAATTCTCTTTGTCCCAGACCGGCCGCCAGTTCATCGCCGGCATCTTGGAGCACTCTACGGAGATGTCCGCGATTGTGAATCAGTGGACCAATTCTTATAAGCGCCTAATGTTCGGCAACGAGGCGCCGGGCGCAGCCACCTGGGGAGTATCGAATCGCTCCGCGCTGGTCCGCGTTCCCACCTACCGGCTTACCAAGGAAGAATCGCGCCGGGTAGAAATCCGCTCCATTGATGCCTCGATGAACCCCTACCTGGGCTATGCGGTGCTACTAGCGGCAGGCCTGAGAGGCATCCGCGAAGGCTACGAGCTCGATGATCCGGCCGAGGACGATGTCCACCAGCTCACCCGCCGCGAGCGCCGGGCAATGGGCTATAAGGATCTACCCACCAGCCTGGATCAGGCCTTGCGCGAATTTGAAAAATCCGAGTTCATGGCAGAAGTCTTGGGCGAGCACGTCTTTGAGTTCTTCCTGCGCTCCAAGTGGGATGAGTGGCACCACTATCAGAGCCAAATCACCACCTTTGAGCTGCGCAATAACCTGAACTTCTAGGAGAAAAATGCGTCCTGCTGCTGTGCCTTCACCGGCCACACTTGGTCTTACCCGCCCGCATGCTGCGCAGGATATTGAGCAGCTGGGGTGGAAGAATCCGGAATCAGTGGATCTATTGTGGACCCTCGCTGCCGTGGGCGACCCAGACCTGGCTCTCAATAATCTGATCCGCATCTATGAACAAGCCCCAGAGCTCGATGATGCCGTGCGTTCCAATGAAACTCTGCGCGTGCGCCTCTTCGCACTACTGGGTGCGTCGACTGCCTTTGGCGATCACCTCGCGGCGCACCCTGAGCTGTGGCGAGAACTAGAAAAACCTCTTCCACAGTCTGAAGAGATGCTGCAAAGCCTGCTCGGTGCCGTCGATGCCGAGCCCGCGGACTTTGCCGATGACATTGACCGGCCCGATCCGGCGCGCAAGGACTTGAGCGCGCCGGGCACCTACCGCGCCGGCGAGGGCGAGCATAAGCAGGCGTTGCGCACGACCTACCGCACTTTGATGATGCGCATTGCCGCCTGCGATGTGGCGGGCACCTTCCATTCACGTAAGGGCCAGACCAAGCTGCAGCCGGAGGTAGGATTTCGCCAGATTACGGCGCTGACCACCGCGCTTGCCGACGCCGCCTTAACCGCCTCCCTTGCCTGCGCCGTGCGCACCATTTACGGCGATGACCCCTTGGATGCACAGCTGGCAGTCATGGCGATGGGCAAGTGCGGCGCAGGCGAGCTGAACTATATTTCCGATGTGGACGTCATTTTCGTCGGCAGCGAGGCAACCCCTCGAGCCACGCGGCTGGCGGCGGAGTTTAATCGCATTGGATCCACCACCTTCTTCGAGGTGGATGCGAACCTGCGCCCCGAGGGAAAGTCGGGCGCATTGGTGCGCACCTTGGAATCCCACGTGGCCTACTACAAGCGGTGGGCGGAGACGTGGGAATTCCAAGCGCTCCTTAAAGCGCGCGCTATGACCGGCTACCTCCCGCTAGGCCAGGACTATTTGGACCAGATCCGACCGATGGTGTGGACGGCATCGCAGCGCGAGTCCTTTGTTGAGGACGTACAGGCCATGCGCCGCCGCGTGCTGGCCAATGTTCCCGCAGAGCTCAAACACCGCGAGCTGAAGCTAGGCGTGGGCGGCCTGCGCGATATCGAATTTGCTGTCCAGCTCCTGCAGTTGGTCCATGGTCGCTCCGATGAGACGCTGCGCGCGCTTTCCACGGTGGAGGCGCTGGAGGCGCTGATTTCAGCGGGGTACGTCGGCCGCGAGGACGGAACCCAGCTCATTGAAGCCTATGAATTCTTGCGCCTGCTCGAGCACCGCCTGCAATTAGAGCGCTTCCGCCGCACGCACACGCTGCCGGATAAGGACGACGAAGACGGGATGAAGTGGCTCGCGCGCATCGCCGGCTTTTATCCGCAGGGCACCAAGTCGGCGGCCGAGCGCATGCTGTCGCACCTGCGCCGGATCCGCCTGCGGATCTCCGAGCTGCACTCGCGCCTGTTCTACCGGCCGCTGCTTAATTCCGTGGTCACCATGTCCGCTGATGAGCTTAAGCTTTCGCCGGAGGCCGCCAAGCTGCAGTTGGCCGCGTTGGGCTATAACCACCCAAACCGCGCTTTTGAGCACCTGACCTCCCTGGCGGCGGGAACCTCCCGCAAGGCACGCATTCAGGCAATCTTGCTGCCTACCTTGATGGAATGGCTCGCCGATACCGCAGACCCCGATATGGGCCTGTTGAACTATCGCAAGCTCTCGGAGGCCGCGAACGATAGGTCGTGGTTCTTGCGCATGCTGCGCGATGAAGGAATTGTGGGCCAGCGGCTCATGCATATCCTGGGTACCTCGCCGTTTACCTCTGATCTGATTATTAGCGCGCCGGATTCGGTCAAGCAGCTTTCCGACGGCGCCACTGGCCCCAAACTGCTAGAAACCAAGCCCGAACAGGTTTCCAAGGCGCTAGTTAATTCCAGCAAGCGCCACGCCGACCCGGATAAAGCGGTGGCGGTGGCGCGCTCGTTGCGCCGAGTGGAGCTGGCCCGCATCGCCAGTGCGGATTTGCTGGGCTTCATGCCGGTCAAGCAGGTATGTCATGAGCTATCCACAATTTGGGATGCCGTCCTTGAGGCTGCACTTCGCGCCGAGGTGCGCGCGTGGCGCCTTGCCAACGAAGATGCAGAGCCGCCAGCGCGCATCGCCGTCATTGGCATGGGCCGCTTGGGAGGCATGGAGCTGGGATTTGGCTCAGATGCGGATGTGCTTGTGGTGGCAGAACCCAGCGAACCGGCCGATGACTCTGGTGCGGAAGGGGAGGCCGTGAAGTGGGCCATCGGGATCGTCGATAAGCTTCGGCGCCGCCTGTCTAAGCCTTCAGGCGACCCACCACTGGACGTCGATTTGGGCCTGCGCCCGGAGGGCCGTTCTGGTGCGGTGGCACGCACCATCTCCTCCTATGAGCGCTACTACCGCGAGTGGGGCGAGTCGTGGGAGCTGCAGGCTTTGTTGCGCGCGGCCTTCGTGGCTGGCGATAGGGAAGTAGGCGAGCGATTTATATCCATGGTCGATAGCTTCCGCTACCCAGAAGGCGGCGCGAGCGCCTCGACCATTCGCGATATCCGGCGCATGAAGGCGCGCGTGGACAATGAGCGTCTGCCGCGCGGTGCGGACCGTAATACTCATACCAAGTTGGGGCGCGGTGCGCTCTCAGATATTGAATGGACTGTGCAGCTCCTGACCATGATGCATGCCCACGAGTATGCCCAACTGCACGATCCGTCCACACTGCGCGTGCTCGATGCCTTGGAAGAAACCGCAATCCTGTCTGCCGATCAGGTCTCTGACCTGCGCGAGGCCTGGCTTATGGCTACCGACGCCCGCAATGCACTGGTGCTCGTGCGCGGCAAGCGCGTCGACCAGTTGCCCGGGCCCGGCCCGCAGCTGGCCCAGGTAGCCGGTGCCGCTGGCTGGCCGCCGGAGGAGAACCAAGAGTTTCTAGAAAACTATCTGAAACTTACCCGCCATGCCCGGAAGGTTGTCGATGAGGTCTTCTGGGGCGAGGAGGAATCCTTCGAGCATTCTTAGAGTTAGCCTTGAAAGTCCCCGATGTGCGCACCGCGCCCTTACTTTTTGCACTTTCGGACTCTAAAGTGGGATGGGAATAGGAAAGGACTGGCTAGTTATGTCTTTTAAGCTGCAACTCGATGTGGACAATGCCACGGTGGGCGAACTATCCGCGCTGCTTTCCGCAGCGCGTGCCGCGGGCGTGCGCGACGGTGACGCCCTCCACCTTGATGACACCACCTTGACCGTCGAGGTCTCCACGCCGAGGGAGGAAAAGCCAGCGCCGCCGCGGCCAGAATCAGCACCGCACAATTCTCGCCAGGCACCTCGCTCGTGGGGGCGCGCCGACCGCATAGGAGAGGCCACCATCCGCTCCATCATCGACGCCCTCAATGATCGCGGCGAGAACCCTCGCGGCAATGACTACGGTTCCTTCGGCGATGGCGCTGGTTACCATGGCTAAAATCAGCGGAGTGTATCGACATAAGCTCATCTACCTGTGGGCCTTTGTAGCCGTGGCCGTCATCGTGGCTATCGCTGTCGGGGTGTGGGCTACCAATCGCGATAATCCCCCCAAGGGGACGAAGACGGTGGGCGAGGCCGTGGCTGGTGGCGTGGTTCAGGAAGACATGCCCGCACAGGTCAATGGTGACATCAAGGCCGATGATTCCACCGACGCCAACCGCGTGACCTCCCTGGCGAAGGCGCTGGGCATCCCGCTCAATTCCGTCCCGCGGGATATTACCCAGACGGAAAACGGCAAATCCGATGTGCGCGTCTACCTCGAGCGCGAGCTCAACAGTGCGGTGGAGTCTGGTGACATCAGCGAATCAGATGAAAAGGCAGTCCTCGTAGCATTTGAGCGAGGCCTTGTGATGCCGGCCAGCGATGGCATCGTGGCCGAGAGCTATCCAGCAAACTAGCCCTTTATTTCCTCGCGAACTGGGCGCGAAAATTCAGGCAACCCGCAGCTAGGCGGCATGGCCTTGGCAGTAACTCTTCCTAAGGTAAAACATCACAAATTGGTAACGGGCAGGGTGCTCGGTGCCGAAGCCTCTGGAGGAGACTATGACTTTCAAGACCACGCTGTCGACCGCGGCGGGAGTACTCGCCGCCATTGCCATCCCCATCACCGGCGGGGTAGGGGTGGCTTATGCCGTCAATACCGTGCCGGCCGATACCATCGCCCAGTCAGTTCCGGCCGGCGACTTGGGCGGCCACCTGAAAAACTTTGGCGCGGCGGCAGCGCAGGAAGATGCGCTGCGCGTACTCGATGAACTGAATTAACCTAGGGCCCATGCTGGTTGATGCCCTAAGCCTGAAGTTTAAGCCTGATGACTACCGCGCCGAGCTGCCCGTCTTCGACTATTTAGCTGATTTGGGCAGCTTCAAGCTGCGAAGCCCCGTCACCGTCTTTGTAGGAGAAAACGGCATTGGTAAATCGAGCTTGCTCGCTGGCGTGGCTAGCGATTTGGGCTGTTCACCTGCGGGCGGCCGGATGGACGACCCAGATGAAATCGTTCCTCGTAGCCCCATTCGCTGCGATACAGAGGAAGTTATCCAGCGCGCCTACTTCTTGCGCGCCGAAAAGCACGAGTACTTGATTGGACGTGGGGATTCAGCGGCCGAACGTGGCGGCCGTTCGACTCTTTCTCAGAATGTGGATTTGTCCCGCCGCTCGCACGGACAATCCGTCTTCGACCTGCTTTACGAGCACATCAATGGCCAAGGCGTGTACATCCTTGATGAGCCAGAATCAGGGCTGTCCGTTATCCGGCAACTAGCCCTCGTAGGGGAAATTGCCCTAGCGGTTGACCGCGGCGCACAGGTCATTATTGCCACGCACTCGCCGATTCTTCTAACCTGCCCTGGTGCGGACATTGTGGAGCTCAACGATACTGGCTTTGAACGCATTGCCTTTGATGAAGCGGAAGCCGTGGCGGCTACCCGGGAGCTTTTGGCGGACCCTGAAGGAACCATTCGCTTTATCCTCAACCCAGAGTAATCAGTCGAGGGCTTCTAGGAAACCTCCACGATGGTGACAGAAGGCCCGTTCTCGCCGGCGCGGCGGCGAAGGAAGTGGGTGATGACCACACCAATCATGCCTACTACCCAAACGGCTAGTACCGCAGCCGCGGCCGCAGTGAAATCCGGCATGGAGTAATCAGGGGCGTCGGAGGAGTGGTCCAAGACCATGCCAAAGAGCTGCGCACCCAACATGCCGGAGGTAAACCCGCCCATATTTCCCAAGCCCGTAGCGGTGGCCACCACGGAGCGGTCCATGCGCTCACGCACGATATCGAAGCCATAGTTAGCCGTCGGTGTGCACAACGCGGTAATGAAGGACACCACCAAAATTGCGGCTAGTCCGCTGTCGGTGCCAAAGGCAAAGAAAAGCAACCACGCAAGTACGTGAACCGCGACAAACCCGAGGCTAAGCCATGGGCGGACATGCTGCGCGCGGGAGGAAATTTTGCCGTGCAGGGGGCCGACGAAGACCAAGAATACCGCCAGCAAGGTGAGCACCAGGCTGGACTTGGCCTTGGACATCTCCATGCCTTGGGTCATCATGGGCATGCCCCACAGCATGACAAAGACGATGAGCGGGAGCATGCCAATGTAGTGGATGAAGTAAGCCTGCCAGGCCACTGGGGAACGGAATACCGTTTTCAAGCGGGCCGGGATGCTGGTGGCCTGCGAGTTGGGTGGTTCCTTCTCCGTGGGGATAATCCCTAACTTCTCTGGTGAGTCTGCCACCGCCACGATGGCGGCGATTGCTACCAGGATGCCCACCGCGCCAAGGGTAACGAAGGCAGCGGTCCATCCGGCCGCACCCAGCAACCACAGGAAAGGAACCGCGGAAATGAACTGACCCATCTGTCCCAGCGACGACGTCACCTGGGTGAACATGGGTGTGCGGTGCAGTGGGAACCAATAAGGCAGGATGCGCATCACGGAGAGAAACGCTGTGGCATCGCCTGCGCCGATGAGCACGCGCGCGGTAATGGCTACGCCATAGCTGGTGGTAAAACCCAAGACGACCTGGCCAATGCCCATAATGACCGCGCCGACCACGAGGAGTAAGCGCGGGCCAAATTTATCAATCAAGATGCCGGTGGGGATTTGGGCTAGGGCGTACACGCCCAACTGCACAGAGGTAAAGACTGCGATACGACCGGCGTCGACATCGAAGCGCTCAATGGCATCCAAACCAGCCACACCGAAAGAGGTACGGCCGGTAATCGCTACGAGGTAGACCGCCATGGCGGCTACCCAAATGCTTAAAGCCTGAGTGGTAATGACTTCTCTGGGATTCGGCTGCGACATGGCTGATACCTTACGCCTTAACTACTAAGATTCTTTTGTGTGAAGTACATTTCGACCCGCGATACCGCCCGTCAGCCCGCATCTTTTACAGATATTCTCCTCGGCGGGCTTGCCCCCGATGGCGGTTTATACCTGCCGGAGAGCTACCCACAGCTAGATTCCGCCACTTTAAATTCATGGCGCAGGCTCCTAGCGGACAAAGGCTACGCGGCGCTTGCGGCCGAGGTACTTAAGCTTTTCATTGACGATATTCCAGCGCAAGACATCGAGGCCATCGCCGCCCGCGCCTATACCAGCCCTAAGTTCGCGGACCCGGAAATCGTTCCCGTCACCGAACTAGGCGAGGGCCTTTTCATCGGCCATCTATCCGAAGGGCCAACTGCAGCATTTAAGGACATGGCCATGCAGCTTTTGGGTGAGCTCTTTGAATATGAGCTCGCCCGCCGCGGCGAGACCCTCAATATTCTGGGCGCTACTTCCGGCGATACGGGGTCCTCTGCAGAGTATGCGATGCGCGGGCGCCATGGCATTCGCGTCTTTGTGCTCACCCCAGCCGGCCGGATGACGGCCTTCCAACAGGCGCAGATGTTTGGGCTGGATGACCCGAATATCTTCAACATCGCTCTCGATGGCGTCTTCGATGATTGCCAGGATGTGGTCAAGGCGGTATCGGGAGATGCTGATTTTAAGGCCGCCTACCGCATCGGCGCGGTCAATTCCATTAACTGGGCACGGCTGATGGCCCAGGTGGTCTACTACATCTCCTGCTGGCTCAAGGTCACCGAAACCGCCGATCAGAAGGTTTCCTTTAGTGTTCCCACCGGTAACTTTGGCGATATCTGCGCCGGCCACATCGCTCGCCAGATGGGCCTTCCCATTGATCGCCTCATCGTGGCCACCAATGAGAACGACGTACTGGATGAGTTCTTCCGCACCGGCAACTATCGGCCGCGCCCAGCCGCAGAGACCATGGCTACCTCGTCGCCGTCCATGGATATCTCCCGTGCCTCGAATTTTGAGCGCTTTGCGTTTGACTTGCTCGGCCGCGATGCAGCCGAAACCGCGGAGCTGTTCGGCACCAAGGTGAAAGAAGGCGGCTTTAGCCTCGACCGCGAGAAGATTGCTGCTGCCCGCGAGGACTATGGTTTCCTGTCCGGTTCCTCCAGCCATGCCGATCGCCTAGCCACCATCAAGGACGTGCACGAGCGCTTTGATTACCTGGCGGATCCGCACACGGCCGATGGCATCAAGGTGGCCCGCGGCGCACAGCGCGAGGGCGTGGAGACGCCAATTGTGTGTCTGGAGACCGCGCTGCCGGTGAAGTTTGCCGAGACCATTACGGAAGCCATCGGCTCCGCACCTGAGCCGCCCGAGCGCTTTGCCGGCATCCTCGATACTGAGCGGCGCGTCAAGGACTTGCCTAATGATGCCGCGGCGGTCAAGGATTACATCACCACGTCGATTCAGAAAACGGAGGTTTAGACCATGGCCCTAGAAAATTTTGCCGGCCCGGAACATTACACCGAGTTTGATCCGGAAAAGTTCATCCGCGATCTCAAAGCCCAGGCGGAGATGGATGCGGAAGAAGATAATAAGGACAACGCCGGGGATGCGGACGCAGAAAGCAACTAGCGTCTTTGTAGCGTGCACGGCCGCGTTCCTTGCGGCCTGCAGCCCGGTGCGGGGTGGGGAAGAGCCAAGTTTCTCCGCCCTGTCTTCTAAAAACCTCATTCCCAATGAGTCCTATTCCCCGGCCACGGCGCCGCTCGCGCCGGGCACCGCCTTGGATCTCTCCGGCGATGAACCGCAGCCGGGTGCCTACTTCAACTACCAGTCTTGCACCGCGGCGTGGTCATTTACGCTTGCCGACGCCCGCACGATCGCCGTCACCGCTTCCCATTGCGGCAAACCCGGCGATAAGGTCTGGGCCGGCACTGCCGACGGCGACTTTAGCTACCCCGCCGAGCCTATCGGCGAGGTCATCTACTCTGATTTTTATGCCGAAGATAGCCACGACCTCGACGTGGCCTTTATCGAGATCACCGGCAGCGCTGACTACTACGTCCCCGGGGCGGTAGACAATAGCGTCGCCACGTCCTTGGCTCACCTGCCGCTTCATGTGTGCAAGCTTGGCCGCGTGACCGATGAGACCTGCGGCACGCTTATCCATGGTGCGGCGATGGCGCAGCTGAACTCGGGGGGACTCCAGCGGGATTCGATCGCCGCTAGGGCGCGCGTATGCAGTACTAATGGCGACTCCGGTGGTCCGGTGTATGGCGAAGTGGAAGGAGAACAAACCATCGTGGGAGTGGTCTCCGGAACGACACAGCGCCTCGAAGAAGGCCACACCTGCCAAACCACGCAGACAGACATGGAGCTGTCTTTCACGTTGGCCACCGATATTCAGGTTCTAGCTAAAGAGGTCTTGGGACCCATGGCCTAAGTACGCCGCACTGGTCTACGCTAGGTGGCATGCCGACTCCAGATTTTATTGTTCAGCTGCGCGAAAAGATTGGTCACGATCAGATCTTTGTGCCGGCCTGCAGCGCCATCATCATCCGCGATGTTCCGGCAGACGCCGCTCTCTGGGAAGTCCCCTCCGTGCTGCTAGTAAAGCGTTCCGATAACGGTACGTGGACCCCGGTGGAAGGAATCTGCGAGCCAGGCGAGGAAATTACTACCACCGCGCTGCGAGAAGTCAAAGAGGAAGTCGGTCTCGATGCCAAGGTGGAAGCGCTATTGGGCGTGGGGCAGTCCGGCCCCGTGACCTACCCCAACGGCGATGAGTGCACCTTTATGGGAACCGCGCTGCGCGTATCAGTAGCGGATGGCGCAGAACCGGTCATCAGCGATGAAGAAAATACCGAGGCTGGGTGGTTCTCCGTGGCGAAGCTTCCCGATAGCGTGTCGCGCCGCCACCGCCTCATGATTGCCGACGCCGTAGCCCAAATGAAGCATCCCCGCGGCTTTGTTCCACGCATGGGCTGGATGAAGCGCAGCGAACAACCGGGACTGTAGGGCTATTCTTCTGCGGCGTCGGCAAGCAGCCCGCACAATTGCTGCGGATTCTGGGCGGCGATGAGTTCTTGTGCAATGCCAGCGCGCGCATCGGCCATGTCGTCCTT
Source organism: Corynebacterium tuberculostearicum (assembly GCF_046097465.1). GTDB lineage: Bacteria > Actinomycetota > Actinomycetes > Mycobacteriales > Mycobacteriaceae > Corynebacterium > Corynebacterium tuberculostearicum_I. The sequence continues at coordinate 1,887,397 of NZ_CP175799.1, read as the reverse complement.
GCTGCCGCAGGAAATCACGGTATCGCTGATAGTAAGCAAAAGCTTTCCGCGCCGGGCTAGGTCATAAAAGAGCGGGCAGTCTTCTTCGCCCCAGCGCCAGGCCGTGGCGTAGAAGTCCCGCGCGCCAGAGCCAAGCCACGACGCCTCCAAGAGCAGGTGGCCGCGGCGCAGGTAGATGCCGTCTCGCTGCAGGCTGGCGAGTACGTCTCTCACCGCAGCCAGGTTGGCGCGATCCCAAGCGATGAAGGTGATGGGGGAGCAGCTAAGCATCAGCGGCGCCGGCGACAGTTACCATCTGCGCGGCCGCCGGAGTAGGCGCGCACGGAATTCTCGCCGCCCTCGGGCCCCAAGTCATCGATGCCCCAGGAATCCTCCGCATAGATTGCGTATTCCCTGCTCCAGTGCTCGCGTCGCGGTCGCGCCTCACGCGTACGGCGGCGTGTGCGGCGCTTGCCTCGTTCGAAGCTGGCGTCTCGCATAGTGGCTGCGCCTCCTTGCTACCTTTAGGGCCCAGTCTTAATGAGTGGCTCTTCAGGGCCGGTTTCCTTCTTTCCTTCCCACACCCAGCTGAGGAAGCGGGTGGAGCATAGTATCCAGTGGGCGGTGAGGAGGACGGGGATGGTGAGCGCAATGGCGTCGATAAGCTTGGAGCCATTGACCAATGCCAGCTGGTGGCCGCCCATGCTCACGGTGCCCGGCGGGAAGGTGCAGGACCACCACGCCGGGGAGTACGGAACCCACCGAGCCACATTGGGATAGAAGGTAAACATCGCGTAGATGGACAGTGGAATGGCGATGATAAGGGCCGTAACGCCGTAATAGATGGACACCGTGCCGGGGAAGAGAATCTGCATTGCCGTGGTGGACTGGCCCACCACGCCTAGCGGGACCCATGCGGTGGCTGATTTGGCGCCGGTGAAATCCACCTTGCCGTGCCATGCCGCCCAGTACACGCGGGCGAAGGTGGGCACCGCCGTCACCAGGGACATGAAGAAAAATACCGTACCCATCACGTGGTAGAGCGGGCCGTAATCATGAGCTAGCCAACCGGAAACGGAAGCCGAAATCATGGGGCCGACCAGCGGCAGGCCCCAGGTGAACTTCGGCTCGCCATCAAAGCGCGTGAGCTGGATAGCCCACGCAATAACCGTAACCGGACCACCGATCCAAAAGCCCACGAGCCGGAATGTAGGGATATCCGTCAGCCCGGAAAGCGCGGCACCGAGCGCCAAGATTCCGATGAAAAACATCGACCACTCCGCCATAGTGGTGCGCTCAAAGCTGGGGTGGCGGTAGCGCAAGAAGCCCGCGGTGAGAACGACAAAGATGACGCACGCGATGGCGGCAAAAATGCCGGCCAAGATCATCAATCCTTCTTCCACGAGCAGGCGCGAGACGATGGAGGTGCCCATGAGGCTGCCTCCCCACGCGGGGCCAGGGGCTGGGAGTTGGCGGAATCTATTAGTCACACCCACATGTTAATTTCTTTCGGTCGGGTTATCAGAATTTTTCCGTCGGTTTTGCTGGTGAGAACTCTCGCTAAGCGTGCATTTAGGGGCGGGGGTCAATCCCACATAAATGTGTGTCTGGGGTCGCATGAAAAGGGCTGGAATACCATTGCGTGTTCATACAGCGAGGAGGTTATGAATGATGAGGATTCGCTATACCTTGGTGGAAAGCCGGATTTCGTTCGACCAGCTTCATATACTCATCCAAAAATCCAACCCACGAATTTGTAAGGAAGAGAAAGTTATCAAGGGCTACAATTACTGCTAGTAGCGAGTTCTCGCCGTAATTTTGACCTAAAACTTTCTCAGCACGCCGCTTCGTAGCATTGGATACTGCAGGTTGGTCCAAGACGAAACTGTTCCATAACCGAGCTGAGTGAGCACACTTATTTCTCACGAAAGTAAAAGAGCGCAATTGGCGCGCTAAATATTGTTTCTTTACGCCAAGAATGGAACAAGTCTTTGCGTAAACTTGGTTGTTGTCGTTTCGGAAGCTTATTGCTTTCGACAACGTACCAAAGGACAGAGCCTCGACGGCCACCCAAATTGGGACATCGTAAACCCACCTTTCAGTGTCGGACCCTGAGTCCCTTTGGTATTTGTGGAGATATGGCTCCTTAGACCGCTTGAGCTCACTGATAATTAGATTGTGTGTGGGCGGCATGGCCGGATTTGGTGGGCGCCGGTACGCAGTGGGCTGAAGATACTTCTCATAAGGAGAATGGATTTCACCTTCGCTGAGCGCAAAGGCCGTCCTGGCAGCAAGCTCTGCTTCTTGGAGCCCGCGGAGAAGAAGAGAACGAAGTTCGATGTCCAACCGGTAGATATTAACTATTTCATCCCACTGGGTGCCAGGAAAGAATCTGGCTTCGTCACCGGCTATGTCTTCTTGGAAGTACCGCATGTAGCCCGAAAAGCGGTAGTAATTTTGACGCTCAAGGAAATCTTTAGCAGATTTTTCGGAAGGAAGGGTTAACCCACGGCGTTGAATTAAACTAACTTGTTCTTCAATGCTAAGGAACTTCTTCCTGCGGTTCATTGCTTCAGAATAGCAAAGCCCCCCTCTCATATTGAGCTGTTCCTATGGGAAGCTTGGAGGGGGTATCGATTGACTAAAGTATAGCGCAAAATGCGCAATCTTAGTAATCATTTGCGCAAGGTTTTGCTCAAGTGCCATGCATCTGAAAACGCTGCGATAGTCAAACAACAAGGAGTGGGGCACCGCCAAGAACCGAGGGCGCTTGTCAATGTTGGGTGCAAAACTTCTGAAGCCAAAGTGCACATAGATCTGCAAGGTCCCCAATCGGCACTCAGCAATTAGGGAGCCTAGGAAGGCGGAAAGCTGGTGGCGAGAGGGGGCGTCGGCAAGCGCAGCTCTAGCAGTCGTAGTACATTTCAAATTCCTGCGGGGTAGGACGCAGGCGGACCGGGTTGATCTCGTTCTCGTACTTGTAGTTGATGTAGGTCTCGATGAGATCCTCGGTGAAGACATCGCCTTCGGTGAGGAAGTCCATGTCCTCCTGCAGGGCCTTCAGGGAAGCCTCGAGGGAGGTCGGGGCCTGCGGGATGGACTCAGCCTCTGCCGGTGGCAGCTCGTAGAGGTCCTTATCAACTGGAGCGTGCGGCTCAATGCGGTTCTTTACGCCGTCGATGCCGGCCATCATCATGGCGGCAAAGCCCAAGTACGGGTTGCCGGATGGGTCCGGTGCGCGGAACTCGATGCGCTTGGCCTTCGGGTTGGAACCGGTAATCGGGATACGGATAGCGGCCGAGCGGTTGCGCTGGGAGTACACCAGGTTGATCGGAGCCTCGAAGCCTGGCACCAGGCGGTGGTAGGAGTTCAGCGTCGGGTTGGTGAACGCAAGAACTGCACCGGCGTGGTGGAGGATACCGCCGATGTAGTAGCGGGCGATATCGGAAAGGCCTGCGTAGCCAGCCTCATCGTGGAAGAGAGGCTTGCCGTCCTTCCACAGGGACATGTGGGCGTGCATGCCGGAACCATTATCGCCAGCCAGCGGCTTAGGCATGAAGGTTGCGGTCTTGCCCCACTGTGCCGCGGTCTGCTTGACCACGTACTTGAAGGTCTGGATGTCATCGCCCGCGTGCAACATGGAGTTGAAGCGGTAGTTGATCTCATTCTGGCCGGCACCGACCTCGTGGTGGAAGCGCTCGACATCGAAGCCAACCTTCTGCAGGTTCTCTACCATGGCGTCGCGCACCTCACCGTGCTTGTCATACGGCGCGGTGGGGAAGTAGCCGCCCTTCATTCGGGTCTTGTAGCCGGTGTTCGGGGTGCCGTCGAAGTTGGTTTCGCTATCGCGGTTCCACCAACCCTCATCGGAATCCACCTCGTAGAAGCCGTGCTGTACGTCGGTGCCAAAGCGCACGGAGTCAAAGAGGTAGAACTCGGCCTCAGCGCCAAAGTTGCAGGTATCGGCAATGCCGGTGGACTGCAGGTACTCTTCCGCCTTGCGCGCGATGTTGCGTGGGTCGCGGGAGAAAGGCTCAAAGGTAAATGGGTCGTGGACGAAGAACTTGATGTTCAGGGTCTTGGCCGTGCGGAACGGATCGATATGTGCGGTGGCTGGATCCGGCAGCAGGGTCATGTCGGACTCATCGATGGTGGTGAATCCGCGGATAGAGGAGCCGTCGAAAGCGAGGCCGCTTTCGGCATCTTCTACGGTGAACTCTTCTGCTGGGATGGAAAAGTGGTGCTCGGTGCCTGGGACGTCCGTAAAGCGGATATCGACGAACTTTACGTCCTCGTCCTTAATAAATTGGACGATGTCCTGCACTGTCTCGAAAGACACGTTTGTCTCCTCGTTGTTGACCGGTGAATTGTCTCTCTATAGCCTACTAGGTTCGCGCCCGAGGCATCGCGATTCCCCTCGTTTCACATCTCACTTTGTGCCCGCTAGATTGGTGAGCATGGCAGATAAGCGTACGTGGCTCGACGGGCCGAATATTCCGGGCGAATACGATGACATGGAAGGCCCCGGTCGGTGGCCGGGCGAAAAGCTCGGCCTTCCGGAGTCCGGGCCGGGGTCACTGGCCCCCGTTGGCCGCCGCGCCGGCGCCGTGGCCATTGACTGGATCGTGTGCATGCTCATTGCCAACCTGATCCATATGTTCACGACGGAACTCGGCGGTGTGGCCTTCTTGGGCTACGCCCTGTGGGTCATCATGGGCATTGTCTGCGGTTGGCTCTTTGCCCGCACCCCCGGCATGCTGCTGCTGGGGATGGGCGTGGCGCGACTCGATGTCCCCGGTGCCCGCGTGGGCCTATGGCGCGCGGCGTTGCGCACGGTGCTCACCGGTGTGCTGTTCCCAGCAGCCATGGTTGATGCGGATGGACGCGGAATGCATGACCGCGCCACCGGCACCATCGTTATTCGCTCCTAGATAGGCTGCTTTCAAGGGCATAAGAAAATCCCTGCTACGCCGCCGACGGTGTAGCAGGGATTAGCTTTAGGCGCTTATTTATTCTTCTTACGCTGCTGGGCGCGGCGCATGCGGCGGTTCATGCCGGCCATGTTCTGCGCCTGGTGGGGCATTGGGCCCTTGGGCATACCCGGGGTGGTACCCGGCATGGAGTCCATGGCCTCGATGCGGCGGATGTTTTCGTAGGTTTCGTTCTTATTGAAGTTGCGCGGCAGCTTCATGACCTTATTGCGCAGCTTGGATACGGGAACCTCGTCCTCGCCGTTGCCCACGAAAATCTCGTAGACAGGAACGCCGCCGGCGATCTTGTCTACTCGTTTCTTGAGCTGGTTCAAGGTGGGGCGCACGCGGTTCTTATTGCCCTCGCAAACGAAGATGACGCCGGCGTTGCCGATGACGCGGTGGATAAGATCCTGCTGGCGGGTGGCGGCTACACCGGTCTTCACAGACCACACGATGCCCACGGTATTGCGCAGCTGCTGCTCCAGCGCCCAGCCGGCGGCGCCCGGCTGGTCTTCTACGCGCTTGTACATATCGCGCTCAAGGCGGCGGGTGAAGAGGAACATAGCGAGCAGCGCGCCGATGCCCAAACCGAGGATGAGCATGAACCATTCGCCGCCAAAAAGCATGCCAATGAGGAAGAAGAGCAAGCCCATGCCCAGGAAGGCACCCAGCATGATGGGGATAAGCGCCTTATCCTGCTTGCGCTGCATATTGAATGCTTGCCACATCTGGGACCAGGTTTGCTTACGCTGCTGGCGCTTGGCCGCGCGTTCTTGCTTCTTTGCAGCCTTTAGTGCTGCCTTGTCATCTTTCGCCATGGCTCCTACTTTAAAGGTCAACGGGCATAAATGTTAAAACGGCCCACGCGAAAAGCGCAGGCCGTTATGAAAACGTTCGGATTAGCGGATGGTGGCCGCCGCCGAATTCGCATTAGCCGGAGTCTTGGCCATGCGGGTGGTCACTGGAGTCTCCTCCGAGGGGCCGTACTTCTCCAGCAGGGTGGAGGCCTCTTGGGCGGTGGCACCCTGGGAGGTCTCAGCCAGGTGTTTGAGGTTTTCTGGCAGCTCGAAGCCGCGCTTTTCCATGGCCTGCACGTAGAGGCGGCCGGCGCGGTAGGAAGAGCGCACCAGCGGGCCGGACATGACGCCGCCGAAGCCGAGCTCCTTGGCCAGCTTGGAGTGGGCGACGAATTCCTCTGGACGCACCCAGCGCTCAATCGGGTGGAAGCGCGGGCCGGGGCGCAGGTACTGGGTGATGGTGATGATATCGCAGCCGGCAGAACGCAGGTCACGCAATGCTTCCTCGACCTCATCCTCGGTCTCGCCCATGCCCAAAATCAGGTTGGACTTGGTAATCAGGCCATAGTCGTGGGCCTGGCGGATAACGTCCAGGGAGCGCTCGTAGCGGAAGGCCGGGCGGATGCGCTTAAAGATGCGCGGCACGGTTTCCAGGTTGTGGGCGAAGACCTCTGGCTTGGCCTCAAAAACTTCTTCCAAAAGGTCCGGCTTGCCGGAGAAATCCGGGGTGAGGTTTTCCACGCCGGTGTGCGGGTTAAGCTCGTGAATCTTGCGCACGACCTCGGCATAGAGCCAGGCGCCCTCATCCGGAAGATCGTCGCGGGTAACGCCGGTAATGGTGGTGTAGTTAAGGTCCATTTCCCGGATATTTTCGGCCACGCGGCGCGGCTCGTCGCGGTCGAGTTCTTCCGGCTTGCCGGTGGCAATATCGCAGAAGTCGCAGCGGCGGGTGCACTTATCGCCACCGATAAGGAACGTAGCCTCGCGGGATTCCCAGCACTCGTGGATATTCGGGCAGCCTGCCTCTTGGCACACGGTGTGCAGGGAGGCGCCGGCCACGCGGGACTTCATGTCCTCGTAGCCCGGGCCGGTGCGGACCTGGTTGCGGATCCAGCGTGGCTTTTGTTCGATGGGTGACTCCGCATTCTTCTTTTCAATGCGGAGCATCTTGCGTCCTTCAGGCTTTACAGTCACAAAAACTCACTTTATCGGTTGATGGTGGTGATGGCTAATAGCTCTTCTAGGTATATGTCGCCGCAGTCACATCCTATTCCGCGCCAGCCCCGAACGAGGGCTACTGCTGCGCTTGCCGACGCCTCTCCCGTGCCCTTTCATTAGCCAGCTTCGTGGGATCCGGGGCTGAGCCGAAGGTGTGGTCGGCAACGATGAGGCGGCCCGAGAGGGCGTCGTCCAGCGCTTGCAACAGCGGCTGGGTGGCATCCTCGAGGGTGACTTGGTGGCCCAGTTCTAGGGACAGGGTGGTCACGTCGGCGTCATCGATGCCGCAGGCCACGATGTGGTCGTAGTACTCCAGCGTATTGCAGCAATTGAGCGCCAAGCCGTGCATGGTCACCCCGCGGGTAATGCGGATGCCTAGGGCGGCAATCTTGCGGTCGCGCTTCGGGGCAGCCGGATCCTTGGCCTGGGTGGTGGAGGGGACCCATACGCCCGATCGGCCGTCGATGCGCCCAGCGGTGGTCACCCCCATCTGGCGAACCGTCTGGATGGTGGCTTCCTCCAAGCGGCGGACATAGTCGACGACGTCGACAGGCTCTGCCAGCTTGATAATGGGGTAGATGACCAGCTGGCCCTCGCCATGCCAGGTAATGCGCCCGCCGCGGTCCACGGTGATAACGGGCAGGCCGTTATCGGGCATATCCTCTGGCTGGGTGCGCTTGCCGGCGGTATAGATATTGGGGTGCTCGACCACAAGCACCACGTCGCCCTGCTCGCCCTTGGCGCGGGCGGCCGCTACCTCGGCCTGGTAGTCCCACGCCTCTTGGTAGTCCATCCGGCCTAAGAAACGGACCTCTAGTGGCTTATCGGAGGCGCGAATGGAGCGCTCGGCGGGGAAGAAAGGATCGCGTGGTGCAGTCATAGCCTCAAAGTTTCCTCTGGTGCGGCGGGCAAAGCAAAGCGGGAGGATGCGCGTGGCACACCCTCCCGCGTGGGGCCGAATTAGTCCAAGCCGTTAGCGGATGCGTAGGCGGCGGCATCCATGAGCTCGCCTGCCTCATCTACCTCGACCTCGAACAGCCAGCCCTCACCGAACGGATCGTTGTTGATGACGGCGTAGTCATCGTGCACGGCCTCGTTGACGTCCTTGACGGTGCCGGTGACAGGGGAGTAGAGGTCGGAGACGGACTTGGTGGATTCCACCTCGCCGCAGGACTCGCCGGCGGTGACGGTATCGCCCACCTCCGGTAGCTCAGCAAAGACAACCTCGCCCAAGCGATCGGCAGCGACGGAGGTAATGCCGATGCGCACGGTAGCGCCTGCGACGGCGTCAGCGGTGGCGTTGACCCACTCGTGGTCTTCGGAGTAGGAGAAATCTTGTGGAAGGGTAGCCATGGTGATGTAGTCCTTTCGGGCTCGTTGAGAAAGTGTTTACTTATCGCGCTTGTAGAACGGCAACGCGGTTACTTCAAAAGGATAGCGCTTGCCGCGGATCTCTACTTCGACTTCGGCGCCGGGCTCGAGTCCGGCGCTGGTTTCCAGCAGCGCGATGGCCACTGGGTGTCCCAGGGTGGGGGAAGGCTGGCCGGAAGTGACGGTTCCGACCTTCTTGTCTCCCACGAATACTTCGGCTCCGGCGCGCGCGGCGCGGCGTTGCGTGGAGGTGAGGCCGGTGATCGCCACCTGTGGGCCTTCGGCGGCGCGCTGGCGGATGACCTCGGCGCCGACAAAATCGGCCTCCTTCTTGGCAAAGGCACGCGCCATGCCCGCCTCTACCGGGGTGATATCGCGAGAGAGCTCGTTGCCGTAGAGCGGCATTCCGGCCTCGAGGCGCAGGGAATCGCGGGCGGCAAGGCCGCACGGCTTGATGTCATACTCTTCACCGGCCTTGAGCAATTCCTCCCACAGCTGTGGGGCATCGGAGTTATACACGATGAGCTCGAAGCCATCCTCACCGGTGTAGCCGGTGCGCGCGATAATGGCAAAGGTGCGCGCTACCTTGCCCATGGTGGCAGCGTAGTAGCCGAGGTTATACACCTCGTCCTGCTTATTGTCTTCTACCAGCGGCACGAGGATTTCTGCGGCCTTAGGGCCCTGGACGGCGATCATGGCGACGTCCCGGGACTCGTTCTTCAGAGTCACATCGAAGCCCTCGGCGCGATTGTTGAGCTCGTCCCATACGGTATCGGCGTTGCCGGCATTCGGGACGACGAGGAATTTGTCCTCTTCAAAGCGGTAGGTAATCAGGTCATCGATGATGCCGCCGTCTTCAGCGGTAATCATGGAGTACTTGGCCTTGCCCACCTTGAGGGGCTCGAAGTTGGAGATGAAGGCATAGGACAAGAACTTGCCGGCGTCGGCGCCATTGACCCAGATTTCGCCCATGTGGGATAGGTCAAAGAGGCCAGCGGTGCTGCGCACCGCGCGGTGCTCGTCCAGCTCGTTCTGGTACTTCAAGGGCATGTTCCACGGGCCGAAGGCCGTGAAGGTGGCGCCGAGCTTGTCGTGCTCGGCATGAAGCGGGGAGGTGAGTAGTTCGGTCATGGTTACTCCTCAGAATCGTCGATGTCGAAAGCTTCTGGTGGTGGGCAGCTGCAGACCAGGTTGCGGTCGCCGTAGGCCTCGTCGATGCGGCGCACCGGCGGGAAGTACTTGTAGCTGTGGCGTAGGGATTTCACGGGCCACGCGGCCTTTTCGCGGCTGAAGGAGAACTCCCACGTATCGGAGCCGATGGACTCCGCGGTAAATGGTGCGTGGTGGATAACGGAGCCTTCGTAGGAAACCTCGCCGTCGATGATCTCTTGGATCTCGGCGCGAATGGTGCGCATGGCCTCAATGAAGCGGTCCAGCTCACCCAAGTCTTCAGACTCGGTGGGCTCGACCATGAGGGTGCCGGCCACCGGGAAGGCGAGGGTCGGTGCGTGGAAACCAAAGTCCACGAGGCGCTTGGCTACGTCGGCTGCGGTGACCCCGGAGGCGTCGGTAAGCGCGCGCAGATCCAGGATGCATTCGTGCGCCACCAAGCCAGCGTTGCCGGTGTAGAGCACAGGGAAAGAATCTTCCAAGGACTTGGCCAAGTAGTTCGCGCCCAAAATGGCGTGGGCGGAGGCCTGCGCCAGTCCCTGTGCACCGGTCATAGCGAGGTACGCCCAGGAAATCGGCAGCACACCCGCCGAGCCGTACTTGGTATTGGTAATTGGCACGCCCTGACCTACCGGGGTAGCGGTGGTGGCATCTAGCTGCGGATCCGCGGCGTTGGTGGGCAGGAAGGGGATGAGGTGCTCGGCCACTGCGACCGGACCTACGCCCGGGCCGCCACCGCCATGCGGAATGGTAAAGGTCTTGTGCAAGTTGAGGTGGGAAACATCGCCGCCGAACTGGCCTGGGCGGGCCCAGCCGGTCAGCGCGTTCATATTCGCACCGTCGATGTAGACCTGGCCGCCCACCGCGTGGACCTTATCGCATACGTCGCGGACCTCGGGGTCAAAGACACCGTGGGTGGAGGGGTAGGTCACCATGATGCCGGCGATGTGGTTGCCGTGCTTGGCAATCTTCTCATCCAAATCCGCCAGGTCAATAGAGCCATCCTCGGCGGTCTTCACCACGACAACGCGCAGGTTAGCCAGCGTTGCCGAGGCGGCATTGGTACCGTGCGCGGAAGCTGGGATGAGCACTACATCGCGCTCGTTATCGCCATTGGCTACGTGATAGCGGCGGATGGCCAAGAGACCCGCCAGCTCGCCCTGGGAGCCGGCATTGGGCTGGATGGAGACCTTGGCGTAGCCGGTGACCTCGGCCAGCCAGCCCTCAATCTCTTCTACCAATGCGCGCCAACCGGCGGTCGTTTCTTCTGGTGCGTAGGGGTGGATGCCCGCAAACTCCGGCCAGGAGATGGGTTCCATGGCCGCAGTGGGGTTGAGTTTCATCGTGCAAGAGCCCAGCGGGATCATGGTGCGGTCGAGCGCCAAGTCCTTATCGGCCAGCTTGCGCAGGTAGCGCAGCATCTGGGTCTCGGAATGGATGCGGTTGAAGATTTCGTGCTGGAGCGGCTCCTCGCCGCGCTGCAGGTTCTCCGGCAGAGCAAAGTCCGCCTCAGCAGCGTCGGCGCCAAAGGCGTGGGCGAGCTTGGCGACGTCCTCCTTGGTTGCCGACTCACCAAAGGACACCGATACCTTGTCCTCGCCAATGGTGCGCACGAGGTAGCCCTCCTTTTGGAGGTCAGCCTTGATGGTGGCGGCGTCTACGCCGGCGACGGTAACGGTATCGAAGAAGTCCTCGGACACGAGTTGCTTTCCAGCATCCTTGAGGGACTGTGCAAAGGAGGAAGCGAGCGCGTGGACGCGCTGGGCAATGGCCTTGAGGCCTTGCGGGCCGTGGTAGACGGCGTACATGGAGGCGACATTAGCCAGTAGTGCCTGCGCGGTACAGATATTGGAAGTGGCACGTTCGCGGCGAATGTGCTGCTCGCGGGTCTGCAGTGCCAGGCGGTAAGCGGGGCGCCCATCCGCGTCCTTGGACACGCCTACGATGCGGCCAGGCATCTGGCGCTTCAGCTTTTCCGTGACTGCCATGTACGCAGCGTGCGGGCCGCCGAAGAAGAGTGGAACGCCAAAGCGCTGGGAAGAACCGAGCACAATATCGGCGCCCAGCGAGCCAGGTGCCTCCAGCAGGAGCAGCGAAAGCGGGTCAGTGGCCACGGTAGCCAGAGCGCCGCGAGTGTGCAGCTCCTCGATGATGGTGGAGGGATCAAAGATATCGCCCTCGGTACCGGTGTAGGCGATTACTGCGCCGATGAGATCCTCGCCCACGAGGCCTTCGCGCAGGTCCACGATTTCTACCTCAAGGTCAATTGCGCGGGCGCGCTCCGCGGCGACGGTAAGCACCTGCGGGTGCAGGCGAGAATCCAACACCACGCGGCGACCCTTCTTGACCGCGCGGGACATAAGCCCCACGGCTTCCGCGGTGGCGGAGGCCTCGTCCAGCAAAGAAGCATTCGCGATGGGCAGTCCGGACAGGGACTCAATCATGGTCTGGAAGTTCAATAGCGCTTCAAGACGACCCTGGGAGATCTCTGGCTGATACGGGGTATAGGCGGTGTACCATCCCGCATCTTCCAATAAACCGCGACGGATGACCGCGGGGGTGAGGGTGTCAGAAAAGCCTTGTCCGTAGAAGGACTTCAGCACGGTGTTCTGGTTGGCGTACTCCCGCAATGTAGCCTGCGCTTCATCTTCCGAGAGTGCCTCAGGAAGCTGAGGCAGTTCTGCGGCGCGGATCTTTGAGGGAATGGCGGCATCGACCAGCGCGTCCACGCTGTCGTAGCCTACCTTCGCAAGCATGGTGGCCTGCTCCGCAGAATCCGGCCCTAGGTGGCGGGAGATGAATTCCATGTCAGTGAGACTCCTTAATAGGGGGACAGTGGCTGTAACCGCCCCAATTATATGTTTAGCAATGGGTGAACCGATCCTCCTTTGGAAACTTTTATGCAGCGCGTCACTGTATGGAACTGTGACCAGTGCGCTCACCATGGGCTTAGAGGAAAGGTACCCTCAACACCTCGAATAAAAGGGGATGGATTAGTCCGGCGTTTTTGAATCCATCACCCCCACTTGGCACCCCAGACATAGCTAAAGCCTCTTAGCCCCGCGGTGGGGCTAAGAGGCTTTAAGCGGCGATAGAACCTTTAGACTTCGAGGTCTGCCTGGAAGTCTGCGGTCTGCAGGCGGTCCTTGATGGTGGTGATGAAGCGGCCTGCGTCCGCACCGTCAACTACCTGGTGATCGTAGGTGAATGGCAGGTAGCACATCTGGCGGATGGCGATGGCGTCCTGGCCGTTCTCGTTGACAACGACCGGGCGCTTCTCAATAGCCGCGGTGCCCAGGATGCCGGCCTGTGGCGGAACCAAGATCGGGGTATCGAGCATGGCGCCCTCGGAACCGATGTTGGTCACGGTGAAGGTAGCACCGGTGAGATCGTTCGGCTTCAGCTTGTTATTGCGGGCCTTATCGGCCAGCTCTGCAATCTGCTGAGCGATCTGCGGCAGGGTCATGTCCTGTGCCTTGTGGATGACCGGGGTGAGCAGGCCCTTCGGGGTGTCAACGGCGATAGCGATGTTGACGTCCGAGTGGTAGGTCATCTCCTTGGTCTCTGGGTTATAAGACGCATTGACGTTCGGGTGGGAGACCAGAGCCTCGGCGGTAGCCTTCACGATGAATGGCAGGAAGGACAGGTTGGCACCGTGCTTGTCGATGAACGCCTGCTTGTTCTTCTTGCGCATATCCCAGATGGCAGTCATGTCGACTTCCTGAACGTGGGTAAGCTGCGCAGAAATCTGCAGCGCCTCGACCATCTTGGCGGCGGTGATTTCGCGGATGCGGTTGACCTTCTGGGTGGTGCCGATGAGCTCCTGCTTGGCCGGATCCACGGACTTGGTGGACCAACGCGCGCGAGGGGAGTTATCAGACTGTGCGCCAGACTTGGCAGGTGCATCGCCTTCTCCAGCAGCGGCGAGCACGTCCTGCTTGCGGATGCGGCCGCCCACGCCGGTGCCCTCAACGGTGTTGAGGTCTACGCCGTGCTTTTCAGCCAGCTTGCGTACCAGTGGGGTGACGTAAGGAACGTTGTCGCCATTGTTGACCTTGGCAGAGGTGTTCAGGGAGGAATCCTGCTTGGACTCCTTCTTTTCCTCAGCCTTCGGTTCTGGCTTCTTGTCTTCCTTTTCTTCGGCCTTGGGCTCTTCCTTCTTTTCTTCCTGTGGCTCTGGCTTGGCCTCGGAGGAGGATGCGGTGGCGTTTTCGTCGCCGATGCGGGCGATGACTTCGCCTACCTCGATGGTGTCGTCCTCGTCGGCGAGGATTTCTACCAGGGTGCCTGCTACTGGGGAAGGAATTTCGGTGTCGACCTTGTCGGTGGAGACCTCGAGCAGTGGTTCGTCTACCTCGACGGTGTCGCCAACGGATTTCAGCCACTGGGTGATGGTGCCTTCGGTGACGGATTCGCCGAGTTCTGGCATTTCCACGTCGGCTGCGTCGCCGGAGCCGCCGTTGGAGGAGTCAGCCTTCGGCTCTTCCTTTTCTTCGGCCTTTGGCTCTTCCTTCTTTTCTTCCTGTGGCTCTGGCTTGGCCTCGGAGGAGGATGCGGTGGCGTTTTCGTCGCCGATGCGGGCGATGACTTCGCCGACCTCGATGGTGTCGTCCTCGTCGGCAAGGATTTCTACCAGGGTGCCTGCTACTGGGGAAGGAATTTCGGTGTCGACCTTGTCGGTGGAGACCTCGAGCAATGGTTCGTCTACCTCGACGGTGTCGCCAACGGACTTCAGCCACTGGGTGATGGTGCCTTCGGTGACGGACTCGCCGAGTTCTGGCATTTCCACGTCGGCTGCGTCGCCGGAGCCGCCGTTGGAGGAGTCAGCCTTCGGCTCTTCCTTCTTTTCTTCTGCTTCTTCCTCGCCCTTATCAGCGGAGGAGTCGTTGGATGCGGAGCCTGCCTCATCCTCGTCACCGATGATGGCGATGACTTCGCCAACCTCGATGGTGTCATCCTCGTCAGCCTTAATTTCAATAATGGTGCCGGCTACGGGGGAGGGGATTTCAGTATCGACCTTATCGGTGGAGACCTCGAGCAATGGTTCGTCTACCTCGACGGTATCGCCGACGGACTTGAGCCACTGCGTGATGGTGCCTTCGGTTACGGATTCGCCCAGCTCGGGCATCTCAACGGAGTTCGCCATGAGTTATAAGACTCCTCGAAAGTTGGAAGTGTTCTATCGCTACCCGACAATCTTACAGCGTGATGCTCACCCTCGTGCAGATGTGGGGTTAGTAACTACCCTCCTTCCGGGTAAGCTAGGCAATTATGTTCAACCCTTTCCGCCGCAATAAGTCCAGATCGTCGCTGCGACCACCCCGCGGACCGGGGGAGACCGTCCGCCCGGAAGACGCGCAGGATCTGCAACAGTGGGCCGCCGGAAAGGCTTTTGTAGAAGCCTTTGTGGAGCCGGAAACGGTAGTCAATGAGATGTCCGTTGTTGTTGTGGATGAAAACGGCGAGTTCATTCGCCGTCGTATCGGCGGGCCAAAGGGCATCGATGCGGTGGCCAAACTTTTGAGCTGCGATATTTATGATGTAGAAGAAACCGGCTATCCGCAGCGCATGCGCGATCGCATGGAAAGGCAGCGCATCTTGCGCAAAAGGGAAGAGCAAAGGCAACGCCGCGCCCGATTTGAGCGCGGCGAAAATCCCGATACAGGGCGAGAGCTAAGCTAGGTCAGCATCCTCGCGTACATAAATTTGAGACCCGTTGCGGCGGAATTCGGCGGATTTTTCCTGCATACCTTCCTCAGGTGCTGAGCCGTGGGCTGCCGCGTGGACCTGCTCGCCCAGCGTCGGCATGCCCAGCTCGGCCATTTGCCCGCCGAACATCTCGCGGATGTCTTGGCTAATGCGCATGGAGCAGAACTTCGGCCCACACATGGAACAAAAGTGTGCGGTCTTTGCTGGCTCAGCAGGCAACGTTTCATCGTGATAGGCCTGCGCGGTCTCTGGGTCGAGGGAGAGCGCAAATTGGTCATTCCAGCGAAATTCAAAGCGGGCCTTGCTCATGGCATCGTCCCAAGCGCGGGCGCCTGGATGTCCCTTGGCCACGTCCGCTGAATGTGCCGCAATCTTATAAGTAATGACGCCAGTTTTTACATCATCGCGGTTGGGCAGTCCCAAGTGCTCCTTCGGCGTGACATAGCACAACATGGCTGTACCACCCATTGCGATATGGGCGGCACCGATGGCGGAAGTGATGTGATCATAGCCAGGGGCGATATCGGTAACTAGAGGGCCGAGGGTATAGAAGGGGGCATCTGAAGCCCAGTCCTGTTCGAGTTCGTTGTTTTCTTGAATCATGTTGAGCGGCACGTGTCCGGGGCCTTCCACCATGACTTGGACGTCATACTCCCAGGCGCGGCGGGTAAGCTCGCCGATAGTCTTTAGCTCTGCAAATTGGGCGGCGTCGTTGGCATCGGCAAGGCTGCCGGGGCGCAGGCCGTCGCCAAGCGAAAATGCAACATCGTATTGAGCGAAAATCTCGCACAGCTCATCGAAGTGCTCGTACAGAAATGACTCTTTGTGGTGAGCAAGGCACCATCCCGCCATGATGGAGCCACCGCGGCTGACAATGCCGGTCACGCGATTGCTTGCTAGCGGTACATACGCCAAGAGCACACCGGCGTGAATGGTCATATAGTCCACACCCTGTTCGCATTGCTCGATGACGGTATCGCGGAAGATTTCCCAGGTCAGATCCTCTGCCACGCCATTGACTTTTTCCAATGCTTGGTAAATAGGCACGGTGCCAATGGGAACTGGGGAATTGCGCAGAATCCACTCGCGGGTGGTGTGGATATCGTCACCAGTGGAAAGATCCATTACGGTGTCCGCGCCCCACTGGGTAGCCCAGCGCAGTTTGGACACTTCTTCCTCGATGGAGGAGGTAACCGCGGAGTTACCAATATTGGCGTTGATTTTGGTGAGAAATTTTCGCCCAATGATCATGGGCTCAGACTCGGGGTGGTTGACATTATTAGGGATAATGGCGCGGCCGCGAGCTACCTCAGCGCGAACGAATTCCGGATCGCAGTGCTCACGCAGTGCTACGAATTCCATTTCGCGGGTGATGATTCCTTGGCGGGCGTAGTGCATTTGAGTTACGCGGCGCCCGAGCTGAGCCTTAAGCGGCGGGCGCTTAGAGCCATTCCACTCTTGGGAAGACGCCCCGCGGCGCTGTGCGGCACGTCCATCGTCAGCCAGCTCGCGGCCGCGACCGGCGTACTCTTTGGTATCTCCGCGCTCGCTAATCCACTCGCTGCGCAGGGCCGGTAGCCCCACTTCAGGTGCGCATTCTGGCCCACGCGTGCGGTAGACGCGGAAGGGCTCATTGGGGCCTTGTGGGGAATCATCCAGTTGGATTTCGGTCTCTGGAACTTCTAGACCGTCGTGGTGAATGGGGGAATAGGAATGCTTAGGGTGGTTTTCTGGGGCAGCCGTCATGGCAAGCGCTCCTCTCTTCCTTCGTAGGTATTAACCAAACAGGTTCGAACGGTCTATGCGCAGCTTTAGCGCACTCTCAGCCCGTGCTCGGGCACCCGTGGGGACGCAGATCACCCTATAACAATCGTCTCGCGTAGCGCAGAGCTTTCGCCAATTTGGTGGAGACGCATTTGCCGAGGTGAGGTAGTAGGAGCCTTGGTGGCACAATTCAACAGGAAACTTTCAGGTACTTGACACCCGGATCCAATATCGGCATTCCATACTTAAATCATGCGTTTGAGAGAGCGCATGCGAGAGAGATAGAGAGAACCCCTCCCGTTTCCAGAGGGCGGCTACTTTAGCCGATACATGGAAACACCTTGTAGAGAGACGCCAGCGGCCCTCGGACCAGATTCGGTTCGAGGGCCGTAGGCGTTTTCCTGTGTTTAGCAGATGATGGCGCCGGCGGCGGCCAACTCTTGCAACGCGGCCTCGCCGCGGGCTTCGTCCACTGGGGAGCAATATTCACGCAGTACGCGGACGGAAAAGCCCTCCCTAAGTGCGTCGGCGGCTGTGGCGCGCACGCAGTGATCGGTGGCAATGCCCACGATATCCACGGCGTCTATGCGGTGCTCGCGCAACCAGTCAGCGAGCAAGGTGCCGTTCGCAGCGCCCTCGAATCCAGAATAGGCGGCGGTGTATTCGCCCTTGCGGAAGTAGGCTTGCGCCGGCCCGATGGCCTCATGCATGGCTGCGCCGTGGGACTCGGCTACGCAGTGCACCGGCCAAGAATCGACAAAATCCGGGTCCTTAGAAAAGTGAGAACCCGGATCGATGTGCCAATCCTGCGTGGCTACGACGGTTTCGTAGTCCTGTTGCAGGGAGGCGATTTTTGCAGCGACCTCATTGCCCCGCTCGGTGCCTAAGGCGCCGCCGGGGCAGAAGTCATGTTGTACGTCAACGATGATTAAAGCAGGCTTCATGCTTCTAGGATTCTAAACGCACTAAGCCTGTTGTGATGCTACTTTGATTCAGCAATCTCGCGCAGGGCGGCAATTACCGTGCGGGTGGGCACGCCGGTGCCCATCTTCGGGGTGTATCCATAAGAGCCCGTGGTGTTGAAAGAAGGGCCTGCCACGTCGATATGAGCCCATTCGATTCCCTCGCCCACGAAGTGCTGGAGGTAGGTGCCGGCGTATTCCATGCCGCCCTCACGCTTGGCGTTGATATTGCGGATATCGGCGCTGGCAGACTTCACGGATTCCTCGTGTTCTTCTAGCAAAGGCATGGCCCAAGCCTTCTCGCCCACCTCGCGGCCAATCTCGGCCATGCGATCGCGGAATTCTTCCGAGCCCATCACGCCGGCGGTGCGCTCACCCAGGGCGACCATCTGGGCGCCGGTCAAGGTCGCGGTTTCGATGAGGTAATCGGGGTTGTCCTCGCTGGCGCGTGCAATGGCGTCGGCAAGCACGAGGCGGCCCTCCGCGTCAGTGTTGAGTACCTCGGAGGTAATGCCGCCGTAGTGGGTGATGACGTCACCCGGGCGGGTGGCATCGCTGCCCGGCATGTTTTCTGCCAGCGGCAGGGTAGCGGTGATGCCCACCTTCAGGTTCAGCTTTGCCGCAGCGATGATGGCGGCGGCCATTGCAGCGGAACCACCCATGTCAGAAATCATGTCCCACATCTTGGCGCCCGGCTTCAGGGAAATTCCGCCGGTATCAAAGGTAATGCCCTTGCCTACTAGGGCGACGTGGCGCTTGGCCTTCTTCGGCTTCCAGCTCAAGCGGACCAAGCGCGGCGGGCGGGCGGATCCGCGGCCGACGGCCATGATGCCGCCAAAGCCCTGCTTTTCCAGTGCCTTTTCATCCAAGACCTCCACCTCAAGGCCGGCTTCTGCCGCTTGGGCAGACAGGAACGCGGCGTAGGTTTCTGGGTAGAGCAGGTTGGAGGGGGTATTGACGAGGTCGCGGGCGATGAGGACGGACTCGGCGGTTATCTTGGCGCTGTCGAATTCCTCTTGTGCGGACTTTTCCGCCACCACGGTGAAAGTGGTGGTTTCCGCGGCCGACTCGGAGCGCAGGCCAGAGTACTTATAGCCGCCGAGGATGAGGCCTTCTACCACTGGGGCGATACCAAAGTCGCCCAGGGAGGTGGCTACGGCCCCCACCTTGGTGATGGAACGCGCGGCTTGGCCGGCAGCGCGGCGCAGCGTCTCATCGTCTACTTCCTCCGCATCGCCCAAGCCAACGGCGATGATGGATGCTACGCCCGCCTTGGCCGGAGCCGGCACGCGCGTGACCTCACCGGCCTTGCCAGAGGCCCCTACGGCCACTAGTGCTTCATAAGTGGAGCGCAGCGCTGCGCCCCCAAGTAGATCGGTGCCTGGCAGTTCGAGGCCGCCTTCGCCCTCGAATGCAGCGATCAGCAGTGCTTCTGCTTTCTTAGGAACCTTCTTTCCCAGCTTTACCTGGGGAAAGTGGCCGCGTGCGGGTAGATCGGTCTGTGCCATTGTGTCCTCCTTTATGGAAAGGCTTATCAATCTTCCCTCCACTGTACCGCGCGGCGATGAACTTATTCCTGCCTCGCTATAGATAAAGGGGTAGATTGTGGGCATGCTTGATTACACGATTACTCGTAACGATAACCCTACGTCCGCGGAAGAATTGAGCGATATCCTCGCCAATCCCGGCTTTGGCAAGCACTTTACAGACCACATGGTCACCATTGACTGGACCGAAGAAAAGGGATGGCACGATGCTAAGGTGCGCCCGTACGGTCCGATGAGCATGGCCCCGGCCAGCAACGTATTCCATTATGGGCAGGCTATCTTTGAGGGCATCAAGGCCTACCGTCAGCCGGATGGTTCTATCGCTACTTTCCGGCCAGACCACAATGCGCAGCGCTTTATCAACTCCGCTGAGCGCCTGGCTATGCCCGAGCTTCCGCAGGAGGAGTTTATCGAGTCTCTGCGCCAATTGGTGGAAGCGGATCAGGACTGGGTACCAGAAGCCGGCGGGGAAGCAGCGCTGTACCTGCGCCCGTTTATGATCTCCACCGAGGTCTCCTTGGGTGTTCACCCCGCCAATTCCTACCGCTATGTGCTCATTGCCTCCCCAGCGGGTTCCTACTTCAGCGGCGGGATCAAGCCGGTTTCGGTGTGGCTATCCACCGACTACGTGCGCGCAGCCCCTGGCGGCACCGGCGCGGCCAAGTTTGCGGGCAACTACGCAGGCTCGCTCTTGGCGCAGGCCCAGGCAGATGAAAAGGGCTGTGACCAAGTGGTCTGGTTGGACGCCATTGAGCGCCGTTACATCGAGGAGATGGGCGGAATGAACCTGATGTTTGTGTATGGCTCTGGTGATAGCGCGGAGATTGTTACACCAGAACTATCGGGCTCCTTGCTGCCCGGCATTACCCGCGAATCCCTGTTGCAGGTAGCGCAGGATTTGGGCTACACGGTTACCGAGCGCCGCATCACTACCGAAGAGTGGCAGCGCGATGCCGAATCCGGCGCTATGTCAGAGGCCTTTGCCTGTGGCACTGCCGCAGTTATCACTCCGGTGGGTCACGTAATGGGAGATTCTGCGGATTTCCAGGTCAATGGCAACGAAGCGGGGGAGATCACCATGGCCC
This sequence comes from Corynebacterium tuberculostearicum, assembly GCF_046097465.1. Classification (GTDB taxonomy): domain Bacteria; phylum Actinomycetota; class Actinomycetes; order Mycobacteriales; family Mycobacteriaceae; genus Corynebacterium; species Corynebacterium tuberculostearicum_I. The sequence continues at coordinate 1,866,822 of NZ_CP175799.1, read as the reverse complement.
TGCGCGAGCGCCTCACCGGAATCCAGCGCGGCGCAGTGGAAGATTCCCACGGTTGGCTCCATACCCTAGTGAAGTAGTCCCCCGCTTAGGCCTCCGCGGCGATCTCCACTCCGGTGAGCAGCATCGGCAGCGCCGCGAGCGCGCCGAGCGCAGGTTGTGGCTCCATTCCCAGTTCCATCAGGGGGTGGAGCCCTAGCTTTTCCAGTGCCAACTTGTGCGCAGGGGCAGTGGACAGCGTGGTGGCGAAGAGCCAGTCTTTCACACCGGGATTATCGCGCTCAGCAAGAAGCGCGGCGGTGGCGGTCAAGGGGGCGTCGATAAGCAGGGGCGTACGGCGCTCCGCGGCCCGGGCAATGAACCCCACCGTGGCTGCTAGCACGGTGGACTGGCACGATTCCACCAGCTCCATGCCCTCGAGGTTGCGTGCGCGGAACATGGCGTCCCGGATAGCGCAAACCTCGCGCTTCCAGTCTTCCACGCTGCGCTGCTTGCCGACGATCACTACCGGTTCCGTTTGCGTCATAGTTGCCATTACCACGGCCGGTACTCGTGCGAGCTCTTCGCCGCCGGGAATGAGTAGGTCAGCCCCGGCATCAATTTCCGCATCCGCTGTTTCGGCTCCAAGGCTGTAGGCCTGGGAATAATCCGTCACGGTGACTACATTCAGCCCGGCCTCGGCGCGACGCGCGGCGGTCTCAGCAGCTGAAAGCGAGGTCTCTTGATCCGCGAAAATCACGGCCCGCACGCGCCGCGGCTCATGGGCAGGCGCCGCGCCTTGGCAAGCAGCCAGCCATTGAGCGGCGTCGGTCAGGCGCCCCCAAGGGGCGAGCCGTGCGTCCTGTGCGGTATGTGCCTGCTTATCGGGCTGCGCAATGGCCATGAGTAGCCCTCCCTAAACGTCAGCGCCGAGCTCCACGCGGGGGCGCGGGATGCGCCACTTGCGCGGCTGGCTGGCGCGAGAATACGCATAAAAACCAAGGCTAAAGCCGGCTTCGGTGGTGCCAGGGAATTTGGCGCGCACGGCATTATTGCAGCGGCGGGCCAAAATGACGCCCTCGATGGCGAAGATAACGAGGATAACCATCGCTACCGCATTGATGATCGTCGCAATGCTGGGTACCGCGTAGGTCAAGAACATGACCACGATGAGCACCAAGGCCATCGGCATGACCCAGTTGCTCAGGCTGCGGCGGGCATCCACCCAATCGCGTACATAGGCGCGCACCTCACCCTGGTCGCGCGCGGGCAGGAAGCGCGGATCGCCTTCTGCCATGCGAGCCTGCTGCTCGCGGTTGGCCTGCTGACGCTCTTGGCGCTCCTTCTTCTTATATTCCTTCCACTCGTCCTTGCTCATGGACTTCTTCATGTCCTTGCGGTGCTGGTAGCGCTGCGCATCGGACATGCCATGGGGATCGCGCTTTACGCCGCGTGCAATCTCTTGCTCTGCGCGCTTTGGCGTAGGACGACCCTTCGGTGGGGTATAGCCCTTGCGCTGGGGCACTTCCTGAACTTCTGCCTGAGCTTTGTCCTGTACAGGAGCAGGCTCAGTGGAGGTCTTGTCATCTTTTTGCCACGGGAGTTTCACGCTCCTCACACTACAAGGTTTAGGTGTGAATAGGGGAATAGGCCCGGCGCAGATGGTGTTGAAGGTATGGGCTACCTTTTCCCACCTGAACTAACCGGGTAGGGTAGTGGCAACGAATCCAATACTTATTGAGGAGAAGTGATGACCGCTCCAGCTTCCGCAACCGGCGTCATTCTGACCGAAGCAGCAGCCGCAAAGGCAAAGGCGCTGCTTGATCAGGAAGGCCGCGACGATCTCTCCCTGCGCATTGCCGTACAGCCTGGTGGCTGCGCTGGCCTGCGCTACCAGCTCTACTTTGATGACCGCACCTTGGATGGTGACAAGGTTGACCAGGTAGGCGGCGTAAACCTCGTTGTGGACAAGATGTCCGTTCCCTACCTGACCGGTGCCAAGATTGACTTCGCTGACACCATTGAGTCCCAGGGTTTCACCATTGATAACCCGAATGCCACCGGCTCTTGCGCTTGTGGCGATTCCTTCAACTAAATAGAAGGACAGAATAAGAGGGTGGGTGCCACTGGCACCCACCCTCTTTGTATGTGTGGAAGGCTCTTAGAGCTTGACTGGGTAGTCGCGCTGCTCGATCTGTGGATCGATGCGCTTTTCCACAAAGATGCCGTGCCAGATCATAAAGGACAGGACCGTCCACAAACGGCGGGAGTGATCGGAAACACCATCGCGGTGCTCCTTGAGCATCTCGAGGACTTCCTTCTTGTTGAAGATGTCCTCGGTCTGGGACTCATTGATGGTGTCCTGAGCCCAACCATATAGCTCATCGCCGGCCAGCCAGTGGCGCATCGGCACTGGGAAGCCCAGCTTCTTGCGGTGCAGAACATGCGCTGGGACGATCTGCTCCATGGCCTTGCGCAGGGCGTACTTGGTGGTGCCGTGAGAAATCTTCAGGTCATAAGGGATGGACTCGGCAACCTTGAAGACTTCCTTGTCCAAGAATGGCACGCGCAGCTCCAGCGAGTTGGCCATATTGATCTTATCGGCCTTGACCAGGATGTCACCGCGCATCCAGGTAAATAGATCCAAATGCTGCATGCGGGCAACCGGATCAAAGTCTTCGGACTGGGCGTAGATGGGGGCGGTAACCTCGCGGTGGTCCCATTCGCGCTTTGCCCACGGGATAACGCGCTGCATCTGCTCAAAGTTGAAGGAACGAGCGTTTCCGTAGTAGCGCTCTTCCATCGTCATCGAGCCGCGATTAAGCAGAGACTTGCCCTTCATGCCCTCGGGTAGAACCTGGGAGAGCTTGCCCAGACCGCGGCGCAGTGGGGAAGGGATCTTCTCAAATGGGGCGAGGGATAGTGGTTCCTTGTAGATAGTGTAGCCGCCAAAGAGCTCGTCCGCGCCCTCGCCGGAAAGAACTACCTTGACGTGTTTGCGGGCCTCCTGCGCCACAAAGTACAGCGGGACCAGCGAGGGGTCAGCCACCGGATTGTCCAGGTACCACATGATCTTTGGGATGGACTCGGCATATTCTTCGGGGGAGACAATCTTGACGATGTGCTCCACACCAATAGCTTCCGCGGACTCTGCTGCGACATCGACCTCAGAATAGCCCTCGCGCTCGAAGCCGGTGGTAAAGGTCAGTAGATCCGGGTTGTGGCGCTTGGCCAGGGTGGCAATAGCGGTGGAGTCAATGCCGCCAGATAGGAAGGAACCCACGGTGACGTCGGCACGCATGTGCTTAGCGACGGAATCTTCCAGCGCCTCTGCAATGCGGTCAAATAGCTGCTGCTCTTCGCCCTGCTTTACCTGTTGCACAGGGAAGCGAGGCTTGAAGTAGCGCTCGGAGACGACATCTTCGCCCGGGCGAAGAGTGACAGTGCAGCCGGATTCAACGCGGCGAATATTCGCGTGGAGGGATTCTGGCTCTGGGACGTATTGCAGATCGACGTAGTGCTCAATGGCGCGTCGGTCAAGGTTGAGCTCTAGACCAATCTCGTCTGCCATTTCAAGGATGCACTTCATTTCGGAAGCGAAGACGGTTCCTGCTGGGGTGGTGGCGTAATACAGTGGCTTGATGCCAAATTGGTCGCGAGCGGCAAACATCGTCTTGGTGTGGGTGTCCCAGATGACGATGCCGAACATGCCGCGCAGATGGTTGACTACGTCCTTGCCCCAGTGGTGGTAGCCCACCACGATGGGCTCGCCATCGCCCTCGGTGTGGAAGGTGTAGCCGAGGCCCTTGAGCTCTTCGCGCAGCTCCACGTAGTTGTAGATTTCGCCGTTAAAGGTCATGGCGTAGCGGTCGGGCTCGTCCTCCGGGCCCCAGCGGAGGGGCTGGTGGGAGTGCTCCAAGTCAATAATGGACAGGCGGTTGAAGCCGAAGGCGGCATCGCCGTCATGCCAGGTGCCGGCCGCATCTGGGCCGCGGTGGCGCATGCAGGGCAGGGAACGTTCCAGCGCGTCAACGTACTGATCTACGTTGCCTGTGGCGGCGAGCATGCCAAGAAGTCCGCACATGAAAAGATTGCTCCTTATATATAAGCGTCTATTGCTAGTCACCCACTTTACGGCCAGAGAGCGTGAAACCAGAACACGCCACGGCTTAAGGAAACCTGCCGACTGCCTTGGAATAAGCTTCCCCGATAGGGGTGCGAACTTTCGGATGATGGTTCCGCCCGATTCCTGTGAATTGGCGCACATGGATCCTGTGGATGCTGGGGGTGCGGTTGGAACATTGTGCAGGTGGGGCGGTAACCTACCAGAAGGAGAATATGAAATGAGTGCACTAGGTGCCCTTTTATGCCTTTAAACAGGCTGGGAATCTGGCAGTTATCCTCTATTCTGATTGGGTAAGAGTGCTCTGTGAGTATTCGAGAAGTTTTGTGTGGACAGAAAGGCAGAACACACGTGGGACAGCGTAATAAGCGCACCTTTGCCCGCAAGGCGGGCGTAGCTGGCGCACTTGCCCTGGGTGGACTCGCTCTGGCAGGTTGTGACGTTCAGGCGCCAACTGCTGTAGAGAACCTCCTGGGATTCGGTTGGCCGAAGGGTATTACCCCTGAGGCAGAGGCCATGTACAACTTCTGGATTTGGGTCTGGGTTGCGGCATGGATCGTTGGTTTTATTATGTGGGGCCTGTTCCTCACCGCAATCTTCCGCTGGAGCGCGAAGAAGGCAAAGAAGGATGGCAAGGGCGAGTTCCCGCGCCAGATCCAATACAACGTTCCGCTGGAGATGGTTCTGACCATCGTCCCGATCCTCATCATTATGGGCCTGTTCTTCTTTACCGTTCAGACTCAGCAGAAGGTCACCGCCTTGGATAAGGATCCGAAGGTTGTCGTTGACGTTACTGCGTTCCAGTGGAACTGGAAGTTCGGTTACGCCGAGAATCACGTCAATGGTGAGAACTACGACGGTGCCGACAAGGAGCGTCAGGCTGAGGCAGAGAAGACCGCTCACGACCCTGAGGGTGTAGATAACCCGAACCCAATCCACGGCAAGTCCATGGGCGACCTTTCCTACTTGAACTACAACAAGATTGAGACCGTCGGTACCACCGAAGAGGTTCCGGTTCTGGTTCTTCCTTCCGATACTGCGATTGAGTTCCGCCTCGCTTCCGGCGACGTGTCCCACGCATTCTGGGTACCGGAGTTCTTGTTTAAGCGCGACGTCTACGCACACCCAGAGGCAAACGCTCAGGAGCGTAGCTTCCAGGTGGAAAAGATTGAGAAGCAGGGCGCATTCGTTGGCCGTTGTGCCGAGATGTGCGGTACCTACCACTCGATGATGAACTTCGAAATTCGCGTTGTCTCTCCGGAGGACTTCAACACCTACCTGAAGTTCCGTGAGGACAACCCAGAGGCCACCAACGCGGAAGCCCTGGAAGAAATCGGCCAGGACCCATATGCGGTAACCACCCACCCGTTCTCCGGCGAGCGTGACACCGCTAAGGGCGACAACTACGTAAACACCGCGGCATAAGAGATAAGGACACAACACAATGCGTGCAACATCGAAAGTCTTTTACTCAATCGCGACGTACCTTCTTGTCTCGCTGATTGTCTACATCTTCGGCGTCACCTTCGTTAAGGACGATGGCTACCTCTACGGTGCCGAGTGGGTTGGCATCGTGGGCATGTTCCTTGCCTTCCTGCTGTGCATGATGCTGGGTGCTTACCTTCACTTCACTGATGACCGCAGTGACGTCCTGCCAGAGGATTGGGAAGAGGCAGAAACTGAAGATGCCGCTGGCATCCTTGGCTTCTTCTCCCCAGGCTCCATCTGGCCGCTGGCTATGACTGGCGCCATTGGCCTTCTTGGCTTGGGAATCATCTTCCTCTACTTCTGGCTGATTGCCCTCGGCGCTGTCTGCCTCATCGCAGCCTGCACCGGCCTGTCCCTGCAGTACGGCCTGCCGAAGGAAAAGCACTAATTCCTTGATGTAAGGGAATCCCTGCCTAAAACTTCTCCGCCCTCCTAGTTATCATGGCTAGGAGGGCTTTGGCGATCCAGCGTCGTTCGCGGCGCAAGAAAGTTCCCGAGAGTTTCAAAAAGTTTTACCGGTGGGGGAGGCGTGGCTGATCTTGCTGCATGTTCGCGATAGCGTTTCTTCTGCATTCTGGCACGTAAAAGCCGATTTTTGCGGGGGTCGTTCGAAAGTTGTAAAGCAGGGCGTTTGGGGGGCTCGTGGAGTGTGATTTATCTCTCCAGGCAGCGGGGTTCGGGTACACGGACGGGTGCATCGATAAGTGGGGGCGTCGGGTGGCCGGGGTGCTTCGGAATTTCAGGGTAGGGCCCGACGTGTGGTGTCACCTGCATCAATGGGGCGTCGGAAAGCGGGGCGAAAAGTTCCCGTTTGGAAAAATAAAGTTTTTGACTCTGACTTGCTGGCCTTTTGCTGGACGAAGCATCAAAAAAGAATAGAGAAAGCGGGGGGAATCGAGGTGACTTTAGCGCCCAGAACAGCCATAATAGCCACTGTGACGAGCGTAGTTTCTAACCAAGGTATGACAGCACCACGTGCTGCCTCGCTGAACCGACCCAATATGGTCAGCGTGGGCACCATCGTGTTCCTGTCTCAGGAATTGATGTTCTTTGCCGGACTGTTCGCGATGTGGTTTACCTCGCGAGCTAACGGTCAGGAAGGCGATTGGGCGGAGCACACCGCTCATATCAACCTGCCCATGGGTTTCCTCATTACGGCAGTGCTGATTTCTTCTTCTGTGACCTCGCAGTTCGGCGTGTTTGCCGCAGAAAGGGGTGACGTTTACAAGCTTCGACTCTGGTACACCGTGACGCTGGTACTGGGCGTTGTGTTCCTGGGCATCATGGCGTTTGAGTGGACCGAGTTGATTCACGCAGGTGTGACTGTGCAGTCCAGCGTCTTTGGTTCGGTGTTCTACATCATCACCGGCTTCCACGCTGCACACGTGACCGCGGGTCTGATTTCTTTTGCAATCATCCTCGCGCGCGTTGCTAAGTCCAAGTTCACGCCGGCACAGGCGACCGCAGCAATGGCAGTGTCCTACTACTGGCACTTCGTTGACGTTGTGTGGATCGGCGTCTTCACCGTTATTTACTTGGTCCAGTAGCACTGGCCAAGATCCCCAAACAGTCCTCCCGTGTTCGAGTTATCTAAAGGAAAATGATGGATAACAATTCGCAGTCCGTGGCAGTGGAGCAGACCACTGCGGCGGCTAAGAAGACCCGCCGTCGCCGCAAGGCGAAGCGTACCCTTGCCGGTGGCTTCGCTTTGGCGATTGGCCTGTCCGGTGCGGGCGTCTTGGCTTCTGCCTTGACCCCGGACGCACAGGTCGCCACGGCGGAAAAAGATGACCAAGCCCTCGTCCAAGAGGGTAAGGACATCTATGACACCGCTTGTATCACCTGCCACGGTGCCAATCTGCAGGGCATCGAAGGTCGCGGTCCGTCCCTCGTTGGTATCGGTGCTGGCTCCGTGTACTTCCAGGTGCACTCCGGCCGTATGCCGATGATGTCTAACGACGCCCAGGCAGAGCGTAAGGCTCCTCGCTACACCGAGCAGCAGACTCTGGCCTTGGCTGCATATGTTGCAGCCAACGGCGGCGGCGCAGACATTGTCTACAACGACGACGGAAGCGTTGCTCAGGAATCGCTGCGTGGTGCTAACTACAATGGCGAAATCCAGGCAGAAGACGTAGCGAAGGGCTCCGAGCTCTTCCGCATGAACTGCGCTTCCTGCCACAACTTCACCGGCCAGGGCGGCGCCCTGTCCTCCGGTAAGTTCGCTCCGGAGCTGGCTCCGGCAAGCGAGCAGGAAATCTACCAGGCAATGCTGACTGGTCCGCAGAACATGCCTAAGTTCTCCGACCGCCAGCTCACCGCAGATGAGAAGAAGGACATCATTGCCTACCTCAAGTCTGCAAAGGAAACTCCTTCCCCAGCAGGTTGGGACCTCGGCGGTCTTGGCCCAGTAGCGGAAGGCCTGGCAATGTGGATTATCGGCATTAGCGCCCTGTGCGCTGCCGCTATGTGGATTGGATCGCGCTCATGAGCAATGTGAAGAAGAATTACACTAACGCTGAGCTCGACAAGATGAGCAACGATGAACTCGCTGCTCTTGGTACCGAGCTCGACGACGTCACCGTTGCGTTCCGCAAGGAGCGCTTCCCAGTCGAAGGTGACCCGGCTGAAAAGCGCGCTGGACGTAACGTTGCTATCTGGTTGTTCCTGTCCGTCATCGGAGGCCTCGGATTCCTCGGCGTTTACCTGTTCTGGCCGTGGCAGTACAAGCAGCTAGGGGAGGAGGGCCACATTTGGCACACCCTCTACACCCCTCTGCTGGGTATTACTGCAGCCCTCGCAATTTGCGGCTTGGGCATCGCCATCGTTCAGTACGTTAAGAAGATTCTCCCTGAGGAGATTTCCGTTCAGCGTCGTCACGACGGTCCTTCCGAAGAAGTTGACCGCCGTACCCTGACCGCTCTTCTGAACGATTCTTGGAAGACCTCCACTCTGGGTCGCCGCAAGACCGTTCAGGGTCTGTTGGGCGGCGCCGGCGTTCTGTTCGGTCTTACCGTGATTGCTCCGCTGGGCGGCGCAATTAAGAACCCTTGGAAGGTTCGCCACAATATGAACTATGCCGGTGACGGCACTCTGTGGACTTCCGGTTGGACCATGCACAATGAAGGCGTCAAGCTCTACCTGGCGCGCGACACCGGTACTATCGCCGAGAAGCACTCTGGCGAAACCGGTGAGCACTACAGCACCAAGGGTGTTACCCGCTTGGTTCGTGTGCGCCCGGAGGATCTGGCGGCAGGCGGCATGGAGACCGTCTTCCCGCTGGCAGAAGAAGACGTTAACGATGGCGACAAGTACGATGCCGAGCGCGATGTCTACGAGCACCACATGCACTCGATTCACGGCAACCGCAATGCGGTCATGCTGATTCGCCTGCGTCATAATGACGCTCAGAAGGCAATCGAGCGCGAAGATCAGGAAGACTTCCACCACGGCGATTACTACGCCTACTCCAAGATCTGTACCCACATCGGTTGCCCGACCTCTCTGTATGAGGCGCAGACCAACCGAATCCTGTGCCCGTGCCACCAGTCGCAGTTCGACGCTTTGCACTACGGCAAGCCGGTCTTCGGCCCGGCTGCCCGTGCACTGCCACAGCTGCCTATCACGGTGGATGACGAGGGCTACCTCGTTGCACAGGGCAACTTCATTGAGCCTGTCGGCCCGGCATTCTGGGAGCGTAAGTCATAATGAGCAATAAACTCGCCCAAATGGGCAACAACATGGATGAGCGCTATAGCGCCGCCGGCGTGCTGAGGACTCAGCTGAACAAGGTCTTTCCGACCCACTGGTCCTTCATGCTTGGTGAGATGGCGCTGTACAGCTTCATCATTCTTGTACTGACCGGTATCTACCTGGCGCTGTTCTTCGACCCTTCCATCACCAAGGTCATTTACGACGGCACCTATGCACCGCTTAATGGTGTAGAAATGTCCCGCGCATACGCCACCGCGCTGGATATCTCCTTCGAAGTTCGTGGTGGCTTGTTCGTGCGCCAGATGCACCACTGGGCAGCTTTGCTGTTCATGATGTCCATGGTTGCGCACATGCTGCGCATCTTCTTCACCGGTGCATTCCGCCGTCCGCGTGAGGCAAACTGGATTATCGGTTGCGCACTTATCCTGCTGGGCATGATCGAGGGCTTCCTTGGTTACTCCCTGCCGGACGACCTGCTTTCCGGTGTTGGTCTGCGAATCATGTCCGCCATCATCCTGGGCCTGCCGATTATCGGCACCTGGCTGCACTGGGCAATCTTTAGCGGTGACTTCCCGTCTGACCTGATGCTGGATCGTTTCTACATCCTGCACGTTCTGGTTATTCCGGGCATCATCCTTGGCCTGATTGCAGCCCACCTGATTATGGTTTGGTTCCAGAAGCACACCCAGTTCCCTGGACCGGGTCGTGCAGAGAACAACGTGGTTGGCGTCCGCATTATGCCGGTCTTCGCCACCAAGGCTATTGGTATGGGCATGATGGTTGCTGGCGTACTGGCGCTGATGTCTGGTCTGCTGACCATCAACGCCATCTGGACGCTTGGACCTTATAACCCATCCCAGGTTTCCGCTGGTTCTCAGCCGGATATTTACATGCTGTGGACTGACGGTGTTGCCCGTGTCATGCCGGCATGGGAGCTCTACCTCGGTAACTACACCATTCCTTCCGCGTTCTGGGTAGCTCTGCTGTGTGGCCTCATGGTCGTCCTGCTTATGTCTTACCCGTTCTTGGAGAAGAAGTTCACCGGTGACGATGCACACCACAACCTACTGCAGCGTCCGCGCGATGTTCCTACCCGCTCCGCTATTGGTGCGGCTGCCATCGTGTTCTTCCTGCTGGTTACCCTGTCCGGTGGTAACGACCACGTGGCACACTTCTTCCAGATTTCGCTGAACGCAATGACCTGGGTTGGTCGTATCGGCCTCATCGTGCTGCCACCGATTGCGTACTTCATGACCTACCGCATTTGCGTTGGTCTGCAGCGCTCTGACCGTGAGGTGCTGGAGCACGGTATTGAAACCGGCGTTATCAAGCAGATGCCGAATGGTGCCTTCATTGAGGTTCACCAGCCACTCGGCCCGGTTGACGCCGAAGGCCACCCGGTTCCGCTCGAGTACGCAGGCGCTCAGGTGCCGAAGCAGCTCAACCAGCTTGGCTTTGCGGACTCCGAGACTCAGGGCACCTTCAGCCCTGATGATCCGGCCCTCATGCACCGAGTACACGAAATCCACTCGGATAACCACGACGAGGAAGCGGAGATGTTCCGCCGCCTCAACGAGGCTAACCGCCGTGAGGACGAGGAAAACGGCCGCATCTAACCGCTTTTCCTGAGGACTTCTCGAAACACGCTCACAGACCCGCCCTTGCTCCTATTAAAGGAGCAAGGGCGGGTCTTGCGTATGTAAAGATCAATTCCGAACCCAGTCCTTATTCTTCTAGCTGCAACAAGAGATTTTGAAGGGGGAGCTGTTGCGCTTCTGTGAGTCTTTATGAATCTTGAAGCATTTGAAGGGCTGCTGCTGAAGCTTGTTGTGTAGTCGGTTTAGTACGTGTTCTGGTGCGCGAATTGTCGGTGGTTAGTGGTTCTCTCATGCTTTATAGCTTTAGGAGCCTAGTGCGTGGGCTCAGATGGGTGTGGATGCCGGAAGTCTTTGTTTGCTGGAAGCACGTTTCGCTCGTCGATTGAGCGCGTTAGGGGGCGTCGGAAAGCGGTTTAGCTAGAACCACCGCAAGGAAAGGCGGCAAAGCGGGGCGCAGTTGCGATGAAAACTAGGCTCTAGGCGTGCGGTAGAGGAGTCAATTGGTGGGGAAGAAGGGGCTGTCAAAATGTCTTAGTGCTGAAAGTCACAATTTAGAATTCTCTTAATTGTTAAGCGTTTTCTTAGTAAGGGTAATTCTTGGTCGGGTGTCTGTCATCCTCTGTCGTTTGTGCAGCTTGTGACCTTAAAGCATCAAGTTCTGGTGGGAACTAGCGTCCATGCGGAGGTTAAATCTCGACAAGGTCAACAGAAGGTAACGAAGCGATAACAAACGTTATTTTGGTGTCGCGAATGGACATTGCTTGTGATGATTTCGTAACCTATTCGAGACATTGAGTTACCGCCCGAAAAGGTGCTCAATCTAAACAGAAGAATTACAGCGCCGCATCTGGCCCCTCCTACTGAGGGGCCGAGTGGAGGAAATCCTAAAGGAACGGATTCCCAACGAACGCTAGTCCCCCAGGGTCAGAGCTTCCTTTACAAGGGGAGTAGGCGCGCAGGAAGATTTGGAGTTTTACTCATGGCACAGCACCGTCGTCAGGGCATGAAGAACACCCGTCGCATCGCATCTACTGCAGCACTGGCTGCAACCGCCGCCGTCGTCGCACCGGGCGTCGCACAGGCAGCAGAGGTCGTCGTACCTAATACTGACTACCGCTTTGAGGTAGCAGGTCTGGAAAACGTCCCGAACATTGACCAGGTTCCGAACATTGACCGCTACGTTCCGTCCCTGGGCAAGGTTTCTAACCAGCAGAACACCAACTACGCAGCAGCTGGCCACAAGCAGGCCGCTCCGGCACAGCAGACCGTTGGCCAGAAGGCACTGGCTGCAGCACGCTCCGTCATCGGCTCCCCGTACGTATACGGCGCCGCTGGCCCGAACGCCTTTGACTGCTCCGGTCTGACCAGCTGGGCATACGCTCAGGCTGGCAAGCAGATCCCGCGCACCTCTCAGGCACAGGCTGCCGCCGGAACCCCGGTTCCCCTGGATCAGCTGCAGCCAGGTGACATCATTGCTTACTACGGTGGCGCTTCCCACGTTGGTATCTACACCGGCCACGGCACCATCATCGACGCCCTTAACTCCGGCGTCCCGGTTCAGGAGCGCGACCTGAACTACATGCCGATTCACTCCGCAGTTCGCTTCTAAGAAGCGGCGGATCTTGCCCTCCCCTTCGCGGGGAGGGCTTTGTCGTGCATTAGGGGGTAAAACCCGCTATAGTAAGTACGATTTTTAAAATTTTCTAAGTCTAAGGGTCCTTACGTGTCTAAACGAGTACTTCCTGCAGCTGCACTTGTAGCGGCTCTTGCTGTTACGTCGGTTTCTGGGATTTCGCAGGTGGTTGCGCAGGAGGCGGCTCCGCAACAGGAGGGCGCCACCGAGGATGTAGACGCCTTGGTAGAGCGCGTTGGCGAAGTCGCGCGCAAGGTTTCTGCCAAGAACGAAGAAGTAAAAGAGCTCGAGGTCAAGCTCGAGGAAAAGCAAGCTGAGGTCGCTGAATCTGAGCAGGCCGCCGCTGAGGCACAAACGCGTGCGGACGATGCAAAGGGCGATGTTTCCACCCAGCAGGACCGTGTCAATGGCATCGCGCAGTCGCGCTACCGCGGTGATTCCCGTTCGGCAGTGTCTGGTGCCTTGGCCGCGGAAGATCCTTCCGATGCGGTAGAGCGCATGGGCTACCTCGGTGCGCTGTCCCGCAAGGCCCAGCGCACCCTTGATGCGAAGGCTAATGCCGCCTCCATGGCGGAAGAGGAAAAGCATAAGGCTGCCGACGCCGCTGCGAAGGTGCGCGAGGAAAAGAAGGCGCTGGAAGAGCAACGCGAGGAGCTTCTCAAGGAAAAGGAGGAGCTGGAAAAGCAGCAAAGGGACATCGAAAAGCAGGTGGATGCTCTCGATGATCAGCAGCGCGAGGCCTGGGAAGGCCAGTTCGGCGGATCTGATAAGCCGGATATGGATCTGGGTGAAGTAGCTGACGGTGCTGCCTCTGCTGCCTTGTCCAAGTTGGGTGCTCCGTATGGTTGGGGTGCGGCTGGACCCGATCAGTTTGACTGCTCTGGATTGATGTTCTGGGCATATCAGCAGATTGGTAAGTCCATTCCGCGTACGTCGCAGGCTCAGATTGCTGGTGGCACGTCGGTACCGTTGGAAGACCTACAGCCGGGCGATATCGTGGGTTATTACCCTGGGGTAACGCACGTTGGTATGTACATCGGTAATGGGCAAGTGGTCCATGCCTCCACTTATGGTGTGCCTGTTCAGGTAGTACCGCTGAAGTCCATGCCGATTACTGGAACGGCGCGGTACTAAGTGGCCCGCGTTCTGCTGGTAACTAATGACTTTCCGCCCAAGATTGGCGGGATTCAGTCTTACCTGCGCGATTTCGTAGCAACCTTAGATCCGCGCGATGTCGTGGTCTTTGCCTCTACCCAGGATTCGCCGGCGGAATTCGATGCCGCGGTGGACTACAAGGTTATCCGCTGGCCTCGCCGCGTGATGTTGCCGACGCCCGCCACAGTGCGTCGGATGCAGGAGATCATCCGCGCAGAAGATATTGATATCGTCTGGTTTGGTGCAGCCGCGCCCCTTGCTTTGATGGGCAAGGCCGCAAAAGAGGCGGGGGTCACCCGTGTGGTAGCTACGACGCACGGGCACGAAGTGGGGTGGTCGATGGTGCCCGTGGCTCGGCAGTGCCTGCGCCGCATTGGTGACCATGCTGACGTGATTACCTATATCTCCGACTACACCCTGCGTCGGTTGCGTCGACCATTTGGACCGAATCCGCGCTGGGAGCACCTGCCTTCCGGAGTGAGCGTGGAAGGCCTTTCTCCAGCCACGCCGGAGCAACGCGCAGCGGCAAAAACTGAGTTTGGAGTCGACGGGCCGACCATCGTCTGCATTTCGCGGTTCGTTCCACGCAAGGGGCAGGATCAGCTTCTCCGCGCTATGCCTCTAGTGCGTGAAGAATTTCCGGATGCGCAGCTCTTGCTCATCGGGCGCGGACGCTACCGCGCGGCTTTAGAACAGTTGGCGGAAATCTACTGTCCAGACGCAGTGATTCAGGAAGCGGAAAGCATTGAGACTGCATTGCATGCAGCGGATGTATTTGCCATGCCGGCACGCACCCGTGGCGGTGGGCTAGACGTCGAGGGCTTGGGAATCGTGTATTTGGAGGCCCAAGCGTGCGGCTTGCCGGTTGTCGCTGGAGACTCCGGTGGCGCACCGGAGACGGTAACGGGGGAGACGGGGGTCGTCGTCAAGGGCGGAGCTGTGCCGGAACTAGCTGGAGCGTTGAAAGCTCTCTTGGCCGACCCGCAGCGTAGGCTTCGCATGGGGCAGGCGGGGCGTCGCCATGTGGAAGAGAATTGGACGTGGCGGATAATGGGGCAGCGATTGCGGCAGCTGATGTCTTGATGTGACCCTAACCCGGTTGTCGGTATATTCTGTTATGCATGCTTAAGAATAACTCCGCCGATCTGACTATCGGCTTCGACGTCGGTGGCACCAACGTGCGCGGCGGAGTGATCACTCGGGAGGGTGAGATTCTCGCGAGCCGCACGGTTCCTACTTCCATGGACGCCGAGCAGCTGGAAGCGGATATTGTGGGCATCGTCGATGAGCTGCGCGCTGACTATGAGGTAGACGCCGTTGGTCTCGCCTTGGCAGGATTTTTGGATCCTACATGCGAGGTAGTGCGCTTCGCCCCGCACCTTCCCTGGCGGCACGCCAATGTCCAGGAATCGCTCTCGCAGAAGCTCGGTATGCACGTGCGTTTGGAGCATGATGCCAATTCCGCCGCGTGGGGTGAGTGGTGCTTTGGTGCTGGCCGGGGTGCGGAGGATTGGGTTTTCTTTGCGGTAGGAACAGGTATCGGCGCCACGCTGATGACGCATGACACCATCTACCGCGGTGCGTTTGGTACCGCCCCAGAATTTGGGCATATCGTGGTAGTCCCTAATGGCCGGCAGTGCTCCTGCGGCAAGCGCGGCTGCTTGGAACGCTATGCCTCTGGTACCGCGTTGCCGGATACCTGCGCTGATCTGCGAGGAAGCTATGAGACTTCGCTGCCGGATGATCCCACAGGCAAGGAAATTACCCAGGCGGCGCGGCGCGGAGATCCACTTGCCGTCGCGGTGATGGAAGATTTCAGCCGGTGGCTGGGCCAGGGCCTTTCCATTGTTGCTGATGTGTTGGATCCGGAGCTCATCGTTCTCGGAGGCGGCGTATCCCAAGATGCGGACCTCTATCTCGAGGGCGCTGCCCAAGCCATGGGGCAGGATATTGTCGGGGCAGGGCATCGCCCCCTCGCACGTGTTGCCACCGCAGAATTAGGGTCGGCAGCGGGTATGATTGGCGTAGCCGATTTGGCCCGCAGCGGCCGTTAAAACTAACAAAGGACGACCTGGCGATGAAAAACAAGTGGTACTGGGCTTTTAAGCACATCTTCTTCGGACCCGCCCTGCGAGTATGGAATCGCCCGTGGACCGAGGGCATCGAGAAAATCCCCGCTGAGGGTCCTGCGATTTTGGTGTCGAATCACCAGGCCGTCATGGATTCCTTCTTCTTTCCTTTGGTGTGCCCGCGCCAGATCACGTTTCCGGCTAAGTCGGAATACTTCACCACTCCGGGTCTTGTCGGCAACCTGCAAAAGTGGTTCTTTACCTCGGTAGGCCAGGTCCCCATTGAGCGCGATAGCGAGGACGCAGGCGACGCCATCGTGGAAACCGCAGAGGGTATTTTGTCCCGCGGCGATCTCTTCGGTATCTATCCGGAAGGAACTCGTTCCCCAGATGGCCGTGTGTACAAGGGCCGTACCGGCATGGCGCGCATCGCCATGGAGACTAATCAGCCAGTATTTCCCATTGCGATGATCAATTCGCGCAAGGCCAATCCCATTGGCTCGTGGATTCCCCGTCCATTTAAGGTTGGCGTGCGGGTAGGAGACCCCATTTGGCCGCATGAGTGGGCCAAGGAGCGCGGGATGAATCCGGCCGAGCATGAGACTATCCGCGCCTTCACGGATTTTGTGATGCGCGATTTGGCCGAGCTGAGCGATAAGCCTTATGTTGATGTGTACGCCTCCGATGTGAAGGCTTCGCTTAAAGCCGGCCATGGTTACCCCGCCGGCGCCGAATACAAGGGGAGGTAATCACTATTCCCAAGGCCCGCTTAGCTTGGCCAGATACCGCTAAAGGCGTATCCATTATCGGCGTGGTGCTCTTGCACGTCACGCTGGTGGTTCCGGAAGGTGAGCTAACGTGGTTGGCTGACCTAAACATGTGGCTGGACCCGCTCCGCCTACCCTTGTTTTTCCTCGTATCCGGCTATTTCTCTACCAAGATCTTTCGCTATTCTTTCAGCGAGCTTTTTACCCGCCGCCTTTGGTTTTTTCTCGTGCCCTATACGGTGTGGATGACCGTTGAGCTGTGGACTAAGCGCATCGAGTACCACTGGGTATTTGGTGATCCTTATCTGCAGCTTACGGATCTGCTCTATAACCTGCTGCTGGGCCATACCATGGCGTGGTTCATTCACGCGCTTATCTTTTTCAATATATTTTTGTGGGCCGTACGCAAGTTGCCCGCGTGGGCAGGCATTGGCCTGAGCTTTGCACCGCTGCTGTTTATAGCGTGGCAGGATCATTATTACTTTATTGGCAAGGCAATCATGTTCTTGCCCATCTTCGTCGGTGCAGCCTATCTCCGCGGGCCTATTACGCGGTTTGCCGACGCCGCCGAAGCACCCTTTAAAGGCACCTTCCGCAAGGGCTCTATGTGGGCATATGGCGCGGCAATCATCAGCTACATCGCGGGACTTACCATTCGGCACACCTGGAATGCCGTCGAAGGCGAGGTAGCGGTGCAGTGGCCTCTGCCAGGCGGGGACATTCTTGGCCGAGGCGATCTAGACCTGTTGATCCGCTTTGCGGAGCAGACACTTGAAACCCCAGCGGGCATCGTTGGTGCTGTGCTTATTAGCCATGTTCCGGCTCTGTCCACTTTTGTAAAGTTCGTGGGCCGGCATACCCTGCCCATCTACTTGGCCCACCCAATCGGCATGACGCTGGGGTACGGCTTCTTCATGGCCCACCGCGATTATGTGGTGAGCCTTGCTGGCCAGTGGCCGATGGAAAACACCTGGTTCTGGATCGGAATGTGCTTCTTCTACTCCGCTGCGGCGTCGGTAGCGCTCTGGGTCCTCGGGAAGGTCCCTATCCTTGGCTGGACGCTGGTTCCGCCGCGGATTGATAAGCGCCGGCCCGTCGTAGAGCCAATGGTAGCGAGCAAAGAACCAGCAGAGCGGTAACGATGGCGTAGTCATTGCCCACAATGTGCTGCCACCATGCCCAGTTCAGCTCTTGGTCATTGGCATGGGGGACGAGCCAATGGCCGCGGGCCAAAAGCGCCAGCCACGTCAGCGCCCCGAGCGCCCAGTGGCGCCGCGCCACTAGCAGCACGCCCGCCAATACTAGCCAGGTGAAGTGGTGTGACCATGACACCGGCGAGCACAGGAGCGATACTGAAGCGGCCAGCAGCATGAGTACCGCCTGGTTCTCGTGGGAGAGGCGCTCCATAGCAAACCACACGATGGCAACGACGAGGACTACGGCTACAAGCCACAGCTTTTCAGCGTGTTCGGGGACTAGGCGGCTAAAGAAACCGCGCAGGGATTGGTTGGAGCTATAGGCAAGTCCACCTATGCGGTTGGAATCGCGCAGCGTTTCGCTCCAGTACTGGATGGAGCTATGCGGATTGCAGGCGAAGGCGATGAGCCCAGCTGCCAGAAAGGAACCCAGGGCGCTGAAAAATGCGCGCCATTCGCGGCGGACGAAAAATACGGCGAGAAATACCGCAGGGGTGAGCTTGATCGCCATAGCGATGCCGGTAAGCACGCCCCTGCCGCGTCCGGGGCGCAGCCAGAGGATATCGACCACGACGAGTGCGGTGAGCAGGATGTTGACCTGCCCGAAGCTAAAGGTCTCCGTTACCGGCTCCGTAAGCATTGCCGCTAGCAGCGCCCAGCCTGCCCAGCCAGGGCAATCAACGGCGCGCAGAACCAAGGCTATGCAGCCCCACAGCGCAAGAAAGGAGGCGATAGAAACCAGGATGCTTGCAGCAGTGAGGGGAATCCAGCTCAGTGGGGCAAAGAGCAGCGCCGCAAAGGGCGGATAGGTGAAGGGAAGAGAGACATCGCGATTGCTGCCAACGAGGTAGTCCTTGGAATAGAGGTCGCTGCCAAAGCCGGCCCCGCCTTCGCGGTAAACGTCCAGGTCAATGTGGTAATACGTGGAAAAATGGCCGGAGAAAAGCTCCGGAATATCAATGAGCCACCAAAGGGCCACGAGGGCAGAGAGGCACAAGGGCAAAGCAGTAAACCACAAAGATTTCTTCACGCCAGAAGTCTACAACCGTCTCTTTAAGGGGCCAATTTATCGCCGCAGACTAGGCGGCACTAGGCTTGGGAGACGTGCGCTACTTCTATGACACCGAATTTATCGAAGATGGACAAACCATTGAATTGGTCTCCATCGGCATCGTCGGTGAGAATGGCAGCGAGTACTACGCCGTGTCTACGGATTTCGATCCGTCCAAGGCCAATTCTTGGGTCAAAGACAATGTACTGGCCAAGCTGCCCAGCCCGCGGGACCCAGTATGGAAGCCTCTGGAGACCATTCGCGCGGAGGTCTTCGAGTTCCTGACCCAGAGCTCAACTCCGGTAGAGCTGTGGGCGTGGGTGGGCGCCTATGATCATGTGGTTTTGGCGCAGCTGTGGGGCGATATGGCCGGACTGCCAAAGCGCATGCCACGCTATACCCGCGAGCTGAAGCAGTATTGGGAGTTTGCGGGGCGTCCCAGCCTGCCGGCCGTGCCTAAGGGCAATCACGATGCGCTTGTCGACGCCCGCCATAACCTCGCCAAGTTCCGAGCCTGCGCCCAGGTGCTTCCGCTGTCTAAGGGTAATAGAATTAATATCTAGAATTTAACTAACTCGCGATAGGCGCTTGATGGTTAAATAGCAGTGTGAGTTGGACAGTAGATATTCCGCAAGGCGTTCTGCCAGACCTTCCGCCATTGCCCGCCGGCATCGACGAGGTCTTCCAGGACGTCATCAAGCGTGACGCAAAGCAGCAGCCCAGCTGGGATACTTCCCAGGCCGATAACGTGCGCAAGATTCTCGAGTCCGTGCCGCCCATCGTGGTTGCGCCCGAGATCGAGGCGCTCAAGAAGAAGCTGGCAGACGTTGCCTTGGGTAACGCCTTTTTGCTGCAGGGTGGCGATTGCGCGGAGACCTTTGAGTCCAATACTGAGCCGCATATCCGTGGCAATGTGAAAACGCTGCTGCAGATGGCCGTGGTGTTGACCTATGGCGCATCCGTTCCCGTGGTTAAACTCGGCCGCATCGCTGGCCAGTACGCCAAGCCACGTTCTTCCGATACGGACTCCAATGGTTTGCTGAACTACCGCGGTGACATTGTCAACGCCGTGGAGCCGACCGATGAGGCTCGTCGCCACGACCCAGCCCGAATGATCCGCGCTTACGCGAACTCTTCGGCGGCAATGAACCTCGTGCGTTCTTTGACCTCTTCCGGCACTGCGGATCTCTACCGCCTGCATGAGTGGAACCGCGAGTTCGTGCGCAATTCCCGCGCTGGTGCCCGCTACCAGGACTTGGCCCGGGAGATCGAAAACGGCTTGAACTTCATGAATGCCTGTGGCGTGCACGATGACACCCTGCGCTCGGCCGATATCTACTGCTCGCACGAGGCATTGCTGAAGGACTACGAGCGCTCCATGCTGCGCTTGGGCCAGGACAATAACGGCGATACCAAGCTTTACGATCTCTCTGCACACCAGGTGTGGATTGGTGAGCGCACTCGTGGCATCGAAGATTTCCACGTGAACTTTGCGGCGATGATTGGTAACCCAGTGGGCATCAAGCTGGGGCCGGGCGTCACCCCGGAGCAGGCCGTGGAGTACGCGGAAAGGCTGGACCCGAATCGCGAGCCAGGCCGCCTGACCATGATTTCGCGCATGGGACACGATAAGGTGCGCACGGTTCTGCCTGCCATTGTCAAGGCAGTGGAAGACTCCGGCCACAAGGTGGTATGGCAGTCCGACCCGATGCACGGCAATACCTTCACCGCTTCTAATGGCTACAAGACTCGCCACTTTGACAAGATCGTGGATGAGGTCCAAGGCTTCTTCGAGGTTCACCGCGAACTGGGTACCCACCCGGGTGGCGTACACCTTGAGTTCACCGGTGAAGACGTCACCGAGTGCTTGGGCGGCGCCGAGGACATTACCGACGTGGATCTGCCGGGCCGCTACGAGTCGGCCGTGGATCCGCGCCTTAATACTCAGCAGTCGCTCGAGCTGTCCTTCCTTATCGCGGAGATGCTACGTAACTAAATCCACAGGTGCGGCGTCGCGCCGTAGAGCGAGGAGCCGAACCACCACCCGCCGATAGCCACCGCGCCCACCGCAATCGCGACCACTACTAAGTACAGCACTAGTGACAGCGGATTGCGGTTGGTCAGCGGACGCTCGGCGGGTTCTTCATGCGCGCTCTGGACCGGCTGCTCGGGGACAGGAGCAGGTACCGGTGCAGGCGCAGAGGCAGCTGCCGGCGCAAATGGTTCGAGTGGGGGCTCGGACGCGGAATACGGCTGTGCCTGGGGTTGTGACAATGGTTGCGGCTCCGGTTCAGGAGCGGCCCCGGCCTGTGGCAAATCCAGTTTCGTCTCAAAGCTAAGGCGCTGCGGCGGGATGACTTCAGTCGGGCCGCCGTCGAGATGCTCCGTTTCGCCCTGAGGAATGCTGCGGGTGGGTTCGAAAATTTCCGTGGCCCCAGTGCCAGAAAAATCCGTGGGTGCTTGTGCCGTGCGCGCCGCGGCAGCGTTCCTTGGCACGGGGATGGTCACGTCCGGAAGATCGAGCTCCCGGCAGACATCATCGAGCGCCTCGAGGAATTCTCCGGCGTCGGCGAAGCGCTCGCGGGGATCGCGGGCGGTGGCGGTGGCCACGAGGGCGTCGACAAGCTTGGGCACCCCAGAAATCCGCGAGGACGGCGCGGGGACGTCGGAATCCAAGCGGGCAGTGGCGTGCGCCAGGGGAGTATCCCCCGAAAAAGGAACGGTGCCGGTAAGAAGCTCGAAGAGGACAATGCCGGCTGAATAGACATCAGAGGCTGGCGTAATTTCTTCGCCCGTGACCTGCTCCGGGGCGAGGTAGGATACGGTGCCCACAATCATGTCCGAGGTAGCCTCGGCATTGGTGGCACGCACCAGCCCAAAATCGCCCACCTTTACCCGGTGGTGGGAGGTAATAAGCACATTATCGGGCTTGATGTCGCGGTGGATGAGCCCGGTCGAGTGCACCTCTTCCAAGCCGCGCAGCACATTGCGCAGGGTAGAGGTGGCCGCCTGCACCGGAAAGGGGCCGCCCTCGGCCAGTAGCTCGCGTAGCGTACCGCCGTCGATGAGCTCCATGATGAGATAAATGGGCTCGCCGTCGGCGGAAAAATCGTGAATAGCTACGAGATTGGGATGCTGCAGGCGGGCCATGGCGCGAGCCTCGCGAGAAAAACGCTTGATAAAGACCGGGTCATCGGAATAGCGCTCGTCCATGACCTTGGCCGCGACCGCTCGCCCCAGCCGCATGTCCACGCAGCGATAGACGGTAGACATGCCACCGCGGGCAATGGGGCGATCGATCCGGTAACGATTCTCCAGAACGTCACCAATTTCCAACCTAGTCATGCTTCCCAGTATGGCCGATCATCTAGCCCGCGTTAAAGTAGAAAACGTGACTAACCAAGAAAAATCCCTCGATTCCTTGCTCGCTAACGAAGAACTACTCAGCATGCAGCAGGTGGCAGAAAAGCTAGACCTACCCATCACGCGCGCTTATGACCTGCTCCAGGACCGAAAGTTCATTGCCTGGGATTCCCCAGAAGGAAAGCGCGTACCTCTGGCCTTCTTCAACGACAAGGGTGTGATTGCCAAGCATGTAACTGCCGCAATTACCGTGTTGACAGACGGCGGCTATAAGGACGACGAAATCTTCAAGCATCTCTTTACCGAGGATGACTCGCTGCCGGGCCGCCCGATCGATGCCCTGCACGGTCACCTTGCCCGCGAGGTTATTC
This sequence comes from Corynebacterium tuberculostearicum, assembly GCF_046097465.1. Taxonomy (GTDB): domain Bacteria; phylum Actinomycetota; class Actinomycetes; order Mycobacteriales; family Mycobacteriaceae; genus Corynebacterium; species Corynebacterium tuberculostearicum_I. The sequence continues at coordinate 1,844,321 of NZ_CP175799.1, read as the reverse complement.
GCCGCGCGCAGGCTGCCGCTTTTTAGGCACGCCTTCAAAGATCCACTGGGTGGCAAACCACGCCACCACAATCATGCCGATCACCCAGAACCAGTTGTAGAGCTGGTGATTGCCATCGCCGGAGAAAGAGACGCCAATAAACAGGGCCACGCCGGTGGTGAATTTGATGAGCCAGAGCGGCGGCCGGAAGGTGCCCATCAGGGTAAAGATAGAGGCGTAGTACCACGGTAGGGTCACGGCGTTGAAAACAAAGGCAACTTGGTACGCGGCCGCGGTGCCCATAATGGCGTCGCGGTTGTCCTTGCGGCAAAGCCACCACACCGCCACCAGCCCAATGAGCATGCAGGCCATGGCGATGCTGCGCAGGACGGCCAGGATGGCGTTATAGGACGCATCCGGCATAAATATTTGTACCGCTGGGAAGATAATATCGGTGGCCAAGGTGGGACCTGCCAGCGGGTTAATCACCTTGGAATTGCCGCTTACCTGCGATAGCCAGCCCCATGACGTGCCGGAAACCCACGTGATGAGGGCTACTGCGGCGATGATTTCTGTCACTGCGGCGATGCCAGATAGCACAAAGACAGCAAGTTGTCGCCACTTACTGGAGCCCTTGGGAGCGTAGTGGTGGAGCATCATCCATACGATAAACGGTGCCGCAATAACCGCAGTTGCCTTCATAGCCACGGCCGTGCCCACGAGGAGGAGGGCGGCGTGGAAGCGCTGATGCAATGCCGCTAGCAGGCCGATAGACACGAGCCCCACCATGAGCGACTCATTATGCATGCCGCCGATAAGGTGCAAGATAATAACTGGATTAGCTACACCAAGCCACAGTGCTACCGCCGGATCAGCACCGAGTTTGCGGGCGATGCGGGGGATTGACCAAGCGATGGTAACAAACCCAAGCAGAGAAAGAACCTTATAGATCACCACGCCTGCAGTGACGTTATCTCCTACCAGGCTGGTGACCAGTTCTCCTATCCACAGGTGAAGGGGACCATAAGGTGTGGTGGTATTGCGCCAATCTTGTGATACCTCAAGGAGGAAGGGGCCGGGGTTAACGGCGGCACCTTCGGTATACGGATCGAAGCCATCGCGAACCATTGCACCTTGCATAAGGTAGGAATACACATCGCGTGAGGCCAATGGTCCGGCTAATAAAAGGGGAGCTACCCAGGCGATGAGAATGCGCTGGATGTCGCGCAAGCCGCCCTCGGGGAGAGGATTTTTGAGCTGTGGGCGAATGATAGTGCGCCCAGCTAGCACCCACGCCGCGGCTAGGAGGAAAATACCCACCCAGTACAGCGCGAGGCCGAGATTGCGCCCGTGCCCATAGGACAAGAAGCCAATATTTAATGCTTCGAGGAGTCCTCCACGGTTGCGGGTGGCGCCGCCAGAGAAGGACGCGAGCAGCAAAATGCAGGAGGCTGATAGCCCTAGCGGCAGCGCGCGTGGAATGGGAAAAGAGTACGTCTTTGCCACGGCACAACCTACTTGCGGCGAGCAGTAGCCTTGATAGCCAACTGCTCTAGGGTTTCGGTGACCGTGGGATCCACCTGTGCGGCGCGCAGGTGCTGCAGGCCCGATTGCGTTAGGGCATCGATGCGGCGCTCAATCTCTTCTGGTGCGCCCGAATCAGCGATGATCTGGGCCAAGCGCGATAGCTCCTGGGGATCTGAGGTGCGGCCAATGAGCTTGCGCAAGGTAGCAGCAGCTTGTGGATCAGACTCATCCGCGCGCTGGAGCGCTAGCGCTAAGAGTTCGGTTCGCTTGCCTTCGCGCAGGTCATCACCGGCAGGTTTGCCGGTTACCGCGGGATCGCCAAAAACACCCAGCTGATCGTCGCGCAACTGGTAGGCAATGCCAATATCGTGCCCATAGCCGCGGAAGGCTGCGATAAGTTCCTCGCTCGCACCGGCGATGGCGGCGCCCAAGTGCAGCGGGCGTTCAATGGTATAAGCGGCGGTCTTATAGCGGTTGACGGAATTGGCAAGCTCTACTGATTCGGAACCTGCCGCCTCCAAAGAGATATCCAAGAGCTGTCCACCGATAACCTCAGTGCGCATGCCGCGCCACGGGCTGCGAGCACGGTGCAAAGCGGCCGCGCTCAGGCCGGAATCTTGGAACATGTCTTCTGCATACACAAGAGCTAAATCGCCCACCAAGATTGCTACGGAGGTGCCGAAGAACTCTGGATCCCCCAAGTATTCCGATTCGCGGTGCAGCTTTTCGACGCCCCGGTGCACCGTAGGATTGCCGCGACGGGTATTTGAAGCATCGATAATATCATCGTGGATAAGAGCGCAGGCCTGGATAAATTCCAAAGAGGCGGCCGCGCGGAGCATAGCCGCGGGATCTTCTTCTCCTCGACCTGCAGCAAGGTAGCCCGCCCAAGCATAGGTAGGGCGCACTCGCTTGCCGCCGTCAAGCACGAAGGATTCCAAAAAGCTCACGGCCTTGGTTACCGGGGCACCAATTTCCGCCACCTGCTCTCGGCGTTGATCAAGGAAGGTGGCGAGTTCCTCGCGCACCGCACCGGGGATTTCCGCAAGCTCAGGAATATTCTGCATAGTCACACCCCACACGATACCGGCTAGGCTGCGCAAGAAATAACAGAGGTTTACAGCGGCAGGCTCGCCCCCAATATGGCAAAGGGGCGGGCATCGGCTGGGTAGAGATGACCACGGAGGACATCGAAGAAGCCGGCGGCTCTATAGAGGCGGAAGGCACCGTTATCCTCGTTCGGCACCTCGGGTGTGGACAACAGTGCGTAGCGCGCCGGGGCATTCCATAGCAATCCCTCTAATAGTTTTCTGCCTAGTCCGTGCCCCTGGTACTGCGGCAAGACGTGGATCTCTGCCAACTCAAAGTAGTTGCGCACAATGTCCCACTGCTCTTCGGTGGGCCCGCCCTGTAGTCGGAGCCCCCGGCGAAGCTCAGCGTCCCACCAGCTGTCCGGGGAGCCTAAGAACCCATAGGCCACGCCGACGATGCCATTGTCATGGGTGACAATCTGCGCGCTGAATCCGGGGCGGGTCACGTCATTTCGCCAGCTTGAAATGCGGCTATGCAAGATCGCGGGATTGTAGTGCATTGCCTCGATGTAGATTTCAACCAACTGCGGGGCTAACAGGGAGAATTCCGGCGGGGTTAGGCGGCGAATTTCAAAGCTCACACTTCCTATGACACCAGATGTCTGTAGGGGAAGGAAAGCGAGGCCCACTCCGTTCTTTGAAAGCCGCAAGAGCGAATCGAACAAGAGGGCTGCAGTTAATCTTTGGCCTGCAATTAGTATTGATTGAATCGAACACGTGAACTATTATCAACCGTGAAATGTCTGGCGGCTTGCTTAGGGTCGGGGGCAGTTCAACGACGTTATTTATTTAGCTAAGGACAAAACAATGGCACAGATTATTTCGGCAACGCGTACTCGTTCTCTTGAGCGAGAAAGCGGCAAGCGGGCACGATTTCTCTTCCAAGCACGAGAATTATTAGACGCTGCGCGCGGTTATGCGGCTGAGGGGCGATTCGATCAAGCCTTAGAGGTGGCGTACCAATCGGCTCTACGTACTGCTGGCGCACGGGTAGCTGCATCTGTCGTGGCTCGGCGCCGCCGCCTTCCCTCCAGTGCATGGGATCGGTTAGCGCTCGTGGGTGTGGAAGATAAGCGGTGGGCTGAATCCTTTAAGGGATATTCGCGGACTCGTGCGCGCGTGTCTTCGGGGCTGGATGAAGCGCCGAGCGAGGAATATGTTTATGGCCTCATGCAGCATGCCGCACAATTTTTGGACGAAAGTGAGGCAGGGACTACTTTCGGCTCTTTTGCTGCGTAGTCACTCCGTGGGGGCGCTCACTACCTTTTGGGGAACATACTGATTATTCTGGGCGTTAGTATAGATAGAACTATTACCGCCCGAAGCTCAATCCCTAGTTGGAGGAACAGTGTCCCTTTCCGAGCAGGAGCAGCGCACGCTCCGTGAAATTGAGGAATCGTTACTCGCTGACGATCCTAAGTTTGGCGCTTCCGTTTCTGAGCCTACGTCGTTCGGCGGATCTGGCGGTGCGGTAACCCTTCGGGGTATAGCGCTCGTCGTCGTTGGGCTGTGCATGCTTATTGGTGGTGTTGCTCTTGCGCAGCAAAGCCTGTGGTTTATTGCGCTTTCTATCGCGGGCTTTTTGGTGATGTTTGGCGCTGGTGTGTGGATGCTGCGCGGAGATGGCTCCGGTCACTCTGTACAGAGCCGTTACTCCGGTGCCCGGGCAAAGAAGCCCGCGTCTCGCAGTGGTGGAGTCAGCGGCAAGTTGGAGGAAAACTTCCGTCGCCGCTTTGAGGAGCGTTAACGCTTTATTGATGTGGTTCACCCCGGTTGGCCCAGTGAGGGTCAACCGGGGATTTTTGTGCCGCGCCAAAATTCCCCACTTTGCCCCACGGAAAGGGTGCTAGGTGGGAACTGGTGGGGTAACTACCCCATGGACTTAGTTAAAAGTCCTCGATAACACAGCATATGGGGTTGGAGTGTGGATTGGGGCTCATTATGTTGGTGTTGCGGGTGGGGCGAGTGGGGTGATTGCAGCGGGCTGTCAAGACCTTTCGTGGGATTTCTTCCCACTGGAAAAACCATTATCTAGCTGCAAGTAATCGAGATCGATCCGAGGGACACGCCGCTTTAAGTGGGTTAGGTGGGGGAAAGTGGGGTAGAGTGGGGCGCAGCGGAGGAAAGAGGGGCTCAAGGGTCTCGATTCTGAAGTAAGAGAATCCGGAGTTTTCGAGTAAGGAAGGTGGACGCCGGGATGTTTCTCGGAACCTACACTCCGAAGCTCGATGACAAGGGACGTCTTACGCTTCCGGCAAAGTTTCGCGATGAACTCGCGGGTGGCCTCATGGTCACCAAGGGGCAGGACCACTCGCTGGCCGTGTACCCGCGGGAGGAATTTGCGGCACGCGCACGGAAGGCTGCGGCGGTTTCTCGAACCAACCCAGAAGCACGTGCTTTTATCCGTAACTTGGCAGCAAGTGCGGACGAACAACGGCTGGACGGGCATGGGCGCATTACGTTGTCCGCGGGGCATCGGGAATACGCCAACTTGTCCAAGGAGTGCGTTGTGGTTGGCTCTGTGGACTTTCTCGAAATTTGGGACGCAGCCGCGTGGGCTGAGTACCAGTCGCAAACTGAAGATGCTTATTCGGCAGCAGATGCCGATGACGTACTGGCGGGCTTGCTCTAAGCCTGTACAAGAGTGCGTGTAAGGACTCTGTCCGAGGCGGATGATTCTGGTGTACTTCCCCGATATCAGAAACCTGCCTCGGACAGGGCCCTATACGCACTCGCATGCTTTCCACCACTGGAAGTCAGGAATTTGAGAAAGGGGGTTGCGGGGAGACATGGCTACCAAAGACCTAAATTATGACGTGGCCGAAAACCACGGCCACGTACCAGTCATGCGCGAGCGCATGGCCGATCTCCTACGCCCCCAAGTTGAAGCGGCGGGGGATGAGGCCGTGCTTGTTGACGCCACCCTGGGCGCCGGCGGCCACACCCGCTACTTCCTGGAATCTTTTCCCGAGGCGCGGGTCATTGGCGTCGACCGCGATAAGCAGGCGCTGCGCAATGCATCCGAACGTCTTGCGCCCTATGGCGATCGCTTCGTCGGCGTTAATGCACGATTCGATGAGCTGGGCAGCGCCATCGCGGAAGGTGACGGCGACATCTTTGATTCGGCTCGCACCGTAGGCATTGCCGGCGCTCTCTTTGACCTTGGTGTTTCCTCGATGCAGCTAGACCAAGCTGACCGCGGGTTTGCTTATAAGGCGGATGCGCCGCTAGATATGCGCATGGATCCTTCGCAAGGGATTACCGCGGCGGATGTACTCAATACCTATTCGCACGGTGACTTAGCGCGGGTCCTCAAGACCTATGGCGATGAGCGCTTCGCTGGGAAAATTGCCTCCGCCGTGTTGAGGGAGCGTGACAAGGAGCCTTTCGTCAACTCCGCGCGGCTCGTTGAGCTACTTTATGATGTCATTCCCGCTGCGACCCGCCGTACCGGAGGGCACCCCGCCAAGCGCACCTTCCAGGCGCTGCGGGTTGAGGTCAATCGCGAGTTGGAAGCTATCGAAAATGTCCTGCCGGTCATAACCCAGGCGCTTTCGGAAGGCGGCCGTGCCGTATTCATGAGCTACCAATCTTTGGAAGACCGCATCGTTAAAGCAGCCTTCAAAGAACTGACCACTTCCAAGACGCCGGCTGGGTTGCCGATGGACCTGCCGGGCACCGCGCCGAAGTTCAAGATCGTTACGCGCGGGGCGGAAAAGGCCTCTGAAGAGGAAATCGCGGAAAATTCGCGAGCCGCGTCGGTGCGTGTTCGTGCCATCGAAAGACTCGAGGGAATGCCAGAATTTCTACCGCCGGGAGGCAGGCAATGAGCACCATCCCACGCCGCAACCACCTAAAGACTGACAGCCGCGACAGAGAGGCCACTCGCACCATGGGCGCCAGCCGAGACTTCACCACCGGAATCGATACCGGAGCCCCGACGGCGCTGCGCGAGCGTCCCAGCACTAAGCGTGCCCCGAGCCGCACTCGGGTGCCGCACCGCAGCACGAAGCGCCTGGGTTCGAAGCAGGTAGTGAGCTTCCGTGGCCGTCAGCTGCAGCCGCAGACGAAGAAGAACGGCCTCCTTACCCGGTTGGGCGTCATTTCCCTTACGCTGCTTATCGTCGGTGTGGCCTTGGCCATGTGGCTGTCCGGTCTGTCTACCAAGCAAACCTTTGCCATCCAAGAGCTGACCGTGCAGGATTCCCAACTGGATAACCAGATTGAGACCCTCAACCGCGATGCAGAGAATCTCAGCTCTTCTGCTGATATTGCGCGCCGCGCGGACGAAATGGGAATGGCTATTCCTAAGCAGCCGGGCATTGCGGAAGTTGGCGGGGATGGAAAGATCGTCGACAAGCGCGAAGGCACCCCGGATACCGAAAAGCTCATTGATGTCAACGGTGAACCAATCCGCCCGGGCCAGGCTTCCAGCGACCCAAAGGATACGGAGGGGATGTCGGATTCCCTCAATGCCGTGCCACAGGGACAGCAGCGCACCAGCCATGGTGGCGATGCCGACCGTAATTCCGACCGTGAGACCGGCGCTGCTGGTGCCGCCCAGGACAATGCGCGACCCAACCTTCCCGCCCGTGCGCCGTATGCTAGCCGCGCCGAATAGCTAGGGAAGAATAATCGGTGAAAAAGATGATGCTCGCGCGTGGTGGCGCGGGCATTCTCACTTTTGTAGGGCACAATCAATACACGCAAGAAATTGTGGCGGAAATAGGGAAGGTGACACTGGACTGTGACTACGCCAAGTAAGGCTAGGCGCCGCCCGCGCCGCTCTGCCAGCTCCGCGGTGCCGCAAAAGAAAATGATGCGCAAACGCCTGCGCATCATCGTATCCGTGGTGCTCGTGGCGATGGTCGTCCTCGCTGGCCGCTTAGCCTGGGTACAGCTTGTGTGGGGCCCAGACCTTTCCGCCCAAGCCGTCACCCAGCGTGAGCGCGTCTATATTGAGCCGGCCCGTAGGGGAGAGATCTTAGACCGTGATGGCCAGCGCTTGGCCTACACGATGAAGTCTCGTTCCTTGACCGTCTCGCCGACCCGACTGCGCGATGAGCTAAAAGACAAGGCCGAGATCGAGGCCCAAAAAGATGGCTCGACGGAGGGCATGGATGATAAGAAGCTGGATAGCTTCCTTACCAAGAAGATGGAGGAGACCCTCAAGGACATGTCTGAGGGAATCCCGAAGCTGATTGAGGATTCCGGCGCCTCGACCTCCAAGGTGGATAAGGACGACATCCTCAATAAGCTCAAAGCCGATACCCAGTATGAGGTACTGGTGCGCAATGTCGATCCGGATGTTGCCGTAGAGATCGCCAATAAGTACCACGGAGTGGCAGCGGACCGCCAAGATATCCGCCAGTACCCCAACGGCGCCATTGGTGAAAACGTTGTGGGCAAGGTGTCGATGGATGGCCATGGACAGTTCGGTTTCGAGGCCGCGCGGGATACGGAACTTACTGGCATTGACGGCCAGTCCACCGAGGACGTATCCGCAGATGGCCAGGTGATCCCGGGCACGTTGCGTGACGTCGTGGATACCGTTGATGGTCGCGACGTCACCCTCACTTTGGATCTGGACCTGCAGACCTACGTTCAGCAAAAGCTGGAAAAGGCTAAGGCCAACTCCAAGGCTTCCGGTGCAGAAGCAGTGGTCCTCGATGCTGCAACCGGCCAGGTCCTTGCCATGGCAAATACGGATACAGTGGATCCCAATAAGAATGTTGAGGATCAGCTCGATGAAGGCAAGGACTTTGAAAACCGCAGCGTCTCCCATCCTTATGAGCCGGGGTCTGTAGCGAAGGTGGTTACCGCGGCTGCTGCACTGCAGGAGGGTGTGACCACTCCGGATGAGGTGCACCAGGTCCCAGGTTCCATCGATATGGCGGGCGTGACGGTGAATGATGCGTGGGAACACGGCACCGAGCCGTATACCACCACCGGCATCTTTGGTAAATCCTCTAACGTTGGCACCTTGATGATCGCCGATAAGTTGGGCCAAGAAAAGTACGCCGAGTACCTCAAGAAGTTTGGGTTGGGCAATACCACCGGTATTGAGCTGCCGAATGAATCGGCCGGCAGCGTCCCAGATTTGGAGCAATGGTCCGGCGGCACCTTCGCTAACCTGCCTATTGGTCAGGGCCAGTCGTGGACCACGTTGCAGATGGCCAGCGTGTACCAAGCATTGGCTAATGGCGGCGAGCGTATCGAGCCGCGCATCATTGACTCGGTCAAGGGGCCAGACGGCAAGGACGAAAAGCTAGAGGAACCGGAAAAGAACCAGGTGGTAAGCCCGGAGACTGCCAAAACCACGGTGGATATGTTCCGCGCCGTCTTCCAAGACGATGATGCGGGTATGCAAAATGGTACGGCCGGCAACGCGCAGCTTAAGGGCTATCAGCTTTCCGGCAAGACCGGTACAGCCCAGAAGGTGGACCCAAATACCGGGGCGTATTCGAATTCCGCCTATTGGATCACCTTTGCCGGCATTGCGCCGGCCGATGATCCGCGCTTCGTCGTTGCCGTCATGGTGGATGAGCCTAAGTCCGGCGTGGAGGACAACGGAGGCGGCGGCCAGTCGGCGGCACCTATCTTCCGCGATATCGCCTCGTGGCTACTTAATCGTGACAATATTCCGACTTCGAAACCAGCACCGCGGCTGACCCTGCGGGCACAATAGGAGCTTAGTATGACCGTTTCTTTGGATACTCTCGCCCAGCTTTCTGGTGGGCGCGTCATTGGTGATGCCTCCGTGGAGGTCTCCGCGTGCGGGCTGGATTCTTCCCGCCTGCCGGAAGGCGCGCTCTTTGCTGCCTTGCCGGGCACGCGCGTACACGGCGCGCAGTTCGCTCGCGATACCAAGGCTGGAGCTGTGCTTACCGACGCCGCTGGGCTCGACCTGCTTACCGAGGCCCAAGAGACCCGCCCGATTTTGGTGGTGGAGGATATTCGTGCCGTGCTCGGCCCAATTTCCGCCGAGATTTATGGCCACCCCACCCGCGACCTGACGGTTATCGGCGTTACCGGCACTTCCGGCAAGACCACCACCAGCTACCTGCTGGAGGCCGGCCTGCTCCACGCCGGGCATTCCGTGGGCCTTATCGGAACCACCGGTACCCGAATCAACCGCACCCCGGTCCCGACGTCGCTCACCACGCCTGAGGCGCCGACCCTGCAAGAGCTTTTCGCACGCATGAAGAACGAGGGCGTTACCCATGTGGTGATGGAAGTGTCCTCGCATGCGCTGGAATTGGGACGCGTGCGCGGAACTCGGTTTGCGGTAGGCGGGTTTACGAACCTGAGCCAGGACCACCTCGATTTTCACCCCACCATGGAGGACTACTTCCAAGCTAAGGCGAAGCTTTTCGCTGGGGAACAGGCGGCCGAGCGGGCCGTCCTCTGCATCGATGATGAGTGGGGCGAGCGCATGCGCGGCGTCGCCAAGAGCGCGGGCCACAACGTGACTACGGTTGCCACCCAGGGCGCTTCGGCCACGATCAGCGCACGTCAAACCGCTACCGAGGCCACCGGTGCCCAAGAGGTAGCCCTGAATTATGACGGTGCCGATTTCACCTTCCGGCTGCCGCTGCCTGGCGAGTTCAATATCGCCAATGCTTGCTTGGCGCTCGGCATGGCCGCCGCGGTAGGAGAGGATCCGGCGGAGTTTCTGTCGGGAGTGGAGAAGGTCGCAGTCCCTGGCCGAATGGAGCGCATCGACCGCGGCCAAGACTTTGTGGCCGTGGTGGACTACGCGCATAAGCCAGCGGCCATCGCCGCGGTGCTCGACACCTTACGCGGGCAGCTGGAGGGAACCAAGGGCCGCGTCGGCATTGTCGTCGGCGCCGGCGGAGACCGTGATAGCTCTAAGCGCCCAATCATGGGCGCAGCCGCAGCCAGCCGCGCTGACCTTACCGTGGTTACCGATGACAACCCGCGCTCCGAGGACCCCGCCACCATTCGCGCGGCGGTTATGGCGGGCGCACGTGACGCCGTCCCCCAGGGCGATATCCGCGAGGTTGGCTCCCGCGCCCGTGCCATCGATGAGGTCGTCGATTGGGCCGAGCCGGGCGACGCCGTCATCGTCGTAGGCAAGGGCCACGAGGTGGGACAGCTCGTGGACGGCACAACCTTGCACTTTGACGACCGCGAGGAAATGGCCCGCGCTATCGAGGAAAAGCTGGCCGGAACCCCGCACCGCGATACCCTTGGGGATGCGAAGGAGTAGACATGATTCCACTTTCTATTGCCGATATTGCCGAAATTACTGGGGGCAGCCTCGACTGTGTGTCTGACCCAGAACAGCGCGTTACCGGGTTCATCGAATTCGATTCCCGCAAGGTAACTAAGGGCGGGCTCTTCCTTGCCCTGCCCGGGGCCCGTGTGGATGGCCACGATTATGCAGAAAAAGCCATCGAGCAGGGCGCAGTGGCGGTGCTGGCGGCGCGGCCGGTGGGGGTTCCGGCGGTCGTCGTCAAGCCCCAAGGCCGCGTTACCGGTGATGCCGCCAACGCGGATATCTATGCCCACGACGAGGACGGCTCGGCCGCCGCGGTGGTGCAGGCGCTATCCGATATTGCGCGGGAGGTCACCCGCCGCCTGACCGCCGAGCAGGGCCTAGACATTGTCGGCGTGACTGGCTCGGCTGGTAAGACCTCCACCAAGGACCTACTGGCCACGATTTTCCGCGCTGAGGGTGACACCGTCGCTCCTCCCGGCTCCTTTAATAACGAGGTCGGCTTGCCGTATACCGCTCTGCGCTGCGATGAGCACACCCGTTTCCTGGTTGCCGAAATGTCTGCCCGCGGCATCGGTCATATCCGCCATCTGACCACCATCACCGCGCCCACCGTCGGCGTGGTACTCAATGTTGGTACCGCACACTTGGGTGAGTTTGGCTCCCGCGAGAATATTGCCCAGGCCAAAGGCGAGCTCGTGGAAGCCTTGCCCTCGGCCGCTGAGGGCGGCGTCGCCGTGCTCAATGCCGATGATCCCTTCGTCGCGGGCATGGCACCGCGCACCTCAGCCAAGGTCGTCTACTACTCGGCCAATAAGCCGCCGGCTTCCGACGCCCAGTACTACGCCAGCGATATCCAGCTCGATGACGTCGCCCGCCCCTCGTTTGTGCTGCATGCGCCGGGAACGGACCCACTTCCGGTGAAGCTGCAGGTCTTTGGCAAGCACCAGGTTTCTAACGCTTTGGCAGCGGCCGCCGCGGCCATCGAATCGGGCATGGACCCGCAGGTGGTAGCCAACGCGCTATCCGGGCACCAGAATGCCTCGGAACACCGCATGGACGTGCGTACCCGCCGCGATGGAGTAACCACCATCGATGATTCCTATAACGCCAACCCCGATTCCATGCACGCGGCCATTGCTGCGCTGGCCTATACCTCGGCCGCCCGACCGGATGCCCGCGCCATCGCCGTGCTCGGTGAGATGGGCGAGCTCGGCGGAGAAGCAGTGGCCGCCCACCGCGCATTGGGAGAGGTGCTTTCCAAGTACCATGTTGACCACCTCGTGGCCGTGGGAGACAACGATAATATGAGGGCCATGGTTGAGGCCGCACAGGCGCGGGGTATAAATACTACTATCAGCCCGGATGTTGACGCCGCTGCGGCGGCGGTCGAAGGCATCATCAGGGTAGCGCCTGCCGGCATCGAAGATTGGACCGGGCGCGAGGCCAAAGATGTAGTCCTCATCAAGTCGTCGAATGCCCAGCGCCTGTGGCGCGTGGCAGAACGGCTCAATCGCCGTTAGTCCTCAGTACAAGGAGAAAGACCTCTAGCAATGACTCAGATCATTATCGCGGGCATCCTCAGCTTCCTCGTCGCGATCTTTACCACTCCCATGTTGGTCCGCTACTTTTCCGGGGTAGGCAAGGGACAAGAAATTCGCGAGGACGGACCGCAGCTGCACCTGCGCAAGCGCGGCACCCCCACCATGGGCGGACTGGCGATTTTGCTGGCCATCACCGTGGCTTATCTCGTGGTGGGAATTTATGCCCGCGTGACCGGTAACGGTGGTTTTAGCCCCTCCGGTCTCTTGGTCTATTTCCTCACGATGGGCCTTGGCGGGTTGGGCTTTGCCGATGACTTCATCAAGCTGTTCAAAAAGCGCAACCTCGGCCTGAACAAGACCGCCAAGCTGGTAGGTCAGCTGGCCGTGGCGCTGATTTTCGGCATCCTGGCGCTGCAGTTCCCAGACGAGCACGGATTGACCCCAGCGTCTACCAACCTTTCCTTCGTTCGCGATTTTGAAACTTTCGACATCGCCGTGGGCGGCGCCATCATCGGCACCATTGTCTTCCTTGTCTTTCTCTATCTACTCATTGCTGCGTGGTCGAACGCCGTGAACCTCACCGACGGCCTCGACGGCTTGGCCGCAGGCACCACCGCGATGGTGATGGGTGCCTATGCACTGATTTCCTTCTGGCAATTCCGCAACTCTTGCGCCGTCTCGCCTGCAGCAGGGTGCTATGAGGTTCGCGATCCGCTCGACTTGGCCGTGCTGGCTGCAGCCGGCCTGGGCGGTTGCTTGGGCTTTTTGTGGTGGAATGCTGCACCGGCAAAGATCTTCATGGGCGATACCGGTTCGCTTGCGCTCGGCGGCCTCGTCGCCGGCCTCTCGGTGACGACTCGCACCGAACTGCTCATGATCATCATCGGCGCCATCTTCGTGATTGAGACGGTCTCCGTCGTCATCCAGATCATCGTCTTCCGCAGCACCGGAAAGCGCTTCTTCCGCATGGCGCCCATCCACCACCACTTTGAAAATGGTGGCTGGGCTGAGACCGCCGTGGTCACCCGCTTCTGGCTGTTGAGCGCCATGGCCGCCATTGCCGGCGTATGCATCTTCTACGGCGACTGGCTGTCCGCCGTCGGCTTTGCTTCCTAAGACTCACGCCTTTTTAGCTTTATCGAGGAAAGAGGAATAGAGATGACCGAGTTGCCATCCTCGTTGCGCGGGCGAGTGCTCGTGGCCGGGGCGGGAGTATCAGGGCGCGGTTGCGTCGCTATGCTGGCAAGCCTCGGGGTGGATACCACCGTGGCAGATTCCAACGAGACCGCGCTGGCGGAATTGGCGGAGGAATTCGGGGTAGCAACCGTCTCCGTCGATTCTGCCGCCCAGGGCGATTTTGACCTTGTGGTTACTTCGCCGGGCTGGCGTCCCGATTCGCCTTTGTTGGTTGCTTTCCAGGACGCTGGGGTAGAGGTCATCGGCGACGTGGAGCTGGCCTACCGCCTGGATCGTGCGGGCGTCTTCGGCGCGCCGCGTACCTGGCTGGTAGTTACCGGAACCAACGGCAAGACCACCACTACCGGCATGTTGGCCCAGATCATGCAGGCTGATGCCAAGCGCACCGGCAACCGCGCACTGGCGGTGGGTAATATCGGCGTTTCGCTTTTCGACGCCCTCACGGCCACCCCTCGCGTCGACGTTCTCTGCGCCGAACTATCTTCTTTCCAGCTGCATTGGTCCAGCCACTTGCGCCCGGATGTGGGCGTGTTGCTGAACCTGGCAGATGATCACCTAGATTGGCACGGATCATTCGATGCCTATGCCCGCGCAAAGGCCAAGGTGCTCTCCGGTGAAGTCGCAGTGGTGGGCAAGGATGACGCCGAGGCGGTCCACTACGCCGCGGATACCACAGACCTCTACGGCTTTACCGCCGCTGAACCCACACAGGGAGAGGTGGGCGTAAGTGCCGGCCGCCTTGTTTCGCGGCTTAACGAGCAGCGCGAGGATCTCGCGTCCGCAGAGGGCATTGAGCCCGCCGGCCTGGCAGGAGTCCTCGACGCTGCGGCCGCAGCCAGCGTCGCGCGTCTGGCAGGCGCCACCCCGGAGTCCATTGCGCAGGGGCTGGCCGCATATACCGTCGCCGGGCACCGCGGCGCTGTGGTTCATGAGCATTCCGGCATCACCTTCATCGATAATTCCAAGGCCACCAACCCGCACGCGGCGGATGCGGCGCTCAAGGGGCTCAATTCCGTGATCTGGATTGCCGGCGGGCAGTTGAAGGGCGCGGAGGTAGACGGGCTCGTCGCCAAGCACGCCGCCCACATCAAAGCCGCGGTAGTCCTAGGCGTGGATAGGGAAGAGGTGGCCCGGGCACTCGCCGCGCACGCGCCGCATGCCCCGGTGGACGTCATCGAAACGCAGGAGCCTTTCGCAGCCATGAATGCTGCGGTGGAGGCTGCACTGCAACACGCCGACGCCGGGGATACCGTTCTTTTGGCGCCGGCTGCGGCATCGTTAGACATGTATACCGGCATGGCTCAACGCGGTGATGTATTCGCCGCGGCCGCGCGGGAGCTTACCCGCAACTAGAGCTATAGATTTAAGGATCAGGAGAACACATGACGGCCACCTCCCAGCAGCGCCCGCGCTCCAAGAGTTTTGGCGACCGCGTTCGCGAGCTGCGCGAGCGAGCCCGACAGGAAGCAGGCCTTGATTACCAGCTGCTGCGCTTTATCATCTTTTTCCTCGTCGGCATCGGCGTGCTCATGGTCTTTTCCTCCTCCATGGCCACCTCTTTGACAGAAGACGGCGGCGTATGGAACCAGGCATTGCGCCAGTGCGTGATGGTGTTCTTGGGCCTCGTTGCCTTTTGGTTTGGCCTCAAGGTGTCGCCGCATACCCTGCGCAAATGCGTGCCGTGGATTGTGGGCTTGTCCATCATTTTGCTCATCGCCGTGCTGATCCCCGGCGTGGGCACCGGCCGCGAGGAGGTAGGTTCCCAGTCCTGGATTTACTTGGGACCGTTCTCCCTGCAGCCCTCGGAGCTTGCCCGCGTCGCCGTAGGCATGTTTGGTGCGACCGTATTGGCGGATAAGGAGCACAAATCCATGAAGGTGACGGATCCCTTCATGATGTACTCCCTCATTGCCGGCGTTATGTTCTTGCTCATCGTCCTTCAGGGCGACTTCGGTATGGCTTTGTCCTTGGCCCTCGTGGTTGTCTTCACCCTGATTTTCGCGGGTGTCGACTGGCGCGTTCCGGCGACCATCGGCGTCGCAGCAGTGTGTGGTTTGCTGTTTATCTTCCTTTCTGGCGGCTTCCGGTCCAACCGCTTCCACACCTATTTCGATGCCCTCGTAGGCAATATCTCCGATACTCAAGGTACGGGTTTCCAGTCCTATCAGGGCTTTCTCTCGCTTGCCGACGGCGGCTTCTGGGGCGTTGGCATCGGCCAATCTCGTGCCAAGTGGTTCTACCTGCCCGAGGCGAAAAATGACTTTATTTTCGCCATCGTGGGTGAGGAACTCGGCTGGTGGGGCGGTGCGCTCGTCATCGTGCTATTCGCCGCACTGGGCTATGTGGGCTTGCGCACCGCGATGCGCGCACAGAACCAGTTCCAGTCCCTGCTGGCCGCAACGTTGACCATCGGTGTGGTCACCCAGGCCTTTGTGAATATTGGCTACGTCATTGGCCTGCTGCCGGTGACCGGTATTCAGCTGCCCATGATTTCTGCCGGCGGTACCGCGGCGATCATCACGATTGGCTCGATGGGCATCCTGTGCAACGTGGCGCGTCACGAGCCGATGCAAATTTCTGCCATGCAGAACTTCGGCCGCCCGCTGTTCGACCGCCTCTTGTTCATCGGCGAGCCGCAGCCAGTGCCGAAGCCGAAGAAGAAGCAGCAGGGCCGTCACGCCCGTCCGCAGGAGCCGCGATCCCGCGTGCGCGAGGAGCGCTTTGGCCGCCCCGTGACCGGAAGCGGCCGGCGCTATCCGCGCGCCGAGCGCCGCTATCGCTAGGTGGCGCTGGTAGCCTTTAGGCTATGAATTCCACGCCTATTTCCGTCGTCATCGCAGGTGGCGGCACCGCCGGACACATTGAACCCGCCCTCGCCGTGGGCGAAGCTTTGCGCGAGCGCCACGGCGCACGCATCACCGCTCTCGGTACCGAAAAGGGCCTCGAGCGCGATATCATTCCCGCCCGCGGCGTGGACCTTAGCCTGATTACCCCCGTGCCAATCCCGCGCAAGGTCAACGCGCAGCTCTTCAAGCTACCGTTCAACCTCTCCCGCGCGGTGGGGGAGGCCAAGCAGGTACTCAAAGACGTCGAGGCGGATGTCGTCTTTGGCACCGGCGGCTACGTGGCCGGGCCGGCCTATATCGCTGCGCGATCCCTCGGCATCCCGTTTTATGTTCTCGAGACCAATGCTTTGGCTGGAATGGCCAATAAGCTCGGCGTGAAAATGGGCGGCATCGGACTCAACGCACACCCAGATTCCGGCATGCCGGGCGAGGTCGTCGGCATCCCCGTTCGCCCGAGCTTGGCGGAGGACCCGAATGGCAACCTGGCCGCAGACGCGCGCACCAAGTGGAACCTGTCCGAGCTTCCCACCATTCTTATCACCGGCGGGTCCCAAGGCGCGGCCAGCATCAACCGCGCTGTTGCCGGAGCGGTAGAGGACTTGGCACAGGACTTCCAGCTTCTGCACGCCTACGGCAAGAAGAATGACCCGCCCGCAGAACACCCGAACTACGCCGCACTGCCGTATATCGAGGACATGGGCTCCGCCCTTGCGGTGGCTGACCTCGTCGTGTGCCGCTCCGGCGCGATGACCGTCGCCGAAGTATCCGCCGCAGGCCTGCCGGCCATCTACGTTCCGCTGCCGCACGGCAATGGCGAACAGGCGCTCAATTCCCGCGACGTGGTCGAGGCAGGCGCCGCCATCCAGATCCCGGACGCGGAGCTGACCGCAGAGCGACTCATCTCCGAGGTGCGCGGCATTCTCGATGACCCGCAACGCCTCGAGTCGATGACGCACGCCGCCGCCCATGCCAGCGCTGGGGACGTGGCCAATACCATCGCAGACCGCATCGCCGCCCGCGTATCCGAGGCCGAAGACGCCGCTGGAAGGAAGGACAAGTAAATGACCGATCCCGCACACTACGATCTGCGCCGCGTCCACCTCATTGGCATTGGTGGTTCCGGCATGTCGGGGCTCGCGCGAATCCTCGCCGCTCGCGGCGGAGTGGTCACAGGTTCCGATGTCAAAGACTCCACCCCGGTTGAGGTGTTGCGCACCATGGGTGCCAAGGTCGCCATCGGCCACGCCGCAGAAAACCTGCGACTGTCTGGCGAACTGCCCACCGTCGTGGTTACTTCTTTTGCCGCCATTCCCCAAGACAACCCGGAGCTAGTGGCCGCAAAGGATAACGATATCCCGGTAATTCGCCGCTCCGATCTGCTCGCCGCCTTGATGGAAGGCCACAAGCAGGTGCTGCTGGCTGGCACCCATGGCAAAACCTCCACCACGTCGATGACCGTGAGCGCGATGCAACACGCGGGTCTTGATCCCTCCTTCGCCATCGGCGGCCAGCTCAACCGCGCGGGCACCAATGCCCACGGTGGCACTGGGGAAGCTTTCGTCGCCGAGGCCGATGAATCCGATGCCTCGCTGCTGCGCTATAGCCCGGACGTCGCGGTGCTCACGACTATCGAGCCTGATCACCTCGATTTCTTCCACAGCGAGGAAGCCTACTTCCAAGTCTTTGATGACTTTGCTGACTTGGTCACCCCGGAGACCGGCTACCTCGTTGTCTGCGCCGAAGACGAGCACGCTGCCCGGGCTGGTGAGCGGGCGCTGGAGCGCGGCATCAACGTCGTGGCCTACGGCTCGCCGGAGAAGTCTTTTACCTCTACCGTGCCGTTGGCCGCTGAGCTGGTGCGCGAAGAGACCACCGCGGAAGGCATGGACACCACCGTCAAGCTCGACCTTCCTGGCGTTTCTGAAACCGTGCGCTACGAGCTGCAAATTCCAGGCCACCACATGGTGCTCAATTCCATGGGTGCCTTGATCGCCGGCGTGCTCTCCGGCGGCACCCCGGCCGCCATCGCCGAGGGATTGGCTGACTTTAGCGGCGTGCGGCAGCGCTTTGAGTACCGGGGGAGCGTCGACAAGCAGGGCAAACCCGTGCGCGTCTTTGATGATTATGCGCACCATCCCACCGAGGTTGCGGCAGTGCTACGGGCCGCGCGCGCCAAGGTCGAGGCGGAAGGCCACGGCGGCCGCGTCATTGCGTGTTTCCAGCCGCACCTGTACTCGCGCACCATGGAATTCGACGCCGAGTTTGCCCAGGCACTCTCGCTTGCCGACGCCGCCGTGGTACTCGACATCTACGGCGCTCGCGAGCAGCCCGTGGAGGGAATTACCTCCCGCATCATTACCGATAAGATGCCCGCTGATATGCAGGTCATCTTCGAGCCGGATTTCTCCGCCGCTGCCCGCGACGTCGTGTCGGTGGTGGAGCCAGGCGATGTGGTGCTGACCATCGGTGCTGGCTCGGTAACCATGGTGGCAGCGGAAATCCTCGATGAATTGCGGGCAAGCTAGTGCGCGTCTCCGCAAAGCTCATCGCTGGGGTCATCGCCGCAATTGTCGCCGTGGCCGTCATAGCGGCCGCCGTGATGTGGACGGTTCCCGTCCTGAAGGTACGCAATTTTCACGTCGAAGGTGTCCACCAGCTCGATCCCGCGCAGGTGGAGGAAGCCTCTGGGGTTCCCAAGGGCGAAAATTTGCTACGCGTTAATGCGCGTGAGGCAGCTTCCGGCGTTGCTGGATTGGACTGGGTCGATTCGGTGACAGTCTCTCGCGATTTCCCTTCGACCTTGACCATCAATGTGGCCGAGCACAAGGCCGTGGCCTTTGTAAAGCGCGATAATAAGCCCTACCTGATCGATGATAAAGGCGAGGAATTTACCTCCGCTGAGCCTCCCGCGGGCGCGGTTGAGGTGACGGGCTCCGTCGATAGCGGCTCCCCGCAAACCCAGGATGCGGTGCGTGCGATTGCAGCGCTTTCCGACGACGTCCGCAACCAGGTAGCAAAACTCGAAGTTGCTGGCGAATACTCGCTGACTTTCACCACTAAAGACGACCGGCGCGTCTTCTGGGGTGCCAGCGATTCTAACGATGAGGACAAGGCGCATGCCTTTGCCACAGTGTTGAAGATGGAAGGCCGCGAGTGGAATATTTCCAACCCTGAGTTGGTCACCACCCGCGGATAGGGCGCGACGGGTGCCCCCGTAGGTGCCTTTATCGCTCTTGTGGGCCCGTGCAGCACCGCTTAGGCGTGTGCGCTGCACGGGCCCATTTCAGTGCCTGAACCATGGGGCGGATGATACGGATGTGATTTATAAAACCGCAGGTGAGAAACCCTAAAGTGGAACTTGAGGGTCTCGACACGCGGAAAATGTGCGTGAAAATTACACCGCTGTCGTTAAAGATGGAAAGGAACGCGATTCGCCCTCGGCGGACCGCATTACATTCCTCGTTTAATGCACGTGCAGACTTAAAGTAGCGAAAGGTGAGACCAACTCACATGATCTCTTCCAATAACAATCTCGCGGATATCAAGGTCGTCGGCGTCGGCGGTGGCGGCGTCAACGCCGTGAACCGCATGATCGAAGAAGGCCTCAAGGGCGTGCAGTTCGTCGCCATCAACACGGACTCCCAGGCCCTCATCTTCTCTGACGCAGATACCAAGCTCGACATTGGCCGTGAGGCCACCCGCGGCCTCGGTGCCGGCGCTAACCCTGAGGTAGGCAAGACCTCCGCAGAAGACCACAAGTCCGAAATTGAAGACGCCCTCGAGGGCTCCGATATGGTCTTCGTGACTGCCGGCGAGGGTGGCGGCACCGGCACCGGTGCTGCTCCAGTTGTGGCGTCTATCGCGAAGAAAATGGGTGCGCTGACCGTCGGTGTTGTCACCCGCCCGTTTAAGTTCGAAGGCGCTCGCCGTACCCGCCAGGCCATGGCCGGTATTGAGGAGCTGCGCGAGGTCTGCGATACCCTCATCGTCATCCCGAACGATCGCCTGATGCAGCTCGGTGGGGAAGAGCTTTCCATCGTTGAGGCTTTCCGCGCTGCCGATGAGGTGCTGCACAATGGTGTGCAGGGTATTACCAACCTGATCACCATCCCGGGCATGATCAACGTCGACTTTGCGGACGTTCGCTCCGTCATGTCTGACGCTGGCTCCGCGCTCATGGGTATCGGTTCCGCCCGCGGTGATAACCGCGCCATGACCGCTGCTGAGCAAGCCATTAACTCCCCGCTGTTGGAATCCACGATGGAAGGCGCCAAGGGCGTGCTGCTGTCCATCGCCGGCGGCTCCGATCTTGGCCTGCACGAAGTAAACGCCGCTGCCTCCATGGTGGAAGAGCGCGCTGACGAAGACGTCAACCTCATCTTCGGTACCATCATCGACGACACCCTGGGCGATGAAATCCGCATCACCATCATCGCCACCGGCTTCGATGCCGAGGCCAATATGACCCAGGCCGCTGCGCAGCAGCAGCCGCAGCAGGAACAGCGCAAGCCCGGCTCCCTTTTTGACAATCGCCAGCGCGAGACCGCAGAGCCGGTCACCCCGGCACCGGCGCAGCCTGCTGCCGCTCAGCCGGCACAGGATGACTACTCCCCGCGCCACTCCTACGAGCCGCGCGCCGGCCAGGAGCGAGAGCGCTACACCCCGCAGCGCCCTGCCGAGGAGCGTCGCCCAGAATCTAGCGGTCTGTTCACCAACTCTGACCGTTTCTCCCGCGAGGAGCGCCGCGATGACTACCGTTTGTCCCGCCCGTCGCAGCGTCGTGACGATGACGGCGACGACGATCTGGACGTGCCTTCCTTCATGCGCTAAGCGCAAAGCGCTACGCTGGTGTGCATGCCAGTAAACGAGGAACATCGCACCACACGCCCCGTCCGCATGGTTTTTACTAGCCGTGCTGGCGGGGCGTCTGCTATTCCATACGACTCCTTCAACTTGGGGCACCACGTCGGCGATGACCCCGCCGCGGTTGCCGCTAATCGCGAGCGCCTGAAGCGCGTGACCGGTCTGGACGACATCGTGTGGATGGAGCAGCTTCACACCAATACCGTCACCGTCGTCGATGGTCCACAGGACGAGCCCGTGGCAGCCACAGACGCAATTGTCACCACCCAGCGACGCCTCGGGCTAGGCGTTCTCGTTGCGGATTGCACGCCGGTGCTGCTTGTCGACGTCGCCGCTGGCGTCATTGCTGCCGCCCACGCCGGCCGCTTGGGCGCCCGCAACGGCATTGTGGTCAATACCGTGCGCGAAATGCAGAAGCTTGGCGCACAGCCCGAGCGCATTCAGGTGGTTATGGGGCCGGCTGCTTCGGGAAAGAATTATGAAGTGCCCGAGGAAATGGCCACTGACGTCGAGCGTCGCTTGCCCGGCTCCAAGACTCGGACGTCGAAGGGCACGTGGGGCATCGATGTGCGCGCAGGGCTGATTCGCCAGCTCATGGGGCTAGGTATCACCGCGATTGAATCCGACCCGCGCTGCACCATTGAAGACGAAGACTTCTTTTCCTATCGGCGCGAAGGAACCACCGGCCGCCAGGCTGGACTAATTTGGTTGGAGGCTAAGTAATGTCAGACCGAAAGGCACAGCTACAAGAAAATTTAGCGGCCACCCGCGCCGAGATTGAACGGCTAGCAGCGCAGTCAGGGCGAAAACCACCCCAGCTGTTACCCGTAACGAAATTTCACCCAGCTGCGGATATTTCTCTGCTGGCAGATCTAGGAGTTACCGACGTCGCCGAAAACCGGGAACAAGAGGCCCGTGCCAAGGCCGCTGAGCTGCCGCAGCTGCGTTTCCACATGATTGGCCAAATCCAAACCAAGAAGGCCAACCATGTAGCCCGATGGGCGGCCAGCGTGCATTCGCTTGATTCCCTCAAGCTCGCCCACGCGCTGGAGCGGGGAGTTTCCTTAGCCAAGGACCGAGGCGAGCGCGAAGGTAATCTGCCAGTCTTCATCCAAGTCTCCGCCGACGGCGATGGTGCTCGTGGTGGTGTAACTCCAGACGCACTCGATGAGGTCGTGCGTGCCGTAGAAGACGCGCAGCATCTAGAACTTGCCGGACTCATGGTAGTTCCGCCTCTTGATGCCAATGCTGGTGAGGTATTCCGAAACGTCCGCGGAGAGGTAGATCGCTTATCGTCTGAGCTCGATCGACCGCTGAAAATGTCTGCTGGCATGAGTGCGGACATGGCCGAGGCAATTGCTGCGGGCAGTGATATCGTGCGTGTCGGAACCAGTATCATGGGGCCGCGGCCAGTAGGTTAAAAACATCGCAAAAGCGCATTTCACGGCGTAAATCACATGAGTCACACCAGACACATTTTACGCGTTTAGACTTGTACAAATTTAGGTCAGAGGGAGACCCAAAAATGTCATTCATTGATAAGACGAAGGATTTCTTCGGGCTGGGCCCGGTGGACATCGAAGAGGACGATGCCTACTACAACGAGGAGCCGCGTTACTCCGAAAATAGCTCCTCGGCCTACGCGCCTCGCCGCGCCCAGCAGTCCTATGAGCCGGCCCCAGTGCAAGAGGAGTTCGTTCCGACCATCGTGGCCATCTCGCTGACGTCTTTCAATGACGCCGCCAAGGTAGGCGAGCCCTTCCGCGATGGCGATGCCGTTGTCTTCGAGTTGACTGACGCCGAAAAAGCCACCGCCAAGCGCTTCATCGACTTCGCTGCCGGCCTCTGCTTCGGCCTGGAGGGTCGTATGCTCAACCTCACCAAGGGCATGGACACTGAGCGCAAGGTCTTTTCCATCGTGCCTAAGTCTGCGGACATTGCAAAGCACGAGCTCGAGCGTGCCGCAGGCCTGCGCTAAAGCAGCACGGTTCATTTAGCCCCCGTGGGGTGCCGATTGGGCACCTGCGGGGGTTTATTCGATAGGCTCGGTCATTGTGACACAACTCGGAATTATTCTTATCCTGCTCGTGCGGATCTATACGTGGGTGCTTATCGCCCGCATCATTATTGAGATGATCCAGTCCTTCTCGCGGCAGTTCAACCCTCCACGCTGGTTTATGGTTATAGCGGAGCCTCTGTTTGTGATTACGGACCCGCCGGTCAAGGCGTTGCGCCGCCTGATCCCGCCCCTGCAAATGGGTGGCGTAGCGCTTGATGTATCGGTGCTTGTACTGTTCGTCTTGCTCTCGATACTCACAATGATCTTGCAGATGATTTTTCTGACGTAGCACCCCCGTCGCCTCGAAACCTGTGGTAAACGTTGAGACTCGGCGGGGCGTCGATTATTGTGGGCGTTTGGTTACGATAAATCGCGATAACCCGTATTATGAACCACATGTACCTTTGTGGGGAAGGTTTAGTTAGACCTGAACCGCACTCCTAAGGCCCTGGAAGCTCCGGGGTTGTACCAACCTGAAGGGGAAGAGAAGACATGCCACTGTCACCAGCTGATGTTCACAACGTCGCGTTCAGCAAGCCGCCGATTGGCAAGCGCGGCTACAACGAAGACGAGGTGGATCAGTTCCTCGACCTCGTAGAGGACGCCCTTGCCCAGTTGCAGGATGAGAACGATGACCTGCAGGCGCAGGTTAGCGATTTGAACTCCCAGGCCAAGGCGGGTGCTGGCGCCGGTGCTGCTGGTACCGCAACTGCGGCTTCCACCCGCACCGATGAGGCTGCGCTGCGCAAGGAGATTGAGGCTAAGCTGCGCGCCGAGTACGAAACCAAGCTGGCGGACTCCAAGTCCGAGGTTTCCCGTGCCAAGGAAGAGACCAAGAAGGCACAGGAGCAGGTTAAGGCTGCCCAGGCTGAGGCTTCCAAGGCGCAGGCGTCTGGCTCCGCTGCTGCTTCCTCTTCTGCAGACCTGAAGGCAGCCCGCGAGGAGGCTGCTCAGGCCAAGAAGGACGCCGAGGCAGCTCGCGCCGAGGCAGCCCAGGCAAAGAAGGACCTCGAGGCTTCCAAGAAGGAAAACGACGAGCTGAAGAAGTCCGCTTCCGCAGCTGGTTCCTCCAAGGCTGGTGCAGCGGCAGCGGGTATCGCAGGCGCTGGTGTTGCACAGACCGCCGATGGCCTGGCTACCCCGGAAACCCACATGCAGGCTGCCCGCGTTCTGGGTCTGGCACAGGAGATGGCAGACCGCCTGACCTCCGAGGCTCGTGCGGAGTCCGAGTCCATGCTGTCCGAGGCGCGCACCGCCGCCGAGAAGCAGCTGACCGATGCAGATTCCCGCTCCAAGGCACAGCTTGCCGACGCCCAGAAGAAGTACGACGCCCAGCTGCAGGACGCAGATTCCCGCTCCAAGAAGCTGGTATCTGACGCTGAGGCTAAGGCAAAGCAGACCGAGTCTGATGCTTCCTCCCGCGCAGAGGCGCAAATCCGCCAGGCTGAGGAGAAGGCTGCTTCGCTGC
This sequence comes from Corynebacterium tuberculostearicum, assembly GCF_046097465.1. Lineage (GTDB taxonomy): Bacteria > Actinomycetota > Actinomycetes > Mycobacteriales > Mycobacteriaceae > Corynebacterium > Corynebacterium tuberculostearicum_I. The sequence continues at coordinate 1,819,505 of NZ_CP175799.1, read as the reverse complement.
AGGCCGATGCCGAGCGCAAGCACACCGAGGTTATGAACACCGTCAAGCAGCAGCAGACCGCGCTGGAGGCTCGCATCTCCGAGCTGCGCACCTTCGAGCGCGAGTACCGCACCCGCCTGAAGACCCTGCTGGAGTCTCAGCTGGAAGAGCTGGCTACCCGCGGCACCGCAGCACCGAACGGCGAGGCTGGCAACAACTAAACCGCGCCCCGTTCTTTCTAGCGCCCCCGCCACCGCGGCGGGGGCGCTATTGTTGTTTTAGACCGTCGTGCTTTAGCCCGCTCCTACCGAAAGGAACCACTGTGCTCGTTGCCGCTTTAGTTCTCGCCCTCGTGGCATTCGTGGCCTTGGTCAACTTCGTTATCTCGGGAGCCGACTGGTCGTTGTATATCGTTTTTGCCGCCGCCGGCATCGGACTCGTGTGCTTTATCCTGGACTGGGCGCATAAACATCGCGCCGACAAAGCCAAGTCAACTGAATCCCCCGAGGGGGAGGCTGTGCGCGCAGCCTTTCGCGAGGACTAACGCCGCGAGACCCCAAGCTTTCGGTTGCAGGCATGCCAATAAGGCGCACGAGGCGCCTTATTCTGCAGTCGGGCTCTAGCAATCGGGCGGTTGCCACCGAATCCGTCCGTTGGTTCGGGCAAGTCGCCCGCGCAGCGGCGGGGCATTGGGATCGTCATCGTTCGCGCCATTGTGGTACGCGCAGGCTGTGGATAAGTTCGCGATATTGGTCAATCCACCGTGCAACCACGGCTCCAAATGGTGAATTTGGCATTCGTCGGCAGGCTTAGCGCACCGCGGCCATGGGCATACCGGATTTTCCGCACCCGCCATCAACCGCTGCTTAGCATTGGCGAAGCGCTCCGTGCGGTACAGGTTCACCGCGCCTTCATAGGGGCTCACCAGGGTAATGAGCCCATGCTCCTTTAACGTGCGGCGCACATACTGCGCTCCCGTAAGCGTTGCTCCGTTGGTCATCTGCAAGGTGATTTCCTCGCCATCACCGTTGACGATGCGCACGTAGTCTTCCAAGCGCACGATGACATTGGTTACCACCGTGCTTCGTTGCCCCGTATCGCTGCCGAAGAAGGTATCTTCCACCACATCCAGCGGCTTTTTATCCTGGTTCTCCACCGCCGCGTGGAGGTCTGCAATGAACGAGGACGAGCCGTCGATAGCTAACGTCCACGGCGCATCCTTGCGGCGGATGATGCGTACACCAGGCTTTACCTTGCGCTTTTTCTTCGGAACCTTGGATTGCGCCAGCTTTTCTAATGCCGCTGCTGTGGCCTTGGTGGTGCATAGCTGTTCGCGGAGGACCCAGGCGTCGAAAAGCGTGGGCATCTTGCGCGCATACTTTTCAATGATGGATAAAGCTACGATGGAATGCCCATTGTGCTGAGCTCCTTCGATAGCACGACGACGCTTCCTAGTGAACTTGGTCGTGCCGCAGTACGCCTCTTTGAGCAATGCCAACTCGCGGGCCGTCTTTTCAGCGGCGCCACGCGCGCAGAGGTCGTCCTCGGACATGCCTGCGCACCCGAGGACGATGTCCATCCCGGGTGCCATGGCTGCGAGGTAAGCATCTAGCGCGTTCACGACTCACAATGTATTTCCCCGCGCAAGCCCCCACAAGGGAAAATTTTTCGCCTGTGGATAACTTATTGTGCACGAAGATTCTGGGGCGCTATACTGTGACCTACATGCAGTGATCCGGCCATCACCGGGGAGTAATTCAGAAGAACAGCCAGTGTGGCCCAGTAGAACTGAACGGGTGGGACCGTCAACTCCTTCACCGAAACGAAGCGGAGCCTTTAGGCTCAAGCAGGGTGGTACCGCGAGCCTTTAAGGCCCGTCCCTGCACCGTGTTAAGAGTGAAGGATAGTTATGGCGAAGAAAATTTACCCCAAGGTCGATATGACCGGCGGCTCCAGCCGCTTCCCAGATATGGAAGAGGAAGTCCAGAAGTACTGGAAGCAGGATGATACCTTTCAGGCTTCGCTAGAAAAGACCAAGGACTGCCCAGAGTACATTTTCTACGATGGCCCTCCATTCGCAAACGGCTTGCCGCACTATGGACACCTGCTGACCGGTTATGTGAAGGATATCGTCCCGCGCTATCGCACCATGGCTGGCAATTACGTGCCTCGTGTCTTCGGCTGGGATACCCACGGTCTGCCCGCTGAGCTGGAGGCGGAAAAGCAGTTGGGTATCACTGAAAAGGCGCAGATCGAGGACATGGGCTTGGAAAAGTTCAATGAATACTGCGCCAAGTCCGTGCTGGAGTACACCGACGAGTGGGAAGAGTACGTCAACCGCCAGGCCCGCTGGGTGGACTTTGACAACGGCTACAAGACCATGGATATCAACTACATGGAATCGGTCATGTGGGCGTTCAAGGAGCTTTATGACAAGGGCCTTATCTACAAGGGCTTCCGAGTTCTTCCGTACTCTTGGGCGGAGCACACTTCTTTGTCCAATCAGGAGACCCGCCTGGACGATTCCTATAAGATGCGCCAGGATCCGACCCTGACCGTTACCTTCCCAGTGGAGGGCGCGCGCGAGGGAAGCGCGGCAGAAAAGACGTTGGCGGAGCACCCTGCGCTTGCCGACGCCTCCTTCCTCGCCTGGACCACCACCCCCTGGACCTTGCCTTCGAACGAGGCCTTGGCGGTTCATCCAGAGGTTACTTACGTGCTCTTTAAGGCTACGGAGGGTGATTTCGCCGGCCGTACCTTCATCATGGCGGAAAACCTGCTGGCCACCTTGGAGAAGGAACTAGGGGAGGCCGAGGTACTGGAGACGTTTACCGGCGCGCAACTCGAGGGCTTTACCTATGAGCCTATCTTCGGCTTCTTCCCGGATCTGCGCAATGCCTACCAGGTCTTGATCGCTGATTACGTCACCACAGAGGACGGCACCGGTGTGGTTCACCAGGCTCCTGCGTTTGGTGAAGACGATATGAATACCACCAATCAGTACGACATCGAGCTGGTCATCCCGGTGGATGAGGACGGTAAGTTCACCTCGCAGGTTCCGCCGTATGAGGGCCAGCTGGTCTTTGATGCGAATAAGGACATCATCAAGGACCTGAAGGCTGCTGGGCGAGTGGTGCGCCACGTAACCATCGAGCACTCCTATCCGCACTCGTGGCGCTCGGGCGAGCCGCTTATCTACATGGCGCTGCCGGCCTGGTTTGTGAAGGTGACCGAGTTCCGCGATCGCATGGTGGAGCTCAACCACAAGGAGATTGAGTGGCTGCCGGAGCATATCCGAGATGGCCAGTTTGGCAAGTGGCTCGAGGGTGCGCGCGACTGGAATATCTCTCGTACCCGCTACTGGGGTGCGCCTATCCCGGTGTGGATGTCCGATGATGACAACTATCCACGCATGGATGTCTACGGCTCCTTGGATGAGCTGGAGCGCGATTTCGGAGTCCGCCCGGAGTCGCTGCACCGTCCGCATATCGACGAGTTGGTGCGCCCGAACCCGGATGATCCGACCGGTAAGTCAATGATGCGCCGCGTGCCAGACGTGCTGGATTGCTGGTTTGAGTCCGGCTCGATGCCCTTTGCGCAAAAGCACTACCCATTCGAGAATAAGGAATGGTTTGAGACCCACTCGCCGTCCGATTTCATCGTGGAGTACTCCGGTCAGACGCGTGGTTGGTTCTATGTGATGCACGCGCTGTCCACCGCGCTTTTTGATCGCCCGGCGTACAAGAAGGTCGTGGCCCATGGCATCGTGCTGGGCAACGATGGCCTTAAGATGTCTAAGTCCAAGGGCAACTATCCGAACGTTAACGAGGTCTTTGATCGTGATGGTTCGGATGCCATGCGCTGGTTCCTGATGTCTTCGCCTATCCTGCGCGGAGGCAACCTGATCGTGACCGAGCAGGGCATTCGCGAGGGCGTGCGCCAGGCAATCTTGCCTATCTGGAATGCCTATACCTTCCTGCAGCTCTACGCAGAGAAGGAAGCAAAGTTCGACACCAGCTCCACGCATGTTTTGGACCGCTATATCTTGGCCAAGACCCACGACGTCGTGGCCAATGTCAACGCGGCGCTTGCCGATACCGATATCGCCACGGCAACCGAAGAAGTGCGCCTGTTCGCCGACGTCCTGACCAACTGGTACGTCCGTCGCTCGCGCGATCGTTTCTGGGAGGGCGAGGACGCCAATCCTGAGGCGTTTAATACCTTGTACACCGTGCTGGAGACCGTGACTCGCGTGGTGGCACCGCTGCTGCCGCACGTGGCAGAGGTTATCTACCGTGGACTGACCGGTGAGCGTTCGGTGCACCTGGCGGATTACCCGCAGGCTGCGGACTACCCGTCCGATGCAGATCTGGTGTCTGCAATGGATGCGACCCGCGCGGTCGCTTCGGCTGCATCCTCGGTGCGCAAGTCCAATAAGCTGCGCAACCGCTTGCCGCTGCCGAAGCTGACGGTGGCTCTCGATGGGGCGCAGCGCTTGGCGGACTTCGCCGATATCATCCGCGACGAGGTCAATGTCAAGGAAGTTGAGCTTACTGACGACGTCGATTCGGTAGGCACCTTCCAGGTTGTCTGCAATGCGAAGGTCGCCGGCCCGCGCTTGGGCAAGGACGTGCAGCGCGCCATCAAGAACCTCAAGGCGGGCAACTACGAGCGCCGCGACGACGAGGTTGTAGTGGACGGCGATATCGTGCTTGGCCCGGATGAGTACACCGAGCGCCTGCAGGCAGCGAATCCGAAGTCGACCGCGCGTATCGAAGGCCTCGACGGCCTGGTAGTACTCGATACCGAGGTGACCGAAGAGCTCGAGGCCGAAGGCTGGGCGGCGGACGTTATCCGTGGCCTGCAGGATGCCCGCAAGGCTTCTGGGTTCGAGGTCTCGGACCGCATCGCGGCCGTGCTCTCTGTCCCAGAGGAGAAGAAGGCCTGGGCGGAGCGTCACGCCGACCACATCGCCGGTGAAGTGCTCGCCACCGATTTCCAGGTGACCACCGAGGCACTCGATGGTGTGGACGTGCACGAGGTGGTGAAGGGGGTTAAGGCTACCGTCGTTAAGCAGTAGCGCCTTAGCCGCCACCTAAAAGTAATTGCCCAGCCTTAGCGGCTGGGCAATTTTTATGAGTGATAGGACTTAACGGACCGGGCCGGGCAGGTGAGCGCGCCAACCGAGGACCACGTTAACGAGGCAGCACAGTGCAAGCACGGCGCCAATGAGGAATAGGGTGGTAAAGCCGAGCAGCGGCGCGAGTGCGCTGAAGGCCATGGGGATAAAGAAGCCGGTATAGGAGACCGAGTAGTACACGGCGGTGAGGCCGGCGAGTTCTTCGGCGCGGGCGATGCGCTGGACCTCGGAGAGACCGGCGACAAGGGCGAGGCCGTAGCCTGCACCCATGACAGCGGCACCGGCGATGCCGAGCGGCAGCGACCGAGTATGAGAGGCAACCGCGCCGAGGATGGTGCCCACGGTGATAACGCCCATGGCGACTGCGGATGCGCGGGCCGAGCGGCTGGTATCGATAACCTTGCCGAGCATCTGGATGCCGACGCCGCAGCCCAAGGTGATAACGGTCATCAGGCCGGAGAAAGCGATGGGGGCATCGCCGGCGGACTTGGACAAAAGCTGGGGCAGGAGGGCATAGGCGGCGCCAGCGCAGCCGAAGACCCACGGTGCGACCGGCAGAACAATGCGCACGAAGCGGCGGTGTGCTGCGGAGGGAATGTGCAGCATGCGCAGCATGTCGCGGATGCTTAAGTCAAGGAAGGTGTCTTTTACCGTAGCGCCACGCGGCGGGCGGGTTTCCGGGGTCTTCATCAGCCAGATAGCGGTAGCAACGGTGAGGAGGATGTGCAGGATATACGCCAAGTGGGTCGGCCACGGACCCCACTGGGCCAGCACCGATGCGAGGCCGGCGCCGATGAGGAAGCCTAAGGTCAGACACATCGAGGCGTGGCGCGGGCCGGCAGCGGGATCGCCGCCGGCGCGGGTGATGAGCTCTGCCACCCACGTGGAGCCGACCGCCATGACGATGCCCAAAGCCAAGCCGCACATGATGCGGCCCACGGCGATGACGAGTGGCTCGTTCGGTGCGATGGACAGAAGGAAGGAACCGAGCAGCGATAGTGGCGCGGCAGGCAGCATCGTGGGGCGGCGGCCAATGTAGTCCGAAAGCGGGCCAGAAATCAGCAGCGCAGGCACGATGCCGAGCACGTAGGCGGCCAAGAGGCCATTGACGGTGACCTGCGAGAAGTGTGACTCCTCGCGGTACATGACTAGGAGAGGGGTGAACTCATTGCCGCCCCACGCGACAGCGACCATGCTGCCAGCGACGGGAAACCATGAGTGTTTGGCAAACTTTTCGGTCATAGTTGATTCCTCGAGTTGGTTAGGTGGGTGTCCAATGCGGAAAGGTAGGCGTCGAGGTCGCCGGTGCGGAGGGCATCGGCAAGCGTGCGGTGCTGATCCACGAAGGTGCGGGCGCGGGCCACGTTGCGGCCAATGGCCGTGGCGGTAAAACGCTGCTGGCGTTCGCGCAGCTGGTGTCCCAGCCCGGCCAGCAGGCTATTGGCACCGCCATCCATGATGATCTGGTGGAAACGTGCATCTAGGTGCGTATAGGCATGCAGGTCTGCGCCATCCAACGCAGTGTCCTGCTCCGCGATGGTCGCATCTAGCTGATCAGCGATGTCCGCGCGCTCGGCATCAGACATTGCGCAGATCTTTTCAGCACAGTGCCTATCCACGAGCAAGCGTGCCTCATAAACCTCGCGGATTTCCTGCGGGCTGATCGGCACGATGAGCGCACCCCGCCTGGGGTAGAGCTGTAGAAAGCCTTCGACCTCTAGGCGCAGGAAAGCCTCGTGCATCGGGGTGCGGCTAATTCCCATTTCGGTAGCCAGGGAGGCCTCGGAAAGCATCTGCGAGGGCTCGAAGGAGCCGTCAATGATCTTCTCTTTGACGAAGTCATAGGCGCGCTCCGCGGCGGGCTGCATTCGTTCATTGGACATGCATCCATCTTGCATGCAAGCTTGCATGCAAGCAAGTGTGTGGTGGCACTTTGTGGGGAACGGATCTAGCTAGGCAAACGTGTGACGTGGCACGTATCGGGGTGGAAGAGTAAGCCGTGGCCCATGCCGACCCAGCCGATGAAGGGGGCGTCGGCAAGCGTGTGCGGGGTGTGGACGTGCCCAAGGATCCAGGCATCGGCCTCGCTGGCCTGTAGCTCAGCCACGGAAAGCGGCAGGCAGGTGCCTTTAGAAAACTCACCGGTGACGGAAGAATGTAGGAGGCCGAGGACGGGGCCGTCGCTCGGGCGCGGCGGAAGCTGGAGTCGGCGCGGGTCCGGATCGGTGGCCACCGCTGCGGTTAGAACCGTGGTGTTTCCTATGCGAAAGGAGTGCACCTGCGTGCCGTGGACCGTGACCTCGGGCGGGAAGTCCAGATTGTGGTGGGTATCGTGGTTGCCGGAAATGAAGTGGACCTCGCCGAACAGTGTGGCAGCGTGGGCCATTACGGCGCGGGCCTGGGGCACGAATTCGGACGCCTCAGCGTTGCGGTCAATGATATCGCCCAAGCATACGCACGCCGTGGCTCCACTATTGGCGGCAACTTCGAGTTCTTGCAGGGCCCAGTCCAGCCCAGGGGCGCCCGGGCGGCCTAGGTGCAGATCGGCAAAGACAAAAATGCTAGCGGGCATGTGCGGCCTTTCGGTTTTGCCACCAGGTGATAGCTACCAAGACAACGGTGGAGGTTCCGACGCCGATGAGCGTCATGGCCATGGCCTCGGCACGGTGGCCTTGATCGAATTGGTTCATGATCCACGGAGCCAAGAGGTTGACTTGGCTCGGGCGAATGAGTGAGGACATGACCAGCTCGCGGATGCCTACGAAGAAGGCGAGGAGCCAGCCAGCGAAGATGCCAGGGGCAAGCAAGGGCAGGGTAATGCGCCCAAAGGTATGCAGAGTGGAGGAGCCGGAAATTGCAGCGGCCTCGTAGACGGTAGGGGAGACGGACTCGGCTGAAGCCTTGATGTTTTGAATGGCCATGGGCAAAAAGAGCACGGTGAAGGCCATAACTAGCATGCCCATAGTGCCGTAGGGCGACCATGGCAGCCAGGGAGAGTTCCACAGCAAAATAAATCCAATGGCCAGGACAATGCCGGGAACGGTGTCGGGGGCGATGGCCAAGAAATCGCTGAATTTTGCGGCAATGGTGCTTTGGCGGCGGGTGAGCACCGTGACGAGGACGCCGAGAGCAACCGCGGTAGTCGCGCCAAGGGCGCCTAGTCCGATGGAGCGAACAAGTGCCTCTTGAGCGGTGGGCATCTGCACAACGATGGAAAAGTAATCGAAGGTCAGGTTATTAGGCGTAGGCGGGGCCGAGCGGAGAATGGTCATCGCGGCCAAGGTGATGGACAGGTAGGGGATGACCACCGCGGCCATGAAGATTGTTGCGGTCACCACAGCGCCGAAGACGGTGCCGACCGAGCCGAGGCGGATACGTACGGGGCGGCTTACTCGGCCACCGCCGGAGAGGTCGCGGCGTGAAATCCACTGTTGGAAAGCCCAGGCGGCCACGCCGATGGCAAAGAGCACCGACGAGGAGGCAGCGGCGCTGGAAAAATCGAGGGGGTCGATGGTGACGTCTTCATAGATGGAGGAGACGAGCACCTTGTAGCCAATGGCGTTGCCAAGCGTGACTGGGGTGCCAAACTCGCCGGCGGCCTTAATGAAGATAATCAGCGCGCCGAGGGAATAGGGCCCAACAACATTCGGGGCGATGATGCGCACGGCCTGTTGCCAGCGGCTCGCGCCGGCTATCTGTGCCATTTCCAGCGTGGATGCTGGAATGGAATTGAGGCAGGTGCGCAGGATGAGATATAGGAAAGGGAAAAGTTCCGCGGCCATGATGAAGGCCATGCCCCACACCGAGTAGATGGCATCGTGGGCGAGTTTGCCGGCGCCGTGGCCGAGCAGCATCTCGGCCACACCACCGCGGCGGGTGAAATCCATCCACGCCATCGCTGCCGCAAAGGGTGGGGTCATAAACGGGATCATGATGACGATCTCGATCCAATTGGCCCTGCTAAACCGCGTCCACGAACGGAGGAAGGCGAGCGGCGCGGCCATGAGCGTGGCAAAAGCCACGACCAGCACGGAGAGCAGGACGGTATTGCCAAGGATGTGCAGCATGTCCGGTTGGATAATGCTGCCTAGGGCTGAGGGCTCATCGTGGTAGCCCACGGCCGCGTTGACCAGCACGGAGGCTAGCGGCGCGGCGACGAGGGCGAGCAAGATGAGAAGGACCCCGTAGATCCCAAGGCGACGTTGGGGAGTGGTGGTGGAGCTCATCGGTTACTTCAGGTAGCGCTTGGCAAAGGTTTCCTTGATGTCCTTGGACTGAGAAACCAAGCCATCGAGGTCATCGTTGAGGGTCTTAATCTCATCCAGCTTCGGGCCATTCTTTGGAGCGATGTCCTTATTGGCCGGGATCATGTTCTTGGAGGCCGAGATCTCCTGCGCCTCATCGGAGAACATGAAGTCCACGAAGGCCTCTGCGGCTTCCTTGTTATCGGAGGACTTGAGGATCATGACTGGGCGCGGGGTGACCGTGGTACCGGAAGTAGGAATGGCGACCTCGAGCGGCTCGCCCTTCTTCTGCGCGGAGTATGCGGAGTAGTCCACGCCGCCGAGGACAATGCCGCGCGAACCGGAGGTGACCTGGTCCAGCGCTGGGCCATTGGCGCCTTGGACGATCATGCCGTTGTCAAAGAGCTTGTCAAAGAGAGCCCAGGTCTTCTCCTCGCCCCATTGGTCCACCATGGCCGCGATGAGGTCGGCTGCGGTACCGGATTCGCGCGGGTCCGGCATGATGATTTGGTCTTTGTACTTCTCATCGGTGAGGTCCTCCCAGTCCTTCGGGGCCTCGTCCACGACGTTGGTGTTGGTTACCAGCGCTAGGGCCGAACCATCGCGGCCGGTAAACGCCCCGCTTTCCGACGCCCACTTGGACTCAATCTTGTCCGCTCCCTCCGGCGTGTACTTTTCAAGGGCGCCGGACTTTTCCTGCTTGCTAGCTGCCGCCCAGGAGGCGAGGTAGACCACGTCAGCCTGCGGGTTGGCTTCCTCGGCCTTGAGCTTGGCGGTGATCTTGCCGGTGGTATCGGCAAAAACATTGACGTGGACGTCGGTCTTTTCTTCGAAGGCCTCCACGAGGGCGTCGGTAAGCCCCTGCGGGTTAGCCGAGTAGTAATCCACCTCGCCGGACAGGCCTTCAGGTGCCTGCCACTTTTCGGCAGAAGAGGTGGACTGGTCGGTGGTGGTATCGGCGCTGTCCTCGACGGATCCGCAACCGGTCAAGGCGAGCGCACCAGCAGCGGTGGTGGCGATGGTGGCGGTGAACTTCTTGGTAAACATGTGTGGCTCCTATGCAGAAAGAGAAGATGGATAGTTGAGGTAGACGGTCTCGCCGCGAGTGAAGCGATGCGGTGAATACGTCACCCAGGGTTCCTCCGCCCCGGGGACGTCGCAGCGCAACTCGTAGCGCCCACCGATGTAGTGAGCGCCAAGAACCTGCGCCTCGACCCGGCGCGGGGAGGCGCCGGTGTCCTCCTCCGCAGTGGTGACGGTGAGATTTTCTGGACGTACGCTGGGCAGCTGTGGGTGGCGGTTCATGGTGCCTACAAAGCCAGCGATGAAATCGGTGGCCGGCTGTTCGTAAAGGGTGACCGGGTCCGCGAATTGTTCGATGTGGCCTTGATTCATAACCACGACGCGATCCGACATGGCAAGTGCCTCGGCTTGGTCGTGCGTGACGTAGATGACCGTCAGCCCCAGCTCCTGTGCCAGCTGGGTGAGCTCTGCGCGGATTTGCACGCGCAGCGCGGCGTCGAGGGCGGACAGTGGCTCATCCATGAGCAGGAGGTCCGGATTCGAAACCAGCGCACGGGCGATGGCGACGCGTTGCTGTTGGCCACCGGAAAGTTGGTTCGGCCGCGCCTTCGCCTTGGAAGCGATGCCCACCATGTCCATGCAGGCGCGGACCTTCTCGGCCCGCTGGCCTGCTGCCACCTTATTGCCTGGGGTGGTCAGCGGAAACTCGATGTTCTTTTCCACCGTCATGTGCGGCCATAGTGCGAGGTCCTGGAAGACCATCGACAGCCGGCGCTTATTGACGGCCACGTTGGTTCGTGGACCAAATACCTCCATCTCTCCGAAGGAGATGGTTCCCGCGTCAGGCGTTTCTAATCCGGCTATGCAACGCAGCAGGGTGGACTTGCCGCAGCCGGAAGGTCCGAGAATAGAGACGAATTCACCGCGGTTGATGCTCAGATCGGTCTCGTGGAGGCCCGTATTATCGGCGAATTCGCGTTTAACGCCGCGCAAGATGACGTGGGGTGAGTTCATAATCAGCGAAATACTTTCTTCAAGAAATAACCTCGAAAAAGATAAGGCCGTAATATTGCATGTGGGTGACGTGGAGATGGAAAGAAATAAAAGCTTTAATTAACGGCACGCAAACACCCAGGAGTGCACCCGTGAGCGCGCCTATTAGACTGGTCCGCATGCAACGCTGGGTTCTACACATCGACATGGACGCGTTTTTCGCCTCCGTCGAGCAGCTGACCCGGCCTACCCTGCAGGGGCGTCCCGTCTTGGTGGGTGGTACCAGTGGGCGCGGCGTGGTGGCTGGCGCCTCCTATGAGGCGCGCGTGTACGGTGCGCATTCGGCCATGCCGATGTACCGCGCGCAGCAGCTTGTTGGACTTCGCGCGGTGGTAGTGCAGCCGCGCCGGGCGGTGTATTCGGCGGCCTCGCGCCGCGTATTTGGCATCATCGCGCAACACGTGGAGGTCATCGAGCAACTTTCCATCGATGAGGCCTTTATGGAACCCGCCGCCCTGGAAGGGGCGAGCCCGGAGGAGGTCAAGCGCTGGGCGGATGAGCTGCGCGCGCTCATTCGGGAGGAAACGGGTCTGCCGTGCTCCATTGGGGCGGGATCGGGCAAGCAATTTGCCAAGATTGGATCGGGCGAAGCGAAGCCTGATGGCACCTTTGTTATCCCGGCGGAGCGCCAGCTAGATATGCTGCACCCCCTTGCGGTGAACAAGCTGTGGGGAGTCGGACCGGTGACTGGTGCGAAGCTCAAGTCCATCGGCGTAGAAACCATTGGGCAGCTTGCGGCGATGACGCGCAAGGAAGTAGAGATTTCCATCGGCAGCGTGGTGGGGCTGCAGCTGTGGCAGCTAGCCCGTGGCATCGATGACCGTGAGGTGGCGCCGCGTGCTATTTCTAAGCAGATTTCTACTGAGCACACCTATCCGAAAGACCTGCAGACCGCCCCTGAGGTCGATGCAGCCATCACTCGCGCGGCGGAGGGCGCGCACCGCCGGCTGCTTAAGGACGGGCGCGGCGCGCGCACCGTAACGGTAAAGCTGCGCATGGCGGATTTTCATATCGAATCGCGCTCGACCACCTTGCCCTACGCGACTGACGACGCCGCCGTGCTCACCGCCGCCGCCTTCAAGCTTGCCCGCTACCCCGATGAGCTGGGGCCCATCCGCCTGGTAGGGGTGAGCTATTCCGGCCTGGAGGCCGCTCGCCAAGACGTGCTCTTTCCGGAGCTCGACCGCGAAATCGTGCGCCCTGCACCGGCGGATACGGACTATGAAACTGGGGTGAGCGACGACGCAACACCGGCCATGCCAGCGCCGACGGTGACGGTGGAAAAAGAAACCGATAACCAGTGGCACGCCACGCAAGACGTTTTCCACCCCGATTACGGCCACGGTTGGATTCAAGGCGCCGGCCACGGGGTGGTCAGCGTGCGCTTTGAAACCCGCGCCACGGGGCCCGGGCGCACCAAATCCTTCGCGGCCGACGATCCCGCGCTCGTGCCAGCAGACCCGCTCGACTCACTGGATTGGCAAGACTGGCTGACCAGCGAGGGCTAGCCCTCCTGGGCAAAAAGCTCCGCCGGATCGGTGTCGGTGGCCAGCGCCGCCGCGAGCAGGATTCGCGCTTGGCTCGGGCGGAACCATCCGGCGTTGATGGCACCACGTTTGCCCAGGCTCGCGCCACCGCCGTCGCCACCGTAAGCCAGCGCCGTCGGGCCATAGGGGGTGCGGGTAGAAATGATGACGGGGAGGCCGGCGTGGAGGGCGTCGGCAAGCGCGCGGCCCATCTCCTCGCCCATATTTCCCGAGCCCATGGCCTCCACAATGAGACCGGAGGCAGGGGAGTTTACGGCGGCGTCGACCAGCAGGCGCCCCGCTCCCGGATAGGCGGGGATGATCTCGATATGCTGCGACGCCAGCGGGGCAGGATTCAATCGCGGGGTGGTGCCAGGAACGGGCAGCGACTCAAACCCACGCAGGTCACTGGTGTGCCGCTTACGCGCACCGCGCGCCGGGATGGTCTCGCCGCCGAAGCAGAGGAAAACCCCAGGGTGCCCGCTGGCCGCTAGCTCGCGGGCAGCCCGCAGATTGGTGGGGCCGTCGGCCGCGGGGTGATCGTAGGCGCGCTGCGCTCCAGTAAGCACGATGGGCTTTGCCCCTGCGCAGAAAATCTCCAACGCCAGCGCGGTTTCCTCCATGGAGTCGGTGCCATGGGTGATGATCACGCCACCGATGTCCTCGCGCGCGGTGTGCTCATTGACCACCGCAATGAGCTCATCGAGGTCCGCCAAAGTAATAGAGGAGGAGTCGAGCTGGCGAAACTCCACTACCTCGGCGTCGATTTCAGCGGCAAGGTCCGCGCCAGAGACGGTGGGAACCAAGGAACCATCGGCCACGGTGGTGCAAGCGATCGTGCCACCGGTGGCTATCAAAGCAAGTCGGGTCATGCACTCAAGGTTAAAGAAATCTCCGCCCACGCGGCGGGCGCAGCCCGGAAAAGGCTGGTGCAGCTGTAAACTGATGGGAGTTTAGAACCCAGACGTGAGGAGTTAGAAGTGAAATTCCGCAAGTTTAGCGCCGCGTGCCTCGCACTGACCGCGGCCACCGCCCTGGCCGCCTGCTCTTCCGACGACGAGCAGGACGATACCGCCGCCACCAACACCGAGGCGCAGGAATCCGCCTCTTCCGACGGCGATTCCGCCGCCCCAGCGCTGCCGTCCCCGGCGGACCTCAACGCCATCTTGGCCAAGGCCACTGATCCGAACGCCTCTGAGCAGGAAAAGACCGCCACCGTGCAGGGCGGCGAGACCGCACCGGAAATCTTTGACACCATGGCACAGTCCAAGCAGGAATCCGGCGCCGAGTTCGAGGTCGTCGATCCCGTACTTCCGGGCTATGACCCGCAGTCCGTGCTGACCACCGTGAACTTCACCACCGCTGACGGCCAGCAGCAGACCGCTGACCAGGTGGAATTCGTTTACGAAGACGGCACCTGGAAGCTTTCTAAGGCCTGGGCTTGCACGCTCATCCAAAACACCGTGCCGCCGGAGCAGGTTCCGGAGATGTGCGCGGATACCGGCGCCGGTGCCTCTGCACCCGCCCCGGCACCGGCCGAGGGCGACGCTGCCCCGGCTGAAGGCGACGCCCCGGCTGCCGGCGCCGAGCAAGCCCCAGCTGAGGCCCCCGTAGAAGCCCCGGCCGAGTAATTAGGAAAAGTTCAGCTCCGTCAGGCTCGACTGCACCACGCGCAGCTCCGAGCCGGCGGCGCCATAAATGACCTTCGTGTCGAAAGACACGTCACCGCCCACGGGCAGCGGCTTGCCCAGGTCTACCGTGATGTTGCCCTTGGATTGGGTGCTGGAGTCCACAACCTTGAGCTCCTTGTCCTCCAACTCCGTGCCCTGGGCCTGGCCCTCAAAGGACAGCGCGCCTAGCGACGGCCGCTGCTCCACCTCCACGTTGAGCTTGACCTGGTCACCCTCGATGGAAGCGACCGTATAGCGCGTGGTCTGCAGCAGGGTGGACTCGCCGGTAACGCGCGAATCCACCGTCCAGCTCGCTCCCTTGCCTACCTCCTCGGTGGGGAAAACCACGGGCAGGGCCGTCAGCTTCATAATTGCCTGTTCCACGGAGCCACGGGCTTCATCCGTGGCCTCCTGGGGTGCGGCAAGGCGCAAGGAATTCATCTGGCCGGTATTTTGGCCTCGCCAGCCAAATTGAAATCCCTCGGCCGAAGAGACGTCGGTGTCGCCAGAAGTTTCCGGCGCACCGGCCGTGACGAACGCATTGCGGGTGGCGGGCAGCTGATCTTCAACGTCCTCGCTAGCCTTATCTACCTTGGCCGATAGCGGCAGGGTAGTGGTGGTGGATTCGACGTCGGAGGCCTGAAACTTCTCGGCCGCTGACTTTTTGAGCAGGTCCTGCGAAAAACCCTCGGTAACGCGGTAGTTCACGTCCTGCGTGGAGTCGATATCGCGGTATTCCAGGAGCTTTTTCTCCCCGGTGCCGGGATTGTCCACGGTGACGCGTGGGGCGTCGATAGTCAGGCCCACGGGCTGTTCTACCGCGGGTTCCGGCTTTTCATAGGAACACGCCGTAAGCGCTACGGCGGCTGTGGTCAGGGCTGCAAAAACTTTGACTCGAAACACGCTTACCAAAATACCGGACGCTCCCGTTTAGAATAGAGCGGGTGAGTCAAAAACGAAGGAGCAAGACAGGACTTATCGCCGCGGTCGTCATCGCCGTGGCGCTGGTGGACCAAGCCGTGAAACAAATAATGCTCTCCATCCTTACGGAGGGCGAGCCCCTGCCGGTCATTGGGGATTGGTTCCGGTTTACCCTGCTTTTTAACCCTGGCGCGGCCTTTTCCATGGGCGGGGAGGGATCGACGTGGCTTTTTACCACTATCCAGCTGGTCTTTGTGCTCGGCGTGGCCATTGCCGCCCCGCGCATTACCCACTCCGGCCAGGCGGTGGGCCTAGCGCTCATCGCCGGTGGTGCGTTGGGTAATTTCGCTGACCGCATCTTCCGCGCCCCCGGCTTCTGGTTCGGGCACGTGGTGGACTTTATTTCGGTCGGCTCTTTCGCCGTGTTCAATATTGCGGACGCGGCCATTACCTGCGGCGTGGTGCTGTTCATTATCGCCATGGTGCTGGAGGAAAGGAAGGCCGAGCATGAATAGGCAGATGCGCAGCTTCCCCATTCCTGAAGGCCTAGAAGGCATGCGTGCCGACGCCGCCCTGGCCAAGCTCCTTGGCCTTTCCCGCAGCGCCACCGCGCAGCTGTGCGCCGAGGGCAGTGTGACCATCGATTCCCAAGAGCTGGGCAAATCCGAGCGATTGACTTCCGGCAACGTGGTCTCCGTGCTTTTGCCGGAGCCAGAAAAGCCGTTGCTGCCGCGCGAAGAGCTGGTCGAGGGCATGGACGTGCTTTACAACGATGCCGATATCATCTGCGTGCATAAGCCGGTGGGCGTGGCCGCGCACCCCAGCGTGGGGTGGGACGGGCCGACGGTGATTGGTGGGCTGCGCGCGGCCGGTTATACCGTGGCTTCGTCCGGGCCGACCGAGCGCAAGGGCATCGTGCACCGCCTCGATGTGGGCACGTCAGGCGTGATGGTCGTGGCTTCCTCGGAGCGCGCCTATTCCGCGCTCAAGCACGCCTTTAAGTACCGCAGCGTGAAAAAGACCTACCACGCCGTGGTGCAGGGGCTGCCGGATCCCATCGAGGGCACCGTTGATGCGCCCATCGGCCGCCACCCCAAGTCGGGCTGGAAATTCGCCGTGCTTGACGACGGCAAAGCGGCCGTCACCCATTACAGCCTCATCGAGGCCTTCCGCGAGGCCAGCCTCATCGAGGTGCACCTAGAGACCGGCCGCACCCACCAGATTCGCGTGCACATGTCCGCCACCGGCCACCCGTGCGTGGGCGACCCAATGTACGGCTCGGATCCCAACTTGGCTAAGCGCCTTGGGCTTCAGCGTCAATGGCTGCACGCGGTAAAGCTCGGCTTTACCCACCCCGGCACCGGCAAGTGGTTCGAGATTGAAGCGCCGTACCCGGCCGATCTCGAGCACGCTTTGGAGGTTCTGCGGGGATGAGGAAGGTCTACCGGCGGCGTCGGCTAGCGGCCCTGGCGGTGCTTGCGGTGCTTTTCTTGGCCGCGCTCGCGCTTTTTGGCGCCCTAGGGACCCAGGCCTCTTCGCAAGTACAAGGCGATCAGCTCGGCCCGGATGGCGAGACGCGCGCGGAGTATATTGCGCGCGTATCCGGTAGCGACATTCCGGACGCGCCTGCCTACGCCCTTGTTACCTTCGACGAGGATTTGCCACCCGTAGCCGCCGCGGCCGCCGTCGCCGCCGCCCCGCGCATGGATGCCATCCTTATCGGCTCCACCGCCCCCATTGACGTCCCCGAACCCACCGCCGGCGAGGACCGCGCCGCTGTCATCCAACGCGCCTTCGACCGCATCGATGCCTCCTATGGCCAGCGCCCCTCCGCGGTGAGCGCCGCCGTGGTGTGGGGGTCGGGCGCGCAGCTTGCCGACGTCGCCTCCACCCCCTCCGTCGCCGCCGTCGAACCCGCACCCGCGGACGCCGCCTGGGGCAGCTTCGCCATCCGCCCTCCCAGCTAATATCGCCCTCCTGGGACCTGTGGCGCGCGGTGGCCGCCCAGCGCTTTTAGCATCGAGGGCATGGAACACATTCGGGCTTATATCGCGGCGCTCAACTCGGCGATGGACCTCCTCGCCGAGGCCGCCGACGCCTCCGCCGCGGACCTTACCGCCGCCGGCATGCCCGATGCCACGGCTGACACTATTGCGCAGCTCGCGCAGGTCTACTTCGGGACCACCAGCTTTCGCCGCCGCCAACGCCGCGCGGTGGACGGGGCCCGCCGCAACCGGCATTCGCTGCCGACGCTGGCGGTCATCGAAAAGCATGCCCGGCGCGCGCCCACGCAAGCCCGCGCCTGGGCCCTGCGCGCCGAGCTCACCCATATCGCGTGCGATACGCGGGAGATGGAAAGGCGTGCCCGCAAGAAGCTGCGTGAGATGCGCGCGCCGCGCGAACCCAAGCCGGGGGTGCGGTTGCGGCGCCGCGCCGCCGGCAAACCCTGGACGCTGTCCATCACTGGGCCGTCCGCACTCATCGCCGAGTTGCACCAGCATGCCGGCTCGCTTGCCGACGTCGCCTCCCTCTTCCGCAGCGGTACCGGCGCCGCCGCAACCGTGCGCACCAACGTTGTGGTGCCACTGGATAAGTTGGTTGGCGTGGCCCATGGCAGCGACGATGTGGTGCTGACCATGACCAATGGCGCGCAGGTTACGGGTGCTGAATTGGCCCAGCGTGCGCTTGCCGAGGAGGGATTTGTCACCCTGCTCCACCCCGTAGAGGGCCCAGTGAACTTGTACCGCATGCGCCGTGGGGCCACCTGGAAGCAGTTCATGATGGCCGCGGCGGAAAATCCCACTTGCCCGGTCAAGGGATGCAATAAGCCTGCCGATGAGTGCCAGGTCCACCACATTTTCAGCTGGGCCGGCGGCGGGTGGACCAATGCGAAGAACCTCACCACCGCCTGCGCCTATCACAATGGTCGCAATGACGACCACCGCACCGGCCCGCCGCGCAATGGCCGCTTCGAGCGCACGGCCCGCGGCGTTCGCTGGGTTAACCCTTGGGATCCGCCCCCACCGGACCTCGTCGATACCGGGCCCACGAATACGACCACCGCGTAGACTAGACCTATGTCCTCGCGCCAGCCCTTTTCGCAGTGGATGCCCAACTACAAATTTGGCTATATCGCCGCGTGGGTCGCGGTGGTGGTTTCCGGCATCGCGCTTTTCATCGGCCTTGTCACCGGCGGCACCTCGATGACGCTGGTGTTTTCCGGGATCGTATGTGCCTATGGCATTTTTCTCGTCGTGGTGATGCCGCGTTGGGCGCTGCGGGCAGAAGAGGAACAGGCGGCGCGTCGCCGCGCCCGCGCCGCTCGCGAGGAACTTAAGCGCTCCTAGCCATGCGCACCAAGTCGGCGACGTAAATCACCACCGCCACACCGATGATGCCGAAGCCGATCCAGCGGTGCGTCGAAAAGTGCTCGTGGGTGACAAAGAGTGCCCACAGCATCTGCATGATGGGGGTGAGGTATTGGAGCATGCCGATCGTCGATAAGCGCAGTGTCCGTGCGCCCTCCGCAAAGCAGAGGAGCGGCAGCGCGGTAATCAAGCCGGCGCTGACCAAAAGCAGCGCGTGGCCGACTCCCTCGCTGGCGAATGTGCCCTGGCCGCTTGTTTCTAGCCACAGGATGTAGCCCACCGCCAGCGGTGACATCACGAGCGCCTCCGCCGCGACCGAGACGGCCGAGGATACCCGGACCTGCTTTTTGAGCAGCCCATAAAAGCCGAAGCTGAAGGCCAGCAGCAGCGAAATGTATGGCGCCTGGCCGGTAAAGAACGTCAAGTACAGCACCGCGATGGCCGCAACGCCCACCGCGCCGGCCTGCCACGGCCGCAGCCGCTCCTTCAAAAACACCATGCCGAGGGCGACCGACACCAGGGGATTGATGAAATATCCCAGCGCCGCATCGGCCACGTGGTTGCTATTAATCGCCACCACGTAGGTGCCCCAATTGACCGTGATGAATACACCCGCGGCCGCAAGCCAACCCCACGTGCGCTTGTCCATGCGCGCCATTTCGCGCCACCGGCCGCTGAGGAGCAAAAATCCCGTGACCAGCACCGCGGTCCACAACACGCGGTGAGCCAAGATTTCCAGCGGCGATGCCGGCAGCAACAGGGGGAAGAACGCGGGGAAAAATCCCCACATGATGTAGGCGGCGAGCGTGTAGAGCATCACAAAATAATAGCCCATTTTGACCGCCCCGCTATGATGAGCCGCATGGCCAAAAACTCCTCCTTCGTCCACCTGCACAACCACACCGAGTTTTCCATGCTGGACGGCATGGCCAAGGTCGATATGCTGGCCGACGAGGTGGTTCGCCAGGAGATGCCGGCCGTCGGCATGACCGACCACGGCAACATGTATGGCTCTGATGCCTTCTACCGCCGCATGACCGGTGCCGGTGTCAAGCCCATCATCGGCATCGAGGCGTATATGGCGCCCGAATCTCGCTTCAATAAGAAGCGCGTGCTGTGGGGCACTCCAGATCAAAAGCGCGACGACGTCTCCGCGTCCGGTGCCTACCTCCACCAAACGATGATCGCGGAGAATGCCACCGGCCTGCGCAACCTCTTTACCTTGTCCTCGCTGGCTTCCTACGAAGGCCAGTTGGGCAAGTGGCCGCGCATGGACGCCGAGCTCATCGCCGAGCACGCAGACGGCATCATCGCCACCACCGGTTGCCCCTCCGGCGACGTCCAGACCCGCCTGCGCCTGGGCCAATTCAACGAAGCGCTGGAGGCCGCGGCCATGTGGCAGGACATCTACGGCAAGGACAACTTCTTTTTGGAGTTGATGGACCATGGACTGGACATCGAAAAGCGCACGCGCGATGGCCTGCTAGAAATCGGCCGCAAGCTAGACCTGCCCCCGCTGGTGACCAATGACTGCCACTACGTGCTGGAGTCCCAGGCGCCGGCGCACGAGGCGATGCTGTGCGTGCAGACCGGCAAGACTTTCATGGACCCGGACCGCTTCAAGTTCGGCGGCACCGGCTACTACATTAAGTCGGCCGCGCAGATGCGCGAGACCTGGGACGATATGATTCCAGATGGCTGCGATAACACCCTGTGGATTGCCGAGCGCGTGCAAGACTACGGCGAGATCTGGGAAGAACACACCCACGATCGCATGCCTATTGCCGACGTCCCCGAGGGCCATACCCCAACCTCCTGGCTCACCCACGAGGTGATGGAGGGCCTGCAGGAGCGCTTCCCCGGCCAGGATGTTCCGGAGGAGTATATCGAGCGCGCCAAGTATGAGATCTCCGTTATTGAGATGAAGGGCTACCCGTCCTACTTCCTCATCGTGGCCGAGCTTATTAAGCACGCGCGCTCCGTGGGCATTCGTGTGGGGCCGGGCCGTGGCTCGGCGGCCGGTGCGCTCGTCGCTTACGCGCTGACCATTACCAATATCGACCCGCTGGAGCACGATCTCCTCTTCGAGCGATTCTTGAACCCAGAACGCCCGTCCGCACCCGATATCGATATCGACTTCGACGACCGCCGTCGCGGTGAAATGATCACCTATGCGGCCGAGCGCTGGGGCGAGGACAAGGTGGCGCAGGTTATTACCTTCGGCACGGTGAAGACTAAGCAGGCCATTAAGGACTCGGCCAAGGTGCACTTTGGCCAGCCCGGCTTCCAGATGGCCGACCGCATCAACGGCGCGCTGCCGCCGGCCATCATGGCCAAGGACATTCCGCTTAAGGGCATCACGGACCCGGACCACGAGCGCTACTCAGAGGCCGCCGAGGTCCGCCAGATGGTGGAATCCGACCCGGATGTGAAAAAGATCTATGACACGGCGCGGGGCTTGGAGGGCGTCGTCAGGCAGGCGGGCGTGCACGCCTGTGCGGTGATTATGGCTTCGGTCCGGCTCATGGACCACATTCCTATGTGGAAGCGCCCGGCCGACGGCGCTTATATCACCGGCTGGGATTACCCGGCCTGCGAGGCCATCGGCCTGCTGAAGATGGACTTTTTGGGCCTGCGCAACCTCACCGTAATCGGCGATGCGATTGAAAACATCAAGCGCAACCGCGGCGAAGAAATCCACTTGGAGCAGCTGCATGCCGACGACCCCAAGGTCTCCAAGGTCTATGACCTGCTCTCGCGCGGCGATACGCTGGGCGTCTTCCAGCTCGACTCCGGCGGCATGCAGGAGCTGCTCAAGCGCATGAAGCCGACCGGCTTTAAGGATATTGTGGCCTCCCTTGCGCTCTACCGCCCGGGCCCGATGGGTGTGAACGCCCACTGGGACTACGCGGACCGCAAGAACGGCCGTAAGGAAATCACTCCGATTCACCCGGAGTTGGAAGAGCCGCTCAAGGAAATCCTGGATGAGACCTATGGTCTCATCGTCTACCAGGAGCAGATCATGCGTATCTCGCAGAAGGTCGCCAACTACACGGCCGGCGAGGCAGATGGCTTCCGTAAGGCAATGGGTAAGAAGAAGCCCGAGGTGCTGGCCCAGCAGTACGACAAGTTCTGGGGCGGCATGCAAGAAAATGGCTACTCCAAGTCCGCCATGGACGCGCTGTGGGGCACCATCGAGCCCTTCGCGTCCTACGCGTTTAACAAGTCCCACGCCGCGGGCTACGGCTTGGTGTCCTTCTGGACGGCCTACCTCAAGGCCTACTATGCACCGGAGTACATGGCCGCGTTGTTGACCTCGGTGGGCGATAAGAAAGATAAGTCCGCCATCTACCTATCGGACTGCCGCCACCTGGGCATCAAGGTGCTGCCGCCGTCCGTCAACGAGTCCGAGGAGGACTTCCAGGCGGTGGGAGAGGATATCCGCTTCGGCATGGGCGCTATCCGCAACGTCGGCTCGGAAGTGGTGGAATCCATCATCAAATCCCGCCACGACAAGGGCGCGTTTACCTCCTTTAGCGATTACCTGGACAAGATCGAGCTCACCGCCTGCACCAAGCGCGTGACAGAAGCGCTGATTAAGGCCGGCGCCTTCGATGACTTGAACCACCCGCGCAAGGGCCTCATGCTCATCCACGAGGACGCGGTGGATGCGGTGCAAACCACCAAGAAGGCCGCGGATAAGGGACAGTTCGATCTCTTCGCTGGAATTGGCGGGGGAGAGGACGACGCGGCTTCCAACGCTTTTGCCTTGGACATTCCAGAAGACAACTGGGATCGCAAACACGAGCTCGCCCTCGAGCGCGAAATGCTGGGTCTATATGTTTCCGGCCACCCACTCGATGGCTTCGAGGAGGCGCTGGCCGCGCAGACGGATACCCCGCTGACCAAGATCCTCAACGACGAGGTGCATAACGGCCAAGAGCTCATCATCGGCGGCATCATTTCGGGCGTGGACCGTCGCTTCTCTAAGCGTGATGGCTCGCCGTGGGCCATTGTCACGGTGGAAGACCACAACGGCGCGCAGGTGGAAATCCTGGTCTTCAACAAGGTGTACTCGCTCGTCGCCCCGCAGATCGTGGAGGACAATATCATCCTCGCGCGTGTCAACGTCAAGGTGCGCGATGAGCGCCGTTCGCTGTTCTGCTCCGATATCCGCGTGCCGGAGCTGGGCCCGGGCGGCGGCGCCGGCCTGCCGCTGCGCCTGACCATGCGCACGGACCAGTGCACCATGGAAAACATTGCCCGGCTCAAGCAGGTTCTGCTCAAAAACCAGGGCGAGTCGGACGTGTATCTCGAGCTTGTCGACGGCTCCGAGTCCACCACCATGATCCTCGGCGACCACCTGCGCGTGGAGCGATCTGGCAACCTCATGGGCGACCTCAAGGCCACCATGGGCGCGGGCATATTAGGCTGAATTTAAACTCTGCGGACGCAGGCGCCCTCCACTAATCTAGACAGCACAGTCTATAACGATGGAGGAAACCTGATGGTGAACAAGATTCGCACCACCCACGTCGGCTCGCTGCCGCGCACCCCGGAGCTGCTGGAAGCCAACCTGCAGCGCGGGGAGCTGCCGGCCGCGGAGTTTCAGGGGATTTTGGAGGCTGCGGTGGCGGACGTCGTCAAGCGGCAGCTCGATCTCGGCCTCGATATCATTAACGAGGGCGAGTACGGCCATATCACCTCTGGCGCGGTGGATTATGGCGCGTGGTGGAATTATTCGTTTAGCCGCCTGGGCGGGCTGACGATGACGGATACCGACCGCTGGGAATCGGCCGAGGTGGTGCGCTCTAAGCCGGGTGAGCCGCGGCTGACGTCGTTTATTGATCGCCGCGACCGCGCGCTGTTCTCGGAGGCCTATAATGACCCGGATTCTGGCATCTTCACCGGCCGCGCCAAGGTGGCGAACCCAGAGTTTACCGGACCGGTAACCTACATCGGCCAGGATGAGGTCGCCGCCGATGTGCGCTTGCTTGCCGACGCCCTCCCGGCCGGCACCCCCGGCTTCATCGCCGCCCTTTCGCCCGGCTCGGCAGCGCGCCTGACCAACCGCTACTACGACGATGAGCATGAGCTGCTTGCCGACGTCGGCCGCGCCATGCGTACCGAATACCAGGCCATCACCGACGCTGGGCTTACTGTGCAATTCGACGCGCCCGACTTGGCTGAGGCTTGGGACCAAATCAATCCCGAGCCGTCCGTGAAGGACTTCCGCGGTTTTATTCGCGAGCGCATCGACGTCCTCAATGATTCCATCGCCGGCCTGCCCAAGGAACAAACGCGCCTGCACATCTGCTGGGGCTCCTGGCACGGCCCGCACGTTACCGACGTGCCCTTTGCGGATATCATCGAGGAAATTCTGCGTGCCGAGGTCGGCGGATTCTCCTTCGAGGCCGCTTCGCCGCGCCACGCGCATGAGTGGCGCGTGTGGCAGGACCACGCGCTGCCCGAAGGCACTGTGATTTACCCGGGCGTGGTATCTCACTCCACCAACGCGGTAGAGCATCCGCGCCTCGTGGCCGATCGCATCATCCAATTCGCTGAGGTAGTCGGCCCCGAAAACGTCATCGCGTCGACCGATTGCGGCTTGGGCGGCCGCCTGCACCCCCAGATTGCCTGGGCGAAGTTGCAGTCCTTGGTCGAGGGCGCGGAGATTGCTACCCGCGAACTCTTCTAAAACACACAAAGCCGCTCCGGAGCTCCGGAGCGGCTAAATTATTCAGTGCTTAGAAGCGCACGCCCAGCTGCTTGAGGGCATTCTTCATCGGCTCCAGCACGGCCGGGTTCACCTTGGCAACCATGGTGAAGGCCTGCAGCAGCGCGGCAACGAGGCTGGCAGCCACGGTAACCCAGCTCATGACCTCGAGGAACTTCTCTGGGGAAGAGGAACCCCAGATAGGCAGGCGCTTGAGTGCCTCGATTTGTTGCGCCTCTGCTTCCTCGGCTACGCAGTCCGGCTCCTTTGGCATTCCGGAAGAGCCGTAGCCGTTGGCCAGGCCCTGCATGAGCTCCTGCGGGGTGCGGGCGGAAGATCCGAGCTCGCCGCTCTCAATCTTCTTGAGGTGCTCTTCCTTGGCGTTGTCGACCTCGGCCTGGCATTCGGCCGAAATCTCCTTCGGCTTATCTTCTGCGGCAGAAGCGGTTGCTGGTGCAACGAGGCCCGCTGCCACGGCGGTGGCGGCGACGAGCGAAGTGCTGAGACGGTTGCGCATGGTTCTCCTTTAGAGTGAGAGGTATTAGCCTCAAACAATTTAGCAGGTAAATCCCGGAAGGTCTATGGCAATAGCTTGCGCACCTGCGCCGGCAACAGCGCATAGAACTCGTCGACGGTCTTCGGCAGGAAGCCCAGCGCCCCGCCAATCAGGGCGCCAAGACCTACCAAACCAGCCACGATGCCCACGCCGGCAGCGACGCTGCTGCCGCTGCTGCTGTTGCTGGAACCGTCGGAGCTGCCGGATGCGGTAGGGGAGTCGGGGTTGTCGGAGGCGTCGGCAAGCAGGTCCTTGACGGAGAACACGGTGGTGGTGCCGGATACCTCGTTGCCGGCGATGAGAAGGGCGTCCTCGGCAGGGGAGTCAGCGGCGGGAACGAAGGCTAGACCCTCTGGTCCGAGGTCGCCGGCCTTGGTGGTTGCAGCAACATCGTCCTCGTCGTAGCCAACGGAGAAATCGCGATTGTTGACGTAGGTGACAAATTTTGCCTCGGCGGGAGTGGTTACGTCATAGACAAAGATGCCGCCCACGCGCTCTGCGCCGATGAAGGCATAGGTGCGATCGCCAACCTTGCCGATGGTCAAGGCTTCCGGCTCTGGTCCCTTGTTATCGGAGCGGTCATCGAAATCCGGATCCTCGTTATCAGCGTTGAAGTTCAGGCCGGGCATATCCTTAGTGATGTTCTCGAAGTCCGCACCGGAGTCGAAGACGACGTTGCCCTCGGCGTCGTAGATGCTAAAGGAGCGCGAACCATAGGAATACAGGCCGTCGAAGCACTCTTTTTCTTCGTTCCAGCCAGAAGCGTTGGTGAGCTTGAGGTTGCCGGCGAACTTCTTATCCTCAATGCCCTCGGGAAGCTCGAGATCGTCGCAGACCTTGCCGTCCTTTACTAGGTCCTTGAGCTCTACTTCGTCGGTATAGCCTCCCCACTCGCGAGCATCGCCCTCGTTGGCGGTGGCGAAATAAGTCTGGCCCTCCGACTCGAAGGCGCCGATGGAGTCCGGCATGGACAGGCCCTTGACCGGAATGGTGCGCAGCTCCGCGGCGTCATCCTTATTGGACGGATCCAGCGGCACCTGGGAGTGGTCCGCGATATGGGCGGGGATTACCTTTTCCACGGTGGCGGACTCGATATCGATGACCGCGATGGCGTTGTTTTCCTGCAGCGTGGCATAGGCCTTGCCGCCCGCGGAAGAAATGTATTCCGGTTCGAAGTCCCGCGAAGGCAGGTTATGGTGCTCGGAGGGGCCGAAGACACGGATCGAGGGGTCGAGGTCGGCGGTGTCAAAGGCGGTGAAGTCGGCCGTGCGGACGTCGCCAAGCGCGGGCGCTGCGACGTCCTCGGGCAGGCTGATGACAGAAATGGAGCCCTCTGGGTCCTTGAGGTAGGCGGTGCCCTCGGCGTTGAGGGCGTCGGAAGGCTCGCCCTCGTTGGCAACCAGCGCGTGGCGGCCGTCGGCGGTGAGGTGCACGTTATCGGGCAGGGCGCCAACGCCCACGCGCCCAAGCTCCTCGCCGGTTTCGGCATTGAAGAACAGCGCCTCGCCGTTATCGGTTTTGTCCGCCTGCTGCACCGCGGCGACGGCCAGGCCATCGGGGCGCACGGCCACGGAGTTGATTTCCTTGTCCCCACCGGCGGAGAGGGCGCCGATCTTGCGCGGCTTAGTGGGATCGGAGGCGTCCAGGATATCGACCTCACCGGAGCGCGCATTGACGGTGAGGATGCGCTGGGACGCAGCGTGGTAGGCGACGATTTCGGCGGCGGATTTGCCCAGCACGCCGGATTCATGGGAACCGATGGGGGTCAGCTGCAGTGCCGCGTTGGGGGCGGAGTGTTCCAGCACGTTATCCACGATATGGGCGTGAGCGGCCGGGGCACAGGCGAGGACGAGCGAGGAGGTAACGCAGAGAGAGATGCGCTTGAGCATAAGTATTCCTTTCTTGTGGTTATGTCCACTATTGCTGACCGAGGTAACGCTGCAACTAAAGGACAGTGAATTTCCAGTAAATGGGTAGACTGTCAAGACATGACTGATTCGACCATCCATGCATCCGATATCCAGCAGGCGCAGGCGCGGATTAGCTCGGAAATCGCCCCGACTCCGCTGCAGTACTGCGCCCGGCTGTCGGCCGAGACGGGCTGCGAGGTCTATCTCAAGCGGGAGGATCTGCAGGACGTGCGCTCCTATAAGATTCGCGGCGCGTTAAACGGTATGTCGAATGTTCCCCAGGAAGAGCGCGGCCGGGGAATTGTTACGGCCTCGGCCGGCAATCATGCGCAGGGCGTGGCCTATGCCTGCCGCACGATGGGCATTGCCGGCAAGATTTTCGTGCCGGAGCCCACGCCGATGCAAAAGCGCGACCGCATCCTGGTCCATGGCGGCGACCAGGTGGAGCTGGTGGTGGTCGGCGCCAACTTCGATGAGGCAGCTGCCGCCGCGCATGCCGACGCCGCCGAGCGCGGCGCCACCTTCATCGAGCCCTTCGACGCCCGCGATACCATCACCGGGCAAGGCACGGTCGCAGCGGAAGTTCTGGCGCAGCTTTCGGCCAAGGGCAAGTCGCTCGATACCATCGTCGTTCCTGTGGGTGGCGGCGGCCTGATTTCCGGCATCACCTCCTACGTGGCGGATATGGCGCCGCAGACCCGGGTGGTGGGCATGGAGCCGGAGGGGGCGGCGTCGCTAAGAGCGGCATTTGACCACGGCGGACCAGTCACGCTGGAGGAGGTCGATCCCTTCGTGGATGGCGCGGCCGTCAAGCGCCTAGGCGCGCTGCCCTATGAGATTTTGCAGGCCAATCGCGAGCGCCTGAGCTTCGATACCGTGTCCGAGGGCGCGGTGTGCACGGACTTGCTCAACCTGTATCAAAATGAGGGCATCATTGCGGAGCCGGCCGGTGCACTGTCGGTAGCGGGCCTGCACCAAGTGGACTTGGAACCAGGCTCGACGGTGGTGTGCGTAATTTCCGGCGGCAATAACGATGTGCTGCGCTACGCTGAAATCATGGAGCGCTCCCTGGTCCACCGCGGCCTGAAGCATTATTTCTTGGTGAATTTCCCGCAGGAGCCGGGCCAGTTGCGCCACTTCTTGCACGAGATTTTGGGCCCGACCGATGACATCACGCTCTTTGAATATCTCAAGCGCAATAACCGCGAGACGGGCGCTGCGCTGGTGGGCCTGCAGCTTAGCCGCGCCGAGGATCTCGAGGGCCTGCTAGAGCGCATGGGAGAATCCAAGATTTCGGTGCAGTACCTCAAGCCCGACACCCCCGAGTACGAATTCCTCGTGGCCTAATGCAGGATTCTTATCGTCGCCCAGTGGGCCAGGTTGAACACGAAATTGAGATTAAGCGCTCCCGGTTCATTACCTTGATCGGCCGCGTCACTAATGAGGAAGAAGCCCGCGCGTTTATCGACGCCGCCCGCAGCCGCTTTCCCGACGCCCGCCACCATTGCTCCGCCTACGTCTACCACGTTGATGGTGCGAACCCGGTGGAGCGCTCTTCCGATGACGGCGAGCCCTCCGGTACGGCCGGAAAGCCGATGCTAGACGTGGTGAAGGGCTCCGGCATGCTCGATGTGTGCGCGGTGGTCGTGCGCTACTTTGGCGGCATCAAGCTGGGCGCCGGCGGGCTGGTGCATGCCTATGGTGGTGCGGTGAGCGAGGCCATGGAGAAGGTGCGCGCGGTAACCAGGGCGCGCCGGGAGCTTTATGCCGTGGAGTGCCCGCATGCGACGGCTGGGCGCGTGGAAGCGGATCTGCGTGGGCGCGGCTATGAGATAACCGATACCGCCTATGCGGCCGCGGTGACTTTTACGCTGGCCGTGCGCCCGGGTGGGCTGGACGAGCTGGAAGCTACGCTGGCGGCGATCTCGCAGGGACAGCTCGAAGCGGCAGAGGCCGGCAGCGCGTGGGTTGAGGTAGGATCCTGACCATGACTATGCAGCAGCGACCGAATAACCCCATTGCGCAGCGCAAGCAGCAGGTGCGCAAGCACTCCCGCAACGCCGTCGTATGCGTGGCCGGCGGCATTGGTGTGGGCGTAGTGCTCGGCGTGCTTTCGGCTAACTTCTGGGCCTGGATGCTAATTGGTGCCATCGTTGCCGTCGCAGGTGGCGGCTATAACTGGCTGAAGATCCAGAAAATCGTCAACGAGAACCACAACCAGTACTAGATGCCGGCACCGCAACCTAGCGGCCGCCCCGTCAGGATCGATGCCTGGGTGTGGGCCGTTCGCATGTTTAAAACCCGGTCCGCGGCCGCGACGGCCGTGCGCGCCGGGCACGTGAAGATAAACGGCGAGGCCGTCAAGCCTTCCCAACAGGTGGTGCCGGGCGACCGCGTGCGCGTGTGGCGCAACCACCATGAGCATGACCTCGAGGTTTTAGCGACCGTCGCTAAGCGCGTCGGCGCGCCCGTCGCGCGTACCTGCTATACGGACCACGCGCCACCGCCGCCGCCCAAGGAGTTTCTGCCGTCGGTTCCCGTGCGCCCGCGCGGTGCCGGCCGGCCGACGAAGAAGGAACGCCGCGACATAGAGAAATTCCGCGGCGGTTTCCGGTAAGTTACCGAAACATACTGCGCGGCTAGTGGGCGGCGCGTAGGGCTTTCAGGCGCGCAGTAAGCCGCCGCTTGCGGCCCGGGCGGTCGCCGGATTCGGCGGTGGCCTCGATGTGTTGCTTGCCAAACTTGTTGAGCAGGAGGTCGTCGATAAGCCGCACCTGGCCGGGGCGGAAGCGGTAGCGCATGGCGTCGTGGACGTGAGCAATGGCGGTATCATCCAGCAGCTGCTCAAGCTGACCCAAGTGGCGCACGCCGTTTTGCTCCAAGAGCTCCGCCAAGAAGCGGTAGTGCTCCGAGCGCGAGAGCGGGAAGCGATTACCCAAGATGATGGCGAGCACGCCCGGCAGGGTCTCGGCGGTAAGCTCGACGTCCTTGTCGGTTTCTGTATCGGGGGCCTTGAGGGCGGCGATCTCATCGAATTGCTGGTCTGCAAGCTCGATAAGCCCCGCGGCCAAGGTAAAGAGACGATCTACCTCCGGCGAGGGTGGGTTCGGCCCCTGCTTATAGCGGATATCGTGCTCAAACTCCGCCCACGCGTGCTGCAGGACGGTGCGAATCTGCACCTCAAAAGTCCATCCCACGTAGGCGGCGAGCTCTTCCATTGCAGCCGCGCTATCTTCGGTCACAGTCAGCACCAGGTGGTGGGAGCCGTAGCCAAAGCCGCCGGAAATGCGAGTCTCGGCCGCTTTGTCAACGGAGCGTTCAACCTTAAAGGATTCACCAAAAACGCCTAGCGCTTCTGGAATAGCGGTGGAGTGATACAACGTCACACGCACGCCCATCACATCGTGGATCTCTTGCCAGGGCTGGGGATAGACAAAATCGCCGTTCTCGCGGCGCTTTTTGGCCTTCGCCTTCAGTGAGGGCCAGGTTTTGACGCGGGTAGAGACGCGGTCGAAGATGATGCCGGCGTCATTGAGGAGGTCCTCGATGGCGGTGCGGAAGTCCACCGCGGCGGTGGGGTGGCTGCGCGCCCAGTCGTGGTACTGGTTGCTCAGCCGCGACATCCTACTTTCCGGCATGGTGCTCCTTTCATAACTCCCGCGGGAATCCGTTAGACCATACTAGCGGGCGTGGGTGGAGCACGGTGCGATGGCGGGGCACGCGCGCGACGGCATCGGCGGCCAGCTGGCGGGCATAGGTGTCCGGCAGGTGGGCAAAGGCAAAGAGCGTGGCGGAGTCCGGAACTAGGTAGGTCAGGGAGTGCGATCGCAGGAGGCGGCGCATGTGCTTGTCCAGCACGGTAAAGGTCTCCGGGTGGGCAATCCAGGAGGAAATCGGTGCGCCGTGGGAGCGGACCTGCAAGCCAGCGAAACGGGCGGCGGAAGGAAGCTCGCAGGCCGCGGGGCGGGTCCAAAAACGCAACCCTTGCGAATCGAGGGCGGCGCGCTGCAGGTTATGGGAGGCGTGGTTCCATGCGCGGCGCGCGGAGATATCCATGTCCGCGAGGCCGCGGTGGCTGAGCCGGCGAAAGGTCTGCTTGCCGGGAAAGACCAGCGCCATGGACAGGCTGGGGGAGAGCTGGATGGTGGCGAGGGAGTCGCAGAAGCCGTCGTCGGAAAGCCGCTGTTCCTTCAGCCACGAGCGGGCAAAGAGCGCAGGCAGCAGGTTTGCGGTGGTGGGACGGGGCGGGCGCAGGGCGACGGTCACGGCGGGTTCTCCAGTGCGGCGGTAGGGTGCGGTCGCCTTTATTGGACTGGAGAAACCGCTGTTTGGTTCCCCGGGTGGGCCTAGAAGGGGGGCTCGGCGTCGAGTTGCAGCTCGGCAAAGAGCTTATCGGCCGGCCAGATATCGATTTCTTGGCCCTTGGCCTGCAGCTCCTCCGCGCGCTTTTCCTTGGAGGTTTTCTTGGCCCATTCGCCCACGATGAGCAGGGTGGTCTTTTTGGTGACGTTCTTGGCCACTTGGCCGCCGCGCTCGGCGATGCCCTGCCACAGCACGCCCTTATCGTAGGGCTCGAAATCGCCGGTGAGGGTGACGTGCTGGCCGTAGAGTGCGCCTTCCGGGTCGGCGTCGGGGCTGGGCTCCGGGATTGTGTCCGGGGTAGCGACGGACTGCCACGGGGCGGGCCCGCTGGACTTCTTCTTGGTGGAACCGGCCGCGCGGGTCTCATCGCGGAAATCGGTGCCTGCGCCGAGGTCCGCGCCGGAGGTGGGGGCCGTGTGGGCACGCAGGACGGGCAGGATGGCCTCGGAATCAAGGCGGCCCAAGGTGAATTCGCGGGCGGTGAATAGATCGCGGATGCTGCCGGTGTGCCCGAAGCGCTCGGCCAAACGGGCGATGATTTCGCCGGCCGCACGAGCATCCTCGGTGGCGTCGTGGTGGCTGAAGTCCGGCGCAGACAGGTGGGCGGCGACGGTGGGCAGCTTGTGGTTGCGCACCGAAATAACCTTGGCCTTGGAGGCATCGCGGGACAGCGCGAGGGAGCAGGCCAGCGGCACGGTGGGCACCTCGGCACCGGCAGTAAGCAGGCCGGAGCGCAGTGCGGTGGAATCGAACTGGGCGTTGTGGGCGACAAGCACGTCGCCGCCGAGGAAATCGAAGAGCTCCTTGGCGACGTCGGCAAAAGCCGGCGCTCCTTTCACATCGTCCGCGGTAATGCCGTGGATGGAGACGTTGATATCGGCAAAGTGCTCTAGGCCTGGTGGAGGGGTGCACAGCCAGGACCGGGAGTCGGTCTCCTGGCCGTCGCGGAAGCGTACCGCACCGATTTGGCAGATCGAGCCCCAGTTGTCATTGGCCGTTTCCACGTCCACGGCGGTGAAATCGAGGCCGGGGATGGTGGCGGCGGAGGAGGGGGCCTCGCCGCGCTGTGCGGCGGAAATGGTGCGGGCGACTGCCTGCGGGTCTTGGTGCGGGGCGAAGGCGATAGTGCCGGCGGCGCCCAACTCGAGGGCGCCGAAGCCGGTGGCGGTCGGTTCACTCACGCGCACGGTGTCGATGGACTCAAGCGGGATATCCTGCGTGGCGGGGGCGCCGAGGCTGGTAGCCAGCAGGGTGCGGTGGAGCACGAGTTTATCCGCTGTGACATCGATGAGTACGCCGTGCGCGGGAAATGACACGAGGGGCCTTTCTCTAGGAATCGAAGATGGGCGGTTCAATCTGACGCAGAATCAGCGTTGAACGCGGCTGCACCGTGATCGTACCCTCTGCCTCAATGAGGGTTTCCTCCGCGGGGTAGCCGCCGGAATCGGCGGTATCGACCATCAGCCGCCACGTAGCGCCGAGATCCTTGGTGGGCAGGGTGAACTCGATTTCGCCGTCGTGGGAGTTGAAAATCATGATGAAGGAATCATCGGTGATGCGCTCGCCGCGGGCGGTGGTTTCCGTAATCGCATTGCCATTGAGGTAGACCATGAGGGCGCGGCCGAAGTCGTGGTCCCAGTCGTCTTGGGTCATCAGGCGGCCCGAAGGAACCAGCCAGGCGATATCGCGTTCCTTGACGTCCGCGCCGAGTGGGCCGCCGGCGAGGAAACGCTTGCGGCGGAAGACGGGGTGGTGGTTGCGGATGGCCAAGACGCGCTTGGTAAAGCCCAGCATCGCGGCGGATTTTTCTTCCTTCAGCATGGACCAGTCCATCCATGACAGCTCGTTGTCCTGGCAGTAGACGTTATTATTTCCATCCTGCGTGCGGCCGAATTCATCGCCATGCGAGAGCATAGGAGTGCCCTGGGAAAGCAGGAGAGTGGTCAGGAAGTTGCGGGCCTGACGGCGGCGCAGCTTGCGGATATCGTCGTTATCGGTGGGGCCTTCCTCGCCACAGTTCCAGGAGCGGTTGAAAGATTCGCCGTCGCGGTTGTCCTCGCCATTGGCCTCGTTGTGCTTGTCGTTATAGGACACAAGATCGCGCAAGGTAAACCCATCGTGAGCGGTGATGAAGTTGATGGAGGCGGTGGGGCGGCGGTCATTATCGGCATAGAGGTCCGAAGAGCCGGTCAGGCGGGAGGCGAATTCACCTAGGGTAGCGGGCTCGCCGCGCCAGAAATCGCGCACGGTATCGCGGTACTTGCCGTTCCATTCGCTCCAAATCGGCGGGAAGTTGCCCACCTGGTAGCCATCGTGGCCAATGTCCCACGGCTCGGCGATGAGCTTAACCTGGCTGACAATGGGGTCTTGCTGGACTAGGTCGAAGAAGGTAGCGAGCTTATCGACGTCGTCAAGCTCCCGCGCCAAGGTCGCAGCCAAGTCGAAGCGGAAGCCATCGACGCGCATCTCCGTAACCCAGTAGCGCAGCGAATCCATAATCAGCTGCAGCGAGTGCGGGTGGCGGACATTGAGGGAATTGCCGGTGCCGGTGTAATCCATGTAATGGGCCTCATCGCCCTCGACGAGGCGATAGTAGGCGCCATTGTCGATGCCGCGGAAAGCAATGGTCGGGCCCATGTGATTGCCCTCGGCGGTGTGGTTATAAACCACGTCGAGGATGACCTCGATGCCGGCCTCGTGGAAGGCGCGAACCATGGACTTGAACTCGGAGACCACCTCGCCCGGCTTCTTGGCAAAGGCATAGTCATGGTGTGGGGCGAAAAAACCGAAGGTGTTATAGCCCCAGTAGTTGCGCAGGCCCAGGTTGCGCAGGCGATCGTCCTGCAGGAATTGGTGGACGGGCATGAGCTCGACGGTGGTAACGCCAAGCTCTTTGAAGTAGTCAATGACGGCAGGGTGGGCCATGCCGGCATACGTGCCGCGGAGCTCTTCCGGCACGTCCGGATGAGTCATGGTCATGCCCTTGACGTGGGTTTCGTAGATGACCTTTTCGTTATCCGGAATATGCGGGCGGTGGTCGCTGCGCCAGTCAAAGAAGGGGTTAATCACCACCGACAACATGGTGTGGCCCAGCGAGTCTTCCTCGTTGCGGCCGGTGCCAGGTTCCTCGGCGTGGATGTCATAGGAGTAGAGGGAGGCATCGCCGTCGAATTCGCCGTCGAAGG
The DNA here is from genome assembly GCF_046097465.1 of Corynebacterium tuberculostearicum. GTDB lineage: Bacteria > Actinomycetota > Actinomycetes > Mycobacteriales > Mycobacteriaceae > Corynebacterium > Corynebacterium tuberculostearicum_I. The sequence goes on along the minus strand of NZ_CP175799.1, from coordinate 1,784,852 downwards.
CCCTAGCATAAGGGTCCACTAGGAGCTTGGAAGGATCGCAGCGCAGGCCGTTTTCTGGTTCATAGGGGCCATAGACGCGGTAGCCGTAGCGCTGGCCAGGGGTGACATTGGGGAGGTAGATATGCCACACATGGGCGGTGACCTCCGACATTTCGATGCGTTCCTCGTTGCCTTCCTTGTCGATGAGGCAGAGCTCGACTTTGTCTGCTACCTCGGAAAACAGGGCAAAGTTGGTGCCGGATCCATCGAAGGTGGATCCCAGTGGGGTGGGTTTGCCGGGCCAGATTTGGCGGCCGTAGCTCTCGGTGGGCGTGGGGACTGCGTCCATGGCGGGAGTGTTCATGCCCACGAGCATAACCACTTTTTAGTCGCCGGCGCCGTGCGTAAGTCCAGCGTTAATAATGCGTACGCCGCGAATGAGGTCTGCGCGATAATCTGCGGCGGGAGTCTCGCCGGTGGTTTCTGCAAGCTGGCGTTGGGACTGTTCCATCAAGGTGGCGCCGAGCACGAGGTGAATGGCGGAGAGCGCGGCGGCGCGGTGGGCGCTGTCGGCGGCGGGCGTGCTGTGAGCGGTTGCAGCGGTGAAGGCCGCCAAGAGGCGGTCCCAGGCCGGGGCCTGCGGGAGGGAGAGGCCGGCAATGACTACCTCGGCGCCGTCGCGGCGGGCGAGCAGCAAATCACGAAGATTGAGGCTGATAGCCTCGAGCGACTCCCCAGAAACGGGGGAGATAATGTCCTCCGCTAGGGCTGCAATGAGCGCCTGTTTATTGGCAATATGCCAGTAGAGCGCGCCGGGGGCGACGCCGAGGGAGGAAGCAACGCGACGCATGGTGACGTCGCCAAGCCCGTAGGCATCAAGCAGGGAAAGAGCGGCGTCGATAATACTCTCGCGGTTTATGTGCACCTTGGCAATTGTACGGACTTGGCCGGGGGACGGTAGTTCACAGGTTCTTTTAACGGAGTCTCAATGTCATTTCCATCGTCGGGTTGTTAGTATTGCGAAGACAAATAAGAGGCCGCCCTTGGGGCGGCTTCACACTCGCAAGATTGATTCAGGAGCTTTCCCTTGTCCTTTTTGACCCCTGCAAAGAAGTCCCTCATCGCAGTTGCGCTGGTCACCCCGCTGGCGTTGGCTGCGTGTGGTTCGGATGACAATGACGACTCCAAGAAGGCGGCCGCCACCACGGCATCCAAGTCTTCTGAGGATAAGTCTGCAGATAAGTCCGAGGGCAAAGATGCCGATAAGTCCGAGGACAAGGACAAGGACAAAGAAAAGGATCAGAATAAGGACGGCGAAAAGAAGGACGCCGCTGCGGGTGCAGAAGGCCAAGAAGGCGAGGACGGCGCTGCCGAGGGGCCCGATCAGCTGGCTAACCCGCTGAACAATGGGGAGGATCCTTTCGCTGGCGCGAAGGATATCAAGCCGATCGAAGGCGGCCAGGCCGCTAATGATGGCGATAAGCAGGCCATCGAGCAGCTGGTTCGCGGCCAGCACGAGATCGATAATGTGAAGGAATACTTCAACTACATGCCGCAGCACGCCTGCCAGGCAGTCCGCGATGAACAGTCCCAGGAGTTCGGCCAGTACCAGCAGTACGTCGATAGCCTGCCGAACCAGTCCTTTGCTGAGTACGCCAACACCATGCGCCAGCAGGGCGGTGGCAACCCCGAGGTAGAGAAGTTCGCTGGCCAGCTGGAGTCCATCCCGCAGTCGACCAAGCTGCAGTCCGTCAACGACGTTGTGGTCAATGGCGACGATGCTTCTGCAACCGTGAGCGTGTCCAACTCCGAGGGCACCGAGACCTCCACGGTCCGCTTCCGCCGCGAGAATGGCAACTGGACCTTCTGTAACTAAGTTGTCTCTGTTTAATCATCGGTTACCCCGCACCCTAGGTTTCGGTGCGGGGTTACTCGCGTGTGCGCTCTTAGTCTATGGCGTGGCCGGTGCGCTGTGGGGGCTTTTCCGGCCAACACTTACCGGCCATGAGGTGGATGACGGCGGTTATGCCATCGATGCAATGGGAAGCGCCCAGTTCATCGCCTTTATCACCTTTGCCCTCATTACCGGCCTGCTTGGTTTGTTCTTGGGGTTGGGCGCGTATCTGCGCCGGCAGGGGCGGGGCTTGTCGATGCTCCTGTGGGTCGGCGTATGTGCCCTTGCCGGGGCGGCGTCGTTTTATGTCTTTGGCGGGGTCACCGCCACGCATCCGCCCGAAAACCCAGGGGAAGTCGTTGAGTTCGCCCCAAACTTCTCCCCGGCCATCTCGTGGGCGGTCGCGCCCTTTATGGCGATGTTTGCCTATTGGTCCACGGCCTTTGTGAGTGCCGATGAAGATTGGTGATGTGCGCGGCTAAGGCCATTCGACGGGGGAGGCGCCGGTTACCTCGTGCGCGATGTCATCGATGCCGTGCAGGATGTGCTTGAGCCCGCGGCCGATGGCGCTAAAAAGTTGCGGCCGGGTAAGTCCCGCGGCGGTAATGGTGGCGGCATCCATTCGCACCTGCAGGCCCTCGGAGGTGTGGTGGCAAAATGCCACGGTGCCGTGGTGGGCGCGATTCCAGTCATTGCAAATGAGGAATAGCCGGGTAAATTCCGCCTCGTCCAGGCTGGGGTCCCAATGCCCTTTGATAATGAGGCTGGGCCCGTTGTCCAGTGCGAAGGCGAAAAGGACGTCATTGACCCAGGCGTAGATGGCGGTGGCGCCGTCGCTTTGGAAGCGTTGGATGCCGATAAGCGGCAGGATCTCGGCCACGCTATCGAGGGTGAAGGGTTCTAAGGGGGCGTCGGCAAGCGGGGCAAGCTCCGGTGAGGCTTCGCGCACGAGGCCGGGGTGCGACTGAGCGAGCAGATCCATGAGGACCTCCGCGTTGCGCAGCGCCGGTAGGAGGAATGCTGCGAGCTGTTCGCGGCTGGGGGAGGTATCGGCTGGCAGATAACTATGGCCGGACACGCTCACGCAGTCGGGCTGGTCATAATCAACCACGACGGCCGGGGAGAGGCAATCGTGGTTCCACTCGTTGGCTAAGTGCGCGAGCTCGGAGATCTCGCTGAGATCGACGCCGCCGCGGGGGCTGGTGTGCAGGTGGAGCACCGGTTCTTCCAGCTGGTCTACAAAAATGAAAGTGGAGCCACCGGCCGCATGCGGAACGAGAAGCTCGCCAGTAGGCAGCGCCCAGCAGGACACGTCATTATCGCGGGCGATGGTGCAGGCATGCGCGAGCAGAAGAGAGGGTTCAATCTCGCTCATCGCTGCCACCACCTTAAAGCTGTGTTGACACCGAGTCTATAGCCCAAACCGGCCCCCTCGCTGGCGTTTGACCATTAGGATATTGGTTTAATAACAGAAATCCGATAGGCAGAAGAGGATACGGGAATGCTTCGCACCATCGATTTGCGTGGCCACGAGCTACGCCCCGCCCAGCTGCGGCGAGTTTTGCCGCGCGGTGGCACCGACGTCGCCGCCGTGGTGGACAAGGTGGCGCCGCTGGTTCATCGAGTACGCCACGAAGGCGCTGCGGCCGCCTTGGATTTTGGCGAGCAATTCGATGGCGTGCGCCCAGCCCATCTGCAGGTGCCCCAAGCGGAGTTGGAGAAGGCCGCTTCCGGCCTAGACCCGCAGGTGCGCCAAGCGATTGAGGCCTCCATCGAGAGGGTTCGCAAGGTTCACGCCGAGCAAAAGCCGGCCGCGCACACCACCGAGCTGGCACCAGGTGCCACGGTGACCGAGGTCTTTCGCCCCATCGAGCGCGTTGGGCTATACGTGCCGGGAGGCAAGGCGGTCTATCCGTCCTCAGTGATTATGAACGCCGTGCCAGCACAGGCGGCCGGCGCGGAAAGCTTAGTGGTAGCCTCGCCGCCACAAAAGGAATTCGGCGGTCTGCCGCACCCCACGGTCCTAGCCGTGTGCCAGATGCTGGGCGTGGAGGAGGTCTGGGCGGTAGGAGGCGGCCAAGCCATCGCGCTGATGGCCTACGGCGATGATGACGCCGAATTAGCCCCGGTGGACATGATTACCGGCCCTGGAAATATCTTCGTCACCGCGGCCAAGCGGTTGGTGCGCGGCGTGGTGGGCACCGATGCCGAGGCCGGGCCGACCGAAATTGCCATTATCGCTGATGAGACCGCGAATCCGGTGTATGTGGCCTATGACCTCATCTCCCAGGCCGAGCATGATCCGATGGCCGCGAGTGTGCTCATTACGGCATCTCCAAGCCTGGCTCAGCGTGTGAAGGAGGAGGTAGAAGCGCGCTACGGCTCCACCGCTAATGCGCAGCGGGCGGCCGAAGCTCTAGGCGGCGAGCAATCCGGAATTGTGTTGGTCGACTCCCTGGACGCAGCGGTGGCGGTGGCCAATGCCTATGCCGCTGAGCACCTGGAAATCCACACCGCAGAGCCCGGCGCGGTGGCCGAGCGGATTAAGCACGCCGGTGCCATCTTTGTAGGGGACTTTGCTCCAGTGCCGCTTGGAGATTACGCGGCCGGCTCCAATCACGTATTGCCCACCTGCGGTACGGCGCGCTTTTCTGCCGGCCTGTCTACTCATACCTTTATGCGGCCGGTCAACCTTATTGAGTATGACCGAGCTGCGTTGGAAGAGATTGCCCCGCACGTTATCGCTTTTGCGGAGGCCGAGGGGCTGCCCGCCCACGGTGAGGCTATCCGCGCCCGATTCGAGGAGAAGTAAATGACGCACTTGAATGATCTTCCCCTGCGCGAGGAGCTGCGCGGCAAGTCTGCCTATGGGGCGCCGCAGCTCCACGTGGCCTACCAGCTCAATACCAACGAAAATCCTTATCCTCCCTCGCAGGCGCTAGTGGATGACTTGGTGGCGGAGACTCGGCGCCTTGCCACCACGCTCAATCGCTATCCGGAGCGCGATGCGGTGGAGCTGCGCCAGGCCCTGGCGGACTACGTTTCTGGACAAACCGGGGTGCGCGTGGGCTCTGAACAGGTATGGGCGGCCAATGGCTCGAATGAGATTCTGCAGCAGCTGTTGCAGGCATTCGGCGGTCCGGGCTGCAGCGTGCTCGGTTTCACCCCGTCTTATTCCATGCACCCTATCCTCGCGGATGGGACTCATACGCAGTTTGTGGAGTGCCCGCGCGATGAGAATTTCCGCATTGATATGGATCGGGCGCTCGCAGCTGTGGCGCAGCACCAGCCGGATATCATCTTTGTGACTACGCCGAATAACCCCACCGGTGGGGTGACCAGCGTGGACGATATTGCCGCGCTTGCCGACGCCGCCCCGGGCATCCTCATCGTCGATGAAGCTTATGGCGAATTTTCTTCCTCGCCATCTGCTGTGACGCTGCTGGATAAATACCCCACGAAGCTGGTGGTCTCGCGCACCATGTCTAAGGCCTTCGATTTTGCCGGCGGCCGCCTCGGTTATTTCGTAGCGGACCCGGCCTTTGTGGAGGCCGTAATGCTGGTGCGCTTGCCGTATCACCTGTCCGTGCTTTCCCAAGCTGCGGCGACGGTGGCGCTGCGCCATAGCGCGGATACGCTCGCCACCGTGGAAAAGATCGCCGCCGAACGCGAGCGGGTGGCCGCTCGCTTGCGCGAACTGGGCTATATCGTCCTGCCGAGCGAATCCAACTTCCTTTTCTTCGGGCGCTTTGCTGACCAACACCGCGTGTGGCAGCAGTTCTTAGAAAAAGAAGTGCTCATCCGCGATGTCGGCATCGCGGGCCACCTGCGCATGACCGTGGGGCTGCCAGAAGAAAATTCAGCCTTTTTGGCCGTAGCCGAGGACCTTGCGGATACAGTAGTGGCTGATTCCCAGGTCGCAGATGGAAGGAGCGAAGCATGAGCAACCGCGTAGGGCGCGCCCAGCGGGCGACGTCGGAATCGCAGATTTCTGTGGTCATTGACCTCGATGGCACGGGGCACAGCGATATTTCCACCGGACTGCCTTTCTTTGACCACATGCTCACGGCCTTTGCCACTCATGGCAGCTTCGATCTCACCGTGCAGGCGGAGGGCGATGTGGAGGTGGATGCCCACCACACTGTGGAAGATACCGCCATCGTGCTCGGCACCGCGCTGCGTAAGGCGGTGGGGGATAAGGCCGGCATCCGCCGTTTTGGCTCCCAGCTTTTGCCCATGGATGAGGCCTTGGTGGAAGCAGTTGCGGATTTTTCTGGTCGCGCCTATTTCGTCATGAACGGCGAACCAGAGCACCTGCAGTGGCAGACCATCGGTGGGCATTACGCCACCGTGATAAACCGCCACTTCTTTGAAACGCTCGCCACCCACGCTGGGGTTACGCTCCACCTCAACGTGCGTTATGGCCGGGATCCGCACCACATTACGGAGGCGGAGTTTAAGGCCGTCGCGCGTGCGCTGCGCGGTGCGGTGGAATTCGACCCCCGCCAGACTGGAATTCCATCGACGAAGGGAGCACTCTAGAACGCATGCACTTTATGATCTTGGTCCTCTTCCTCGTAGCTGGCATGCTGGTGGGAGGCGCATGGTCTGCCTACCAACAGGGGTCGAAGGCAATGACAGTAGTAGCCTCTCTTTTGGCCGCAATCACCGTGGTAGCAGCAATCTCGTGGATGGTAGGAGCGTTTGGTAAATGAGCACAACCCAAGAAACTAATATCTGGAAGGTTCCGGGCTATACCGCGACCATGTTGGCTATCGCCGCGGCCTTCGGTGCGTGGTCCATCCTCCTTCCAGTGGTGCCGCTAGCGGTCATTGACTCTGGTGGCTCAGCGACCTTGGCGGGCTCATCCACAGGCATCTTCATGGCCTTTACCGTGCTGACCCAGATCATTTCCCCATGGCTCCTGCGCCGGTGGGGCTACCGCCGTGTGATGGCGCTGTCCGCTTTCACCCTGGGTGTACCTGCCTTTGGCCACCTACTGGGAACTGATGCCTGGGTAGTCCTGCTCTTTTCTGCCATGCGCGGCGTCGGCTTTGGCGCGCTGACCGTTTCTGAGTCCGCGCTTATTGCGGAACTGGCGCCCGTACGCTTGCTGGGCAAGGCTACTGGCATGATTGGTGTCTTTACCGGCCTGGGCCAGATGGTCTTTTTGCCACTGGGATTGATCATGGCGGAAAAGCTGGGTTATGCCTCGACGTATATCACCGCCGGCATCATTGGCTTTGTGGGCTTTGGTCTGTGCCTGCGCATTCCCAAGATTAAGGTCACCCTCGCCTCCGATACTGAAGAGGAGCCGAACCTGATCCGCGTTCCTACGTGGAAGCTGGTGCTCGTTCCTGCGCTGGCGCTAACGACATTTTCAATGAGCTATGGCGCCGTGTCATCCTTCCTGCCGCCGGCGGTGCAAGAACTTGATGCCGAGCGCGGCGCTAGCTTGGCCGGCTTCATGCTGTCCATCGTGGGCGGCGCCGCCATGATTTTCCGCTACTTTGCCGGCATGGTGGCAGACCGCGTAGGCACCCCAGGCCGTCTGTATATCCCCAGTCAGATCATGGCCATCGTGGGCGTGCTCGCCATCGCCGTCCCGCTGTACCTCGACGGTTCCGTGTGGTGGCTCGTGCTGGGTGCCTTCCTCTTCGGTGGTGCCTTCGGTATTGCGCAAAATGAGGCCCTGCTGTCGATGTTTGACCGCCTGCCGCGCGAGCGCGTCTCGGAGGCTTCGGCCATCTGGAATATCTTCTATGACGGCGGCACTGGCTTGGGCTCGACCCTCTTGGGCGCCTTGGTTGCCGGCTACGGCTACGCAGGGGCTTTTGGGGCCGGCGTGGTCATCCTCGTCGCCGGCGTTGTGATGACGTTGGCAGATTTTATCCTTGGGCGCACCCGTGTGAGCGAAACCAACGATATCCGGACGCGCCTGCGTCGCATGCGTAAGGTATAGCCCATGGCAAAGACGGTCGCATTATTGGATTATGGCGCGGGCAATGTGCGCTCGGCCCAGCGCGCGCTGGAGCGGGTAGGCGCGGACGTTACCGTCACCGCAGACCCCAAGGAAGCGGTGGAAGCGGACGGTCTGCTTGTTCCCGGCGTGGGTGCCTTTGCTGCCTGCCTGCGCGGGCTACGGGCGGTGCAGGGCCCTCGAGTCATCGGCCAGCGCTTGGCAGGAGAGCGGCCGGTGTTGGGCATTTGCGTAGGCATGCAGGTGCTTTTCGACGCCGGAGTGGAACACAACATCAACTCCACCGGCTGCGGCGAGTGGCCCGGCACCGTGGAAAAGCTGCAGTCTGCGGTGCTGCCGCATATGGGGTGGAATACCGTTGAGGTACCCGTCGGCAGCGATATGTTTGCCGGACTGGCCGAAGACGAGCGGTTTTATTTCGTGCATTCCTATGGCGTTCGCCGGTGGGAATTGGAAACAGAAATTACCCGTCCGCCGCAGGTGAGCTGGGCCGAGCACGCGGGCGATAGGTTCGTCGCGGCCGTAGAAAACGGCGCCCTGTGGGCGACCCAATTCCACCCTGAAAAATCCGGGGACGCCGGTGCACAGCTTTTGGAAAACTGGATGCGCACGCTCTAGGTAGGATGAAGAATATGACTTTTACGCTCTTGCCAGCAGTCGATGTATCTCAAGGCCAAGCCGTGCGCCTAGATAAAGGCGAAGCAGGCACCGAAACCTCGTACGGCTCCCCGCGCGATGCCGCGCAAAAGTGGCAGTCCCAAGGCGCGCACTGGCTGCACTTTGTGGATTTGGATGCGGCCTTTGGTCGAGGCTCCAACCACGAAGAAATGGCGACGATTACTCGTGAGCTGGGCGTAAATGTGGAGCTTAGTGGCGGCATAGGGGATGATGCCGCGGTGGAGCGCGCGCTGGCTACCGGCGCGCAGCGCATTAGTATCGGCACGGCTGCTCTAGAGCAGCCGGAATGGATCGAGGACATCCTCGCGCGCTTTGGCGATAAGGTCGCCGTGGATCTCGCCGTGCGCGAGGAAGGCGGCGAATGGCGTACTGCCGGCAATGGCTGGGTCTCTGATGGCGGCGACCTGTGGGAAGTACTCGAGCGCTTGGACGCTGCCGGATGCCAGCGCTTTGTGGTGACCGACGTGTCTAAAGACGGCACGCTCACCGGACCCAATACTGAGCTCCTGCGCGAGGTAGCGATGGCGACGGAGGCAAAGATCACCGCCTCCGGTGGCATTTCTAGCGTGGAAGACCTGCGAGAGCTCGCGCTTTATGTAAATGAGGGCATCGATTCCGCCATTATTGGCAAGGCCCTGTACGAAGGGAATTTCACCCTCGACGAAGCACTCGCTGCGGTGGCCGAGGTAGAGCCGCTGCCGGCGGAAGAAACCATTGACCCTTTCGATCCTGAGGACAACTAAGCCATGATGGAACCCCGCGAGTTGGTGGCCTTCGCGGAGGCGGCCGTAGACCAAGTAGAACCCATTTTTCGCTCCGGCCTCGGAGCTGCGCCCGCCCGTTTTAAGGGGCAAGGAGATTTTGCCACCGAGGTAGATCTCGTCATCGAGCAACAGCTGCGCGATATCTTGACCCAGATGACCGGTATCCCGGTCTATGGAGAAGAATCGGGCGGCAGCGTGCTCGATACCGTGTGGGTGGTAGATCCGATCGATGGTACCGCGAACTACTCTGCCGGAAACCCCATGGCCGGCATCCTGGTGGCGCTCATTCATGAGGGTGCGCCCGTCGCCGCGGTATCTGACTTCCCGCTCCTGGGGCGCCGTCTGGTCACCTGCGATGGCTCCCCACTGCGCTCAGTAGGTGGGCCTGCCACTGGCTTCGGAGGAGGGGACGAAGCAATGGGATTTGATGAAGCACGCGGCCACGTGGGCTGCTCTTCCCACCTGCCTACCGAAATCTTCCATGAGCTGCGCGAGACCGGACTGCGACCGCGAATGACCGGTTCTGTGGGGCTTGATAATGCCTTCGTCGCGCAGGGTGTGTTCGATGGTGCGATTAACTTCTCTCCGCACCCCTGGGATAACGCCGCGGGTGCACTGCAGATCCAGGCAGCCGGTGGAGTTGTTACCGATCCGGACGGAAACCCGTGGACTGCGCAGTCACGCGGCATGGTGGCAGGTACCCCGCAGGTCCATGCCACCATCGTGGATATCCTGTCTCGTCATACCGGTACTTTTCACCGCTAAAATTTAAACCTTCAAAGGAGGCGGCCGCCATGGCTGTAGCCGTACGCGTGATCCCCTGCCTAGACGTGGACCAAGGCCGCGTGGTCAAGGGCATCAACTTTGACAACCTGCGCGATGCCGGTGACCCAGTAGAGCTGGCCGCGCGTTATGACGCCCTAGGAGCCGATGAACTTACCTTCTTGGACGTCTCTGCTTCTAAACAAGGCCGCTCCACCATGCTCGAGGTCGTGCGCCACACCGCAGACCAGGTATTTATCCCCTTGACGGTGGGTGGCGGAGTTCGCAGCGTTGATGACGTCCGAGAACTATTGCGCGCCGGGGCAGATAAGGTCTCCGTGAACACCGCGGCCATTAAGAATCCGGAACTGCTGCGCGAAATGGCTGAGATTTTCGGGGCCCAATGCATCGTGCTGTCTGTTGATGCTCGCCGGTGCCGCGAAGAGTATGCGCCATCCGGCTTTGAGGTGACCACGCACGGCGGTACGGAATCGGCCGGGATCGACGCCATCGAATGGGCACGCCGCGGCGAAGAACTCGGCGTAGGGGAGATCCTCCTCAACTCAATGGATGGCGATGGCACAAAGGAAGGATTTGACCTTGAATTGCTGCGCGCCGTGCGCGCAGCGGTGATCATTCCCGTTATCGCCTCTGGCGGCGCGGGAAAAGCCGCGGATTTCCCACCAGCCGTTGCAGCCGGCGCCGATGCCGTCTTGGCAGCAAGTATTTTTCACTTCGGTGAGGTAGAAATCAGCGACGTGAAAGACGCCTTGGACGCTGCGGGCTACGAGGTGCGCCGATGAGTACCCCGGGCAACTATGAACTTAACGGGGACATCGCCAAGCAGCTCAAGCGCAATGACCAAGGCTTGGTGCCGGCCATTGCCCAAGCTGAGTCTGGTGAGGTGCTGATGATGGCCTGGATGGATGACCACGCCTTGGCCCATACCCTCGCCACCCGCAAAGCAACGTATTTTTCGCGCTCGCGCAATGAATATTGGGTCAAGGGAGAAACTTCTGGAAATACCCAAGAGGTGCTGGGCGTTCGCCTTGACTGCGATGGAGATACTATTCTGCTGACCGTGCGGCAGCGCGGCGGCGCCTGCCATACCGGTGACCGCACGTGCTTTGACGCCACCGATCTCCTAGGAGGGCAACCGTGAAGGCTAGACGCCTTGGACCACTACTTATCGCTGTAGGAGCCATCGTAGTGTGGCTGTCCTCCCGTGCTACGTGGGTGGTAGCCGCCAGCGAAGACGACAAGGCCGGCTCTGCGGCCAATGACATCATCGGCTCGGCTTGGTCGCTGGAAATCATGGCCTTGACCCTAGTTCTGGTAGCTGGTGCCGTCGCAGGGATGGCGCTGCGTCGCGTAGGTAGGCGAGTAGTGGGCATCGTGTGCGCTCTTGCGGCCGCGGCTAGTGCATGGACCCCGGTGAGCCTGTTGACTGCGGGCGCGGACGCCGAGCGCGCCCAGAAGATCCTGCAGGGAGCCTCGGCCAATGAAAACGCCGTAGACTCTGCCCAGATTTCTGACTGGGCCACGGTCGTTTCCACCGAGGTGCATTCCCTGGGCCCAATTCTGGCCCTAATAGGTGCGGCAGCGGCCCTCTTCGGTGCAGTCATGCTTGCGCGCAATCCAGGCGTGGATAAGGCGAAGGCGTCTAGCAAATACGAAACCCCGGCGGCACGACAAGCAAAGCTGGAGGAGGATTTGGAAACCTCCTCCGACTCTGGCCGCGTGATGTGGGACGCCCTTGATAGTGATATAGATCCCACCGATATGGACAAAAAATAGCCCCGTTTCCTGTGTAATTTCCGGAACGGCACGCTAGCGGGTTAACCTAAGTGTGATTTTAATCGCCCGTGGAGGGAGGTGCTGATGCCTACGCCCATTGCCGTTGACCACCTAGTTGCAGGAGTCTTGGAGGACGTCGCTGCGCGGGAAGCTCGCGTGTCTTTCAAAGATGTGAAAGCCCGCTCGCGTGACATGGAGCCTCCCCGGGATGCCCGCGCGGCGTTGCTGCGCACTGGCTGCTCGGTCATCACGGAGCTCAAGCGCGCCGTACCCTACGGTGGCGAAATCGCACATGTTGGTTCTGCGGAACAGATGGCGGAATGGGCCCGCACCTTTGAACACTGCGGCGTACATCTCATGGCATGCCAGACCGATTTCCGCCGCTTTCACGGTTCTTTAGAAGACATGGCAGCTGCGCGTGCTGCGATTGATATTCCCATGATGTCGCGCGATCTCATCGTGGACCCTTACCAAATTCATGAAGCCCGGTGCTTTGGGGCCGATGCTATTCCATTGCAGGTTGAACTCTTAGAGCAAGCTCGCCTGGAGGCACTTTTGGACCGGGTGGAATCGCTCGGTATGACCGCGATCGTAGAGGTACGCAACTGCGCCGAGGTTGACCGCGCAATCAAGGCAGGAAGTAGCGTCATTGCCATCAATGCGTGGTCGTTGGCTTCGGATGCCATTAACCGCGAGGCGTTTAACGATATCGCCCCGGGCTTACCCGAATCCATCCTGCGCATCGCAGTAGGCGGGGTAAACAACGCGCGCAACCTGTTTCACTATGCTTCCCGCGGCGCTGATGCAGTTTTGGTGGGAGAATCAGTCATGGCTGCCCAGGATCCTACGGCGCTGGCGCGCTCTTTGGTGGCTGCCGGGCAGCATCCAGCGTGTCCCGCGCGCAAGATAGAATAAGACCCCAACTAGCTGGTGGGGTGGGGGATAAGGCACACTGGCTACGTGCACACAGAAATTCTTGCAAATATTCCGTCTCCGCCGCAGGGCGTGTGGCAGTTGGGGCCCATTCCCATTCGTGCCTATGCGCTGTGCATCATCGTGGGTATTATCGTCGCCTTGCGAATGACCTTACGCCGCTACACCGCACGCGGCGGTAACCCAGACACAGTATGGGATGCCGCCATCGTGGTCATCCCAGCCGGCATCATTGGCGGGCGGCTCTACCACGTCATTACCGATAACCAGAAGTACTTCTGCGATAGCTGCAATCCCGCGGACGCGCTGAAGATTACCAATGGCGGACTGGGCATTTGGGGCGCCGTAGCCTTGGGCGCACTAGCTTTGTGGGTGCTTTTCAAAGTGAAAAAAGTACCGCTCGGCCCCTTTGCTGACGCGGTGGCGCCAGGCCTCGTCCTCGCGCAGGCGATTGGACGCCTAGGCAACTGGTTTAACCAAGAGCTCTATGGGCGCCCGACCGACGTTCCGTGGGCTTTAGACATCTATTACCGCGTCAATGAAAATGGCGGCTATGCTCCCGTTTCCGGACACTCCACGGGGGAGATCATGACCTCGGTGCACCCGACCTTCCTGTACGAGCTCGTGTGGAATGTCCTGGTCTGCCTTTTCCTCTTGTGGGCTCACAAGGCCTGGAAGTTGGGGCACGGGCGCGTCTTTGCCCTTTATGTCATGGGCTATACATTGGGCCGCTTCTTTATTGAAGGGATGCGTTCCGATGAGGCGACCCATATCTTTGGGGTCCGCGTGAATCTCATCGTGTCGCTTGTGATTTTTATCATCGCCGCGATTGTCTTCTTCGTGCTTGATAGGCACCGCCAGGGCCCAGAGTCCCCCGAAGAGGTAGATCCTAAGTATTGGGCGGAGCGCCGGAATACTGATGGGCACAGCCATGAGCACGCGGTATCTGACGGGCAGCAACCGGGTTCTTCATCGACGTAAACATTGCCCAAGTGTGTCCGGTTGGTTTTGGGTTTGTGGGAAATAGGGCATTTTGGGGTGCCCGTTCAGAAAATGAACCCGAGAAATTGTGGCCCCAATCCTTTCGAAGTAGTAGGTTGGGGAGTGTTCAGTTTCCCCGACGGAATAGGCCAATAATGCTGGATAGAAGAACGAAGATTGTTTGTACTCTCGGCCCTGCCGTTGCTAGCGAGGATGGCATCTTGCGCCTCGTACAGGACGGCATGGACGTTGCCCGCCTGAATATGTCTCACGGCGAGCATGCAGACCACGAGGCGAATTACAACTGGGTGCGCCAGGCCACCGATAAAACCGGCCGCGCCGTCGGTATCTTGGCGGACCTCCAGGGCCCTAAGATTCGCCTTGGCCGCTTTATCAACGGCGAGGAGCAGTGGGATAACGGCCAGATCGTCCGCATTACCGTGGACGATATCGAAGGCACCCATGACCGCGTCTCCACCACTTACAAGGGCCTGGCGAAGGACGCCAAGCCAGGTGACCGCCTGCTGATCGACGACGGCAAGGTTGCCGTTGTTTGTAAGGAAGTCGACGGCAACGACGTCGTCTGTGAGGTCACCGAAGGTGGCCCGGTTTCCAATAACAAGGGCGTTTCCCTCCCTGGTATGGATATCTCCGTGCCGGCTTTGTCGGAAAAGGATATCGCTGACCTGCGCTTCGCTTTGAATCTCGGCGTTGACCTCGTGGCACTGTCCTTCGTCCGCTCCCCAGCAGATGTGGATAAGGTCCATGAGATTATGGACGAAGAGGGTCGCCGCGTTCCAGTCATTGCCAAGCTGGAAAAGCCTGAGGCAGTAGACGCGCTCGAGTCTATCGTGCTGGCATTCGATGCCATCATGATTGCCCGTGGCGACCTCGGTGTTGAGGTGCCGCTGGAGCGCGTGCCGCTGTTCCAGAAGCGCGCTATCCAGATTGCTCGCGAGAACGCTAAGCCGGTCATCGTGGCTACCCAGATGCTGGATTCCATGATTTCTAACCTGCGCCCGACCCGTGCAGAGGCTTCCGACGTGGCTAACGCCGTTCTCGATGGCGCTGACGCCGTTATGCTCTCTGGTGAGACTTCCGTGGGTATTGACCCGCAGAACGTCGTGCGCACCATGTCCAAGATCGTGGCTAATGCTGAAGATGGCGGCAAGGTTCCACCGCTGTCCCACGTTCCGCGCACCAAGCGTGGTGTGGTGTCCTATTCCGCCCGCGATATTGCCGAGCGCCTCAATGCAAAGGCCATCGTAGCCTTTACTACCTCCGGCGATACCGCTAAGCGCGTGGCTCGCCTGCACTCCCAGCTTCCGCTGCTGGCGTTTACGCCGGACCCAGCGGTTCGTTCCCAGCTGGCTTTGACGTGGGGTGCTGAGACCTTCTTGAGCCCGCACGTTAAGTCCACCGATGACATGATGGAAGCTATCGATGATGCATTGCTGGAGATGGACAGGTACGAGGAAGGCGACATGATTGTCGTCATTGCTGGTACTCCTCCAGGAATTGCTGGCAACACCAACATGATTCAGTGTCACTTGTTGGGTGAAACCAAGAAGTAGATTTTTGGCACGAGCGCCGCGACCCACCCTTTAACACGTTCCACGGCTCGCGGCGCTTTTCTATATACATTTATACAAATGTAGATTTATATTTACCTCGAGTACACTCAGCGGTTGCCTTCCTGACATGCGGCTGCAGTACTTTTTGGTTGTTCATGTTTCAGCTTCTCTACACATTCAAAGGACAACTGCACAATGACCTAAATCAGGCCGACTTGGCCTCAGTGGCTGCGCTTACCCCCATCCATTTTCATTTAATTGTCAATAAGCGTCGACGGGGATAGGCTGAGTGCATGGCACACGAGCACCACGACCACGATCACTCCAGCACGCCGCTGCGCGCACTCTTGATTGCGCTGGGCATTACCGGCACCGTCTTCTTCGCGGAGCTGATCGGCGGCTGGTTGGCGGGTTCGATGGCGCTGATGGCGGATGCGATGCACATGCTTTCCGACGCTGCGGGGTTGATCATCGCGGTGTTAGCGGTGTTGGTTGGGCGCCGACAAGCATCGGCTCAGGCCACGTACGGCTACCGACGAGTGGAGGTGCTTGCTGCACTGGCGAACGCAGTGATGGTGCTGGCGATCTCGGTGTGGATTGTCGTCGAGGCGGTGCGCCGCCTGCAGAGCCCGGCCGAAGTGCAGGGAAAAACGATGCTGATCATCGCGGTGATCGGCCTGGTGGCGAATGCGCTATCGGCGTGGGTTCTGCACCGGCACCGCAAATCCTCGATCAACGTGGAGGGCGCGTTCTTGCACGTGTTAGTGGATATGCTCGGCTCGATCGCAGTAATCGTGGCCGGCATCGTGGTACTGACCACGGGGTTTGTGGCGGCGGACGTGATCGCCTCCCTAGCGATCGCGGCGATGGTGCTGCCGCGCGCTTGGCAGCTCATGCGGCTTTCGGCGAGCGTGCTGCTCGAGCAAGTCCCGGCGGACTTCGACGCCAGTGCGATCGAGCCCGCGCTGCGGCAGGTCGAGGGCGTTGCTGACATCCACGACCTGCACCTGTGGAGCCTGGACGGCGTGAACGTGCTCACGACCGTGCATATCGTGCGCGACGGCACCGTCGGCACCGGCCCGCTGTTGGATGCCGCCCAGCAGGCCCTGCGCGAACACGGTATCGAGCACTCCACCATCCAGATTGAGCACCCAGAGCACGAATCCCACGAGACGGTGTGCTGATTCCCTTCTAACCTGACTTAGGCCAATTTTGTGCGGAAGTTCGCGGCCGGTGATTACTTGGATGGTGGCAGTGAGGTCGGGCGGGAATGGTACGGCGGCGTGAATGGTTTCGCCGCCAACGACGAGTTGAAAGCTGCGGTATTTCTTGAGTGTTCTCACGAGGCGTTTGATGAAGTGACCACTGCGGGTCTCCATCAGGTGGGTCACGGCTAGTGCTGCCATCACAATATTGAGATGTGCTGTGATCGAGTTTTGTTTCCTCGCATAGATTGGGCGTGCTTTCAGGTCTGATTTCGACATCCGATACGACATTTTCAATGTGGAATAGCCTGCGGTAATGCCCGATAACCTCCTGGGCGGGAAGAGCGGTCAGGTCGGTTTCATAGCCTTTAATTCCGGCTAGGGCTCGGTGTTTGGCAGCAAGAGCGTAGTTGACCTTCTTGTTCGGGATGGAAAGATCGAAATAGCGGTTGCGCTTAATGGCGATTTCGCCGTCAACAGCGCGTTTGGCTTTTGCGACTTGCTCTTTGATTCCGCGCAGGCCGCGTCTGGCCCGATCATAGGAGTACTGGAAGTGGGTCACCGTATTCGGGGTTGTGTGTTTGCGCGCATCGCTTGCCGAGGCTTGTGTCCAGATCTGGCCGTGGGCGTAGGCTTCACCAGGGATTTCCCGCCGCCAGGTTTCACTCACCTCAGGCACGGTGGGGTTTCACCGACAAAATGTAGTGCAGACCTGCATCTATCAATGCTTGCTTGTTCGGAGGGTATCAAGTTGTTTGTGTGTGGGGCTAGGTTTATAGGTATTTGTCGAAGCTGTCGGGGTAGGCCACGGCCATTTGGTTAATGGCTTGTTTCCAGCCGGAAACTCGGGCTCCTTCCATGAGTCTGCCGGCTGTTGCTGAGACTCGTTTGCCTTGCTTTGCCCTCTTTGCGGCTCGTTTGTCTTCGATGTTGCAGATCATCAACCATAGCGTCTTGAGCGCTGATTCATTGTTAGTGAACTGCACCCTGTTGTGGGTAGCTTTCCGCAGTTCATTGTTGAATGATTCAATCGAATTCTTCGTGTAAATGACCTTGCTGGCTGCTGGTGGGAACTGGAGAAACGGTACGAAACGCGCCCATGCATCTCGCCAGACTTTGACTGAGCGTGGATACTTTTCTGCCAATTCAGAGGCTTCAAATTCGTCTAAGGCAGCCTTAGCTGTGGACTCGTCCGTGGCGGTGTAAATCTTTTTCAACGCGGCCGATACGCCCCGGCGATCCCCGTAGGCTACCCACCGGTTAGCGGCACGAATCAGGTGCACGATACAGGTTTGCACCATAGAGTTCGGCCACGTTGCCTCAACTGCTTCAGGCAGACCTTTAAGCCCGTCACAGCAGACGATAAAGACGTCCTTGACCCCACGATTGGAAAGATTGGCACATACCTGCGCCCAAAATGAAGCGCCTTCTTCTTTGGCAATCCACAATCCCAAAATGTGCTTGATACCGTCGAGATCCACGCCGATAGCCATGTACGCGGACTTATTGACCACTCGGCCGCCATCGCGGACTTTAATGCGCAGCGCATCCAGGAAAATGACCGGGTAGAACTCGTCTAGCTGGCGGTTTTGCCAGATCATGACCTCATCGAGGACGGCGTCAGTAACCGCTGAAATCGTCTCATGGGAAATATCAACACGCATCGCCATTGCCATATGATGCTGGATATCCCCAATTGTCATCCCACCGGCGTACAAGCTAACGATCATGTCATCGACATCAGTCAATCTCCTCGAGCCTTTAGGGACCATAGTCGGAAAGAATGTTCCAGCCCGATCTCTTGGCACATCAACGGTGACTGGCCCGTAGTTAGAATCCACGGTCTTTGGATACGACCCGTTGCGGTGATTGTCTGTTCTAGCTGCAGCTTTAGCGCTCCTGTCGCCAGACTCGTAGCCTAGGTGGGCATCCATTTCAGCGTTGAGGCCTCTGGTAATCGAGGCTTGTAACATGCCGCGAACCAGGTCGTTGGCATCCGTTGTAGACGTGCCTAGGTCATCAATCAGCTTCGCGATGTCAGGGTTAGCAAGCAGCTTCTTTTCAATCGCATCAATCTTGGCCTTATCAGCCGGATCTCGTCTCGCCACAGTAGTCATTCTGGTCCATCTCCTTATGCGGGTTAGGTACCCACACACAAACCATCAGACACTCTCTATTCCGAAGCCACTCCGGCGGCGTGGGCCGCGCACAACAAGGACCGCGATAAGCTGCAGGACATTAGCCGTGAGATGCTCGGCAGCGCCCTCGACTTGGTCATGGCCGCTGGCCACCCGTTCTACGACAATGACCACCAAAAGATCGAAACTCCGGATTACAGCTTCATGTACGAGGAGGACTACGCCAAGCTTTCCGCTGGCGAGACCGACTGGAACTACTTTGAGTCCAACGATGACTTCAAGAAGATGGCGGAAGGCGACGTCAAGCCGGACCAGAAGTACTGGGGTATCGCACAGGTAGGATCCACCTTGCAGAACTCTCGCTCTGGTGAGGCGAAGGAGCCGTACTCTGACCCGCTTAACGACGTCGTCGATCTCCCCACCATGACCACCGGCGCACTCAACGCACTGGGGCAGGATGAGGATGGATTCTCCGTCATGATCGAGGGCGGTGCCATCGACTGGGCTGGACACGGCAATAACCCGGTGCGCGACATCGAAGAGACCCAGGACTTCAACAAATCGGTCGATGCCGCCATCAAGTGGGTAGAGGAGAACTCTTCGTGGGAGGAGACCCTGCTGGTTGTTACCGCAGACCACGAAACCGGCTATCTCTCCGGTGCGAACGAGGCTCCGACTGAGGATAACCCTGAGGCGGATAACCGCTTCAACGCTATGGAAGGTGAGAAGGGCAAGGTTGCTCGCCACGGTTGGTACTCCGGTCAGCACACCAACCAGTTGGTGCCGTTCTTCTTCAAGGGCGCCGGCTCCGAGGACATCATGGCCCGTACCTCTGGAACCGATTCGGTCCGCGGTGACTACATCGATAACACCCTGGTAGCCAACTTGACCTTTGATGAGTGGTGGAACGATGGCACCGGCCAAGCAGAAGAGCCAGAGCAGCCAGAAGACGCTGCCAACCCGTCCGATGACGCTGATGCCGGCAAGGAAGGCAGCAGCAAGGGCTTTGCTGCTGGTCTAGCTACGGGTCTGGGGATTCTGGGCGCAGTTGTCGGCGCCTCGGCTTCCTAGCTACGCAGATGGGCGTGCTTAACATTGACTTGAAGCCCATCTATGAGCAGCTCAAGCGCGTGGGCCTGCGCTAAACAGCATCAGGCACACCGCCTACATAAAGGTCCTGCCCTTTGCCGTGGAAGCGAAGGACAGGACCTTTTCTTAGCGCTGGGAAATCGGGGTCGGCTGGATCTTCCACACCTCGTTCGCGTAGTCCGCGATGGTTCGGTCCGAGGAGAAGCGACCCGAATAGCAGATATTCAGCCAGGCCTTCTTGGCCCATGCAAGATCGTCCTCTTGATACTCCGCGGCCATGCGGTCGCGGGTCTCGCGGTAGTCGGCGAAGTCACCGAGGACGTAGTACTGGTCTTGGGCGTGCTCCCCGAAGCCGTCGAGAAGCGAGGAACGCAAATCGCCGAAGATGCCGGCATTGTCGGCGCCCAGGGTGCCGTCGACTAGCGCATCCAGCGCGCGGGCCAAGCCTGGCACGCTCTGGTAAAGCTCGCCCGGGTTGTACTCGGCGCGCAGCTGCGGCAACTCCTCATTGCGGGCGCCGAAGATATAAGCGTTGTCCTCGCCAACCGCCTCGACGATTTCTACGTTTGCTCCATCCATGGTGCCCAAGGTCAGTGCGCCATTCATCATGAACTTCATATTGGACGTGCCGGAGGCTTCCTTGCCAGCCACGGAAATCTGCTCGGAGATATCAGCGGCCGGGATGATGTGCTCGGCGGGGGAGACGTTGTAGTTCTCCACGAAGACGACGCGGATGATGTCTTTGGTCGCCGGGTCGTTATTGACCAGATCCGCGATGGTGTTGATGAGCTTAATAATCGCCTTGGCGCGGTCGTAGCCTGGCGCGGCCTTGGCACCAAAGATGAAAGTGCGCTTCGGCACGGTTTCGCCCTCGTCCTTGATGCGGAAGTAGAGGTCGAGGACGTAGAGGGCGTTCATCAGCTGGCGCTTGTACTCGTGCAGGCGTTTAATCTGCACGTCAAAGATGGAATCGGGGTCGATTTCAGCGCCTTGGTGGTCGTTTACCCACTGCGCAAAGTCGCGCTTATTGGCCTGCTTGATGGCGATGAGCTGGTGCAGCAGGTCCCCGTCGTCGGCCTTATCGGCGAGTTTGGCCAGCTGGGTGAGGTCAGTAACCCACGCATCGGAACCAGCCTGCTGTGTGAGCAGTTCTGCCAGGCGGGGGTTGCACATCTTTAGCCAGCGGCGCGGGGTGACGCCATTGGTCTTATTGTTGAATTTTTCTGGCCAGAGATCGTGCCATTCGGATAACGTATCGGCCTTGATGATCTCGGTATGCAGGGCGGCGACACCGTTAATGGAGTAGGCGGCGTAGCAGGCGATCCAGGCCATGTGCACGTGTCCGTTGGATACCGGCGCCATGTAGTCAATGCGGCCCTGATCTAGGCCGCGGCGGGCCATATCTTCGCGGAAGCGGCGGTCGATTTCCTCCACCAACTGCCAGATGCGCCAAAACAGCTTTTGGAAGATGGACACTTCCCAGCTCTCCAGGGCCTCTGCGAGCACGGTGTGGTTGGTGTAGGCAAAGGTCTCGGTGACGATCTTCCACGCCGCATCCCAGCTCAGACCATGGTCATCGAGCAAAATGCGCAGGAGCTCTGGGATGGCGAGCACTGGGTGGGTGTCATTGAGCTGGATGGAGTTGTACTGCGCAAAACCGGTGAGGTCCTCGCCGTGCTGGGCAATGTAGTTATCCACCATGGTCTGCAGGGATGCGGAGACAAAGAAGTACTGTTGGCGAACGCGCAGTACCTTGCCCTCATAGGTGGTGTCGTTGGGGTAGAGCACGCGGCAGATATCCATGACGCGTTCGCGATCGACAATGGCCTCCGTAAAGCGCTGGGAGTTGAAGGCATCATAATCGAATTCAGCGATGGGCTCGGACTTCCACAGGCGTAGCGTGCCTACGTTATCGGTTCCGTAGCCGGTGATAGGCATGTCATAGGGAATGGCGCGCACGTCCATGTCATCAAAGTGGACGCGGCGCTGCTCGGAGGCGCGGCGGATGATGAAGTCATAGCCGTTTTCCATCCACGCATCAGGCTGTTCCTTCTGGAAGCCATTCTCAAAGGACTGGCGGAACAGGCCGTAGCGGTAGAGCAGGCCATAACCGGTAACGGGGTAGTCCTGGGTGACAGCGGAATCGAGGAAGCAGGCGGCGAGGCGGCCGAGGCCACCGTTGCCGAGCGCGGCATCGTGCTCGGCTTCGAGAACATCGCTCAGCTCGTGGTCGGCGGCGGTGGCGGCAGCCTTGGCATCGTCAACCAAGCCCAGGTTGGTGAGGTTATTGAGCAGCGCGCGGCCCTGCAGGAACTCCGCGGAAAAGTAGTGCTGCTGGCGGGTCGCAGCATAGGCGGAACGGGTGCGCTCCCAATTATCGGCAATCTGCTCCATGACGGCACCAGATAGGCCCGACCAGAACTTGCGGTAGGAAGCGCTGTGCGGGCTTACACCGGAGGCCGCACGAACATGGGAGGGAACGGTGGATTCGAAAACAGAGTGCCGTGGCTGGCTCATGTGAAACCTTAAGGTAGTGGGAAGTCACGAAACGCCTGCCAGCTTAATAGGATTGGCGCAGCCTTGCAGGGGGGTGTTCCTATATAGGTTGTCAACTTCATGGGTGAGGTTGTTGGGGGTGTGGAGGGCTTCTGCTTCACTTCGGCGATGTTGTTTTCGGGCCCGTTGAGGAGCCGATTGGGCTTGCTGCTCAATCGGCTTGAGGAGCGGTTCTGGTGGTTTTAGGCTGCTGTGGCCTCCTGCGCTGTGGGGATGTCTCGGTAGAGCTCGCCGCTGCGCATCATGGCGAAGAGAACGTTGAAGCGTCGGCGTGCGAGTGCGACGACTGCGGCGTTGTGTCTTTTGCCTTCTTTGCGTTTTCGTTCATAGAATTGCCGGGAACGCTCGTGGAATCTGATCGATGCAAAAGACGATTGCCATAGGGCGTTCTTTAGTTTTTGTTGCCAGCCCGGTTGGGCGAATTCGACATAATGGACGTTCCCGACTGATTCGTCCGCGGTGATAGGCCTGCATAGGACGCTAGGTGCGCTGCATCGGGGAAGTCGGACATATCGCCAACAGTCATGAGGATCTGCGCAGCACTACGCGGGCCGATGCCGGGCATCGATAAAAGAATCTCGGTTTGAGGAATGTCCTTAATGAGCTTGAGTACCTGCGCTTCGATTTGCTTGCGATGCTCTAGTTTGGCTAGCGCGTCTTTGGCGGACATTGCTACGCCTAGTTCGGCGTATTCTGCGCCGGCAATGGACACGGTCTGGGCGTGGATGGCGGCAAGCATGGCATCGATGACAGGCTCAGGATTGCGCGCTTTGTGGCTGCGTGCAAAGGCTGCCAGGCGTGTTCTGCCGATGCGTCGAATCTTGGTGGGGCCACCGTATTTTGCACGTAGGTGGAGGATCCACTTTCGGTGAATCATTTGTCCGCGCAGGACATGTTCGAAGGCAGGATAGGTTCCTACGAGCGCGGATCGCATCTGGTTAATCAGGCGTGTGTAGGCCCGGGCGAGGTCTTCGTCGATACCGTTGAGAACTTTCAACTGGATAAAGACTTCCTCAACGCGGTCGACACTGCGCAGGGCGTCCGGAAGGTTAAGACCGGCATGGGCGATGACGTAGGCGTCGCGTACATCGGTCTTGGAGTTGCCGACGTGGATGCGAGAGAGCTGTCGCATCGCAAGCCCCGGTAGATAGCGAACGTCTGCCCCCATGTCTTGGGCGACCGCGACGGTCAACCGGCCGATGTTATTGGGTTGATCGACAATGACAAGGACCGAGGCATTGTCGGCGAGGAATTGGCCGAAGAGCTTGCGTAGCGCGCCTTCATGCTGGTCGATACGTTTGGACAGGACTTGTCTGCCTTGGGGATCGAGGACGCAGGCGTGGTGGAAGTATCTGCCGACGTCCACGCCAATGACGAAGTCATAGGCCATGGGTGTATGCCTCCTAGCGATGATGAGGATCAGAAGCGTTTCGCTGACGTGAAGGAAAAATTGCCGAACCTCGCGGGTAAAATCGGCATTGTTTCTCAATTCGCCCAGGGATCCTTTGGTGCCGTTGCAGACCCTGAGGATCCGGGTGCATCCTTCATCTACGATTTGGGCATGAAGTTCCCGGATAAGCTGACTGACGGTACGGTTCCAGTTGATAAAGGCCGCGTCACGCTTTCTCCGGAAAACGTATCCTACCTGGCCGCTGATTTTATGGTTATTTATAACCGCACCGGCTCAATCGAAGAAGTTGAAAATACTCCGGGATACAAAGATTTGCCGCAGGTGAATTCCGGTGCGACTCTCGCTGGTGACGAGGCGGTCGTCGCTGGACTCAACAACCCGACGAGCCTGAGCCGAGCTTGGGTGCTGGACAAGACAATGCCGACGCTGGAAAAGTTGGAAAGTAGTCAAGGTCCGCACGGCTCCGATACTTGCTAGATAGGGCCCGCTCCTTTGCAGCAGGTTGTCATGAACGCCTTCCGATTTATCGGAAGGCGTTCTCTTCAATGGACTGCATCAAAGGTAGTGGTGCGTCCGTTCTTGCCTTTCCGGCACGGAAAACCAGCGTCAGTCTTTCCGCATCTTCGCTCACCGGCGCAGCACGATGACTGCACTAAAAGGTGCGTAGGTGGGCCGGAAAATGCTTAGGGCTGGGAGAGGCGTGCACAGTATCGGCAAAACTTAATAAGAA
The DNA here is from genome assembly GCF_046097465.1 of Corynebacterium tuberculostearicum. Lineage (GTDB taxonomy): Bacteria > Actinomycetota > Actinomycetes > Mycobacteriales > Mycobacteriaceae > Corynebacterium > Corynebacterium tuberculostearicum_I. The sequence goes on along the minus strand of NZ_CP175799.1, from coordinate 1,760,381 downwards.
AATAGGCCATCGAACAAAGTGAATTAAAAGCCATCTAGACCGAGAGGGGAATGGTCTCAAATATGCCAAGGAACAGTCGGAGCAGGGAAATCTATCCAATTTCTTACCGGGAATTATACGTGGAAGATATCGAAGATATATCGCCATCCGTGCGGCGTATTACGCTTAGCGGGGAGCAGCTCCAGGAGCACGAACACGATGGTATTTCCGTTCCTTCGCTGATAAGCCATGGTTTTGACGACGACGTTCGGCTCATCTTCCCGGATCCGGAAACTGGGGAACGGCCGCACCCAATCGCCCAAAAAGATGGCAACCTCCTGTGGCCAGAAACTGTTAAAAATCTCTTCCGCACATACACGGTTCGCTACTTTGACGCTGTTAACGGGCGGTTAGCAATTGATTTCGCTCGCCATGGCGAGGGCTTGGCCGAAAACTGGTCACAGAATGTCCGGATCGGTGACGCTATTTTTGTGGCAGGTCCAAAGTCGTGTGCACAGTTACCCACGCATACCGATTGGCTTTTCTTGGCCGGAGACGAGACTGCGCTCCCAGCAATCGGCCGCTGCCTCGAGTCGCTCCCGTCTGGGCATGATGCGATTGCGGTGATAGAGGTTCCGATGAGTGCTGATATTCAAGACTTAGACATTCCAGATTCAGTTCACGTCCACTGGGCGATACGTGACCAAGGCGACGACTTCGTAGCAAAAACTAGTGTGCTCTTTGAAGAGACTGCTGATTCACAATTGCCTACTGGAGAAGCATACGTATGGGCGGCGGGGGAGGCGTCCCGGCTGAAAACACTGCGGCGATTGTTCAAAGCTTCCGGAAATTCCCCTGAGCATAGGGAAATCACAGGCTACTGGCGGCGTACCAGCCAGAGCGACGCTAAAGAAAGCGCATCGAGCAGCAGCAATAGTGTTTTGCACAATATCCATGATCTGGCTGAGTTGAATTCAGCCTTTGCGCTCCGCACTGCCGTGCGTTTAGGGCTCTTCCAAGAAATCGATGCGGGTGCCACTACAGTCCCTGCTCTTGCTGCTGCGACAGAACTGCACGAGGAGGCGCTCCGGAGGTTTATCCGTTACCTGGCGGCTCTTCAACTCGTCGAAGTACGCGAGCGCACCCTCGCGCTGACCGCAATGGGACTGGAACTGGCGGACCCGGACTCCAATGTGGTGCGTTGGCTAAGCGGGCCTGCGCATCTTGAGGCGATGGCACTGATGCGTCTTGAACACAGCCTTCGTACCGGTGAGGCGGCTCCTCAAGGCGAGAGGGGATTGCCGTGGTCAGAATATGTATGCCGTGACCCGCAACTCGCGGCCGAACGCATTGAGCAAAAGAATATGAGCGCTGGCTGGACTGCTCCGTCCGCAGCACAGACGATGCAGCAGCACCTGGATGACACCGCTAGCGTTCTGATTATTGGCCAGGGAGGTGCAGTATATGCAGATGAAATTCTCCGGCGATGTGAGCATGCCCAGAGCAGGGTTATCACCGATGCTTCCTCGGAAGCAGTGCTACGGGAAATCGCAGGAGCTTCTCGTGAACGGTGCGAAACGAGTGGCGATGGAACTGGCTTTAATCCCACTGATGCGGACTATGCGTGGGCAACTGATGTAGTCTTCATTGATCCCTGGAGTATCTTTGGCAACGCAGAGGTGACTGCCCAATTAGACCGCGCCACTCACGGGGATGCGTTCCATCGGGCTTATATCCTTTCCGAGGTTCTGGAGGAAACCGGCGGCGATGAGCATTCCTATGAAGAGGACTTGGTGAGGCTTTCCATGTTCGGCACCAAGGTGCCGACACAGGAAGATGTCAACGCTGTTGTCGCTGATAGCGGCGGTCTTATTTCTTCTGCCACGGCTGTTGGCTGGGGTAAACATCTTTTCGTTCTGGAGGCAGAAGCGAATTCCTAAAGAGGAGCCTCGGTGGGCCAAACGCCTCGAGCTTTACCATTTATTTCCGGACCACGGTCCCGCGCGGGAGCCGGGTGGCCGTGGCCGCCATAAGCGTGGTGAACACGGTGAAGTAGGCGAAGGTCGACCATCCGACCCCGTGGGTAAGGGTCATCAGCACCGTGCAGACGGATACGCCGAGTGCGCTGCCAAGTTGGGTCGCTATGCGGCCTGCAGCACTGGCATGGACGACTTCATCTTTGGTTAAGCCGTGGTAGGTCGCGGACATCGTGAGCACAGTAAGGGCTCCGATGCCGCCGCCGCGCACGAATAGCCCGCAGCCTTGAAGGATGAGCCAGCATGTCGCCTGGCCGATGGGAAAGGCGAAAGGTAGCGTTCCGATAATAGTGGCGGCAATGCACATGTAGACGGTCTTACGCGTACCCCATCGAGCGATAAACTTTTTCGACGCCGAGCGGCTGAAATACGCACCCACACTTTGTAGGGCCAGCAGAAGTCCCGCATCCAATGCGGTGTAGGCGTAGTTGCCCTGATAATGCAGCGGAATGAGGAATAGTCCGCCATAAAACACGGTGCTCGCAATGGCCAGCGTTGCCCACGCTGAGGCAAAAGAGGGGTGGGCGAATAGGCGGACATCGATAAGCGGCGACGGCGCCCGGAGCGCATGCAGGACAAAGTAGCCAATCAGCCCTGCTCCGGCGGCGAGGACAATTATGCTTGTCCAAGAGTTCATATGTCCGATGGTGGTAAAGCCATAGACCACTGCGAGCAAACCCGGGGCGAGCAGGAGGTATCCCGTGCGGTCCAGCTGGGCTGCTGTGTCTGCTGGAGTCCGTTCTAGGTAGTGGGTAGCCAGCGCAATCGCTGCGATGCCGATGGGAACGTTGATGAGGAAGATGGCGCGCCAGCCGATGGCATCGACAAGCAGCCCGCCCAGTAATGGGGCAATCGCGGGTGCAATGACCGCAGGGAGGCCGATTGCGGTAATGGCGCGCGTGGCCTGATCCTTCCCAGCGTTGGTGACGATGAGGGTCTGCATCACCGCTACCGAGAAGCCTGCCGCGAATCCCTGCAGGATGCGGAAGGCGATGAGCATGTCTATATGTGTAGAGACCGCGCACAGGATTGAAGCGATGGTGAAGACTGCCAGCGCGGTAATCCAGAGATTTTTGGCGCCGAAGCGGCGCGTTGCCCAGCCGCTGAGAGGAATGGCCATAGTGGAGGCCAACCCGTAGCCGGTAATGACCCATTGGGCGAGAACTATCGGTGCGTTGAAATCCTCGCCAATGGAATGAATGGCGACGTTGACGATGCTGATATCTAGCAGCGGCAAAATTGAGCCGAAGACTAGGGCGATGACGACCCGCCTAGTCTGGGGGTCGAGTTTTTCTTCTTCCTGCATGAGGGGTTCCCTTCGAAGTGTGTGCTCACAAGGCGTGGTGAGGTGTGGTCATGATGGAGAGAGTGATGGTGGTGTGTGGTTTAGTGGGCGAACGGTCCGTCGTTGGTGAGGTCGGTGAGCATTTCCGCGAATTGTTGTTGTGCGGGCTCCGGCCAGCGGGCGAGGAACTCTTCCAATTTTTGGGTCAGGCGCGAGCGCATCACGGCGACGTTGTCTTGGCCCAGTGGGGTTAGCGACAGTTGTATCCACCGCGCGTCGCGGGGATCGGTAGCGCGCGCGATGAGCCCGGCTTTTTCTAAGGCCGAGGCGTGGCGGGATACCACCGAGCGGTCCAGGCCGATAACGGTGGCGAGCTCTTTCGGAGTGGAGGGACCGCAGCGGTCTAGGCCGCTGAGTACTAAATACGTGGATTCATTGATTTCTTCACCGAGCCCCTGGGTGAGGTGGGCGTACATGCGTCGGCGGAGGCTGCGCTGGGAAAGTAGTCCCAGTGCGTCGGCGACTTGTTTGCTTGGAGTGTCCATGCCGGCAGAATACATGCGGAGTGCACTCGTGTCTAGTGCACGCGTGTTTATTGCACGCTAATTTTGGCGAGATGATCGTGGTAAAGAGCGGAAAGCGTATAAAGTAACCGCGTTTGTCCATTTTCTGGCCCGATTTTTGGCGAAACGCGGTTGTTTTGGACAGCCTGAGGCTCAGCCGTATCTCTTACTGAAGGGAGGAGCACCGAAATCACAAATGAGCCTTCCGGTTTTCCAATTCCGGTTCCCCGTGCACGCACTTTAACTTTCTGGAACGCCAGGATGAGAAAGAATAGATCTAGTTAAGGAGTACAAAGCAATGGCTGAAGAAACTGCACGCGCCCTTGGGTACGAAGTAGACGTGGACCGCGAGAAGTTTACTTACCTGGCATCGACTGATGCCGAGGGCAACAAGATTGAATCCGGCAAGGTTGCTGCAGCGGGAGCTGGTGGAACGGGGGCCGGTGCAGCCGGAACCGTAGCTGCCGGTGCCGCTGCAACGGCGAACGCGGATGAGCAGAATGATTCCGTGACCCAGAGTGATTACGAGCCGAAGAACCACGTCGTTGCTGGTGCTGAGGAAGAACACGTCGCCGCCGCGTCCGAGCAGCCGGATCTGCAGGAAAAGCTGGATGAGGACAACGCGGACTATGAGCCCTCAGAGCACGTCGTGGGCGAGGCCGAAGAAGAACACCATCGGCACCGCCCCGGAGCAGCCGGAAGAGGATGCGGCAGATGATGAACGCGATGAATTCGATGACCTGAAGGACAAGGTCACCGAGGCCGGCAATGTCGTTGAAGAAGCCATCAACCGCGCTGAGGACTTCTTGGAAGACAAGGTGCAGGAATACCAGGACGGATTGAACTGCCCCCCGAAAGTTGGACTGGTTTAATTCTAGGCGGTTAGGGCTTCAAGGGTCTGATTTCGATATTGCATCGGGGTTAGACCCTTGAGTCGTTGTTGGATGCGTTCGGTGTTGTACCACCGGATGTACTCGTCGATTGCCTGGTTGAACTCTGCGACGGTGTCGAAGGCTTCTCCGTGGTACATCTCGGTTTTCAGGTGGCCGAAGAAGTTCTCCATGACCGCGTTGTCGTAGCAGTTGCCTTTGCGTGACATCGATTGGACTCCCTGGTGCTGGCTAATCAGGGTGCGCCATGATGAGTGCTTGTATTGGAATCCTTGATCGGTGTGGATCATCCAGCCCGGCTCTGGAGCACACGCTTTGATCGCCTGCGCCAACGAAGCCGAGGTAAACGCCGTAGACGGCGATGTGGCCACTGTGTGGGCGACGATTGAGCAGTCGAACAGGTCCATCACCGGTGAGAGATACACCTTGCGGCCAGCGACTTTGAACTCGGTGACGTCGCTGACGAAGACAGTGTTGAGCCTATCGGGGGTGAAGTTGCGCTCGAGTGTGTTCTCAGCGATGTAGCTGATTGTGCCAGTGTAGGAGATGTAGGGCCTGCGCTGGCGGATCTTGGCTTTCAAGCCCATGGCGCGCATGAGCTTGTAGACAAGTTTGTGGTTGACCACCCAGCCCTGGTTACGCAGGTCGAGCAGTACCCGCCGGTAGCCGTAGCGGTGTTTGTTGCGCTGAAAACTGTCCCGGATCGCTTGTTTGAGCTCGGCATGTTTATCCGGTGCGGTGAGTCGTTTTTGGTGGTAGAAGAATGTCGAGCGTGCCATGCCGGCCGCATCCAGGAGGTAGTCCAAGCGGTGGTGTGACTTGAGGATGACGATTGCCTGGGCTTTCAGGCGTGTCCCTGGTTCCTCAAGTCTCGCAATTTTTTTAAGTAGGCGTTTTCCGCTTCCAGCCGCTCAACCTGGCGGCGAAGCTTTTCCTCTTCCGTGAGGCGTTTCGGCGCAGCCGATCCTTTGGGCCTGCCCTTCGGCTTCGGGCGCAGAGCCTCGTCGCCGCCTCTGCGCCACTTAGCCACCCAGTCCTTGACGAGGTGGTCGGATGAAAGATTGAACTCTCGGGCAAGATCCATCATCGACTCACCCGCAAGATGACGTTCTACAACTTCCTTCTTCGCCTCGAAGGAGTAGTGCTGCTTGTTTGGTTTCTCCACGAGACATAGTCTGCCACGCAGTTGGAAACGGCGATAAAGTCTACGCGTTGCGTCTCTCGAGACACCGACAACACGAGCAGCGGCTCGGCAACCCATTCCCTGCTCGAAAAGCTCCACTAACTGCTCACGCTGAACTTCACTCAGCGAACTACGTGCTCTCAAAGAAAATGCTCCCCACTAGTTGTTGGCAACTGATTTCTCAGTCCAACTAATGGGGAGCAGTTCAGATCCGGCAAGAAGGGCGGTTTCTTTAACCGCGTGAAAGACGTTGTGCGCGAGGCTCGCGATAACCTCGACGAGAAGCGCAAGTAGTTAACTACGTCTGGGCTGCTGCTTTTCCCGTAGGGGGAGAGGCAGCGGCCTTTGTGCTGCCGCGCTAGTCCAGCGCGTGCAGGTAGAACCGGCGGATAAGGATGCGGCGGGGGATATCGACAAGCGGGCGCAAGAAGGGCAGGAAGGGCTTGGAGGCGGCATCGATAAGCAGCAGCGTCCGCCCATCCCGCAGGCGCTCTAAGGTGAAGGTTTCCTCGCCGCGCTCGACGTGGCCGGTCAAGGTGCCGTAGGTAAAGCCGTAGCGGCCATCGTCGGTGAAGGTCTCGACCACGCGGCAGTGGAAATCGAACGGGCCAAGGCCCATGGTGACCTCGGCGCCTTCTTGTACGACTGGGTGGGTGGGGCTCACGCGGAATAGGCCGCTGCGCTGGATGCCCCAGCGAAAGAGCCGGTGGGCTGCGGTATCGAAATCGGCGTCGATGACCCTGCTCATGTGCAGCTGCGGAAATCCGGCGGTGTCGGAATAAGAAAGCGGCTCTGGCATCTTAAGTGCCGTAGGCGGCGAACGCTGCGGCCAGTGCGGCGCGGGCATCAGTACCGTTTTCTGGCAGAGCGAACGCTGTGGTTCCGACATCGAATCTGCTGGCATCATCGATAATCTGGTAAATCGTGATATGTGTGTGGGCATGGTCAAAGAGGCGGTAGACCAGTCCATCGATTTGCCAGAGTTCACCGACGAGATCACGGGCGAAGCGCTTATAGGAGCTGCGTGGCCGTTTGCGGGCATTGGCATCAACAAATCCCAGCTCATGAAGCCACGAGGCGATTGTAGAACGCGACGGTGTGGAATCTGGGCCTACAGTGTCAACCAAGAAGTAGTAGATCGACCAAGGCCCATAATCCAAGCCTTGCTCCATCAACTCCTGCCTGGCGTGGACGACTGCGATTTTATCGGCCTCGTCAAATTTCTTAATCGGATTCTTCGGGGCAGTCGAATCAGGCACAATACCTGCGCGACCCTTCTGCGCTATCCGGCTTTTGATGTTGTGGTACGTCTGCCGCGAGATTCCTAATTCTTTGCAAAACTGTGTGACCGTCTTGCCGTCACGAACGGGATCGAAATCTGCGACCTTTCTACGCTTATGCAATGGAATAGCCATCCAGCTATTCCACCGCCGCAAACGTCCAAAAGCCACTAGACATCCCGTCCAAAAACATCCTGGACTCCCTGTCCAAAAAGTCGCTAGACATCACACGACTAGTTTCACTGTCCTTTCAGACGGAGGGAACGGAAATAAACATAACCCGCCCAATCGGGGGACAGACCATGAATCTTCGGCGCCCTGAGGTGGAACTGCTAACAACGTAATGGGGATAGGGAAAGGCGCGCCGGGTACCTAGGGCTTTGCCAAGTAGGTCAATGCCGCACCATATGCTGCCCGAGTGGAGGCGTAGACGGTCGGGGCGTAGTCCGGCAGGAAGGTCGCCTGGTGGTTGACCGGTGGGTCTTGCAACTCGTCTTCCGGGGTGCAGCCGATGTGCCAGAAGACATAAGGCACGCCCCATGCCTGTGGTAGATAGCAAAAGTCCTCAGAGGCGGTAGAAGGGGCGGCGATGACCGAATCGGAGCCGAAGGCGGTATCGAAAACCTCGGCCACTGGTGCGTGGGCTGCGGCGTCGTTATCGGTGACCTCGCCGTGAGCGTAGTACTCAAAGGTCGGGTCTTGCTCGCTTCCGGACGCCGCACACTCGGCCTTGACCATGCGCTCGAGGGAGGCATAGACCTTTTCCGCGAGTGCGGGATCGTAGTAGCGCGTATTGAGTACCAACTCGGCGGATTCGGGAATGATGTTGTTTTTATCGCCGGAGTGTAGCTCGCCTACCGAGATGACAAAGAACTCGTGTGGGGCAACTTCGCGGCCCACAATAGCTTGGAGGCGGGTGACGATCATGGCCGCGATATAGGTGGGGTCGATGGAGTTATGGGGCATGGAAGCGTGGGCCGATTTTCCGAAGACGCGGATGTGCAAGGAATCGCAGCCGGCCATGATGGGGCCTGCGGTGTGGCGTACGGTGCCGGCGCGGCCGGGCATGATGTGTTGGCCAAGGCAAATATCGGGACGCGGCACGCGCTCGATGAGGCTATCGGCCAACATGTCCTTAGCGCCCACGGAGGATTCTTCGGCCGGCTGGAAAAGGGCGAGGAAGGTGCCGGACCAGGAATTACGGGAGGCGTCGAGAAGCGCGCAGGCACCCAGCAGCGCCGTGGTGTGCATATCGTGCCCGCAGGCGTGCATCTTTCCATTAGTGGCGGAATAGGACACGCCGGTGGCCTCTTCCACGGGCAGGCCGTCAAAGTCCGCACGCAGCAAAGCAGTGGGGCCATCGCCGTTGCGGAAGATGGCGACCATGCCAAAACCGCCGATGTTTTCTACTACCTCGCAGTCAAAATCGGCGAGCTTGGCGCGGATGCGACCGGCTGTGCGCTCCTCTTCATGCGAAAGCTCGGGGTGGCGGTGCAGGTCCTCATAAAAGTCCTGCTGCCACCCCAGATCGGCTTCTTGGGAAGTGACGAGCTGGGCGATGCGGGCAGAATCAGACATGGTTTCACACCTTAGGGATTGGGTAGGGTTGGCGCTATGCCGGTTATTCAATTTGATGTTTTGGTTCCCAACGCGCAAGCAGAGCGCGTCGCGGAAATCTTTACCACCGCCACCGACAAGCTGGTGGAGAGCGGTTCGCTTTCCTCAGCTGACGTTACCCGCCCCAAGGCGCCGCAGTTTCCAGAGGGGTTGGAAGAGCAGCTGCGGCAAAATTATCGCGACGAGCATGAGGACCGCGACCTTGCGGACGCGAGCGTGCACCGCTATGACATCGCGGTGGCGGGCGTGAGTGGCTCGGTTAACCAGCTGGGCATGGTGCTCTCGCGCCTTCTCACCCCGCATGCAGTCCTGCCCAAGGACCACGTATTGCTTGAAGACGAGCTGGCACATGAGCGGCCCGCCATCTTCCCGTGGTCGCTATCCATTCGGCCTTAGAGCTTCTTGACGATGTCCCCGGCGGCCGCCGCCAGCTGCTGGGCCAGCGAGCCTTCTTGGCTCAGGGGAGCGCAGTAGGCGTCGGTGTCATGCTCGAAGGAGCCGGCGATAATGCCCACCGGCGTTCCGGCTTGCCGGGCGAGATCCGTGATGGTTCCGACTGCCTTGCCGGTCAGAGACTGTTCATCAAAGCGGCCCTCGCCGGTAATGACGAGATCGGCCGAAGCGATCTTTTCCGGAAGGCCCAGTGCAGCGGCCACGTGCGTGCCGCCGGACAGGACGCGCACGTGTTCGTCTGAACCCCAGAGGGTGCGCGAGAGCCAGGACAGGCCAATGGGAAGGCCACCCGCGGCGCCATAATATGCAGAATCTGCATCGGTGCCGGTAACCGTGCATGCTTGGAGCATGGCGCCGGCCAGCAGCGCTACTTGTTCGCCTTGAGCTCCCTTTTGCGGGCCGTACATGGTTGCTGCCTGCACTGGGGTAGCGCGGGTATCTGCCAGCAGTGTGAAGTCAAGCATGCCCGCCTTGATATTGAGCTGCGCGGTATCAATGTGGTCCAGCTGAACGAGGGGAGCGCCGCCCTTGGGCAGGGCATAGCCGCGTGCATCGTGCGCAGCGGCGCCGAGTGCGGTGAGGATGCCCATCCCGGCGTCAATGCTGGCGGTGCCGCCTAATCCCAGCACGATCGAGGTAGCGCCACGTGTTTCTGCGTCCGCGATCAGCACGCCGGTGCCATAGGAATCGGCGTGGAGCGGATCAAGGCTGTCCTGTACAGCGGGCAGCCCGGTGGCAGAGGCGACGTCAATGAACGCAGTGGTTCCGGCAAGAACATAGCTTGCCTGAGTCAAGCGGCCAATGGCATCGGTAGTGGGCAGGGTAATGGTCTCGGCGGATTGTCCGCCGGCCGCTGCTGCCTGCGCAAGGACGGCAGCGGTGCCCTCGCCGCCATCGGCCATGGGCAGGGTGGTCACCGTGGCGTCGGGAAGCGCTTGGCGCACCCCCATAGCAATGCTGGCTGCGGCCTCGGGCGCGGAGGCGGTGCCTTTAAACGAGTCTGGGGCGACAACAATATGCATGCCGTGATTATAAAGCCCGCCCACGATGGGACACTGCGCGGCTTAAGATTCGAACGGACTACAGAAAATATCTATCTTTATTGTGGCTGGTAAAAGGGGTTATGTATCTACCTAAACCCTCGAACCTGCTTGCATTATCGGTAGTTCGATAGGAAACTGGTATCTGTTCTTACAAGTCCACAGAATGGAATGCACACCATGTCAGTAGATAGCCAAATCTCTGAGTACTACGACAAATTGCTCAAGCGCAATGCGGGAGAACCAGAATTCCACCAAGCGGTTTCTGAGGTCCTGGATTCGCTGAAAATTGTCCTAGAAAAAGACCCGCAGTACGCGGACTACGGACTGGTGGAGCGCCTGTGCGAGCCTGAACGCCAGCTCATCTTCCGCGTGCCATGGATCGACGATAGTGGCGACATCCAGGTCAACCGCGGCTTCCGCGTTCAGTTCAACTCCGCGCTCGGCCCCTACAAGGGTGGCCTGCGATTCCACCCCTCGGTCAACCTGGGCATCATCAAGTTCCTTGGCTTTGAGCAGATTTTCAAAAACTCCCTGACCGGCCTGCCCATTGGCGGCGGCAAGGGCGGTTCTGACTTTGATCCCAAGGGCAAGTCCGAGGTAGAGGTCATGCGCTTTTGCCAGTCCTTCATGACGGAGCTGCACCGCCATATTGGCGAATACCGCGACGTGCCGGCCGGTGACATCGGCGTCGGCGGCCGCGAGATCGGCTTCCTCTTTGGCCAGTACCGCCGACTGACCACGCAGCACGAATCCGGCGTCCTCACCGGCAAGGGATTGACCTGGGGTGGCTCCCTGGTTCGTACTGAGGCCACGGGCTTTGGCACGGTCTACCTCACCAATGAGATGATGAAGACGCACGGCGAGTCTTTCGACGGCGCCAAGGTTATCGTCTCCGGTTCTGGCAACGTGGCCATCTACGCCGCAGCCAAGGCCCAAGAGCTTGGCGCTACTGTAGTGGCCATGTCCGATTCCTCCGGCTACATCACCACCCCTAACGGCGTGGACATTGAGCTGCTCAAGGACGTCAAGGAAACCCGCCGTGAACGTATTTCCACCTACGCCGAAGAAGCTGGAAACGGCGTGGAATTCCACAAGGGGGGAAATATCTGGGAAGTGCAGGCAGACGTAGCTCTGCCGTGTGCCACCCAAAATGAGCTCGATGGCGATTCTGCCAAGAAGCTCGTTGACGGCGGCGTGCGTTACGTAGCCGAAGGTGCCAATATGCCGTCTACCCCAGAGGCGGTCCACGTCTTCCAACAATCCAAGATCAACTTCGCGCCGGGCAAGGCAGCCAACGCTGGTGGCGTTGCTACCTCCGCGCTGGAAATGCAGCAAAACGCATCCCGCGACTCCTGGTCGTTTGATTACACCGATGATCGCCTCCACGCGATCATGTCCAATATCTTTAAAAACATCGATAGTACGGCCAAGGAATATGACCGTGAAGGCGATTACGTTGCCGGTGCAAATATTGCTGGCTTCAAGAAGGTAGCGGACGCCATGTTGGCACAGGGCGTTATCTAGCTGCTCACTTCTTCTTTCAAGCTCCCTTTCTGTGCTGCCTTTGTGTAGTGGAGAAGGGGAGTTTGTGCTGTAAATACGCGCCATAGATTGTGTGAGTGGGTGGTGGGATGGCGATTGTTTGCACTGGAGGGGAAATCCGCAGTACACACTCGGTGCGTGGCCTCCACGTCTGGCACGTGAGGGCATGTAAAATTCGCAGCATGTACCGTGTCTTTGAGTCCCTAGATGAACTAGTCCAGCACTTGGAAGAGGCCCATAGCCTCCCCATGACCTCTAATTGCATGGTTCCGCGCCATGAAATGCTCGCGCTTCTCGACGACCTCCGAAACGCCTTGCCCGTTGAGATTGATGACGCACAGGATGTCTTGGATAAGCAGGATGAAATCCTGCATGGCGCCGAAGAGCGTGCGGACCAGACCATCAACGACGCTAATGCGCAGGCCGACGACATCGTGGGCCATGCTCGCGAAGAGGCGGATGCCACGGTCTCCCACGCAGAACAGCATGCCGCCAAGCTAGTGGCTGATGCTGAAGCTCGCGCTCAGTCCATGGTGGAACAGGCCCGCGCGGAAGCAGACCGCACCATCGCTCAGGCCAATGATGAATATGAGCGTTCCGTGGCAGAAGGCCGTGCCGAGCAAGAGCGTATGGTTTCGGAATCGGAAGTTGTGCGCCGCGCTGATGAGGAAGCACACCGCATTGTGGAGTCCGCCCACACCGAGTCCAACCGTCTGCGCAGTGAATGCGACGAGTTTGTAGACGGCAAGCTAAGCGAATTTGAAACCACCCTCAATGGACTGCTGCGCACCGTAAGCTCCGACCGCTCTGCACTGCGCGGAGGCGCTGGGGTCCGTTCCCGCGGCGGCGACTACCAGCCCTCGGGACGTGCCGGCGGCGTTGCGGGCGGCTCCCGCTACGCAGAAGGCGAGGCCTACGAGCGTCGCTATAACGAGCGCTAAACCTTTACATTCTTTCTGCCCTTAAGCTTCATTTCCCAGCGGCACCCGGGCTAAGGAGCTTGAGGGGTGAGGGGTGGTTTAGTCCCTTATATCAGGCACGGCCAAAGGCTCTGGTGGGTGGACAGAAGGTTTGTCGTACACCGTCTGTCCACCCACCAGAGCCTTTTTGTTTTCCTACCAGCTCGGGCAGTTCAGGAGGTTGCGCGGGAGCGAGGCTGTGTGGTGGGCACTGCCGTATTCGGTGCATGGGGAGCAGCTGTTAACGGCGTGTGTGTGGACGTGGCGCTGCTTTCCTTCCTCGATGTGAGACGCGCAGGTGCGGCGGATTGAACGGCCATACATGCTGCAATGATTGTGGTCACTAAGCCAGGGAAAAGAAATGCAACGAGTGCGGTAAAGAAATAGGAGGACAGTGACGTCAAAGAACTATCCCTAAAGTTTTCCGGAAAGCACACGGCGCACATACTCACTAGCGCACCTGTGGCAACCAGCATGGTGCCTACAGAAATAAGCGCCGTGGGAATGGTCTCCCGAGAAAACCAGGTAATGGCGCCTGCGCTTAGGGAAAAGATGAGTGCGCCGGTGAGCACCGAAAGGTCCATGCCAGTGGGCAATACCAGGATGGTGCCAGCTATCAAACCAGCAATGATGCTGCAGATGAGTGCAGTAAAGAGGCGAATCCCACTAGCGCCATAGATTCCTGAACGGTCCGGCCGTGGAGTCGCGTGCACGAGCGTGCCGGCAATGGTTAATACCGCGGCAGGAAGGCAGCTAAACACGGCGAATCCGAGTGCGATGCTGCGTGGATCCGTGGAGGCTAGCGCCAAGTGGTAAGTCATGCCTCCACACTAAAGACGGCATTGGCTTGGGCAAAGGCTAATCCGGAAAGGCATAGGCCCTTTTACTTTAAACGACAGACTCTTGACAGAAAGTTTGCCTGTGCTGGCCGCTAGGCGGAGTTTGCGGGGCAAGGTAGACTACCTAGTGTTATGACATCACCATTGAAGTTCGATGTGGGCGAATTGTTGAACGCCCAAGGCGCTGACGCACTGCCGGAGCAACGCACCCAGACCGGCCCCGCACCTGAGAGGATTGGCGTCGAGATGATCGCCATTCCGAAGGGCGAAGAGCTTACCGTAGACGCCACCTTGACCCCACTTGGTGCAGGTGTCTTGGTGGACGCCAACGTATCCGGCCGGCTAACCGGGGAATGCTCCCGGTGCTTGAAGGAACTGCACCCGGAGCTGGACCTGCATGTCACGCAGGTCTTTGCCGCCGATGAATCCTTCGTCTCCGGCGATGATCCTGCAGCCGATGATGAAGGCTCCGGAGATGAGATTCCGGAGATCGAGGATGATGAGCTGAACCTTTTGCAGGCCGTGATCGATGAGGCAGGACTCAACCTTCCCTTTGCGCCGGTATGTGAAGATGGCTGTGAGATTGACACGCCTGAAGGTGTGACCACCGGTATCTCTGGCGAAGAAGAGGAAGACAAGGTCGATCCCCGCTGGGCTGGTTTGGAGAAGTTCCTATGAGCCGCAAAAAGAAGCTAACCGGGGAAGAAGCGCTGGCAGCCGAGTTTGCTGCCGTAGACCACACCCCATTGTTGGAATCGCTTGGCGTGGATTTGCAGCCAGAACACCTGCGTCTAGCGCTTACTCACCGCTCTTTTGCCAATGAGAATGGGCATTTGCCTAATAACGAGCGCTTAGAGTTTTTGGGCGATGCGGTGCTGGGCCTGTCGGTGGCCTCCCAGCTCTACATCACTTATCCCTCTCGTCCGGAATCGGATATTTCCAAGATGCGTGCCTCGATCGTCTCGCGCTACGGACTATCGGATATCGCCCGTGAGATAAACCTCGGCCCGCACATTTTGCTGGGCAAGGGAGAGCAGTCCACTGGTGGCCGCGATAAGGATTCCATTCTTGCCGATACCACCGAGGCAATCTTTGGTGCCATCTACCGCGAGCATGGATTCGAAACCGCGCGAGATGTCATCTTGCGCTTGTTTGCAGAAAAGATCGACAACGCCACTGTGAGTGGTCGCCACCTGGATTGGAAGACCACCCTGCAGGAGCTGTGCGCCGAGCTTAAGGCACCGATGCCGGTCTATTCGGCTACCTCCACTGGCCCAGAACATGATCAGACCTTTAACGCGGTAGCTACCGTCGCTGGTCTGACCGTGGGCAATGGAGTGGGACACAATAAGAAGTTGGCCGAGCAGCAAGCGGCTCAGGAAGCCTGCCAGACTTTGCGCGAGACTCCTCTCTTGGTGCAGGGCACTGCGCATAAAGAAGGCTAAGCATGCCGGAACTGCCGGAAGTCGAGTCCGTCCGCCGGGGTCTTGAGCCCCATGTGGTGGGGCGGACTTTTGAGTCTGTGCACGTCCTGCGCCCGCGTGCCAACCGTGGCCAAGATGAGCCGCTCTCCGGTCTTCTTGTCGGTAAAGAGATCGCTGCTGTGGCTCGGCGGGGAAAGTTTATGTGGCTGGAATTTGTGGGCGAAGATTCCATGGATCCTCACCGCGACGTCCTTTTCATCCACTTAGGTATGTCGGGTCAGGTGCGAATCGGCACGACCGATTCGCCGCATCTGCGCATTCGCGCCCAGCTAAGCGGTGGGGTAGAGCTTAGCTTTGTAGACCAGCGCACCTTTGGATATTGGCTCTATGCACCGTGGGCGAAGATCTCGCACATTGGCATTGACCCGTTGGAACCAGACTTTGACATTGTGGCTACCGCACGGCGCTTGCGGGCCAAGAAGACTGCAGTAAAGACTGCACTGTTGGATCAAACCTTGGCTTCTGGAATCGGCAATATCTATGCCGATGAATCCCTGTGGGCGGCACAGATTCCGCCCCGCAAAAGGGCATCGACGTTGCGGCAAAAGGATGCCGTAGCCCTGCTCGAATCGGCCCAAGAGGTCATGACCGCCGCCCTAAAAGTGGGTGGCACGAGCTTCGATTCCTTGTACGTCAACGTGAATGGTGAATCGGGATATTTCTCGCGGTCCCTGGCCGCGTATGGGCGGGCTGGCCAGCCCTGTCAGCGGTGTGGTACGCCCTTGGAGCGCTGCGTAATTTCAGGGCGTTCCACCCATTTCTGCCCCCATTGCCAATAAGTTATGGCGCATGGGGTTCACGTTGTGAACCTCAAGGCAGTAAATTATTCTGCATGGATTTTCTTGAAAATGTCGTAACGACATTTAATGACGGCGTATGGTCGTGGATTCTGCCCTGGCTGCTCATCGCTGCGGGCCTATTCTTCGGCATCCGTACCGCTTTGGTGCAGGTGCGCATGGTGCCGGATATGTTCCGCGCGGTCGTCGAGCGGCCAAAGGGGGAGGGCCGCGATGAGGATGAGGACTATGGCGGCATCTCTGCTTTCAAGGCCTTTACTATCTCGGCCGCCTCCCGCGTTGGCACCGGCAACGTGGCCGGCGTGGCTGTGGCCATTTCCGTGGGCGGCCCAGGTGCAGTCTTTTGGATGTGGCTCATCGCCATCCTCGGTGGCGCAACTGCATTCATCGAATCCACCCTGGCGCAGCTGTGGAAGGTGCGCGATGGTGACGGGTACCGCGGCGGCCCTGCGTACTACATGAAGCGCGGTTTGGGCTGGGGCCCGCTCGGTGTTCTTTTCTCCATCGCTATTGCCTTTACCTTTGGCTTGGTCTACAACGCCTTCCAGACCAACGCCATTGCAGATGCGGTGTCCTTCTCCTTTGACCGCGATGACACCATGTTCCGCTCCATCATCGGTGTTGTTATTGCCGTGGTTGCAGGCCTCATTATCTTTGGCGGCGTCAACCGCATTGCCAATATCACCCAGATCATCGTGCCATTTATGGCGGTGGCCTACCTGCTCGTCGGTGGGTTTGTTGTCATCACCAACTTTGACAAGGTGCCGGGAATGATTGGCGATATCGTCGGCCACGCTCTGGGTATTAAGGAAATCGCTGGCGCCGGTCTTGGTGCGGCCATGATGAAGGGTATTCAGCGCGGACTGTTCTCCAACGAAGCTGGTGAGGGCTCTGCTCCGAACGCAGCCGCTACCGCGGCAGTGTCCCACCCGGTCAAGCAGGGTTTGGTTCAAACCCTCGGCGTGTACTTTGACACTTTGGTGGTGTGTACCATCACCGCCTTTATCATCCTGCTGGGACCAGAGATTGCCTACGGCGCCGAAGCAGAAGGCGTCTCCTTGACTCAGGCGGCACTGTCTTCTGAGGTGGGCGACTGGGGCATCCACTTCGTTAGCTTCATCCTCTTCTTCCTGGCTTTCTCCTCCATCCTGGGCAATTACTACTTGGCGGAATCTAACCTGGAATACCTCACCCAGAGCAAGCCTGCGTTGGTGATTTTCCGCCTCGTCGTTCTCTTCTTCGTTTGGTTTGGCGCAGTGGGCTCCCTGCCGCTGGTCTTTGCGTTGGCCGATACCGGTGCGGCAACCATGGTGATCCTCAATATCATCGCCATCGTGCCGCTATCCGGTGTGGCGATTAAGCTGCTCAAGAATTACAACGAACAGCGCAGCCACGGCATTGACCCGGTATTCCACCGCGATATGATGCCGGAACTGAAGGGCGTAGAGTGCTGGGACGGATCCGATCCCGTTACTCGCCGCAGCGAAGAGGATCGCCGCGTATTGCGCGATAAGGGACACCACGACCGCTATTAGAAATTTGGGAGGCCGCATGGCACTGGAGAGAATGACCGCTTTTGTCCATGGGCACGTCCAAGGAGTGGGCTTTCGTTGGTGGACGCGCTCCCTGGCCTTGGAGCTCGGTTTGAGCGGGCATGCCACCAATCTGAGAGATGGCCGGGTGCAGGTGGTAGCGGAAGGCCCGCGGGAGAAATGCGAGGACTTGCTGGGCCTCCTCAATGAGCAGCCGAGTACGACCCACCGCCCGGGAACGGTGGATCTGGTTGTCGAACAATGGGCTTCCCCTAAGGGCGAATCTGGCTTCATCGAACGTTAACTCGCAGCACAAGCCCGCCGAAGCGAGCCTCTAGGCTCGGCTGGGCAGCTGCGTTCAAGGCTTGCTAAACTTACCCAAATGCACCTGAAATCGCTGACGCTGAAAGGCTTCAAATCATTCGCGTCGGCGACGTCTCTGAAATTCGAGCCCGGAATTTGCGCCGTCGTCGGACCGAATGGCTCCGGCAAGTCCAATGTGGTGGACGCCCTGGCCTGGGTAATGGGTGAGGGAAGCGCCAAGACGCTGCGCGGCGGAAAGATGCAAGATGTCATCTTTGCCGGCGCCGGCGACCGCAAGGCTCTGGGGCGCGCCGAGGTCACCCTCACCATCGATAATGCGGACGGTGCGTTGCCGATCGAATACTCGGAAGTGTCGGTCACCCGCCGCATGTTCCGTGATGGTGCCAGCGAATACGAAATCAATGGCTCCAAAGCGCGCCTGATGGATATTCAGGAGCTGCTATCTGATTCCGGTATTGGCCGCGAGATGCACATTATCGTCGGCCAGGGCAAGCTTTCTGAGATCCTAGAATCGCGGCCTGAGGATCGGCGCTCGTATATCGAAGAAGCCGCGGGTGTACTCAAGCACCGCCGCCGCAAGGAAAAAGCGCAGCGCAAGCTCACCGGCATGCAGGCCAATTTGGATCGCCTGCAGGACCTTACTGATGAGTTGGGAAAACAGCTCAAGCCTTTGGCCCGCCAGGCTGAGGCCGCGCAGCGCGCCGCCACTGTGCAGGCTGATCTGCGCGACGCCCGCCTGCGGCTGGCAGGAGATAGGGTGGTGCGCCTGCGCAGCAAGTTTCAGGAGGCCGAGCGCGCGGCCGAGGTTTTGGCCGAGCAGGTAGAAGAAGTTACCGCGCAGCTGGAAGAAGCAACGGGTTCTCAGTTAGAAGTGGAAGCCCAGCTAGAGGAGGTAAACCCCAAGGCGGATGCTGCCCAAAAGCTGTGGTTCGACCTGTCCACGCTGTCCGAGCGCATTTCCGCGACCCAGCGCATTGCGGAGGAACGAGCAGCCAATGCCGGCGCACAGGTGGCCTATTCCGGCCAGGATCCGGATGACCTAGAGGCTCGTGCTGCCCGCGCGGACGAAGAACATGCAGAGCTTCTCGCCGCAGCGGAGGAGGCTGCGGAACGCCTGGAGGCTATCCGCGAAGAGGTAGCAGAGCGCCGTGAGGCATTCGAGGCCGCGGAGCGCGAACACATGGCGCAGCTGCGTGCCATTGCGGATAGGCGCGAGGGCGTCGTCCGCCTCATCGCCGCAGAGGAAAAAGCGGCAGGCCAGGTTACTTCGGCAGAAGAGGAGCTGGCGCGCCAGGAAGAGACCCTGACTTCTACCAAGCAGCGCACCCAAGCTGCCCAGGCGGAGGCCGATGAGGTTGCAGATAGGTTGCAGTCTTTGGCCGGCGAGCGTGAGCCGCTCGAGGAAGCCCATGTGCGGGCGGCCAGTGAATCGGGTGCGGCCGATAAGCGTTTGGAGCAGCTTCGCGATGAGCAGCGCGAGCGTGAGCGCGCTGTCTATACCCTGCGTTCCCGCATCGATACCTTGGCCCAGACCGCGCCGGAAAAGATTGAGGTAGGCGAGCATTTCCAACCGTTGGCGGAGTTCATTACCACCAAGTACGAGACCGCGGTAGCTGCCGCGTTGGGTGCTTTTGCAGAGGCCCAGGCGGGCGAGATTTCTGCCCAGCTGATTGCGGACTTGGAAAAGGGCACGCGCTCCGCGCTTATCGACGTCTCCGTGGCCGCCCCCGCCACTTCCTGGCGCGTGGATGCGACTTTGCCCACAGGCGCCTCGTGGTTGCTCGACCACATTGCAGTAGTCCCAGAAGTCTCTGCAGCGCTGCACCGCCTCCTTGCGGATGTCGTGCTCGTCTCCGATGTCGCGGAGGCGAAAAAGCTGGTGGCCGAGGACCCTCGCCTGCGTGCCGTCACCGAATCCGGCGTGGTGCTGGGTGAAGGTTGGGTAGAAGTGGGCACCGGTGCTTCATCCACCGTTGAGGTTTCCGCTCGCATCGCGGAGGCAGAGGAGCAGCTGGAATCCGCCACGCAGGAGCTGGAAGAACTCTCCGGCACGCTCGAGGGCGCGAAGATCGCGGCGGAGGATGCCCGCGTGACTGCAGCCTCGGCGAAGGCTGCCTTGCGCGAGCATGATACTGAAGTTGATGCGTGGAAGCGCGATCACCAGCGCTTGCTTAAGCAGTACGAGGCCAATAAGAACGAGCACGAGAAGGCCGCGGCGCGGGCGACCGAGATCGAGGTCAAGCTCACCGAAGCCCGCACGCAGCTTGCCGACGCCCGCGATAGGCTCGCCCGCGTCGATGCGGACGAGCAGCCCGACGAGCCCTCTTCGGTGGAGCGCGACGAGGCCTCCGCTGCATTAGAGCAGGTCAAGTCCATGGAAATGGAGGCGCAGGTGGCAGCCCGCTCGGCCCAAGACCACGTGGGTCAGGTAGCGGGAAAGGGTGAGGCGTTGCGTCGCCAAGCGCAGCATGAACGCCAAGCCAAAGCCCGCCACGAGCAGGCCATGGCGCGGCGCAAGGCCCAGGGCGAGTTGGCTGGTGCGGTAGCCAAGCATTCACGCGATCTGGCCGCGCGCGCCACGCAGCTGCTTGAGCGCGCTACCTCTGAGCGCGATGACTACTTTGCGCAGCGCACCTCCCTCAACTCGCAGCTACAGCAGGTCAAGCAACACGTCTCGGCCGCGCGGCAGCAGCTGGACCGGCTGACCAACCGCGCCCATGACTCGGAAATTGCTCGCTCCCAGGCGCAGGTGCGTGTGGACGAAGCAGAAGCCAAGATCGTGGAGCAGCTGGGCATTGCGATTTCGGATCTTTTGCAGGACTACACTCCAGGCGAAGATTTCGACCGCGGGGCGGAAAACGCGCGCTTGAAACAAGCAGAAAAGGACCTCAATTCACTAGGCAAGGTCAATCCGCTCGCGCTGGAAGAATATAAGGCTTTGGAGGAGCGCTATTCCTTCCTGTCCACTCAGTTGGAGGATGTTATCCAAGCCCGCAAGGATCTTGCGGGTGTTATCGAGGATGTAGACGCGCAGATTTTGCAGCTGTTTACCGATGCGTGGCATGACGTCGAAGCAGAATTTCCAAAGGTTTTCCAGACCCTTTTCCCCGGTGGCGAGGGACGCCTTATCCTCACAGAGCCGGACGATATGCTCACCACCGGCATCGAGGTGGAAGCACGCCCACCGGGCAAGAAGGTCAAGCGCCTGTCCTTGCTATCTGGTGGCGAGAAGTCGCTTACTGCCCTTGCGATGCTGGTAGCTATCTTCCGCGCCCGCCCCAGCCCGTTCTATGTCATGGATGAGGTTGAGGCAGCGCTTGATGACGTCAACCTGCGCCGCCTCATTGCCCTCTTTGAGGAGCTGCGTAAAGACTCGCAGCTCATCGTCATTACGCACCAAAAGCCGACGATGGATGTCGCCAACGTCCTCTATGGCGTAACCATGCGCGGCGATGGTGTTACTCGCGTGATTTCGCAGCGCATGAATCCCGCAGGCAGCGCCCCTGGAACGGAGCAAGCCAGCGAGGATGCCACTCGCTTGGGTGTAGATGCTCCCCGGGGTGACGAGGCGGGGAAGTAACCTGGGGCTCGTCCACTTCCCGCAGGACCCCTTCCCGCTATAGGAGGGGGTTTGACGTGCCGCGAGCTGAGAAGACTGGCACTATAGAGGCATGAATTCTTTATGGTTATGGATCGGCATTGCGATCGTCGTCATCGTGCTGATTATTCTTTTCGTAGTAATCGGCAAAAAGCGCGGCGACGCCAAGAAGGTGTCCTTTGATAAGCCTGCTGAGGAAGAACCGAAGCAGCTGACCCAGGAGCAAAAGTCCGGCAACTATCAAGCCAAGTCCGGCTTTAACTTCGCTCCTGCTGGTGGCGCCAAGGAAGCGCAAAAAGCCCCGGTTCAGGCGGACAAGCCGGCTCAAGCACAGCAGGCAGCTAAGGCAGAGCCGAACGCAACTGACATTGCCAACGAGCAGCTTAGCGGCAAGACCTCGCAGCCGAAGGAAAAGCCGCAGGCACAGGCTAAGCCGCAGGCGCAGGCTGATAAGCCACAGTCTGCTCAGCCCACGGCCGATACCGCGGCAAACAAGCCTGTGGCAAACAAGCCTGTGGCAGAGGAACCAGAAATCAAGCCGGAACCTCAGCAGGAGAAGCCGGCGAAGACCGACAAGCCGGCAGAGCCTACTAAGCAGGCCCAGGCCCAAGCGCCAGCGGAGGAGAAGAAGCAAGCGGCAGAATCTTCCGCTGATAAGGCAGATAAACCACAGTCCAAGGGAACTGGCGCTGCGGCGGCGGCTGCTGCTGGCGCGGCAGGCGTAGCGGGTGCGGCAGCTGCGGCGTCGGAAAGCGAAGAATCGCAGGCGGACCGTGCCCCAGAAAAGGCTGAGCAGCCAGAAGCTGCACCCAAGGCAGAAGAGCCGGCAGCTGCCGAAAAGGCAGAAGATCCAGAAGACGTCGTCTCCGTGGAAAATGCCGAGGTAGAAGAGGAGTCCCCAGTCTTCGACGAGGTTGTTGAAGACAACGATGCGGAAGACATCGAGGAGCGGGTGGACGACCGCGAGGAAGCCGAAGAAGCTGCAGCCGCTGCCGAGGCACAAACTGGTGCCGCCGAGGCGGCCAAGGAACAGACCGAGGCTCCAGAGGGAGAACCTGCTCCAGCGCCAGCTCCGCAGGATGATATCGCACCCGCCGGTGGACGTCTTGGCCGCTTGCGTGGCCGCCTTTCGCGCTCGCAAAATGCCATCGGCCAGGGTCTTATGGGAATTTTGTCCGCAGGCGATCTGGATGAAGATGCCTGGGAGGAAGTTGAAGATACGCTCATCATGGCGGATCTGGGCACCAAGTCCACGATGAAGGTGACTGATTCCCTGCGCGAGAAGATCGCTGAGCGCGGCGTTTCCAGCGAGGATGAAGCCCGTGCCATGCTGCGTGAATGCCTGATTGAAGCTGGCCACCCAGAGATGGATCGCTCCATTAAGGCCATGCCGAATGAGGGCAAGCCAGCAATCGTCATGGTCGTCGGCGTGAACGGCACCGGCAAAACCACAACCACCGGCAAGCTTGCTCGCGTGCTGGTATCCATGGGCCACAAGGTCCTTTTGGGTGCTGCCGATACTTTCCGTGCTGCGGCCGCTGATCAGCTTGAGACGTGGGGCCGTCGAGTTGGCGCCGATACCGTGCGCGGCAAGGAAGGCGCTGACCCAGCATCGGTGGCCTTCGATGCGGTAGCAACCGGCGTGGAACAGCAAGTAGATGTGGTCTTGGTCGACACCGCAGGCCGCCTCCATACCTCCACGGACTTGATGGACCAGCTAGGCAAGGTCAAGCGCGTGGTAGAAAAGAAGACCGATGTGGACGAGGTCCTGCTGGTATTGGATGCCACGGTGGGGCAGAATGGCCTTACGCAGGCACGAATCTTCCGCGAGGTAGTAGATATCACCGGTGTGGTTCTCACCAAGCTGGATGGCACCGCTAAGGGCGGAATCGTCTTCCAGGTACAAGAAGAATTGGGTGTTCCAGTCAAGCTTGTGGGCTTGGGCGAAGGCGCCGATGATCTCGCGCCATTCGAAGTTGAAGGCTTCGTCGACGCTCTGTTGGGTGAGAAATAGCAGCCAACCTTGCAACTCCCCCTGCATATCGGGTGTCACGTACGTGCGCCACGGTGTGCTGGGGGAGTCCTTTGTTTTCATGGGCGAGTGATAGCGTGCAACAATCTCGCGAATTCTTTTCGCTCTCATCTCGCTGTCGGTTCTCAGACTATACAAAAAGTCCTATGCAATTGGCGCGGGAATAAGTCCTGCTGAGCGCCTGTGAATTCTCTGCCTGCGAGCGTAATTGTGGCGGTTGTGCTTGCCTTTTACGTAGCGTAGGGGAATGCTGCAATGTGGTTTGACCTTGGCGGGAATGGTAGCCTGAAAGGGCTGTATTTAATGCGAAATTCGCATTAAACCTAGACCAAGGTTCGTGAGGCAAGTATTTCGTGACGCTACTTTATGCAGTCCTCCTCGCGGCGCTGGCAGTGATCTTGGCACCGGTAACCGTGAAGGTTATTGACCGAAAGGCAGGCTATCCACTAGCTGGCCTTTTTCTTATTGCAGCGGTCCTCATCGCCAAGGAATTTCCTGCCATTGCAGCCGGGGAGGAATTAAGTTTCCACGCCACTTGGGTGCGTGATTTCATCGCACCAGGCGTCGACGTAAGTTTTGCTCTCCGCGGGGACGCGTTGAGCATCTTCTTCGCTATGTTGGCGCTGGTCATTGGCGCCGTCGTTTTCACGTATTCGGCGGCCTATTTGCCCAAGAATGAGGGCAACACCAGCTTTTATACCTTGATGACAGCGTTCACGCTGTCCATCTTGTTGCTGGTTCTGGCCAACGACGTGGTGGTTTTGTTCTTTGCCTGGGAGCTAGTCTCCTTGGCTTCGTTTATGTTGATTGCTCGCTCCGGTTCAGGCGGCGAGGCTGGTTCGCAGCGCACACTGATCCTGACCTTTATTGGTGGATTGACCCTGCTGACCGGCTTGGGTATTGCCGCGACGGTGACCGGATCGACTACCATTTCTGATATCTTGGCGTCCCCTGTATGGACGGAACGCCCAGGGATAACGGCAGCCGTAGCCGTGTTGATTGCGGCGTCCGCCTTTACTAAGGCGGCACAGTTCCCATTCCATTTCTGGTTGCCAGAGGCTATGGCCGCCGCCACCCCGGTATCGGCCTTCCTTCACGCAGCAGCGGTGGTCAAGGCCGGTGTGTACCTGCTTATTCGTTTTTCCACTATCTTCCACGATGTGGCGGTGTGGAATTGGTTGCTCATCGTCGTAGGCATGGGCACCGCGGTGATGTCCGCGGTATTTGCAGTGCAGAAGACGGATCTGAAAAAGCTTACGGCCTATTCCACCGTCTCCCATCTGGGCTGGATTGTTGCCACCATTGGCGTGGGTACCCCGTTCGCTATCGCTGCAGCGTTGGTCCACACTCTGGCGCACGCGCTGTTTAAGTCCTCTCTGTTTATGCTCATTGGCGTCATCGACCATGAGGCTGGGTCGCGCGATATTCGCCGCCTAGGACCACTGTGGAATAAGATGCCGTGGACATTTGGCTCCGTAGTAATTGGTGCGGCCTCGATGGCTGCGGTGCCACCGCTTCTGGGCTTTGTGTCCAAAGAGGGAATGCTCACGGCGTTTGAGGACGCCCCGATTGGCGGCGCGGGCCAGGTAGTCCTGCTCATCGTTGCTGGCATCGGTGCCTTTTTCACCTTTACTTACTCCGCAAAGATTGTCTTCGGCGCCTTCTTTGACGGACCTCGCGACATGGGACATGTCCATGAAGCCCCAGTGTCGCTCTGGCTGCCCGCCGCTTTGCCGGGCTTTATGTCCCTGCCGCTGGTATTTGTGCTCGGGCTCTTTGATGCCCCGATTGATGATGCAGTGGCTGCCGTGGGATTGGAGCATCATTCGCACCTTGCCCTCTGGCACGGGCTCAACGTTCCTTTCCTTATCTCGCTAGTGGTCCTCATCGTCGGTATTGCCGGTATCTTTGCCCGCAAGAAGATGTGGGCAAGCTTTGAAGCCCACGAGTTCATGCCGCGCAGCGGCAATGATTTGCTGTATTCACTGATGAAGGGTTGCTCCCAGTTGGGGCGCGTCCTGGGCAAGATGTCCGATTCGCATAATCCATCCCGCCATATGGTGCCGATTGTCATTTTGATTATCGTGCTGGCAGCTACCACCCTCATTCGCGATGGCGTCGACGGGGTAGCACTGCAGCCACGGGTGGCTGGCCTGGATAACCCATGGGACCTGCTGCCACTGGGCATCATCGCCCTAGCGATGTTTGGGCTGGTGCGCACCCAGAACCGCTTGACGGGTGCCATCATGATTGGCATTGCCGGCACGGGCGTGACCCTGCAGATGTTCCTGCTTGGCGCACCTGACGTGGCGCTGACGCAGTTTATGGTGGAGGCCCTGTCCGTCATCGTCATGATGATGGTGCTGCGCTACCTGCCAGAAACCTTCCAGCCGGTGAAGAACAAATCCCGCAAGACCGGCTCCATCGTCATTGCGGTCTTGGCCGGTGTGGCTGCGTTCCTAGGCGTGTGGGGACTCATGGGCCGACACGAGCGCTCCGATTTGGCCATGTGGTACCTGGACAATGCTCCGGACATCACCGGCGGCGACAACGTTGTCGCTACTATCATCGTGGAGTTCCGTGCACTCGATACCTTGGGCGAGCTTTCCGTACTGGGCATGGCTGCGGTGGTTATTGCAGCAATCACTACGACGTTGCCGCGGTTCCCATTCAAGTCGGGTACACGCCCAGCGCCGTTTGGCCAGTCCCAGCTGAACTCCGTGCCATTGCGCAAGGGCGTGCACGTTGTTATCCCGCTGTTGGTCATTATGTCCGTCATCGTTTTCTTCCGCGGGCACAATGCCTCCGGCGGCGGCTTCCCCGCGGCGCTGATCATGGGTGCAGCAATCGGGCTTATCTATCTGTCCCGTGGCTCCGATGAAATTGTTTTCGGCCGCATGACTCCGATTCACCTGACCGGTATCGGCATCATCACCGCCTTGATCGCCGGCTTTGTAGGTTACTTGCACCACGGCATTGGCAATGGTGGCTTCTTGGCTGCAATCCATGCCGAAGCCTTTGGCCAACACTGGACCACCTCGCTCATCTTCGACTTGGGCATCTACCTAGCGGTGCTAGGTATGTTGACCATGGCGATTAACGCGTTGGGTGGCTACCTGCGCCCAGGCACGGAGCGTGACTTCTTGCCATGGGTTCATGATGATGGTTCCGCGCTGCCGACGACTCCACGCATTTCGCTTGAAGACGTCGACGATCCGTACCCAGACCCGATCAACCCTTCGACCGATCCGTTGGCCTTGCTGACGCCTTCGGAAGCAAAGACGAAGAGGAAGAGTAAGCGCTCCGCGGCTATCCGGGGAGGGGAGAAGTAATGATCCTTGCATTGACTATTGCTTTGCTCATCGGCAGTGCTGTCTATCTCATTCAGCAGCGCGGCTTGGTACGCATCGTGCTGGGCATGATGGCCTTTGGCCACGGTGCCAACCTGATGCTGCTGGCTACGGGCGTGTATTCCTACCGCGGAGAGTCCTTCCCATCCCAGGTTCCGCACGATCAGATGGCCGACCCGCTGCCGCAGGCCTTCGTGCTGACCGCCGTTGTTATTTCCATGGCAACCTCGACCATCTTGTTGACGATGGCGGCCATGGGCAAGAACGACGACACCGATGTGGTGGAACCAGTTGATGACAACACCATCGACCATGCCTTTTCGACCTTGGGACGCGACGCCCAAAATCGCCAAATTTTGGAGGAATCCACCAATCAGCTTGACCGAATTGGTCAGGTGGACCACAACACTCCCGTTGCAGAACGCGGGGTAACTGAACAGAAGGAGGATGACAAATAATGGCTGATGCTGTAGCTCAACTCCTTCCGCTATTTCCAGCGGTCCCGCTGATTGCAGCGGCCTTCGCACTGCTGGCACCGTGGCGTGCGGTACGCGATTCCATCATGCTTATCATCCCGGGTGTTGGAATTTTCGCCGGCCTGGGCCTGCTCATCTACACCATGAACAATGGGGTAGTAGCCCATACTGTTGGTCTCTACCAAGGCAATGTGGGTATCCCGTTTGCGGCGGATGCCTTCTCCGCGTTGATGATCATTACTACGATGATCGTCGCGTTTGGTGCCAACTGGTTTGCCATTGTGGGTGAGGAGACTAAGTCTCGCTACTATCCATCGCTCACCTTGATTTTGATCACCGGTGTGTGCGGTGCATTGCTGACCGCCGACCTCTTTAACTTCTTCGTCTTCATTGAGGTCATGCTTCTGCCGTCCTACGGCCTTATCACCATGTCTGGTACGTGGTCGCGCTTGGCAGCCGGCCGTGCCTTCGTCTTGGTTAACCTTTTCGCCTCCACCTTGTTGGTCGTTGGCGTGGGTTATATGTATTCGGTTACCGGTGCGGTCAACCTAGGCGCACTGAAGGGCGCAGCGGCAGGCAATGGGCCGGTGACCGTGGCAGCAGGCTTGATCCTCATTGCGATTACCGCCAAGGCCGGCGTGTTCCCCGTGCAGTCGTGGCTGCCGCGCACCTACCCAGGAACCTCCGCCGCGGTGATGGGCCTGTTTTCCGGCTTGCACACCAAAGTGGCTGTCTACATGCTCTACCGCCTCTACGTGCAGCTATTTGATCTGGAACAGCGCTGGAATGTGTTGATCATCGTCATCATGATTATTTCCATGATGATCGGTGCCTTCGGCGGCCTAGCGGAAAATTCCATCCGCCGCGTCCTCGGCTACCAGATGCTCAACGGCATGCCTTTCATTTTGGTCATGCTTGCGTTTACCTCTGATGACCCACGTCGCGCACTGGCAGCTGGCATCATGTACACGATTCACCACATGGTGACCGTTGGTTCGCTGATTTTGGCCTCTGGTGCCATTGAGGAGACCTACGGCACAGGCTTGCTCAGCAAGCTTTCCGGCCTTGCTCGCCGTGACCCCATCATCGCGTGGATTTTCGCTGCCGGTGCATTCTCCGTCGTGGGCTTCCCACCGTTCTCGGGTATGTGGGGCAAGCTGATGATTGTTTTCGAGATCGCCCGCGTGGGTGGTGCTTCGGCCTGGATTGCCATCGCAGCCATTATCATCGCTTCCTTCGCTGCCTTCTTGGCCATGCTGCGCGTGTGGCGCAAGGTATTCTGGGGCAAGGGCCTGCCGGAGGACAAGGTCCCGGATGAATTGGTCATTCGTAAAAAGCTCATGGCCCCATCCGCGGCTCTCATCCTTGGTTCGCTGTGCATGTTCATCTTCTCTGGCATCGTCCTCGATGTTGTGGATGCCGCAGCGGAGCAGCTGCTGGACACTAACGCATATACTGAAACCGTCTTGGGAGATGAGCCGATTGCCGTTCCCACTATCGATGAAATCCAGGAGGGCCGTTAAATGAACGCAATTGTGTATGCATTGTGGCTCATCAAGGAGATTTTCGTCGCCGGCATTAGCTTGGCACTGGCGGCCTTCAAACCGGATAATGAATACAATCCGGTTATCATTCGCTACCCACTGCGCGTGACTAGCGCCTGGGAGATTTTCTGGTTTACGTCTTCCATTACGGCAACCCCGGGCACGCTCTCGCTCGGTTTGCGTGAACCGCCCCGCAAGGGGCTGCCGCGCATCGTGCTGGTACAGGCCGTGCAAGGATCCGACCCAGCGGGAATCGTCGCTGACCTAGCTGATATGGAACAGCGCCTCGCCCCGCGGGTTAAAGACATCGATTATGGCGTGCCGGGTCAAGGGGAGACTACAGAATTGGATGAGGCTTTCTACGAGTATCCGCTCGAGTCTGTGGGACGCTATATGCGCTCGCCTGACTTGGCACGGGCGGAAGACACTCCGCTTTCAGAAAGCCAGGCGGACGTCGAAAAGCCAAAGCGCCGCGCCCGCAACGTACAACGCAGAAAGGAGACCGAGCGATGATTGACTTTGCCACATTGTCCCCATTCGGCTGGGTCGTATTTGTATGCGTCTTCATCATTGGCATCGCCACGTGGTGCGGCGTGCTGCTAGCGCTTCGTACGCGCGATGAACTCACCCGCGCCATTACGTCGGACATCGTTTTCTACGGCATGATCTGCATGTATTTAGCGTGGTCGATGACCAATAACGCCCCGATGGCGTATTACATTGCACTCCTTGCAGCCATTGCCGCAGGTGTGCTACCGACGCTATCGATGGCCCGCATCATTTCGAAGGGCAGGCGATAAACCATGGCCATTTCTGAAATTATCGCCTCGGTTCTGCTTATCATCGCTACGCTCTTGGTGGTCGCTACGGTGGTGTCTCTGTGGCGAGCGCCCGATGCCTTGACCCGGGCCAACCTGCTGGGCCCCACTGTGGGACTTGCGGTACCGCTGATTATCGTGGCCAAGCTGGTCGTAGATTTTGGCCGCGATGGCTTTTCGCTGTGGCTGCTCATCCAGGCACTGATCGCCTGCTTCGGTGTATGGATCATCGGCTCGGTAGGTTCCTTTTATCTGGGCCGCTCCATCTATGGCGTAACCGTCACCGACGTCAAGCACGCCAAGCACACCAATAAGGAAGTTCAGACCGTGCAAGCAGAGGAAGACGATATCTAGTCTTCTTCAGCTCCTTCTGGCGGCGAGCCTTTTCTGCTCCTGTGCGTAGCTGCGGGGAGAACAGAACAGCTCGCCGCTTTTCTGGTTGCACAGTGGGGTCTTCTGAGCCCACCAGCGCCCTGGATTCACAATGTGGAAAAGTTGCACAGCAATTGCTGTGCTCGGGCTAGAATGGATGCACGTTATTCGGTGCCTCTAGACCCGCCCCGAAGAGTTAGCAAGGAGTAACAATGAAACTCATCACGGCCATCGTTAAGCCCTTCACCCTGCCGGAAATCCGTCAGGCTCTGGAGCAGCAGGAAGTACGCGGCCTCACTGTTACTGAAAGCCAGGGCTTTGGGCAGCAGCGTGGACACAGCGAGGTATACCGCGGAGCAGAATACGCCACTGACTTTGTGCCCAAGGTTAAGCTGGAGGTTGTTGCGGCCGATGACCACGTTGAAGACATCATTAATGCCATCGTGGATGCTGCCTACACGGGCAAGATCGGCGACGGCAAGCTGTGGGTAACCCCAGTTGAAGATGCCATTCGTGTGCGCACTGGCGAGCGCGGCGAGGCGGCACTTTAAGCCCGCATGCATACCGCCGCACAGATTCGCGCCGAGGCCCATGCCTCGGCGCTTCGTGTATTGCGCAGTCTCGAGCTTCCTCCAGGAACCGCGCTCGCTGCCACCGGTTCCTTTGCCCGCAATGAGATGACTCCGTACTCGGATATTGATGTCATCCTCATCTATCCGGAAGGCCACGAGCCAGATCCGGCTCTGGTGGAGCAGCTGTGGTATCCCGTGTGGGATGCCAAGTACCGCCTGGATTATGCCCTGCGCACCCCACAAGAGTGCGGGGCGATTGCCGCCGAGGATGCCTCTGCCGGCTTTGCCCAGTTGGATTTGGCCTTTGTAGCAGGGCGCAAGGTCCTGGTGGATGAGGCGCGGGCGCAATTGCTTGCGGCGTGGCGGCGCCAGCTGCAGCGCGGCTTTGATGATTTCTTGGATACCGCGATTACTCGGTGGAAACGTTCGGGCGCGGTGGCAGCGATGACGAACCCGGACCTGAAGAATGGGCGCGGGGGACTGCGCGATATTCAGCTCTTGCGCGCGATGGCCTTGGGTAACCTGTGCGACTTTCCAGATTTGGACGTTGAGCAGCGGCTGCTTCTCGACGCCCGCACGCTCCTGCACGTCACAGCCCGGCGCCACCGGGACATACTGGATCCCGAGTTCGCCGCGGACGTAGCGGCGGATCTGGGTTTTGAAAGCCGCTACGCACTGACGGCAGCTTTGGTCAGCGCTGCGGCCACGGTCAATAAGGCGGTGGAGCGCGGCCTTGCAACCGCCCGTGGGGTGCTAGGCCGTAATGCTTCAGCGACCGGCCGGGGCCGGCGCCGCCCGCTCGATGTGGACGTCGTGGCTGAGACCGGCAGCATTTTCCTTTCGCGCAAGCCAAATGTAGAGGACCCGTGGCTTCTCACCCGCGTGGCGGCTGCCGCGGCGCGCACGGGATATATCATCGCCGAGACCACGTGGCACCAGCTTCAAGATCTGCCCGAGCTGCCGCCACGCTGGCCGCGGGCAGCGGTGGATGATTTCTTCGCTATTTTGTCCTCCCCGCGATGCACGCCGCGTGTCATACAGGACTTGGACCGCTATGGCCTATGGGAACGCTTAGTCCCAGAATGGGGGCATGTGCGCGGCTTATTGCCGCGCGAGCGCAGCCACGTCCATGCAGTGGACCATCATCTCATCGCTACGGTTACCCGCTGTGCGGAAATGCGTACCTCGGTGGCTCGTCCGGATTTATTGCTTTTGGCGGCGCTTTACCATGACATAGGCAAGGGCTACGGGCGCCCTCATGCGCAAGTAGGTGCGGAGATGATTACCCGCCAGGCAGCCCGTATGCGGTTGAGCGTCGCCGATAGGTCGCGCGCCCAAACCCTGGTGGCAGAACATACCACCTTGGCGCGGTTAGCGGCGACGATGGACCCGGCTTCCGATGCCGCTCGCGATGCCCTCTTGGCTGCCGCGCATTATGACCAGCTGACTATATCCCTGTTAGCGGTGTTGGCTGAGGCTGATGCCCAATCGACCGGGCCTGGCGTGTGGACACCGCGAGTGAAGCAAGCACAGAAGCTGATCGTCGCGCGGGCACTCGAGGCGCTCAAACCGCGTGTTCTCGACCGTCCTGCTGTGCATGTACCGCTATCTAGCGAAGGCGTTGCGCTCACAGTGGATTGGGAAGACCAAGAAGTCAGCGTGTCGTGGTGCGGTACCTCTCAAGGGGAGCTAAAGCGCATCTTCGCTTTGCTATCGGCGCTGGGGTGGACCATCGTGCGGGCGAATATCGTTCGCGAGGAGGACGGTGCCTATAAGGCGGAGTTCTTTATCCGCACGGTGCAACAGACCCTAAAGGAGGCAGCGCAGGAGATAAGGTTTATTCAGTCCTATAACTCACGAACTTATACGGAGCTGCCGGCCATTGCGGGAGAGGTGACCACTGCGGCATTCGATGTGGGCGGCATTTTGGTCATCCGGACGGTTGAGCGCATCGGCGCTTTAGGGCACTTGGTAGAGGCATTGCCGGACTTTGTATGGCTGCGCCATGAGATTATGGGCGCGACGATGATCGTCAATGTGTACCTTGCCGGGCAGGTTTCTCGCGCTACCGTGGTGGGGAATGTGACCAGGGCCCTGGCTAGGGACTAAGATTGAATAGTTGAACTTTAGATCGATCTAAATTAAGGGAGCGCATCCGTAGTGTTTGACTCACTATCAGACCGCCTACAGTCAGCCCTGGCGGGCCTGCGCGGTAAGGGCAAACTGACCGAGGCTGATATCAATGCCACCGCTCGCGAGATCCGCCTCGCGCTGCTGGAAGCCGACGTGTCTTTGACCGTAGTCCGTGGCTTTATCAAGCGCATCAAGGAACGCGCCCGTGGCGCGGAAGTCTCTGAGGCGCTCAACCCGGCGCAGCAGGTAGTCAAGATCGTCAATGAGGAGCTCATTGAGATCCTTGGTGGCGAAACCCGCCGCCTGAACTTGGCTAAGAACCCGCCGACGGTGATCATGCTCGCCGGCCTGCAGGGTGCTGGTAAAACCACCCTGGCCGGTAAGTTGGCCAAACATCTAGCTAAACAGGGCCATACCCCGATGCTGGTGGCTTGTGACTTGCAGCGTCCGGGCGCGGTGCAGCAGCTGCAAATCGTCGGCGAGCGCGCTGAGGTGCCGACCTTCGCACCGGATCCGGGAACCTCCCTGGACTCCAACGAGCATGAAATGGGGACCTCGCACGGTGACCCGGTGGACGTCGCCAAGCAGGGCATCGCCGAGGCCAAGCAGAAGCAGCACGATGTGGTCATCATCGATACCGCTGGCCGCTTGGGCATCGATGAGACCCTGATGACGCAGGCTCGCAATATCCGCGATGCCGTCAACCCGGACGAAGTCCTTTTTGTCATCGACTCCATGATCGGTCAGGACGCCGTGCAGACGGCCGAGGCCTTCCGCGATGGTGTGGACTTTACCGGCGTCGTTCTCACCAAGCTGGACGGTGACGCCCGTGGTGGTGCGGCCTTGTCTATCCGTGAGGTCACCGGCAAGCCCATCATGTACGCCTCTACCGGTGAGAAGCTCGATGATTTCGATGTCTTCCACCCGGAGCGCATGTCCAGCCGCATTCTGGGCATGGGTGATTTGCTCTCCCTTATCGAGCAGGCTGAAGCAACCCTGGACCACCAGAAAGCTGAGGAGGCAGCCTCTAAGCTGGGCTCTGGCGAGCTGACGCTCAATGACTTCCTTGAGCAGATGCTGATGATCCGCAAGATGGGCCCCATCGGCAACCTGCTGAAGATGATGCCCGGCGGCAAGCAGATGAATGAAATGGCCGCCATGGTGGATGAAAAGCAGCTGGACCGCATCCAGGCGATCATCCGCGGTATGACGCCGCAGGAGCGCGAGGATCCGAAGATTCTCAATGCTTCGCGCCGCAAGCGCATTGCAAATGGTTCTGGTGTCAGCGTTTCCGAGGTCAACCAGCTCATTGAGCGCTTCAACCAGGCTAAGAAAATGATGTCCAAGATGGCCGGCCAATTCGGCATGGGCGGCATGGGTGGTCGCTCCGCTACCAAGAAGAAGCCCAAGGGTCGCAAGGGCAAGAATGGCAAGCGAAAGAAGGGCAAAGGCGGCGGCAACCGTGGCCCGAAGATGCCGGGCGGTATGCCGGGCATGGGCGGAATGCCAGGAATGCCCGGTGGCGGCGGCATGCCGTCCATGGAGGAGCTGCAAAAGCTCCAGCAGCAAATGGGCGGCGGCGGTGGCATGCCAGGTATGCCCGGCATGCCAAAGATGCCGAAGGGAATGGAAAATATCGATCTCGACAACCTGGACTTTGGCAAGGGTAAAAAGTAGTTTTCCCAGCCTTAAAGCATAAAGAAGGAGGCTTCCGCGTTGCTGCGGGAGCCTCCTTCTTATACGCTTGCCGACGCCGCCCTAAGCCCCAGCGCGCCTTCGCATGAGGCGCCTTCGCCCTCGGGGCTTGTGCACGACCGAGCTATGGCCTAGACGGCATCGTCTTGTGCAGCGTTGGGGTAGGGGACGGGGTTGGCATGCTGCTTGCCGGCGTTGGTAGGTGCTGCGGGTGCTTGCTCTACGGCTCCTGCAGCCTGCTCCGGTGGAATATCCGGGGCTTCCTGCTGGACTTTTTCCCCGTTGAGGAAGGGCTTTAGGGCCTCGCGAATCATCGGCATTGCTGATTCCGCAAAAGCGTTGGTGATGTGGTGCATGTCGCGGTAGACCATCGTATTGCCGATGATGACCGGGCAGTCACCATTGGCATCGCAGAACCACGGAGCGGTATCGATCGAGAGCATATTCTGGTACTCCGACAGCACGACTGCACCGGGGTCATAAGGCTGGTAGACCTGCTCAAAGCGCATGCCGCAGCCGTAGGCATCTTCAGTAGCGACGTAGCACTCATCAAACTCGCGTGGACGGCCTTCTTCGTCGAATCCCCACGGGTTATCGCGGAAGCCCAAGAAGGGAATATCGCGTTCGGCCAATTCCTCCCAGAATGCCTGGTAGCCGGCGGGCACGGCATCGGGGCCGGTGCCAAATTCATTTTGCGGGCGAGTGGTATTTGAGATAACCAAGGCCGGGTTCGCCTCTTCGATGCGATCCATGACCAGCTTGCCCCACTCGGCACACTCTGGGGTCACGGTGACATCGTCACCCAATTCAATCGGGCAGCCCTGGCGCAGCAGTGGTACCAGCTTAAAGCCCATTTCCTTGCCTAAGCGGTCCAGCGGGGCAGAATACTGCTCCGCGTGGGAACCGCCGACCAAATAGACTTCCTTCTCTGCGTTGGGGTCACCGAAAATGCAGGGGGTCTTGCCGTCCTTGCGGGTTTCGAAGAAGAAGTCAGCGGGCTGGCTATCTGGCACGAAGCACCAATTTGTCGCTACTGGTGGCTGGATTCCGCCGGCCAGAATCGGATCAGGCTTGACCTCCACGTTATCCGGCGGGGTGATGTCGTTGATGAACGTCGTTGCGCCGGGGTAGAGGGCAGGATCCAAAAGCTCCGCATCAGCATCATCAAGGGTGCGCATCCACAGTGGCTGGATAGCCAAGAGGCCGACAACAGCCGCAGCGACTACGACGCCGCCCACACCGCGGGCGGCACCGGCGGGTTTCTGCAAGGTCGAAAGGCCCTTACGTACCGGCAGATCCTCGGCCGTGGGGCGCTTGCGATGCTGGCGCAGGGGCTTTTCCAAAAAGCGGTGCGTGAGGTCCGCCAACACTAGCGAAATGACGATAATGATGACGCCCAACCACCACGACGGGGTTTCTTGACCCAGGTAGGAGGTGGACAAAATGAGCAATGGCCAGTGCCACAGGTAGAGCGGGTAGGCTACATCGCCCAGCCAGCGCGCTTGCTTGGAGGCCATGGCCTTGGAAATCTTGCCACCGCCGCCCAAGATAATGAGCACGGCGCCGCCTAGTGGCAAGAGGGAAAGCGGGCCAGGATACGCAGTGGTATCCGCGATGATGGCACCAGTAAAGATGAGCATCAGAAGGCCCAGGCCGGTAAAGAGGTCATAGAGGCGGGCTGGAATCTTCCAGGAGGAACCGTAGATGGCCAAGACCGCGCCCAAGGTCAACTCCCAAGCGCGCGACCAAGTGGAATAGTAGTTCTCCGGAGTTCCGTAGAGGCCGTGGCGCGAAGCATAGGCGAAGGAGGCGATGGTGACCACGATGAGGATCGGGCCAGCAATCTGGTTGACCGTGGGGAAGCTGCGCTTGCCCAAAGGCTGCTGCTTCGGCCGGAACTTCATGATGGCAGCCAAGATGAGCGCGAAGGCAATGCCCATGATGTAGAACTGACCCTGCACGGCCATGGACCACATGTGCTGCAGCGGCGAGGTATCGGCCGCGGCCGCCGTGTAGTCGGCGTTTTGTTCCGCTAGCTCCCAGTTCTGGTAATACAGCATGGTGGCTGTAATCTGCTGGGTGAGCTCGGTGCGCATGAGCTGCGGGGTGAAAATTCGCACTAGAATGTAGGTCACACCGATGACCAGAACCAAGCTCGGCACTAGGCGTCGCAAGGTGCGCCAGATGGGCCACCATGGGTTCAGCGAGGCGTTGGGCTTGCTTGCGTAGCGCAGCTGGGAGCCCAAGAAGAAGTAGCCGGATAGCAGCAGGAATACGTCGACGCCGCCGGATACCCGTCCGACGAATACGTGGTAGATAACTACTAGGCCGATGGCAATACCGCGCAGGCCATCAAGGTCATAGCGGTACCGGAAATTTCGCGGTGATTCTTTAGTCATAAACTGTCTTTTCGTGCGCCTATGCCTGAATGGTGGGGCGGAAGGCGCGCCATACATATGAAACGAAATGTCTATATTCGGCCCTTAAGGGTACTCTGCTTCAGTATCGCAGGCATAACGAACCTGCGTGCGTGGCGTAGTAATTTTTGAAAATGCAGCTACTCGCGCTAAAATATTTCAGGTTGTCTGCTCGGATTTCTGAGCTAGATAAACTGAAGAACGTAATATTCTGCGTAGCACCGTTTCCGTCCACGGTCGGCCGGTATGTCACGCGCAGATAAAATCCAAGGGTTGAACCGGCGCACAATCTAGTGCGCGTCTGTACTGCCCAGTGACTAGTAAAGGAGCCAACATGGCTGTCAAGATCAAGCTGCAGCGCCTGGGCAAGGTCCGCGCTGCTGAGTACCGCGTTGTTATTGCTGATGCCCGCACCCGTCGTAACGGCAAGGTCATCGAGAACATCGGTATCTACCACCCGAAGGAAGAGCCTTCCCTCATCCAGATCGATTCCGAGCGTGCACAGCACTGGCTGTCCGTTGGCGCACAGCCAACCGAGCCGGTTCTCGCTCTGCTGAAGGTCACCGGTGACTGGCAGAAGCACAAGGGCCTGCCGGGCGCAGAGGGCACCCTGAAGGTTGCTGAGGAGAAGAAGTCCAAGCTGGAGATCTTCAACGAGGCACTGGCTGAGGCTAACAATGGCCCGACCATCGAGGCCATCACTGAAAAGAAGAAGAAGGCCAAGGAAGAGGCTGAGAAGAAGGCTGCTGAGGAAGCTGCTGCTGCAGAGGCTGCCGCTGCTGCCGCCGGCGAAGCTGACGCTGAGGCCGAGGAGAAGGCTGAGGAAGCCTCTGAGGAGTCCGCAGAGTAATCTGCCTCCCTCGTTAAGCGCATAGCGCTTTAGCTTCGGGCCCCGCCGCTACGATCACTGGTCGTAGTAGCGGGGCCTTTATTTTTCGCGGAAGAACGCCGGCACACTATAGCGACCGCGCACGCTAGTCCTTGCCGGGGCTGCGTACGCGGTCGCTACTGGCGGTGACGCGCTAGGAAACTTGCGGCATCCATGTCGGGATATGCCAGTTCGCCTTTAGTTCTGTGGCTTGTAGTTGGAGTAGCGGCTGTAGACGTTAGAGGGTTGCTTAAAGTCCATGCCGCGCAGGGCGCCTGCAACAACCGGTGTGAAAAGCTCGAGGATCTGCTCGCGTGGAAGCTGCGACATAGGGCCGTTGATGGCAAGCACGGTAAATCCATGAATAGCCGACCAGGCCAGCAGAGCATTTTGCAGGAAATACGTAGGCTCAGTGGTATTGTCCAGTGCTTCGGCGTGGCGGGACAACAGGGCAAAGAAATCGCGAATCTGCTGTAGGTGATCCATCTTCGGATCATCTTCCGTATTGGGATCGACGCCAAGCATGAAACGCAGTGCCTTCCACTCCAGCATGCAGCGGAAGAAATTGGTCTCATCCAAGGCAAACTCGAGGTAAGCGTAACCAATTTGCATAAGGTGCTCTGGAAAATCTAGGCCCTCTGCAGTCTCGGTAGTCTCGTGTAAACGCCGGACCAACTCATCGGTGGCAAGTTCGGCGACCTTGTCGTGCAGTTCTTCTTGGTCCTTGAAGTGGCGGTATGCGGAGGTAGGGGACACTCCTGCTTCGCGGGTTACCGCACGAACGGTAATTGCTTCGGGGCCGCTTCTTTTGCCTAGTTGAACAGCGATACGGAGCAGCTCATCGTGGAGGTTTCCATGATGGTAGGGCTTATTGTGCGTTTCCATAAAACTCATTTTATCACCAAAACTTATGTGCATATAAATTATTTGGTTAGCATGGTGAGCAGCAAAATTGCGGGGGTAGAAGGGTCGCCGCTCTCCGGCGTGGCCTCGACTTTATGCACCTCATATGCAGGAAGGTGCACGATAGAGCCGGGGGTGAGCGGGATGGTTTCACTGCCGTAGCTGAAGTTAAGCTCACCGCGCAGCGCCTGCACGGTGATGGGATGTGCGGCCTTATGGTTGGGCAGGGACTGTCCAGGCGCAAAGCTAAAGAGAATGAGGTTGGCACCATCGGCGCTCAAGACGCGCTGTACGCCCGGGTGCGGGCGGTGCGGATCGGTATCAGGCGCGATGTCCAGCAGGTTTAGCGCGGACATTACGGAATCCTCGCCTGAATGAGAAGCCGCGCCAAACGTGTCCGGGGAGTTGGTCGGTAGATCGCTCATAAGCCCACTTTAACGGCAACAATACTCAAAATCTGGGTTTGCTTTCCAAAGCGCCAAAATTCATGACTGACAAGGGCAAAGAGGTCTGTGTTGTAGACTTTCCGCTATGGAATTGATGATTGGTCGCGTGATTAAATCACACGGCGTGAAAGGTGAAGCGGTAGTAGAAGCCACTACGGATGAACCGGAGGTGCGCTTTGCGGTAGGGGAAGTTCTTCATGGCACGCAGGGCAAGAAGGAGCACACACTAACTATCAAGGCGGTCCGGAGCCATAAGGGAAGGTTGCTCATTACCTTTGAAGAGATCAAAGACCGAACAGTGGCGGATAGCCTACGTGGTACTAAGTTCTTTGCCGCTCCGCTAGACAGTGATGATGATGGCTTTTATGACCATGAGCTGGAAGGGCTTCGCGTTCTTTTAGCTGGCAAGGAAGTCGGTAAGGTCACATCGGTCATCCACGGTGGAAGCCAGGATTTGTTGGAGGTAGAACTCGACAACAGCAAGGAGGCGCTCATTCCCTTCGTGCATGCCATTGTTCCTGAGGTGAACCTTGAGGCCGGAACGTGCACCATCGATCCACCGGAAGGACTGCTTGACCTATGAGGCTTGACGTCATCACCATCTTTCCGGAGTACCTAGACCCGTTGCGGCATGCGCTTTTGGGAAAGGCCATTGAACAAGGTCGCCTTGAAGTAGGTGTGCACGACCTGCGGCAGTGGGCTACGGATGCGCATAAGTCCGTCGATGATTCGCCGTTCGGTGGCGGCCCCGGCATGGTTATGAAGCCGGAGGTATGGGGGCCAGCGCTCGATAGCGTCGCCGCACAAGAAAGTGCGCCCAACTTAGAATCGGCGCTGCCCCATCTGAACCGTCCACGCCACGATGAACTAGAAGGGGTAGAGGCACAAGCCTATGCGGTTGATGCCACGGCCGATGAGGATAGCGACCTCCCACTGCTTATCGTGCCGACGCCAACGGGAAAACCGTTTAGCCAAGAAGATGCGCGGGCGTGGTCCAATGAGGAGCACATTGTTTTTGCCTGCGGGCGTTATGAGGGCATCGATCAGCGCGTGGTGGATGACGCCGCTCGGCGCTACCGCGTGCGCGAGGTTTCCATCGGCGATTATGTGCTGATCGGTGGGGAAGTGGCAACGTTGGTGATTGCTGAGGCTGTGGTGCGACTCATCCCCGGTGTGCTGGGAAATAAGCGCTCTCATGAGGAAGATTCTTTTTCTGATGGTCTCTTGGAAGGCCCGAGCTATACCAAGCCGCGAGAGTGGCGTGGCCTAGCCGTGCCGGACGTGCTCACCTCGGGAAACCACGGTTTGGTAGACACATGGCGGAGGGAACAGGCTTTGCTGCGCACGTGGCAACGTCGTCCCGAACTTTTGGAGGCGGCTGAGCTCGATAAGGACGACAAGGCCTTCATCGCGCAGTTGGAACAAGAAGCCAGCACACAGGGTGAAGGCTAATGGAGGTGAGCGCTGACCTCTCGGTACTCCTAGTAACCCAGGAGTGGGAGAATAGCATCGAAGCTTTGCCAGAGACGCTGCGGGCACGGGGCTTTGAGCCGCTAAGCATTTTCGCTCTCCTGGTAGCGGAGGAGTGCACTGAAAGCAGCCCGCTAGCGCAGGAATATCGCTTCAGATTCGGCCAGTGGCCACAAGGAATTCCGGTGTGGCGGCTCATCGTAAATGGAGAGGCCACGCAGCCGCTGGCCGCAGTGGCTTCCTTGGTAGCAGACTGCTTGCCGCCGGCAGCCTCGTGGGTGGGCAGTGCGGAGATCGGTTTTACGGAGATGGGCCTTGGTGCCCCGGCGGTGTGGCGGACGAATTCTGAGCGATAGGAGGGATCTGGCAAATCTTTTAGCGCTTTTTCATGCCTACACTGCAGCGCATATGCCCTCTAGGGTTATAGTAAAGAGGACATCCCCTCCAGATTCCTATTCCCAAGGTGGTCCCTTAAATATGACGGCTCCCAATGGCAATAACTACGGTGGATATAACCAACAGCCGCCCCAGTACAATCAGCAGTATTATTCCCAGCCGCAGCAAAGCGGTGGCGTAGGTGGCGCCACGATCGCCGCGATTATCGCAGCCATTGTGGCGGTTATCGCGGTGGCAGCCATGGTCATCATGTTCGTGACCAATAACAAGGACGATGCATCGACTAGCGCGGCCGCCGATAGTCAATTCCAGCAGGCTGATGCCAATAGCGGCTCCGGCTCCGGATCTAGCAAGCACTCCGGTTCCTCGTCTAAGGACGATGCTGAGGATGAGGATGAAGATTCCAGCCCGGTCACGGTGACCAAGACCAAGGACGCCCCAGCACCAGCGCCGGCACAGGCTGGTTCCGCTGGCTCTAGCAATGGACATTCCTGGGGTGATTTCCCTAACTATTATGCGACTGGACCGACTTCCAGTCCTTTTGCTCGCAACGTCTATACCGCTTTTATGAATAACTGGGTTGCAGGCGGCGGCACCAACGTCACCTTGAGTGTCCATTCGCCGACCACCGGTGGTACCTACACCATGTACTGCTCCGGTAGTTCCGCCCGGGTTACTTGCACCGGCGGCGATAGAGCCCGCGTGGTTATCCACTAGGCCTGCGGCGCACCTTCCTCCTTTCCTTTCCGGAAAGGGGGTTTTGCGTTGAAGGGGGCGTCGGCAAGCGAAGGCGGTAGAGGGGTCGTGCGGTAAATTGGGTGGGTCTAATCCCAAACCTCGAGAAAGAGTGAGGAGACCACGTGAATATTGCGGCCACTATCGCCGCCGAGCTCAACGTTAAGGAATCGCAGGTTTCTACCGCGTTGCAGCTGCTTGCGGAGGGCAATACAGTGCCCTTTATCGCCCGCTACCGCAAGGAGGCCACCGGCGGGCTGGATGATTCCCAGCTGCGTACCGTTGAAGAGCGCGCGAACTACTTGAAGGAACTGCAGGAGCGCAAGGAGACCATCCTTGCGGCGATTGAAGAGCAGGGCAAGCTTAGCGACGCCCTCAAGGAGCAAATCCTTGCCTGCGAAACCAAAGCGCGCCTAGAGGATTTGTATCTGCCGTATAAGAAGCGCCGCAAAACCAAGGCCGATATTGCCCGCGAAGCCGGCCTAGAGGAGCTGACCGATAAGCTCATTGCGGATCCCAACGCCGCTCCAGAAGAGCTGGCACAGGGGTTTGTTACCGAGGGCTTTGAGGACACCAAGAAGGCCCTCGACGGCGCCCGCGCCATCTTGGTGGACCGTTTCGCGCTCGATGCGGATCTGGTGGGTGAAGTGCGCGAGCGTATGTTCACTGAAGGCTCCATGGGCGCGCACGTTGTTGAGGGCAAGGAAGCCGAAGGCGCGAAGTTTAAGGATTACTTCGATTTCAACGAGCCCTTCCACAAGCTGCCTTCGCACCGCATTTTGGCGCTGTTGCGCGGCGAGAATGAGGGAGTGCTGCA
This sequence comes from Corynebacterium tuberculostearicum, assembly GCF_046097465.1. Taxonomy (GTDB): domain Bacteria; phylum Actinomycetota; class Actinomycetes; order Mycobacteriales; family Mycobacteriaceae; genus Corynebacterium; species Corynebacterium tuberculostearicum_I. Next base: position 1,717,933 of record NZ_CP175799.1, on the reverse strand, counting down.
GCTACAGCTAGATGCCGGCGATGACGCCGACTACGAGGATGTAATTGCCTCCCGCTTCGAGCTGGATCGCTCCTCCAAGTGGCTTGCCGACGCCGTCCATTGGGGCTGGCGCACCAAGCTCTATATTTCCTCCAGCCTGGACGTTCGCATGCGGCTGAAAGAGATTGCGGAGGAAGGCGCGCTGAAGATCTTTGCCACCAATTTGCGCGACGTGCTGCTCGCGGCACCTGCTGGCCAACGTTCCACCATCGGCTTGGATCCGGGTTACCGCAATGGTGTGAAGTGCGCGGTAGTGGACAAAACCGGCAAGGTGCTCGACACCGCCATTGTCTACCCGCATCAGCCGCAAAATCAGTGGAGTCAAGCAGTTCAGACGCTGTCGACCCTGTGCGCCAAGCATTCTGTAGACCTTATGGCCATCGGCAACGGCACCGCCTCCCGCGAGACCGAGAAGCTTGCTCAGGAAATTGCGGACCTAATTAAACAGGCCGGCGGCCAGCGACCCACGCCCGTCGTGGTTTCCGAGTCCGGCGCCTCGGTCTATTCCGCCTCGCCGCTTGCGGCGGAGGAATTTCCCGACATGGATGTCTCACTGCGCGGCGCGGTTTCCATCGCTCGCCGCTTGCAGGATCCTTTGGCTGAGTTGGTCAAGATCGATCCGAAGGCCATTGGTGTGGGGCAGTACCAGCACGACGTTAACCAGACGGCGCTCGCCCGCACCCTCGATGGCGTCGTGGAAAGTGCGGTAAACGGCGTGGGCGTAGATCTCAATACCGCTTCCGTCCCGCTGCTTGAGCGCGTAGCTGGTGTCAATTCCACCATCGCCGCCAATATCGTGGCCTACCGCAATGAACACGGTTCTTTCGCTTCCCGCAAGGAACTGAAGAAGGTACCGCGTCTTGGACCTAAGGCCTTTGAGCAGTCTGCGGGCTTCCTCCGCATCAACGGCGGTACCGATCCACTGGATTCCTCTGCCGTACACCCAGAGGCCTATCCTGTCGTCTCCCGCATCGCGGAGAAGACGGGCCTGGGTATTTCTGAACTTATTGGCAATACCCGCGTACTCAGCACGCTGGCGCCAGCAGACTTTGCAGACGAGATTTTCGGCATTCCTACGGTGACCGATATCATCGCCGAGCTAGATAAGCCCGGACGCGATCCGCGCCCTGAGTTTAAGACCGCCACCTTTAAAGAAGGCGTACATAAGGTCTCCGATCTCACCCCGGGCATGATTCTTGAGGGCACGGTGACCAACGTGGCGGCATTTGGCGCCTTCGTGGATGTCGGAGTCCATCAGGATGGCCTCGTCCACGTTTCTGCCATGAGCCACAAGTTTGTCTCCGATCCGCACGAGGTCGTGCGCTCTGGCCAGGTGGTCAAGGTGAAGGTCATGGAGGTTGATGTGGAGCGCCAGCGCATCGGCCTCTCCCTGCGTTTGGATGATGAACCGGGGCAGCCGGCTCCCAAACGCCGCGGTGATTCCCCACGCGGTTCCGCCAAGTCCGGCGGCAGGGGAGAAGGAAAGCGCTCCGGCCACAAGTCCGGCCGCGGATCCCGGGGCGGTTCGCGCGGCCGCACGGGTGGTGCGGGCAGCGCCGGCGGTGGTGGAGCCATGGCCGATGCTCTGAAGAAGGCAGGTTTCTAGGTTCCTTGCACTGCGGTGAGGAACCTTGGGCAGAGCAAGCAAGCTTGCGATATGAGAATTTGGTTCCGGCTGGCGTATGTGGAAAAATAGTGCACCGTTCTATGTAACGGGCACGAACCGGTTAGGCAGTACGCCGCTAGGGTCCTCTGTCCCAAACTGAAAAGGAATATTGGCATGTCCAACATTATTGACAAGGTCGATGCAGCACAGCTGCGCGACGATATCCCGTCCTTCCGCCCAGGCGATACCCTCGACGTTAACGTAAAGGTTATCGAGGGCAACAACGAGCGTGCACAGCTCTTCAAGGGCATCTGCATCCGTCGCCAGGGCTCCGGCATCCGTGAGACCTTCACCGTTCGTAAGGTCTCCTTCGGTATCGGCGTTGAGCGTACCTTCCCGGTTCACTCCCCGAACCTGGAGTCCATCAAGGTCTCCCGCCGTGGCCGCGTCCGCCGTGCGAAGCTCTACTACCTGCGTGATCTGCGCGGCAAGAAGGCTCGCATCAAGGAGCGTCGCTAGTACTAGCGCGCTGCGCGCCAGCTTCCCCTTGCGCCCCACTGTGGGCGCAAGGGGATTTTTAATACCCAATTGCGCTTATTCCAAAGTTAGAAGCATGATCTAAACGGAAAGTTCACTGTGAATCCCCCTGCAGCGAGGGGGATAAGACCGGAAACGGTGCGTGGGGTTGCTAGGATCTAGCGCGTGAATAAAGACAGCATCTCGCAGGAACAGCCGCCAGAAGGCGAGGGGGCCCACCCAGTACAGGGCGAGGCCGCCCAGCAAGGCAAAGAGGCGACTAAGAAGAAAGAAATGCCGTGGCTGCTGGAAACCCTTCTGGTAGTAGCGACGGTTCTCGTGATCGTCGGACTATTCCAGAACTTTATCGGCCGGCAGTATGTGATCCCGTCGGGTTCGATGGAGCCGACTCTCCACGGCTGCGAGGGCTGCACGAATGACCGCATCTTTACGGAAAAGATCTCTTACTACGGTGACGGCGAGCCAGAACCAGGCGATGTCGTTGTATTTAAAGGCACTGAGGACTGGAATTCCAGCTACGTCTCACCGCGCTCGTCCAATCCGATCATTCATGGCGTGCAGGATGCGTTGAGCTTCGTATCTTTGGCACCGCCAGACGAAAATACTCTGGTCAAGCGCGTGGTTGCTACCGGCGGACAGACGGTGTCCTGCCAGGAGGGCGATCCTGCCGTCATGGTAGATGGCAAGCCCATCGAACAAGACTATGTGCAAGACCCGCCAACGTACCCGGTAGATGAGTCGACCGGCTCGGAGGCCTGCGGTGGTCCGTACTTTGGTCCCGTCGAGGTACCGGAGGGCAATATCTGGGTGATGGGCGATAACCGTACTGCTTCGGCCGATTCTCGTTACCACATGACCGATAAGTTCCATGGCACGGTTCCAGTAGAAAACGTCCGCGGCAAGGTGAAATTCGTATTCTGGCCGTTTACCCGCATTGGTGGGGTCGATGACCCGGACATTCAGGAATAAGCCTTCCTCCCAACGCCTGCGCACCCGGGATTTTCTCATCCCCGTGGTGGCAGGCTTTGTCCTGCTGGTGCTCCTGCAGGCGCTGGTGGGGCGGATGTATGTCATTCCTTCTGCTTCGATGGAACCGACCCTGCACGGGTGTGCCGGCTGCAAAAATGATCGCATTGCCGTGCAAAAGGTCAGCTACTACTTCACGGACCCCAAGCCCGGTGAGGTGGTGGTTTTTGAAGGGCCCGAGTCGTGGAATAACGAGTTTGAGGTCAATCGCTCGCGCAATATTTTTGTACGCGGCGCGCAGAACGCTTTGGCAGCCGTAGGGCTGCTTCCCAATGGGGAAAATATCCTGGTAAAGCGCGTCATTGCTACCGGCGGGCAGACGGTGAGTTGTCAGGCTGGCGACCCTGCGGTCATGGTGAACGGAAAGCCCATTGACCAATCCTTCGTCCTCGATCCGCCGGAGATTCCCGTAGACCCCAGCGTGGGCTCGCAAGAGTGCGGTGGCGAGTATTTTGGCCCGGTCACCGTCCCCGAGGGAAACCTTTGGGTGATGGGTGATAATCGCACCAACTCCCTCGATTCCCGTGCACACTTGGGCGACCACCTGCAGGGCACCGTGCCGGTAGACAACGTCCGCGGGCGCGTTGAGGCCGTCATTTTGCCGCTTTCGCGTTGGGGTAGGGTCCAGCACCCGGAAATTTCGCATGCGGCGGCTTAAACAGCGGCGCACCTACGAGGTCGCATTGAGCAAGGCTGGTTTAGGCCCGGTGGCCGGCGTGGATGAGGCTGGGCGCGGTGCCTGCTGCGGACCGATTACCATCGCAGCCTGCGTCATGCCCGATCGGCCGATCAAGGAGTTGGCGGAGCTTACAGATTCAAAGAAGCTCACTCCCAAACAGCGCGAGAAGCTTTTTCCACTCATTAAAGACAAGGCTGTGGACTGGTCTGTGGTGCACATAGGTGCAGGGGACATCGATAAGCGCGGCATCCAACACGCCAATATTTCCGGCATGCGCAGGGCGGTTGCGCGCCTGGAGGCACCTCCGGGCTATGTGCTTACCGACGCCCTCTTTATCCCCGGCCTCACTCAACCCCACCTGCCCATCATCGGTGGCGATGCGGCCGCACGGTGCATTGCCGCGGCGAGTGTGTTGGCAAAAGTCAGCCGCGACCACCTGATGCACGAGCTGGATGCGCGGTACCCCGGCTACGGGTTGGCCAGCCATAAGGGGTACGGAACCAAGGCACACGAGGCCGCAATTGCGGCGCTTGGAGCGTGCCCAGAACACCGGATGAGCTACGAGAATGTCCGGCGCGCTCATGCGGAGTTTGCCGCGCGTGCCTAGCTAAAATCTACCCTTTCTCGCGCTAAGCTATAGCGAGCTAACCCACAACCTGGAGGTCCACCGTGAGTGCAGAGGAACTCGATAACTACGAGGCTGAGGTAGAGCTGTCCCTTTACCGCGAGTACCGGGACGTTGTCAGCCAGTTTTCCTATGTCGTTGAAACTGAGCGGCGCTTTTATCTGGCTAATGCGGTAGAGCTCATTCCGCATACCTCTGGGCCTGATGTCTACTACGAGGTGCGCATGTCTGATGCTTGGGTATGGGATATGTACCGCTCCGCGCGCTTTGTGCGCTACGTCCGCGTTATCACCTACAAGGACGTCAATATCGAGGAGCTGGATAAGCCGGAATTCATGATGCCTGAATAGTTTTGTCAAGCCGGCGCACACGGCGCCGCGCCCTAGCTGTGGATAACAGAGGTGCAGAGCCTGGTTATCCACAGCTAGGGCCTTTTTGCTATTGCGTCCCTTGTATAAGCCTTGCCAACTGCGGTGTTCTGTGCTGGCCAATGAATTTCCCAACGCACAAGGAAACCGCAATGCACTTTAATTCAGAACACCGCTTGGCCACGAAGAAGCCTCGCCATAAACAAGTCTTAGGCAAAAGGGGAGAGGCCTTCGCAGCGCGCTATCTGCGCGAGCGCGGAGCAGAAATCATCGCTGCCAACGTCTCTTATCGGGTGGGAGAAATCGACCTCATCGCCCGGGAACCTAACGGAACCATCGTCTTTGTTGAGGTAAAGACCCGCGCCAATTCTAGCTACGGGGTAGCTGAGGCCGTAACCCCGCAGAAGCTCGCGCGCCTGCGTAAAGCCGCGGCGCAGTGGCTCGACGGAAGGCCACTGTCTGAGGTGCGATTCGACGTCATTGCCTTGGTCGCGCGCGGGCAGGGGTTTGCGCTGGAGCACTTCAAGGGGGTTGAAGATGGCTCTAGGTAATTGTTTGACCATGTCCCTCAATGGAGTCCTTGCTCAGTTGGTTGACGTGGAGGCGAACGTCGGTCACGGGCTGCCAGGGATACACGTTGTAGGTCAGACGGATACCGCAATCTCCGAATCCCGGGACCGGATCAGGACCGCAGCCTTTAATTCCCATCTGCCCTGGCCCAAGACCAAAGTGGTTGTCTCTATGTCCCCGGCTTCGCTTCCCAAATCCGGGTCCCACTTTGACCTACCCATAGCGCTTGCGATCCTCGCGGCACAGGCAGAGGCCGACTTTCCGTCTTATGGCAGCACTCCCTCGCCCGCCCAACGTCTCCAGCGCACCTTGGTATTGGGCGAGCTTGGTCTCGACGGCTCCGTTCGGTCTGTAGCAGGCATCATCCCCGCTCTTCTCGCCGCACGGGAACAAGGAATAACAACTCTTATTGTTCCGTCTGGCAATGCCGCCGAGGCCACATTGGTGCCGGACATGGACGTACTCGTTGCGTCGTCTTTGAAGGAGGCCTTCAGCTGGGCTTGCGGTAACCGTGGGCTGCCGCAGGCTGGAAGCTTTTCGGGGTCGCTCAGCCCCGCGCCTGCGGCGGCGTCGCGACTCGACTTTAGCGATATCGCTGGTCAATCCAATGCGAAATGGGCTGCCGAGGTTGCGGCCGCCGGCGGCCACCACCTGATGATGATCGGGCCGCCTGGGTCTGGAAAGTCCATGATCGCCTCGCGCCTGCCCACTATCCTTCCTACGCTTACCCCAGATCAGCAGGTAGAAACCACTGCGATTCATTCGCTAACTGGAACCCCAGGTGAGGTCATCGAGCGCGCCCCGTTCATCGCCCCGCATGCATCGGTAACTCGGGCTGCACTCCTTGGTGGCGGTTCCGGTCATCCCCGCCCTGGTGCGGTGAGCTTGGCTCACAATGGTGTGCTCTTTCTCGACGAGGCCAGTGAAGTAGCCGCGCCGGTACTCGATGGTTTGCGTGCCCCGCTGGAGGAAGGACACGTGCGGTTGGCGCGCTCGCGCCGCGAGGTTACCTATCCTGCTCGCTTCCAATTGGTCATGGCGGCAAACCCGTGCAGGTGTGCGGCCGAAGACCCGTCCAAGTGCAGGTGCAATCCGCACGAGCGCATGAACTATCTATCCAACCTCTCCGGTCCGCTGCGAGACCGCCTGGATATGGTGGTCACGCTAACGGGGCAGGCGGCAACTATTAACGCGGAGGGCGAAGAGGAATCCGCAGTCATCGCCGAGCGCGTCGCCGCTGCCCGTGAACGTGCCGCCGCGCGCTGGTGGGCGGATGGCATCACCGCGCGCACCAATGGGGAAGTTCCCTCGTCCTATCTGCGCCGAAAGAGGCCGGCTGCAGAAGCCGCTATGGTCATGTTGTCCGCATATTTGGCAGATGGCGAAATATCCCAGCGCGGAGTGGATCGCGTATTGAAGCTCTCCTGGACCCTGGCGGATCTAGCAGGAAAGGCGCAGCCGGACCTGGATGAAGTGGGGCGCGCGCTCGATCTGCGCGGCTCAATTAATGTAGGGAGGCTCGCAGCATGAGCGAACTTGATCTCTCTACTCCTTATGCCACCTGGGTATACCTCAACCGAGTGGTGGAAGGCCCCTCTGCTGCATTGCAAGCTTTGCTCACGCAATACCCAGCAGAGGAAATCGCCCACGGAATCTATCACCGTGCTGACTGGATTGGTCCGCTTTTGGCGCGCACGGCCTCTCGCTATGACTGGTTGCGGCAAGCCGAAGACATGGCGGCAGCCGAAAGGGTCGGGGCTCGGCTCATTACGGCAGAAAGCCCAGAGTGGCCCACGGAAGAGTTTGACTCTGCATTCGGCTTCTATCAGCACAGCGGGGAGGCCCCAGCTACTTTTGATGACCAAGCATTGCCACCGCATAGCCTGTGGGTGCGCGGTGCGCCATTGCAAGCAGAGGTTGCTCAAGCTGTAGCCATCGTCGGAACTCGTGCTATTTCTCGCTATGGCTGGCAGGCCACCCACAACGTCGTGTCCGGATTGGTTCAGCATGAATGGACTCCAATATCTGGCGGCGCGCTGGGAGTGGATACCGTCGCGCACGAAACAGCGTTGCACAACAACGGGCGCACGGTAGCTATAGCAGCGTGTGGCATCGATAGGGATTACCCAGCCCGCAATGCCAACTTATTTGCCAAGATTGCAGATAACGGCTGCATCGTTTCTGAATTCGCACCGGAAACCGCGCCGAAGCGCCACAGGTTCTTAACACGCAATCGCTTAGTGGCAGCGCTGAGCCACGGCACAGTAGTTATGGAGGCCGCGTTTCGATCTGGTGCATTAAACACCCTCAACTGGGCAGAAGCGCTTGGGCGCGTTGCGATGGCGGTGCCCGGGCCGATAACTACTAGCGGTTCGTTGGGCTGCCACCAGCGCATTCAAGAAGGCCGCGCACAGTTGGTTACCAGTGCTGATGAAATTCGCGCTCTAGTAAGTCGCGCCGGGGAAGTGGACCCAGGCGCACAGTACGAAATCAATTTTGCGGCAACCATGACCCAACGCCTCTCCCGCAATGAGTTGCGCGTGTTTGACGCGACGCCACCGCTAGGACAGGAGAAAGCAACGGCAGAAGACATTGCGCGCGAAGCGGGATTCCGTTTACCGCTGACAGTTCACTTACTACTGGCACTGGAAAAGATGTGCGTTGTCGTCCGGCATGGCAATACCTGGGCGCGCCGGGAAACAGAATAAATGGCACCTGCGTAGGGCGAGTACACTGCTGTGGCATGAGTGAAGATGGAAAGTCCGCGAAGGCTCCGAAAGTTGAGGGGCAGATGGCTGAGGCCATTGAGGACTTCGCGGATTTCCAACTACATGTCAAAGGCCGCGCAGAAGCGACGGTGCGCGGGTATCGCTCCGACTTGCGCGACCTTGCACGCAGCGTGCCTACCTTCGCGGAGTTTGACCTCAACAGCCTGCGCCAATGGTTGGCAGAAGCTGTTACAGAAGGAAAGTCGCGTTCCACCCTGGCACGGCGCACCGCGGCAGCGAAGGGTTTTTCTACTTGGGCAGTGCGCGAAGGGCACCTTAAGCGAGACGTTGCTGCCCGCCTAGTTACGCCCAAAGTGGGGCGTCACCTTCCCACGGTTCTCGCTCCTGAGCAGGCCGGCGAGCTTATGGGCAATGCGGTCTCTGCCGATGAAGTCCACTTCCTTCGCGATAGCGCCATCCTGGAGCTGCTCTATGCCTCCGGTATGCGCGTGGCGGAGTTGGTCCGGCTGGACCTAGGCGATATTGATTTTCAACGCGGTACCCTGCACGTCACCGGTAAAGGCAATAAGCAGCGCGTAGTACCTTTCGGGCACGCAGCGGAAGACGCCTTAAAGCAGTGGATTGACAAAGGCCGTGGAGAAATCGCCTCGGCTGAAACTGAAGCGGTCTTTGTTGGCAGCAGGGGAGGGCGCATCGATCAACGCCAGGTGCGCCGCATTGTGGAAAAGGCCGCCAAAGTCACTGGTGCACAGGGGCTTACCCCGCACGGGGTGCGCCACTCTGCCGCAACCCACCTTTTGGAAGGCGGGGCAGATTTGCGCGTAGTGCAAGAACTGCTGGGGCACTCCTCGCTTAATACCACGCAGATTTATACCCACGTGTCCGCGCAGCGCTTGCAGCGCGTTTACGACCAAGCCCATCCCCGAGCTTAAAGCGGTTTGAGGCGAATTACCGGCATATCCAGCAGGGTTAAAGGGTCGATGTAGGTATCTTTTGCGATGAGTGCACCCCAGTGCAGTCCGGGATAGCCATCGACGGGATTGCCTAAACGGCCTATCACTTGGCCCTCGCGGACTTTTTGGCCCTGCTTTACGGAGCCGTGCACGGGCTGATACGTCGTTCTCACTCCATCCGCGTGAGCAATGGAGACAACTGGTTTGCCGGCCACCGTGCCCACAAAGGCGACTTCGCCATCTTCGGAGGCTACCACCGGTGAGCCCACCGATAGGGCCATGTCGACGCCGCGGTGGCCAGGGCTCCACTTTTGTTCTGGGGCGTCGAATCCGCGTAGTACCCGCGCCGGGCTAGGTTTGCCGGAAGCAGGGTCGACATAGGCCGTGGCCGGTGGGCAAGACAGAATAAGAAGCGAAAGAAGGGTGAGGAAAGTAGTGGGGAGGAAGGTGGGGCGTCGGCAAGCGGGAAATGCGGAGGGGGAAAGAAAGTGATTCATGGGCACAGTGTCTGCCGGAGACAAGCATTTGGGAAGTCCGTTCCTTTTAGCTGTGGACAACTTGGGTTGCATGATGTGGTTGAGCTGGTTGTGACGATTGATGCAAAGTGGCTGCGGCGAAGTTGTGGATAAGCTGTCTTCGGTTTGGAAAAACCAGCGTATAGGGATTATTCTTTGGGGCAGCAGTGTGTCCACCTCGTGGAGGCATTGACTACGCGCGGCGAAGTTGTCGCTTCCTGCTGGAAGGAAGAGACAGCCTGACGGTTGACGTGGTCCTTGGAAACAAGGTGTCAGCGGGGCCTTCGTTGCTAGGGTGCGGAATAAAACACCGCACAATTGGAAAACCGAAAGACAAGATAAAAAGAAAGCGAGCGAATCATGGCAGTTGTAACCATGCGCGAGCTCCTCGACGCTGGTGTGCACTTTGGCCACCAGACCCGTCGCTGGAATCCGAAGATGCGTCGTTTCATCTTCACCGACCGTAACGGCATCTACATCATCGACCTGCAGCAGACGCTGACCTACATTGACGAGGCTTACGAGTTCGTCAAGGAAACCGTTGCACACGGCGGCACCATCCTGTTCGTTGGTACCAAGAAGCAGGCTCAGGAAGCAGTTGCTGAGGAAGCAACCCGCGTCGGTATGCCTTACGTCAACCACCGCTGGTTGGGCGGCATGCTCACCAACTTCCAGACCGTTTCCAAGCGTCTGAAGCGCATGAAGGAGCTTCAGGCAATGGACGAGCGTGAGGACGGCTACAAGGGCCGCACCAAGAAGGAAGTTCTCATGCTCAACCGTGAGCGCGCCAAGCTCGAGCGCGTTCTGGGTGGCATCTCCGATATGGCCAAGACCCCATCCGCACTGTGGATTGTTGATACCAACAAGGAGCACATCGCGGTAAAGGAAGCTCACAAGCTGAACATCCCGGTTGTTGCCATCCTGGACACCAACTGCGACCCGGACGACGTTGACTTCCCGATCCCGGGCAACGACGACGCCATCCGCTCCACCAAGCTGCTCTCCGGCATCGTTGCCTCCGCTGTTGAGGAAGGCAAGAAGGCTCGTGAGGAGCGTCAGCTGGCTGCAGCTAAGGAAGCTGCCGGCGACTCCGCTGAGAAGGAAAAGCGTGACGCTGAGGCAGCTGCCGCAGCTTCCGACCCGGCCTCCGCGGAAAAGTCTGAGGAAGCATCCGCAGACAAGGCCGAGAAGTAGTCTTAACTTCTCGCTAGGAATCTTCCTTACCTGCGTTTAACTGAATACCCCACGCACTTTTGGTGTGGGGCAGCAAGGGAGTAATTCCTGCCCAAGGCTGTTTACCAACCCCCGCCACCGTGCTTTAACGGCGGCGGGGGTTGGTTTTATCTATGCTGGGTTCTGCTGAAGCCAGCTCCACCTTTACGCAGAGGTGGGAAAGGGGTGGTTTCTGCCACCCTAAAGCGGCGCGATTTCACCGCGTCGACTACGCTGTTTGAACGAACACTGTTTGATTTTCAAGGAGGATCGCCCCAACTATGGCGAACTACACTGCTGCAGACGTCAAGGCACTGCGCGAAGCTACCGGCTCCGGCATGCTCGATTGCAAGAAGGCTCTGGAAGAGTCCAACGGCGACTACGACAAGGCCGTTGAGTACCTGCGCATTAAGGGCGCTAAGAACGTCTCCAAGCGCGCTGACCGTGAGGCTACCGAGGGCCTCATCGCAGTTTCCGGCAACACCATGGTCGAGATCAACTGTGAGACCGACTTCGTTGCTAAGAACGAGGCTTTCAAGACCTTCGCAGCCAAGATTGCTGACGCTGCTGCTGAGGCCAAGGCAAACTCCGCTGACGAGCTCAACAACATTGAAATCGACGGCAAGAAGGTCTCCGAGGTCGTGGACGAGGAGTCCGCAAAGACCGGTGAGAAGCTGCAGGCACGCCGTGCAGTTACCGTAGAGGGCGACAACGTTGCCGTTTACCTGCACCAGCGTTCCGCTGACCTGCCGCCGGCAGTGGGCGTTCTGGTTTCCTACGAGGGTAGCGAGGAAGGCGCTCACGCCGCAGCACTGCAGATTGCTGCAATGAACGCTGAGTACCTCACCCGCGAGGACGTTCCTGCAGAGATCGTTGAGAAGGAGCGCGAGATCGCTGAGGCCACCACTCGTGAGGAGGGCAAGCCAGAGGCAGCCCTGCCGAAGATCGTGGAAGGCCGCCTGAACGGCTTCTTCAAGTCCATCGTTCTGCTGGAGCAGGCTTCCCTGTCTGATAACAAGAAGACCGTAAAGCAGGTTGCTGAAGAAGCTGGCACCACCATCACCGGCTTCGTTCGCTACGAGGTTGGCGCTTAAGCCCATCCCGCTGTAACGACTAGCCCACGAAGGATTATCCTTCGTGGGCTTTGTTGTGCGCTCACCGTGCCGACTTGTGCGGATTGTCTATTCGCAGGAGCGGGACTGGCACCTCGCAATTGCCTACTGGCCTGCACCGGCGGGCGGTGTGAGGAAGCGAAAGATATATGGGTAAGATAGGGCGGAGATTGAAACTGCCCCGCGTTAAGGAGACGAAGTAGGCGTGACTGCTGCAGATATTAAGCGAACTGGATACAAGCGAGTAATGCTGAAGCTGGGCGGTGAGATGTTCGGCGGCGGCAAGGTCGGTATCGACCCAGACGTGGTTGAAAACGTAGCCCGCCAAATCGCCGAGGTCTCCCGCCAGGGAATCGAAATTGCAGTGGTTATCGGCGGCGGAAACTTCTTCCGCGGCGCGGAGCTTTCCCAGCGCGGCATGGATCGTGCTCGTTCGGACTACATGGGCATGCTGGGCACGGTAATGAATTCTCTCGCATTGCAGGACTTCCTCAAGCAGCAGGGCGTGGACTGCCGCGTGCAGACCTCCATCAACATGGCGCAGATTGCCGAGCCGTATCTGCCGCTGCGCGCTGACCGCCACCTGGAAAAGGGTCGTGTGGTTATCTTTGGCGCCGGCATGGGCATGCCGTACTTCTCCACGGATACCACTGCCGCGCAGCGTGCCCTGGAAATTGGTGCCGAGGTTCTTTTCTTGGCCAAGGCAGTCGATGGCGTCTACTCCGATGACCCACGCACCAACCCGGATGCGGAACTGTACTCCGAAATCACTCCGCGTGAGGTCATTGAAAAGGGCCTCAAGGTTGCAGATGCCACGGCCTTTAGCCTGTGCATGGACAATGATATGCCGATTTTGGTCTTTAACCTGCTGGAGGAGGGCAATATCGCCCGTGCCGCAGGCGGCGAAGTTATCGGCACGCTGGTGCAGTCCTAATACTGTAAGGGCCGCGAACCTGCTACCTTTTTATACAGCCACCCCTATTCGTTTAAGGATGATTTAACCTCATGATCGATGAGATTCAGCTCGAAGCAGAAGAGCACATGACCGCTTCCGTCGAGCACACCCGCGAGCAGCTGGTGACCATTCGTACCGGCCGCGCGAACCCCACCATGTTCAACGGCTTGGTAGCCGAATACTACGGTGTACCTACCCCGATTACCCAGATGGCTACCATTTCCGTACCGGAGCCGCGCATGCTGCTCATCAAGCCTTATGAGCAGTCCATGATTCATGAGATTGAAAACTCCATCCGCAACTCGGATTTGGGTGTGAATCCTACCAACGATGGCCAAGTTCTGCGCGTGACCGTTCCGCAGCTGACGGAGGAGCGTCGTAAGGAAATGGTGAAGCTGGCCAAGAGCAAGGGCGAGGACGGCAAGATTGCTATCCGTAATATTCGCCGCAAGGCCATGGAGCAGTTGAAGAAGCTGCAGAAGGACGGCGACGCCGGCGAGGACGAGGTCATCGCAGCGGAAAAGGAAATGGAAAAGATTACTTCCGGCTACATCGAGCAGGTGGACAAGCTGGTAGAAAACAAGGAAAACGAGCTGATGGAGGTCTAGCACCTCCCGTCATTGCCGCCGTGCCCGTCCCCGGCCGGCGGCGCTTTTTCTGTTCCGCGGCCTACAGCTCCGAAGTCTGGAGTAGGGGAGGGCGAGCAGTGAACGTTAGCGAGGGGGCGCGAAAGAAGCAGCGAAAGGAGCCGGTCACGGTGAGTGACGCCATAAACCGCCGATTGCCTCAGCCGAAGAATGGCGCAGGCCGCGATTTGCCGGCCGCTATCGGCGTTGGCGTAGGCCTCGGCGCACTTGTCGTGCTCGCCGTATGGGCCGGCCCGCTCGCGTGGTACGCGGTCGTCGCCCTTGCAGTTGGCGTTGCTATGTGGGAGGTGCTCAGCCGCCTGCGGGAGCATTCCTACTATATTCCGCGCACCTTGCTCATTATTCTGGGCCAAGCCATGGTGTGGGTCTCGTGGCCACTGGGCGCGCCCGGCCTTGTGGCGGTCTATGTTACCGCTGTGCTGGCGCTTATGTTTGGTCGCCTCTTCCATAATGGTCGCCATCGCCCACCAATTAACTACCTGCGCGATATGTCCGTCGGCATTTTTGTGCTGACGTGGATTCCGCTATTTGCTACCTTCGCAGCAATGCTATCGCTGGTGTCGACCCCGTTTGCCAGTGGTGCCGCTTCCATCGTCGTTTTCATGTTGTGCGTGGTGGCATCCGATACTGGTGGCTATATCGCTGGCGTGATGTTTGGCTCGCATCCCATGGCCCCCGCAGTAAGCCCCAAGAAATCGTGGGAGGGCTTTGCCGGGTCCATCGTCTTCGGCGTGGTCACCGGCGCGCTTACCGTGAAGTTCCTGCTCCATCACGATGCCTGGGTGGGCGGCCTGATGGGCCTTGGCCTCGTCATTTGCGCCACCTTGGGCGACTTGGTGGAATCACAGTTTAAGCGTGAGCTGGGAATCAAGGATATGTCGGACCTGCTGCCAGGCCATGGTGGACTGATGGACCGCCTGGATGGCATGCTGCCTTCCGCCATGGTTACCTGGGTGGCCATTAGCTTCCTGGCAACGTTTACGCCATAGAAGCAGCGGGTACGCAAAAGCCGCCTCTCCCCAATAGTCCTTCCTAAGAAGGCGGGAAAAGGGGAGCGGCGGCTTTTTGAGATTTATACCTGCTGAGCTTGCTTGCGCAGCTGGCGGCGCAACTCGAACATGCGCCAGCCACCCACCAGCGCCATGATGAGTGCTCCGCCAATGGCGAAGATGAGGAAAGCAATTCCGGCAGGGAACTCACCGGACCAGCCCAGGAAGTTCATGGGAACCTCGTGCTGGTTTTGCATGATGAAAACAATGAGAACAATCAGCAGCAGGAAACCTACGATGAGCGCGATCCACGTGCTGGCTGCGAAAGATCCCTTGGCCTTGCCAGAAGGCTGGGTGGAGTGAGAAGTAGAGTCAGAGACCGTCGGCTCTAGGTCAGAACCGGTCTCCGGTGCAGAAGTGTTCATCTCCGTCGAGGAGAGGTCTGCGTCGGAAGAAGAAAAGTCATCTGCGGGGTAATTCGGATTTGTCATGCATCCATTATTTCTTTAAACCTGTCAATTATGCCACTTGGCACGGCTTTCAATTGGAAAAACCCACGCAGACCGTGGAAAGATGGGCAACACTATGGCTCAACCAGTGAAACTTAACTTCTCCGCCCCGCGCCGCGGACTTCCCCCTAAGCACTTCGCGGACCTGACCGAAAGCGAGCGCATTGATAGGCTCGCAGAAATTGGCCTGCCTAAATTCCGTGCAAAGCAGCTGGCTAAGCACTATTACGAGCACTATACCGACAATGTGGAGGATATGACCGATATCCCCGCCGGCAAGCGCGAAGCGGTAAAGGAAGCCTTCTTCCCTGAGCTCATGCAGCCTATCCGGACTACTTCCACGGATGACGGCGAGACCACCAAGTCCCTGTGGCGTTTGCATGATGGCACGCTGCTGGAGTCGGTTCTGATGCGCTACCCAGGACGCGCTACGTTGTGTATTTCTTCCCAGGCCGGCTGCGGTATGGCCTGCCCGTTCTGTGCTACCGGCCAGGGTGGTCTAGACCGCAACCTGTCTACAGGCGAGATCGTTGAGCAATTCCGCCACGCTGCAGCCGCAATGGCGGCAGAAGGCGGTCGCCTGTCCAACGTGGTCTTCATGGGCATGGGTGAGCCACTGGCCAACTACAAGCGCGTGGTGCAGGCCGTGCGTCAGATTACCGGCCAGGATGGTGCCGGCTTTGGTCTTTCCCAGCGCAACGTGACCGTGTCTACGGTGGGCTTGGCTCCGGCAATCCGTAAGCTGGCGGACGAGGATTTGGCCTGCACGCTCGCCGTTTCCTTGCACACTCCGGATGACGAGCTGCGCGATGGCCTCGTGCCGGTCAATAACCGCTGGTCCGTCGATGAGGTGCTCGATGCTGCGCGTTATTACGCGGATAAGTCTGCTCGCCGCGTGTCCATTGAGTATGCCCTGATTCGTGATAAAAATGACCAGGATTTCCGCGCGGATATGCTGGGCCGCAAGCTGCATCAGAAGCTGGGCTCCAAGGTTCACGTCAATGTCATTCCGCTGAACCCCACGCCGGGCTCGGAGTGGGATGCAGCCCCGCAGGACCGCCAAGACGAGTTCGTGCGCCGCGTACAGGCCCAAGGCGTTCCTTGCACGGTGCGCGATACCAAGGGCGATGAGATTGCGGCAGCGTGTGGTCAGCTCGCAGCGGATGAACGGGAAGATAAGTCCGCCTAACTGATAACATTGGCGGATATGAGTATTCCGAATTATCCGCCGCTTGCAGATGACCCCACCGCGCAGGCCTTTGCCGTGCGCGGTCTGAATAAATCTTTCGCTGGACGCCCCGCGGTGTCGAATTTGAGCCTCGACATCCCGCGGGGCTCTATTTATGGCATCGTCGGCCCTAACGGTGCTGGCAAGACCACCATGTTGACCATGGCGTGTGGCCTGCTGCGCCCAGATAGCGGTGAAGCGTTCATCGCTGGGCACAATACGTGGCAGGAACCGATTGCGGCCAAGGCGGCGATGGGCCTGCTCATTGATGGTGCTCCCGTCTTTGACCGCTTGTCTGGCCCGGAGTACCTGTTTTATCTCGGCGCTTTGCGCAGCATGAACCAGGCCGAGGTGGAGCGTCGCAGCGCACAGCTGCTGGACGCCTTGCAGCTTGCCGACGCCGCCGATAAACCCATCGCGGACTATTCCGCTGGCATGACTAAGAAGATCCTTTTGGCAGGTGCGCTCCTGCATAACCCAGAGGTAGTGATCCTCGACGAACCTTTGGAAGCGGTGGACCCAGTCTCCGGCCAGCTTATTCAGGAGCTCTTGCGCGCCTATGCCGCCCGCGGTGGCACCGTAATCCTGTCTTCACACGTCATGCAATTGGTGGAGGGCTTGTGTGATCATGTAGCCATTATCGCGGGAGGACAGGTGCTATCTGCTGGCCATGTGGAGGAGGTGCGCCAAGGCGGCAGCCTGACGGATGCCTTCATCCACTTTGCCGGTGGGAGTGATTTTGATGCGGGCTCTTTCGACTGGCTGCGTCGTGAAGGCGGCGAGCCGCAGCGTGGGGACGGGGAGGCGTAGGTTCAATGACTTCGACGCTCCTCAAGCTGCACCGCACACTGTGGGTCCGCAATCTCAAGGCGAATGCCGCTGCGGTCATGATCCCTATCTGTCTCTTGCTCTACGGACTCATCGGCCTTGCGTCGCTGGGCGCTCTTGCCGCGGCAGATATCTCCATCGGAACTGGGAACGTGCAAGCCCTTACCGTGGCCCCTGCTGTAGGCACGCTTGCCTTTATCGTTATCACCCTCATCATGCCCAGCGGAGAGAATCAGCTTTCTGCCCGTGAGCTTTCCGCGTTGCCGGTGCGGTTAAAAGACATCACGCCGGCACTAGCTATTGCCTCAGTACTCAATCTGCGCGCTCCAGTATCTGTCTTGCTCTCCATTGCCTATGCGGTGGCGGGAAGCGTGATTTTGGCGGCCAATGGCAAGGCATTGTTCATCGTGCCCTTCTGCCTGAGCATGCTCTTTGCCCTAGTACTGACGCTGGTTTTAGTGGACCTCGCGGTCTATGTCGGGGTTACTGTCGCGGAGCTAAGCTCGACCACCCTCAAAGTTTTGGGTGCGCTGGCGGTGTTCTTGCTCATCTTTGGTTCTAATCGGCTTGCATCCCTTGCTGGCTCTGACTTCCCATTGGGATCTGTGGGCGAGGGTCTGGCGTGGACGCCCGTTGGCGCACCGGTGGGCTGGGCGCTCGCGCTCGCCCAAGGCGAACCAGTAGTAGCCTTCTTGCAGTTTCTCATCGCCGCGGCGTCGCTGGGCGCAGCCGTGTGGGCGTGGCACCGGTTGCTGCGCTTGCAATTCGAGCGCCGCACACTCTTTACTCCGAAGCACCAACGCCGCGAAAAGGCCAAAGGAATAAGCCGCTTTTCTTTGGGCTCCTTTTCCTATCGCGGACCAGCTGCGATGGAATTTACCCGCTCGCTGCGCTACATCTTCCGCGACTCTCGCCTTATCGGAACCATCATCATGCAGCCAATTTTGGCAATCGTCTTTATCATTCAGGGCTTTACTACTGATTCCGTCATGCCGTCTATAGGAGTGCTATTTCTGGGACTCTTCGGCGGAATTGTAGCCACTAATGATTTTGGCTACGACGGTCCAAGCCTGTGGGTAAAGATGGCCGCACCAGTTCGTCCGCGCACGTTTCTCTACGCGCGGCACTGGGCGCACTTGGCGCCCACAGCCATAACTTTCGTCCTCTCGGCGGCGGTGCTTTTCGCGGTGAGCGCCGACAAAGCGCTCACCGGGTGCTTGATGGTGGTCGCCCTGGGAATTTTCATTTCTTCTGCAGGATTGTCATTGCTGCTATCCACCTTTAATCCCTTTGCCACCGCGCGGCCCGGTGGCAGTATGTGGGCAGATAAATCCGGCTACTCGGCCGGTGCCTTCTTAAGCGCCATTTTGAATTTGTTTATTGGCTGGACGCCGATTATCCCTGGCGTCATTCCAATGGCCATCGGCTACGGCTCGAATATGGTACTGGTTGCGCTGGGGTTTATCCTCGTCATCGCGGTTCCAGTTGCGTGTTATATCGTTGCCCTCCGGGTAAGCGGAAAACGCGTGGACAACTCCCTGCCTGAGATTTACGCCAAGGTGGGTCACTGGGTGTCTTAATCCTCCGGCCCCCCGCGACAGTGGCCGCATCGCGGCCCTCTCGGGGTCGCGGTTGAGGCCGTGGGGGCTGGGAGTGGGGCCTAAACGACAGGATGTGTTGGTGAGTAGGAGGGGCGTCGCCAAGCGGAGGCATAAAGAAACCGCCGACCTTCGCGGGGAAGGGCGGCGGTAGCTAAAGCGTACTTAAAGCTTAGAGCGTGTGCTTGCCGGAGGAAACCGGGGTGGCGTTGTTGGTGCCTGGCTCAACGCGCAGGTGAGAAACGCGGGAAGGCTCAATGTTGAGCGCGCGCAGCTGGGAATCAGTCAGCTCGGCGTATGCGCCGGTGCTGGTCTTTTGGTCGTAGACCCAGTCCGGCTCCTGGTGGCCTACTGGCTGGTTGTTGGCGGTCACGGTGCGGACCTGGTGCAGCTTAGGCTGGAAAGCGTGGATGAGCAGGCCAACGGCGATCAAGATAGCCAAGGCAATGAGCCAGATGGTCTCAACGTGGCCCTTGTGGTTACCAAAGTTGTAGGCAAGCAGGAACAGGACAGAGATCCAACCGGCGATCTGTACGCCAGAGCGGCTGATGCGGGACCAACCGAATCCTGCGGATGGGACGTCCTCAGTAGAAACACCGTCAAATACCTGCGGTACCGGCTTGTGGGAAGACACTTGCTCTCCTTCGCTTCTGCGTGTGTCCGTCTGTGCGATGGGCATGCGGGCACACCAATGCCATTTGTCTGCTACACATTCTAAAACATCGCACCTGAGATGGCGATTAAACACCCCCGTCGCAGTGCGGCGTACCTGGCGCGCACGCCCAATGGTGGTGGGCGCTAGGGTGGAGGCGTGACTACTCAGCGAATACTCATTCTTGGTTCCACCGGTTCAATCGGCACGCAGGCTCTGGAAGTCATTGCGGATAATCCCGATAAATTCGACGTCGTGGGAATCGCTGCGGGTGGCTCCAACCCGCGGCTCATCATCGAACAAGCCCGTAGCCTCAACCTTTCGTTTGACCACGTTGCCGTGGCCAACGAGGAGGCCGCGGCCGAGGTGTCGGCCGCTCTAGGCGGTTCGGTTTTGAGTGGCGCCGACGCTGCAGAGCACCTAGTGCGCTCGGCCCCGGCCGATACGGTACTCAATGCCTTGGTGGGGTCTTTGGGGCTCAAGGCCACCTTGGCCACTCTGGAGATGGGCGAGTATTTAGCCTTGGCCAATAAGGAATCCCTCGTGGCGGGTGGCACGCTGGTTACGCAGAAGGCGCGCCCTGGCCAGATTATCCCTGTTGACTCGGAGCATTCCGCCATGGCGCAGTGTCTGCGTGCCGGCGAGGAGGGGGAGCTGGATAAGCTCGTACTTACCGCCTCTGGTGGCCCCTTCCGCGGTTGGTCGCGCGAAGAGATGTGGGACGTGACCCCTGAGCAGGCAGCGCAGCACCCTACCTGGTCCATGGGGCAGATGAATACCCTCAACTCCGCCACCCTCATTAACAAGGGCCTGGAGCTGATTGAAGCCACCCTGCTCTTTGACATCGCCCCGGAGCGCATCGACGTCACCGTGCACCCGCAGTCCATCATTCACTCCATGGCCACCTTCAAGGATGGCTGCACCATCGCCCAGGTCTCACCGCCATCAATGAAGCTGCCCATTTCGCTAGCGCTGAATTGGCCGCACCGCGTCCCAGGAGCCCAGCCGTCCTTGGACTTTGCGCAGGCACACGATTGGCGTTTTGAGCCGCTTGACGATGCCGCCTTTCCCGCAGTCAACCTCGCCCGCCGGGCCGCGGCCGAGGGAACAGGGGTCATCTACAACGCCGCCAATGAGGAGGCAGCGGCCGCGTTCTTGTCCGGGCGCATCCATTTCCCGGAGATCGTGGACGTCGTGGGCACGATCCTTGATTCCGCATCCGAGTTTGCTGGTGTAGTCTCTAGCCTCGATGAAATCCTCGCGGTAGAAGGCGAGGCGCGCAGGCGCGCGAATGCGCTGATTGATTCGCTGGCTGACTAGAAAGCTTTCACACCATGGCAAACTTGCTGGGCATTGTGTTTTTCGCCCTTGGCATCGGGCTCACCGTAGCGCTGCACGAAGCAGGCCATATGCTCACCGCGCGCGCCTTTGGCATGCGCGTGCGCCGCTATTTTATTGGCTTTGGGCCGCGCCTATTTTCCTTCCGGAAGGGCCACACCGAATATGGACTTGCGGCCTTCCCAGTAGGCGGGTTTTGCGATATCGCTGGCATGACGGCCCAGGACGAATTCCTCACCGAGGAAGAAGAACCCCATGCGATGTATAAAAAGCCGTGGTGGCAGCGCATAATCGTGATGGCCGGCGGCATCGGCGTCAACCTGATTTTGGGCTTTGTCATCCTCTACTTTGTGGCGATGACGGCTGGTCTGCCCAACCCGGATGCTGACGTGCGCCCCCGTGTAGGCGAGGTGACCTGCTCGGCCAATCAAAAGCTGAACCAAGAACTGGAAAAGTGCACGGGTCAAGGCCCAGCCGGAAAAGCCGGCGTGCAGGAGGGCGATATCATCGTGGCCCTCGATGGCCAGAAGCTGGATTCTTTTACCCAGCTGCGCGATGAGGTAATGCAGCGCCCCAGCGAGACCATCACGCTGACGGTTGAGCGCGGTGGGGAAGAAAGGGACTTCACAGTCCACCTCGATACGGTCAAGCGATTGAACCACGACGGCGAGCTAGTGGATGCTGGTTCAATCGGGCTGAGCAATCAGCTTATCGATGTCGTCGAAAAGCACGGCGCCGTCGACGCCCTGCCGGCAACCTGGCGCTTTAGCACCTACTCACTGAGCGCAACGATCGACGGGCTGAAGCAATTCCCGGGCAAAATTCCGGGTGTGGTGGCCTCCATCTTTGGCCACGAACGCGAGGCCGATGGCCCGATGTCCGTCGTCGGCGCTTCTCGCGTGGGCGGCGAATTGGCGGAGCGCTCCCTGTGGTCGATGTTCTTTATGATGCTGGCCACCCTGAATTTCTTCCTCGCGCTCTTTAACCTGATTCCGCTGCCGCCTTTCGACGGCGGACATATCGCCGTCATCATTTATGAAAAGCTGCGCGATGGCATCCGCACACTGGCGGGCAAGCCAGCTCTGGGGCCGGCCGATTACACCAAGTTGATGCCGGTGACCTATGTTATGGCCGCGCTGCTGATGGGTGTTGGGGCCATCGTGATCGTCGCCGATGTGGTCAACCCCATTCGGCTATTTGGCTAGCCGCCGCAGCCCCCGCTGCGCGCACTTCAGGCATAAAGCAAGCAGTGCTAGAGTGGGGGCGTTAATCACCCACCGTATGTATTTACTGTGCTTCAACAAGGAGAATTCATGTCGACCCCCATCGGTCTAGGAATCCCAGACGGCCCACCACCAGTCCTGCACCCGCGCCGCAAGACTCGTCAGCTGCAGGTGGGCCCGGTCGGCGTCGGCTCTGACTCGCCCATCTCGGTGCAGTCAATGACCAATACCAAGACGCACGACATCAACGGCACGCTGCAGCAGATCGCACAGCTGACCGCTTCCGGCTGCGATATCGTGCGTGTGGCTTGCCCTAAGCCCATCGACGCGGAGGCACTTCCGGCCATTGCCAAGAAGTCTCCGATCCCGGTGATCGCGGATATCCACTTCCAGCCGAAGTACATCTTCCAGGCCATCGATGCTGGTTGCGCCGCCATCCGCGTAAACCCGGGCAATATCCGCGAGTTCGATGGCCGTGTGAAGGAAGTTGCTAAGGCCGCAGGCGATGCCGGCATTCCCATCCGCATCGGCGTGAATGGTGGCTCCTTGGACAAGCGCCTACTGGAAAAGTACGGCAAGGCCACCCCGGAGGCACTCGTCGAGTCCGCTATTTGGGAGGCTGGCCTCTTTGAGGAGCACGGTTATGGCGATATCGCTATTTCCGTTAAGCACTCCGATCCGGTTTTGATGGTGGAGGCCTACCGCCAGCTGGCGGAAAAGACTGATTACCCGCTGCACCTCGGCGTGACCGAAGCTGGTCCGAAGTTCATGGGCACCATCAAGTCTTCCGTGGCCTTCGGTGCACTGCTGGCAGAGGGCATTGGCGATACCATTCGCGTGTCCCTGTCCGCTCCGCCGGTAGAGGAAATCAAGGTGGGCGACCAGATTCTGCAGTCGCTCAACCTGCGCCCGCGCAAGCTGGAGATCGTCTCCTGCCCGTCCTGCGGCCGCGCCCAGGTGGACGTTTATAAGCTGGCGGAGGAAGTTACCGCCGGCTTGGACGGCATGGAGTTCCCGCTGCGCGTTGCCGTGATGGGTTGCGTTGTCAACGGCCCAGGCGAGGCCCGCGATGCCGACCTCGGCGTTGCTTCCGGCAATGGCAAGGGGCAGATCTTTGTTAAGGGCGAGGTCGTTCGCACCGTGCCGGAAGACAAGATCGTGGAAACCCTCATTGAAGAGGCCATGCGCATTGCCGATGAGCAGGGTATGGAAGCCGTGGAAGGCGCCAAGGCTGAGGTTCGCGTAACCCAGTAATTCACCCACTTTGAGCAGACTTCCCCGCACTTCGGTGTGGGGCAGTCTTTTTTGGCGCTTGCGCTGCTAGAGTGCCAAGACATGAAGAAGTTGGTCGCGCTGGTTGCAACTATCACGCTCGCCTCCACCAGCGTGGTTGCCTGTACGCCGAAGCCGGTTTCCGCGGAACCGGTGGCGGAGGAATTCCTCCGGGGGATGGAGTCCCGGAATAATGACGGTTTAGCCGCGCTTACCGACGCCCCCTCGGACGCCACCTCCGCCCTCGATGCCACCTACTCCGGCCTGCAGGCCGAGGGGCTCGACATGGAGCTTGAAGGCGTGGACCAGGATGAGAACCTCGCCACGGCGAACTACAAGGTCACCTGGGATCTACCCAAGGATCGTACCTTGAGCTATGACACGCAGATGACGCTGACCAAGACCGAGGATGAATGGACGGTGCGGTGGAAGCCGAGCCTTATCCACCCCGACCTGGGAGCAAATCAGCACCTGGAACTGCGCGCGCTGGAGGCAGAGCGCGCCAGCGTGGTTTCTTCCAACGGGGTGGAATTGATGAGCCCGGGGCTGAATTACCGGCTGGTGGTAGATACCAGCTCGCTGGATGATGTGCGGCCCACCGCTTCCAAGATCAGCGGCGCACTTGCTGCCGCCCATCGCCAGGATGACTCCATTGCGGAGATGGATGCCAAGGATCTGGCCAAAAAATTGGAGGATGCAGACGGCTCCTTTTCCGTGACCATGTTTACGGAGGACCAAGCCAAGGCCGTGCGCCCCAAGGTGGAAGGCATAGACGGCGTGCGCCTCAATGAAGAACCGGCTCTGGTCACCCGCGACCGTGGGCTGGCACCCGATCTGATGTCGCGCGTGCGCTCCGCGGTCCAAGATGAGGTCGATGGCCAAACCGGCTGGTCTATTTCTGTGGTCAATGAGAATGGCGCAGCACTCTCTGATGTGGAAAAGCACGACCCTGACGCGGCACCATCGATCAAGGTAGGTCTGGACTACGACGTGCAGCGGGCCGCGCAGGAGGCGGTCAATGAGCGTGCTGATTCCCAAGCCATGCTCGTAGCCATCCGTCCCTCCAACGGCGATATCTTGGCCGTCGCCCAAACCGAGAAGGCCGATGAAGACGGCGACGTAGCCCTCCAAGGCCAGTACCCTCCGGGCTCGGTGTTCAAGATTCTCACCGCCGCGGCCGGCGTAGAAAAGCAGGGGCTTAATACCGATACCATCGTTCCGTGCCCTGGCACCATGGATATCTTTGGCCGCGTGGTGACCAACTATAATGCCTTCGCCCTAGGCAGCGTTCCGCTCAGCCAAGCCTTTGCACAATCGTGCAACACTACCTTCGCGGATATTTCCACCAAGCTTAAGCCTGGTGAGTTGAAGGATATGGGCAAAAAGTTTGGCTTCGGCGTGGAATACGATATCCCGGGCCTTACTACCATTACCGGTTCCATTCCGGAGGGCAAAGAACCACTCGAGCGCACTGAAGCTGGCTATGGACAGGGTTACGACTTGGCTAGCCCTTTCGGCATGGCGCTTGTCTCTGCCACGGTAGCTAATGGCAAGACGCCTACGCCCACGCTTATCGAAGGCCACGAAACCAAAGCCTCCGATAAGCCGCAGCAGATTTCGAAGCCTGTGCTAGATAACGTCCGCGCCATGATGCGCCAAGTGGTTACTAGCGGTACCGCACGCAGCATGGCGGCGGGCGGCACGATTTACGGCAAGACCGGTGAGGCCGAGATTAACGAGGGCTCGCACGCCTGGTTTACCGGTTACCGGGAAGAAGACGACATCGCCTTTGCCACCCTCGTGGTCTTGGGCGGCGGCTCCGATGTCTCGGTCAATATCACAAGCAACTTCTTGCAGAAGGTCGATGACTACCGGTCCGGACCGCACGAGGGTGCGGCTCCGCCGGCCGAAGGGTAGACGTAGACTCAGAGCTGGAGCTATGGCCCTGTCTTTTGACCCCGGCTGCTGCATTATGGGCGCAGAGGACTACCATGGGAAACCATGAGTAATCGAGGAAAGCTAAAGCCAGGCAAGCCCACTCCGATCCTCACCGTGCCGGAGAGCATCGAGCGCCCAGAGTACGCGTGGAAGGACGAGGTGCAGGAGGGCATTGGCGAGCCCTACGTCCAGTCCCCAGAGGTTATTGAGAAGATGCGTGAGGCCTGCAAGATTGCGGCAAACGCCCTCAAGGAGGCTGGCAAGGCCGTACAGCCGGGCGTAACCACTGATTATGTAGACCGCGTTGCGCACGAGTACATGTGCGACCACGGCGCTTACCCGTCCACGCTGGGCTACCGCGGCTTCCCCAAGTCCAGCTGTGTATCCCTCAATGAGATTGTTTGCCACGGCATCCCGGATACCACGGTGATTGAGGATGGCGACATCGTCAATATCGATATCACCGCTTATAAGAATGGCGTCCACGGTGATAATAACGCCACCTTCCTCGCCGGTAATGTCTCCGAGGAACACCGCCTGCTAGTAGAGCGCACCAAGGAGGCCACGATGCGCGGCATCAAGGCCGCAAAGCCCGGCCGTGAGATTAACGTCATTGGCCGCGTTATTGAGTCTTATGCCAAGCGCTTCGGCTACAACGTCGTGCGCGATTTCACCGGCCACGGCGTCGGCCCAACCTTCCACAACGGTCTTGTTGTCCTACACCATGACTCGACCGTGTACCGCGACATCCTTGAGCCTGGTATGACGCTGACTGTCGAGCCAATGATTAATCTTGGCTCCCTGGATTACGAGATCTGGGATGACGACTGGACCGTCCAAAACACCGACGGCAAGTTCACCGCCCAGTTTGAGCACACCCTCGTCATCACCGAAGATGGCAATGAAATCCTTAC
Source organism: Corynebacterium tuberculostearicum (assembly GCF_046097465.1). Taxonomy (GTDB): domain Bacteria; phylum Actinomycetota; class Actinomycetes; order Mycobacteriales; family Mycobacteriaceae; genus Corynebacterium; species Corynebacterium tuberculostearicum_I. The sequence goes on along the minus strand of NZ_CP175799.1, from coordinate 1,691,871 downwards.
CATTCCAGATGAGAACTAAAACTAGGTAACAAAGGCCGCCTCCACACGACCCTCGGCAGGGAAGTGGAGGCGGCCTTGTGCATGCTTGACGACGCCCCGTGTGAGGCAATCCTTCTGCCTCAGGAGTGAACCGGCGTATAGCAAAAGGGCCTCGTTCTAAGAACGAGGCCCTGTGCAAGCCCTAGCTATCTAGAGCCAATCTTTAGCTAGCAATTAGCGGAAGATTGGGTCCAGAACGTGAGGGATGAAGCCGTTGTATACGGCGTAGTTGTAAGCACCGATCAGGGCGCCGATAGCGGAGGTGATGCCCAGAGCAACGGTGCCGTCGCGCCAGATCTCGCCCCAGCGAGGGTTGTTCTTGCCCTTCTTCTCGCCCAGAAGGTCGTGGCCGGTTACCTTCTGATCCTTGTCAGCGTTAGCACCGATCTTGGAGGACAGGGTCGGGTACTCGCCTTCGTCAGCCTTGGTGTCCTTGATGACGGAGGAGAGGTTCTCGCCCAGGGAAGCACGCTCGTTGGTGGTGTCCTCAGCGGAAGCGACAGCGACGCCGCCGAAAGCGACGGTAGCAGCGGTAGCAGCAGCAACGGCTGCAGTGCGGAAGTTACGCATTGTGAAAATTACCTTTCGGAAGTTTTGATGAAGCCGTATGGCTGTTGCTTAGAAGGAAGGGCCGTGGTTGATGAAGTTGAAGACTGGGCCGATGACGCCGCCCAGAACAGCACCGATGCCGCCCAGGATGGTCAGGGAGTACAGAACCTTAGCCCATACCGGCTGCTCGGAGAAGTCCTTGGAGGAACCGAAGATCTTGGTGCCGTCAGCTTCCTTCTCGCCCTCGAGCTCCAGGTCCTGGTCAACCTTGTTAGGGAAGCTCTGGCCCTCGGAGGAGGAGCCCTGCTGGGAGGAGCCCTCGTTGGTTGCAGGAGCGGTCTGAGCGGCGTCGGAAGAGCCCTCAGCTGCTACGGCAACGGTGGTGCCGCCGAAGGCAACTGCGAGAGCGGTTGCGCCAGCGATTGCTGCATTGCGGATACGCATATCAAAATTCCTTAAAAGTCGTACTTGCAAGGCTTCCGCACTGGGAAACCAAAGTGTTATTGAATACACAGGTGGTATTCATAAACACGCGGTAGCCGTGTTCGTATCGGCTCGAGCCGGTGTCCCAAGTGAATTTAGTAAAACTCCCGTCCTTTTGCACGTCAAAGACCGGAATTTCAGCGATTAAATTAATTTGGGCCCCTTTATGGTGGTGAATTTCCTGAAATTGTGAATGGGGCTTCCTTGGCGTGAAGTGGGAAAACGTCCTAAACCCTGGGAAGAAACTGGAGGAGTGTGAGAAGGATCACGTAACAGTTCACTTATTCCACTCCAGTCCCAAAAGGGCATTTTCCACTACTTCTGGCAGCGCAGGGTGGATCCAATATTGGTTGCGAGTGAACTCCCGCATGTCCAACTTGTAGGCCATCGCGGTAATCAATTGCTGGATCAAGGTAGATGCCTGTGGACCCATCAGGTGCGCGCCGAGAAGCTGCCCAGTGGCGCGGTCTGCTACCAGCTTGCAGATGCCGGTGTGATCTTCCATAGCCCAGCCGTAGGCAACGTCGCCAAAGTTCTGTACCTTGACGGTGACGTCGAAGCCCTTCTGTTGCGCCTGCTTCTCAGTTAGGCCCACTGTGGCGATTTGTGGGTGGGTAAAGATGGCGGCGGGGACATTGTCGTGGGGCAGTGGGCGGAGATCTTCTGGGTGGAGCAGGTTATGCTGCACTGCGCGTGTCTCCGCATTGGCTACGTGCTTGAGCATATATGGAGAAGAGACATCGCCAAGCGCCCAAACACCCTCGGCGGTGGTGCGGCCGAACTCGTCGGTGCTCACGCGGGCGTCGGCAAGCAGTTCAATGCCCGCCTTGTCCAGATCCATCTGATCGCCGTTTGGGGTGCGCCCAGTAGCAACCAGAATCGCTTCTGCTTCCACGGACTCACCATTGTCGAGCTCCAACCGCACGCCCGTGTCAGTTTCCTCGAGCTTGGTGCCATTGGCTATGCGCACGTCGAAGCGATCGCGAGCAATCTGGTTGAAGCGGCTAGATAGGTCATCATCCAGGTGGCGTAGCAAGGTCTCGGAGCGATTGACCACGGTCACCTTGGTGCCGAGGCCGTCAAAGACATGGGCAAACTCCATGGCGATATAGCCACCGCCTACCACAATGAGGCTTTCTGGCTGGTGGTCCATGCGTATGATGTCTTCATTGGTGTAGTACTTCACGCCCGAGTTGGCATAGACCTCCGGAATGACCGGACGGGAGCCGGCGGCAATGACGATCTGGTCGCCGCTGATGACATGCTCGCCGGTCTGAATGGTCTTCGGGCCAACGAAACGGGCGTGCTCATCAAACACGGTAATGTTCGGGGTTTCTTCGCCGCGACGGTACTGTTCGCCGCCCTGGGCAATCTGGTCGATGCGGTTGGTAAAGACCCGGTCCACGATGGAATCCCAATCCACGCTAGTGACCTGAGCATCAAGGCCGAGCCGGCCGGCCTCGCGCGCCGCTAGGGCAATATCGGCGGCGTAGACATACATCTTGGTGGGAATGCAGCCTACGTTGAGGCAGGTGCCGCCAAAGGTGCCCTTTTCAATGATGGCGATTTTCTGGTCATCAAAATCCGGGCTAGGGATGGAGTTTCCGGAGCCAGTGCCGATGATGATGAGGTCGAAATGTTCCTCGGCAGCGGGCGTGTGGGACTGGTGTGAAGTAGTCACGTTTATTCCTTATATATAGGGACTAAATTACTGAGTGGATTGTGGGGCTTCGAGGACGGTGGGCAGCCACTTGTCACAGGCGTCAAAAGCTTCTTGCAGCGGGTCCGGAAGCGATAGGAACACATCGTGCCTAGCCCCCTTGATGGGATGCAAGGTGTAGTGGGCACTAAGTTCCTTTGCCCAGCGCCGCGTTTGTGCAACGTCGATGATGACATCTGCGTGGTTCACGCTGTCGGAGTAAGGCTGACCCAATTGGGTGCGAGTGGACTGCAGCGTCAAGATGGGGACGCCGGCATCAACGCGGCCGCTGTGAATAGCATCAAAGCCGTGGAATACCGCGGCTATCCAACCGACATATTTCTTATGGCCCGCCAGTGGCTTAAAGCGGAGGTCAAAATTCCATTCGCCGTAGAAATCCTTGTGCACGGACTCGCCATAGGCGGTGAGGTTGCCACCGGGTAGGGGAGTCATGGGGGCGATGCGGCCCAATGTGTAGAGCAGCGGCTTGAGGGGAGTGAGGACCTGGCCGGGCACGCCCATCATGTCCAGCCATGGACTATTAAGGATGAGGCCCGCCAAGCGTTGGTGGCGTTCTTGGTCGGTTCGGCGCAGATGATCCATCCACAGCGGGGCGATCAAGCCACCGGTGGAGTGGGCGATGAAGATGACTTCATCATTGGGGATCGCATCAAGAGCGGCGGTGAGGTCTGTAAAGTACAGCGCCAGGTCCGAAGCATAGTGCCACGACTGGCCCGAGCGGCGCGAGCGGCCGCACTTGCGCAGATCGATGGCATAAAAGTCATAACCCTCGGCGGCAAAGTGCTCGGCTACGTGGGTGTGGAAGAAATAATCGGTCATGCCGTGTAGCCACACCAGCGCCGGGCGTGACGGGGCGGCTGACTCACGTGCAGTACCACCCGCGTGCTCCGGCGCGTAGTGCACCAGCGTGGTGACCACGTCGCCCTCGCCATCGGGGTCGGTACCCAAGTCAATGGTGGCAGCTTCATAGTCAGGGCCAAGTTTGTCTGGGCCCCATACCGGGGAGTGTGTAATCATGCCTCGATTCTAGGTGCAATGAAGAATTTATGGTGCTGCCGGTGGGGTGTAAAGACCGGGGGCGGAAATTCCCACATTTTCGCCACTGGTCTGGGGGAGAAATCCCAAATTGGATGAGAAACGCGTAGAGTAAGGCCTTAATGCGTGACGCACCGCCAGGTTGTCATAGTGCAGCGATGGTGGCGCGGGGCGCTAAGCGCTAAAAATCAAGGCGTAGACCGCGCCGATGGATATCTATTTTCAATTCGAAGAGGTAATAACACAGTGTCCTCCGCTAAGAAGACAGCACAGGTTGTAGACGAGGTCGATGTAGCACTAATCGGTGCTGGCATCATGAGCGCCACCCTGGGTGCTATGCTCCGCGAGTTGGAGCCCAGCTGGACCCAAATGGTCTTTGAGCGCCTCGATGGCCCCGCATTGGAGTCCTCCTCCCCGTGGAATAACGCCGGTACTGGCCACTCCGCGCTGTGCGAGCTGAACTACACCCCGGAGAAGAATGGCCGCATTGATATCTCCAAGGCTCTGGGCATCAACGAGAAGTTCCAGAAGTCTCGCCAGTTCTGGTCCCACCAGCTCAACAACGGTATTCTCACCGACCCGAGCGAATTCATTAACCCGGTTCCGCACGTGTCCTTCGCACAGGGTGAAATCCAGGTAGATTACCTCAAGCGTCGCTATGATGTGCTGAGCGAGAAGCACATGTTCCCGGGCATGCAGTTCTCCGCAGACGATTCCGACTTTGCTGAGAAGCTGCCGCTGATGGCGAAGGGCCGTGACTTCTCCAATAAGGTGGCCATTTCTTGGACCGACGCTGGTACCGACGTCAACTTTGGCGCACTGACCAAGCAGTTCCTGACCGCAGCTAAGGCTTCGGGCACCGAGATCCGCTACGGCCACGAGGTCATCGACATCAAGCGTGACGGCTCCGCGTGGAAGGTGTACTCCAAGAACAAGCACACCGGTGACATCACTGTAGTTAAGGCAAAGTTCGTCTTCGTGGGTGCCGGCGGCTACGCCCTGGACCTGTTGCGCAAGGCAAAGGTGAAGGAAGTTGCCGGTTACGCAGGCTTCCCGGTATCCGGTCTGTGGCTGCGCTCCAAGAACCCTGAGCTTATTGAGCAGCACCAGGCGAAGGTCTACGGCAAGGCTGCCGTGGGTGCCCCGCCAATGTCCGTGCCGCACCTGGATACCCGCGTGATCGACGGCGAGAAGGGCCTGCTCTTCGGACCTTACGGTGGTTGGAGCCCGAAGTTCCTGAAGAAGGGCACCTACCTGGACTTGTTCAAGTCCATCCGCCCAGACAACATCACCTCTTACCTTGGTGTTGCCGTGCAGGAGTTCGGCCTGACCAAGTACCTGGTCGATGAGGTGCGCAAGAGCTTCTCGGACCGCGTGGAAGCCCTGCGCGAGTACGTACCGGAAGCAAAGGAAAGCGACTGGGAGACCGTTATCGCTGGCCAGCGCGTCCAGGTGATTAAGCCTGCTGGTGCTCCGCAGTTCGGATCCCTCGAGTTCGGCACCACCTTGGTGAACAACCAGGAGGGCAATATCGCCGGCCTGCTTGGCGCTTCCCCGGGTGCATCCATTGCCCCAGCCGTCATGCTGGAGCTGCTGGAGCGTTGCTTCGGCGAGCACATGATTGATTGGGCAGACAAGATTCGCGAGATGGTTCCGTCTTATGGCATCAAGCTGCGCAACGATGAGAAGCTGTACGACGAGATGTGGGAGTACACCCAGAAGACCCTGAAGCTGGACCGCTAAGAGCTAGCTTTCGGCCTCACAAACCCTCGCACCCCCTTCGTGCCGGTGCGAGGGTTTCGTGCGTCCTAGGCAGGTAATGGCAGCCCTAGGTACCGCAGTAGGTGAGGTAGCCCTCGAGACCATTAGGATCCGGCGATTCGAACGTGGAGTTGGGCTCCCACGGGTGGGTGACCGCGTGGAGGAGCTCCTGATACGGGCCCATCTCCCCGCGTTCGGCAGCATCCAGCGCGGATTCTACGGCGAGGTTGCGCGGGATAACCCGCGGCATGGCGCTATCAACACGGGAAGGATCGGGAGAGGACGCAAGGTAGCCGTCCAAGAAGTCTCCCTCGGCAAAGAGCTTGCGGGCGTGGGTGGGGTGGCCCGCGGCGGCGTCGGCAAGAGCGCGGTGAGCCAGCGTGATATCTGGGCCGTTGAGCTGCATGGCAGCCGCATAAGAAGAAGCAACTTCTCGAGAGGTGTCCAAAGCCTTTGCTAAATCTGCCCTGTGCTGGTCCGCAAAGCGGTCGGTAAAGCCGTTGATGGATTCTTGGGCAAAGTCCATGGCCTTTTTCATGTCCATATCAAATAGCGGCAGGAGGGATTCCGCCAAGCGGGCCAGGTTCCATCCCAGGATGGAAGGTTGATTGCCAAAGGCATAACGGCCTTGCCTATCGATGCTGGAAAAGACCGTCGCGGGCGAATAGGCCTCCATGAAGGCGCAGGGGCCAAAGTCAATGGTTTCGCCAGAGATGGTGGTGTTATCCGTATTCATCACGCCGTGGATGAAGCCCAAGCGCATCCAGCGGGACACGGTGCGGATCTGCGCATCCATCACCTGGGTGAAAAATTCCTGGTAGTCCGCGCCAGGGTAGTGGCGAGCAATGGCATAGTCGGCCAACTGCCGGGTGTAATCCGTCTGCGCGGCTAGGTGAAAGGTGCCGACGCGGATATGGCTGGCTGCCACGCGTACCACAATGCCGGCCGGTTGCACGTGCCCGCGCTGAATGGGCCGTCCGGTGGAGATAACCGCCAGCGCCCGGGTGGTGGGAACACCCAAGGCATGCATAGCCTCAGAGATTAGGTACTCGCGCAGCATGGAAGACAGCGTTCCGCGGCCATCGGACCCGAGGCGGGAAAAGGGAGTAAGTCCAGTTCCCTTGGCATGGAGATCCCAGAGCCGGCCGTCTTTTTCCACCTCTCCTAAAAGCATGGCGCGGCCGTCGCCCATCTGCGGATTGAACGCACCGAATTGGAAGCCAGAATAGGCCATGGCGTGTCCGCCCGCGCGGCCGGTAAGGAAATCCATGCCCTCGGAGGAGCGCAGCCAGTCCGGGTCAAAGCCCAATTGCCTGGCCAGTTCCTCGTTGAGGATGACCATCTCTGGGTTCGGCTGCTCCTCACCCTCGGTGGGGCGAACCAGGTGGGGAAGCTTCTGGGCAAAATCGTGGTGTAGCTGCATCTAAACCTCCAGTGTTCCGCGCACGCGAATCTGGGCGCGGCCGCCTACCCAAATATCTGTGCCGTCATCGTTGATAAATACTTCGCCCGCCCGGCCAATCTGGCTGCCTTGTGTTGCGGTATAACGCGTTGGCACCAGGTTACGCGAGCGCATAAACTGCGCGGCGCCGCCATTGAAAGAACCGGTGACTGGGTCTTCGAATTGGGTGGTAAAGGCCCGCACCTCATAGGCCGGCTCGCCTTTTGCGGCATTGGGGTTAAGGCCCACAACGCCGACCTTGGGGCGCTCGGCCCGGGGCTCAACCGCGCGCACCGCCGCGGCATCGCGCAATTGAAGCAGGCGCCAGCCCGGGCCATTGTCCACCCAGCCATGGTCCACAATTTCCGCGGTATCTAGCCCCAGCCCAGCGCAGGCCTCCTTCAGCTCCGCCGAGCTCAGCGGTTCTTCGCGGCGCAGCGGCGGGGTAGCAAAGGAAAAGACTTCTCCCTCTTGGCGGACGGTTACCAAGCCCACGCCGCATTCTTGGACGATAGTTCCCTCTGACTGCGGGCTATTGCCCAGCGCCCGCCACGCGGCAGCGCTACCCAAGGTGGGGTGGCCGGCAAAATCAAACTCTTCGTACGGGGTGAAAATGCGCACGCGGTAGTCCGCGCGGGCGTCGTGAGGTTCGAGCAAGAAGGTAGTCTCAGAAAAGTTGGTCCAGTTCGCGATTGCCTGCATGCGCTCGGTACTTAGGCCATCGGCGCCCGCAATCACCGCCAAGGCATTGCCGTTAAAGGCACCGGTGGCAAAAACATCGACCTCAAAGAACTCGTGGTGCATGCCAGCCAGTCTAGTCAGCCCCAGGGATGAGGACTATGGCCTAGAGCCTGCGCTAGCCTAGAAAGCCATGAAGAAGCTATGGCCCGATGCACTTCGCGCGTGGGTAGGCCCACCGTGGAGAATTCTCATTCCGCTGTTTTTCTGGGTTTCTTCGGTGCCGGCGGCAGAAGGTGCCATTGATAGAACATCGCTTTTCCAGGAGCTGGTTCTCGTACTTTATACAGTCGTTATTCCACTAGCACTCTGGCTACACCCCAAGCTCAGGGAATATGCCATCGGGGTCACTGCTATCACGCTAACGGTGTGCATCTTTACCCCGCTTGCTGCAATGGGCAACGCTCACTTTTTCCCTTTGGCTTACTGCGTGTTTCTGATAGGAGCACATTCACCCAAACGACTACAGCGAATCTGGATAGGGTGGATTGCCTTTGGCTCCTTGGCGGCCACTGCAGCGGACCTTTATGGGCGGAGACTCATAGATGGCATCGACTTTGGTCTGGAAGATGCCAGCATCGGCCCTCTGCCTGCTTTCGGCTCAGTCATTGCCATCGCGTGGCCGGTCATGGGATTTTTCTTCTTGCTTGGCACCAATGACCGCAAAAAGCGCGAGGATCAGCAATTGCTGAAAGAGCGCGCGGAAATGGCCGGCGCGGTAGAGCGCAACCGCATTGCCCGCGAAATGCATGACATTGTGGCGCATAACTTAGCGGGCGTTATCGCTCTTGCCGACGGCGCCCGGTTCGCCGCCGCCAAAAATCCCGCAGCGGCCACAGAAGCCTTAGAAACCATCGCCTCTACCTCCCGCGATTCCCTCAAACAGATGCGCGGATTGCTCTCTGTGCTGCGAGATGGAGATTCCCGCGCCGATACCAAGGCGCCCGGCGCGAGTGATATCGCAGGACTCATCTCGGAAGCCCGCCGCAGCGGTTTCGATATCATCGTGCACGGGCTGGAGGACCTGCCGACCGAAAGCGACGAGCTCTATCAGTTCACCGTCTACCGCGTGGTGCAAGAGATTTTGACCAATATGCTCAAGCATTCCCGCGATAAAAGGGGAGTGCTGCGCTTTCGCTCTACTGGAAGCGGCCTAGTATTGAGCGCCGATAACCCGGCCGCACGCACGCCGGACAATCACGAGCCCGGTTACGGGCTCATCGGGATGAGCGAGCGCGTTAGGGCCTATGGCGGCAGCGTTGCTACCCGCACAGAGGACGGACACTTCTTTATCACCGTGGAGGTACCCAATGACTAACCCTGAGCAACCAACAGGTGCGCCTGCTAGCCCCATTCGTATCGGCCTGGTTGATGACCAGCCCCTCGTGCGCGCCGGGTTCGCCATGCTCCTTGGCTCCCAAGAGGATTTAGACGTTGCCTGGCAGGCATCCGATGGCGATGAAGTCCTCGACCTCGCCCGCGCGCAGCCTGCCGATATTGTGCTCATGGATGTCCAGATGGCCCGCGTCAATGGCATCGCCGCCACCGAAAGGCTGCTGCCGGAATTCCCGGATACCCAAGTCATTATGCTTACCACCTTCGATGACCAGAACTTTGTCCATGGCGCCATTTCCGCCGGGGCTTCTGGATTCCTGCTCAAAGACGTCGAACCGGAGGAACTCCTCGCCGCCATTCGCACCGTACATTCTGGCGAGGCCGTCCTTTCACCGCGCATTACCGCACAGGTGCTGCAGCAATTGCGCAGCGGGCAGTCCGCGTCACAGCCCGATTCACATGCCACCCCCGTTGCGGCAGCAGCTACCGCCCCTCCGGCAGAAGATCTCACGCCACGCGAGCTAGACGTCCTCAAGCTAATGGCACTGGGGTATTCGAATACCGAAATCTCCGAGTGCGAGTTCGTCTCCATGGCCACGGTCAAGACCCACGTACGCCATATCTTGACGAAAACCGGCTCGCGCGACCGCGTGCATGCTGTGCTCTACGCCCTTACCCATGGCGTGGTCTCGGTGGAGGAACTGCTGTCTCATCCCTAGGTATGACCTGCTAAATCACTCCCAAGGATGGTTACTTTGTGCCGGTCAGGCGGCACGATGGGAACCATGCTCAAAGTTTCACACCTTTCCAAGAATTTCCGTTCCTTTAAAGCAGTAGATGACCTCTCCTTCGAGGTTCCTGACGGTCAAGTCACCGGCTTCCTCGGACCGAATGGTTCCGGCAAATCCACCACCATGCGCATGTGCGTGGGGCTGGAGAATCCGACTTCCGGCACCGCGACTTTTGATGGCACGCCTTTCCGTGAACTGTCCAATCCCGCCACCATGGTGGGCACCTTGCTGGATGCGAACTGGTTCCACCCGGGCCGCAGCGCCCGTGCCCACCTGGGCTACATGGCCGCGCTGCAGGGCGTGTCTATGAACCACGTGGATGACACCTTGGACCGCGTCGGCCTAACTCAGGTAGCCACTAAGCGCGTGGGCGGCTATTCGCTAGGCATGAAGCAGCGCCTGGGCCTTGCTTGTGCGCTCATCGGCGAGCCGAAGCACTTGCTTCTCGACGAACCCGTCAACGGCCTCGACCCCGAAGGCGTGCACTGGATGCGTGCCCGCATCCGCGAATTCGCTGAGGCCGGTTGCTCCGTGCTGGTTTCCTCCCACCTACTTTCGGAAATGCAGCTCACCGCCGACCGCCTCGTAGTCATCGGCAAAGGCAAGCTGCTGGGCGAGGGCACGGTGGAAGAGTTCGTCAACGGCACGGGAGGCGCAAGCCTCGAGGTAATTGTGGACCAGCCCGATGAACTCCTGCGCCTACTGCACGGCACCGACGCGGAGACCTCCTTTGACGGTGAAGTCTTGCGCGTGCGCGGCCTCGAAGGCTCCGACATCGGCCGCATCTGCCTGGATAACCGCATTCTTATCTCCAGCTTGGAACGCAAACAGCCCTCCTTGGAAGAGGCCTACCTCGGCGCGACCGCCGACCACGTGGCCTACCGCTCCGCCTAAACGCATAACTCAACCTTTAAGGACAGATTTTCAATGAATACTGTGGTTTCAGAATCCCGCAAACTCTTTTCTCTTCGCTCTACCTGGGTCTACCTCGCCATCGTGGCACTCGGCATGGCCGCCGGCGGCGTGCTTACGGCCTGGGGCTATGACTTCAACGGCACCGCGGACGGCAAGTTTCAATCCAGTGATGTCTTATCAGCTAGTGAACTCGCCATGGTGGTGATGATCTTTGCATCCGCGATGATGGTCGGAGGTGACCTGGGAAAGGGAACCGTTGCATGGTCTTATCTTTCATCCAATCGCCGCGTTGGCATAGTGCTCAGCCAATTCTTAGTCATCCTGGTATCACTCTTGCTCGCTGCCACGCTGGGTATAGCTGTGGGAACCTTGCTGATTGCGGCACTCGGCGGCGATATTGACTTCACAAGCTTTCACCAGTGGCCGGACTGCAACCGAGTGGTGTTTGCTTACCTGGAATGGGCCGGCTTTAGCCTGCTGGCTATGGGGTTGGCTTATCTCTTGCGTAGCGGCACATTTGCGGCGATGATCCTCGTGGTGGAGTTCTTTGTTCTTGAAACTGCGCTTATGGCATTTGACGCCTCGTGGGCAGAAGCGTTGTTGAGCTGCCTGCCCTTCGTCAATATGCAGACCTTGGTCTTGGGTAGCGATTCAGGTCCCTTGGATCATTCCCGCGCTGTGTCTGCTTTGATTCTGGGCGTAACGCTGGCAGTCTGCGTCGGTGGTGCGTGCGCAGTGTCCCGCCGTCGGTCCGTCGCCAAATAACTCCCAGAACTAGCTACGCTGGTGGGCATGAGTGATGCACTTTTTGCCCGCATAGAACCCATCCAGACCATGCGGGATGGCACGGTCAAGCAGGTCAACCCGTTCTCCGGGACCGAGGTATGGACCGTGCCGGGCCGCGGCAACCGTCCGCTGTCTACGCCAGTGGCTAACCCGCAGCCACTGCAGGAAGAAGACTTCACCCACCGCTGCGCTTTTTGCTCAGGTCGCATGACCGATACCCCGCCGGAAAAGGCTCGCATTCTGCCGTCCGGCGGGATTGTGCGTGGGCTGCCCTTGAGCGAATACGGACACACCGTGCCGGCCTTTCGCCGCATCCCCAATCTGTTTGAAATCGTCTCCTATGACTACTGGCATGCCAACTACGGCTTCGACATGGATGCTGAGACTCGCCAACGCATGGACAACTACCTTGCCGATCCTGCCGGCCGGGAACATGTGCTCAAGATCGTGCGCACGAAGCGCAAGGCAGCGCACCTTCCTGAAGCAAGCGAAGAGGAACTTATAGAACAGGCGGCGGGCTTTTTCGCAGGAGGCCACGACGTCATCGTGGCGGGCCGCCATTTTGAGCGCGGTGCACAGGATGATTCCCAAGTGGTATCTTCCGGCACCCTCAGCGCCGAAGAGCACCTGCTCTTTATGCAGCTGACTATTGACGCCATGCGCGACCTCTACGAGCGCAACCGCTACGCCCCCTATGTGGTGGCCTTCCAAAATTGGCTGCAGCCAGCCGGCGCCTCCTTCGAGCACCTGCACAAGCAACTCGTCGCCATCGATGATCGCGGCATGGCCTCCCACCGGGAGGTACAGATGCTGCGCAGCAATATGAATATGTACAACGAGTGGGCGGTGGACTATGCCGCTAGCCGCAACCTCATCATTGCGGAAAACGACCATGCCGTCCTCTTCGCCGGCTTTGGGCACCGCTATCCCACCTTGGAGGTCTACTCCAAGTCCGCGACCTGTGAGCCCTGGCGGCAGTCGGAAGAAGAAATCCGCGCCATGAGCGACCTCGTCCACGCCGCCCACGCCGCAGTGGGCCGCGAGGTGCCCTGCAATGAGGAATGGCACCACAAGCCTGCCGATGTCGACGTGGCTCAGCCATGGCGCATTCTCATCAAGCTCCGCATTTCTACCCTTGCCGGATTCGAAGGCGGGACCAAAATTTATCTCAACACCATCTCGCCCTGGGATCTGCGCGATAGGGTAGTAGGCAAGCTTTACCCCTTGCGCGAGTCCGGGCATGTTGCCCGCTCGGTTCGCGTGGCTACCGAATGCTCGGTACAGCGCAATAGCCTGCTGTATAACCCGCAGCTGCGCTAGGCAAGCTGTGCTGAGTCGTTCAAGGTGGGCTTAGCGCTTGACGACGAGCGTAAGCTCACTCGACCCAGGCCCCGGCTCCTCAACGGTCATACCCGCGGCGCGCGCGATGGCGGCAACGTCGGCGGCGCTATAGGCGTCGGCAGGCGAGAGCGCTAACTCGCGGGCTAACAGGCCCTTGAAGTGCTTATTGAAGTGGCTGACCACCTTGCGCGATCCATCGTCCTGCACGCTTTCCACCCGTACCGTTACCGCATCCTTTACCCGGCCGAGCTGCTGATAAGTGCCCGAGCGCAGATCCACAATAAGCTCGTCCACTCCCTCGAGCGCCTGCGTAATTTGCTTGCCCCAGCGCGACTTCATGGTGCGGCCGCCGAGCTTCGAGCCACCCGAAAGACGGTAATGCGGAATGGGGTCGCTGGCGCGGAGGACACCAAAGAGGGCGTCGCCAATAGCAAGGCGATCCCACGTGGGCAGGGAAGGGGCATCCAAGGCATCAAAAAGCACGCCGGTATAACGCAACACGGCCGGCATGGTGGGGGTGGTAAAAAGCCCCTGATTGGATTCGGCCTCACCGCGCAGCTTTTCCGAAAGCTTGAGTACCTCCATGGCCTCGTCTACCGGAAGAGACTGCAGCTCAGCGGCAGTTTCGCGCCGGGTATCGTGCAGTTCTGGGAAGGATAGCCGCTCAAAGTCAAGAGGCTGTCCCGTACCGCCGTGGGCCTTAGTTTCTGAAGGAGGGAGGATAATGAGCATATATACAGGGTAGCGGGGTATATTTTTGTGCATGATTACCCGCCTTTCTGAACTATTTCTCCGTACCCTCCGTGAGGACCCTGCCGATGCCGAGGTCCCTAGCCACAAGCTGCTCGTCCGCGCCGGTTATGTACGCCGCGTCGCGCCGGGCGTGTATACCTGGCTGCCGTTGGGTCTGCGCACCCTGCGCAAGATTGAAGATGTAGTCCGTCAGGAAATGGACGCCATCGGCGGCCAGGAAATGCTGTTTCCTGCTTTGCTGCCGCGCGAGCCTTATGAGAAGACCAACCGCTGGGTGGAATACGGCGATAACCTCTTCCGCCTCAAGGACCGCAAGAACGCAGATATGCTGCTTGGCCCTACCCACGAGGAAATGTTTGCCAGTGCGGTCAAGGATATGTACTCCTCCTATAAGGATTTCCCGGTTACGCTGTATCAGATTCAGACCAAGTACCGCGATGAGGAGCGCCCTCGTGCTGGTGTGCTGCGTGGCCGCGAATTCACGATGAAGGATTCCTATTCCTTCGACATGACCGATGAGGGCTTGGACGAGTCCTACGGCCGCCACCGCAAGGCGTATCAGAATATCTTCAACCGCCTAGAGATCGATTACGCCATCTGTAAGGCCACCTCTGGTGCCATGGGCGGCTCCGCCTCCGAGGAATTCCTCGCCGTATCTGAGGTAGGCGAGGATACCTTTGTGCGCTCCACCGAGGGCGACTACGCAGCCAACGTCGAGGCCGTGGTGACCCCAGCACCGGCGGAGAAGGATATTGAGGGCCAGCCAGAGGCACAGGAGCATGACACCCCGGGTGCCGAGACCATTGAGAAGCTGGTCGAATGGGCCCAGGGCGCAGGCATTACTGTCGACGGCCGCGAGGTAACCGCCGCAGACACGCTCAAGTGCATGATGGTCAAGCTCTACCACCCGTCCGCAGAGAGCGAAGAGCGCGAGTCCGAGTTGGCGGCGGTTCTCATCCCTGGCGATCGCGAGTTGGATGAGAAGCGCCTTGAGGCCGCACTCGAGCCGGTGGAGTTTGAGTTGGCCGGGGACAAGGACTTTGCAGACAATGACTTCTTGGTCAAGGGCTATGTGGGCCCGCGCGCTTTGAACGCCAATGGCATTAAGGTCCTGGCGGATCCGCGCGTGGTCAAGGGTACGGCGTGGATTACCGGCGCCGATGCGAGTGAGCGCCACGTGGTTGGCTGCGTGGCCGGCCGCGATTTCACCGTGGATGAGTTCATTGAGGCCGCTGAGGTTAAAGAAGGCGACCTGGCTCCTAATAACCAGGGCACCCTGACTTTGGAGCGCGGCATTGAGCTCGGCCATATCTTCCAGCTGGGTCGCAAATACACTGAGGCCTTCGATGTCCAGATTTTGGACGAAAACGGCAAGCGCGCCGTTCCTACCATGGGGTCCTATGGCATTGGTATCACCCGCATGCTGGCCGTCTTGGCCGAGCAGCGCCACGATGACAAGGGCCTCAATTGGCCAGTAGCTGTTGCGCCGTACCAGGTACACGTAGCCGTGGCCAATAAGGACGCCGCCGCCATGGAGGCCGGCGACAAGCTGGTAGAAGAGCTATCTGACAAGGGACTCGAGGTGCTCTTCGATGACCGCCCGAAGGTTTCCCCAGGTGTGAAGTTCAAGGATGCAGAGCTCCTTGGCATGCCCTTCGTGGCAATTCTGGGCCGTGCCTTCAAGGAAGGCAAGATTGAGCTGCGCATCCGCGGGGGAGAGACCCTCGAGGTTCCAGCCGAGGACATCGTGGACAAGATCCTCGAGCTCGTGCGTGGCTAAATAGGACCCAACTTTGCGCGGCGGGGTACCGTGGAAGGCATGAACTTTCAAAAGAATGGGCTTTCCACGGTGCTTTCAGCAATGGGCGTATTGCATTTTGTGAAGCCGAAGACTTTCGAATCCATTGTCCCGCCGCAACTGCCAGGTCCTGCGCGCTTTTATAACTTTGCTTCGGGCCTGTGGGAGATTGCCACCGGTGCCTTGCTTCGCCGCCGCGCCACCCGCGGCTTCGGCGGTGCTTCCGCACTTGCACTCTTTGCCGCGGTGTGGCCGGCCAATATGTACCACGCCTGGATTGAACGCAAGGCAGGGTGGCCAAAGAAGCTCTACCACATCATCCGCCAGCCGCTGCAGGTGTTGTTGATGATGTATGCCTGGAATATCGCCAAGCATGAGGCCTAAAGACACATTGGCTGCATGCTAGCCAACTAGGTGAAACACAAAAGCCGGCCTCCTCCCTTACTCCGCGGGGTTTCGCGGGATGGGGAGGAGGCCGGTTTCGTGTTAAATGCCGAGGCTAGAAAC
Source organism: Corynebacterium tuberculostearicum (assembly GCF_046097465.1). Taxonomy (GTDB): domain Bacteria; phylum Actinomycetota; class Actinomycetes; order Mycobacteriales; family Mycobacteriaceae; genus Corynebacterium; species Corynebacterium tuberculostearicum_I. The sequence goes on along the minus strand of NZ_CP175799.1, from coordinate 1,675,879 downwards.
TAGCCGGCGACGGGGCCGCCGCAGTTAGGCCAAGCGCCAGCACCCTGGGTGGCTAGGACGCTTTCGGCCACGGCAATTTGCTGCTCGCGGGTTGCCTGGTCAGCGGTCGGGGCGTACTGAGTGCCGCCATTGGCGGCCCAGGTCTGCGGGTTGAACTGCAGGCCGCCCTGGTAACCGTTTCCGGTATTGATGTGCCAATCACCGCCGGACTCGCAAGCAGCTACCTGATCCCAGGCGCTAGCCGGTGCGGCGGTAGCGGCAGGCGCGGCCAAGCCAGCAAGGCCGAGTGCTGCGGCGGATACGGTCAACATGGTCTTCTTAGAACGCATTGAGAGGAAACTCCTTCTCTTTGTGTCTGTCTAGCTTGCGGAATCTCCTGCAAGCTCATGGTGAACCAACCTACGCACGCTAGAGGAGTCGAGGCAATGCATAGGGCCGTAGAGGTTGCTGCCATTTCGCTGGCCCGTTGTCAGGGGATGGACAGGTGGGGGCTGGCCGGGGCGGCAGTGGCCTAGTGCATGCCGTGGGACTCTGCCGCGATGCCAATGAGCCAAGTAACCCATTCCTGATCCGGGGATTCTTCTTGCGCTGCACCTGTGGCGGCGGCGGACCACTTGCGGCCGTCGTGTTCGGCAAGGCCATCGATAAAGGCCAGGGCGGAAGCAGAATCGTGGGGCAGTTCTTGCTCTCCGGAAGTATAGGCCGACTCCGGCTGCGGAATGTTGCCGTAGCGGGCTAGTGCATCCTGGAGGGCGTCGATGCGGCGATGATGAACAGCTAGGCGATGATCCACCTTGTCCTCGTGCTCGGGGCCAACGTAGGCGCGGGCGAAATCTAGACCGTATACCTGCTCATACTCCCAGCTCAGGAGATCAGCAGCGCTTTTTTGCTCCGGTTGGGAAAGCTCGGGAATATCGGGGGCATCGCCAGGCAGCCAAGCATTGAGCGCGATGGCCTGCTCGGTAACTAGGGTGCGCGATTCAACGGTGACCTCATCGGCCGCCTCTGTCGTCGCAGAAGCGGCATTTTCCATAATTTCGCCAGAGTCTGCGGCGTGATTGGCCTCGGTAGGACGCTCCACCTCACAGGAGCGTGGGGGATTGCCGGCATCATCCGTGCCGCATAGCCGTGTAATTTCGGCATACAGGGCGTCCGCCTGGGAGCTGCGCAGCCCTGCGGCATGGTCATCGACGCCGCTGAGGGACAAGGCGTCGGTAGCGGCGGCGTCGGCAAGCGCCAGCAGCCTGCTTTCTGGCCGCGGGCCAAAGTAGTCGACGACGGAATCAACCGCTTGGCACCCAGCCAAGGCGGGCAGGGTGGCGGTTGTGGCTACGAGGGCTAAAGCTAAACGTCGGCGGTTCACGCAAAAGACTGTACCCCGTAGCACGTAGGCTAGTGGGCATGGCTTTCCCAGATGCACAACAATTGACCGATCTCCTGCAACCCAAACTAGCTGAGCGGGGATTGGACGTAGAAGATATTAAAACCACCAAGGCGGGAAAGAAATCCCAGGTCATTATCCGTATTGATGGCGATAAGCGCCCTAGCTTCGATGTGTTGGAGGAAGTTTCCAACGAAATTTCTGCCTTCTTTGATGACAAGGAAGCGCAAGGAGAGCTGAACTTCGGTGCCGGCTATACCTTGGAGGTCTCCACCCCCGGCGTGGACTTGCCGCTCACCGCCCCGCGCCACTGGCGCCGCAATCGGGGGCGCAAGGTCTCCTTCGACCTTGGCGATGGTAAGACTCAATCGGCGCGCATTGGCGCGCTTAACGACGCCGCCGATGCCGTAATCCTCATCACGGCAAGCAAAAAGGACGTGCAGGCGCGCGCCGAACGATTGGAAAATATTGCCCGGGCAGTGGTAGAAATTGAGTTTGCACAGCCGTCCGAACAGGAGCTAGAGGCAGTGCGCAAGACGTTTGAAGAAGCCGAGAATTAACCGGCAACCGAGAGGAATGACAAGTGAATATTGATCTACAGGCACTTCGTACCATCGAGTCCGAGCGCAGCGTCCCCGTAAAGGACTTGCTGGAAGCGATTGCGGGTGCCTTGTTGTATTCCTACCTGGATTACCGCGAGTCTAATGCTGGCGGCAAGGTAGAAGGTGCCAAGTCCCGCGTCGATATCGACGCCACAACCGGTGCAGTCAGCGTCATTGTCTCGGAGCGTGACCCAGAAACTGGGGAAGTAACCACCGAATACGATGACACCCCGGAAAACTTTGGACGCGTGGGCGCACAGGCCGTGCGCGAGGCCATCCTGCGCAAGCTGCGCGAGGCCGAGGCAGAGCGTACCTTTGATTCCTACTCGGAGCTCACCGGCCGCGTTGTCAGCGGCATCGTCCAGCGCGATGCGCGCGCTAATGCCCGCGGCATCGTCGTGGTCCAGCTGGGCTCTGAGCTGGAGTCCCAGGACGGCATCTTGCTGCCTGCCGAGCAGATTCCGGGTGAAAAGCTCGAGCACGGTGACCGCATTAAGGCCTATGTCGTAGGCGTTAACCGCAATGGCGCCCAGGTACAGATCAATCTCTCTCGCACTCACCCGGAGCTGGTGCGTGGCCTTTTTGAGCTTGAAGTTCCAGAAGTTGCCGATGGCAGCGTAGAAATGATTGCCATTGCCCGCGAGGCAGGCCACCGTTCCAAGGTGGCCGTTGTGGGCCATGCCAAGGGCCTGAACGCAAAGGGAGCCTGCATTGGCCCGCGCGGTCAGCGCGTCAACAACATCATGCGCCAGCTCGGCGGTGAAAAGATTGACATCATCGACTTCAGCGAGGATCCCACGGTCTACGTAGGCAATGCCTTGGCCCCCTCGAAGGTGGTCAAGGTCACCGTTGTAGACAAAGAGGCGCAAATCGCGCGCGTGGTGGTGCCGGATTACCAGCTGTCCCTGGCTATTGGCAAAGAGGGCCAGAATGCCCGTCTTGCTGCCCGTTTGACCGGTTGGAAGATCGATATTCACTCGGACGCTGACGCTAATTAAGGATCTGTGCTTTTGTAGCGTAGGCTAGTAAACGGCCCAGTTGCAGATTGGGGCATATTGGCGACGCGAAAAGTAAGGAGATGAATGTCTGAGAGGCAACGACTCCGGACCTGCATCGCTACTCGCCGCCGCCTGCCAGATACGGACTTGCTACGGGTGGTCATCGACCACGATGATCCGCACGGCCGCCGTCTGGTAGCAGATCCACACCGCCGGCTTCCCGGCCGCGGGGCGTGGATTAGTCCCACACTATCTGCACTCGAGCTAGCGGAGCGCAAACGCGCCTTCAAGCGCGCGCTTCGCACGTCCGCACCCGTGGACACAGGTCAGGTACGGCAGTACTTGGAAGCGCATGGCGGACAAGTACCTAGCGTGGAAGATGCCGCGTTAGATTCGTACGAACCAGAGTTACAAAGGAAGACCGAACACTGATGAGCGCACAACGATGAAGCATCAGCGATGAAAGTCCTACACACCTAACTAGGGGTCAGGCCAGTTTCCGCGGCCTTGACTCCTAGTCGATACCAAGAGGAGACAAGTGCCCGGAAAGCTACGTGTTCACGAGCTCGCAAAGCAGCTCGGAGTAACCAGCAAGGAACTGCTCGCCACCCTGAAGGAACAGGGTGAGTTTGTAAAGACTGCTTCTTCCACCATCGAACCGCCGGTGGTTAAGAAGATGCGAGCACATTATGAAGCACAGTCCGGCGGCGATGACGCCGCCGAGAAGAAGCAAGACAATAAGCCTGCCAAGGGTGCCGCTAAGAGCACCGCAAAGGCGAGCGCCCCGAAGCCGGGTGCGAAGTCTGCTGCCCCTAAACCGGGCGCAGAGGCGCCAAAGCCAGGCGCGAAGGCCGCTGCCCCGAAGCCTGGCCAGGGCGCACCGAAGCCGGGACAGGGTGCTGCTAAGCCCGGCGCAAAGCCAGCTGCCCCGAAGCCGGGTGCTCAGGCCCCGAAGCCGGGTGCAAAGTCCGCCGCACCGAAGCCCGGCCAGGGCGCACCAAAGCCTGGCCAGGCTGGCGGCAAGAAGTCGGGCGAGCGTCCGACTCCAGGCAATTCCATGCCTCGTCCTATGCCGAAGCCAGGCGGCTCCCGTCGCGTAGCTAATAACCCGTTCTCCACGGGTGGCGGCGACAACCGTCCGGGCCCTCGCCCAGGCGGCTCCAAGGGTCAGCGTGGCGGCAATAAGCCCGGCGATAACCGCGGTAAGCGCGGTGGCCAGAACGAGGGCGGCAATAACCGTCAGGGCGGCAATAACCAGGGTGGCGGCGGTCGTCGTCCATCCCCGGCCATGATGCCGTCCCACCCGAACCCTGCGTCGATGCCGTCTAAGGCACCGAGCGGCGGTGGACGCGGCGGCCGCGGTCGCGGCGGTCATGGCGGACCAGGCCACGGTGGCCCAGGTGGCGGCCGTCCAGGCGGTTTCCGCGGAGGCGGACGCGGCGGACGTCGCGGTGGCACCGCAGGTGCATTCGGCCGTCCAGGTGGCGCTCCACGCAAGGGCAAGAAGTCCAAGCGTCAGAAGCGCCATGAGTACGAGGAGCAGCAGAAGCACGTCGTAGGCGGCGTGCGCTTGCCAGACGGCAAGGGCCAGACCGTCCGCCTGCGTCGCGGTGCATCCCTGTCTGACTTCGCCGAGAAGATCGGTGCGGATCCAGCAGCACTGGTGCAGGCACTGTTCAACCTCGGTGAAATGGTGACGGCAACCGCTTCCGTATCGGAAGATACGCTGCAGCTGCTCGGCTCCGAGATCAACTACAACGTTGAGGTCGTCTCCCCTGAGGATGAGGACCGCGAGCTGCTCGAGTCCTTCGACCTGAAGTTCGGCGAGGACGAAGGCGGCGAGGAAGCACTGGAGAATCGTCCTCCAGTCGTCTCCGTTATGGGTCACGTTGACCACGGTAAGACCCGCCTGTTGGACGCCATCCGTAAGACCAACGAGGGCGCCCACGAGGAAGGCGGCATCACCCAGGGCATTGGTGCCTACCAGACCACGGTGGACGTGGACGGCGAGCGCACCATTACCTTCCTGGATACCCCGGGTCACGAGGCCTTTACCGCCATGCGTGCCCGTGGTGCTAAGTCCACCGACTTGGCCATCCTCGTGGTTGCCGCCGATGACGGCGTCATGCCACAGACCGTGGAGGCCATCAACCACGCCAAGGCCGCCGATATTCCGGTCGTCGTGGCCGTGAACAAGGTGGATAAGCCGGAGGCTCAGCCGGATAAGATCCGTGGTCAGCTCACCGAGTACGGCCTGGTTCCGGAAGAGTACGGTGGCGACACCATGTTCGTGGATATCTCCGCGAAGCAGGGCAAGAACATTGACCAGCTGCTTGAGTCGGTCATCCTGACCGCGGATGCCGCCTTGGAGCTGACCGCTAACCCAGACATGGACGCACAAGGCGTGGCCATTGAGTCGCACCTGGACCGTGGCCGTGGTCCGGTGGCAACGGTCATCGTTCAGCGCGGTACCTTGCACGTGGGTGACTCCATCGTCGTCGGTGATGCGCACGGTCGTGTCCGCCGCATGCTTGATGAATTCGGCGGCGACGTCGAAGAGGCTGGCCCATCCCGTCCGGTGCAGGTTCAGGGTCTGTCCGGTGTGCCGGGTGCAGGCGATAACCTGCTCGTGGTGGAAGATGACCGCGTTGCCCGCCAGATTGCTAACCAGCGTGATGCTCGCAAGCGCTCTGCCCTGCAGGCAAAGCAGCGCAAGCGCGTCTCCCTGGAGGATCTGGACAAGGTATTGCAGGAGACTTCGACCCTCAACCTCATCCTCAAGGGCGACAACGCCGGTTCCGTCGAGGCACTGGAAGATGCTCTGCTGGATATTAAGACCGAGGACGAAGTCGAGCTCAACATCATCGACCGTGGTGTGGGCGCTGTGACCGAGACCAACGTCTCTCTCGCAGCGGCTTCCGACGCCGTCATCATTGCCTTCAACACCCGTGCAGAAGGCAAGGCGACGGAAATGGCCACCCAAGAGGGCGTGGATATTCGCTACTACACGATCATCTACAAGGCCATCGAAGAGGTCGAGGCTGCGCTCAAGGGCATGCTCAAGCCGATTTACGAGGAACGCGACACCGGTGCGGCCGAAATCCGCGCCCTGTTCAAGTCCTCCGCGGTGGGTACCATCGCCGGCTGCATGGTTACCGAGGGCAAGGTTGTCCGCAACGGCAAGGTTCGCCTGCTGCGCGATAACAACGTCATCACTGCCGACGCTAAGATTGAGTCCCTGCGTCACGAAAAGGACGACGCAACCGAGATCAAGGCCGGCTACGAGTGCGGTATGGTGCTCTCTTACCCGGATATCCAGGTAGGCGACATCATCCAGGCCTACGAAGAGGTCGAGGTTCCGCGTACCTAGTCCGCAAGCGGCGTAAATAAAATCGCCAGGTGTTTCCCCGATTGGGGAAGCCCTGGCGATTTTATTTGCAGCTTCTGCTGAACTTTAGTATTTAAACTATCTAGACAGGTTTACGACAAGTTGGGTTTGCTAATGCGTGCCTTGTTTAGCAGAGAAGTTGAGGAATGCAAGAAATTTTTCGGCCTTGATTTGGGGCTCACCAAGCAGGTCGAATACCCAGTCCTCAAGTGGGAGCATTTCCTTGTTGCCATCGTTGAACCGAAGGCCGATACTATTTTCCGTAGCCTCGCCGTGGGCCAAGTCCGACCACGTTCCAGTGCGTTTCGAAAGTAGCCATTGGCCCAAAACGTAGGTGATTCCTATTCTTCCTTCTTCGGCTTTTGTGCTGGAAGTGAGCAACCTGTGCAGTACCACTTCACTAATCTGTTCTTGATCGTTTAGCCACTCTTGCGTGAGTTTAGCCCTTTCGAGGCAGCTTGCTGCTTTGTTCGGAGCATCGGCGTGAAACTCATTTAAAGGCTGGGGCGTGACGCTCGCTGTTTCTGGCTTAGATTGGTTTTGGTCTTGCAAATCCTAGGTCCTTAGATGCCATACTCCGTTTCCCCAGTTGCTTTCGTAATTGCAACTTGCTCTTCTCGCCCAATTAGCTGTCGCTGGGTCTTTACGTAACTCCTTCAGCGATCTTTCACACTGATCTTTTGTGTCATAAAGGAAGTTTCCGATGTCGGCGGTGGCAATATTTGAGGAAAGAAGGAGGGAAAATGCTGATACAATCGCGATGATTAGGGTCCTCATTCTGCTGCGTGTATCTAGCATTCTTGAATACCGTCCATTCGCTTTGTCGGAGACCATTCAAAGTTCCTCCGCGAATGTGCTTTTACCAACAGGCATTGTGTGTCGAAATCAAATGCAACGATTACTTTGACGTTCATATCAAAATCGCAATCGTTATAGACTTGAATTGCGCCCTTTTCCTTCTCAGAATGAATGCAAGCAGGAACAGGATCTCCCGGGCTTCTTTCCCCTGTGGAATATGGTTGCAGGCTTGGGGCGCCGTCAGAATCTACATTGAGAATGACGAATTGAGGGGATCGTTAAGCGTTTCATTTGTGGCAGAGGCTGGAGGGACTGCAAAGCCGCCGAGGATACAAGCGGCGGTAGTGATCGATGCGGCTATTTTATAAGGTTTCACGTTTCTCTATTCAGGCTCGTGGTGGGGTGAAACACTTTTGACCATAGTTTCGGAAACGTTTTAATTCAAGGGGTCCATAAGATATATATATGGTTTTATTGCATGTTCGAGATCCTCAGAATTGCCTTCATGTGCAGTTAATTTTCTGCCACAGGACATGCAGGCGGAGTAATGTAAGATGGACACAATTTTATAGATCTTGGTAGAGATTTATAGATCTTGGTAGAGATCGATAGTTCGACGGAGAGGGAGTTGCACCATGGTTGACCACGCGCGTGCTGCACGAATGGCCAAGCGTATTAAGGAAATCGTGGCGAGTGCCATAGAACGCGAGATCAAGGATCGCCGCCTCGAGTTGGTGACCATCACAGATACTCGAGTGACGGGCGACCTGCACGATGCCACCGTTTTTTATACCGTGCGCGGAAAAGACATTGACTCCGAGCCAGACTTCGCTCAAGCAGAAGAAGCCCTCAAGCGCGCTAAAGGTCAACTGCGCAAGATTGTGGGTGATCAACTCTCGGTGCGGTTTACCCCGACGCTCACCTTCGAGGTCGATACCGTTCCGGAGGCCTCCGCTCATATGGAAGAACTTCTGGCCCGTGCTCGCGCCCGCGATGAAGAACTGGCAAAGCTGAAGGAAAACGCCCAGCCGGCAGGGGATGCGAACCCGTATAAGACCTCCGATGAAGACGAGGCTTAAGTGACTAAGAAGCAATACCAGCCGGCAGTTGCCGCTTTGCATGATGCTCATAGCATCTGCATTGTGACGCACCTGCGGCCGGATGCCGATGCCATCGGCTCTGCTGCGGCGTTGCTGCTCGCGCTGCGCCAACGGGGCAAAGACGTGTGTGCCGTTGTGGGCCAGGAGCGGGAAATTTCCCGTAACCTTTACACCATTCCTGCCGCCGACGACGTCACCACTAGTCGTGAGCTGCCGGAAGGCTATGACCTCTACGTCACCGTTGATTGTGGTTCTTTGGACCGAACGGGCTTTTTTGCGGATCGGATTGAGCAGCTAGCCCAGCAGGGCCGGGTTCTGTGCATTGACCATCATTCTTCTAATCCAGGGTTTGGTGCCATCAATGTGGTGGACACTGAATGTGAATCCACCACCGTGGTGTTGCTGAGCATCTTGGATTCATTGGAGATTCAGATTGACCGTCATATTGCACACTGCTTATATGCCGGTTTGATGACCGATACTGGCAGCTTCCGCTGGGGTAGGCCGGCTATGCACGATATTGCTACCCGCCTCATGCACTACGATCTGGATACCAAGCAGATCGCAGCTGACCTGTTAGATTCCACCACTCCGGACGATCTTCAGATGATCGGTAGGGTATTGGCCGGTTTGCGCCTCGAAGAAGCAGGGGAGCACACCCTAGGCATTCTCGTCGCGCGGCTGGAAGATATCCAGGGACACTCCGATTCGGCTGTCGAATCACTAGTGGAGTTCGTTCGCGCGCTTGAAGGAACCACCGTCGGCGTGGTGTTTAAGGAACAAGCTCCGGAGGTGTGGGCAGTTTCTTTGCGTTCTTCTCGCATCGATTGTTCTTCGGTGGCGCTAACCTTCGGCGGCGGCGGGCATGTACCGGCCGCGGGCTATACCGCCTACGGGGCTCCGGAAAAAATTATTAAGGAATTGGTGGCCGCTATCCAATGAGAAATAGGCAGACGGATGGAATGAACGCTCAGGATCGCTCCACCGCTGGCACGGTAACCGCACGCGAGGTCTTTGGCCTCGCGTTTCCCGCGCTTGGCGTACTTGCGGCCATGCCGCTCTACCTTTTGCTAGATACCGCGGTTGTTGGTCGTCTAGGTGCCCAAGAGCTCGCCTCACTTGCTGCAGCCACCACAATTCACTCCGTGGTGACGACACAGTTGACTTTCTTGTCCTACGGCACGACCGCTCGTTCTGCTCGGCTCTTTGGCTCCGGCAAACGCGAAGCTGCGGTTGCTGAAGGCGTGCAAGCCACCTATGTGGCCCTAGGAGTAGGCGGGCTGCTCGCGGTAATCATGTGGATTTTTGGCGGCGTATTTGCACGCGCCTTAACCGGTGATCCCACCACGGCCGCCGGGACGGCCTTGTGGCTGCGCATCGCAGCACTGGCTATTCCCGTTACTTTGGTGGAAATGGCCGGAAATGGCTGGATGCGCGGTGTCCAAGATACGAAGAAGCCGCTGTACTTTACGTTGTCTGGCATGATTCCCGGCGCTATTGCGGTGCCCATCTTCGTCCATTTCTGGGGGCTGGCAGGCTCGGCCATTGCCACGGTATTAGGCATGAGCATTATTGCCGCGCTATTCGTCCGCGAATTGCATAAGGAACATACCGGCTCCTGGCAATTTCAATGGCATGTGGTACGCGAACAGCTCATCTTAGGCCGCGATCTTATTTTGCGTTCAGCCAGCTTCCAGGTGGCCTTTCTTACCGCCACGGCTGTGGTTTCCCGCGTTGGTACCGCTTCTTTGGCCGGTCACCAGATCATGATGCAGCTGTGGAACTTCATGTCCCTCATCTTGGATTCGTTGGCCATTGCCGCGCAATCATTGACTGGTGCTGCACTAGGTGCTGGCTCTGCGCGGCACGCACGCAGTGTGGGCAGCAAGGTGGCGTTGTACTCTACGATTTTCTCTGGCCTCTTGGCTGTCGTATTTGCTGCTGGTGCAGGGATTATTCCGCGTATCTTCACCTCCTCTCCGGAAGTGCTCGATGCCATCTCCCAGCCGTGGTGGATCCTGGTAGCCATGGTTATCGGCGGTGGCGTGGTCTTCGCCTTCGATGGTGTCTTGCTCGGCGCCGGCGATGCTGCGTTCCTGCGCACGCTGACCATTTCTTCGGTCCTAGTGGGATTTTTGCCGGGCGTTATCTTGGCGCACTTTATGGGCACAGGCTTAACCGGCGTGTGGTGTGGACTTGCCGCCTTCATTGCTTTCCGCATGGTGGGTGTCGTCTACCGGTTCCGATCGATGAAATGGGCCGTAGTGCAGGAGGGCTAGCTGCGCTAAAGTGGGCGTGTTGATACTCTCGCGTGGTGTGCGGCTACGTGCAGCGCGCAGCTTCTAGGAAGACAGGTGAGAAACCTATGCCAACAGTGTGGGCGGTTTCTGACCTGCATGGAGCGGTCAGCGCCAATAGCGAGCGCATTGATCAGCTTACTCCGCCCGATCCTGCGGATTGGCTGATTGTAGCTGGGGACGTCGCAGAGCGTACCGATCTCATCATTCGTATTTTGCGCCAGCTCAATGATCGCTATGCCAGGGTCATCTGGGTGCCGGGCAACCATGAGTTATTCTCCCGCTCCCAGGATCGGTATCAAGGCCGAGAAAAGTATGCGCACCTAGTGGAAAGGTGCAGGGAGATTGGAGTTATCACTCCCGAAGACCCGTATCCGGTATTTCACGGGACCACCATCGTTCCGCTATTTACTTTGTATGATTACAGTTTCCGTCCGCATGGCCTTAGCGTGGACGAAGCCATTGAGGCGGCGCGCGCAAAACAACTGATGATGACCGATGAGTTCGCCATCGCCCCCTTCGTAGACGTGCGGGCGTGGTGTTGGGACAGGTTGGCCTATTCCATCAAGCGCCTTTCCCGAGTACATGGTCCTACCGTGTTGGTTAACCATTGGCCGCTGGTCCAAGAACCGACAATGCTATTGCGCTTTCCGGAAATTGCCTTGTGGTGCGGAACTAGGCATACGCGGTCGTGGCCGCGGCGCTATAACGCGCAGTCCGTCATCTATGGGCACCTTCATATGCCGTCTCGCATGAATGTGGACGGCGTTGACCACATCGAGACGTCATTGGGGTATCCACGCGAATGGCAGGGGCGCGACAGCACCCAGACGTGGCCCTATCCGGTACTGCGTTCTTTTGAAGGGGAGGAGGCACGATGATGTATCCAGAGCTATTTCCTGAAAGTGCGCGCTATTGCTATGTGCGCACGGATTCGGGCTATGCGGATTTGGCTAATTTTGAAGGCCTCGCGGCTGAAGAAAAGTCTCTCGTTTCCCAGGCAGTTGATGTGCGCAAGGCCGAGTTCGGTGATGCTCGGTGGTGTGCGCACCGAGCCTTGCAGGAATTAGGTGCCAATCCGGCAACGCCGATTTTGCGCGGCGAGCGCGGCATGCCGCTGTGGCCAGAAGGTTTTGTCGGCTCGATGACGCATACCGAGGGGATGCGGGCTGCGGTGGTTGCCCCTACCTCAGCCTTAAAATCCGTAGGCCTGGATGCAGAACCCGCCGAACCGCTGCCAGATCATGTGCTCACCATGATTGCTCGGGCAGGGGAGATGCCGCAGCTTTTGCGGCTTCGTGAGGCGGGGATTACCTGCCCGGATCGTTTGCTCTTCTGTGCCAAGGAGGCCACGTATAAGTCGTGGTTTCCCATGACCTTTCGTTGGTTGGACTTTGACCAGGCAGAAATCGACCTGCGCGAGGATGGCACGCTTATTTCCTATATTTTGGCTAGGCCCACACCGGTGCCTTTTATCACCGGGCGCTGGGTAATCAGAGATGGCTACGTTATCGTTTCCACCTCGGTTCCGGCTTTAGACTTTATCCGCTAAAGGGTAGAGGGCCGTGCCACAAATACGGTGGCCAGGCGCTTGCCTTTTTCTTTAATGAGCGCCACCGCTTGGCCATTAGGGGCCACAGCAGCGTGGACGCCCTTGAGTCCGCGGGGCTCTAGCCACTTGCCCATGGCGAGGGCGGCTGCCTCCTCCTCTGTGACGGAAAGGACGGGGAAGCAGCGAGCCAAGGCCTCATCCAAGCTGAGGGAAAGGCGCGGGGAATCGGCCAGGGCGTCGAGCGAGAGGGCGTCGGCAAGCGCAAAAGGCCCCACCTCAGTGCGGCGCAAGGCGGTCAGGTGCCCGCCCACCTTCAGGGCCTCGCCCAGATCGCGGGCTAGGGAGCGAATATAGGTACCGGAAGAACAATCCACCGTGACGTCTAGATCGATGTAGTCGCCCTCGCGGCGCTCTGCCAGAACGTCAAACTTATCTACCGTTACTGGGCGGGCGGGAATGTCTACCTCCTGGCCCTCCCGCACCAGCTCATGGGCGCGGCGGCCGTTAATTTTAATAGCGGAAACGGCCGCGGGCTTCTGCATGATGTCGCCGGTGAGCTTGGCAATCTCTGCCTCGATTGCGGCGCGGTCAATGGCTGCAGCGCTAGCGCCCCAAGAGTATTCTCCCTCGGCGTCATCGGTTGTGGTGGCGGCGCCCAGGCGAATGGTGGCGTCATAGGACTTAGTGGAGGCAACCATGTGGGCCAAGAATTTGGTGCCACGCTCCATGCCAAGGACAAGCACGCCGGTGGCCATGGGGTCGAGGGTGCCGGCGTGGCCTACCTTCTTTGTGTGAAAGCACCTGCGTAGGCGGCCGACAACATCGTGGGAGGTCATGCCGGCGGGTTTGTCTACGATGACGAGTCCGGAGTTTGCGAGCGCATCAGTCATAGCCTCTAAGTCTATGCTCTACGATGGTCTGCGTGGATATTTGGTACGGAATCGATGACATCCCCGCGGAAGTGGGCCCAACGTCAGTAACCATCGGCGTCTTTGACGGCCTGCACCGCGGCCATCAGCAGCTCATCTCCGCCTGCGTGGAGCATGCGCGCGCTCATGGTGAGCGCCCTGTCATGGTGACCTTTGACCCGCACCCGGTGTCGGTATTCCTCCCAGAGCGTGCGCCCCTGTCGGTGTTGAGTTTTGAACGCCGACTGGAATTGGCCGAAGAGATGGGCATTGCTGCCGTGCTCGTTATTGACTTCACCCGAGACCTTGCTGGGGTGGAGCCACGGCCCTACGTAGAAGATTTATTGGTAGGAAAGCTCGCAGCCCAGCACATCGTGGTAGGAGAGAACTTCACTTTTGGCGCCGGCGCCACCGGAACCGCCCAGGCTATGCAGGACTTTGGTGCCGAGTTTGGCTTTAGCGTGGATATCGTTCCGCTGCTGGATGATAAGGGCGTGCGCATTTGTTCCACCCACATCCGTGAGTGCCTTGCGCAGGGGGACATCGAATCCGCAAACTGGGCTCTCGGTCGCCATTTCACCGTGACCGGGCCCGTAGTGCGCGGCGCAGGACGTGGAGGCAAGGAGCTCGGATTTCCCACGGCCAATCAGTATTTCCCGGATACGGTGGCCATCCCGGCCGATGGTGTGTACGCGGGCTGGTTCATCGTCCACTCTGATTCCTCTATCGAGGGGGATATGCGGCCTGGCGTGGCCTATGCGGCCGCCATTTCCGTAGGCACCAACCCCACCTTTGGCGATGAGGAGCGCTCTATCGAGTCCTTTGTGCTCGACCGCGACGCTGACCTGTATGGCTACGAGGCTACGGTGCATTTCGTAGGCCACATTCGCGATATGGTGAAGTTCAATTCCGTAGACGAGCTGCTAGAAGCGATGGCCGATGACGTAGCCAAGGCCCGCCAGGTGCTCGCTGCCGATGCGAAGGCGCAGGGCTGGACCGCGAAAGATTACTTCCTGCGGGAGAAATAAATGAAGGCGATTCTCGATCTTGATACCGGCATTGATGATGCCCTCGCGCTGGCGTATGCCATTGCCCATCCAGACCTGGACCTTATCGGTGTGACCTGCACGTACGGCAACGTGACCGTGCCCTTGGCCGTGCGCAACACCCTGGCTCTTCTAGAGCTGCTGGGCCAAGACGATATTCCAGTGTTTGCCGGGCCTAGCCCGGATGGTTTTCGGCCAAGCGAGATTTCTTCTTTTATCCACGGCCACAACGGCGTGGGGGAGGTCCTGCTTCCGCCGGCAACCACCCAGGCGCAGTCCCAACCAGCGGCTGAGTTCCTCATCGAGGCCGTGCACGAGCACGGCGATGATCTAGTAATCATTCCGACCGGCCCGTCAACCACGATTGCTGCGGCCATGCAGCAGGACCCCTCCTTTGCCACAGCCGCACACCTAGTGATGATGGGTGGGGCTCTTACCGTTCCTGGCAACGTCACGCCGTGGTCTGAGGCCAATATCTCCCAGGATCCGGAAGCTACCGATTACCTGTTCCGCCACACGAGTGATACCACCATGGTGGGCTTGGATGTCACCTTGCGCACCCTATTGACCACGGCGGAGTCCGCTCGTTGGCGCGCTACCAGCACCCACGCCGGCCGCATCTTTGCGGACATGGTGGACTATTATATCCGCGCTTACGCCACCACATCGCCGCACTTGGGCGGGTGCGGTTTGCACGATCCATTGGCCGTTGCGGTGGCAGCAGATGCCACGCTTGTCGACGTCCTTTCGATAAACCTCAAGACTGACACCACCGGCCCTACCCGTGGACGGACAATCGCGGATGAAAAGCGATTGGACGCGCCACCCACCGCCCGGGTGGCTGTGGGTGTGGATAGTGAGCGCTTTGTGCGTGAGTTTGTCGAACGCCTTTCGACGCTCTTCAGCGAGCTCTAAAAGCACAGCCTAGAAGCCGTGTGGTTTTGATTTTCTCTGCCTGAGCGCTGTAAGGTATTTCTTTGGCTTAGCGACTGCGGTTCACAGCAGTTGCGGCACGCACAAGCAATGCGCATCGCGCTGGCTTATGCGTCACGATAATGTGGACTGAAATAAAGGAGAAATACTCATGGCATTGACCACTGAGAAGAAGGCCGAAATCCTCAAGGAGTACGGCCTGCACGAAACCGATACCGGTTCCCCTGAGGCACAGGTTGCCCTGCTGACCTCCCGCATCAATACTTTGACCGAGCACCTGAAGTTCCACAAGCACGATCACCACTCCCGTCGTGGTCTGCTGTTGATGGTTGGTCGCCGTCGTGGCCTGCTGAAGTACCTGGCTGAGAACAACGTCGATCGCTACCGTGATCTGATCTCTCGCCTGGGTCTGCGCCGTTAATTTCGGCCCAGCCTCGGCCACCTCGCCCCGCCCTTTGGCGGGGCTTTTGTGGTTTTTCTGTTAGAATTTGACACCGTTGTCATAGACAAAATTCGACCAGGCGGCATCGACGATCGCCTAAACCACTCAAGGAGACATTTTTTAATGAGCGTTCAGAACTCCGTCGAGTTCAATATTGACGAGGACTTTGGCATTACCGAGGCCATTGCCACGCTAGACAATGGTGACTTTGGCACCCGTACCCTGCGCTTTGAAACCGGCCAGTTGGCTCGCCAGGCAGACGGCTCCGTGACCACCTACTTGGACGATGACACCATGTTGCTGGCCACGACTACTGCGTCCAACCAGCCGCGCGAGGGATTCGACTTCTTCCCGCTGACCGTGGACGTAGAAGAGCGTATGTACGCCGCCGGCAAGATTCCGGGCTCTTTCTTCCGCCGTGAGGGCCGTCCTTCTTCTGAGGCCATCCTGGCATGCCGCCTTATTGACCGCCCGCTGCGCCCAACCTTTGTCAAGGGCCTGCGCAATGAGGTCCAGGTCGTTGTCACCGTGATGTCACAGGATCCGGAGGAGTACTACGACGTCGTTGCTATCAACGGCGCTTCCGCCGCCACCCAGCTGTCCGGCTTGCCCGTTTCCGGTGCAGTCGGTGGTGTCCGCATGGCACTGATTGCTGACGATAAGCACCCAGAAGGCCAGTGGGTAGCGTTCCCGAACCACGAGCAGCACGAGCGCGCACTCTTTGAGATGGTCGTTGCCGGACGCATTGTTAAAAAGGGCCGCAAGGACGACGTAGCCATCATGATGGTTGAGGCCGGTGCTGGCACCAACGTTGCTGAGCGCATTGCCGACGGCGCTCCTGCACCGCAGGAAGCAGCCGTCGCTGAAGGCTTGGAGGCAGCAAAGCCTTTCATTAAGACCCTGTGTGAGGCCCAGAACGGTCTGGCGGAGCGTGCCGCCAAGGAAACCCAGGAGTTCCCGCTCTTCCCGGCATACGGCGATGATGTCTTCGCGGCAGTTGAAAAGGCCGCTGCAAAGAAGCTAGAGAAGCTGCTGACCATTCCGGGCAAGCAGGAACGCGACGACGCCACCAATGAATACATGGAGCAGGTCGAAGAAAAGCTCTTGGACCAGTTCGAGGACTTGGAAGAGGCCGATGCGTCTAAGCAGATCCGCGGCGCTTATAACGCTTTGATGAAGCAGATCGTGCGCCAGAAGATCCTCTCCGAGGGCTTCCGTATCGATGGCCGCGGCGTTACCGATATCCGTGACCTCTCCGTTGAGGTGGACTTGGTTCCGCGTGCTCACGGTTCCTCCCTGTTCGAGCGCGGTGAGACCCAGATTCTGGGTGTAACCACTCTGGACATGCTCAAGATGGAGCAGCAGATTGATTCCCTGACCCCGGTGGAATCCAAGCGCTACATGCACCACTACAACTTCCCGCCATTCTCCACTGGCGAGACCGGCCGCGTGGGCTCTCCGAAGCGCCGCGAGATCGGCCACGGTGCTTTGGCCGAGCGCGCTCTGCTTCCGGTCATCCCATCCCGTGAGGACTTCCCATATGCCATCCGCCAGGTCTCTGAAGCCTTGGGCTCCAATGGCTCTACCTCCATGGGCTCTGTATGTGCCTCCACCTTGTCCCTCTACAATGCCGGTGTTCCGCTGAAGGCTCCGGTAGCTGGCATCGCTATGGGCTTGGTCTCTGGCGAGGTAAATGGCAAGGAAAAGTTCGTCGCCCTGACGGATATCCTCGGCGCCGAGGATGCCTTCGGCGATATGGACTTCAAGGTCGCCGGTACTTCCGAGTACATCACTGCTCTGCAGTTGGACACCAAGTTGGATGGCATCCCGTCTAAGGTCCTGGCCCAGGCCCTGGAGCAGGCTCGCGATGCCCGTTCCACCATCCTGGAAACCATGGCTGAGGTCATCGATACCCCAGATGAGATGTCCGGCCTTGCTCCGAAGATCACCTCCGTCAAGATCCCGGTCAATAAGATCGGCGAGCTTATCGGACCAAAGGGCAAGACCATCAACCAGATCACCGAGGAAACTGGCGCCGATGTCTCCATCGAGGATGACGGAACCGTCTACGTTTCCGCTGCCACCGGTGAGGCTGCGGATGCTGCCATTGATAAGGTCAACTCCATTGCCAACCCACAGCTGCCGAAGGTAGGAGAGCGCTTCCTGGGCACCGTGGTAAAGACCGTGCCGTTCGGCGCATTCGTTTCCTTGACGCCGGGTCGCGATGGTTTGATCCACATTTCCAACCTGGGTGGCGACGAGCGCATCGAGAAGGTAGAAGACGTCATCAACGTTGGCGATAAGGTCCAGGTAGAAATCGCGGATATCGATAACCGCGGCAAGATTTCCCTGGTTCCGGTTGAGGACTAATCCCTAAACCCAAAGAAGGCTCTGCCTTCCAGTTTATTCGCTGGAAGACAGAGCCTTTCTTCGTAGGTGTGCACCGTTTAGAGGCGCCGCTAAACCTTAGTTCTGGAAGTCAATGACCACGCGCGACGGGTCCTTCAGATACGTCACGGAGTAGGCGGTCTTCTTCTCTAGACCGATAATGAGCTGGGTTTGCGCCTCAAAGGTGGTGGTGTAGTTGACTTCGCTAACCACCCCGGCACCAGGGGTAGTGCCTGGCTGCATGTACTTTTCTTCTAGTTCTGGGGTAGAAGGCCACGGCGTTCCCTCAATGCCGAGGTTGAGGAAAGTATTTCCTTGGACCTCAACCGGCTTTCCGGATGCCTGTTGGGCCGGGCTATCGGTATAGGACGTAAACCAGCCCGGTTCACCTTCGCCCTCCAGGTCGATGACGACGCGGGTGAACCCATCGTGCGCCCCCACTCGCACACCCGTGGGAATGAGGTTTCCGAGCCCTCCGGCATGTGCTGTTGGTCCTCGAGCGAGGCCGTACCCATACCGGCGAATGCCAGTGGGGCAGAGTCTTGGGGAAGCTTCTGCTTTTCTGCATCCGCTGCCGAGGTACTGCGCGGGGCAGAAGTAGCGGCGGGGGTAGCGGAGCTGGTCGGAGCATCAGCCGTGTCGGTAGTTGACTGAACCTCACTAAAGGCCGGTGCGCCTGCCTGCGTAGTGTCCTCATTGGAACAAGAGGCAAGTGCTATTGCGCATCCTGCGCTGATGGTCACGGCGAGAGGGCGAGAGAAAACTGAGGGAGACATATTCATCACTTCCTTGGTGCTTACCGTGTCGTTACACCCATTCTACTGGGGCAGATGGGACGGACTGTAGGAAGTGATGCAATTGTTAACCCGTGTGAGAGGGGAGGGTGCGGCTACTTCTTTAGTTCCACCAGCTGAATAAGGTTGCCCACGGTGTCATCAAAAACAGCGATGATGGACGGCCCAACATCGGTGGGCTCCATGGTGAACTTCACGCCCTTGTCACTGAGCTCCTTGTATTCCTTTTCAACATCGGCGGACAGGAACTGCGTGACCGGAATACCGTCAGCCTTGAGTGCTGCGGCGTAGTCTTTGGCGGCGGGGTGGCCCGTCGGTTCCAGAAGCAGCTCGGTATCTCCCTCACCTTCAGCATTGGTGACGGTGAGCCAACGGAAATCGCCGTGAGTTACGTCATCCTTGACTCGGAAGCCAAGGGTATTGACGTAAAAATCGTGAGCGCGGGCAACGTCGTCTACAGGAACGGAGCGATATAGATCTGCATGCCCGCCATCCTAGTGAGAGTGAGGGGGCATCGTCGGAGAGCGCAAGTCCGTTCCAAGGAAGGCGAGGAATTGCGCAACCCCCATGCGCGTTAGGATGGGGAGAAAAGTACTACCGATGTGGCTGAAGAAGGAGAACACACCATGGCTATCAAGGTTGGCGTACTAGGCGCGCACGGACGCGTAGGCCAGGCAATCGTTGCAGGTGTCAACGCGGAAGACGACCTCGAACTGGTAGCGGAAATTGACCGCGGTGATGATCTGCAGCAGCTTATCGACGCCCACGCTGAGGTCATCGTGGACTTTACCCAGCCAGATTCGGTAATGGGCAACCTGGAGTTCTGCATTGCCCACGGAATCCACTGCGTGGTGGGAACCACCGGCTTTGATAAGGAGCGTTTGGCTCAGGTGGAGGAATGGACCAAGCAGGACGGTGCCGGCAATGTCCTCATTGCGCCGAACTTTGCCATTTCTGCAGTTCTCACCATGGTGCTAGCTAAGCAGGCTGCCAAGTTCTTTGAGACTGCAGAGGTTATCGAATTCCACCACCCAACCAAGTTGGATGCGCCGTCCGGTACTGCGATCCATACCGCTGAGGGAATTGCCGCCGCCCGCAAGGAGGCTGGTCTGAGTGAAATGCCGGATGCTACGGAAAAGCAGCTCGATGGTGCCCGCGGTGCCACCGTCGACGGTATTCCGGTTCACGCGGTACGCACCCGTGGCATGGTGGCACACGAGGAGGTCATCTTTGGTGCTCAAGGTCAGTCGCTGACCATCCGCCAGGATTCCTATGACCGCGCTTCCTTTACCCCGGGCGTGCTGGTGGGCGTGCGCCAGATTGCAGATCACCCGGGCCTAGTCGTGGGCCTCGATAAGTACCTGGGGCTTTAAGCCATGGCTAAAGCAAGTGAGCTAGACATTCAGCTCATTGCCGCAACGCAGTTCCACGCCCCGCAGGGCGTGGAGTGGCACGCGGATGACTCGGCCTCTGATGGAGAGGCACTAGTCGAGTTTGCTGGACGGGCCTGCTACGAGTCTTTTGATAAGCCAAACCCCCGGACAGCAACCAATGAAGCCTACCTGCACCACATCATGGAGGTAGGCCATACTGCGTTGCTCGAGCATGCCACGGCCACCATGTACATCACGGGGCTATCGCGGTCGGCGAGCCATGAGCTCGTGCGGCACCGGCACTTTTCCTTCTCGCAGCTCTCCCAGCGCTTTGTTCACCCGGAGGAGACCGAGGTGGTCCTGCCTAAATTGGTGGCTGAAGACGAGCAACTAAGTCGATTGGTAATGCAAGCGGTAGATGAGACTCGCTTTGTCTACGATGAACTGCTTAGCGCACTGGAAGAGAAGCTGGATGAGCCCAACGCTCTCCTGCGCAAGAAGCAGGCCCGTCAGGCGGCGCGTGCTGTGTTGCCAAACGCCACAGAAACGCGCATTGTTGTCACTGGCAACTATCGCGCGTGGCGTCACTTTATTGGCGCTCGTGCCGCCGAGCAGGCCGACGAGGAGCTTCGCCACGTTGCGGTGGAGTGCCTGAAACTGCTGCAAAGCAAGGCTCCAGTGCTCTTTGATGATTTCAATATCACCACTCTGGCTGATGGGACCCAGATGGCGGCAAGCCCCTACGCCTAACACGCGCGAGACCCCGATGCGGCTAATTGCAAGCCAAAAGGGTAATCTTGACGGCTATGAGCACAGGTATGACAGCAAAGACTGGCGTCGACACCTTTGGACGCATCGGCATCGCCATGGTCACCCCGTTTGACCGTGACGGTGCGCTGGACGTTGCAGCAGGTCGTCGCCTAGCAGCTCATCTCGTTGACAATGGCGTTGATTCGCTCATCCTTGGTGGAACCACCGGCGAATCACCGACCACTTCAGTTGAAGAGAAGCTGGAGCTGCTCAAAGCCGTAAAGGAAGAAGTAGGAGACCGCGCAAAGCTTTGCGCCGGTGCCGGAACGAATGACACCGCAACCTCCATTAAGCTGGCTCAGGCCACTGCGGAAGCGGGGGCAGACAGCCTGCTGGTGGTAACTCCGTACTACTCCAAGCCTTCTCAGAAGGGCGTTTACGAGCACTTTGCCGCAGTCGCGCAAGCCACGGATCTGCCGATCTGTGTCTATGACATCCCTGGCCGCTCGGGCATCCCAGTGGCGCCGGATACCCTCCGCCGCCTTGCGGATTTGCCGACCATCCAAGCCGTAAAGGACGCCAAGGGCGACCTTCCTGCGGCCGCAGAACTCATCCAAGAAACCGGTTTGGCTTGGTATTCCGGTGATGATCCGATCAACCTGCCGTGGCTTTCCCTCGGCGCATCTGGTTTCATCTCCGTTATCGGCCATGTTGCACCGCGTGCCTTGGTAGAACTTTATGAAGCTTTCGACGCGGGCGATATGGCCCGCGCCCGAGAAATCAATGTCACTACGCTCCTTCCGCTAACCCATGCACAAGCTCGGTTGGGTGGAGCGACGTTTGCAAAGGAAGCCCTGCGCCTGCAGGGCATCGAAGTTGGCGATACCCGTCTTCCTATCACCGCTGCGAGCGGGGAGGAACGCGAGGAACTTCGCCGTGATCTGGAACAATCTGGAGTCCTCTAAGAATGAATGAACCCCGTAACCGTTCCCGCAAGGTGACCCGCAAGGCGGGCCCACCGGCGGAAAACGAAACCGCCTCTAACGAGGCGGCTTCGCCAGTTTTCCAAGCCCCAGCAACTGACGCGGGCAATTCCGCGCAGGATAATTCCGCTCAGGGCGATAAGGATAATTCTGGCAAGAAGAATTCTTCCGACAACCACAACGAAGGTGGCGGCAACAACCGTCGCTCCCGTTCCCGTGGCAGCCGCGGCCGTGGCCGTGGTGGAAACGGCAACGGCAATGGCAATAACCACGGTGGAAACAATAACCACGGCGGCAAGAACGGCAACGGCAACGGAAAGAACGGCAACGGTAAGGGCCGCGGCCGTAATAACCGTGGCCGCCGCAACGTGCCCAAGTCTATGCAGGGCGCGGATCTGACCAAGCGCCTGCCGGAGCCACCGAAGCAGCCGAAGGACGCCCTGCGCATTTACGCTCTGGGCGGTATCTCGGAGATCGGCCGTAATATGACCGTCTTCGAGTACGGCGATGACCTCATCATCATCGACTGTGGTGTGCTCTTCCCATCCTCCGGTGAGCCAGGCGTGGACCTCATCCTGCCTGACTTTGGCCCGATTGAGAAGAAAATCCACAAGGTCAAGGCCCTCGTCGTTACTCACGCGCACGAGGACCACATCGGCGCTATCCCGTGGCTGCTCAAGCTGCGTCCGGATATCCCCATCGTTGCTTCCCGCTTCACCATCGCGCTTATTGCTGCAAAGTGTAAGGAGCACCGCCAGAAGCCGAAGTTCGTCGAGGTTAATGAAAAGTCCGACGTAACCTACGGTCCGTTCCGCGTACGCTTCTGGGCAGTCAACCACTCCGTGCCGGATGCCTTGGGCATCATGCTGGGTACCCCAGCTGGCAATATCATCCACACCGGTGACATCAAGCTGGACCAGACCCCGCTGGATAACCGTCCAACGGACCTCCCAGCCCTGTCCCGCTATGGCGATGAGGGCGTTGACCTCATGCTGTGCGATTCCACCAACGCCACTGTCCCCGGTGTTTCGGCATCCGAGGGTGATATTCCTGCCAACTTCAAGCGCCTCGTTGCCGGCGCTAAGCAGCGCGTTATCTTGGCTTCCTTCGCTTCCAACGTCTACCGCGTCCAAGCCGCTATCGACGCTGCCGTGGCAAACGGCCGCAAGGTGGCCTTCAACGGCCGTTCGATGATGCGCAACATGGAAATCGCGGAGAAGATGGGCTTCTTGAAGGTTCCACGCGGCACCATCATCCCCATCGATGAGGCTGCCAAGATGGCTCCGCATAAGACCATGCTGATTACCACCGGTACTCAGGGTGAGCCTATGGCAGCTCTGTCGCGTATGGCTCGCCGTGAGCACCGCCAGATTACCGTTCGCGATGGCGATACCATTATCTTCTCCTCCTCGCTCATCCCAGGCAATGAAGAGGCCGTGTACGGCGTCATCAACATGCTGTCCCAGATCGGTGTCAACGTCATTACTAACCAGGACGTAAAGGTGCACGCTTCCGGTCACGGTTACGCTGGCGAGCTCCTCTTCCTGTACAACGCAGCGCGCCCGCGCAACGCGATGCCGGTGCACGGCGAGTGGCGCCACTTGCGCGCCAATAAGGAACTGGCTATCTCCACCGGTGTGGACCGCGACCGTACGGTGCTGGCACAAAACGGCGTCGTCGTGGACCTGCGCAAGGGGCGCGCCGAGGTCGTAGGCCAGATGCAGGTGGGCAACCTGTACGTCGATGGCGTGTCCATGGGTGATGTGGACGCTGATACCTTGGCTGATCGCACCAACCTGGGTACCGGCGGCGTGGTTTCTATCACCTGTGTGATTGATAACCGCACCTCGCGCCTGCTGGAGCACCCAACGGTATCTACCACTGGCTTCTCCGATGATGACCGCGGCATCGTGCCGGAGGTTGCGGAGATGGTGGAAAACACCATGAACGATCTCGCCGCTGAAGGCGAGAACGATACCTACCGCATGGTGCAGAAGCTGCGCCGTAAGGTATCCAAGCTCATGGATTCCAAGTACAAGCGCGAGCCGGTTATTCTGCCGACCATCGTGCCGACCAACTCCGGCCCTTTGGTTACCGATGAAGAAGACGTTGACGCTTCTCGCGAGTCCCTGTAAATAGCACAGGTTCCTCGCGCTAAGTAAGACACAGCCCCAGCATGCCAGTTAGCTCGGTATGCTGGGGCTTATGTCGTTTTCTTCTGCTGAGCGCGCCAAAATGGTAGCGCTATTTCATAAGCTTGGTCCCGATGCCCCTACCTTGTGCGAGGGCTGGACAACCCGCGACCTAGCCGTGCATTTATGGGTGCGGGAAAACCGCCCCGATGCCGCCGCCGGCATCTTCGTCAACGCACTGTCCGGCCGGCTGGAAAAGGAATCACGCAAGGTGGCCGAGCGCGATTTTGATGAACTGGTTGATGACTGGGGGAGGGGACCTGCTGCCTATAACCCGGTTCGGTTCGTGGATGCACAGCAAAACTTTGTGGAGCACTTTGTTCACCACGAGGATATTCGCCGGGCTAATGGTATGGGCCCACGCGACTTTTCGGCACGCATCAAGCAACAGATGCATAGCTACCTAAAGCCCTTGGCTAAGGTGGCCTTGCGCAAATCTGAACGTCCGGTCATTCTGCAGCCGGAAGGATTGCCGCGAATCGTTGCCGCAGATACGCATGGCGTGGTGGAGAAGGGCGATGCCGTGGTTCGCGTTTCAGGCGAGGTAGGCGAGCTCATCCTCTGGTCCTTCGGGCGTGATGCTGCTGAAGTCAAGATTGAAGGTGACTCCGAAGCCATCGTAAAGTCAATTCTCTAATCTTGATTTAATCGCAGTTTCTTAGCTTTGGGGTGCGTGGGAAGCGTTCGCCGTGAGATTGTGGATCCAGGTGTTAGGGAAACGCGTGTGGCTAATGTGATTTATGGGGTGGCACGGCTAAGGTAGAGGCATGTCTGTCAAAAATGCCTCTTCGCGCGGAACGCGCCGAAAGTCGAATCGTTCACGGCCGTCGGGCCGCAGCCGGTCCGGTGCTGGCATGCCGGAAACCTTGGCTATGACGTCTTCGCATCGGCGCGCGGCGGCGACCTCGCAGGAGCGTACGGGCAGTGCGTTCCGGGCCGTCGGCAAGGGCTTGGGCGTTGCCTTTGGTGCCACGGCCCGCGGCATGGGAAATATGGCGCGGGGTGTAAGCCATGGCGTGGCCGGGCTCAAGCCCAGCGAAGACATATATGACACCGAGGAGTACGAGACGACGAGGGAGCCGGAAGAAATTTCTGCACGCGGGGAGAAAAAGAAGAAGAGCAAGGTTACTCGGGCGCGCGATGTAGCCGCGGAAGAAGAGCTTTCTACGATGGAAGCAAGCGAGGAAGAATCACGCGGTATTCAGGTGAAAAATCCTGATGCGGTGGCACTCGTTTTAATCGGCATCGCCATCGTGCTTGCCGCTACCGTCTGGTTTGGGGTTGCCGGCCAGGTAGGCGCCTGGGTGGGCAATATCGTCCGCTATGTCATTGGTGCAGGCGCCTGGGTGCTGCCGGTGGCACTGGTGGCCTTGGCCATCTCCTTGATGATGGATATCTCCGGCCCAGCGGGGCACTTTAAACCGCGCATTGTGGGCGGTATCAGCATCATCGTCCTTGCCATGCTCAGCTTGATTCACATCTTTGCTGGCACCCCTGAGCTTGGCTTTACCCCGGACAGCGCCGGTGGCGCCGGCGGTGTAATCGGCTACGCCATCGGCGGCCTGCTGGAGACGGCCTTCACCTCCTTCGTCGCCGTGCCGTTGCTGTTCCTCGTCATTATTTACGGAGCCTTGTTGGTCACCGGCATTACTATCCGCGAGGCCTATGAGTTGGTGGCTGATGCCATTGCTGCGGCCTTCTCCCGCTTTGGTGGTACGGATGAAGACTATTACGACGAAGAGGGCGATGACCTCTACGGCCACGTGACTGGCGATATTGATGACATCGCGGAAGGCCGTGAGCGCAGCGAGCGCCCAGCACGACCTGTGGCCAAGCGTCGTTCCTCTGAGCGTGGTGGAAGCCTGCGCGCTTTCCGACGCCCCACTGAAGACCCCGCCCCGCGTGGTTCTTCTTACCCGGTGGATTCCCCTGCTGCAGCAGAGGAGGAACAGGCCACCCGCGCCTTTAGTGCACCGACGCGTGGCGGGTTCCAGTCCGTGTCTAACGCCGCTGAAAAGCCTGTCTCCCGCGATATTGGGGATACCGATGAGATCCCGGTGGTAGACGACGCCGCTGCGTCATCGCCAGCACAACCTGACTCCGGACATCCGGAACCGACCCGAGTGCTGGGCACTACTCGTCAACGTCCCACTTCTCCTTCCACTCGCTCGGCTACGGCAGCGGGTACCGCCGGTACCGCCATTGGCTCGGCCGCTGGTGCGGCTGCGGGTGCCGCGGGTGCTGCGGGAGCAGCAAGTGGCGCAGCAAAGACTGCTGCTGCGGGTGCTGCCGGTGCCGCTGGCGCTGCAGCAGTCGGTGCAGCTGCAGGCGCTGCTGGATCCGCGGTGGAAGGAGGCGCTGATGCGGTCTCGTCCGCACACGAGAAGGCCCGCCAACTCTTCCGTGAGCGCTCCGGACGCGACGCTACGACCGGTGCACAGGTGGACTCCACCGAGCCTGCGGCCGAGGCCGCAAGGGAAACGGGTACCTCTGCTGCACCTGCGCCGGCCGCGCAGTTTGGCAATGAGAATTACGCGGTTCCCACCACGGACCTGCTGACTCCGGGCACTCCAGCAAAGGAGCGCACGGAGATTAATGACCGCATCATTGAGGCCATCACCGATGTCTTCGAAGAGTTCAAGGTCGATGCCCAGGTAACCGGCTTTAGCCGTGGCCCAACAGTCACCCGTTATGAAATCGAGCTGGGACCAGGCGTCAAGGTATCGAAGATTACGAACCTGCAGTCCAATCTGGCCTACGCCGTGGCCACGGATAATCTGCGCTTGCTCACGCCGATCCCGGGCAAGTCGGCCGTCGGCATTGAGGTCCCGAACCCGGACCGCGAGATGGTGCACCTGCGCGAGGTGCTTGATGCGCCGAGCATGACTAGCTCGCCGGATCCCATGCTCATCGGTTTGGGCAAGGACATTGAAGGCGAATACACCTCGTTCTCGGTACAAAAGATGCCGCACTTGCTGGTCGCCGGTGCTACCGGTTCCGGTAAGTCCGCTTTCGTCAACTCCATGTTGGTCTCGCTGCTAACCCGAGCCACCCCTGAGCAGGTTCGCCTCATCCTGGTGGACCCGAAGATGGTGGAACTTACCCCGTACGAGGGCATTCCGCACTTGATCACGCCCATCATTACCCAGCCGAAGAAGGCCGCAGCAGCCCTGCAGTGGCTGGTGGAGGAGATGGAGCAGCGCTACATGGATATGAAGGCTGCTCGCGTGCGCAAGATTGAGGACTATAACCGCAAGGTGGTCTCCGGCGAATACCAGGCACCGGCAGGCTCCGAGCGCGAGGTACGTCCGTACCCGTACATCGTCTGTGTAGTCGACGAGCTGGCGGACCTGATGATGACTGCGCCAAAGGAGATTGAGGACTCCATCGTCCGTATCACCCAGAAGGCGCGTGCGGCTGGTATTCACCTCGTTCTGGCGACCCAGCGCCCGTCCGTTGACGTGGTGACCGGTCTGATTAAGACAAACGTGCCTTCACGCTTGGCCTTCGCGACGTCCTCACTGACGGACTCTCGCGTTATCTTGGACCAGGGTGGCGCGGAAAAGCTCATTGGTATGGGCGATGGCCTCTTCATTCCGCAGGGCAAGCGTCCTGTGCGTATGCAGGGCGCATTCGTCTCGGATGATGAAGTCATGGCGGTTGTCGATGCCGCCAAGTCGCAGGCCGCGCCGAACTACACCGAGGGCGTGACTGAGGAGAAGCAATCCGAGGCCAAGCAGGAAATCGATGAGGAAATTGGCAAGGACATGGACGACCTCCTCGAAGCCGTCGAGCTGGTGGTCACCGCCCAATTGGGCTCGACCTCGATGCTGCAGCGCAAGCTGCGCATCGGTTTTGCCAAGGCCGGTCGTCTCATGGACCTGATGGAATCTCGTGGCGTCGTCGGACCATCCGAGGGCTCCAAGGCTCGCGAGGTCCTAGTGAAGCCGGAAGAGCTCGATACCATCATCTGGATGATCAAGGGCGCCGACCCTGCCGAGGCGCCAAAGGAAATTCAGGAGGAGATGCAGCAGCAAGAGGAGGACGAAGCTGCCGCTACTTCCGATCCCGACTCTTCCGCAGGCTCCGATTCCTCCCCGCAGGGCGATGCTGGCGACACCCGTACCGTCCAGGCAACGTATAACCCTTCGACAGGTGCCTTCTAAGATCGTGTAAGGTTGGACGAGTCTTGGAGGGGAGTACCCCATCCTTCGGCACCGATCGTCAGCACGGAAGCGTTATGCTCCCGGTCGTGCCGGCCTGGCTGCAGCTATCTAGCCGGGCGGGGGAGACCTCCGGTCACTTTGTTGTATCTTCGACCGGAGGGATGTACCAATGCATGTGCCATTGTGGATCTGGGCGATTTCCATCGTCGTCATTCTTGGATTCTTTGTTTTCGATTTCTACTCCCACGTGCGCACCCCGCACGAGCCGACGCTGAAGGAATCCGGGTTCTGGACCCTATTCTATGTCGGTATCGCTTTACTTTTTGGTGCCGGTGTGTGGGCCATTTGGGATCACGAGCACGGCATCCAATTCCTCACGGGTTACGTGACAGAGAAGGCGCTATCCGTAGATAACCTCTTTGTTTTCGCGCTTATCATGGGCGCCTTCAAGATCCCGCGCAAGTACCAACAAAAGGTATTGCTCATCGGTATCGTCATTGCCTTGGCATGCCGCCTGGTGTTTATCCTTTTGGGTGCTGCGGTCATCGCGGCATGGTCCGATATCTTCTACCTGTTCGCGATATTCCTCATCTACACAGCTATCAAGCTCATCGTCGATGAGATCCGCGACGCCCCCGAAACCGATCCCAATGACATGGGCATCATCAAGCTGATCCGCAAGGTAGTCCACGTCACCCCGCGCTACCACGGCGATAAGCTCACGCACCGCGTAGAAGATTCTTCGGGCAAGCGGAAATTCGCGTTCACCCCGCTATTTATTGCGTTGGTGTCCATTGGCCTTATCGACGTGATGTTTGCCTTCGACTCCATCCCAGCCATCTACGGCATTACCTCAGAAGCGTTCTTGGTTTTTACCACCAATGCTTTCTCCCTCATGGGCTTGCGCCAGATGTACTTCCTGCTGGATGGCCTGCTGGATCGCCTGGTGTACCTGCCCTATGGTTTGGGCATCATCTTGGGCTTCATCGGTGTGAAGCTCATGTTCCATGCGCTGCATGAGAATAACTTGCCGTTTGTAAACGGCGGCGAGAACGTGGAGTCTATCCCAGAATTTTCCACTATTACCTCACTTATCGTGATTGTGGGCGTACTGGTTATTACGGTTATCGCCTCGATTATTAAAAACAAGCGCGATGAGAACCAAGGCGGAGTGCCGGTATCGCACAATCACTTCGACTGGGACGAGGAAGGCAATAAGATCGTCCGCAACAAGAAGGGCGAATTCTTGGGCAAGGCCGAAGACCTGCCCAAGGAAGAGCTACCGCACTAGAAGCAGGCGTTAACGGGATTCCATTCGCGGAAGCTGCGGCCGGTAATGCAGCCGGCCTGGTAGAAGGGGTCTTGGTCCATGAGGGCGATGGCGTCGGCGACCACGGCGTCGTCGGCAAGCCCCACGATGATGAGCGCGCCGCCCTTGGAATCCGTCAACGGGCCAGTGGCAATGATGGTGCCCTCCTCAAAAAGCTGCGCGGTAAACTCGCGGTGCGCGGGGCGGGCCTTAGCAATCTCAGGATTCTTGGGGTTGTAGTCGTAGCTAACAGCAAAATACTTCATGCTTCGCATTTTAAAATGCAGGGGCATCCAAGCGCAGGTGCTTGGTGCTAACAGGTAGTATGTATAACGTGAATCAACCCGGAACACAGTCAGCGCAATCCTCGGATGTGAATCCACAGGTATCCAATTGGAACCTGCCAAATATTCTCACCAGCCTGCGCATTCTTTTCATTCCGGTTTTCGCATGGCTAGTTATTGCCGGCCATGAATGGTGGGCTTTTGGCCTATTTGCGGCCCTAATGCTGACAGATAAGCTCGACGGGGACATCGCACGTGCCCGTGGCCTTATCACCAATTTTGGCAAGATTGCTGATCCCATCGCGGATAAAGCGCTTATGACTACCGCACTGGTATGCCTCAATATCATTGGGGTGCTGCCAGTGTGGATTACCGTGGTCATTCTCATCCGTGAGTTCGGTATCACCATCTGGCGTATGGTTTTGTTGCGCCGCGGCAAGGTCGTTCCTGCTTCGAAGGGCGGCAAGCTGAAGACTGTATTGCAATCTTTGGCAGTCGGGCTGTATCTGTGGCCCTTGCCGGAGTGGATGAACGTTCCAACCTTCCTAGTGATGCTCTTGGCCGCAGTGGTGACCGTTGTTACCGGCG
This sequence comes from Corynebacterium tuberculostearicum, assembly GCF_046097465.1. Lineage (GTDB taxonomy): Bacteria > Actinomycetota > Actinomycetes > Mycobacteriales > Mycobacteriaceae > Corynebacterium > Corynebacterium tuberculostearicum_I. Next base: position 1,645,607 of record NZ_CP175799.1, on the reverse strand, counting down.
TGCAGTACCTTATCGACGGCAAGAAGCAGAATAGCTAGGTAGTTCATGAGCTCCATGGCGGCCCGCCTCGTATCTGAACTCACCGAGCGCGGCGAGACTTTGTCCTTTTGTGAGTCACTTACTGCCGGGTTGGCCAGCGCCACGGTAGCTTCTGTCCCTGGAGCTTCGGCCGTGTTGCGCGGAGGGCTTATAACATATGCCACCGAGGTGAAATCCCACTTTTTGCACCAACCAGTAGCCGATATCGAAGCAGCCGGTGTGGTTTCTGGGGAGACTGCCCTTGCAATGGCGCGCGCGGCGGTGGCAGAAACCGGTGCGGACTGGGGGATAGGCCTTACCGGAGTGGCAGGACCAGACCTACAAGAAGGCAAGCCGGCGGGCACGGTTTATATCGGAATTTTTTCTCCTAGCGGAGTCGGATTTTCCCAACAGCTTTCCGGGTTGGGGAAAGAGCGAAACGAAATCAGAGAGGCCACGGTCGCAGCCGCCTTGCGTCTCCTGTGCTCAACTGTGGAAGAAAATCCGGCACTGCGGGAACAATAGCGAGACAAGGAGCGTTGACTATAGTGATGAACACTTCTACTGCTGTCCTCGAACACCCGGTAAACGGCGCTGTTGCACCAGCGGCGCCCGCCACTGCTCGTACCCCTGAGCCGCTTTTGCGTGAGGCTCTTGGGTTGACGCTGCGCGCCTTCCGCGCGGACAAGGGAGTGACCCTGCGCGAATTGGCCGGGGTGGCCCGCGTATCGCCGGGTTACCTTTCAGAGCTCGAACGCGGCCGCAAGGAGGTCTCCTCTGAGCTCCTTGCGTCTGTGTGCCACGCGCTAGATTGCTCGGTCTCTGATGTACTGATTGAAGCCGCCGGTTATATGGCTCTGCCCTCCATGGATGAGGAGCTTGCCCATACGGCACCTGCCGCATCAGAGCTTTAGCACACAGCGGTCTATGTCTACAGCCGGCCTATTCTCTCGCGAGGAGGGGGCGGCTGTGGTGGTTAAGGGGGGCGTCGGCAAGCGCCCGCGACCGCGGGGAGTGCAAGCGGTGGAAACAGCGCTTCGCTAGTATAAGCAGCAGAACATTACGCACATTTTTAACCTAGAAAGGTTGAAGCACACCATGGCGAACCCATTTGTTAAGGGCTGGAAGTACCTGATGGCTCTCTTCGATAATAAGATCGAGGAAAACGCCGATCCGAAGGTGCAGATCGAGCAGGCTATTGAAGATGCTCAGCGCCAGCACCAGGAGCTGTCTCAGCAGGCGGCCGCCGTGATTGGTAACCAGCGCCAGTTGGAAATGCAGCTTAACCGCCGTTTGGCAGAAGTAGAAAAGCTGCAGGGCAATGCTCGCCAGGCTCTGGAATTGGCTGATCAGGCCCGTGCCAAGGGCGATGAAAATAAGGCCGTGGAGTACGAGAACGCGGCAGAGGCCTTCGCTGCCCAGCTGGTTACGGCTGAGGAGTCCGTGGAAGATACCAAGAAGCTGCACGACCAAGCACTGCAGCAGGCAGAAAAGGCCAAGAATGCGGTTCAGCGCAACAATGCCGCGCTGCGTGAAAAGGTCAATGAGCGCTCCAAGCTGCTTTCCCAGCTCGAGCAGGCAAAGATGCAGGAAAAGGTTTCCGAGTCTTTGAACTCCATGAACGAGTTGAGCGCCAATGGCAATACGCCGTCTCTGGATGCTGTGCGCGATAAGATTGAGCGCCGTTACTCCAAGGCACTCGGCCAGGCTGAGCTGGCTGAGAACTCCGTGGAAAACCGCATGGCCGAGGTACAACAAGCTGGTATTCAGATGGCCGGTCATTCCCGCTTGGAGCAGATTCGCAGTGAAATGAACTCTGCTAAGTCCGTGGAAAGCAATAAGGCTCAGGCCATTGAGGGCAATAAAGCTTCTGGCTCTGCTGCCGACAGCGCTGCCCAGCCAGGCAGTGCCAACAACGATGCTGTACAGGCCCGTCTGCGTGAGTTGCGTGGGGAGTAAAAACCTCGACTGTCTTTTAAAAAGTTATCGCCTCCCTTGGCCATCATGTGGTGGTGCAAGGGAGGCGATAACTATTGCTGCTAGTCGCCGACGCCGCGGGCCTGCAAAGCCTCACCCATGGCGCGCGCTCGCCGGATGGAGCGAATGATAACCGGGGTGCCAAATGCGAGCGGGGACATCCCGGCACCGCGCGCTTTGCGGGCATCTAGGACTTCATAGACGGTTTCAAACATCAACGGGATGAGACGAATAGTCAGTGACATAGCCAAGCTGATGTTTTCTACCGGTATTCCGAGTCGCTTTAGGGGCTGCAGCGACTCTTCCAGCGACTCCATGATCTCATCGACCGTGGAGGTCAGCGTGAGCAAGAAGGCAGCCATCATAGCGGCGAAGACATTGAGGAACATCACTGCCGCATAGTCGAAGTCCTTGGCCCACCATTGAAAGCCTGCCAGGGGGACTAGGAAAAAGAGAGGCGGCCAGATCTGACTCCACGCAATGCCCAGTGGAACCCGGGCGCAAGCATAGAGAAAGACGACAAAAATGACGCCGCCTGCTGCCCACGGAATGGACTTGAAAAAGATGCTGGTGACCAGGATAAAGACTAAGAGGAATGCGATCTTCCAACTAGGCTTGATGCGATGAATAAAGCTGGTGCCATCAACGTAGACGGAAAGAGGGAGATTCGTGCGTCGTTGCATGAGAATTCTCCCTACAGCGGCCGCTGGGCCATGAGGTCTTGGTAAAAATCTATGACCTCCGCCGGCCGGCCATCCGCGGCGATGCGGTGGTTATCGATGCAAATGACCCGATCAAAATCGCGCAGAAATTCCAGATCGTGTGTCACCACAAGTAGTTGCTGTTCCAATCGCGCGAATTCTCTTTTGATTCGATCGCGGTTGCGCAGATCCAGCAGGGTAGTGGGCTCATCAGCGATGATGAGTATCGGGTCGATGACCATGACCGCTGCCAGCGCAAGGAGCTGCTTTTGTCCGCCAGACAGCGTGTGCGGTGAGCGCTCAGCAAAGTCGGCGAGTCCGAAGCGTTCGAGGGCAGCATCCACGCGGGCGAGGCGCTCGTGTTTGGGCAGCTTAAAGCGGCGGAGCGAAAAGGCGACGTCATCGCGCACATTGGGCATGACAATCTGGTTTTCGGCATCCGAAAAGACAAACCCCACCTTTTCGCGCACCTTTTTGCCCTGCTTGGCGACGTCCATCTGGTCCACCGTCACCGTACCTTCACTAGGTTCGCCCAACCCATTAATGAGCCTGGTCAAGGTGGATTTTCCGCCACCGTTTTGGCCGATAATGCCAATTCGCTGTTCGGTGAGGGTGAGGTTGATGTCCTCGAGCACCACGGTGTCATCAAAAGCCACCGAGACTGAGGAAAATTCGATCGTGGGCACTAGGCGGCCTTTCGTCCCATCAGATCAGGGAAGGCTGCGTGAACGCCGAGAGCGATGATGACGGCAACGACAAGCTTTCCGGCATCGACAGGAATGAAGGGCAATTGGGCGGCGAAGGCCGGACCAATGTCCAAGCCAGAGCGGATCATGAGACCAAAGGCGCCGCAGATGTATTGGACGGCAAGGCCGGCAACGGCAGCGATGGCAAGCATGACCGCCATGCCGCCCTTGTTCTTAGGGGAGCGGTAGGCAATTGCGCCGGCGACTGCTGGCGAGAGAACATAGCCGATGATGTAGCCCGCCGTTGGGCCTGCCAGTGCGCGGAGCGTGGTACCGCCACCTGCCAGAACTGGGAGGGCAAGGCCCAGGAACAAAAAGAGGAGTCCCACGTATCCGCCGCGCTTGCTGCCCAAAATTAGGCCGGCGAGGATCAGTGCTGCGTTTTGCAGCACGATGGGCACGCCGGCCGAACCGATGGGGATGGACACGAAGGCAAGGACGATGACGAGAGCGGTAAACACGGCAACATAGGCAATGGTGGTTGCCAGAGAGTTCTTTTTCATGCTCAAGAGGTTAGCACTGCATGAAAACTGCAGACAATTGAGGGTTTTGAACGGTGTTCATCCAAGGCTGATAACTGTGAGGCAGGGCCATTGCGGCGGGCTCCCAATCGACGCTTTCTGGACCGCTGGCGCCCGTGCTTAAGTGCTGAGTAGGATAGCGCGCATGCGATTGACCGAGTATCACCAGCTCATTGTGGACGAATTTGGCGAGTCTAAGGGAAAGTGGATTAGCCACTCTCATGTCTTGCCCGACCTCGGGGCAACGCCCGATGAGCTTATCGAACGCGGCGTCGATCCGCGTCGCGTCTGGCTGAGCCTGTGCGATGACTTTGATGTACCGAAGGAGCGCAGGTTGGGAGTCGATTACCCAACTTTATAGCGCCGTCGAATTCGGCGGACTGGCGTGTTCACTTTCGAAATTCGAACAGATGTATGTAAGATGGCAGAAGTGTCGATGCAGTCGTCTACAGTGGGATGGCGTTGACGGAGGGAACCGTTTGAGTTCCACGGCAGTCTAATAATGCGTTAGTACATCGTCGTTAAAGATAAGGATGAAAGTTAATGGCAACCAAAAAGAAGTCTTCTTCTGCCGCCTCTAAGGGAGATGACCGCCAAAAGGCCCTCGATGCCGCAATGGCCATGATTGAGAAGGATTACGGCAAAGGCGCTGTGATGCGCCTGGGCGATGACAACCGCCCACCGATTAAGGCCATTTCTTCCGGTAATACCGCAATCGATGTCGCTCTTGGTATTGGCGGTTTCCCGCGCGGGCGCATCGTAGAGATTTATGGCCCGGAGTCTTCTGGTAAGACCACTGTTGCGCTGCACGCTATTGCATCCGCGCAAAAGGACGGCGGCATTGCCGCGTTTATTGACGCCGAGCACGCGCTCGACCCGCAGTATGCTCGCCTGCTTGGCGTGGATACCGATAACCTCTTGGTTTCCCAGCCAGATACCGGTGAGCAGGCCTTGGAGATTGCCGATATGCTGGTGCGCTCTGGCGCAATTGACATCATCGTCGTTGACTCCGTAGCTGCCCTTACCCCGAAGGCGGAAATTGAAGGTGAGATGGGCGATAGCCACGTCGGCCTTCAGGCCCGTTTGATGTCGCAGGCGCTGCGCAAGATGACCGGCGCCCTGTATAACTCCGGTACCACCGCTATCTTCATTAACCAGCTGCGGGAAAAGATTGGCGTGATGTTCGGCTCGCCAGAGACCACCACCGGTGGTAAGGCGCTCAAGTTCTACTCTTCCGTGCGCTGCGATATCCGCCGCATCCAGACCTTAAAAGATGGTCAAGATGCCATCGGTAACCGCACCAAGCTCAAGGTAGTAAAGAACAAGGTCTCTCCACCATTTAAGATTGCTGAGTTCGACATCATGTATGGCGAAGGCATCTCTCGCGAGTCGTCCATCATTGACCTTGGCGTCGAAAACGGCTTCATCCGCAAGTCCGGCTCTTGGTTTACCTACGAAGGCGACCAGCTGGGCCAGGGTAAGGAGAAGGCGCGTAATTTCCTGAAGGATAACCCGGATCTGGCTAATGAAATCGAGCAGAAGATTTTCCAGAAGCTCGGTATCGGCGAGGCTGCGGCCGAAGGCGAGGAGGGCGCTGCGATGGACGTTCCTGGTGCCGATGACCCATTGACCGATGAGTCCGTGGATCTCGTTCCAAACGTCGATTTTGATGACGACTAAGATCGTCTAACCCGTCCCCATACAGTCCGCGTACCTTTAGAACCTGCATCATGAATCAGCCCGCCCCCGAAAAGCTCGCCCAACTCCGACAGGCCCTCGAAGCCTATGAGAATGGAGCAGCTAGGGGCGGGCTTTTTGATCGAGAGGCAGAAGAAGCTAAGGCCAAGGTCCGCTCTCGGGCGCTGGGTCTTTTGGATCAGCGTTCTAGGTCCCGGAAAGAGCTTTATGATCGTCTAGTAAACGCCGAGTTCGAGCCAGATGTCGTGGAGGACGTGCTGGATGATTTGGCCCACGCGGGGCTGGTGAACGACGCTGCTTTTGCACACGAGTGGGTGCGCCAACGACATAAGCGGCGCGGCAAGTCCAGCTCGGTTCTCAACAGGGAATTGCGGGAAAAGGGCGTGAGCGAGGCCGATCGTGCTGAGGCGCTCGAGCAGATTGACCCTGCCGATGAAGAAGCCATGGCACAGGCCCTTGCGGAAAAGAAGGCTCGCTCCATTAAATCCGTACCGGAGGATCGCAAGGAGCGCGACAAGGCCCTACGTCGCATTGTGGGGGTGCTGGCACGCCGCGGCTTCAATGAAGGAATGTCGCTGCAGATCGCAATCGCAGCCCTTGACGCGCGGTGCGTGGAGCTGCGCGCAGAGGACTGATACGGCCAAGGCAGGGTAGCGCCGGAATGGCTAAGTCCGGCAGTTATGAGATGCCTAGCTTCATGGCTAAACTATGCCGACGTGGAGCAGACAATCGCAGATAACCGTACTTATGAAGTCCGAACTTTCGGCTGCCAGATGAATGTGCACGATTCCGAGCGCATCTCTGGTCTCTTGGAGGAGGCCGGCTACGCGGCCGCCGGCGAAGGCGTGGAGCCAGATCTCATCGTCTTCAATACCTGCGCCGTGCGCGAAAATGCCGATAAACGGCTCTACGGCACCTTGGGTGCCTTGAAGAAGACAAAGGAAAATCATCCCGGCATGCAAATTGCTGTGGGCGGTTGCTTGGCGCAGAAAGACAAGGACACCGTCCTAGATAATGCCCCGTGGGTTGATGCTGTCTTCGGCACTCACAATATGGCGGCCCTGCCTACGCTGCTGGAGCGCGCCCGACACAACGATGAAGCCCAGGTAGAAATCGTTGATTCCCTCGAGGCTTTTCCGTCTGTCTTGCCAGCCAAGCGTGAGTCTGCCTATGCCGGCTGGGTTTCTGTTTCTGTAGGCTGCAATAACACCTGCACCTTCTGCATTGTTCCTTCCTTGCGCGGCAAGGAAGAGGATCGCCGGCCCGGCGATATCTTGGCCGAGGTCAAAGCCCTAGTAGATCAGGGCGTATCCGAGGTCACCCTGCTGGGGCAAAACGTCAATGCTTATGGCGTCAATTTCGCCGATCCCGATACGCCGCGTGACCGTTTCGCTTTTTCTAAGCTGCTGCGCGAGGTAGGCAAGATTGAAGGCCTTGAGCGCCTGCGTTTTACCTCCCCGCACCCAGCGGAGTTTACTTCGGACGTCATCGATGCCATGGCCGAGACCCCGGCCGTGTGCCCGCAGTTGCATATGCCGTTGCAGTCTGGCTCCGACAAGGTCCTTAAGGATATGCGCCGTTCCTACCGCACCAAGAAGTTCCTGCGGATTTTGGACGAGGTACGGGACAAGATTCCGCACGCCGCAATCACGACCGATATCATCGTGGGCTTCCCAGGCGAGACCGAGGAAGACTTCCAAGACACCATGGAGCTAGTGCGCCGCGCTCGTTTCGCCTCGGCCTTTACCTTCCAGTATTCGCCGCGTCCGGGAACCCCGGCTGCGGAAATGGAGGACCAGATTCCCAAGGAGGTCGTCCAGGATCGTTTCGAGCGTCTCGTTGCCCTGCAAGATAGCATCCAGGCCGAGGCAAACAAGATGCTCATCGGCACGGATGTAGAGCTTTTGGTGCAGGCCGAAGGCGGCCGCAAAAACGATGAAACCCACCGCATGACCGGCCGCGCCCGCGATGGCCGCCTAGTGCATTTCACCCCGGTTGACTCTGACGGCACGGATATTTCGGCGGAGATTCGCCCGGGCGATGTGGTGCATACCCAGGTCACCGGTGCGGGCTCCTTCTTCTTGCTTGCCGACGCCGCCGTGACCTCCCACACCCGCACCAAGGCCGGCGACATGTCTGCTGCCGGCGAAACGCCTACCACCGCACCCATCGGCGTCGGTCTGGGATTGCCGTCGATTGGCAAGCCCGCGGCCGCCGAATCCGGCGATTCCTGCGGTTGCTAGCAGGGGAGTAAGCTAGGGAGCCATGACTGAGGAACATACGACCACCGCAGCCCACAATGCAGCTAACGCTGAGCGGAGAGCAGCACAAACAATGGACCTCGGCGGTCACAAGGTCACGCTGTGCATTGCGGTGGTGGCGTATATCCTCTACCTGATTTTGCCCTACGCCGGTCCAGCCCACGGTTGGGAGGCATTGACCTTTGGCACCACGTCAAGCGGCGTCAGGATTTCCATCATGGAAACCGTCTCTGCGTGGCTCGCGCTCATTGGTTTGGGCATTCTTACTCCGGTGACGCTGTTCACCCGTCGCGCCACGCCTGGACTGATTGCATGGATGCTGGTGACGGTGTCCTTCTTTGCCAACCTATGGGGCTTCTGGTTCCGTGGCTCTACCGCCGACGGGGCGTCGCTGGGAATGTGGGTAGGAATGCTAGCTACCTTCCTAGCATTTCTGGCCTATAGCATGGTGGCGCTGCGCCGCAGCCCAGAGCAGAAGGCTGCCGAAGCCCGCGTGCGCGCCACCGCCGGACAGCTCGATGAGGTGGGCGAATTTCAATCCAGGATTGACGCGGCACCGCAGCGGGAGCCACTGGTGGACAATCGCCGCAAGCAAGCCGCCGAACGTCATCGCGCCCAGCGCGGCGAGCAGTAGGCCTATCACCGCCACTAGTCCCGCAGCCGCAACTCCCACGCGGAAGAGCGGGAAAGTTCTCGGGCACCCAGGCTGCGGTAAATGGCATTCATGGCCGCGTCCTTGGCGGCAACGGAACAATAGCAGCGCCGTACCCGTGGCCAATAGCCTGCCACCTCATGCAGCGCTGTGAGCTTGGCTAGCTGCGCAAGTCCGCGGCGGCGGTGCGGGCGATCGGTTACAGTCAGAGTCCACTCGCATACTTCCGGATTCGCATCCTCGTGCCGAGCCATTTCGGTCAGTGCGAGAATGCTCCCGTCCTCGGCGGTGAGTGCGACAAGAAGCGTGTGCCCGCGGCGAGAGCGCAGGCGGCTGTGCGCTTCGCGCAATCGAGCACGCGTCCACACGATGGGCTCCACCGTCAGATCACCAGTTTCTGCGTCTGTGGACGCTAGGCTAAGCAGCCGCATGACCTCGTCGAGGTAGCCCTCAGGGATGTCGTAATCCGGCCAGACTCGGGCGGTGATTCCCGCCGGGAGCAGTGCTGCGACAGGGCTTTCAGGGATGTCCATCACCAGCTGGTGTTCCGCATGCCGTTGCGTAAACCCCAGATGGCGGTAGATGCTGCCCATAGCGTCGTAGTCTGGGTCCGCGCCCGGCGGGTGCAATAGTCCCACGTGAGCTACGGTGCGGCCGAGTTTCCGGGCCAGCTCCAGCGCCTTCGTACCCATCCACTCGGCTACTTTGCGCTCCTCCTCATCGAGCTGCTCGCCGGGCAGAGGCAGGTCGCACAGCACGCACTCAATCTCTGCTGCCTCGCGCTCTTCTAAAAGCGGCAGGCTAATGTGGATGAACCCGAGGTAATCCAGCTCCGGGCTCGGCTCCACCGAGGGGATGAGCGGCAGTCCCAGATCAGAGACCTCACCAATGGTGGAGTCGCCGTCCACTACGGCAAAGAGATAGGTCTGTGATTCGCTCGAACCCTGCAGACGCTGGACCACGCGGCCTGGCGACGTCGATGCCGCGGCATCGCCGCTTGCTTCTTGGGCCGCCAAGTTGGCCCAAAAGACGAAGCTGCGAATGCAGTCCGCAGGTTCGCTGGGCTGGGCGTGAGCGGTAGGCGAGTGCGGCGGCCGCGGTGGCCGCGCAATGTGGACGAGGTGCACTACTTATCGTTGACGGCGTTAGCGGCGGCGTCGGCAAAAGCCTGCCACTGCTCGGCCTGCGCGCGCAGATCAGCGGCCTTTTTCGCATTGCCCTTGGCCTCAGCTGCCTCGGCCTGAGAGTTAAACTCATCGACCTTAGCTTGGAACTGCGCCACGCGTGCTTGCGCCTCTGGGTCAGTACGGCGCCACTCAGACTTTTCTGCCTCGCTGACGCGCTGCTCCAGCGCCTCAATCTTGGACTCGTACTCGCGCACCTGCTTGCGGGGAACGAAGCCAATCTCTTCCCACTTTTCCTGCAGCTCGCGCAGCTTAGCCTTCGCACCTTCGATGCCCTTGGACGGGTCGATCTGGCCGTCGTATTCCGCAATCAAGGCGTCCTTGGCCTTGGCATTTTCCGCAAACTCACGGTCGCGCTCGTCATTGACGGCATTGCGGGCATTGAAGAACTTGTCCTGGGCAGCGCGGAAGCGGGCCCACAGCTTATCGTCCACGTCGCGCGGGGCGCGGCCGGCGGCCTTCCACTCGGTCATCAAATCGCGGTAGGCGCGGGCGGTGGGTCCCCACTCGGTGGAATCCTGGATGGCCTCGGCACGCTCGACGAGTTCTTCCTTCTTCTTGCGGGCAACCGCACGGGCGCGGTCAAGCTCGGCAAAGTGGGAGCCACGACGGCGGTTGAAGGAATCGCGGGCGCGGGAGTAGCGCTTCCACAGGGCATCATCGGTCTTGCGGTCAATGCCCTTGATTTGCTTCCACTCTTCCAGGATGGCGCGAATGCGGTCGCCGGCGGCCTTCCACTCGGTGGAGTTTTCGGCAATCTCTTCTGCCTCAGCTGCCAGCTTTTCCTTGGCAGCAATAGCTTCCTCGCGGCGGCGTTCCTTATCGGCCTGCGCCTGCTCGCCGGCTTCTACCGAGTGCTCAATGACGGCAACAAGGCGGCGGTCAAGTGCTGCGATATCACCGATGACCGCAGCGGTAGGCAGGGTGTCGCGCAATTGCGCTGCGGTCTTTTTGATGCCAGCGGCCTCGCTGGGGTTGGCGCGCAGGCGCGCCTCGAGCAGTTCAATTTCGGTGGAGAGGTCGTCGTAGCGCGCGCCGTAGTGCTGTAGGCCCTCCTCGGGGGTGCCGGCCTGCCATTCGCCAATCTTGCGTTCGCCCTCCGGAGCGGAAACGAAGACGGAACCATCCGCGTCGACGCGGCCCCACTTGGCCGGGTCATTCTTGCTGGGTGCCTGGACGGGAACAGGCTTTGCGGTGGGACGAGGGCCCTTCTTGGGCATGGAACCTGGGGTAGGGATGGGAGACATGACAAGCCCTCCTATGCATAGATCGCCGCGCGTCACGGCTGCCGAATAAAATCACTGGATACATTACCGCGAATATCCCGCGCGTGCCCAGATTCTATTTAATTACCTCCACTTGGGTAGATAGTATGGAGGAATAATGTTCAATCTCATGGTAATGCCAGCCTCACCCGCGCTGGCCGTGGAGCTTTCCGCTAATGACGCCGCTTCTCGCGCACTGCTTGCCGCTGCCCGCACCCTCGCGGTGGAGGCTGCGGCCGCCGGCATAACGCTGGTAGATATCGTCGGCAGCCAGGACAAGCGCTGGTACACCGCCCACACCGGCAGCTTAAAGGCGTGGGGTGCGGCCACCAACCTAGGCGGCGGCAATTATCTACCCGAGATTATGGCCCGGTACGTGCTGCACAGCGTGCCGCAGCTTAACGCCCGCGCTAGCCGGGAGCACATCGGCCAGCCGGATCCGGCGGCGCTGACCATCGTCGTGGCAGATGGCAGCGCGGGCCTGACCGAACGTGCCCCCTTAGCGCTCGTTCCCGGTGCCCAGGAAGCGCACGAGTGGTGCGAGGAGGTGCTGATGGGGGCGTCGGCAAGCAAGGCAGGCGAGTGGCTGTCCCAGCGCGGTGTGGTAGAGCCCGCACTGTGGGAGGAGTTAGCAGGACTACAGCCAAAGAAGGCGCAATTGCTGGCCACCGACGCCACCCTGGGCGTCGGCCGCTACGTTGCAGGATGGGAGGTCTAATGCGCCCCATTGCAGTGTTTGGACCCACCGCCTCCGGCAAATCTGCACTGGGGTTGGCGCTGGCGCAGGAGCTGGACGGCGAGGTAGTCAACGTCGATTCCATGCAGCTCTACCGCGGCATGGATGTTGGCACCGCCAAGCTCACCCCGGCCGAGCGCGAGGGAATCCCGCACCACCAGCTCGATGTGTGGGACGTGACCGAAACCGCTTCTGTGGCGCGCTACCAGCGCGATGCCATCGCGGATGTGGAAAGCATCATGGCCCGCGGCAAGACGCCGATCCTGGTCGGCGGCTCCATGCTTTATGCCCAAGCGCTTGTCGACGACTGGCAGTTCCCACCCACCGACCCCGCTGTCCGCGCCAAGTATGAAGCCCGGCGCGTAGAAATCGGTACCGATGCCCTGCACGAGGAGCTGGCGCAGGTGGATCCGGCCGCGGCCAAAATCATTGAAGATAAGGACCCGCGGCGCACCGTGCGCGCCCTGGAAGTCATCGAGTTAACCGGCAAGCCCTATAAAGCCAGCCAACCGCCGAAGGACGCCCCGCCGCGGTGGGGTACCCGTCTGCTCGGCCTGCGCACCACCGCAGACTGGCTCAATCCGCGCATCGAGCTGCGCACGCGCCAGATGTTTGAGCGCGGGCTCATCGAGGAAGTCGAGCGCCTCCAAGCTCAGGGCTTGGTGGCCGATTCCACGGCCGGGCGTGCCATAGGCTATGCGCAGGTATTCCAAGCCCAGCGCGGCGAACTTACGTGGGATGAGGCCGTCGAGCGCACAATTACCGGGACACGGCGCTACGTGCGCCGCCAACGTTCCTGGTTCAACCGGGACAAGCGCATCACGTGGTTGGATGCCGCGGGCGATACGACCGCCCAGGCGCTGCGCGCGCTAGGGTAGGGAGCATGAAATTTGCCAAGGGTCATGGAACTGAGAACGACTTTGTCATCGTCGAAGACCACGCGGCCGCCACGCCGCTTGCCCCCGAGCGCGTAGCGGCGCTGTGCGGTCGCCGCGCCGGTATTGGCGGCGACGGATTGCTGCGCGTCGTGCGCGCCGAGGCGTTGCTCGCGGCCGGGGAAGTCGAGGCGCTGGCCGAGGGCATCGCGCCCACTGACTGGTTTATGGATTATCGCAATGCCGACGGTTCCGTGGCCGAAATGTGCGGCAACGGCACCCGCGTTTTCGCCCACTGGCTGCGCTCGCGCGGCCTCGTGGAAGAAGACGAGTTCACCATCGGTACCCGCGCCGGCGCCAAGCGCGTGACGGTGCACTCGTGCGATGAGCACGCGGCCGAGGTCACCGTGGAGATGGGACCGGCCGAAGTAACGGGTGTATCCACTGCGTCCATGGCCGGGGAGAGCTACGCCGGTCTAGGCGTTGACATGGGCAACCCCCACCTCGCGGCCGTGGTGCCGGGGCTGGACGACGAGGGACTTGCGGCCAAGACTTTCGAGCAGCCAGTCATCGATGAAGCCTTCTTCCCAGCCGGCGTGAATGTTGAGGTCGTGACCCCGCTGCGCGATGGCCACGTGCACATGCGCGTCTTTGAGCGCGGGGTAGGAGAGACCCGCTCTTGCGGCACCGGCACCGTGGCGGCCGCGACCGCCGCGCTTGCCGACGCCGCCGTTGACCACACCACCACCCCTCACGGCACCGTGCACGTACACGTTCCCGGCGGGGAAGTGACGGTGGACATCTACGAGGGTGGCTCGCGCCTGACCGGCCCGTCGGCGATCGTCGCCACCGGCGAGACCTCCCTTTAGACCGCGTCGGGCCCGGCGCGCGCGGTGAGTGCTTAGGCGCTGCGCCCTTCGTTTTCCTCTTCCTCGAACGCTTGCTCTTCTAGGGCTTGGCGGCGCAGGGCGCGATTTTTTACTTCGTTCTTTTCATACTTCGGCCCGAGCGCAAAGGCGGCGCGGCGGGCCGATAGCCAGGTTTCCTTGAGCTCGCGGGCTCGTTCATCTGTCACCTTGAGCAAGGATTCCAGCTCGTTGGTGCTGACCTCTTCTGCGTTGACGCGCAGGTTCAATCGGCGCAGGAACCGTCGCGCGCCCGAAATCTCATAGTGGAAGGCTTCGATGGTGGGGTCGGAGCAATCCAGATCTAAAAGCGCCGGCCGGTAGAGCGTGCGGTCCGCGATCTTCTCGGCCGCCTCGGAGGACCGGAAGTCTTCGTACTCCGCCAAGACGTCCTCAATATCTTCGGCCGAGAGCCGAATAGAGCTGCGCAGCGCCGCCTGCTCCGAGGCGTCCGGCCGGGTGTGGAGCATAAGCAGCGCCGCCGCGATAAGTAGTGCCGCGATGAAAACCCCGGGAAGTTTTAGGGTTGCCACAACCGCCACTGATCCCACCAGGATCAGCGCGAGGACCAGCACCCGCCGGTTTCTCGCATTTTCCGGGAAAGGCATCCACACAGCTATTCCACCAGACCTTTGCGTCAGCTCTTAGTGGCCGCCGCAGCCGCAGCCACCGGAGCCACAACCGCAGCCAGCGCCGTCGCCGCAGCCACCGCTGGGCATTTCAATAGAAGCCGTCAGCAGGGCGGTGCCGGCCACGATAGTGTCCTTAGCAGGCAGCTCGTCGCTACCCGCAGGCAGGCAGAGATCGAAGGGGAAGAGGCCATCCATGACGAGGTGGGCGAATTTCTCGCCGGTTAGCTCATTGGTACGCCACTCGGATTCCATGACGCGGGCCGCAAAAGTCGCGGCCGGGGTAGGAACCTCCGCGCCAGAGCCGGAGGAGATAACCTTCGCGCCTGCGGACTCGAAGAGCGCTGGGAATTCGCCCTCGGCCGCCTCATAGGCATCGGCCGACTCGTAGGTGCGGACATCAAGGCCCATGGCGGTGAGGGAGATTTGCTGCCATTGCTGCAAGGGTTCGTCGGCAAGCAAAGGCCCCTGCGCCAAGTTCGCGGTGGCCTGGGCGATGGTGGTACCGAAAGGATCGATAATCTCCAGCAGCGCGAGAACATCGTTGACCATCTCTACGTGGGCGAATCCCTGCGTAACGGCATCGAAGCCAATGTAGGTAGCAAAAGGCTCCACCGCGAGAATATTGAGTTGCGCGCCCGATGGATCGGTGAACTGAATCAGCTGGCCACCGCGTACCTCACCGGTAACGGCCAAGCGATCGCTAGCGATGGCGGCCTCAACGGCGTCCTGCCAGCGTTCGAAATTGAGGCCAATGGCCTGCATCTCGGTATTCTGCTTCACCCCAGTGTCCTTAACGTTCATGCCCGCCATTGTATCGCCTTGTGCAGCCAGCTAAGAATCCGCAATTCCCGCTTTCGGCCGCAACGTGCCAAAATGAGAGGTAGTATGACCGAATTTTCCCAGCACAATAACGACGATCTCCTCGCCCGCGCGTTCCGCGATAACGACGCCCCGGCCGCACCAGAGGCGACGCCCACCACCGGTGACCTTGACCTGGCAGAGCGTAACGCCTTCCGCCGCGTTACCCGTGAGACCACCATCCGCGCTGAGGACACCACCGATGGCTATGAGGTGGAGTACCGAAAGCTGCGCCTCGAGCGCGTCATTCTGGTTGGCGTGTGGACCGAAGGGACCGTGGCCGAAGTCGAAGCCACCATGGACGAGCTTGCAGCGCTGACCGAGACCGCCGGCGCCGAAGTAGTAGAGATGATCTACCAAAAGCGCGATAAGCCGGATTCCGGCACCTTCATTGGCTCCGGCAAGGTCAAGGAATTGCGCGACATCGTCGAGGCCACCGGCGCCGATACCGTGGTGTGCGATGGCGAGCTCAACCCTGGCCAGCTCACCGCTCTCGAGCGCGCGCTTAACACCAAGGTCATTGACCGCACGATGCTCATCCTTGACATCTTTGCCCAGCACGCCAAGTCCAAAGAGGGCAAGGCACAGGTCTCCTTGGCGCAGCTGGAATACCTCTACACCCATACCCGTGGTTGGGGCGGCAATCTTTCGCGCCAGGCGGGCGGCCGCGCCGGCTCCAACGGCGGCGTCGGACTGCGTGGTCCCGGTGAGACCAAGATTGAGACGGACCGCCGCCGCATTCGCACGGAGATGGCCCGGCTGCGCAAAGAGCTGCGCGCTATGAAGACCGCCCGTGAGGTCAAGCGTTCCAAGCGCCAGCGCTCAACCATCGCGCAGATAGCCATTGCCGGCTACACCAATGCTGGAAAGTCCTCGCTCATTAACGCCATGACCGGCGCCGGCGTGCTGGTGGAGGACGCACTCTTTGCCACGTTGGACCCCACCACTCGCCGTGCCACGCTTGCCGACGGCCGCCAGGTCGTCTTCACCGACACCGTCGGGTTTGTCCGCCACCTGCCCACGCAGCTGGTCGAGGCCTTCAAATCCACACTGGAAGAGGTCCTGGCCGCCGATATTATGCTGCACGTGGTCGATGGCTCTGACCCATTCCCGCTCAAGCAGATTGAGGCGGTCAACCAAGTCATCTATGACATTGTGTCCGAAACCGGCGAGCAGGCCCCGCCCGAGATCATCGTGATCAATAAGATCGACCAGGCCGACCCGCTGGTGCTCGCCGAGCTGCGTCACGTACTCGACCACGAGGACGTAGTCTACGTATCCGCGCGCACGGGCGAGGGAATCGACGAGCTTACCGCGCGCGTAGAGCTCTTCCTCAACTCCCGCGATAGCCACGTCAAGCTGCAGGTTCCCTTTACCCGCGGCGATGTGGTGGCTCGCGTACACGCCGAGGGCACGGTGCGCCACGAGGAGTACACGGCCGATGGCACGCTTGTCGACGTCCGCCTTCCCGCACCCACCGCCCGCGAACTCGCCGAATTCATCGTGGAGGAAGTTTCCTAAAACCACCCCGGGTGATCCATAATTAAGGCTCGTGAGCTTAAAAGGTTGGACCGTCCACGGAGACGGTAAAAGGATTGCACCGGGCGCGGTCGTGGCGCCGGAAGAACGACTCAGCTGGGGCCGAACCATCGGCATCGGAATGCAGCATGTGGTGGCCATGTTCGGCGCTACGCTTTTGGTTCCCACCTTGACCGGATTCCCCGTCAATACGACGCTGCTCTTTTCCGGCCTCGGCACAATTTTGTTCCTGCTTATCACGCGCAACCGGCTGCCGTCCTACCTCGGCTCCTCGTTCGCATTCATTGCACCTCTTTCGGCGTCGCAGCAGTACGGCATCGCCGCGCAAGCAGGCTCTATTTTGGTCACCGGCCTCGTCTTGGCCGCGGTGGGTGTGGCAGTCAAAATCGCCGGCCGCCGCGTCCTAGACGCCGTCATGCCGCCGGCCGTCACTGGTGCAATCGTGGCCCTCATCGGCCTGAACCTGGCGCCGAATGCGGCCGAGAACTTCGCCTCCCAGCCGCTCGTGGCCGCGGTGACACTGCTCGTTATCTTGCTGGCCACCGTCGCCGGCCGCGGTATGGTCTCGCGCCTGTCCATCCTGCTCGGCGTGGTCGTCGGCTGGGTTTTCGCTGCGCTGACCGGCAACCTCGGCGATGACGCCGTCGCGGCCATCGATGCCGCCCCGTGGGTGGGCCTGCCGGAATTCCACGCGCCTTCCTTCAACGTCTCCGCCATTGCCGTGGCACTTCCTGTACTGGTAGTTCTCATCGCGGAAAACGTCGGCCACGTCAAGGCCGTATCCGAGATGACAAAGCGCGATCTCGATGACCTGGCCGGTGACGCTCTGATTGCCGATGGCCTCGCGTCCACCCTTGCCGGCGGCTTTGGCGGCTCCGGTACCACGACCTACGCCGAAAATATCGGCGTGATGGCCGCAACCCGTGTATATTCCACCGCCGCCTACTGGGTAGCAGCCTTTACCGCCATCCTTTTGGCCTTCGTGCCGAAGTTTGGTGCGCTGATTTTCACCATCCCGACCGGCGTCCTGGGCGGTGCCTGCATCGTGCTGTATGGACTCATCGGCATGCTGGGTGTGCGCATCTGGATGGATAATAAGGTTAATTTCAATAACCCGGTCAAC
This sequence comes from Corynebacterium tuberculostearicum, assembly GCF_046097465.1. Classification (GTDB taxonomy): domain Bacteria; phylum Actinomycetota; class Actinomycetes; order Mycobacteriales; family Mycobacteriaceae; genus Corynebacterium; species Corynebacterium tuberculostearicum_I. The sequence goes on along the minus strand of NZ_CP175799.1, from coordinate 1,627,916 downwards.
CTGACTGCGGCCGCAGTGGCGCTTATCGCGGGCATCGGCAACCTGACCCTCACCGTGGGCGGGGTCTCCCTCGAGGGCATTGCGTGGGGCTCGGTTGGCATCATCGTGGCCTTTCCGATTATGAAAAAGCTCTACGATTCCGTCGGCGAGGGACACGGCGCCAAGTACTAATTTTCAACCTGTGGATGACTGCCCGTCGCGCGCCCGCGGCGGGCAGTTTTGTTGACGGGCCAACGCGGGTTATCCACAGCGAGCCGATATGCGCCTCGCGTAGGCGTGCGGGGGCTATTTTACTTAGCGGCATGACCGCATTGGACGCATACTTAAACGCAGTGAACGCCGGCATGGACATTGTCGCCGCCGTTCAAGGGCTGAGCGATCGCGAGCTCATCGCGCGGGGCGCCTCCGACATCGCCGCGCGCGACCTGCTGCGTCTATGCGATACCTATTTCGGCCGGTGCGGCTTTGCTGCCAAACAGCGAGCGGCGCGGCAGACTAGGCATTCCCTCGACGTGCTACTGCTGATTGAAAAGTATGCCTTGCGCTTGCCGACGCAGCGCGATGCCTGGACCCTACGCACCGAACTGTGTGCCTTTCGCGGCAGCGCCACCGCCCTGGAAAAGCGTGCCCGCGCCTTGGTACGCGAACTGCGACCGCGCCGTACGCCCGAAAAGGGAGTACGAATTACTCGCCGCTCCGGCGGCCCATGGTCACTGACCATTACCGGGGATTCGGCCGATGTGGCGGATATGCACGCTGCCTTAGACGCCAATAAGCCCCTGGAATCTGCCAAAGACCTCTTCTTTGGCAAGGCGGATGCGACGCGGGCGACGGTGACGACGCAGGTGGTTCTCACCCTTGATGAACTCGACCGAATAGTCGACGGCGGCGGCGAGGAAATCACCCTCCAACTCACCAATGGCGCTCGAATCACCGGAGCGGAGCTTGTCGCGCGGACACTGAGCGATCACGGCTATGTCACGCTCGTCCATCCCCACGAGGGGCCGGTCAACCTCTACCGGACCTCGCGCGTGGCCAACGACAAGCAGCGGCTCATGGCGGCTGCGGTCAACCCGGTATGCCCGTGGGAGAGCTGCAATTATCCCGCCGACAAGTGTCAGATTCACCACCTCAAAGCCTGGAAGCATGGCGGCGAGACCAACGCTGCGAACCTCGCGACCTGCTGTCCCTATCACAATGGCGTCAATGACGATGACCCCAACGCCCCGCCGCGCCGTGGCCGGCTAGCCCGGGTGCGCGGGCAGGTGACGTGGGTGCCACCGTGGGGATAGGTGGCGTCGGCAAGCGAAAAGCTCCCCACCGCAAGGGTGGGGAGCCTAAAGTGGAGCCGTTTTAGGACTTAGGAAGCGTCCAGGTCCTTCTCGATGAGAGCAGCAATCTTTTCCACTGCTTCTTCGTTTTCGGAGGTAACGGTAACTTCATCGCCCTGTTCTGCGCCAAGAGCCATGATCATCAGGGAAGAGGCAGCATCGGTCTCGTCCTCATCATCGTCGCCGACCAGGTTGAGGAAGATATCCTCATCGAACTCGCCGGCAGCGTCCGCGATAATAGATGCAGGACGTGCGTGCAGGCCTACAGAGGAGCCAACCTTTACAGTCTTGGAAGCCATGGAAAATATCCTTTCTTACGGGGATTTTTAGAATCCAGTGTACGAGTGTTTGGTTTATGCTGCCACGTTCTGGGCGGCTTCTTCGGCGGCCTTGTTAGGCCAGAACTGCTTCATCGCCAGCACCGCCGCAGTCGAGACAACCACGCCGGCCGCAATGGCCACGAGGTAGCCCCAGAACGGGTCGATGGCGAAGAAGACGAACACGCCGCCGTGCGGGGCACGGGAGCCGACCGACAAGGCCATCGAAATCGCGCCCGTCACCGCGCCGCCGGCCATCATCGAAGGAATGACGCGGAACGGATCGGCCGCTGCAAACGGGATGGCGCCCTCCGAGACGAAGGACAGACCCAGCAGCCAGGCGGACTTGCCGTTCTCCTGCTCGGCCGGGGTAAACAGCGACTTGCGGATAAACGTAGCCAGCGACAGCGCAATTGGTGCGACCATGCCGGACGCCATGACGGCGGCCATGATCTGCATGGAGGACTCGTCACCGGTGGACAGCCCGGCCGTCGCGAAGAGGTAGGCCGCCTTATTGACTGGGCCGCCCAAGTCGAAGCACATCATCAGGCCGAGAATGATTCCCAGCAATACAGCCGAGGAGCCGGACATGGACGACAGCCAATTTTGGAGGCCCTCCATGATGGCTGCCAACGGTGCTCCCAGCAGCAGGTACATTGCGAGGCCGACGATTAGCGAGGTAAGCAGCGGGATAATAACAACCGGCATGAGGGAGCCTAGCCAGCGCGGTACCTTCCAGTTGCCAATCCACATCGCGATGAAGCCTGCCAGCAGACCGGTAACCAGACCACCGATGAAGCCAGCGCCCAAGGTGACCGCGATCGCGCCGCCCGCGAAGCCCGGGGCGATGCCCGGACGGCCGGCGAGCGCGTAGGCGATATAGCCCGACAGCGCGGCTACAATAAAGCCCATAGCCGCTTGGCCGACGGCGAAGAGAACAGCGCCGAGATAGAGCAAGAACCCGGAGCGCTCGAAGTGCATGAGTTCGCCGTCAACAGTCACGTCATGGCCGGGGAGATTGCCCAACGAATAGTCCGTCGATAGTGCCTGCCACCCATTTGCCATATCGGCACCACCGAAAAGGAAGCCGAGGGCGAGCAGCAGGCCGCCGGCCGCAACGAACGGGACCATATAGGACACGCCGGTCATAATGGCCTGTTGGATGCGCTTGCCCCAACCGAGCGACTGACCTTCTTCTTCCGCGTCGGCGCGGGTAGCGGTGCCAGAGACCTTGTGGGCGTGCGGGTTGCAAGCAGCAGCGATGGCCTCGTCGAGCATGGTGCCGGGCTCATTGATGGCGCGTTTGACGCCGGATTCGATTACCGGCTTGCCGGCGAAGCGTTCGCGGTCGCGCACGCCGACGTCCGTGGCGAAGATGACTGCATCGGCCGCGTCGATTGTGGATTGGGAGACAGACTCATTATTAGACGAGCCCTGCGTCTCAACGGTCAGAGATACGTCATCGCGCTCGGCCGCGGTTTGGGTGAGGGCGTCGGCCGCCATGTAGGTGTGGGCGATGCCGGTGGGGCAGGCGGTGATGGCCACGATGCGGGTGACATCGGCCGAAGATTCTGCGTCGGTAGGGGATGCGGCCGAGGGCGCCGCGGCGGAGGAGCCGGCGGCACCGGCGGCGGCAGTGCCGGCAGCAGTTGCGGCAGTGCCGGCAGCAGCGCCCTGGGCGGCCGGTTCCTCGGCCGGCTTCTTCTTCGGCTTTTCGGCGTTGACTACGTCCAGCACAAGCCGGACGATTTCTTCCTTGGTGGGCGCGTTGCGCAGGGACTCGAGGAAGTCCTTGCGCACTAGAGCGCGGGCCAACTTGGACAAAATCTTCAAGTGGGCTTTGCCGCCGCCGGCCGGGGCCGCGATGAGGAAGACCAGCTGGGCGTCGCCGTCGGGGCCGGAGAAATCCACGCCGCGGCTCAGGCGGGCGAACGCGAGGGTGGGTTCGGTCACGGCCTCGGAGCGGCAGTGTGGAATGGCGACGCCGCCGGGGACGCCGGTACCGGCCTTGGCTTCGCGGTCGATGGCGGGCTGTGCCAAACCGGCGATGTCGGTGGCTCGGCCGGTGTCATGGACTAGCGTGGCCAGGTTAGTGATGACGGAGTCAACGCTGTCGCCGAAGTCAGCGTCGAGCGCGACTAGGTCGGTAGTGATGAGGTCGGAAGCCATGATTAGGCACTCCTTAGGCTAGCGAGTTTACGAGGGTATGTGCGATATCGAGTTCTTCTGGGCGAGGGAATTGGGTGCCTTGTTTGGATGCAGCCGCAGTTCCGTAGGCCACCGACTGCGCGAGACTATCGGCCGGCGACTTACCGGTGGTGCGGCCGAGGAGGTATCCGGCGAGCGCGGCGTCACCGGCGCCTACGGTGGATTTCACCGTTGCTGGCGGGGGAGTTGCAGCCCAAGCGCCATCCGCGGTAACCAGCACCGCCCCGGCACCGCCAAGGGTGACGAGTACTTCTGCGATGCCCTGCTTGACGACGTCCCGGGCCGCTCGAACAACCCCCGAGTACTCGCCGCGTGCGGCCTGGTCTTCCAGTTCGCGGCCGTCGGTTCCGGTGAGCTGGCCGAGCTCTAGGCCGTTCGGCTTAATGAGATCCGGCGCAGCAGAATTGAGGCTTTCCCCAATGGCCTGCATTGGAGCATCTGACGTATCGACGGCAATGCGAGCCTGTGGTGCGGCCGCGCGGACCGCGGAGATGAGGTCGCAATACCAATCGGTGTTAACGCCACGCGGCAGGGAGCCGGCTAGGACCACCCAGTCGGAGGCAAGGGCGCGGGCGGTGAGCTCGGAGGTAATGGCTTGGGAATCGGCGTCGGAAAGCGCAGGGCCTGGACCGTTGACCTTGGTGGTAGTGCCATCAGGCTCTGTGATGGTGGTATTGACGCGAACCGTGCCGTCCATGGGGATTGCAGAGGAAGGCAGCCCGGCCGAGTGGATGAGATTTAGGAAAGAATCGGAGTCGTGGGCCGGGAAAAGAGCCAAGGATTGCTCGCCGGCCAAGTGCACGGCATGGGTGACGTTTACACCCTTGCCGCCAGCAACCTGTGTGACCTCGCTGGCACGGTGGACATCACCGGAGGTCAATGGCTCGCTGAGCACAAGGGTGGCGTCGATACTGGGATTGGGGGTCAGCGTGAGAATCAAGTTGTCCCTTTCGCAGGTTGTATATTGGGGGCCGAACGCCGTTGGAGAGAACCTCGCGGGCATGGCCCGCCCTTAATGTTGATTCTTGTCCGATTGTGTCCGAAAGTCAACAGAATTTCTGTGGTATACATTGCTTTTCTATCCGATTTGTGGTGTTCTGGAAGTTAATAAACCGCTATCTTCGAAGGAAGTACGCTCATGGAAAACGCGTCTGAGTCCACGATCAAAGGAACCGGTGTCGTTGCCGGAGTCGCCTACGCCGAAGCCGTGTGGGTCCGTCCTCGCCCGGCCCTGCCTACCGAGGGAAGCATTGACCCAGAGCAAGCGAGTGATTCTGAATACGACCGCTTCCTTGCGGCCGTAGATACTGTCGCTGGCCGTTTGGAGCAGCGAGCTGCTGCCGCAGAAGGCCAGGCTGCGGAAGTTCTGACCGCAACGGCCGGCATGGTCAAGGACCGTGGTTGGCATAAGGCGGTGCGCAAGAATATCCGCACCGGCCAGGATGCGGAATTCGCCACTGTCGGTGCCACCGATAAGTTTGTCACCATGTTCGAGGCCGCCGGCGGCGTGATGGCTGAGCGCACCACTGACTTGAAGGACGTGCGCGACCGCGTTATCGCAGAGCTGCGCGGCGAGGACGAGCCGGGCCTGCCGCTCGTAGACGGCGAGGCCGTGCTGTTCGCGGACGATTTGGCCCCGGCCGATACCGCGACGCTGGATACCAAGCACATTAAGGCCCTTGTCACAGAGCTTGGTGGACCTACCAGCCATACGGCCATCATCGCCCGTCAGCTCGATATTCCGTGCATCGTTGCTGTGGGCACCGCGCTGAGCGATATTGAAAGCGGCACGCTGGTATTCGTCGATGGCGCAGTGGGCGCCGTCACCCTTGGGGCCGACGAAGAGGCTTCCAGAAAGGCCGTGGCCGAGTACCGCGAGCGTGCGGCACGCGTTGCCCAGTGGCGCGGCCCGGCGGAAACCAAGGACGGCCACCGCGTGCAGCTGCTTGCCAACGTCGCTGATGGCAACGCCGCCCGCATTGCTTCGGATTCTCAGGCAGAAGGCATTGGTCTGTACCGCACGGAGCTGTCGTTTCTCTCGGCCAGTGAAGAGCCCAGCGTTGACGAGCAGGCAAAGATTTACGGCAAGGTCTTTAAAGCCTTCCCTGAATCCAAGGTTGTCGTGCGGACGTTGGATGCTGGCTCCGATAAGCCCATTTCCTATGCCACGCTAAGCTCCGAAGAAAACCCAGCATTGGGCGTTCGCGGCCTGCGAATTGCACGCGATAATGAGGCTTTGCTCACCCGCCAGCTGGATGCGATTGCCCAGGCGGCTGCGGCTCGCGATGACAAAGCCTCTACTTGGGTGATGGCTCCTATGGTTGCCACCTCTACCGAGGCCCAGTGGTTTGCTAGCCTGTGCCGCGAGCGCGGCCTGACTGCCGGCGCCATGATTGAGGTTCCGGCCGCAGCGCTTATGGCGGATAAGATTATGCCGCACCTTGATTTCGTGTCCATCGGCACCAATGACCTGACTCAGTACACGATGGCTGCGGACCGCTTGTCCCCACAGCTGGCCTACCTGACTGACCCGTGGCAGCCGGCTGTGCTGCGGCTCATTCAGCACACCTGCATCGTGGGCCAGGCCAATAACGTTGCGGTAGGCGTGTGCGGTGAGGCGGCAGCCGACCCGATGTTGGCCTGCGTGCTTACCGGCTTGGGCGTAAATTCGCTATCCGCAGCGTCGACCGCAGTTGCGGGCGTCGGCGCGCAGCTGGCAGAGGTTACCTTAGAACAGTGCCAGCAGCTTGCCGAGGTGGCACTGGATGCGGAAAGCCCTGACGCTGCCCGTACCGCAGTGGTAGAACGCATGGAGTCCTTCGCCTAAAGGAGGCGAAGGATCGGGGGATTACTCGCTGGCGAGCACGACCTCAATTTCGCGCTCGCGCAGCGCCTCCACGAAGGAATCGGGGGCAGCGGCGTCAGTGATGACGACGTCGATATCGGCGGCAGAGGCGAAACTTACCAAGTAATCATTGCCCAGCTTGCTGGAGTCACACATGACCACTACTTTGTGGGCATTGGTGACAAAGGCGGATTTGATGGCTGCCTCTTGGGAGTCGGCCGTCGACAAGCCATGGTCCAGGGTAAGGGCATTGGTGCCGATAAAGGCGACGTCGGCACGCATCATCGCCAGGGTGCGCAGTGCGGTATCGCCAACGACGGCCTGGGTAATCGCGCGGACCGTACCGCCAAGTAGCTGGACGTCTGGCACACCGTTGCTTGCTAGCGACAGAGCAATAGGCAAGCTATTGGAGACAATATTGAACTGCGCTTGCGGGTATTGCTGTCCAATGAGCTCCGCGAACGCGTTAATGGTGGTGCCTGCGTCCAAGAAAATGCTGCCGCCGCCGTGGGGGAGAAAGTCGAGGGCCGCGCGGGCGATGGCTGCTTTTGCACCGGAGGCGGACCGCTGGCGAGTATCCAAGGTAAGCTCCGCGGTTTGGAAGGTTTGGGAGGCTACCGCGCCGCCGTGCACGCGGTGGACGACGCCCTCACGGTCAAGCACCGCAAGGTCGCGGCGGATGGTCTCGGCCGTAACTTCGAAGCGTTCCGAGAGCTCAGTGACGTTGACGCGGCCTTCAACGGCGGTGAGGGAAGCAATTTGGCGACGCCGCTCTTCTGCGTACATGATTCCTCCTTGAATCTAGAGACATCGCGTCATGTAGTGGGGGTAAAAGTTGCCACTTTATGCGGAAGTGAAAATCCGGCGATGTTGTTTTGCTTAGTCCATTGTCTCAAAAATCGGGAATAAACGGACTGAAGCAAAAATTTGCACAGCTGCATCCGATATCTAGCACCCTGAAATGCCTGGTTATCAGGAAAAGTGGGAAAGTGGGATTTTCGTCTCTTTTGGTGTCCGGGTCCGAAATAAAGCCAAAATGGGGGTGGCTGGGACGCAGGCCGCGTCAAAGAGGCGTGCACATAGATAGACCCCGCAAGGGCCAATCGAGGACCTCGCGGGGCTATAGAATCTGTGTTAGGCAGGTGACTAAAGCTTACGGAATACCGATACAACCTTGCCCATGATCTCCGCATCATCGCCGTTGATGGGAGCGTAGGCATCATTGTGGGGGAGCAGCCATACGCCAGAGGAATCGCGGTGGAATTCCTTAACGGTAGCTTCAGCACCATCGAGCAGCGCTGCAACGAACTCGCCTTCTTCTGCAACTGACTGGGAGCGAATGATTACCCAGTCGCCATCAAGAATGCCGGCATCCTGCATTGAGTCGCCGACCACTTGCAGCATATAAAGGTCGCCGCCACCGACTACCTCATCGGGCATCGGAAAGTAAGCGTCTACGTTTTCTTCCGCGGTAATGGGCGCACCCGCTGCGATTCGGCCAACCACAGGAATGTAGGAAACAGCACCTGCCTCTGCGGGAACCTGCTGCTCGGGCTTAGCTGGTTTGCGGCCAGGCTTTTTGGCGCCATCATCCGTATTAAGGTGGCGAACATCTACGGCACGCGGCTTATTAGGGTCTCGGCGCAAAAACCCTTTCTCTTCCAATTGTTTTAGCTGATAGGCAACCGATGACGTGGACTGCAGCCCCGCTGCGTCACCAATTTCGCGAATGCTTGGTGGGTAACCACGCAACATAACGGCGTCACTAATGACATTGAGGATGCGTCGCTGGCGGTCAGATAGGGAGGCGTAGTCGGTCTTCTCGGCGGTCTTCTTTGGCTTGCGGCCCATTGCTGGCTCCTAGGGGATTGGGTGGATCTATCGGTGGTCTATTAGCTGGCGGCGTTGAAAAAGGCCTCACGTCATTTGTAGCACGAAAAGTACAGATGTTCGAGATTTGGACGTCGGGGTGGACAAGCATTCGAAGCGATGCTATAAATCGAACGTACCAACTAAATCGAACATTGTGGCGACTGGTTGCCAGTGCGTGTCGTTCGGGGCGCCTACGGTGTGTTCAGTCGTCGAAAGGAAATTCATGTCTCTGCTGATCAATTCTCGCAATAACCTGGTAACTCGCAACGCTGCCGAACCTGTAGTGGTGCCTTCTGCGTCCGTGTGGGATGTGGAGCGTGGCTACGGTTCTGCGGCCCGCGGTACTACAAACTCTCGGTATGTTCGAACTCTACGTGTGGAAGATCGCACGACCTATCGTTCGAACCGTGCGTCGGTCGGAGGCTCTGGGAACAGATCGAATAGGGTCCGAAACAGTGTGGGTGAGTCGAACACAGGTAACTACGCATTGGGCGCAGTGTTTGGTGTCGCGGTCTTTGTGGGCACATTGCTAGGGGGACTAGCGGGTGCTGAAGGAGATAGTGCCCCTCAACCCCCGGCTTCTGGCGTGCAGCAAGTTGAGGCTGCAGTAGCGCACTAGGGGATACAGCGGGGTGAAGCCCGGTGGCCGCACGGAATTGAAGATGAGTAAACTACTGGCGTACCAACGTCAGTGAAAGGACCACTGTGTATTGCCCCTTTTGTCATAATGAGCAATCCCGCGTCATCGACTCGCGTGTGGTCGATGCTGGAGCGTCGATTCGTCGCCGGCGCGAGTGCGCTTCGTGCAAGGGGCGCTTTACCACGGTTGAAAAGGCCGTGCTGCTTGTCGTGAAGAGAAACGGTCTGGCCGAGCCCTTCAGTAGAGATAAATTGATCCGCGGTGTCCGGCGTGCCTGCCAGGGGCGAGACGTAAGCGACGATGCCCTGAAGAAGCTGGCGCAAGAAGTTGAGGAGACGGTGCGCAGTCATGGCTCCTCGCAGGTCAACGCGAACGAGATTGGTTTGGCCATCCTAGAGCCACTGCGTGACCTTGATGAAGTGGCTTATCTGCGCTTCGCCTCCGTGTATAAATCCTTTGAAAGCGCAGATGACTTTGAATCCGAGATTCGCCTGATGCGAAGGCGCGATCGCGAGGACTTTTAGCGCAGTTTGTCCACCGCCTTTTGGATACGGCGGAGTGAAACGGCGTGGGCTGTGCCAAGGCGTTGAGCGAAAAGAGAAACTCGAAGTTCTTCAATCATCCAGCGTACGTCCTTGACCTCGCGGGTCTTTTCGCGGCCGGCTGGGAGGCTGCGCAGGCGATTGGATAGGTAGGCCTTGGCGTTATCTACCTCGGCTTGGCGGTCTGCATCGCGGTCTGGGTCAAGGTTCATATCCTCTAGGCGAATGCGCATAGCTTGGATATATCGCGGGAGATGGCGCAGGTGGGACATGCCGTGGACAGTGATGGCATTTCGGGGAAGGAGGAAGTCCAATTGTGCGCGCATGTCATCGATTGCTGGACCATCCCAATGTGCGAGTTCGGATCGCAGGTTGGAGTATTCGGCGAGTCCGGGGGCAATAGCTACCACTGCCTGGCGTACGCGGCCTGGGACCTGGGGCTTGACGGTGTCCTTGAGCTTCTGGAACGCCGATGGGGTGCGGACGGGTCCGCCGGCTTCGAGCATCAGGTCGCGGATGGCGGCTACGCGGGCGTCGTTAACCAAGCCGTCGGCGCCGCCGTGCGGATAGGAATCGACGGCGACGCGCTGTTGCAATGGCAGGCCCTTGACCATTTGGGAGGCGTTGACGGATATCTCACGCATGAGGAGGGTGAGTGTGGTGGTGACCATGGCGGCATCTGCGGCGGCCTTGGTGGGATGGACCTTGAGTTCGACGCCGTCCTTGGTAGCGACTAGGGCGGGGTAGGCGGTGACTTCGTGGCCGTCGACGGTGGTCGTTACCGTGTCATCAATCGTGCCAAGGGTATCGTCGGTCCATTCGCTGACGGCGGTGGACTCGGAGGTGCGCGAGACGCGGGATACGGAGGACTTGATGTGTCCGGCCTGCCGTCGGACGAGCGCCGCGAGGTCGCGGTCCGAGTCGACGATTTTGCCGCGCTTATCGATGGCCCCGTAGTTCATCCGCAGGTGGGCGGGTAGCTTGCTGGCCTGGAAGTCGGTGGCGTTGATTCCTTGACCGCCGAGTTCGCGGAGGACGTCGGCAAGCTGCTGGGTGATGGGGCCTTCATAAGGGATGAGGCGGTCGATGGCGCGCTCGGCAAATTCGGGCGCGGGTACGACGGTGCGGCGCAGGGCCTTGGGCAGGCTGCGGATGAGCTCGGTGACGAGCTCGAGGCGCAGACCGGGAACGAGCCAATCGAAGCCTTCGGAATCCAAGCCGGCGAGCATAGGAATGGGAACCATTACGGTGACGCCGTCGAGAGGCTCGCCGGGCTCGAACTTATAGGTCAGTTCGTAATCGATAGAGCCCTTGCGCCAGTGGTCGGGGAAGGATTCCTCGGTGACATCATGGGAGTCATCGATGAGCTTAGCGGGATCGAAATCCAGCAGATCCGGGGTGCGGCGGCGCTCCTTTTTCCACCACGAGTCAAAGTGGCGGCCGGTGGTTACCTTTGCCGGAATGCGCTGGTCATAGAAATCGAAGAGCGTGTCTTCGTCCACAATGAGGCCGCGGCGGCGGGCCTTTTCTTCGTATGCGGCGGCGTCGTCAAGCGCTTGGGCGTTGGCCTTGAAAAAGGCGTGGTGGGTGTTCCAGTCGCCGGCGATAAGGGCGTTGCGGATGAACATATCGCGGGCAGCGGCGGGATCGACGCGGTGGTAGGGAACGGTGCGGTCGGCCACGATGGGCACGCCGTAGAGCGTGGATTTTTGGTGCGCGATGGCGGCGGCGCGCTTGCGAGACCAGGTGGGCTCGGAGTAGTTGTGCTTGAGCAGGTCCCCACCGAGGTTTTCCACCCAGGCGGGATCGATGGCGGCGACATCGCGCGCCCAGAGGCGGGAAGTTTCCACTAGCTCGGCAGCCATGAGGAATTCCGGCGGCTTTTTAGCCAGGGCAGAGCCGGGGAATACCAGGAAGCGGGTGTTGCGCGCGCCCTGGAACTCCTTGGAATTGCCGTCGCGGGCGCCGATATTGGATAGCAGGCCCGAAAGGAGTGACATGTGGATGTCATCGGAGCGGCGCTCGGTGCCTTCCTGGTAGGTCCAGCCCAGCTGCTTGGCGACGTCCTTGAGCTGGCGCACCAAGTCAAACCACTCCCGGATGCGCATGTAGTGGAGGAATTCCTGCTTCATGCGCTTGCGGAACTTATTGCCGGATTGCTCATTGCGGGTTTGCTTGATGTAATCCCACAGCTTGAGCATGGACAAGAAATCCGAGGTCTTGTCCTTGAAGCGGGCGTGGGCTTGGTCGGCCTGGGCTTGGAAGTCGAGGGGACGCTCGCGCACATCTTGGATGGTCATGGCGGCAACGATGACCATCACATCATCGAGGCATCCGTTGGTATTGGCCTCAATGAGCATGCGCGCCATGCGCGGATCCAGGGGGATGCGGGCAAGATCGCGGCCGATGGTGGTGAGCGAGGGCTTGTCCTGCTTGTCGTGGAGGGCGCCGAGCTCGTGGAGGAGTGTGAGACCATCGCGGATGGCCTTGTGCTCGGGTGGCTGGATGAAGGGGAATTGTTCGATATCACCGAGCTTGAGCGAAACCATTTGCAGGATGACACTCGCGAGGTTGGTGCGCAGGATTTCCGGGTCGGTGAACTCGGAGCGGCTTTCAAAATCCTGTTCGCTGTAGAGGCGGATGGCGATGCCGTCTGCAACGCGGCCGCAACGGCCGGAGCGCTGGTTGGCGGAGGCCTGCGAGATGGGCTCGATAGGCAACCGCTGGACCTTGGTGCGCGTGGAATACCGCGAGATACGGGCGGTGCCGGTATCGACGACATAGCGGATGCCGGGCACGGTAAGCGAGGTTTCGGCGATATTGGTGGCCAAGACGATGCGGCGGCCGCGGTGCTCGCTAAACACGCGGTGCTGCTCTTGGTTAGATAGGCGGCCAAAGAGGGGAGTGACCTCGACGTTTTTCCACTTCTTGCCTTCGATGGCTTCCATGGCATCGCGGATATCGCGCTCGCCAGGGAAGAAGCACAGGATATCGCCGTCGCCTTCGCGCATGAGCTCTTCGATGGCCTCGGTCAAGCCGTCGAGCGGGTCTTGGTCCACGACTTTTCCGCCGGCCTCGAACTCGAGCGGCCGGTAGCGGATTTCTACGGGGTAGGTGCGCCCGGAGACTTCGATGATGGGGGCGGGGTTGCCGTCGGCGTCGGCAAAGTGGGCGGCGAAGCTTTCTGGGTCGATGGTTGCGGAGGTGATGATCACCTTGAGGTCTGGGCGCTTGGGCAATAGGCGCTTTAAGTAGCCCAAGAGGAAGTCGATATTGAGCGAGCGTTCGTGGGCCTCGTCGATAATGATGGTGTCGTACTTATTGAGGAAACGATCGCGCTGCATCTCGGCGAGCAGGATGCCGTCGGTCATGAGCTTGACGGCCGTGGTCTCAGAGACGCGGTCATCGAAGCGGATGGCGTAACCAACGGACTCGCCGATTTTCTGGTCCAATTCCGAAGCAATGCGTTCAGCCACGGTGCGCGCTGCAATACGGCGCGGCTGGGTATGGCCGATGAATCCGCGCCGGCCGCGGCCCAGCTCGAGACAGATCTTTGGGATCTGGGTGGTCTTACCGGAACCGGTCTCACCAGCGATGATAACGACCTGGTTGTCCCGAATGGCCTCGGCGATATCGTCCTTGCGGGCGGTGACGGGGAGGGCGTCGGGGTAGGTGATGGTGGGAACGGCGGCGTCGGTAAGCGCGACGCGATCGGCCGCGGCATGGATTTCAGCGCCGATTTCTTGCAGCGCCTTAGGGGCGCGAGCCTTCTTGAGGCGGCGGCGGAAGGAGCGGGCCTCGGCCAAAGTGACATTTTCGAGTGCGGCGAAGAGCTCGTCGCGAGAAAGGGATTCGTTCTTAGTCATGACTAGGCAACGAGTTTACCCGTCCACCTGAAATGAGGAAAAAGTTGTTAAAGTGAAAATACTTATCCATTTTTCTATGTGCATTCCTGAAGGAGGAGCACCGCCTATGACGAACCCGTATTCGGGTGGAAATGACGATTTTCCTCGCTATGAGCCGACCAACCATCCTGAGGATCGGCCGGACTACGGCCAGCTTCCGTCTTATGGCGGCAGCCATGAAGAAAACACCCAGGGCTATGCGGGCTACCAAGCCGGCCAGCGCCCATATACCGGCAAGGTCTCTGCAGTAGACGCCGTTTCTTGGGCATTTAGGACCGTCTTTGGCAATTGGAAGCTATGGATCTTGGGATCCCTAGCGCTTTTTGCTCTAAGCATTGTTTTTGTTGTTGTCGCTGCTGGCATCAATGCTGTGGGCTACTCCGGCACGGGTCAGGAAACCGCGGGGTCTTTGGTCTCTCAGCTCATTTCGAGTGTCCTAAGCCTTGTACTGTCGCTGGTAGTTATGCGCCTGGCACTTTTCCAGATTGATGATTCTCGCACCGGGTGGGGCTACCTGTTTAAGAATGTGCGTTGGTGGCAGCCGCTGGTCATCATACTCGTCATCGGGGCGGTGGCGATGCTCATTACATTCTCTGTAGTGGGAGGAACTGTTATTGGGTTGCTGGGTGACGCCGAGAATATGACGGAGGACGAAGCAGTTGCGGCAGTATTAAGCGTCATGGGCATCATCGGCGTGATTTCGCTGATTAGCTTCTTTATCCAACCATTCTTCTCGCTGATGCAATGGTTCGCGGCCGACGGCGATAGCGTTGGTGAGGCCGTGAAGAAGGGCTTTCAGGCAGGTAAGAACAACTACGGCCAAATGTTGCTACTGGCAATTTTGAACTTCTTCATCATCATCGGCGGCTTCTTGCTTTTGGGTATCGGCCTCATCGTGGCGTATCCGGTTACTCTCTTGGCACAGGCGCATATGTTCCGCCAGTGCGCGGGCCGCAACACCTTCCCACAGGTCTAGCGCACCATAGTTAAAGGCCACCGCTCCAATTAGGGGCGGTGGCCTTTGGCGTGCTTGGCGACGCCCCCGTGTGGGGCCGCCGGGTGAGACTACTGCCGGGAGCGCTCAATCGCCTTGTTATAGGCGGAGGTGATGAGCGTGCCGAATTCGCGGAATTCCTCGGCGCGGGCGGCGGAGGAACGGAACACGAGGCCCACCTCGCGCTCGGCGGTGACATCGGAGGCAAAGTGGGCGATGGCGACGTCCTTGCCATGGCATTCGGTGGCCAGGGCGGATTCGGGGACGAGGGTGCAGCCCAGGCCGCCCATGACCAACTGCATGATGGTGGTCAGGGAAGAGGCGCGGGTGACGGAATTGGTGGCCTCGGCCGGGTTGATATTGGCATGGCGGCAGAGATCGACTACTTGGTCGCGCAAGCAGTGGCCGTCGTCAAGCAGCAGCAGATCCAGGTCCTTGAGTTCCGCAAGCTCGACATCCTCACGGCCGGCGATGGGGTGATCGGGCGGGCAGACAATGGAGAATTTCTCGGTGTACAGCGGGCTATCGACCATGCCGGTGGCCTCGGAAGGAAGGGCCATGATGGCTAGGTCCAGGTTGCCGTTGCGCAGGCGGGTGATGAGGTGTTGGGTTTGCTCTTCGACGAAGCGCGGCTGGAGATCCGGGTAGGCCTCGGCAAGCATGGAGAGCAGATCGGGGAGGATATAGGGGGCGATGGTGGGGATAACGCCGATGGTCAGTGGGCCGGCAAGGGTGCCGTTGGCGCCGCGAGCATGGGCGAGGAAGGTATCGGCGGCTTCAAGAGTGGCCTTGGCATAGGGGAGGAGGGTCTCACCGGCCGAGGTGACGATGACCTTGCGGGTAGAGCGCTCGATGAGCTGCAAACCCAAGCCCTGTTCGAGGGCAACGAGGCCCTGGGAGAGGGAGGGCTGGGAAATTTCGAGTTTGGCGGCCGCGGTACCAAAGTGCTTGTTTTCCGCAACGGTGACAAAGGTGCGCAGCTGAGCAAGTGTAGGGCGATACTCTTTATTATGCATGCCTATTACTCTAACACTTACCTATAGGATTTGCTATTGACGCGTGCTGAAAAGATGGTATAACTGATCGTGTTGGGCCGGACACGGTCCGGCCCCGCTGCTTGTACGCCAAGCGGCAGGAAACTTAGTGGAAAAGCCTTTGCTAAAGGAGTTGAAGACTATGCCTATTTTGACCGTCGGCGAGAAGTTCCCAGAGTTCAACCTCACCGCCCTGACCGGTGGCGACCTGCACGACGTCAACGCTAACCAGCCGGAGGACTACTTCGAGCAGGTATCCCTGGACAAGTACGAGGGCAAGTGGAAGGTCGTCTTCTTCTACCCGAAGGACTTCACCTTCGTCTGCCCGACCGAGATCGCTGCCTTTGGCAAGCTGGACGAGGAATTCCAGGACCGCGATACCCAGGTGCTGGGCGGCTCCACCGATAATGAGTTTGCTCACTTCAACTGGCGCGCAACCCACCCGGATCTGAAGGAAGTTCCTTTCCCGATGTTCTCTGACGTGCGCCACGACCTTATCCGTGCACTGGGTGTAGAAAACGCTGATGGTGTTGCTGACCGCGCTACCTTCATCATCGACCCGGATGGTGTTATCCAGTTCGTTTCCGTTACCCCGGATGCTGTCGGCCGTAACGTGGACGAGGTTCTGCGCGTGCTCGACGCCCTGCAGTCCGAAGAGGTCTGCGCTTGCAACTGGGAGAAGAACGACCCAACCAAGAACATCAACAAGATGGACGTCGTTCAGTCCGCACTCTAAATCTCACTGAGATGCAGGTTTACCCCGCTTTCGTGGCGGGGTTTCCTTTTGAATCCAGCGCAGCAAATTCCTATCAAAATATCAAAGGAGAAAAGTTATGTCTATTGATAATCTGAAGTCTTCCCTGCCGGAGTACGCCAAGGACCAGAAGCTCAACTTGGGCACCCTGACCCGTTCCAAGGACCTGGACGAGGAGCAGCTCTGGGGCTGCCTGCTGGCATCGGCCGCCGCAACCCGCAATGACACCGTGCTGTCTGAGATTGCGGAGGAAGCAAAGGAGCACCTGTCTGAGGAAGCTATCGAGGCAGCCTACGGCGCAGCTACCGTTATGGCGATGAACAATGTTGCCTACCGCGCCAAGGGCTGGTTGGGCGATGACTACGCACAGGTTAAGTTCGGCCTGCGCATGAACATCATCTCCAAGCCGGGCGTAGACAAGGCCAACTTCGAGCTGTGGAATACCGCAGTCTCCGCCATCAATGGCTGCGAGCACTGCCTGGGTGCCCACGCTCACGAGCTCAACGAGGCTGGCCTGAGCAAGGAGCAGGTCTGGGAGGCCGTCAAGGTTGCGGCCGTTGTCCAGGCTGTGGCTCAGGCAGTCCAGATCGAGGCCGCACGCTAAAATAGCCGGCCTATAGCCGCCCTCGCGCTTGCCGACGCCCCCCTTACCCGGGCGCGGCAGCCAGGGCGGCTTTGTCGTTTTCGCTGGCTAGTACTCTACGCGCAGGTCCGATAGGCGAACTTCGCCGGCTTCATCGGAGGCGTCTAGATCTACCGTAGCGACGAACTGGTAGGCGTGGTCGCCGGCGGGGTCCTTGATGATCTGGCGCACGGACCACGCACGCGAGTCAGTATCGCCTAGGCGGAAGAACTCTGGGCCGCGGGCCTCGGGGCCGGAATCGATGTCATCATACTCATCGAAATAGTCATCCAGGATAGCGCCGAAGTCCGGCACCTCGTCCAAGTAATCAAGCAGCTCCGCCAAGCGCTCTTCCTTTTCCAAAGCAAAGAGTTGTACCAAGCGGAACATGTAATTGCGCACCATGATGGTAAAGGCGCGGCGGTTGGCCGTGAGCGCGGTGGGGTCCTCCACGCCAAAGGCCAGCTCGCGATCCACCGTGTCTTGGTCGATGGGGGAGTCTTCGCCGGCCATTTGCGCCCATTCGTCGACAAGCGAGGAATCCACCTGGCGGATAAGCTCACCTAGCCAAATAACGATGTCTTCGAGTTCTCGCGTGTTGTACTCGTCCGGAATGGATTGCTTGAGGGTGCGCCAGGCGTCGGTCAGGTAGCGCAAAATCACGCCCTCGGAGCGGGCCAAGCCGTAGGTGGCGACCAGATCCGAGAAGGTCATGGCGTTCTCGAGCATGTCGCGCACCACGGACTTGGGTCGCAGCTCAAACTCCTTGACCCACGCATTGGTCTCAGCGAAAATATCGTAGGCCTGCTCCAATAGCTCCTCGAGCGGCTTCGGCCAAGTGATATCTTCCACGATATTCATGCGGTCGGTGTAGTCCACCCCGTCCGCCTTCAGCGCGGCGATCTCTTCGCCGCGGCGCTGCTTCTGCTGGGCAATGAGCACCTGGCGCGGGTCATCTAGGATGGCCTCAAAAACGGAAATAACGTCCAGGTTATAGGTCTCCGCTTCCGGATCCAGCAGCGAGAGCGCCGCCAGCGCGAATGGGCCCAGCGGCTGATTGAGCGCAAAGTCACGCGGCAGCTCTCGCACCAAATGGTAGGGGCGGCCGTAGATATCCAATCCCTTGGTGGACTTTTGCACCACGCCGGAATCCACTAGCCCGCGGAAGAGATCGAGCGCGGTGAGGATGTCCTTATTCTGTTTGCTGCGGTTATCGTGGTTATCCCGCAGCAGGTGGCGCATGTGCTCATAGCCATTGCCGTGGCGCGCCAAGACATTGAGCAGCATGGAATTAGAAACGCGGAACTGAGACGTCAGTTGCTCCGGTTCAGCCTCAGTAAGGCGCGCGAAGGTCTTCTCGGACCAGGACACCTCGCCTTCGCGGGCGGACTTTTTCTTGAGCTTCTTCAAGCGCTTGGGGTCATCGCCGATGCGGCGGCGTTCCTTAGCATTCTCAATCTCGTGCTCGGGGGCCTCGACCACCACGGTGCCCTCGGTGTCATAGCCGGCGCGGCCGGCGCGGCCGGCAATCTGGTGGAATTCGCGCGATTTGAGGATGCGCTGGCGCTGGCCGTCGAACTTGGCAAGCCCAGTCATCAGCACGGTGCGGATGGGCACGTTAATGCCCACACCCAGGGTATCGGTGCCGCAAATGACCTTAAGCAGGCCTTTTTGTGCCAGGCGCTCTACCAAACGGCGGTATTTGGGTAGCATGCCCGCGTGGTGGATGCCGATGCCTTTGCGCAGGAGCTTGGACAGATCCTTGCCAAAGGCAGTGGTGAAGCGGAAACCACCGATTTCCTGGGCAATGGCTTCCTTTTCGTCCTTAGTGATGATCCCCGAAAGTGAGGTGAGCGCCTGGGCGCGCTCGGCC
The DNA here is from genome assembly GCF_046097465.1 of Corynebacterium tuberculostearicum. GTDB lineage: Bacteria > Actinomycetota > Actinomycetes > Mycobacteriales > Mycobacteriaceae > Corynebacterium > Corynebacterium tuberculostearicum_I. The sequence continues at coordinate 1,608,979 of NZ_CP175799.1, read as the reverse complement.
GCTTCACGCTGCGAGAAGTGCACCACGTAAATCGGGGCCTTCTTATCGGCCAAGAGCTCCTCGATGGTCTCGTGTACCGCGCTAAAGACATAGGAAAAGTCCAGCGGGACGGGACGCGTGGTGCCGGCGACGAGGTTGGTGGCGCGGCCGGTGCGGCGAGTGAGATCTTCTTCTAGCCACTGAGTATCGCCCAAAGTGGCAGACATGAGCAGGAACTGCGCCTTGGACAATTCCAGCAACGGTACCTGCCAGGCCCAACCGCGATCCGGCTCGGAGTAGTAGTGGAACTCGTCCATTACTACCTGGTCGATATTGGCCTCGGCGCCATCGCGCAGCGCAATATTGGCCACAATCTCGGCGGTGGCGGCGATGATGGGGGCATTGCCATTAACGGTGGCGTCGCCAGTCATCATGCCCACATTTTCGGCGCCGAAGATATCGCACAGGGCAAAGAACTTCTCGCTCACAAGGGCCTTAATCGGCGCGGTATAGAAACTGCGCTGGCCACGAGCTAGGGCGATGAAGTGTGCAGCATTAGCCACCATGGACTTACCCGAGCCCGTAGGGGTAGCGAGGATAACATTATCGCCGGCCAAAATACCGAGCGAGGCTTCTTCTTGCGCTGGGTACAAATTGATACCCCGGCCGGTAGTCCACGAGGTAAAGGTATCCCAAATTGCCTCGTCTACGAGGGACTCGGGTACTTCCGTTAAATCTGGCAGCAGCTGAGATAAGTTCACGCCCACCACCTTAGCGGCGATGGGGGCGGGTTAGTTAGATATCGTCGCCTAAGTCGCCCTCGCCCGAAGCAGAATCAGGGCCGTCCTTGCCATCATCGGACTGCGGGCCTTCCTCCTCGGCGGAATCTTCGCGGTCATCGATCTCGGTATTGATGATCTGCTGGCTTTCTTCTTCATCCAAGGAAGCCAAGAATGCCTGGAACTCCTCGCTGATTTCCTCACCGGTAGGCATGGGCTCCTCGCCAGGCATGATCGCCTGCGGATGCTCCTTGCGGTAGCGCTCCATATAAGCGTCATACTGCTGCTCGAGTTGTTGGACTACGCCTTCGATCTCATCCGAGCCACCAACTTGCTCCTCCAGCTGGTTTTCCACGCGAGAAATATCGGCCTCAATGCTGCCCAAAGGAATATTGAGGCGCGCCGCCCGCGCCACCGAATCCAGCAACTGGAACGTGGCCTGCGGATAAGGCGAAGCTGCCAGATAATGCGGCACGTGGACGGTATATCCAGCCACCGTGCGGTGCTTATCCGCCAGAGCCTTTTCCAGATACAGTGCGGCGGAGCCCGGCACCATCATGGTGGAATCCATCGAGAGCATGTGCTCAGTCAAGCGGGAGGAGGTGCCATGGGCCGTAACCACCGTGGGGCGGGTATGCGGCACCGGCATCGGCGCGGCATAGAGCATGATGGTGTCTTCAATATTGAACTTTTCCACCAGCTTCACCACGGCGGTAGTAAATGCCTCCCAGCGCATGTCTGGTTCAGGGCCAGACAGCAGTAGGAAGGTCTTGCCGGAATTATCGCGCAGGACCTTAATACCAAGATCCATGGACTCGATTTCCAGCGCCCGATCCTTATCAATCGTGACAGCCGGGCGGCGGGAGCGGTAATCAATCAGCTCATCAGAGTTAAACGAGGCCAACTGGCGGCCTTCCAAGGCGGCCTTCAGGTGGTCAGCACTTGCCTCGATGGCTTGGCCAGCGTCAGCATAGCCGTGCATGGCAACAATCATGGTGGGGCCTTGTCCGTCACCGGAATCATCCCTAATCACCGGAGCTGGATATTCCAGCTCATACATGCGGCGATCTTCTTCGTGCATGTTGTGTTACCTCCTTGCTTTCTTACCTACCCCAACGCCGCGCGCGTGCTTACTATTCCCGCGCGCACTGCGAGGTTAAATAAACAATTGTGCCCCAAACCGCTGCGCATTGCCAGCGCAATTCCGGGCGGGGTGTGGAAAAGCCGCTTGCCGACGCCCCCTTCACCCCACCTATCCACAGATCCCCCTTACCTAGCACTAATTGGCCTATGCACAGTTGCGCGCGTGTTTGAAGCTGGGGCTATGGACATCACAACACCAACTCAGCCCATCCGTACGCCCGGCGATATCCTCGCCAATATTCCAGGAATCCTCGGATTCTTTCCCACCGAATCAGTCATCCTCATCTCCATCCAACCCAGCCCACGCGGATACAGCATTGGACCAGTAGCCCGCCTCGATCTGCACGATGTGCCTGGTGCCCTGCACGAAGTGATGGAAGCGTTTCACTGCGGAAATCCCGAAATCAACTTCTGCTTCGTGCTCTCCCAACGCGAGGAGGGAGAGCTCTGGGACATTCTGCAGTCTCTTTACCATTTCCAAGACCGGACAGGTATGGGCATCGATGCCTGCTGGCTGGCCGAAGAACTATCCACCGATACCGCTTACGACCTCATCTTTGGCCACGCCACAGAAAGCGGCGAGGGCCCGCTGCAGAATTGGATGGAAGGAACCATACCCGCCATCTCGACGAGCCACACGATGCGCGCCTGCGTAAATAATGGCATGCTTCCGGAACTCAGCCGCCACGACATGGTGCAGCGCTTCAAGGACCCGAACCCATACTTTGGGGAAGAAGAGATTAGGGCCATGGAGCGATGCGCCGAAGAGATTGCCCGCCAATTGCGCGCCGGGCACGGATACGGCACCACAGATCCAGTGCAGGTGGTCAAACACCTCATCGCCGATGTGCGCTATGTGCTCAGCGAGGTCGAATCGCTGGAGGAAACCCTAGAAAATGAAGAATTGTTGTGCGTGGCAGCCATGTGGATGTCTACCACCTGGACCCGTGACCTAGTCATTGCGGAGCTCGTCTCCGCACCGCAGGAAGCAGGAGACCTGTTATTGGCGGTAGCCCGTACATTCCAGGGGTCTATTCGCTATAACGCCCTAGCTTTATATGCTGCTAGCCAGGTGTCCCACGAATTCGGAATTTATGCCGGTCCGGCGCTTTCCGTAGTGGTAGAAGAGGCGCCCCATCACAATTTGGGGCGCCTCATAGCGCAGGGATATCGCAGCGGCATGGGAAAGCGGTTGGTCTCCAGCCTATGCCATGGCTGCGAGCTAGCCCGCGAAGCGGCGGGGCTCCACGTCGACAGCCCCGCCTAACACGCTCGGCGTCTAGGACCGCTTTGCGGAATGTGCCTTATCACCAAGCTGTCGGGTGAAGTTCCACGCGTCGGTGACGATGGTTTCGAGGTCCGTACGGGTGGGATTCCACCCGAGTTCCCGCTGAATCTTCTCAGAGGAAGCGATGAGCGTAGCTGGGTCGCCCGCACGGCGCGGGGCCACCTCAGCCGGAATGTCGTGGCCGGTGACCTTGCGGCACATCTCGATGACTTGCTTGACGGAGTACCCATCGCCAGAACCCAGGTTGTAAATGCGGTGGGTGCCAGATTCATTGGACTCGAGGGCAAGCACGTGGGCGTCAGCTAGATCGCGGATATGGATGTAGTCACGCACTGGGGTGCCGTCTGCGGTATCCCAGTCATCGCCGAACATGAAGATCTTATCGCGGTGGCCCAAAGCAACCTGCAACACGATGGGGATGAGGTGGGTTTCTACCTCGCGGTTCTCGCCAATATTTCCGTAGGCGCCAGCCACATTGAAATAGCGCAGCGAGGTAGCGCCCAGGCCGTAGGCGTGGGCAAAGGACGTGATCATGTAGTCGATGGCCAGCTTGGTCGCACCATAAGGATTGGTGGGCTGGGTCGGCATGTCTTCCGTAATCGGGACCTGGTCGGGCTCACCGTAGGTTGCAGCGGTGGAGGAAAAGACGAGGTTTTTGACGTCGTTATCCCGCATGGCATTAAGCAGCGTCAGGGTAGTAACGACGTTGTGCTGCCAGTACTCATCAGGCTTTTCCACGGATTCGCCCACCAAGGAGCGCGCAGCGAAGTGAATGACGCCTTCGAAGCCACCTTCGCCCAAGACCTCGGCAGCCTTGTCCGCGACATCGCCCTCGATGACGCGGGCGGCTTCCGGAACGGCCTCATGGTTGCCAGTGGAGAAATTATCGATGATGGTTACGTCATGGCCTTGTTCGACTAATACTGCGGCGCAGACGCTGCCCACGTAGCCGGCGCCACCTGTGACAAGAAGCTTCATGGTTATACCTCCACGCGCACAGCGTGCGCCAAATCGTCGGAAAGCACGACGCTGCCGCCCTCAGGCGTCGACAGTGTAATCGTGCCGCTGTTATTGACCACGGACACCTTCGCGCCCACACGAATGCCGGCATCGGTGAGCTCTTGGAAGGTGCCATCATCAACCTGCAGGATTTCATTGACCTGTATGACGGTAGCGGAGACTTGCTCGCCATTGGGGAGGTCGACCGCGCGCGTGCCTTGATCCGGCTGCGGAACATCGAAGCCAAGCGCAGACAGCGCCGGAATAGGATTGCCAAAAGGCGACCGCGTCGGATCGTCGAGAACAGCGACCATGCGCTTTTCCACCTCTTCGCTCATCACATGCTCCCACCGGCAGGCCTCGTCGTGGACCTTGGCAATGTCGAGCCCCAGGACGTCGGTAAGCAAACGCTCTGCCAACCGGTGCTTGCGCATGACTGCGGTAGCTAGGTCGCGGCCCTTGTCCGTGAGATCCAAACTGCGGTCGGTGCGCACGTGCAAAAGGCCATCGCGCTCCATGCGAGCTACAGTCTGAGAAACCGTAGGCCCAGATTGCTCCAAACGCTCCGCAATGCGGGCGCGCAGGGGAGTGATGCCTTCTTCCTCTAGCTCGTAGATGGTCCGCAGATACATCTCCGTTGTATCAACTAGGTCCCTCACGTGGGCATACCTTTCTGTGTGAATACAGTTACGCGGCTATAGTCCCGCCCAAGAACGGGAAAGCGCTTTCTAGACTCTGCAGTCCAGATTAGCCTACCTAAGGCTTGGCTCGCCGCTAGGAACCAAGCCGATGCCTTATCAACGCCAAAACCCGAGCCCATGGCGGTACGTTGCCAAATGGGCCCGGGGAGAGGGTGTGCTGCCGAATACAGTAGGCGTGGATTACAAAGCGTACTCGCGCAGGCGATCGGCGCGGTTGCCATCGCGCAGCTTAGCCATGACTTCGCGCTCAATCTGGCGTACACGCTCGCGCGAGAGGCCGAAGCGGCGACCAATCTGATCCAAGGTGCGCGGAACACCATCATCGAGGCCGTAGCGCAGGCGGATGACGTCCTGCTCGCGCTTTTCCAAGGTGTCAATCACACCGCGGATATCGGAGTGGCGCATAGAAGCGACGACCGCAGTTTCAGCATCGGTAGCTTCCGCGTCTTCGATGAAGTCACCCAAAGGAGCTTCTTCATCGGTACCTACCGGCATATCGAGAGAGACCGGATCGCGCGACTGGCGCAGCAGCATCTCAATCTTGTTCTCATCAATACCGGATTCTTCCGAAAGCTCCTCGTTGGTAGCTTCGCGGCCCAAGGATTGATACATCTCGCGCTTAATGCGGGAAAGCTTGTTTACCTGCTCCACCAAGTGGACTGGGAGGCGAATGGTGCGGGACTGGTCAGCCATGCCGCGGGTAATCGCCTGGCGGATCCACCACGTGGCATAAGTGGAGAACTTGAAGCCCTTGGCGTAATCGAACTTCTCCATTGCGCGGATAAGGCCTAGGTTGCCCTCCTGGATGAGGTCCAGCAGTGGCATACCGCGGCCGGTGTAGCGCTTTGCCAGCGAGACGACGAGGCGCAGGTTGGCTTCGAGCAGGTGGGAACGCGCCTTCTTGCCTTCGCGGGCGAGAATCTTCAGGTCACGCTTTTCTGCGCGGGTGAGCTTTTCTGCGTTATTGAGCTTGTACTCCGCGTACAGTCCAACCTCGATGGCTTGAGCGAGTTCTACCTCATCTTCCGCGCTGAGCAGTGCGGTCTTGCCGATGCCGTTGAGATAAACGCGGACGAGGTCGGCAGAAGGATTATCGTTGGTTTGGTTGCGGCGAGATCCGCGGTCTACTTCCTGTTCTTCATCAGTAGTGGCACTTGAAGTGCCTTTGGCGGTGGTGGCAGATGTCTTCGTCATAGTGAAGCCTCCTGAATTTGTCGCCGGTTTCACAAAGTACAACGGAGTCTTTAGCGATTTAGTTCCCGGTGCGTAGAGAATTATTAAAAACAGTTGTTCCCCGTGGAACAAATCCACCTTTTCGGGGGAGAGGTACCACGGGGAACGGTTACGGGCTGCGAATAGCTTGGAGTGTGGAACTACTATCCGCGCACCTGGACGAGGTAGCGGTAGATAGTCGGTTCAGATACGCCTAGGCGCGTCGCTGCCGCGGCAATTCCGCCTTTAAGAAGGAAGAATCCTGCATCCTCAAGGTCAGAGACCACTTCGAGTCGCTCCTCGCGCTGCATGCGAGGTACTGGCGTGCTCTGGTTAGAAATTGCGGAATTCAACATGGAATCTAGAAGGTGCTCCACGTTGGAACGCAAAGACTCGCTGACTTCTTCTTTCTCTGGCTCCTCTTCCGCAGCCTCGTCTTCTGGAACCGGGTCTGGTACCGCGACGGGTCGCTGCGGCTGCTCTTCCGTGCCGGGGTAGCCGCCGAAGGCCTTTGACTTATCAAATGCGGGATCATCGGCGTTGCCGATAAGTGCGGCTGCAGCATCGCGAATGTGTACCAACTCGGAGACATCGACATTGATGCACAGCATGCCGCGCATATGGCCGGAGTCGTCTCGGATGAAATAACTAGAGGAGCGGCAAATTTTGCCTTCCGCATTAACGGCGCGGTAGCCGGTCATCATGGGGATAGATGCGGAATCGCCTTGTTTCATAAACCACAGAGCGAAATCGGTCACGGGGCCGCCTAGCTGCCGGCCAGAGATGTGGCCGTTGGCGATGGCCATGATGGATTTATCGGGAACGTCGAGATCGTGCAGTACAATTTCGGTGTTTGGGCCCATTGCCTTACCGAGGAATTCGACGAGGGGAATGTACTGCTCGAGGAAATTTTCTTCGGAGGCACTGCCGCTAGGGAAGTTCATTAGCTGAAGCATGTCCTTTAATTCCTGTCAGTTTATAGAGAAGATATCACACGGAAGCGAATAGGCGGAAGGGGGAGTAGCGCCAAGAAAGCCGGGTGAACACAAGCGGCTTAGCGCTGTGCTCACCCGGCTCATCGCTTCTCTACAGGGTGGTCTCTATCCACACACCGGAACTGGTGGGTGAACTGCTAGGGCCAGGCCACCTTGTGAGGTTTCCCTGTACTTGGCGTTCATATCCTTACCAGTCTTGTACATGGTCCAGATGACTTCGTCCAAAGAGACACACGGCTTGCTCTCGCGCTCCAGCGCCATGCGGGCGCTGGTGATGGAGTCAACGGCCGCGACGGCATTGCGCTCAATGCAGGGTACCTGAACCTGTCCAAGGACTGGGTCACAGGTCAGGCCTAGCTTGTGCTCCATGCCAATTTCTGCTGCGATGCATACCTGCTCTGGGGTAGCGCCCATGAGCTGGGCGAGACCGCCAGCAGCCATGGAGCACGCTACACCAACCTCACCCTGGCAGCCGACCTCAGCGCCAGAGATGGAAGCGTTCATCTTGTACAGGGAAGCAACCTGGTTGCAGGCGAAGATGTAGTCAGCAAACATCTCGGTGGTGACGGGCTCAACGAACTTGTCGTAGTAGGCCAGTACCGCCGGGACAACGCCGCAGGCACCGTTCGTAGGTGCGGTAACTACGCGGCCACAGGATGCATTCTCTTCAGAGATAGCCAGTGCGAACATGTTGACCCAGCTGAGGATGTTCAGGCCATCGTGCGGTTCGGACTGCTCTAAGCGGCGCTTCAGGGCAGCGGCGCGGCGCGGGACAAGCAGGGAACCAGGCAGCGGACCATCGGAGGAGGAGCCGCGCTCGATGCCGGTGTACATGACATCACGGACCTTGCGCAGGTGCTCGTTGACCTCGTCTTCCGAGCGCAGGGCCAACTCGTTGGCCAAGCCAAGCTCCGGAAGGGTCATGTTGTTCTTCTCGCACAGCTCGAGCATCTCTGCGGCGCTAGCGTACGGGAAGGGGATATCAACCTTCGCGTCCGTGCGCTTGGCAAAGTCTTCCTGCTTGACAATGAAACCGCCGCCGACCGAGTAGTAGGTCTTGTGCAGGATGTCTTCGTCGCCGGCGAAGGCGATAAGACACATGCCATTTTCGTGCATCGGGAGGTATTCGTCGTGGAAGAAGAAGCCGTTGTCCTTGGGGAATTCCACCTCGCGGGAGCCGCCCAGCATGAGCTTCTCGCTGCTGCGGACGTTCTTCATGAACTCGGAGATGCCGTCGATATCAACGGTCTCTGGCTCTTCACCGGCGAGGCCGAGGAGGATGGCCTTGTCGGTGGAGTGGCCGATGCCCGTGAGGGAGAGGGAGCCGTACACATTTGCCTGAACTCGAGTGACCTTGTCAAAGAGGTCCTTCTCCTTGAGTTCGTCCACGAAAGCCTTGCCGGCCTTCATTGGCCCAAGGGTGTGTGAGCTTGAGGGGCCGATACCAATCTTGAACATATCGAAGATGCTGATGAACATTGTTCTTTCCTTAAATCCTTTGCGATTTTCTCGTCTGCGGCGGTGCTTAGAAGGCCTGGACGATGGAGTAGATGATGGTTGCTAGGGCGACGAGGCCCATGAAGAAGACGAAGTAGTTGGAAGCCTTGCCCTTGTAGCGCTTCAGAGCTGGGACCTTGTGGATGGCGACCATTGGGATGATGAAGAGCATGATGGCAATGGTCGGGCCACACAGGGTTTCAATCATACCCAAGATGGATGGGTCAGCCCAGGCGACGAGCCAAGCGGTGACCAGCATGAAGATGAGGGTGATGGTATCGAGCTTGTGGGCGGACTCTGCGTCGTCCTTGCTTGCGTTCTTGCTGCCCTTGATGACGAGGCCTTCGAAGCCTTCGGCTGCGCCGAGGTAGTGGCCGAGGAAGGACTTAGCAACTGCAATCATGGCGATGACTGGGGCAATCCACTGGATAAGTGGGTTATCGAAGTGATTGGCCAGGTAGGACAGGATGGTGATGTTTTGTGCCTTAGCTTCCGCCATGTCAGCCGGGGAGAGGCTCAGAGCGGTGGAGAAGACGAAGAACATAACCACGACGACCATGAGGATTTCTGCGCGGAGCAAGGTCTTGCGGGACTTGGCCTCAGCGAACTTGCCGTAGGTCTGGCGGCGGTCAACGGCGAAGGAGGAAATCATCGGGGAGTGGTTGAAGGAGAAGACCATAACCGGAACCAGCAGCATCAGGGTAACGCCCATGCTGTGGCCAGAAGCCTCGCGAGCAACGTTGAGGTCGAAGGAATCGAAGAGCGCGGTATTCCACTTCGGGATGAGGTAGAGGGAAAGCAGAACCAGGATGCCGATGAATGGGTATACCAAATAGGACATGACGTGAACCACGACGTCCTTGCCCATGCGCACGATCAGGATGAGGCCGCCTACCAGCAAGAGGGAGGTGAGCCAGCGGGCCGGAGGAGTAATTCCGAGCTGGTGCTCCAGGAAGGAGTTGACCGTGTTGGTGATGGTGACCGAGTAGACCAGCAGGATGGGGTAGACCGACAGGAAGTACAGGATGTTCATCAGAACGCCGGCCTTCTTGCCAAAGTGTTCCTCGACGACGTCCGTGAGGTCACCGTCTGGCTTGGAGCTGGAGAGCACCAAGCGGGTCATTCCGCGGTGGGCCCAGAAGGTCATTGGCAGTGCTACCACCGTCATGATGATAAGCGGGATGATGCCACCGATGCCGGCGTTAATGGGAAGGAAGAGGACGCCGGCGCCGATTGCGGTGCCGAACAGGGAGAGCATCCATACGGTGTCTTCCTTATTCCACTTCGGTGCACCCTCCTGGCCATCAAACGGGGTGTCAATGCCAGGGGCTGGTGCGGATTCCTTTGATGCGGGAGCTGCCTTGGAGGCCTTGAGATCCTCAGGCATCTCACCCTGGTTTTCTGGGTGCTGGGCTTTGTTGCGCCGCTTGATTGAGTGGGACATTTTCTTTCCTACATCTAGTTGGTCGGCCGAAGCGTTTGGGCTTCTGCAACTATGATTGAGAAAAATTTTCTCACTCAATTTTGCGTTTGTAGGATTTTGAGAATCTATCTCGCATCCTGCATATCCAGCCCTTTTGCTTCGCTGTGCCTTCAGTATAGAACAAAATCTTGCAGAGTGATAATAAATTATTGCACTGCGAGTAGGGCATTTCTCACTCTCTGAGAATTTGCATTCCCCAGTGCTTTATGGCTTGCTCTACACAAAATCCGGGAAAGTGGTTTGGGTCACGGAATCGTTTGTAAAAGGGCCTGCTTAACACGATTTTCAGATCTCGTGAGCCGGAAATAGAGGGTGCGAGCTAGGTCTCTACCAAGACGGTGAAAGGTCCTTCGTTCACAGAAGAAACGCGCATTTTAGCCCCGAATTGGCCTGTTTCAACTGACACGCCGCGTTCCCTGAGGTTCGCAATAATCGCCGCGATGACCGGTTCGGCCTCGGGTCCTGGGGCGGCATCCGCCCACGAAGGGCGCCGTCCTTTGGCGGTGCGGCCGTACAAAGTAAATTGGCTCACCACAAGTACGGGCGCTCCGGCGTCAATGACTGAGACTTCGCCATCAAGAATGCGCAGTTCTGCAATCTTGCGTGCCATTTTCTCAGCGCGGGGCTGCCAATCATCCATATCCTCGCGCGAGACCCCAACTAGAGCGAGAAGACCACCGGTTTCGGGGCAATCGATGGCTCCTACGGTTTCTCCATCGACGGTCACTGTGGCCTCTGATACCCGAGTCAAAACTGCGCGCATGGTTTACTTCTCCTTATATAACGAGTGGGGGACAGTGTGGATCTAGCTGAGGTCCAGCGAATCGGTCTCCAAGAGGAGATCAGCGGGGATAAGCAGGCCATGTCGGACCATATCGATCACGGCGGGTAGGGCGGCAGCAGTAAGTTCTGCTTCGTCGAATCCATGTGCCGCCGCATACAAGCCGATGGTTTCTTCAAGGTTCAAGCCCTGTGGGCTGAGACCGGCGACAATGGCAGCGATGTGTTCATCTACTTCGTGGCTCCAGCGCGGACCGTCGGTGCGAGTAAGACGTAGAGCGGCCCGAGTAAAGCCCTGGCCCAATTCCGCATCTGGGGTGCTGATATCTTCGCGTGCCAGCCCCGGGCGTACCTGGAAGTGCTTTCCCTGTAGCTCGCCGGGTACGAGGTCGCGCAACCACGCCACGCGGGCAAAGTATTCTTCTACTTCAGGTCCAAGTGGGTCGCTAAAGGCCTGCGGCATATCTTCGGCCAAGATATCGGCAGGTTCATCGTCGCCGATGCGTTGGATAGCGACAAATCCAAAGCCAATGCCATTGACCTCATGTTGCTGGAAATGTTCCAGCCAGGCGCGTGAGCGCTCTTGTCCTTCAGAGGAGCGTACATCCAAGGATTCGTCCTCGAGCCAGGTGGACACATAGAGTGCGGGATCGGCTACGTCGCGCTGAATGATCCAGGCAGCAATTCCTTTGTCCGGCAGCCAGGAAGCAACGCGTTGTTGCCAGGTCTCGCCGCTGGTGTGTACCCAAGCGGCCAGAAGGTGAGCCGTTCCGCCGGGGGTTAGGTGGTCGGTGGCCCGAGAGACAACCAGCTCGCTGGCACCGTCCAGATTTAACCCGGAATCGCGGTAGACGTGGCCAACTTCGGGAAGGCCAACAACAAAAGGTGGGTTAGCTACGAGGCGGTCAAAGCGGCGGCCGGCTACGGGGTCGAACCACGAACCTTGCAGCAATTCCACTTTCTCGCTATCGCCAGTAGCGGCAATGGTAGCCTCGGCCAATTCCAACGCACGCTCATGCACGTCGGTGGCGGTAATCTTTTCAGCGCAATCGAGCTGCCCCAGCAATTGGACGCCCGAGCCAGTGCCTAGATCTAAGACGCTGCCCACTGGGCTTACTGGCGTGGATTGCAGCAGGGAGAGGCTTGCCGCGCCAACGCCAAGCACATGGTCTGGGCCAGGTACGTGGTCGACCAAGGAGGCGTCGACGTCGGAGAAGATGAGACGGTTGGCGCCAACGATGGTGTGGGGGCGGATATCGAGGGCGATGTAGGCCTTGCCATGGGCGTCGGCAAGCGCAACATTGGCATCGAGCAACTGGGTAGCCAGGCGCGCGCCTACCGCCTCGCCCAAAAGCGTGGCCGGCAGGTGTTCATGCAGGAGGAAGAAGCGGATTAAAAGATCCAACTGAGATTCGCTGTGCGCGGCGAGCGCAACTGGTGCTGGTTCGCCGCGGAAGAGGGCCTCGGTAACTTCCGGACCTAGGTGCCCGGCTACGCCATCGGTAGTAAAACCGGCGGCGGTAAAGACGTCGGAAAGCTCTGCGGCCAGCTTGGCTAGCGCGGAGGCATCAAAGTCGGGGCCAAAAGCGGTCGTCATATAAGCAGGAATCCTTTACTCTTCTTCGTGATCAATGATGTCGTGGTGTGCCTCAATAGGCCGGGCGGTGCCGCCGGATACCTGTGGGGCGTGGGTCTGGCTATAAAGCTGCCGGTTCATGGCTGGCTTGTACACGTTTTTCTCGCGCTTATCCTTCTTTTCTCCCCGGCCGTTGCCAATCACCACGGCTATCCAGGGGAGGGGAAATGTCACGCCGACAATGATGGCGGCTAAAAGCCACCAATGCATATAAAGGAAGAAGCCGGCGATGAGCAGGGAAGGAACGCGCAAAAACTGAAAGATTCCGTACCGAATTTCGCGGCGCTTGCGGTCCTGGCCAGGCGAGAGCTTGGCATCTGTGATGAGGTAGCGCTCTTTTTTGCCAAACAACCTAGACTCGGCTCCCCTCGTGCGCGTCGGCGTTCCCTCGATAAGGGGAGAGGGGCGCAGTGGCTGGCGTGCATGACGTGTACATGTTCTCCAAGGGTAGCCGCCTGACTCGCAAAGTTCGATGCCGATGCGGCAAAATGGAGTGCGTGACTACGACTACGAAGACAATTGAACGGCCAGATATTCGTGAAGACACTTCGACGACGGATAATGACACGCCGAAGTTCTTCCACTACGTCAAAAAGGATCACATCCTCGATTCCGCGGTGAACGGCAAGTACGTCGTTGCGCTGTGCGGCGAAACTTTCCCGGTGACCAAGCAGGCAAAGCCGGGTTCTCCGGTATGCCCCGATTGTGAGCGTGTGTATAAAGGTCTGCGCCGCAAGTGAGGACTTTTAAAAAGACTAACCTTCGCGCCTGGCAGCAATCCGCCCTCGATAAATTCCTCGCCACTAAGCCGCAAGACTTCATGGCGGTGGCGACCCCGGGCGCCGGAAAGACTACCTTCGCACTGCGCATTGCCACCGAGCTCATGGAAGACCGTACGGTCGAGCGCGTAATCGTGGTGGTGCCTACCGAACACCTCAAGACCCAGTGGTCTAGCGCTGCCGCGCGCGTTGGTCTGGCTCTCGATCCGGCGTTTAGCAATTCCTCCGCCGTTAATCCCTCCATGGACGGCATTGTGGTGACTTATGCGCAAGTGGGTATGCACCCCTTCAAACACCGCGCGGTGGCCTCGGCTCGGCGCACTTTGGTGATCCTGGATGAGATTCACCATGCAGGCGACGCCAAGAGCTGGGGCGATGGCGTCAAGGAAGCCTACGACGATGTCAATCACCGCCTGGCCTTGACCGGTACGCCTTTCCGCTCCGATGACTCGCCCATTCCATTCGTCCAATACGTGGACGATGGGGAGGGGCACAAGGTATCCCGCTCGGACCATACCTATGGCTATGGCGATGCGCTTGCCGACGGCGTCGTGCGCCCCGTTGTCTTTCTTTCTTACTCTGGCGAAGCCCGCTGGCGCGACTCGGCCGGCGAGGAACATGCAGCCCGTTTGGGCGACATTATGAATGCGGAGCAAACCGCCCGAGCGTGGCGCACCGCCTTGGACCCCAAGGGTGAGTGGATCCCTGCTGTGCTGCAGGCGGCGCATACCCGCCTGATGCAAATGCGGCGCAATATGCCGGATGCCGGCGGCCTGGTGCTGGCTTCGGATACGACGACCGCACGCGCCTATGCCAAGATCCTCAAGCAGCTTTCCAATACACCGGTGTCGGTGATTTTGTCTGATGATCCCGGCTCCTCGGACCGCATTCAGGAGTTTTCTAAGTCCACCGATGAGTGGATGGTGGCAGTCCGCATGGTGTCCGAGGGCGTCGACGTCCCGCGCCTAGCGGTGGGCGTTTATGCTACCTCGGCATCGACCCCGCTCTTTTTCGCCCAGGCCATCGGCCGCTTTGTGCGCTCGCGCATGCCGGGCGAGACGGCATCGGTTTTCCTTCCTTCGGTTCCTGTCCTGCTGGGCTTGGCCGAAAATATGGAAAAGTCCCGCGACCACGTCTTGGGTGAAGAAAAGCCCGACAAGGAAGGCTGGGATGACGATCTGCTAGAGCAGGCGAATCAGAAAAAGACCGAACCAGACATGCTGGAGAAGTCTTATGAGTCGCTTGGTGCTGAAGCAGAGTTTTCGGGACTGCTCTACAACGGTTCTCAGTTCAATACCGGGGATATGACCACCGATGAGGAAGCGGACTTCCTAGGTATTCCCGGGCTACTGGATGCGGACCAAGTCAAAGATTTGCTGCGCAAGAAGCAATCCGAAGAAATGGACCGCCGCGAAGCGGAGGAAAAGGCGCGGCGCGCTGCTGAGGCGGAGGAAGCTCACCGCCGCAAGCTCTACGGCATGGACTATGCGCCGGCCTCACGGAAGAAGTCTATGGAGTCTGAGTCCAGCGACACCGGAGTTGTCGATGAGCTAGGCCAGCTGCGCAAAGAGCTCAATACGGTCGTCTCCATCGCTGCCCAGCGCTCGGGCCGCCCTCATGGTGCTATCCATACCGAGGTGCGCAAGGCCTGTGGCGGCCCGCCCACCGCGCTGTGCAATGCCGAGCAGCTGCGCGAGCGCATCGAATACCTGCGCAAGTGGTAGAACGGCCATGGTGGTTAGAGAGTAGTTACACAGAAAGCCCGCACCGAAATTGGTGCGGGCTTTCTACGTTTCTGCAGCTGCAGCGATTAGTCGAGGTAGTCGCGCAGAACCTGCGAACGAGATGGGTGGCGCAGCTTCGACATCGTCTTGGACTCGATCTGGCGAATACGCTCGCGGGTCACTCCGTAGACTTGGCCAATCTCGTCTAAAGTGCGCGGCATACCGTCGGTCAAGCCGAAGCGGAGGCGAACCACGCCGGCTTCACGCTCGGACAGGGTAGTCAGCACGTCTTGCAGCTGATCCTGCAGCAAGGTGAAGGAGACGGCGTCGACCGCAATGACGGCCTCGGAGTCCTCGATGAAGTCACCCAACTGGGAGTCGCCTTCGTCACCGATGGTCTGATCCAAGGAAATGGGCTCGCGGGCGTACTGCTGGATTTCGAGCACCTTCTCCTCGGTGATATCCATCTCCTTCGCCAGCTCCTGCGGGGTAGGCTCGCGGCCCAAGTCCTGCAAGAGCTCGCGCTGGATGCGGCCCAGCTTGTTGATGACCTCCACCATGTGCACTGGGATGCGGATGGTACGAGCTTGGTCAGCCATGGCGCGGGTAATGGCCTGGCGGATCCACCAGGTGGCGTAAGTGGAGAACTTATAGCCCTTGGTGTAATCGAACTTCTCCACCGCGCGAATAAGACCCAAGTTGCCTTCCTGAATGAGATCCAAGAAAGCCATGCCACGGCCGGTGTAGCGCTTCGCCAAGGAAACCACCAGACGCAGGTTGGCCTCCAGAAGGTGGTTCTTGGCCTTGCGGCCATCGCGGGCGATGCTGCGCAGGTCGCGCTTTTCCATGGGGGAGAGCTTGGCGGCCTTATCGCCTTCGGCGCGGGCCTTTTCCATCTCATCCATGCGGTGCTGTGCGTACAGGCCAGCCTCGATGCGCTTGGCCAGGGAAACCTCTTGCTCGGCGTTGAGCAGGGCGACCTTACCAATCTGCTTGAGGTAGGCGCGGACGGAGTCAGCAGAGGCGGTCAGCTGCGCATCCTTGCGTGCCTGACGCAGCGCAGCGGACTCTTCCTCGTCCCAGACGGAAGAGGAGTCTTCCTCTTCTTCCTCATCGTCGTCGTCCAAATCCTCTTCGAGGTCATCGTCCTCGAGGTCTTCGCCAGCGTCGAAGTCATCATCGTCTTCGATGTCCGCATTGGTGGGATCGAAGTCGACGTCTTCGTCGTGCTCGTCCTCCTCGAGCTCCTCTTCTGCTTCCGGCTGTGCCTGCTTTTCGGACTCGGCTGGGGATTCCTGCTTCTTTGCCGCGGATTTGCGGACCGTCTTCTTAGTGGCCTTTTTGGCAGACTTCTTAGTGGTCTTCTTGGCCGACTTTTTGGCGGTCTTCTTCGCAGTCTTCTTGGCTGTTTTCTTAGCGGTCTTTTTGGCCGTCTTCTTAGCCGTCTTTTTCGCGGTTTTCTTTGCCGTCTTCTTGGCGGTCTTCTTTGCAGGAGTAGATGCCTCAGCGGCGTTTTCGCCCTCGCCGAGTGCCTGGTCTGAAGATTCAGTGGCTGCCACGTACGCCCTTTCGACTAACTTCTTGATTGAAACAGCTCAGTGCGCCCTAGTGGGGCGCTCGTGCATCAGTGTGATGTTAACGCGTTGTGGCCTTAAGCAGGCCAGACACGCCCTAGAGCTATTTAACTTAGGATCGACCGCCCAGTATAGAGGATCTTTCCAATCTGCCGGTGGATAGGGTCACCTGCAGTGCGTAAATACTACGGTTTCAAACCGTCTACCGCCGCCATCGCAGCTCCGACAATTCCCGCGCGATTGCGCAGTTGTGCAGGCATGACGGGGGTTTCAATATCAAGGTGTGGGCCCCACTTTTCAAACTTGCGGGAAATCCCACCCCCAATGAGGAAGGCCTGCGGGTTAAAGAGCTTTTCATATTCCGCGAGGACCTTGTTGAGTCGCTTAGTCCACTGCTTGTATTTGAGTTCCTCGCGGTCCTTCACGGCCGAGGACGCAATTTTCTCAGCCTCGTCATCGCCCACCGTGAGGTGCCCCAGTTCGGTATTAGGGAACAACTGGCCGTCCAGGAAGAAGGCCGAGCCGATACCGGTGCCGAGGGTTAGGAAGATAACGGAGCCCTGCTTGGCGATGTCCTCTCCGTAGGCAACCTCGGCTAGTCCCGCCGCGTCGGCGTCGTTAAGCACGGCAAAATCCGCATCCAGGTAGTCCGCGAAGAGCTCTGTGGCGTTGACCCCAATCCAGTCCTTGGAAATATTTGCCGCAGTCTCGACTTCCTGGTTGCGAACCACGGAAGGCAGGGTGATGCCAACGGGGCTGTCCCACTGCTTTTCCTGCACGATTTGGGCTACTACCTTGGCAACTTCATGCGGCGTAGACGGCTGTGGGGTGGCGATCTTCAAACGCTCGCCCACGAATTCGCCGGTGGCAAGGTCCACCTCAGCGCCTTTAATGCCGGAGCCTCCGATATCGATGCCAAAGGAATGGCCAGAAAGAGTAGTCATGCCCGACAGTCTAGAAGAAGGCACAATAGTTGGCATGACTGAGCAGATCGATTTTCTCCAATTGCGGGATTTTGCCGTTTCTACCGCCACGCGCGCTGCGGAATTAATTACTGCGCGCCGCGCAGAACTAGTCGCAGGTGACGGCATCGCGGCGCATACCCACACCAAGTCCAGCGACGTAGATCCCGTAACGGAGGTCGATACCGCGACAGAGGAGTTCATTGCCACCACCATCCGCACCCAACGCCCCGGGGACGGAATTTTCGGCGAAGAAGGCGCCAATGTGGAATCGACCAGTGGCGTTACCTGGATTGTCGATCCGATTGATGGCACCGTGAATTTCCTCTACGGGGTGCCGGACTACGCCGTATCCATTGGTGCGGAATACCAAGGGCACCTCGTAGCTGGCGCGGTGGTCAACGTAGCACGCGGGCGCACCTATGCTGCCGCAGCCGGCCAAGGCGCCACGGTCACCGGCCCAGACGGAATTGAGCACGCACTGCGGTGTGGCCAGACACAAGATACTGCGTTGGCCTTGGTAGCAACCGGATTTGGTTACGAAGCTGACCGGCGTGCAGCCCAAGCCGAGCTTCTCACCAAGCTTCTGCCTAATGTGCGTGATATTCGCCGCATCGGCGCTGCCGCGCTCGACCTATGCCGTGTGGCAGAGGGAACCGTTGATGCCTACTTTGAGCACGGCATCAATGCGTGGGACTTCGCCGCAGGGGCAATCATTGCTCGCGAGGCAGGTGCGGTAGTGCGCCATCCAGGCTTTGATAAAGGCTCCGCCGACGGTGAACTTACCTGGGCCGCGGGGGCAGATTTGGCCCCCGCATTCGAAAAGCTTTTAGCAGCGCACAGGGCCACGGACGCGCTGCGGGGGTAATAGTTTCCCACGCCGGCAAGCGGTGAGATGACATCTAGCCATTTGTGCTTTACTATGCGCGATCGATAAATACCCATTCCTTAAAGCAACTTGACCATTAGGGGCGTGCATTATGGCCACCGATTATGACGCACCGCGCCGGCGCGCGGAAGATGAACTCGAAACTGACTCCCTAGAAGGACTCAAAGCCGCTGAGAGCGATAACAACGGCATGGACGATGACGGAGAAATCGTCGAAGCCTTCCAGCCGCCATCAGTAGACCTCACGGGCGAGGAGCTTAATGTTGAGGTAGTTCCACGTCAGGAAAATGAGTTTACCTGCGGCTCGTGTTTCCTGGTGCAGTCCAATAAGCGTTACTCCCACGAAGAGGACGGCCAGCCAATCTGCAAGGATTGCGCCTAAAGGAATACGCAGCAGAAACGAAACCCCGCACTTGGCAATTTTCTACGTGCCGAGTGCGGGGTTTGCTGTTGCAGCCACCACATTCTCTGTGGTGTGCGAAGTCAATAAAGATTAGTGCTGTTCCGGAACGAAAGCGTGGAGCAAAGCCTCCGGATCCTTCGAGGCGATGAGCCAATAAGGAGTATCGTCCTCTGGATCATTGAGCACCATCATGGCGTGCTCATCCACCCAAGCGTGGGAGACCAAAAACGCCGCGGGATCGAACTGCGGGCCCAGGGCATTGCGCCGCGCAGATTTGGGAACGGTGATAGACCGCGAGACGACGTCGTTAGGCAATTGGGCATCTTTGACCGTGAGCCAACGCGTTCCGTCCGGGTCGCGCTCTACCTTGATGACTGTATTGGACCAGGTAATAAGTACCCACACGGCGATAGCACCAAGGAGGATCGCGGGAATAATGGTCCACCACATGGAGCGATTGAGGCCGGCGGTAGCGGAAGTAAGCCCCACGATGGCGGCTGCAAAAAGCCAAAAGTACCAAGGGACCCATTGGCGTTCGCGGTACAGCACCTGAGGAGCCACCGTGCCCTGTGCCGAAGCGGCGCTTGACGGTGCCGGAGTTGCGGAAGTAGCAGATGTATCAGACACGTCTAGTCAGTCTAGTCCACACGCGCCGCAGAATGAACCTCCCAAGGCAGGTAGGATTGGCCAGGTGACTGACTCGATTCCGCATTCTCAACCAGAAAGCCCCTTTGGGGACGTTAAAGTCAAGCGCCTGGATAAGGAGCTTCCGTTGCCGCACCGTGCCCACCGTGGTGACGCCGGTGCGGACCTCTACGCAGCCGAAGCTCTTACCCTGCAACCCGGCGAGCGCGCCCTCGTCGGCACCGGGATTGCCATTGCGCTGCCACTAGGAACGGTCGGTTTAATTCACCCGCGTTCCGGACTAGCCGCCAAGCAAGGGCTTTCCATTGTCAATACCCCGGGCACGGTAGATGCCGATTACCGCGGGGAGATCAAGGTCTGCCTCATCAACCACGACCGGCATACACCCATTGAGATCGAACGCGGCATGCGCATCGCTCAGCTCGTGGTCCAGCGCGTAGAGCTGGTGGGGTTTGCTGAGGTTGAAGAATTGGATGACACCGTCCGCGGAGCCGGCGGCTATGGCTCTACCGGTGTGTAGTTAAAGCAGTAGAGAATCAACGAAACTTTTAGAAAGGACATAGCACCCATGGGAATCTGGCCCTTTGGCAAGAAGAACGACGAAGAAAAGAAGGCTCAGGAAAAGCCTGCAGCCCAAAGCGAAAAGCCGGCGGACCCCAAGTCCGCGGATACAGAAGCGCAGGAAACTTATGCTCCAGTAGGCGACACCGCAGCAGATGCCGCGGCGGCTTCTGGCAATGAACCCCGCGAATTCGCCCATGATGCCATCAATGGCCAGACCGGCCCCTTTGACGGCGACTCCGTCGATATCGAGACCTTCGATTTCAGTGACTTTTCCATCGGCGTATTAGATCTGGGGTCCCTGCGCATTCCACTGCCAAAGGAATCCCAGGTACAGGTGGAAATGGGCGAACAGGGCCCACGAATGCTGCACATCGTGACCAAGGTAGGCCGAATTACTCCCGTAGCCTTTGCCGCCCCACGTAAGCCAGGCCAGTGGGCAGAATCCGTGGAGGAAATCAAGGAGGGCATGAGCCGCGACGGACTTACCGTTACTACCGAGCCAGGCCCTTGGGGTGCTGAGGTCGTGGGCAAGAACGACAACGGTCAGGTCCGCGTCATCGGTGCAGACGGTCCGCGCTGGATGCTGCGCATGACCCTGGCCGCGCCGGCCGGCATGGAAGCAGACCTCGCAGACATGGCTCGCGAGGTGGCCGCCCGTACCTTCGTCTACCGCGGGGAAGACCCCATCTTGGCGGGAAATGCTTTGCCGGTCATCATGCCCGAGCAGCTCGTAGAGCAGGTCAAGCAGGCCATGGACCAGCGCCAGCAAGAACAGCAGGCAGCCGCTAATGCTCAAGACCACCCAGAAAACGGAGTGGGCGGCCCCGACCCTGCGGCAGAAGCAGAGGCGGAACAACACTTGCGCGATTTGGGCGGTACCCCACAACAGGGTGAGAATGGATCGTCCCCGCAGAATCCCGATGAGGGCTCTGCACCTAATTCCAAGAACTAGGCAAAGCAGTAAACCACGTGACACATTCTTCCTCGCCGCAACCTTCCCCGGACGCTAAGAACCTGGACTCTGAGGAGTCTGCTGCCGAACCCACCCTGCTGGAGCAGATGGGTGGCTTATCAGGGCTCGTGTCGGCCACCTTGCCAGTCATTGTGCTGATTCCCATCAATAACTTCTTTGGGCTGGGGCCAGCCTTGGCGGCGGCGCTCGGCGTGGCCGTTGTTATTGCACTCTGGAGGGTAATCCGTAAAGAGACCCTGCAGCCAGCCATATCGGGTCTGCTGGGAGTCGCACTATGCGCTGCCATCGCCTGGTTTACCGGTGATGCTAAAGGGTATTTCTTGTACGGCATCTGGATGTCGTTGGCACTGTGCATTGCCGCGGTACTATCAATCCTTTTCCGGTGGCCCGCTGTGGGCGTCATCTGGAAGGGGATTAATGGCGAGGAAATGCAGTGGCAAAAGGTTACCGAGGCGCGCCGGGCTTATGCCATCGCTACCGGCGGGTGGGCGGTCATCTTCCTGGCCCGCTTTGTTATTCAGCGCGCCATTTATGATGCGGATGCAACCACTGCCTTAGGGGTGACCCGAATCCTGATGGGGTGGCCATTGACGCTTCTGGTTACGGCGCTAACCGTGTGGATGGTGCGCCGCGCGGATGCAGCCGTTGACGCAGCGGCGGGCACAGGTGAGCACACTAACGCAGAACAAGAACAAAAGTCTGAGGCAGAAAATGACTGAATCAACGATGAGCCGCGGCGATAGTCTTGAGGTCACCATTGACCGCATGGCGCACGGCGGGGAAGGAATTGGCCAGGCGTCGGATGGGCGAGTGGTATTCGTTCCTCGCGCTTTTCCCGGCGACGTCGTAAAGGCTACGGCCGGCCGTGTAAAGAAGTCGTTCATTAAAGCGGAACTGGAAAGCGTACTAAGCCCAGGGCCGCTGCGCGTACCATCGTCTTGTCCTGCGGCCGCGCAAGGAGCTGGCTGCTGTGATTTCGCCGAGCTGGATCCAGCGGCCGAAACCGGAATCAAGGCAGAGATCTTGTCGGAGCAGCTGCGCCGCACCGGCGTTGTCACTGGCGAGGAACTGAACATTGAGCAGCACACCCTAGAGCCGGTTCGGGGATGGCGCACGCGGGTGAGGTGGGGTGTCGACAAGCAAGGGCGCGCCGGAACCCGTCAGCGTCGGTCCAATGAGCTTGTTACGGGCGCTGCCTGTACACAGCTGGCTCCGGGATTGGCAGACGGGCTCGTTGGAGAAGGTGCGCGCCGGTTTACCCCAGGTGCTGAGGTCATCGCCGTTCTCGATGGCGAGGGCAACCGCCACGTGGTAGAAACCCGCAAGGCCCCACGCGGGCGCCGCGTGGAGACCATCCGTGAGGTGGTAGAAGGCAGCGGCAAGGTGCACGAGCATGTCGACGGGCGGACGTTTAGCTTTCCTGCTACGGCCTTTTGGCAGGCCCACAGCCAGGCACCGGCGGCGTATACCGAATTAATAGCGGAGTGGCTCGGGGAGCGCGAGTACCAAGAGCACACCGCCTGGGATCTCTACGGTGGCGTTGGCCTATTTGTTCCCGCACTGGCCCATGCCGTGCAGGGCAAGGTTATCTCCGTGGATTACTCGCTGGCGGCTACGGCCGGGGAACAGGCCGCCCTTGCGGACTGCGATGTGGAAGTAAAGTCCGCGAAGGTCGAGCAAGTCGCCGCCCAGCTTTCCAAGCCTGGCGCTGTAGTCCTTGATCCGCCGCGCACCGGAGCAGGGGAGGATGTGATTCGTTCCGTGGCGGCCGCTGCACCCCAGACGGTCGTTCACGTGGGATGTGACCCCGCCACCTTCGCGCGCGACTTGGGATACTGGAACCAGCACGGATACGGAATAGAAAAGATGGCGCTGATTAACGCGTTCCCCGGAACGCACCACTTTGAAACGATTGCGCTCATTACCCCTGCCTAATGAGCTTTTATGGCTCCGAGGCGGGGTGCGGCACGTTGCCGCGCCGTTCTCGGAACATTGACCGATATAATATTCACCGCCCGCCGCGGGTACGGTAGAAAAGAAGAACTAAGCACAGAAGGAGTTGAAGGCCGCTCCATGACTATCTTGGATACCATTAACTCGCCGCAGGACCTCAAGGTGCTGTCTGCAGACAAGCTTGAGGAGCTGGCGGCAGAGATTAGGCAGCGCCTCATTGACAAGGTCTCCGTCACGGGCGGACATCTGGGGCCTAACTTGGGCGTGGTGGAATTGACCATTGCGTTGCACCGTGTATTTGATTCTCCGCGTGAGCCCATTATTTTTGACACTTCGCACCAGTCCTATGTGCATAAGATGTTGACGGGGCGCACGGATCAATTCGATACCTTGCGGCAAAAGGACGGCCTTTCGGGGTATACGGACCGCGGCGAATCCGAGCATGACTGGACCGAGTCCTCCCACGCTTCGGCGTCGCTGTCTACGGTCGATGGCTTGTCTAAGGCCTTCAAGATTCGCGGCGACGGTCACCGCAATGTCATCGGTGTTGTCGGCGATGGTGCCCTTACCGGCGGCATGTGCTGGGAGGCGTTAAACAATATCTCTGAAGACAAGGGCCGCAATGCGGTCATCGTGGTCAATGACAACGGCCGTAGCTATTCGCCCACTATCGGTGGCATTTCCGAAAACCTAGGCCGTATCCGTTCCCAGCACGGTTATGACGAGCTCATGGAACAGGGTAAGCGCCGCCTGAAGCAAATGGGGTGGGTAGGCGAGCGCGCCTTTGATGCCTTGCACGCCATGAAGGAAGGCGTCAAGTCCACCGTCTTGCCTACCGAGATGTTTCCAGAACTGGGCATGAAGTACATCGGCCCCATCAACGGGCACAATATCGATAGCTTGGTGCATGCCCTGACTTATGCCCGCGATTATGACGGGCCCATCATCGTGCACGTGGTTACCGAAAAGGGCCACGGTTTTGCCCCGGCCGTCAATGAGCCGAAGGACCAGATGCACTCCACCGGTGCTATCGATCCGGTCACCGGTGTGGCAAAGGGCACCAAGCAGCCTGGCTGGACGGCCGCCTTTTCAGAGGAGCTGGTAGCCGCTGCCGAAAAGCGCGATGACATCGTTGCCATTACGGCTGCTATGGCCGGACCAACTGGGCTCGCTCCCTTCCAAGAGCGCTTCCCAGAGCGGTTCTTTGATGTGGGAATTGCCGAGCAGCACGCAATGACCTCTGCCTCTGGTTTGGCGCTCGGCGGGATGCACCCCGTCGTGGCGGTATATTCCACCTTCTTAAACCGGGCTGTGGACCAGGTCATTATGGATATTGCGCTGCTAAAGCTGCCGGTAACCATCGTGCTTGACCGCTCCGGGGTTACCGGTTCCGATGGCGCTTCGCATAATGGCGTGTGGGATATGGCGCTCATGAGCATTGTGCCGGGAATGCATATTGCTGCCCCGCGCGATGGCGCGCGTCTGCGGGAGCTCTTCCGTGAGTCGCTAGAGATTGAATCTGGCCCGTCCGTGGTCCGCTTCCCTAAGGGCAACCTGCTGCCGGATATGGAAGCGGTGGATACGTTGGGCGATGGCGTAGACATCCTGCACTATGGCGAAGCCGATGCCGGCGAGGACACCCCTGAGGTACTCATCGTGTCCATCGGTGCCATGTCCGCGCGCAGCATCGAGGCTGCGAAGCTGCTGGGCGAGCAGGGCGTGAACGTTACCGTTGTTGACCCGCGTTGGGTAGCGCCGGTGGCAAGCTCTGTGGTGGCTCTCGCCGCTGACCACGACTTGGTGGTTACGGCAGAAGACGGCCTTGTTCGCGGCGGTATTGGCTCCATGATTTCGGAAGCCCTCAGCGCAGCCGAGGTCGATACTCCTGTGCGCCGACTCGGCGTTCCGGGTTACTTCCCTAAGCACGGCTCTCGCGGCGAGGTTTTGGAAGAGTTCGGGTTGACGCCGGAGCTTATGGCGGCGTCGATAAGCGAGTGGCTAGAAAACCTCACCGCTGATGCCAACGCGCGAGGAGAAGAGAGCTAAACCTAGCCTGCTAAATAGAGCCTAGAATAGACCGTCCACGATAATCGGGGCGGTCATTTCTATTTGCCATTCGCGCGCGCCCTCCGCGCGGAGGAAGGCAGCGACGTCGCCTGGCTGCCGGATGGCGCCGGCGACAGAATCAGCTCCGCGGTGGCGCTTATCGGCGCGCACACCTACCTTCGCCCATACCGCTGCACGCAAAGCGGCAGGGCGGATAAGGAGTTCGGATGTCATACCGAGTTCAGTGGCGAGATCGGCGATGTCCGCGCGGATGGTTTGGTATACCTCCCATAGGTCCGGGTAGTCCTTGGCCCAGATGGTTTTGGAAGGAACCGGTTGTGGGGCGCGGTGGACGCGAGGCCGCTGCTGCGGGGGAACGGCGCGCGCCTGGTGAAGCACAGCCATCCACTGGGCGGTCGCGCCCTTGCGCCGGCGGGGAAATCCCTTGACTCGGGCAAGATCGCCGGCGGTGGTGGGAAGGGCGCGCGCAATTTCTACCAGCGTCTTATTCCCTAATACCCGGCCGGGCGCAGTATCTGTGCGCCGAGCGATAGCGTCACGCTTGAGCCACAGCGCCCGAGCAGCGGCGAGCTGACTGCCGCTGCGCAAACTGGAGATGCCCTTAAGATCGCGCCACGTGTGCGGCTGGGGAGCGAAGTCTCCGGAATGTTCCTGGACTATGGTGGAAAATTCCTCTAAAGCCCAGTCCATCTTGTCTTGTTCGGCCAAAATGTCGCGCAGGGCGTCGGCTAGCTCGAGGAGCAGTTCCACATCGAGCGCGGCGTATGCCTTGAGTTCCTCGCTGAGCTGCGGGGTGGACCAGTCGGCGTCGCCGTAGCCCTTTTCCAATTCGACGTCAAAAAGCTTTGCGACCATAGTGCCCAGATTGGGCCGTTCAAATCCCGCGAGCCGCGCCGCTAGTTCCGTGTCAAAGATAGAGCCAGGAAATAGACCGAGCCACCCGAGGCAAGGCAAATCCGAATGGGCGGCGTGAATAATCCACTCCGTGCCGTTGAGCACTGGGGCAAGGGCGGTCGTGAGCTCCTCGCGGTGGCCCTCAGGGGCAAAAAGCATCGTGCCCGCGCCGCGGCGGCGAATTTGCACTACGAAGGCGCGATCATCGTAGCGATAGCCGGAGGCGCGCTCGGTATCGATGGCAAAGGGGCCCGTACCCGCGGCGAGGCGGGCTGCGGCAGCGGTGAATTCCTCCGGGGTGGCAAGAACCGGCGGGATGCCCTCGAGCGGCCGGCTGCGCAATTCTGGCATATTAGCGGCCGAGCTCGGTGACGCCCTCAGGGGGTAGTCCGGCAACGTTGGCCAATACCTGGGCAAAGGCCTGCACGTGGGGTGCGAGATCGAGGCCTTCGGCAGTCCACGAAGCGCGCATTTCGATCTGGTAGGCGCGCGGTGGCCCGCCAATCTCGCCAAAACGCACGGACGCGGTGGAAGTGACGGTGCCGCCCAAATTCGTGTGGCCGGCCCCTTCCTTTTCTAAGCCCTCGTTGAGCCACTGCCACGCCACATCGGGCAAGAGTGGATCGCCGGCTACGGCATCATCCATATCCGCCTGGATATAGGCCACAAGGCGCATGGCGCCCTCCCAAGCTTCCTCGGCGCCTGGATCGTGGAGCAGGATGAGGCGACCAAAGGCGTCACCCTCTGCATCGGTGGGCACGATATCTGGGTTATCTTCGTTTCCCACCTCGAGGCCGATTGCGTGGCTAAACGGCGCAAGGCGTTGCGGTGGGCGAATGGAGCCTAGGGTTATCTCAGGGCGCAGGTCGGCCGCGTGCATGGACTCCACTGCTTGGGTGAAAGCGGCGGGGGTAGCTGGCTCGTGGCTTTCCGCCTGCCCGTGCAAAGGGGTGGGGGCGGAGGCCTCGGCGCTGCGTGGGGTGGTCGATTCGGAATTGCTCACGACGTTCAAGCTATAGTTTCGCGTCCTCTAGCTGGGGGAGGCGCGCCGATGCGCGGGCGTGTCGTCCTCCTTAAGGCCGAGAAGTGACAAGGTTTCATATCCAACTTATGATGGATATGTTCGTTAACCCAAAGGCTTCTGCAAAGGAGAACGCAATGGCGAAGCTTGATTACAAGGAACTCAACGCGGTTCAGCAATATTCCCAGCACGCAGTTTTTAAGGTGATCCCGGGCGCGCTCGGCACTGAGCGAGCGGAGATTATCGCCCAAGCGCAGGAGTTCTTTGCCGGCGTGGAAAAGGCCGGGAAGGTAACGGTGCGCGGCATTTACGACCTCACGGCTATGCGCGATTCCGCTGACTTTATGATCTGGTGGCACGCCGAGGAATTCTCTGACCTGCAGAAGGTCTTTGGGGACTTCCGCCGCGAGACCACCCTGGGCCAGGTAAGCGAAGTGACCTGGGTGGGCAATGCCTTGCACCGTCCAGCAGAGTTCAATAAGTCCCACCTGCCATCCTTCATCATGGGTGAGGAGCCCAAGGAGTGGATCTCGGTGTACCCCTTCGTGCGCTCTTATGACTGGTACACCATGGATGATGAAAAGCGCCGCCGCATCCTCATGGAGCACGGTATGCAGGCGCGCGACTACCCCGATGTGCGTGCAAATACCGTCCCAGCCTTTGCCCTGGGTGACTACGAGTGGATTTTGGCCTTCGAGGCGGATGAGCTCCACCGCATCGTCGACCTGATGTACCTGATGCGCTACACCGAGGCCCGCCACCACGTGCGCGAGGAGATTCCTTTCCACACCGGTCGCCGCGTCAAGGACGTAGCAGAGCTCATCGCAGTTCTGCCCTAAAAGTAACGCCGCCCAGCAGTAGCCCTGCTTGGCGACGTCCCCACTTAGCCGCGCCCCGTCACTAGCCTGCACGTTAGGCTGCTGACGGGGCGCGCTTTCTTGTGCATGCCCCCTTAGGCGGTGCCATCTTCTACCGGCTTTTCCTCCAAGTCCAGGCAGATGGAGTTGATGCAATAGCGCAAGTCGGTGGGGGTATCGTAGCCCTCACCCTCAAAGACGTGCCCCAGGTGAGATTCGCAGTTGGCACACAGAACCTCTACGCGGCGCATGCCTAGCGAATTGTCTTCGCGCTCAATGATTTTGTCCCCTGCGAGTGGGGAGAAAAAGGAAGGCCAGCCGCAGTGAGACTCAAACTTTTCCGTAGAGCGGAAAAGCTCCGTTCCACACGCGCGGCAAGAATAGACCCCCTCGGTGGTGGTATTGGTGTACTCGCCTACGTGGGGCGGCTCGGTGCCGGCTTCGCGCAGGACGTAGTATTCCTCGGGACTTAAGCGCTGGCGCCATTCGGTATCGGCAATGAGCTTGAAATCGGTCATGGGCCGAGTCTAAACCGTGCTGCGCGCGGCACGCCACCAGCCGGCAACCGTAGCGAAAATTGCGACGATAAGCAGCGCCCATCCCGCCGTGGCCGTGAAAAAATTCATCCACCGACCAGCATCCGGGTGCGCTGTAGACGCCCAGGAAACGGGAGCCAAATAGAGAAAGGCCGCAAACCACGCACCCGCAGAATGGAAAACCGAACGCTTGAGCACCACGGTAAACATCAATGGGAATAGCCACATGGAGTAATACTGCTGGCCAAGAGAAGACAGGAAGAAGATACCCACCATGATCGCCCCGCTGGTCGTTAGCGCCCACAAGGTCGGGTTGGAATTGCGGAAGCGCAAAAGCCCGAGAATCGCTGCGGCCGAAAGCGCGGCAAATATCAACCACACGGTCCAATACAGTCCCGCGCCAAAGTCAACGTAGGCGTGGAAGCCTGCCCAGGAAGAATTGGCATAGTCACGGGTTTCTGAGAGGTAGGGCAGGAGGTTATCCACAAAGCCGCTAGCGCCCGGCACGAGCGGCCACGCTAGGAGGTTGAGAATTACCGGTAGGCCAATGCCAGTCGCGAGACTGCGCCATTGCAGCTTGACCAAGGGCAGGAAGAGCAACGGCGCAAATTGCGGCTTAATGACGATGGCCAAGCCAATGACTACGCCTGCCACCCAGCCCAGCCATGGGGTGCGCTCGGCGCGCACGAAAGCCCACAAGAACACGGCCATGCATAGCAAGAGAATGCCATTGATATTGGTAAATGCGAGCGTATTGGTCACCGATTCGGTGACAAAGGCCAAAGCGATAGATACTGGCCACACTGCCGAAGTAAGTGTGCGGCCCACTACAAGGGTGAGCACCGCTAGCGCTGCCACGATTGCAGCCGCGTTGGCGAAGATGAATAGTCCCCGTGCTAGCGAAAAATCAATATGAGCTAGCGGTGCGAGCAGCAGCGTGGCCCCCGGGGTATACAGGTACAGCGGGTCCACGTGGTTATAAGCCTGCTCATAGACCGGCTGGCCAGAGGACATGCGTGCCACAGCGTTATACACGGTGGTGAAATCATCCGTCGGCGTGCCATTGCGCGCGATGATGAACACGCGATGCACAACAAGCAGGATGGCCACAGGCCAGGCGGCGACATTGATTCGGGAATTCACGGCCCCTTAGTCTACGGCCTAGCGGGCGCGGGAATACCGCAGAAACACCGTGCCATCGTGATCGGCCGCGACATTTTCTAACTGCATGCGGCGATGGGAATGCTCGCCCTTAAACGTCGCCATGGGAGTTTCCACACCGGTGGATAGATGTGGGTCCAGGGTCAAATACATCTGGTCGATGGCATCGATGTCTACCAGCTGCCCAATCATTCCTGGCCCGCCCTCGCAGAGCACGCGCTTAAACCCGCGGTCCTTTAAGACGGAAATGTAGTCCTGCACGGTTCCTTCGCCAGCATCGCAGACTTCCGCGCCTGTGGATTCGATGGTCGCGATGCGCTTTGCGAGCTCTTGATTGTCCCGGCTGCTATGGGGGATCAGGATGATGGGAGGGGTAGTGAAGTCTGTGAAGAAGTCCGCGGTGATATCGAAATCAAGGCTGCGGGAAGGCACGGCAATAGGAGCCGGCCGCGAACCATCCCCGTTAGGTTTTACTCCGGAGTAGTCCTCCGCGCGCACCGTTTGCGCGCCCACCAACACGACGTCTGCCCAATTACGTAGCGCAGCAAAAAGCTGCCCATCAGTGTCATTTCCCATGTCCTCGGAAACGTGGTTCATGGTTGCCGATCCAGTTAGTGTGCTGACCATATTTGTGCGGACGGTGAATACATCACCGGAATCGGGGCCCAATAGCGAAGAGATATCCATGCCTTCCCAGCCTAGTCAAGGCACCAGATACCCAGCACGGCAAAGTACCGGGCATAGCCACAGGAGAGGGGCTTACACCAGGCGGATGAGTATTACACCAAGCAAGATCACTGCAATGCCGGCTACCTGGCGCATTGCGACTCGCGCACCCCGCAGGCGATCAATGAGCACGGACCCCAACATGGAACCGAGAAGGGTTGCCACCACAGTAAGCCCAGTGCCAATTTGTGGTACTAAGGCCGCGTTGCCAAAGACAAATAAGGCTCCCAAGGCGCCGCCTGCCCACATCCACCAGGGGTTAGCCTTTCCCTCGGGACGCTCAATGCGAGGGCGCCAGCGCAAAACAATATTGAGCATTACGAGCGCGGAAACGCCAATGCCAAAAGACACCAAAGCCGCACTCACGGGCGACCCGGTAATCTGGCCCAGGTGGCCGTTAATGGCGGATTGGCTTGCGGTAAAGCAGCCAAAGACAAAACCTGCGAGGAGCCAAAGCCACAACGCCGTAGCGCTGTCTTCTTGCTTCGTCGGCGCGCCGGGGCTGGCGACGATAGAAATCACTCCACCGAGGACAATTAGTGCCCCAAGGGCGCGTACCAGGGACAGTGGGGAAGTGGGGGAGTCAAACAGCCCAAAGTGGTCGATGACAAGGCCCATCATGATTTGGCCCGCGATGGGAAGGACTACGGTCTGGACCGCGCCCAAATGAGGAAACAACAGGATATTTCCAGTAAGCGCAACCACGCCGAGCAGACCACCGAACCAAACCCACAGCGGTTCCCCAAAGGCGCGGGAAATGCCAAACTCGCCGCCGGTGACGGCTGTCGCGATGACAAGCAAAGTCAACGTGCCCACGGCAAACGAGATGAGCGAAGAGGAAAACGGCGTGCCAGTAGATGCGCGAAGGCGCGTATTAACCAGGGTCTGAACGGGTAGAACGAGTCCGGCGATAATGCCTAAGAGAATCCACAACACGTCGGGACACTTTACAGACATATAGAGAAACCCGCCCAAGCTCCTATGGAGGGGAGCGATGGGCGGGAGATTGTGGTCCTAACTGGGATTGAACCAGTGACCTTTCCGGTGTGAACGGAACGCTCTCCCACTGAGCTATAGGACCTTGCGGTGGCTTAATCTACACCGCACCAAATTCAAACACCTAATTGGCTGGGCAGGAGTGCGCATCAAGGGGAGGTGGCCTGCGGTCCACTGTCTTGGGAGAATCACACCAGTGTGTTTTGGGATGGCTCGAATGTGAAAAATCGGTGCCAGAAAGAATGCCGCTGGGCTGGGGATTTGGAAACTGGCGCGGAGCACGATAATGTTTCTTCTCGCACCGCAACGGTACAAAGTTCGCGGGGCAATGCGGATGTAGCGCAGTTGGTAGCGCATCACCTTGCCAAGGTGAGGGTCGCGAGTTCGAGTCTCGTCATCCGCTCCACGCTTTTCTTGGGTTTCACCCGTGAAGAGTGATTCTAAATGAATAGCGCGCGATTAGCTCAGTGGGAGAGCGCTTCCCTGACACGGAAGAGGTCACTGGTTCAATCCCAGTATCGCGCACAAGGACTTTGTCCTAGAAACCGGGCCTGGTTTCGCATGCGGATGTAGCGCAGTTGGTAGCGCATCACCTTGCCAAGGTGAGGGTCGCGAGTTCGAGTCTCGTCATCCGCTCCAGCACTGTATTGTGTGAGGCGGTATCGCCACGGTGGAATGGCCGAGTGGTGAGGCAACGGTCTGCAAAACCGTGCACACGGGTTCGATTCCCGTTTCCACCTCAACTTCTTAATGCCTTCGGGCATTAAGCGCGATTAGCTCAGTGGGAGAGCGCTTCCCTGACACGGAAGAGGTCACTGGTTCAATCCCAGTATCGCGCACGAGAGTCCTATTTGGGGCTCTGCAACAAACTCCGGTTTGTTATGCGGATGTAGCGCAGTTGGTAGCGCATCACCTTGCCAAGGTGAGGGTCGCGAGTTCGAGTCTCGTCATCCGCTCAGGTGAGCCGCCCTAGAAATAGGGTGGCTTTTCGCATGTCTAGCTAGGATCGCAGGGTGAACAGCTGTTAGTTGCAGTAGCCACAGTGGAAGGGGTAGCGATGTCACGCAATGTTTTAGTTCCGCTACTGGTGGGTGCCTCAGGCTGCCTGTCACTCTTGGTAGGAAGCGCACTATTTGCTGTGGGGCTATCGGAGGCGGATATCGGTGGCAATTCCGGTAACGCGATTTGGCCCTGCGCTCTCATCGTTGCAGGTACGGTTTCGATAGTCACTGCCTTGATGCTGACTGGTCCTGCATTTGAAAGCAGGCGTGCTGGGGAATGCTGAGGGAGCCAGCTCCAATCATTGAGTTGGCATTCCTTAAATAGTGATAAATGCCTCTTTTTATTCAAGGCGGGGAACTTGTGCGCACTACAGCCCGACATATGACTCGACGCGCTGCTTATCGCGATTGCCGCTCCGGCAAACCGCGCGGCTAGTATGTCTGACAATTCAACTTGTGCATTTTCAACACAAAAGGAGCTATTTATGGGCTACCGCGTACCTTGGCTGCGCCGCACGGCGGCAGCAGTCGGCACTGCAGCACTAGTTCTGGGCGGGTCGATGCCGGCCGCCTTCGCGCACGACTCCGTTATTGGCGGTTCGGTCAAAGACGGCGACCAACTCGACGAGTTTCCGAAGGAAATCACCCTCGAGTTTTCTGGTATCCCCAAAGAAGACTTCAATACCTTTGCCGTGACCAACGCGGATACTGGTGAGAAACTCTTTAGCCAGGAACCGAAGCTCAATGAGCGGGATCTCACCATTGAAACCCCTGCGGATGTCCACCCTGGGCCGGGTAATTACCAGGTGGGTTTCCAGATCACGTCTTCGGACGGACACGCTACCCGCGGGGGAGTGGAATTTTCCGTCAAGGGTGACTCCTCCGAGAGCACCGAGGCGTCTGAAGCTGATTCGGCGTCCCAGGATGGGGATGAGGGCCTACCGACCGCGCTGAAAATCATCCTGGGTGTGGGCGGCGTTTTGGCAATTGCCGCAGTAGTTGCCCTATTTATTGCCAAGTCTCGTCGCATTGATTCGGAAGGTGAAAAATAATGTCCAAGATTTCTAGCATCGCCCTTGTGGGCTTGACTGTGGCCGGCCTCGCCCTGGCGGGTTGCTCACCGCAAAACCAAAATGATTCCACCGAGTCGAAGACGGATGCTGCCACTAGCACAGGGGAAACATCCTCCGCTGCGGAATCTAAGGAACTGACCTTTGAGGATGCTGTCGTGCGCGCCAATGAGGACAAGGACATGACCGCCATCTTTGGCACCCTGGTCAACCATTCCGACAAGGACATCACCATCACTGGATTTTCCACCAGCCTCAATGCCAAAGTGAACCAGATGCATGAGACTGTCGATGGCAAGATGCAGGAAATGTCGAGCCCATTGGTAGTTAAAGCTGGCGAGTCCCACGAGCTGGCACCTGGTGGTGACCACTTCATGCTCATGGAGATGGAAAACCACATCGCTCCCGGTGAATCCCTTGACCTCAAAGTGGAGCTAGAGGGCGGCGAAGAGCTCGATCTGGGCGAGATTCAAACGCGCAGCATGCCTGCCGGCGATGAGGACTACGGCGATATGGCAGGCCACGGTATGGAAGGCCACAACCACTAGTTATGTCTGGATTCAGCAGAAGGGGATTTCTCACCGGCGCTGCGGTATCGACCAGCGCCTTCGCGTTGGCTGGCTGCACTGATCGGGGCTCTTCCCCGGATGCTCAGGCGCAGGATAGGCCCGCGCTTGCCGACGCCCTCGTGGCCTTCGATGGCGACCATCAAGCGGGTATCGCTACCGCAGCGCAGGCCCACCTGAATTTGGTGGGGTTTGACCTTAAAAGGGGCGTCGACAAGCGGGGGTTCGCCAGCCTTATGAAGCTGTGGACCGAGGACGCCCGCGCGCTGTGTACGGGGGAGGCGCCGCTGGGCACGCTAGAGCCGGAAATGGTGCAACAGCCTGCCAACCTGACTATCACCTGCGGCCTAGGCGAGAAGGTTTTTAACCTGCTCGGAGTGGACAAGCCCCAGTGGCTGGGAGACGTACGACCCTTTGAGCGCGATGAGCTGGAGGATAAGTGGGGCCAAAGCGATCTCGTCCTGCAGATCTGCTGCGATGACCCACTGATGAATACCTACGCCCTGCGGCACATGGTGCGCGCAGGCGAGCACTATGCCAGCGTGAAGTGGTTGCAGCAGGGCTTTATTAACGCCTACGGCAGCCAGGAAAAGGGCGCCACCGCGCGCAATATGTTCGGACAAAAGGACGGCACTGTTAACCCACGCAGCGAGGAGGACTTCGCGGCCCAGGTGTGGATTGATAAGGGCCCGCAGTGGGCCAAAGGGGGAACGGCGATGGTGGTACGCCGCATCCGCATGAACGTTGATACATGGGAAAAGCTGGATCGCTCTTCCCGCGAGAACGCTATCGGCCGCAAGCTCGATACCGGCGCCCCACTTACCGGCAAGGACGAATTCGACGCTGCGGATTTCGATGCGGTAGATGACTATGGACTGCCGGTTATCGATAAAAACTCGCACATGGCCGTTGCCGCCCCGCCCGCTGACCACCCGGAGCAGCGCATCCTACGCCGCCCGTATAACTATGAGTTAGCTCCCGATGGCAAGGACAGGCAGCTATCCAATATTGGGCAGGTTTTTATCTGCTACCAGCAGGATCCCACCCAGCAATTTGAGCCTATCCAGGCCCGATTGGATGAATCCGACCTAATGAATGAATGGCTAACCCATATCGGCTCCGCTATGTATTTCTGTCCGCCGGGCACCCTTGCTGCCGATGGGCGTGAATCATGGTGGGCAAAATCGCTCTGCGAGCATGCGGGGTTGTAGAATAGCTATCCGTAAATTTAAATAGCGGACGCGGCCAGGTATGCCGCCGACGCACGAGCGCATAAAGGAGCGCGATTATGGCGGAACTCATCCCCGCAGTACCGGTCAATTACGATTCCTTCACCGTGCCCGCCGGCCAGGCCGTGGGTGCAGCAATGCGAGAGCTCAACCTTCCCAATAAGGGCCCTGAGGCTGTCGTAGTCGTTCGCGGTGAGGACGGCACTCTCTTTGATTTGTCGCACACCCCAGACACGGAGTCCACCTTCACCCCGGTTGCCGCCAGCGAGGAAGACGGCCGCGCCGTCATCCGCCACTCCTGCGGTCACGTTATGGCCCAGGCCGTGCAGGCCGAATTCCCCGGCACCAAGCTGGGCATCGGTCCGGCCATTGAGAATGGCTTCTACTTCGATTTCCAGACCGCCGAGCCTTTCACGCCGGAAGATCTCAAGGCGATTGAAAAGCGCATGAAGAAGATCATCAAGGGTGGTCAGCGCTTTGAGCGCCACGTCTACGAATCTGCTGAGGAAGCGGAAAAGGCCCTCGCCGAGGAGCCCTTCAAGCTCGAGCTGGTCCAGGACAAGGGCAACGTTGACCCTGACTCCGACGAGGCCGCAGAAGTCGGTTCCGGCGATCTCACCCATTATGACAACATCAACCCGCGCACCGGGGACGTAGAGTGGTTCGATCTCTGCCGCGGACCGCACGTGCCGACCACCAAGTACATCCCGGCTTTCACGCTGACCCGTTCTTCTGCTGCCTACTGGCGCGGCGACCAGTCCAAGGCTGGCCTGCAGCGCATTTACGGCACCGCTTTTGAGTCCAAGGAGGCGCTGGAGGCCTACCAGACCATGGTGGAAGAGGCTGAAAAGCGCGACCACCGCCGCCTGGGTCAGGAACTAGATCTCTTCTCCTTCCCGGATGAGATTGGCTCCGGCTTCCCGGTATTCCACCCGAATGGCGCGACCGTGCGCATGGAGATGGAAAACCACTCTCGCAACCGCCACGTCCAGGCTGGGTACTCCTTTGTTAATACCCCGCATATCACCAAGGGTGACCTATTCAAGAAGTCTGGCCACCTGGACTTCTACGCCGACGGTATGTTCCCACCGATGCAGCTCGATGGCGAGTATGACGAAGAGGGCAATACCGTCAAGGAGCCGCAGGACTACTACGCCAAGCCCATGAACTGCCCGATGCACAACCTGATTTTTGCATCCCGTGGCCGTTCCTACCGCGAGCTCCCGCTGCGTCTATTTGAGTTCGGTACCGTCTACCGCTACGAAAAGTCTGGCGTGGTCCACGGCCTGACCCGTGCCCGCGGCTTTACCCAGGACGATGCCCACATCTACTGCACCGAAGAGCAGCTGGAAGAAGAGCTAACCAAGGTCCTCGACTTCATCATTTCCTTGCTGAAGGACTACGGCCTGTCTGACTTCTACCTGGAGCTTTCTACCAAGGACCCGAATAAGTTCGTCGGTTCCGATGAGATCTGGGAGCGCTCTACGTCTATCCTGCAGTCGGTCGCAGAAAAGTCCGGCTTGGAGCTGGTTCCGGATCCCGCAGGTGCAGCCTTCTACGGCCCGAAGATTTCTGTGCAGGCGCGCGACGCCATCGGCCGTACCTGGCAGATGTCTACCGTGCAGTTGGACTTCAACCTGCCGGAGCGCTTCGAGCTGGAATACACCGCGTCGGACGGCACTAAGAAGCGCCCAATCATGATTCACCGTGCGCTCTTCGGCTCCATCGAGCGATTCTTTGGCGTCCTGCTGGAGCACTACGCCGGCGCCTTCCCAGCATGGCTAGCACCGCACCAAGTGGTGGGCATTCCGGTGGCTGACGAATTCTCCCCGCACCTCGAAGAGGTTGCCACCCAGCTGCGTCAGAAGGGTATCCGCGCCGATGTGGATACCTCTGATGACCGCATGCAGAAGAAGATTCGCAACCACACCACCGGTAAGGTTCCGTTC
The DNA here is from genome assembly GCF_046097465.1 of Corynebacterium tuberculostearicum. GTDB lineage: Bacteria > Actinomycetota > Actinomycetes > Mycobacteriales > Mycobacteriaceae > Corynebacterium > Corynebacterium tuberculostearicum_I. Next base: position 1,571,948 of record NZ_CP175799.1, on the reverse strand, counting down.
ATGCTGGTGGCTGGCGCGCGCGACGTAGAAGCTGATGCCGTATCCTTCCGCTTTCTCGATGGCACCCAGGTCAATGGTGTGCCGGTAAAGGAAGCCGTGGAGCTCATTGCCGCATGGGTAGCAGAGCGTAACAACGAGCAGCCGACCGAAGAGCTCATCAGTGCCCGACGCTAAAGAGACAAACGAAACCGACAGCTCCGCCGTCGCTGAAAGCCAAGCTGCGGTGGAGACCTTCGTTGACTCAGGCGCTGGCGAGCCGGACCGCCTAGAGCGGTTATGGGCTCCTTATCGCATGGCCTATATTGCCAAGCGTTCTAAAGACCCCTTCGTAGAAGCCCCACAGGGGAGCGACGAAGACGGGCTCATCATTGCTCGAGGCAAGTCCGTCTATGCATTGTTGAACCTGTTTCCGTACAACGCCGGGCACCTCATGGTGGTGCCGTATCGCAAGGAATCGCAGCTGGAGAACCTTACGCAAGAGGAATCTCAGGAGTTGATGGCCTTCGCGCAAAAGGCGGTTCGAGTGCTCAAACGAGTCTCACACCCAGAAGCCATCAACGTAGGACTCAACCTGGGTCGTGCTTCGGGCGGCTCGGTAGGAGACCACCTGCACCTGCATGTGGTGCCAAGGTGGCCCGGGGATAGTAACTTTATGACTGTCCTCGATGGGACTAAGGTATTACCGCAGCTTCTGCAGGATACGCGCCGCGTGCTGGCAGAAGGATGGCGCGAGATGGAAGAGGAGGATTCGCGTGCTTAGCGTGCATGGGCGAAAGCCCGCCGCCGTGGTGGTGGAACCTATAGCCAAGGCCTTTTTAAAGCTGGGCCTGACCCCGAATGTGGTCACGGTTGTGGGTACCATCGTCACCATTGCGATTTCGGTGATCCTTATTCCTACCGGCCACCTCTTTTTCGCTGCGGTCCTGTCCGGTCTCTTCGCCGCTTTCGACATGCTCGACGGCACCATGGCGCGCCTGAGCGGCAAGGCTACTGCCTTTGGTGCGACCTTGGATGCGTCCTGTGATCGCATCACCGATGGCGCATTGTTCAGTGCTATTGCATGGTGGCTGATTTATTCTGCGGATTCTTCCCGCATCACGGTCATTGCCTGCTTTGTCACCTTGGTATGTTCCCAGGTCATTTCCTATATCAAGGCTAGGGGAGAAGCGTCCGGATTCAAGATGGTCGGCGGCCTTATCGAGCGTCCCGAGCGGCTTATTTTGGCCCTGGGCGGCATCGGCCTCGAAGGCCTAGGAGTACCGCATGCCATTGAGGTTGCGCTGTGGATCTTGGCCGTGGGCTCCGTCTTTACCGTGTGCCAACGTATGGTTATCGCCGCCCGCCAGGAGCAGCAGTAGCTCATACTGCACCACCTAAAACCAGGAGGTTGTAACACCATGTGGGACAAAGAAGACCTCTCCGCGGCGGGTTACCTCGCGGGGTGGAAGGTGGTGCGCCGTCTGCCCGAGCCCATCGCGCGCACGCTTTTTCGCTGGGGTGCGGACTACGCAAGCGGCAACGGTCGCGGAATGGAGGGCTTGCGCCGCAACCTGGCGCGCGTGGTAGGCCCAGAAAACGTTACCCGCGCGTTGGTGCGCGATTCCGTGCGCTCCTATATGCGCTATTGGATGGAGGCCTTCCGCCTGCCAGCCATCCACGGTGATGCCGGGCTGCATGAGCGCTTGCTCAGTGGCTTGGAAGGCCTCGAGCATTTTGATGCTTCGGCTCAATCCGGGCGCGGCACCATTTTGGCGTTGCCGCATTCCGGGAATTGGGATATGGCGGGCGTCTTCCTCGTTGGCCATTATGGGCAGTTCACCACCGTTGCGGAGCGCCTTAAGCCCGCAGTGCTTTTCGACGCCTTTGTGGACTACCGCGAAACCCTTGGCTTTGAGGTTCTTCCCCTCACCGGCGGCGAATCCTCGCCTTTTGCCCGCCTCAAAGAGGTGCTGGAAGCCGGTGGCGTGGTCTGCCTGCTGGCTGAGCGCGACCTGACCCGAAGCGGCGTTACCGTGGATTTCATGGGGGAAAAGGCCAATATGGCCGCCGGTCCCGCACAGCTTGCTATAGAGACCGGCGCCGCCCTGCACGTGGTGCACTCGTGGTTTGAGGGCGAGGGCTGGGGGCTCTCTGTGTCTCCTGAGCTTGAGGTAACGGACCTGCAGGAGACAACTCAGCGCATGGCCGATGGCTTCGCCGCCAATATCCGCCGCCACCCGGAGGATTGGCATATGCTGCAGCCGCAGTGGAATGTGGACATAGAGAGGCGTCGGCAAGCGCGGGCGGGCAAAGAAGCCCGCAATGCCCGCCACACCGGGCCATCGCAGGAAGGGGAGAGCTAATGCGCATAGGAATCGTGTGCCCCTATTCCTTCGATGAACCAGGTGGAGTTCAAGCCCATATCCTTGATCTAGCCACAGTTTTCATTGAGCAAGGGCACCACGTTCAGGTCATTGGCCCCGCTGCGGAATCCACCCAGCTGCCAGATTTCGTAGTCAAGGGAGGGCCGGCTTTCCCCATCGCGTATAACGGTTCGGTGGCGCGCCTGTCCGTGGGACCCCACGTAACACGCAAGGTAAAGCAATTCATCAAGCAGGGCGACTTCGATGTCTTGCACATCCATGAGCCTAACTCCCCGAGCTTTTCCATGACCGCGCTGGCCGTGGCCCAAGGCCCACTGGTGGCGACCTATCACGCCTCTGCATCGAGCTCCCTGGTGCTGACTCTGGCCAAACCATTCCTCGTTCCCTTCTTGGAAAAGATCCGCGGCGGCATCGCGGTATCCGATATGGCGCGGCGGTGGCAGGTGGAGCAATTGGGCGGCGACCCAGTCCTCATCCCCAACGGCGTGGATACATCGGTCTACGCGCAGGCTCGGCGCCGCAGCCCGGCCAAAGCCCCCGGCGATCCCTTGGAAGTTGTCTTCTTGGGACGGTTGGATGAACCGCGCAAGGGCCTCGATATCCTGCTGAGCGCGCTGCGCCAAGTACACCACGATATCCGCGTGACCATCATGGGCGGCGGCCGCGCCCGCGAGGTTGAGGGCGTGGATTTTGTCGGCCGGGTCAGTGACGCCGAAAAGGCAGAAATCCTGGGCCGTGCCGATGTCTACGTGGCCCCAAATACTGGTGGCGAAAGCTTCGGAATCGTGCTCGTAGAGGCTATGGCGGCCGGCGCGGCTGTTGTTGCTTCTGACCTCGAGGCTTTCCGTGCGGTGTGCAATGCCGATTCCGACGAGGTTGCCGGCGCACTCTTTCGCAATAAAGACAGCGAGGATCTGGCACGCGTCCTCAACGAGGTGCTCGATGATGCCGAGTATCGGGCCCAGTTGGTGCGCAATGGCGTCCAACGCGCCAGCACCTATGACTGGGACCATGTAGCGGCGGCCGTGATGCAGGTCTACGAGACTGTCCAAGACGGCACCAAGGTGAGGGTAAAGCGTTGATGACCATCGAAATCGCCCTAGTCCTCTTCCTACTTATCATCGTAGGTTTGTGGGCACTTTTTACCGCCCAGCGGCTTAACTCGCTGCACATCCGCACTGATGCCTCGCTTGCCCAGCTGCAGGCGGCACTCGACCGCAGGGCAGCGGTAACAGCGGCGGTCGCACCATCGCTTGCGGCGCTAGCTCAGCGAGCAGAGTCTACCGAGCTCTATCAAGGTCACTTTGAACCGCGCACGATGGCCGAGCGGGAACTATCTGCCGCCATCGTGCGGGAGTTTCCCGCGGACCGTCGCCCTGCCGCGCTTGCCGACGCCGAGGGCCGCATCCAACTTGCCCACCGCTTCTACAACGAGGCGGTCAGCGACACTCGCGCGCTGCGCCTGCGCCCTGCGGTACGGCTCTTTCATCTGGGCGGCACCGCAAAATTACCGGAATATTTTGACTATATGCTGGCCGAGTAGCCAGCAGGTCTACCTCAAGATTTAGGAGGCAAGTGCGTGCCGGCCGCGTCGGCGACGGAATACCGGCTTCGCCTCGGTGCTAGCGGCCGAGTCTTCCTCCGGGGCGTTAGGCGCTTGCTGCTGCATCTGCGCCCGCTCGATCTTTGAAGCCAACGCCACCTCGACTGCAAACCAGACAAGTCCGATGATGGCCATGACAACGATGAGGATATTGCGGGCTACCAATAGGTAGACGGCGAACATGTTCTCGCCCACGTGGTTCCAGATGTAGTCATAGTTGAATGGGTAGACCAAGGTGCCCAGCACGGCGGCGATAATGGTGCAGGACGCTAACAAGGCTTGGAATATCCGCACGGAGGCGAATCCTTGCGGCAGGCGCTGGCGGATCACCACGGTAAGCAAGGGGCCCAGCCAGACGATGTATTGCGGGGAGAAAACCTTATTCGTCGCGATGAGCAGCAGGACCATAACGGTAAAAAACGCCATGGTCGTCCGGGTGGTCCATCCGCCGGCACACAGCCGGTACAGCGCCCAGCCCACTGCGAAGACGAGCATGACAATGGTGGCAATAGTGCTCCAGGTCATTGCGGTATCTACGCCAGGCCCGGAAATCTCAAAGCTCTTGGACGGGGCGTAGCCCAGGTGCCAGCGCCCTGGAGTGCGATGTGCCTGCAGCAACAGGAACGTCGCCGGGATGGACTCCAACTGGAGACCGCGCACGCCCTGATAGTTCAGCGGTGAAAGCAGGCGCTCGGTACCAGAGGCAGCAATCGTGACGGTGCAGACTGCGACGATGGTGCAGAAAAACGCGAGTAGGCGTTGCCAGGTTGCGGATCTGTTGAAGCGGCCCACTAAGCCGGCAGCGAGGACTCCTGGCCAAAGCTTCATTGTGGTGGCAAAACCCAGTACCGCCGAGGCGATGAGCGGGCGGGTAGCTAGAAGGGCAGCTGCCCCGGCCACGGCTAGGGCGGGGAATATATCGAGACGCCACACAAAGGTGTGGCCAGCTGCGGTGCCAAAGAGGACCCAGAACCAGGCGGCCTGGAAACTGCGCGGTTGAGTCGCGTGGTGACGCAGAAGGAGGGCTAAAAAGGCGGCGTCCACTAGCAGGGTCATGATGGTGAAGCCGATATAGAATGCGGTGATATTCTCACCGGTCAGCCAGCCCAAGACCACCGTGGGCCAGGTGCCCGAGTGAGGGTATTCGGTCATCATCGTCGGGTCGTCGCCAAAGAGTCCGGCAAAATAGTACGCGACATCGCCCCTGGGATTGTGGTCAATCTTGAGTAGGTAAATAAGGACCAGGCGGGCGATGACCCACCCAATCCATACTGCTGGAACAGAAGCGATGCGTTTCACTCGAAAGACTTTATTCAATGCGCGCTTACTTCGGTAGCGGACATAGTTTCTTCTAGAAAATTCCTCTACTTTTGCGCCCAGAAGTGGGGGGACGAATTGGAAAAACCAACTGTCGGCTCGTCCGGTGAGTAGTGTGGTCAGCAAACGCTGGCAGAAGTGACGTAGAGCATAGGGAGCGTGCAGATGCCATCCATTCGCGAGGTCTTGGCCGTCGAGGAAACGAAAATGGCCGATGTCTTTAAAGGCCCTGCTGTGGAGTCGCGGATTGAGCGTACCTTCGGCGGGCAGATTGCTGCGCAAGCAGTGGCCGCAGCCCAGCACACTGTGTCTGGCAAAGACATCCACTCCCTGCATGGTTACTTTGTAGGCCCTGGCGATGTGAGCCGGCCAATTGAAATCCGGGTCGAACGCATTCGGGAGGGGAAATCATTCGCCAACCGGCAGGTACGCGTCTACCAGGGTGACGTGCTCCTGTTTACCCTCATGGCTAGTTTTCACCGCGACGGCGACTGTGGCCCGCAGCATCAGGACGCCGCGCCGAAGGTGCCATGGCCCGATGAGGTAGCTCGGATGGGCGGTGGTGCCCCGTATTCCACCCGGATCATCCTCAAAGAGTGGGAGGAGTGGGATATTCGCCTCGTGCCAGAAGAAGGACGCGATCCGGTGGCTGCAGAGCGCACCGGTGCAGGCTATCGGCATATTTGGTTCCGCAATACTGGCAGACTGCCTGCGGATTCTTCCTTCCATTGTGCGGCGCTGACCTTTATGTCTGATATGACGCTGATTCGCTCGGCCCTGATTCCGCATCAGGGAGAGAAAGTGCAATTGGCCAGCCTTGATCATGCGATATGGTTCCTGCGCCCATTCCGCGTGGATGAGTGGTTGCTATATGAGCAGGTATCACCCACGGCGTCGAATGCGACGGCGGTTGCGCGTGGCAAGATTTTTACCGAGCATGGTGAATTGGTGGCGTTGGTGAATCAAGAGGGGCTTACACGTTACTTAGATGAAAATTTGGGCAGCGGCTCTGCCCATGGCAATTGGCACAACGTATAAGAACGTCCCGCTTATAAGGGGGTCGCTTTCACGCATTCGTGCAGCACACGTATAATTGCCACCAGTTTCAGCACCCGATTAGAAAGGGACTACATGTCAGGCCACTCGAAATGGGCAACTACCAAGCATAAGAAGGCTGCCAACGATGCCAAGCGTGGCAAGGAATTTGCCAAGCTGATCAAGAACATCGAAGTGGCGGCTCGTACCGGCGGTGGTGACCCAGCGGCTAACCCAACCCTTGATGACATGATCAAGAAGGCCAAGAAGGCCTCCGTCCCCAATGACAACATTGAGCGTGCTCGCAAGCGCGGTTCCGGTGAAGAGGCCGGCGGCGCCGATTGGGAAACCATCATGTACGAGGGCTACGGCCCCAACGGCGTAGCCATGCTCATTGAGTGCCTTACGGATAACCGCAACCGTGCGGCGACCGACGTGCGCACTGCGATGTCCAAGAACGGCGGCAACCTGGGTGAGTCCGGCTCTGTGGCCTACATGTTCACCCGTACCGGCTACGTCTTGGTAGAAAAGGGCGAGCTGACGGAGGATGACGTCTTGATGGCCGTGCTGGAAGCAGGCGCGGAAGAGGTCAAGGACCAGGGCGAGAAGTTTGAGATTGTTTGCGCGCCGACGGACGTGCAGGCAGTCAAGGACGCGCTCAAGGACGCCGATATTCAGGTCGATGACTCCGACAATGACTTCCGTGCATCTGTCGAGGTACCGCTGGAGGCCAATGACGCCAAGAAGATTTTCCGCCTCATCGACGCCTTGGAAGACTCCGACGATGTGCAAAACGTCTACACCAATATGGATCTCTCCGATGAGGTTCTAGCCGAGTTGAACGAGGACTAATCACCTCGTAGCAACGACGGCTCTTAGCGCCGGTAGCGTTCCACGGGTACTGCCTGTAGGAAGCGTTGCCGGCGCTTTTCCATGTGCTGGCTGGATGCTACGCTTGTAGAACACCTGTGTGTAGTCCATAATGGGGCAGTAGGCGGTGCTCAGTGGTGCCAACATGACAATGGGGGAGAGATGAACCTAGAAGGAATGCGCGTGATGGGGATTGACCCAGGCTTGACGCGCTGCGGGCTTTCCGTGGTTCAGGCTGGTCGTGGCCGAGCAATCCTTCCCGTTTCTGTCGGCGTGGTGCGCACCCCTAGCGATAAGGACTTGACGGAGCGCCTCCTGCGCCTTTCGGTGGCGGCGAAAGAGTGGATGGATGACTATTCGCCAGATGTGGTTGCGATCGAGCGGGTCTTCGAACGCGGTCAGGTGTCCACAGTCATGCAAACGGCCCATGTAGTTGGTGTGCTGGTGCTAGCTGCCGCCGAACGCGATATTCCGGTGTACATGTACACCCCGTCCGAGGTGAAAAAGGCCATCTCTGGAAACGGGCGCGCAGATAAGAAGCAGATGACCACCATGATTACCCGTATTCTGGGGTTGACTGAACCGCCCAAGCCTGCCGACGCCGCCGATGCCCTTGCGTTGGCAGTGTGCCACTGCTGGCGTGCCCCGGCCATTGTGCGGATGGACCATACCGGCCTCGGGCTTGGAGCTAAGACCAGCGGCGTGCGCGGGCAAGGCAAGAAGCGCTAGGGAATTTTACTGAGAGTGGAAGGATAGGAAGCCAATGATTGCTGCACTGCGTGGAGAGGTAATCCATATTGGACTCGACCATGGGGTTATCGACTGTGCAGGTGTGGGGTACAAGTTTTTAGCTACCCCAAAAACGCTGGGCACCTTGCGCCGCGGAGAACAAGCCACGGTTCTTACTAACTTGGTGGTCAAGGAAGATTCTTTGACTCTCTATGGCTTTAGCGCTGATGAAGACCGCGAGATGTTCCACGTGCTGCAATCCGTGTCCGGCCTAGGGCCTAAACTTGCCTTGGCGGCGCTGTCGGTAATGGGGGCAGGGGAGCTTGCTGCGGCAATTGGCGCGGAAGATGTGAAGGCGCTGCAGTCTATCCCGGGCGTCGGCAAGCGTATGGCCCAACGCTTGGCGCTGGAGCTGAAAGATAAGGTAGCGGCCTTTGCGCCAAGCGAGCCCGCCGCCGCAGGCTCCGTTGATACTGCCGTCGCGCCGAACGGTGGTGCCGTGATAGACAGCGTGACTGAGGCACTCATTGGCCTTGGGTTTACCGATAAGGGAGCGCGCCCCGTGGTGGAATCCGCCTACGCGGACAATCCCGATGCCGATACGTCCACTCTCTTGCGTGCAGCGCTGGCGCAGCTGGGCAAGAAGAAATAACCGGCAGGAAGGCTGAAGAATCATGTCCGATATTGAGCGCACCGAGTTCAATCTCCCTGAGGGCGTCGACGCGGCGCACGCCACCCAGCGCAATAGCGATGTGGATGCCACCGCACACTCCGAGGAGCATGATATTGAACGCTCCTTGCGTCCCAAGTCGCTCGAGGAGTTTATCGGCCAACCCAAGGTGCGCGAGCAGCTCTCCCTTGTGCTCAAAGGCGCTAAGAACCGTGGGGTAACGCCCGACCACGTCTTGCTTTCGGGGCCGCCGGGCCTGGGCAAGACCACTATGGCGATGATTATTTCCCAGGAGCTGGGCACCTCGCTGCGTATGACTTCCGGGCCGGCTTTGGAGCGCGCCGGTGATTTGGCCGCAATGCTTTCCAACCTGATGGAAGGCGATGTCCTGTTTATCGATGAGATCCACCGCATTGCCCGGCCAGCAGAAGAAATGCTGTACATGGCAATGGAGGACTTCCGCATTGACGTCATCGTGGGCAAGGGGCCTGGTGCTACTTCTATTCCGCTAGAGATTCCGCCATTTACCCTAGTTGGCGCGACTACGCGCGCCGGCATGCTCACCGGCCCATTGCGCGACCGCTTCGGTTTCACCGCGCAGATGGAGTACTACGACACGGCTGATCTCACCCAGGTGATCAAGCGCGCCGCCCACATCCTGGACGTGGAAATTGACCACGATGCGGCGGTAGAAATTGGCTCTCGGTCGCGCGGAACCCCGCGTATTGCTAACCGTTTGCTGCGCCGCGTTCGCGACTATGCCGAGGTTAATGGCACCGGGCTGATTGATCTCAGCGCGGCCCAAGGCGCCCTCGAAGTCTTTGACGTGGATGACATGGGGCTTGACCGCCTCGACCGCGCGGTGCTCAATGCCTTGATTAAGGGACACGGCGGCGGACCGGTTGGCGTGAGCACGCTGGCCATCGCAGTGGGCGAGGAGCCCTCGACGGTCGAGGAGGTGTGTGAGCCTTACCTGGTGCGTGCCGGGATGGTTGCGCGCACTGGACGCGGCCGCGTAGCCACCGCTGCTGCATGGCGGCACTTGGGGCTTACCCCGCCGGAGGGCGCGGCCGGGCTGTTTTAATTCAAGGGCTAGCCTGCTTGGCGACGCACCCTGGGGTTCCTGTGTGCACCGCCGTCTGGCACACTAGGGTGCTATGGAAATCATCATTCTCATCATTATTGGCATCCTCTTCGTCGTTCCCTCGTTTATGGCCATGCGAAAGCAGCGCCAGCGCCAAAATGAGATGCAGGCCCTCCAGAATTCCCTGCAGCCGGGCGACGCCATCGTTACGGCGGGCGGCGTGCACGGCGTGGTGCGCAGCACCAGCGACAAGGATGTGGATCTAGAAATCGCGCCTGGCGTGGTGGTTGCTTTTGACAAGATGGCCGTGATTCGCACCGAACAAGAGGCCAATAACCTGTCTCGTCCCGCTGCTGGGGAAGAGAAGAATGATGCGGCAGATGACCTGCCAGATGAGAAATATCCTCCGTTTGACGGCCAGGAGAAGAAATAGCCCGCCATTTCCTAAGAGTTTCCTTAACGTTTGCTAGGTAGGTGGGACCTTCGCGGAGCGTAGACCCCGTCACACTTTGGGCCTTATCTGGCCCTCGTTAAGGAAAACTCAGCCTGATGACGTACGATTGTGCGTTGTTGACGTGCCTGCGCCGTATGGCGGGGCCGTATTTAATGTTTAAACACCCTGTTATAAGCAGCACAGGAGATTATCGTTGTCCGCAAAATCCCGTGGCGCTATGAAAAATAGCAAACGCCAATGGCCGAAGCGCGCGATCGCGCTCTTCGTTCTCATTGTGGTTGTTATCTATGCGCTTATCTTTTTAACTGGTAGCCGTCAAAGCACCCCAAAGCTTGGCATCGACTTGCAGGGCGGTACCCGCGTAACGCTGGCGCCGCAAGGCGAGGAACCCACCCAAGACCAACTCAAGCAAGCACGCAACATTTTGGAACAGCGTGTTAACGGCATGGGTGTTTCCGGTTCTGAGGTTGTCATCAACGGCAATACCCTGGTCATTACCGTGCCAGGTGAAGACGCCTCCCAGGCACAGGCCGTGGGCCAGACCTCGCAGCTGTTCTTCCGTCCGGTGGCTAAGCCCTCCATGCCGGATATGGAAAAGCTCAATAAGGTGCTGGAAGATATGGCCAATCGCTGGGTGAAGTACGACGTACTGAGCGCAGACGAGGCCAATAAGCAGATGGAGCAGATGACCCAGGCCATCGCTCAGCAAGAAGCGCAGATGACTGGCAAGGAGCCAAAGAAACAGAAGGCTCCTAAGGTCAGCGCCAAGCCGCTTGAGGAGCCAAGCAACTCCATCGAGCAGACTAAGCGCCGTGATGAAGTCACGGAGATGCTGCTGAAGGATCGTCAGTCCGAGGACCCGACCACCCAGGCTGCAGCCTCCGCGCTGATGACTTGCCAGGGCAGCACCGATCCACTGGCCGGCGCCGATGATCCTGCCAAGCCATTTGTTACTTGTGACTACTCCAACGGCAACCCGTACGTTCTGGAGCCAGCACCGCTTCTCAATGGCATCAAGGACGAAAACGGAACCCGCCTCACCGGTAACGAGATCGATACCAATTCTCCGATCGAAGGCGGCCTGAACGGTCAGTCCGGCCAGATGGAAATCAACTTCTCCTTCAAGACCGGTGATGGCCCGAACGGTTCTCAGACCTGGGCGGACCTGACGCAGGAACACCTCAAGGACCAGGTTGCCATCACCCTTGACTCTGGGGTTATTTCCGCACCGGTCATTCAGGGAGCAACCCCAGTTGGTTCTGCTACCTCCATTACTGGTGACTTTAGCCAGGAAGAGGCACAAAACCTGGCCAATAACCTGAAGTATGGCGCACTGCCGTTGTCCTTCGCCGGTGAGAATGGCGAGCCGGGTGGCACTGTAGAGTCCATCCCGCCAACACTGGGTAAGGCCGCACTGCAGGCTGGTCTCATTGCAGGCCTTGTTGGCCTAGTACTCGTGATGGCCTACTCGCTGTACTACTTCCGCGCGCTTGCCGGCGTATCCCTCATCTTCCTCATCGCCTCCGGCGTACTGACCTATGGCTCCCTGGTTTTGCTGGGCCGCTGGATCGGCTACTCGCTGGACCTTTCCGGTGTCGCGGGTCTGGTCATCGGTGTGGGCGCAACTGCTGACTCCTTCGTGGTCTACTACGAACGCATCAAGGACGAGCTCCTCGAGGGACGCACCTTCCGCTCCGCTACGCAAAAGGCGTGGGAGCGCGCTCGTGCCACCATCGTGACCGGTAACGCGGTCACCCTGATTGGCTCTGTTGTGGTCTACTTCCTCGCCATCGGTGAGGTGAAGGGCTTCGCCTTTACCATGGGCCTGACCACGGTCTTCGACCTAGTCGTATCCTTCCTGGTCATGGCACCACTGATGCAGATGGTCGGCCGCCGTCCGGCTGCCGCTAAACCTTCGATGAATGGCCTCGGCGGTATCTACGCACTGGTGGAAGAGCGCCGTGAGCGCGGCTACTTCGGATCGGGGCGTCGTCAAGCGAACGCTGCTGAATCCGCGAGTGCAAAGGAGCCAGCCACCAAGGAAACGGCAGGAGATTCTGCCGCAGGAACCGCACGTCCCGTAGATGCTGCGGAAGATGAGGAGAAATAAGCATGGCTGTTTCGACTAAGCACAAGATTTCCCGGATGGACCGCCTCTACGAGGACGAGCGCGGTTATGACTTCATCGGTCGCACCAAGCTGTGGTACGGCATCACCGCCGCGTTGATCGTGGCCGCAGTGGCCGCAATCCTTATTCGTGGATTCTCGCTCTCGATTGACTTCGAAGGCGGCACCACGTTGTCGATGCCGGCAGGCGACCTCAAGGAAGACGAGGTAAGCCAGGTCTTCGAAGACACCACCGGTGTAGAACCCGAGCAGGTTCACATCGTGGGCGCTGGCGATTCTGAGACCTTGGAAATCGTTTCTGAGCGCCTGAGCCAAGAGGACGTGAATGCGGCCCGCGCGGCTATCTATGACAAGTTCCAGCCGAAGGATGAAAACGGCAAGGCCACGCCGGATGCCATCGGCTCGTCCACGGTATCCGAATCCTGGGGTTCTTCTATTACCCAGCGCATGCTCATTGCCATGCTGGTCTTCCTAGTAGCCGCGACCGTCTACGTGGCCATCCGCCTGCAGAAGAACATGGCTTTTGCCGCGATTATCGCGCTGATTGCAGACGGCGTTATCATCGCCGGTATTTACGCCCTCTTTGGCTTCGAAGTTTCCCCGGCCGTCATTATTGGTCTGCTTACCGTCCTGACCTTCTCCATGTATGACTCGGTCATCGTCTTTGACAAGATCAACGAAAATACGGAAGGCCTCGAGGGCCAGCGCAAGAAGACCTTTGCTGAGCTGACAAACTTGGCTATTAACCAGACCGTCATGCGCTCGATTTCTACCTCGGTAATTTCTGCGCTGCCTATCATCGCGCTCTTCGTGGTCGCCGTGTGGCTCATGGGTATCGGTACCCTCCGCGATCTGGCACTCATCCAGCTCATCGGCGTGGTCGAGGGCATTTTCTCCTCCATCTTCTTTGCTACGCCGCTGGTCGTGACCTTCGCCAACATGTCCAAGAAGATCAAGCGCCACAACAAGCGGGTCGCGGACTACCGTGCCGGCAAGGACCAGGATGCAGCGGTAGAATCCGGCGCAGCATCCTCCGGTCGCACCGTGGTCTCACCAGTGAGCGCAAAGTCCACCCCGGCTGAGATCGAAGACGATCCGTCCGAGTCCACTGGGCAACCTGGCGCAACCTGGCGCCCGGGCCGGTAGCTTGCGGTAGTAAAATTTTGGCGAAGCGGTAGCTGAAGTGAGGGCAAATTACGGTGCTTAAATCAAAGAGCAGTTCTAGAAATCGTCACTGGGGAAGGAAGGCCATTGCCTCGTGCGTTTCAGCTCTAGCTCTAGCTGCTTCTGCCTGTAGCGGGCAGGGCGGCGAGGAGGACACCTCTAGTGCTCCCCAGGAGCCAGAATCCTATGGATACTTTGGCTACCAGGTAAATTCCCGCTTGGCCACCACTAATGCTGGCACGTCTTTTGGTGATGCTACCTCCGCCGGACTGCTGTCTACGCGGCTTTATCCGGGGCTTTTTGTGCCCGGTCCCTCTGGCGAATTAATTCCCAATGCGGATCTGGTTGAAACTGAAGAGCTTCCGCCCGTTGCCGGCAGCGACCAGCGCAGCGTTCAGCTCACTTTGGAGGAGGACGCCGTATTCTCCGATGGCACTCCTGTTACCTGCGATGATTACTTGTTGACGTATGTGGCCGGTACTCATCCAGCTGAATTTGCCTCCCATATGCCGTTGATGAATGACATCTCGGAATTTAGCTGTGAGCCCCAAAGCAAAACCTTCACCCTGACCTTTAACAAGGATCAGGGGCAGCGCTGGCGCCACATGTTTGGCGCCGGCACGGTCATGCCGGCCCATGCGCTGGCCAAGAAGTCCGAGTTGAGCATTGAGGAACTCAACGCCGCCCTGGCAGTAGAAGACATGCAGGCGCTTGCGCCGGTAGCTAAGGAATGGCGCTATGGCTTTTCCGTGGCCAAGGATCAACTAGATCCCGAGCTGCAGGTCTCCTTCGGACCCTATGTCATTGACAAGGTAGGCGACGAAGGGGAGGTTATTCTCAAGGCAAACGAAAAGTACTTCGGAGACGCCCCAGCGGAAGATCATGTTGTGGTCTGGCCTTCGGAGGCTGATGCACAGAAGCTCGCAGATAAAGGCGCGTTGCGCGTAGTCGATGCCGCAAGCGAAAATCCTGACTGGCTGGACAGCACGAAGGATGAGGCAGGGGAGTCCCCCTATGAGGTCACTCCAATGGTCGGCGAGCTAACGGATACGCTCACGCTATCTGAAGCTGGAGTATTCGCGGAGCCGTGGGCGCGCGAGAGCTTCGCGGCCTGCGTCGATCAGCAGGCGGTTGCGCAAGCAAGCTCAGCGGCCTCCGGTGTGGAGGTGCCACCGGCTTACTTGCGTACCGTCTCCGCGACCAACCCAGTCGCCGGCGGTCTAGACAAGGTGGGCAAGGAACACCAAGGCACGGATTTGGCTAAGGCCGGTGACCTCAACGGTACGACCATCAAGGTCGGCTATTTGGGGCCAGACAAACGCTACGCCGCCATGGTGGAACAACTCCGTGCATCCTGTGAGCCGGCTGGTATCACCATCGAGGACGCGTCTGCGGAGTTCATGTCCCAGCACCACTTGGAAATGGATCCGGAAACCTGGGCGCCTACCGTCGATGCCTTCCTCGGCCCAGTCGATCCCCAGACGGAGTATTCCACTGTGGAGTCGAGCATGAAGAACTCTGCGGAGCTGAAGAAGACAGAAGAGGCTCTGTGGAAGGATGTACCATCCATTCCTCTCTCCGCGCAGCCGCGCGTCTTCCTCGTCCGCCGCGACGTGGAAGGCGTCCTGCCGTACACTGGCGTCTCGGGCATCGGTTGGAATATGGATCGCTGGCACAGCACCGCCCCAACGGACACGGAATAGGCCCCGAATATCGGGCGTTCAAAACCTCTCGCAATTATTTCTCAAGGAAGACTATGAGTTCGCACTACGAATCAGCAGCACAGGCACTCAAGGATAAGGTTCGCCTCGTTCAAGACTTCCCGGAGGAGGGCATCCTCTTTGAGGACCTCACCCCAGTCTTGGCGGATCCAGAGGCATTTCGCACCGTAGTGGACGGCTTGGCGGCCGCCTGCGAGGAATTGGGCGCGGATATGATCGGCGGCCTGGATGCTCGCGGATTCCTCCTCGGTTCGGCCGTTGCCTACAAGATGGGCCTAGGCATCTTGGCCATCCGCAAGAAGGGCAAGCTTCCCCCACCGGTATATACCGAGGAATACGAGCTGGAGTACGGCTCTGCAGCGCTGGAGATTCCAGCCAGCGGCGTTGACATCAAGGGCAAGCGCGTAGTGCTTGTCGACGACGTCTTAGCCACCGGTGGCACCCTCCACGGCGCCAAGCTTTTGCTTGAGTCCGCAGGTGCCGAAGTCGCTGGCAATGTGGTGGTCCTGGAAGTCAAGGGTCTCAACGGTCGTGAGCGTTTATCCGGCCCACCGCTCATTGTGTTGAATGCCACAGACTAAGATGGGGTGTCTAAGCTAGATCGCACGATCTAGATGGACATGAGGCCACAAGGCCCGTGGCACTGTGAAGGGCGGTAGATTTGGCCATGGACAAACCCGTAAAGCGCCAGTCCGGCGGCGGAATGCGCAGCATGTCGGCTCGCCTAGCTCGTTCGCTTACCGGCGGCCGAGTGAAGGTGAATCCCGTGCTGGACCCGTTGATGTCCATCCACCGCAAGTTTCACCCGAAGGCCGATGCTGATCTGCTCAATCGTGCCTATGACACCGCGGAGCGGCTCCATGAAGGTGTCTTTCGCAAATCCGGAGAACCGTATATCACCCACCCGCTCGCCGTGGCGACGATCGCGGCAGAGATCGGTATGGACACCACCACCATCGTTGCAGCGCTGCTGCACGACACCGTGGAGGATACGGACTACTCGCTAGAGGACCTCACTCGGGATTTCGGTCCTGAGGTAGCTCGCTTGGTCGATGGCGTGACCAAGCTGGACAAGGTGGCACTGGGCTCGGCCGCAGAGGCGGAGACCATTCGTAAGATGATTGTCGCCATGGCCACCGACCCGCGAGTCTTGGTTATCAAGGTCAGCGACCGCCTGCACAATATGCGTACGATGCGGTTCCTCCCGCCCGAAAAGCAGGCTAAAAAGGCGCGGCAGACCCTCGAGGTGATTGCTCCGCTAGCTCACCGCCTCGGCATGGCCAGCGTGAAGTGGGAGCTGGAAGATCTGTCCTTTGCCATCTTGTACCCAAAGAAGTACGACGAGATCGTGCGCATGGTGGCAGATCGCGCCCCCTCCCGCGACCGCGCTCTGAAGGAGATCATTACCCAGGTCAGCGGGGCGCTGAAGGAAAACGGCATTGAAGCCGAGGTCATGGGCCGACCAAAGCATTACTGGTCCATTTACCAAAAGATGATTGTGCGCGGCCGCGACTTCGCGGAGATCTTCGACCTCGTAGGAATCCGCATCTTGGTCGAGGACGTCAATAACTGTTATGCCGCGATCGGCGTGGTCCACTCGATCTACCAGGCATTGCCGGGGCGCTTTAAGGACTATATTTCCTCGCCGCGATTCGGCGTGTATCAGTCGCTGCACACCACGGTGCTGGCAGATGGCGGCGCTACCTTGGAAGTCCAGGTACGTACCCACGAGATGCACTATAACGCCGAGTTCGGCGTGGCTGCTCACTGGCGCTACAAAGAAACCAAGGGCAAGAACTCGGGCCACCAGGAAGAAGTGGACCAGATGGCGTGGATGCGCCAACTTCTGGACTGGCAGAAGGAGGCCGCCGATCCCAACGAGTTCCTCGACTCCCTGCGCTACGACCTGACCGCCAAGCAGATCTTCGCCTTTACCCCCAAGGGCGATGTGGTGAACCTGCCTGCCGGTTCTACACCAGTGGACTTTGCCTACGCAGTACATACTGAGGTGGGGCACAGGTGTATCGGTGCCAAGGTCAATGGCAAGCTCGTCGCGCTCGAATCGAAGCTAAAGTCCGGCGACAAGGTGGAGATCTTTACCTCCAAGGATCCCAATGCTGGTCCGTCCCGCGATTGGCAAGACTTCCTCGTGTCTGCTCGAGCCAAGACCAAGGTGCGGCAGTGGTTTGCCAAGGAACGCCGCGAAGAACACTTGGAAGCCGGTCGCGATGCCCTAGCGACCGAAGTTCAGCGCGGCGGCCTGCCTATGCACCGCCTGTTTACTGCCAGCTCCATGAAGCAGGTAGCGGAACAGCTGCACTACACCGACGTCGATTCGCTGTATACCGCCATCGGGGCCGGCCACGTATCTGCTCAACACGTTGCCAACCAATTGGTTGCCATGTTTGGCGACCAAGATGATGCCATCGACACCCTGGCCTCGCGCACGCCGCTTTCTGAGATTGAGCACTCCCGTGCCCAGCACACCGAAGATTCGGCATCGGGCACCGGCATCTTGGTGGAAGGCAGCCCCGATGTGATGGCAAAGCTCGCCAAATGCTGCCAGCCCGTGCCGGGCGATGCCATTTTCGGTTTCGTTACCCGCGGCGGGGGAGTCTCCGTGCACCGAGCCGATTGCACAAACGCGGAAAAGCTCAAGGCAGAACCAGAGCGCATGTTGGAGGTGGCCTGGTCTTCTGGTACCTCCGCAACGGGGGCTTTCTCTGCGACGCTGCAATTGGAAGCCCTCGACCGTCAGGGCCTCCTGTCGGAGCTCACTCGGGTAATGAGCGATCAGAACATCAACGTTTTGACGATGAACTCTAACCGCGGCGACGACCATATCGCGACAGTACGGTTCACATTCTCCGTTTCGGATACCAAGCAATTGGGCACCTTAATGACCACACTGCGCAATACCGAAGGCGTCTTCGACGTCTACCGCGTAACCGCCTAGGGCGCTTGCCTCACCCTCAAGGAGGGGCGGGGCAAGCAACGCGAAGGCATCGGGGAGGTTACCTGTGTGTGAATTCTTGACTGCTGTAAGGTAAAGCTCCAGCAAGAAGGCTTAATTTCTCCTGCCAAGTAGTTAGCAAAGCGATATAAATTATCCTGTCGCTTTCTACTATCTAGGAGTACTTCAATGCAGTTTCGTCGCATCGGCCAGTTTGTGGCCGCCACTACCGTTTCCGCCGTTGCTCTCTCCGGCGCGCAGGCGGTAGCACAGGAAAACAAGACCACCATCTCCGTCACCAATATCACCGATATTCACGGTCACTTGGAGGACAAGATTGGTGACCCAGCAAAGGCTGGCGATGAGATCGGCGTAGCTCGCCTGCAGACCCTCATTAAACAGGTAAATGAGGGTCAGGAATTCAACCTGACCTCCTCGGGCGATAACGTGGGTGGCTCCGCCTTCGTATCTGCAATTTCTGATGACAAGTACACCCTCGAGGCCCTCAATCAGATGGGTATGAAGGTGTCAGCAGTGGGCAACCACGAGTTCGATAAGGGCACCGAGGATCTCACCGAGCGTATTCAGCCGAACTCCACGTACCCCATCCTGGGTGCAAACGTGCTTAAGGATGGCCAACCCTTGCTCAAGTCTTCTCACGTTGAAGAGGTGGACGGCGTCAAGGTGGGCTATGTCGGAACCGTAACGGAGAACACCAAGTACAAGGTATCCGCCGCAAAGATCCCAGGTGTTACCTTCACGGATCCAGTAAAGGCCACCAACGATGAGGCCACCCGCCTGAAGGAATCCGGCGAGGCGGACGTCGTCGTCGCGCTCTTCCATGAGGACGCCCAGGAGTATGCCCAGGGATTCAACAAGGACGTAGACGTGCTCTTCGGCGGCGATACCCACCAGCGCACCAAGGGCGAAATCCCCCGCGAAGGTGCCCTTCCATTGCAGTGGGCGCAGGGTCATGAGTATGGCAAGCTGCTTAACGACGTCGACATCACCTTTGACAAATCCGCCAAGAAGGTAACCGACATCAAGCTCAGCCAGTACGATGCTACGAATGCTGCCGCTGTTGAGCCGGACGCTGAGATCGCGTCCATCGTCGAGAAGGCACAGAAAGAAGCCGAGGTAGAAGGCTCTAAGACCGCCGGCAACGTGAAGCAAGATCTGTTCCGTGGCTCTGACGAAGGTGCAGAACCTGGCTCCAACCGCGGCGTGGAATCCACCCTCAACAACTTCATCGCAGATGGCCAGCGCTACGCCATGAGCAAGCAGGTGGGCGAGGACATCGAGATCGGTGTCATGAACGCCGGCGGCGTGCGCGCTGACCTGAAGGGCGGAGACGTAACCTACAAGGACATCTTTGAAGTACAGCCATTTGGCAACGCCGTGATTACCGCCAAGATTTCCGGTGAAGAGTTCATCAAGGCTCTGGAAAACCAGTGGCAGGAGGGAAGCCGACCACGCCTGGCCATGGGGCTTTCCAATAACGTCCAGGTGGTCTACGACCAGAAGGCCGACAAGGGCGAGCGCGTACAGTCTGTGACCATCAACGGCGAGCAAATCGATCCGAAGAAGGATTACTCCATTGCGCTGTCTTCCTTCCTTGCTTCCAGTGATGAAGAGGCAGGCGGCGACGGCTACTTCAACGCTGGTTCCATCAAGGACAAGAACGATGTGGGCTACATGGACACTCAGGCCATGATCGACTACATCAAGTCGGGTGAATCGGAGGTCCGCACGGGCCAAGGCCAGATTGGCGCCAACATCGAGGGGGACGTGAAGCCGGGCGAGGAAATCACGGTGAACCTGTCCAGCCTCAATTACTCCACCGACGGTGAGCCGATGGCCAAGAAGGCAACCGTCAAGTTGGGCGACGCTGAGCAGACCGTAGACATCGACAACGCCGCACAGGAAGGCGATGCGCAATTTGGTGAGCGCGGTCGCGCAACGGCAAAGCTCACCGTTCCGGAGAACCTGAGCGGTACCCAGAACCTAGAAATCACCACCGATGCCGGCACTAAGGCAACTCTGCCTCTCGAGGTAAGCGGCGAGGGCTCCCAGGAGCCGGGGGCTAAGCCGGAGCCGAAAGGCTCTTCCTTGTCCTCTAACGGCTCTTCCGTGGGTGGCGCAGTATTCGCCATCGTTGCAGCGCTGGTAGCTGGCGTTGCGGCTGTGGGCATGAACCCGCAGATTCTTCCTGCCCCAGCTCGCAAGATGATTGAGGACCTGCGCAAGCAGTTCCACATCTAGGACAGCACAGCACTAGGCGGAGCGGCTCTTCCTGAACGGGGGAGTGACGCTCCGCCTTTTCTGTATGTCTCGCGGCTGCCGGGTAACCTAAGCAGTCGTGGATACTCTAGAACTCTTCCTGCGCGAAATTACTTATCAGCTGGGTATTGAATGGCACCGTATTCCCGTTGTCGTGTTGGCTACTTTGGGTATCTACCTATCCTTCATGGTTTTGGTGAAGGTATTTGGCTCTCGCGTGCTTACGTCCATGACGGCCTCAGATGCCATCATCATTATTATGTTCGGCGCGGTCGCCGGTCGTGTCATCGTGGGCAATCCACCGACCCTAGCCGCCGGCGTCATCGGCCTGACAACGCTGATGGCGCTCGAAGCTGCCTTCGGTACCATTCGCAAGGTAGTGAAGTGGACGCGCTTTCTGGACCGTCGTCCCATCCTTTTAGTCTTTAGCGGTGAGATGGTTGAAGATAACCTGACGCTGGCTCACATTACAGAATCGGATATCTACTCAGCTGCCCGTAGAGCCGGCATTAGCCGCATGGAAGACGTGCAGATAATGATCCTTGAGCCTACAGGCCATATCTCCGTCATCAAGGTCGGTCAAGCCATCGACCCGGAGCTTTTCAAGGACCTCGTAGGGTCTGAATACATCGAAGACGCTAAAGACGCTTAGGGCACACGCTAGAGCTTGGCAAGGAACACAAAGACCATCCCTGCGCTCCCTTTGCCCAAGAGCATACGAAAAAAGCCGCTGCTTTCCACTAAGGGAAGCAGCGGCTTAAGAATCGCTATGAAGCGGTGACCTTACTTGGTGCCGAAAGGCAGGTCGAGGTACTTGTTAGCGAAGGCGAACAGGGTGCCCAGAGCGCCGATAACAGCGGTGAAGACGCCGATCCAAGCCTTGATCTCCTGAGGGTCAGCATCCTTGAGGGAGGAGCCCTGCTCAGCCGGCTCAGCTGGCTTGGTGGTGGTCGGCTTAGCAGTGGTGGACTGGGTGGTCGACTCAGCTGCGGTAGCAACGGTGGTGCCAGCGAAGGTCATGGACAGAGCGGTTGCGCCAGCAACGAGTGCCTTGCGGGAGAAAAGCTTCATTTTTGATTCCTAACAAGCTTGGGATGTTCAAAGACGTTTCAAATACTAGACAGGCTGACAGCCTTCCGCAACAGTATTGGCAGGTTTTTGTTCATCGGATGAACTAGCTGAAAGCCCGCTGTGTGCTGCGTGTTTACTACTGTGATTCTTGTGATCTGGGGGAATTTCGGTGTTCTCGTGTTTCTGCAGCTTAACCCTCATAATCGGGCTCAGCTTAATTTAAGGAAAGGATAAGCCCCGGCGCATTCGTCCACGGAATGTGTGGTGAATGGCCGGGGCTTTGCGCCCGCCCCCGTTAGGGGGGGTGTGGTGCGGTGGGGTTAAAAGGAGGCGTCGCCAAGCAGGGCTTTTTCTGTCGCCTAAGCCTTGACGGTTGCCTTCTTAATCTTGACTTCCTTGGCCGGCTTGCCATCTGGCTGGCCGCCTTCGACGCCGTTCTTGGCAATCTTATCCATCGTCTTCATGCCCTTGTCGGTGATGGTGGCGAAGTAGGTGTAGTTCGGGGCCAGCTCGGAATCGTCATAGTTGAGGAAGAACTGGGAACCATTGGTGTCCGGGCCGCTGTTGGCCATGGCTACGGAGCCGCGCGGGTAGACAACGGGGTTCTGTGCGTCCTTCTCGTCAACCTCGTCGGTGGGGTACTCATCAGCGAAGCTGAAGCCGGGGCCGCCGGAACCGGAACCGGTGGGGTCGCCGCACTGCAGCACGTTGAGCCCGCCTGAGGTCATACGGTGGCAGACGGTGTCGTCGTAGTAGCCCGACTTGGCTAGCTCAGAAATAGCGTTGGTGGTACACGGCGCCTTGGCGCGGTCCATTTCCATCTCAATGGTGCCCTGGTTGGTTTCAAAGGAAACGGTGACGGTGCCCTTGGTGGAAATATCCTTGCCGTTCGGCTTCTTAGCACCGTTGGACTCTTGACCGTTGTCTTCGTACTTACAGGTCACGGTATCCGGCAGGGCCTTGGCGCGCTTGTCAGCGATGGGCTGCGCCTGTGGAGTTTCCTGCGAGGTCTCAGCTGCGGAAGACTCCTCAGCTTGTACGTTTTCATCGTCACCTTCGCGGGTGGACAAGAAGTAGATGCCGCCGACGAGGGCGAGAATTACTACGAGGGAGGCGGCAACAACGCCTAGGGGGCGTGCCTTTTGTTTGCGTTCGCGGGATTTCAGCTCGCGCTCGAGCTTGCTCAGCGCCTCTTCGCCGCGCTTTTGATTATTTGGCACCGGGAGTCAACCTTTCTAGCGATTATCGGTGGCATGATTCAACCTGACCGAGTCTAGCGGTTCCATACTCTCGCGAGAGCGTTGGCATGAAAATAGGTCAAGTTAATAGCTTTTAAGCCCAATCATAAGTACGCTGGTTTCTATGGTTGAACCAGATTTTACCGATCCGCCAACGCCCACCGTTGGTGAACTTCCCGCAGTGGGAGACCCGCTGCCCGAATTTGAACTCATCGGTACCGACCTGCGTCAGATTACTAATGAGACCTTTGCGGGCACGCGCCTTATTATTTCCATCTTGCCCTCTATTGAAACCCCTGCCTGTCAGGAGCAGCTGCGCCGTTTTCATGAGCAGGTTTCGCAGCTAGATAACACTAAGCTTCTCTCCGTTTCTCTCGATTTGCCCTTTACCCTCAAGCGTTTTTGCGCTGCTGAAGGCATTGAGGATGTCATTGCCGCCTCCGCATTTCGCTCAGATTTTGGTGAGAAGTTCGGCGTGACTGTGCGCGATTCCGTCCTGGAAGGTCTGCTTGCCCGCTCCGTGGTGGTGGCTGATGAAAACCACAAGGTCATCCACACTCAATTGGTTCCAGGCGTGGTCAACCAGCTTGATTATGACAAGGTCTGGGACATTTTGCGTTAAGCCGTTCGGCGCTGCCGGCCTCTACTCATCCAGAAGATGGGGGAGACCGGCTCTTTTTTGTTTCGGGCAGCTAGGGTAGTGGGCATGGAAATCTACGGTTTTACTGCCGGTCCGTTTCAGACCAATACCTATGTGATTGCGGAAGGCCGCCGCGCTTTCATAGTGGACCCGGGCATGGATGCGATGGAAAAGGTCATCGAGCATGACTTGGACTATGAGGCTATCGTGCTCACACACGGCCATATTGACCACACTCGGGATGCCGGATCTTTGGCAGAAGAGCTCGACATCCCTGTCTATATCCACCCTGCTGACAGGTTTATGCTCGACAGCGGTGAAGGAGTCTCGCCCCAGGCTCAAGAGCTTTTCGACGCCGCCCATATGACCCCCATCTCCGACCTCCGCGAGCTCCAAGATGGCGAAACCCTGGAGCTTATCGGTCATACCTTTGCCCTCAAACACGCGCCTGGGCACTCGCCGGGCTGCGTCATGATCGTCGCCGAGGACTTTGCCCTCACCGGTGACGTGCTCTTCGCCGGGGCCATTGGACGCACCGACTTACCTCACTCGGACCCCAATGCCATGCAGAAGTCGCTTGCTGGCCCAGTGTGGAGTCTGCCCGATAACCTCGACATTCTGCCCGGCCACGGGCCTACCACCACGATGCGTAAGGAGAGGGCGACCAATCCCTTCTTCGCAACATTGAGGGAGGTACTGTAATACCCGTGAGTAAAAAGAAGCAGTTCCAAGCCCTGTCCGCCCCCAAAGGTGTCCCAGACTATTTCCCACCGCAGTCGGCCGCATTCTATCAGGTGCGCCAGACCATGGTGGAGCAGGCACATCTCTCCGGCTTCCAGCACATTGAGCTGCCCATTTTCGAAGACACCGCGCTTTTCGCCCGTGGCGTGGGCGAGTCCACCGACGTGGTGTCTAAGGAGATGTACACCTTTGCTGATCGCGGCGACCGTTCCGTTACTTTGCGCCCGGAGGGTACCGCTGGCGTAATGCGCTCGGTCATCGAGCACAACCTAGACCGCGGACAGCTTCCCGTGAAGCTCAACTATTTTGGACCCTTCTTCCGCTATGAGCGCCCCCAGGCTGGCCGCTACCGCCAGCTACAGCAGGTCGGTGTAGAGGCTATTGGCGTGGACGACCCTGCGCTAGACGCCGAGGTCATCGCCTTGGCGGATCGTTCCTTCCGCGCGCTGGGGCTTAGCGGATTCCGCCTCGAGCTCACCAGCTTGGGCGATCGCAATTGCCGTCCGGCTTACCGCGAGAAGCTGCAGGAATTCCTCTTCAAGCTCGACTTGGATGAAGAGACCCGCCACCGTGCAGAGATCAACCCTTTGCGCGTGCTGGATGACAAGCGCCCAGAGGTCCAAGAGCAGCTTGCCGACGCCCCCTTGATGCTCGACCACCTCAATGACGAATGCCGCGAGCACTTCGAAACTGTTACCGGCATGCTAGACGATATGGGCGTAGCCTACGAGATTAATCCGCGCATGGTCCGCGGCTTGGATTACTACACCAAGACCTGCTTCGAGTTCGTCCATGACGGACTTGGTGCGCAGTCCGGCATTGGTGGCGGTGGTCGCTACGACGGGCTGATGGCCCAGCTGGGCGGTCAAGACCTATCCGGTATCGGCTACGGTCTGGGTGTCGACCGTGCCCTGCTGGCGCTGGAGGCTGAGGGCATCACCCTCGATGGCGTTGAGTCCCGCGTGGACGTCTTTGGCGTTGCACTGGGTACCGCCGCCAAGCGCACCATGACCACCCTGATCAATGACCTCCGCAAGGCTGGAATCTCTGCGGATATGTCCTTTGGAGACCGCGGCCTGAAGGGTGCGATGAAGGGCGCCGACCGCGCCGGCGCACGCTTCGCGCTGGTCTTGGGTGAACAAGAGCTAGAAAATGGTACGGTTGCGCTCAAGGACCTTGCTGCCCATGAGCAGCACGACGTAAAGGTTTCTGACCTAGTGTCCGTACTGGTTCGGGAAGTGAACGGCGAGGCCTAGATTTCTTTGGGCGGTGGGCATCGCGCTTAGGCGCGGTGCCCACTTTTTATGCCCGCCAGAAAGAGGTCAATGATCTTTTCCTGAATATCCGGCTGGTAGGTCTCGATATCAACCTCGCGGGGTCGTGCCAGGCTCAACAGTCCCACAATGAATTCGAGGTGGGTGACGCCGGGGCCAATCTCGCCTTGCTCTTGGCCCAGCTCAATAAACCGTCGGCCGTTGCGCTCTAGGAGGTCGCGCTGGGCGGTTAATTCAGGGCTCAGAGAGTCCAAATCCTGCGGGACGAACGCTGGAATAAGGGTGTTCAGTCCCATGGTCAGGATATGAGTGGCGTAGGTCCGGACGTAGTCTTTCCCGGAATGGGTAGAGTTCTCAAAGTCCGCGATGAGGCGCTGTTGAAACTTGGCAAAGGCATCACCCATATATTCCGCGCACGCGCGGATGAGGCTCGCACGGTTGGGGAAGTTGCGATAGACCGTAGCCACACTTACGCCAGCCTGCGTAGCCACCTTTTCCAAAGCGACATCATCGCCGTGGGTACGAAAGAGCTGGCATGCCGCAGCGATAATGGCGGTGCGGCGGTGAAGGGCATCTGCGCGCATGGAGTTCTTTTTAGCACTCCACCTGCGAAACGCTAAAGCCCATGGTCTTGGCCAATCCGCCCAGGGAGGTCTCCTTGTACTTGGAGAGCATATCCCGGCCGGTTTCAGCCATGGTTTGTACCGCATTATCCAAGGTCACGTGGTGAGTGCCTTCGCCCATTTTGGCCATGCGCGCGGCGTTGATGGACTTTACCGCGCCAATGGCATTGCGCTCGATGCACGGAATCTGCACCAATCCGCCCACTGGGTCGCAGGTAAGGCCCAAATTATGCTCCAAAGCAATCTCCGCGGCGTTTTCCACCTGCGCCGGGGCTGCTCCCAGCAGCTCTGCCATGCCTGCGGCGGCCATAGCGGAGGCGGAACCCACCTCGCCTTGGCACCCGACCTCGGCACCAGAGATAGACGCGTTTTCCTTGATAATCATGCCGATGGCACCGGCAGTCAATAGGTACCGACGGGCAGTCGAACGGGTGAAGTCTGCGCGGAAATCGCGCGCATAATGCAGTACTGCTGGAATGATGCCGCATGCGCCGTTGGTAGGTGCAGTAATGACGCGGCCACCGGCAGCGTTTTGCTCATTAACCGCTAGGGCGTACAGGTTAACCCACTCCATGGCGGAGAAACCGCAGCTGGTATCGTCCTGGTTTTCTAGCAACTGGGCATACATCTTCGGGGCACGGCGTGCCACACGCAGGCCACCTGGAAGAAGGCCCTTGGTGGAAATACCCTCAGTCACACACTCACGCATGATGTCCCAGACCAGATCAAGGTGGCGCAGAACGTATTCCGCGCCGCCTTCATCGCGGTGCAAGGCCTCCTCGTTGGCAAGGACGAGCTCCCAAATTGCTTTGTCATGCGCCTCGCAGAGGTTGAGCAGTTCTTCGCCCGTGGTGAACTCATAGGGAACGGAGTCATCTACCTGGGCGGCGGCTACGCCGGCGGGAACCTCATGGCTCTCGGCGACTTCCGCATCGAGCTCGGCGCGGGAGAGGATAAAGCCGCCGCCGACAGAAAAGTACTCTTTCTTTTCTGCGAGCAGGTTTCCGCTGTCATCCCAGGCGCTAAAAATCATGCCATTCGGGTGCTGGGGCAGCGGTTCATTATCAAAGACGATCTCATAGTCCACCGTGCCCCGGGGACCAGAAATAGTTCCTTCGCTGGGGATAAAGCCGCCCGCGTGAGGTTCGGCGTCGATAGGCACGCTTAGCGGATCCCAGCCAGCGAGCCCAAGGATAACGGCGCGATCGGAAGCGTGGCCACGGCCAGTGGCGGAAAGCGAGCCGCGCAACTCCGTATAGACCTTAGCTGGGTGCTTCTCTAGGGAATCGAGGAATTGCTTAGCCGCGCGCATGGGCCCGACGGTGTGCGAAGAGGAAGGGCCAATGCCGATGGAGAAGATGTCCGTGACGCTAATTGTCATAGTTAAGCTGTGCCGAACCTTTCTGAAGGGATAGCTATAGGGTGCTTGCTGTGCCGTTATTGGGGTCAAGCTGGACCCAAAGGGTAGAGGCAGATTTTATGTGACCAGGGTAGCGAAAGTCACACCTTCTATCAATCGCTGTCTATGCGTAGCGCTGCTCGCGTTGTGGCTTATTTGCCGTACCCATTCAGGAGCTTGTCGAGGGGGATGAAGTTCTCCTTTGCTAGCCGTACGGTGGAGCGGCCTCCCAACCCAGTGAGATCGCCGGCAATTCCTGGCACCCGGTCCCGCGGGGTAACGATCTGGTCAGCCAGCTGGATGGCTGAGCGCTCAATTCTGGAGGCAATGCGCTCGCCCTCCGGAGTGCCTAGGTCTTCTGCGGCCTGAAAAACACCCGTCGGCACGATGTTTGCGTGCAATTGGTTAAATAGCGGGCGGAGCGCGTAGTCCAAAATGAGGGCATGGCGCGAAGAACCGGCCGTCGCTGCGATGATGGTGGGAAGGTTGTCGAGGGCATGGGGCTCCAAGGTGTCAAAGAACATCTTGAAAAGGCCCGAATAGCTGCCTTGGAATACAGGGGTGACGGCGATGAGTCCATCGGCATCGGCAACTTGCTGCTTGGCTCGAGACAAAAGGGGCGTTTGCGCAGTCTGATCGGTCATGGCGGTAGCTAGTTCGAAAGCGAGATCGCGGACCTCAATGACATCGATTTCGGCTCCTTCACCGCGCGCGGAGATTTTGGCGCGGGTGGCTTCTGCGAGCATGTCCGCCAACCTGCGAGAGGAAGACGGCTGCGAAAGGCCAGCTGAGACAACGAGGAGGGAGCGCATAACTAGTTTTCCTTTCCTGGGCTGACCTGAAGGTGCGAAGGATGAGGCGCAGAGAGCAAGCTTGCGTGCGTCGGCGGGTCAGAAGGCACGTGGCTCGGACGGCGCTGCTCAAAGCGGCGTCGCAGCTCGGGGACAACCTGCGTGCCTAGGATTTCTATCTGTTGGAGGACTACTTCTTGGGGCAGTCCCGCGTGATCGATGAGGAATAGCTGGCGTTGGTAGTCACCGGCCCAGTCAGCGAAGCTGAGGGTCTTTTCAATTACCTGTTCCACGGTGCCAACGGTCAATGGAGTCTGCGCCGTGAAATCCTCGAGGCTTGGCCCGTGGCCATAGACTGGGGCGTTGTCGAAGTAGGGGCGGAAGAAGTCTTTAGCTTCTTGTTCGGTTTCGCCAATGAAGACTTGGCCGCCAAGTCCGACGATTGCTTGGTCCGCTTGACCATGGCCATAGCTTGCAAAGCGACGGCGGTAGAGGTCCACCAACTGAGCGGTGTGCTCCTTATTCCAGAAGATATTGTTGTGGAAGAAGCCATCGCCGTAGTACGCGGCTTGTTCAGCGATTTGCGGCGAACGAATGGAGCCGTGCCAGACAAAGGGCGGAATTCCATCCAGCGGTGCCGGAGTAGCGGTAAACCCTTCTAGTCCCGCGCGGAACTTTCCTTGCCAGTTAACAACCGGCTCACGCCAGAGCCTGCGCAGCAGGTGATAGTTCTCAATAGCCAAAGGAATACCCTGCTGGATGTCTTTGCCGAACCAGGGATAGACCGGGCCGGTATTTCCGCGGCCGAGCATGAGGTCTACGCGGCCTTCAGCAAGGTGCTGCAAAAAGGCATAGTCCTCTGCGATCTTTACTGGGTCATTGGTAGTAATCAGCGTGGTGGCAGTAGATAGCTGCAAGCGTTTCGTTTGCGCCGCGATATAGGCCAAGTGCGTTGTCGGAGAGGACGGCACGAAAGGTGGGTTGTGGTGTTCGCCGGTGGCAAAGACGTCAAGGCCAACCTCTTCGGCTTTCAACGCAATCTCCGTTAGATTGCGGATGCGCTCAGCTTCGTTGGGTGTCTTTCCTGAGATGGGGTCAGTAGTGAGATCCCCGATAGTGAAGATACCGAATTGCATGGTTGCCTTTCTATGCGGTGCACAGGAGTAAAGATAGACGCAGCGCCGGCTGCAAGAGAAGCCGGCTGCGGGAGAATTATTCCCATTCTAGGGCATCAAAAAGTGCCGGTAGATCGGCCGGTGCAACTAGGCGCAGGGGTCTCTCATTGACTTTGCCGTGTTCTGTGATGACCGCTGCGCAAGGGCGGTGCCCTTGACTATCGGTTTCTGAAAGAGCGTCCACCGTCTCCTGCACGCTTACTGCGCGGGCAAGAAAGATAGCGCGATCACTGGGTTCTTTGTATTCCACTATGTCCGCGATGTCCGCGGCATCGAGCTCGTGATTATCGCTGAGGTCTCTGGCTACCCATCGCGCAATAGTGTTGGTGGTTAGCAAAGCGGTGAATCGGCCCTCATCGTAGATCGGGATTTGGGAGAAGTCCTTATCCTTTATGACGCTAAATGCCTCCATGATTGATGTGGCAGACGTCAAGGTAAATACCTTTTGTGGCTGCAAAACCTGGAGTGTGTCGGGAGGGGACACCACTATGTCTCGGAGAGCCGAAATCTGCTTAACCACTGCCTCGTGCGGTTCTGCAATGGGCTCTGATTTGTAGTAGCGCCCGTGGGCAATTGCATTGCGTAGGTTGGAAAAATCTTTGAGTGCCTCGGCTTGCTTACTGGAAAGCACGTGCTTGTCTACTATCCACCAGAAGGAATCGGAGTTCTCAGCGTTGAGAGCCGAGCGCAAGTGTTGTTCTATGTCGTTGAATGCGGCCAGGAATGCAGTAGCTCGGTGCGCGGTCATATGGGCCAGTGTAGAGAAGGGGGCGTCGCCAAGCAGGGCGTTTGTCCAAGCCGCCTAATGGAAAATCCGCTAGCCCCGGCACAATGGCCGGTGTGGCTAGCGGATGAAATGGGGTGCTGAGGATATGCGGCGCTGAGCTATCCCTAGAAGACTACGCGCAGCACAGACACGGTAATGGCGGCGATGACTGCCGCGGCGGGCAGGGTGATGACCCACGCCAAAGCGATAGGCTTCATCAGGTTCCAGTTGGCTGCCTTGTTGACAATGCCCACGCCCAACACGGCGCCGATGAGGATGTGGGTGGAAGAAACCGGAAGGCCCAAGATCGATGAACCCATCACCACAGCGGCGGCGGCAAGCTCAGCAGCGAAGCCGGAGGAAGGGTGCATTTGGGTGAGGCCCGAGCCCACGGTCTGAATCACGAAGCGGCCGATGAACCACAAGCCAGAAATCAGGGCAACGCCCATGGCAATCATGACGGCTACCGGCACGGCAGCCTCATCGCTGACTTGGTCGGTCTTGAGGACGTCAATCACCGCAGCGAAGGGGCCAATGGCATTGGCGATGTCGTTGGAACCGTGGGAGAAGGCGAAGGCGGAAGCGGTAAATACCTGCATCCAAGAGAAGAGAAGGAAGGTGGACTTTGCCAGCGACTTCTTCTTCAGAGAGCGAGCAAAAATGAAGACGGCCATCCACACCACTGCGCCGACCATGCCCATGACCAACAGGTTTTGAAGGACGCTGAAATCAAGTCCGGTGTGCTTCAGACCCTTGAACATCACCATGGCGGAAATGATGATGGCACCGATGGCGGCTAGTACCGGTACCCAGCTCTCCAGAGCGCGATGAGCCTTGACATCATCCATGTCCTTGTTGAGGTTATACAGATCGCGGTAGTACTCAGATTCCAGCTGATCCGGATCAAAGTCTTCTTCTGCCACCAAGGCGGCGTCGCGGGCCATGGCGTTGGTGTAGCTGATTTGCTGAATTTCATTGAGTCGAGCAAAGCGAGACTTGTGCTCTTGGCGCAGCTCCGCACGACGGGTCTTGATTTCGCGCAGCTTCTTGTCTGCTTCCTCGTTGTAGACCAAGATTGAGGTCTTAATCCACTTGAAAAGGATGAACGCGGCGAGACCGCCGAGGACAGGGGAGAGCACCCACGAGATGGCAATGGTGCCAATTCCGCCCCACTGCACCATGTCCAAGCCGCCCTTGCCGGTGACGAAGCCGACGGTGAGCGCGGCGCCGACGATGCCGCCAACGATGGAGTGAGTGGTAGACACCGGCCAACCCATACGGGTGGCAACGAGGAGCCAGATGGCCGCACCCAAAAGGGACGACATCATGATGTAGACGAACTCCATGGGGTCGAGCCCATCGATGGCGTCAAGGTCGACGATGCCGGAACGCACGGTATCGGTAACCTCGCCGCCGGCGAGGATGGCGCCGGAGACCTCGAAGATGGCGGCGACGACGAGGGCCTGCTTCATGGACAGCGTCCCGGCACCTACGGAGGTGCCGAAGGAGTTGGCAACGTCATTGCCGCCAATATTGAAGGCCATGAAGAGAGCGAAGAGAATGGCAGTGCCAAGGAGAATGGGCTTAGAGCCATCGACGTAGTCGTGGCCCCAGATCATAAAACCGATGAGGGTAACGGCTGTGAGGCCGCCAAAGATGGCGTGCCAAATCCAGTCGTTGCCCTTGCCGTTGACGGCCTCAATGTCCGTCATGTGGGTGGTAGGGGTAGACACAGGAGGAACCTTTCAGGAAAGCGTGCACGAGAGGGATGACTGCGCTTCTCAGCGTGGTTAAGAGGATTCTCAAAGGAAATTCTTATGTAGAGAATGCACGCTCAGACTAAAGGCCCTAGGTGTCGGGAAAGTGAACTCAAGATGTGGAGTTCGTGAAAGCAATGTGGCTATTTGCGAACATAATGGCCGCCGCTTTAGGTGACGACCACGTTGAGAGTTTTAGCCGCGGTAGGCGCCGCGCTCCAGGGTGTCGCACTGGGACATCTTGCCAGAGTTATATCCGGCGAGGAATGCCTTCTCACGCTGTTCGGAGGAACCGTGCGTCCAGGAATCAGGCTGGACCTGGCCGCCGGAGCGGCGCTGGATATTGTCATCGCCCACCGCCTGGGCTGCCGCGACAGCGTCTGAGACCTGTTCCTTAGTAATCGGCTCGAGCAAGGGGTTATCGCCCTTGTCAGCGTAGGATGCCCACAGGCCTGCGTAGCAGTCAGCCTGGAGCTCGATCTTCACCGCGTTGGAATCGGCGCCTGGGTCGTTATAGTCCGACAGGCCGAGGGTACCCTCAAGGTTTTGAATGTGGTGGCCGAACTCGTGCGCCACGATGTACATGCGGGCCAAAGGGGCATTTTCCGCGCCGAAGTTGCGCAAGGAATCAAAGAACGCAGTGTCGAAATAGGCGGACTCATCGCGCGGGCAGTAGAAGGGGCCAGTAGAAGAAGACGCCGCGCCACAACCGGTATTAACGCCGCCGTGGAAGACCACGCGCTCCGGCTCGGTGTATTGGATATCTGCCTGTTCCGGCAAGACCTTGGACCAGACGTTATCCACGCTGCGACCGGTAAACTCTACGAGGCATTCATCCTTGGTATTGCCATCTTCTGCAGTTTCGCATTCGGGGCTTTCGCCCTGTGCAGCGCCGTCGGATTGGGTCTGCTCGCTGCCCAGAATTGAGCCCAAGTCTGAGGGATTGCCGCCCAAGAGGAGGAAAAGGCCTACTAGAACAATCGAGCCGACGCCACCGCCGATGGCGATACCACCGCCGCCACCACCCGAACGCGCTTCTTTGCCGCCGAAATCGGCACCTGATCTAAAAGTCATGCCTAAATAGTGCCACATGGTCCCCTCATACACTGGATGGAGATTGTTGCAAAGAGGCCGAAGGAGGGAAACGGGGGTTCTTCTGTGGCCTTCGGGGTTAGCTTGCGTCCACCTAACTGCGCTCCGCGTACCGGTAGGGATGTAGAATTGTGCGCGTTCCTAGTCTTGTGCTTGGTTTGGCGCGCGCTGTTTACGCGTGGCGGGACCCGCAAGTGACACAATTTTCAGAAGGGATTGAACAACAGTGCTGCGTACCCACTTAGCAGGTGAGCTCCGCAAAGAACTCGCAGGAGAGACCGTCACCCTAACCGGTTGGGTTTCCCGCCGCCGCGATCACGGTGGTGTGATCTTCATTGACCTGCGCGATCGCTCCGGCATCGCCCAGGTTGTCTTCCGTGAATCTGACGTGGCGGAGCGCGCCCACGACCTGCGTTCCGAATACTGCGTCAAGGTCACCGGTACCGTGGAGCCTCGCCCAGAAGGCTCGGAAAACCCCAACCTGCCGTCCGGTGAGATTGAGGTCAACGTCGCGGATCTTGAGGTTTTGAATAAGTCCGCAGCGCTGCCGTTCCAAATTGATGATCCTTCCACCTCGGGTGAGGTAGGCGAGGAGACTCGCCTGAAGTACCGCTACCTGGACCTGCGCCGCGAGCGCCAGGCACAGGCACTGCGCCTGCGTTCTGCAGCCAACCGCGCGGCCCGCAAGGTGCTGGATTCGCATGACTTTGCTGAGATCGAGACTCCAACCCTGACCCGTTCCACCCCGGAGGGTGCACGCGACTTCCTGGTTCCAGCACGCTTGAAGCCAGGCACCTGGTATGCACTGCCGCAGTCCCCACAGCTTTTCAAGCAGCTGCTCATGGTCTCCGGCATGGAGCGCTACTACCAGATCGCGCGTTGCTACCGCGATGAGGACTTCCGCGCTGACCGCCAGCCAGAGTTTACCCAGCTGGACGTGGAGATGTCCTTCGTAGACCAGGACGATGTCATCGCCTTGGCCGAAGAGATTGTCACCGAGCTGTGGAAGCTCATCGGCTACGAGATCAAGACTCCGATCCCGCGCATGACCTACGCCGATGCGATGAAGTACTACGGTTCCGATAAGCCGGACCTGCGCTTTGACATCAAGATTGTAGAGTGCACCGAGTTCTTCAAGGACACCACCTTCCGCGTCTTCCAGAACGAATACGTCGGCGCCGTGGTCATGGAGGGCGGCGCCTCCCAGCCACGCCGTCAGTTTGATGCTTGGCAGGATTGGGCTAAGCAGCGTGGCGCCAAGGGTCTGGCCTACATCACCGTGGGCGAGGACGGCACCTTGGGCGGTCCGGTAGCTAAGAACATTACCGACGCCGAGCGCGAGGGCATTGCAGAGCACGTCGGCGCTAAGCCGGGCGACGCCATCTTCTTTGCCGCCGGTGACACCAAGTCTTCCCGCGCCCTCCTGGGCGCTGCCCGTGGCGAGATTGCCAAGAAGCTGGACCTTATCAAGGAAGGCGACTGGGCCTTTACCTGGGTTGTAGACGCTCCGCTCTTTGAGCCTTCCGCTGATGCGACCGCTTCTGGTGACGTCGCCTTGGGCCACTCCAAGTGGACCGCGGTTCACCACGCCTTTACCTCTCCGAAGCCGGAGTACCTGGACAACTTTGACCAGAACCCGGGCGAGGCGCTGGCGTACGCCTATGACATTGTCTGCAACGGCAATGAGATCGGCGGCGGCTCCATCCGTATCCACCAGCAGGACGTGCAGAAGCGCGTCTTCGACGTCATGGGAATTGGTGACGAGGAGGCTCAGGAGAAGTTCGGCTTCCTGCTCGATGCTTTCCAGTATGGCGCCCCACCACACGGCGGCATCGCCTTCGGCTGGGACCGCATCGTCTCCCTGTTGGGCGGCTTCGACTCCATCCGCGACGTCATTGCGTTCCCGAAGTCCGGCGGCGGAGTGGATCCGCTTACCGACGCCCCTGCGGCAATCCCTGCCGCACAGCGTAAGGAGACCGGCGTAGACTACAAGCCGGAAAAGAAGAAGGAACAGGAAAAGTCTGGTTCCACTGCGGGTGAAACCGCTGAGGAGAAGTAAGCAGAAGGCTTAAACCTCAGCCTTTCAGGCGCACCGTGCGGGGCACATCGTAGTCCGCGGCAATTTCGCTGCGGGCGAACTTGTGACCCCGCTTTGGTGTGAGGGGGCATACTGGATAGAACTATGGTTGATAACGAAGCTGTGCTATCACCCGAGGACGTCATCAAGGCCGCCTCGGAGATGCTGTCGCGCCGTTTTGGTGGGACCCCGGAGATGTCGAGCGTGGAGCGCTTGGACGGTTCCGGCAATGCAATGGTCCTGCGCGCCAGGATTGCCCCCGGAGCCTTCCTGCCGCACCGCTCGGTAGTCATTAAGTACAACCCGGTCACCGGCTATGGCGTCGACGATGCCGCGATGCTGCGCGAGGTGGTGGCTTATCAGTTCACCACCGCGTTATCTGAGGACGTGCGCCCCGGACCCGTACTTCTTGCCCACGATCTGGAGCAGCGCATTATCGTGTTGACGGACTTGGGTGAGGGCGAAACGCTTGCCGACGTCCTTGTACAGTCCACCGATGATGATCGCGTGCGGGTGCTGCGCTCACTGGGCAGTGCGTTGGGGCACATGCACGCTGGAACCGCGGGCCACGAGCAAGATTATGAAACCCTGCTCAATAGGATGCTGCGCAAGAATCCGGACTTGGCCCCGCACCAGTCCGTGCGCGATGAGGCGCTGGAGCGCTCCATTGGCATCGGGCTCGACTTGCTGGATAAAGCCGGGCTGGAGGCACCGGCCAGCTTCCGGGATCTTGCGGGTCAAGCCGCACGCTCCCTGGCATCCGGCAAGGACCGAGCCTTTACTCCCTTCGACCTTTCACCGGATAACATCATTGTGTCCCAGCGCCTGCACTTCTTGGACTATGAATGGGCAGGGTTCCGCAATGTTGGCTTCGACGTAGCCTGCGTTATCGCCGGATTCCCACAGTTCCTCTTCTCCAAGCCGATTACGGACGAAGAGGCAGATATCTTCATCTCTGCTTGGTCTCGTGCCGTATCTGAGGTGTGGCCGCTATTTTCCAATGCGGACGAAATCCACGGCCTGATCGTGGCGTCGCTCATCGGTTGGGCGCTATCGAGCGTGACCACGATGCACGCCGGCGGCATTGAAGGTCTGGTTGCGCTTGCCAGGGGAGAAGCCGAGGTCGTCCACGATCCGCAGCGCTCCATCTTGCGCCCTGCTGACCACGGTCCGTTCACGGAAGATGAATTGCTCGTGCGCCGCGACCTCTATGAAACCTTTGAGGCGCTATCCCGGTATGCCGCGCGCTGCGATGGCCCCGCCTGCGCGCCCATCGCGGAATTTGGCAGCGCCATTGCGCGCCGCTTGGATGACGAATAGACAATCACGATGTGCCCGCACGCTTTTAGGAGGTAGCTTTCCAGTGTCTCAAGACTCATTATTTGGCGGGCCCACTCCGGACCGCAGCGCGTCGCCGCTGCCGGGGAAGAACCTTTTTGCCACCCACGCTGGGTCCCCACTGGCGGCGCGCATGCGTCCCCAAAACCTCGATGAAGTGGTCGGACAAGACCATCTGCTGGCGCCCGGCAAGCCATTGCGCCGCCTCGTGGAAGGATCAGGAGAGGCCTCCGTCATCTTGTACGGGCCGCCGGGCACCGGCAAGACCACCATTGCCTCGCTCATCGCCAGCCAAATGGGGCAGAACTTCGTGGGCCTTTCCGCGCTTGATTCGGGCGTCAAGCAGGTCCGCGAGGTCATCACCCACGCCCGGCAAGAGCTCATTCATGGCCGGCGCACGGTGCTGTTCATTGATGAGGTACACCGATTTTCCAAAACCCAGCAGGACGCACTCCTCGCAGCCGTGGAAAACCGCACGGTACTGCTCGTCGCGGCAACGACGGAAAACCCTTCCTTCTCCGTCGTCGCGCCGCTTTTGTCTCGTTCGCTGCTGTTGCAGCTGCATTCGCTCAGCGACGATGACTTGAGGGGCGTCGCCAAGCGCGCGCTAGAAAGCGACCGTGGCCTAGGCGAGCGCAAGATTCGGATTACCGATGAAGCCTTGGACCAGTTGGTACTCCTCGCCGGCGGCGATGCGCGGCGCACGCTGACCTATCTCGAGGCCGCGGCAGAGGCGGTTGACGATGGCGGGGAGATTACCCCACAAACGGTCACGGACAACGTCAATAAGGCGGTGGTGCGCTACGACCGCGACGGCGACCAACACTACGACGTGGTTTCCGCGTTCATTAAGTCCATTCGCGGCTCCGATGTCGACGCTGCGCTGCATTATCTCGCCCGCATGGTAGAAGCCGGGGAGGACCCGCGCTTTATCGCCCGGCGGCTCATCGTGCACGCCTCCGAGGACATCGGCATGGCCGATCCCACCGCGCTCCAGGTGGCCGTGGCGGCGGCCGAGGCCGCTCAGCTCATTGGCATGCCAGAAGCCCGAATTCCGCTGGCGCAGGCCACCATTCACCTGGCCACCGCGCCAAAATCGCCCTCGGTCATCTCTGCCATCACGCAGGCCCAAGCCGATGTAGCCGCCGGCAAGGTGGGCCACGTGCCACCGCACCTGCGCGATGGGCACTACGAGGGTGCCAAGCGGATGGGAAATGCCGTGGGCTATGTCTACCCCCACGATGATCCCCGCGGCGTTGTAGAGCAGCAGTACCTGCCCGATGAGCTGGAGGGTTCGGTTTACTATGAACCCACCGATCACGGGGCTGAGAAGCGAGTTTATGACTATATAGGCCGCTTGCGCAGCATTATTCGTGGCAAGCGTGGTCCAGGCAAAAACGTTCGCCGGCCGCGCTGATCCCCACCGATGGGAAATCGCTGTGCAGCGAAGGGTAGAGTTGGGCGGGTTAGAAACTTCTTGATAGAAGATGAAAGCTCAGACAGTTAGGATTGTTGCTCGTGAAGACTCATGAGATCCGGGAACGGTTTACCCAGCACTTCGTCAATTCTGGTCACGAGGCAGTACCAAGCGCCTCGCTGATCCTGGATGACCCTAACCTGCTTTTCGTTAATGCCGGCATGGTTCCGTTTAAGCCCTACTTCCTAGGCCAGCAGAACCCGCCCTTTGCCAAGGGCCTTGCCACTTCCATCCAAAAGTGCGTGCGCACCTTGGACATTGATGAGGTGGGCATTACCACCCGCCACAACACCTTCTTCCAGATGGCCGGAAACTTCTCCTTTGGTCAGTACTTCAAGGAAGGCGCCATTACCAACGCCTGGACCTTGCTTACCGGCTCCGTTGAGGAGGGCGGCTTTGGCCTAGACCCAGAGCGCTTGTGGGTTACGGTCTACCTCGATGATGATGAGGCCGCCGAAATTTGGCGCGACAAGATCGGAGTTCCAGAAGAGCGCATTCAGCGCCTCGGCATGGAGGACAACTACTGGTCCATGGGTATCCCAGGACCCTGTGGCCCGTGCTCCGAGATTTATTATGACCGCGGTCCTGAGTACGGCAAGGACGGCGGCCCGATTGCCGATGACAACCGCTACATGGAGATCTGGAACTTGGTCTTCATGCAAAATGAACGCGGTGAGGGCATTGGCAAGGGCAACTTTGAGATCGTTGGAGAGTTGCCCAAGAAGAACATCGATACCGGCCTGGGCATCGAGCGCGTGGCCTGCATTTTGCAGGACGTAGACAACGTCTATGAAACGGACCTGCTGCGCCCAGTCATTGACGTAGCCGAGGAGCTTACCGGTGCCACCTATGGTGACAAGGCCTCCCACGAGGACAATATCCGCTTCCGCGTGGTAGCTGACCACTCCCGTACCGGCATGATGCTCATCCTGGATGGCGTGACCCCGGGCAACGAGGGCCGCGGGTACATCCTGCGCCGTCTGCTGCGTCGCATTATCCGTTCCGCCAAGCTGCTGGGCGCTAAGGGCGCGACTATGGAGCGCTTCATGAATACGGTCATGGACACCATGACCCCGTCTTACCCGGAGATTGCAGACAACCGTGAGCGCATCCTGCGCGTTGCCGTGAATGAGGAAAAGGCCTTCCTGAAGACCCTCGAGTCCGGCACCCGCCTCTTCGATGATGCCGTCCAGGAGCTCAAGTCCACCTCCCGCGCGAAGACCGCAAAGGTCCTGCCAGGCGAGAAGGCCTTTGAGCTGCACGATACCTACGGTTTCCCTATCGACTTGACCTTGGAGATGGCCCAGGAGGCTGGTCTTGAGGTCGACATGGATGGCTTTAACGACGCCATGGGCGAGCAGCGCCGCCGCGCCA
Organism: Corynebacterium tuberculostearicum; assembly: GCF_046097465.1. GTDB lineage: Bacteria > Actinomycetota > Actinomycetes > Mycobacteriales > Mycobacteriaceae > Corynebacterium > Corynebacterium tuberculostearicum_I. Next base: position 1,532,745 of record NZ_CP175799.1, on the reverse strand, counting down.
AGGCCGATAATCAGGCCAAGAAGCACGGCCACACTGACCTTTCCCTCTACCGCGACTGGGTGGACAATAACCCCACCGTCTTCACTGGCTTTGAGGAGCTTACTTCCGACGCCCGCGTGATCGGCCTCGTCCGCGGCGGCGAGAAGGTCGACCAGGTACGCGAGGGCGAGCAGGTTGAGGTCATCTTGGACCACACCCCGCTATACGCCGAAGCTGGCGGCCAGATGGCAGACCGCGGCCGCATCATGGCCGGCGAATCCCTCCTTGAGGTCAACGACGTTCAAAAGATCGGTAAGAAGCTGTGGGTACACAAGGCGACGGTTACTGCCGGCGGCCTTGACTTGGGCATGTCCGTTGAGGCGGCCGTCGACGAGCAGTGGCGCCACGGTGCTACCCAGGCACACTCTGCTACGCACCTCATTCACGCCGCACTGCGCCAGGTGCTTGGCCCCACCGCCGTCCAGGCCGGCTCCATGAACCGTCCGGGCTACCTGCGCTTTGACTTCAACTACACCGAGCAGCTCAGCCAGGCACAGTTGGAAGAGATTGCTTTGATTACCAACCAGGCAATCGACTCCAACTTTGCCGTGAACACCATTGAGACCTCCCTGGAGGAGGCCAAGGCCATGGGCGCTATGGCACTATTCGGTGAGAACTACGGCAAGGAGGTCCGCGTAGTAGAAATCGGCGGACCGTTCTCCATCGAGCTGTGCGGTGGTACCCACGTTGGTTCCTCCGCTGAAATCGGACCGGTGTCCGTGCTGGGTGAGTCCTCCGTTGGCTCTGGTGCTCGCCGTATCGAGGCCTACTCCGGTTTGGATGCCTTCCGTTACTACTCCAAGGAAACCGCCTTGGTAGAGGGCGTTTCCCGCGAGCTGAAGGTGCAGACCGAGGATCTGCCAGAGCGCATCGCGCAGCTGTCTGAAAAACTCAAGGCAGCGGAGAAGGAAATTGAAACCCTGCGCAAGCAGCAGCTGGCTGCGCGTGCTTCCGAGTTCGTCAGCGCAGCTAAGGACATCAATGGTTTCAAGGTCATTGCGCTGACCTTGCCAGAAGGCACCACCGGTGGCGACCTGCGCACCGTTGCAACGGACCTGCGCAACCGCCTGCGCGAAGAAGAAGCCGTCATCGTCCTGGGCGCCGAAGACAAGGGCAAGTTCCCATTCATCGCGGCAGCCACGGACAAGGCTGTTGGCCGCGGCGTAAAGTCCGGCGACATCGTCAAGGAGTTTGGACAGTACGTCGACGGCCGCGGTGGCGGAAAGCCGGATATGGCCCAGGGCTCTGGCTCTACTGCGGCCGGCGCTGAGCGCGGCTTTGAAGCTGTCAAGGACATGCTCGAGTCCCTGTAGGAGTTCGACCGTGGCAAAAGTGGAACCAGATAGCCCCGGAGTTGATGACCCGGGGCAGGGCCGCCGGCTCGCGCTCGATGTCGGTACGGTGCGCATTGGTGTGGCAGTGTCCAATAGGGAAGCAACGCTTGCCACTCCAGTGGAGACCGTGCGCCGAGAAACCGGGTTCAAAGACCGCGATAAGGGCGATATTGACCGCATCCTGGAGCTCATTGATTCCTATGATGCAGTTGAAGTTGTCGTTGGCCTGCCACGGGACTTGCAGGGAAATGGCTCCAAAAGCGTAAAACACGCTAAAGAAATTGCGTTTCGGATCCGCCGTCGGTTGAATCGAGATGCAAATATAGATAAAGTTCCACCACCAGTACGTTTGGCTGATGAGCGTCTGACTACCGTGGCAGCGACCACCGCGCTGCGCGCGTCCGGCGTGTCCGAGAAGAAGGGCCGTAAAGTCATCGACCAAGCAGCAGCGGTGGAGATATTGCAGACTTGGTTGGATGGGCGCGCGAGCGCGCTACGATCCCATGATGCAATAGACCAGCCTTCAGACTCAGGAGACTAAAACACGTGAGCCGTAATCAAGAACGCCTCGGCCGATCGATGGAGCCGAAATACGTCAAGCGCCGCCAGCGCGGCATTGCCGTTGTTATTGCGTCGATCATCGTCATCCTTGGCGCCCTTATCTACATCGGATTCCGACTCGGCAATACCTCCGCCGATTATGAAGGAACCGGCAACGGTACCACCCAGCTGGTGGAGGTGCCGGAAGGCTCGTCCATGTCCGAGCTCGGACCTGCATTGGTAGAAAAGAATGTGGTGAAGACGCAGGACGCTTTCGATTCTGCTGCGTCGATGAACCACGGCGCGAGCCAAATCCAGCCGGGCTTCTATCGTCTGCAGGAAGAAATGAGCGCGGACGCGGCAGTCGAGGCACTGCTGGATGAGAATAACCGCGTGGACATGCTCGAGGTCCAAGGTGGCGCCACCTTGGAGGACGTCAAGGTTGTGGGCGGAGACGTCCGCTACGGCATTTACTCCCTGATTTCTGAGGTCAGCTGCAACGATGGCAACTGCCTGAAGAAGGAGGACTTGGAAAAGGTTGCGGCGGAAACCGACCCTGCCGAGCTGGGCGCACCGGAGTGGGCCTTGGACGCCATCAATAAGCGCGGCAATGATCCCAAGCGCATTGAGGGCCTTATTGCCCCAGGCCAGTATGTCCTCGACCCCAACATGGAGGCCAAGGATATCCTCAAGGACCTCATCACCCGCTCCACCAAGCGCTACAACGAGACCAATATCGAGGAACGCGCCCAGGCTATCGGCTTGAGCCCTTATGAACTGCTCACCTCCGCTTCCTTGGTGGAGCGCGAGGCTCCGGCGGGCGAGTTCGATAAGGTTGCCCGCGTTATCCTCAACCGCTTGGACGAGCCAATGCGCCTGGAGTTTGACTCCACCGTGAACTACGGCTTGGAAGACGTTGAGCTGGCCACCACCGACGAGGCCCGCGGCGAAAAGACCCCATGGAATACCTACGCGAAGGAAGGCCTACCAGATACCCCGATTGCTTCTCCTTCGGACGATGCAATCAAGGCCATGGAAGAACCGGCTGAGGGCAACTGGAAGTTCTTCGTCACCGTGGACGAGGAGGGCACTACCGTCTTCTCCGACACCTACGATGAGCACTTGGGCCGCGTTGATGATGCCATCCGCTCCGGCGTGCTTGACTCCAAGCGCGAAGGCGAGGGCGCTGGTTCCGGCAACGGCGACGCCGCTGCCGAGCAGCCCGCCGAGTAGAGTCGCGACAACCACAAAGAGGTAGAAACACCATGCCACGTGCGGCGGTCCTTGGTAGCCCCATCAAGCACTCCTTGTCTCCGGTGCTTCACAATGCTGGCTACGAGGCCGCCGGGCTGGCCGGTTGGGACTACACCCGCTGTGAAACCTCGGCGGAGGGGCTGCCGGAATTGGTGGCGGCAAGCGACTCAGAGTTTGCTGGTTTCTCCGTGACCATGCCCGGCAAGTTTGCCGCCCTCCGCTTTGCGGATACCGTAAGCGACCGGGCCCAACTGATAGGCTCAGCAAACACCTTGGTGCGCAGGGCTGATGGGTGGTATGCGGACAATACCGATACCGAGGGCGTACGCGGTGCGCTCGGCGAACTTCTGGGGGATGGCCCAGCAGCCCATGCGCTGCTCATTGGTGCTGGCGGCACCGCCCGTCCAGCGTTGTGGGCGCTGTCCGAGCGCGGGGTGAAAAAGGTTACGGTCCTCAACCGTTCCGACCGCAGCGCCGAACTGTTGCCGCTCGCCCAGAAATTAGGGCTGGAACTTTCCTTTGTCAGTTTCGACGGGGACTTATCCGCGCTGGCTCGCGCTGCCGATGTCATTGTGTCCACCGTTCCAGCCGCGGCGGTGGAAGACTATGTCTTTGACCTCGCCCACGCACCGGTGCTGGACGTCATCTATGATCCCTGGCCCACACCGCTGACCTCGTGCGCGGCGGCCAATGGCTACAAGACCGTGGGCGGGCATGTCATGCTCGCGCACCAAGCATTTAGCCAGTTCGAGCAATTTACCGGGGTGGCCGCCCCGCGGGAAGACATGCTGAAGGCATTGAACCAGGAGCTGCAGAAGCGGTCGCAGACGACTAAGTAGGAGGGGCGTCGGCAAGCGCGGCCTGCAACCCCCGTGCCGTAAAAGCTGCAGATTTCGCCATGTAGACATTGGCGCCCAGCGCTTCTTCACAGCGTGCCTTAGGGTGATCCCCGTGTTAATAGTCGGGGGAATTATTTATGGTTTGTGGGCAGCAGCCTTGTCTTGGTGGGATATTCGGCAGCGCCGATTGCCAGACTGGCTGACGCTTCCAGCTGCGGTGCTCTCGCTTGCCCTTGCCAATTGGAGTGGGCTGTGGTGGCCAGGGATGTACCTCGTGCTGGGGCTGGCCCGTGCAGGCGTGGGCGGAGGCGACATAAAACTCGCCTGGCCCCTGGGAATGCTGGTGGGGCATGTGGCCGGGTTTATGGGCGTGGTAGCGGCAAGCGGCAGCGCGTCCCTCCTGACTCTTATGTGGTCGGTGTGCAGTGGGCAGAAGGAGAGCCCGCATGGTCCTGCAATGTTGCTAGCGGCAGCGGTCGTTATCGCATGTGCGCACCCTCTTTGAGGGGGTGGAAGAATATATTGCGGGGCCAAGTTGGTACTGGATTGGCCAGGCCGTGCGATAATACCCGCATGCTTCGTTGGACTACTGCAGGTGAATCCCACGGCCAAGCTCTTATTTCGATGCTGGAGCACATGCCCGCTGGGGTTCCTATTACCCGCGCCGATATTTCCCATCAGCTTTCCCGGCGCCGCCTCGGTTATGGCCGCGGTGCCCGTATGAAGTTTGAGGCTGATGAGGTGACCGTGCTGGGCGGAGTCCGCCACGGGCGGACCTTGGGTAGTCCCATCGCCATCATGATTGGCAATACGGAGTGGCCGAAATGGACCACCATCATGTCGGCCGATCCGCTGGATATGGACGATGAAGACACTATTAAAGCGATGAACTCCGGCCGCGGTGCCGCCTTGACGAGGCCGCGCCCAGGGCACGCGGACTTTGCCGGAATGGTGAAGTACCGCCACAGGGAAGCACGCCCCATCCTCGAGCGATCCTCTGCGCGTGAGACGGCGGCGCGAGTGGCCGCAGCTACCGTTGCGCGCAATTTCCTGCGCGAGACCCTCGGCGTCGAGGTTCTCTCCCACGTGATTTCCATTGGCGCTTCCGAGCCTTATGAGGGGCCTGCGCCAGCGTTCGCGGACATCGAGGCTATCGATGCCTCGCCGGTCCGCGCCTGCGATAAGGCGGCTGAAGCCTCCATGATTGCGGAAATTGAGGCCGCAAAGAAGCAGGGTGATACCTTGGGCGGCATCGTTGAAGTTGTGGTCGATGGCCTGCCTATCGGCCTGGGCTCGCATACTTCCGGCGATGACCGCTTGGACGCCCAATTGGCCAGCGCATTGATGGGCATTCAGGCTATCAAGGGCGTGGAAATTGGCGATGGCTTTGCCGAGGCCCGTCGTCGCGGTTCCGCTGCCCACGATGAGATGGTGCGAACCGAAGACGGCGTATCCCGCCTGAGCAACCGTGCTGGCGGACTCGAAGGCGGCATGACCAACGGGCAGCAGCTGCGCGTGCGGGCGGCAATGAAGCCGATTTCTACCGTGCCGCGTGCCTTGCGCACCATCGATATGGAGTCCGGCGCTGCAGCTACTGCCATTCACCAGCGCTCCGATGTGTGCGCGGTTCCGGCGGCGGGCGTCGTTGCAGAAGCCATGGTTGCCCTCGTCCTTGCACGCGCCGTGCTAGAAAAATTCGGTGGCGATAGCCTCGAAGAAACCTCTGCGGCCATCGCCGCGTATGATAAATACGTTTCGGACCGCCTTGCTTTTGACCAGGAGTAAGTTATGACCACCCCAACCGCCGTTACGGGCCTGCCCCGTCCACGCGTTGTTTTGGTTGGCCCGCCAGGTGCGGGTAAATCCACCATCGGCCGCCGCCTTTCCCACGCCTTGAGCTGCGAACTGGTGGATTCGGACCACCTTATCGAACAGGCTAAGGATAAGCCGTGCGGAGAAGTCTTTAGCGAGCTTGGTGAACCAGACTTTCGCGCGCTCGAAGCCGAGCACGTTGCTGCGGCACTGCGCACCGGTGGAGTAGTCAGCCTCGGCGGCGGGGCAGTGCTGACGGACGCCACCCGTGAGCTGTTGGAGCGCCATACCGTCATCTTTTTGGATATCTCGCCCGAAGAAGGCGCACGGCGGACGTCCGGGGATAGCAATCGGCCGGTTCTCGCAGCCGCAGATCCCCTTGAGCACTACCGCAACCTCGTGGAGGCGCGCCGCCCCTATTACCAAGAGGTGGCCGATTACCGGGTACGCACCGATGCCCGGACCCCACAGCAGGTAGTGGGCGATATCCTCGGCTTCCTCGATACCCTGTAGATTCCCCGCCGCGCTAACACTAGTTGCTCGCCCCATTGGCTCGGCGGCGAACGGAAAGGACCACCATGCCCAGCATTGCCGTTAATGGACCACAGCCCTATGAAGTTCGCATTGGCACCGATCTCAACCGGGACATCGCGCAGCGCTGTGCGGAGATTGGTGCAGGCCAGGCGGGCATTATCTGCCAGCCGCCGCTGCGTGCCGCGGCCGAGCGCCTAGCGGAACTCGTCGCCGCTGAGGGGGTGGAGCCTACGCTTATCGACGTCCCCGATGCCGAGGCCGCCAAGCAGCTCAGCGTCATCGGTAGCGTATGGGATCAGCTGGGGGAGAAGGGCTTTAACCGCCGTGACGTCATCATCGGCCTCGGCGGCGGCGCCACCACCGATTTGGCTGGGTTCGCTGCGGCTGGGTGGATGCGCGGCATCAAGGTCATTCAGGCGCCTACCACGCTATTGGCCATGGTTGATGCGGCCGTCGGCGGCAAAACCGGTATCAATACCGCAGCCGGCAAGAACCTCGTTGGCGCCTTCCACGAGCCAGATTCTGTGTTTGTGGACCTCGAGCACTTCGATACCCTGCCCGCGGCGGAGATCATTGCTGGCTCGGCAGAAATCATCAAAACCGGATTCATTCATGACCCGGTAATCCTTGAACGCTATGACAGTGACCCCGCCGCATGCGTGGACCCGCAGGGCTATCTTCCAGAATTGATTGAGCGCTCCATCGCGGTAAAGGCCGCGGTGGTGGGCGAGGACCTTAAAGAATCGGGCCTGCGCGAAACGCTCAATTACGGCCATACCTTTGGCCATGCGGTGGAGCGCCATGAACAGTATCAGTGGCGCCATGGCAACGCGGTGGCAGTGGGCATGATGTTTATCGCCCACCTGGCGCATGCGCGCGGCCTCATTGACGCAGAACTGGTGGAAAAGCACCGCCGAATCCTTGACAGCATTGGGCTGCCAACCACGTATAGGCCGGGCCAGTTCGCGGACCTGTATGAGGCGATGACCCACGATAAGAAGAACCGCGACGGAAAGATTCGGTTTGTCGCCTTGACCGGGGTGGGCGAGACCGCCCGCCTCGAAGGCCCCAGCACGGATGAGCTAGAGGCGGCCTACGCCGCGATTTCGGAGTAGAAATGAAGATTATTGTCCTCAACGGCCCGAACTTGAACCGCTTGGGAAAACGCCAGCCGGATGTCTACGGCTCGACCACCTTGGCAGATGTAGAAGAGATGATCTCCTCGCGCGCTGCCGTGCACGGTGCAGAAGTAGAGTGCTTCCAGTCCAACCATGAGGGCGAGCTCATTGAGAAGGTGCATGCCGCCGCGGATGCGGGCCACCCAGTGATTATCAACCCCGGCGGTTTTACCCATACCTCAGTGGCCCTGCGGGATGCCCTGGCAGAGGTAGCCGATGGCGCCGGATTCGTAGAGGTGCATATTTCTAATGTGCATGCGCGCGAGCCCTTCCGGCATCATTCCTATCTCAGCCCAATCGCCCGCGGCGTCATCGCCGGGTTGGGGGTCTTCGGCTACGTGGCGGCAGTGGACTACCTCTGCCAATAGGCACCCCACGAACGGGCTGAGCGGCAGCCGGCTAGAAAGAAATCCGCCCAACTGCGGGGGCAGGGTCGATATACTGGGTGGATACTTTCTACACCGCAGTCGACCCAGAAGGATGAAATCATGGCTTTGGCAGATACCCGTTTTAGTGACCGACGCCGCAAGCTTGCCGCGGAACTAGCCGGCCAGCGCATCGATGCCGTTCTGGTCACCCACCTCACGCACGTGCGCTATCTGTCGGGATTCTCCGGCTCGAATGGCGGGCTACTTTTGCGCAAGGACCTTACCGCGCAGGTTGCTACCGACGGCCGGTACACCACGCAGATCGCCCGCGAGGTTCCCGATCTGGGGGCTATCCAGGGCCGCGCGGTAGGAAAGGTGCTGCTGCAGCAATTTGCCGATGTCGAGGGGCCGGTTCGAGTCGGTTTTGAAGCCGACTACCTCTCGGTCTCTGAGTTGAAGGAACTGGAAGACTCTGCCCCGGAGTCGGTTACCTTGGTTCCCATTGCCGGGGTCATTGAAAAGATTCGCTTGGTCAAGGATTCGCTCGAGCTAGAGAAGCTGGAAGAGATTGCTGCGCTGGCTAATCAGGCGCTGGAGGATCTGCTCGCTGCCGGTGAGTTGCGTGCCGGCCGCACCGAGCGCCAGGTGGCTGCCGATTTGGAATATCGGATGCGCATGCTTGGCTCGGAGCGAGTGAGCTTCGATACCATCGTGGCTTCTGGTCCGAACTCGGCGATGCCGCACCATGGCGCTGATGACCGGGTCATCGAGGACGGTGACCTAGTGACCATCGATTTTGGTGCTCACCTGCGTGGATTCAACTCCGATTGCACCCGAACCTACGTCGTGGGCACGGCGAATGACTTTGCCAAGGAAATCTATGATGTGGTGCTCCGCGCCCAAAAGGCAGGCGTGGCAGCGTCGGTGCCGGGCGCTAAGCTTGCCGACGTCGACGCCGCCTGCCGCGATGTCATCTCCGCCGCCGGCTATGGCGACTACTTTGTGCACTCGACGGGCCACGGCGTGGGCCTAGACGTCCATGAGGCTCCATCCGCGGCACAGACCGGTAAGGGCGAACTCGCCGCCGGCATGACCCTGACCATCGAGCCGGGCATCTATGTGCCAGGCAAGGGCGGCGTGCGCATCGAAGATACCCTCATCATTACCGATGGCGCCCCGAAGATCATCACCGCCGCGACGAAGGAGTTTACTGAACTGCCCGCCTAGTGGGCCAGAACCTTAGAGTTAAGCAGCTGGGCGACATTACGGTTGCCCAGGTGCGTGAGGTGATTGAAGAGGTTGTGCGGTACGGAGTACTCCCACTTGCCGGAAATCCAGCGGGTGCTGTCCGGCGCGCACATGCCGTGACCAATGGAGTCGGCGCGTAGGTCGTAATACTGCACGCCGTTTGCGCGTGCTGCCTTGTACATGGCGCTATTGACCTGGTCCTCACCGGTGCGAACCAAGCCCGCGTAGTCCATGTTGAAACCGGCTTCAGAGGAACCCGGTGCGGAGGTACGCAGCGGGCATACCGCGCCATTGCGGGCGGAAATGGCGGGATAGCCTACAACGGTGATGCGGGCATTCGGGGCGGCGTGCCGGACCCGCTGGATCGAATTCTTCATGCCGTCGTAGTAAGGGTTGGAAGAAGAAAGCGATGGGCGCACGATTTCCTGGAAGTCATTAGCGCCGAATTGAATCAAAACGTTTTTCGTTTGGCCATTGAGATCATTATTAGCAATGGCTCCGTTGATCTGCTCATTGAAGTCCTTGCGGTGCGAGTGGCCGGCGGCCTTCGCCGCAGAGCATGCGTAGTTGGCTACGTGCTGGCCAGAAACGAGCCCCAATTCGCGGCCAACATTACTCTGACCCTGCGGGCAGCCCTGTGGGGACGGCGCGCCGGGAGCGTCTTCGATGCCGTGGGTGGCAGACGAGAGCGTGGTGCCTGCCGAAGGAGACAGGCTCGAGGTAGTGCCAATTTGGCCATAGGTTGGGTTGGCAAAGACAGAATCGCCGAACATCACGGTCTGGGCGTCTGCTGCCATGGCCTGCGGAGCAGAGAGTGCTGCTACGGCTGCGCCAGTAGCGGTAGCCGCGGCGTAAAGCTTCTTGAAAGGCATCGCAAAAATCCTTGGTTGATATGTGAAAAATCAATAAAGCAAAGCCTTATGGTACAGCGAGTTATTGCTGGATAAAAACCTTTGATTGCTCGCGTGTCTGATGGTTTAGGGCAGGCGACGGGCCCCAAAAGTCACTCCGCTGGTAACTGTGGGGAAGAAATGGGGGACCGGTAATACCCCAAGGGGCAGTTGTCCGGTAGGCTTAAACATTGTTTTCAACCTTTAGTCCACAAGTTTCGGGAGTTTAACCGCAATGGCTGATACTACTGATTTCAAGAACGGCCTCGTTCTGAAGATCGACAACAAACTGATGCAGATCGTTGAGTTCCAGCACGTGAAGCCGGGCAAGGGCCCAGCCTTCGTGCGTACCAAGCTCAAGGATGTTGTCTCCGGTAAGACCGTGGACAAGACCTGGAATGCTGGCGTTAAGGTAGAGACCGCTACCGTGGACCGCCGCGATATGACCTACCTGTACAACGATGGCACCAGCTACGTTGTTATGGATGAAAAGACCTTCGAGCAGTACGAGCTCCCGCCGGAGAAGTTCGGCGATGCCGCTCGCTTCCTGCTGGAGAACATGCGCGTTCAGGTTTCCTTCTACGAGGATGAGGCACTCTTTGCAGAACTGCCTATCTCCGTAGACCTTAAGGTCGAGCACACCGAGCCTGGCCTGCAGGGTGACCGTTCTTCCGGCGGCACCAAGCCTGCCACCCTGGAAACCGGCGCTGAGATCCAGGTTCCGCTGTTCATCGAGATCGGCAACGTACTCAAGATTGATACCCGTACCGGCGAGTACCTCTCCCGCGTTAACAACTAGGGCATCTGACTGTGTCTGATAACACCCCTAAGCGCGATATCAACTACAAGCGGCACACCGCGCGGTACCGCGCACGTCGTCGTGCCGCCGATATCCTTTACGAAGCAGAAAACAGGGACGTTGACCCCGTTGCCATCGTGGAGGATCGCATCGCCTTGGCACGTGAGGATCGCAACGCGGTAGCACCTGTCGCCGAATACACGCAGGTGATTGTCAAGGGCGTAGCCGAAGAGCTGGATGCCATCGATGACACCATCTCTCGCTTCCTTGCCGAGGACTGGGAACTGCACCGCATTCCGGCCGTTGACCGTGCGATCCTGCGCCTGTCGGTATGGGAGCTGCTGTTCAACCCGGATATTCCCACCGCTACTGCGGTCGTGGAAGGCGTGGAGATTGCCTCCCAGTATTCCAACGATCAAGCGGCGCCATACATTCACGCTGTGTTGGATGACGTTGCACAATCCCGTTCTGCGGAAAACCCGATGTCCGCAGAACACCAGGGCAGCGATGCAGACGCGGACGGCGAGGATACGACCGACGAGGAGTCGGTAGACTCCGACAACGCGGATGATGCGGCCGTGGATACCTCCGCATCCACCGCTTCGGACTCCGCTGCCGCGGCCGACGACTCGGCTGCAGCAGACGGTTCTGCGCAGCAGGACCCCACTGCGGAATAGTCAGGTTTAGACTGGCCCGCATACTTAAACCGCCCGCCCAGCTCGATGGTGAAGAGCTGTGGCGGGCGGTATTTTCATGCCCAAGACCGTGCCAATCGACGCTCATCCTCGCGTCTCCGTGTGCCCAGTATGGCCAAGAGCAAAAAGAACTCTCCCCGTCACCCTTGCGTCATTGTTAAGGCAGAAGGAGAGGGGAGAGCAGTGAATTCTAGGGCGGCTTAGCTCTGCGGGGCGTCGCTTGCGGCAGCGTCGCCAGATCCGGCGTTGGCTGCGGTCTCGGAGCCAAGCTTGGCCATCTCTTCGGCGGCAGAAACCATGGCGTCCTGGCCGCGGATGACGCCATCCACGGCGGACTTCAGGGCAGCCTGCAGCTGCTCATCGGTCATGCCGGCGGCGGCAGGGATATCGCGCTCGGTGCGCACCACGAGCATGTCATCGTGCTCCGAGATAACTGCGCGGGCGCCGAAGGCTACGGAGTTGATCTGGTTAGCCGCGAGGAAGAGGCCGGCATCGGCCTTGGAGTAGGCGGCGTCGGTAGGCACATCGCAGCGGACAATAACCACGGAATCGAGAACCGCGAACATGGTGGGCAGGCCGTTGAGGTTGGCGGTAGCTGCCTCAATATCGCTGTCCATCTTGGTCAATTCGATGTCGAAGGTGCGCATGGCCTCGACAACGCGGTCAAGGGTGATCTCCGGCAGATTGTTTTCGGTAGAGGCATTAGTCATGGTTGTGCTCCTCCCAAGTCACGAGCTGTGGGTAGTGTTCTTCCACGAAGGCGAAGGACTGCAGCATAGAATCCAGCGTGGACATCACGAAGGCGCCGATCTGATTGCGGGACAAACCGTGGGCAATGTTGATCTCGCGCACGCCGGAGACGGCGAGGGTATTCTCGGCTGACTCAAAGAAGCGCAGGGTCGGCGCGAAGTGCTGCTGGTTCCACTGGTTGAGCACCGTCAACAGGGTAGGGCCCTCAGAAGAAGGCACATTGCCGCGCCACACGGAATCCGCCACGAGCACATCATCGCGCACCTGCATGGCGATGGCGACGTTGGAGAAACCCGTGCGCAGGATCTGCACGGTTTCTTCCTCGCTCACTGGCTGCTCTTCGAGGCGGTATTCCAGGTTCTCAGATGCAAAGATCTCGCCGATGCGCTCGAGAGTTACGGGCTCTACCGGCGTATCGGGATACAGGGTTGGTTCTTCAGACACTTAAGTAGTCTCAATCCATGTACTAATCGGGGATAAAGGTCAACCTTTGCCAGTTTACCTAAGTTCTTATCTAGTTACTGGGACTCCATAGGCGCTCGCCGCCAAGTTCGTGGGCGAGAGCAGTATCGATCGTGGGGTAGCGAAACGTATGCCCGATGCTTTGTAGAACCGTGGGGCTTACGCGTTGTTGCGCCAAGGCCAGTTCTTGGGCGCCTTCCTTGCCCAGCAAGATTGCGGGACCGAAGGGCGGAACGGGGAGCAGGGCTGGGCGGTGCAACTCGGCGCCAAGGGCTTTGACGAAGTCCTTGTTGAGCACCGGGTTAGGCGAGGCCGCATTGACCGGGCCTTCTAGCGAATCGTCCACGATGGCGCGGAAGTAGGCATCCGTCAGGTCATCAAGGGCAACCCAGCTGAACCAGAACTCACCGTCGCCGAAAGGGCCGCCCAGGCCGGTGGAGAAGAGGGCGCGCAGCAGCGGCAGGAGGCCGGAACCGCCAGACATGGCGATGCCGGTACGAATATTGACCACGCGGGTGCCCGCGGCGCGGGCGGGTTCGCAGGCGCGCTCCCAGTCGACTACGACGTCTGCCAAGAAGCCCTCGCCCGGTGCGGAGTCCTCGGTGAGGACCTCATCGCCGCGGTCGGATCCGTAGTAGCCCACGGCAGAGGCGCAAACCATGGTGCGGACGGAATCCGTGGTGCCCGCAAGACGGGCTAGGCGCTCGGTGGGGCCAACGCGGGAATCGCGGATGGCGGCCTTGTGCTCGTCATTAAAGCGGCCGAAGATGGGCTCGCCTGCCAGGTGGACGAGGACGTCGACGCCGCGCAGGAGGTCGGGATCGGGGTGCTCCGGGCGCCAGGTGCGCTGGCCCTTGGAAGCCGTGCCGCGCACGAGCTGGATCACCGTGTGTCCGGCGGTGCGCAGTTGTGCGGTAAGCGCTGTACCCACGCTGCCGCGGGAGCCGGTCATGGCGATGGTTAGTGGTTGGGTGTTCAAGGAGGCGTCGGCAAGCCGCTGGAGAAAGGAAAAATCCTCAATGAGCTGGTGCTGCCGATAAGCAAAGACCGATTCCAGCGCCGCCGAAGGGATGCGGGTGGTGACTTCATCGCGAACGAGCGTGCCGTCCGGGTGATCCGCAAAGGTGTGATGGTGTTGCCATGCGGCGAATTTGCGAATGGGGGAGTTTACGCACACATCGGTGAACTCATAGCCCTCGCGGTACTGGGAAAGCTTATGCTGCGCGGTCCAGCGCAGGCCGCCCGGAAGGCCCAGGATGGAGGTGCCATCGCCCAGGCTCTCTGCCTGCTGGATGGGCTTCATGAAGGCAAAGGGCGCGTTCAGGCGGGTTAAAGCGCCTTGGCGGGTATGCCATTGCCAGACCTGCTCGCGAGGGGCGGGGACTATGTGTTCGGCGGAAAAACTCACTGTGTGAAGTGCCTCCTTCTTTTCGCCCTCACCCAAATGGTGGGGAAGGTGCTAGAGTATTTTGTGTCTAAGAGCATAGACATTTTTGAGACCATCAACCGGCATCCTTTAAAGACCGCACCGTGAGGCGGGGAAGGAGGTCACGATGAGTGGAACTGACGCTACCGCGAACAAGCTAGAGCTTTTAAGCTCCGATGATGTTTCGCGTACCGTTGCACGCATCGCGCACCAGATCATTGAAAAAACGGCGCTCGATTCCGCGGACGCACCGCGGGTCATTCTGCTTGGCATTCCCTCTGGTGGCGTGCCACTTGCACAGCGCCTAGCGCACAAGATTGAAGAATTTTCCGGGGTCGCAGTCCCGTGGGGCTCCCTCGATATCACCCTCTATCGCGATGACCTGCTTGGTAAGCCGCATCGCGCGCTACAACCCACGACCATCCCCACCGGTGGCATCGATAACGCCACCGTTATTTTGGTCGACGATGTGCTGTATTCCGGCCGCACTATCCGCGCCGCCTTGGACGCGTTGAGTGACGTGGGCCGTCCGGACATTATTCAGCTGGCCGTCTTGGTAGATCGCGGCCACCGCGAGGTTCCTATCCGCGCCGATTATGTGGGAAAGAATCTGCCCACCGCGCGAGAAGAAGACGTCAGCGTATACAACAGCGAGATTGACGGCCGGGATGCGGTCGTATTGACCCGAGCCGCCGCAACTACTAACGGAACCGGCTCCGAAACGGGGGAGGCATAACCATGAAGCACCTCATCGATATGGCAGAGCTGGACCGAAGCGAAATTATCGGTCTAATGGATGAAGCAGATCGCTTCCGCGAGGCCCTCGAAGGCCGTGAGGTAAAGAAGCTGCCGACCCTGCGGGGCCGGACCATCTATACCCTCTTTTATGAAAACTCCACCCGCACCCGCTCTTCCTTTGAAACGGCCGGCAAGTGGATGTCCGCGGACGTCATTAACCTATCCGCCTCCTCCTCCTCGGTAAAGAAGGGCGAGTCCCTGAAGGATACGGGCCTGACCTTGGCCGCCATCGGCGCCGATGCGATCATCATGCGCCACCCTTCCTCTGGGGTGCCGCAGCAGCTGGCCCAGTGGGTTGCGCCTAACGGCAAGGGACCTTCGGTGATCAACGCGGGCGACGGCGCGCATCAGCACCCAACGCAGGCGCTTCTCGACGCCGTCACGATGCGCCAGCGCCTGGGACTGCACAGCGACGAAGGCTTTGCCGGCCTGAAGGTCAAGATTGTGGGCGATTGCCTGCACTCGCGCGTCGTGCGCTCCAACGTAGATCTGCTCACCACTCTTGGTGCTGAGGTAACCCTCGTGGGCCCAGCCACCCTCATGCCCTTTGGGGTTGAGAACTGGCCGGTGCGCGTGTCCTATGACTTTGATGCGGAAATCGCAGACGCTGATGTCATCATGATGCTGCGCGTGCAGCAGGAGCGCATGAACGGCGGATTCTTCCCCTCCCATCGCGAATATGCCAACCTCTTTGGCCTGTCCAAGGATCGCGCGGCGGCCATGCAGAAGGACGCCATCGTCATGCACCCAGGCCCGATGCTGCGCGGCATGGAGATTAACTACGGCGTCGCAGATTTGGACAAAACTGCGGTCCTGCAGCAGGTGCACAACGGTGTACACGCCCGCATGGCGGTGCTGTTTACCCTGCTGACCAATGGCGAAAACGCCGGCATTTAAAACCGCGACCCACACTCAACTTTAGGGAGAGACAATGACTACTTACCCAGAAACCGGTCGCCTTTCCGCGCCGGCGGAATCCCCACTGGTGATTAAGAATGTGCGCCTGTACGGCGAAGGCGAGCCCACCGATGTCGTGGTCAAGGACGGCATCATCGCTGCCATCGGCGCCACAGCAGAAGCCGAGGATGCACAGGTTATCGACGGCCAGGGCAACGTGCTCTTGCCAGGCCTAGTGGATATGCACGTGCACCTGCGCGAGCCCGGCCGCGAGGATACCGAGACTATCGAGACCGGCTCCAAGGCTGCCGCCAAGGGCGGTTTCACCGCCGTGTTCACCATGGCTAATACCAACCCGGTGACCGACCAGCCGATCATCGCTGAGTCCGTATGGGCCAAGTCCCAAGCACTGGCGCTGTGCGACGTCCACCCGGTGGGCTCCATTACCAAGGGCCTGGAAGGCAAGACCCTTACTGAGTTCGGCATGATGGCCCGCTCGGACGCCAAGGTGCGCATGTTCTCCGATGACGGCAAGTGCGTCCAGGATCCGCAGCTCATGCGTCGCGCCTTGGAATACGCCAAGGGCATGGACGTGCTGCTGGCTCAGCACGCCGAGGATGACCGTATGACCGGCGGTGCTTCCGCCCATGAAGGCGAGACCGCGGCCAAGCTCGGCCTGCGCGGCTGGCCGCGCGTGGCAGAGGAATCCATCGTGGCTCGCGACGCCCTCTTGGCGCGCGACTACGGCAACCGCGTGCACATCTGCCACGCCTCGACCCAGGGCACCGTGGAGCTGCTGAAGTGGGCAAAGGAGCAGGATATTCCTCTCACCGCCGAGGTAACCCCGCACCACCTATTGATGACCGATGACAAGCTGCGCACCTACGATGGCCTCTTCCGCGTCAACCCGCCGCTGCGCGAACAGCGCGATACCGAGGCACTGCGCGAGGCGCTGCTCAACGGCACCATCGACTGTGTTGCCACCGACCACGCCCCGCACGGCTCCGAAGACAAGTGCGTGGAATTTGAAAATGCCCGCCCTGGCATGTTGGGACTGGAATCTTCCTTGGCCGTCATCGCCAAGATCTTCGTCGAGACCGGCTTGGCCGATTGGCGCTTTGTTGCCCGCGTGATGTCCGAGCGCCCCGCAGAAATCACCCGCCTGCCAGGCCATGGCCGCCCCATCGCAGAGGGCGAGCCAGCTAACTTGACCATTGTGGACCCGGACCACCACTGGGTTTCTGATTCCGCCAAGCTGGCCTCCAAGTCCGAAAACAACCCATACGCTGGCGAAGAATTCGGCGCCCGCGTTACCCACACCATTTTGCGAGGTGCCGTCACTTTTGACTTGGCAGCCTCCGAAGAAGACTAACCTTGCACACTGAGACCACCTATATGGCAGAGAAAGGCCACGACGTGACTGATAGAACCCCAGCAATCCTCGTTCTCGCGGACGGGCGCACCTTCCGCGGTTATGGCTTTGGCGCCACCGGCACCACCTTGGGCGAGGCCGTATTCACCACGGCGATGACCGGCTACCAGGAGACCATGACGGACCCGTCTTACCACCGCCAGATTGTGGTTTCCGCAGCGCCGCACATTGGCAATACCGGTTGGAACGACGAGGACAATGAGTCCCACGGCAACCACATCTGGGTTGCGGGCCTCGTCATCCGCGACCTCGCGCAGCGCGTATCCAACTGGCGTGCAGAGCGCAGCCTGAGCGAAGAGATGGAAAAGCAGGGTGTCATTGGCATCCGCGGCATCGATACCCGCACCTTGGTACGCCACCTGCGCAACTACGGCTCCATTGCCGCCGGCCTGTTCTCCGGCGAAGATGCAAAGCGCCCGGTCGAGGAGTTGCTCAAGGAAGTTAAGTCCCAGGACTCCATGGAAGGCGCCGACCTAGCCGCAGAGGTATCTACCGACGAGCCGTACACGGTCGAGGCCGTAGGGGAGAAGAAGTACACCGTCGTTGCCTTCGATATGGGTGTGAAGACCGCAACCCCGCGCCACTTTTCTCAGCGCGGCATCGAAACCGTCGTCGTGCCCGCGAATACCTCCTTTGACAAGGTGAAGTCTTATAATCCGGATGGCGTCTTCGTCTCCAACGGCCCGGGCGACCCGGCTACCGCCGATGAAATGGTGGGCATCATCAAGCAGGTGCTCGAAGCCAAGATCCCGTTCTTCGGCATCTGCTTTGGCAACCAGCTCCTGGGCCGCGCGCTGGGCCTGGACACCTACAAGATGAAGTTTGGCCACCGTGGCATCAACGTGCCGGTGCGCAATAACGTGACCGGCAAGATTGATATCACCTCCCAGAACCACGGCTTCGCGCTGAAGGCACCGGAAGGCTATGACCTCAACAGCAATGACGCCGAGTTCGCCACCGATTTCGGCCCCGCGCAGGTCACCCACATCTGCCTCAACGACGACACCGTTGAGGGCGTGGCATTGCGCAACGGCATGGCCTACTCCGTGCAGTACCACCCGGAATCCGCTGCGGGCCCGCACGATGCCAACCCGCTATTTGATCAGTTTGAAGAACTGATGGCTAACCACACCCCAAATAAGTAGACAACCAGGAAAAGGAAGAATAACTATGCCAAAGCGCAACGACATCAACCACGTCCTGGTCATCGGCTCCGGCCCGATCGTCATCGGCCAGGCCTGCGAGTTCGACTACTCCGGCACCCAGGCCTGCCGCGTGCTCAAGGAGGAGGGCCTGCGCGTAACGCTGGTCAACTCCAACCCGGCCACCATCATGACCGACCCTGAGTTTGCGGATCACACCTACGTCGAGCCCATCGAGCCGGAATACATCGAAAAGATTCTGGTCAAGGAGCGCGAAGAGGGCAATCCCATCGACGCCGTGCTGGCTACCCTGGGCGGCCAGACCGCATTGAACGCTGCAGTTCAGCTTGACCGCCAGGGCATTTTGGACAAGTACGGCATCGAGCTCATCGGCGCAGATATTGACGCCATCGAGCGTGGCGAGGACCGCCAGAAGTTTAAGGACATCGTGGCCTCCATCGGCGGCGAGTCCGCCCGCTCCGCTGTGTGCCACAACATGGATGAGGTCCACGAGACCGTCGACAAGCTCGGCCTGCCCGTCGTTGTCCGTCCTTCCTTCACCATGGGTGGCTTGGGCTCCGGTCTGGCCTTCAATAATGAGGACTTGGACCGCATCGCCGGCGGCGGCTTGGCTGCATCCCCTGAGGCCAACGTGCTCATTGAGGAATCCATCCTGGGCTGGAAGGAATACGAGCTCGAGCTCATGCGCGATGGCGATGACAACGTCGTGGTTGTCGCCTCCATCGAAAACGTCGATGCCCTGGGCGTGCACACCGGCGATTCCGTCACCGTCGCCCCGGCGCTGACGCTTACTGACCGTGAGTTCCAGAAGATGCGTGACTTGGGTATTGCCATCATCCGCGAGGTCGGCGTCGATACTGGCGGCTGTAATATCCAGTTCGCGGTTAACCCGGAAGACGGCCGCATCATCGTCATCGAGATGAACCCGCGCGTGTCCCGTTCCTCCGCGCTGGCATCCAAGGCCACCGGTTTCCCGATTGCTAAGCTGGCGGCCAAGCTCGCCATTGGCTACACCTTGGACGAGGTTCAGAATGACATCACCGGCGAGACCAAGGCGGCCTTCGAGCCGACCCTGGACTACGTCATTGTCAAGGCCCCGCGCTTTGCTTTTGAGAAGTTCCCGGGTGCCGATGACACCTTGACCACCACCATGAAGTCCGTGGGCGAGGCCATGGGCATCGGCCGTAACTACATCGCGGGCCTGAACAAGGTCATGCGTTCTTTGGAAAACAAGCCCAATGGCTTCTGGACCAAGCCGGATGAGTACTTTGCGGGCGAGCGTGCTACTGACCTGCAGGCCGTGCTCAAGGATCTGGAGCGCCCGACCGAGGGCCGCATGTACGACATTGAGCTGGCTCTTCGCCTTGGCGCTTCTGTAGACGAGGTCCACGAGGCTTCCGGCGTTGACCCCTGGTTCATCGCTGAGTTGGCCACGTTGGTGGCCTTCCGCCAGGAGCTTATCGACGCCCCAGTGCTCACCGAGGAGCTGCTGCGCGAGGCCAAGGTCTTTGGGCTTTCCGACGCCCAGATTGCCGCCCTTCGCCCCGAATTCAACGGCGAGGATGGCGTACGCAGTCTGCGCTGGCGCATGGGTGTTCGCCCCGTGTACAAGACCGTAGATACCTGTGCCGGTGAGTTCGAGGCCCAGACCCCGTACCACTACAGCTCCTATGAGCTCGACCCGGATGCCGAGACCGAGGTTCGCCCGGCACCGGAAGGCTCCAAGGGCAAGGTCATCATTTTGGGCTCCGGTCCTAACCGCATTGGTCAAGGTATTGAGTTCGACTACTCCTGCGTTCACGCGGCCCTTGAGCTTTCGGAGCAGGGCTATGAGACCGTCATGGTCAACTGCAACCCGGAGACCGTCTCCACCGACTATGACACCGCAGACCGCCTCTACTTCGAGCCGCTGACCTTTGAGGACGTAATGGAGGTCTACCACGCGGAGGCCGCTTCCGGTGACGTTGCTGGCGTGATTGTCCAGCTGGGTGGCCAGACTCCGCTGGGCCTCGCTGCCCGCCTGGAGGAGGCAGGCGTTCCGGTTGTGGGCACCAGCCCTGCAGCTATCGACTCCGCCGAGGACCGCGGCGAATTCGGCAAGGTCCTCGATGAGGCAGAATTGGCAGCTCCGGAATACGGCACCGCCACCTCCTTCGCGGAGGCCCGCGAGGTTGCTTCCTCCATCGGTTACCCAGTACTGGTTCGTCCGTCCTACGTGCTGGGCGGCCGCGGTATGGAAATCGTCTACGACGAAAAGGCGCTGGAAGACTACATTGAGCGTGCCACCGAGCTGTCTCCGGACCACCCGGTTCTGGTGGACCGCTTCCTGGATTCCGCCATCGAGATTGACGTTGATGCACTGTGCGACGGCAACGAGGTCTACCTGGGCGGCGTCATGGAGCACATCGAGGAGGCCGGTATTCACTCCGGTGACTCCTCCTGTGCGCTGCCACCGATGACGCTCGGACCCGAGGACATTGAAAAGGTCCGCACGTCTACCGGCTTGCTCGCCGAGGGCATTGGCGTCAAGGGCCTGATGAACGTCCAGTTCGCCTTGAAGGATGACATCCTCTACGTCATTGAGGCCAACCCACGTGCTTCCCGTACCGTGCCGTTCGTCTCCAAGGCCACTGGCGTACCGCTGGCTAAGGCAGCCTCTCGCGTCATGATGGGCTCGAGCATCGCCGACCTGCGCGCCGAAGGCATGATTCCTTCCGAATACGACGGTGGCTCTTTGCCGCTGGAGCACCCGATTGCCGTCAAGGAAGCAGTCTTGCCATTCAACCGCTTCCGCCGCCCTGATGGCAGCCTTCTCGATACTCTGCTCTCGCCAGAGATGAAATCCACCGGTGAGGTCATGGGCTTGGCTACCAACTTTGGCGCGGCCTATGCCAAGGGCGAAATTGCAGCCTTCGCCGTGCCGCCCACGGAGGGCACCGTCTTCGTTTCTGTTGCCAACCGCGACAAGCGCACCCTGATCTTCCCGATTCAGCGCCTGGCCAACATGGGCTACAACATCGTCGCTACCGCCGGCACCGCCCAGATGCTGCGCCGCAACGGTATCGAGTGCGAGGTTGCCGCCAAGGTCTCTGAGGCCAAGGAAGGCGAAGAGTCCATCGTGGATAAGATTTTCAACGGCGAGATCGACTGGATTCTCAATACCCCGGCCGGCTCCGCCGGTGCCCGCCACGACGGCTACGATATCCGCGCCGCGGCTGTCCACATGGAGATTCCGCTGGTGACCACCGTGCAGGGTGTAACCGCAGCGGTCCAGGGCATCGAAGCGATGCGCATTGGCAACCTGCAGGTACGTGCACTCCAGGAGCTTGAGCATGGCCCACAGCACTAAAGGATTTGGCGAGCGCCTAGAAGAAGCCGGCCAGGAACGCGGGCGCCTGTGCGTTGGCATCGACCCCCATCCGTATCTCTTGGACAAGTGGGGGCTGGAGTCTACCGCTGACGGTCTGCGGACCTTTAGCCTGCGCTGCGTTGAAGCCTTTAGCGATACCGCCGCCTTGGTAAAGCCACAGGTAGCCTTCTTTGAGCGCTTTGGCTCCCAGGGCTTTGCAGTCCTCGAAGACGTTCTGGCTGCCCTGCGCGAAGCGGGCTGCCTAACTGTGGCCGATGCCAAGCGCGGCGATATTGGCTCCACTATGGCCGGCTACGCAGACGCATGGCTCGGCGATAGTTCGCCGCTGCGCGCAGACTCTGTGACCGTGTCGCCCTATCTAGGCGTTGGTGCACTCGGGCCGGTATTCACCAAGGCCGAAGAAACCGGCCGCGGTGTATTCGTCTTGGCGGCTACCTCCAACCCGGAGGCACGTGCCATCCAGTCGGTCCCGGTGGGCGAGGAGAGCACTATCGCTCAGGGCGTCGTCGATGAGTGCGCCGCGTTCAATGTCGAGGCGCAGAAGGCTAACAAGCCTGGCGATGTCGGCGTAGTCGTCGGCGCGACGTTGGACAACCCGCCGCGCCTCGATGCGCTCAATGGCCCGGTTCTTCTGCCCGGTGTTGGCGCTCAGGGCGCAGGCCCAGAGCAGGTGCACGGCATTGCTTCTGCTCGTCCATCGCTGGGATTCGCCAATGTGTCTCGAGCAGTGCTGGAGCAAGGTCCTGACGTCGCTGACCTGCGCAAAGCAGTTGCTCAGGTGGCAGCGGAGTTCCGGGACTAAAAGGGGCGGCGTGGCTGATTAACGGCCGCGCCGTTTACCTGGTACTTTGTTTAAGGTATGTGCGGTGACGTGCTAAAATAGGCGTGCTTTTGGACCCGTTAATCGTCACCGTTCAATGAGCAGTGCTAGGATTGCCAGAAGTCGGTTTGCTCGAAGGTTATTGATGACTTTCCGCGGTGTATAAACTGCGTTAGGCAGCCGTAATCTGGTACCAAGTACTAGACGTAACAGAATCAATCTAATGAATCGGAGGAAACCCGTGGCCCTTCCAAAGTTGACTGATGAGCAGCGCAAGGAAGCTCTCGCAAAGGCCGCTGAGGCCCGCAAGGCTCGCGCCGAGCTCAAGGCTGCGCTCAAGCGCGGCGAGACCGACCTGAAGGACGTGCTCGAAAAGGCTGAGACCGATGAGATCATCGGCAAGACCAAGGTTTCTGCACTCCTCGAGGCTCTGCCGAAGGTTGGCAAGGTCAAGGCTAAGGAAATCATGGAGGACCTGGAGATTGCTCAGACCCGCCGTCTGCGCGGCCTGGGTGAGCGTCAGCGTCGTGCTCTCCTCGAGCGTTTCGGCTACGGCGAATAGTCACAACCATGGCTGACGCAACTGCACGCGGGCGCCTCGTCGTATTGGCGGGGCCTTCCGCAGTGGGAAAATCCACCGTAGTTTCGCGTCTGCGCAGTGACGTCGAGGGGCTGTACTTCAGCGTGTCTATGACCACGCGCCAGCCCCGCCCCGGGGAGCAGGACGGTGTCGACTACTTCTTCGTCACCCCAGAAGCCTTCCAGCAGCGAATCGATGCCGGGGAGATGCTCGAATGGGCTGATATCCACGGCGGATTGCAGCGCTCTGGAACGCCCGCCCAGCCGGTAGAGGAAGCTTTGGCCGCTGGCCGCCCAGTACTTGTTGAGGTTGACCTCGCGGGTGCTCGGAGTGTTAAGAAAGCGCTGCCGGAGGCAGACCTGGTCTTTTTGGCACCCCCGTCATGGGAGGTACTTGTGGAGCGGCTCACCGGCCGCGGTACCGAGCCGCAAGACGTCATTGACCGTAGGTTGCAAACTGCGCATGAGGAACTAGCCGCACAGGACGAGTTCGATCACGTCGTTGTGAACGATGATCTGGACGGGGCAGTATCTGCCATTAGTGATATCCTGCGGGCATAGACCTCCTTTTTGACCATCTTCAATCAATGTAAAGGTGCATGTGACTAACGTGACCACCCCTTCTAACACTGAAGCCGCAAAGGCGGAACCAGTATTTGATGATCCGATCGGCATTACTGATCCCCCGATCGATGAGCTTTTGGACAAGGTTTCCTCTAAGTACGCTTTGGTCATCTTTGCCGCTAAGCGCGCACGCCAGATCAATAGCTACTACCAAGAGCAGGATGAAGGTGTCTTCGAGTTCGTAGGCCCGCTGGTTACCCCAGAGCCAGGCGAAAAGCCTTTGTCCATCGCATTGCGCGAGATTGATGCTGGCCTGCTTGACCACGAGGAAGGCAAGTAGCTAGCACAAAGCGTGTAATAGCTTTAAGGCTCCACGTGCCGCCGCAGACGTGTATCCCCGGTTTGGGGTGCACCTCTTGGTCGCGGCGGGTGGAGCCTTTCTCTATGTCGGCAGGTACCATCGTGCGGTGTGACTGATAAAGATACCTCTCGCAATATTGTTCTGGGCGTCGCTGGCGGCATCGCTGCCTACAAGGCGTGCCACCTTGTGCGCAATCTCAAGGAAGCGGGCGATGATGTCCGCGTTGTCCCGACGGAAAGTGCACTGAACTTCGTGGGCGCGGCTACGTTTGAGGCTCTATCTGGCCATCCTGTCTCCACGAGCGTGTTTGAGGCCGTGGATGAGGTGCAGCACGTCAACGTAGGACAGCATGCGGATGCAGTGGTCATTGCGCCTGCCACCGCAGACCTTATCGCGCGCTTGGCCGCAGGCCGTGCAGACGATTTGCTCACGGCCACCGTATTGGTCGCGACGTGCCCGGTTATTGTGGCCCCGGCCATGCACACTGAGATGTGGCATAACCCCGCTACGCAGGACAACGTGGCTACTTTGCGACGTCGCGGTATCACCGTCATCGAGCCCGCCCACGGCCGCCTAACCGGCAAAGATTCTGGCCCGGGTCGTTTGCCGGAGCCGGAACAGATTGCGGAGATTGTCCGCACTGAACTGGCGGGCTACCGAGTGCAGCACACCTGGCAGGGCAAGAAGGTCGTCATATCAGCCGGCGGCACCCAGGAAGAGCTGGATCCGGTCCGCTACTTGGGTAATCGTTCTTCCGGCAGGCAGGGATTTGCACTCGCGGAATGGGCCGCCCAGATGGGGTCCAAGGTCACCCTCGTGGCGGGTAATACAGCACAACTTCCTGTGCCGAGCGGCGCGGAGCTCCGGCACATTGTCTCCACCCGTGAGTTGGAGGACGCCATGCGCGAGGAGTCCCGCCATGCGGATGTGGTGATCATGGCCGCTGCAGTCTCTGACTTCCGTCCGGCGGAGGTCGCCGAGTCAAAGATGAAGAAGGGGCAGGCAGACGATGCGCTCTCGACGCTCCATCTGGTGGAAAACCCCGATGTACTCAAAGAGCTCGTCGCTGCGCGCGAGCGCTCGGAGATCCCTGCGGAGTGCGTAATTGTAGGGTTCGCCGCCGAAACCGGCGATGCCCAGAAGTCCGCCTTGGACTATGCCCAGGAAAAGTTTGCGCGAAAGGGCTGCGATGTGCTCATGGCCAATGAGGTCGGGCGCGGAAAAACCTTTGGTGAAAAGTCCAATGAGGGATGGATTTTGCGTCTGGGTTCCGCGCCGCAACGCGTGGAGCATGGCTCGAAGCAGGTTGTTGCCGCTCAGATTCTTTCGGCCGTGAATGAAATGTTTCATGGGTAGACAACTAAAATTGCATTTATAGACCGCTTGGTCTAGGCTTGCGAGGTATTAGGCTTGGGCGTAGAAAACCCACAGCATCGAATCAACAGTGAGAACGAAGGAAGTTTTTGTGACTGATAACGCTGCAGTGGCAACTCGTCTTTTTACCAGCGAGTCCGTGACGGAAGGCCATCCCGATAAGATTTGTGACGCCATTTCTGACGCCATCCTTGATGCCCTGCTGGAAAAGGATCCAGCATCCCGCGTCGCCGTCGAGACGTTGGTGACCACCGGCCAGGTTCACGTGGTAGGCGAGGTTCGCACCGAGGCATACGTAGAAATCCCGGCGCTGGTGCGGGAGACCCTTAAGTCCATCGGCTTTACTTCTTCCGAAGTCGGCTTTGATGGCAACACCTGTGGCGTGAATATCGCCATCGGCGAGCAGTCCCAGGAAATTGGCGCCGGAGTGGACAACTCTACTGAAGCCCGCGCCCATGACGAGGACTATGACGCTGAGAACGATACCGCTGGCGCAGGCGACCAGGGTCTGATGTTCGGCTATGCCTCCAATGAGACCGCTGAGTACATGCCGCTGCCCATCGCTTTGGCGCACCGCCTGTCCCGCCGCCTGACGCAGGTACGCAAGGAAGGCATCGTCGATCACCTCCGACCGGATGGCAAGACCCAGGTGACCTTTGCCTACACCGATGACAATGAGCCGTCCCACCTGGATACCGTGGTGATTTCCACGCAGCACGATGCCGAGGTCGATAGCGCTTGGTTGGAAGGCCCCTTGCGCAGCGAGGTCCTTGAATGGGTTATCAAGGACGCCGGCTTGGAGAAGTACTACACCGAAGACACGACCTTGTTGGTCAACCCTTCCGGTTCCTTCATCCTTGGCGGACCGATGGGAGATGCCGGACTTACCGGCCGCAAGATCATCGTCGATACTTACGGCGGTATGGCTCGCCACGGCGGCGGCGCGTTCTCTGGCAAGGACCCGAGCAAGGTGGACCGTTCCGCTGCTTATGCCATGCGCTGGGTGGCTAAGAATATCGTGGCTGCGGGCTTGGCAGATCGCGCTGAAGTCCAGGTGGCTTATGCAATCGGCCGCGCCAAGCCGGTGGGTCTGTACGTAGAGACCTTCGGTACCGCCAAGGAAGGCCTGAGCGATGCGAATATCCAGGCTGCGGTGAATCAGGTATTTGACCTGCGTCCGGCCGCTATCATTCGCGAGCTCGACCTTTTGCGCCCCATCTATGCGCAAACTGCGGCCTACGGTCACTTTGGTCGCACCGACGTTGAGCTGCCGTGGGAGGAGTTGAACCGAGTGGAAGCATTGCGTGCTGCCGCTGGTCTGTAGAATCGAGGCCTATGCCTAAGAAAACACCCGCCACCCGGAAGCCGGTTGCGCGGGTGTTGCCTCTTTTAGGGGTTGCGCACCTAGACCGAGGATTTGATTACCTCGTAGAAGAGGCAGATTCGGAGGACGCCCAACCGGGGATTAAGGTGCGTATCCGCTTCAACGGGCGCTTGGTGGACGCGATTGTCTTAGAACGCCGGCATGATTCTGAATTTGGCGGCAACCTGCGCTTTATCGAGCGCATTATCTCACCCTTCCAGGTTTATCCGCCGCAGCTAGCCCGGCTTGTCGACGCCCTGGCAGACCGCTACGGCGGCGTGCGCTCGGACATTATCCGCTCTGCTATCCCGCCGCGGCACGCCAAGGCGGAGGAATCCGATTTAGAGACCCCGTGGGAGGAGCTCGGCACCACGAGCGAGCCCGACCTATCAGGATGGTCGGCCTATCAACATGGCGAGGCTTTCGTCGATTCGATTCTGGCCGGCAAGCTCGCCCGTGCCGCCTGGCAAATCGCCCCGGGCGATGATTGGGCACATGCGCTGGCTGCACTCGCTGCTAAAGTGGCGCTTGGCGGAGGAGGGGTTCTCCTCGTCGCCCCGGACCAGAAGAGCGTCGATGCTGTAGAGGCCGCGCTTCGCCGGGTACTTGGGGCAAAGCAGATAACGGTGCTGACTAATAGCATGGGCCCGCAGGCGCGCTACCGCCGCTATCTCTCCGCACTAGTGGGCCAAGCGCGCGTGGTCATTGGCACCAGGTCTGCCGCCTTTGCCCCGGTCAAAGACCTGCAGCTGGCGGTGATCCTTGATGATGGCAATGATAATTTGGTCGACAACCTCAAGCCTTATGTCCATGCGAGGGAAGTACTTACCACCCGCTCAGCCTTCGAAGGTTGCAGCATGGTTTTGGCCAACCATTCACGGACGTCGGAGACACAGCTCCTCGTGGAATCAGGATGGGCGCACGATGTGGTGGCCAAAGAGCAAACCATAACGGCGCGGTGCCCGGCTATCGAGGCGGTGGGGTCGTTCGGTCTGTCTATCGCCCGCGACCTGCAGGGCGGCACCACCAAAGTACAGGCGCAGGCCTTCCAAGCCGCCCACCAGGCGCTGGATAGGGGAGAGCCCGTGCTGGTGCAGGTACCGCGCAAGGGGTATGCACCCATTTTGGCCTGTGGCCAGTGCCGAGCGCCGGCTCGCTGCCGGCATTGCAATGGGCCGTTGGGGCTGCCGCCCAAGGGGGCGTCGGCAAGCGCAGGCCCGGAAGAGGCGGGAATGCCTACCTGCCGCTGGTGTGGCCGAATCGAGGCACGGCATCGGTGCACCGAATGCGGGTCTCCGCGCCTGCGGGCCATCGTGTTGGGCTCGGAGCGCACTGCGGAAGAAATGGGCCGGGCCTTTCCCAATACGCGGGTGGTGGTCTCGGGCGGAAACAAGGTGCTCGATGAGGTGGACAATGCGCCGGCGCTGGTCATTGCCACCCCTGGCGCTGAACCGAAAGTAAACGATGGAGCCTATGGCGCGGCGTTGCTCTTGGATGCCGGTGCGTTGCTCAACCGGCAAGACCTGCGCGCCACGGAGGACACCCTAGCGAAGTGGGCGCAGGCGGCTACCTTGGTGCAGCCGCATTTCAAGGGTGGTCGAGTAATCCTGGCCGCCGATGAGTCGCTCACCGTGGTCCAGCACTTCCTGCGTTGGGATATGGTGGGCGCGGCCGCCGCAGAGCTTGCTGCCCGGCGCGAGGTGCGCTTCCCACCCGCGGTGCATTTTGCTGCCATCGACGGTGCGGATGCATCCCTGGATGGCTTTGCCGAGCTTGTGGATCTTCCAGACCACGCGGAGGTATTAGGACCAGTTCCCCTTCCGCCGGGGCAGAGCCTGCCTGGTGACTACGATAGCCAGCGTTTTGGCCCACCGCAGCGGTTGGTCGTGCGCACCCCGCTGGGGCCGCGTTCCCAATTGGGGCGGGCATTGCGCAGTGCCAACGCCGCGCGCAGCGCCCGCAAGGATGAGCTGCCTTTGCGCATCGTGGTTGACCCCATCCACGTGGGTTAGCCATATCGGGGCCATTGGCACTCATGCGCTAATCTCGACGGAGGAAGCCGCCACCGCCGGCCGGCTTGGTCACGGTGCCAGGAGAAAGGTGTGATTGCCATGTCCCTTCGAGAGCTGCGTATCTACGGCGACCCAGTCTTGGGCAGCCGCGCGGAGGAAATTAGTAAATTTGATGCAGGTCTGCGCGCTCTGGCGAGCGATATGCTCGAGACCATGGATAAAGCCGGGGGAGTAGGGCTAGCGGCTAATCAGGTAGGGATTTTGCAGCGAATCTTCGTCTATGACTGCTCGCATACCCAATCTGGGCTGCGTGGGGCGATTGTTAACCCGGTCTGGACTCCGGTGGGAGAGCAGCAGCAAACAGGCCCGGAAGGATGCCTATCTATTCCAGGAATTAGCGCGGAAACCACGAGGTTCAACCAGGTCTTTGTGTCCGGACAGGATATTGAGGGGCGCCCTGTGTCCATGGTGGCCTCAGGACTGATGGCTCGGTGCATCCAGCATGAGACCGACCACCTCGATGGGGTGCTCTTCCTACAACGCCTAAAGGCGCCAGTGCGCAAGGAGGCCATGCGCGCCATCCGTGAATCCGAGTGGTTTAACGCCTCGTAGCCCGCTCGCTGTGGCGGCAGCGTTGCGGCGTTGTAGCCTAGTATCTTGAACGATATTAAGAGGAGAGTTTCCCCGCATGCGGATCATTTTTGCCGGTACCCCTGAGCCAGCCGTTGTGGCCTTGGAAAAGCTGCTTGCCTCGTCGCACGAGGTGGTGGCCGTAATTACTCGCCCAGACGCGAAGAAGGGCCGCGGCCGCACTCTTCACCCGAGCCCAGTGAAGGCGCTCGCCCAAGAACATGGCATTGAAGTATTGACCCCGACCACCCTGCGCCCTGACTCGGAGGACGGTCAGGCGCTGCGCTCCCGCTTAAAGGAATTGCAACCAGAGGCGATTCCGGTGGTGGCCTACGGCAATCTAGTGACTAAGGACCTGCTGGAACTACCACAGCATGGCTGGGTAAACCTGCACTTTTCCTTGCTTCCGGCATGGCGCGGCGCGGCCCCGGTGCAGGCTGCCATTGCCGCAGGCGATGACGTGACCGGCGCATCAACCTTCCGCATCGAAGAGGGCCTGGATACGGGCCCGGTGCTCGGCACCGTGACGGAGGAGATTAAAGGCACCGATACTGCCGATGACCTGTTGACGCGCCTTGCCTATTCCGGCGGCGATCTGCTCGTGGCCACCATGGATGGCCTAGCGGCGGGACAGCTGGAGGCACAGCCGCAGCAGGGCGAGGCTACCTATGCGCCGAAAATCTCTACCGCGCAGGCCCGCGTGGAGTGGTCACAGCCTGGCTTCGCTATCGATCGGCACATTCGCGCACACACGCCTGGGCCGGGTGCATGGACCATGTGGGACGAGGCCCGCGTGAAGATTGGACCGGTCAGCCTCATAGAAGAGGCGGCGGTTCCGCAGGCACTAGAACCAGGGCAGCTGCACATTGCCAAGAACGCCGTGTTCATCGGTACCGGTACGCAGCCAGTCCAGCTGGGTAAAATCCAGCCTCCCGGAAAGAAGATGATGAATGCGGCCGATTGGGCCCGCGGACTAGGCAAGGATGCCGAGGTGAAGTTTCAATGAGCGGTGGTTTCCGTTCCCGCAGCAAGTCCGGGGATAAGTCCCCGGAGGGTAAGCCGCAGGACTCCCACAAATCCACTGGTGCGAAGGGCCGAGATGACCGCCCGCAACGGCAGCAGCGTGGCGGCCGCGGTGGGCAGCATAGGGGCCGGCAGTCTGCTAAGGGCCAGCGTCCCGGCAAGCGCCAGGAAGGCGGTCTGATTCAGGCCGCGCTGGCCGCGGGCGTGGATGCGCCGCGTGCGGTCGCCTTCGACGTGGTGCGCAGGGTAAGCGATGACGATGCCTTCGCTAACCTCATTTTGCCCAAGGCACTGCGCAAGCAAAAGCTCAAGGGGCGCGACGCCGCCTTCGCCACCGAAATCACCTACGGCACGCTGCGCACCCTTGGCGTAGTTGATGCCGTCATCGCAGAGTGCTCCTCTCGCGGCCTCGAGGCCATTTCCCCAGCCGTAGTTGATGCCTTGCGCCTGGGCACTTATCAGGTTCTCTATACCCGCGTGGAGCCACACGCGGCGGTTGATACCACCGTTCGTTTGGTAGAAGCCGCCGGTGAAGTCAAGGCCAAGGGCTTTGCCAATGGCATCATGCGCACCATTACGCGGACGCCGGCCAAGGCTTGGCTGGACAAGCTCGCTCCACAGGGGGAGATCGCCGGCATCGCCTTTAAGCATGCCCACCCCACCTGGATTGCGGAATCGTTTAGCCGCGTGTTGGGCCTAGGGGAGTTGGAGGCTGCCCTGGAGGCGGATTCGGATCGACCTTCGGTTCATCTGGTGGCGCGTCCCGGGGAAATCTCGGCCGAGGAATTGGCCCTGATGACCGGCAATGAGGAGGGGCGTTATTCCCCTTATGCGGTGTACATGGAATCCGGTGACCCCGGCCAATTGGAACCCGTGCGCCAAGGATTGGCGGCCGTGCAGGACGAGGGTTCGCAGCTGATTGCCCGCGCGGTATGCGAGGCGCCCCTCGAAGGCGAGGACACCGGCCGGTGGCTGGATCTCTGCGCCGGTCCCGGCGGTAAGGCGGCCTTGATGGGCGCGCTTGCCCGCATCGACTCCGCGCATGTTGATGCAGTGGAGGTATCTCCGCACCGAGCGGCGCTGATTGAAAAGACGGTGAGCGACTTGCCCGTAGACGTTCATGTGGCAGATGGCCGCAATCCCGGCGTGGGAGAGGGCTTTGACCGCGTGCTTGTCGATGCCCCCTGTTCCGGCCTCGGCGCTCTCCGTCGCCGCCCAGAGGCGCGGTGGCGCAAGTCGGAGGCCGATATTGCCGAGCTTAACCAGCTGCAATTCGAGCTCTTGTCCTCCGCATTACACCTAGTGCGTCCGGGTGGCGTGGTCATCTACTCCACGTGTTCGCCAGACCTGCGCGAGACGAGGGGCATCGTTGACCGCGCTGTGGGCGAACTCGGCGCCGCAGAACTCGACGCACATGCTCTCATTCCTGATATGGGCGATGTAGGCCATGAGAAATCCGTGCAGATGTGGCCGCATCGGCACGGTACCGACGCCATGTTCTTTGCGGCCCTTCGCCGCGCAGCCGACTAATCGCGATAGACTGGTGGGCATGTCCGCACCGATTATTTCCCCTTCCATTCTGGCCGCCGATTTTTCTCGCTTGGGCGAGGAACTTGCGGCGATTGATACCGCAGACTGGGTCCATGTGGACATTATGGATGGGCACTTTGTGCCCAACCTGTCCTTCGGCCCAGATATCACGGCCACGGTCCATCGCAGCACCAATAAGCCACTAGATGTCCACCTCATGATCGAGGAACCCGAAAAGTGGGTGGAGACCTATGCCAAGGCGGGCGCACATACGATTATCTTCCACGTGGAGGCCGTCGCCGATGACCAGGCGGCAGTGGACTTGGCCCAGCGCATCCGCGATTTGGGCGTGTGTGCGGCCTTTTCCATCAAGCCAGGCACCGCCATCGAGCCGTGGTTGGATAAGCTGCACCATTTCGATGAGGTGCTCGTGATGTCTGTGGAGCCTGGCTTCGGCGGGCAAAAGTTCATGCCAGAGATGCTGGAGAAGGTCCGTAAACTGCGCCGCAGCATTGATGAGCAGGGCCTTGAAACCGTCATCGAGATCGATGGCGGCATTTCGCCCGAGACCATCGGGGCAGCCGCCGAGGCGGGTTGCGACGCTTTCGTGGCAGGCTCAGCCGTATTCAAGTCGGACGATCCCGCCGGCGTCGTCAAGCAGCTGCGTGATCTGGCGGCTGGTGCCTGATGGCCGCGGAGAACCAGAACAGCACTCTCTCCGCAGCGCTGTTGCGCGCGATGGCCGCGGGTGCTGAGGTACGTGGAACCACGAGCCCTAATCCACCGGTAGGCGCGGTCATCGTGTCGCCAGCTGGGGAAATTGTGGGCGTCGGCGCCACCCAGCCCGTGGGAGGCGCGCATGCCGAGGTCATGGCGTTGCAGGAGGCCGGAGATAGGGCGCGCGGCGCCACGGCCGTGGTCACCTTGGAACCCTGTGCGCATACCGGCCGCACGGGTCCCTGCGCGCAGGCGCTTATCGATGCCGGCGTGGCTCGCGTGTACTACCTCCACGCCGATCCCACCCCGCAGGCTGCGGGTGGAGCAGAAGTGTTAGCGGAGGCCGGAGTGGACGTCGCCAAGTTAGAAAAGCCCCCGCACGCCGAGGATGCTTTGGTGCCATGGCTATTCGCCGTGCGCACCCAGCGGCCCCACGTCACCTTGAAGTTCGCGCAAACGCTGGACGGTTTTACGGCCGCGGCCGATGGAACCAGCCAATGGATTACGGGCGAGGAGGCACGCGACTGGGTGCATGCCGATAGGGCGCACCGCGATGCCATCGTGGTAGGTACCGGCACTGCGCTGGCTGATAATCCCTCGCTCACCGCACGCTTTCACGACGGGAGCCTGCGCGCGCACCAGCCACGCCGGGTGGTCATCGGCAAGCGTGATTTGGAATCGGCGGGCGATGCAGCAAGCCACCTGCGCGAGCTAGGGTACGAGCAGTACGAGAGCATCGAAGAGGCGCTCTTCGAGCTCTACGCCACCGGTGCCCGCGACGTCCTCGTGGAAGGAGGCGCAGGCCTAGCCAGTAGCTTCCTGAAGGCCGATTTGGTGGATGCCATCTCTGCCTATATCGCGCCACTTTTGCTGGGCGAAGGCTGCGGCGTGCTCGCGCACCCCGTGACCCAGACGCTGGCAGAAGCCACCCGTTTCCGCCGGGTGGGAATGAAGGCGCTGGGTGATGACGTTCTTATTGAATACGTGCGCTAGGCGCTCTTAACAGCTAATAGCGAGAAAGGTTGGACGTGTTTACTGGGCTAGTACAAGAGTTGGGCACCGTGGAGGCAATGGAGCCGCACGCAGACGCGCTTCGCCTGAGCATTCGTGCCCCGCGCACCGTCGCGGAGGCCGCATTGGGTGATTCCATTGCCATTAACGGCGTATGCCTTACCGTGGCGGATCTGTCGGCGGATACTTTTTGTGCGGATGTGATGCAGGAGTCCCTTGACCGCACCGCCTTGGGGCGCCTTGCCGAGGGCGATCCGGTCAATGTCGAACCGGCGCTGCTTCCCACCACCCGGCTGGGCGGGCACATTATGCAAGGCCACGTGGACGGCACCGCTACGCTGCAGAGCCGAACTAACTCCGAGAACTGGGATGTGCTGCGGTTTAGCTTGCCGTCGGAGCTTTCCCGATACGTCGTGGAAAAGGGCTCCATTGCTGTGAGCGGCACCTCGCTGACTGTGAGCGCCGTGGGCCCAGACTGGTTCGAGGTATCCCTTATCCCCACCACTTTGCGCGATACTATTCATGGCGCCTTGCCGGTGGGAGGAGAGGTAAATCTCGAGGTGGATGTGCTGGCCAAGTATGTAGAAAAGATGCTTCACCCCGAAGCTCAACCCCTTGAGGCTAAGGACTAGACTGCTACCTTATGAGCGCGAGTGATAATTCCATCCGTCTAGATTCCATCGACCAGGCCATCGCGGATATCGCCGCTGGTAAGCCGGTTGTTGTCATCGATGATGAGGATCGCGAAAATGAAGGCGATCTGATTTTCGCCGCGGAGCTAGCCACCCCGGAACTCGTAGCCTTCATGGTGCGCTATTCCTCTGGATATATCTGCGCACCCTTATTGCCAGACGATTGCAACCGGTTGAACCTACCACCGATGCTGGCGGTCAACCAAGATGTACGCGGCACCGCCTACACGGTGACCGTGGATGCAGCAACGGGCAGCACCGGTATTTCTGCCACCTCGCGCGCAGAAACCATCCGCCGCCTGGCAGACCCCAGCACCACTCCAGGAGAGTTCACCCGTCCAGGCCACGTGGTGCCGCTGTGTGCTCGGCCGGGCGGCGTTTTGGAGCGGGACGGTCATACGGAGGCATCCATTGATCTCGCCCGATTGGCGGGCCTGCGCCCGGCCGGTGTGCTGTGCGAGATCGTCTCCGAGGATGACCCCACGGATATGGCACGCTCGCCAGAGTTGCGCCGCTTTGCCGATACACATGGGCTCTCCATGATCTCTATCGCGCAGCTCATCGAATGGCGCCGCCATAATGAAACGCAGGTCACCCGCCAGGTTGCCACTGAGCTACCCACCGAATATGGTCACTTCACCGCCATCGGTTACCGCCATGAGGTAGACGGGCAGGAGCACGTTGCGCTGGTCGCTGGGGATCCCGCCCAACTGCGCGGCGCACGCGACGTTATGGTGCGCGTCCATTCCGAATGCCTAACCGGTGATGCCTTTAGCTCACGGCGCTGCGATTGCGGGCCCCAACTGCATGAATCCATGCGCCTTATCAGCCAGGAAGGCCGCGGCGTGGTCATCTACCTGCGTGGTCAGGAAGGACGCGGCATCGGGCTTTTGCATAAGTTGGAGGCGTACCGCCTGCAGGATTCGGGCATGGACACCGTCGATGCCAACCTAGAGCAGGGACTGCCCGAGGACGCCCGCGAGTATTCCGTGGCCGGGCAGATCCTTCGCGATCTCGGCATCGAATCCGCAAACCTTTTGACCAATAATCCGCATAAGGGCGAAGGTCTGAGCGGCTTTGGTGTGGATGCCAGCCACCACACGCCGCTGGCCACCCCAGCACACGCGGATAATATTGAATACTTGCGTACTAAGCGCGACCGCATGGGACACGACCTTCCGCAGGTTGCCCAGTGGGACGCCGAACATAAATAAATCTTTGACGTGCGATTGAAAGGATAGCGATGAGTAAAGAAGGCCTGCCTGATATTGCCCAGGTAGATGGCAGTGGACTGCGCGTTGCCGTGGTTACTGCTACGTGGAACGCAGAAATCTGCGACCAGCTCCATGCCCAGGCGGTGCAGACTGCAACCGATAATGGGGCCGAGGTTGCCGAATACCGAGTGGTAGGTGCGCTGGAACTTGGCGTTGTGGTCCAAGCCGCAGCCCGTGCCTACGATGCCGTGGTGGCCCTAGGCTGCGTTATCCGTGGCGGCACCCCGCACTTTGACTACGTGTGCGATTCCGTCACCCAGGCGCTGACTCGCATCTCGCTCGATGAATCCACCCCGGTTGCTAACGGTGTGCTGACAGTCAACGACCAGCAGCAAGCCATCGACCGCGCTGGTTTTGCAGATTCGGTAGAAAACAAGGGCGCCGAAGCTATGATTGCAGCTTTAGATACCGTGCTGCAGTTGCGTACACTAAACGCAGCACAGAAGTAACCGCTAGCAATGCGTCAGCGCCCGATGCTTGACCACTAAGGTGGCCGGCGGGGCGCGCCCCAAAGGAGTATGCACATGAACGAGGCGCAGGCCCCAAAGAATCCGCAGCACAGCCGCCAGCTTAGCGACGCCGAAGTATTGGCCTATACCAGCGCCGATCCCTTCGCACAGACCACGTCTAAGCCATGGGAGTTTACGGCAACCTCGCCTTTCCTCCGCAAGGTGGCTATCGCCTGGGTGATCCTCGTTATGGCCATCCATATCTTCATGGGAGTTACCTTGGATGTGTCCTTTACCGGTGCGCACGTGACTACCATCGACAAATTCGCCTTCCCTGGCGTCGGTGTTCTCATTTCCGTTCTGTCTTGGATCGCTCTAAACCGACCACGCCTGCGCGCCAATGAGGATGGGGTAGAGGTCCGCAATATCGTGGGCACGCGCTTTTATCCGTGGCAGGTGGTCTACGGACTTTCCTTCCCCGTAGGCCAGCGTATGGCACGCCTTGAGCTGCCCGAATTCGAATTCGTCCCCGTCTGGGCGTTGCAATCTGGCGATAAGGACACCGTCATCGACAACGTCCGCCGCTTCCGCGACGTGGAAGCCAAGTACATGCCTCAGGATTAACAATTGGCTGACCCCACCACCTACCGCCCGGCTCCTGGTACCATCCCCACCGACCCGGGCGTCTATAAGTTCCGCGATGAAAACCGCCGCGTTATCTACGTGGGCAAAGCCAAGAACCTGCGCGCTCGGCTGTCCAACTATTTTCAGGACATCACGCAACTGCACCCACGCACGCGCCAAATGGTGCTTACCGCCAACTCGGTGGAGTGGACGGTAGTTGCCAGCGAGGTGGAAGCCTTGCAGTTGGAGTACACGTGGATCAAGCGCTTTGATCCGCACTTCAACGTCATGTACCGCGACGATAAGACCTATCCTATGCTCGCGGTTTCGGTCGGGGAGACGGTCCCTCGCGCCTTCTTCTACCGCGGCCCGCGGCGCAAAGGAGTGCGCTATTTCGGACCCTACTCTCATGCCTGGGCCGTGCGGGAAAGCTTGGACCTGCTTACCCGCGTCTTTCCCATGCGCACCTGCTCGAAGGGCGTGTATAACCGGCATGAGCGGCTCGGGCGTCCGTGCCTATTGGGCTATATCGGCAAATGCGATGCACCCTGCATTGGCCGAGTAAGCAAAGAAGACCACCGCGAGACGGTCAACGATCTCGTGTCCTTCATGAATGGCAACACCGGTTCAGTGCGCCGCAAACTCACCCAGGACATGGAGCAGGCCGCCGAGAACCTAGAGTTCGAACGCGCTGCGCGCCTGCGCGATGACTTGGGCGCTATTGACAAGATCATGGAACAGCAAGCCGTGGTCTTTACAGACGGCACGGATGCTGATCTCATTGCTTTTAACTCGGATGAACTTGAGGCAGCGGTACAGATTTTCCACGTTCGCGATGGGCGCATTCGCGGTCAGCGCGGTTGGGTAGTCGAACGCGCCGGCGATCAGGCGAGTTCAGAGCCCTTGGAAGAGGGGCAGCCTGATCCCGCGCTGCCCGCGTTGGTACAAAATTTCCTCATCCAGTTCTATTCCGATGCGGTAGAGCGCGAGAAACAAGAGGCGCGGGAAGATGCTGCGCTCGCCGCGGACGTGAAGCGGCGTGGGGTGGACCAAGAATCGCACATGAAATCCCGCCGCGTGCAGGTTATTCCACGCCAGATTTTGGTTCAGGCCCTGCCGGATGAACCGGAGCAGGTCGTTGCGTTGTTGGAGGAGTTGCGCGGTGCCCAGGTGGACCTGCGTGTTCCTCAGCGCGGTGATAAAAAACAGCTTATGGCCACGGTGGAGAAAAACGCCAAGGAGCAATTGCGCCAACATAAGCTCAAGCGGGTAGGAGACCTCACCGCACGCTCGGCGGCATTGCAGGATATTCAAGAAGCCCTAGGCATGGAACAAGCCCCATTACGCATCGAATGTACCGATATCTCGCACATTCAAGGCACAGATGTGGTTGCTTCTCTAGTGGTCTTTGAAGATGGTTTGCCCAAGAAGTCGGACTATAGGCGCTACCGCATTAAGGAGGCGGCAGGCGATGGCCGCTCGGATGACGTCGGTTCTATCGCAGAGATCACGCGCCGTCGATTTAAGCGCCACAAGCAAGATAAGCTCGCCCATCCCGATGAGGAAGTAGAAGAGTCTTCCTTTGCAGAGGAGAAGGTGGCGGAAGAATCTGCCGAAGCGGGTCGTCGCTTTGCGTACCCGCCGCAGCTTTTCATCGTGGATGGCGGCGCGCCCCAGGTGGCCGCGGCTCAAGAGGTATTTGATGAGTTGGGCATCGTGGATGTGACCCTGGTGGGCCTGGCCAAGCGCCTCGAGGAAATTTGGGTTCCAGGCGATGATCAGCCGGTGATTTTGCCGCGTAACTCGCAAGCGCTCTTCCTCCTGCAGCAAATTCGTGATGAAGCCCACCGCTTCGCTATTACTTACCATCGGCAGCAGCGCTCAAAGCGGATGCGTTCCTCGGTACTCGATTCCGTGCCGGGATTGGGACCGCAACGGCGCACCGATCTGGTCAAGCATTTCGGTTCGGTGAAAAAGCTCAAGGCCGCCACTGTGGATGAGATCTGTGAGGTCAACGGTTTTGGTCCAAAACTGGCCCAGACCGTGTACGAGAGTTTGCATGATTCTGCGGGCAGTTAAGTGGCATTCTCCTAGAGGCAGCGAATCTTGAAGCGCTAGACTGAAGAGCATGACGCATTTCGAAACTCCACCCATTTTGATAACCGGCATGTCCGGCGGCGGGTTGAGTTCCGCTGCCAAAGTGTTTGAGGACAAGGGCTACTACGTGGCCCACAATATTCCGCCTCGCGCCATTGTTGACCTTCTCAAGCTGTGCAACCAAGAAGAAACTCCGGTGGGCAAGGTAGCAGCCGTCACGGATGTGCGCTCGCGCATGTTCCCAGGGTCTCTGTTGGAGATTATGGATGAGCTTACGGAGCTTAATATGAAGCCCACCGTGCTCTTTTTGGATGCTCGCGATGATGTACTCATCCGCCGGTTCGATTCGGTGCGGCGCACCCACCCCTTGCAGGAGGGGGACACGCTCAAAGTAGGAATCCAACGCGAGCGCCAGGCAGTGGCAGAAGTGCGTTCCCATGCGGATATCATTATCGATACGACCAACCTATCCATTCATGATCTCCGCCGTGCCATTGAGGCCGCCTTTGGTGAGATGCAAAATGCAAAGCAGCATGTCACCGTGGAATCCTTTGGATTTAAGAATGGCTCGCCCCGCGATGCTGACTTAGTAGTAGACGTGCGGTTCCTGCCCAACCCCTATTGGGTTCCAGAACTGCGCGGATACCGCGGTACGGATGAACCAGTTGCCCACTATGTGCTCTCGCAGCCAGCGGCGCAGGAATTCGTAGACAATTTCTTGCAGATGTTTTCCACCATGCTGGATGGCTACCGCCATGAGGGTAAGAACTTCATCACGCTTGGTGTCGGTTGCACGGGCGGTCACCACCGGTCCGTTGCCGTCGCAGAGGCTATTGCGGCGCGCCTGCGGGACAATGACACCTTAGACGTCAGCACCTTACATAGGGATATCGCTCGAGGTTAGAGCACAGGAGTTTTAACGCTTTTATGACCAATCCTTCACACATGGTCTGCCTTGGCGGCGGCCATGGACTTTATCAAACCCTTCTGTCCGCACGCTTTAGCGAGGCGGCCGATATTTCTGCCATTGTTACGGTCGCGGATGATGGCGGCTCCTCTGGCCGTTTGCGCCGCGAGCTGGAAATCATCCCACCGGGTGACCTGCGCATGGCGCTGGCTGCCTTGGCTAATAGTGACCCAGTGGGGGACTTGTGGGCGCGAACTTTGCAACACCGTTTCGGTGGCAATGGCGCGATGGCAGGACATGCGGTGGGCAATCTGATGATTGCGGGATTGACGGATGTGCTCGGCGATTATCAAGCTGCCCTGGATACCATCGCAGAACTTACCAATTCCCAGGGGCGGGTATTCCCAGTAGTCAACCAGGCCCTAGAGATTGAAGCGGACGTAGCCGGGCTTGACGACGACCCCCGTGTCATGCGCCAAGTCCGCGGCCAGGTTGCCGTCGCTTCCACGCCGGGCCAGGTGCGGCGCGTGCGCATCGTGCCCGAACAGCCCAGCGCGAATCCGGATGCGCTCGATGCCATCCAGCGCGCGGATCTCATCACCATCGGTCCAGGCTCGTGGTTTAGTTCGGTATTGCCACATACTCTCGTGCCGGAGGTAGTGGATGCGATTTCTGCTTCCGATGCGCTGCGCGTTGTTGTTTTGAACCTTTCGGCCGAGCCCGGTGAGACTAATGGTTTCTCCGCGGAGCGCCACTTGCATGTGCTCGCTCAACACGCCCCCGATCTGCGGATTGACCGCATTTTGGTGGACGAGGCGGCTTTACCCACCGATAGTGAGCGCGTCTATATTCAGCGCGCCGCGCAATCCCTAGGTGCCCGCGCTACCTTTGCGGATGTGAGCCAAGTTGATGCCGATGGCCGTAGCATCAATAAACACGATCCGGAAAAGCTGTCTGCGGCGCTCTTGGACCTATATTCAGACTATCGCAGCACTCGCGATTAGAACCGGCGCTAATTCACCGCGGCATCGTGCGAGCGGCCGCACTCGGCCGACTGCGCGGTGACCGAGTCCGCGCGGTATGATGTCAGAAATCCTTTCACCGCACTAGGCCGTGAGCCAAGGCTCTAGCCTGTATGCATACTTCGTGACTGTGAGAATAGAAATGGGGCGAACTAGGTGACCACACCATTGACCGACCAGGTCAAAGAAGAATTGACGGCTGTCGTCGTGCCACGCCAGTCCGCTCGCGCTGCCGAACTGGCGGCGATGTTGCGCTTCGCCGGCGACCTAGATATTTCCGGCGACAGCATGTCCTATGAGCTAGAGCTAGAAAGCCACGCTATTGCACGGCGCTTCATCAACGCTCTTGATGACCTCTATGGCATCACTGCCGAAAGCCATGTCGCCGGCCCAGCAGGAACCACCAAGAAGACTCGCGTGACGGTTCGCATCTCTACCGGTGCGAAAGAGCTGACCCGTCGGCTGGGCCTTATCACCCGCTCCGGCCATGCAGTAGTGGGTCTGCCGCCGCAGGTCATCTCCGGCACCGTGGCCGATAGCGAAGCAGCATGGCGCGGAGCCTTCCTCGCCCATGGCAGCCTCACGGAGCCAGGCCGCTCTTCCGCGCTGGAAGTTACCTGCCCGTGCCAAGAGGCTGCGTTGGCACTGGTGGGCTGCGCCCGCCGCCTTGGTATCTCTGCGAAGACCAAGGAAACTCGCGGTGAAGATCGCGTCGTTGTACGCGATGGAGATGCTATCGGGGCACTTCTTACCCGGATGGGCGCTCAGGAGACTCGCCTGAGCTGGGAAAAGAAGCGCGTCAAGCGGGAGGCGCACGATACCTCGCGGCGCCTGGACAATTTTGATGACGCCAACCTTCGGCGCTCTGCTCGCGCTGCGGTTACCGCGGCAGCGCGCGTTGACCGCGCCATGGAGATTTTGGGTGACGATGTTCCTGAGCACTTGGCAGACGCGGGCCGCTTGCGAGTTCAGCACCGCGAGGCTTCGCTCGAAGAGCTGGGCCGGTTGGCCGAGCCTCCTATGACTAAGGACGCAGTAGCTGGGCGTATTCGCCGCTTGCTGTCGATGGCCGATAAACGAGCCGAAGAGCTTGACATCCCCGATACCAATCAAGCGATTACAGACGATCTCTTTAACGAGTCCTAACGCTCTCAAGCTTGAGTTCAGAGGGTCGTTGCAACACTTTCCCTTAGGAGGGTGTTGTTGTGTCTGGGGTTGTTGGCCCGTTTCATTCGTTGTCTGAATCGGATCGTCGTGGCTTAGTTGCCTTGGTTGGCAGTGGGCGTAGTGTCCGTTCGGCGGCTGGTGAGCTTGGTTGTCATTACGGGCATGCTTTGAATTTTTGTCATGCCTTTGGATTGCCAGTCGTGTTTAAAGCCAAACGAGTTGATCGCCGCGGTAGCCAGGCTGTCCAGCTTGTAGAGCTAGTCCGAAGCGGACTGTCGGTACGCCAAGCTGCTAAAAGATGTGGGATGCATCTTTCTGCGGCTTATGCCGTAGCTACGGAAGCTGGGTGCCATATCCGGTTGAGTCAGTATGCTCGGAAAGTCCGCCAGACGCAGTTAAGAGTGGAATATCTGCGCCTTCGGCTGGCGAGCCTGCCTGGTGGTGATGCTGGCGCGGCAGTAGGAATTGATCGTCGACTGCGTTTAGATTTCGAAAAAGGACTCACCAAATCCCAGGGTCGACGAGAAGAGTTCATACCCGTCGGCGAAGACGCCAGCACGTATAACAGACTTATGAAAGCGCTGCGCCAACGCCATGATGTCATCGAATCCGGAAGGCTTGCCCCTCCCGCCTTACCTAGCGGGGTAGATCCGTATAAACGCATCAGCAATCGCTACATTTGCTTCGAAGAACGCGTCATCATCGCCGATCTTCTCCGCGAAGATGTGCCACTGCGTGAGATTGGGCGCCGTTTAGGGCGAAGTGCATCGTCAATTCAGCGTGAAGTACGCAGAAACCACAGTGCTCAAGGCCCGTATCGTGCAGAAACAGCCCAGTTAAAGGCCTGTGCGCGGAGGTTGCGGCCGAAAATACCGAAACTACTAGCCAACAAAAGACTATGGGACTATGTATGCGCACAATTGCGGGCACAATGGTCACCTGAGGAGATTTCTAATCGCCTGCCCATCGACTACCCCACTGATAAGGACATGCGCATTAGTCACGAAACGATTTATGACGCCTTTTACCTGCAGGCCAAAGGAAGACTCAAAGACCTTGGCCTGGACTTGCCGACCGGTAGAAAGAAACGCAAGAAACGCCAAACCCGCTCCAGCACACCTGCCCAGCAACGCTTCGTCGACGACATGATCCTCATAGACGACCGGCCAGATGAGGTAAGTGAACGTATTTTGCCAGGCCACTGGGAAGGCGACCTCATCCTCGGTAAAAACAACCAATCAGCGGTAATCACGCTAGTAGAACGCGTCAGCCGATTTGTTGTCCTTGGCCACCTACCGGGAAGGCATACCAGCAAAGAAGTATTCACAGCCCTGCACAAGGCAGTTACAGGAATCGATAAAGCTATCTGGTCATCAATTACCTGGGACCAAGGAAGCGAAATGGCTGGCCATAAAGCCTTTACTATGGCCACTGACATTCCCATCTACTTCTGCCATCCAGGATCACCATGGGAACGCGGCAGCAACGAAAACACCAACGGCAGGCTCAGAAGAAACCTTCCCAAAAACAGCGACCTGTCCATCTACAGCGCCGAGGACCTAGAAATGATCGCCAACATTCACAACCACAAACCACGCAAAGCACTCAACTGGCGCACCCCAGCCGAAGTCATGACCAACGCCCTCACACAAACCGGTAGCATCAAACCAAACTAACCATCATCGTTGCAACGACCCCTAGAATCCGCCAAGCATCAATTCAGACAAAACTCCCCGCAGTGCGGGTACCGAAGCGGTAGCCGTAGCTGCGGGGAGATTTTTAGTGCCTTCCCGGCTAGCAGGTGCGCAACCGGCTAGCGGGAACCGTTAACGAACTAGGGCACGAGGAATCCTAGGACGTTGGTCATCAAGAACACGATGACGCAGACAAAGGCCAGGAAGGCTATGGAGTAGCCCACTACGTTCTTCAGGATGACTGATTCCTTGCCCTCCATATTGACGGCGGTAGCCGCAATAGCAAGGGACTGCGGGGAGATCATCTTGCCCACAACGCCGCCTGCGGTATTGGCCGCGAGCATGAGGTCAGGATTCACGCTGATTCGCTCTGCCGCTGCAACCTGCAGGTTGGCAAAGAGGGCATTAGCAGACGTATCGGAGCCAGTAACCGCGGTACCAATCCAGCCCAGGACTGGGGCGAAGAGCGCAAAGATGCTGCCGGCAGAAGAGACGAACTCACCAATAGCAATAGTCTGGCCGGAGTAGTTCATCGTATAGGCCA
The DNA here is from genome assembly GCF_046097465.1 of Corynebacterium tuberculostearicum. Taxonomy (GTDB): domain Bacteria; phylum Actinomycetota; class Actinomycetes; order Mycobacteriales; family Mycobacteriaceae; genus Corynebacterium; species Corynebacterium tuberculostearicum_I. The sequence goes on along the minus strand of NZ_CP175799.1, from coordinate 1,488,463 downwards.
AGGCCAGCACCAGGATGATGGTAAGAGCCGAGAACTTCATGCGGCTGACTACGTCCCCAAAGGCGCTTACCGGCTGCCCAAAGCTTAGGCTGTAGCGGCCATTTTCATTGAAGTAGTGGTAGACAACCGCAACAATAATGCCCGAGAGCAGCAGGAGCGTACCTGGATTGCCAAAGACATTGAAGCTGAAGCTGGTATCCATGAGCTTGCCGTCGGCGTCGACAATCGCGTCATCAAGCAAAGGCCAGGCAAAGTGGAGCTTGAGGAATCCGAAGATGGCTGGGGCGGCGGTGGCCACGGCAAAGACCACGGTCACTACGGCGTAGGGAAGCAGCGCCATCCAGATACGGCGTCCGTTGAGGTCGGTGGTGGACTCAGCGGCAGGCAGCTCGAGACGCTCGCGCAACTCCTTGACGCCCTTCGGCTTCCATACCCGGAGGAAGGCGAAAGCACAGCCCAAAGAGACGATGCAGGCGATGACGTTGGTGAGCTGGTACGCAAAGAAAGTCGCGGTCAACCACTGAGTCAACGCGAAGGAAATGCCAATCACGGCAGCAGCCGGGGCAGTTTCCTTGACACCGCGGAAGCCATCCAAGATGAAGGCGATGAGGAATGGCACGATGGCGGCGATGAGCAGCACCTGCAAGGAGATAAGTGCTGCGATGTCGTGGGTTTGCTCGGCGCTGCGACCGGCTACCTCGCCAGCGGTGGTTACGGGGATGCCAACCGCGCCAAAAGCAACCGGAGCGGTATTAGCAATCAGAACTACTGTAGCCGCGCGCAGTGGCTTCACACCGAGGGCCATGACCATGGTCGCGGTAATGGCTACGGGGGCACCAAAACCGGCGAGGGCCTCCAACAAACCGCCAAAACAGAAGGCGATGAGGATAGCCTGGATGCGAATATCGCCGTCACCCAAAAGGTCAAAGGTCTTGCGCAGGTCCTCGAAGCGCCCGGAAGCTACGGTGATTTCATAGAACCAGATTGCAGTAATGATGACCCAGACAATGGGCAGGAGCCCGAACAGCCCGCCGCGTACGGCAGAGGACAAAGCCATATCTACCGGCATGGAGAAGCCGGCGATGGCAATAATGAGGGATACTGCCAGGGCAACGGCGCCAGAAGTATGCGCGCGTGCCTTTACGCCTAGCAGCATGATAAAGAATGCAATGAGCGGGAGAATCGCCACCAGGGCGGTAAGCCCGAGGCTGTCACCCACAGCAGAGGTATTTATTTCGAACAAGAGAAGTCCTTGATTTCTACGGTGGTCTTGCCCGTAGGAGATTACGGGCACATGAAGCATTCTCACGGTGACCAACGGTGGCGCTAGAGCAGGCAGGGTTGCCTTAAACGCTTTGTGAGCCAGTGAGTACAGAAAGCATATCGTGCGGTGGGTGTCACGGAAACAATACGGTCGTCTTATTAGGTGCCAGCAGTAATGCTGCGAAATGTCCGATCGGACAGAGGCGGACGCAACCACTAAAGCGTGGAAGTGATATATCTCACGGTCACACTGTAAACCAAACACAAACCCACGGGTTCGGGCCTATCCAGCGGGTTTATATGTGGGAAATAAAAAGGATCGGAAAGAGTGTACGCGCTTTTGGAAAGTCTGTCATCTACTAGTTCTTAAGGCTGCTGGGAGCCTGCGCTGACAAAAAACGCTCGGTAGTATCGGCACTGTAAGGGAAAACGCTCGGGCGCTTCTCAAACACTGACTTCATTGAAGGACCCGCGCACATACCCGTACACACATTTACTCGACTCTTTGAGGAGAAATACAGTGACTATCCGCGTAGGTATCAATGGCTTTGGCCGCATCGGCCGTAACTTTTTCCGTGCAGTCGCTCAGGGTGACAACGACCTCGAAGTTGTTGCAGTAAACGACCTGACCGACAACGGCACGCTGGCTAACCTGCTGAAGTACGACTCCGTACTGGGCCGCTTCGATGGCGAAATTACTCACGACGATGAGTCCATTACCGTTAACGGCCACCGCATCGTGGTAACCGCAGAAAAGGACCCGAAGCAGCTCAAGTGGGGCGAGTACAACGTAGACCTCGTCATCGAGTCCACAGGCCGCTTCACCAACGGCAACGACGCCAAGGCTCACCTCGAAGCTGGCGCCAAGAAGGTCATTATCTCCGCTCCGGGTAAGGAAGTAGACGCAACCTTCGTCTACGGCGTCAACTCTGACACCTACGATCCGGCAAACCACAACGTTATCTCCGCGGCATCCTGCACCACCAACTGCTTGGCACCGATGGCGAAGGTTCTCAATGACAAGTTCGGCATTGAAAAGGGCCTGATGACCACCGTTCACGCTTACACCGGCGACCAGCGCATTCAGGACGCTCCGCACAAGGATCCGCGCCGCGCCCGCGCCGCTGCAGTAAACATGGTTCCTACCTCCACTGGCGCTGCTAAGGCCGTCTCCCTGGTTCTGCCTGAGCTGGACGGCAAGCTGGATGGCTACGCAATGCGCGTCCCGGTTATCACCGGCTCCGCTACCGACCTCACCTTCACCGCTTCCCGCGACGTCACTGCTGAGGAAATCAACGCTGCCCTGAAGGAAGCTGCTGAGGGCGAGCTCAAGGACACCCTCGCATACACCGAGGATCCGCTGGTTTCCACCGACATTGTTACCTCCCCGCACGGCTGCATTTTCGACTCCGGCATGACCAAGGTTTCCAACGGCAACCTGGTCAAGGTTCTGGGCTGGTACGACAACGAGTGGGGCTACACTTCCCAGCTCGTTCGCCTGACCAACCTGGTGGCAGACAAGCTCTAAACTAGAGCTCTAGCAATGAGGATCCGGCCCCGATGCAAGTCTCAACGGCACTGCGTCGCGGCCGGTATTCTTATATCTATAGCCTTTTAACCCGTCCGAATTAATTAAGGAGTAAATAATGGCTTTCCAGACTCTTGACGATCTCCTCAAGGAGGGCGTCGAATCCCGCCACGTCCTCGTCCGCTCTGACTTCAATGTTCCACTCGATGAAGAGGGAAACATTACCGATCCCGGACGTATTAACGCTTCTCTTCCGACCATCAAGGCACTGGTAGAAGGTGGCGCAAAGGTCATTCTTTCCGCTCACCTGGGTCGTCCAAAGGGTGAGATAAACCCTAAGTTCTCTTTGGCTCCAGTAGCTGAAGCGCTGTCTGAAGCGCTTGACCAGTACGTTGCCCTAGCCGGCGATGTCACCGGAGAAGACGCGCATGAACGCGCAAATGGTCTCAACGATGGTGACGTGATGTTGGTAGAAAACGTCCGCTTCGACCCTCGTGAGACCTCCAAGGATGAGGCCGAGCGCGGCCAGTTCGCAGACGAGCTCGTTGCCCTGGCAGCCGATAACGGCGCTTTCGTCTCTGATGGCTTTGGCGTTGTCCACCGTGCACAGGCATCTGTGTGCGACGTCGCTAAGCGCCTGCCGGCTTACGCAGGCAAGCTGGTAGAAAAGGAACTGTCGGTTCTGTCCACCGTAGCTAAGGAGCCGGAGCACCCGTACGTGGTTGTCCTCGGCGGAGCCAAGGTTTCGGACAAGCTCGGCGTGATTGAAGCACTGGCCGGCAAGGCAGACAAGGTCATCATTGGTGGCGGCATGTGCTACACCCTGCTGGCTGCCAAGGGCTACAACGTGCAAGAGTCCCTGCTGCAAGAAGATCAGATCGAAAACTGCAAGGACCTGCTCGAGCGCTTTGGCGACAAGCTGGTGCTTCCGGTTGATCTCATTGCTGCAAGCAAGTTCGCAGCGGATGCAGAGAACCAGGTGGTCGAGCTCGATAGCATCCCTGAGGGCTGGATGTCCCTGGATATTGGACCTAAGTCCGTGGAAACATTTGCAGAGGTTCTGGCTTCTTCCAAGACCGTCTTCTGGAACGGCCCGATGGGCGTATTCGAAATGGAAGCTTTCTCCAAGGGCACTGCTGGTGTAGCGCAGGCTATTATCGACGCCACCGCAAACAACGGTTCCTTCTCCGTTGTCGGTGGCGGCGACTCGGCTGCCTCCGTGCGCATGCTGGGCTTGGACGAGGACGGCTTCAGCCACATCTCCACCGGTGGCGGCGCCTCCCTCGAGTACCTCGAGGGCAAGGAGCTTCCGGGCGTATCTGTCCTGGAATCCTAAAACTGCCTGATCAATTTGCCATAAAGAGAGGAAAAATTCATGGCACGCACCCCACTTATTGCAGGTAACTGGAAAATGAACCTCGACCACGTCGAGGCCATCGGCTCCGTTCAAAAGTTCGCCTTCTCCCTGCCAAAGGACTACTACGAGAAGGTCGACGTGGCCTACATGGTCCCGTTTACTGATATCCGCACTGTCCAAACGTTGGTAGAAGGCGACAAGCTACAGGTCACCTACGGTGCGCAGGACATCTCTAAGCACGAGTCCGGCGCATTCACTGGTGAAGTATCTGGCAAGATGCTGGCCAAGCTCGGCTGCAGCTGGGTGGTCGTGGGCCACTCGGAGCGCCGTCAGTACCACGGCGAGACCGATAAGCTTGTTGCAGAAAAGGCAGCCGCAGCATTGGACAATGGCATCAGCCCCATCGTGTGCGTGGGCGAGCCGCTGGCTGTGCGCGAGGCCGGTACACACGTGGACTACGTGGTTAACCAGACCCGCAATTCTTTGGCTGGCCTGAGCGCAGACCAGCTTGCCAAGACCGTCATCGCCTACGAGCCAGTTTGGGCGATTGGAACCGGCAAAGTTGCCTCTGCAGACGATGCCCAGGAAGTCTGCGCCGCCATCCGTGAGCTCGTAAAGGAGCTCGCAGGCGAGGAGGTTGCTGCAGGTATCCGTATTCTCTACGGCGGTTCCGTCAAGGTTGATTCCGTTGCAGAGATCGTCAGCAAGCCTGACGTCGACGGCGGCCTTATCGGTGGCGCTTCCTTGGTCGGCGAGGAGTTTGCCAAGTTGGCTGCCAACGCAGCTAATGCCCTGAGCTAACAGGAGTTATCACCTATCACAGGTTCGCGCAAAGGCGCGGGTTGGAATGGTTCCAGCCCGCGCCATCGTGTACAGTGGGCCGATGTGATTGCTTTGCTGTACGCGAAGTCTAAAAGTACGATTCCGCGCTAGCGGGTGGCGAGAGTTACCCACAGGGCGCACGTTAGAAATAAGGATTATCCTCATGGTCTTGGCACTGGAAATCATCTTGGTCATCGCAGCTATTTTGATGTCCATCTTCGTGCTGCTGCACAAGGGCAAAGGTGGCGGCCTGTCCAGCCTCTTCGGCGGCGGCGTGCAGTCTAACCTTTCCGGCTCGACCGTCGTGGAAAAGAACCTGGACCGTTACACCGTGGTCATGGTAATTATCTGGCTTGCGTGCATCGTAGGCCTCAACCTCATCCAGGCATTCGCTTAAGCTACCAGCTGGAATAGCGAAAGCGCCGGTATCGGCTTCCAACTTCCTGGTTCCCTGTGGGAACTGGGGTGGGGAAGCGGTACCGGCGCTTTTTGCGTGGCGCCGAGCCACAAGTTCAGCTCGGCTGCGCGTTAGGCAGCCGTGCCTAGAGCTCGGAGGCAGCGTCATCGGCAAGGAAGAGGATGGTCTCTTCCTTCCCGTGCACGCCTGCAGCCGGCCATTCTTCGGGCTCAGCGCCTTCAACGACATGCTTGGCAGCTTCCGCCTTGGCCTCGCCTGCAACAAGAAGCCAAATACGAGCAGACTTGTTTACCGCGGGAAGAGTAAGGGTAATGCGCTCGCTCGGCGGCTTGGGAGAGTCATGGACGGGAACAGCTAGCTCTTCTTGTTCCCGAACCGCCTCAGAATGGGGGAACAAGGAATTGATATGGCCCTCTTCGCCCATGCCCAGCAGATGCAGGTCGAATCCGTTCGGGGCGAATTCCTTTAGCTCTGGCTCATACGCACTCGCTGCGGCTTCCATGGACACCGCGCCCAGATCAAAGCCGTGAATATTCTGGTCCGGAATATCTACGTGATTGAGCAGGGCACTGCGTGCTTGACCTTCATTAGAATCTGCGTCAGAGACGGGCACATTACGCTCGTCGCCGAAAAAGACGTGAACGCGCGACCAATCGATGCGCTGGGCTGGAAAATTCTCGCCTTGCTGCTGTGCCGCGAAATCCAAACGAGCCAGCTCGTGAAGAACGCCAATTCCAGCGCCACCGCCGGTTAGGACAACTCGCGCGACCCCATCGTGGTGGAGCCCGCCACCGGCGGCCTGGATACGCGCTACGGTATCCACGAATTTCAGCGCGGCCTGGGAGATAAGGTCATCCACATCGCTTACGCGGTGAAGAGTTACCATGAGGTATCGCTATCCTTTGCAAAGAATCAGAGTTAAGCCGTTTTACTGCTTACTGTAGTCTACTTGCGCGAGTGCACGGAGTGCTTGCGCATAAGTCTTATCGGCATCTAGATGGCGCAATTCTTCAGAGAGAACCTCAGCTTGGGAGCGCTTGCTAAGGCTCACCAGGGAATCCGGGGAACCTGGAACGCATACACGCACCGTGCGCTCGTCGATGACATCAACGTCGACGTGGCTCGTTTCCCGATTAAACCGCAAGTGGGTCACCGGGAAGTGCGGCTCCTGAGAGTCGGTCACGGTGCGGTGGACGGGGACTGCAAGGCGATCGAGGAGCCATCCGGCCGCGAAGTCTGGGGCTGGGTGGCCCGCAGGTCCCGCCACTTCGACGGACTGCACGGGCTCGTGAGGATGGCGGTCCAATGCGGAGGCCACGACGCCGCGCCACAAAGTGATGGCGGCCCAGGACATATCGGAATCGCCCGGCGTGTAGCCGGCGGATAATGTGCGCAGATCTTCGCCAGTGACGCGTCCGTCATGGGCAACGTTGGTAATGCGGCGTTGAGCCAGCTTGCCCACCGAGCTGGAAGCTGGGTCGGGCGGGCACAAGGTAGGCCACCAAGCGACCAAGGGGGTATCGGGAAGCAGCAGTGGGGTAACGACCGCCTCGTCTTGGTTTGCCAAAGCGCCGTGCAACTTCATGATGACCATCTCAGAAGCACCCGCTTCACCGCCCACGCGCAGCTGCGCGTCCAGGTGGGTATCTGCCTGCGGGTCACCCGTCACGACGACCAGAACGCGCGACGGGTGCTCGTGGGAGGCATCACGCACGGAGGCCAGGATGTTTTCCAGATCATCGTCCTCGCGGGCAGCCACGATTAGGGTGAGTACTCGGCCGGTAGTAAGGGTGTAATGCTCCTGGGCCTCTACTAGCTTTTTGGAGATTTCACGCGTAGTGGTGTTGGGCAATGGAATAATCATTGTCTGCGTCCCTCCTATGGGCGGCGCCAGGAGTGGCCCCGGCGGCGCAACATTCTATCGGCGGATTCAGGGCCCCATGTGCCGGCGCGGTATTCCTCCGGCTGACCAGCTTCGGCCCAGTAATCGATGATGGGATCCAAAATCGACCAGGAAAGTTCCACCTCTTCGTTGGTGGGGAAGAGCGAGGATTCATCGAGGAGGGCATCCAAAATCAAGCGCTCGTATGCTTCCGGAGATTCCTCGGTAAAGGCCTCGGCATAAGCAAAGTCCATATTGACGTCGCGAACCTCCATGGTGGAGCCGGGAACCTTGGAACCAAAGCGCATGGTGACACCTTCATCCGGCTGTACGCGGATGACGACGGCGTTTCGGCCCAGCGCATCGGTCTGGCCGTCAACGAATGGTTGATTTGGCGCAGCCTTGAATACCAGCGCAATCTCGGTCACGCGGCGGCCCAAGCGCTTGCCCGTGCGCAGGTAGAAGGGTACTCCTCCCCAGCGGCGGGAGTTTACTTCCAAGGTGCAGGCTGCATAGGTCTCCGTCGTGGACTCCGGATCGAAGCCTTCTTCTTCGCGCAGGCCCTTGACAAACTCGGAGCCTTGCCAGCCGGCGGAGTACTGGCCGCGAGCAGTCGTCTTATTGAGTGGGTGCACGGCGTGGGTAGCGCGTAACACCTTGACCTTTTCTGCCTGCAGGGCCTCGGGCTCAAAGGAGGACGGTTCTTCCATCGCAACCAGAGCCAAAAGCTGCAGCAGGTGGTTCTGGATGACGTCGCGAGCCGCACCGATGCCGTCATAGTATCCGGCACGGCCGCCCAAGCCAATATCTTCGGCCATGGTGATTTGGACGTGATCGATGTAGTGGGCGTTCCACATGGGCTCAAAAATTTGATTGGCAAAGCGCAAAGCCATGATGTTTTGCACCGTTTCCTTGCCCAAGTAATGGTCGATGCGGAAGACCGCGGACTCGGGGAAGACGGCGTTGACAATCTCATTGAGCTTGCGGGCAGACTCTTGATCGTGGCCGAAAGGCTTCTCAATGATTACTCGGCGCCACGAGTCCTCGACGGAGTTGGCCATGCCCACCCGCTCCAGCTGGTGGCAGATATTGGAGAAGAACTCCGGTGGAACCGAAAGGTAGTATGCCCAGTTGCTGCCGGTGCCGCGCTCGCGATCTAGCTCGCCCAAACGCGCCGAGAGGCGATCGAATCCAGCATCGTCGAAAGAGCCTTGGACAAATTCGATGCCCTGGGATAAATGCTGCCAGACATCTTCATTGAACTCGGTACGTGAGCCAGCGATGACGGCTGAGCGAACGTAGTCACAGAATGCGACCTTGTCCCAGTCACGGCGACCATAACCCACAAGGGTAAAGCCAGCGGGGAGGAGACCACGGCTCGCTAGGTCGTAGATGGCGGGCAGTAGCTTTTTATATGCTAGGTCACCGGTAACGCCGAAGATGACCATGCCCGCGGGTCCTGCGATTCGCGGCAATCGCTTGTCGCTGGCATTGCGCAAGGGGTTGACCCAAGCGGCTGAGTCGGTCACGAAGAATCCTTCCTGAGTTTATGGGCTTTAAGCTCGCTAATATTCTAGCGGCAGAATGCCCCGCCGAATTCTCGGCGGGGCACAAGTCACACGGCTAGTTTACGCGAGTCGCTCCTCAATGGAGGCAAGCAGTTCCTCCCACGCGGAGACAAACTTATCTACGCCCTCGCGCTCCAGCACTGCAAAGACATCATCGAAATCAATGCCGACCTCTTCTAGCTGGGCAAAGACGCCTTCTGCGGCCTCGCGGCTATCAGACAGGGCATCGCCGTGGAGGTTGCCCTCGGAGAGAACCGCATCGATGGTCTTTTCCGGCATGGTGTTGACCGTATGCGGGCCAGCCAGCTCCGATACGTACAAGGTGGCTGGGTACTCCGGATTCTTTACGCCGGTAGAAGCCCACAGTGGACGCTGGAGGTGGGCGCCTTCGGGCAAGTCGGCGTCGTCAAGCAAGGCGTCCTGGAAGAGGGCATAGGCGCGCTGCGCATTGGCGACGCCCGCCTTGCCCCGCAGTGCCAGAGCAATCTCGCTGCCAATGGCTTCCAAGCGCTTATCTACTTCGGTATCCAAACGGGAAACAAAGAAGGAAGCCACGGAGTGAATGGTAGAGACGTCCTTGCCTGCTTCGGCGGCACGCTTGAGGCCAGTACGGAAAGCCTCAATGACATCGCGGTAGCGATCCACGGAGAAAATAAGAGTGACGTTGACGCTGATTCCCTCTGCTAGGGCATCTTCGATGGCTGGGAGGGATGCGGTGGTGGCCGGAATCTTGATCATGACATTGGGACGATCAACCTTGGACCAGAGCTCACGCGCCTGTTCAAGGGTGGCGTTAGCGTCATCAGAAATGCGCGGGTCGACCTCGATGGACACGCGGCCATCTGCGCCGTTGGTAGAGGAGTAGATATCTGCAAAGAGGTCGCAGGCATTCTTGACGTCCTCAATAGCCAATGCGTACACCGCCTCATCCGCGGAAGCCTTGGCTTCCTTCAACGTGGAAAGCTCGGCGTCGTAGGCGGTGCCGTTGGTCATCGCTGCGGCGAAAATAGCCGGGTTGGTGGTAACTCCCACGATGGACTTCGTGGAAATTATCTCCTCGAGATTGCCCGATACTAGGCGCTCGCGAGAAAGGTCATCGAGCCAGGTTGAGGTTCCCAGCTGGGCAAGTTCGGAAATGTGGTTCATGATTACTCCTTATCCAGTCCTGGAGGTTTACTTCTTCGCGGCGGCGAGCGATTCCTGCGCCGCTTCAACAACCGCTGCGGTGGTGAAGCCAAAGTTCTCAAAGAGCTCGCCCGCAGGAGCGGAGGCGCCGTAGTGCTCGATGGAGATGGTCCGGCCGAAGGAACCGGTGTATTTGTGCCACGGCATAGCGATGCCGGCTTCGATGGACACGCGGGCCTGTACTTCGCTAGGCAGCACGGACTCGCGGTATGCGTCATCCTGCTCATCAAACCACTCGAGGCACGGTGCGGAGACAACGCGGGTGGCTGTTCCGGCGGCCTCCAGTTCCTTAGCAGCGGCGACGGCAAGCTGCACCTCAGAGCCGGTAGCGAGGAGGATTACGTCTGGCGTTTCCTTGGATGCTTCCACCAGAACATAAGCGCCGCGGCGCACGCCATCATGTGCCTTTTCCTTGGTGCCTTCCAGTACCGGCAGTCCCTGGCGGCTCAGTGCCAGGCCCTTTGGTGCGGCCTTGTACTCGAGCGCTGCGGCCCAAGCCTGAGCGGTTTCGTTGGCATCGGCCGGGCGAATAACGGACAGGTTCGGGATAGCGCGAAGGGCGGAAAGGGTCTCTACCGGCTGGTGGGTCGGGCCATCCTCGCCCAAGCCGATGGAGTCGTGGGTCCAGACATAGTAGGTATCGGTAGACATCAACGAGCCCAGGCGGACAGCGGGGTACTGGTACTCGGAGAAAATAAGGAAGGTGCCGCCGTAAACGCGGGTGTTGCCGTGCAGAGCAATACCGTTCATGATCGCAGACATCGCGTGCTCGCGAATGCCGAAGTGGAGGTTGCGGCCATACGGCTGAGCCGACCACATATCGGTGGTAATGGCCGCAGGTCCGAAGGAGTCCGCGCCCTTAATCACGGTGTTATTGGAGCCGGCAAGGTCAGCAGAGCCACCCCACATCTCAGGAAGGGAAGCGGCCAAGGCTTGGATGGTGGCCTCAGAAGCCTTGCGGGTGGCCAAGGACTTACCCGGTTCCCAGACCGGCAATTCAGCGTCGAAATCTTGCGGCAGTTCGCGCGCGTGCATGCGGTCAAAGAGTGCCTTGTTCTCCGGATTAGCCGCAGCCCACTTGTCGAACTTCTTCTGCCACGCGGCGTGCTTCTCGGCGCCGCGCTCGCGCAGCTTGCGGGTGTGTGCAATGACCTCCTCGTCGATGTGGAAACTGCGCTCCGGATCGAAGCCTAAGACCTCCTTGGTGGCAGCAACTTCGTCATCGCCCAGTGCAGCGCCATGAACGCCGCCGGTGTTCATCTTATTCGGGGCCGGGTAGCCGATGACGGTCTTCACGCGGATGAAGGACGGGCGCTCGGTCTCTGCCTGAGCGGCCTTAACAGCCTCCTCAATGGCTACGACGTCTTCGCCGGATTCGACCGTTTGGACATGCCAGCCGTAGGCCTCGTAGCGGGCGACCACGTTTTCGTTGAAAGCAATATTCGTATCGTCCTCAATAGAGACGCGGTTATCGTCCCAGAAGACAATCAAGTTGCCGAGCTTTTGCGTACCCGCCAGGGAAGAAGCCTCAGCGGTAACGCCCTCCTGCAGGTCACCATCGGAAGCGATGGTGTAGACGTAGTGGTCGAAGGGAGACTCGCCGGCCGGTGCCTTAGGATCGAAAAGGCCGCGCTCCTTCCGTGCCGCCATGGCCATGCCAACGGAGGAAGCAAGGCCTTGGCCAAGGGGGCCAGTGGTGATTTCCACGCCATCGGTGTGGTGCACCTCAGGGTGGCCGGGCGTGCGCGATCCCCATGTGCGCAGCTGCTTGAGGTCGTCCATCTCCAAGCCAAAGCCGCCCAGGTAGAGCTGGATGTACTGGGTGAGGGAGGAGTGACCAACCGAAAGAACAAACCGGTCGCGGCCGGCCCAGTGCACATCGGCGGGATCATGGTTAATGACGCGCTGATACAAGGTGTAGGCGAGGGGAGCGAGGGACATTGCCGTGCCTGGGTGGCCGGAACCGCACTTTTGTACAGCATCTGCGGCTAGTACTCGCACGGTGTCGACGGCGCGGGTGTCAAACTCCGACCAATCCTCCGGGTAACGGCGCTCGACCATAGTTTGGAGTTCTGGGGACAACTTATCTTTCGACACTGGAAAGCCTCGCTTACGTCTAGGCAAAAAGTACTTAACTTTATTCAGTCTAGTAATTTTTTAACCGGCGGTGCGCAATTATAGAAAGCTAGGCATAAACGGTATGCTGGCATGGCTAAGTGGAGTGCGCGTAGGCGCTAGAGCGCGCACTGAATCTAGCGGCCATAGGTCTGTAGTCTTTCGCCCCGGCGCCGAAAACTGTGAGTGAGAGAACTGGAACTTTTTCACGGGCATGTGCGACCGCTAGGGGTGACCGCGCGCAGTAAGTGCGCGGGGCACAGTTCACCAACGTTCAGATAGTGGAGGAATCCCTTGGAGACCATCAAGGCCTATTTTGCGCTAACGAAACCGAGGATCATTGAACTCCTCCTCGTGGCCGCAATCCCGGCGATGCTCCAAGCGCAACGCGGCGTGGAGGCCGTTTCAGACAATATCTGGCTTATCGTGTCGACCATTTTCGGCGGTTGGATGGGCGCTGCCGCTGCCCACACGTTTAATAACGTCGTGGACTACGAGCTGGATCAAAAAATGCAGCGCACGAGGGCCCGACCGCTGGTAAGGGCCAAGATTGCCAAGCGTAATGCAGCAATTTTTGCCTGGGTAATGCTCATCATCTCCGTGCTGTGGTTGGGCGTCCTTGCCCATTCCTGGCTGGCGGCCTTCTTCGTGGTTTTGACGAACTTCTTCTACGTCTTCGTCTACACCAAGTTTTTGAAGATGCGCAATGCCCAAAATATCGTCTGGGGCGGTTTGGCAGGCTGCATGCCGGCGATGGTCGGCTGGGCGGTTATCCGGGATAACGCTCCTGCTGGAGAGCCTGACCGCTGGTGGCAGGCAATCGTGCTCTTCCTCATCATCTTCTTCTGGACTCCGCCACACACGTGGGCGCTGGCCATGAAGTACAAGGAAGACTACCGCAAGGCCGGCGTGCCGATGCTGCCCGTAGTGGCTGATGAGAAGGAAGTCACTCGACAGATCGTGTGGTATACCGTGGGCACGGTTATCGTGACCCTACTTATCGTCCCCGCTGCCTCGTGGATCTACTTGGTCGCAGCGCTTGCCTCCGGAGCGGTATTCCTGTGGATGGCTATCCGCCTGCATAAAGGAGTCAAGAACGGCGCCAAGGTTAAGCCGATGCGCCTGTTCATTTACTCAAATAACTATCTGTCGGTGCTCTTTATCGGGTTGTCCATCGACGCAGTATTGGGCTGGGAGCCACTAGGCCGGATGCTCGGCTGGTCGGCCACGTTATTTTAACTGTGTCCAAATACCTAGGATAGGAACCAGAAAGCGCGGGAAGGCAAGGCAAATGCTTTCCTGCGCTTTTGGTGTTTGTGGGTGGGTTTAGGCTTTATCGCCAGCTTGGACGCGCAGCACGATGGAACCGGTAGTCTTGCGCTCTTGGAGATCGCGGTGGGCTGCAGCGGCATCTTCCAGTGGATAAGACGCCGTGACGTTGAAGCTCAGATCGCCGTCGATAACAGCTTGGACGACCGCCTGGGCACGCATTTGGAATTCGCCTTCCTGGGCTGTCCATGCGCCGAGGGAAGGCCGGGTGAGGAAGATAGACCCATGCTTGTTCAGTAGCTGCGGGTCGATAGGCTCAACTGGGCCAGAGGCGGCGCCGAAGAGCGCGACGGTGCCACGGGGGCGCACCGCTTCGAGTGACTCGTGGAAGGTCGCCTTGCCGACGCCGTCGTAAACCACGTCAACACCCCTATCACCGTTGTAGCGACGAACCTGCTCGGCGAGTCCGTCGCCATAGCGAAATACCTTATCCGCACCGGCCGCGTAGGAGAGTTCTTCCTTTTCGTCCGTGGAAACCACCGTATAGACGGTAGCGCCGAGCGACGATGCCATTTGGGTGAGGATCTGGCCGACACCGCCGGCGCCGGCGGTAATCAGGCAGGAAGCGCCTTCACCTAGTTGATAGACGCCATGCGCCAAATAGTGTGCAGTAATGCCTTGCAGCAACATGGAAGCAGCGACTTCTGGCTGGAAATCATCCGGGACCGCCACTAGTCCCTCGCGTGGGACGCACACCTGCTCGGCGTAGGAGCCGAAAGCCTGGTTCCAGGCCACCATCGTGCCCTCGGCAATTTCCCCCTTGGGGTCGTGGACTACGCGTCCGGTGCCTTCGAATCCGGGAATGAACGGGGTGGCCGCGTTATAGATACCCTCACGATAATAGGTATCGATGTAGTTGACGCCAGCCATGATGACGTCCACCAAAACCTCGTCGTCATTAGGGGTGGGGGCGGGTACTTCGGTATAGCGAAGTACTTCTGGTCCGCCGGTTTCTGTGACCTGAATTGCGTGCATATAGCCAGGCTAGCGCAAAAAGCCGGCCGAGTGCAGTACCTCGGCCGGCCGTGAGCGTTATGGGTTAAGCGTTCGCGCGCTCCCGTTCGAGAGAGGCTTGGCGCGCGGCGTACTTTTCATCGCCGCTGGGAGAGCCGGTGATGAGATCTGCGGTGCCGTCGGTGCGGCGTACACCGTGCGCCCACAGCAGGGCGGTATACGCGGTGACGAAGGAGGAGAGCGCAATGTGGAAAGGGACAGTCCAGCGCGGAATGCTCATGTAGAACTGGTAAACGCCTACTGCCCACTGAATGAGGATGCATACAACGAGGACCCAGCCAGCCTTCTTGGCATCTTGTGGCGCCCGGTTCTTGTAAAGCAGGAAGACGGTAACAACCGTTAGCGTCAGGTAGACGTACATGCACATGGCGTGGGTGACGGCCATGGCTTCGGTATCTACCTGCAGGCGGCCTTCCATTCCCACCCCGGAATCGCCAGAGTGAACGCCCGAACCGGTAACCATCGTGCCGGTGATGAGCACAATGCTCAGGGCAACGGTAGCGACCGCTGCAAGGAGGCGGATCGCCTGAGGGAAGCGAGCGCGCGGCGTCCCGTCATCGGGTTCCAGAATGCGGGAATAAAGCATTGCCGCCAGCCATACCAAGAGCATGGAAGGCAGGAAGTGCAGAGCCACGGACCACCAGCGAAGGTCCAGATGGACAGAAATGCCGCCAATGACCGCCTGCAGGACGATGCCGGCGACGTTGAGCCATGCGTACACCTTGAGCTCTGCGCGGCGACGCGCCATACGCATAGCAATGACAGCGGCGACTGCCGCTGCGGATACGACGAAAGTAAGCAGGCGGTTACCAAACTCGATGGCCTGGTGAAGAGCAGGCGCAGCGCCTTCCATAGGGACAAGGGAGCCTGGTTGGCATTCCGGCCAGGTGGGACAGCCCAATCCCGAGCCGGTCACGCGGACAATGGAACCAGACACGGTGATGCCACCCTGGCACAAGAGGAGGATGAGCGCGATGAGGCGCTGCTGTTGCAGTGTAGGGGCGGCTTCCTTAAAGAAGCGCTTGATCTTCGTCCAGTAATTCACGCATTGCATCCTACTAGTCGGGAGATTTTGGGCATAAAAATTCCTCTCGTTTCGAAAGGAACCGGACAAAAGTCACATTTAGCCATCGAAGCGGAACCAACGGACCGCAGCGAACGACGCCACCGCTAGCCACGCCAACAAGGATAGGAGCTCGAGGCCGGGAAAGGTGGAATTAGAGGCGTCGGTAAGCGCGCCTGCTAGGGCGACGGTCGGCACCGCGTTGAGGATGCCATTATCGCCAAGGCCCTGGGAGTAGAGGGTCCAGCCGACTACGCCGAGGAGCAGAAACCAGATGAGGTTGGCCAGCGCGAGCACTACCTCAGAACTGAGGGTGCCGCCGAGCAACAGCCCCATGGCGGTAAAAGCCGCAACGCCAAAAAATAGCGAAAGAATCATGAGCAGCACCCCGCCCAGGCTGATGCGGAGGCCCAGAATATAGGCCGCTATACCCAGGACGAGGATTTGGAATACCACCATGGTGAGTACGCCGAGGATCTTGCCGCCAATAATGGCCCAAGCCGGCACGCCGGACGCGCCAGTGCGTTTAAGGGCCCCGTAGCGCCGGTCAAAGGCAAGTGAAATGGCCTGACCGGTAAAGCCTGCGGAGGTGGCCGCTACTGCAAGTACCATGGGAAATACCTCGTGCAAGCCATGTCCGGTGAGTGACTCCAGGTGGGCCGCGCCTATGAGCAGGGCCAGCGGAATGATGACGCTGAGCAATTGCTGCTCGCCGTGGCGCAGCATGAGTTTTGCTTCCATCTTTCCTTGCGCAAGCAACATGGCGCCGGCGCTGGCCCGTTTGGGGGCGGGGGTAAAGGTTCCAGTGTTAAAGGTAGTGCTCATGTGGTGGCTTCTTTCCGCAACGCAGTTGATTGAATTCGATCTTGGCGGAGGGCGCAGCTAGCTGCGCAAATGTCGCCCGGTGAGGTCAAGGAAGACCTCCTCCAAGTTGCGGTGGGCTGCGTCTAAGCGCCGCAGCAGAACTCCTTGGCGGGCAAGTTCGGCGGTAAGCGTAGCGATGGTCTCGGGCATGCCGGCCTGGGTCAAGCGGTAATGCAGCGGACGGGATTTGGTCGCTTGAATGCCAGCCTTGGCTAAAGCCTCCACATCAACGTCGATATCGGTGCTGAAGCTAAGGCCTGCCGAGTCTGACCGCGCGGTAAGTTCCGCGGGGGTGCCGTGGGCTACCAGCTGACCATGATCCATGATGGCCACTCGGTCCGCTAGTGACTCCGCTTCATCCATGAGGTGGGTAGTAAGAACAATGGTGACGCCATCGCGCCGGAGGGCTCGAACCAGGTCCCAGACCGCCAGACGGGACTGTGCATCCATTCCAGCGGTGGGCTCATCCAGGAAAACTAGCTCGGGCCGACCGATGATTGCTAGGGCTAGGGAAAGGCGTTGCTGCTGCCCGCCGGAGAGTCTGCGATAGGGAGTCCGGGCTACTCCTTCCAGCCCGAGCGTTTCCAGTAGCCAATGCGGGGAGAGGGGATGGGCACTGTAGCTAGCGGAAAGTTCAAGCATTTCCAGAACACGGATACCGGAATAGGAACCACCACCCTGCAACATGATGCCGACCTTTTCGCGCACCTTGTCCGGTGCGGAACTCGGGTCTAGCCCGAGGACGTCGATTGTGCCGCTGGTGGGGTGGATAAACCCCTCTGACATCTCAATCGTCGTGGACTTTCCGGCGCCATTGGGACCAAGGAGGCAAAAGACCTCACCTGTGGCAACGCTAAGGCTTAGACCGTTAACGGCGGTGGTGGCGCCATATTTTTTCACCACGTTGTCCACGGTGAGGGCTGGGCGATCGGCTGAAATGGAATTCACGTGGGATTAGTTTAGGACACGGATTCCGCTGCGCCGCACTGCAACCCACCACAGGGTGGCGATGACTGCGAAAGTGCAGGCTGCCGACACATAGATGACGATGATGGTGCTGGGCGGTAACCCGAGCCCGCGCGGCAGCACAAAGAAGCTCATAGCTGCCGAATAAGCCACGACGCAGAACCGGAAGATAAGCCGGTTGGCCCATGCAGCCAAAGGCAGTACCGCCCACAGGATGTACCACGGATGGACCACGGGAAAGAAGATAACCAGCACTAAGGAGGCGGTGCCGAGTCCTCCCACAGGGTGGATGCGGCCGCGCAACGTTGCAAAGAGCATGCGGGCCATGAAAGCTACTGCCACCAGCACGCCAAAGGTGCGGGTTACGGTGAGAATAGCTTCGGTGTGGTCACCTAGACCCAGCAGCATTCCGATGAAGCCGGTGCCCACGCCTACGGCGGTGGAGGTAGAAAGCCACGAGCGGATGGAGGCCGCCCCGCCTTGTCCTGTGATCCACCCCAGGCCAATGCCGGTCAGGGCGCTAATAAGGGCGATGGTTGCAATTAAAATAACTAGCTGCAGGGCAATGGCGTAGGCTAAGGCCTTCCAGCGTGTTGCACCGTCCTTGTCTATCAGGTGGCGAGCATATGCCATCCCTACAAAGCCGAGTCCAATAAAGCCGGTAACCTTGACCATTCCGGCGCAGGACAGGAAAACTCCAGAAGCAATGAGTGCTAGGTAGGCGCTGCGCGTGGACTTTTCTAGCTTGTCGACGCCCCGCAGGCCCAGCTCCATACCCACTAGGAGCAGGCCCAACATGATGGACTCATTATGGATTCCGCCCACCAGGTGCAAGATGGTCAGTGGGTTGAGAATGCCGAGCCATAGGGCAGATTCTGGAGATACCCGGCAGCGCCGCGCGAGGCAGCTAATTGCCCACCCAGCAACCATGATGCCGGCGATGGATAAGAGCCGGTGGGCGATTACTCCCAAGAGGATGGAGTTTGAGGTAACTGCGCTCACCACTCCAGCGAGCCCGAGTGCTACGGGGCCATAAGGGGAGGGGGAGTTGGCCCAGATAAACGGTACGGATCGGGCGAGCTCATCACCCGCGCCAAGCAATTGCACCGGTCCTGCAGAATAGGGATCCATGCCTTGCATCACGATGGAACCGTTGGCCAAGTAGGAGTAGATGTCCTGGGTAAAGAGCGGGGCTGTAAATATCAGCGGGATGACCCAGCCGGCCCACGTGCGCCACAGTTGGTGGGTGGTGACGAGCCGGCGGGCGCGCTTAGGGGTGAGGGCACCTTCCTGGGGTTGGCGCAGCGGAGTGCCTACAAAAGGGGCCAGGAAAACCCAGGCGGCCACCAACAGGCCTACTCCCACCATGACTATGGCAGAAGAGGTCTGCAGCATGCGGGACATGAGGGAGCCAAAAGGCACGTTGTCATAAGGGTTTCCCACTACTGGGAGGGCACCGGCGCCCAACGCGCCGAAGGCGATAAGCAGGGATCCAACTGTGCCCACCCAGCGCAGGATAAAAAATGTCCGCCACTGTGCGGTGGTGGTGCGCTTTAGGCCATCTTCTTTGGCGGGGACAAAATCAAAACGAGAATCAGGCTCCGCGGCTCCGGTGTCCTCGGCGTGTAGTCGCGCAGACCGAGAACCAGCGGTGCCCAGCTGCGGCAGCTCGGCCTTGACGCCGGAAAGGAAGCCGCGGAATTTGCCTGTCATGGGTTAAGACCTTACGCGAATCCTCCGCCCCAACCCCAGCAGGCCCGCCCTTTTAACGCGCGCAGCACCGCCAGTTGTGGCGATGAGGGGAGTTAGCCACCCCCGTGCCACGCCGAAGAAAGGCCAATGGTGGCATTCCGGAATGAATTAAGGAACACTAGTGTTGTCTAATAAAGGAGGCGCAGTTGGACTGCGGCGCGACTCTCGGAATTACGGGAGCCGGCTGCAGGGCGGCTGTAAGTGAGCGAAGCACGAAGGGAGGTCCCGGCATGAGCACACCTCAGCGCGTAGAAACTACGCACAAGGCGGCTAAGGAATCCCGCACTACGGATGGCGATACCCGCCGGCAAGTGATGCTGTTGCTGCTGAAGGACGGGCCCGTTACCGCTTCCCACTTGGGTGAACGCCTTGGCCTTTCTGCTGCCGGAATCCGCCGGCACTTAGACAATTTGGTGGAAGAGGAATTGACGGAGGTTGTGCGCCGCCGCCCAGTTACCCGCGGTTCAGCGGGTAGCGGCTCTGGTCGCGGGCGACCAGCCAAACATTTCCGCCTCACCGATCGTGGCCGAGCGCAATTCGGCCACGCCTACGATGATTTGGCCTCTGATGCCTTGACGGCGCTTCGCGACGTCGGCGGGTCTGAGGCCGTTAAGCGCTTTGCTAAGGTCCGCTTCGAGCGACTCGTTGCAGATGTGCGCCCCCTCGTAGAAGAGGGCGAATCTGTAGAGGATGTGGCCCGTAAGCTGGCCGAGGTCTTGGACGAGCACGGGTATGCCGCCACGGTGGACCGCGCTGGTCAGGGAGTGCAAATCTGTCAGCATCATTGTCCGGTCTCCCATGTGGCGGCCGAGCACCCAGAGCTGTGTGAGGCGGAACAAGAAGTCTTTTCTGCTCTATTAGGCAAACACGTACAGCCTTTGGCCTCCATCGCCGGAGGCCACGGGATTCTGTACCACAAACATCCCCTTGACACCCGTTAATACAAATACTGAAAGGAGCGAGTCATGACCCAGGCACAATCGGCACCCGAGAACAAGATGACCGATGATGAAATCATTGATTCCATTGGTGCATATGAGTACGGCTGGCACGACTCGGACGCGGCTGGTGCTTCTGCTCGCCGCGGCTTGAATGAAGATGTAGTACGCGATATTTCCGCCAAGAAGGGCGAGCCGGAATGGATGCTTAACCAGCGTCTGAAGGCACTCAACATCTTTGATAAGAAGCCCGTTCCCACCTGGGGCGCGGATTTGTCTGGCATCGACTTCGACCAGATTAAGTACTACGTGAAGTCCACTGAGGAGCAGGCCCAGACCTGGGAAGACCTCCCGGACGACATCAAGGCCACCTACGATAAGTTGGGCATTCCAGAGGCTGAGAAGCAGCGCCTCGTTGCCGGTGTGGCAGCCCAGTACGAGTCCGAGGTTGTCTACCACCAGATCCGTGAGGACCTGGAAAGCCAGGGCGTCATCTTCGTCGATACTGATACCGCACTGCGTGACTACCCTGAGCTTTTCAAGGAGTACTTCGGCACCGTTATCCCGGCCGGTGACAATAAGTTTTCTGCGCTGAACTCCGCTGTGTGGTCCGGTGGCTCCTTTATCTACGTGCCCAAGGGCGTGCACGTAGATATTCCACTGCAGGCTTACTTCCGCATCAACACGGAAAATATGGGCCAATTCGAGCGCACCCTCATCATCGTCGACGAGGACGCTTATGTTCACTACGTCGAGGGCTGTACCGCTCCTATCTACAAGTCTGATTCCCTGCACTCCGCAGTAGTGGAGATCATCGTGAAGAAGGGCGGCCGCTGCCGCTATACCACCATTCAGAACTGGTCCAGCAACGTCTACAACTTGGTGACCAAGCGCACCAAGGTAGAAGAAGGCGGTACCATGGAATGGGTCGACGGCAACATTGGCTCCAAGGTCACCATGAAGTACCCGGCCGTATGGATGACCGGTCCTTACGCCAAGGGTGAGGTTCTTTCCGTTGCTTTTGCTGGTGAGAACCAGTTCCAGGACACGGGCGCCAAGATGACTCACATGGCCCCGCACACTTCTTCCAATATTGTGTCCAAGTCGGTTGCCCGTGCCGGCGGCCGCGCCGCGTACCGCGGCTTGGTGCAGGTTAATCAGAACGCGCACCATTCCACCTCTAACGTCGAGTGCGACGCGTTGCTGGTGGACAATATCTCGCGTTCGGATACATACCCGTATAACGACATCCGCAATGACCACGTCACGCTGGGCCATGAGGCAACCGTTTCCCAGGTTTCTGAGGAGCAGCTGTTCTACCTGATGTCCCGCGGTATTGCGGAAGAAGAAGCAATGGCGATGATCGTGCGTGGCTTCGTTGAGCCGATTGCTAAGGAGCTGCCGATGGAGTACGCCCTCGAGCTCAACCGCCTCATCGAACTGCAAATGGAAGGATCGGTCGGCTAAAGAAAATGGTCGCTTCGAACGAATTCAATCCGGATAAGATCACCAAGGGTGACGTCTTTACCTCCACCAACGTGGAGGACTTCCCGGTGCCGCACGGCCGCGATGAGGTGTGGCGCTTTGTCTCCCTGCGCAAGCTCCGTGGACTCCACAATGGCGAGTTCGCTGAGGCAGTGGCACAGGACGTCACCGTGAGCGAACATCCAGGCGTAAGCTCCGAGACCGTCGCTCGCGATGACGAGCGCTTGGGCCGCGTTGGTACCCCGTCTGACCGCGTCGCGGCACAGGCGTGGACTTCTATGCCTGAGGGCCAGGTTGTCACCATTGACGCTGAGGCTCAGGTGGAAGAGCCCGTGGTCATTACCTACACCGGCAAGGGCGAGGGCGTAACTTCCTTTGGCGCTACCTCCATCGAGGTAGGCCACCACGCGGAAGCCACCGTCATCCTGAAGTACGTCGGCTCTGGCACCCACGCAGATAACGTCGAGTTCATCGTGGGCGATGGCGCTCACCTGACCGTCGTCGTTGACGTTGATTGGGAAGACGATGCCGTACACCTGTCTAACCACGTGGCACAGCTCGGCCGAGATTCTGTGCTGCGCCACAACTCCGCCATCTTTGGCGGCGAGGTGGTACGCATCGTGCCTCGCGTGAACTTCACCGAGCAGGGCGGCGACGCAGAGCTGCTGGGCGTCTACTTCGCTGATGAAGGCCAGTACTTTGAAAACCGCATGTTGGTGGATCACTCCGTCCCTAATTGCCGCTCCCACGTCCTTTATAAGGGCGCGCTGCAGGGCACCAAGGACAATGAGGCCCGCACCTGCTGGGTAGGCGATGTCCTTATCCGTTCCAATGCACAGGGCACCGATACCTACGAGACCAACAACAACCTGATCCTGACTGAGGGCGCTCGCGCGGACGCAATCCCTAACCTGGAGATTGAGACCGGTGAAATTACCGGTGCAGGCCACGCGGCCACCGTTGGTCGCTTCGATGACATCGAGTTGTTCTACCTGATGTCTCGCGGCATTCCAGAGGCTGAAGCACGCCGCCTCATCATCCGTGGCTTCTTCAATGAGGTCATCCACCGTATTCCGGTGCAGTCCCTGTCCGAGGAATTGGAAAACCGCATTTCCGAAGAACTGGAAAAGATCTCCGCCTAAAGCTTTCATAGAAGGAAACCCACACACATTATGTCTACTCTGGAAATTAAGAACCTCCACGCCCAGGTGCTGCCGACGGAAGAAGGCGGCGAGCCGAAGGAAATCCTTAAGGGCGTTAACCTGACCATCAACTCCGGCGAGATCCACGCCATCATGGGTCCGAACGGTTCCGGCAAGTCCACCCTGTCCTACACCATCGCCGGCCACCCAAAGTATGAGGTCACCGAGGGCGAGGTCCTACTCGACGGCGAAAATCTGCTGGAGATGCCCGTCGATGAGCGCGCTCGCGCCGGCCTCTTCCTGGCGATGCAGTACCCAACTGAGGTACCGGGCGTAAAGGTCTCCCAGTTCATGCGCTCCGCAGTCACCTCCATTCGCGGCGAGGCACCGAAGCTGCGTGAATGGAACAAGGAGCTTACCCAGGCCCGCGAGAACCTGAAGATTGATAAGTCCTTCATCTCCCGCTCCGTAAACGAAGGCTTCTCCGGCGGTGAGAAGAAGCGCCACGAGGTTATGCAGCTGGATATCCTGAAGCCGAAGTTCGCAGTCATGGACGAGACCGACTCCGGCCTGGACGTTGACGCTCTGCGCATCGTGTCTGAGGGCATCAATAGCTACCAGAAGGAAACCAATGGTGGCATCTTGATGATTACCCACTACAAGCGCATCCTGAACTATGTGAAGCCGGACTTCGTCCACGTCTTCGCTGACGGCCACGTCATCAAGACCGGTGGCGCTGAATTGGCGGACCAGCTCGAGTCTGACGGCTACGACCAGTTCCTCAAGTAAGGACCGACCCTCGGCCGGTCAACCGCGACTATCCAAAGAAGATTCATGTCTGGATTTGATGTAAACGCAATTAGGGAACAGTTCCCGATTCTCCAGCGCACGGTGCGTGGTGATAAGCCACTGGTGTATCTGGATTCGGGTGCTACCTCCCAGCGCCCGCTGCCGGTATGGAAGGCGGAAGAGGAGTTTGTGCTGCACACGAACGCCCCCGTTCACCGCGGTTCCTATCAGCTGGCGGAAGAGGCCGATGATGCCTACGAGTCGGCGCGCCAAGCTATCGCCGCATTTGTGGGCGCGGACCGCGACGAAATCGCCTTTACCAAAAACGCCACTGAGGCCCTGAACGAAGTTGCCTATGTGCTTGGCGACGAGCGCGCGGGGGACCTCTACGTGGGCGAGGGCGATACCGTTGTTATCACCGAATTGGAGCACCACGCCAACTTGGTGCCGTGGCAGGAGCTGTGTGCTCGCACCGGCGCTACGTTGAAGTGGTATTCCATGACCGAAGACGGACGCATCGATCTCGATTCGCTCGAGCTTGATGACTCCGTCAAGGTAGTTGCGTTTACTCACCAATCCAATGTCACGGGTGCTGTGGCAGACGTGGATGAGCTGGTGCGCCGCGCCCGCGCGGTCGACGCCATGGTCGTCCTCGATGCCTGCCAGTCGGTGCCACACATGGCGGTTGATTTCCACGCTTTGGACGTGGATTTTGCGGCCTTTTCCGGCCATAAGATGTGCGGCCCCAGCGGCGTGGGTGTGCTCTACGGCAAGGATGAGCTGCTCAAGAAGCTGCCACCTTTCCTGACCGGTGGCTCCATGATTGAGATCGTCAAGATGGAAGAAACCACCTTTGCCGAGCCGCCGACGCGCTTTGAGGCGGGCACGCAGATGACCAGCCAGGTGGTTGGCCTTGGCGCAGCAGTGAAGTTCTTGGAAGAAGTGGGCATGGACAATATCCACGCGCACGAAAAGAAGCTCACCGAGCGCGCATTGCGCCAGCTCAAGGAAATCCCTGGTCTGCGCATCATCGGTCCAGACACTACCGAAAATCGCGGTGGCGCCATTTCCTTCACTGTGGAAGGCGTTCACCCGCACGACTTGGGCCAGGTCCTCGATGACCACGGTGTGTCCATTCGCGTTGGCCACCACTGTGCGTGGCCACTGCACCGTGCCTGCGGCGCACAGTCCACCGCCCGCGCTAGCTTCTACCTTTATAACACCGAGGAAGAAGTAGATAAGCTGGTGGACGCAATCAAGGCTGCCCGCGAATTCTTTGGAGTTGCCTCATGAACCTAGATTCCATGTACCAGGACGTCATCCTGGATCACTATAAGAACCCCCAACACGCCGGCTTGAGGGAGCCGTATCAGGCAGAGGTTCACCACGTGAACCCGTCCTGCGGCGATGAGCTGACCCTGCGCGTGCGCCTTTCCGATGACGGCAAGACCGTCGAGGACGTCTCCTATGACGCGGAAGGTTGCTCCATTTCGCAGGCTTCTACCTCGGTTATGGCTGAAGAGATCGTTGGACTGCCGCTCGCGGAAGCCAATGAGAAGCTGGCCGAGTTTGAAAAGATGATTACCTCTCGCGGCCAAGAAGAGGGCGATGAAGACCTCATCGGTGACGGCGTTGCCTTCGCCGGCGTGTCCCAGTACCCAGCGCGCGTCAAGTGTGCGCTCCTCGGATGGAAGGCCTTCCAGGCTGCTTCCGCCGATGCACTAACTGAAGTGGAGAACTAGATGACCGAACCCGTAGATCCTTATCAGAACGAGAACTCTTCATTCTCCGGCAGCGGCGAGCGCCCGGAGCAGACCGAAGAGCAGATCTCTAAGGCCTTTGACGTCACCGAATTCATGCGCGATGTCATCGACCCCGAGCTCGGCATTAACGTCGTCGACCTGGGCCTTGTCTATGACCTCTGGTTTGAAGAGGACAATGGCAAGGAAATCGTCATGATCAATATGACGCTGACCTCGCCGGCCTGCCCGCTGACCGATGTCATTGCGGAGCAGGTCGAAGACATCGTCAAGGCCAATAAGCTGGCCGATGCCGTCCGCATCAACTGGGTATGGATGCCGCCATGGGGACCGCAAATGATTACTGAGGAGGGCCGCGAGCAGCTTCAGGCCCTCGGTTTCGCGGTTTAAAATCGCGTATTAATCACACGCCCCCAGCAGCGCATTTCTCGGATTCGGGAAGTGGCTGTTGGGGGCGTTAGTGCGTCTTAGCGTTGGCCGCGTCAATTGCTAGACTATTTCTTCGTGATTGTAACCAATGATTTCGAAGTCAGGGTAGGAGCGCGCACGCTTCTCGACGCCCCCGGGCAGCACCTCCGCGTGCAGCCCGGCGACCGCATTGGCCTCATCGGCCGCAACGGCGCGGGCAAGACGACGACCATGCGCATTTTGGCAGGGGAGACGGAGCCTTATGGTGGTTCTGTGACTCGCTCGGGCCCCATTGGTTATCTGCCCCAGGATTCCCGCGAGGGAAATATCGAGCAAACAGCGCGCGAGCGCGTTCTCTCCGCACGCGGCCTGGATGATCTTAAGCGCCGCATGGCGAAGCAACAAGAGCTCATGGAATCGGCCACGGACGATAAGTTCCGGGATAAGGCTATCCGTAAGTATTCCCGCTTGGAGGAGCAGTTCGAGTCGCTCGGCGGCTATGAAGCCGATTCCGAGTGTGCGCAGATTTGCGATAATTTGGGCCTGCCACAGCGTGTCCTAGACCAGAAGCTCAAGACCCTCTCAGGCGGCCAGCGTCGCCGCGTGGAGCTGGCACAGATCCTCTTTGCAGCTACTGAAGGCTCCGGCAAATCCCAGACCACGCTGCTCTTGGATGAGCCGACTAACCACTTGGATGCCGACTCTATTACGTGGCTGCGCCAATTCCTGTCCAAGCATGAGGGCGGGCTCATTATGATTTCCCACGACGTCGAACTGCTGGAGGCCGTGTGCAACAAGGTGTGGTTCCTTGACGCGGTCCGCGGCGAGGCCGACGTCTACAACATGGGCTATAAGAAGTACCTCGATGCCCGTGCTACCGATGAAGCGCGGCGTCGCCGAGAGCGTGCCAATGCGGAAAAGAAGGCGTCTGCACTGCAAAAGCAGGCTGCCAAGCTCGGTGCCAAGGCAACCAAGGCCGCCGCGGCAAAGCAGATGCTCCACCGTGCTGAACGCATGATGAGCGAGCTCGACGAGGTCCGCGTGGCCGATAAGGTGGCCAATATTAAGTTCCCCGAGCCGGCGCCGTGCGGCAAGACGCCCATGAATGCCAAGGGTCTGACCAAGATGTACGGCTCGCTGGAGGTTTTCGTGGGCGTAGACCTCGCTATCGACAAAGGCTCTAGGGTGGTTGTTCTCGGCTACAACGGTGCAGGTAAGACCACCCTGTTGAAATTGCTTGCCGGCGTGGAACGCACCGATGGTGAAGGTGGCATCGTCAGCGGCCACGGCCTGCGCATCGGCTACTTCGCGCAGGAGCATGACACCATCGACCCGGATAAGTCCGTGTGGCAAAACACTATCGATGCCTGCCCAGACGCGGATCAGCAGGAGTTGCGCAGCCTGCTTGGCGCCTTCATGTTCTCCGGTGAGAAGCTGGAGCAGCCTGCGGGTACCCTCTCCGGCGGTGAGAAGACGCGCCTTGCGCTAGCCGCCTTGGTCTCCAGCCGCGCGAACGTCCTGTTGCTAGACGAGCCGACCAATAACCTGGATCCGATTTCGCGCGAGCAGGTGCTTGATGCACTGAAAACGTATACGGGCGCTGTGGTGCTGGTGACGCACGATCCGGGTGCGGTTAAGGCACTGGATCCGGAACGCGTGATCATCATGCCCGATGGTGATGAGGACCTGTGGTCCGATGACTATATGGAGATCGTGGAGCTAGCTTAGGGATTTATGAAGACACTGCTGGAGAGGATGCCCGCTTGGCGGGAGAAGTTTTGGCTGATCCCCGCCGTGGCGGTGGCCATCGCCGCGATCGGCGCGGAATTGCTCATTGCGGTTGGTAGCAATTTTGACGTGTCGGACACGCCCTTTTATGACGGCAGCGCCGATAGCGCGCAAGGGATTTTAAGCGCGGTAGCAACCTCGTCACTCTCCTTGGCCGGCACCGTCTTTTTCATCACGCTGACCGCGCTATCCGGTGTCGTCACGGTGATGGGCCCGCGCCTCCTGCACGAGTTTTTAAAGGATCGCTCCATTCAATCCACGTTGGCGATCTACCTGGCAACCTTTATTTTTGCGCTCCTATCCCTGCGCGCGGTTCGTACCGGCGGCGGTGGGGTAGAAGAATACGTTCCTTCCCTCAATGTAGCCGTCACAGTGCTGCTGGCCATCGCCTGCGTTGTCTTCCTCATCTACTTCATCGTGCACATTGCGCAATCCATCAGCATGTCCCACGTGGTGCACGTGGTTGCCCAAGACGTAGAAAGCCACATGCGCCGGCTCATCCGCCGCGGTGAGGAGGAGGAGAAAGTAAAAGCGCCGGGGCCAGAGTTCTACACGAACGCGCAAAAGCGCCGCAGTAGTGAGACTGGCTATCTCAAATTCGTGGACTATGACGCCATCGCGCAGGCTGCAGCGCAAGAGGATTGCGCGGTGCACCTCGGCGTGGCACCGGGAGACCTCGTATTGGAAGGCGAGGTCATTGCCCACGGCGTGCCACGTTTGCCGGAAGATATTGAGCGTCATATCGTGCTCACGCAACACCGCGAAAACGCCTCTGCCCACGATCCTCGGTTTACCGCTCGGCACCTTGCAGAAATTGCTGCCCGCGCTTTGAGCACCGGCGTTAATGACCCATTTACGGTAATTGACATCATTGACCGCTTTACCCAGATTCTCACCGTGATTGGGGATAAGCGGCTTCCGCAGGGCATTGTGCATGTGGGCGGCGAGTTTCGGCTGGATTATCAGACCTTTAGCTATGCCGAAATCGTCGAGGCGATGTTTACACAGATTCGGCGCGACGCGGCCGATAATGCGGAGATTTACCTCAGCATGCTGGATAACCTCGCTAAGGTGGTTGCCCTCCTTCGCACAGCGGATCGCCGGCGCGTGCTTGACGACACCGCCCGGGCCATCTACTCCGATGCCCGCCGCCAGGTAGGCGGCGAGGTGGAGCTGAAACAGTTGGAGGCTTCCTACCAGCACTTCCAGGACAACCTAGCTGCGTGGGCGGAATCCGATAAGCCGGGCGAAGAGCACGCCGCGGAGTAGCCCGCGGCGCGGTTGTCGATGGCGCTAGTTGCGGAATCCATGCACCGGCGCGGGGATGAATCCGCCGCGGTTAATGAACTGCGCATTGCCCACTTGATTGACCGGGATGACAGGGGCGTAGCCAAGAAGCCCGCCGAAGCTGACCTCGTCGCCTACCTGGGCGCCAGGTACCGGAATGACGCGCACTGCGGTGGTCTTATGGTTCATTACGCCGATGGCTGCTTCATCAGCAATCATGCCCGAGATAGTCGCGGCCGAGGTATCGCCCGGCAGGGCAATCATGTCGAAGCCAACCGAGCAAATAGCGGTCATGGCCTCCAGCTTGTCCATGGAAATGGAGCCGGACTTGACCGCATCGATCATTCCTTTGTCCTCGGAAACGGGGATGAAGGAACCAGACAATCCGCCCACGCGGGAACACGCCATCATGCCGCCTTTCTTAACGGCGTCGTTAAGCAAAGCCAAGGCTGCGGTGGTGCCGTGGGTACCCACCTGGTCTAGGCCCATGTGCTCCAAGATGTGCGCAACCGAATCGCCCAATTCGGCGGTGGGGGCAAGCGAAAGGTCGATGATGCCGAAAGGAACGCCCAGGCGCTCCGAGGCCATGGTGCCTACCAGCTGCCCGGCGCGAGTGATCTTGAAAGCAGCCTTCTTCACCTCTTCTGCAACCTGGTCTAAGCTGGCCCCCTCGAGCGAGCCCAAAGCGCGGTCGACGACGCCCGGGCCAGATACGCCCACGGAGACCACGCAATCGGGTTCTTCAATGCCGTGGAAGGCGCCGGCCATGAAGGGGTTATCTCCCACGGAGTTGGCAAAGACCACGAGCTTGGCGCACGCAATGGCGGAATCATCCTTAGTGAGCTCGGCCGCTTCCTTGATGACCTCGCCCATCTTCTTGGCTGCATCCATGTTGATGCCGGCGCGGGAGCTGGCGATATTCACGGAGGAACAGACGACGTCGGTAGTAGCTAGCGCCTCCGGAATGGAGCTGATGAGTTTCTGTTCCGCGGTAGTAGCACCCTTTTCTACCAAGGCGGAATAGCCGCCCACGAAGTTGACGCCAACCTCTTTTGCTGCCTTGTCCAGCGCCTTTGCCGCATCAACGGGGTTTCCCTCTACGCCGGCCACCACTAACGAGATGGGGGTTACGGAGATGCGCTTATTAACGATGGGGATACCGAGTTCGCCCTCGATGCCTTCGCAAACCTCGACGAGGCGCGCTGCCTGCTGGGTGACGCGGTCATAGATGGCCTGGCACGTAGCCTCCATGGTGGAGCGGGTGCATCCGAGAAGCGAGATCCCCATGGTCACGGTGCGGATATCGAGACGATAGTTCTCAATCATCTCGATGGTGTCCAAGATATTGGTGGTATTAAAACGCGTGCTCATATTAAATTTCGTTCATGGCGGTGAAGAGGTCTTCGGACTGAATGCGGATGGACTGGTGCTTTTCTTCCGCAACGGGGCGCATGCGCTCCTTGATGGTCTGGATGGAGACCTTGTCCGCATCGAATTCGACGCGCAGGATCATGGTGAAGTATCCGCCCATGAGCGTCTGGGAGACGTCAATGACGTTGATATCGAGTTCTGCAAGGGTAGTGGTCACCGCGGCGATGATGCCGGTGCTATCGGCTCCGGTGACGGTCATAATGGCATACATGCGTGCAATTCTATCTGCTTGCCGAGCGCGCCGCGGTGGTTTGTGCGTGCCGGAGTAAGGAGGCCGTCTGCACGCCGGCCGCGCCGTTGTTACGGTGGGGCGGTATGACTGATAAGAAGAAGATTCTGTACATCGGTGGACACGGCAAGGTCGGGCTGCTGACCGCCCCTAAGCTGGTTGACGCCGGCCATGAGGTCCACTCCCTCATCCGCAACCCAGAGCAGAAGGCCGAGATTGAAAAGCTCGGCGCGACCCCGGTTATGGCTGATATTACTGAACAAACCGTGGATCAGTGGGCAGAGCTTTTCGCCGCTTATGACGCTGTAGTCTGGGGCGCTGGCAATGGCGGCCGCGGTGGGGCAGACCTCACCTGGGCCGTCGACCGCGATGGCGCCCTCGCTACCCTCGACGCCATGGACAAGTTGCAGCAGGAGGGCAAGAATGTGCCTGCCTATGTGATGATCTCTTATGTCGGCTCCCAGGTAGCAACCACGGATCCTGCCGATGAGAAGTGGTATGCCTACGTGGAGTCCAAGAAGGAAGTAGACAACCGCCTTGTACAGGCCAG
Source organism: Corynebacterium tuberculostearicum (assembly GCF_046097465.1). Lineage (GTDB taxonomy): Bacteria > Actinomycetota > Actinomycetes > Mycobacteriales > Mycobacteriaceae > Corynebacterium > Corynebacterium tuberculostearicum_I. Next base: position 1,457,530 of record NZ_CP175799.1, on the reverse strand, counting down.
CTACCCGCACCTCATCCTCAAGCCAGCGATGCTGACCGAGGAACCAGCCAAGGGCATTGAGCAGATTGAGGATAAGAAGCTGAAGGAGTCTCTGACTTCTTCTCGCGAGCTGGTTGCGGACGTCATCGTCGAGTCCCTTGGCCGTGAAAACCTGCCGGGATCCCCGCTTGCCTTCGTTGATGGCGACAATCCGGTGAGCTCCATCAAGTAAGGCGCTAGACTGGCTGGCATTATGACTGCTAAGCCACCAGCTGTACTTATTGATTGCGATCCCGGCATCGATGATTGCCTCGCCCTTATGTACCTGGCGGGGCTGCATCATGCTGGGGAGATCGAGCTGGTGGGGGTTACCACCACGGCCGGCAACGTCGAGGTCCACCGGACCGCGGATAATGCCCGCTGGATTCTGGACCTGTGCTCGCTTTCCGACGTCCCCGTAGCCCCCGGCCTACCCCAACCCCTCAAGGTAGATCTCACCACCACCCCTGAGACCCATGGCCCGACAGGGCTGGGCTACGCACACGCCCCCGCTGCCGCCGCCAAGCTACAACAGCGCGATTGGCAGCAGGTATGGGAAGAAGCATTAGCCACCCATGACGATCTGCAGCTGATCGTTACTGGACCGGTCACCAACCTTGCGGCCTTCGAAGCAACCCATAGCGAGGCTGCTGCGCGCTTCGGTGCCATCACCATCATGGGCGGCGCGGTCAATTACCGCGGAAACACCACGCCAACTGCCGAATGGAACTTTTGGGTGGATCCGCACGCCGCCGCCCAACATTTTCATTCAAACGCCCCACGCGTTCTCACCACGCTGTGTTCCCTCGAAGTAACGGAACAGTTTCTCATTACTCCGCAGCGCCTAGACGAGGCCTTGGAATTGTTGGGGGAGCACCCCACGGCACAAATCCTGCCGGACGTGCTGCGTTTTTATTTTGAATTCCACCAGGCGCAAGGAGAGGGCTATCAAGCCCAGATCCACGACCTTTTGACCTGCATGATTGCCCTGGGGCGCATCCCTTATGAAGCGATAGAAACCACCATGGACGTCGAGGCGGAATCGACACTGCTGCGTGGCACGAGCGTCGCAGATTTGCGCAACCATTGGGGCCGCGCCCACAACGCGCGGCTGGTAACAAGCGCAGACATGGAGGCCGCACACCACGAATGCGCGCGGGGATTGACGCTATTGGCTTCGCATTAGTGGCTTTTAGCACGCAGAGCCTCTACTATTATCCGCGGCGCACGTGCCGTGCGAGCTCGCTTTCCGAGGTGACATAGGAAAGCAGCACCATCCGCGGTCGGCGTTTACTTTGCCCATTTTTCGGTATATGGATTTGGACTTTTACTGTGTCACAGCTTTCTCTCACCCCCGTCCGCAAGGCTATGGTCATCGCGGGTGCACTCATCGTCGCCGCAACCTGGATTTATCTGGTTCTTCTGCGTCCTACTGATTGGGAATCCGTTGCCGGCTCGACCGAGGCGCTCATTACCCTCGCCGGCTACCTCGTTGGCGCCGCGCTCCTTCTCACCGGCACCGTTCCGGCATTACCGGCGCGAACCATCGCCATCATCCCGGTAGCACTAGTGCTCAATATTGTTGTCGGCGAAATCATCGGTTCTATCGGTGTTCCGCTGTATATCGACTCCGTGGGAACGATCCTGGTAGCCGCGCTCGCGGGACCCATCGCCGGATTGGCTACTGGTACCTTGTCCTCCGTCGTATGGGGACTGTTGAACCCCGCCGCTTTGCCCTTCGCCGCCGTGTCCGCCGCCACGGGGTTCCTCTCCGGACTGGTAATCAAGAAGGGCGCTTTCACTAAGGTGTGGTGGGTCATTCTCAGCGGCGCCATCATTGGAATCATTTCCGGCATGCTCGCCGCACCAGTGGCTGCCTTTGTTTATGGCGGTACCGCAGGTCTTGGTACGGGCGCGGTTGTTTCGCTGTTCCGAGAACTGGGCAATTCCCTCATCGCCTCGGTTACGCTGCAGTCCTTTATTTCGGATCCCCTGGATAAGGCACTGGTCTTCCTCATTGTCTGGGCAGCGGTCAAGGCACTGCCGCAGCGCACCCGAGAATCCCTTCAGCCACGTTAATGCACGGCCTTCATCCCGCCACCGTTGTCACCATCGCGGCCTGCGGCTGGATCCTTACTTTGGCGCTGAATAACCCGGTGGCGTCGGCAAGCGTAGCGCTCATCGCCCTAGCCTGCGGTACTGCCGCTACCCGCAACGCTTCCGTGATTTTGACAACATTGGCGCTAAGCGCCCCAGCGGCCCTTTCCATGCTGGTCATTCACGCCCCCTACGGTGATGACCCAGTGCTGCCGCTGCTAACAAGCGACGGCCTGGTTCTCGCCGCCACCCTCACCCTCCGATTCTGCGCCCTCATGGCCTGCTTCATCGCGGCCATGGCAGCCCTGCGCATTGCTGATATCGCCAAGTGGCTGCAAGTGTCGCGCGCTGGCCACAAGGTCGCGTATATCGTGGGAGCCTCCCTACAAACCCTGCCCCAAGGCGCGCACGCTTGGCGTTGCGTGCGTGAAGCCAACCAGCTCGCCGGCATCACCGTGACCTGGCGCAATACCATCTCGCGCGTCATTATTCCCGTTATCGCTCGCCTCCTTACCCAAGGAACCCAACGTGGCCAGGCCCTCGCCGCCGTCGGATTCGACCAAGAAGGGCAACGCACCCTACTGCGCCCCGTTGCCGATTCCAGGGTCTCCCGCGTCTTACGCTTCGTCATTCCGCTAGTTAGCCTTGCGGTGGTGATTGCTACATGGATCTAGCCCGCATTAAGCCCAATCCTGGGGCCATATATCAAGTACTTGTCGAGCCCGACACAGCCGTCGAAGACGTTGCCGTGGAACTAGCCGAGCACCTATCTACCGAAGCCATCATCGGCACGGATGCCTCAGCACAGATTAGCTTCCTGCGGGAAACCTGTATCGAAGAAGTAGTTTTAGGCCTCGAAAATGCCGGCGTGCCTGCCCCTGAAATGCAGCGGCGTGGGGAGCGAATGCTTCGCGCTGTAGGACTGTCTGACTATTGCGAACATGACCCAACGCAGCTATCCGGTGGCCAAACACGCAGGCTTGCGGCTGCCTGTGTCGCCATTCGCGAGCCAGAAATCATGATTGTGTGCGAGCCCGCAGCCGGGCTTGATGCTGATTCGCGCACGCAAGTGGTTCGCCTCTTGCAGTCGATGCCGGAGACTTGCGTCATTTCCGTTTCTAGTTCCTCCTGGCCAGAATTGGGTGGCGACATCATTGGCACAGACCCACTCGTAGCGGCCGTCGACTTACCGCGTGTTTCTGCAAGCCCCCGGACAGGGAGTATCGGTCCGCTAACGGCACGCCGGGGTGCAGCAAAGAAGAAATGGTGGCACTTTTCTCAGCCCCGTGGCACTTCCTTCAGCGTCGGACCGGTGGAAATCCCTATCACGGAATCCGCGGTTACGTGGCTGCGTGGCGATAACGGCAGTGGCAAGACCACGCTCCTGCGCGCCGCGGCTGGGCTCGATGGCGCCGGAGCTGTCCCGAATCCACCCGCTCTTGCCCTGCAATCGCCATTTGATCAGGCAGTGTTCCCAACAGTGGAGGAATTCGTCCCCAATGACACCTTGCGCAACCTGTTGGGACTAAATCCGGCGGATCATCCTCTCGATCTATCATCGTCTCGCCTGCGGCTTGCGCAGATTGCCCACGTGATCGGGCAGCAGCGACCGGTGGTTCTGCTCGACGAACCAGACACCTTGCTTTCAGCTGCCGACCGCTGGCTCATGCACCAACTCATCCACTACGCACTGCAGTCCGGCAGCGCCCTCGTAGTTACCTGCCACGATTCTAAGTTTGTGGCAGAAATAGAAACCTATGCTGAAGTAACGGAAAAAACACTGCTGGCGCCGCAGCTATAAGCGCATACAAAACTGCTCCCGGCTCTCTCCAATATCAGTTAAGAAGCAGCCGGGAGCAGGATTGGATGTACGGGGGATTACTGTGGGCTCGCCTGAGCACCGCGGATGGATTGCTCTACTAAGTCAAGAACATTTTCTAGTTCCGCGGTATCGCCCAAGGCAAGCCGATTAATGAATCCATCCATAAATACCTCAAGATAGATGGCCAAGGTATCGATTTCTACATCATCCCGAAGGCGGCCCTTATCCGCATTAGATGCCAAGCGTGCGCGAACGGCTTCATCACGAACCGACTGGTTTTCCTTCCACCGAGCGGCGAACGAGGGGTCAGTGCGTAGCAGGGAGGTGATTTCCAAGCGTGTGGCCAGCCAATCGTGGCGCTCAGGATGTTGGAGCATTTCCCGCATGACTTCTACCAAGCCATTTTGAGCCACGACTTCGGCCTGACGAGCGGCATCTTCTTGCGCCAAGGCAAGGAATAGTGACTCTTTGTCACCGAAGTGGTGAAAAATTGCGCCACGTGACTTACCCGTAGCTTGCTCGAGTAGCCGAACAGTCGCTCCCTCGTACCCGTGCTCTGCAAAGCAGCGGCGGGCACCTACGAGAATGTCGTGCCGGCGGCGACTAAGTTCAGATTCGCTCACGATGGGCATAGTAGGGAACTCTCCTTAATGGGGGATATCTAAAGATTGTTTAATCAGTAATTTTAAATAAGAAATAAAATCGACGTGACGAAACGCGGGGCCGCATTGCCCTTCCTGAGAGAGGGCGGTGCAACCCCGCGTTGTCGACTGAACTTAGTCCTTTAACCCATCGGTTGGGCTAAAGGACTGCGCGAAGACGCTTAGTTCTTGACCATCTGACGCAGAACGTACTGCAAGATGCCGCCGTGGCGGAAGTAGTCAGCCTCACCCGGGGTGTCGATGCGGACGTCGGCATCGAACTCGACGGCCTCGCCGGACTCCTTGGTAGCGGTGACGTGGACGGTCTTCGGGATGGAGCCATCGTTGAAGGCGGAGATGCCCTCGATGTCGAAGGTTTCCGTACCATCCAGGCCCAAGGACTCGTGGGACTCGCCCTGTGGGAACTGCAGTGGGATAACGCCCATACCAATCAGGTTGGAGCGGTGGATGCGCTCGAAGGACTCAGTAATAACAGCCTTCACGCCAAGCAGGTTGGTGCCCTTGGCTGCCCAGTCACGGGAAGAGCCAGTGCCGTACTCCTTGCCGGCGATGACAACGAGCGGGATGCCGGCTTCCTTATAGTTCTGGCAAGCATCGAAGATGAAGGCCTGCGGGCCGCCTTCCTGGGTGAAGTCACGGGTGTAGCCACCGGTGACGTCGACCAACTGGTTGGCCAGGCGAATATTCGCGAAGGTACCGCGCATCATAACCTCGTGGTTACCGCGACGGGAACCCAAGGAGTTGTAGTCCTGGCGGGCAACGCCGTTTTCATCGAGGTACTGCGCGGCCGGGGTGCCCGGCTTAATAGCGGAAGCAGGGGAGATGTGGTCAGTGGTGACGGAATCGCCCAGCTTTGCCAGAACGCGTGCGCCCTTGATGTCCTCAACCGGGTTCGGCTCGGTTGGCATGCCATCGAAGTAAGGAGCCTTGCGGATGTAGGTGGAATCCTCATCCCACTTGAAGGTCTCACCCTCCGGCACGTCCAGGTTGCGCCAAGCATCGTCGCCCTTGAAGACGTCGGCGTAGTCAGCCTCGTACATCTCGCGAGAGATAGCGGACTGGATGGTGTCCTCAATCTCCTGCGGGGATGGCCAAATGTCCTTCAGGAAGACATCGTTGCCTTCCTTATCCTGACCCAGCGGCTGTGCATCAAAGTCAAAGTCCATGGTGCCGGCGATGGCGTAGGCGATGACCATGATTGGAGAAGCCAAGTAGTTCATCTTGACATCCGGGGAGATACGACCCTCGAAGTTGCGGTTACCGGAAAGGACCGCGGTGGCAGCGAGGTCGTTCTCGTTGATGGCTGCGGAAACCTCGTCCGGCAGTGGGCCGGAGTTACCAATACAGGTGGTGCAACCAAAGCCGGAGAGGTAGAAGCCCATGGCTTCGAGATCCTTCCACAGGTCTGCACGCTGGAAGTAGCCATCAACAACCTGGGAGCCAGGAGCACAGATGGTCTTAACCCATGGCTTGGACTGCAGACCCTTTTCTGCTGCCTTACGGGCGATAAGGCCTGCGCCCACCATAACGGATGGGTTAGAGGTGTTGGTACAGGAAGTGATGGAGGCAATGGCAACCATGCCGTGGTCCAAGGTGAACTCGCCACCGTTTTGGGACTCAACGGTAATTGGGTTGGAGTGACGGCCCTTCGCGCCAGTAGCCGAGGACTCGCCGTGACCCTCACGAGCCTTGTTCAAGCCGCCAGTGACGTCCTCCATAACTGGAGCGCCGCCTTCTGCGGACATGCGCTTTGCCTCGACAGAGGATTCGTCAACGCAAACCTCGTCGGTGGTGTAGTTAGCGAGATCCTTGCGGAACTGCTCCTTGGCCTCGGTCAGCAGGATGCGGTCCTGCGGGCGCTTCGGGCCGGCAATGGAAGGAACAACGGTGGACAGGTCCAGCTCGAGGTACTCGGAGTACTTTGCCTCTGGAGCGTCCTCTTCCAGCCACATTCCCTGTGCCTTGGCGTAGGCCTCGACGCGGTCGATCTGCTCCTGCGGGCGGCCGGTGAGCTCGAGGTACTTGGTGGTCTCCTCGTCAATCGGGAAGATCGCAGCGGTGGAACCGAACTCAGGGGACATGTTGCCGATGGTGGCGCGGTTTGCCAGCGGGACAGACTTAACGCCGTTGCCATAGAACTCAACGAACTTCTGAACAACGCCGTGCTCGCGCAGCATCTCGGTGATGGTAAGAACGACGTCGGTTGCAGTGACGCCGGTAGGAATCTCACCGGTCAGCTTGAAGCCTACGACCTTCGGGATAAGCATGGATACCGGCTGGCCGAGCATGGCAGCCTCTGCTTCGATGCCGCCGACGCCCCAGCCCAGAATGCCCAGGCCGTTTTCCATGGTGGTGTGGGAGTCAGTACCGATACAGGTATCCGGGTAAGCGAGGCCCTCGTTGTCGAATACAACGCGGGACAGGTACTCGATGTTTACCTGGTGGACGATGCCGGTTCCTGGAGGAACAACGCGGAAGTTGGAGAAGTTCTCAGCACCCCAGCGGAGGAACTGGTAGCGCTCTTCGTTGCGCTGGTACTCAATTTCAACGTTCTTTTCCAGCGCATCGGTAGAGCCGAAAGCCTCAACGATGACGGAGTGGTCAATGACCATTTCGGCCGGGTTGAGAGGGTTAACCTGATCCGGGGTGCCACCCAGTGCGGAGACGGCCTCACGCATGGTAGCGAGGTCAACAACGCAAGGAACACCGGTAAAGTCCTGCATGAGGACGCGTGCTGGGGTGAACTGGATTTCGGTGTCCGGCTCTGCCTCCGGATCCCAGTTTGCCAAGGCGTTGATGTGGTCCTTGGTTACGTTCTTGCCGTCCTCGTTACGCAGCAGGTTTTCTGCCAGCACCTTGAGGGAGTAAGGCAACTTCTCCAAGCCGGAGACGGTGTTGATGTCAAAGTAGTCATAAGACTTGCCGTTGACGTCAAGGGTCTTCTTGGCCTCGAAGGAGTTCAAGCTTTCAGTCACAGGGAGCTCCATTCCTTGTTAATAAACAGTGTGTTCTGTTTGGTACTCGCCGCCAGTCGTCACCGCGGGGCAGTGCTCGGCATCATTGGTCACTGGTGTGACGCGACGCGACCATGGGGCCCGCTGTGTTGAAGGCGACAAAGAACGCGATGGTTCACCTAGATATTGTAGAGGCTAAAACCTTCGGTCGCTGCCATTGTAACAGTACAAGCGTTCTGTTTTCACCTTTTCGAGAAATTCGGCGAGTTGAGGGGAAGGACGTCTGTGGCCCGCCCGTATCTTGGGGGAGAAGAAGTTTAGGAGCCCTATATATAAGGAAGAGATACACATGGTTCCCGCGGGCGTAGATGTAGCTGATTTGGCAGGCCAGCTGGAAGAGGATGGCGTGGCCTACACGTCCCCAACGCTCAGCCAAGATGCACAGCTCAACGCGGAGGTAGCTCAAGGCTTGCGAGACGGTGACGGAGTGGCCGTGGTTGATGTGGTGGCTGATCGGGCACCTGATGTCCGTGACATTGCCCAAGAGCTCCAGGATGCGACAGGCTTGAATACCGTCATCGTACAAACCCCTCGCCATGTTTCTTCCGTTAGTGACACTTATAGCCGTGCCGACATTGAGTCGGTGCAGGCACAGATCCCGCCTGGGGTTGAACAAGTAGACCTTCTGTCTGAGTACTACAGGGGGCTAGACCAAATCAGCTTCCCGGTCGGCGCAGTGGTGGGGGCAGTTGCCGTAATCGCCGTGATTGTATTGGTTGGCTCTTTCCTAGCGGCCGGCCGTCGCACGCTCTAATAGTTGAAAAGAACCTACGGAAGCTGGGCGTGCGAGACGGGCTAGTGATGAAAGCCGGGCGAGAAACGTGGAACTTGGCTTTTCAGAATTCGACAAATAGTCCCTGAAAATTAAGTTTGTTCGAGAAAGTATCACGTTAGAGGGTGAAACTTTTGCGGGCCTTTGATGCGCGGAAAATTCGGGCAACTGACCCGAAGGCGTGTACTGAAGGACTCCGGGCGAATGTGGATGACGCAGTTTCGTTCACTCACGGGGTGCCGGGAGAGTCGGTTGCGGATTGGGGAGGCAGAAGTTCGGCCTGGACTTAACGTGAGCCGGATACCTAATTGGGGATCGTGGATGGGGCGGGGGAGTGGTCAAAGTAAACCCTTAGGGGTTGACATCCGGTGGGGGAGTGGTTGAGTTGTCCTGGTTATGGTCAGACTCGGGGCTAGTAGGGCGTATGGGGCTCCGGTTGTCTAGTGATTAAAGTCACAATAACGGGATGGTAACAAAATCATTGCAGGTTAGGTGCACATGTTGAGTCATGTGAATTAACTTGACTCACGTGAATTGCGGGAAAATTGTGCGAAACGGGCGTGTCGTGACGTAAGGTTCGATTGTCGACTCAGGAGACATTTCTTGCTTCCTGGGTTCATGGGCTTAGCCTTGACTGTCACGAGAGAACTCGCACGGGTATGTGGGGAAGCACGCCTCGAGCGAAAGTTAGAACGTCGAGTGGCCGTTCTTGGAAGTCAATGAACCGGGACCTTTCGATAGCGATTGGGAACGCAGGCAAAGAACTTGAGCGATTACAATGTTCGAAAAATTACACATCAACCCACCTTCCGTTTATGAGGTGAGACGGGTTCATTAGAACTCCACCGTGTGGAAATTTTGGTGCGAACCTTTATATGGCTAAGGCTAAAAGCCTGTTGTTACAGAAGGTGCGTACGGAGAGGTCCATAGGGATAGGGTCCGGGAACGCCGAATCACTCCACAAGGGTCAGCTTCGTGCGGCCTGTTCATGGTTTGTGGCTGCTTGCCCTCGACGGCTCGGTAGTGCTCAAAAGGTTAGACCTTTTGGACTCCAGTTGGCGCCGCGGCGAGGTCTGCCAGAACCCGTAGAGCAGTTCTCACGGTGCTCAGTGCAACGAAGACGTGATCGGGGCATACGGAATCGCGGGTTGTAAAACGCACCCTGGAGCGTATGTCGCGCGCAGCGCAAGAATAGAAGTGGATTTCACAGTCGTGGGACTTTGTTTGAACAGAGGATAGTTGTAGACCATCTGTGTCCGGCTTGGCGGACTCGCGCAAGTAGACCTTTAGGCTCTCTTGCCAGAGTGCAAATTGTCTGGATATCGCTGTTGTGGGGAAACAGTAGCGGTTAGAGTCGTCCAGTATCGGCGCAGCAATCGTCCTCAACTGTCTCTAGTTCCAACATGAAAGCCCTAAGTCTGCTGAGCGTCCACAGAATGTGCACACCCGGAGTGAAGTCTCAGCCGAAGTAGGCAGTCTATCAACAATTACCGCTCTAGTGTCTGCGGGCACCAGGGGGTTAGCTTCGCGTATCTATTGATATCTACCCAAGGCGAACCTCTAGGCCGCCCAATAAGGCATGCGATAACGCCTGTGTTTGTGCGAAATATACAGGCGGGGATCCCGGGCATACCTATGTCCGGAGTCTTCATGGACTCTCACTAAACGAGCAGCGTGGGCCCAAACTAGGAGTATTTCAGTGGCCACCATTCGCCTTCCGCGCATTCGACATGTTCGCGCTTTCATTGCTGCAGTAGCAGGTACCGCAGCTATTTCAACGCTTTCCACCGTAGCCCCAGCGGGCGCCGATGAAGTATCGACGCCAAACCCAGGTACGGTCCAGGACCAAAACTCAGACCACGTAGCAATTGACCGTGCGGTTGCCAATGCAGATTCGCTGCAGGCCGCTGTAGAGGAGTCCCGGGCAGAGCTAGGTCGCGCGGAAGCGGATGTTTCCGGAGCGGAAGACCGTATTGCTCAGATTCGAACCCAATTGGAACAAGTGAACGGCGAGCCGGGCACTAATGAAGAGTATGTTGCCAGCTTGGAAGATGAGCTGCGCCAGGCGGGGGAGGAAAAGCGAGAAGCCGAGAGTCGGGTCGCGCAGGAGCGTCGAGAGCTGGCCCAGAATGAAGCTCGACTAAACGCTACCCAAAGGTTTGCGGAGGCCACTTTTGCCCGCCAGCAGCAGGCTGCGCGCCAAGAGGGGGCAGCAAGCGGGATACAGCTCTCGCAGCAGGATTCTCTTCCAACCTCGCCAAATCAAGTTGATAATCTTGATTCTGCAGCTTCGACTAACGCCTTTACGGTCAACTCTGAAGACTTGACTTCCGAGGACAAGTCTCAGGGCTTTACAGATGAGGTAGTAGATTGGGGCTCGCTTGAGGCTCCTGGCAGTGCGGACGTTGCCGATAATCCGGAGGCTCCATCCGTTGCTGAGCAGGAGAAGACTACTCCAGAAGCGGACTTCGGAAACGCCCTCAACAAGGGTACAACGCCGACGTTCCAGAACGTCGATTTTGGCACTGGATCCTCCGTGAACGATGCGCTCGGACTTGCGAATGATATCGCCGCAGCCGTTGATGAGGACGATGTGCGCACCCTCATGCAAGGTTCATCTGACTTGCTTGGTTTGGGCAGTCCGAACACTGCACCTGCCGCCAGTGTTGACGCTCCCGAGGTGGATGAGGTAACTGAGTCCGAGGAAACCACCACTGGTGCAGATGCGGGCCGAGACGCTCAGATCGAGGCCGTCATTTCTCGCGCCGAGTCTCAGGTCGGCGTCCCTTATGTGTGGGGTGGCGGCGATAATAATGGTCCTACCGGTGGGCTTCGCGATGGTGGCGTGGCTGATTCCTTCGGGGACTTTGGACAGTCTGGCTTCGATTGCTCGGGGCTAGTCAAGTACGCCTACGCGGCAGCCGGCCTGGACCTTCCTCACTACACTGGTGCGCAGTACCAGCAGGGCACGAAGGTTCCCCGCGAGAACGCACAGCGCGGTGACCTTATCTTCTACGGAGCTGGTGGAAGCCAGCACGTAGCTATCTACCTAGGCGACGGCCAAATGATTGAAGCGCCACAGTCGGGTCAGACTGTTTCAGTAGTTCCGGTTCGCTGGGGTGGCGCTACTCCCGATGTCGTGCGCCTTCTCTAATCTCCAACTTTTGGTTGGTATGGTTTAGGGCATGACTGACGCACAACAGAATGCCCAAAACTTCGACGCCCTCCTCGTTCTTTCTTTCGGTGGCCCGGAAGGAAACGAGGAGGTCGTTCCTTTTTTGGAGAATGTTACCCGAGGTCGAGGCATCCCTCGCGAGCGGCTAGAAGTGGTGGGCGAGCATTATTACCACTTCGGAGGGGTAAGCCCGCTCAATGCGCTTAACCGCGAAATCATCGATCATGTCCAAGGCGAGTTGAGAAAACGCGGACATAATCTACCGGTCTACTTTGGCAATCGAAATTGGCATCCCTTTGCCAGCGAGACTGCGGAGAAGATGTCTCAGGACGGGGTGCGCAAGGTAGCTGTCTTCGCTACCTCTGCATGGGGTGGGTACTCCGCATGCCGGCAATATGATGAGGATATTCAGCGGATGCGCGAGCATCTGGCGGAGCAGGGTCTGCCGGACATTGAATTTACTAAGATTCGCCAATTCTTCGACCATCCGAAGTTCGTGGCCGAAATGGCAGCCGCTGTCACGGAGGTCTGGGGACAGGTTCCGGAAGAAAAGAAGGAATCCACTCGCTTGCTATTTACCGCCCATTCGGTTCCCGTCGCGCACGATAACGTGGGCGGAGCGGAAGGCGATAAAAACCTTTACTCCCGCCAGGTGGCAGAGGCGTCGCGGTTGGTGGCCGCACAAGCCGGTATTTCTGGCTATGACCTTGTATGGCAGTCACGTTCGGGCAATCCACGCACTCCGTGGCTCGAGACAGACATTGTTGATAAAACCACTGATATCCACCACAACGAAGGCATCGACACGGTAGTGGTGTGTCCGATTGGCTTCATCTCCGATCATATGGAGGTTATCTGGGATCTCGATTCCGAGCTGCAGAAGGCAGCCGAAGAGATGGGCGTCAAGGTCCTGCGCACTCGTACAGCGGGTCCGACTCCACGGTTTGCGGAGATGGTCGTTGATCTCATCGATGAGCTAGAGCAGGGCCGCGAGTGGGAGACCAGCGGGAGCGTCACGGTGCAAGGGTGCACAGTCAATGGTGAGCCGTGCGCGGCGGGGTGCTGCGATATCTGGTCGCGTTAACGGGCAAACTCTCCAAGCGCATAAGACACGCCCGTCATGCGGGCCTGGCGGATGTGGCGCCACAAGCGAAGCAATTGTGGATCAAGGCTGTGGTCATTGATGCGGTCAGTGACGGTTTCGATGATCGCGGCCACTCGGTCGGCACGGGCAAAGAGCTTGGCTGCTCGAGCTGGCGTTGAACGGGGAAGTCCGGGTGTGTCATAGAAGTCGCTCAGGGTTCCCACGGTGAGGCGTGGGTTGGGCAATGCCTCGGTGCTATACCCGGTTGCCGCGATGAGCTGGGCGGACTCATTGGTTGCTTGAGAAAGGAGTGCGTCGGCTTCACCGGGGCTTAGCCAGGCGGGTGCGGGGAGCTGCTGCTTTTCGACGACCACTTGCCACGCTGTATGGCTGTGGCGAATGTGGGGGATGAGGACTAAGTTACGCAGGGGATCATTGGTGCGAACTATGATTGCTCCGGCGGAACTTTGTGTAGCCGCGCGATAGGACTCCGATCCCGCCGGCAATGCAGGCGGCTCGCCTGGCCCGGACAGTGCGAGGCGCACGATAGGTTCTGCACGTACACCGCGATGAGCGGTAAGCTCGGAGGTCTCCGCGCGCAGCATGGCTAACACATCGACGAAGGGGGATTCGTCCAAGCATTCTGGACGTCCGCCTAGTTCAGTAAGCGCGTCCAGCAAGTCATCGGTGGTTTCATGTCCCCACAGCCACGAGCCAAGCCAGACGGCGGTGTTTTGTAAAGGTGACCATACTTCGGCGCGCATATCCATGGCGAGCCAGTCTAGTAGATAGACTAACGGGCCATGAGTTTTGATCCTTATGGCGGAGATATTTTTGCTGGCCACTCGCGGTCGAAGCCGCGCCAGTACCCGGAAGTACCAGCCGAGCCCGGAATGGTAGTGGAAGTGCGCGGCGATGACTTTGTGGGGGCTGTTATGGGCGTGGATAAGACCGTTTTCGGTGAGGTGGTACGCCTTGAGGATCGCCATGGCGTAGAACGGGTCTTTAACCTGGTTAAAGGCGGGTTCCTAGTGGAAGGCAAACCAGTAACGCTTACCCGGTACGTCGAAAAGCAGGCTCCCCGCAAATCCAACTCCGGCTCCCGCCGCGTAGAAAACGTGGAGGCAAAGGTTGCCGCGCCATCGCGCATTTGGGTGGAGGGCGTGCATGATGCCGCCATTGTGGAGAAAGTGTGGGGTCACGACCTGCGTGTGGAAGGCGTGGTCGTCGAATACCTCGAGGGTTTGGACAACTTGGAGGCGCGCCTCGCAGAATTTCAGCCAGGGCCGGGCCGCAGGGTCGGCGTATTGGCCGATCACTTGGTTCAAGGCTCCAAGGAAACCCGATTAACGGAAACCGTGGGAGAGCATGTCCTGGTCACTGGACACCCCTTCATCGATATCTGGGCGGCGGTAAAGCCGCAGCGCGTAGGCCTGCGCGAATGGCCAGATGTGCCCTACGGCGAGGATTGGAAAACCGGTATTTGCCGCCGCGTAGGGTGGAGCGACCCGAAGGATGGGTGGCGTCATGTCTATAACGCCGTGCATTCCTTCCGTGACCTGGACTCCAGCCTGATCGGTGCCGTGGAGCGCCTCGTGGACTTCGTTACTACACCTGAGTTGAGCAAGTCCGACTTGCTCTAGGGGTGGGCAAGGTTGGCGCGTTCAATGAGGTTGACGGCCAACTGCCACCCCGCCATCTCCGCGCTCCATCCGGCCGCCTGGAGGCGTTGCGACATGGCTTGCTTGGAAATTCCTAGCTCTTCGGCGGCCTCATTCTGGTTGAGTCCTGCGCGGACGAGCGAGGTTGCTTCGCGCCCTTCGATGGTGCGCTTGTGCAGAACGTACCCAAGCAGGGCAAAGGTAGCTGCGATATCGCTCGCCTCCGAGGCACGGCCGCGCTTATTGAGTTTGGCGTAAACCTGCCCCATGCGGGCGGACTTCCGCAATGCGGCGGTTGCTACCTGGCGCGCGCCTTCCTCATCTTCCTGGTTGCCGGGGCTAATGCCGATGCCGATAGCCCAGTCGCCGTCGGCAAGCAAGGCCATGACCACGTCGCACACGGCAGTTGCTGAATCTACTACGGCGCAAATATCTTCCACGCCGAGCACGTGGAACTCGCCCACACCATTGAGGGTGGATAGCGCCGTTGCAGAGCGTTGGACCAACTCTGCGCGACGCACGGAGCGGCCCCGGTAGCGAGCGTGGACAGCAAGCACAGAAATCCTCCTTAAGGAACCAATTGCGAAATAGTCTACCGCTCGTACTTGACTTATGGGCGAGTGGGTAGGCGCGAATCCATATACAGCCCGCCCATACCGATGGCGGCAAAAGCTACCATGGCGACAATGATGCTGGGCGAGGTGTGGCCGGTGAGGGCATCGCCGAAGAAGACGCCGAGGGCAGTAGTCGGGATGGAACCGAGGAGGGTGGCCACGGTGAAATGGCTAAGCTTCACGGGTGTTAGTGCGGCAACATAATTCAGGAGACTGAAGGGGACGCCGGCTACCATTCGCAGCGAAGCGATGGCCAGCCAGCCGCGTCGCTCCAAGTGGGCATTGATTTTAAACACTGCGGGGTGGGTTAGGTGCGGCCGGATCCAGTCTCCAAGGAGCGTGCGGACGATGAGGAGCGACAGGGCCGCAGACACCGTCAAGGCGCACAAGGAGAGGGCGAGGCCCTTCCATGGGCCAAAAAGTATTCCTGCGGCTACCGTCCAAAACGTTCGGGGGAATGGAAGCTGCGTAAATATGACATAACCTAGGGTGAAAAGGAGGGGGAACCAGGCGCCATAGCGGGTGGAGGCCTCGCGAAGTTGAGCCACGTCCGGCAGATCAAAGAAATAAAGGAGGGCCACGACGGTGAGGATGGCCGCGAAGAACGCCAGCCAACGCCGTATCGACCACTGGAGGATTGACCGCCAAGCGGACCGGGCGAGCGACATGAGGAAATGGCCGAAGCTGCGCGCCCAACTCAAAAGTGTGGTCATGGGGGAGATCGTAGTCCTTGTGGGAGTACTGAATAGAAAAATCCGGCGGCTACCTTAGTGGTAACCGCCGGTCCGTTGTGCCCGAGGGGGTGTCTGGTTCGGAGACATCGTTCCGCATGTCTTATGAGATAGTTCCGGTCTAACCAGCACTAATGTCTCATTACATCGATCCGGTAGAAAACTCTGAAGTTAAATTTGCCCGGCCGCGACAAAAAGTGATGTCTCGAGACATCGATCCTCCATGCTTTAAAAATGGAGCAGAAATCAAAACCAAGCCCAAAAATCATCATCGAAACCATGCTTGCTACCGGCATGACTCAAGCCGAAGCAGCTGACCATTTCGGCGTCAGCACCAGATGGATCCGAACACTTCAAGCCCGCTACCGAGAAGGCGGAATCAACCGCCTAGAACCACGCTCTAAACGCCCGCGCACTAATCCCCGAGCGCTCAACCCCAGCACTGTCGACCGCATACTTAAACTGCGCCAGGACCTCACAGAACGCGGCACTAACGCCGGAGCCCATACAATTCGCTGGCACTTGCAGCAAGAGGGAATCGACCCACCACCAGCACCATCCACAATCCACCGAGTGCTCGCAAACAACGGTCACGTCATCGCCCAACCACAAAAGCGTCCTCGCAGCTCATGGATACGATTTCAAGCAGATCAACCCAACGAAACATGGCAAATGGACTACAGTGACTGGACCATCGCAGGTCACAAGCGAGTAGCTATCCTCACCATCTTGGACGACCATTCCCGGTTCATCATCTCCTGCTGTGCCTACAACAATGCCACCGTGGGAAACGTCATAGAAAGCTTCATTAATGCAGGCCAGACACACGGCTACCCCCAGTCCACCCTCACCGACAACGGCCGAGCATTCACAACCAGCACAGACCGGACAAACCCCGCGCGAAACGGCTTCGAGCAACTGCTCATAGACCTAGGAATCAAGCAGAAAAACGGTAAACCCTACCACCCCCAAACACAAGGAAAAGTTGAACGCTTCCACTACACCCTTAAACTAGCCCTAGCAAGCAAAATACCAGCTCAAAGTCTCGATGAACTCAACGCTCAGCTAAAAGAAATCATCGAATACTACAACCACAAACGCCCCCATAGAGCCCTAAACAGAACCACCCCCGCAGAAGCCTACACAGCACTGCCCAAAGCTCTCCCAGCAGACATCAAACCAGACCACGACTACCGCCTACGCACTGACAAAGTAGGCACCAACGGCAAGACAACCCTGCGATGGGGTGGCAAACTACGCCGCCTCTACATCGGGCGCCGATGGGGCGGCGAACCAATCACCATGGTCTGCATCGACAACCGCGTAAGCATCAAAATAACCACCACTGGGGCACAAATCGCCGCCTACACACTCACCGAAGAAAAAATCTATTACAACAAGAAAGACAACGAACTTGACCCCCAACAGGGCAACTGAAAACGAAAAATCTCGAGGCATCGACCGGAACGATGTCTCGAGACTTCACATTGTGCCCGAGGGGGTGTCTGGTTCGGAGACATCGTTCCGCATGTCTCATGAGATCGTTCCGGTCCTACCAGCTCAGATGTCTCACCACATCGATCCGGTTGAAAACCCTGAAGCTAAAACTGCCCAGACACGACGAAAAGCGATGTCTCGAGACATCGATCCTCTGTGGCTTTCTGCTCCGAAGTGGGGGATTCTGAGAGTATGTCCGTGCTAGGCCCAGCGCTGGTACTTCTAGCGCCTTCAGGAGCAGTTCTAGGTGTGTGTCGCTAACAACTAACGACAACTGAAGCCAGAACCAGGTCCCGGTTATCGTGTTGAAAACCCGCAAACGGGGCACAATCTTGGCCCGCACAGTCGCCTGACTCTCGCAGTACTCGCGACGTTGCGAATGCCTGGTTTTCGGGAGTCTGGGGCAACCAAAAGCAGAAAATCTCGAGACACCGACCGGAACGATGTCTCGAGACTTCACATTGTGCCCGAGGGGGTGTCTGGTTCGGAGACATCGTTCCGCATGTCTCATGAGATCGTTCCGGTCCTACCAGCTCAGATGTCTCACCACATCGATCCGGTTGAAAACCCTGAAGCTAAAACTGCCCAGACACGACGAAAAGCGATGTCTCGAGACATCGATCCTCTGTGGCTTTCTGCTCCGAAGTGGGGGATTCTGAGAGTATGTCCGTGCTAGGCCCAGCGCTGGTACTTCTAGCGCCTTCAGGAGCAGTTCTAGGTGTGTGTCGCTAACAACTAACGACAACTGAAGCCAGAACCAGGTCCCGGTTATCGTGTTGAAAACCCGCAAACGGGGCACAATCTTGGCCCGCACAGTCGCCTGACTCTCGCAGTACTCGCGACGTTGCGAATGCCTGGTTTTCGGGAGTCTGGGGCAACCAAAAGCAGAAAATCTCGAGACACCGACCGGAACGATGTCTCGAGACTTCACATTGTGCCCGAGGGGGGACTTGAACCCCCACGTCCGTTAATAGGACACTAGCACCTCAAGCTAGCGCGTCTGCCATTCCGCCACCCGGGCAGGGTGTTTATCAGCCTCTCGGCTGGGCACTCCGATACTGTATCCTGCTCGAGGCTTGCTTTACAAATCGCCAGCGTAAGGCGTGAAAAAGCTACCGTTTACGGCGTGTGGAAATACATGGTTGTAAGTCTGGGTGGGGGCTTTCCGCGTGTGCGGCAAATAATATGCAGGGTGCGGCGGTTACACCACATCGACAGCGGCTTGTGAGGTGGGGTACAAAGGGGTCTATGACTTCTTATGCAGATGATTCCCGCTTTCCTGGACCAGATCCTTACGCGCCGCTACGCGATGTTCCTTCCTTCGTTCTCTCGTCTACCGATGTGGTGGAAGGAGACGAGCTGCAGGAAAAGCTCCGCGCCCCGGAGAGTGTATCGCCTCAGCTAGCGTGGTCCGGACTGCCGGAAGGCACTAAGTCCCTGGCCGTGACCTGTTTCGACCCAGATGCACCAACGGCTTCTGGTTTCTGGCACTGGGCGGCGTTCAATATCCCCGTCGAGGTAAGCGAGCTGCCTACCAATGCCGGCGCCGCGGAGGACTTGGGCATTGACGGCGTCATCAGCTTGCGCAACGATTCGGGCGAGCGCACCTACTTCGGCGCTAACCCGCCTGCCGGACACGCTCCGCACCGCTACCTCTATGCCGTCCACGCAGTTGACGTAGAAAAGCTCGACATCGACCCAGATGCTTCGCCGACCGTGCTTGGGTTCAACCTGCATTTCCACGCCCTTGGCCGCGCCATTTTGTGGGGCTGGTACGAGGCGAAGTAATGGCGAGTAGCTCTACTTCATCGCAGCCTAGCCCGCCGACGGCGCTGCGGGTGGGCGGCGCCTTCATGGTGGTCGCATTCGTGCTGGTGCTCTTTGCGTTAATCTCCGTCTTCACGGATGGTTGGGGTGCCGATTTCGAATGGACGTATTCCAAAGTGGCGATTATTGTCGCCGCTGTCATCGCCGGGGCCTTCAGCACCATGAGCAAAAGTCAGGCGGGAAGTCGCGCGCAGGTTGCCGCATTGGTCATCGCCATTGTGATCATTGCAGCCAGCCGCTTTGTACCCGGCGATATCCTATTCACTCAACCACAGTATTGGGTCGTTTTCTACGCCGGCTTTGCGGTGTTGTGCGCACTGGTTCTCAGGCGCAGCGTTATGGCGCAGACCTAGTCAGCACAGCAAAGACAAAGGGTCCGCCTACTTTCTCTGCGTGCAGCAGGAGAAGTAGGCGGACCTTGTGTTGAAAAGCCTTGGGCTGGACTAATCCAAGGGCTTCCAGGGGAGGCCGGAGCCTACGGCCTGGGAAATATTGCTCAAACCGTGGGCACGGATTTGGGCGGCAATGCCGCGGTGGATATCGCGGATCCAGTCCGGTCCGCCGTAGATGAGACCGGTGTAGCCCTGCAGTAGGGAAGCACCGGAAGTGATGCGCTCCCATGCCTGTTCTGGCGTGGAGATGCCGCCCACGGAGATGAGGGTGAGCTGGCCGCCGACTCGCTCATTGAGGCGGCGCAGTACCTCTAGGGAGCGCTCGGCTACCGGAGGGCCGGATACGCCACCGGCGCCCATGTCCTTTACCTCGGCGGCTGGGGTCTTGAGCCCCTCGCGGGAAATGGTGGTATTTGTCGCTACGATTCCGTCGAGCCCGAGTTCAAGGGCTAGGTCTGCCACGGCGTCAACGTCGGCATCGGAAAGGTCTGGGGCAATTTTCACCAGCACCGGAACCGCGGTGCATTCTTGCACGGCGGAGAGAATGGGGCGCAGCGATTCCACTGCTTGCAGGTCGCGCAGGCCCGGGGTGTTCGGCGAGGAAACGTTGACCACCAAGAAATCTGCCAAATCGCCCAACACCGACGCGGAGCGGCGGTAGTCTTCTACAGCATGCTCGGCAGGGGTGACTTTGGTTTTGCCAATATTGATGCCAATGACATCGCTGTAGCGACGCTTGCGCAGGTTTTCCGCGGCGGCCGCTGCACCTTGATTGTTAAAGCCCATCCGGTTCAAGATGGCCTTATCGGCCTTCAGGCGGAAGAGTCGCGGAGCAGGATTGCCGGGCTGTGCTTGGGCGGTGACGGTGCCCAACTCTGCATAACCAAAGCCAATGGGAGTCCACGTATCAGCAGCCGCGGCGTTTTTATCAAACCCGGCGGCAAGTCCCAGCGGGCGGGGGAATTCTACTCCGAAGACCTCTTGGCGCAGCACTGGATCGTTGACCGGCAGGATCTTTGCCAGGGCTCGGTTGGCTGGCCCGGCGGCTTGGAGTCCGCTGAGCGCAGTGTTGATAATCTCGTGGATACGCTCCGGGCTGAGTTTGAACATGCCCCGCAAGGCAAGCTGGTAAGCCTGCGCGCGCAATTGGTCAATAGTGCTGGTCATAGTGTTAAGACTCCTTCTTCAGGTGCGGGGCGTCCACGAACTGCAGCCCGTGGCCGGTGGCGGAGGCGGCGACAAAGGTGCCGTCGCCAAGCAGGGCAATATTCTGCGCATCCGGCACGGTGGAGAGATCTCCGCGCAGCTCTGGTACGCCTTTGCCAATTTCATAGGCATAAGCCTTATTGGTATCGGTGGCGCTCACCCACGCCAGATTGCGCTTATTATCCCAGGCTACGCCCCATGGGGTGCCCTCAACGTTGCCGTATTGATGCAGGCGGACGACGTCATCTGAGGTGTAGACGGCCAAGCGGCCGCCCTCGGTATCGGAGGCGAGGACCACGCCGTTATCGCCCACCGCGATGCTGCCGACTCCCTGGCCAACGCGCAGTCGGCCGCCCGCGCGATCATTCGTCCAGTCCACGTTCTGGATGGTGGAATCCTCTCGGTGGATGCGCACCACTCCGTCATCGCCTGAGGAATTGGGCACGGCCAATAGCTGCTCCGAGCCGGCCTCTACCTCGATATCTCCGTCGCGCTTTCCGTCTTTATAGATGCCTACCGTGGTGGAATCGGCCGAGGTGGCAAAGATCTCGCCGCTGGATAGCTGGGTGGCGGCGGTAACGGGGGAGTCCTCCTCCATGTGGACCTCCTGGGGAGAATCCGGGGATGCAGGATCGATGAGGAGAACCTTATCCGGGCAGGCGAGGACAAAGCCCGACTCCGAAGAACTGAGGTCACCACACTCCGCAGAAATGTCTAGCGAGGTAGCCTTCTTCCCCTCAAAATCCTTCTGACTACCGATGAGAAGCTCGTCCTTGGTGCGCACTGCCAGCGAGTCATCAAAGGCGACAAGGTCAGTGATGTCTGCCTTAAGGTCGACCACAGTGCCTCCCGCATCCGCCTTAGCCGGGGAGGCCGCTGGGGTGGCATTGCCCTTGACCGCGGTCTCTGGATCGGCGCCCACGCCCACGTCGGGCTGGCAGGCGGCCAACGCGGTGGCGCTCAGCGCCAGCAAACTGGAAAGGATAAGTGCGGAGCCAGATTGAGATTTCACGGCTACTAATCCTAACAGCGCGCGTTGTAAAAACTCGAAGCCCAGCGCGGCTGTAGTGTGAAGCGGGTGATTTCTAATACCGCAACTGACGCTGTTTCTTGGGCGCAGGTCATTGTTTTGTCCATCGTGCAGGGGCTTACCGAGTTTCTTCCGGTAAGTTCCTCCGGTCACCTGCGCATTGTTTCCGAACTTTTTTGGGGCAACGACGCCGGCGCGTCCTTCACCGCAGTTATCCAGCTGGGCACGGAGCTGGCTGTGCTGGTGTATTTCGCCCCAATGATTTGGCAGATTCTCTCCGGCTGGTTCCGCGGCTGGGCCGATAAGTCCTCTCGCGGCCAGGACTGGCGCATGGGGTGGATGGTCATCGTGGGTTCCATTCCTATCGGCATCATCGGCTTCGCATTCGAGGACGCTATCCGCGGCGCCCTGCGCAACCTGTGGATTACCGCTGCCATGCTCATCCTATTCTCCTTTGTCTTTATCGCTGCAGAAAAGATGGGTAAGAAGGAGCGCAGTTTTGACCAATTGACCATGAAAGACGCCATTATTATGGGCCTGTGCCAATGCTTGGCGCTCATCCCGGGTGTCTCCCGCTCCGGCGGCACCATTTCCGGTGGTCTATTCCTGGGTCTGGACCGCGAGGTGGCCACTCGCTTTAGCTTCTTGCTCGCCATTCCAGCCGTGCTGGCTTCGGGCCTTTTCTCGCTTCCCGACGCCTTTTCTCCCGAATCCGGCCAAGCAGCCTCCGGCCTGCAGCTTCTCGTCGGCACCGGCATCGCCTTTGTACTGGGCTACGCCTCCATTGCGTGGCTACTAAAGTTCGTGGGCAACCACTCCTTCTCATGGTTTGCCGCTTACCGCATCCCGGTCGGCGTGCTCGTCATGATCCTCCTTGCATTGGGAGTCCTGCAGCCGCTCTAAGGCACACCGCGTTAGGATGGTGGCTATGCATTCTTGGCCAATACCTTCCTTCCGCCCTGTGCCGGGTGATGCGGCACAGCTGCGCTTGTACGATTCCGCGAACCAAACCATCGCTCCCGTAGAGGTCGCAGGGGATACCGCCACCATGTACGTGTGTGGCATCACGCCCTATGACTCCACCCACTTGGGCCATGCCGCCACGTACCTGACCTTTGACCTCATCTACCGTGCATTCCTGGATGCCGGGAAGAAGGTTCACTACGTCCAAAACATCACCGACGTCGATGATCCGCTATTCGAACGTGCTGAACGCGACGGTGTAGATTGGCGTGAGCTCGGCACTTCTCAAATTGATCTCTTCCGTTCCGATATGGAGCTGCTCTCCGTTTTCCCGCCGCAGGACTATATCGGCGCCATGGAAGCCGTCGATGAGGTTGTGGAGATGGTGCAAAAGCTGCTTGATGTCGGGGCGGCCTACGTCGTAGACGACCCTGAGCACCCAGATATCTACGCCTCCATCGAGGCCACCGAGCGCTTTGGTTATGAGTCCAATTACTCTGCCGAAGAGATGCGCACCTTCTTTGCCGAGCGCGGCGGCGACCCCGACCGCCCAGGGAAGAAGAATCCGCTCGACGCACTCATCTGGCGTGCCCACCGCGAGGGCGAGCCGGCATGGGATTCGCCCTTTGGGCCTGGTCGCCCGGGTTGGCATATTGAATGTTCCGCCATCGCTACCAACCGCTTGGGATCAACCTTTGATATCCAGGGTGGCGGCAGCGACCTGAAGTTCCCACATCATGAGTTTTCCGCTGCCCACGCCGAGGCCGCCCTCAACGTTGAGCGCATGGCACAGTTCTACGTGCATACCGGCATGATCGGCCTCGACGGGGTCAAGATGTCTAAGTCCTTGGGCAACCTCGTCTTCGTCCACAAGCTCGTAGGAGCGGGTGAAGATCCCTCCGCTATCCGCTTGGGCGTCTTCGCAGGCCATTACCGCGACGAGCGCGACTGGTCCGACGAGGTGCTCGACGCCGCTAAGCGCCGCCTCGCCGCGTGGCGGGAGGCTCTTGAGCAGCCGGGAAGCATGGCAGGGGCCGAAGAGGTCGTCGCCAAGCTGCGTGCCGCAATCGCCAACGACCTTGATACCCCGGCCGCGCTCGCTGCCGTGGATGACTGGGTAGAGGCCGACCGTGGCACGGACGAGGACGGCGCGGCCGATTTGGTTCACACCGCACTAAATTCGCTCCTCGGCGTGCAGGCTTAGGCAAGATAGGGCAGTATCTACAGCATGAGCATTCGCGCCGATTTCCAGCCCACCGTAGATGAGTTCATTAGTGACCTGAAGTCCTTCGCCACCGGCGATTACCTCAAGGAAGAGGAAAAGGAGTTTTGGGAGGCACCGTTTGACGCCAACGTCCTCCCAGAGCTGCGCGGCCACCTTGAGCAGATGCTCGATGGGCTGGATGCTCTTCCGGACGATCCCGACGGACCACAGTTGGTCGCCGTCTTGTCCAAGACCGTTCGTAAGTTGGCAGATTTTAATCGCGCTCAGCACGATGCCGTTCTCGAGCCAGAGGAAAAGGAAGAGCTCTCTGAGCTTATCTATAACGCCAGCGCGGCCACCGGAGCAGACGACGAAGCCCTGTCGCAGATTCCGGAACTGGACTTCTAGGTCCTTTCCTTCCGCATTAGTGAGTGCTAGTTTGCGCCATCCGCGCAGCCTAGCGCTCACCGCCGTGTGCCTCCAACGTGGACGGTGCCACTTTTTCCTGATAGAGAAAGCTAGCTTTATTCCCGTGTCGAACTCCACCGCCGCTTCCAGCCGGACTAAGCCCGCCGCCATCTTCTGGGATATGGATGGTACCCTCACCAATTCGGAGCCCCTCTGGGCGGAGGCAACGTTTTATCTTTCAGAACTGCTGGGCAAACGGCTCACTCCCACCCAGCGCCTGGCTACTGTGGGCGCGACCTTTGATACCACCTTGGGAATCTGCGCGGATAATGCGGGAGTGACGCTGCAGCCCGGTGACAGCGAGCGTTACCGCACCCAGATGTTTGACTATGTCAAGGGTCTTTTTGCTCGCAAGTTGGAGATCTTTCCGGGAATTCCTGCCTTGCTCCAGGAGCTGAAAGCGGATGGGGTGCCCATGATGGTCACTACCAATACCGAGCGCAATGTCGCTGACGCTGCCATCACTGCGTTGGGGCGGCAGTATTTCGTCGATACTATCTGCGGGGATGAGGTTCCTGCCGGCAAACCAGCACCGGATATGTACCGCGAAGCCGCCCGCCGCATCGGAGCAGATCCCGCAGAGTGCTTAGTTTTCGAAGATTCCGCAACCGGCATGCGCGCTGCAGTTGATGCCGGCTGTAAGGTTATCGGTTTGCCCGAAGGTGATCAGGTTGAGGTACCGACCGAGGTCACCGAAATTTCTAGCCTCCGCGATTCGCGGCACCTCGCGGGAGCTAAGGCCACTGATGTCTACGAGTGGTTCGCTAAGATTTCGGTGCAGCAATAGAAATTGAGAGTTCCCTTACATTCTCTAACTACCTGTGGAACAATAGGTAGGCGTGAAGAACTTTGAGACTCTTTTTACCGAATTAGCCGAGAAGGCCGACCAGCGTCCAGCTGGTTCTGACACCGTTGCCGCGCTGGATAAAGGCGAGCATTTCATCGGTAAAAAGATCATCGAAGAAGCCGGGGAAGTATGGATCGCCGCCGAATATCAGTCCGACGATGAGCTGGCGGAAGAGATGTCCCAGCTGCTTTATTGGACTCAGGTCATGATGCTTAAGCGCGGACTTACCCCTGAAGACCTTTATAAGTACCTCTAGGTAACTCCCCACAGGATGGAAGGATCCGCATGATCAAGATTGCTGTACCGAATAAGGGCACGTTGTCAGAAGCTGCCGTGGAGATCCTTTCAGAGGCCGGTTACAAGGGCCGCGGGCATTCCAAGGCGCTCAACGTAGTGGATTCCGATAACGGGGTCGAGTTCTTTTTTCTGCGGCCGAAAGATATCGCCATCTATGTTGCCCGCGGGGTCTTAGACCTAGGCATCACTGGCCGAGACTTGGCGCTTGACTCTAAAGCGAGCTTTGATGAAGTGCTGCCTTTAGGCTTCGGCGGCTCCACGTTCCGGTACGCAGCCCCGCAGGGGGAGGAGTGGGATATCTCTCAACTGGTTGGGCGGCGGATCGCGACGTCGTACCCCAATCTCGTCCGCGCCAACCTCGCCGCACAGGGAATTGAGGCCGATGTTATTCGATTGGACGGGGCCGTAGAAATCTCCATCCGGCTAGGGGTTGCTGATGTTATTGCTGATGTCGTGTCAACTGGTACTACTTTGCGCCAGCAAGGATTAGCGCCGTTCGGGGAGCCGATCATTGAGTCCGAGGCGGTAGTTATTAAGCGCACGGGGGTTGAAGTTACGGAGCAAGAGCAGGTAGTGCTCGACCGCATTCAGGGAATTCTGCACGCTCGCACTTATTTAATGATCGACTACAACATCGCTCAATCGAACCTGGACGCGGCCGCTGGTATTACTCCAGGATTGACCGGTCCTACGGTGTCGCCGTTAGCGCGTGAGAACTGGGTGGCAGTGCGGGCGATGGTTCCGAAGAAGCAAGCTAACCAAGTCATGGACCGACTTTCCCAACTTGGCGCGGAAGCAATTTTGGCTTCTGATTTACGTATCGCCCGCTTTTAGGGGGAGTGATTTTTCTGGGTCGGCCCAAATAGATTCAGTCGTGGCTAACATTAGCGGTTGAGGTTACTCATTCGAATATAAGTCTCGACAGGCAAAGGAGCCGAGCCATCATGGCAAAGTCCTCTAAGAAAGAAGAAAAGGACACCAAGTCTGCAGCAAAGGACGTGAAGAAGAAGGAAGCTGACACTTCCACTCACGCCGCACAGCAGAAGGTGGCCGAACAAAAGGCACCTAAGAACTCCAGCAAGAAGACTCGTACCGAGACCGACCTTCTTGGCTCCTTGGAAGTTCCCGCTGACGCTTACTACGGTGTGCACACCGTACGCGCCATGGAGAACTTCCAGATCTCTTACGTGACCATCAACACCATCCCGCACTTCATCCGCGGCATGGTCCAGGTCAAGAAGGCGGCCGCCATGGCAAACCGCCGCCTGCACGTACTGCCCAAGAAGAAAGCTGAAGCCATCATCTGGGCCTGTGACCAGATCCTGGAAGAGGGTCGCTGCATGGATCAGTTCCCGCTGGACGTTTTCCAGGGTGGCGCTGGTACCTCGCTGAATATGAACACCAACGAGGTTGTTGCCAACCTCGCGCTGGAGTACCTCGGTGAGGAGAAGGGCTCCTATGACATCATCAACCCGAATGATGATGTGAACATGTCCCAGTCCACCAACGATGCTTACCCGACCGGCTTCCGCTTGGGCCTGCACGCAGCAGTTGATCACCTCATTGAGCGCATGGATGGCCTGCGTGCCGCATTCCAGGTCAAGGGCAATGAGTTCCAGGACATCCTGAAGATGGGTCGTACTCAGCTTCAGGACGCGGTTCCGATGACCTTGGGTGATGAGTTCAAGGGCTTTGCCAATAACCTGAACGAGGAGCAGGCATTGCTGCGCGATGCACAGCGCCGTCTGCTCGAGATCAACTTGGGCGCAACCGCAATCGGCACCGGCGTGAACACCCCGGCCGGCTACCGCCACCAGGTCACCGCAGCTCTGTCTGAGGTCACCGGCCTGGAGATGAAGACCGCCCGCGATCTCATTGAGGCAACCTCTGACTGTGGCGCTTACGTGCTGCTGCACGCCACCATCAAGCGCGCAGCGATGAAGCTCGCCAAGATCTGTAATGACCTGCGCCTGCTGTCTTCCGGTCCGCGCGCTGGCCTGGCTGAGATTAACCTGCCTGCGCGTCAGGCCGGCTCCTCCATCATGCCGGGTAAGGTTAACCCGGTTATCCCGGAGGTTGTGAACCAGACCTGCTTCAAGATCTTCGGCAATGACCACGTCGTCACCATGGCCGCTGAGGCTGGCCAGCTGCAGCTCAACGTCATGGAGCCGGTCATCGGCGAGGCACTGTTCCAGTCCATTCGCATCATGGGCAACGCCGTCGATGCCCTGCAGGAAAAGTGCGTTACCGGAATCACCGCCAACCCAGATGTCTGCCGTGCCTACGTGGAAAACTCCATCGGTATCGTCACCTACCTCAACCCGTTCATCGGCCACCACAACGGCGATCTGATTGCCAAGGAGTCCCTGGAGACCGGCAAGGGCGTCAAGGAACTCGTCCTGGAGAAGGGTCTGCTCGATGAGGCAACCTTGAACAAGGTTCTGTCCGTTGAAAACCTCATGCACCCAGAGTTCCGCGGTCAGCTCTTCATCGACGAGGACTAAAGTCGCGGCTTTTGAGAAGCAGTAGGGCATAGCGCCCCGCATCTTAGGCCCCCGCGGTCTTTGCCACTTTCACTTCATGAGAAGGAAAACTGGCGAAGGCTGTGGGGGTCTTTTGACTGCATGGAATTGGCGGTAGCTAGTTTCCTTTTACGTCCCTGTGCTGGGCGAATGCGGAGAAGGATACCGACCATCTTATAGCGAGACGCATAATACATGTGGGAATCAACACAAACGGACAATTCGAGTGAATAAATCGACGTGACAGGTGCAAAATAGAAGATGTTGAGGACGGCATGCACTCTGTGTGGAGATGCGTGCCCTTAGTTTGCATACAGAGCGTATGGAGTATGTCCATGGTTATTGTTCATATAGTCATCGTTCTCGCCGCCATTTTCTTGGGCGCGAGGATTGGTTCAATTGGTATCGGTATGGCGGGCGGCCTCGGTGTGTTGGCCCTTGGTCTCACCGGTGTCCCGGTTACTAGGGAAGACATCCCGTTCGACGTCATCGGTATCATCATGACCGTCATTGCCGCCATCGCCGCAATGCAGCGGGCTGGTGGCATGGACTACTTGGTGCACATCGCAGAAAGGTTTCTGCGCAAGAACCCGAAGCGGATTACTTTCTACGCGCCCATCGTTACGTGGTTGATGACGGTACTGGCTGGTACCGGCCACACTGCATTCTCCACGCTACCGGTCATTGTTGAGGTAGCTAAAGAAGGCAAGGTTCGCCCTTCACGCCCGCTTTCCATTGCGGTAGTTGCCTCTCAGATGGCAATTTGTGCCTCGCCTATTTCTGCCGCAGTGGTACTCCTAGCCAGCCTGTTGGAACCAGCTGGAGTGGGCTATTTGCAGGTGCTGGCGGTCGTCATTCCGGCAACGTTCCTGTCTATCTTCCCGGCTGCGTGGATTGCTAATAAGTTTGGCAAGGAACTAGAAGATGACCCGGTGTACCAGGAACGCAAAGCGCAGGGCTTGGTTAAGGAACCACTAGGCGCTGAAAACTTCGCGCCGCAGAAGGGTGCGAAGGCTTCTGTGCTGGTGTTCCTGGTAGCCATCGTCATCGTGATGGCCTGGGCTACGCTGACTTCGGAGCAGGTCGGCCTCATTGCAGAACCAACCCTGCCACGTAATGAGGCCATTATGACGGTTATGCTTACCGCGGCCACCATCATCGTCATGATGACGAAGGTCCCGGCCGGAGATGTTCTCAATACCCCGGTATTCAAGTCCGGTATGTCCGCATGTATTTGTGTGCTTGGCGTTGCATGGTTGGGCACCAGCCTTATCAACCACTACATGGACGATATTCAGTCCATGGCTGGCAGCGTTATTGAGTCCTCGCCGTGGCTGCTCGCGGTGGTCTTGTTCTTCGCCGCAGCGCTGCTGTACTCGCAGGCCGCTACGACGAAGGCCCTGATGCCAGCAGCCCTGGCTCTGGGCGTAAGCCCCCTTACCGCAGTCGCTGCTTTCCCAGCCGTCTCGGCACTATTTATCCTGCCGACCTACCCAACGCTGCTGGCAGCGGTGGAGATGGACGATACAGGCTCGACTCGAATCGGCAAGGCTGTATTCAACCACCCATTCCTTATCCCAGGCACGGTCAGCATCGTGGTTTCTGTCCTCTTGGGCTACGCATTCGGCTTGGTCATCCTTTAAGAGATAGACGACAAGTCCACCTGCAAGGCGCCCTGTAGGGCGCCTTTTTGGATCGCAGCGTGAATAGGAAGAGTGATTAACTTCACGTTCGTGGAAAAATGCGGGTTATTTAACTTGCGAGCTCGGTAGGCTAAGAACATGACTACTCAGCCATCCGATGTTGAAATTGCCCAAGCCCACCACCTGCAGCCAATCGCGGAGATCGCAGCCAAGGCAGGCATTCCTGCCGACGCCGTGATTCCCTACGGCACCACCAAAGCCAAAGTCGATATCACCAAGGTGGACTATTCCAAGGAAAATCAGGGCAAGCTGGTGCTTGTCACCGGCGTATCGCCCACACCTGCCGGCGAGGGCAAGTCCACCGTGCTCATCGGCCTTACCGACGCTCTAGATCAGTTGGGCAAGAAGTCCATCGTTGCCCTGCGTGAGCCCTCCCAAGGACCAGTGATGGGTATTAAGGGCGGCGCGGCTGGCGGCGGCTATGCACAGATCGTCCCCATGGAAGACATCAATCTTCACTTCACCGGCGATTTTCATGCCATTACCTCTGCAACCAACACCCTGGCCGCCATCATTGATAACCACATCCACCAAGGCAACGCCTTGGGCATCGACCCGCGACGAGTGACGTGGCAGCGGTGCATGGACGTCAACGACCGTGCCCTGCGCAACGTGGTGACCGGTCTGGGCGGGCCAGCTCACGGTGTGCCTGCAGAAACCGGTTTCACCATTACCGCGGCCTCCGAAATCATGGCCATCTTGTGCTTGGCCACGAACCTCGAGGACCTAAAGAAGCGCCTCGGCGATATCACCATCGGCTTCACCTATGATCAGCGCCCTGTTACTGCGCGCGACTTGAATGCGGAGGGGGCGCTCACGGCGCTCATGCGTGATGCCCTCAACCCCAACCTGGTACAGACCCTTGGCGGCGTGCCGGCCTTGGTACACGGTGGGCCATTCGCCAATATTGCGCACGGTTGCAACTCCCTGCTGGCAACCCAAACCGCGCTCCAATTCGGCGATATCGTCTTAAGTGAGGCCGGGTTCGGTTCCGACCTAGGCGGAGAAAAGTTCGTCGACATCAAGGCGCGCTTTGGCGACCTAGATGTTGCTGGCGCCGTGGTCGTTGCCACCATCCGCTCGCAGAAATACAACGGCGGTGTGGCCAAGGATAAGCTCACCGAGGAAAACCTGGATGCCCTCAAGGCGGGCATAGTCAACCTAGAGCGACACGTAGAAAACCTGCGCAAGTTCGGGATCAAGCCAGTTGTAGCGCTCAACCTCTTCTGGTCCGATACCGAAGCAGAACGCGAGTTCATGCAGCAGTGGGCTGAAGACTTCGGCGTGGCCTTGGAGGAAGCCAACGTGTGGGCCGAGGGCGGCGCGGGCGCTACCACGCTGGCAGAGACCTTGCTGGAGAACCTGCAGGGCGGCGCCAAGCAGCTCTACGATCCGCAGGCGGGAATCGAGGCTTCCATCGAGACCATCGCGCGCGAGATCTATCGCGCAGACCGTGTGGAATACGGGGCAAAGGCGCTCAAGGATCTTAAGTACATCCAGGACAATGGCTGGGACAAGCTGCCCGTGGTCATCTCCAAGACGCAGTACTCCTTCAGCGACGATGCCTCCGCCCTGGGGGCGCCGGAAGGCCATACGCTGCACGTGCGCGAATTGCTGCCGCGTACCGGTTCGGGATTTATCGTCGTGCTCACGGGCAATGTTATGACAATGCCGGGGCTGCCGAAGAAGCCGGCGGCCAATAACATCGACGTCGATGAGCAGGGCACCATTTCGGGCCTCTTCTAGGCTGGTGCGGCGCTAGTCCTTTGTATCCGCCGCGGAACCCGGCCAGCCCGGGTACTGCGGCGGAGTGCCGCCAAATTCGGGGCAGAGATCCTGGTGGGCGCACCAGCCGCAGAGCTTGGATGGCTTCGGACGGAAGTCCCCGGCGCGCCCATCGGCCTCAATTTTGGCCCACAGCTCGCCGAGATCGCGCTCGAAGTATTCGAGCTCCTCTCGGTTAGGCATAAGAAACATCGAGTCCAACACCTTGAGGTACATCAGGCGCAACTGGTGGGGAATGGTGCCTAGAATGCGCCAGTAGACCAGCGCATAAAAGCGCATCTGGAACTGTGCATCCTGGGAATAGCGGGGAAGTGGCTTCTTGCCGGTTTTATAATCCACGACTCGGACCTCGCCGGTTGGGGCGCGGTCCACGCGGTCGATGAAGCCGCGGACGGGGACTCCATTGGGCAGGACCGTGTTGACGTACATCTCTGTTTCTTGGCAATCAAAGCCCTGTGGATTTTCCATCTGGAAATAGCCCTTGAGCAGTTCCCTGGCAGCGACGAAGAAGTCGTAGGTGTCTTCTCCTGGCACGAGCTCTAAAAGCTCCTCGTCTTTGGCGGTCATCTCTGCCCAGGAAGGCTTAATCATCTTCACCGCGGCAGGATAGGTACGCTCGGCGCGCGGTAGCTTGTGCATCTCTTCCAGGACGGCGTGCACGAGCGTTCCTTTGACCTGCGCGATGGTCTTGGGCTCGGGCAACTTGTCAATCGCGCGGAAGCGATAGAGCAACGGGCACTGCTTATAGTCGGAGGCGCGCGAGGGCGACAGGGCGAGTGGGCGGGGTGTAGATGAAGTAGCCATGGTGTATCTAGCCTATCGCCGCGCGATTCGTGGCAAGCTAGGAGGTATGAGTTATACCGCAGATTTCCTAGATTTCATTGCTGCTTCTCCTTCTTCGTACCACGCTGCCGATGAGGCATCCCGCCAGCTGCGTGAGGCGGGATTTGAGGTACAGGATGAGGGAACGCAGTGGTCCGCTGCGCCTGGCGGCCACGTCATGGTGCGCGGCGGCGCGGTAGCGGCGTGGTACGTGCCAGAGGGCGCGGATAAGAATTCTGGTTTCCGCATCGTGGGGTCGCATACGGACTCGCCGGGCTTGGTCCTTAAGCCCACGCCGGACTTTTCCGCAGCCGGCTGGCAGCAGGTGGCAGTGGAGATCTATGGCGGTGCGCTGCTGCATACCTGGTTTGACCGGGAGCTGACCGTGGCCGGGCAGATTGTCACCAGGGACGGCACGCGGCACCTAGTCAATACTGGCCCGGTACTGCGCCTTCCGTCCCTGGCAATTCACCTCTACCGCAAGGACGAGTTCAAGCCGGATCGCCAGCACAACATGCAGCCGGTTTTGAGTGTGGGTGACCCGGAGGCGTCGATCTTGCAGGTAGTGGGGGAGAAGGTAGGCGTCGCCAAGCAGGATATTGCTTCCTTCAACCTGATTACGGCCGATGCTGCTCGCGGCGAAGTCTTTGGCTCCGGCGAGCAGTTCATCGCGGCCGGACGCATGGATAACCTGTCTTCCGTGCATGCCTCGTTGGAGGCGATGAAGAAGGCCGCCGAGAGTTATCGCGGAAACGATATCTTGGTCATGATGGCCTTTGACCATGAAGAGGTGGGCTCCAGCTCGCGCTATGGTGCGGGCGGTCCCATCCTGGCGGATGTACTTACCCGCACGGCGCGGGCGCTGGGGGTCAACGAGGAGGAACGCTTTCAGATGTTCTCCCGCTCGAGCTGTGTCTCGGCCGATGCGGCGCATTCGGTGCACCCAAACTACGTGGGCAAGCACGATCCCACGCACCATCCGATCGTTGGCAAGGGCCCGGTGACCAAGATCAACGGCAATCAGCGCTATGCCTCCGATGCCACCACGGTGGCGCTGTGGGAAGCAGCGTGCGAGAAGGCAGGCGTGCCAGTACAGCGCTTTGTGGGCAATAACGATGTGCCCTGTGGCTCGACCATTGGTCCCATTACGGCGACGCGTCTGGGCATCGACACCGTGGATGTGGGCGTGCCCATGCTGTCCATGCACTCGGCGCGGGAAATGGTGGGCGAGCGGGACCAAGTATGGCTCGCGCAGGCACTTGAGGCATACTTGGTGGGATAGTAACCGCAACCTCGAGGAGTCTTGAGACATGGCTTATTCTGGCCCCTTTGCTTATGGCGACCGCGTGCAGCTTACCGACGCCAAGCGGCGCCACTACACGGTCATTTTGGAAGAAGGAGGCCAGTTCCACTCCCACAAGGGCATCATTAACCATGATGACATCGTGGGTATGGACGAGGGCTCGGTTATTGAGTCCACGCTTGGCTCCTCCTTCCTGCTTTTCCGCCACCTGATGGTGGACCACGTGCTGTCGATGCCGCGCGGTGCCGCGGTGATCTACCCCAAGGATGCGGCGCAGATTTTGGTAGAGGGCGATATCTTCATGGGTGCGCGCGTGCTCGAAGCCGGCGCCGGCTCCGGTGCGCTGTCCATGTCCCTGCTGCGCGCCGTGGGGCCAGAAGGCCATGTGTATTCCTATGAGGTGCGCGATGATCACCTGGAGTATGCGGTAGATAACGTCAAGGAATACTTTGGCGAGCAGCCCGAGTGGTGGTCGCCGCGCCTCGGCGATTTAGGAGATGTCACCGCCGAGGACGTGGGCGGTCCAGTTGACCGCGTAATCCTCGATATGCTCGAGCCCTGGGAGCACCTGGAGACCGTGCGCGATCTTCTCATCCCAGGTGGTGTCTTCATGACTTACGTGGCAACGGTGCCGCAGTTGATGAAGGTCATGGAAGGCATCCGTGAGCTCAAGTGCTTTACCGAGCCCAAGGCCTGGGAATCTCTGGTGCGCGAATGGAAGGTGGAAGGCCTGGCTACCCGCCCGGAGCACCGCATGAATGCGCATACCGCCTTCCTTATCTGGACCCGCCGCCTGGCCGATGGCGTCACTCCGCCGCGCCCGCAGCGCCGCGCCCGCAAGTAGAGCTGGAAATAGGTTCACCTCAGCGCCCAAAATTTAAAGCGCAACTGCCCTCTTTCGCCGACTGGGCCGCGTTAGAGTAGTGGGCATGGATGAAGCCACGGACTATAAGCGGCAGATCAGCCAGCTTGCTGCCCGCAATCAGAAGTTGGCGGGCTTATTAAAGGAATCGCGTGGGAAGCTCGAACAGCTTTTTGTGGAGCTTAACGCGCTGGCTGAGCCGGCATCGACCTACGGCGTTTTCTTAGGCTATTCGCCTACCCACAGCGAGGTAGGAACCACCGCGGAGGTCTACACCAACGGCCGCGTGATGCAGCTTAAGGTTTCGCCCAATGTGGAACCAGGCAGCCTAGTGGCAGGCCAGCAGGTTCGCTTGGGCGATGGCTTCGTAGTGGTGGAAGGGTGCGCACCCGAGCGCACAGGCGAGCTCGCTACCGTGGTAGAGCGCTTAGGAGAACAACGCCTCATCGTGGCAAATTCCTCCGGCGAGGAAAAAGTGGTGCTGCTATCGCAGGCACTGCGCGAGGAAGCCCGCGTGGCAGCAGGCGAAATTGTGCTCGTTGATCCCAAGGCTGCTATCGCGCTGGAAAAGGTGGAAAAGACGGAGGTCTCCCAGCTCTCCCTTGAGGAGGTCCCCGATGTGCGCTACGAGGACATCGGTGGCCTGGACGAACAGATTTCCCAGATTCGCGATTCCGTGGAACTGCCGTTTATCCATCCGGACCTCTATCACCACTACGAGCTACAGCCGCCTAAGGGCGTCCTCCTCTATGGCCCGCCAGGGTGCGGTAAGACGCTCATCGCCAAGGCCGTGGCCCATTCCTTGGCGCAGCAATTGGGCAGCGAGGGCTCGAGCTACTTCCTCAATGTCAAGGGTCCAGAGTTGCTCAATAAGTATGTAGGCGAGACGGAACGCCGCATCCGCCTCATTTTTGAGCGCGCCCGCGAACTAGCCCAGCTCAGCGCTGATCGGCCGGTGGTCATCTTCTTTGATGAGATGGAATCCATCTTCCGCACCCGTGGCTCAGGCGTGTCCTCGGATATGGAAACCACGGTGGTGCCGCAGCTGCTTACGGAACTCGACGGAGTAGAAAGCCTTTCCAATGTGATAGTCATCGGCGCGACCAACCGCGAGGAGCTCATCGATCCCGCCATCATGCGCCCCGGCCGGCTGGATATCAAGATCCGGGTCAACCGCCCGAATAAAGAGGGCGCCCGCGAGATCTTTGCCCGCCACTTTGCAGAATCCGTGCCGCACCAGGGCACGCTAGAGGAACTCATCGGCGCCGCGGTGGATGAGCTCTATGCCGATCGCCCCTTTGTGCAGCTGCACTTTTCCAGCGGCGAGCGCGAGGTATTGCACTACCGGGACTTTGTCTCCGGCGCGATGATTGCCAATATCCTCTCCCGCGCCAAAAAGCTGGCTATTAAGGACGAACTGCAACAGCGCTCGGGCAGTGAGCAGGGGATAGGCGGGCGCCGTGGGGGCATCGCCAAGCAGCATTTGCTCCAGGCCATCGCAGCCGAGCGCGCCGAATCCGAGTATGTGCCTACCTCCACCAACCCGGAGGAGTGGACCAAGATCATCTCCCAAGACCATGCAGGTGCCCGCGTTGAGCGGGTGGAGCTACTGACCGCTAGGAGGAGCGCATGAGCCGCGTTGTAGGTACCGAGACCGAGTACGGAATCGCCACCCCGGAGCTGCCGGAGTATTCGCCCATCATTTCTTCCACGCACGCGGTGGTAGCTTATGCCGCGCTGCACACTGGGGCGCGCTCGCGGTGGGACTTTGCCGAGGAGCACCCGCTGCGTGATTCCCGCGGTTTCGATCTCAAGCGCTACCAGACAGTTCCCGTGGTCGATCCCAACGCCATCGGGGTGGCCAACGTGGTCACGGCCAATGGCGCGCGCTTCTATGTCGACCACGCGCACCCAGAATATTCCGCGCCAGAGTGCACCAATGCCTGGGATGCCACGCTTTACGACGCCGCAGGGGACGCCACGCTCCTGCAATCAGCAGCGGCCGTAGCAGGGCTTACTGAGCAAGGAAAGTCCGTCCTTGCCAACCACGACCCGTGCCCTGCCTTGCGTTTCTACAAAAACAACGTGGACGGCAAGGGCGCGTCTTATGGCTCGCACGAGAACTATCAGTACTCCCGTGCCACGGACTTTGACACCATGGCGCAGGCCCTTATCCCGTTCTTCGTGGCCCGCCAGGTAGTCATCGGTGCTGGGCGTATGGGGCTGGGGGAATTTGGTGAGGAGCCGGGCTTCCAGATCTCTCAGCGCGCTGATTATATTGAGCAGGAAATTTCCCTGGAAACTACGCTTAATCGCGGCATCATCAATACCCGTGACGAGCCGCATGCGGTGCACGCAGACTTTGGGCGTCTCCACGTCATTATCGGAGACGCGAATATGTCGCAGACCTCCACGCTGCTCAAACTGGGCATGACCTCGCTGGTGCTCGACGCGATTGAGCAGGGGGTGGACTTTAGCGATCTCCGCTTGCAGGATGCCGTGGCGGAGGTCCCGCGCGTCAGCCGCGATCTCAGCCTGCAACATCGCCTTGAGCTTGCCGACGCCCGCCAGCTCACCGCCCTAGAAATCCTCGCCGAATACCGCGCTCGCGTCACCCCACGCACCGCCGCAGACCACAAGGTTCTCGCGGCCTGGGACGAGGCAGTCGCGCTTCTTGCGGAAGATCCGATGCAGGCGGCGCACCTTCTGGATTGGGTGGCGAAATATCGCCTGATCAAGGGCTACCTTGACCGCGGTATCGATCCGACAGACCCAAAACTGCGGCTCATTGACCTGCAGTATGCGGAGATTGATCCGGCAAAGTCGCTACACCACGCGCTGGTGCGTAAAGGCCAGATGCGGCAGCTCTTTAGCGCTGCAGAGATTGAAGACGCCGCCAGCACCCCTCCGGAGGATACCCGCGCGTATTTCCGCGGCCGAGTGACGCAGAAATTCGGCGAGGACATCATCGCCGCGAGCTGGCAAAGCCTCACCGTTCGGGTAGGCGAGACAACCGCGGCACCCTGGGCCACGGTTCCGATGGATGAGACCACCGGCCTGACCCGCGCCCAGTGCGAGGAGATCATCGACACCGCACGTACGGTGGAGGATCTCCTCCAGGGACTCTCTGACAGCGGTATCCAGCCCGAGTACCGTAATTGATAACCAAGCAATTAGGCAGAAGCCAAAGAAAGGACTTCCTCCCTATGTCTACTCACCAGTCCCAGGTCACTGGCGGCAATGGCGGCGATGACTCCACCGGCGATGAGGAATTTACCTCTACGCAGCTGAGCATCAACACCACCGGCACCGATGAATTGCTCGATGAGATCGATGGCCTGCTAGAAAACAACGCCGAGGAATTCGTGCGCTCCTATGTCCAAAAGGGCGGGCAGTAAGGGTGAGTGACCAGCGTCCCGTCTTCGCCCGTCGCATCATGGGCATCGAGACGGAATATGGCTTAACCACCAGCGCGGGCCCAGGAGAACGCGCCCTGAGCCCCGATGAAGTGGCGCGCGTGCTTTTCCGGCCCATCGTCCAGGAACATTCTTCCTCTAATATCTTTTCCACCAACGCGAGCCGCCTGTACCTCGACGTCGGATCCCACCCCGAGGTAGCCACCGCCGAATGCGATAGCTTGAGCCAGCTTCTAGCCTATGAATGCGCCGGCGATGCAATAGTCAACCGGCTGGGCGAACAAGCAGAGCAGGCCTTTGCCGCCG
Organism: Corynebacterium tuberculostearicum; assembly: GCF_046097465.1. GTDB lineage: Bacteria > Actinomycetota > Actinomycetes > Mycobacteriales > Mycobacteriaceae > Corynebacterium > Corynebacterium tuberculostearicum_I. Next base: position 1,419,430 of record NZ_CP175799.1, on the reverse strand, counting down.
AGAGTCACCCGCGCGCGGTGTACCTGTTTAAAAACAACGTGGATTCAGCCGGAAACTCCTTCGGCTGCCACGAAAACTACCTCATCAGCCGCCACATGGTGCTCAAGGATTTGGGGCTGGCGCTCCTTCCGTTCCTTATTACCCGCCAGCTCATTTGCGGCGCCGGCATGGTGCAGCCCGCAAAGGGCGATAAACCCGCCCAATTCCTGCTCTCGCAGCGCGCGGACCAGGTGTGGGAGGGCGTATCTTCGGCCACCACCCGCTCGCGTCCGATCATCAATACCCGTGATGAGCCGCACGGCGATTCCAAACGCTTCCGCCGCATGCACGTCATAGTGGGTGACTCCACTATGGCCGAGCCCACCATGGCGCTAAAGGTTGGCTCCACGCTGCTCATCTTGGAAATGCTGGAGGCAGGATTTGAGTTGCCGGAGTTCGACATCGAAAAACCCATTCACCATATCCGCGCCATCGCGCGCGATATGACGGGTTTGACCGAACTACCACTCGCAGGAGGGGGATCCGTCACCGCGCTCGAGGTCCAACAGCAACTGTGCCAGCGCGCAACCCAATGGTTGGAAGAACGCGAAGACGCCGGAACTCCCACGGCAGAAATGCGGCGCGTGGTGGATCTCTGGCAGCGCACGCTGCACGCCATAGAGACTCAAGACTTCTCCGGAGTGGACCGAGAAATCGACTGGGTCATTAAATTGGGACTGCTCGAGCGCTACCGCGCACGGCTAGGCGGTCACTGGGGACACCCCAAGCTCGCCCAGATTGATATGACCTACCACGATATCCGGCCGAGCCGCGGGCTCTACCATGTCTTGCTGCGCAAGGGCCTTATCGAACGCTGGATCACAGACTCCGAAATCGAACGAGCCATGGTCACAGCGCCTGCCACCACCCGTGCTGCGCTGCGCGGCCAGTTCCTTGCCGCTGCGCGTAGCCTCGGGGCCAACGTCACCGTTGACTGGACGCGCCTCAAGGTCAACCGCCCAGAGCCACGCACCGAGGAGCTCCTAGACCCCTTCGTAGCCGACGATGATCGGGTCGAGGCGTTGCTAGACTATATGCGTCTACACCACAGCTAGAAGCACACGAGCCGCACCAGGGAGACAACACAACACGTGGCAACGCACAACCCCGCGCCGAAACGGCATGATGAGGCGGTAGAAAGACTCACCAACCTCTCTTTCGCGCTACAGGGCGCCGCCAACTCCGGCGGTAGCCCGGACCGCACCGCCGCCTGGATTCGCCGTCATGTAGCAGGATACGGCGATAAATCAGACGAAGCCTTTGCCAAATCGCTGGCACGAGATATCGCAACCCTCCAGCGCGCCGGGGTGCCCATTGTGCATTCCGGTAGCGAAGATGGTGCGCGCTATCGCCTTGACTCGAGCAGCTACCAGCTCCCTCCGGTGGAGTTTTCCCCTGAGGAGGCCATGGTTCTAGGCATTGCAGGAGGCGTGGGTACCACCGGAGGCTTAAGCGATTTTTCCCTGTCGGGTTGGACAAAGATTGCTGCCAGCGGCGCCTCCCGCAACCTTGCAGGCGCACCGGTTTACACGGCGGTTAACGACATCACGCGACTCACCCCAGAAATCATCACCGCGGTGCTCGCTGCGGTGCGCAATCAGCTCCGCATTACGTTTTCCTACCGTGCTAATCCGGCTACTGAGCCGGTCCGCCGCGTGATGGACCCGTGGGGAGTGGTCAACCGCGATAGTCATATCTACATAGTGGGATTCGATGTGGACCGCAACGAACCGCGCGTCTTTCGCGCCCTCCGCGTCTCTGACATCAAACGCTCGCACGATCCCGCGGAGCACCCCAATCCAACTGAAGACCTACAGGTATTGGTAGAGCGTGCACTGCAACGCGGGGAAAAGGTGGATGCACGCCTTGTCATCCCTGAGGGGCAGGCGCGGGAGCTTATGGACGCCGGCAAGCAGCAGCCCGACGGCACGGTGATGCTGCGCAAGGTGGATAAGGACTGGCTCGTACGCACCGCGGCCGGCTATGCCCCAGAGGTACAGGTGCTCGAACCAGTCGGGGTACGCCAAGAGGTCATCTCCCTTTTACGCAGGGTGTCGCAATCGCAGGAGGAAGGCTAGACATGGCTGATGGATCACTAAAGCTTCAGGCGCTCGTGCGCTCTTTGAATCTGATTCCATACTTCAAAAATCACCCAGACAAGACGCCCATGGAAGCGGCCAAAGATTTGGGTATGGATCCTGGCGAATTGAAAGAAGCCCTCGATCGGCTCTTTTGTTCCGGTACTGGGCGCAATACCGAGGATCTCATTGATCTCACCTTCAGTTATCGCGATGGGGTAACCATTCACAACGATCAGGGCTTGAGCCAGGCGCTGCGCCTTACCCCGACGGAAGCCGGTGCTTTGCTCCTTACCCTGGAGTCCTTGCAGGCGATGCCCGGGCTAATCGACGCCCACGCTGTCGAATCCGCCGCCGCTAAGCTGCGCGACATCATGGATGAAAAGACAGTCGCCATCTATGAGTCGCTGTCTACTCCCGCCCCTGAAGAGACTGATATCCAGGCGCTTTTGACTCAAGCCGTCAATGAAAGAAAGCGGGTACGGCTGCGTTACTGGAGCGCTTCCTCAAATGCAGAATCCGAGAGGGTGGTGGACCCAGCCCGCATTTTCATCGTCGATTCCGAGCCTTACTTGGCCGCTTGGGAGGAAGCAAAGCAAGCGCATCGCACCTTCCGCATCGACCGCATTAGTAAGGCTCGCATCGTGGAGGAAAAATCCCAGCCGCATCTGAAAGATCTCGACTTTGATGCCGCATCACCCTTTAATTTGGGCGATGGGGACACCGTGCAACTAGCAATTAACCAAGAATTCACGTGGCTGGCTGAGTATTACGATATGCGCCTGGGTGAAGACTTAGGAAATGGGGAAGTAGCTGCAACGATGCCAATGGGATCAGTGGATTGGCTTATTCGCTTTGCCCTTGGTCAAGCTGATAGGTTGCGGGTAGTGGCTCCTCAATCCGTGGTAAACCTCATTGCGGAGCGAGGAAACACCGCGTTGAGCGGCTATACTCAGTAGCCAGTTACTTGCCCGTTTACTGCGCCTGCCCGCCGGCAGATAAGTTGGCGGTGATGCTTCCCGGCATGCTGGTGCACTAGTTGAAAAGAGGTTTCTCCATGAGCATAGGGCCTATGGAAATTGGCGCAATTGTTCTTGTCATCGTCTTGCTATTCGGTGCAAAGAAGTTGCCGGAATTGGCACGCTCTATTGGCCGTTCCGCGCGCATCTTCAAGTCTGAGGTCAATGAGATGCATTCCGAGGATGCCCAGCGTTCTCAGTCTCAGGCGCAGCTAAACCAGAAGCAGCAGTCCGATGAGGAATTCTGGAACCGACCAGACATGCAGCCGGGCCAGCAGAGCAACACCAATACTCAGCAGTAAACGCCCCTAACCTGTCGTCGCGCGAACACCCCTGCAGCGGCGGATATGCACCCGCAATCCGCGCAGTAGGGAAGTGTTCGCTTCTTTGCGTTGAAAGAGCCACACTGATGTCGTCACAGTCACAGCCTGTACCTGCCCAGAAGGCAAGCAAGAGCGTGAAGGGAAAGCTGCGCTTTTCGCGCAAGCAGAAGAACCCTACCGGGGAGATGACCTTGGTGGAGCACCTGCAGGAGCTGCGCCGCCGCATCATTATTTCCGTGCTAGCGGTTGTCGTCGGGGCCATCATTGGGTTCATTTGGTACCAACGAGCACCATTCGGGCTGTCTCCGTTAGGTGAAATTCTACGAGAGCCGTATTGTGCGCTGCCCCCAGATAAGCGCGCCTCTTTCAGTGCGGACGGCGAGTGCCGACTATTGGCCACCAGCCCGTTTGAAATGCTCCTGTTGCGCCTAAAAGTAGGTGCCTTGGCTGGCACCGTATTGTCCTCTCCGGTGTGGCTGTATCAGGTCTGGGCCTTCGTTGTGCCAGGTCTCCATAAGAACGAGCGCCGCTACACGTTGAGCTTTGTCAGCGCCGCGGTGGGTCTGTTCGTTGCCGGCGCAGTGTTGGCGTACTTCATTTTGTCCGTTGGTCTGGAATTCCTCATGGGAATCGGCGCCGAGTATCAAACAGCGGCCCTGACCGGTGAGCGATATTTCTACTTTCTCCTGGCCCTGCTGCTCATCTTCGGCATCAGCTTTGAAATCCCACTGCTTATCGTGTCCCTGAATCTCATTGGCGTACTCGAATATGAACACGTCAAAGACAAGCGTCGCATCATCATTGTCGTCGTGATGATTTTCGCCGCCTTCGTCACCCCAGGTCAGGATCCTTTCTCGATGGTGGTACTGGCTGGCTCACTGATCTTGCTCATCGAGATCGCATTCCAGTTCTGCCGCCTCCACGACAAGCGCATGCAACGCGAACGCCCCGAGTGGATGGATCTCGATGATGAGACTGCTTCGCCGCTTGGCGCTGCACCACAAGCCGTTGGAGGGCCAACTCCTGTCGAGGCGCCGAGCAGAGTAAGCCCTTCACCGGGACCTTCTCAGCCCGTTTCACATCCAGTACAACAGGCACAGCAGCAGCCGCAGCAGACGTGGACCACCGGTGGCAAGAACGCTCCGTCGACAAGCGGCGGCTTTTTCGACGATGTCCTTTAGGCACGGGTAGCCTGGGGAGTCATGACTGAAACTCATCTGGATTCTTTTACCGCAGCCCTGCCATACCCGTTGGATGAGTTCCAGGTAAAGGGCTGCCAGGCCGTGGAAAACGGTCACGGCGTACTGGTCTGCGCGCCGACTGGCGCCGGCAAAACCATCGTGGGTGAATTTGCGGTTTCCTTGGCACTGAGCCGGGGAACCAAGTGCTTTTATACGACGCCGATTAAAGCCTTGAGCAACCAGAAGTACCACGACTTGGTGGAAGAGCATGGCGAAGAAGCCGTAGGCCTGCTCACCGGTGATGTATCGATCAACTCTGACGCTGAGATCGTCGTCATGACCACAGAGGTGCTGCGCAATATGATTTACGCAGAATCCGCGGCCCTCGATCGCTTGACCCACGTGGTCATGGATGAGATCCACTTTTTGGCTGATGCCTCCCGCGGCGCAGTGTGGGAAGAGGTCATCCTCAACCTCGCGGATCATGTCTCCATCATTGGCCTATCTGCTACCGTGTCCAATTCGGAAGAATTCGGCGATTGGCTTTCTACCGTGCGCGGCGATACCACCGTCATCGTCTCCGAACACCGCCCAGTTCCGCTCGACCAATGGATGATGCTGGGGCGCAAGATTTATCCGCTCTTCGAGCCAGAATCTGGCGGCCAGGTCAACGCCGAGCTAGAGCGTAGGATCCAGCGCCTCGAAGCCGGCGATACGGACGATGGTCGCGCGGACTATAAGTCCAGCAAAGGTTTTCGCGCCCGCGCCCGTCACAAGGGCGGCGGACGCAGCGAATTCCACGGTAAGGGAAGGGGACGCTCCGGCGCCGCCCGGCAGCAGGATCGCTATCGCCCCTTGGGCCGCCCAGAGGTATTGAAGGTATTGCAATCGCAGGACATGCTTCCGGCGATCACCTTCATCTTCTCCCGTGCAGGCTGCGATGGCGCTCTCTATCAGTGCCTGCGCAGCCGCATGGTGCTTACCTCCCAAGAGGAAGCACAGCAGATTAAAGACATTGTCGATGCGGGTGTGGAAGGTATCCCTGAAGAAGATCTGCAGGTCCTAGACTTTAAGCGCTGGCGCGAAGCCCTGTCGCGTGGCTTTGCCGCACACCATGCGGGCATGCTGCCCGCGTTCCGGCACATCGTGGAAGACCTATTCGTACGCGGCCTCGTCCGTGCCGTGTTCGCTACTGAAACGCTTGCTCTCGGCATCAATATGCCGGCGCGCACCGTGGTGCTAGAAAAGCTCATCAAGTTCAATGGTGAGGCGCACGTCGATCTCACCCCAGGCCAGTACACGCAGCTGACTGGCCGGGCAGGACGCCGTGGCATCGATACCTTGGGCAATGCAGTAGTGCAATGGGCCCCCGCCATGGATCCGCGTCAAGTAGCTGGCCTTGCTTCTACCCGTACGTATCCTCTCATTTCCACTTTTGCACCGGGCTACAATATGGCGATCAATTTGCTGGGCATGCTTGGTTTCGAGGAATCTCTCCGCCTTTTGGAAAAGTCCTTCGCACAGTTCCAAGCCGATGGCTCCGTCGTGGAGGAAACTCGCGAGATTGAACGCGCCGAGCATCGCGTGCGAGAACTGCGCAACCAGCTCGATGATGCCGTGGCGTCGCTTGCACCACCTGCTAAAGACGGGGAAGATCCCGCCGAGGTTCTCATGGACTATGTCCGCCTGCGCCGCGAGCTCACAGCGGAAGAAAAGCAATCAAAAATCGATAGTGCCAACCAGCGCAACCAAGAGGTGATTGCGGTACTGGGACGCCTGCAGCTGGGCGATGTTATTGCCATGCCCGGCAAGAAGCGTCCAATTCTCGCCGCGGTTGTTACTCCCGCTAACCAAACCGCGGATCCCCGCCCGTGGATTACCACTGAGTCCGGGTGGTCGGGACGTATCGATGCAGCCGGAATCAATAACCCACCGATCCAAGTCGGTAGCATCAAGATCCCCAAGCCGGTGCGCAAGAATCCGCGCCGCAATACCCGATATGTGCAGGATGTCTTGCACCGCGAACACTTTGACCGTCCTAAGCGCATGAAGTCGCACACCCGCGCCCGGCCTAATAAGCGAGTGGGGCAGTTGCGCGACGCACTGCGTGGTCATCCAGCTCACGATTGGCCGGCTACTGACCGCGAACAGCTGGCGGGCCTGGCGCAAAAGCTTGCACGGCGCGAGCGTGATCGGGACAAGCTGCAATCCAAGGTCAATAAGGCTACGGATACCTTGGGCCGCACCTTCGAGCGCATTGTGGATCTCCTCGCTGAGATGGACTACGTCGAGTTCACCGGGGCTGGCGCGGACCGCACGCCGGTCGTCACCGAAGAAGGCGAACGCCTTGCCAAAATTCACAGCGAATCCGATCTGCTCGTCGCCCAATGCCTCAAGCGCGGAATTTGGGATGAACTCGATCCCGCTGAGCTTGCCGGCGTTGCCTCCCTGTGCTGTTTCGAAAACCGCAAGGCCACCAGTGGGCAACCGGAAGCCGCCACCGAGCGCATGGCTGACGCTATGAATGCCACGTGGCGCGTGTACACCGAACTTACCGCTGATGAGCAGCGCCATCGGCTGCCGCCCACCCGTGAACCAGAGGCCGGATTCGCTTTGGCTGTACACCAATGGGCGGCCGGGGCGCCCTTGGGCTACTGCATGGCTGCGGCCAATGAAGCCGGGGCCGAACTCACCCCGGGTGATTTTGTCCGTTGGTGCCGCCAAGTCATCGACCTGCTGCAACAAGTGGCTAAAACGGGGTACGACGGCGAAATTCAACGCAACGCCCGCCGAGCCATCGACGCGATTCAGCGCGGTGTCGTAGCCATTGGCGCCTAATATCCGCGGCGCGGACGAGTAGACTCTGGGGCATGACTGATACTCAGACTTTTTCCGCTGATGTCTACGCCCAGCGTCTGCACGCCGCACAAAAGGCGGCTGCAGACAAGGGCATCGATCTGCTCCTCATTGGTACGGGACCAGACTTTGCCTACCTCACCGGCTCCTGGGTCTCTTCCCACGAACGCTTGACGGTCTTGGTCGTGCCTCAGCAGGGCAATGCATGGATCGTCGCGCCTAATACCGATATCACCGATATCAAGGCTGCTCCAGTAGGTGAGCTGGATGTAGAGTTGCGTGGCTGGAATGACGGAGAAAATCCTTATGAGCTTGCACTGCGTGGCGCAGGCGACGGACTAGGCAAGGTAGCGCTGGGACAGTCGCTGACGGCAGACCACGTGCTGCGTTTCCAAGATCTGCTTCCACACGCCAGCTATGAACTGGCCACTTACGCACTGGCCGAACTCTTTACCCGCAAGGATGAGGCTGAGATTGCTGAGCTGCGCAAGGCTGGCCATGCCATCGACGCAGTCCACGCGCAGGTTCCGCAGCTTTTGCAGGCCGGTCGCACCGAAGCCGAGGTGGCCCACGAACTGGAAAAGCTCATCCTGCAGGAGCACTCTGTTATCGATTTCGTCATCGTCGGATCGGGCCCGAATGGCGCCAACCCGCACCATAGCTTTTCGGATCGCGTGTTGGCTGAAGGTGAGCCGGTGGTCGTCGATATCGGAGGCACTCTGCCTTCCGGCTACCACTCCGATTGCACCCGCACCTACGTAGTGGGCGGGGATATTTCCACGGCCCCGCAGGATTTCCAGGATGCCTATGCCGTGCTTGCCGACGCCCAAGCTGCCGCCCGCGCCGCAGCCCACCCCGGCAGCACCGCCGCAGACATCGATGCCATCACCCGCCAGGCGATCTCGGCAGCCGGTTGGGGCGACTACTTTGTCCACCGCACCGGACATGGCATCGGCTTGTCCACGCACGAGGAGCCTTTCATCATGGAAGGCAACGATCTCGCCTTGGAAGAGGGCATGGCCTTTTCCATTGAGCCGGGTATTTACTTGGAAGGCAAGTGGGGCATGCGCTTGGAAGACATCGTGGTGCTGACCAACGATGGCTACGAGTCCCTCAACCAAGCTCCGCGTGACGTCCGTTAATGGCTGGCGTACTAATTCTGGGTGGCCGTAGCGATATCGGCGGAGAAATCGCTAGGAGAGTAGCCCCAGGCCAAGACATTGTGCTCGCCGCTCGTGGCACCCACGGTATGGAAGGCGTGGAAGGCCGGCTCCGGGCGGCGGGTGCGCGCAGCGTCCATCTGCTTGATTTCGACGCCGCAGATTTTCCGTCCCACACCGGTGTGGTTGAGCGTGCCATAGAGCTGGCAGGCCCCCTTGAGCTTGCTGTCGTCGCCTTTGGCATCTTGGGCGATCAGCAGCGGGCGGAACGCGATGCTTCCCACGCGGTCGACATCGCCACAATCGATTATGCCGCGCAGATTTCACTGCTTACACTCGTTTCCCAGCGTATGCACCGCGGCCATATCGTCGCCTTTTCCTCGATAGCAGGCTGGCGGGCCCGCCGGGCAAACTACGTGTACGGGTCTACCAAGGCCGGTCTTGATGCCTTCTGTCAGGGGCTGGCGGACAAGCTGCACGGCAGCCAGGTAGGCCTTATTACCGCACGCCCTGGCTTTGTCATCGGCAGCATGACCGAAGGAATGAAGCCGGCGCCGCTTTCCGTGCGTCCGGCAGATGTGGCCGAGGCAGTTGTCGGCTGCATTGACCGCGATGCACGGCGCGGTAAGCCGCGTTCGCGCACCGTGTGGATTCCTCGGGCTCTGCAGGGCCTCGCGTGGGTCATGCGGCTTGTACCGCGCCCAATATGGCGGCACATGCCGCGCTAAACCTTGCGCTCTTTCTACTCTGCGCGCAGCAGGGGAGAGTTGATATCGAAGATAAAACCGCGCGGGGCGAGTACGCGCAGTACCACTTCGGCGTCGCCCTCGGCAATATTGTGAAAGACTAATCCGCCCCACGGGGTGACGGTGATGTCAACCTCTAACTGGCCGATGAGCTGCGCAAACTCAGCAGGGATGGCGCCGCGGTGCACGCCCGCCCCCAGATCTACAACGCCCGCAGGCAAATGATCATCTAACCAGCCAATAGGGCCTGGTTCTGCCAGGGCGGAGGCATCATGCTCTAGGGATTCGGTGCCTTGGAGGGCCTCCTCATAGTGGTGGGCAGCAGCCTGTGGAGTCAGTGGGGCCGAGGGGGCGTCGCCAAGCGGGGAACGCTCAAGGCGCAGGGCACCGTCCCCGTCGATGCTAAGGCTGACTGCTGCTGCGCCGGTCGGTACGTCGTCGTGGGCAATGACGGCAATCCCGGGACCGCCTTCCGCCGCTTCCAGCTCAGCCGCGATGTCCTGGGCCGTGTGCTTGGCCTCCGCCGACAAAGGCGAAGCCAGCACCGGCATCGCCGTGGCGCGCAATCGCAACTCCTGGAGCTGCTGATTGAGCGCCTCCGCATCCTTAATACCGCGCAACTCGATTGCGGAGAACCGGTCGATGTAGACATACCCATCCGCAACAGCACTGGCGCACTGCGCCAAAGTGACCCAATCCTGGGCATGGGTGCTGCCGCCGGCAACGTGGATGCGGATGCACGTGCCGTACTGGGGGTCTTCAAAAAGCGCAGGAGTAAACATGCGCACTAGTTTAACCTGCCGCGGCTGCAGCCTCGCGCATGAGTGTTGCCAGCACTTTATCAGTCTGCCTCGTTAGACTGAGGCCATGCCGTTTATGTATTTTGCTCTCTACATGGTCGCAGAGACCCTGACTTTTTGGGCCGTCTCAAAATGGATCGGCGTTGGCTGGGCGCTTATCGCACTCTTTGTCACCATGTTCTTCGGAATGTCCATCGCTGGCCTTGAAGTGCGCCGCTTGATGGGAAAGCAGGTCGAACGCACAGGGGACGGTACATACGTCGTTCACGCCGGCAATGTGGGCAAGACCGCCAGCAATGTGGGCCTTACCTTGGTAGGCGGCATGTTGCTTTCTTTGCCGGGCTTCTTGACGACGATCCTCGGAGCCCTCTTTATCTTCTCGCCGACCCGCGCCGTCTTGCGCACGGTGCTAGCGGCCTCCTTGTACCGCAAGATCGAAAACATGGGCGTTAAGATCTACGAGGCCACCCCAATGGCACAGCAGCACGACTCTTATGGCGACTTTGGCTCCTTTGGTCGTGGCCAAGCAACACAAAGTGGGCACCCCAGCATGCAGGATGCTGGCCCGCATGAAGTGTTGGATGAGGAAGAGATCCGCCGTTGGAGCGAGAACCTGGATCCAGATGACTTCGGACCCTCCGGTGGCGAGTCCAAGGGCGGAAAGAGCTAGTGGTGCTAACTCTTGCCCGCCTCGTAGTGGCGGGCCTTTCCGGTCTGCTCACGTATGCCGCCATAGAGCCCCGTGGCTGGTGGTGGGCTGCCATTGTGGGCGTGGGCTTGCTGTACGCGAGCTTGCTGCCGTGGGGAACTAGGCACGTTACCGCCCGTGTGGGCGCGCTTCTTGCAGTCGCGCATTCGCTCGTGCTGTACCTGCTGACGCTGCCATGGATCGGCGAATTAGTGGGCAGTGGGCCATACATCGCTTTGGCTATATGGCTTTCGGTATACGCGATTCTACTGGGCATTGGCGGCGCGGCAGTAGCGCGGTGGAAATACGGTTTTATTGCCTTCCCGTTCTTCTACCTCGCGGTGGAGGTGTTGCGTTCTTCGGTACCTTTCGGCGGTTTTTCTTGGGTGAAATTGGCTTGGGGACAAATCGACGGACCGCTAGCCAACCTGGCTCCGTGGGGTGGAACCTCGCTCATTACCGCAGCCACGGTTCTGTGCGGTTGCGGTCTCGCTGCACTGCTGATTCAACGCGGATGGAAAGCCAAAAGCGCCGCATTCTTAGCAGCTATCCTTCCCCTTGCAAGCGCAACGGTGGCAGGTCTGGGAATCAACCGAGACGATTCCACTGTCGGGGAAGCAAAGGTTGCCGCTATCCAAGGAAACGTACCACGCATGGGCCTAGACTTTGCCGGGCAACGCCAAGCGGTCCTTAACAACCACGTGGCTGAGACAAAGAAGCTGGCCGCACGCGACAAGGACATTGACCTAGTCATCTGGCCCGAAAACTCCTCTGATATCAACCCATTCCGTGACGGCAAGGCAGCCTCGGCGATCAGTGGCGCCGTCGATGCGATAGACGCACCTGTTTTGGTTGGCACCGCTACGCGGGATGAGGTGGGAGCCCGCAACACAATGCAGGTCTTTGCTCCCGGGCATACGGTAGGAGACCACCACTATAAGAAGTACCTGCAGCCCTTCGGTGAAACCATGCCCATGCGGGACTTCTTTGCCAAATTTTCTGACTATGTGAATCTAGCCGGTGACTTCAAACCCGGCGACGGCCCAGGCGTTGTCTCCATGGCGGGAGTGCCGGTAGGCGTGGCAACGTGCTACGAGGTCTCCTTCGATAACGCCTTTAGGGAGTCGGTGAAAAATGGTGCACAACTACTGACTACTCCCACCAATAACGCCACCTTTGGCTATTCCGATATGACCTACCAACAATTGGCCATGAGCCGATTGCGCGCCATGGAGACGGACCGAGCCGTGGTGGTGGCGGCGACCTCTGGAGTATCCGCCATTGTTCACCCAGATGGCCACGTTAGCCAGTCCACGGAGATTTTCACGCCGGACGCGTTAGTAGAGCAGTTGCCCTTGCGTAGCGGAGAGACCTTTTCCGTGAGGTTTGGTTCGCCCCTGCAATGGCTCATGGTTATTATTGGAACAGTCTGCGCACTGGTAGCTTTGCGCACAAACCGCCTGCGACGCACCCCGCGCCGCTCCGGCACAGATACATACGTAGGAGCATAAACACTGTGAGCACGCTTGAATCCTCGACCTTGGTCATCATCCCGACCTATAACGAGATCGAAAATCTTCCTCTCATTACTGGACGCGTCCGTGAGGCCGTCCCAGAGGTCCATATCCTCATCGTGGACGATAACTCTCCCGATGGAACTGGTGACAAGGCCGATGAGTTCGCAGCACAGGATGACCACATCCACGTTCTTCACCGCGAGGGCAAGGGCGGTCTGCTAGGCGCTTATATCGCCGGCTTTGAGTGGGGATTGGAGCGCGACTACCAGGTGCTGTGTGAGATGGATGCAGACGGCTCCCATGCGCCGGAACAGCTTCACCTGTTGTTGGAAGAGGTGGACAAGGGCGCGGACCTAGTTATCGGCTCCCGCTACATTCCGGGTGGCGAGACCGTCAACTGGCCGGCTTCTCGTGAGTACCTCTCCCGCTTGGGCAATATTTACATCTCCGTAGCGCTGGGCGCTGGGCTGTCCGATATGACCGCCGGCTACCGTGCGTTCCGCCGCGAGCTGCTCGAGTCCATCGACTTTGATGAGCTGTCCAAGGCCGGCTACATCTTCCAGGTCGATTTGGCCTTCCGTGCCGTCAAGGCTGGCTTTGACGTTCGCGAAGTTCCCATTACCTTCACCGAGCGCGAATATGGCGAGTCCAAGCTGGATGGTTCCTTCGTGAAGGATTCTTTGCTCGAGGTCACCAAGTGGGGCGTTGCTCATCGCGCTGAGCAGCTGCAGGACTTTGGCGGCGCGGTGTCCAAGTTGGTCAACCGTGAAGTCAAGGACGGCTCCATTCATGACCTAGGCGTTCAGGCCCGTAAGGGCGCCGGCTGGGTTTCTGACTTCGCCAGCGAGATTGGCCATCTGGCAAAGCACCAGATTGCGCAGCTGAAGAAGTAGGCGCCACCGCAACGCATAAGGCCCGTACCGTCCCTTAGTCAGACTAGGGAGGTACGGGCCTTTTTGCTGCCGCAGAACTTTAAGAGTTATTTTGCTGCTGCTCCTGCTGTTCCTTCAAGAGGCGAGCTGCGGAACGGCGGCGGGAGCGCAGGTGGTTAATGCGCTCTTCAAGCAGCTCATCGAGCTCCTCGATGGAGCGGCGCTCACGCAGCATATCCCAGTGGGTGCGTGGTGGCTTAGCGGGCTTAGACTCAACGCCTTCACCTTCTACTAGGTGGCCCAGCTTGCCGTTCTTGCACATCCATTCTTCAGGGATTTCAGCATCATCCGCGAAAGGCACCTCATAAATCTCGCCGTCTTCGGTGCGGTACTTCACCATCTGGCGCGGTGCGAGGTCGTGGTCGCGGTCGGTTTCGTAGCTGACTGCGCCCATACGGCTGCCACGGAGTACGCGATCTGCCATGCAACATCATCCTTTTCAAAGAGATCCCTGATTGAGTGCGAAGCAAAACTTCGCCTAAGAGCTACTAATTATAACGAACACCCACGCGTCTTTGTTCCCAGCCCGCCCAAAATGGACTAAAGTGTATCGGGTGATCCGTACAGCTAGTCGTGAACGCAACGTCGGTTCCTGCCAATGGTGTGGGAAGGACATTGACCAAGGCGGTAGGGGACGGCCACGGAAGTTTTGCAGCGCCTCCTGCAAGCAGCGCGCTTATGAGCAGCGAAATAACGTCAGTGGCACGGGGATTCCCGCCAATGCCGTGATCCTTACTCCAGAAAAGGCAGAGAGTTTGCGCGACGGACTTTTTGAACTACGTTGTTCCGCAGAAGATATCAATACCGCCGCGGAGGAAGGCGCTAGTGCGCAGGAGCTTGCCGGTTTGTGCGAAGAGCTTGTTGCCCTGGCGCGACGCCTAGAAGGACTTCGATAGCAGATGAAAAAGCTTTTTTATAACCGCAAGCTCGTCATCACCATCTTTGTGGTGCTGATTGTGTTGCTCACCGCCGTGGCCATTGGCCCGATGGTGTATTCGCTCCTCAAGGGCGCCGGAGTAAAGACCGAACCAGTTTCCGCCGACGGCGCAAAGGCCGCATCAACGGAGCTCGATGGCACCTGGGAGGTAGCCAAGGGACGCGCCAATAACCATACCTCGGTTGGTTTTACCTTTAATGAGGTTCTACCTGCGGAAAAGACCACCACATCGGGTTCAACCACGGAGGTCACCGGCCAGGCGGATATTTCTGATTCCACCCTGAAAACCGCCGCGGTCACTGTTGATATGGACGAGCTGACCACGGACAAGAAGGTCCGCGATCAGAACATGAAGTCCAAGCTCTTTGAGACCCAGCTTTTCCCAGAGGCATCCTTTGAGCTCACCGAGCCAGCCTCGCTTGCCGACGTCCCGGATGACGGCACCATTGGCACAGTCAAGCTCACCGGAGATCTGACTATCAAGGATGAAACGCACGAGATTTCCCAAGACTTCGACGTTCTTCGCGATGGCGATCAGATCGTCATCGGCGGCACCGTGCCAGTTGATCGCCTTGATTATGGCGTGGAGACCCCGGAGATGCTCGCCGCGAAAGTCGAGGAAAAGGGCGAGGTAAATCTCCGCATTTCCTTTGAGAAAAACTAGCGATGGTCAAGCCAGTGAATTCCCGTCAGATTATCCCGTTTATGTGGCTGCGCCTCGTCGTCGTCATCGGCTTTACCATTTTCGTAGCCGTTCAACAGATGTGGGTCATTGTGGCCATCTCGGTTCTTTTGGCGCTGTTGACTATGTGGCAGCTGTGGAGCGCTTACCGTAATTCCTAGTTGAGGCCTTCACGGCGTGGGTAGAGTTCCCCGAATAACGTCAGTGTGACGTTATATAGTGGTGTAGTTGGCACCGCCAGTAGGGCGTATTTTCGCCCAATATCAGGTTTTTCGGTCACCGAACGAAACACCGCCACCAACGGTTGACCCCCTGAATGAAGAAGTCCCGAAAGATAGATGGGGCCCGCTGTAGTAAAACCGAGCCCCAATGAGCTACAGCCGGAATCCATACCTGCGCCTGAGTCTGGCGGTCGGCGGAGGGCGCGACAGGGACCGCGGGGCGTCGCCAAGCAAAGCGTCGTAACATCGCGTGGAGGGTTAAGGGAGCTGAACCGGAAACCAATAGATGGGCCGGGAAGATGTGTAAGCACTCGGGCGCTTATGGTGGCGACGAACGATGACCCTCCCGATATCAGTATTTGTCCGATAATGTACATTATGTCATTTTAACCAGGGGTGGCATTCCCCCTTTTAGCTCCTGACTCCATACATCGATACCTGCACCTCGCTTCTGTCGTTCGCTCCTGACAACACGCGCCCGAATGAAGCTTCCCAGATGTGCCATTCCTTCACGACAATTGGGCTCTCGTCATTTCTCATACGGCGGATGACTTCTTTCTCGGCTAGGCCTCTCGTAGCACATGCGGCCTTAAGCTCTGGATCGAATTCAGCGTTCGACGGATCCGATCCCTGCGCGTGTCCACCGCTAAATACGATATAAACCACTTCCGGATGGTGTTCTACATCCAGTGGACCTTTCCACCCACGCAGGTGTGCCTCTTCAGTCCAACAGGTTACCCCTGAGCGGTCTACACATTGTCCCATCGCTTTTTCTTGAGCGCGCGTCAGCGCAACTCCTGCAAAAGACTCATCATATGAATCGTCATTCCGCGCAAACAATACGAAGAGCCGCGCGGTTCCTTTTCTTCTACTTCTTCGTATCCATGTCCACATCTTCTCACCCGGCTATCGGTTAGTTTTCAACCAAAATGCACACTAGCGCATATAACGGCCAAGCAGGTCTCTATCAGGAGCGATTCCAAGCCGGCGAACGTACCTCATCTCCACAGGGTGCGTAGAATCGACAACATGACGATTCAGCACGTAGTAGATAAGCCTTCCCGCGCAGCTCTCTTCCTCGTCCTTGAAATCAAGGACGGTGGCGAGCAGGCCACTCGCGATATGCTCACGGGGTTTGCCGGACTGTTTAAGTCCGTTAACTTCCGCTACAACGAAGGCGAGCTTTATACCGTAGTCGGCATTGGTGCTTCCATGTGGCCGCGTTTGACCAGCGCGCCTATGCCGGAACGCCTGAAGGAATTTGAGGCAATCGATGCCGCGCATAAGGCCCCGGCCACGCCGGGCGATATTCTTCTCCACTTCCGTGCGAATACCTATGACCTGTGCCATGAGATGGCCCGCCAGGTACTGGATCAGCTGGGCGATGCCGCCAGGGTTATCGATGAGACCCACGGCTTTAAGTACTTGGACCAGCGCGATTTACTAGGCTTTGTGGATGGCACCGCCAATCCCCTCGCCGAAGAGGCCTTAGATACCGTGCTGCTTGGCGACAACGCCGACTACCCTCGTGGCTCCTACGTCACCGTCCAAAAATATATCCACGACCTGGCCAAGTGGAACGAGCTGAGCACCGAGGAGCAAGAAAAGGTCATCGGCCGCACCAAGGCCGACGATATCGAGTTGGATGACGATACCAAGCCCACTAACTCGCACGTCGCCCTCAATGACCTAGAGGAAGATATTTACCGTGAGAACATGGTCTTCGGCTCTTTCGCCGCGGGTGAGATGGGCACTTACTTCATCGGCTATGCCAAGGACCCCGAAAACGTCATGGAACGCCTGCGCAATATGTTCATTGGCAAGCCGGAGGGAAACTACGACCGTATCTTGGACTTCTCCACCGCGCTTACTGGCACCAACTTCTTTGTGCCCAGTGCGGATCTGATGAAGAACTTCGACGAGCTGCCGCCGGCCTAAGGGCCGCCCGCCTTACGGCCGGCCGCCTAACGCCGGCCCCCGCGGTTGCGGTGAGCCAACCCAAATTGCACCGAGTCAATCATCCCGAGCGTCATAAGGGCCTCACGGAGGGCAAATTGGAAGGTCCATAAGCGACGGAAGACTGGGTCGAACCCAGCGGCCGCTGCTTCTCGCAGGTGCCCGTCAAAAAAGGATCGCTGCTGACGCAGGGATTCCAAGTAATGGGTGCCCACGTGGGTTTCGGACACGATGCGCAGGTTAGAGTTCTTATCCACTAGCTGGTGCATCTCCGTGGTGCGCGGATAGTCCAACCCCGGCCACACATAGGCTCGCAAGGCTTGAAGCGAGGCCTTACCGGCCTCCGTCATCGACTCGGTCGCCACGACGGATTGGATTCCCGCCCGCCCATTAGGCGTCAAAAACCGATCGACTGCGCGGATATATTCTTTGCGCTCGCTGGCGCTGAGTTGTTCTACCTTTTCTACAGTGACGATTGCGTCATAGTGCCCGTGCCATTGCTTAGGGTTCGGGACGACACCGGGAATGCGCTCGACATGGATGGAATCGTCTGCCCCCTCTAGTACGAGGGCCTCGCGCATGTGGCTCATTTGGTCCACATCACTGGTCAAAACGTCCACCGTAGCGCGCCGCTTAGTCGCCCGCATCGCCGGCTGCATTCCGGCAGCCGGGTACACCAACAGGTGGGTTCCGGCGCCGGTACGGGTGACGTCAAGCAGCCAATCTGCTGCGCGGCGCTGCGCATCTCCCAGGTCATCCCTGTCCACACTTGTGGGCTCACTCAGCGTCGTGACATCGACGAAGTGGCTCTTCGGCTCCTTGCGGCCGGCCTTGGGGCTATAACTTTCCACCGTTTCCCTTATGGTGGTCGGTACGCCACTGGAGAAAATTCCACCGACATGGCTTAAACCATCACCGGCGTAGAGCCGAACCAATTCCAGCGGCAGCTCCCCTGGCTCCGACTTACCGGCACCTAGCATCTTGGCCTTGGGGAGATAACCCACTCCCAATAGGCGGCCGAGGACCTTTACCAGCTGCGAGGAGGAAGTAACGGTCCACTCTCCTGCCATATAACTTTCCGCAAATCCCAGCCAACCGCTAGCGGCAATGCGCTCAAACAAGGCATCATGCCCCACCTTGAGATCTGGTCCGCCTTCGGCTTCTAGGTCTAGTTCTAGTCCGGCATCATCGCAGGCCTTGGCAAATTCAGCCTCTGCCCGGCGGGCTTTCATTCCAGGCCAACGAGGTGCGGGAACCGTAGCCACATTGGGCCAGGATTCTGCATCGATAGAGCTCAAATGCTCAGGGCGGGTAAAAGTCATAATGCCAGGTGCGCTCCTTGGTGGGCGGAGGAAGTCACTATCCGGAACAACCTTAGTCAGCTTTGTGCGCACCCCGGTTGAGGCGCTCCGGACAGCCGCGCCGGTTCTTCCCACGGAAACCGCAACGCAGCGGCGGAAGTTTATCAGTCATTAAGTATGCGCGTTCTGTTTGAAGTGTTTAGACTGTACGGGTACTAAACATTAGCTTTCTTAAGGAAGGTCGCATTAAATCCATGACTGATACCCCTTATCGCCCCAACGGTGGCCGCCACCACGTCGTCGTGGTTGGCGCCGGCTTCGGTGGTCTCAACACCGTTCAGAAGCTGAAGAACGCCGATGTGGAAATCACCCTCATCGATAAGAAGAACCACCACCTGTTCCAGCCGATGCTGTACCAGGTAGCAACCGGCATGATTTCCGCCGGTGAGGTTGCCCCTTCCACCCGCCAGCTGCTGCGCGATCAGGACAACGTCCACTTCGTTAACGCTGAGGTTACTGATATCAACCTGGCGGATCAGACGGTGACCGCCGAGCAGGACGAATTCTCCCGTACCTACGCTTATGACTCTCTGGTTGTCGCCGCGGGTTCCGGTCAGTCCTACTTTGGCAACGACCACTTCGCTGAATTCGCCCCAGGCATGAAGACCTTGGACGATGCCCTGGAGCTGCGCTCCCGCATCATCTCGGCGTTTGAAAAGGCAGAGCTTACCGACGACCCCGCAGAGCGCGAGCGCCTGCTCACCTTCATCATCGTTGGTGCTGGCCCGACCGGCGTTGAGCTCACCGGCCAGATTGCCGAATTGGCAAACCGTACCCTCAACGATGTCTATTCCAACTACGGCACCACCTCTGCCAAGATTTACCTGCTCGATGGTGCCCCACAGGTACTGCCGCCATTTGGCAAGCGCCTAGGCCGCAAGGCTCAGCGCACCTTGGAAAAGGAAGGCGTACAGGTTCACCTGAACGCCATGGTGACCGATGTAACCGCGGACACCGTCACCTACAAGGACATGAAGACCGAGGAGGAGACCACCCTGACGGGTGCTACCAAGATCTGGTCCGCTGGTGTGGCCGCTTCCCCACTGGGCAAGATGGTTGCAGAGCAGGCCGGCGTCGAGGCAGACCGCGCAGGTCGCGTCTCCGTCAACGAGGACCTGACCGTGGGCGAGCACAATAACGTCTACATGATCGGTGACATGATCTCCCTCAACCGCCTGCCGGGGCTGGCACAGGTTGCTATCCAGGGTGGCGCGCACGTCGCTAAGCTCATCCAGGCCAAGGTGGACGAGGAATCTACCGCAAATGAGAAGGAAGCCTTCGACTACTTTGACAAGGGCTCCATGGCCATCGTCAAGCGCTTCAACGCCGTCGTTAAGCTGGGCAAGACCGAGTTCGGTGGCTTTGCAGGCTGGGTTGCATGGCTCGGCCTGCACCTGACCTACGTTATTGGTCTGCGCAGCCGACTGGCCGTTCTGGTTAACTGGGCAACCAACATCCTCTCCCGCGATCGCGGCAACCTGGAGATCACCACCCAGCAGCGCATCGCACGCAATATCATTAACAAGAACGAGAAGTAATACCTCCTCGCTCACATCGCCGCCCCACCTGCTGGAAAGCAGGCTCTGGGCGGCGATTTTTATTTTCCCTGGCTACCTGTTGCTAGCGCCGGCGATTCCGCTACTGGGGAGCCCGAACGTCGATTTTCGCACATAGTTTCCGTGACCTTTGTTAGGCTGAGACACGCAACATGGGGTGCCGCACACGGTGCGGCTGAGAAATACCCATCGAACCTGCACTCAGTTAGAACTAGCGAAGGGATAGTTGTGGATTATGCTTTTCTGCGCGCACACGACGCTGTGCGCGAGTCCACGCCGCTTATTCAATGTTTGACCAATAAGGTCGTCAGCAACGTCACCGCCAATGCCCTGCTGGCCATCGGGGCTAGCCCGGCAATGGTCGATACGCCAGAGGAATCGCGCGAATTTGCGCAGGTAGCCAGCGGCGTACTCATCAATTGCGGTACGCCCAGCTCAGAGCAATACGGCGGCATGCGCGAGGCCATCACTGGGGCGAACTCCGCGCACACCCCCTGGGTACTTGATCCGGTAGGCGCCGGCGGCCTGAGCCGCCGCACCGACTTCATGCGCGAGGTGCTGCCACTTGGCCCGGGCGCAATTCGTGGCAATGCCTCAGAAATCATTGCCCTCGCAGGAACCGGACGGGGCGGCCGAGGCGTCGAATCTACCGATGGCGTGGAAGCCGCCCTGGATTCGGCAGTAGCACTTTCCAGGGATACCGGCGCTGTCGTGGCCATTTCCGGCCCGCGAGACCTTATCGTCCACGTCGGCGATACAACGCGTGCCGTCTACCTCGAATCAGGGCACCCGATGCTCCAAAACGTCATCGGTACTGGCTGTTCGCTTGGTGCTATCTGCGCCGCATATCTGGCCGCGTGGGAGGATCCTTTCGAAGCGATCATCGCCGCCCACGCGCACGTTGGCGCGGCGGGTAGCTTGGCCGCCGAAAAGCACCACGCCCCCGGCTCCTTTGCCGTTGCATGGCTGGATGCCCTCTACGATGTCCCAACGGCGGATATCGAGGGCCTGGTCAAGCTCACTGACGTGGAGGAGGTTTAAGTGTCTATTGACTGGACGCTCTACCTGGTCACCGATCCAGATCTGGCTGGCGGGCGAGACAACGTGGTCCCCATCGTGCAGGAGGCTGTACGCGGCGGTGTAACCGTTGTCCAGCTCCGGGACAAGGAAGCTAGCGATGAACAGATCGAGCGCACCGCACGCGAGTTGCTTGATGTACTGGGCGATGTCCCACTATTCATCAATGACCGCGTGGAGGTGGCCGCAAAACTCGGCTGCCACCTGCACATTGGGCAGGATGATATGGCCTTTCGCGAGGCCCGAGAGAAACTGGGTGAGGGCCAGCTTATTGGCTTATCCATCGGCAGTAACGAGGAGCTTGCTGCTATAGCGGACGATGCGCGCCCAGATGTCATTGGCATCGGGCCCGTGCATTCGACTGCAACGAAGAAAAACGCCCCGGCCGGCATGGGTACGGCTGCGGCCGCAGCACTCGCTCACGCCGCACGTGAGCGTGGCATCGAATCCGTCGCCATCGGCGGAATCAAGACCCATAATGCGCACGAGCTGGCGGGCAGCGACTTTGCCGGAATTTGCGTAGTCAGCGACATCATGGCGGCCGAGGACCCCGCAGCAGCCGCCGCCCACCTTAAGGAGGCTTTCCATGGCTAAAGGCATCTATCCCCGAGTACTATCCATTGCCGGTACTGATCCCACCGGCGGAGCAGGAATTCAAGCCGACCTGAAATCCATCTCTGCCGCAGGCGGCTACGGCATGAGCGTGGTGACGGCGCTGGTGGCTCAAAACACCCAAGGTGTCCGCAGCGTCCACGTACCACCGGTGGACTTTCTGCAGGAGCAGCTAGACTCCGTCATCGACGATGTGGAGATTGATGCGGTAAAGATTGGCATGCTTGCCGACGCCGCCATTACCGCCAAAGTCGCAGACTTCCTGCGCCGCCTGCCGGACGATGTTCCCGTGGTACTTGATCCGGTCATGGTGGCTACCAGTGGAGATCGTCTGCTGGAAAACGACGCAGAACAGGCCGTGCGCGATCTCTGCTCACAGGTGGACCTCATCACTCCCAACTTGAAGGAATTGGCAGTCCTTACTCACACGAACGAAGCGAGCGACCTAGAAGAGGCCATTGCCACGGCGAAGGAATGGGCGAAGAGTGCTGGTACCGCGGTCGTCGTCAAGGGCGGGCACCTCGATGCTGACATCGCCGACAATGCGGTGGTTAATGCGGATGGGGCTGTGCACCGCGTTGCTTCCAGCCGTGTGGACACGAAGAACACGCATGGAACTGGGTGTTCCCTTTCCTCTGCCCTAGCCACCCGCCTGGGAGCCGGCGATAGTCCCGCGGCAGCTCTGGTTTGGTCCACCCAGTGGCTGCATGAGGCCATTGCCCATGCGGATGCGCTTCACGTGGGCAAGGGACACGGCCCCGTGGACCACCTGCATCGCTCGCAGCGCCTTATGCAGGCGGCGTCTACCCTGCCCCAGCCGTATTTATCCGGCAGTTTGGAAGAACCGGAAAACGTTGACCAGCCGCGCGTTTCCGCGGCCGGCCCGCACACGCAACGCCTGTGGAACCTAGCCGGGGATCACTGGGAGGCCATCAAGGCTCTACCCTTTATTCGAGCTTTGGGCACGGGAGCGTTGGAGAAGGATGCCTTTGGCTTCTACCTCGACCAAGATGCCCAGTACCTGAATGCTTATTCCAAGGCATTGGCTCGCCTCGCCAGCCAAGCCCCAGAAGCGGCACAGCAGCTGCACTGGGCCGAAGGCGCGCATGATTGCTTGGCGGTGGAGGCCGAGCTGCACCGCGGGTGGCTCGAAAGCGATATCACGACCGCAGCCTCCCGGGTAACCAGCGCCTATACGGATTTCCTGATCCGCTCGACGCATACGGATGACTACGTGGTGGGCGCTGCGGCGGTACTGCCCTGCTACTGGTTATATGCAGAGGTAGGCCTCCACCTCGCAGAATTTGATTCCCCCGAACACCCCTATCACTCATGGCTTTCCATGTACGGCGGCGAGGACTTCCTCAACGGGGTTCGCGCTAGCCTCGACATCGTCGAACAAGCCCTCGCCGGGGCGGATGAGCGCACCCGCCTGCGGGCCGAGCGCGCCTATATCACCGCTAGCCACCATGAGGTCGACTTCTTCGACCAAGCCGATAGGCGTTTTTAGGCCAGCAGGTCGGAGCCAGGTCGCGAAAGAACGGCGACCAAGAAGGTGGAATGCTCCGAGAAGAGCTTCATATCCCACGAGGAGAAAGTGAAGTCGACTCGGTAGCCCACCTTCTGCGCCATGTCGAGGAAATCAGCAAATTCCCAGCCACGGCCTTCGCCAAAACCGGTGACGAGGCGACCACCGGGCTTGAGGGAATTATAGATATTGCGCAGGGCGGGCTCGCGACCTTCCTTTGCTAGAAAGCCCATCACATTGCCTGCGGACACGGCGATATCAAAGGGGCCTTCTGGCACCTCTTCCTCGCACAGATCTCCCACGAACCATTGCCCCTCCGGGAAATCGTGCTCAGCGTGCTCGATAAGAATGGGGTCTACATCGACGCCCACCACGCTGTGGCCACGGCGAAGCAGCTCGCCGCCCACGCGGCCGGTGCCACAGCCGGCATCGAGGATGGTGGAGTTGCGTTCCACCATGGCGTCGATAAGCCGGGCCTCGCCATTGATGTCTTTACCCTGTGCGGCAAGCACCTTCCATTTGCGAGCAAAGTTATGGGAGTGCTCGGGATTAGCTTCGGTTACTTCTTTCCACGTAGGCATAGATTCGATTATATTACCCGGCTTCGGTGTAAGATTTACCCGCTGCGTAAAATCGCCGCCTGCCCATTGGGAAAATACCCGCACTACCGCGCAAAGGAGGCTGAAAAGATGCCATCCGTACCTTCACCCTTTAGGGGCCGCAAGAAACCCGAGCCTCCTAGTAAGCCCACTTCCCTGCCGGTACCGCCGGAGCGCGCCATCGAACACTGCCGCGTCTTTGTGGATGGCGAGGCGCTTCCTGGAGAGTATTCCACCAGCTCCGCGCTGGAAGCCATTGAGGAGTACGGCCGCGGATTTATTTGGGTGGGACTGCATGAGCCCTATGAGTCTCAGATGACCAAGGTGGCCTCCCAGTTTGGCATCCACGAACTTATCGTGGAAGACGCCGTTATGGCCCATCAACGCCCGAAACTCGAGCGCTACGATGATCAGCTCTTCGTGGTCGCGCGTTCCGTGAACTACCGCGATCATGATGAGGTCACGGATAAGCGCCAGATCATTTCCACCGGCGAGATCCAGATGATCATGGGCTCCAACTTCATCATCACCGTGCGCCACGGCGCAAAGCTGCCCAACCTGGCTTATACGGTGGAAGATGAGCAGGACTTGGTAGAGCTTGGCCCGGTGGCCATGGCCTGGAAGATCCTGGATATGATGGTGGACCGCTACTCGGAGATTTCCCGTCTTATCAGCATCGAGGTCGATGAGCTGGAAGAAGAAATCTTCACCCCGAACCTCAAATTTGATGTAGACCGCATCTACATGTTCAAGCGTGAGGTGCTGGAGATGAAGCATGCCATTGACCCGCTCTCGGTGGCACTGAAATCCATGGTTTCTGACCACAAGGATTTAATTTCCAAACAATTGCGCTCCTACCTGCGAGATGTCAACGACCATGAGCTCGTGGTCAAGGACCAAGTATCCAGCTTCGATGAGCGCCTTACCTCGCTTATCGACGCCTCGGTAGCCAAGGTAACGATGCAACAGAACTCGGATATGCGCACCATTTCCGCGGTCGTTGGTATGTGGGCCGCGCCTACCCTGGTGGCGGGTATCTACGGTATGAACTTCGACATTATGCCGGAGCTGCACTGGGCGCTGGGATACCCCACGGCGATTATCATTATGATCTTGGTCGTTGTGGGCCTGTGGGCGTGGTTCCGCAAGAACCACTGGCTCTAATCCCTCCGGTACGCTCGTGCATTATGAGCGATATCACTGTTTACGGCGCTACCGGGCTGGTCGGCCAATTGGTGGCGCGCTTCCTTGCCTCGATTAACGCGCCCTCTGTGACTCTGGCCGGCCGGAACCGACCGGTGTTAGCCGCGCTGCGCGATGAACTCAATCCGCACTGGGACATCGCCATCGCCGCCGCCGATGATGCTGACGCTGTGGAGCGCATGGTGGAGGGCACCAAGGTGCTAATTACCGTGGTCGGCCCCTACAGCCTGTATGGCGGCCACGTGGTTGCCGCCTGCGCGCGCCATGGCGTGGACTATGTTGACCTCTGCGGCGAGGTTCCCTTTATTCGCCGCAGCATCGATTCCCACCACGCCACCGCCCAATCCACAGGTGCGCGCATCGTTCACTCCTGCGGCTTTGATTCCGTGCCCTCGGATATTGGCATGCTCAATCTCTACCAGGCGGCAGGAAAGCCGTTTGCACGGGTGCAGATGGTCGTCGACAAGCTCAAAGGCGGAATCTCACCGGGCACCATCGAGTCTTCCCTGCAGGTCTCGCACGCAGCGCACGCGGATAAAGAGGTAGCCCGCAACCTGCACAATCCTTACTCACTGGACCCGGATCCCAAGGCCGGGCCACGCTTAGACGGCCTCCAAAAAGACTTCGAAATTAAAGAGCTCGACGGCGTGGGCTGGGTAGGCCCCTTTTTCATGTCCATGTTCAATACCCGCGTGGTGCGCCGCTCTAACGCTCTGCTGGGGCGCGCGTGGGGCACGCGCCTGTTTTACAAGGAAGCATGGTGGGCAGGCACCGGTCTTTCCGGTCGCGCCCGCGCCTATGGGCTGGCGCTCGCCACCAAGCTACTTTTTGATGGCACTCAGTCGCGCCTGCGCCCACTGGTGGAAAAGGTCCTGCCCACCCCCGGACCTAAGGGCGCGCATTTCCAGGTCAGCCACCACGGCATTACCGAAGATGGCGAACGCTGGCGGGCAACTGTTTCTGCCGAGGGTGACCCAGGATATGAAGTCACCGCAATGATGCTGAGCCAGGCTGCTCTCTGCTTGCTCGATTCGCGCTCCGGTACTAGCCACGCAGGCGGCGTACTCACCCCGGCCACCGGACTTGGAAAGCCCTATCTGCAGCGGCTTTCCGCCCACGGCATGTCTTTTACCGCCGCTCGGGTGGACTAGCGCAGAATCATAGTGCGCAAGGTGGTGCGGGCGATAAGCTCGCGGCCTTGCCGCATCTCGACGCTCCACACGTGGGTGCGGCCGCCTAGCTGCACTGGCGTAGCCACGGCTTCTAACTCGCCCTTTCCTGTGGAGCGAATGAAGTCGCTGGAGTTATTAACGCCGACTGCGGGGGCGTCGGCAGCCGCCACGCTGGCAATGGAGGCCACGGTTTCTGCGATGGAGCAATACAACCCACCGTTGGCTACTCCCCAGGGTTGGTGATGCTCCGGCAGCACCTGCAGTTTCGCACGGGCCTCGCGCGGACCCACGTGGGTGAACTGCAGTCCTAGCAATTCCGCAAGGCCGCCGTTTAAGGCATTGAGAGACACCAGTTCTTCTGCATTGAGCACCCGCGTATGCGCGACGTGGAGCAAGTCATTGAGTTTTTGCGTATCCGACATAGTCCACCAGCCTAACCGTTGGTGCCAGCGCTGCGCTCTAGTGACGTAGGATAGGCAGCATGACTGATAAGAATGAACTTGCTCAGATTGGCGTCGTGGGATTGGCGGTCATGGGCTCTAATTTGGCCCGTAACTTTGCCCGCAACGGCAATACCGTAGCGGTGTATAACCGCAGCCCTGAAAAGACTCATGCACTCATTGAGGCCCACGGCGAGGAAGGCAACTTCGTGCCCTCGGAAACCATCGAGGACTTTGTGGCTTCTTTGGAGCGCCCACGCAAGGCAATCATTATGGTCAAGGCTGGCAAGGCCACCGATGCCGTCATCGATCAGCTGGCCGAGGCCATGGATGAGGGCGATATCATCATCGACGGCGGCAATGCTTTGTTCACTGACACCATTCGCCGCGAGAAGGACGTAGCCGCCCGCGGCAAGCACTTCGTCGGCGCCGGAATCTCCGGCGGCGAGGAGGGCGCGCTCAACGGTCCGGCCATCATGCCTGGCGGCCCCAAGGAATCGTGGGAGACCCTCGGCCCGATTCTTGAGTCCATTGCCGCCAACGTGGACGGCACTCCGTGTGTAACCCACATTGGTGCGGACGGCGCCGGCCACTTTGTCAAGATGGTCCACAATGGTATCGAGTATGCCGATATGCAGGTCATCGGCGAGGCTTATCAGCTGCTGCGCTATGGCGCGGGCATGGAACCGGCCGAAATCGCAGAGGTGTTCCGCGAATGGAACTCCGGCGACCTTGATTCCTACCTCATTGAAATCACCGCCGAGGTTCTGGCCCAAAAGGATCCGGAGACTGGCGCCCCGCTTGTCGACGTCATCGTGGACGCTGCCGGCCAGAAGGGCACCGGCCGCTGGACCGCCATCAACGGCCTAGAGCTCGGCGTTCCGATTACCGGTATTGCCGAATCCGTCTTCGCCCGCGCGCTGTCCTCCTCCACCGCGCAGCGCAGCGCAGCGCAAGAAGGCCAGCTTCCCGCCGGCACCATCAAGGCGCTGGACGTGGACAAGGCAGATTTCATCGAGGATGTGCGCCGCGCGCTCTACGCTGCCAAGCTCATTGCCTACTCCCAGGGCTTTGACGAGATTAAGGCTGGGTCCGAAGAATTCGGTTGGGACGTTGACCCGCGCGATCTAGCAACCATCTGGCGCGGCGGCTGCATCATCCGCGCCAAGTTCTTGGATCGCATCCGCGCAGCCTACGACAATAATGCGGACCTGCCCGCCCTCATTCTCGACCCCTACTTCAAGGGCGAGCTGGAAGACCTCATCGACCCTTGGCGCCGCGTGGTCGTCGCCGCTACCCAGCTGGGACTTCCGGCACCGGTCTTTGCGTCGTCCCTCTCCTACTACGACAGCCTGCGTGCCGAGCGCCTGCCGGCCGCTCTCATCCAGGGCCAGCGAGATTTCTTCGGCGCCCACACCTTCAAGCGCACCGACAAGCCGGGCACCTTCCACATTGAGTGGTCCGGTGACCGCAGCCTGACCCAGACCGACTAGGTTCGCATTGACTTGATTGGGGCCCTTCGGGGCCCCTTTCACTTTTCTAACAGGCGTGTTGATTCGAATGCGGCGATTCGACTCGCTGCCGATAAGATGGGAAAACGATGACTACCTTTGCCGATCTCGGCCTTCCCCAGCGCTTGGTGCACGTTCTGCACAACGAAGGCATTACCGACCCGTTTCCTATTCAAAAAGCCGCGATTCCCGACGCCCTCGCCGGCAAAGACGTACTCGGCCGCGGCCCTACCGGGTCGGGCAAGACCTATACCTTTGGCTTGCCCATACTTGCCCGCCTTGCCGGAACAGGTGCATCCAAGCCTGCTCATCCCCGTGCGCTTATCCTCGCCCCGACCCGTGAGTTGGCCACTCAGATTCACCTGCGCCTTGATGAACCAGCGGCAACGCTGGGTTTAAGAGTGCTCGCTGTCGTGGGCGGGGTAAATATCAATCACCATATCCGCTCCCTCGCCCGCCCCGTTGATGTACTTGTCGCTACCCCCGGCCGTGCCCAGGATCTAATTGACCAGGGCAAGCTGCATTTGGATGCGGTCCAGATTACTGCACTGGATGAAGCCGACCAGATGGCCGATATGGGCTTTTTGCCCCAGGTACGCAAGCTGCTGCGCCTAACTCCGGCTAAAGGCCAGCGCTTGCTGTTTTCGGCGACGCTTGACGGCGACGTCAACAAGCTGGTGGAGCAATTCCTCCACGAACCGGTGGTCCACACCACTGCGCCGGTGCAAGCTGCAGTGGATTCCATGTCCCATCACCTCTTTTTCGTTGGTGATCGCCCCGCCCGCAACGAGGTGGTGCTGCGCATCGCTGCCCGCCAAGGCAAAACCATCATGTTCATGCGCACCAAGCACGGCGTGGACAGGCAGGTCAAGAAGTTGCGGCGCGCTGGCATCAACGCGTACCCGCTGCATGGCGATAAAGGCCAAGGCGCCCGTACCCGCGCAATCGAAGGCTTCGCCGATGGCAGCATCCCAGTCTTGGTCGCCACCGATATTGCCGCCCGCGGCATCGATATTGCGGACGTTTCACTCGTTGTTCACGTCGATCCGCCCGCGGAGCACAAAGCCTATCTCCATCGCGCCGGCCGCACGGCACGCGGCGGTGCTGCGGGTACCGTGATCACTTTGGTCATGGATGAACAACGCAAAGAAGTAGACGCTCTAATTAAGAAAGCCGGGGTCACAGCTACGGAGCACGATATTTCTCACCGTGACAATCCTGCAGGTGCGCCGGTACTTAAGGAAATTTCGGGTGCTCGCAAGCCCAATGGCCCTGCCCTTCCCCCACCCGGGCAGTACTCGCCCCAGAAACCGGCGAAATCTGTCAAGAAGTCCAACTCTCAACGCCGCCGCTCGGGTGGCAACGTCGCCCGCCGCCGACGCCGTTAAGTCAAGGAGGTAAACGCTCATGCGCATCTTGAGCCCTGAGGAATGGAGTGCTCAACAGCATGAACACGAAAAACAAGCCACCGACCGCTTGGAGCGCTTCCGACATCCTGGCAGCTACCACCCTGTTTTCGATTTTCTCTTTGAGTACTACCCCGTACGCCCTTCTCACCTAAAGCGCTGGCACCCAGGTGTAGGAACTGCGCTAACGGGCACTCCTCCGCACGCTGAATGGCGGGATTACCACGCCACCTCAGACGGCATCACCGTCGACATCGGCAGCTTTCTAGAGCGTCGTGGTGACTCGGTTCGGTATATTTCTAACCTGCTTCGGCGTTCCGCTACCAATCCGGCCCACTTTGACTGCTTCGGTCTGCATGAATGGGCAATGGTCTACCACACGGATTCCCCGCGACATTCGCTGCCCTTGCGGCTTGGTGCGGACGGGACCAATCGGGTTGTCGATGAGCACTCAATTAAGTGTTCTCACTATGATGCCTTTCGGTTCTTTACCCCTCCCGCTCGCCCTCTTAACCTCACTGTCCTGCATCGTGAGGATCAGCCCGACAATGACCAGGCAGGCTGCGTACACGTCACAATGGATTTATATAAGTGGGCCTGGAAGCTGGGACCACTGGTTCCAGGCGAACTTTTCCTTGAGTGCCTGGATCTGGCGATTGAAGCGCGCATTCTTGACATGGAGGCGTCCCCTTATGACTGCCGTGATTGGGGACTTGGCGTCGTGCCCATCGAAACACCTGAGGGCAAGGCCGAATACGTCTCGAGGCAAAGAACGCTGGCGCACAAAGCTGAACCACTGCGAGAACGGCTTGTCGCTGTGATAGATCAGGCACTTGCCCCGCTAGAATGAGCCACTAACAACGGCAGTTTGCTTGGGAGGAAAACACCACATGGCACGGCATTCAAACGGGAAAAATAGCTTCGCAGTAGCGGGATGGGTTATTGCGGTGGCTATTATCGCGCTGCTGGCCATAATCGCCCTGGTTACCTTCCTTTTACGCGGCGCGGGCAACGACGACGGCGAAGACTCCGCCGCACCCGCCGCAGTGGAAACCAGCACCGAGGCTGCACCGGAAACCAGCACGGCAGCTGCTTCCAGTGCTTCCACGTCCGATGCGCCCACGAGCTCTTCTTCCTCGAAGAGCTCCGCTCCAGCGACGAGTTCCGCAGCAGCTCCCAAGCCCGACGTGACGATGGCGGCAAATACGCTCCTGCTTTTGGATACCTCCTCGGCCATGGCGCCGATGTACGGCCCTGTGTCCCAAGCCTTGGGCACCACTGCTTCTAACCTAGCCGCGGACGGCGGGGCAGTCTCGTTGTGGAACTACTCCTCTCCTATCTCTGAGACCGCCACGGTTGGCTTCCGCCAAAACCTGGGCTTTGGTGATGGCAACGCAGTATCCGGCACGCTCAGTGGCTTTGGAACTGGCGGTGTTCCGCAAACGCGCAGCGCCGTTGTAGCAGCTGTCGCGAATGCCGCCGATCAAGCCGCTGGAACTGGCGACAAGGCACGCGTAGTCGTAGTAACTACTGGCACCGAGCAGGACATGGATGATGCTCAATTCACGTCCGCTCTTAAAGACGCTGCCTCCAAGGACGTTTCTCTCAGCGTCGTTCATGTCGGTGAAGGCAATGTCGATGCCGCACTGAAGTCCGCGGCTGATAGCTTCACTTCCGTTGATTCCACCGATGAGACCCAGCTTTCGGGAGCAATCAACAAGGCCGTCGGCATTTAACGAGGAACCGATTTTTCCCAGCACCGTACGAAGTCTCGTGCGGTGCTTTAATTTTTTGCCCTTAAAAAGACTAGAGCTCTCATACACAGCCCACCCACGGGCACTCCACCCAATTTAAGCTCAAGGCCGGCACGGGTTCTAAGGCAGAGCTCGACCTCGATCCCGCGAGCCACACAGCGCGGAAAAGGACTGTCTTGCATTGTTGTCTCAAGACGATAGAGATCAAAAATCCACCCTTCTTCCCCGTGAGCTGGGAAGGAGGGTGGATTCTATGTGGTCGAGCTTAGGAGCTCTTGCGCTTGCGACGAGCAGCCAACTCGTCGAGGCCGACCACGTTGTCCTCGGCGAAGTCATCGATGCGCTCCGAAGGGAAGGAAGAAATGGTGCCGGACAGCTCCTTCAAGATGCCCGGAACCGCAATGCCAAAGACGCCCTGGCCGCCAGCGAGCAAGTCAATGACCTCATCGTTGGAACGGCACTCGTACACGGTGGTGCCATCGGAGACAAGGGTCAGCTTTGCCAGGTCATTTACGCCACGATCGCGCAGGGATTCAACTGCCAAACGGATATTCTGCAGGGAGATGCCGGTATCCAGCAGGCGCTTCACGATCTTGAGTACCAGCACATCCTTGAAGGAGTACAGGCGCTGGGAGCCGGAGCCGCGCGCCGTGCGGATGGAAGGGTTGACCAGGTTGGTGCGAGCCCAATAGTCCAGCTGGCGGTAGGTGATGCCGGCTACCTGGCAAGCGATGGGAACGCGGTAGCCCACCTCTTCGTCGGGTCCGACGTCGAAAAGCGATTCCTGTACGTAGGTGGTTTCGGACTGGGAGTCCTCGTTAATGCTCACGTAATTACTCCAATGGGGTTTGTTGGAAGTTCTAAAGATCAATTAAAAGCCAAGCACATACGCCCGTCAAGCGCTGCTTGCTCAACTGTCAAGTACAACTTTAGACTTCTCAAACCCCATTGTCACCATTAGTCACACGCGTGTCATTAATTTTTTTCGTCGTCATCCCCCGAAAGGAAATCCTTTTCGTCCATACCCAAAGACCTCATCATGGCTTCAAAATCTGCATCTGCCTGCGCATTTCCTGACGCCGAGGTCGAGGAATCATTGTTTTCGCTGGTCGATAGATTATCGCCTGCGGCGGGGGTGGAAATTTCCAGGTCGAAGTACTCTTTCACATCCGCATCGCTGGCATAAACGGACACCTGGGCAAGGAGATCTGCTTCGGCTGAAATCGGGACGTTGAAATATTCGGACACTGCAAGTGCGTCGCTTAACCGAGAATCATAAACCTCTCCGTTCGGGGCCTTGATATCTACCATGAAGGTTCCCTGGTGGTAATTGGCAATTTCAATCGCCTCTACCCCGCCGGTTCCTTCCAACACCTCGCTGATCAGATCGTGTGAGGTGGGACGGTTTGGCTGGTGTCCGTCTAAAGCGGCAGCTAGTTGCATGCCTTCAATCGGGGAGATCCACACGGGAATCAACCGGTTCTCTTCCGGCCAGCGCAGCAAAGCGCACACATCGTCTTCGGGGCCGACCTGGTGGATACCGTGGAACTCTAGGGATACATCACTCATAACTACCACTCTCCCACAAAGACGGGAGCGCGTGTGTATTAGGAGTGGTATTCGTCGCGCAGATCCGACTTCACTAGAGTTGCGTGTAAGGACACCACGAGCGCGGTCATTTGCTGGGAGATTTCCTCCGCCTTCTGATGCGCGGTATCAGAGTTGGAGTGCGCCACGGGAGCTGCCGCCTGGGAGATCAGGTCTGCCTGCCGGCGGGCGTTATTGCGCAGGGACTTAAGTTCACGGGAGCCGAAACCAAATGCCTTAAGCGCCACTGCGGCAGAGACAATGGCTACGTCGTCGGTATTGAAAAAGCCGGCGGCATCCGGGCGGATGAGGCCATATTTAACCAAGGAGGCTACATCATCTTCGCTGGCACTAGCTTGGGTAGCTACCTCTACATCGGTCAGACGGGTGACCACAGGCGCCTTAAACTGCTGCGGCGAGAGCAGGGTTTCCGCATTTCCTGCGGAAACGATGGCGGTCACCTGGCCGGAATCCATGGCTTCTAGCTGCTCACGGATAACCTTCAGCGGCGTATAGTTATCGCGCTGAGTGGTGAGAATATACCGCAGCCGGTCCACGTCCTCTTGGGTGAACCGACGGTAGCCCGAGGCCGTGCGCTGTGGACTGATGAGCCCCTCAGATTCAAGGAAGCGAATCTTAGACACCGTGACGTCTGGGAATTGCTGATTCAACGTCTCCAAAACCACGCCAATGGACATGGTCTTAGGCTTCTTAGCTTTAGGGCTGGTGCGGCGTACTGCTGCTGCCGAAGAATCTGCTGCGCTCACTGTGTCTATCTCTTAGAGGGTATGAAAGTTCTTATCGTGCCAAAAGTAGACTACACCGCCCCTCCTAGTAAGGAAGCGCGGCTAGTCTACGTAAAAAATTAGCTCTGGTTAGCAATGAAAACCAAGCGGAACTTGCCAATCTGGATTTCGTCTCCCACCTCGAGCACCTGGGAGTTGCGGGGCTCGCGGTTAACGTAGGTTCCGTTCAGGGATCCCACATCAACTACCTCAAACTTGCCGTCATCATTCTTGCGAAACTCCGCGTGGCGGCGGGACACCGTAACGTCATCGAGGAAGATGTCTGCCTCAGGGTGGCGGCCGGCGGTAGTAGTCGCCTGATCCAGCAAGAAGCGGGCACCCGCGTTCGGGCCACGCTTTACCACGAGGAGGGCCTGACCTTCCGCCAAGTTGTCGGTGCCGGCAGCGGTAGCATCATTGCCATTCGCGCCGTTTTCCATCTCCTTGAGCAGGTCTGCGCGGAATACAGATGTGGTCTCTACCTGTGGTTCCGGGGTTCCGGTGTTCTCGCTCATTGTTACCTCCGGGGATTAGTTACGAGTTACTTATAACAATACTAGCGACTCACGTGAGTCCGTGGCCCCTTCGCGGGGAATAATTTCACCGGAAAATGTTTCCGATGCCGCTCAGCACGGAATTTCCCTTGCCCGCAAGGGGGTTATCGGACACCATGTAGGTCCATGTAGCACTCGGACGAGCGAGGCCGGCGTCATCGAGGTGCGCCCCAGCGGCGTCGATAAGCACCGTGCGGAAAGTCTCCACAGACTTGTCGACGGCCCGCTGAGCCAAGTCCTTAAACTCCCTCACCGCAATGCGGTGGTACTCGTCGATCGGCGTCTCACGTGCGATGGCGCGCAGGTGGATCGACTCGCGCACATCGTCCATAAGCTCCAAGTGGTCGGCCCAGGCCAAGTCCAGGTGATAGAGCATAACTTCGCGCGCGGCCTTAATGCGTGCTTCCTCAGGGACCTCCCGTAGCTCTGCTGCGCGCTCCGGAGCGCGTTGGGATAGTTCCTGCCAGGCTTGATCAGTATCCAATAGTTTGGCTCGGCGCTCATCAATAATAATGCGCTGATCCGCCAGAAGCTGGTTATACTTCCAGGTCTGGGCATGAATTTCGAGTAGTTGGCCCTCGGTCACGCGCTGGCAGTGGGCCACGAAATCGCTCACTCGCTTGGATTCAATGCGCCCGTCTTCTGCTGGTTGGGCACGCACTGTCTCGCCGTCGCCGCCTTGCTGGACTACATCGTCTTCAAGGGAGACGAAGAATAGGGACAGGCCCGGATCACCTTGCCGGCCTGCACGGCCGCGCAATTGGTTATCCAAGCGGGCGGTGCGGTGGCGGGAGGTACCGATAACCGCCAAGCCACCCAGCTCCGCTACTGCATCATGGTCAGCTTCGTTAGCGCCGCCCAACTTAATATCGGTGCCGCGTCCGGCCATCTGGGTAGAGACGGTGACGCGTCCAATATCGCCGGCCTCGGCGACGATCTGTGCCTCCTGCTCATCATTCTTGGCGTTGAGCACATTGACGTCAATGCCGCGCTCGCGCAAGGCATCCGCCAGATCTTCCGACTCAGCTACATCCTGCGTGCCCACGAGGATGGGTTGCCCCGTGGCGTGAATGGTGGCTATTTCCTCCACGATGGCGGCGGATTTATCATCGACTGTCGCGAAAATGCGGTCTTGCTCGTCAAAGCGCTGCAGCGGCTTATTGCGGTCGATCACGGATACATGAAGACCATAGAACTGCCGCAGCTGATCGGTCGCCTCCACCGCGGTACCAGTCATGCCGCACACGAGTGGGTAACGCCGCATAAGTTCTTGCAGCGTGATGGTGTCGAGGATGCGCCCGCCTTCGGAAACCTCTAGGCCTTCCTTGGCTTCTACTGCCGCCTGGAGCCCGTCGGGCCAGCGTTGGAGGTCGGCAACGCGGCCCCGGGAGGCGTCGATAAGCTGCAGCTTGCCATCGACCACGATGTAGTGGATGTCCCGGATGAGCAGGGCCTTGGCATGCAGGGCGAGGTTGACCTTCACCAAGATGGTGCCGATATTCTCCTCCGAATAGAGTGAATCAATGCCCAATTCTTGCTCCACGCGGCGTGCACCAGTCTCGGTCAGCTGAACGGTGCGGCCGTCCTCAGAGATGGAGTAGTCCAGCTTCTCGCGCAGGCGGGAAACCACATTGGTGATGTGCCCGGTGGGGGCCTCACCCGGCCGATTACCGGCCAGCACTAGGGGCACAAGGGCCTCATCCACCAAGACGGAATCGGCTTCATCTACGAGGGCAACGTCGCCAGCGGCCTGCACCGTGTGGGAGCGGTCGGTAATTTGATTATCGCGCAACAAATCAAAGCCCAGTTCGTTGACCGGTGCGTAGATAATATCCTGCGCGTAGGCAGCGCGGCGCTCGTCCGGTGTCATGCCCTCTGTTACCGAGGCAACGTTTAAGCCAAAGAACTCCACGACAGGGCGCATCCATTCGGCGTCGCGGGCGGCGAGATAGTTATTGACGGTGACAACGTGGACGCGTTTGCCAGTCAACGCGAAACCTGTAGCCGCCATGGCGCCCACCAAAGTCTTGCCTTCGCCGGTTGCCATTTGGATGACGTCTCCGGTAAGTAGGCGCAGGACGGCCTGGGACTGGACATTAAAGGGATGCATCCCCAGGGTACGCTCGCACGCTACGGCTAAAGCCGCGAGGAACTGCGCCTTATCTGCAATTTCGCCGCCTGCTACGGCATCGCGTGCGGCTTGGGCTACAGCTGCGTCGTCCTGCTGGCCCAATGCCCGGGCCGCTTCATCGGCTGAACCCACGATGGCCTTGGATTTCTTATCGTTACGTTCGCTTTGCGAGCCCATTGCCTTCCAGAACCAATCGAACGCGCCCATACCTCATCCTCCTTATTTGGATTGCTCTTATCGACTGTAGTCAACCTGGTATGGCTTACGGGTAAAAGGCCCGTTATTGTAGTTCTCATGCAATCCGTCAACGTTAAGCTGCCTTCGAGCCGGGGTACCGAGATGGCCGGAACCATCGACTTCCCGGATTCTCCCCCGATCGCCTATGCCATCTTTGCCCATTGCTTCGCCGGCTCCCGCCACACTCCCGGCGCAGCGCGCACTGCGAAACAGCTCACTGAGTTCGGCATCGCCACTTTGCGTTTCGATTTTCCCGGCCTTGGCCAGTCCGCCGGTGAATTTGGCGATACGACCTTTAGCCAAAACGTTGATGATATCCATGCCGCTGCCGCCTGGCTGGCGGAGAACTACTCTGCCCCGCAATTACTCATGGGCCACTCGCTAGGTGGCGCTGCCGCGTTGAAGGCGGCCACCACCATGAAATCACTCAAGGCGGTAGCCACCATTGGCGCGCCCTTTGATCCTGCCCACTCCGTGCTGCACTATGCGGACAAAATCGGCGAGGTCGACGCCAACGGCGAGGTGGAAGTCATCCTCGGCGGCCGCGGCCTTATCATCTCCCGCAAGTTCCTCGAGGACTTGGCGGATACTAACCCCGAGGAGTACCTGCCCAAGCTCCGCAAGCCACTGATGGTATTGCACTCGCCCATTGACCAAACGGTGGGCATAGACAATGCGCAAAATATTTTTCTGCTCACGCGCTACCCCAAATCCTTGGTTTCCTTGGACAAGGCCGATCATCTGCTCACCAAGCAGGGCACGGCAGCCCGCGCTGCGGATCTCATCGGTGCGTGGTCCGAGCAGTTTATCGTTCCTGACTACCGGCCAGAAGAAGTAGGAACCGACGCCGCAGTTGCGCAGCCGGCCACCGGCACCAAATTCGGCGTGGTCGTCCGCCACAATGACCACAGCCTCAGTGCCGACCGCACGAAGAAGAATGGCGGCAAGGGTAAGGGCTTTACCGCCGAGGGCCTTATTATGTCCGCGCTGGCCACGGCCGCTACCCAAGCAGTCAAGGATGCCGGCAAGAGGCTTGCGCTTGACGACGTCCACGTGAGCATCACCCAAACCGGTCCCGCCAGCTTTGAGCGCCGCATAGAGCTTGCCGGAAGACTGTCAGCGGAAGAAGAGGCTGCCCTGCGCTCTGCCGCGAAGGACACCGATGTGGAGCGCATGCTCGGCAACGTCACCATCGTGGACGTGGACGCGCTCTAATGGCGGCTTTTGATTCCTCGCGCCGCTGCCCCTGCGGCACCGGCCTGACCTACGGCGAGTGCTGCGGTAAGTACCATGCCGGCACCAATGCCCCCACCGCGGAGGCGCTCATGCGCTCGCGCTTTAGTGCCTTTGTTACTGGCGACGAAGCCTATCTCCTCCGTACGTGGGATCCCGATACTCGCCCTGCAATACTCGACTTAGCTGATTCTCCCGTCCGGTTTTATCGCCTCGATATCCTGGACACCCAAGCAGGCGGATTGCTCGATGATTCCGGCGTAGTGGAGTTTGAGGCCTTTTACAAAGGCGCGGCCGTTGGCTCACAACGCGAGCGTTCTTCGTTTCGCCGTGTCGGCGGCGCTTGGGTCTACTCCAGCGGCGAGTTTTAGCGCAGGTTACACCCCAAATTTCACAGTAGAATCCTACTGATGTAATCTAGACAAGTCGCACAGTTCGACGGCGGGCTATGGCGCAGTTTGGTAGCGCACTACACTGGGGGTGTAGGGGTCGCAGGTTCAAATCCTGTTAGCCCGACAAAAAGTTCAGCCGGCACCGTGAAGGTGCCGGCTTTTTCTATTCTGCGTTTACACCGCAAGCAAGATCGCAATTCCTAAAAGAATTAAGACCGCTGGAAACAGTACGCTTTCCCACTTTTCTAGTGCTTCTGCAATGCCCGGCCGCGTGGCCACAAACCGCGCTGCCCACACTAGGGGCGCCACGAGGATTAAGAAGACCACGCAATAGATCGCTACCTCAGCCGGCGTAGAGGTGGTAAACACTGGTACATAGACGCCGATATTGTCGCCACCATTGGCAAAAGTCACCCCGGCTACCGCAAGTGCGCTCAGCCTTTTGCCCGAAACGTCCTCATCGTCGTCTTCACCCCGGAATGCTTGCCACGCTGCCCAGAGGCCCAGAAGCAATGGGATGAGCCCGAAGTAGCGAATCAATTCCTCAGGTAAAACGGCATTAAAGCCCAATCCGACAATGGCAGAGGCCGCTAGTATGCCGAGAAACCCCAAATACTGCCCGGCCAGAATCGCGGGCGCCGTGCCCTTGCGGCCAGCACCACGGGCGAAGAAGAGGGACAACACCACAATGTCATCGATATTGGTGGCCACGAATAGTCCAGCAGCCGCTGCGAGAGTAGTAAGCACTTTCCTACCTTATCGCGTCATGACACTTGTCATGAAAATGTGCTGACAGATCCTATTCATCATTTTTGCTGGCTACGGATACTTTCCAGGTATGAGAACTACAGATCCATCTACCGCACAACCGCTGGCCATAGACGTATCCGGAGTCAGTAAAACCTTTGCCACGAGATCCTTCCATCCCGTCCATGCGCTCAGCGATATTTCCTTCAGCATCGCCCAAGGCGAGATCGTAGGCCTATTAGGCACCAATGGAGCAGGCAAAACCACCCTATTCGATCTCATCCTCGGACTCACCACACCCACCTCCGGCAACATTTCCGTGCTCGGACTCACACCCCACGCTGCGATCCGCGCGGCGCAGATTGGAGCCGTGCTGCAAACCGGTGGCCTGCTACCTGAGCTTACAGTCTTGGACACCCTAAAGATGATTTCCTCTACCTTTCCCCATCCCCTTCCCATCGGAGAAGTTGCCAAACAAGCAGACCTAGACCGGATCCTGCACCGCCCAGTAGGAAAATGCTCTGGTGGCGAGCAACAACGTGTGCGATTCGCCCTCGCTCTTGTGGGCAATCCCCAAGTCTTATTGCTCGATGAGCCGACTGTTGGAATGGATGCTCATACACGCCGTGAATTCTGGTCCGCTATGCGCAGACAAGCAGACCAGGGTCGCACCATTGTCTTCGCTACGCACTTCCTCGAAGAGGCAGACAATTTTGCAGAAAGAATAGTTCTCCTGCATGAAGGAAAACTGCGCGCAGATGCTCAGGCCACAGAACTACGCGAACAGTCAGGCAAGCGCATAGTCGAGGCGAAAATCGACGGCACACCTTTGAATGCGAAAGAGCTACCCGCCGTCGCCGAGTTTTCTTTGTCTGGCGGCTACGCCCGGATGACCACCCGTAACTCCGATGTACTTGCGAATTATCTTCTCAATCACACCTCGGCCCATGACCTGACTATTCGCACACACTCCTTAGAGGACGCATTTCTTGCTTTGACGTCATCCCAGTCCTAACCCGTCTCTCCGTTGGCTACTTCGTGAAAGGAACATGCTATGACTGCACAGTCAGCAAAAACCACTGCGCGCACTTTCGGGT
Organism: Corynebacterium tuberculostearicum; assembly: GCF_046097465.1. GTDB lineage: Bacteria > Actinomycetota > Actinomycetes > Mycobacteriales > Mycobacteriaceae > Corynebacterium > Corynebacterium tuberculostearicum_I. The sequence goes on along the minus strand of NZ_CP175799.1, from coordinate 1,379,313 downwards.
TTACCATCCATAACTTATTGCGCCTTCGCCGAAACCTTACTCCGCTGTTTTTCAGCACGTTCTTGCCGGTATTTTTCTACCTGCTTTTTGGCACCATGATGGATTTTGGTAATGCCTCCTTTAAAGGAGGAAACTTCGCCGCCTTAGAGATGATCAGCATGGCCCTTTACGGCGGCGTAGCAGGTGCCGTGTCTGCCGCTGGCTCCGCTGTGACAGATACCAAGACTGGGTGGGCGCGCCAATTGGCACTCACTCCCCTGCACCCACGGCAGCTTCTGTGGGCAAACCTGATATCCATCGGCTTTCAAGCACTGCTCCCCATCACCGCGGTGTTTATCACCGGTGCCCTGACACAAGCTGCAATGCAGCCACGCCAATGGGTTTTAGCCATTATCGCCTGTGTCCTGGTTTCCATTCCCTTTGGCTTTTATGGCTTGGTGTGGGCCATGGCTTTGCCCTCCGACAATTCTGTCGCAATCGCCTCGACCTCCGTTGTCCTCTTCCTCTTTGCCGCAAATGTATTCACTCCACTTACCGAGCCGCTGATGGAATTGGGCCGCTTCACTCCCCTCTTTGGCCCGGTTGTGCTCGCCCAGTGGCCCCTTGCAGAAGGCATGCAGTTTCTTAATGGGGAGGAAGGCACCGTGTCGCACCCCATGTGGGCCGCATGGTTAAACTTCGCGGTATGGACGACCATCTTTCTCACCGCTTGCCTGGTGCTGCGCTCCCGCGACAAGGCGCGCCGTTAATGGGCTCCTTTCGCGAACCGTGGCGCGGTTTTAGCCTTAATAACGCTCTTTTCGCCAGCGTATGGTTGGTCTTCCTCATTCCCGGGTTGGTGATGACCTTTGCCGCGCCGGGCACGACTCTAACTGAACGAATTGGGGCTACTGCGTGCGGTCTAGCGTTTAGTGCTGTCTACTTCTTTACTTTTGGCGCTGTGGGCTACTACCCACGCGGATGGCGGTTAGGACAGCGGGTCGGGCTTTACTGGGTGTTACTCGCGGTCATCGCAGCGATATCAATTGGTTTCTTCGGGATAATAGCCGTCAGGTTTGTGCCTTACCTGGCGGCGCTGCTCGGCTTTAACCTTCCGCTACGCCGAGCATTAGTGCTAACCCTGCTAATGGGGATCGTGCTCGCGACCACCACGTGGTTCTTCGCTCCTGAAAGCGCCGGCTGGGCCCTGATAGTCCTCTTCGCCTGGCCGATACTACTAGTGCTGCTAGGTACATTTTCCCAGCGCGAAGATAGCCGCGCTGAATTGGAACATGAATTGGACTTGGCACGCCAACGCGAGGATATCGCTACCGATGTTCACGATCTCTTGGGCCACTCTTTGACCGTTATCAACCTCAAGTCAGAGCTTGCCTGCCGTCTAATAGATTCGGATCCGAAACGGGCGCAGCAGGAGCTCCAGGAGGTGAGCGCGCTTTCTCGGAGGGGCTTGGCGGAAGTCCGCTCCACAGTAACCCGGATGCGCATGCCCACTTTTGAAGGGGAAATCCACGCGGCTCACAGGGCTCTCGACACTGCCGGCATTGTGTCGTACTTGCCCTCTGCGGCAAAAGGCGCTGGGCTTTACGACGCCGAATTTTCCTGGGCGCTGCGCGAGCTGACCACAAACGTGGTCCGCCACTCAGGCGCAGCGCACTGTTGGGTTCAGGTGACAGACCACCAACTCCAAGTCGCGGACGATGGCTGCGGGTTTGACGCTGACGAAAGTCCTTCTCGTGCCCACGGTGGGATTGACGGTTTGCGTAAACGCATAACAGATGCTGGCGGACAGCTGCTCTTTGCGCGCCGCAATGGCTGTACTCTGGCCTTGGTTACTATGAATGGCGACACGGACTTTCTTCCTCTTACTACCGCCGGAGGCTCAGGCAATGACTGATCCCATCCGAGTTCTCATTGCTGAGGACCAATCATTAGTGCGTGGGGCGCTAGTTGCCCTCTTGGAGACAGAGCCAGATATCAGCGTTGTAGCTGAGTGCGCAACGGGCGCGGAGGTTGCGGGGCTCGTCGCCAAGCATGGCGTCGACGTTGCGCTACTCGATATTGAAATGCCCGGTAAGAACGGTCTTGATGCGGCCGCTGAACTAGAGGGCACGGGTTGCCGCGGCCTGATTGTCACGACCTTTGGTCGCAGTGGCTACGTCAAACGTGCGCTGGAAACGGGCGTAGCTGGCTTCGTAGTCAAAGACACCCCACCCGAACAACTTGCCGAAGCCATTAGGCGAGTGCACGCCGGTCTAAAGGTCATCGACCCTGCACTGGCCCAAGAGACTATTTTCACGCCCGACAATCCACTAACCGCACGCGAAAAGGAGGTCACACGTCATGTCTTGGAGGGTAGCGACACCCGCCAGATTGCCGGGCACCTTCATCTGAGCACTGGGACAGTGCGCAATATTGTCTCTTCGCTCATCGCCAAGACAGGAACTGGGAACCGCTTTGAGGCAGCAACTATGGCACGTGCCCGGGGATGGATATAGAAAAAAAGGGGAGCCCGCTGCGGGTCCCCTTTATTACTTGATTTCCTATTCTGGCTTCTTTAGCTCAAGGACATTGACCATGCCCTGAAGGACTACGTCCATCACCTTGGAAGCTAGGTTGAAGTAGAAATCAGCCGAGTGGTAGCGCAAGGCTCCTACGGTACTCAACTGCGAGAGCCCGTGGATGGAGGCCCACAGCGCCGCAATCTGAGTGAAGAGAATCCATGGCGATCGTGGCCCATTCGACTCAGAAATGGCATCGCGCACCAGATTCATGATGAAGGTGAAGGCCTTACCCATATCGAATGGTTGCTCAGTATCGCCGGACTCATCGAAAGAGACGGGGACAATCGAGCGGCTTGATACCTCAATGAGGGCGACAAAGCCGACGGGGTCTTCCAGCGCATACTCCAAATATCCGAAGCCGGTTGCCTTAATATAATCCAGCCCGTGGGATCCTTCTGGCACGGCCTGGTTCTGGCGCATGATCGATAGCGTGTTGGCTTCATCCAAAGACTCTTCCAAAGAGCGCAGCAGGTGAGAATTACCATCGAAAAGATGCTCCGCATCTGCCAAATCTACGCCTGCTCGCGCAGCAGCAGAGCCAAGATGCAAGCTAGGAAGACCGTTATAGACAATTTCTTCGGCTGCACCACGGAAGATGGCTGCACGCTTTTCCTCAGCCGTAGACTTTGGCATGTCCTTTGCTGCTGTAGTAAACGGTTCCGCTGGTTCACCAACGAGTGCTAGCGGTTCAAAGGGCGCAATCTCCCCGTCACGCAAGCTAACTTCCAGCCCAGAGAATAAAGTCTCAATGCAAGCATTGAAGGTCTGCTTCTTCGCCGTGGGCGAGAGATGACGCATAATGCCGAACGTGGCCAAGTGAGTAATGCCCTGCAACTCAGACAAGAAAGTAAGTGCTTGGATCACTACCAAGCGGTGATCAAAATCGCCGCGTGCTGCAATGGCGGCTTCCCGCATGTGTTCAAGCATCCAGCGGAAAGTGGGCGGGAAGGCATCAAAGCTTCTCGACTCTTCGATGCCGTCCTCAAAGTTGGGAAAGCTCGTTGCCGTCTCGGAGTTGTTATAGGCGGCGAAGTAGGTGGGGTTATCAAGAGCCAAATTGAAGTAAGCCTTGGCAGACTCGCGAAGTTTCTGAATCGCGGACGCGTCATCCGGCAGTTTATCGAGTGCCCCGTAGGCAGCTACTAGGAGACGCTCATCCAAGAACTGGCTGGTCTGAATGTAAAGGTCGTGGTCATCTTCAAAGAAAGACTTAGCTTCTTCGACTGGAACAGCGATCTGCTCCGCCACAGCACAAACCTTTAAAGCGTCGCGCCCACCCTTAGCCAGGATACGGGCACTCTGCTCCAGCAAGCGCTGCTTAGTGGAGCCCGCATCGGAAACGGTGCCTTCAAGATTGTTCACAAACATAATCCTAGCGATTTCATGCAAATTTGCTTGGGATACGTTCACTTTTTAAGTTGAGTCACCCACAAACAGGTGGGAGCACCAATATAGACCTTTCCCGGCTTTGAGCCACTGGTCTTCATATAACTTTGGCCCCCAGCCCTTGCGGGCTGGGGGCCAAAGTAGAAAGTAGCCATTCACCCTTTAAGCGGGCGAAGCTATTTACTCGGTACCAAGCTTGCCGTCAGCTGCGTCACGAGCCTTGTCGATCTGCTCAGCCTTGTCCTCGCCGAGCTTGCCCTTAGCTGCGTCAGCTGCCTTGTCCAAGCCCTTGTCGCTGAGCTCTTCGCCCTTGTCGGAGTTCAGTGCGTCCTTTGCCTTATCGAAGATACCCATGTGGTTATCCTTTCTTCCAGTTCTAGCTTTATCTAAAAGCTGCCGTGTCCGGCAACACACCCCAACGTACCGACAATTGAGCCAACATGCCACCGAAAAGTCTCTTCGGCCACTAGACCAAATAAATTTTACCGCCCCGCACCGCGATTGTTCTCAGGGGCATCCAGACACCCCCGCAGCCAATCGAGCACCCAATAAGGCCTGCTGCTTTATCCCTACCCCAGCGAAGTATAAGCAAAATCGGGGTGCATATTTTAACTTCAGGCCAATTTTCCTCAGTCTTGCAAATGATAGCGTTAGACGGTAACGACGATTTACCAACGAAGGCTTCGCACCATGGCTTCAACTACCCCAGCGCCGCCGTCCACCCCGGAACCGGGCACGGAATTCTTTGGCTTAGTATGGCCAGGTAAAGAGGCTGCCCGAGCAGCTGCCAGATCGCCGCTGAGCCGACGTTTCACGCGTGATTCCGCGCTCAGCACAGCCTGCGACACGGACAACGCGATTATTGCGGCAGATAATCTTCCGGTTCTGCAAAGGCTCACCTCCCGCGGAGAACTCTTTGACGTTATCTATATCGACCCGCCTTATAACACGGGCAAAGACTTTGTCTACCGCGATAACTACCGATTGCGCCGCCAGATGCGTTCCGGAAGCTATGCAGAATGGCACTCGCAATGGCTGTCGATGATGCTTCCCCGACTCATCTTGGCCCGAAACGTACTTTCCGCACAAGGTTTCATTTTTGTCTCCATCGGAGAAGACGAAGTGGCCAATACGCGCAAGGTACTCGATGAAGTTTTTGGAGAGGAGTGCTTTGCCGGCCAATTGATTTGGAAAAAGGCCGGCACCGGCAAGAACGATTCTAAGTACGCGGTGGTAGAACACGAATATATTCTGTGTTACGCCCGCACTCCCGACAATCCGGGGTTCAATGTCGATCTCCACGGTCACACTTCTACCAAATACAACCATGAGGATGACAAAGGGAAGTACTCCTTGGTGCGTTTAGACTCTAAGACCCTTGGGTACCTTCCCTCCCTCGACTTCCCTATCTCTGGGCCCGACGGCAAGGAATATTGGCCGGACCAGCCGGTGGGAAAAGAAAAGGTCGCCCGTTGGCGCTGGGGACGGGATAAGGTTGAACAGCGCTTCGATGAGCTCGTCTTCCGGCGAGGTTTTGTCTATACCAAGAACTATCAGAAGGTGGGAGCGCGCCCACGCTCCATCTTGGACGGCGAGCGCTTTGGGGTGACCCGCACTGGCAGGCGCGATGCTGAAGACGTCATGGGGATAGAGGGCGTTTTCGAGTTTCCCAAACCGGTGCGCTTGATTAAGCACCTCATTTCCATTGCGGGTGGAAAGAATGCGCGCGTCCTTGACTTTTTTGCGGGCTCCGGCACCACTGCCCAGGCGGTAGTGGAACTCAATAACGACGATGGGGGCACTCGGTCTTTTCACCTTGTGCAAATTCCAGAGCCAACCTCCCCGCGTAGCGCTGCTCATCGCGCGGGCTTTTCTACCATTGCAGATATTTGCATTGAAAGGGTGCGCAAGGTTCCAGGCGCTAACTTTCAGGTCTATCGCCAGGACTAAGTCTGTGCGGTACCGGACGGGCGACCGGGAATGCCGAAGAAGTCTAGGACGCGGTCGGTAGCAAAGAATTTGCCTACCTCATTGTGCGCGTCTGCTGTACCACCAGGCCATACGTGTGAGCCTCCGGCGATACGGATGTGTTCAAGCGGTGCGGTACAGCCGCTCCACTTCATATCGAGTGCATTGTTGACCAGGCGGGTCATATCGACATTGGTAGAGCAACCATTGCGTTTACGGTCTTGTTCCAGCACGGATTCCACAGAATAGTACTTGGTCTTATGGCGCGTTCCACCGTAGTAGCCCACCACGGGGTCCACGGTGCCGTGCATATCCAATCGGCCCACGGGTGAATGAGCACAGTCTTTGAGAATATCTTTGTAGTAGGCGGCGGAAACTGTAGCCACGGATTTAAAGACATCGGGCATCTGACAAGCCAGGTAGGCGGCAAACCCGCCACCGTTCGACATCCCGGTAGCAAAAATCCGGGAGTCATCTACCCGATACGTTGCTCGAACGGCATCAATGATGTCGCGAACAAATTTCTTGTCCTCTGCCGTTGACGTCTTGGCATAGGGAGCAGGGCTCCAAGCCTTCTTTTTACCTTCTGCGAAAACAGTGATGGCATCAGCGGCATCGAGGCGGGAATAGCCGCGGAGATTCTCGGCAGATTGTCCCCAGCCTGGAAAGGCCAGGACCATGGGCCACTTTTTCTCCCCGGTGTAGTCTTTGGGCACGCTGAGGATAAAGGAGCGTCCCGAGGGCAGATTAACGGTGGTATAGCTTCCCGGCTCGGGTCCGCTCAGCGGTGCGGAGGTTGGAATCCCTAGGTTTTTCGTCTCAGTTGGGACTGCTTGAGGAGCGGAGTCGGGCGAATCGGCCGAACATGATGCGCCGGCAACCGCAAGGAAACTCACTGCTACCGCGCCTAACACGACCCGTAGCGACCTCGCGTTCATCTTTGTCGTCCCTTCTGCCATGCGGTCCATAGTTGCTTATAGCGGCCACCATAATTTAACAGTTCGTGGTGACTGCCTTGCTCCACCACCCGCCCGTTATCCATCACGGCGATGCTATCGGCTCGTGCGGCTTGGTCTAGTCGGTGTGCCACTACCAGTGCGGTTCGCCCACGGGTGACCTCTGTGGCGGCTTCTTCCAGAGATTCTGCCCCCACCGATCCGGCCTCTGCGGTGGCCTCATCCATGATGACGATCTCGGGATCTAAAAGCAATATTCGCGCCAGCGCAAGCTGCTGCGCTGCTACTGGGTCTAGGTGAATCCCCTGTGCGCCGATGACCGTATCTAGGCCCTCTTCTAGCTGCAGATACCACTGTGCGCCGACGCGCTGTAGTGCATCTTCCATTTGTGCGTCTGAGGCTTGCGGGGCAGCCAAGGACAAATCTTCGCGCAGGGTTCCTGAGAATACGTGGACCTCTTGGGAAATCATCGCTAAACGCGCCACCCGTTCGGAATCAGAAAGGGCCGATACCTCTACTCCATCGACCACGACTGTTCCGGCAGCAGGCACCCGCAGTCCGGCTAGAAGAGCAGCGACCGTGGTCTTTCCCGCACCAGAGGCTCCCACTAAAGCTACGGTGTGTCCAGCGGGAAGCTTAAGGTTTACGTCTTGCACAGCCCAGCCGCCGTCATCGTAGCTGAAGCTCACTTCTTTTAATTCGGCAACTCCACCTGGGGTCGGGGCGCCGAAGTCTGGCACCGCCCGTGGCGGATCCATGACCACCCCAACTATCCGTGACAGGGAGGCATAGCCGGATTGAACGGTATCGATGACTCGCATCAATCCCATGAGCGGACCGCGCAAGCGAATAAGAAGGAGCATGGCCGCGGTGACTGCGCCAACGGTGAGGGCCCCAGACTGCACCACCCAAAAGCTAACGACCAGACCGCAGACCAGCATGACTAGCTCAATGACCGTCATCCATAGCTGCAGGACCATCATTGTCCTTCGCGCAGCGTAGCCCTTGTCCACCACCTGTGCGGAGGCACGTTCAATACCGGCATGCATCTGGTCTTCCATGCCAAAGGCGCGCACAGTCTCTCGCCCGCGAATTGCCTCCAGGAGCCTGCGTGCCCGTTCCGCCATGGCAGCGCGTTCGTCGGTATAGCGCTGTGGAGCGCGCTGCAGGTACTGGCGCGCAGCAATGAAATATAACGACGTAACTGCGCCTACTACCAGTAAGTATTGCCAATTGAGGCTGACTAGTGCCACCCCGGTGGTTGCGATGGCGAAGACGGATTTCGCCAGCACAGGAACGGTCTCGGTTACGGCTGCCGATAGTTCTGCTACGTCGTCGGTCGAGCGAGAGACCAAATCCCCAGTGCCGGCTTCCTCCACACGGTGGGTAGGCAGGCGGAGAGCGGTAGAAACCATATCCTCGCGCAAAGCGGAGATCACGCGCTCGCTTAGGCGCGAAAGAACATAGAACCCCGTCGCGGAAAACAGTGCGGAGACCACAGCCACCAGCACCAGCGAGATACCGATGGGTGCGATGGCGCCTTGATCAATGACAGCGTCAACGATCTTTCCCAACAGGATGGGGATAGCTACATTGCTGCCGGCGCCTGCGGTAAGCAAGGCTAAGGCCGCTGCGGCTTGGGGGCGAGCACCGGGGACGTCGGAAAGCTGGCGGCCCACTTCCTTACGCACTTGGGGCCAAGAGGCCGTGGGAAACCGCATCATAGCTCCGCCCCCACTGTTGCCCACGCCGGCGAAGTGGTGAAGACAAGCGTGGGCTTAGACCCGCGGTGATGCGCCACTCGCTGCGCAATTTCCTGCTCGGTCACCGAATCCACCGCGGTAGTTGGGTCGGCCAAAACTAAAATCTCTGCGTCGGCAGCAATGGCTCGTGCAAGCGCCACGCGCTGTTGCTGTCCACCAGAAAGGTTTCGGCCGCCTTCTCCCACCTCACGGTCCAACCCGCCCGGGATATCTTCCCCTGCAGCCACGTAGAGGGCTCGTTGTGCACCCGCGCGATCCGGATGAATATTGTCCCCCACGGTCCCCTCGAAAAGCATGCTTTCGTGTGGAACAACCAGGAATCGCTCGCGCGGCAAGAATTCGAGATCCTCTGGAACAGGTTCGGGTACCACGTTGACCCCAGGAGCGAGAGCCGGAACCTCCGGTTCACTCTTCTCCACCCCGGGGGCGGCGAGGAGGGCGGTAATGCGCTCAGCGCTTGCCTGTGCAGCCGCCCACCGCGAGGCGATATTTCGGCCCAGCATCGTCATCGGGGTGATAATGAACTGCGTAAGGCCAATAACCGTAATGAGTTCACCTACGCTAATCATGGAGCGCATAGCCATCATTCCTGCACCAATACCCACCGCAATGACATATACCGAGCCCAAAATCTCCGTGGTCGCATTAAGTCGGGCTTGGGCACCATTGGCTTCTACCGTTCGCGCATAGGCGGCACCAGACACCGCGGAATAGCGCCTGCTCACTGTGGCTACAGCGCCCAGGCCCTTAAGGATCCGCAGGCCTTGGACCACATCGGTGGCCATGGCGCTAGCTTTTGCCAACGCCGCTTGGCGGACTCCGGAACGCGTACGCAGAGGCTTTGCCGCGCGCACTGAGCCCCACACCATGAGCGGCCCGCCGCACAAAATGGCAATGCCTAAAGGCAGGTTAATACGGCTAGCCATAATCGCCACATACACAATGGCGGTGATCTCAGCGACGGGAAAGACCGTCATCATTACGGCATTCTGCACTCGCCGTGCGTCCGTGGAGGCGATGGCAAGCAGCTCGCCGGCGGTGCGGGGCTCACCCGCAAGGCCCCGCGGATCCTGAATCCTATCCGTGATGGCCATGCGGACATCGTGCCCAATTACTAGCATGGCTCGCGCGTTGAGGCCGCGTCCGAACCATGCGGCTATGGCATTCAGACCAAAAGCTACCCCCAATACCACCAGCCACATGCCTAGTCGGTCAACGGATCCTTTCGACACAGCTTCATCAACGGCATGTCCCACTATCACTGGAGTCGATCCGTTAAGCAGAAAAGAGACAGCCATGCAGAGTGCGGCCGGCACAGTGAGTGCCGGACGAGAAAAGACGGTCTTTAGCAGCCACCTGGGATCTGATGGTGCAGGAAGTGTCCTCATAGGCAGCCATTCTAATTCGCGGTAGGTTAGATGGGCTATGTCGACTCGCCACCCCGATCCCAGCCACTTCCCTAGCTACCGCAAGGCCTCCACTAGACAAGGCCCCGGCTTCCGCGATGCCGCGCAACGCACCGCTTCCGCCCAGGCCTTCCGCCGCGGCGCGAGCACCTATCATGATGTGCGCCCCGGCTATCCGGACGAGGTTTCTGCCCTTATTGCTGACGCCCATACCGTGGCCGATATTGGCGCCGGTACTGGAAAACTCACTGAGTCCCTACCCAATGCTCGGGTTTTGGCTCTGGAGCCCTCCGCCGATATGGCTGGGATTCTCGCAGCCCACCTCCGCCTGCCGGTCCTTCGTGCTACGGCCGAAAACACCGCGCTTGGCGACGCCTCCTTAGACGCCGCCTGCCTCGCCCAAACCTGGCATTGGGTCGACGTGCCAGCCGCCTGTGCAGAGCTTGACCGCGTCCTCGCGCCGGGCGGGAAGATTCTCCTGGTGTGGAACACGCTCGATGTCAACGCGGACCCCTGGATCCTGCGGCTATCTCGCATCATGCACTCCGGCGATGTACATAAGCCAGGCTTTTACCCGGACTATACGGCGCCGTGGTCTTTAGACCGCGAGCTGCGCTTGACCTGGGAGAACAAACTTACCCCGGAGCAGCTTCACCAATTGATGCATACCCGCTCCTATTGGCTGCGCAATGGCGAAGCCATCCATGAGCGTATGACCCACAACCTGGATTGGTACCTCTACGAGCACATGGGATTTAAGCCGGGGCAAAAACTACGCATCCCGTACCGCACGGATGCCTTCGTGCTGGTACGGGATTCGGATTAGAGCAGGACCTGCGCCAGTAGCGAGCCCACCACGCAGGAGGTGAACACCGAGATGGCGCCAGGGACAAGGAACGAGTGGTTGATGACGAACTTGCCAATGTGAGTGGTGCCCGTGCGGTCGAAGCCGATGCAGGCCAGGTCCGAAGGGTAGGTTGGCAAGATGAAGTAGCCATACGCTGCGCCGTAGAAACCAACGATAATGGCGGGGTCAATTCCCAGCTGCAGGCCAATCGGAGCGATGGCAACCAGGGCGGCGGCCTGGGAGTTAACCAGCTTGGACACGATGACCAGTACCACCGCGTAGGCCCACGGGGCGGCCTCGACCACGGACCCGAGGTTGGATTCTAGGGCATCGATATGGGCTTCGAAGAAGGTATCTGCCATCCATGCCACGCCAAAGACCGAGAATACTGCGGTCATACCGGCCTTAAAGACTGGCGTGGACGCGATCTTCTTCGGGTCAGCCTTGCAGCTAAGCAAGATGATTGCGCCGGCAACAAGCATGACCATCTGGATAACCAGGTTCATCGACAGCGGGCTCAACTCGCCATCATCGCCTGGGACGAGTGGGCGCAGGAATTCGAACGCACCGAGCGCGACCACGCTGGCGATAGCCACGAGGAAGATAACCACTGCTCGTTTTGCTTCTGGCGAAAATTCTTCATCCATCAGCGATCCGGTGGACTGGTGAATGCTTTCTGCAAACTCCGGATCCTTCATGCGCTCCTGGAATGCCGGGTCCTCGTCCAGGTCCTTACCGCGGCGCAGCGACCACAGCGAGGCAAGAATGACACCGGCAAGCGAGGCGGGCATAGCCACCATGAGGATCTGCGGAATGGAATAGGCGTGATCGATAGCACCGGCGTTTTCCGCGATGATGGACGCTAGGGATACGGTGGCCACAGATACTGGCGAGGCCGTAATACCCATCTGAGCCGACGTTGATGCCACGGCCATGGGGCGCTCTGGGCGGATGCCCTTCTTCAGGGCAATGTCCTCGATGATCGGAAACATCGTGTAGACCACGTGGCCCGTACCGCACAGGACCGTCAGGAACCAAGTGGTTAGCGGCGCGAGGATGGTAATGCGCTCTGGGTGGGCGCGGAGAAATTTCTCGGCAAATTGCATCATCACTTCTAGGCCGCGCGCCTGTTGCAAGGTGGCGGCGCAACCGATGACCGCAATGATGGTCAGCATCACGGATACCGGCGGCTCACCCGGGGCGAGGCCGAAGACAAAGACCATGAGCATCAAACCGATGCCGGAAATAAGACCAAGTCCGATGCCACCATAACGAGTGCCCAATAGCAGGGCACTGAGGATGATGATGACCTGGAGCACGATGGCCAGAATTGAATCTGGCGCAATTACGCTGGCTAGCATGCTGAGCCTTCCATCACGAGAGAATTATTAACTGGTTATATCCTATACAGACCCACATAACCGGACATAAACGGAAAGGCGAGCGAATTCTCACACCGTGTCCGGTGCAATAATCGCTCGCCTGAGTGCTATAATCCCAGCGTAACGGGCATACTGCTAGCGCTTCTTGCCGCGCTTTTCCCTCACGCGCACTGCGATGCGGATAGGCGTTCCGTGGAAACCAAACCGCTCGCGGAACTTGCGCTCAAGGTAGCGGCGATACGCCGCGTCCAAGAAGCCCGTCGTAAATAAGACGATGGTCGGCGGCTGAGTCGACGCCTGCGTGGCGAACAATACGCGCGGCAGGCGGTTATTTTTCATCGGCGGCGGATTAGCCGCGATAGCCTCACGCAACCAGTTATTCAGCTGGCCCGTGGACACACGCTGATCCCAACTTTCCAGTGCCTCAATCATGGCCGGCTCCAGCTTCTGCAGCGCGCGGCCCGTTTCCGCAGAGATATTCACGCGCGTGACCCACGGCAAGTGGCTCAGCTGCTGATCAATCTCTCGGTCCAGGTAGTAGCGGCGATCCTCATCCATGAGGTCCCACTTATTAAACGCGATCACCAGGGCCTTACCCGCCTCGAGCACCATATTGAGCACGCGCTGGTCTTGTTCGGAGATTTCCTCAGAGGCGTCGATAAGCATAATGCAGACCTCGGCCGCATCGATAACGCCGCGGGTACGCAAGGACGCATAGTATTCATGCCCCTGTGCGTTCTTCACCTTCTTGCGCAGGCCCGCGGTATCAATGAACTTCCACAGCTGATCATCCAGCTGCACCAGAGAGTCAACCGGATCCACGGTCGTTCCCGCGACGTTGTCGACCACGGACCGCTCCTCGCTGGTGAGCTTATTCAGCAGCGAGGACTTGCCCACGTTTGGCTTGCCCACCAATGCGACGCGGCGAGGGCCAGAGGTAATCGCGGTCTGCCGAGGTTCTTCAGGGAAGACCCGCAAAATCTCATCGAGCACGTCCGCACCGCCGCGGCCATGCTGGGCGGATACGGGCCACGGATCGCCCAAGCCCAAGGCATAAAACTCCGCCATATCCGCGTACTGATTATCGGAATCGAACTTATTCGATACCAAGATCACCGGCACAGGCGATTTCTGCAGGCGGCGAGCCATGACCTCATCCGTCTCCGTAATGCCCACCTTGGTGTCCACCACCATAACGATGACATCGGCGGTTTCCATGGCTACTTCTGCCTGGCGGGCAATCGCCGCATGGATGCCCTTCACGTTGGGATCCCAGCCACCGGTGTCCTGTACCAAAAAGCGCTGACCGTTCCAGTCCGCAACGTAGGAAATTCGGTCACGAGTAACGCCTGGGTGGTCCTCTACCACCGCTTCGCGGCGGCCAAGGAAACGGTTGACCAACGAGGACTTACCCACATTTGGGCGACCGACAACGGCCACCGTGCACAGGGCTTCTTCGGTGTGGTCATCAGACTCCACGCCGAACGCACGGGAGAGTTCTTCCCACTCCTCTTCACTCAGAGGCTCTTCTGCATGCGAATCGTCGCCATAATCGGCCTCACCAAATTCCGAGTCATCGAAGTCATAGTCGAATTCCTCGGTATTGAAATCATCGGCGGCCCAACCAGGAGAGGCTTCTACCACCTCGTCATCGAACTTACCGGCTGGGTAATGGAACTGAGTCTCCGACTCTTCCTGGGGATCGTGATTAGTCATTGACAGACTCCTTTACCACGTTAATCAGAGCTTCCAGCACATCCTCTGGGCTCATATTGGAGGTATCGACTAGGGTTGCGTCTTCCGCTGGGCGCAAAGGTGAGGCCTTGCGGGAAGAATCCGCCGCATCACGGCGCTGGACATCTGCGAGCACCGTCTCGTAATCCGAAGCGATGCCCGCCTTTTCATTCTGGGTTTGGCGGCGCTGCGCGCGGACCTCGGCAGAGGCAGTCATGAATGCCTTAGCGGGGGCGTCGGCAAGCACCACAGTGCCAATATCGCGCCCTTCTACAATCGCGCGGTGCGCTTCGCGGGCAAGCTTGCGCTGCAGCGCTACCAGATTCTCGCGCACCTCCGGAATGGCTGATACGGCGGAAACATTACGGGTGACTTCGTCTTCGCGAATAACGCGCGAGACGTCCTCGCCGCCGAGGAGAACTTCAGTGGAGTCCGGGTCATCGGATACTCCCAAGGGCAGATTGGCCGTAGCCGCAATAACCGCGGCGGTATCAGCAGGGTCGACGCCTTCACGCAGCACAGCAAGCGTTGCCACTCGGTACATAGCACCAGTGTCGACGTACTTTGCATCCAGCTGCTTGGCCAGCGCACGGCACGTGGTCGACTTTCCAGTTCCAGATGGGCCATCCACGGCGAGGATGAGACCCTCATTCGGCATATTAGAAATCATTACATCTCCACCGCCTTGTACAGGCTAGTCAGCTCGCTGGAATTAAGGGCACGCAGACCTCCAGGCTTCATATCGCCCAGCTGGACTGTATGCAGCTTGGTGCGCACCAGGCGCTGCACGGGGAAGCCGGCCTCCTTCAACATGCGGCGCACGATATGCTTGCGGCCTTCATGCAGTTCAAGACGCACCAAGGAATAACCCTGGTTGGTATCAACTACCTGTGCAAAGTCGGCCTTTGCCAGTCCGTCTTCCAGCTCGATGCCTTCCTTGAGCTGTCGCACGAGCTTCCTATCGGCCTCACCCAATACGGTGGCGAGGTAGGTCTTGGTCACCTCGTACTTAGGGTGCATCAAGCGGTTGGCCAACTCGCCATCATTGGTGAGGATGAGCAGGCCTTCCGTATCGGCGTCGAGGCGGCCAACGTGAAAGAGTCGCTGGCCAGCTGCGACCTTTTCTGACACCACGTCGCCCACGCACGGTCGCCCCAGGTCATCGGACATGGTGGACTGCATGCCGCGCGGCTTATTGAGCACAAAATATTCGTGCTCCTCATTGACGTTGACGCGCACGCCGTCCACTCGGATGACGTCGACGGAGGGGTTTACCTTGACGCCTTGCTTGGCGATGATCTTGCCGTTGACCTCAACTCGGCCGGCATCGATGAGGATTTCTGCGTGGCGGCGGGAAGCGACGCCTGCCTTGGCGAGCACCTTTTGGAGGCGCTCTCCCTTGGGCTTGTCTTCATCAACCAGCCAATCGGCGCCCAATTCGCGGGCTACGGATTCTGCAGTAGCCTTCTGCTTTTTCTTTGACACATGCTGGTGACGGGCCGGCTTGGCATTGGAGACAATGATGTCACTGTCTCGCTGCTTCTTATCCGGTGTGCCGTCACGGCGAGCGGGAGGAGTCACGTACGTGTCCTTTTCTCTCGAAGATATGAAATTACCTGGGCAATCCTACCCCACGCTAGTACTCTTCGTCGATCGCCTCGACGTCAGGCAACAGCGGCGCCAAGTCAGGCAGGCGCTCCAAAGAATCGATCCCCAATAACTCGAGAAATAATTCCGTTGTCTCGTACCGGTGCGCGGCGCCCTCAAAATCATCCTGCGGCAGCTCCCGGACCAACCCGCGCAGGTTAAGGGTCCGCATTACGCCATCGACATTGACGCCGCGAACCGCCGCCACCTGCTGGCGAGTGACGGGCTGGCGATAAGCCACTACCGCCAAAGTCTCCAGGGCAGCGCGAGAAAGCTTGGTTTGGGCGCCATCCAAGAGGAATTCTTCTACCGCCCCGGCATTTTCGGTGCGCGTATAAAAGCGCCACCCCTCTTGGGTCTCGCGCAGGTCAATACCAGAACCGCGACTATCCAACTCCCGCTGAATAGAACGCAAGCAATCACTGACGACGTCCCTTTCCGCCCCCAGCGCACGCGCCAAAGACTCCACAGAAGCTGGGGAGTCGAGCACGAGCAATATGGACTCAAGACGGGAACGCAGCTGCGAGATGAGGGGAAGATCCATAGCGCCCGAGTTTACTGCAGAGGAAAAAGTCGCAGAAAATTCCCCAAATCACTTTCGCTCCCCACGGTGACTCGTCTAACATATTGTCATGGAAACTATCACTCGCACCGACAGACTCATCCTCATCCCGCTGTCCGCCGCTAATACCGAAGATACCCACAAGGTCTACAGCGACGGACGTATCTGGAGCCACCGTCCCAATGGGCGCTTTGCCGATATCCGCACCACGCGTGCACTCGCACAAGCATCCTCTCAGTCGTGGGACGCGCACCACTTCGGCCCTTGGGCCGCGTATATGCGCCACAATCCTTCGGAATTCGTCGGCGTCGGTGGTGCGATCTTCGTCGAAGAGGCCAACTTCTGGGACATCAAATACCGCCTGCGCCCCGCCCATTGGGGTGCCGGTTTTGCCACCGAGATCACCTCCGAGGCGGTGAAGAGCATCCGCCAGGTGGACCCCAACTCCCCCATTACGGCCCGCGTGACCACAAATCACCCGGCGGCCATCCGGGTCATCGAAAAGCAAGGGCTCCAACAAGTATGGGAAGGGCGCCGCATAGGCACCGAGGACAACCCCGAGGAACCAGACGTACGCGTCTACTCCGACCGCGAGCTCTCCCCCGAGACGCTGGAATTCATCCAGCAGCGGCCTTAGTCCCAGTTCGCTGCGGCAACTACCGCTGGGTCAACATCCAGGCCTGTCCACGATAGGTCCAGCTGCCCCAGCGCTTCTTCTTGTTGTGCATCAACCGCTTTGGCTTTGTACAACTCCAACAGGGCCAAGAAACGCCCCACTACCTGCATAGAAACCGTACAGTCGCGGGTTAGTGCACCAAAGCTGGTCCATTGACCTGCGCCGAGAAGCTTGAGTGTTTCCAAAATCTTGCCGGCCTGCTCTGGCACCGATACTGCTACGGCGTGCACGTGACCGGTTGCCACCTCCTCCGGGGGCTTAGGACGGAACACGCCCGCCGCTAGCTCGGCAAAACTGGCCGGCGTATGGCCGAGCGAAACTGGAGGCAAAAGCTCAGCAAACCTCTCCTCGATCGAAACCGCCCGCGGATAGCTGCGCTGCGCCTCGCGCTGCCACACGGCGAATTGGTCCGCTGCTTGCTTATAAGCCTTGTACTGCAACAGGCGGGCAAAAAGGAGGTCGCGCGACTCCAGCAGTTCCAAGTCTTCAATATCGTCGACATCACCGCGCGGCAGAAGCCGCGCCGCCTTTAAATCCAAGAGCGTAGCTGCCACCAGCAAAAAATCAGTGGTCTCATCCAGATCAGCGTACTCCCCCAACTGGCGTGTATACGCCACGAATTCATCCGTCACTTCTGACAGCGCAACGTCAGTCACGTCCATCTTCTTGGACTGAATAAGCTGCAATAGCAGGTCAAAAGGGCCTTCAAAATTCCGCAGTGCAATGCGAAAGCCCGTAATCTCCGGCTGGGTCACGATACCTTAAACGGTCGAGCGCTCAATGACCTCTTTGGCCAGGTTCCGGTACTGCTGTGTGGCCGGGGAGCTGGGTGCCCAGGTAGTAATCGGTTCGCCGGCTACCGAAGTCTCTGGGAATCGAACGGTCCGGGTAATGACTGTGTCAAAGACCTTATCGCCAAAGTAATCCACCACTCGGGACATCACTTCCCGGGCGTGCTTGGTACGGCGATCAAACATGGTCACCAGGATTCCCATGACCTCAAGATCAAAGTTAATGCGATCAGAAACCTTTTCCACCGTATCGGTCAACAGCGCCAAACCGCGCAGGGAGAAGAACTCGCACTCCATAGGGATGATCACACCCTGTGAGCAAGCAAGGGCATTGACGGTAAGCAAGCCCAAGGAGGGCTGGCAGTCAATAATGATGAAATCATAATCGCGGCGCACCGGACGCAGCGCACGGGCAAGGGTGTGCTCGCGACCGACTTCATTGACCATCTGAATTTCCGCGGCGGAGAGGTCGATATTCGCCGGCACCAGATCCAAGCCCGATACCCCGGTGTGCTGGATAGCGGAGTGAATAGAGGTATGGCTATCGAGCATCACGTCATAGATGGTGTCCTCGATATCGTCATGCGTGAGCCCGAGACCCGCCGAAAGCGCGCCCTGGGGGTCAAGGTCAACCAAGAGGACTTTACGGCCGTATTCCGCCAAGCAGGCGCCCATATTGATGGTGGAGGTGGTTTTACCTACGCCACCCTTTTGGTTACACATAGAAATGATGGTGGCCGGCCCATGTTTTTCCAAGGGTGCGGGTTCCGGTAACTCACGGATAGGACGACCGGTCAGCCCCACCTCTACGTCAGAGGCAGAAAATAGACCCTCTTCGCTCACAGTCACACCTGCTTCCTTGACGCCAAGTTCCGGACCATGACACTTGGCTTAGGGTTGATTACAACGTTGTCATTAAAGCGTACCCGCTACAGGTTAAAAGTACCGAGACTTAGTCTATATCAAGTGTTTAGCGTTGACTGGAACGGCGTTTGCGGATTGCCACCAGAGCTATGAGCGCCATGAGTACCGCCGCAGCTGCCCCTCCAATAATCCAGCCCAAATGTGAGCCGCCGTCTTCTTCTTTGGGGTCCTTTTGCTGGCGCTCATCGAGGTTTTTCGCGGCGGATTGATAGTTAGGGTCCTGCAACGTGACGATGAGTGCGGCCCCGGAACCGTCATTGCGCAGCAACTGCATGATGAAGGGATTATCAGGCGCCTCGCCCTCCGGATAGGTCAAGGTGAGGGTTCGAGAAGAGGCATCCACGTCACGCTCTACGCCTTGGATAATATTGCCCTCGCCATCGAGGTAGCGCAGCGTGACGTCATTTTCTTGCGTGTCCTTGAACTGCTGGTAGAGGTCATAGGCCTGCTTGAGGCCCATCTTCGCGGTAATAGTATTGCCTTCGATTTTCGATTCAAGGTTGACGTATTCCGCACCGTCAAGGTTGGCTTCCCCAGCAGGCTTACGCTCCGGCTTTTTACCTGGAATAACCGGCAAGTTGCTATCTTCTTTCGCCGGCGCGGGCTTGTCATCTCCGCCCTCGGCATCGTTTCCGGCTGGCGCCTTGTCACCTTGTGCCGGCTTATCAGAGCCCGGATCCGGCGCTGGCGCTGGGTTCGGGCCGCCTTCCGCGCCGTCAATTTCTTCCTGAATGTCCTCCTGTGCGACCGACCCATCGGCTACCAGCGTCAGGGTTGCATTCATGCCTTGGGCGGAGACAGGAACCGAGATTTGGCCGCCATCTGCCGGGGCGGTGATGGTAGCGGAGGTACCTGAGGCAGACACGTTCCACCCATCGCCGGAGTAGTTGGCTTCGGCCGGCACGGGCAAGCTTACAGTCGTGGTCTGGCCGGCAGGAACCGAAATGGGAGCGGCAATAGCAGCCTCTACTTCCGGAGGCAGCTGCGCGTGTGCCACCGCTGGGAAAAGCAATGCGGCAGAAATCGCCGCACCAGCTACACGAGTTGAAAACATATAGGTCCTTTCTTAGGCACGGGGGTGCGCAGTGCGCCAGACCTCGCGCAAGGAATCGGCAGTGACGTGAGTATATATTTGCGTTGTTGTCACCGAGGAATGTCCCAGCAATTCTTGCACGGTGCGCACATCTGCGCCGCCTTCAAGCAGGTGCGTCGCAAAAGAATGCCGCAAGGTGTGCGGAGAAATGGATTTTCCCAATTGCGCCCGCTGCGCTGCAGTCTTCAACACAGTCCACGCACTTTGACGGGATAAAGCCCCACCGCGGGTATTGAGAAACAGCGCCGGCGTCTTACCTTTGCTCAGCGCCGGTCGCGCCCGCACCAGGTAGGCATCGAGAGCCTGGCGGGCATGCGAGCCCACTGGCACAATCCGTTCTTTGTCTCCCTTGCCCCGCAGGCGTATTACTTCCTGCGCGGAGGACACGTCATCAACGTTGAGGGAGACAATTTCCGAGATTCGCGCGCCGGTGCCATAGAGCATCTCCAGCAGGGCGCGGTCGCGCACATCTACCGGGGTCTCAGTAGGAGTCGCTTCAATGAGGGCGGTGACCTCATCTACCGATAATGTCTCCGGCAAATGCTGCCCGGTTGACGGAGGGGTTACCTCAACCGCAACATCAACGTCCACTACGCCTTCTAACACGGCAAATTTATGCAGTCCGCGAGCAACGATGAGCGCTCGGTTGGCTGAGGACACAGCCATGTGTGAGCGCAGGTCTTTAAGATAAGCCTCCACCATCGGTCGCGTCACCGACCGCAGATCCTCTACCCCGTTATCCCCCAGCCATGCAAGGTAGCGGCGGACATCGCGGCGATAGTTGCTCAAGGTGTTGGCGGAAACGCCGCGCTCGACTGCTAGATGATTAAGCCACGTCTGCGCTATGTTTTCTAGCGCACTCACAGCTGCTTTAGGTCCGCGCCCGTGCGGCGGGAGCTCATCGAGGTCGGTCGAAGGTCGAACGGCTCCTCCACGCTGCGGGTCTGCTTGCCGCCGCGCAGCACAGCGTAGGCGGCCAAGATACCGCTGCAGGCAATGGAATTGACGATGTCACCGCGCAGCACCTTGTCGACGGCCTCGTCGAGGCCCACCCAGGCGACTTCCATATCGGCTTCTTCGTCACCGGTAGCCTCCATCCGGGGGACGTCGGAAAGCTCCGAGGCAAGGAATACGCGAACCGCCTCTTCGCAGAAACCCGGCGAGGTGACAAGGTCCGTCAGCACGGACCAGGTCTGCGCACTCAAACCGGCCTCCTCCTGCAACTCACGCTGCGCGCCGGTCAGCTCATCCTCACCGCGTACGTCGAGCAATCCCGCCGGCAGTTCCCACAGGCGCTTTCCCACGCTGTGGCGGTACTGATACACCATCGCAATACGCTCGTCTGAGTCCACTGCCACGACGGCCACAGCACCTAGGTGCTCGACTACTTCCCGGGAGGCAGAAACGCCACCGGGCATGACTACCTCGTCGCGGCGGAGGGCGAGAATGGGGGCTTCGACAAGCAGCTGCGAATCAAGCACCTTGAAATCATGCGCCATGGGCTATTCCTTTCCCGGCAAGGCGGAGTCAGCAGTTTCGGTGGCGCCATAGTCGCCCTGGCCACCATCAAGTTGTTCCTGGGTGGCCAGAATGACCGCAATGCGCTCCACTGCCCGTTCGGTGCTATCGACCGTAGACAGCTCCGCGTCCTGATCACGCACCTGAGCTAGCGCCTTATCATCCTGGGTCTGCTTGGTGCGCCCGCTCAACACCACGGACCCATTGACATCATCTAACCCGGTGGAAAATTCTGCCAGCGCGCTGGACGGGTAACCACGCAGGCCATTGCCAGAGACCACGATGATGGCCTGGGCAGGAACGATGGTGCCATCTTCGTAATCAATGAAACCCTCGTCGCGCAGCTTATGGAGCACGTCTGCGCGCTCTTCTACTGAGGCCAAAGGCTTCGTGCTCTCAGGATCCATAGACAGCGCAGTACCTAAGACCTCACCGCTGAGGGCTCCTGCAGAATCCAAGTTCTTGATATCTGCCTTTTTAGGCGCAGTATCTTTCAAGATGGGAAGCAGCTTGTCCTTAGTTTCGGGGCGCAAGAAGTCCTTGGTCAGCTTAATCTCGCCGGCCTCGGTGGCATCG
This sequence comes from Corynebacterium tuberculostearicum, assembly GCF_046097465.1. Taxonomy (GTDB): domain Bacteria; phylum Actinomycetota; class Actinomycetes; order Mycobacteriales; family Mycobacteriaceae; genus Corynebacterium; species Corynebacterium tuberculostearicum_I. Next base: position 1,357,523 of record NZ_CP175799.1, on the reverse strand, counting down.
GAAGACTCCAAGAGCTTCCGGATCGCGTCTACATCGCCGCCGTTGGCGTCATCGGTGGTCACGATGAGTACTGGGCGCTGAGACAAGGCTCCATCAACCATTTCCGCCCCAGAATCGGCCACGATCTTGTCGCTGGCGTCATTTTGGGTCTGCAGAATCTTATTGTCTTGGACCACCTTGCGGTGCTCCTCGCGGATCGGGTCATCATCAGCCATGCTGGTGGTCAGGTTCGGCGCAATCACCAGGGCGCCTAAGGCTACGCCTACCGCCGCGCCGAAGCCCAAGCCTGCTACGAGCTCAGTCTTTGCCATGCCTTATGCGCCCCCAAAGAGGCTAGACCAGGTTTCGCTAAGGTTGCTAGCAAAGTCTTGGCTGCCGCCAAAACCGACGATGAGGATGACCGCCGCAATGGCAACCAAGATGCCCAGCACTGCCCACAGCCAGCCGAGGTTGGAGGAAGGCGCACTGTAGAGATTGATTACCGCATCGGCGTCAACCACCTTGGTACCGGCCTTAAGGCGGGACAGCACGGCCGAGGGGTTGGTGCGGTCCGCAAAGATATCATCGAGGTCTACCCCGCCGCCGGCCTGCACAATGAGATCGGCGCCGTGGTAGTCCGCAAAGAGCAGGCCCAGGTCGGTGCCTGAATGCGTTGCCGCGGGGAAGGTCATCGCACCAATGCCCAGGTCCTGGATGCGGTCGAGGCCTTCTACCTCGCCCTCCGGGTCCGCAGGAACGATTACGCGGGCGCCGCAACGCAGAGCTTCATCGCTCACGCTATTCGGATCCCCAATAATGAAATCCGGCTTATATCCTTGGGCCAGCAAGGAATCTGCCGCTGCTCCCACTGCAATCAGCAGCGGCTCATACTCACGGATAAAGTTGCGCAGCTGCTTGAGCTGTTCGCGGTGCCGATCGGTAGGTGAAAAGAGCACAACCTTGCGGCCGGCGATTTCGGAGCCGGAGGCGGGGACGCCGAGGCCGTCGATAAGCAGCGGGCCTTCCGAGTTAATAAAGTCAATGGAATTGCCAAAGAAGGATTCCATGTGGTCAATCAGCGCGCCCTGCGCCGCGGTGAAGTTCTTTTCTGCTCGCTCACGGGTTACCACGCGGCCGGTGCCGAGCGCCTTATCGCCGCTAAAGACGGTGCCGTCCTCCCCGATACGCGCCTTCTTGCCTTCTTTGAACTCGGAAACAAAGGATTGGCCAACGCCTTCAAGGAGGGTAATGTCGGCGTCAAGCAACATGTGCGGGCCATAATTAGGGACCGTGCCGGTAGAAAACTCCGCCACATTAATGACGGCGGAGGGCTTAAGGTCTACGAGGGTCTGAGCCTCGTGGCGAGAGATATTGGCCGCATCAATTACGGCGACATCGCCTTCACTAAACTTTTTCATCCCCTTAGCGCCTGGAGTGCAATCGCGCAGTGCACCAGGCTGCTCGGGGTTACGGGAAAACAGAGCCATGGCCCTATTGTGGCGTGATTATGGTTTCGAGTGGGCGAGGCGCGCGGAAGCTTCTTCCTGTGCGCGGTCAAAAAGCTCCTGTGCGTGCGCGCGGCCGGTTTCGGTATCGTCCAAACCTGCCAGCATGCGGGCCAGTTCCTCCACGCGCTCCTCCTGTGACAGCTCGGCCACGCCAGAGGTAAATTTCTCCTTCGATACATGCAGGTGCGCATCCGCATACGCTGCGACCTGCGGCAGGTGCGTTACCACAATCACTTGATTATGCACCGCCAAGCGGGCTAAGCGGCGGCCGATCTCTACGGCTGCGCGCCCGCCCACGCCGGCATCGACCTCATCGAAGACCAAGGTGGCGCCGTCCTCGTCCGCCAGCACGACCTCCAAGGCCAGCATGACACGGGAGAGTTCGCCGCCCGAGGCAGCAGAGGCAATCGGCTTGCCATTCAATTGCAACTCGGCCGCGTCTGCGCCGGACTTTGAATACTTCGCCTGCGTAAGCTCGACCGTCAAGGTCGAATTCGGCATGGCTAAGCCGTGGAGCTCCTGCGTTACCTGCTCGCCCAGGGCCTTCGCCGCTTTCCGACGCCCCTTTGTCAGCTCCCCTGCCCGCTCAATCATTACCGCTTCAGCGTCTTTGACCTGCTTTTTCAGCTCCTCCAGGGCTTCTGTGGAGGTATCCATGGACTCCAGTTTTGCCGCTGCCTCATTGCGCCAGGCTACGACGCCATCAATATCCCCCGCGTACTTCCTAGTCAACGTGCGCAATTCCTGCTGCCGCTGGAGCGACTTTTCCAACAGGTGTGGGTCCGCCGGAAGTCCGGCTAGATACCCACCGAGCTCGCCGGAGATATCGCCCAGCTGCGAAGTAATCTCGCTAAGCCGTTCGCCCAAGGCCGCTAGTTCCTTATCGGTGGATCCCGCCAAGGCAGAAACCGCCCGGCCTAGCAGTGCCGAGGCGGCCTCCTCCAATTCCTCGGTGCCGTCGATGGAAGCCAGGGCAATTTCCGCGGACTCGCGCAGCCCATCGACGTCTTGCAGCTTGCGAACCAGCTGCACCAGTTCTTCATCCTCGCCGGGTTCTGGGGCGATGCCATCGATCTCATCGACAGCGAATTGCAGGCGGTCAACCTCTTGCGCCAGCTCGCGGCGCTGCTCCGTGCGCCGCTTATAGTCCTTGGCAAGGCTGCGCCACTCTTTGAAGGCCTCGGTATAGCGCTCTCGCACACGCGCCAATTTCGGATCCGCACGGTCTACCGCACCCAGTTGTTCCTCGGGCGCGAGCAAACGCAGCTGATCATTTTGCCCGTGGACCGTTATAAGCTCGCGCGCGAAATCGCCCAGAGTTGCAGCCGGCACCGCACGGCCGCCTAAATAGGCCCGCGATCTTCCGGCGGCAGAGACCGTGCGTGAAACGATATACTCGCCATTTTCGTCAGCATCGCCGCCGACCGACTCCACCAACTCACGGATGGATTCTTTCGACGAAGAAAAGTGCCCCTCCACTGCAGCCTTCTTCGCGCCATCGCGCACTCGAGAGGCGTCCGCGCGACCACCGGCTAAGAGCCTTAAACCAGTAACCACCATGGTCTTACCCGCACCGGTCTCACCGGTAAGCACGGTAAGGCCCGCGGATAGTTCCGCAGAGCTCTGGCTAATGACGCCCAGATCATTGATGGAAATATCGACGAGCACTACTTCTCCTTCGGCCCGCGCCACCCTTCTACGGGCAGGCGCAGCTTCGAGACTAAACGGTCAGTAAAAGGTTGGTCATCTAAGCGTACCCACCGCACCGGACGCTCGCCTCGCACTACTTCCACACGTGCCCCTGGTGGCATCGCGAACTCGCGGAAGCCATCCAAAATCACGGTGGCGGGAGTCGTGCGCATCGTCGATTCGACGGCCACTAAAGAATTGGGCGATACAACCAATGGCTTGGTAAACAGCGCATGCGCATTATTCGGCACTACCAAAATCGCATCCAAAGAGGGCCACAACACCGGACCACCTGCGGAAAACGCATAGGCGGTCGATCCAGTGGGAGTGGAGATAAGCACCCCATCGCAGCCAAAGGACGACACCGGCCGGCGGTCAACTTCCAAGATTGCGTCTAGCACGCCGGAGCGGTTTTGGTTTTCTACCGAAGCCTCGTTCAAAGCCCAGCTGCGGTTAAGAAGGGTTCCCTCCTCATCAAAGATGGACACATCAATGGTGAGGCGGTCCTCAATGCGGTAACGCTTTTCAATGACCCGCACCAAGGCCTGATCGAGAGATTCGACTTCCCACTCGGCCAGAAATCCCACGTGGCCTAGGTTGATGCCCAGCACCGGAATATCTACGGCACGCGCCATGTCGGCGGCACGGAGGAAGGTTCCATCGCCGCCCAAAACCAACACCAATTCGCACCCTGCGGCCGCATCTTCAGTGTGAGGTACATGCTTTAATCCCGGCAGTACCTTTTCGTCCGCGCACACTCGTACGGTAATTCCCGCATCTTGCAAAAGCTCTGCCGCACGCGACGTCGCTTCCAGGTTCTGTTGCCGGTTGGCATGAGGCACCAACAGGATTTCACGGGTCATTGCGGGCCTTCCTCGACTGCACGGTCAATCATTTCTTCCACTTTAGCCAGATCTGTTGGCTGACCGTCCTTTTTCAGCCACAGGAAGTACTCCACATTGCCGCTTGGCCCAGGCAGCGGGGATGCCACAGCCCCATGCATGCTAAGCCCCAGGGACAACGCAAATTCAGCGACCTCCTTGGTTACTTCTTTACGCAACTCCGGCGAACGAACCACGCCACCGCTTCCGAGGCGCTCTTTGCCCACTTCAAATTGCGGCTTCACCATAGGCAACAACCAAGCGCCGTCCTTCAGACAATCCACAATGGCCGGCAATACCAAGCGGAGGGAAATGAAGGACAAATCGCCTACCATGCCGTCGCAGGGGCCGTCGGTAAGCTCCAGCGTTAAATTCCGGATATTCGTGCGGTCTAAAACGGTTACGCGATCATCGTTTTGCAGGCGCCAGAGCAGCTGCCCATAGCCCACGTCGACAGACAGCACTTCCTGCGCACCGTGTTCCAGGCACACGTCTGTAAAGCCACCGGTAGAAGCGCCGGCATCGAGGATGCGGCCGTTCATGTCGACGTCGAACTCGGCCAAGGCACCCAAAAGCTTGTGAGCGCCACGTGAAGCCCACTTGTCTTCTTCGGCTTCCTCTACCTTGATGGAAACCTCGGGCTCTACAATCGACGCCGGCTTGTGCGCCTTGAAGCCACCCACCGTGACACGGCCGGACTTAATCATCTCCCGTGCCTGCTCACGTGACCGGGCAATCTTTCGGCGCACCAGCTCCGCATCTAACCTACGACGTTGTGGGGGCATTAATTCTCCTGCAATGCATCGCGCAACACATTGTGAGCGCGATCAAGCTGATCTACTTCAGCGGCCAAATCCGCTGCGTCTTCTCCAAGGATCTCTGCTACTTCCGCATCGATCTCTACCGGTTCCTTGACGGCTCGAAAGTCGTGCGGCTTTACCGCCATTGCGCAACAACCTTTTCCGCGCGCTCGCTACGCGGCTGAATATAGCGTGGCGGCGACGGCATGGCCCATGCAACTTCCAACACCGTGCGCAATGCCTGAACGGAGGTAGACTTTTCGTCGCCGCCCTCGAGCAGAAGGTCATGACCATCGCACCGCGCCGTAAATCCACCCTGTGCGCCGGGACGAGCGACAGAGACAGGAAGGGCCAACTCGTGCATTCCTGCACCAATAAAGTTAGGGCGTGCCTCCACGGGTGCCTCAATCAGCTCCAACTCACCAGAAACGCCGGTGAGCACGTGGAAGGTATCCATTGCTGCAGAGTTGCCACCTGCAATATCAGTATCCAGACGGTCACCCACGGCAAGTGGCTTCTTCGCGCCGATTTGCTTTGCCGCAAAAGTAAACATGGCCGGCTCGGGCTTGCCAGCGGAAACCGGCTCTACCCCAGTGGCTGACTGGATGGCGGCAACCAGGGAACCATTTCCCACAGCAAGACCTCTCTCAATTGGCAGAGAGGTATCGAGATTCGAAGCAAAGAACTTGGCTCCCTGGCGGATGGCCAAGGCACCTTCAGTCAAGTGCTCCCAGCCAACCGAGCGGTCAAAGCCTTGCACAACGGCAGCAGGCTTGTCATCGGCGCTGGAGACTACCTTGAAGCCCATCTCTCGGGCCAAGTCACGGAGGGAATCGGCACCGATGATAAGCAGCTTTGCCCCAGCTGGGACCTCTTCGGCTGCTAGTTGGAGAACCGCTTGCGCAGAGGTAACGATCTGTTCTGTACCCGCGGTGAGACCGATGTCCGCTAGCATCTCCGCCACTGCCTGTGGGCTGCGCGAAGCATTGTTGGTCACATACACTGCCGGCACTCCGCAGGTGTTGATGACGTCCACCACGTTAGAAAGGGGTCGGCCGCCTTCCCACACGGTGCCATCGAGATCGAGAAGAAGAGCGTCGTGCTTGCTGAGAACCGTCACTACTTGCACTCCTCAAGGCGCTCGGCAGCATCGGTCCAGTCGCCTTCATCAATAGAAACTGCGTGCTCAAACCAGTCCCGAGCCTCGTCCTTTCGGCCTGCTTCAAGCAGAGCATTACCGTAGGCATAAGCGAGACGGCACGCGCTTACCCCGCGGGCATCGCGGTCAGGATGTGCGCGTTGAATGGTGACAACCGCGGACTCGGCTTGCCCCATGTCTAGGCGGGCGCCGGCCAGAACAATCGCCAGCTCAATCTTGGACTCTTCATCAAGTTCCGATGCTTCCTCCGCACGACCTAGCTCCAGCGCCTTCTCCGGGCGGCCCAAACCGCGCTCGCAATCAGCCATTACTGCAAGCATTCCGGGGCCACCGGAAATGCGTCGCGCGGCACGCAGCTCAGCAAGGGCTTCCTTCCACTCGCCCGCACGATACGCAGCAATGCCATTGACCTCACGAGCAATTGCGACGCGGCCAGCGCGGTCCTTGGCGGCACGCGCATGCCGCAATGCGAGCTTAGGATCATCTTCCATCCACGTCGCGGCCATGATCATATGCTTAGCGACGGCCTCGGAGTTCTCCTTCGATAGCGACTTCAGGTCCTGCAGCACCATCGGGTCCAGGTCGTTGACATCTACCTCTGCCGGGATGTCTGGGTCACTCATGCGACGGTTAATGCGTTCCTCACGGTAACCGGAGCGCTGCGGCGAAAAAGACTTCTTCTTCCGGGAATCGCCCTTAAAATCACGGCCCTTGTTATTGCGTGGCTTACGGTCACGTCCGCCTCGCCCATTGTGATTGCGCTCCGACATTCAGCCCTACCCTTTCTTGGTTGGAACTAGCACAGAAATACCGGCCCTATTCTACAACCCGCAAACCAAAAGCCGGAATTTAGATCCTGACGGGCTGCCGCAGCGCTACCCAAACATTACTCATCAAACCAACCCAGAGGCACACCGTGACGAACCGGATGCTACCACCAGGAACAAGTAGCGCGCCTAGAGCCCCGTAGACAACAAATAGCAGGCCCCACAGCGCTTGACGACGCACCGCCTTCCTCAATGCAGCCCAACCGAGAAGAATCACTGCACACACAATCAAAACCGCACCAGTCGCAGCGTCCCACCAGCCCACAACGTCGCCTTCACACGAAATAGACAAGAGCAAAGATCCCGGCAGCGCAGTGCCGATACCGAATAAGACCCTAGTTCCAGAAACATCTAACGGTCTTTCAGAAGAGAAAGAAGACACCGCTAAATCTCCTTAAGCCGCTGCGAAAAATAGTCACGGTTAAATTCTTGCTTGTCAGCGAATTCCTTGAGCACACCCGGCCAAGTCGGATACGCATCAATAAGGTTCTCTGCGACATTCAATAGTGGGGAGAATGCAATCTCACCCCATCTAACACCTATGCCTACCCGTTCAGAGTAAGCTGTGCTGCTCAATGGGCCTAGAGCCCACTGGCTACCGGAAGCAGCATTCATCCATGTACCGCTGATAGCCAGTATTCGGGACACCTTGTCTTCGTAGCTGTCCTTGGAATTTAAGACGTCTAGCACCGCGTCGAACGGAAACTCTTTAGAGCCCTGGGTGACTTGTTCTTCCTGCTCCGGCGATAGCTCCGCGAGCATCGAAGGAATCGCAACCGCGTGAAACTCTTCTAGGCGTTTTCCAAACTGCCGATGATAGCCGTCGAACCACATGAGTTTCCTCCCAAACTATTGAGTGGATAAGTGTAGCGAAGATGCAATGAAAAAGTTTGCTCTTCAGGACACCATTCGGAATAGCCTTCAAGATGGCCTCACAGACAATCGCGGTAAAACGACAAATGAAGCCGTAGAGGCTTTGGCACTTAGTGGTGCGCTGTCTTCTACGGCTTCATCATTACGGTATTTTGTTGTTTGTTTTGTTTGGTGTCGGCGGTGACTTACTCTCCCACAACCTCCCGGTTGCAGTACCATCAGCGTGTGCAGGCTTAGCTTCCGGGTTCGGAATGGGACCGGGCGTTTCCCTGCAGCTATTGACCACCGACAAACATACGAAGCATTCCAACCCTTAGGTGTGCTTTCGGGTGTTGTGTCAGATACTGCATAGTGGACGCGGTCACGACAGTGACTGTTTCTTCTTCTTACTTTTTTGTTGAGTTACACCAATGTGTGTTGGTGTTTGTTGTGGTCAATTAGTACCAGTAGCCTTCACACCTTACAGTGCTTCCAGGTCTGGCCTATCTACCCTATCGTCTTTAGGGGACCTTAACGAAACCTCATCTTAAAACAGGCTTCCCGCTTAGATGCTTTCAGCGGTTATCCCTTCCGTACGTAGCCAACCAGCGATACCCCTGGCGGGATAACTGGCACACTAGAGGTACGTCCGTCCCGGTCCTCTCGTACTAGGGACAGCTTTCTTCAAGTTTCAACGCGCGCGGCGGATAGAGACCGAACTGTCTCACGACGTTCTGAACCCAGCTCGCGTGCCGCTTTAATGGGCGAACAGCCCAACCCTTGGGACCTACTCCAGCCCCAGGATGCGACGAGCCGACATCGAGGTGCCAAACCATCCCGTCGATATGGACTCTTGGGGAAGATCAGCCTGTTATCCCCGGGGTACCTTTTATCCGTTGAGCGACACCACATCCACAAGTAGGTGCCGGATCACTAGTCCCGACTTTCGTCCCTGCTCGACATGTCTGTCTCACAGTCAAGCTCCCTTGTGCACTTACACTCACCACCTGATTGCCAACCAGGCTGAGGGAACCTTTGGGCGCCTCCGTTACATTTTGGGAGGCAACCGCCCCAGTTAAACTACCCACCAGGCACTGTCCCCAACCCAGATCATGGGCCAAGGTTAGATGCTCAATCCGATCAGAGTGGTATTTCAACAACGACTCCACCACCACTAGCGTGATAGCTTCAAAGTCTCCCACCTATCCTACACAAACCGAACCAAACACCAATACCAAGCTATAGTGAAGGTCCCGGGGTCTTTTCGTCCTGCCGCGCGTAACGAGCATCTTTACTCGTAGTGCAATTTCACCGGGCCTGTGGTTGAGACAGCAGAGAAGTCGTTACGCCATTCGTGCAGGTCGGAACTTACCCGACAAGGAATTTCGCTACCTTAGGATGGTTATAGTTACCACCGCCGTTTACTGGGGCTTAAATTCTCAGCTTCGCAGTCAAAGACTACTAACCGGTCCTCTTAACCTTCCAGCACCGGGCAGGCGTCAGTCCATATACATCAACTTAACGTCTTCGCATGGACCTGTGTTTTTGATAAACAGTCGCTTCCCTCTATTCTCTGCGACCCCACAACGCTTAACACCGCAAGGATGCTCACGTCGTGGGGCCCCCCTTCTCCCGAAGTTACGGGGGCATTTTGCCGAATTCCTTAACCACAGTTCACCCGAACGCCTTAGTATTTTCAACCTGACTACCTGTGTCGGTTTAGGGTACGGGCCATACACACACATCGCTAGAGGCTTTTCTCGACAGTACAGGATCACCACCATCAACCCCAATGGGTCTACGCATCACGTCTCAACCACATGTGTGGCGGATTTGCCTACCACACGATCTACACGCTTACACCACCAATCCAATAAGTGGCGTGGCTACCTCACTGCGTCACCCCATCACTTGAACCACACATCAGGCCCCACGACATCAACACCACCAATCTTCAAAGAAGACTAGCAATGCATCCGCGGTGGTTAGTATCAGTGCTTCATCATGGGCGCGCATGTACGGGTACCAGAATATCAACTGGTTATCCATCGACTACGCCTGTCGGCCTCGCCTTAGGTCCCGACTCACCCTGGGAAGACGAACTTGACCCAGGAACCCTTAGTCATCCGGCGGATAGGATTCTCACCTATCAATTCGTTACTCATGCCTGCATTCTCACTCGCACACAGTCCACGCCTCCTTACGGTAACGCTTCCACCCATGCACGACGCTCCCCTACCCAAACAAAAAAGTTTGCCGCGGCTTCGGCGGTGTACTTGAGCCCCACTACATTGTCGGCGCAGAACCACTCGACCAGTGAGCTATTACGCACTCTTTCAAGGATGGCTGCTTCTAAGCCAACCTCCTGGCTGTCTTCGCGATCCCACATCCTTTTCCACTTAGTACACCCTTAGGGGCCTTAACCGGCGATCTGGGCTGTTTCCCTCTCGACTATGAAGCTTATCCCCCACAGTCTCACTGCCGTACAACACAATTAGTGGCATTCGGAGTTTGGCTGACATTGCTAAGATTGTAGTCCCGCTCAACCAACCAGTCGCTCTACCTCCACCAAGCTATAATACGACGCTGCACCTAAATGCATTTCGGGGAGAACCAGCTATCACGGAGTTTGATTGGCCTTTCACCCCTACCCACAGCTCATCCCCGCAGTTTTCAACCTACGTGGGTTCGCGCCTCCACAACCTCTTACAGCTGCTTCACACTGGCCATGGGTAGATCACCCCGCTTCGGGTCCAGGACATGCCACTTTGCACCCCATTAGGATTCGGTTTCCCTACGGCTACCCCACACGGGTTAACCTCGCGACATGCCGCTGACTCGCAGGCTCATTCTTCAAAAGGCACGCCATCACACACAAAAAGTGCTCTGACGGATTGTAAGCACATGGTTTCAGGAACTATTTCACTCCCCTCCCGGGGTACTTTTCACCATTCCCTCACGGTACTTAATACACTATCGGTCACACTGAGTATTTAGGCTTACCGGGTGGTCCCGGCAGATTCACAGCAGATTCCACGAGCCCGCTGCTACTCGGGCAACCCAACAACCCACATGCCATTGTCTTCAACTACAGGACTCTCACCTTCTCCGGCAGGCCATTCCAAACCACTTCACCTAACAACAACACACGAGCACGATGATGGTAGTCACCGTCAATTAGGGCCCACAACACCGCACACACAACCCCTACCAGGTATCACATGCACACGGTTTAGCCTCATCCACGTTCGTTCGCCACTACTAGCAGAATCATTATTATTTTCTCCTCCTACGGGTACTGAGATGTTTCACTTCCCCGCGTAAACCCCCACAACAGCTATGAATTCACTGAAGGGTAACCCCACATAACCAGGGCCAGGTTTCCCCATTCGGACATCCTCGGATCAACGCTCAATTGACAACTCCCCGAGGCTTAACGCAGCCTTTCACGTCCTTCATCGGCTCAGCATGCCAAGGCATCCACCATGCGCCCTTAATAACGAACACACAAACCACCACACACAAAAAGCGCAGGTGGCCACACAAGTGAACTTGACAAAAAATTGATTAAAGAAAAAAGAAATCACACAAACACACACAAACAAACCACACGGCCTATTCATCTGTGTTTAATGCTCGCGTCCACTATACAGTTCTCACACAACACCCCAACCACACCCCACCAACACATTAAGTGTCAACAAGAATAATGGTCAGGCTCACAAAAAAGGGGGATAATGCCCCAGACACCCAACAATGCACCAACATACAAACAACATTATTTTTCGTTTAACTGTGCATGGACAACGTGTGTCACAAAGCGCCATTCAAACACTTAGTTCGTCTCTTGAGCGTGTGTTTCACCCGGACAATTTTCAATAATAAAAGTTGGCAGTATGACACTCGCATACTCAACCAACCACAGGGTGCAACTGCACCCAGAAAAATAAAAGCTCCTTAGAAAGGAGGTGATCCACCCGCACCTTCCGGTACGGGTACCTTGTTACGACTTCGTCCCAATCGCCGATCCCACCTTCGACGGCTCCCTAACAAGTTTGGGCCACCGGCTTCGGGTGTTACCAACTTTCATGACGTGACGGGCGGTGTGTACAAGGCCCGGGAACGTATTCACCGCAGCATTGCTGATCTGCGATTACTAGCGACTCCGACTTCATGGGGTCGAGTTGCAGACCCCAATCCGAACTAAGGCCGGCTTTCAGCGATTCGCTCCACCTCACAGTGTCGCTGCGCGTTGTACCGACCATTGTAGCATGTGTGAAGCCCTGGACATAAGGGGCATGATGATTTGACGTCATCCCCACCTTCCTCCGAGTTGACCCCGGCAGTCTCTCATGAGTCCCCAACCAAATGCTGGCAACATAAGACAAGGGTTGCGCTCGTTGCGGGACTTAACCCAACATCTCACGACACGAGCTGACGACAACCATGCACCACCTGTACACCAGCCACAAAGGGAAAGACTATCTCTAGCCCGATCCGGTGTATGTCAAGCCCAGGTAAGGTTCTTCGCGTTGCATCGAATTAATCCACATGCTCCGCCGCTTGTGCGGGCCCCCGTCAATTCCTTTGAGTTTTAGCCTTGCGGCCGTACTCCCCAGGCGGGGCGCTTAATGCGTTAGCTACGGCACGAAAGTCGTGAAAAGACCCTCACACCTAGCGCCCACCGTTTACGGCATGGACTACCAGGGTATCTAATCCTGTTCGCTACCCATGCTTTCGCTCCTCAGCGTCAGTAACTGCCCAGTAACCTGCCTTCGCCATCGGTGTTCCTCCTGATATCTGCGCATTTCACCGCTACACCAGGAATTCCAGTTACCCCTACAGTACTCAAGTTATGCCCGTATCGCCTGCACGCCCGGAGTTAAGCCCCGGAATTTCACAGACGACGCGACAAACCACCTACGAGCCCTTTACGCCCAGTAATTCCGGACAACGCTCGCACCCTACGTATTACCGCGGCTGCTGGCACGTAGTTAGCCGGTGCTTCTTATCTAGGTACCGTCACAAAAAGCTTCGTCCCTAGCGAAAGGAGTTTACAACCCGAAGGCCGTCATCCCCCACGCGGCGTCGCTGCATCAGGCTTGCGCCCATTGTGCAATATTCCCCACTGCTGCCTCCCGTAGGAGTCTGGGCCGTATCTCAGTCCCAATGTGGCCGTCCACCCTCTCAGGCCGGCTACCCGTCGCCGCCTTGGTAGGCCATTACCCCACCAACAAGCTGATAGGCCGCGAGCTCATCCTACACCGAAAAAACTTTCCAACCATCACACTAAAAATGGCTCCTATCCGGTATTAGACCCAGTTTCCCAGGCTTATCCCGAAGTGCAGGGCAGATCACCCACGTGTTACTCACCCGTTCGCCACTCGAGTACCCTGCAAGCAGGGCCTTTCCGTTCGACTTGCATGTGTTAAGCACGCCGCCAGCGTTCGTCCTGAGCCAGGATCAAACTCTCCACAAAAAAATTTCAGAACAAATCCGAAACAGGCCGTGAAAAGCCCGAAACCCAACAAAAGAACAAACCACCACAAACCACAAAAGCCTGTGCTGGCGTCCAAAAAATTACTACAAAGAAAAAATAAACAGTCCCCTCAACCCGACGGGGTCAAAAATAAGGAAACCAAAAAGTTGAACACAATCACATGCCAACCAATCCATCTCAATGCAGCCGAAACACCAAACAGCATTCAAAAAAGGTATGTGTTCCACATACCCAACCGGCACACACCAACCAACAAACCACCTAGGCCTGCTGGCAGACAAACCAATCAACACACAACCATGCACACAAAAAATAAAAAGTACATTGGCACACTATTGAGTTCTCAAACATCATCCGCACACCACAAGAAAATTAACCTACCGTTAACCTCTCGTTGGCGGCCCGTACAAACTTACTCAACCAAATGAACCAAGTCAAATCATCGAACCAAGCCCGTACAAAATTCGCTTAAAAGTAACCAACCGGCTACCTCGCGGCGACTTGGATTAATGTAGTCCAACTCCGCCAAACAACACAAACCCGCAGTACAGCGTACAAAAATTGAAAAATGACGCCCTTCCAACGAGTGGAACGGACGTCATCTACTGCTGTTTAGCTCAATTTAGCGCCAGCGAAGTTCTTCTTGCCTCGCCGCAGCACCAGCCAGCTTCCATGCAGGAGGTCTTCTGCAGACGGCTCCCACTCTGCCGATTCGATGCGCTGATTATTGACGTATGCGCCGCCTTCCTTAATGGTGCGGCGAGCAGCACCCTTGGAATCCGCCAAGCCGCTAGCCACGAGAAGGTCAACAATGGTGCGCGGTTCGCCGGCGGCAACTTCGGCGACAGTGGTTTCAGAGAGCGCGCCGGCAAGGGTCTTCTCATCCAGCTCGGAAAGTTCGGCCTTGCCGAATAGCGCCTGAGCGGCAAGCTCGACAGCCTTGGTTGCCTCTTCACCGTGAACCAGATCGGTCATCTCTTGCGCCAGGCGGCGCTGAGCGGCGCGCTTATAAGGCTCTTCTTCTACCGCACGCTCGTATTCGGCGATTTCCTCCTGCGTCAGGAAGGTGAACCAGCGCAGGTAGTCGATGACTACAGAGTCACCGGCGTTGAGGAAGTACTGGTACCAGGAGTATGCGGAAGTTTTCTCCGGATCGAGCCAGAGCTTTCCGCCGCCAGTGGACTTGCCGAACTTCTGTCCGGAGGCGTCGGTAACCAGAGGCACCGTAAGGCCATGGACCTTGGCGCCATCGATACGACGGTTTAGGTCTACGCCAGAGACGATATTGCCCCACTGGTCACCGCCGCCGATCTGCAATACGCAATCGCGCTCGCGCCGGAGCTGCACGAAGTCATTGGACTGCAGGAGCATGTAGGAAAACTCGGTGTAGGAAATGCCGTCGCCCTCGAGGCGTCGCTTGACGGTATCGCGATCCAGCATCGTATTAAGGGAGAAGTTCTTACCTACGTCACGCAAAAAGTCGATGACGGACATGTTCATGGTCCAATCGGCGTTGTTGACCATGGTGGCAGCCTGCTCGCCGTCGAAATCGATGAACCGACGCAGCTGCCCCTTGATGGCCTCGAGGTTATGGGCCAAGTCTTCCTCGCTCAGCATGGAGCGCTCGCCGACGTCGCGCGGATCACCAATAAAGCCAGTTGCGCCACCCGCCAATGCGATTGGGTGGTGGCCGGCGTTTTGGAAGCGGCGCAGCATGATAAGTGGGACCAAGTGGCCAGCATGGAGGGAGTCGCCCGTGGGGTCGAACCCACAGTACAGCGCGATGGGGTTCTCACATGCCTCGCGCAGGGCCTCAAGATCGGTGGACTGATTGATCAGTCCGCGCCATTGCAGTTCATCGATGATATTCATGGGGGTCTTTCTAAAAGTCGAAGTTAAGCTGGCCATTTCTGGGCGTGGTCTACAAGCATGACTGGGATGTCATCCTCAATGGGATAGGCAATGCCCAGCCGCTCGTTGACGAGGACCTGTTTATCTTCCAGATATGTCAAAGGGCCCTTGTCTTGCGGGCAGACAAGGACCTCTAGCAACTTCGGGTCAAGACTCATGCGTCTTATCTTAGCGGGTAGAGGAAGAAGTTGGATCCCTCTACCCCACCTTCGACTTAGAGCAGGGAGGGAACGTTTGCAACCAGGGAGAAGAGATCCTTCGGGTCATCCGGGTTGGCGATGATGTCGATCTCGGACTCCAGGTCGGTGCCCTTGACAGAATCGCGCAGGTAACGCAGGGCGGAGAAGTCGTTGATGGCGAATCCGACGTCGTCGAAGAGCGTGATCTGCTCATCGTCATCGCGGCCGGTGGCCTGACCGGTGAGCACCTGGTAGAACTCGACAACCGGGAAGTCTTCCGGCTTCTGCTGGATTTCACCTTCGATGCGGGTCTGCTCTGGGAACTCTACGAAGACCTTGGACTTGTCCAGGATGGAGCTCTCCAGCTCGGTCTTGCCCGGGCAGTCACCGCCAACGGCATTGAGGTGGACGCCCGGGGCGACGTGGCGCTCAGCCAGAATCTGGTTCTGAGCCTTGTCTGCGGTACAGGTGGTGATGATGTCTGCACCCAAAACCGCCTCGTCGACGCTGGAGCAAGCAGTGATATTAAAGCCCAGTGGCTCCAAGTTGCGCTTGAACTTTTCTACCGCCTCAGGGTCGATGTCATAGATGGTGATGTCCTCAATACCCATAACGCCGCGGAAGCCAAGCGCCTGGAACTCGGACTGGGAACCCGCACCGACCATGGCCATGCGCTTGGAATCCTTGCGTGCCAGGTGCTTTGCCACCATGGCGGAGGTCGCGGCGGTACGCAGTGCGGTAAGCAGCGTCATCTCGGCTTCGAAGGTGGGGTAACCATTGTCGACGTCGGCAAGCACGCCAAAGGCAGTAACGGTCTGGAAACCGCGAGCCGGGTTGGATGGGTGACCGTTGACGTACTTGAAGGAGTACTCCTTGCCATTGGAGGTAGGCATGAGCTCGATAACGCCGAACGGGGTGTGGGAGGCAACGCGCGGAATCTTGTCGAAGCGCTCCCACTCGCGGTAGTCGGCCTCGAGGTAGTCCACCATTCCGGTAATGATGTTTTCTACGCCTTCGCGTTGAATCCAGCGCGCCATATTCTCTACGTCTACGAACTTAACTGCGTGGTTCATAAAAGTTCCTTTCTATTTCTTTGGGTGAAGGTCTGTTTGCGGTGCGGCCGGGAAGCTGGAGGTTGGCAGGTGCTTCGCCTTCCTCTCTTCCGCGATGGCGCGAATGCGGTCGCGCCATGCGTACCACATTGCCATAAAGACCGGAACGAGGAGCAGGGTCGATGCAAGTGCAAAAGTGCCGATTGGATAATCAAAGGCCATCAAGATAATAACCAGACCAATAAAGATGAGCACTGCCCAGTCTCCACCTTCGCCAAACGGCGAGCGGTATCCCGGTCGGGTGTAGCTTCCGCTCTTGGCCAGGCGCACAAATTTGAGGTGCGAGAGCGCAACTGCCGCCCAGGACGCCAATGTGCCCAAGGCTGCCAGGTTGAGCACGATTTCAAACGCCATCTCCGGCACCACATAATTGAGGAAGACGCCTACCAAGCCCACCATGGCCGCCATGACGATGCCGCCGTAGGGCACGCCAGACTTGGACATGCGAGCGCCGAACTTCGGGCCGGAGCCGGAAGTGGACATGTTGTACATAATGCGGCCGGTGGAATACAGGCCGGCGTTGAGCGAGGAAATCGCAGCGGTGATAACGACAAGCTGGAAAATCGGGGCCGCCGCTCCTACGCCAAGGGACTCAAAGAAGGTCACGAATGGGGAAACATCAGCGACGTAGTCGGTGTACGGCAGCACGAGCGTGAGTAGCAGCACGGAGCCGAAGTAGAAAATCAGGATGCGCAGCAGCACGTTGTTGACTGCACGCGGAATGTGCTTTTCTACATTCTTGGTCTCGCCGGAAGTGGTACCAACGAGCTCAATGCCGGCATAGGCAAAGACGACACCCTGGACGACGATCACGGCTGGCATTAAGCCATTAGGTAACCAGCCGCCGGTGTCAGAAATGAGACTAAAGCCGGTCGGGTCGCCACTCGGGTGGCCAAAGATGAGGACGCCGATGGCCACCAGCATGAAGATGATCAGCGCGACGATCTTAATCAGGGAGAACCAGTACTCCAGCTCGCCGAAGATCTTCACCGAGAGCATATTAAATACGAGGATGCCGCAGATGACCACGAGCGCAAGTAGCCACTGCGGGACGGCATCGAGCCACGACGTGTACTGACTAAACCACTTGATGTAGATGGCGACGGCTGTGCCGTCCGCCACCAGGGTCATGGCCCAGTTTCCCCAGTACAACCAGCCAGTGACGAAAGCGGTCTTTTCGCCATAAAACTCGCGAGCATAGGACACGAAGGAGCCGGAGCTGGGGCGATAGACGATGAGCTCGCCAAGTGAACGCAAGATGATGTAGCCGAAGAAACCACATACGAGGTACAGCACGGAGAGGAAGGGGCCCGCGTCTTGCAGGCGGCTGCCGGTACCTAGAAGAAGGCCGGTACCGATTGCGGAACCGATGGCAATCATCTGCAACTGGCGATTGCCCATTCCCTTTTGCAGGCCGTGGTCTTCCGAGGCGTAGACCGCCTTTTCATTCTCATGGGGCCCCGCTGTGGGCGGAGGCGAATTTACTGTCATAGGAGAGATCGTCCTTTCATTACGGTGAACGAGTCTGTTAGGTCACATTCCCTGCAAGAATACTAACGCACCACACTGTTACCCATGTCACCACTACCCCCATTGTGTTCAACAACGCAGTTGACAGGTTGGGAATGGGGGTCAATCTCCCACCCCCGCAGCGAGATAAAAAAGAACCGCATGGCCGAAGACCATGCGGTTTCTAAAGCGCACCGAGAATTAGCGCAGCGGCTTCTGCGCCCACGAGCGAGCAGCCGCGGCACGCTGGCGGACAGTCTCGCGCTGCTCAGCCACGCGGACACCAGCGGTGCCGCCCTTGGTGGCACGAGAGGCCACTGCCCCGTCGATGGTGAGTACTTCACGGACGCTAGGCTTTAGCCGCTTGTCGACGCCCGCCAACTCCTCATCGGTGAGCTCCACTAGGTCAACTCCCCGCTCCTCAGCGATGCGCACGCAGGCGCCGGACGCTTCGTGCGCCTCGCGGAAAGGAACGCCTTGGCGAACCATCCATTCGGCCAAGTCGGTAGCCAACGTGAACCCGCGCGGGGCAAGTTCGCGCATGCGGTCCTCGTGGAAAGTCAGCGTGGACACCAGTCCGGTCATTGCCGGCAGCAGCAGGTTAAGCTGCGCCACCGAATCAACGATGGGCTCCTTATCTTCCTGCAGGTCGCGGTTATAGGCCAGCGGCTGTGCCTTGAGCGTAGACAACAGGCCAGTGAGGTTACCGATAAGGCGGCCGGTTTTGCCGCGGGTGAGTTCCGGAACGTCCGGATTCTTCTTTTGCGGCATGATGGACGAGCCGGTCGACCATGCATCATCCAGGGTGACGTAGCCGTATTCCGGCGTGCACCAGTAGATAATTTCTTCCGAAAGTCGGGACATGTCGACGGCAATCTGGGCCAGCACGAATGCGGTTTCGGAGGCGAAGTCACGAGCCGCAGTGCCATCCAAGGAGTTCTCTGCGGCGGCATCGAAGCCGAGCTCTTCCGCAATGGCTTCCGGATCTAGCTGCAAGGAGGAACCGGCCAGCGCGCCGGAGCCGTAGGGCGATACCGCCAAGCGCTTATCCAGGTCCTGCAGTCGCTCGATATCGCGCAGAAGTGGCTGCGCATGGCCCAAAAGCTCATGCGCCAACAGAACTGGCTGTGCCGCCTGCGAATGGGTTTTGCCCGGCATGATGGCGTCCGGATGGGCAGCGGCCTGCTCAGCCAAGGCATCCACCAAGTCACTCACCTGAGCCGCGGTATCGCGAATGGCATCACGTACCCACATGCGAAACAGGGTCGCGACCTGGTCATTACGGGAACGACCAGCGCGCAGGCGACCGCCTACCTCTGGGCCCACAATCTCGATGAGCCCGCGCTCCATCGCACCATGGACGTCTTCGTCCGTGGGCGCTGGGTGGAACTCACCGGAGGCCACCTTCTCCCCTAGCTCGGTGAGGCCGGAGAGCATGGTGTTCAAGTCGCCGTCGGAAAGCAAGCCCGCTTTGTGCAGCACCTTGGCATGGGCCTTGGAGGCTAGTACGTCATATGGCGCCAGCACCCAGTCAAAGTGAGTGGATACAGAGAGGGCAAACATCGCCTCAGACGGTCCGCCGGAGAAGCGGCCACCCCATAGGGCACCCTCATTAGTCTTATGCGGTTCCATGTGCTCCTACTTCTGCGCGCTGGTGGGGAAACCACCGTCGCGGTCACGCTGGTTGGAGATCTGGGTGGACAGGCCGTGCAGCTGCACAAAGCCCTTAGCTGCGGTCTGGTCGAAGGTATCGCCAGTGTCATAAGTAGCCAGGTCAAAGGAGTACAGGGACTGGCCGGAACGGCGACCGGTGACTGTGGCGGTACCGGCATGCATGCTCAGGCGGATATCACCGGTGACGTTTTCCTGGGACTCCTCAACGAAAGCATCCAAGGAACGCTTCAGCGGCGAGTGCCAGAGGCCGTCATAGACCTCCTCGGACCAGCGGGCATCGGTCAAGCGCTTGTAGCGAGCCAACTCGCGTTCCACGGTGACATCCTCCAGCGCCTCGTGGGCCTGGATGAGGACCATGGCGCCCGGAGCCTCATAGACCTCACGGGACTTAATGCCTACCAAGCGGTCCTCCACCATATCCAGACGGCCAATGCCCTGGGCACCAGCGCGGCGGTTGACCTCTTCAATAATCTGCAGCGGGGACATCTTCTGACCATCGACTGCGACCGGGATGCCCTTCTCAAAGGAGATGATAATTTCATCCGGGGCATTACCCAGGCTCGGGTCCTCGGTATAGGCGTAGAGATCCTTCGTTGGCGGGTTCCACAGATCCTCAAGGAAACCGGTCTCTACCGCGCGGCCCCACAGGTTCTGATCGATAGAAAATGGCGAGGACGCGGACTGCTCAATCGGCAGGTTGATCTCTTCCGCGAAGGCGATGGCCTTATCGCGGGTCCACGCATAATCGCGTGCAGGGGCGATAATTTCGAGGGAAGGATCCTGGGCGCGGAAGGAAACCTCGAAGCGTACCTGGTCATTACCCTTGCCGGTGCAGCCGTGGGAGACGTGGGTGCCGCCGAATTCCTGCGCGGCCTTTACCAAGTGCTTGGTAATGAGGGGGCGGGAAATAGCCGATACCAGCGGGTACTGCTTCATGTACATGCCGTTTGCCTTGATGGTGGGAACGCAGTACTCCTCTGCAAACTCATCCTTGGCATCGATAACGATGGACTCTACGGCACCGCAGTCAAGTGCACGCTGGCGAACCGATTCCATATCTTCGCCGCCTTGGCCCAAGTCCAGGGAAACGGCGACTACGTCACCACCGGTCATTTTTGCCAGGTATGGGATGGCAACGGAAGTATCAAGGCCACCAGAGTAAGCCAATACTACGCGTGCGGACATGGTTAATCTCCTTGCTCTATTGGAAACAATTCATCTAAGTACATAATATACGCTGGTGGTGGGAATTGCCACCACCACCGTCTAAATATTCCGCGTGGTAAGTGTCACTGCCAGATCTGCACCCGTGACACCCTCGCGCGCCAAAACGAAGATGGTGTCATCGCCGGCGATGCAGCCAATGACATCGTGCAGCCCCACCCTGTCAATAAAGCTGGCAAGGTACTGGGCCGCACCGGCTGGGGTGCGCAACATGGCTATATTGCCGGAAGAATCATGGGATACCACCAGTTCATCGAGCATGCGGCGCAGCTTTTCACGGGGGCCGCCCACCTGGTCTTCAAATTGCTCCAGCTCACCGCCGACCACGTAGAAGGAACGGCCACCATCGCGCTTTACCTTCTTCGCCCCCAGCTCATCCAAGTCACGGGACAAAGTGGCTTGCGTGATGTCGATGCCGTCTGCGAGGAGAAGCTCGGATAGTTGCACCTGGCTGGTGACGCGATTGCGATCCAGAATCTCCAGGATCTTGGCCTGCCGAGCATTGCGGGTGGTCGGGGTGTTCATTACTTAGTTGATCTCCTTATTTATTTCGAGCAACCAGACGAGAAGCGCTTTCTGCGCATGCAGGCGGTTCTCCGCTTCATCAAAGACGCGCGACTGTGGTCCATCAATTACCTCAGCCGTGACCTCATTTCCACGGTACGCCGGCAAACAATGTAAGAATATTGCATCCTTATGCGCTTTGCTCATTATGGTCGAATCAACCTGATATGGCAGGAACGGCGTACGCCTATCGCGGCCATCATTTTCCTGCCCCATAGAGATCCACGTATCGGTGATGACTACGTCTGCACCTTCAACTTCATCCACGTCATCAGTAATGGTGATGTTGCCCCGCTTGCGCGCGCGGTCGACAAATTCCTGGCGCGGCTGGAATCCTTCGGGCGCGATAATGGAGACGTCCATGCCGGCCGTGGCGAAACCAATCATCTAGGAGTTAGCCATATTATTATCGCCATCGCCCAGGTAGACAGCCTTTTTGCCCTTGAGATCACCCAAATTCTCGCGACAGGTCAACAGGTCAGCCAGAATCTGGCAGGGATGCAGGTCGTCGGAAAGCGCATTGACCAGAGGAACGGTCGCAGTCTCCGCCATCTGGAGGAGGTTGTCATGGTCAAAGGTGCGCCACACGATTGCCTCCACGTACCGCGAAAGCACCGCGGCCGTATCTTGGTAGGACTCCCCTTTGCCCATCTGAGTCGTAAAAGTATCGACGGTAATGGCCTTGCCGCCCATATTCGCTACTGCGGTTTCAAAGGAAAAGCGGGTACGCGTAGACGTTTTATCAAAGAGCACCGCCACGGTCTTAGGCCCCTCTAGTGGGCGCTCTGCAAAGGGATCCTTCTTGAGCCTTTCAGCTAGGTCCAAAATGGTTGCTTGTTCTTGTGGGCTGAGATCATCGTCAGCCAGAAAGTGTCGCAGGCTCATGCTAGTTCCTCCATTATCGTCCGAAGTGTTGTCAGTGCTGTGTCTAGTTCATCGTGGGAAATAACCATGGGTGGGGTGAGGCGGAGAACATTCTCACTGGGTGCGTTGAGGATGAGTCCCCGCGCAAGCCCGTCGCGCACGGCCTGCTTAGCCACCGGTTGTGCTAAAACAATGCCGAGCATCAGGCCGCGGCCGCGTACGCGTTCTACAAGCGGCAATTTTTCAATCTCTTGCCGCAGATAGTCACCCTTATGGGTAACTTCCGCAAGAAATTCCGCATCCACGTATCCGGTGGCGCCTGCAATTGCTACTGAAATCGTCATAGGGGTGACTATAGCAATAAATACACTCGACCGTATGTTATTCATACAATTTAGAAAAATGCCTGGTTAAAGCTTCGTCAGGAGCGGAAAAATGTATGAAAAAAGGGGCGGTGAGCTAAATCTCACCGCCCCTTTTTTGGGAAAGCTATGCGCGCATCTCTGCGCCCAAGCGCTGCTTAGCCAGCTCCGCTGCCGCCGTACGGTGCTCGTTGACTTCCTCATCGGTCAACGTGCGGTCCGCTGCACGGAACAGAAGCTGGAAGGCCAAGGACTTCTTGCCCTCACCCAACTGCTCACCACGGAAAATGTCGAAGAGCTCGACGGACTCGATGAGTTCGCCCGCCCCCTCTTCCACGGTGGCGCGCACGCGCTCTGCTGGGACATCTTCATCCACCACGAGCGCGATGTCCTGGTGCAATGCTGGGAAGGAGGATAGTACCGGTGCAGGAAACTTCTCTTCCAATGGCATAGCGGTAACGTCCAGCTCCATAGCGCAAGTACGCGCCGGCAGGTTCAGCGCTTCCAGAACCTGCGGGTGAAGCTCACCGGCATGGCCCAGAACCACATCAGTGCCTGCCACCTTCACGGCAGCACAACGACCTGGGTGCCAGGGAAGAACGTTCGCTGCCTCCAGCTCGATATCCACGCCGGCGGCGCGAGCGACCTGGCGGGCGGATTCGATAGCGTCGGCGTAGCTATATGCGCGACCCTCGCCCCACGGTCCCTCATGCTCAATATTGCCAGTGGCCACCGTTGCAACGTGCAGCGGCTGCTCAGGAAGGGTATCTAGAAGTTCGGAAACAACCTGCTCGGAAGGTCGCTGCTCTACAGAAGGCATGGGCGATGCCGCGGCGCGCTTGAATGCCACTTGCTGCAGACCATACAGGGCGAGGTCGCTGCGGCCACGCGCAACATTGCGGCCGATGGCCTCCAGCATGTTCGGAAGCAGAGTCGTGGACAAGATGGCCTTATCTGCCTCAAGCGGATTCTGCACCTCTACGGTGCGGCGGCGAGCATCATCCTTGTCCAAGCCCCACACATCAAAGGTGTCGTTCGCTACGAACGGGGCCGGCAATACCTCTGCATAACCGGCATAGGCGAGGCCGTGACCAATAGCGCGGCGACGCTTCTGCGCTGGGGTCAGACCGCGACCGCCGGCCGGAGTAGGCAAGACGGTGGGAATGTCCTCCAAGCCCTCCAGACGTAGGACCTCCTCAATGAGGTCAACATCCATAGAGATATCGGTGCGCCATGTAGCGGGCGTTACCTGCAGCATGTCACCCTCATCGGCGACAGTGCAGCCGACTTCCTCGAGGCGGGAAATAACGGTCTCACGGGAATAGTCAACGCCTGCATACTCGCTAGCCTTTGCGGTGCGCAGGGCAATAGGCTCGCGCTTGGCGACGTCCCCGATAAGCGTCCGGCTTTCCTCAATGGTGCCGCCCGCCAGCTGCTGCAAGAGCGCACATGCGGTGTCTAGAGCGACCTCGACGACCGCTGGATCCACGCCACGCTCGAAGCGGCGGGAGGACTCGGACGACAACTTATGGCGGCGGGAGGTGCGCGCCACGGTGATCGGATCCCAGATAGCGGATTCGAAGACAACATCAGTGGTCTCCGCCGAGATTTCGGAGGTAGTACCGCCCATGACACCGGCCAGTGACTGGATGCCATTGTCATCGCAGATGACCACATCTTCTGCAGAAAGCTCACGCTTTACGTGATCCAGCGTCTCAAACTTCTCGCCTTCGTTGGCATTACGGACAACGAGATTTCCTTGGATAACGTTGGCGTCAAATGCATGCATCGGGGCGCCCAAAAGCAACATCACATAGTTAGTAATGTCCGTGGGCAGGTTCACGCTGCGCTGGCCGCAGAGCATGAGCTCACGCTCCAGCCAGAACGGGGTACGCGCCTGCGGGTCTATACCGCTGACTTTGCGGAGGCCGAAACGCTGCGCCTTGGTCGCGGGGTCTAGAGTGACGTCGATAAGCGAGCCCTGCGCCGCCGGAACAACAGAGGTATCAATTCCAGCAACCGACGGATCCTTGGCAATATCGGCAAATTCTAGATCGAAAGCGGAGGCAATCTCACGGCTCAAACCGCGCGCGGACAGGGCGTAGCCGCGATCCGGGGTGATGTTGACGTCAAAATCGGTATCGTGCAGCCCAATAATCGGGCGAGCATCCTCGCCCACCTTATCTGCGACGTCATCGCCCAAGACGATGATGCCGTTGGCCTGCGCGCCCAAACCGAGCTCAGCGCCAGAGCACAGCATGCCATTAGAGATGTGGTCGTAAGTCTCGCGCGCCGCAATCTTGAAGCCGCCAGGAAGCTCCGAGCCCGGAAGCGCCACAACGACATAGTCATTCAAACGGAAATTACGAGCACCGCAAATGATGCCCTGCAGCTCGCCCGTCCCATTAGCCTGGCCAACATTCACCTGGCAGTAGCGGATGGGCTTTTTGAACTGAGTAAGTTCCTCGATCTCTACCACCTGGCCGATGACCAGCGGACCGGTGCTCTCCGGAACGGCAGCATAACCTTCGGTCTCAAAACCGACGCGTACGAATCCGGAGTCCATATCAGCAGCGGAAACGTTCCAACCAGGGTTCTTAGCGCCCAGGATGCGGGTGACCCAGTCTTGGGAAATAAGCATTAGTGTGTCTATCCTTTCTGGGTTTTAAGCCTGCACGCCAAACGGCAGGGTGAAGCGGACATCGCCTTCGACCATGTCGCGCATATCGGTCAAGCCATTGCGGAACTGCAGCGTGCGCTCGAGGCCCATGCCAAAGGCAAAGCCCGTGTATTCCTCTGGGTCAACACCAACGGCGCGCAGCACATTGGGATTCACCATGCCGCAGCCGCCCCACTCGATCCAACCGGCGCCGCCCTTCTTATTGGGGAACCACACATCAACCTCGGCAGAGGGCTCGGTGAACGGGAAGTAATTCACGCGCATGCGCGTCGTGGTCTCCGGACCGAACAACACCTTGGCCAAGTGCTCCAGGGTGCCTCGCAGGTGAGCCATGGTCAGGCCCTTATCCACGGCCAAACCTTCTACCTGGTGGAAAACCGGGGTGTGGGTGGCATCCAGCTCATCGGTGCGGAATACGCGACCTGGGCAAGCGATATACAGCGGCACATCGCGCTCCAGCATCGTGCGCACCTGGACCGGAGAGGTATGCGTGCGTAGTACCTGCTTAGAACCCTCGCCGGAGACGTGGAACGTATCCTGCAGGGTACGTGCTGGGTGATCCGGCTTAAAATTCAAAGCGTCGAAGTTAAAGTACTCTGCCTCAACCTCGGGGCCATCCGCGATTTCCCAGCCCATACCGACGAAAATATCCGCAATGCGCTCAGAGAGTGCGGTAATTGGGTGAAGAGCACCAGTCTGGGTGCGGGTGGTGGGAATGGTGACGTCAACGGTCTCTGCTCGCAACTGCTCCTCGCGAGCCTTTTGCTCCAAGACATCCTTAACCTGGGCAAAGCGCTTTTCCATCTTGCCGCGGGCCATGTTGACAGCCTTGCCAGCGCTCTTGCGCTGATCCTTGGGCAGCTGCCCCAAAGACTGGCGCGCCTGCGGAATATAGCCGCCATCTCCTAGGTGCTCGCGGCGGGCTGCAGCCAGCTCATCGAGCGTTTCGGCTGCGTCGAAGGCTGCGATAGCCTTATCGGCCGCGGCCCCAAGAGCCTCTTCGGTCAATTCGATCTGCGGTGTATCGGACACGTACTTCGTACCTTCTTCTCGCGCGAAAACTAACGCGTGCAATCTTACTCTGTCCCGGCTAGTCCGACCGCCCCAGGGACCCCCTTTTCATTCGGGGATCTGCTTAGCTGTGCTCTTGGGCTTTTGCTGACTCATAAAGACAGATACTCGCCGCGGTCGCTAGGTTGAGTGACTCTGCGCGCCCACGTAGCGGAATACGCACCCGCATATCGGCTTCTTCCAGTAGCTCGCCCAACCCGTGGGCCTCGTTGCCAAAAAGCCACGCCGTCGGTTGGGACAAATCTGCCTCTGCGAGGTCTACTTCCCCATCAGCGGCCGTCGCCACAATCTGCATGCCCGACTTGCGCAGCTGCCCCAAAACGTCTTTGATATTGGGATCCCTCGCTACCGGGACATGAAATAGCGAACCGGCCGAAGCGCGCGCTACCTTGCAGCTGAGGGGATCGACCGTCTCGCCCGCAAAAATTACTCCATCTGCGCCCATGGCGTCGGAAGTCCTAATCAACGTGCCTGCATTGCCCGGCTCCGAAGTGAGCACGGGAACAGAGACCAAACTCGGCTTGCCGTTAAGGATTTTGCCCGCGGACCACAGCACTGGCTTGCATAGCGCGAAAAGCCCCGTGGTGGTGGCGGTATCAGATAAATGCTTAGCCGCCTTATCGGTAATGGGATGGACGTACACCCCCATGTATCCACAGGCGGTAATAATGTCACCGAAGCGTTCTGCGGCCTTTTCAGTGACGAAAACATCGACAGCCGCGCCTGTAGACACCGCGGCATCGACGGCGTTTTCTCCCTCAATCAGGAATTGCTTCGCCTTCTTCCGGTTAGCCGCACGGTGCAGCTTGGCTGCATTAACAATGCGCGGGGTGCGTTCAGTAAAGGCAGAGTCAAAATCCAAATTCATGGCTCCTACCCTACCTACTAGTTGCCTAGCCCCAGACTCAGACCCAGCTGCGTATGCAAAACAAAAAATCCTGTTGCCGGTATGGCAACAGGATCACAATGTTGAGTGCTACTTAGCTAGTGGCACGCCGCGGGCGTCCTTGTCGTAATCACCGGCGCCGGCGATGATCATAATGAACTCAATGAAAACCCAGATTCCGACGATGGCCCAAAACGCGAACCCGAGCAAGAACCAGAAAGTAGCCCAGCCCAAGATATTAAGCACCAGCTGCGCTACACCGAAGGTCGTGCGGCCGGTATAGAAGTTATGTGCGCCGAAGGAGCCCAAGAAGAAGCACAGAAGCAAAGTCGCGATCCAAGACTTTTGCTGTCCTTGCGCCACATACTGCTGCTGCACTGGATAGGAACCCATATTCGGTTGTGGTGCATAGCCTTGGTTGTACTGCGGCTGGTAACCGGCTTGCTAGTTGTAGGGGTTGTACTGCTGGCCCTGGTTGTTGTCATAGGAGTGGCCAGAATACTCGCCGCTTTCTGGTTGGTAGCCACCATTTGGGTTTGTCACAGGGAATCTGCTCCTCGGTCTCGGGGTCACTCGTGGTCTGGACTCAATGTAGCATGCGAGACCGAGCTCATTAGACAGATAGAGTATAAAACGAACAAAGCCCGCTTCGCCCGGCACATAAACCGGAGAAACGGGCGTTGTGTCCCTAGTAACTAGGCAGCCTTAGGAGCGTTGACGTCCTCAGGCAGAGCAGCCTTAGCAGCCTCGCACAGTGCGGAGAATGCCTCGAAGTCATTGACAGCAAGCTCAGCCAGAATCTTGCGGTCAACCTCGATCTCAGCCAGGCGCAGGCCGTGGATGAGACGGTTGTAGGTGATGTCGTTCATGCGGGCAGCAGCGTTGATGCGCTGGATCCACAGCTTACGGAACTCAGACTTACGAGCGCGACGATCGCGGTAAGCGTAAGTCATGGAGTGCAGCCACTGCTCCTTCGCCTTACGGTACAGGCGGGAACGCTGGCCGCGGTAGCCCTTAGCGGACTTCAGAATCGCGCGACGCTTCTTCTTTGCGTTAACTGAGCGCTTTACTCGTGCCACAGTGATACTTCCTTAATTCAAATTGTGATGGCGGATGTGGGTTGATTCGGCGCTATTATGCGCGGCCGAGCAGGCGCTTGACGCGCTTGGTGTCAGGCTGTGCGACTGCCTCGGTGCCCTTCAGACGGCGGGTACGCTTGGACGGCTTGCCCTCCAGCAGGTGGCGGCGGCCAGCCTGCTCACGGCGCAGCTTGCCGGAACCGGTCACCTTGATACGCTTTGCGGTGCCCTTGTGGGTCTTCTGCTTCATGAGTATTAAGTCCTTAAATCCTACGTGGAATCTGGTCTACTTCTTGCCCTTGCGAACCGGACCCAAGACCATGGTCATATTGCGACCATCCTGCTTGGGGCGGGACTCAACAACGCCAACTTCAGCGACGTCATCAGCCAAACGCTCCAAGAGGCGGAAACCCAGCTCCGGACGCGATTGCTCACGACCACGGAACATGATGGTCACCTTGACCTTGGATCCCTTCTCGAGGAAGCGAACTACGTTACCCTTCTTGGTCTCATAATCGTGATCATCGATCTTCGGGCGGAACTTCTGTTCCTTAACCACGGTCTGCTGCTGGTTCTTACGGGCTTCGCGAGCCTTCTGAGCCTGCTCGTACTTGAACTTGCCGTAGTCCATGATCTTGGCCACTGGGGGCTTTGCCTTCGGGGCTACCTCAACCAAGTCAAGGTCAGCCTCGTATGCAAGCTTGCGAGCATCATCGGTACGGACGATGCCCACCTGTTCACCACCGGGGCCTACCAAACGGACCTCGGGTACTCGGATACGCTCATTGATGCGAGCTTCAGCGCTGATTGTGGTTCTCCTCGATTAGGGGGTGTATGAGTAAGTAGTTCACCTACCGGGACCACAAACGAATCAAACCCGGTCTGCCAAAGACAGCCGGGAGTTCTCACAGTGCCAAGCACGAGTGCTTGGTTACCTTTACCTTTATCCTACGAACGGTGTTCGCGGCATCGGGTGGGAGAGACTCCGCTTGTGACCCACGAACCTCGAAAAGGCATCATGGGCGGTAGTGGCTTTGAGGATAGCAGCTTCTACCCTTTCCACCAAATCGCAACTCGCCTAGCTGTCCTTGCATTGGACAGCTGGTTTGATATTGCCCTTCTCTACGCCTTTATCGACAATGTCCACTAACTCATGGGCGAGATACTTTACCGCTGGCTCGGCTTTGGCATAGTCCTCGCCATCGGTAACCACAGATAACGCGACGCCGACGCGCTTTCCGGCCACCTCATGAACACCAAATTGGCGGTAGGTGTACTCATTGTCGTCCTCGTCCAAGCCCCAGCCACTCTTGGCGCGGGTTCGCTTCTCTTTCGACAGGCCAATTTTCTGCCAGGACACAATGTCTTTGAGCACCTTGTGGACGTAGTCCGCCTCCTCAATGCAAGGCAATTCAGCACCGAAGACTGCTTGGTCTTTCAATGACCACGTGGAATAGCCAAAAGCGGTGTCATGGATATCCGCGTGTGATCCATAGTCTTCGAGCAATTCCTCTACTGCCTTATTGGCGGAGCCTTCGCGCCATTTCACCTGCGACCATAGGGCGTAGGCGGCATCGTTATCGGATTCCTTGATTGCCAGGTCGACCAAACTCTTATTCGCGCCGTCTTTCAGTGCGGCGATGGCGATAGGGACCTTTACCGTGGACCAGACGGGACCCTTACCCTTATCGCCCACAGCAATAGTGTCATCGCCAGCCGAAATAGCAACCCCAACCTTGGCGTGGTATTTCTTTGCAGTCTTGTCTACTGCACGATCAAGCTGAGAGCGCACTAAGTCTGGGTCGGGCGCTGGAGAGGACGTCGCGGGTGCTGAGACGTTCTCGGACTCAGGATCACCAGAGCAAGCGCTCACCGTAAACAGAGCGAGCGCTGCCAACAGGCTGGCGCCGAGGCGGTAACTATTCACAGTGTCCCTACTTCAACATGTCCTTTAGGTAGCTACCGGTATAGGAGCCCTCCACCTGCGCGACATCTTCCGGGGTGCCCTGCGCGACAACGGTGCCACCGCCGGCACCGCCTTCCGGTCCCATATCCACGATCCAGTCCGCAGCCTTGATGACATCGAGGTTGTGCTCGATGACGAGCACCGAATTTCCCTTGTCTACGAGGCCCTGGATGACCAACATCAGCTTGCGGATGTCTTCAAAGTGCAGACCGGTGGTCGGCTCGTCCAAGATGTAGATGGTCCTACCGTTGGTGCGCTTTTGCAGTTCCGAGGCGAGCTTAACGCGTTGGGCCTCACCGCCAGACAGCGTGGTAGCGGCTTGTCCGAGACGGACGTAGCCCAAGCCGACGTCGACAAGCGTGGCAAGGTAGCGGTGAATCGAGTTGATGGGCTCGAAGAAGTCCGCTGCCTCAGAAATGGGCATGTCAAGAACCTCGGCGATGTTCTTTCCCTTGTAGTGCACTTCCAGGGTCTCGCGGTTATAGCGAGCGCCCTCACACACCTCACACGGAACATACACGTCCGGCAGGAAGTTCATCTCGATCTTGATGGTGCCATCGCCTTGGCATGCCTCGCAGCGCCCACCCTTGACGTTGAAGGAGAAGCGGCCAGCCTTGTAGCCACGAACCTTGGCCTCCTGGGTTTCGGCAAAAAGGCTTCGGATCTTGTCAAAGACGCCCGTGTAGGTCGCTGGGTTGGAACGCGGAGTGCGGCCAATCGGGCTCTGGTCAACCTGGACCAACTTATCCAAGTGCTCCACGCCCTCGACGCGCTTGGCCCGGCCGGGGACCTGGCGGGCGCGGTTGAGCTTATTGGCCAAGGTCTTGGCCAAAATCTCATTAACCACGGTGGACTTACCAGAACCAGAAACACCGGTAATGCATGCCAACACTCCCAGCGGGATTTCGACGTTAATGCCCTTCAGGTTATTCTCGCGTGCACCCACCACTTTCAGGGTGCGGTCCTTGTCGATCTCGCGGCGGTGATCCGGGACAGCGAGCACCTTCTTGCCAGAAAGGTACTGGCCAGTCAGGGACTCCTCTACCTTTTCAATTCCCGCCGGTTCGCCTTGATAGACCACCTCGCCACCATATTCACCGGCACGCGGGCCCACATCGACAAGCCAATCGGACTCTCGGATGGTGTCTTCGTCATGTTCGACCACGATGAGGGTATTGCCAATATCGCGCAAACGCTGCAGGGTCTTAATAAGGCGCTGGTTATCGCGTTGGTGCAAACCAATGGAAGGCTCATCGAGCACATAAAGTACGCCGGCCAAACCGGAACCAATCTGCGTGGCCAAACGGATGCGTTGTGCCTCGCCGCCCGAAAGCGTGGACGCACCGCGATCCAAGGTCAGGTAATTCAGACCGACGTCCAGAAGGAAGCGCAACCGAGCCTGGGTTTCCTTGAGTACCGCACCGGCAATGATTTCCTCGCGGTGCCCCAGCACCAAAGAGTCCAGGAATTCAGAGGCATCTTCGATCGAAAGCGCACACAGCCCCGCAATGGACTGCTCACCGTGAGTAGTAGAGGCCAAGCGGACAGCCAAGATCTCCGGCTTCAAGCGCGTGCCTTTACAGGTGCTGCACGGCACGCGGCGGGTGTACTGCAGCAGGCGATCCTTTTGGGACTGAGAATCGGTCGTTTCCAGTTTGCGGTGAATGAAACCGGTCGCGCCCTCAAACGGCGCGGTCCAATTGCGCTGGCGCCCGTAGCGGTTCTTGTACCGAACCTGCACCTCCTCGTCCGTGCCATAGATGAGCGCATGGCGCTGCTCCTTGGTCAATTCGCTCACTGGCGTCTTAGGGTCAAAGCCCATTGCCTTGCCCAGACCCTCCACTAGTTTGACAAAGTAGCGGGAGTTGGGAGAGGAGTGCCACGGCTGAATCGCATCAACCGCCGGGGCATCCGGATCCGGAATAAGCAGGTCAACATCGACTTCCAGCTTGGTACCCAAACCATCACACACCGGGCAAGAACCAAACGGAGCATTGAAGGAAAAGGCACGGGGCTCATACTCTTCAATGGTCAAGGTGTGGCCATTGGGGCAGGCGGCCTTTTCCGAGTACGTGTGGGTGAGCTCTTCCCTATCTACGAACTCGATGGTGACCAGACCATCGGCCAAGCGCAGGGCCGTTTCCACCGAATCCGTTAAGCGTTGCTTCTGCGAGGCCTTCACCTGCAGGCGGTCAACCACTACCTCAATATTGTGCTTGATCTGCTTCTTTAGCTTGGGAGGATCACTGAGCTGATGGGTCTCTCCATCCACTCGCACGCGGGAATAACCCTGCGCCGAAAGATCCTGAAAAAGATCCACAAACTCGCCCTTGCGCTTGCGCACTACCGGTGCAAGCACCTGGAACTTCAGCTTTTCTTCTAGTTCCAGCACCGCATCCACGATCTGCTGCGGCGTTTGGCGCTCAATTACCGCATCGCACTTTGGGCAGTGCGGCGTACCAGCACGGGAAAATAGCAAGCGCAGGTAGTCGTAGATCTCCGTGATCGTGCCCACCGTGGAGCGTGGATTATGGTTGGTGGATTTTTGATCAATGGACACCGCGGGTGACAGGCCATCAATAAATTCCACGTTGGGCTTATCCATCTGCCCTAAAAACATGCGGGCATAAGAACTCAAGGATTCCACGTAGCGGCGCTGGCCTTCAGCGAAGATGGTGTCAAAGGCCAGCGAAGATTTACCGGAGCCGGATAGGCCGGTAAAAACAACCATTTTATCGCGGGGGATATCGATATCCACGCCCTTGAGGTTGTGCTCGCGGGCACCGCGCACCACCAAACGATCAGCCACTGTGCTCAGACCTCCAGTACTAGGGATTGCAATCTTCCCTCGAATGTACCCGTAGGCTGGGACACATGACTAACGAGCTTCAGCTACATCAGATTTCCGTGTCCGAGATGGACAATAACTGCTACCTCCTTCAGGCGGGCGAAGAGGGCTTGCTTGTCGACGCCGCCGATGACGCGCCCGCAATCCTCGACATGGCCCGCAAGGCCGGAGTGAAAATTACCGCGGTGCTCACGACCCACCGCCACTGGGACCACGTGCGCGCACTCGAGGAGATTTTGTCCGAAACGGGTGCTACTCACTACGCCTCCTTCCTTGATTCCCCCGCCATCCCGGCTGAGGTAGACGTGGAGCTGCGCAAGGGCGATTCCATCGAGTTCGCGGGTCTTCAGCTGCCAGTCATCATCTTGCGCGGCCACACCCCCGGCGGTGCAGCCCTAGTTGCAAGCATCGATGGCGTCACCAATCTCTTCGTAGGCGATTCCCTCTTCCCCGGTGGCCTGGGCAAGACTACCTCTGAGGGAGACTTCGTCCGTCTATATAAGGACGTCACCGCGCGCATCTTTGATGAGTTCCCCGACAATACGATCGTGCGCCCGGGACACGGCAAGTCCACGACCTTGGGCGAGGAGCGACCCAAGCTTGGTGACTGGTGGGAACGCCGCTGGTGATCCAAAGGCGGTTTTCCGCGTACAATGGTCTAGCACACGATAGGTCTAGAACAACGAGCTAAGGAGCTTTAAGGACTATGATTCGCAAGCTTGCCCGCCCCATGCTGGCATCCGTATTTGTATGGGAAGGCGTAGACAACCTGCGCAACGCGTCCGAGCATGTCAAGGAGACCGAGGGTTTCCTCAAGACCGTGCGCAAGGCCGTTCCTTCTGAGTACCAGGGCTACATCCCCAATGACCCAGAACTAGTTACCCGCGCCATTGGCGGCGCTAAGGTAGGCGCCGGCTCCACCTTGGCTCTGGGCAAGGCACCGCGCACTTCCGCTGCGGTACTGGCCGCCGCAACCCTGCCTAACCTGATTGGCAAGAATAACTTCTGGGCAGCAGACAACAAGGAAGACAAGGAATCCCGCCGCAACGGATTCGTTACCAACACCGCTTTGCTCGGCGCCCTATTTATCGCTACCCAGGACACCGAGGGCAAGCCTTCCCTGCGTTGGCGCGCACAGAAGGCCGGCAAGCGCACGAATAAGAAGATTCAGCAGGCGCTGCCTACTAAATCTGAATCCGAGCAGAAACGCGAAGAGCTCTCTGCCCGTGCTAACGAGCTGTCTTCCAAGGCCGGCGACTGGATCAACGAGACCTCTGCCAAGGCACAGGCTTATGTAGACGACAACAAGGATGACTGGCAGTCCACCGGCCGCGGTCTGCTGGATACCGCCAAGTCCTATGTTGACGATGCGAAGACCTACGTAGAGGACAACAAGGACGATTGGCAGGAGTCTGGCCGCGGCTTGCTGGGCAACGCCAAGTCCTTCATCGAGGACTCGGTCGACAACGCCAAGACTTACGTTGAAGACAATAAGGGTGACTGGCTCGAGACCGCACAGGCTAATCGCGACATCGCCCGTACCCGTGCTGTGAAGGCAGCTACCAAGGCTCAGGCACGTGCCGACAAGGCCGTCGCCAAGCTGGATGGCGCCAAGTCCAAGCGCGCAAACAAGAAGGCTTCCAAGCACGCTGACAAGCTGCAGCAGGAGGCAAATAAGAAGATCGAGGCAGCTATCAAGAAGCTGGAAAAGCGCTCTAAGTA
Source organism: Corynebacterium tuberculostearicum (assembly GCF_046097465.1). Lineage (GTDB taxonomy): Bacteria > Actinomycetota > Actinomycetes > Mycobacteriales > Mycobacteriaceae > Corynebacterium > Corynebacterium tuberculostearicum_I. Next base: position 1,322,677 of record NZ_CP175799.1, on the reverse strand, counting down.
GCCACATCTTCTTCAGCCGAGCATCTCGGCGATGACTCAACGGCCCAGCCTTATGCTGGGCCGTTGTTCTTTGTCACAGCAGGGTCTAAACTCATCTCTCCCCCTCGCCGGACAGCGTGCCCGGTACCTTCCACCCCATCAACGTCCAAACACCAAGGAGTCACGTGAACTCAGCATCCAATAAGCACGCGGCGGCCGCAGGTTCCTCGGAGCGCGAAGCCATCGCAACGGAGCAAGATTATGTGGACGGCCTTTTCTCCCGCCTCGACGATGAGGTGGCCGCGGCAAATGAACGGCTCAATGAGGTGCAGGCGGACGTAGATCCCTCCACCCCGGACGCGGATGCCTTGGTGCGCCGCGAAACGGAATACCACGGGCTCCAAGCCAAGCTGGATCGTCTCAATGTGGCACAGATGGGTTTGGTCTTTGGCCGCATCGACATCGATGCCCCAGGTGACAATCCCACCCCGGAAGGCCTAGATCGCCGCTACATCGGCCGCATGGGACTCGATGCGCGTGAAGATGACTATCGCACGCTACTGCTTGACTGGCGTGCCCCCATGGCACGGCCCTTCTATCTCGCTACCACCGCCCAGCCAGAAGGCGTGCACACCCGCCGCCAAATCCGCACCAAGGGGCGCACCGTCACGGGCATTCATGATGAGGTCCTCTCCGGCCCCGGCGTGCGTGAAGAAGAGGCCGGCGTAGCGAGCGAATCCGCTCTCTACCACGCTATGCAGCGAGCCCGCACGGGTCACATGGCTTCCATTGTGGAGACCATTCAGCGGGAGCAGGACGAGATTATCCGCGATAACACCCGCGGCGTAATGGTGGTAGAAGGCGGCCCCGGCACCGGCAAGACCGCAGTTGCGCTGCACCGCGTTGCCTATCTGCTCTATACCCACCGCGAGCTGCTTTCTACCACCGGTGTACTCATCGTTGGCCCCAATAGCAGCTTCTTGGACTATATTTCGCGCGTGCTCCCAGAACTGGGCGAGACCGGCGTGGTGCTCTCCACCATCGGCGGACTCTTCCCTGGAATCGAACCGGAACACAAAGAAGACCTCGTGGCTCGGGAAATCAAGGGCAGCGACGCCATGGTGGAAATCCTCTCCACCGCGGTCAAGGACTACCAGCTGCTTCCCGACGCCCCCCGCGAACTAGCAGTCGACGGCCTTACCTTAAGCGTCACCCCAAAAATGGTGAAAAGCGCCCGGACACGTGCACGCCGCTCGCGCAAGCCGCACAATGAGGCTCGCGGTGCCTTCATTGAGCATTTAGTAGAAGACCTTGCCCAGCAAATGGCAGAAAAGGTAGGTGCAGATCCGCTTGGCGGAAAGAATCTTCTTTCGCGCGCTGATATCGATCAATTCCACGATGACCTTGCTGAGGACGCGGCCGTTACTGCCTTGATCGATGAGTTTTGGCCCGAACTACACCCCACCGATGTACTTGCTGCTCTAGTCTCCTCACGCGAGCGTATCGCTTCTGCCGCCCACGGATATGACGAGGAAACCCAAGAAGCGCTCTACCGCGCAGAGGGGCGAGCATGGACGGGTTCGGATGCGGCCTTGCTAGACGAGCTTGCCGTCCTCATCGGCCTACCCAACCCTGAAGAAAAGAAGGCAGCCGATGATGCGGCGTGGCGCGACCAAGTGGCTGATGCGGAAGACGCATTGGATATCTTGTCCTCCTCCGAGTCCACAGATAATGACGATGACATGTTTGAAGCAGAAATCCTCTCTGCCCACGATGTCATCGACGCCGAGACCTTGGCGCACCGCCAGGAGGTACGCGATAAACGCACCACTGCCCAACGCGCCCGCGAAGACCATACGTGGGCTTATGGTCACATCATCGTGGACGAGGCCCAGGAGTTAACACCTATGGAGTGGCGAATGCTCTTCCGGCGCTGCCCTTCCCGGTGGATGACTTTGGTGGGTGATACCTCCCAGACTGGTTCCCCGGCAGGTGTTGATGACTGGGGCGAGGCCCTCGAGCCCTTCGTAGCCCAGCGCTTCCGTCACCACTTCTTAACCGTCAACTATCGCACCCCGCAGCCCATCACGGATTTGGCCAATGGACTGTTGGAAATGATTAACCCTGAAGCCATTCCGGCGACAGCCATCCGTGATGGGGTGCAGGTGCGTCGGCTTGAGCAAGGCAACTACACCCCTGGTGTACACAGCGAAGAGGACGGCAGGCTCACAGCGGTTATTGACGCCGCCACGGCGGAGCGCTACAAGGGCCTCGAGTTTGACCACGTGGTCGTGCTCGATCCGCAGCGCATCGTAGATGCCTCCCCACAGGGATTGCAGAACCTCTATGTCTGCATCACTCGTGCCACTCAGTCGCTCACGCTCGTTGGTGACTGCGGCGAAGTTCTTTAGGCTCCCGTAAGCTTTATGCCATGGCCTTATCTGACATCATGCGCAAAGCTGAAAGCTCACTTAACTCCATTACTTTGAAGCGCTCCCAACGGCGTGGATGGCGGCCCCTGATTGTGGGATATACAGGATATGGCACCACCGAACAGGTGAGGATCTTCGGCCGCGTACTCATGCACGATCCCGATGAAGGCAAGAAAGATACGTGGGGTGAGCGCGGCTACCAGCAGTTTCTTACCATTCAAGTAGGGCACCACGACGTTTCGGTAACTATCGGGGAAAAGACTGTCACCGGCACCACCGATCGAAACGGATACATTGACTTACTAGTCCATGACCACGAATTAGAGCCCGGGTGGCATACGGCAACGATTGAGGCCGCAAACGCGAATGCCGTGGAGGTCCAGCTACTTATCGTTGATCCGGCGGCCAAGATCGGCATCATTAGCGATATCGATGACACGGTGCTTGTCACGTGGCTGCCGCGTGCGCTCACCGCGGCGTGGAATTCCTGGGCCAAGCGCCCTAGTAAGCGACAGGCCGTTCCCGGAATGGCTGAATTCTATGCTCAGCTACAGCAACGCTTCCCCCAAGCCCCAGTGTTTTATCTATCTACGGGCGCTTGGAATACCTTTGGCTCGCTGAAGAAATTCCTGTCTCACCATGGTTTCCCCGCGGGTCCCATGCTGCTGACGGACTGGGGCCCAACGGAAACGGGACTTTTCCGCAGCGGGCAGGAGCACAAGCGTGTTCAACTGCGCAATCTACTCATTGCCTACCCGGATATGCAATGGATTCTCATTGGCGATGACGGACAGCATGATCCGCTCACCTACGGCGATGTGGCTAACGAGCATCCGGACCGGATCCACTCTGTGCTCATCCGCAATCTGAGCCCGCAAGAGCAGTTGCTCTCTCACGGCTCCCTGAGCCCTTTGGCCGATGCAAATGAGGAGGGCCACTTCTCTATCCCTTTGATTCAGGGCGCGAACGGCGACGCCATTGCCGCTGCATTCAACGCTGCACACCCAGCGGAGTAAACAGCACTTAACGACGAAACCCGCCTTGGCCTTCCAACAAGACCAAGGCGGGTTTTAATCACCGCAGTTAGCTGACGGTGTGAACGATCATTACATCGCAGTCAGACTGGCGAGCAACGTCTGCCGGCACGGAGCCCAGCAGGCGACCGGTCAGGGAGTTGATGCCGCGGTTGCCCACGATAAGCAGGTCAGCATCGTTGTCGTTGACGATGGACATCAGGGCCTGCACTGGGGTGCCCGGGCGAACAGCGGTTTCGACCTTGGAAGCGCCGAACTTCTCAGCGTGTGCCTTAGCATCCTTGAGGTTTGCCTCCGCCTTCTCATCGCCCAAAATGGTTACGGAATCCTGGCGCAGGGTCTTGGAAGCCTGCTCCTGGTTTTCGTAGTAAGCACAACCAATAATCAGATTGGAATCGAATGCGGCGGCGATCTTAGCTGCTCGCTCTACAGCGAGGAGAGAAGACTTAGAACCGTCAGTACCGACAACGATCGAGTTGTAGTCGCTCATGATGACCTTTCTTTGTGGGTGTGTACCCGGAGTGTTTATTTAGCCTACAGAGGCATTACTGCCAGTGTAACAACGAAAAAAGATTAACGTTTCTCGCTGGTATTAACTACGACGACGTCTACCTTTGACTTGTGGGTTAGTTCCGTTGGGACAGAACCAAAGACTCGACCACGAACGGAATTCACGCCGCGGTTTCCCACCACGAACAGGTCCACGTCATAGTCCTGACCTACTTCCAACAAGGCTTTTACTGGGTCTCCAGATTTCCCTACGATTTCAATGTGTTCCGCACCCTCCGACTCGGCGATACGGGTGGCATTGGTTAGGTAGGTACCGGCCATGTCCTCACTTACAACGGGCAGACCGGCTTCGTCGCCCCTCGGAGCACCAAGCATGGATCCAGCGTGGTTATAAAAAGCTGAGATAATAATCAGCTTAGCGTCGTACGCCCGTGCCATGGACGCCGCAGCGCGGACCGCGCGCAGGGAGGTTTCAGAGCCATCGGTGCCGACGGCAATGTTTTTATAAGTAAGCATTATTCTCCTTGCAGTTGAACTATTTCACAGTGACAACTAAACGGCGCTTCTGGCACTTATTCAGTATAACTAGCGCAGCCCTTTAGAAAAGTACCCACGGAGCCAATCATCACTTTCAGGGGGAGAAAACTAAATTCCCGCTTCCTTCAATCCACGCAATTCCTTCTTTAGATCAGCAATCTCATCGCGCAGACGACCAGCCAGTTCAAATTTGAGCTCGCGCGCGGCGGCACCCATTTGGGCCGAGAGGTCGTCGATAAGCGCCTGCACCTCATCGGTAGCCATGCTGGAAATATCCCGCTTCTCCACCACTGCAGAGGGGTCGGAGTTGGCCTCCTCTTCCCCGCCGTCTTCATAGACTTGGTCAAGGATATCGGCAATCTTCTTCCGCAAAGGCTGCGGATCGATGCCGTGTTCCTTGTTATAAGCTATCTGCTTTTCGCGGCGTCGCTCCGTCTCCTCGATTGCCTCTTGCATCGAATCGGTGATTTTATCGGCATACATAATCACCTCGCCAGAGACGTTACGGGCAGCACGGCCGATGGTCTGGATGAGCGAGGTGGTAGAGCGCAAGAAACCTTCCTTGTCCGCATCCAAGATGGCAACGAGCGATACCTCGGGGAGGTCAAGTCCCTCACGCAGGAGGTTAATGCCCACCAGCACATCAAACTCGCCAAGGCGCAATTGCCGCAAAAGCTCGACGCGCTGCAAGGTATCGATATCCGAGTGCAAGTAGCGCACCTTAATCCCCTGCTCCAGCAGGTAATCGGTGAGGTCTTCTGCCATGCGCTTAGTCAGCGTCGTCACCAGCACTCGCTCTTGCTGCGAAATGCGGGTGCGTACCTCATCAATAAGGTCATCAATCTGGCCCTTAGTGGGTTTGACGGTAACCTTCGGATCCACCAGACCAGTCGGGCGAATAACCTGCTCCACGTACTCACCGTCCGAGGACGTTAGTTCAAAGTCGCCAGGGGTGGCGGACATGTAGACGGTTTGTCCCACGCGTTGTTCAAACTCATCGAAGGTCAGCGGGCGGTTATCCACTGCGGAGGGCAGCCGGAAACCGAACTCCACCAGGTTGCGCTTGCGGGACATATCGCCCTCGAACATGCCGCCGATCTGTGGGACCGTGACGTGGGACTCGTCAATGATGGTGAGAAAATCCTCTGGGAAGTAGTCCAGCAGCGTTGCCGGAGCGGAGCCGGCCGGACGGCCATCGACGTGGCGGGAGTAGTTCTCGATGCCGGAGCAAAAACCTACCTGCTCGATCATTTCTAGATCGTATTCGGTGCGCATGCGAAGTCGTTGTGCCTCGAGCAACTTGCCGCGGTTTTCCAGATCTTCCAGGCGCTCGGCCAATTCCTCCTTGATGGCAGCCACAGCTTTTTCCATGCGTTCGGGTCCTGCCACGTAGTGGGTCGCGGGGAAGATACGCACCTCGTCTACTTCCTCGATGACATCGCCAGTGACGGGGTGAATGTAGTAGAGAGAATCAATATCATCGCCGAAGAATTCAATGCGCACCGCACGTTCCTCATAAGCCGGAATGATATCGACCGTGTCGCCCTTGGCACGGAATGTACCGCGGGTAAATCCCACGTCGTTGCGTTCGTATTGGATATCCACCAGCAAACGGAGGAAGCGGTCCCGGTCTAGCTCCTCGTCCACGGAAATAATGACCGAGCGATCCAAATAGGACTGCGGTGTACCCAAGCCATAAATGCAGGACACGGAGGACACAACCACCACGTCCCGGCGGGACAGCAGAGCCGAGGTGGCCGAGTGGCGCAGGCGCTCTACGTCCTCGTTGATGGACGAATCCTTCTCAATATAGGTATCCGTCTGCGCAATATAAGCCTCTGGCTGGTAGTAGTCATAATAAGAAACGAAGTACTCCACCGCGTTATGCGGCAAAAGTTGGCGCAGCTCGTTCGCTAGCTGCGCTGCCAGGGTCTTATTTGGTGCCATCACCAGCGTGGGTCGCTGCTGCTTTTCGATCAACCACGCAGCTGTGGCGGACTTACCTGTACCGGTAGCACCCATGAGTACTACATCGCGCTCATCGCGGTTGAGGCGCTCATTGAGCTCTTCAATAGCAGCGGGCTGGTCGCCGGCCGGTTCGTATTCAGAGACAACCTGAAACTCGCCTGGGGTGCGCTCGACCTCGCTGACGACGCGGTGCTCGGAATTTGGAATAAGAGGATGTTCAGCAGCAAAAGCCATGCCCACTACTCTACTGCTTATATGGCACGGCTAGCTATGTTCACGGCAAGGAGTCCTGCGCGGTGCGCAGCCACTCTTCCAGCTCGCCGGTGGTCTCCCACAGCGCATAAACAGAAGACGTCTCTGGGCGCATCGCACTATTGATGCGACGGCGCAGCCATGCTTTAGACTGCGGCGTATACAGGGGCGCAAGATCCTCGCGGTGGATTCCTTCCGGCAGCGCATCAGCTTTCAGCTTCAACAAGGCGCCCAGTGCGATCATGGTTTCTGCGTCATCGGAGTCCATGGGCTCTTCGGCGCATGACTTCTGAAAGGCCTTGAGATCGAAAGAGCCATCACGCAAGCTAGCGAGCAGTTCTCGCGCCGCGTGATTGTCAAAAGGCCCAGTATCCCACGTTCCCACGGCGAGTAGCTTAAGACGCGAAAGTTAACGCAACTTCGAAACTGCGTAAACTCTAACCACCCAACGGTTAAAGTTTGGGTGACCCCGCGTCTATGACTCCGCTTCTATACGGTTCATGACCTCGGCCGCTCGCGCGCGCAGCTGCTCCAGCGTGCCGTTGTTGTCAATGACGTGCGTGGCTGCGGCTAGTCTCACCTCATCAGGTACCTGCGCTGCTATGCGACGGCGCGCATCGTCCTCTTCCAGCCCGCGTGAAGCAATGAGGCGGCGGACGCGCTCTTCAACGGCCACGTCGACCACGATGACGTAGTCCATATCCTTGTCTAAGCCGTTATCCACCAAAAGCGGCATATCGTAAGCGGCAAAGTCATAGCCTTCTTCACGTGCCTCCGCGAACTGACGCTGCGTTTCCTCTTGGATGCGTGGATGGGTAATGGAGTTCAGCAACTCAGTGTGTTCCTTGTCCGCAAAGGCTCGCTTCGCTAACTCTTTGCGGTTGAGGCTGCCGTCCGCCAGTATAATGTCTTCTCCGAATGCTGCCGCCAGCTCCGATAGAGCTGGCTTGCCAGGCTTGACGACGTCGCGCGCAATGCCATCGGCGTCTACCACGCGCCACCCTCGTTCACGGCAGATCCTCGCGACTGTTGACTTACCACTGCCAATACCACCTGTAAGCCCAATGAGTTTCATGGCAGCCACCCTACGCCAAAAGGAGCCCCACCATATGAAACGGTGTGGGCCCCTCTGTCGATTATAAGTGTCAGCAATCCTTTATTCCGCTGCTTCCTCCGGCTTCGGCGGAATGCGGAGCAAGTCATCACTCGGGGTAACCGGGCCGGCTTCACCGGAGACCGCGCCGAACTTGGTGGCGTTAGTAACCACAACCGGAGTAATCAGGTTATAGCCCTTGGAACGGATGAAATCCGGGTCAAAGCTAATCAACTTATCGCCCGCGGAAATGCGTTGCTTCTTTTCCACGTGAACTTCGAAGCCTTCGCCTCCCAGCTCTACGGTGTCGAGACCTACGTGGATGAGCAGTTGCACGCCGTTGTCGAGGCTAAGGCCTACCGCATGTCCGGACTTTTGCACGGTGAGCACCTTGCCGTCGGCAGGCGCATAGACGGTATTGCCAGTTGGCTGCACTGCCATGCCAGGCCCCAGCTTTGCACCTGCGAAGATAGGATCTGGGACTTCCGAAAGGTCAACTGCCTCGCCCTCCAGGGGGGAATCTAACACGATGTCGGCCTTGCCAGCCTGCTTGGCGGCAACACCAGTAGCAGCAGTGCCCGCAGCGCTGGCAGCAACGGCGCCACCCGCATTCGAGGGCTCTCCCTTCCCGGCCTTGGTGGACTTGAACTCCGAACGAGCAGCTACGTCATCCACGGATTCGCCCTGTTCGCGGGCGATGCGCTCCAAGTCTGCCTGCTTTTCTTCTGCTGTGCGGTAGCCGAAGAACAGGGTCAGGAAGAAAGAGGTAAGGAATGCAGCCGTAATACCAAGGACGTAGCCCAGCTGCGGCGTCATAGCGCCGGTGGTCAACGCAGAGGTAAAGACGAAGGCCTCAGCGCGGACATCGAAGATACCGATGATTGCGCCGCCTACCGCACAACCTGGCAGCAACCGGTAGTAGCTGCGGCGGAAGCGCAACAAGATGCCATAGAGGGAAGGCTCAGACACGCCACCGAGGATGCCCGCTGCGAAGGCACCGATAGAAACCTGGCGCATGGCATTGTTCTTTTCCCTGAAGGAGATAACCATGACCGCGCCCACAACGCCGAAGCAGGCGAAGTTCCACGCGCCCATCGGACCCTGAATGAAGTCGTAGCCGTAGGTCGCGATGTTCTGAATCATGATGACATTCAGCGGCCAGTGCAGGCCCATCGGAACGAGGAACGGGTACAGCAGCGGAATGACAATAGCCAAGATGAACGGCGAGAAACCATTGATTTGGTACAGGACCCAGGAAATGCCATAGCCTACGCCAATGCCGAACGGGCCGAGCAGGAAGGCCGTTGCCGGAATCATAATGAGCAAGGAGAAGAACGGCACGAAGACCATATGAACTGCGCTCGGAATGATCTTCTTTAGCCCCTTTTCCACCCAGTACAGGCCGATTGCAGCCAAAATAGGCGGGAATACCTGGGAGCCGTAGGAGTTGATGACCAACGGCAGGCCAAACACGTTGACGGTATCGCCTTGCTCACCCAGCGACATAAATTCGGGGGTCAAAAGTGCCGCGGGAATAGCCGCGGAGACCCACATATTCGCGCCCAGCTTTTGGGCCGCGGTCGCACCGACCATTACGGGCAAGAAATAGAAGACCGACTGGAACATGGCATGAGCCAGACGGAAGCCTTCTGGTTGCTCCTCCAGCGGTGCGCGGAAATCCTGGATGTGCGCCGTGTCCGCCAGGATGAGCAGCATGATAATCAGCGAAGCGCCGAGCAATGCCCACAGGACCGGGCGGAAAGTATCAGAAAGGAACTCGAAGCAGTAATCTACCCAGTCATACTTACCGCGAACACCGTCATACTCCTTCTTGGAGGACGCTTCTTTATCGCCGGAAGCATGCACACCGGGCTGCTTGATGATCTCGTTGTAATAGTCAGCGACGCCGCCGCCCATGACTACCTGGTAGCCGTGAGCACCCTGGGGCACGGTACCAAGCACCGCTGGGTCGCTATCGAGCTTTTCTTGGTCAACTTTCCCCGCATCGGCAAGTTGGAAGCGCAGGCGCGTTGCGCAGTGCGTCAGCGACGTGATGTTGTCGGCGCCGCCGATACTTTCAACGATGTGGGTGGAAGTGTCCTTAATAGATGCCACTTCTTACTCCTCAGTTCAAATACCACTTATAACCAGTACTGCACTGGCTATAACGTCAGGTTTGAGTATAAGAGGATTCCCACATGAACAAAAGCCCGTTTTGTGGACTTGCCAGGGAGTTTTTCTACTTGCCACTGCTTGTCCGCTGGTCAACCACCTAGAGGCAACGATCATCCCGGCAAACGATTGCACAAACTGTCTAAAAGATCACAAAAGCCGCGCCCACCCCATCTAGGTGATGAAGTGGGCGCGGCCGTGAGCCAAGCCCTAAGGCCTAGCGGAAACTAAGCGGAAGCTTTAGTTGCCAGCGAGCTTGTCGCGCAGTGCAGCGAGCTGCTCGTCGGAAGCCAGGGAGCCGCCAACCTCTGCCTGAGTCTCGGATGCCGGAGCTGCATCGGAGGAATCAGAGGAGTAGTTGGAGGACTCTGTAGACTCAGCAGCCTCAGCGGCTGCGGCGCGGTTGCGCTCGATCTGAGCGGTGTGCAGGTTGAAGCGACGCTCGGACTCTGCGTAGCGTGCCTCCCAAGCCTGACGCTGCTCGTCGAAGCCTTCCTTCCACTCGTTGGTCTCAGGGTCGAAGCCCTCAGGGAAGACGTAGTTGCCCTGCTCGTCGTAGGAGTCAGCCATGCCGTACTTGGACGGATCGAACTCTTCGGTGTAGTCCTCGTCTGCCTGCTTAACGGACAGGGAGATACGACGACGCTCGAGATCGATGTCGATGACCTTGACCATAACCTCCTGGCCAACGGTGACAACCTGGTCCGGAACCTCGACGTGGCGCTGAGCCAGCTCGGAAATGTGAACCAGGCCCTCGATGCCCTCCTCGACGCGAACGAAGGCGCCGAACGGAACGAGCTTGGTGACCTTGCCCGGAACGATCTGGCCCACAGCGTGGGTGCGGGCGAATACGCGCCACGGATCTTCCTGGGTAGCCTTCAGGGACAGGGAAACGCGCTCGCGGTCCAGATCGACGTCCAGAACCTCAACGGTTACCTCGTCACCAACGGTAACAACCTCAGATGGGTGGTCGATGTGCTTCCAGGACAGCTCAGAAACGTGAACCAGGCCGTCGACACCGCCGAGATCGACGAAGGCGCCGAAGTTGACGATGGAGGAAACAACGCCCTTGCGGACCTGGCCCTTCTGCAGCTGGTGCAGGAACTCGGAGCGAACCTCGGACTGGGTCTGCTCGAGGTATGCACGGCGGGACAGGACAACATTGTTGCGCTGCTTGTCCAGCTCGATGATCTTTGCTTCCAGCTCCTGGCCGATGTACGGCTCCAGGTCACGGACGCGACGCATCTCAACCAGAGATGCAGGCAGGAAGCCACGCAGGCCGATATCCAGGATGAGGCCGCCCTTGACAACCTCGATAACGGTACCGGTAACAGGCTCTTCCTTGGCCTGCAGCTCCTCGATGGCGCCCCATGCGCGCTCGTACTGTGCACGCTTCTTGGACAGGATCAGGCGACCTTCCTTGTCCTCCTTGGTGAGAACAAGTGCGTCAACCTCATCGCCGACCTCAACAACCTCGTCCGGGTTGACGTCGTGCTTGATGGACAGCTCGCGGGAAGGGATAACGCCTTCGGTCTTGTATCCGATGTCCAGCAGTACCTCGTCGTGGTCAACCTTGACGACGGTACCCTCGACAATGTCACCATCGTTGAAGTACTTGATGGTGGCGTCTACAGCTGCGAGGAAGTCCTCTGCGGTTCCGATATCGTTAATCGCAACCTGCGGGGTGTTAGAAGATGGCATATTGAAAAAATGCTCCGAATAAATGTAGGAAATCGAAATTGGACAACTGCGCGTCTCTCGAAAAAAGCTTGCTAAGCTGCGCAAATGCAGCTAAAAAGAGGAATATTCGATCCCGCCTCGTGATTGCTTAAAGCCTTCCTACAGGGACTTAGAACAACCCGTGGCATAGACACGCCCGTCCAACACTACATCTGTCCAGCTAAAAGGGCAAATACACGGACCAACTATTTCGCAAAGGAATTTCTCCCACCGTGACTTCCCCCTCGCACGCAAACCAGGCCTACTGGGATAGCGACGCCGCCAATTACCACGCCGAGCACCCCGACTACCTTTCTTCCTTTTACTGGTGCCCAGAAATGCTCCACGAAGACCAAGCACACTTGCTAGGCGACGTCTCGGCTTCCTCCGTACTCGAAATTGGCTGCGGCTCCGCCCCGTGTACCCAATGGCTGCAGTCGCGCGCGCACTTCGCCACCGGCTTCGATATTTCCCGCGGCATGCTCAACCACGCTGCACCCGGACTCCCCTTAGCCCAGGCCGATGCACTGTCACTCCCCTACGCCACGGGCTCTTTCGACGTAGCCTTTTCGGCGTTCGGCGCCTTCCCTTTTCTTGCCAACCTTGATTTAGCCCTAAGTGAAGTCTCGCGTGTCCTCAAACCTGGCGGTAGGTTCGTTCTCTCGGCTAACCACCCCATGCGCTGGATATTCCCTGATGATCCCACCAATCTGACGGCCGATATCAGCTATTTCGATCGCGCTTATCTGGAGCAAGACCGCGATGGCAACCTGACCTATGCGGAATTTCATCGCACTATCGCGGATTGGTTTCAGGCTTTACAGGGCGAAGGTCCGTTTCTTATCGAGGACATTATCGAGCCCGAATGGCCTAGGGATCTCACCACTACATGGGGCCAATGGTCGCCGGAGCGCGGCGAAATCTTCCCCGGCACGATTATTTTCGTCTGCCGGAATTGCCGCTAACCTATGGGCATGTTTCTGGATCGAATTGGCCTACTCCTACGCCGCGGCCTCGCATGGTGGATCGACGCCTTCCTGGCAGCGGCCGTTATCGTTGTGGTGCGCTGGGCAATCAATGCACTTGCCGACGCCCCCTTAACCGGCCAAGCCCTGGAAATTTACAACGCTGTGGCCCTCGCCCTAGTCTTCTACGCCTACCGCGTATGGGCCGAGGCCACGAAGACAACTTCGCTAGGAAAATGGTCACTCAAGCTGGAGATCGTCGCCACCCACCCCGGATGGCGCGCTGCCTGCTTGCGCAATTCCTGGCTGTTACTTTCTATGCTCACACTGACGGGAGTGCCGTTTATTGTGCCGTTGCTACTCGGCGTCCTAAGCGTGAGTGTCCTCGCCTTCGGTCAAACACCGTTCGACATGCTGGCCAATTGCCTAGTCGAGCGCCGATCTCAGATAGACACGCCTTCTTTTCGCGGCACCAAGTAATACAGGAGCGCAAGGACTACCAGGACAGCGAACATCCACGAAGATGGGAAGAGGAATGCTAGTGCCGTAGCTACCACCATCACCGCTACGGCCGTTAGCCTCCTGACCTTCGGGTTGGGTGCCACGCGGGCGATGGTCATGGCGGCGACAACATACGACACCGCCAAAATTCCGTACCCGATTACACTCACCCTATATTCTGCAAGATACCGTTCGAGCCCGAAGTCAGCAATATCGGTGGCAGGAAAGGTTACTTGAATGGCCCAAAGGCTTTCAAAGACGCGGAGGGTCCACCTATTCGTCTTCTCTTCTAACGCCACGGCTCGGCAATTCCCTTCTTAGCTTTTCGACTTACACTCATAACTTTTTCCGCACAGAAAAGGCTACCTAAAAAACTTAGTGCGCATCCCGCCACAACTTTTGAACTTTCCGCATTGCATAGCCGGGCATGCCCAAGTCCTCGATGGTTTGCTTATTCCACGTTCCACGGACCTGTCCTTCCACCACGATGGCGCGGCGAAATACCCCGCGGTTTCCAGGAACAAGTACCTCGTGGACTTCCTTCGTCATCGCAAAAAGACGGTCTTGATAACCCAAGATGTACTCGTCAAATGCTCCCAGCAGCAATACCGATTGCTTCTTTCGCGCTTCGGCCATTTCCACTATCTCAGCCGACACAAGGTCCTGGGAAACTTCGCCGCAGCGCATGATGTCCGGCGCGAGGTTTTCGGCTGCGGGCCGTATCAGTCTTTGTGGGAGCTTTGCCCACCAGGCAAAGTCGTGCAATGTTGCGGGACCGTGCGTTCGGAAGTACCGAGTCATCAGCTCCGCGGTCGCCGCGACTTTATCGCCGTTGAAGGTCTCCTCTAGCCCCGGCAGATCCACCGGTGTGATGAGCTGATCGGCTCCTGAATAGACGGCGTGACCGCTTTCCATTGCTACACGCACAACATGCCAAAAGGGTACGTCGGGCAACGCTGTTGCAGCCCGCTCCTTGAGCTCGGCGCGCGAAAGCGGATTCTCAATGAGCTTGGTTACCCCTGCTCGCAGCTCGGTATCACCCTTGCGCCCCTTCGCGCAGAGTTCGGTTATCCAGCCTATGTCCTTGATAGAAGCCGCGAAAAGCGTATTGCGCATGGGATACCCACGCACAATGTTTCCAGCATCTGAATGGTCTTTCGCCCGCAAGGCCAGTGACCGGCGCACCGAATGCAAGTCTTGGCCTTGCATGACGCCGAAGGCGCGGGCTGTCTCCTCAGCGCTCTCCCACCGCCTCATGGTTAGGCCTTGCGAGGCGAGCCTCAAGCGCGCCTTTTCCCGGCGGGAGAATATAACCGAGCTAGTGGGCTGCGGCATCCCAATCCTTGCCGGCTCCGGCGGAGACCTCTAGCGGCACGTTCAGCTCGATCGCTGAGTCCATCTCGCGCTCGAGAATCTCTCGAACTTCGTCCGCCTCACCGGGGGCGACTTCGACCACCAATTCATCGTGTACCTGAAGCAGCACACGGGACTTCATCCCTTGCAGTGCGCGGTCTACGCGAATCATCGCCACCTTAATAATGTCAGCGGCAGTGCCCTGAATCGGTGCATTAAGCGCCGCGCGCTCCGCGTTCTCGCGTGCTAGGCGGTTATCGGAGTTAAGCTCTGGCAAGTAGCGGCGACGGCCGAAGAGCGTTGCCGTGTAGCCATCCTTGCGGGCTTGGACCACGACTTCATCGAGGTACTTCTTCACGCCGCCAAAGCGCTCAAAGTAGCTTTCCATGATGGACTTTGCTTCCCCTGCCGGAATGCCCAATTGCTGGGATAGGCCGAAAGCGGAAAGTCCGTATACCAACCCATAAGACATTGCCTTAACTCGGCGGCGCAGCTCGGGTGTCACTTGGTCAACGGGAACGTCAAAGACTCGGGAGCCAACATAGTTGTGCAGGTCTTCGCCTTCCTTATAGGCCTCGATGAGGCCTGGATCGGCGGAGAGGTGCGCCATGACACGCATCTCAATCTGCGAGTAGTCCGCAGTCATGAGTTCATCGAAGCCATCGCCCACGATGAAGGCAGAACGAATCTGGCGGCCTGCTTCGGTGCGCACGGGGATGTTTTGCAGGTTGGGTTCGGTGGACGACAAACGGCCGGTAGAGGCCACGGTTTGGTTAAACGTGGTGTGAATGCGGCCGTCAGGCTGCACGGTTTTGATGAGGCCCTCCAGGGTGGTCTTCATCTTCTGGTACTCGCGGTGTGCCAAGAGGTGATCCAAGAAGGGATGAGGGTTCTTTGCCGCGAGCTGTTCAATCTCCTTGGCCGCGGTGGAATAGCCCGTCTTCGTCTTTTTGGTCTTGGGCAGCTCGAAAGTCTCAAAGAGCACGGTTTGCAGCTGCTTCGGCGAGTTGAGGTTGAGCTTGTCATCGCCGGCAAGCTCGCGGGCGGCACGTTCTTGTTCGGCAACCTGCTCTACAAAGGCATCCTTTTGCGTTTCGAGAATGTCAACGTCAACGGCGATTCCGGTAGCCTCCATGCGCGCCAGGATGGTTACCAGCGGCAACTCGAGGTCGGTATAGAGCTCGAAAGAGTCAATCTCCTGTAGCTCCGCGGTGAGCCGTTCTGCCAGCTCCAAAATTGCCGCGGCCTGGTCAACCAGGGAGGAATCATCCAGGAGAGACAGCTGCTCCGTGGCGGCGCCGAGAGTCTTTTGGAGGTGGCGCTGGTAGACGTCGGCAAGCGCATAAGTGCGCTGACCTGGGCGAAGCAGGTAGGCAGCAAGGGCCGTGTCATGGGCAATGCCGGCCAGCTCTATCCCACGACCGGCAAGCATATGAAAGGCCGCCTTTGCCTCGTGGAAATACTTCGGCGCATCAGATGCCAACCACTGGGCTAGGGCCTTATCGTCCTCAGCAGAAAGATCGCCCAGCTCCACTTGCAGGCCGTGGCGTTCCTGGTCCACGAAAGCGATCGCAGAAGCGTCGCCTTGTCCCGGGTTTCCCTCGCCTTGGACATACACCGCAACATGCTCGCGGCCGGGCAACCACTGGGACAAGGGTTCGTCATCGATGACCGTCTCTAGCTCTTGGACTTGCTCTGCCTGCTCTGCTGCCTCAGCACCATCATTGGGAATGGCTGCGAGTACGCGATCGCGCAGGCTGGTACCAAACTCAAGGTCATCAAACTTGGCGGCAACGTCGGCGACCTTGGCTTCCTTAAAGGCCAAGTCATTTGGACCGACCTCTAGGTCCATGTCCGTAATCATCTGGGTGAGCTTGCGGTTCATCTGCACCTGCTCGATGCGCTCGCGGAAGTTATTGCCTACCACGCCCTTAATTTCCTCGGCGTGTTCTACCAAGGATGCCAAGTCTCCATACTTGACTATCCACTTGGTGGCCGTCTTCTCGCCTACCTTTGGGATGCCCGGCAAATTATCGGAAGGATCGCCACGCAGCGCGGCAAAGTCCGGGTACTGCGCGGGGGTGAGACCGTACTTCTCTTCTACCGCGGAAGGGGTAAAACGGTGGAGCGTGGATACGCCCTTCATGGGATAGAGCACCGTGGTGGACTCATTAACCAACTGCAGGTAGTCACGGTCGCCGGTGACGATCAGGGTCTCATAATCCTGCGCCTCGGTTGCGAGAGTGGCCAGGATGTCATCAGCCTCGAAATTCTCCCGGGACAGGGTGGTAATTCCCAGTACCTCGAGCACCTCGCGAATGAGGTCTACCTGACCCTTGAATTCCTCCGGTGCAGCCTCGCGCTGGGCCTTATAGTCCGGAAACATCTCGGTGCGGAAGGTTTTGCGCCCCACGTCGAATGCCACCGCAATGGCGTCGGGGGCCTCTTCCGCCACGATATTAGAGAGCATCGATAAGAATCCATATACAGCATTGGTGTGCTGACCTCCTGAGGTGGAGAAATTATCCACCGGCAGGGCATAGAAGGCGCGAAATGCCATGGAGTGGCCGTCAATGAGCAGAAGTCGAGGCTGATTAGTAGTCACCTGCCCCATCCTAGAGAAGCACGCCGACATCCGAACACCCCGGTGCAGATTTTGTGGATGACGTGGGCATTCCCCCGCTGCCCCTACCCAATTAGGAATTCGCCTAGTGCCTGCGCTACTATTTTCACAGTCAAAGGCAGTCCGCCTTTACACTGTGCGCCCCTGTAGCCCAATTGGCAGAGGCAACGGATTCAAAACCCGTCCAGTGTGAGTTCGAGTCTCACCAGGGGCACTTTTCGTAACAACCCTCTGACCGGGAACTTCCTGGTAGGGGGTTGTTTTTCTTGTTACGAAACTGCAGTCATTGCGATCATAACGAGCATTACGAGCACTAGATGTTGTCACGCGATCAGGCCCACAAATCCGACAGTTTCGCAGACACAGACCCCAAATCATCGTCAAAAAGATCCGCATACGTGTTCAGCGTCATGGCCGCGTCCTCGTGCCCCAGCTGGCGGCTCACCACCAAAACAGTGGCCCCCGCACTGATAAGCAGCGACGCCGCGGTGCGCCTCAAACCGTGTGGGGTGATGTGCGGGAATGTGGGGTCAGCAGCCTGTAGACGCGCCACAGCCTCCGTGAACCAGCTACCAGAGCTGGGCAAACGCATAGGAGTGGACGGATCACCGGGGCGGTGAAAAAGATACTCCCCTGGTCCCACAGCCGCAGCCCGTGCTCGAAGATCGTCAGCCACTACATCAGAAAATGCGACTGTACGGATTTTGCGTGTTTTTGGTGGCCCCACGACGATTTTTCCACCCACGGTAGTAGCAGAACGCCGGACAACCAGCCTGCGAGTATTAAAACTGAAGTCCTCGGGGGTGAGTCCGGCCAGCTCACCGAAACGCAGCCCTGTGGTCGCCAGTACCCGCATCTATAGGCTATGCGAAGTTTCCATAGCCAGAAATAGTACTCACCCATAAGAACGCTGATACGACGAAAGCCGCAGCGAATGTGAAGGCAAAAGCACGCCATGATCGGTCGCTAAGCCGACCCTTTTTCAACATGTAGACAGACATGGCTAATACTCCCAACACCACCAATGAAGGTAGAGGTAGCCCATAGAAGACGAACGGTATTGAAAGCCAGGTGGACAGGACCACTCCGCCGTAAAGGGTTGCGACGCCCAAGACAATTCCAAAAAGTATTCCCGGAATGATCGTTCTTTCTTTCACAACAAATTCCTTACCAATCAGTTTATCTTGATCAGACCACCGTTTTTAGCCTGCGCATGACATTCATTGATGGCGCCCGCTTCATCTCCTTCGTGTCGCAATCCAATGTCTCGACCAATGGCATTGTCTGTTTGATCCATGTGCCCAGCTTCAGGAGAACCAGGATGGTCTGTTTCGTGGGCATCGCCAATTTTTCGTGCATAATCTGCGTTAGCCCGGATCGTTGTCAGCACCTGCCACACACAATGCCTATCAGCGTCCTGAATGTTATCGTTCGTTACTTTGTTTGGAAACGTTTGCGAGGAAATGCGTTCCGCGTGTTCGGAATACCTAGGCATGGTGGTAGATTACCTTTCTTCCCAACCCAACCGGGCTGGATATCAGGTGTCTATCTAACAGGGGTCAGGTCCTTTGCTACTTTTTGCCGCAATGGGGTTCCTTTCTAACTTTGGATGTTTTTATCAGTATTGGTTTTGTGAGATTTTTGGGTATTGGCGTTGTCAAATCGTTGTCGCAGAACGTGGCAACATAAATTACTCCCTGGTCAGACCCTTACATTACGTTAGTTGGTGTGAGTTCGAGTCTCACCAGGGGCACAACGAGATAAGACCTCGGTTTCCACTAAATAAGGAAACCGAGGTCTTTGCTTTAGCCCAGTTCAGGCAGGGTTGGCAGGTGATACTTGCGCAGTAGCGCGTTAATTTGCGGAATCGAGGCCTTCAGTTGCGGGAGGGCGAGGCCGATGAGGCCGGCCACGCCCGCGATGCCGAGGATTGCTCCCAGAACGGCGGGCTTGGAGCTCGCGTCGCTGCTCGATGCGGAGCTTCCCGTGGCAGGCTGCGTGGTATCGGCCGGCTTGCCGTCATCGTGTGCACGGGCGGTTAGCCATTCGTCCTTGCCCAGAACACCCTGGGTCAGGCGGGTCTCGCCGATCCAGCCGTACCACGGATCCTGCGGGCGCTGGTTGTCAAAGCCGCCACCCATGACCCACTGCAGGTCCCGCGGGAGGAGGCCTTCGGCGCCTACGGCATTGCGCAAGATAGGCGCGCCGTTGATGAACATCTCCACGCTATCGCGCTCCGGATCATTGACCACGGCGATGTGCATCCACTCGTCCTTGGGCACCTCGTGGGACCATACGGTAGAACCGCTTCCCTGCTTCGGCTCCGCCCACCAGCGCAGCTCGCGGAGATTGGAGATACCAAACATGACGGTGGGATCCGTGTCCTCAGAGCCGTCAACCAACTTATTGATGGCAGAGTCGCGGCTAAGCGCGCTTCCCCAGCCATGCTCGGCACCATTGAAGTCTTCAGGAATCTTGACGAAGGATTCGAAGGTGTACCCCTTGGTGGTGTCCACATTATTGGCGGCCGCGCCCTTGTCGGTGCGGAACTCGGCGTTGCCTACCTTGCCGGCAGGGTCGGACCAGAAGAGGGAGCCGGCATCAGAAGACAGCGGGTGGTGATCGGAGCTATAGGTCACCCGATCACCTAGCATGGCGCCAGAGCGGTGCAGGTCGCTGCCGGAATCGCTGGAAACGTCGGGGATGGTAGTGCCGCGGCCGGCAGGGGCGCCGTCGGCAAGCGCATGCCCGTCCTTGTCTTGGGCCTGGCCCGGGCGCCAGTGGAATACCGTGCGATCATTCTTGGCAAAGTCATCCGCGCCCTTGGGCAGCTCATCCTCCGCGATGGTGTAGGGCCTATAGCCTTCCGCGGCGATGTCGCGCGCACGCTGCGCTAGGTCCGGCTGGTGGCCCTCGCCCACGGTGAAATCCGGGGAAAAGGAGGAAAAGCGCTGCTCAAAGTCGAACGGAATGGCGTAGCTATCGCCCTGATCATCCAGGGTGAGCTTGTCGAACTGCGTCAGCTCCTCGTGCGGCTTCTGCGCCACCCACGGCGAGAGCGCGGTCATCTCCAGCTGCTTGCCGGAAAGGTCGAACTCGAGCACGCCCAGCAGACCATTTCCGCCCTGGTAGGCCATCTGATAATCCTGCAGGATAGAAACGACATCGTGGCCGGCATCGTTCTTATCCACGCGGTAGCCCGCACCGTGGTGGTGGCCGCCCATCACCAGGAAGATCTGGTCGTTGCGCTTGATGAACGTATCCCACAGGCCCTTGCCATAGTCATCGGAATAGAAAACGTTGCCCTCGCCATCGATATTGAGGGCTTCGTGCGTCGTGACGATGACGGGGAGGTTGGGGTGCTTATCGATGATGCCTTGCGCCCACGCAAGGGCCTTCTCATCGGCGCGCCAGCCCAGTGCCAAGTTGAGGTACTTCTGACCCTCGGCTTCAAAGATGTGGGCCTCGGAGTCATTATTGACCGCAGTGTAGCGCTCTTGGAAGCTCTCCGGATTAGCGGCTTTGGCGCGATCGGCGCTAAACCACTTGTCATAAGGGTGGGCCGCCGCACCCTCGACGTCCATGTCGTGATTGCCGGGCAGGATGGAGTAGTTCAGGTCAGAATCGTCGAGGACCTGCATGGCCTTATCGGCTACCTGCCATTCGCCCTCCACGTTCCACTGGTCGACGACATCGCCCAGGTGGGTGACGAAGTCCATGTTCAGCTCGTCTTGGTGGTCTACCAACCATTGAGTTTGGGCCAAGTAGGGTTCGCTTCCGTAGCGAGCTTGGGCCAAGTTGCCCGTCTCCGGGGTGGAATAGCGCGAATAGAACTGGGTATCCGGTAAGACGCCGATGCTGAAACGAGAGCCCTCGCTTGGCGACGCCCCCTCGGCCCCAAACTCCGCAGCACTTGCGGCCGGTACAACAACGAGGTTTCCCACCACCGCGGTTGCAGTTAGCGCAGGCAGGACGAAACGATTTTTCATAGAGAGTCCTTTATGACTGGAAAGGGATGCTTGCTCAGGGGAAATGGCGGGAATACGCGAGGGATTCTAGGGCGTGAATCTTTCAGCTAGTTGAAGCCCGCGTAAACATCAGACTGAATAATGGGAAACTTATGGTTTCTCCCAAAGAGAGAATTTGCCCGTGTGAGATTCCGCATATCCTGCCCCAAACTGCATAGTTGCATTGGGATGTATTAAACTGACAGAATATTCATGAATACGGTTTTACCTCTACGGTTAGGGAGAAGAGCCTTCCCTACCGCGGTAGGTAGATCACCGCCCTCTAATGAAAGATATGCATTTCGCTTGACAGCGGTTCGCCTAGCGTCTCCCTCCGGCACTTTTCTGCCGCCTTGCTAGGCCAGTCGCCCTCAGCACCAGTCCCCTCCCAGGTAGATTTTTATTTTATGCAGTACATTTTGAACGCTATCCGCGGTGCCCTCATCGGCATGGCCGAGCTCGTACCGGGCATCTCCGGTGGCACCGTGGCGCTCATCGTGGGTATTTATGAACGCGCAGTCCACAACGCCAACGATCTCATCTCCGGCCGCTTCAAAAAGGTCGAATGGAGCTTCCTCATCTCCGTAGCGATCGGCATGTTCATCGCCGTCTTCGGGATGTCCACCGTGCTTTCTAACTTCGTGGAAAATCACGTATCGGCTTCCGGAGCGCTCTTTTTGGGCATGGTGGCTGTGTCCATTTTTGTACCGCTATCCATGCTCTCCAAGCAGGAACGGCTACGCCCCTCGTCCATCATCGCGTTCGTCGTTGCCACGATTGCCATCTTCTTTATCACCGGATTCACCTCCGAACCGCACGAGAACCCCAGCCTCATCGTGGTCTTCTTCGCCGCCGCCATCGCGGTATGTGCACTCATCCTGCCTGGCATCTCCGGCTCGCTTATCCTGCTGACCATGGGCCTCTACCAGCCCATCATTGGCGCCGTTTCAGATCGTGACCTAGGCACTATCGCCATCTTCGCGCTGGGTGCCCTGTGTGGTCTTGCGGCGTTTATCAAGGTGTTGAACTTCCTGCTGGATCATCACCGCGCCCCTACGCTGATGGCTATGGCAGGTTTCATGCTCGGTTCTCTGCGCGCACTGTGGCCCTGGGGAGCTGACCAAGATGCCTCTAGCGGCATCATCATTGGCATGTTCATCCTCGGTGCACTCATCGTCTCCGCCTTCATCTTCGTAGATATGAAGAAAGCCCGCGCTATAGATGAAAGGACGGCGCAAAAATAATGCCGCGCTCGTTTTCTCGCCGCGCAACTATCGCCGCGGTCCTCGTCCCCACGCTGAGCCTAGGCGCCTGCGTCACCAACGAGGAAGATTCCACTCCGGACGGCTGGGAAGAACCCCATTCCGCAATGGTGCCGGAAATTGCCGCCATGTATGACGACAACGATGGCGTCCTCACTGCCGGAACTAACCCACCCTATGCCCCATTTCAGCTTAAGGATTCCCACGGTGCGCTCCAGGGCGTTGAACTCGATCTTGCGCACGCCGTTGCCGGCGTCTTGGGACTCGATTTCCAGCCCGTGGAACAGGACTTCTCCATGATCCTGCCCGCCGTGCAATCGGGCCAGATTGATATGGGCGCATCCGGATTCACGGATAACCCCGAGCGCCGCAATGAATTCGACTTTGTAGATCACCTCTACGCCGGCATCCAGTGGGCCGAGCGAGTAGATGGCCCCAAGAAGGTTGACCCGGATAATCCTTGCGGCCTGACCGTCGCGGTGCAGCGCACCACGGTATCTGAAACCGACGATGTGCGCCCCAAGAAGGATGCGTGCAACGGCGATCTCACGGTTTTGTCTTATGACACCGGTGACAACGCCGCGCTGGCGGTACTTATGGGACGCGCAGATGCCCTGTCCGCAGACTCCCCAGTAACGGCGTGGGCGGTCAATCGCTCCGAAGGAAAGATGCGGCAGGTAGGCGATATGTTCCAAGCATCGCCCTATGGCTTTGCCGTACCCAAGGATTCCGATTTGGGCAAGGCCTCGGCTGCGGCACTGCAACACCTCATCGAAACCGGTGAGTATGCAGAAATTTTGTCCCGTTGGGGCATCGAGGATGGCTTAATAGACCAGGCAATGATTAATGAAAGGCCGATCAATGGTTAATGAAAATGCGGCGACGCCAGCTACGGCAGAGCCTAAGGAAAAGCCCGCCAAGATCGAGGCGCGACCTCTACGCCACCCGTGGCGCTGGGTATTCGCCGGCCTGCTTATCGTGCTCGGCGTGTGGTTCATCATCGCCTCCGCCCGCAACGAGGCCTTTGGCTGGGACACCTACTTCCAGTATCTCTTTGATAAGCGCATTGCGCTTGCCTCCCTGCACACCATTGCCATCACCATTTTGTCAATGATCATCGGCGTTGTGGGTGGTGCCATCCTTGCGGTTATGCGCATGTCCCCGAACCCGGTGCTGCGCAGCGTCTCCTGGATATTCCTCTGGGTCTTCCGCGGCACGCCGATCTATGTGCAACTGGTGTTCTGGGGCCTGCTCTCCGCCATCTACCAATCCATCAACTTGGGCTTTACCGAGGTGTCTTTGCAGACGATCCTCACCAACGCCTTCTTCCTTGCGGTGATGGGCCTGGGGCTTAATGAAGCCGCCTATATGGCCGAGATTGTGCGCTCCGGTATCACCTCCGTTCCCGAGGGGCAGAAGGAAGCGTCCAAGGCACTGGGCATGTCCTGGTGGATGACCATGCGCCGCACCGTCCTTCCGCAGGCCATGCGCATTATCATTCCGCCCACAGGAAATGAGTTCATTTCCTTGCTCAAGACCTCTTCCCTCGTGGTGGCCATTCCTTATACCGAGGAGATCTTCGGCCGTTCCACGGATATTTCCGCCGCCCTCTTCCAGCCCATCCCGTTGCTGCTGGTCGCAGCGTCCTGGTACCTCGTGGTTACTTCCCTGCTGATGGTGGGTCAGTACTTCCTGGAGCGCCGCTTTGAGCGCGGTGCCACCCGCGAGCTCACCGGCCGCCAACTTGCTGCGCTGGCAGACGCTGAAGGAACCATCCCCCGCAACGTATCCGTGATTTCGGAGGCTAAAAACTAATGGCTACTCCCATGATTTCCGCCCAGAACGTCCATAAGTCCTTCGGGCAGCTCGAGGTCCTCAAAGGCATTGACCTTGAGGTCCAGCCCGGCGAAGTGGCCTGCCTACTAGGCCCCTCGGGCTCCGGCAAGTCCACCTTCCTGCGCTGCGTCAACCACCTTGATAAGGCGACGGCGGGCCGACTCTATGTCGACGGCGAGCTGATTGGCTACCGCGAAAAGAACGGCACCCTTTATGAGATCAGCGAGAAGGAAGCCGCAGAACAGCGCTCCGATATCGGAATGGTCTTTCAGTCTTTCAACCTCTTCCCCCACCGCACGGTGATTGAAAACATCATCGAGGCACCGGTGCAGGTGAAAAAGATTCCGGAAGAGACCGCCCGCGCCCGCGCTATGGAGCTGTTGGAGGACGTCGGCTTGGCGTCCAAGGCCAATAACTACCCGGTACAGCTCTCCGGCGGCCAGCAGCAGCGCGTGGCCATCGCTCGTGCAGTGGCTATGGATCCTAAGCTTATGCTTTT
Organism: Corynebacterium tuberculostearicum; assembly: GCF_046097465.1. Classification (GTDB taxonomy): domain Bacteria; phylum Actinomycetota; class Actinomycetes; order Mycobacteriales; family Mycobacteriaceae; genus Corynebacterium; species Corynebacterium tuberculostearicum_I. Next base: position 1,297,935 of record NZ_CP175799.1, on the reverse strand, counting down.
CGACGAACCTACGTCCGCCCTCGACCCCGAGCTCGTCGGCGAAGTGCTGCGCGTTATGAAGGACCTCGCAGCTGAAGGCATGACCATGCTCGTCGTCACCCACGAGATGGGTTTTGCGCGCGAGGTAGCCGATAAGGTCTTCTTCATGGATGGCGGCGTAGTTATCGAGTCCGGCAGCCCAGCTGAGGTGCTGGATAACCCGCAACAGCCACGCACCAAGGACTTTTTGGCGTCGCTACTCTAATTCCCGCAGCACTCCGCTGAGTGCCTTCAGCCCGCCGGTCCTCTTCCGCGAAGAGGACCGGCGGGCTTTGCCGTGGCTGACTCGTCTACGAAAGCGTCAAAATACCCCGAATCAGTGCGCTGGCCGCGCCCAACCCGGCAACGCTTAGTGAGAGCACGCGGGCCTTTTCTCGCGGAACACGCTGGGCAATCCGGGTGCCGGCCCAAATGCCGACGAACATACCTAAGACTCCGGCGGGCCACATCACCCAAGGCAAGCCATCAAAGTGGGCCGCACCTGTGAGCGTCTTGGTCATCACGGAAAAGAATCCGCCTACAACAAAAATGGGCTGCAGCGTGGCGGCGTAGACATGTTGGGGCCACTTTGCCGCTTGGGCGTAGACGGTAATAACCGGGCCGGCCACGCCGGCCAAGGTGTTGGTAAAGCCGCCGAGAATACCGGCGGAGATGGCAGGGCCTTTGCCCTCCATCGGCGGGACAAACTTCTTTCCAAATGTCACTACGGCCAATGCGGCCAGAAGCGCAGCGCCCACTACGATCATGAGCCCTGCCGTGTCCATACGCCTAATGAGCAACGCCGCGGCCAAGGAACCAATCACCATAACTGGAGCTATAAGTCCGAACTTCTTCCAGCTCACATTCTCACGCACGGAATAGGTGGTCAGAATCGCATTTATGCAGGCCAGAACGTTAATGACGAGGATTCCTTCGACCGGCCCCATAATGAGCATGAGGATGGGACCGCCGATGAGACCGAGCCCCATTCCGGATACCCGCTGCAGTGTCGAACCAACGACAACGACGAGGAAAATAACCAGTGCGAGGCTCACTGCCGGTATTTCTCCTTTACCGCACGGCCTACGGATTCGGGGAACATACCCGTTACGTCACCGCCAAACTTTGCTACCTGCTTACACAACGAGGAACTGATATAGCCGTACTTCTCGTCCGTGAGTAGGAAGACAGTATCGATTCCCGAAAGGCGCCGGTTCATCTGCGCCATGGGCAGCTCATATTCATAATCCAGAGAGCTACGCAGTCCCTTCACTAGGACGTCTGCCCCATGCTCCGTGGTGTAGTCCACCAACAGCCCGGAGCAATAATCCACCTTGATGGAAGAATCCACGCTCTGGCGGATAAGTTCCATACGCTCCTCCACGCTAAAGAGGCCGCAGGGCTTGTCAGGGTTACCGGTTACTAACACGGTGACCTCATCAAACATCTGGTTAGCGCGGTTGATGATATCGACGTGGCCCAAGGTAACGGGGTCGAAGGATCCAGGGCAGACGGCCTTAGTCATGCTACTTTCGCTTTCTTTTCAGTGGTTTAGTCTTCGGTGTCCTCGCTGCCGGGGCGGGTATAAACCGCCATATCCATGCGTGCGATGCCAAAGGTGCGCTTCTTAAGCTTCTGGCCGGTGGGCTCAAAACCAGCAGGCCACTCAGTATCCGCGGAATCAACATGGCGCTCAATTACTACCATTGCGCGATCGGTAAGCACTGGTTCGATGGCAGCAATGAGTTCATCCACTTCATCAAAAGCATAGGGTGGGTCCGCCAGCACCAAGTCAAAGTGTTTGCGAGGGGCACTAGCCAGGTAAGTGCTTACCTTCATCTCATGCACGCGCACGCCGGGATGCTTGACGACGCCCATGTTGTGCCGGATGATCTTTACCGCATCGCCCGAAGCTTCCACCAGTACTGCTTCATCTGCCCCACGGCTCGCTGCCTCAAGGCCTAGGGCACCAGAGCCAGCAAAAAGATCGAGCACCGAAGATCCAGCAAAGCCCCACCGTGCAGTGAGGGATGAAAAGAGCCCTTCGCGGGCGCGGTCTGCTGTAGGCCGGGTTCCTTCCGCAGGCACCTTAATGGTGCGGCCGCGGGCTTCGCCGGCAATAATGCGCGTCATTTATGCTTCTCCAATCACCATCAAAAGGTCTCCGCCCAGCACGTCACTAAAATCAGAGACCACGATACGGTAGACCTTTCCTGGTCCCGGGCTTTCTACGGGAGCCTCAAGCTTCGTGGCTTCAACGGTCGCAAGTGGTGCTCCGGTATCAACGGTGTCTCCCACATTCACATGGCAGCGGACGATGCCCGCGAAGGGGGCGTAAACTCTCATGCTTCTAGGTTAACCCGTCTTAGTTCTTCTCCAAGTATTCCTGTTCGCTTTCGCTCAAATTGCGCGTGAGTTCCTCAGCCAGCTCGGGATTGCGCAGCACCATGGCGCGCGCATCCGCATGGGTGCGCTCCACAATGTCTTGGTCATCTGCCAAGTTCAGTAGCCGCAGTGTGCGATGCGTTCCGGACTGCATGGTGCCCAAGATGTCGCCTTCTTGGCGCTGGCGCAAATCAAGCTCGGCCAGTTCAAAACCCGAGGAAGTTTGGGCGATCTGAGTGATACGACGGAAGGATGGAGTGTTATCGGCTGCCGTTGTGTGCAGAAGACAAATGGAGGCATTGCCGCCTCGTCCCACGCGCCCGCGCAACTGGTGTAATTGGGAGACGCCGAAATGCTCGGACTCGCGAATGAGCATCACCGTGGCATTGGGAACATCCACGCCCACCTCAATGACCGTCGTAGAGACCAGGATATCGATCTCTCCCCTGGCAAATGACGTCATTACCTCGTCTTTATTGGGCATCTTTCCGTGCAAGATGGCTACGCGCAGTCCCTTAAACGGTCCGTTTTCTAGCTGCTGTGCAAGCTCTAGCACCCCGCCTTTGCCTTCAATGCGCGGGCAGACGATATAGGCCTGATGGCCGTGAGCAACCTCCTCGCGTATCCGCTCGAGTGCGCGCAGCACCCAGGTCGGCCGCCACTCGGCCACTACCGCTGACTGAATAGGTTTGCGACCACCGGGCAGCTCGGTCAGCGTTGATACGGCGAGGTCACCAAAGACGGTCATCGCAATGGTGCGCGGAATCGGTGTTGCTGTCATCACCAGCACGTGGGGGCTGAGGCCTTCACGTGCCTTTAACCGCAGGCTATCGCGCTGCTCTACACCGAACCGGTGTTGCTCATCTACGACGACCAATCCCAGGTTAAAGAACTCCACGGTGTCTTGGATAATCGCATGGGTTCCAATGATGATGTCCGCGTCACCGGAGACAATGTCCAATAAAGCCTGCCGCTTGTCCGCCGTACGCATGGAGCCGGTCAGGAGTACCACCTTGACCCCTTCGGGAACCGAGGTCCCGATGGAGGCAGCATGTTGGGAGGCGAGTACTTCCGTCGGCGCCAGCAGTGCGGCCTGCGTTCCTGCGTCGACAGCCTGCAGCATACCGCAGGTAGCCACCATGGTTTTGCCAGAGCCAACCTCACCTTGCAGCAAGCGCATCATGGGCAGCGGACGAGCCAGATCGTCTTCAATCTCGCTGATGACGCGCCGCTGCCCTTCAGTCAGATCAAAGGGCAGATGGCTAAGCAGTTCTTCGCGATAGCCGCCTAAGGTAGCCGGCATGGTAGGAGCGGTGCGGGCTTCGGCATCTCGCTGGCGCAAAGCCATCACCAGGCCAATGGACAAAGCCTCGTTGTACTTCAGCCGCTGAATCGCACGGTACGGGCCCGCCTCCCCCGGCTCATGGATTTCCCGCACTGCCTTATCGAGGCTGATGATCATCCGATAATCCAGCGGTTCCGCAATCGGCGGGGTCTTAGATAGGACGTAGTGGATGGCGCCCATGATGTACCACGAGGTCACCTTGGACGTGGCTGGGTACACCGGTATCCATTCACGTTCCAAGAGGAGCTGGTCGAGCCTGCCAAACTGCGACAGATTCCGCAGCGAGCCGGTGGCCTTCGGGAGATGCTTCTTGCCGGATTCGGCTGCTGGCTGGCGGTAATCATCCAGCTCGCCATCGGGGCGGCCGAACGCATCGATCTCTACGAAGTCCGGCTGCTGTAATTGGGGTTGGTTGCGGAAGAATTTAAGCTTGCCGCTCATCATGACGCGCTGTCCGCGGTGCAACATCCGCATCACGTAATTGGCATTGAAAAAAGTCGCAACGATGCTGCCATCGAGCTGCACATTGATGATGGTGGTCTTGCCCGAGTCATGGCGGGTGAATCCGGTAATGGTTCCGGTAACCGTGACGATATCGCCCTCAGCAGCGTCTCCTAGGCCGACGTCCTTGTTGTGGCGGATATAGTCTCGCGGATAGTGAGCTAAGAGCTCACCGCAGGTCTCATACCCCAGCGCTTTGGTAATCTTCGCGGCATCTTTAGCCGCAAGCACCTCCGTCAAAGGGCGATTGTCCTGCCAGCCGAGCATTGCTATTCCACTCCGATTTCGGTTGCGATATCCGGTACTTTCAGTGCCATAACGTCCACGCGAAGCTGTTGAGCTAGGTCCTCCTGGTCTAGATCAAGGGCGCTTAAGACTGTGACCTGCTCACCGCCTTCTGCCAAGAGATCGCGGCAAGTGGCAATGATTGACTGCGGGGTTTCCTGGCTCGGGTAAGCCACTCGCATGGACTTGGCAGCATCACGCATGGCTGCAACGACGGCACCAGTATCTGGGTTATCCGGTTCATAAACGGAGATCGCGGCTAAGGCTGCAGCCAGCGATTGCGCGGGCACTACTCGCCCAGCAGCGGTCTGTGAACACACGCCGGTGGCAAGAACGATGTCCTCGTCCTTAGCCGCAATGGGATCATCCGGAGACACCACGCTAACCCCCGCAGATGCCAGCAGATCGCTGATAGGCCCGGCCGGTGCGGCAGCAAATACTCGGCGAGCAATAGGCTCTTCGGAGGCAGGTTCGGCGTGCGGGGGCAACGCTTCAAGGTGCAGGTTGGTTACCTTTCCCGTACCAAAGGCGGTTTCAATGACCTTGCCTGCCTGGCGGGAGTGGATATGTACATTAGCGCTGTCCTCGGTGGCCCGAGCTATGACGAGGCTGTCTCCCAACGGGGCAATTGCTGCCTGCAGCGTGTCTATATCTCCCTCGAAGAAAAAGACCACTTCCAATTCAGTATCCGGCTCCGGTTCGGGCAGGCCTGTGTGCCCGGTCGAGCCTTCAATTTCTGCGAGAAGAGACTCTAAAAGGATTACGAGGCCGGCGCCGCCAGCATCCACCACTCCTGCCTCGCGCAGGGCTGGCAATTGCGAAGGAGTGCGCTCGAGGGCCGTTTCCGCGGCAGCGATTGCGGCGCTCACAATACTGTGCAAGGTTGCGCCTGACTGCGCTTCAGCGTCGTCGGCGGCCTCGGCGGCTGCCTTCAGAACCGTGATAACTGTGCCTTCCACCGGCTCGGCGATGGCTCGGTCCACCAGCTCCACGGCCTGCTGCAGGGAGCGGGCAAAGACGTCGCCGTCGATTACTGAGTCCACAGTTGACTCGGCAACGCCGCGCAGAACCTGGGACAGCACCATTCCCGAGTTTCCGCGGGCACCACGCACCGCCCCGAGTGCAAGGGAGTCGGCGACGTCGCCGCCATTGTCCAGCTCCGCAACCGCCGCCTCCATGGTGTGCGCCATATTCGAGCCCGTATCGGAATCCGGTACAGGAAAGACATTGAGCGCGTTGATCTCATCGCGGCGATGGGCTAATTCCCCCACGGCGCGGGTGGCCCAATTGCGCATTCCGTGGGAATCCAGCGTGCTGGGGTAGGACATGCGCAATAGTTTACAAGCGCCAGTCTATTTCCTGTGCGCCTTGGTCCCGCAAAAGGGCGTTTGCCCGGGAAAAGGGCTTCGAGCCAAAGAAACCGCGGCTGGCAGATAGCGGCGAGGGATGTGGGGACTTGATACAAGGGACGTCGGGAAGAAATCGCTCGCATGCTTGTGCATCCCGGCCCCAGAGAATCGCGACCATGGGGCTGCGGTTGAGCGCGCGAATGGCAGCCTCGGTGATCTCTTCCCAACCGATGCGGCGGTGCGAACCGGCTTGGCCGGGGGCTACGGTAAGCACCCTATTAAGCAGCAGCACTCCCTGGTCCGCCCAAGCGCTCAGGTCACCATCCTCTCGGCCGTTGATGCCCAGATCATCGTGCAGCTCGCGGTAAATATTGACCAAGGAACGCGGCGGTTTCACACCCGGGCGAGTCGAGAAGGCCATGCCCATGGCGTGTCCTGGGGTGGGATAAGGGTCTTGGCCCACGATGAGCACTCGGACCTCGTCCAACGGCATCTGCAACGCGCGGCAGACGTCCTCAGCCGGGGGCAAGTAGTCCTGCCCCTCAAGAGCATGGGAGATCTGTGGCCATTGCTTTTCAACTACCGGCGCCAGCACCGGCTCCCAGGAAGGGTGGTAAGTGGGGTGCATGGTTAAAAGCTCAGCCAACCTTTTTGATAGCTCGGTGTCGTGCCTCCCAGCGTAACCCCGCAGCCGCGGGTTACGGTGCCAATCTTTCGGAATCCGGAGGGGGCTTCCTTTGCCGTCGTGCCGATGAGGGTGTGGTCTTCGCCGCCGCTGAGTACCCATTCCCACGGGTCGCAGTCGAGTAAATCCGCGGCTTGGCACAGCAATTCTTCCGGTTGCAAGGCCTGCGGATCCAAGTCCATGTGCACGCAGGAATGCTCGGCCATCGTCGTGCAGTCTTGAATCAAACCGTCTGAGTTATCAGTCATGGCGGTGACCCCGGCGGCGCGGGCAATGACGCCGCGGCCGGGGTTGAGCCAGGGGGCACAGTGGGCGTCGATAAGCGGCTGCAGGTGCTCATGCCCTGCAGGAAGGTTCCGGCCGAAGCGCTCCAACAAAGCCAAGCCGGCGGCCGAGTGGCCAATCTTGCCGTGCGCTACCACCTGCTGGCCTGCCCGCGCTCCGTCCAAGGTCAAGGCAGGAAGGCTGCCGCCCAGGAAGCCTACGGCCGTGATATTGATGACCAAGAGATCAGACTTTGTAAGGTCGCCGCCGACCAACTCGGCGTTATAAAAGGAGCTATGTTCCGCGATTCCCTCGGCGATGCCGCGCACGAAGGGCACCGGGGTATCGCCTGGGGCGGCGATTGCAAGGAGGGCAGCAACCGGGCGGGCACCCATAGCTTCCACATCGGCAAAGTTGCGCAAGATGGCCTTTTTGCCAATCTCGCGCGGGGTCGACCACTCGCGCAGGAAATGACGTCCCTCCACCATCAAATCAGTGGCCGCCACGGTGCGGGAATTCGGCGGCGCGCTGGGCAGTACCGCGGCATCGTCTCCATTGAGCCTACTGGAGGCCACGGAGGTAATTTCCCGGATGGCGGCGCGTTCTCCCACATCTGCGAGAGTCTGAGTTAAGTTCACCAGCTTCCTTTCGATACTATGAGCCCTTATGACATCCCAATTTAACCGCACCGCGATCTTCATTTCACTTGGGTTGTCCATAGTGATGGTTCTGGCGGTCCTTTTCGGCGCAAAATACGTATTCAATAACGTCGCCAAAGCACCAGTGGCGGTCTCCCCCGTGGAGTCTAAGGAGGCAGACTCGCAAGCCTGCCGCAGCTTTATCGACGCCCTTCCGGATCAGGTCATGGATAAGCCACGTGCCGATATTGCCGAGCCCGTGCCTTCCGGTGTCGCAGCTTGGGCCACTACCTCAGACGATAAGGTCACCGTGCGCTGTGGCGTAGATATGCCTTTCCAGTACACCGAGTACTCCCAGACCCAGGACGTAGAAGGCGAACAGTGGTTCCAGGTGCGCGATGCCACCCCTGGCTCCAACCTCACCACCTGGTATGCGCCGCAGCGCTTCCCCATTGTCGCGGTCACTGCCTCCACTGACGCAGAGCCGGGCGAGCTTAACGACGCCCTCTCTTCCCTCGAAGAAAAGCCTGCCACTGCCCACGAGGCGCCACTTAAGGCTCTCAAGGCGGGGAATGACCAGATGTGCGCAGAAGTAGACAAGGCCCTGCCCGATTCGGTGGCTGAGGGCTACCGCCGCCGCGAGGTTGAGGATAAGAATACCTATGTGTGGAGCGCCGATGGCCGCGAAGACATCGTTGCGCGATGCGGCGTAGCCAAGCCGGAGAACTATCGCGCCGGAGTCAAGCTCCAGCAGGTTAACGATATTCCGTGGTTCGAGGACACCACCTTGGCCCACGGCACGACCGCAGGCACGTGGTTTGCCCTCGGCCGCGAGGACTACCTTGCGCTACACGCCCCACAAGATGCCGCGCAGGCGGCCCTGGTGGAAATCGGCGACGTGCTCGCAGAGCACACGGCCGAAAAGTAGGCAGCGCTCGGGCCTACTTGGCTAGGGCCTGCTCGATAAGCGCCTCGAGCAGCGCCGGGTACTCAACGCCCGAGGCCGCGAGCACCTGCGGGTACATGGAGATCGGGGTAAAGCCCGGCAGGGTATTGATCTCGTTGATGTACACAGATTCCTCGGTGACGAAGAAGTCGACCCTAGACAAGCCCTCACAGTTGAGGGCCTCGAAGGCGCGGATTGCCATGTCGCGTAGCTTTTCGGTCAGCTCGGGTGCGAACGGCGCAGGGATTTCGGCGGTGACCACATTGTCGAGGTACTTGGTGTCGAAGCCATAAAAGCCCTCGTCGGAATCATCGATACCGGCGAGCAGTGCCGGGACGGAGGCCAGCAAGGTGCCATCGGCATAGTGGAGCACGCCGATTTCTACCTCTTGGCCAACGATTTCCGGCTCCACCAGGATCTTTTCGTCATCCTCTAGCGCCAGGTCGACGGCTGTGGGGAATTCCTCCCAGGTGGTGACCTTGGATACGCCAATGGAGGATCCACCGCGAGCAGGCTTGACAAAGACGGGCAGGCCTAGCTGCTGCTTTTCGTCCTCGCTTAGCTCGGTGCGGCCTTTGAGGATGACCTCGGGCGCTACTGGCAGGTCTGCGGCCGCCAGCACCTTCTTGGTAAATTCCTTATCCATGCCCACCGAGGACGCCAAGACCCCTGGGCCTACATAGGGCAGGCCGGAAAGCTCAAAGAGTCCTTGGACTGTACCGTCCTCACCAAAGGGGCCGTGCAGAATGGGAAATACCACGTCGACCTCTGCAAAGAGCGTGCCGTCGGTGACGTTATGGAATTGGCCCTTCGCATTGGGATCAAGGGAAAGGGTCAGCTCCGCACCTGGGCTGACCTCCGGCATAACACCATCGACAATTTCTAAGCCCTCAGTGGTGCCGGGCGTCCACGTGCCCTCACGGGTGATACCGATGGGCACCACCTCGAACTTCTCTGGGTCGAGGTGGTTCATGATCGCGCCAGCGGATACGCAGGATACGGAATGCTCGGTGCTACGGCCGCCATAGATAACGGCCACGCGGGTCTTTTCAGTCATGCCCGCAGATTTTACCCTCGACCTACTCCGACTTCTTGGACCGACCCATCAAAGCGATGATCATATCTTCTACCGCCACACCCTCGTAGCACACGCCATAAACGGCGTGCGTGATAGGCATCTCTACCCCGGCCTGCTGGGCGAGGCGATAGATGGAGTCACAGGAGTAGACACCTTCGGCGACCTGTCCATTGGTCGCGGCCTTGGCCTCTTCAATCGTGCCGCCTTGGCCCAGGCGGTAGCCAAAGGTGCGGTTGCGCGACAATGTCGAGGTGCACGTTGCCACCAAGTCGCCCATGCCTGCCAGGCCGGAAAAGGTAAATGGATCCGCCCCCAGCTCCACGCCCAGGCGGGTAATCTCCGCCAGACCGCGGGTGATGATGGTGGCCATGGTGTTATTGCCCAGCCCCTTGCCGGAGGCGATACCACAGGCCAAGGCGATGACATTCTTGCAGGCGCCACCGATTTCCGCGCCGATGACATCGGTATTGGTGTAGGGCCGCAGGTACGGCGCGGCGACCGCAGCCTGCACGCGCTGAGCGCGGTCTTCATCGGAGCAGGCAATCACCGTGGCGGCCACTTGGCCGGCAGCGATCTCCTTGGCCAAGTTCGGGCCAGACAGTACCGCCACGCGGTCTGCTGGCACGCCCGCCGCATCCATAATGACCTCACTCATGCGCTTGAGCGTGGCAGTCTCTACGCCTTTAGAAATAGACACCAGGGTCGCGTCCTCTGGCAGGTGCGGCGCCCACTTTTCCACGTTGGCGCGCAAGGTTTGGGAGGGAACGCCGAACACGACGACGTCGGCAAGCGCCAGCGCTTCGACATCATCATGGGTGGCCCGCACCACGGCCGGCAGGCGGGTATCCGGCAAATAGTCCGGATTGGTGTGGGTCTCGTTGATGGCCTGCGCCAATTCCGCGCGGCGCGCCCACAGGCGAACGTCATTTCCGGCGTCCGCAAAGACCTTGGCCAAGGTAGTGCCCCAAGAACCAGCACCCATCACGGCAACATTAACCATGGTGTCTCCTCCAAACGTGCAAATCTATAACCCCAACCTTAAAGCATGCCCGTCCCCCGTGGGGCAAGGATGCACAACGCGCCTAACCCGTGGGACAATGGGCCCTTAGACGTTGTTCTTATAAACCCAATTACTGTGGAAAGGCCCCGTGGAGGCAGACGATGCCCAATATTAAAAAGATGCACGAAACCGACAAGGATCAGCAGCACGAGGAGTTTATTTCCGGCCGCCACCAGGAAATCCCGGTGGACCCCGCCAAGGAATTCCACCGCACTACCCTTGCCGCCGGCGCCGTAATCTGGCGCGGCTCCCCGCAGGACCCAGAAATCGCGCTCATCCACCGCCCCCATTACGATGATTGGTCCCTGCCCAAGGGCAAGGTCGATCCCGGCGAATCCCTGCCCACTACCGCGGCCCGGGAAATCCTGGAGGAGACCGGCTTTAGCGTGCGTCTAGGCAAGCTCATCGGCAAGGTAACGTACCCAGTCCAAGGCCGCACTAAGGTGGTCTACTACTGGGTGGCCAAGTACCTGGGCGGAACCTATTCCGCCAATAGTGAAACCGATGAGCTACGGTGGCTGCCCATCGATGAAGCGCAAGACCTCCTGTCCTACGACGTTGATACCGCGGTAGTGGCCAAGGCGGCTAAGCGCCTACGCATCGCGCCCGCTACCCGCGTGCTCTATGTGCGCCACGCACGCGCGCATGAGAGGGTGAGCTGGCAAGGCGATGACAACCTGCGGCCACTGGATAAGAAGGGCCGCCGCCAAGCAGAGATGCTGGTGCCGATGCTGAGTGCTTTCCACCCCACCGCGATTTACTCAGCCTTGCCCCAGCGCTGCCAGCAGACGGCTGCCCCGCTCGCCGACGAACTAGGCAAGGACATTTCCATCAACAAAAACTTTGGCGACGAGGCCTGGGAGAACGACCCAGAAGCAGCCAAGAAAGCTTTCCGCCGCGTGGTCAACGAAGGCGGCGTTCCCGTCATCGTAAGCCAGGGCGCCACCATTCCTGGCATCATCGAGGACCTCGCCCCAAAGTTCCTGAAAAAGCCGGTGGACAAGCTGAAGTTTAAGAAGGCTTCTGTGTGGGTCTTGTCTTTCAACAATGGCGAGCTCACCGGTGCCGATTACCTGGCTAGCCCACTGCCGGTGCGCTAGTTTTCTGGTTCCTCGCCGACCAACAATTAAGGCCCTGCCTTCCATCTCATGCGGTGGACGAGCAGGGCCTTATTTGCGCAACTATCGTGCGGCTGCGGGGTTTTCTAACCGCGCAAGCCGAGCGTGCGACGGACGAAGAGGACCAAAATGAGGGTGTTCAGTGCTGGGTACACAAACATGCCGACTAGGGTAAAGCTCAACACTGCGTACAGGACGGCACTCAGGACGACTACCAAGATGGTCACTCCGACATTCTTCTTCGCTACCTCGATGGAAGCCCCAAAGGTCTCGCCAACGGATAGCTCAGGACGTACGGCCTTAACAGCCGGCATCCAAGTAAAGAAGAAGGCGGCGAAGAGTCCCGGAATAATCAGGAGAACGAAGCCCAGGGAAATAACCAGCCACGAAAGCACATTCACCGCCATGAGACCGGCGACATTTTTAAAGCTCAAAAAGTCCTTTATCTCCAGCATCCCGGTATCAACCTGTTTATTAGCAGCCTTGTACCAGGTGCTAATGGACCAAATAAACACTAGGAACATGGCGATAATGGCTAAGAACATTACCGCAATTAACCCACCAGTAAGTGCGGCATCGGAACCCGAGCCACTATTGGCTAAGGCATCAATGGATGTACCGCTGCCTGCTAGGACGAGGGTCAACAGCAAATAGAGAATGGAGACAATTACGATCTGCACCAGTGGACCGAAAATCCACTGCGCCCAATTGCGGCCGAAGTAGCGGAAGCTATCCGCGATTACCTGAATGGCGTCTACGTCACGACCAAAAAGGGAATCTTCTCCTTGGTAGGTGCTTCCGGCGTATCCGGGTTGCCCGAACTGTTGCTGACCGTACTGCTGCCCGTAGCCTGGTTGGCCGTTCGCGCCGTTTCCGTAGGGCGCAGATTCACTGGCAGGTCCGGGAGTACCTGGACCATTGTTTCCTGAATTAAAGGAATCATTATTCGAATAGGGATTGCTCATAGATTTAAAGCTAGGGGCATACTTTGTTACAGGAAACTGGAGCAGGTGATTGTTACTCTTACGTTACCAATTTTTACCCCCGCAGCTCCCCCAAGGTTTGTACTCAAGACTCATACCCAAATGCAAAGCACCCCCACCGCCCCTTCTTTAGAAAGAACTGTAGGGGTGTTGGCGCAAGTTCATCCCCAACCGCGCTCCCATTTATGGGGCGATAACAGAGGGCTTAAAGCCGGGGCGTCGCTTTTCATAGTCAGCAATATTGTCCTCGTTACGGAGGGTGATACCAATGTCATCGAGTCCCTCCATCAACCGCCAACGGGTGTAGTCATCGATGTCAAAGCGGTAGGTATTTTCTCCCACCGTGACCGTTCGCGCCTCCAAGTCAACGGTGACCTGGGTTTCTCCTGCCTCCAGCTGCTTCCAGATAAGCTCTATGTCTTCTTGTTCCATCAAGCCGGTAAGAAGGCCGGACTTTCCTGCGTTGCCGCGGAAGATATCTGCAAAGCGGGACGAAAACACGGCACGGAACCCGTATTCACTCAACGCCCATACTGCATGTTCGCGGGAGGATCCGGTGCCAAAATCACTGCCTGCAAAAAGCACCGACCCATCTTTAAATTGCGCTTGGTTGAGCACGAAGCTGTCATCGGAGCGCCAATTAGAAAACAACCCTTCAGAAAAGCCTGTACGCTTAACCGACTTCAAGTAACGCGCGGGGATGATTTGATCGGTATCCACATTGGAAGCGCGCAGGGGCACGCCCGTTCCCGTATAGGTAATAAACTTCTCCATTGTCAATGCCTTTCTTAGCGCTCAATTCAAGTCAGCAGGACTAGACAGGTATCCGGTCACGGCTGTAGCGGCAGCCACCTGGGGTGACACTAGGTGTGTGCGCCCACCAGGACCTTGACGGCCCTCGAAATTGCGGTTGGAGGTGGAGGCGGAGCGCTCGCCCGGCGCCAATTGGTCTGGATTCATCCCCAAGCACATCGAGCAACCAGCGGTACGCCATTCAGCGCCAAACTGGCGGAAGATTTCATCTAGGCCTTCTTCCTCCGCTTGAGCCTTGACGGCTGCTGAAGACGGCACTACCAGCATCCGCGTATCTTCAGCGATGGTACGGCCCTTGACTACGCCGGCTGCGGCGCGCAAATCTTCAATGCGAGCATTGGTGCATGAGCCGACAAAGACGGTATCTATTTTGATATCGCGCAGGGCAGTTCCCGGCTGCAGGTCCATATATTGTAGGGCCTTTTCTACGGTAGCCTTTTCATTATCGTCACCGCAGTCTTCTGGATCTGGAACGCTCTCACCTAATGGCAGGCCTTGTCCAGGATTGGTTCCCCAGGTAACGAATGGGGTCAAAGCAGAACCATCAATTTCGACGACGGTATCGAATTCCGCCCCCTCATCAGTGGGAAGCGTCTTCCAATAGTCAACCGCAGCATCCCAGTCTGCCCCCGTAGGAGCGAACTCACGACCCTTCACATATTCAAAAGTGGTCTCATCTGGAGCGACCATGCCGGCGCGGGCTCCCGCCTCAATAGACATATTGCAGATGGTCATGCGCGCTTCCATGGACATCTTGCGGATTGCTTCACCACGGTACTCAATGATGTGGCCTTGCCCGCCGCCGGTACCAATTTTGGCGATAACAGCCAAGATGAGGTCTTTGGCAGACACACCTTCTTGCAGTTCGCCTGTAACCTCAATCGCCATCGTTTTAAAAGGCTTCAAGGAGAGCGTCTGCGTGGCCATGACATGTTCTACCTCAGAGGTGCCAATACCCATGGCGATAGAACCAAAGGCACCGTGCGTGGAGGTATGCGAGTCGCCACACACGATTGTCATACCCGGCTGGGTGATTCCCAGCTGCGGGCCAACTGTGTGCACAATGCCCTGCTGGGCATCACCCATAGAGTGCAAGCGCACTCCAAATCCCTCGCAATTTTTGCGCAGGGTCGATACCTGGGTGCGCGAAACCACATCCTTGATTTCCAAGAGGTTGCCGGACTTGATGCCTTGCGTGGGAACGTTATGGTCCTCGGTGGCCAAGTGCAGCTCAGGGTGGCGCAACGTGCGGCCGGCCAGCCGCAAGCTATCAAATGCCTGCGGACTGGTAACTTCATGTAGTAGCTGAAAGTCAATAAAGATAAGGTCTGGCGCCCCAGCATCGCCGTGTTGGACGACGTGATCGCGCCACACTTTTTCTGCCAATGTCAGCTTCTGGTTCATAAACATCTCTCCACACTTGAAATCTCATAAGTTGGGACGTAGATTTCATTGTATGGGAGAGTATAGCGCAGTTTCCGGAATCAAGGTGTTGGATCGAGCAATGGCCATTATGATGGCCGCCGCCAACCACCCCTCCACCCTCAATGAATTATGCGAAACCACGGGCCTACCTCGAGCGACAGCACACCGATTGGCCACCGCACTCGAAGCGCACCGCATTCTCGTTCGCACCCCCGATGGGAAGTGGAAGGCCGGCCCTGCCCTTCCCGGCAACCGCGATCACCTCCTCGAGGCAGCCGGGCCAATCATGGAGAAACTGCGCGAAGATACCGGAGAATCCATCCAGCTCTACGAGGTCACCGGAAATACCCGTACCTGCATTGCCTCCAGGGAGCCGGAATCCGGACTCCACAACGTCGTGCCGGTCGGGCGCCAGCTACCGCTTAGCTCCGGCTCTGCCGCGCGCATCATTGCCGCACATGTAGACATCAATACCAATAACGCCTCGTTTACCCAAGGAGACATTGAGGCGGCCAGAAACCAAGGCTATTCCGAGTCTATTGAGGAACGCGAAGCCGGCTTAGCCTCCATCTCCGCGCCGGTTTTCGATAGTTCCGGAACCTTTCTCGCGGTGTTGTCGATTTCCGGATCTGCCGAGCGCTTCCGCCCCTCCCCGGCCCAGAAATACGCCGACATTCTCACTTCCGCCGCACGCGAATTGAGCAACCACCTCTAAGGCCCTCCCTAGCTTTACGACGCCCGCCTCCACCTAGCCCCAAGGAGGCGGACCCTTTTATTTCCCGAACCAGAAAATTCAGTAAAACGCGCTCGCACCTATTGAAACCGAAATGAAAATACGGTTTAATGAAAACACACTGAAAACAACGGGGAACGTCCCCCACCAGAGAGGATCAAACATCATGACCCACACCACCCACGAAGACCACACCCACACCCATGGCGCCGATTGCGGCCACGTTTCCTTCCCACACGGCGACCACACCGACTACCTCCACGAGGGCCACATTCACCGTGAGCATGATGGCCACTGGGATGAGTGCGAAACCACCGAGCACGTTGAAGCCGAG
Source organism: Corynebacterium tuberculostearicum (assembly GCF_046097465.1). Taxonomy (GTDB): domain Bacteria; phylum Actinomycetota; class Actinomycetes; order Mycobacteriales; family Mycobacteriaceae; genus Corynebacterium; species Corynebacterium tuberculostearicum_I. Next base: position 1,281,975 of record NZ_CP175799.1, on the reverse strand, counting down.
GCCCACGCCGACCACACCCATGGTGAAGGCTGCGGCCACGTAGCGATCCCGCACGGCGACCACGTGGACTACCTGCACGACGGCCACCGCCACGCCGCACACGGCGATCACTACGACGAGCACTAAGCACCTATCGGGGCCCAGCCCCACGTGCTTGCCGCCTAGGTCCCTTGAACTGAGGGCCCAGGCGGCCTTTTCTATGCCCACCTCTACCGCTGAAATCGTCCCCGAAATTCACACCAGAAACATATCTGCAAGCTCGACAGGACGCGCTCTCTCATTTCTGTTAAAACTGACAGTCAGACTATTAGTTCTTTCCGGTTGGGTGCTACGGTTCTTCGAGTGATTACTAGTTGGAAGATTTTTCTCCAAGATTTTGTCCGCTTGTGGCGGACCCCTCAGGTCTGGGTGATCCTCATCGGTTTGATGATCACCCCAGCCCTGTATTCCTGGGTAAACATCTCCGGTTTCTGGGACCCATACGGAAACACAGAACACCTCAAGGTCGCCGTAGTTAATGAAGACAAAGGCGCATCCTCGGAGATGACCGGCCACTTAGATGTCGGCGGGCAGATGATTGACAAGCTGCACGACAATGACAAGCTGGGCTGGCAGTTCATGGACAGGCAGGAAGCCGAAGACGCCGTTAAGAAGGGCGACGTCTTCGCCTCGGTGATTGTCCCCGAGGACTTCTCAGCCGATTTCGTGAGCCTTTTTAAAGGTACCTATTCTCAGCCCACGCTGGAGTATCACGTCAATGAGAAGCTCAATGCCATTGCACCGAAGATTACTGATACTGGCGCTTCGACACTAGACACCACCATCAGCTCGACCTTCAATGAGCAGGTAGCGGATTCGGTGGCTACGGAGCTAAAGAACTCCGGTGGCGATTTGAGCCAGAAGATTAACAGTACCGCAAGCAAGACCGCGGATTCTTTTTCGGAGACCGCAGATACGGTAGCTAACTCCCGCAGCCAACTTGCTGACGTGCATTCCACCATCGAGGATGCGCGCCCAACTATCGCGCAAGCCCGCAAGTCTTTGGGCACGGTGCAAAAGACCATCGACGATGCCCAGACCGCCTTGGATGAGCTGAACGCTATAACCGCAGAGGTCCAGCGGGAAGTCACTTCTTTCTCGGACGATGCCACCGCCGCCTATGTAGAAGGCACGACCGCCATGGCGGACGGCACCGCCTCCGCCAATGCCACCGTAGGCTCGGTCTCCGGCAAGCTGCGCGGCGCACTCAACCGCGTAGGTGCCGCATCTGCGGGCGCGTCAGGAATCGTCGGTGAAGCTGACCGGGCAATCGATCAGCTCGATAAGCTTGCGTCTTCACCAGCCCTGCCCCCACAGGTTTCCCAACAGATTAAGGATCAGGTAGGAGACCTCCGCAAACGCAATGATCAAAATAAGGCCGTTCTCGGTGACTTAGATACTCTCAACGGCGATACGAACGACACCATCGATTCGCTCAATAAGACCACGGGCATGCTGGAAGAGATGGCTGCCCAAACGCGCGATGATTCCCACGCGCTGCGCGATAATGTAGCCGAAGGCCTACCCAAGCTCAACGCTGCGCTTTCCGACGTCACTGCTACCACCGGCAAGCTTTCCGCCTCGCTCGAAAGCCAGCAGGCACTGGTCGGGCAAACCGATGGGCTCTTGGGGGGCGTCGACGAGCAGCTAAGCCAGGCCCAGCAAGTAGTTGAGCGTTTTTCTGTGGACCTCGACGGCATTGAGGAGGGGCTTCGTGCCTCCCGCAGCGACGTGATTGCGCTGAGCAATACTGCCAATAACAATTCCATCCTGCAGTCTGTCAAGGGCCTTAACACCGATGAGGTGTCTTCCTTCCTTGCCTCCCCTGCGGAGATGGAAAGCCACGCCGTATTCCCTGTAAAGCACTATGGTTCCGGCATGTCCTCGCTCTTTATCAACCTCACGCTGTGGATCGGCGCGTTCATGCTGCTCATCATCTTCCGTGCTGAGGTAGACCCGCAGGGCCGCAAGGACCTCACCATTACCAAGGCTTACCTTGCCCGCTTCCTTTTGCTTTCCTTCTTTGCCATTGCCCAGGCACTCATCGTGTCCATCGGCAACCTGGCCATTGGTGTTGAACATGCCAATGCATTGGCCTACGTCGCTACCGCGGTTATCGTGGGCCTGTGCTACCTGAGCATTACCTATAGCTTGGTTTCTACGTTTGGACACGTAGGCCGCGGCATCGCGGTGGTCTTCGCCTTCATCCAGATTCCGGGCGCATCCGGCCTCTACCCCATTGAGATGACGCCGGACTTCTTCCGCGCGGTGCATCCATTCCTGCCCTTTACCTACGGCATCGATGCCATGCGCGAGACCGTCGGTGGTTTCTACGGCAACCACTATGCGCGCGACCTTGCCGCGCTCATCGGCATGGCCGCGATCGCTTACCTCATCGGTACTGTGATGCGCCGCGGCCTGTCCAACGTCAACATGCTGGTCAATGACGAACTGCATAAGGGCGGTCTCGTTATCAATGAGCAGGTCCACCTGGTCGGCAGCCGGTACCGCTTTACCGACCTCCTCTATGCCTTGAATGACCGCGAGGCGTACCAACAAAGCTTGGAGGATAAGTGGAGCATGGCCCGCAGGAATTACTCCCAGCTGATGAAAATTACCGTCGCGGTAGGCCTAGCGTTAGTCGTCGCTTTGGGCATCTACTCACGCATTAACCCTGAAGAAAAGGCCATCATCTTCGGCCTGGCCTGCCTGGTGACGCTCATTTCGGTGGGCGTTATCTGCTCCCTTGAGTACGTCAAGCAGAGCATCGCGCACGATAGCCGCCTGGCGGATCTCAGTGATGAGGAAATCCAGGAGCACCTCGAGCACCGACAGGAACACCCAAACCGCTACCTCCTAGAGGACTTAGACGAGGAATCCACATTTTCTAATGCCAGCGAGACCAAGAAAATGCCCGCCGTTGATGGCGATGACTCCGGAAAGGGAGGCGAGTAAGTCATGAAAAACATCCTGACCATTCTCCGCGATGACCTCCACGCCATTCGCACCAATGTAATGACCGCGGTCATCATCTTTGGCCTTGCCATCATCCCGTTGCTTTTCACCTCCTTCAACGTGTTGGCCAGCTGGGATCCCTTTTCTAATACCGACCAACTCAAGATCGCTGTGGCCAGCGAGGATGAAGGCCACGAAAGCGACCTCGCCTCCCTGAAACTGAATTTGGGCGATAAGGTGCTCTCACAGCTCAGCCGAAATCAAGATATCGATTGGGTCATTACTGATAGCGCCGATGCCGTCGAAGGAACGAAGTCTGGCGAATACTATGCCGGCATTGTTCTGCCCAAGGACTTCAGCGCGGATTTGCTCACGTTTTATGTAGAAGGAACCGAGCCAAGCAAGCTCAACCTCTATACCAATGAGAAGAAGAATGCGCTGTCTACCATCATCACGCAAAAGAGTGCGGACGGCGTCATCCAGAAAATCAACGAGTCCTTCACCCGCGTGGTATCCAATGTCGGCCTTGGCGTCGTCTCGGATTTTGATAAATACCTTAATGAGGACGATACCCAGACTGCACTCAATAACCTGCACAACCGCGTCAATAACGTCAGCACTCGCCTCGATGCTGCGGCTGGCACCGTAGGTGCACTAAGCAATCTGGTCGACTCCACCCTGCCGCTTACGCAGGCTGCGGACAGTATCCTCGCCGAGGCTGGCCGCCAGGCTACGGAGACCGACAATGCCCAAGGCGAAAACCCCATCGACGTTCTGCGCTCTACCCTCAATGACTCGGCTGGTTCGCTTGATGCTTCCTTGGCGGCTACAACGCAAAGCTACGATGCACTCTCTGCTCAGGTCGATGAGTTGCTCAATAATGCAAGCACCACCAGCGCACAAACGGCGCAGACGTACCGCACCGCAGCTGAGCGTGTGGACGAGCAGACAAAGGCCTTTGAGGGAGTTCGCGCTTCCATCAAGGACCAAGCCGATAAGGTAGCTCTACCAGCTCCAGTCGCGGGTGGATATAAGGCGATGATGGGCCAGATTGATGCCTCCATTGCGCAGAGCAACGCACTGCATGATTCATTGGCATCTACCGCCGCTGACCTTGAGCAAGGCCGTGGCACGTCCCAAGACTCCCGCCAGCGCACCAAGGATGCCATCGCCAATGCCAAGCAGGCTGCTGAAAAGGCACGCAATTCCTATAACGAGAACCTCAAGCCGCAGCTAGATCAGCTCAACCAGAGCGTCTCGGTGGTCGCGGACGATATTGATGCTGTCAAGCAGGACATCGCAGGCATTCGCTCCTCGGTCTCTCAGGATGACGGGTCGCCACAGCAAAGCCTGGCGCGCGTCCGCGATACCACCGCCGGCCTTGCCAGCACCCTGCGGGAGCAAAGCGGCCGTTTTGCTGACATGGGCCGCAAGATCGACGAGGCGCGCCGTGGCGGCGATTTAGACAAGCTAGCGGATATCGTCGGCAACGATCCAGAACTGCTTGCCTCTCGCATCGCCGCTCCCGTGGCTGTAGACCGCCAGCCGGTCTACCCTGTCGCTGCCTTTGGCGTGGGTATGACGCCGTTCTACCTCGCCTTGTCCCTATGGGTAGGCGCCCTTCTGGCATGCGTGCTGGTGCATACCAACGCCGAGCGTAAATACTTGCGCAAGGACGAAAACGGAAAGTACGACGAGAGCGAATTCACCCGTGGTCAAGCGTTCTTCGGCCGCTTTGCCACACTCGGCCTGGTCGGCCTCGCGCAGGCCACCTTGGTGGTCCTCAGCCTCATCTTCTTTGTCCAGATCGAGCCCGCGCACCCATTCATGCTCATGTTCGCCGCATGGATAGTCTCGCTGGTGTTTATGTTGATCATCTATTCACTTGTCATCACACTCGATAGTGCCGGCAAGGCCTTGGCGGTGTTGTTGCTCGTGATACAAGTCTCTGGCTCCGGCGGCGCCTACCCGCTACCCTTGCTGCCTGAGTGGTTCCAGAACGTGAGCCCGTGGCTGCCAGCGACCTACGCCATTGATGCTTTCCGCAGCGCCATTGCGGGCATCTATCACGGTGACATTTGGCGCGAGTTGGGCATGCTACTGCTGTTTACCATCCCGGCACTCATCGTCGGCCTCATTCTCCGCCGCGCAATGGATGCCTATCACAAGCGCCTCAAGAAGGCGATTAAGAAGACGAAGGTCATGGCGTAGCCGCGCTTGGCGACGTCTCCCCTTCCGCCCTTCCTACACCTCCCACCAAGCCCTTTTTCACGGCTTGGTGGGCTTCTTTCATGGTTCGGGTCCCACGCTAGTGCCCCAAGGACCTAGAAGGGGCAGAGAAAGCCGCATATGCATCCACTAAAGGGACTCGGATACCCTTCCTATCGCTAGGTCTAGCTCCTTCTTAAGAGATTCGCTCGAACGCGGCTATCGAGCACGAAACCACTTACGGCCCACCTGAGCCCCTACTAAAAGACCGCTACGGGAGTCTGCGTCCCAGTTTACTTCGGCTCCCAAACCGTCCCGAGGGCAGGACGGTTAGCCCTTGGACGTCGAGGCCTCCCCTACAGGGTTAAGGGTCAAAATGTGTGTCTGGCTCGGCGTGTCGCGGGGGTTAGATTTGGCCTTTTTGAATGCCGATTGAGTGGGTGTAGTCGGTGTCGATAGCGTTGTCGTAGAGGGCTGGGCGTCCTGTTTCGTGGTCGGCTTGGTTCTCGGTTTGGGTCAGGGTGGATACTTTGGCGAGTTGGCCCTGGCCCCAGTCGGACTGCCTGGCGATTCGTACTGGATCGTCAGGCAGTTCCGTTTTTAAGTAGAGCCACCAATCCAGCATGCGGCGTTGTCGTTCGCCTGATCTGCCGCGGTGGGTTCTGGCGAGCAGTTTGAGCTGGGCGTTGATGCCGCCTTCTAAGCTGTTGGTGGTGGATTTGATCCGCTCGGGCGCAAGGACTCCTGCTGGCGGGTTGAGGTAGACAAACAGCATCTCGGACCGCCAAAGATGGTTGAGGCTGTTGTAGGCCTTGCGCACGTTGTGGTGGGTCCACACGCGGGTCCATGCACCTGTTTTGGGGTCTTTGATCATGGTTTTCTCGTTCATCCATTCCCGGTAGATCGTTGAAAACTCGTGCAGTTGCACACCCCACGCGGCGGCTTCATCCAGTGTGGTGATCCGGGTCAGTTTCAGCGCAAGTCGGTAGATGGTGCGCCCGGCATCGGTGCGTGGGTTGGTGGTGGTGTAGCGGCGGACCACGCGTTGGGCGTGGACGAGGCAGCGTTGAATTTTCGTAGTCGGCCAGCACTTTTTGATTGCGCTGTATGCGCCTTGGCCGCCGTCGATGACGGCGATGAGTGGGGCTTCGATGCGTTCAAGCAGCAGTTGGTAGTCGCGGGTGGTTTCGTGTTTGCACCAGTGCCAGGCGATCACGTGGTCGATGGTCGCCGCGACGATCAGGCAGCCACCGGCGGTGTAGGTGCCATCGAGAAATACCTGGTCGTAGATCCGCTTGTGGTGGCCGGCGGTGGGGTCAGGCACATCAACGAGCCAGCACCACTTGAAGCGCCGCTTCATGGTGGCGCGGCTAACACCGTTTCGTTTGGCTAGGTCGTCGAGTGATATTGCGGTGGTGCAATGCTCGATGAACTGGGTGAACACTGCCGCGTTGGTGATGTCGTTTCGACGTTTGACGCTGGAGGCGCCGCATTGTTTGCAGCGCCATCTGGTGGTGCCTTTGCTGGTGGTGCCGTTGCGTTTCATTTCACCGCCGCAGTGGCAGCGTGGTTGGTTCTTCGACATTGCGACACCACACCACGCCGCGCATAGCACATCACGGCTGCCACACCGAGGATTTCCCGTCGGGGGCTAGATATATGCTTCCGGAGCATATACTTTCCGGAAACCTACAGGTCAATCCGTGAAAATCCGCGATTCCGGACACACTTTTTGACCCTTAACCCTCCCCTACATGCCGCTAAACCGCACAGGTTTTGAATAAAGAAAAAGCTGCGAGCCATCTGGCTCGCAGCTTTCCGTTGGTACCCCGTACGGGATTTGAACCCGTGTTACCGGCGTGAGAGGCCGGCGTCCTAGGCCGCTAGACGAACGGGGCGCGTTCGCAGCAATCGCACACTGTGCGTTGCGGACTTGTTAAGAGTAAACGATGGGTTAATTCAGCACAAATCGCACGGTCAAGGACGGTTTTGAGGGAAGGCGGCGGATTCTAGGGGTCGTTGCAACGATGATGGTTAGTTTGGTTTGATGCTACCGGTTTGTGTGAGGGCGTTGGTCATGACTTCGGCTGGGGTGCGCCAGTTGAGTGCTTTGCGTGGTTTGTGGTTGTGAATGTTGGCGATCATTTCTAGGTCCTCGGCGCTGTAGATGGACAGGTCGCTGTTTTTGGGAAGGTTTCTTCTGAGCCTGCCGTTGGTGTTTTCGTTGCTGCCGCGTTCCCATGGTGATCCTGGATGGCAGAAGTAGATGGGAATGTCAGTGGCCATGGTAAAGGCTTTATGACCAGCCATTTCGCTTCCTTGGTCCCAGGTAATTGATGACCAGATAGCTTTATCGATTCCTGTAACTGCCTTGTGCAGGGCTGTGAATACTTCTTTGCTGGTATGCCTTCCTGGTAGGTGGCCAAGGACAACAAATCGGCTAACACGTTCTACTAGCGTGATTACCGCTGATTGGTTGTTTTTACCGAGGATGAGGTCGCCTTCCCAGTGGCCTGGCAAAATACGTTCACTTACCTCATCTGGCCGGTCGTCTATGAGGATCATGTCGTCGACGAAGCGTTGCTGGGCAGGTGTGCTGGAGCGGGTTTGGCGTTTCTTGCGTTTCTTTCTACCGGTCGGCAAGTCCAAGCCAAGGTCTTTGAGTCTTCCTTTGGCCTGCAGGTAAAAGGCGTCATAAATCGTTTCGTGACTAATGCGCATGTCCTTATCAGTGGGGTAGTCGATGGGCAGGCGATTAGAAATCTCCTCAGGTGACCATTGTGCCCGCAATTGTGCGCATACATAGTCCCATAGTCTTTTGTTGGCTAGTAGTTTCGGTATTTTCGGCCGCAATCTCCGCGCACAGGCCTTTAACTGGGCTGTTTCTGCACGATACGGGCCTTGAGCACTGTGGTTTCTGCGTACTTCACGCTGAATTGACGATGCACTTCGCCCTAAACGGCGCCCAATCTCACGCAGTGGCACATCTTCGCGGAGAAGATCGGCGATGATGACGCGTTCTTCGAAGCAAATGTAGCGATTGCTGATGCGTTTATACGGATCTACCCCGCTAGGTAAGGCGGGAGGGGCAAGCCTTCCGGATTCGATGACATCATGGCGTTGGCGCAGCGCTTTCATAAGTCTGTTATACGTGCTGGCGTCTTCGCCGACGGGTATGAACTCTTCTCGTCGACCCTGGGATTTGGTGAGTCCTTTTTCGAAATCTAAACGCAGTCGACGATCAATTCCTACTGCCGTGCCAGCATCACCACCAGGCAGGCTCGCCAGCCGAAGGCGCAGGTATTCCACTCTTAACTGCGTCTGGCGGACTTTCCGAGCATACTGACTTAACCGGATATGGCACCCAGCTTCCGTAGCTACGGCATACGCAGCGGTAAGATGCATCCCACATCTTTTAGCAGCTTGGCGTACCGACAGTCCGCTTCGGACTAGCTCTACAAGCTGGACAGCCTGGCTGCCGCGGCGATCAACTCGTTTGGCTTTATACACGACTGGCAATCCAAAGGCATGGCAAAAATTCAAAGCATGCCCGTAATGACAGCCAAGCTCACCAGCCGCCGAACGGACACTACGCCCACTGCCAACCAAGGCAACTAAGCCACGACGATCCGATTCAGACAACGAATGAAACGGGCCAACAACCCCAGACACAACAACACCCTCCTAAGGGAAAGTGTTGCAACGACCCTCTGAACTCAAGGGCGAAGGAAAACGCAAAAATTCCCGAGCCCGGTACTGCAGTGAGGGTTCTTCGTGGCCGAGGTGCGGATCGAATCAGTGGTTATTCCGCAAGCAATCTGTGGATAGTCCGTGGCCGAGAACGCTGTGCTAGTAGGACTCGGGATGGCGCTGTGCGTCGAAGTGCATATGCTGCAGGCTCCTATACTTCGTACAAACGTTGGTGGGAAGGAAGTTGTGGATTATAGCGTTACTGCCTGGCTGTGCTTTCGGGCTGTGCGCCTTGGCTGTGGTGCGTTTCGCTTTCTGTCACCCGCTCTCCTTTCTGTTTGTTTTCTGCTGTACTTGCAGTCTATGCCTACGCATGCAGGACAGGAAGGGTTTTGCACAACTTCGCGGTGGTCTTAGCCCTGGTCTCGTTGGCAGCAGGCTGCGGCCTGCGCAGATAATGCTAATGGTCTGGGGGTAGGTTATAACCAGTTTTACTCGCGTCGTGGTCGGAACCCAGACTGACGCTGGAAAAGACGCTGGAAAAGACATTGCCCCGGATATGAAAAATCCTCCAGCCTTTGGGCTGGAGGTCTTTGTACCCCGTACGGGATTTGAACCCGTGTTACCGGCGTGAGAGGCCGGCGTCCTAGGCCGCTAGACGAACGGGGCTTAGAACTAGTGAGCCTGCCATTTAAAGCATTTTCACTGCTGGCCTACCAGGACTCGAACCTAGAATGGCGGTACCAGAAACCGCTGTGTTGCCAATTACACCATAGGCCATTTGCTAACTTACGCTGGAAGCTTACCGCCTTTCGGCTGTTCTCCCTTGCTCGCTGCAACGTGTAATAACTATAATGATCATCGCGTAAACTGCCAAATCGCCAGCGCACGAGGCATTTTCAGGCCAGTAGAATGGCTAATAAAAATGCGGCGAATGACAGCGCTGTAGTTCAGCTGTCATTCGCCGCATCGAAGGGCGGGATAGATATCTATCGCCGCCTTACGGGAGGCACTCCCCCTACTGTGCCGCCGGCACGTAGGGAGTCACTTCACGGGCCGCACAAAGGCGGGCCAGGGTGGACTCCTTGCCCAGCAGCTCCATGGATTCGAAGAGCGGTGGGGAAACCTGAGCGCCGGAAATAGCTACGCGCAGTGCGCCATAGGCCTTACGGGGCTTTAATTCGAGGTCTTCAATAAGAGCCTTAGATAGTGCCGCCTCGATATTCTCGGTCTTCCACTCCGCAACGCCCTCGAGGGTCTCAATGCCCACCTCGAGCGGCTGAATGGCCTCTTCCTTGAGGTTCTTCTTCGCTGCCTTCTCATCAAGCTTTAGGTCGGCATCCGGGGTCACCAAAAAGCTCATGAGGCCATACGCATCAGACAGGGTCTTGATGCGGGTTTGTACAAGGTCAGCGGCGAAGGCGAACTTCTCGCCGTCATAGTCGGCCGGGAAATCCGTGTATTCGGTTAAGTAGTTACGCAGACGGAAGGCGAATTCTTCTGGGTCCAGCTGGCGGATGTGATCAGCGTTGATGGCCTCGAGCTTCTTCTGGTCAAAGCGGGCGGGGTTACCCAGCACGTCGTGGACGTCGAAGTTTTCTACCAAGTCATCCATGCTGAAGATGTCCTGGTCCGCGGACAGCGACCAGCCCAGCAGGGACAGGTAATTGAGCATACCCTCAGGGATAATGCCGTTATCGCGGTGATTAAACAGGTTGGACTGCGGGTCGCGCTTAGACAGCTTCTTATTGCCCTCGCCCATCACGAAGGGTAGGTGGCCAAACTCTGGGGTAAACTCGGCGATGCCGATCTTCTGCAGGGCGTCGTAAAGCGCGAGCTGACGCGGAGTAGAAGAAAGCAGGTCCTCACCACGCAACACGTGGGTGATGCGCATTAGGGCGTCGTCGACCGGGTTAACCAGGGTGTAGAGGGGCGCACCATTGGAGCGAGCCACAACATAGTCCGGCTGGGTTTCAGACTTGAAGGTCATCTCACCGCGCACCAGGTCGGTCCAGGTCCAATCCTGCTCCGGCATGCGCAGGCGCCAGACCGGCTTGCGGCCCTCAGCCTCGAAAGCGTCGATCTGCTCCTGAGTGAGGTCACGGTCATAGTTGTCATAGCCCAGCTTCGGGTCACGGCCAGCAGCCTTGTGGCGCTCCTCTACCTCTTCAGCCGTGGAGTATGCCGGGTAGACAAATCCGCCGTCGATAAGCTTGTCTAGGACCTCTTTGTAGATGTCCATGCGCTGGGACTGACGGTAAGGCTCGTGCGGGCCACCGACATCGATGCCTTCATCCCAGCCCAACCCAAGCCAGGTCAGGGAATCAATGATGGCCTGGTAGGACTCTTCAGAGTCACGGGCGGCATCGGTGTCCTCGATGCGGAATACCAGCTTGCCGCCGGTATGGCGGGCGTAGGCCCAGTTGAATAGTGCGGTGCGCACCATGCCTACGTGCGGTGTGCCGGTTGGGGACGGACAGAATCTAACGCGTACTTCAGTCATGCCCACCATCGTAGTGGAGCCGCCGATTCCAGTCCGCACCAGCCCAAGCGCCCCTGAATCCTGCCCGGCGCGCAGCGGCTTGCAGTCTATTCCTACACGCAAATTGGGGTAATTGGAAACGGGTTTCACTACAAAGCTACTGGTCGGTGAAATCGGTTTCCATTACGGCTAGCAGGTTATGGGATTCATTTTCTATAGTTTCTGGTGAACTTGTGATAACTGTAGAAAGGCCTTCCCAACTGTGGCTTCCCCACGCACCCGTTTCCTTGCCACGCTGAGCACGCTAGCGCTTATCACGCCCGCCACGGCCGTCGCCGGCCCCGATGATGGCAAGCACATTGCCACCGATACCCATGTTGACTCCCCTAAGTCTTTCTGGGAGAACAACGACTTCGTGCTGAAGTCTGAATTTGGCGGCCAGGAACCACCGATCGCAGACACCGTAGCCTGGGTGGGCAGGGGCTACAGCGCTATGGACGGCCACAATCAGTACCTCTATACGCTGCCGAAAAATGGCACTCAGGACTATATTGGGGCGCCCGGCACCACGTACTACACCGCACCGCACCAAGTGTCCGGCAATACTTCACCCATCTGGTTGGGCTTTGGCGCCGATACCTCCCTGCCCACTGACAAATTCCGCGATGGCATAGCCTTCCTCGACTTGCTAAGCGTTGATGGCCCCGGCGAGGTCGAGCTTTTCACCAATAAAGATGATGAGGACGGAACCCAGCTGCACCGTATGCTCGGCTCCTTCCCTGATTCACCGCATTCGGCCTATCTCGTTGCCGGCACGCATACCCACAACTCCACGCTGTTTACCAAGCCCGGCCGTTACCGCCTGACCTACCGCACCAGTGCGCGCGGCAAAGACGGCCGGCTCATCGCCAATGAACCGCAGACCACAACGGTTCAAGTAGGCGGCCAGAAGCCCAAGAATGAGAAGACTCCAAGCCTGCAGGAACGCTTTGCCCAGTCCGCGACTGGCGACGCCGCCGCTGCCGGCTACAGCCTACGCATGGCACCTAAGCGCAATCCCGAAAAAGACGGCGATGACAAGCTCACCACTATTTCCTTCGACGCTAAAAATAAGGCGCAGGGTACCCTGACGCTGCTTATCGACGGCTACTTCCTCACCGACCTCCCCGTTAAGAATGGCCGCGCGCAGTGGGACGAGTACATGGGACCAGATCCGTCCAAGGTCCAGGCCGTATTTACCCCAGAGGGTGATGCCCCGCGCTGGATTTCTAATCCCCTTGACGTCCAGCCTGGCGCGTCCGTCCAGACAGATTCTTCTTCTGCCGCCGAGACGTGGCAGGAAGCTTCCCGCCCGCGCCAGCTTGCCCCTACCCAGGAAACCGAGCTGGAGGAGCTGGGCTATACCATCCGTATGCGCAAGCAGGGCAAGGGCGGCACCAAGATCGTGGTCGATACCGAGGATAAGAACTTCAACGGCCTGCTCACCGGCGGTCTTTATGATGCCAAGGATTCCAAATACCCCACCGTGGATCTTGAAACCCCCATTACCAACGGGCACGGCGAGGTTGCCTTTGACGAGGGCGAATACTTCACCGGCTCTTATGCAAAGGTCAATCTCTTTCCTCATTCCACCGTGAAGGCCGGGCATGCAAGCAGCGTGATTACGGAGTCCTTTGCCTTCGGCGAAAACTACGAAACCACGGGGCGGTTCTCCACTTCCAATGAGGAACCGGACACCACTCCCGGCAAGGAAGACTCGCCTTCCCAAGCGCCGAAGCCAGGCGCAAATGAAGCGGAAGCCGACACGCACCAGTGCAGCGAGAAATACCTACTGGACCGTGGGCACGTGGACATCAAGGCTCAACCTGCCGAGGGCGGCTTTAGTACCGTTCTGCGCGATGACACGGCACAGGTGGATAAGAAGTCTGTCGACCGCAAACTTGATGACGTGGTGCTCGGCGTACACGATAATGCGCTCACCCGGCGCAACGAGAAGCTTGCGGGCAAGGAGTTCGACTTCCTCGGAAAACCCGGTGAGCGCTTCTATCACCTACCGCAGACACAGAATCAACACATTATCTGGCCCGGTTATAACACTCAGGACTTGGATTATTCCGCGACCAAAGACAATGCCGTCAACCTCAACCTGAAGCCCACCTCTACCCCAGACGGGGCCGAGTGGGGCGCCTTTATCGACGCCTCCCATGGCAAGGGCTTTTCGGTCTTGGCGAACTCCGCAGCCGAGGACTACACCATCGAAACCAACTTTCCGGCCCACACCCACACGCACTGGGCCTTTTCCAAGCCCGGTGTCTATACCTTCGAGGCCACCTATACGGCCACGGGGAAGGACGGCAAGGAACTTAAGTCCGAGCCGCAAACTCTGACCTTTGCCGTGGGCGATAAAACCCTAGATTCTTGTTCCTCGCACAAGCCTAACGACTCCGAGGGCGAGACCCCCAGCGAGAGGCCGACCGAGAGGCCGGACGAGAAGCCGGACGATGCCGCTAAGCCCGAAGAGCCAACGGGATCCTCGTTGAGCCCGTGGAGCTTAGTCCTCCCAGCGGTCCTCGTGGTGGTCTTCAAGGCCTTCTATAACTTCTTCCGCGATAACGAAGACCTCATCCGCCGGCGCTTCGGCCTCAATTTCTAACCCACACCAGCCCACCTAACTAGACGGGACACCACAATGCACCAATCCCACTCTCCTGCCTCCCGGCGCGCCCCACAGTGGCGCCGGTTCATGTCGGTACTTGCTGCTGTCTTTGCCGCAGCTTTAGCCTTCTTCTCCCCCGGCGCGGCACTGGCCTTCGATGAGGTCTTTGATTCCGGGCACGTCGACGCCTTCTATGTCACGGCCCCTGATGGCACGCTGCACCTTTCCATGAAGGAAGACATCACGGGGTCTGCCGTTCCGCGCTCTGGCGATGACGTAGTGCTCAAGGTCGTCGAGGATGCCTGGTCCGATGCCACCGAGGCCGTGCCAGAAATCGGCCAGTCCACCTACTTCTTGCCGCAGACCCAAGACCAGCGCATCATCTGGCCGGGTTGGGATACTCAACCCGCCCGCGATGGCGGCTTCGAAAGCGTTGATTTGGAGTTTGCCGAGGTCTCCGGCCCGGGCACTGTGTATGTCTTTGAAACCAGCGGCTTTGGCGACGTCAAGGCTGTGACCGATTCTGGTTCCATGGAGCTCACCAGCGGTGAGGTCATCAACCAGCCCAATCCTGCCCACCGGCACGTCAATTGGGCTTTTAGTGAGGCCGGCACCTACACCATGACGGTGCGCGCCCATTCCAATGGTGAATCCAGCAATGCGGTGACCTACACCTGGGAGGTGGGCGACGGCGGCGATGCCTCCACCGCAGATCGCGCGGCTGACTCCGGCGACGCCACCACTGACCAGGAAGCTGCAAGCACAAAGCGACCTGCTGGCAAGAGCGACGCAACAGGCTCGGGCACGTCCGGCGCCGCACCAGGCGAAGAATGCACCCCGGGCATGACCCCGCAGATCAAGGACGATACGGTCTCGCCCTCCGAGTGGCGCGATGCCGATGGTGCCACCTTCTACCTCTCCGATAAATCCAGCGTGGATCTCCCCAAGAAGTAGGACCAGTGCCAGCAGGAAAGGCCTGGATGATTGGTTCTACCCAGGTCGAGGGTGTTCCGTGGTTAGGTGCGAATACCCAAAGCCCGTCGATGCGCGAGAATATCCCCGGCGATGTCACCTGGGAGCTGGTGGGCTTCAAGGGCCCCGGCCCGATGATGGTCTACTCCCAAGGCGGGCTAGGCAAGGTCGTCGGCGAGGAATGGTTCCGTGGCAACGCAGATGCAGCAGAAGGCACCCATGCCATCGCCCCGAATACTCACGTGCACCCCAACTGGGTCTTTGGCGCCCAGGGAACCTATGACGTCACCATCCGCCAAGTGGCTCAAACCGGTGAGGGAAAGCAGGTTGCCGGTGAGGCAACTCTCCATTTCGTCGTCGGCGGCGATGAACCGGCCAAGGCGTTTGATAACGGGCACTTCGACCTGGGAGCTGCCGTGAATCCAGACGGCGGCGACTGTGGGAATGGCGCGGCGGCAGGTGGGGCGTCGGCAGGTGGGGCGTCGGCAAGCGCTAGCGGCTCTACCTCACACACCGGATCCAGCAACGGTCAGTCGGCGCAGGCACAAGGCACGGGCGGTTCTTTAGCCAATACTGGGACCCCCATCGTGCCCCTCGGCATCGGGGTGTTGGGCCTTGGCATGCTCTTCCTCGGCCTGGGCATTGCGCGGCTGGCCGTAGCTAAGGCAGCGGACTAATGGGGCGTTCATGTTCCCACAATCGCCGGCACCTTACCGTAGGAGCACTTTTGGCCAGTTGCCTGCTCACCGCTAGTTGTGCGTCCTCAGCCGCACATGATGCTGGGACCGGAGAAGGATTCAGCGTGGTGGCCACCACCCCAATCCTGGCAGACCTAGCGCGCAACGTGGCAGGAGAAGATGCCCAGGTCAAAAGCCTCATCCCCAGCGGCAAGGATCCGCATACCTTCGAGCCAACGCTGCGCACGGTGCGCGATATTGCCAATGCCAACCTGGCGCTTAGCAACGGCTACCTGCTGGAACCGCAAGCTCTTATCGATACGCTGCACGAGTCCACCGACGCTCCCGTGGTGGAGGTCGCCGACGCTGCCTCCACCCGCGGTGCCACCCTGGTGCCGCTGGTAGAAGATGTATCCTTGGATGCCATTTGGCTAGGACTGCGCATCAGCGGCGCCGCGCAACACTCCTCCGGGGTAGACTTTCGCATGGTCTCAGCCGACGGGCCGGGCGACGTGGCGGCCTATGTGGTCTCCGCCTTCGGTACCCCGGAGGTCCTCTTTAACTCGGCCGATGGCGTCGATGGCAAGGAAGACGCAGTAACCCTTCCTGCCAACGCCCACACCCACGTCTCTTGGGGCTTTTCCCAACCTGGGATCTACCGCCTTGGGTTTCAGGCCGACGGCACCGAAGTCCAGCACCTCACCGTGGCCGTGGGCGTCAACCCACCTAAAGGAATGCAGGCCATTGATTCCGGGCACCTGGATATTGAGGCAAACCTGGCGCAGCACCGCATTGACCTGCGCGACCAAGACAAGCGCTTTGACCCCGCCACCACCGCGGTATCTATCCCCTCGTCAGTGCTGCAGCCCATCCCGCCGGATCCTGCCTACCGCTTCCTCGGCGCGCCGGGCTCGGATACCTACCTCTTGCCGCAGGCCGTGCTGGGCAAGCACATCCACGGCGAGGTGGATCCGCATTTATGGCACAACGTGGACAACGCTATCGCCTACGTGGATGTCATTGCGGAGGAGATGGCGCAAGCAGATCCCTCCCACGGTGCCGCCTACCGGCAGCGGGCAGCGGCCTATACCAAGCGCCTGCGGGACACGGATGACTATGTAAGCCGCGCCATTGCCTCTATCCCTGCTGAAAACCGGCATCTAGTGACCACGCACCATGGCTACGCCTACCTCGAGCAGGGCTATGACATTTCGGTGGCAGGATTCGTCACGCCCAACCCGGCCATCGAGCCTTCCCCGCGGGAGGTCATAGCGTTGCGCCGCACGCTGGAGAACCTGCATCTGCCTGCTGTTTTTGTCGAGCCCGTACAACAGGCCAGCGCCGACACCCTTACCCAGGCCGCCGCGGAACAAGGCGTGGCGCTGTGCCCCATTTATGGCGACACGCTGGACGACACCGTCGGCTCCTATATCGACCTCATGAAGTTCAACGCTGATTCACTCCAGCGTTGCCTGAACCCCAATTCCACTAATGGAGAAAACAATGCTTAAATTCGCTACCCGTACCGCTATTCGCACCGCCGCCTGCGCCCTTACTGCCGGCCTTGCTTTTTCTACGAGCCCTGCCTGGGCCGGCGACCTCGCACAAGTGGTCGGCGCCGAGGAACAGGTCGCCCCACAGGGCGAGGACAAGGTCATCGACACCGGCCACGTTGACGTTGGCGCTTTGCTCAACGGCACCGATTCCGAACTCATGGCCCGCGATGATGCCGGCGACAAGCCCGTCTGGCGCCACCTAGATGATCTTGTCTTTGCCGTGGGCGATAAGGCGCAGCAAACCCTACCGGAGACCGATGACTTTGGCTTTGTAGGCGCCGATTCCGGTGAAAAGGTCTGGGTAGTTCCCCAAACCGAGCAGGTCGGGGTTCCCTGGCTGGGTTGGAACACCCAAGCGCCTTCGCTTGTCGATGCCGCCGATCGCGGAGTCACCATGGAATTCCTCGGCCACTCCGGTCCTGGCGACTTCTCCCTTTTCCTGCAAAACGGCGGCTTTGAAGCACCACAGCTGTTGTGGTCTACCGCGCAAAAGAGCGACGAAGACTTCTGGGTGGACCTCAATACCCACACCCATGCCAATTGGACGTTTACAGAGCCAGGCACCCATCAGGTAGGTATCAGGGTCAAAGGCAAGACCAAAGATGGCGCCGATTTCAGCACCGATGGCGTGCTCACCTTTGCCGTGGGCGATGATGCCGACGTCCAAGCGGCCCAAGATACTACTTGGAATCCAGACGATGCCCAGACCACAGGCTCTTCCATCCCCACTTGGGTCTTTATCCTCGCCGGCGTGGGTGCCGTCGTACTCCTGCTGGCCCTTGGCCTAGTACTGCGCTCTTCCAAGCGGGGCGATAGCCGTGGCTAAACCGCTCATTTCCGTTGCCGACCTGGACGTATCGCTATCCCACCGGCGCGTAATCACCGGTGCGAACCTAGAGGTCCACCCGGGAGAATTCATTGGGCTCTTAGGCCCCAATGGCGCGGGCAAGACCACGCTTATGCGCGCCATTTTAGGGCTCATCCCGTCCTCCGGTACCCGAGAGATTGGGGGAATCGTAGGCTACGTGCCCCAGCGGCACGAGGTGGAATGGGGCTTTCCCATCAATGTCTACCGCACCGTGCTCAGCGGGCGCACCGGCATCATCGGCTGGCTCAAGCGGCCGCGTGCCGCGGACCACGCCGCGGCGACAGAGGCTCTTCGCTTGGTAAACATGGAGAATTTTTCCACCCGCCCCATCGAGGAGCTCTCCGGTGGTCAGCGCCAACGCGTCCTCATCGCCCGAGCGCTCGCCACGCAACCAGACGTGCTGCTGCTCGACGAGCCTTTCACCGGCCTCGACGCCCCCAATACCGAATCACTACTCGAGCTATTCGAAGAGCTCTCCCAGCGCGGCAAGGCCATCCTCATGTCCACCCACAACCTGTCTGAAGCGGCGCACTCCTGCCACCGCTTGGTCCTCTTTAACGGCACCGTGGTGGCCGATGACTCCGCTCCGCGCCTTCTTCACCAGACCGCTCCGTGGACGCAAACCTTTGGCGTACGCGCCGGTTCTCCCCTGCTTTCTGCCATTGGAGTCTCCGCATGATAGAAATTTCCTTTCTCGATTTCCTCCGCGACCTGGCTAACCCCCGCCTCGACTTTCTCGCCCGCGCGGTAGGTATTTCTGTGCTTGCGGCCATCGTCTGCGGCGTCGTCGGCTGCTACGTGGTGCTGCGCGGCATGGCCTTTATCGGCGACGCCGTCTCCCACGCGGTTTTTCCCGGTTTGGCCATAGCCTTCGCTTTGCAAGCCTCCGTGCTCGTCGGTGGCGCGGTGGCCGGAGCGGTTGTGGCGTTGCTCATCGCCGCCTTTTCGCAGCGCCGCCACGTACGGGCAGATTCCATCATCGGCATTTTCTTCGCCGCTGCCTTTGCCTTAGGCATGGTGATCATCTCGCGCACCGATGGCTATAGTGCTTCGCTGACCAGCTTTCTCTTCGGCTCGCTCACCGGCGTATCCCGCAGCGATATCATCGTCGCGGCCAGCGTGTGCGCACTGGTTATCGCCGTCGTCGTAGCTTTTGGCCCCCAGCTCAACGCCACCTGCCTGGACCGGGAAACCGCCCGCGCCATGGGTCTGCCCGTTGTTGTGCTCGACATCATGTTGTACCTGTGTGTCACCGCCGCCGTGGTCATTTCTGTGAGCACCATTGGCAATATCTTGGTCCTCGCACTTCTCATCACCCCAGCCGCGACGGCACGCCTGCTTACCACGCATCTTGCGACCATGATGTGGCTTTCCGCCCTCATCGGCGCGCTGTCCAGCTTCTTCGGCATCTACCTGGCATGGGCCATTGACCTTCCGGCCGGCGCCACCATCGTGCTCACGCTCACCGTCATTTTCTTAAGCGTTTGGGCCATCCATCCACTCCTCGGCGCCCGCAAGCACGCCGGTGCCTCGCTTTCCGACGCCCCACGTCCCGACACCCCACGAAAGGAATCCGTTACCTCATGAAACCAGTCTGCCGCACCACGGTGGCCCTAGGCGCTGCCAGTCTCATCGGCCTCGGCTCCCTTTCAGGGACGGGCGTAGCTGCCTTAGCCCCCGCCTCCGCCCACGCAGAAGAGTCCGCCGCGGCCTGCTCCGCCAGCGACTTCGATCTCATTACCAAGGGCCACCAAGACATGGCGCTTAGCGGCGATTCCGGCGACCTCAGCTTCACGGTCAAAGACGATGACAAGGGAATCAAGCATGACTCTGGAACCTTTGCTATTGAGGTATCCGATGAGTTGAAGCAGCCACTATCTGAGCTCGGCGATAGTTCCCTTCCTGAAGAAGGCTGGGTGCTGCCTCAAACCCAAAACCCCACCGCTCCCTGGCTGGGCTTTAACACCCAGGAGCTATCCCAAGACCTACTCGCTACTGATGACACCGCAACCTTGAGCATGGCGATCGCACAGGGCCCAGAAGATGGGCGCATTGTGGCCTACCAGGCGGAGCTAGGCGAACCCACGGTGCTCATGGACACTGAAGATGGATCCGCCTGGGATTACCCAGGCAATTCGCATTCCCACCCGGCATTTGCGTTTACCAAGCCCGGAACCTACGCGGTGAGCTTTACCTTTGAGCTTCCCGATGGCTCCCGCCACCACCTCCATGCCGGCTTCCTCGTAGGAAAGCAGGCTGAGGCGAAGGACCTGTGCGACGTGGACTATTCCGAAGCGGATGCGGCCACTGGTTCTGGCAACGGCGCGGATAGCCGCCCCAAGCAACTGGAAAAGGACATCAAAGATGTAGACAAATCCATCGCCGGGTTGGACAAGGAACTGGAGAAGACCCTGCAGGAAGGCCAAAAATTCCTTGACGGCGGAGCACCTGACGATGCCGAAAAGGACAAGCACTCAACGAACAAAAAGCCGGCGAATACTGAAAAGTCTGGAGCGCCACAAAAGTCCCACGCTCCGACATCAACCCGATCCACTGCCCCTGCGCAAAAGTCCAGTTCTGGTTCACAAACTACGACCCACCACTCGGCTAGCCGTGTCAACGAATCTGCCTCCACCGCAAAATCAGGCAAGAGCACGTCATCTGGCTCGCACCGCTCCGCTTCCACCAGCGGTTCTTCCCGCTCGACTGCGAAGAAGTCCGCCAGTACGAAGGGCACAAAATCCTCGTCCCGTGCGAAAGCAAAGTCCGCCGACGCCCGCAGTGCACAGCATGTTCCAGATGCAACCGGCACAGAGAATAAGGACAGCAAGAATGTGCTGACCGACGCCGCTGCCTATACCTCTACCCTCGCAAAAAGCAGCTTCTGGGCGGGGATCCTGGCCGGACTGGGCGCATTCGCCTTAGCGCTCGGCATCGGGCTGTTGGTCTATGTCCAGTTCTTCCGCAAAAAGAAGACACCGCACCAGCACCAGGCCAGTGATGCCACGGCGAACTTACCGGGCGTCGATTAGCGCAGGCCCGGCTTAAAAAGCAAAAGCCCAGAGGATCTCTCCTCTGGGCTTTAGCGGTGGCTAAGAGCTACTGCTTTTATACCCGGGTCTTGGACGACAGGAAGTCCCAGACCACGTTCGGCGTATCTGGCTGCCAGAACCAGGTGTGGTCTTGCGGAACCTTAACCAGTTGCACATTCTTTTGGCAGCCGTTAAAGCTCAAGCGTTCCGAGCCGCCTGCTTCCGGAGTGGACTGGAAGGTCATATCGCAGCGATTGCGCTTCAGGTAGCCGCCGAGCACCGTACGAACCGGGAGGTATCCAGCCTCGTGCCGGTCACCGCCCTCATAGGTCATCATCTTGTCGTTAACGCCGTGCATGATGAGGGTATTCATCGGCGCATCGGCACAGTTGACCTCAACCGGGTTGTAGAAGGCACCCGAAACCATAGCTACGGCAGCAAAGGTGTCCTGTGCGTGGCAGCCAAGCACCGAGGTAAAGCCGCCTCCATTAGACATGCCCATGGCGTATACGCGATTTCGATCAACGTGGTAGTCCTTGTCTACCGAGTCAAGAATGCGCTTGATAAAGCGGATATCCTCCCCATCGCGCGTCTTAGCATAAGGCGCCGCCTCCCAGGCGCGCTCGAATCCCTCTGGATAGACGATGATGGCCTCGTTATTGGCCTCAGTGGTCTGCATGCGTGCATAGCCGGAGTAGTTCTCCGGGGAATCTCCCCACCCACCAAAGCCGAAGAGAACGGGCGCCGCCTTTTCCGGCGAATAGTGGTTTGGAATACGCAACAAGTACCTGCGAGTCTTACCCTCGTGCTCCATCTCTAGGGACTGCATGGAACCCGGCGCAAACGGCGGGTTCGGATTGATGCTGGTATCTACCATTGCCGGCCGCGGCGCTGGCTCGGGAAGAGACGATCCCTCAGGACCAGGCGCTGCATTGTCATCGCTGCTGCCGCCTTCTACAGGTGCCGGGGTGGATTCCTTAACACCTTCTGGAACTAGGTGGGACCCATCAGGCTGCGGGGTAACCGGCTTTGCATTTTCGGGAGCAGGTGCTGGAGCTGGTGCTGGCTGTGGTGCATTTTCAGGGCCAGGGGCGGGTGCGGGAGGTGGCCCTTCTTGAGCATGGGCAGGAGCGGCGCACACAAGCGCAGCGCTAGCCAGCGCAGCAGCGAGGATCAGGTATAGGGAACGATAAAGAAACTTAGTAACATTAGCCACAAGGTTAAAATTAACCACATCCTTCACTTGATTCACTGTTTACACGCCCAGTGCACACTCAATTCTGTAAGAAAAGCCCAAGGCACTAAGCTAGATCCCCATGCACGAAGACAGACCAAGCACCGCCCCCGATTTTTTGCTTTCGCGAGCAACGGGGTCTGTCCGTACCCAAGGTGCGCGCCACACTTTTAATGACACCGACGCGGCGATTTCCGCCCTGCGCAACAAAGACGTTGACATGGTCGTCGGTGCGATTCCGTTCGACTCTGACACACCCGCCGCGCTAACGGTGCCGGAGACCATCATCCGCGAAGAGGGCCCTTTGGAGCCGCACGCCTATTACCGCAATAAGAGCCTGAACTCCCGAGTGGTCGGATTCGATCCAGAACCCGAAGAGCACCTGCGCCGAGTAGAGGCAGCCATCGGCACGATCGAGACCTCCAAACTGGACAAGGTGGTTTTGGCCCGCGCCGTAGATATCGAATTCCCTGAGGCAATTGATCCGCGCCTCGTGGCGGCGCGCCTTATCGACCTTTCCGCTAACCGCGATGGGTTCATCGCCGATCTCTCCCCCGCTGGCCGGCCGGGCGCGATGCTGGTTGGTTCTTCCCCAGAGGTTTTGGTCAAGCGTCAGGGCTCGACGGTGTCTGCTTTCCCCTTGGCCGGATCGTCACCGCGCCGCGCCACCGCGGCTGAGGATCACATCGCAGGCCAAGATCTCTTGCATTCTGCCAAGGATCTCCACGAGCATTCCTTTGTAGTGGAACACCTGCGCCGGGTGCTTAGCCCATTATGCGAGCGGCTAGATATCCCGGACGCCCCGCAACTTATTAGCACCAATGAGATGTGGCACCTAGGCACGCCAATTTCCGGAACGCTCAAGGATAAAGACTTGACTGCGCTCGAGCTTGCCTTGGCAGCGCACCCCACCCCGGCTATCTGTGGCACCCCTGCAGAGGCCGCCCAAGCTCTCATTGAGACGGCAGAAACGGACCGTGGATTCTATGCCGGAGCGGTCGGCTGGTGCGATAGCTCCGGCGACGGCGAGTACATGGTGGCCATCCGCTGCGCGGAAGTGGCCGGCGATGGACTTTCCGCGCGTGCTTGGGCCGGCGGTGGCATCGTAGGCGATTCCGATGCCCATGCCGAGCTGGAAGAAACCACGGCCAAGCTGCGCACCATATTGAAGGCGCTCAGCCTCTAGGCTGCACGCTTGGCGACGAGCACGACGTCGCTGCGGTGGTGCGCACACGCGCCTTCCCCACATCCAATGCCGAGGGCGGTGCCGGGGTTAAGTCCCGCGGCGTAATCGACAAGGGTCTCATTGGGGTTGCCCGATCACACCCGCCCAGAACTCTGGTAGTGTTCCCCCCCTTTCTTCGGAGGTGGGTACACAGGCGCGGTGCTCCTAGTGGCTTGGGTTATGCACGGTGGACGGAGTTGCGCAGGGTGCCGAGGCCTGGGATCTCGATCTCGATGGTGTCGCCTGGGACCATAGGAGCGGTGCCAGCCGGGGAGCCTGTGGTAATGACATCACCAGGCAGCAAGGTATAGGCAGCGGAGATCTCCTCCAAAATGCCGCCCATCTTCACGATCATCTGGTCCGTATTGGAATCCTGCTTTTGCTCGCGAGAACCCTCGTGCGTCAGATACGCATTAATCTTCTGATCGTCCAGATTCAAGCTATCCAGATCGGTTTCGATCCACGGGCCGAGCGGGCAGAAAGTATCAATACCCTTGGCCCGAGCCCATTGACCATCCTTAAACTGCAGGTCGCGGGAAGAAACGTCGTTGCAGATGGTGTAGCCGAGCACATGGTCTTTCCAGTTCTCGGCCTTGATATTCTTCGACGGCTTGGAAATGACCACGGCTAGCTCGCCCTCAAACTCGACGTTGGTGGCGTAGTCCGGAATCTTGATTGCAGCATCCGGGCCAATGACCGCGGTAGATGGCTTAATGAAGATGGTGGGAGGCAGGCTATCAGCAGACTTTTTGAAAACCTCAGCAACGTGGTCCGCATAGTTGCGGCCAAGCGCTACCACCTTGGTGGGAAGGGTCGGCGCCAACAGGCGAACCTCGTTAAGTTTCCACTCGCGGCCGGTCGGCTCCGGTGGGGTGAAGGGCGTGCCGGCAATTTCCTTTGCTACTAGCTCTTCCATTGGGGCGTCTTTTGGCCCATCGATAATGGCGAAACAGATTCCTTCTGGGTGTGCAATTCGTCCTAAACGCATAGCGGTAATCCTACTCAATAGCCACCTTCACATGTGTGCAAAGGATACGGTGTTAATTAGTTAATTTGAGTAAATTGCCTCTACCCTTGAATTACCATTGCTGGCCCTACTGCGGATTACGCCAGGAACGCTGGGTGCCTGGGGCGTCGGCAAGCGCCTGGCGTAAGAAGCCAGCCTCTATGCGACGAGAAGCTTGGCGATCCGGTCACCGACTTCAACGGTCTTTATTGGTTCGGCATCGCGGTGCGCAACATCCTGTGCCACCACATCCTCAATCCGCTGCGCATTAGACTCATCACCCAGGTGACGAAGAAGCATGGCGGCGGACAAGATTGCCGCCGTTGGGTCTGCAATCCCCTTACCCGCAATATCTGGCGCAGAACCATGCACCGGCTCGAACATGGAAGGATTCGTGCCAGAGGCATCGATATTTCCGGAGGCAGCAAGACCAATACCGCCAGTTACCGCGCCCGCCAAATCGGTGAGAATGTCTCCAAAAAGATTATCGGTGACAATGACGTCATAGCGCGCCGGATCGGTCACCATATAAATGGTTGCAGCATCAATATGCTGGTAATCCACCCGAACCTCGGGAAACTCGGCGGCGACTTCATCAACGGTGCGCTGCCACAACCCACCAGCATTGACCAAGACATTTGTCTTGTGCACCAAGGTCAGATGCTTACTGCGCTGCGCTGCCCGCGCAAACGCATCGCGCACTACACGCTCCACGCCGAAGCGAGTATTTTGCGATACCTCGCTGGCCACCTCGTGCTCAGTACCCTCACGCAAGGTACCGCCGTTTCCGCAGTACAAACCCTCGGTACCTTCGCGCACCACAACGAAGTCGATATCGCCCGGTTCAGCGAGCGGCGAGGAAGCGGTGGGATAGAGCCTGGAGGGGCGCAGGTTCACGTGATGATCCAGCGCAAACCGCATCTTAAGCAACAGCCCCCGCTCGAGCACGCCTGGCGGCACCTCACCTGGGGCGCCGATCGCCCCCAACAGGATCGCATCGTGTTCTCGCAGGCTCTTCAAGTCAGCGTCCGTGAGAAGCTCCCCATTGCGCAGATAACGCCGCGCACCCAGGTCATACTCAGTGGTTTCAATATCGGAGCGAACGGCGCGAAGAACCTTGAGCGCCTCGGCCGTCACTTCTGGCCCAATTCCGTCGCCGCCAATCACCGCAAGTTTCATTGTATAAGATTCCTTTCTCACAGAGTGGACATGCGATAACCCTACCAAAAAGAACCCGCGTAGCGCAGGCAGATACCTGTAACTACGCGGGATTAGATTCTTAGGCAGTCGGCCGGCCTAGGCTTCCATGTCTAGCTGCTCGCATTCGGCACCCAAGGCCGCATTAATTTCGGCGATGAGCTCCTCTGGCACCTCGGCTTCCACGCGCAGAATTAGCACCGCATCAGATTCCTGTTTACCGTGCGTAAGTGCGGCCGCGACGATATTGATTCCCGCAGCACCCAACTTGGTACCCACCGTTCCTAATGCACCTGGGGCGTCCGCGTAACGGAAAAAGAGGTTGCGGCCGGTAGCACGCATATCTACGCCGCGGCCGTTGATGCGAATGAATTTTTCGGTTCCATCGATGCCGATAAGTGCGCCAGTGAGCGAGGAAGTCTCGCCATCAGCACCAATAACCTTCACCTGCAGCGAAGAACGGTGCCCCTTAGAATCTGCAGTGGTAGTTACGTCTACCTCTACCCCACGGCTGTGTGCGATCTGCATTGCGTTAACAAAGGTCACTGGCTCCGAAGTCACGCCGCTAAACAGACCCCGGACGGCAGAAAGTCCTAGCACCTCTACATCTTCGGTAGACAACTCGCCACAGGCCTCCACCTCGACGGCAACGGGGGCCTGACCCAAAAGGCGGCCAGCAGTAAGTCCTAGCTTGCGGGCGAGGTCCAACCACCCTGCAACCTCTTCTCTCACTGGCCCGCCGGAGACGTTGACCGCATCCGGCACAAACTCTCCTTCAAGCGCCTTCAAGACAGACTCCGCTACATCGGTTCCCGCACGGTCCTGGGCCTCTACAGTGGAGGCGCCTAGGTGCGGAGATACGGTGACTTGCGGCAGCTTAAAGAGCGGAGAATCAGTGCACGGTTCCGTGGCATAGACATCAAAGCCCGCACCTCGATGATGTCCCGACTCGATAGACTCAGCCAGGGCCGCTTCATCTACCAAACCGCCTCGCGCTGCATTAATGAGAATCTGCCCTTGCTTGGCCTTTGCCAAAAGTTCCCTATCAAACATTCCGGCAGTCTCGGAAGTCTTTGGCAGGTGAATGGTCACGAAATCGGAACGCGACATCAGTTCTTCCAGCTCAACCAATTCCACGCCCAGCGCCGCCGCGCGAGCCGGGTTGGCATAGGGATCGTGCGCGATAATGGTCGTCTCAAAGGACTTCAGGCGCTGGGCAAAGAGCTGGCCAATGTGCCCAAAGCCAACAATGCCGATGGTCTTTCCGTAGACCTCCACACCCTTGAAAGAAGAGCGCTTCCACTCCCCTTTGCGCAGGGACTGGTCAGCCGCTGGTATCTGGCGCGCCGTCGCTAAGAGCAGTGCAATTGCCTGTTCACACGCAGAGTGGATATTCGATGTTGGCGCATTGACCACCATGACGCCCTTGTCTGTGGCCGCCGGAATATCGACATTGTCCAGCCCCACCCCGGCACGCCCCACAATCTTGAGCTTTGTAGCCGCTTCCAATACCTCTGCATCAACGGTTGTGGCAGAGCGCACCAGCAAAGCCTCTGCCTCCGGAACCGCGGCGAGGAGCTCGGCACGATTCGGCCCATCCACCCAACGGACCTCAACAGAATCCCCCAAGGCCGTAACTGCGGACTGGGCTAATTTATCGGCAATAAGGACTACCGGCTTCGACATATCTTCCTTCGCTTAAATGAAATGCGGTGCACGCGGGTTGCCCGCGTGTCAAGGAAGTGTAGTTCAGTCAGGAGTGCCCTGCTTGATTTTTGCCTTAAATTCTTTCACTCGACCGAATTCCGGCCCCAAAGCTACTAAGGCGCCGTCCTCAAGGCCCGCAACAGCAGCCATGCTGTGCTTATCCGCTAGCGGATCGGCAGTCGGCACGACCAAAACTCTTCCACCGTAGGCTGCCGCAGTAATAACGTTCGCGATGGGACTATCCTTAGTGGCAACGATATTTGGCGCCATCTGACCGTCCCTGCGGGACTGTGCTGGGATGGGTTGGTTCTTTTCCTCTCCGGCATCAAGTTCGCCTTCATACGGCACCCAGGCAGGACGCAGCTCCATATGGGGAGTCTTATCCAGCCGTGCAATATCCTTTACCATCTGCTCCGGCGAGGCTACCACCTTGGAACCATATTGGAATGCCGTGAACTCCCCTAGTGCCTTATGCGTTCCTGGATCCTTGATCACGCTGAATTCACCAGAGGTTTTCGTCCACGGCACGTCACCTACTACCACCAAGCGACTTACTCCCAAGTCCGTGAGCAGCTTATGGATTTCCAAACGCCTAGCATCGTCATACTGCACCGCTGGCAAATGCTGATTTACCGCCAAGGTTGCTGCACGAAGAATAGATTTATCGTCCGGGGCAAAAAGGACAAGCGAATCCGAATCTTCAAAAAATAGTCGGCTGGCTTCAATTCCAATGGGGTCATTAACAATGACCAACTTGCCGTCGAATTTCGGATCAATAAGACGGTTTTGGTTTTCCGCCTTGGCCTTGCTGAGATCGATTTCGGACTCATCCAGATCGGACAGACCACGCCTGACCAGCTTGGATTCTGTGACCGGAGTGCCACAGGCTGCTAGCGCAAGAGAAGCAACAAGCACTGTAGCGGCCAAGCGCACAGATTTAGCGATCAAAAGCTTGCGGACCTTCCTCTCCACCAAAAAGGTTTGCTTCATCCACATCGCGGATAACGGGTTTACCTAAAGCATATTCCACGATGCCCAAGAAACGGTGACGGCGGTCCGCAAGGAATTCACGCGGCTGTGATGCGCGCAGGAAATCCAGGTTCATTTCGTGGGATGCTAGCACCTCATCAAATTGCGCATCTTCCATGATGGACTTGGACTGAACGCGAGGTAGGTAGCGGTTGGGGGCGAAACCGTCGAGCACTACCTCGGTTCGCTTGCCCATCGGGGTGTAGTTCATCACCGACTCAGCCAAGACGGGATCAACTCCGTGACGCTTGCACCAATTTAGCGGGAATACAGGGAAAAAGCCTGGCTTGAGCTCTTCAAAGGTATGCCGGGTGAAGGCCTTTCCGGTGCGCCAGTCCTTCGCGCCGCGCGCCATAAGGAGGGCATAGAGTCCGTGCCATACGCCATCTTTGCCATCTACGGAAAGCAGCCGGGATTCACGGAAGGTGGCATCAGCGACGGTCTTCGGCGTCTCATCCGTTGCACCGGCTACCCATTCGGTGACCTCATCTACGTCGCGAGCTGCACGCAGCTGCACTGCAGAAGAGCCGTAGAGCTCGCCAAAGACGCCACACCAGAACCATTGGTTGATGCGGTTCCAGGACTGCTCGGTAGAAAGCGCTCCCCCGCGCTTGGCCAGGCGGGCGATAATGACTGCCAGGGGAACAATCTGCTCATTAAACGGAACCTGATCCATGCTGAGGATGCACCGCTCCGCCAAGAACTCTGATACCTCACGGAAGGTAATGCGCAGATCATTGGCTGCCGACTTGTACTCCGCCAATGACAACTTCAAAATATCCTCGCGCTGGCCACCTGCACAGCCCTTTTCACCGGAGACCAGAAGCGATACTGCAGAGAGGAACTCGGTGCGCCCAATTCCATCCAAGGCTGGGGACTTACGCAGATCCTTTTCCACTTCTTGCCAATCAGCGGCCAAGTGAAAGCTGGGATCCTCAGAGGCAAAGACGGCAGTGAGCAGATCGAACACGTCCATCTGCAAGCCGGCCGAGTTCGCTTGGGCAAAAATCGAGCCGATGCCGGCTCGCTCCGTCTCGCGGGAAAGTCGAATCATTGGCAGGTCATAACCGGACAATGGTCGAACGATGCGATTATTAAAGGCCGCCAATTCCGCGCTGTATTCCTGCTTGGTCGCCGCAAGTTCAAAAAGCATGCCGACGCCGTCTTCACTTAGCAGAGAAGCCACGGGAATGCACATATTCTCTAGCGCATCTTCGCGCGTTAGGATATCGCTCTCAATTGCCGGTGCGAAGTGCGAGCAAATCTTGCCGTTTTGATTGACCGCGAAGATGGCATCATCCGGCATAAGATTGCCGCGTACGGCTGCGCGAATATCGATAAAGAAGCGGCGGTGAATCTTCTTCTTGCGGAAGTCAGTGGTATCTACGAAGCCCTCGCCGGTGAAGCAGTGATACAGGGTAGTCAGGCGCTGCTGCCCGTCTAAAAGGAGCAAGCCGGGGTCGACGCCAGTGTCAGGTGCGCCTGCAAGGGCACGGGGACGAAAGCGCATCTTTTCGTTTCGGGTGTCAAGAGCCATGAGCGCGCCGATGGGATAGCCGCGCAGCACGGAAACAATAAGAGATCGAATACGATCTTCATCCCAGGCATAGCTGCGCTGGAAGTCAGGTAACTGGATATCCCCGCGATCAATTCGTGCAAAGAGGTCTTTGAGATCGTAGCTTGGCGTCGTAAAACCCATGGCCCTCATCCTACTCCCCGCACCGGAGTTTTACCTGACACAAATAAGGCAAAACCCACGGTAAACATGCCTGTTCACCGTGGGTGTGCGCTACAGATGCCGCCTTTTATTCCTAGGCAGTAGCATCCAGCGGATTCTTGACCCAGCTCATCAAATCGCGCAGCTTGGTGCCAGTCTTTTCAATCTCGTGCTGCGCATATTCCTCACGCAGACTCTCCAGCTCCTTGTTGCCGCCCTCAATATTGGCCAGCAGGCGCTTGGTGAAGGTGCCATCCTGGATATCGGACAAGATATCCTTCATGCGCTGCTTCGCATCGGCATCGATAACGCGAGGGCCAGAAATGTAGCCGCCAAACTCGGCGGTATCAGATACCGAGTAGTTCATGTTGGCGATGCCGCCCTCAAACATCAGGTCCACGATGAGCTTCATCTCGTGCAGCACTTCAAAGTAGGCCAATTCTGGCTCGTATCCAGCCTCCGTCAGAACCTCGAAGCCGGTGCGAATCAGGAACTCTACGCCACCGCACAGGACAGCCTGCTCGCCGAAGAGGTCAGTAACCGTCTCTGCTTCGAAGGTCGTCGGGATAACGCCGGCACGCGCACCGCCGATGGCTGCAGCATAAGACAGAGTCAGATCATGGCCTTCGCCTTTAGGATCCTGTTCGGTAGCGATGAGGCAGGGAACGCCCTTTCCATCGACGAACTGGCGGCGAACCAGATGTCCAGGGCCCGTAGGGGCAACCATGCCGACGGTGACATTGGCCTGTGGTTCAATCAGCTTAAAGTGGATATTCAAGCCGTGCCCAAACAGCAGCGCATTGCCGTCTTCCAAGTTGGGGGCAATTTCATCTTCAAAGATCTGCTTCTGAGAGGTATCTGGTGCCAGCAGCATGATTACGTCTGCCCACTTGGCAGCTTCTGCTACGGTCTTGACTTCAAAGCCGGCTTCCTCGGCCTTGGCTGCCGACTTGGAGCCTTCACGCAGACCAATAACAACCTCGACGCCGGAATCGCGCAGGTTCTGCGAGTGCGCGTGCCCCTGGGAGCCGTAGCCAATAACGGCTACCTTGCGGCCTTGAATGATAGACAGATCCGCATCATCGTCGTAGAAGGTTTCAATAGCCATGTTGTAGTCCTCAATTCTGTAGTGATTGTAAGTTTAATGAATCAACGTCCCACCTAGCACTATACCACTACATGAGACGGAGTGACCATATAGTGAGATTTAATTTCGCGGGGGCGCCATCGCCTTGGGTCCACGCCCCAAGGCCACGTCACCAGACTGCACCAGCTCGAGCACACCGAATGGCTCCAGGACTTCGAGAAGCGCCGCCAGCTTTCCTGGGGTACCGGTAGCCTCCACCACCACTGATTCTTGCGCCACGTCTACCACGCGGGCACGGAAGATATTAACGGCATCGACCACCTGCGGCCGGTTGGCATTATTCGCAGCCACCTTGACCAGCATCAGGGCTCGCGCCACGGTCGAGTCCGCTTCGAGCTCCACCACCTTGATGACCGGCACAATCTTGTTGAGCTGCTTGGTCACCTGTTCCATAATCCTTTCGGAAGCATCGACCACGATGGTTAGTCGGTTAATCCCTGGATTTTCCGTTTGCGCAGAAACCAGCGAAATGATGCTGTACCCACGCCGGGAAAACATGCCGGTCACGCGCGACAAGATTCCCTCTACGTCTTCTACTAGGACCGACAGGGTATGCCGGGAAACGTCACTGGGGGCCATGCCTATCCCTCCTGGATAGTCTCGTCGATATCGACAGGAGCTTCTGCCGCCGATTCATTTTCATCAAACAGCGGGCGCAAGCCGCGGGCATATTGAATTTCTTCGTTAGACGCCCCACCGCCAATCATTGGCCAGACTTGAGCGTCCTCACCAACGACGAAGTCAATGACCACGGGGCGGTCATTGATTGCGCGGGCCCGTTCTATGGCCGGCACCACTTCTTCCTCACAGGTGACGCGGATAGCCTCGCATCCCAGCGCCTCTGCTAGGCGTACGAAGTCCGGGGTATAGACATCTCGTTCTCGCAGCTTGGTATTGGAGTAGTTCTCATTAAAGAACAGTGTCTGCCACTGACGGACCATGCCGAGGTTGCCGTTATTAATGACGGCAACCTTAAACGGAAAGCCCTCCAATGCCGCGGTGGTGAGCTCCTGGTTGGTCATTTGGAAGCAACCGTCACCGTCAATCGCCCACACCTCCTTATCCGGGCATGCTGCCTTGGCACCAAGGGCCGCCGGGACGGCATAGCCCATAGTTCCGGCACCACCGGAGTTGATCCAGGAGCGTGGGTGTTCAAAGTCAATGAACTGTGCCGACCACATCTGGTGCTGACCCACACCGGCACAGTAGATAGCCTCAGGACCTACGGTTTCACTGAGCTTTTCCAACACAAATTGGGGATTGAGCTGCCCATCCGGAGTGGGATCATAGCCACGGGGGAACCGTTCCTTGAGCCCATCGAGGTAATCCCGCCATGGGCCTAATTCCGGAGATTTCACCGCGGAGTTCTTGCGGTACTCCTTTAAGAGACCTGCCAACACGTTGCGCGCATCGCCCACGATTGGCACAGCAACGTCGCGGATTTTCCCAATTTCAGCCGGGTCAATATCAGCATGAATTACCTGGGCCTCAGGGGCAAAGGTGGAGGTATCGCCGGTTACTCGATCATCGAATCGCGCGCCGATAGTAATCAACAGGTCAGCTCGCTGCATGGCCGCAACTGCAGGGACGGTGCCATGCATGCCCGGCATTCCCATGTGCAGCGGATGAGACTCTGGAAAAGCGCCTAAGGCCATGAGCGTAGTCACGACAGGGATTCCGGAAAATTCCGCAAACTCGCGCAGCTCCTTGGCCGCCTCGGCCTTGATGACACCGCCACCGGCATAAATGACCGGCTTTTCTGCCTGCGAAATGAGCTCAACCGCTTGCGCGATCTGGCGATGGTGCGGCTTGGCCGTCGGTTTATATCCAGGCAGATCAAACGTAGCCGGGAAGGAATAGTCCAATTCACCGTTTTGCACGTCCTTTGGGATGTCCACCAAGACCGGCCCCGGACGGCCCGTAGCAGCCAGATGGAATGCGGCTGCAATGGCAGCTGGAATCTGGCTCGGTTCCGTCACGATGTAATTGTGCTTGGTAATCGGCATCGTCACGCCGCGGATATCGGCCTCTTGGAAGGCATCGGTTCCCAAGAGGTTGCTGCCCACCTGGCCGGTGATGGCGACGATGGGAACGGAGTCCAGGTTGGCGTCGGCAAGCGCTGTCACCAAGTTGGTCGCACCCGGTCCGGAGGTGGCAATACATACGCCTACCTTGCCGGAAGCTTGGGCGTAGCCTTCGGCTGCATGGCCGGCACCCTGTTCATGGCGGGTGAGCACATGGCGCAGCTTGGTCGAGGTGTGCAAGGCATCGTAGAGAGGAAGCACGGCACCGCCAGGAATACCGAAGACGAGATCGGTTCCCAAGTCTTCGAGAGTGCGGACAATGGCGTGGGCACCACTCATCCGCTCCGGAGCGTGGGCGCGTGAGGCTGCAGCCACCGAAGCGGGCGTGGGCGAAGTTGTCGTAACCACGGTTAATGTGCTCCTTGGAATGGTCTATTACAGGTCCTGATCATCATCGGTACCGGCCCCAGATATGAACAAAGCCCCCGCGGGCTTGTCTGTCTGCGGGGGCGAAAAGCGTCGACGTCATGAGGCGCCGCGGTCACCACCGCGTTGGTACTACCTGAAGTCGAATAATGATCATGGACATGACTATACCTTGATAGGTATTACCCTCGTGGACATTACCCCCTTTTGGGATCGCATTCCCACCTGGTGGGACACGCCTGAAAATAGGTTCGCCCTTGCCCGCCTTAGTGAATTAGGCTTGCACACTATGACTCCACCACCTAAGGACAACAAACCTCGTCAGTCCACCACCCAGGCAGAGGTTTTCAAGCCATCCCGCGACCACATCTTGGGCATCCTCATCCTGTCCGCCATTGCT
Source organism: Corynebacterium tuberculostearicum (assembly GCF_046097465.1). Taxonomy (GTDB): domain Bacteria; phylum Actinomycetota; class Actinomycetes; order Mycobacteriales; family Mycobacteriaceae; genus Corynebacterium; species Corynebacterium tuberculostearicum_I. The sequence continues at coordinate 1,247,728 of NZ_CP175799.1, read as the reverse complement.
CTGCTAAGCATCGGATGGGCCCCCAAATACCTCGCCTGGCTGTTCATTATCCCCATCCTCGGATTGTGGTGGGTCATAAAATCCCGCACCAAAGTCTCCGAATCTGGAATCGCTATCTCTTACGCATTCCGGAAAAATATCCAGATCGCATGGGACGATTTTGCCGGAATCGGCTTCCAACGCGCCCGCGCCTTCGCCCGCACCAAGGCCGGCGCGGAGCACAGCCTGCCCGGCGTGACCTTTAACTCGCTCCCGCGACTTTCGGAGGCCTCCCGCGGCCGCATCCCTGACGCCCTTACCCAGGGCCGTGAAGCGGCAGATGACAAGGTGGTCATTGTCCACCGTGACGGCCAACAAGTCCTCCTCAGCAAAGAAGAGTATGCGGACTACCTCGAGCGCCACCCCGAGCTCAAGCCTTCGGCCGAAAACTAAATACGCCGCCTACACTCTCCCCCACATCCTTTGAAGGAATGGTGACTGAAAACCATGTTCCCGCTGCGCTCAAAAGTAACTACCGTCGGCCGCCAAGCCTCTGGCGCCCGTGCCCTCTGGCGGGCCACCGGCACCAAGGAAAATGACTTTGGCAAACCGATTGTCGCCATCGCCAACTCCTACACCCAATTTGTCCCCGGCCACGTACACCTCAAAAACGTTGGCGATATCGTCGCCGACGCCGTGCGCGCGGCCGGCGGCGTACCCAAGGAATTCAATACCATCGCCGTCGATGATGGCATCGCCATGGGTCATAGCGGCATGCTCTACTCGCTGCCTTCACGCGAAATCATCTCCGATTCCATCGAGTACATGGCCAATGCCCACACTGCCGACGCCCTGGTATGCATCTCCAATTGCGATAAAATCACCCCGGGCATGCTCAATGCGGCGCTGCGCCTGAACATTCCCACCATTTTCGTCTCGGGCGGACCGATGGAGGCCGGCAAAGCCGTCGTGGTTGATGGCGTAGCCCACGCCCCCACCGACCTCATCACCGCCATTACCGCCTCTGCAAACGACGCGGTATCTGATGAAGGCTTGTCCCAGGTAGAGGAATCTGCCTGCCCCACCTGCGGCTCCTGTTCGGGCATGTTTACCGCCAATTCCATGAACTGCCTGACCGAGGCACTCGGCCTGGCGCTGCCCGGCAACGGCACCACCCTGGCCACCCACACGGCTCGCCGCAGCCTATTTGAAAAGGCCGGCTCCACCATCGTCGATATGTGCCGCCGCTATTACGGCGAGGAGGACAAATCCGTTCTCCCCCGCAATATCGCCACCAAGGAAGCCTTCACCAACGCCATGGCGCTTGACATGGCCATGGGCGGATCCACCAACACCATCCTGCACACGCTCGCAGCCGCACAGGAGGGCGAGGTGGATTTCACCCTCGATGACATTAATGACATCTCCTACCGCGTGCCCTGCCTGTCCAAGGTCGCACCCAATGGCACCTACCACATTGAGGATGTCCACCGCGCCGGCGGTATCCCCGCTATCTTGGGAGAGCTTCGCCGCGCCGGGCACTTGAACCTGAAGGTACATACGGCGCTCTATGACAACGCCGAGCAGTGGCTCGATGACTGGGATATCCGCAACCCCCACGCCACCGATGAGGCCCGCGAACTGTACTACGCCGCGCCGGGCGGCGTGCGCACTACCGAACCATTTTCCCAATCCAACCGCTGGGACGAGCTCGACACTGACGCCGCCAATGGCTGCATTCACGACGCCGATCACGCCTTTTCTTCCGACGGCGGCCTAGTTGTCCTGCGCGGAAACCTGGCTCCAGACGGGGCCATCGTCAAGGCAGCGGGCGTTGAAGAAGAGCTGTGGACATTCTCTGGACCTGCCCGTGTGGTCGAATCCCAGGAAGAGGCCGTATCGATAATCCTGAACAAGGAAGTTCAGCCGGGCGACGTGGTGGTCATTCGCTATGAAGGCCCGTCCGGCGGCCCGGGTATGCAGGAGATGCTCCACCCCACCTCCTTCCTGAAAGGCGCCGGTTTGGGAAAGGCATGCGCCTTGATTACCGACGGCCGCTTTTCCGGCGGCACCTCAGGCCTTTCCATCGGCCATATCTCCCCGGAGGCAGCCCACCAGGGCCTTATCGGGCTCATCGAAAATGGCGACACCATCACAATCAATATCCACGAACGCGAACTAACCCTGGATGTGGACGAGGACGTGCTGGAGCGCCGCCGCGCTGCCCAAGAACAGCGCGAGCGCCCCTGGACCCCAGTGAGCCGCAACCGACCGTTCACTAAGGCGCTGCGTGCGTATGCAGCCATGGCCACCTCTGCCGATCGCGGCGCGGTGCGCGCGGTCGATGGCCATGTGAATTAGCCAGTATTAACTGCTAAATCCCTATGAGCCTCGGTGGGGTGCACGCCCGTTTGCCTGCAGATCGCATAAAGTGTACTGCGATGAAACTCGCGCGCACCCCACTTTTTCGTTATGCCTTAGCTCTGCTGGGCCTCATTTTTGGCGCCTGCAAGATTATTCAAGACACCCGCATCACGGACTTTCCCATTGACATGGTGGTCTACCGCGAGGGCGTCAAGGCCTTCCTTGAGCATCGCTCCGTCTATAGCGAGCCCATGCTGGCCGGGGACATTGAACTTCCCTTCATTTATCCGCCCTTTGGCGCGCTCGTCATGGTTCCGATCACGGCCTTTGACGGCATTGACCACGATATGGCAGGCGACATCGTGGTCGTCCTGTCTGACCTTCTCGTGCTCCTATGCCTCTACTTTGTATTCAAGGCAGTCCTGAAAAAGCCAGAGTTCCTCCTGCCCGTCACCGCCATTACTTGGGCCATTGCCTTGCGCTTCGAACCAGTTGACCTCAACAATGGTTTTGCGCAGATCAATATCGTGGTGATGGCGCTGGTTATCCTCGACCTCGTTCCGCGCAAGCGCTTCTTGCCCCAAGGTATCTTGATTGGCTTGGCCGCCGCAATCAAAATTACCCCACTGGCTATGTTGCTGTATTTCCTCGTGCGCAAGGAGTGGAAGCAGATTGCCACAGCGCTCCTTTCCGCTGTTGCGGCCACCCTCCTTGCCGCAGCCTTCCGCTGGGACGCGTTCGTGGAGTTCTTCAGTTCCAAATTGCTCGATATGGGCTCTGGCGGCGACTTCGGCGTGGGGACTGATTACCAGTCCAATAGCTCTATCAAGGGCGCCATTCAGCGCATGTATTCTTCTTCCGAGGCCATGGACGCCAATGGGCTGGCCATCAACATCGCGTGGATCGCCGCCTCCCTCGTGGTAATTGCATTCGCCGCGTGGCTTATCAAGCGGCTGTGCGAGGAGCACCTGCTTGTCGACGCCCAATTGGTCACCGCCCTCACCCTCCTGCTCATCTCCCCGGTTTCCTGGTCGCACCACTGGGTCTGGCTCACGCTCATCATCCCGGTCTTTGTCTACCGCGCCTGGACCTGGCTGCCATCTGGATGGGCCGCGGGCAGCCTGCTGACCGTCCTCGTCGCCTGGTCAGCCATGCTGCTGACCGTCCCGCCCAAGTGGTGGTGGGGCGATCAAGTCGATGTCCACGCCATGGAGCGCTACCAGAAGTTCTGGGTGGATGACTTCGTGTGGCTAACCATACTGACCGTCGCACTTTTCGCAGCCGCTTTCTATGCCTCCCAGCGCAATAACCGGAACGCGAATACCGCTACTCCTGCCCCGCTAGCGTCTTAAGCGCTGCAAGGTGCGAATCGAATGCGGCTTTACCTTTAGCCGTGAGCATCACCCATACCGTGTCCTTGCCTCGCGAGGATCCATACTCACGAAAGCGACTGACATACCCCTCTTTTTCCAGTGCGCTTAGCTGCTTAGACAGCGTGGCATCGGATTGATTCACCTTGTCTCGAATCGCGGGAAATCGCATCTCTTTGTTGATGGCGCCTTCCACTGCCCCAGCCGCGTTGAGCACCGCACAAATCTTAAATCGGTTGAGCGGGTGGATTACTGGATCAAGCTCACTCATCGCCGCTTGCCCGCTTATTACTCTCGTGGTCTCGCGTGGACAGATCCATCGCACCGGAATTGAAAACCCAGAAGACAGCGAGTCCCCACAGCGTGGATGCTACGGCCGCAATTACCATGTGTCCTTCGAAAAAGGTCTGGAAAAACGTAGGGATAAAAATCAGAATGATTCCGAAATAGTATTTCTTATCCGGCTGGGGCTGTTCAAAAGGATTTTGTCTATAGCCTGCACGTACGTCACTCTTTTTAGCGCCAACCCAGAGTCCTACTCCCGCGCAGACCACCACTAAACCAAGGGACAACCACCACGGCATGCCATTCCCCCATTGGATCAAGACAAACCAAAGTACTGCCAGCGCTGCAGCAAACAAGGCATTAAGCGCAGTCCGCCGTCTGTCGCTTTGTTCCTTCTCCACTTCCTCGTTGAAGGCCAGTGCCTCGTGTACGCTTTCGTCCATGGTCGCCGTTCCTTTCGCCTTCGACTTTTCGTTGTTTTCCACTTTAGAAAGTATCATACTTTCCACCCAGGAAAGCAAGAGGGGAAAGAAAATCCGCCGCTATTGCGACGGACAATCTATTAGCGCCTAACTCAGCGGATTAACCCCTGCGCCGAAGAACCAGAGTGCGGCGAGAATGGCGATGCCGATGAGAACAAAGGCCCAGGAAGTACCCAGTGGGCGGCGTGCCCACGAGCGCTTGAAGTCTAGGGAGATAAAGCCTGGGCCAGTAAACTGCAGGCCCACTGCGATGACAAAGAGGACCAAGGAAAGCCATACGGATTCCGGCCAGCTAAAGACGTCCAGGCCGGCATCGGTCTGGGCTAGCTCGTGGACGGCGGTAAAGCCGGTCACTACCAAGCCAATCATGGCCGCCAGCGGCGTGATGAGGCCGAGCAGCAAGAACACACCAGCGATAAGCTGCATGGTCGGCACCGCAATGGACAGTGCGGTATCCCAGGCATAGTTAGCAAAGTCGCTCTCTAGACCGGACAAGCCCTGGCTATCACCCAGCTCGAAAAAGGTTTTTGCACCGGCAATGATCAGGTAGGCGCTCAGTGCGATGCGAATGAATAGCAGACCAAAATCGATAGTACCGCGGCGCCCGTAGCGTTGATAGCCTTCCTTTTCTTCTTGTTCCGCCTGTAGGCGCGCCTCGCGCTCCTCTGCGGTTTCGGTGCTGAGGGTGCTGTCCACGGGGGCGTCGGCAGTAGCAAGTGCCGTTTCTTGCTCTACGCTAGCCGGCGTGGTGGACTCCGGTTGCGCGAAGGCTACGGTCTCTTCGCCGGCGCCACTGTCCTGACGTGCGGCTTCATTGGCACTGGAATAGGACAGCACCTCGGTTTCAGGGTGGTCCTGCTGCGCCTGGGAAGGCTTGATCTCCTGCGGCTCAGCGCGGCCGGCGCGCTCGAAAAGGCCGGGCCTCGACTTTTTCTGGCCGGAGACAGAATCCTTACTAGCGGGCTTCGCGTTGTAGGTAGGCACGTCCATATCCTCATCAAACGGGCTGGCTTTATCCGGTTGCTGCTTATCGCTCATAGCTCCAACTTAGGGCACGTGCCTGCACTTTTGTGGTACCCACCACGGCGCGCCGCACGAGCTTGCGCGCTATGTGGCCACCAAGTCGCTCGCAGCCTCGAGAACCGAACGCGTTAGTTCGCTCAAGACCTCCGATTCCAAGCGCCAACGCTGCCAGTAGAGGTCGATATCGAGCGGGGAGTCGTCGAGAAGCACCAGCTCTTTTGCCGCCAATAGGGGCAGCGCTTGGGCCTGGGGCAGCAATCCCCACCCCAGGCCAACGCGAACGGCCTCGAGGTAGCCCTCGGACGAGGGAATCTGTGACACTCGGGCACGCACCACGGCCGAATCAATGAAGCGCTCGCGCATCGCATCATCCAGTACTTGATCGTTGGGACCATAGCCTACAAGGGGCATAGTTTCCCAAGTCAGATGGCCGCTATGGAAGCTTTCTGCAATATGTGCTGCCGCGACTGGGAAGTACCGCATCGTCCCCAAAAAGCTAGACTCGCAGCCCGAGACCGGCGTGGCTTCCCTCGTTACCGCGCCAAGCACATCGCCCCGCCGCAGCATGGCCAGAGTGCGCGCCTCATCCTCAATCCGGATGCGCAGGGCGACATCACCCCGCCGCGCGGTATCGCTAAGGACCCTACGAAACCATGTCGCTAGGGAATCCGAGTTCACAGCGACAGAGAGCGGGACCCGGGCCAAGCGGTGGCCTAGGCGGGCATCCGTCTCCGCCTGTACCAACGCCATGCGGCGTGCGGATTGAACCAGGATCTCCCCCGCTTCCGTGGCGGTTACCGGGGCAGCACGGCGAAGGAGCACGCGACCGGTGCTCGATTCTAGGGCCTTAATTCGTTGGCTTACCGCAGACGGCGATATTCCGAGTACAGCAGCGGCGACATCGAAGCTGCCTTCGTCCACGATGGCGAGCAATGTTTCTAAGTGCACCGGGTTCATGAAGCTATTCTAAACCAACTGTAGATTCATTAACTGGACTAATTCAGGGCGGGAATTCACACTGGAAGGCATGTCCATCGTGCTTGCTGGTTTCTTCCTGGGATTATCGCTCATCGTGGCCGTCGGCCCGCAAAACGCCATGCTGCTCAAGTACGGCATCCGCCGCGACCACATTGGCCTCATCATTGCCGTCTGCGCGCTTTCCGACGTCATCCTGATTACCGCAGGCACGGCCGGCGTGGGCTACTTGGTAGAAAAATTCCCCAACGCCCTGCAGGTTCTGAAATATGTTGGCGCCGCTTACCTGGCGTATTTCACCTTTACCTGCTTCCGCGATGCGCTCAAGACCAAAGGCGAGGCCATCGAGGTAGAATCCACGCAGCCAAAGGTCCCGCAGGAAGTCGCTTCCTTCGATGGCTCTCGGGCACGCAACACGACCAAGACCGCAACTCGCGTCGAGATCAAGCGATCCCCCTCCTGGGTCAAGCCACTGCTGACCGCCCTAGCCTTAACATGGCTCAACCCAGGCGCTTATGTAGATGTCGTGGTGATGCTCGGCAGCATTGCTAATCAATATGGCGAATCGGGGCGCTGGCTTTTCGCCGTGGGCGCAATCTGCGCCAGCTTCACATGGTTCCCCTTCATCGGCTTTGGCGCGGCGCGCTTTTCCCACGTGCTGTCCCGGCCCACAGTGTGGCGCTGGATTAACTTCGGCATCGGCGTCATCATGATTGGCCTAACGCTCAAGTTACTCCTGCTCTAGGGCCGGGATTCTGCCCGCCTAGTTGCCGCGCACGCGCGACGCAGTGGCGCCTGCCCAGCGGTTGATGCCGGCGTCATGGGCGGCGTCGTCAATCGCAGCCAGCTCGTCTGCGCTGAAGTCAAGGTGATCCAGCGCGCCCAGATTGTGCTCGAGCTGCTCCACGGAAGAAGCACCCAACAGCGCCGAGGTAAGCGTGCGATCCCCCTGGTCACGCAGCACCCACGAGATGGCCATCTGCGCCAGCGACTGGCCGCGCTTACCTGCAATATCGTTGAGCGAGCGGATCATGGAAAGGTTTTCCTCATTGAGCCAGTCCTTTTCCAGGGTCTTATTCTTCGCCGCACGCGAATCTGCGGGGATGCCGTCGATATAGCGGTCCGTCAGCATGCCCTGCGCTAGTGGACCAAAGCCGATGACACCCAGGCCAGTGCGCGCCGTAACATCAAGCAGCGACTCGCCGTCTTCGCCCGGGCGCTCAATCCAGCGATTCAGAATAGAATAGCTCGGCTGATGAATCAGCAACGGGCAGCCTTCATCTTCCATAAACTCCACGGCCTCTGCGGTGAGCTCCGGGCCATAGGAAGAAATGCCCACATACAGCGCCTTGCCGGAAGCTACGATATCGCGCAGCGCGTACAAGGTCTCCTCCAGCGGGGTATCCGGGTCCGGGCGGTGGTGGTAGAAGATGTCCACATAATCTAAGCCCATGCGCTTCAGGGAAGCGTCCAAGGAGCTCACCAAGTACTTGCGGGAGCCACCAAAGCCGTAGGGCGAATCATTCATCACCCAGCCGGCCTTGGAGGAAATGATCATTTCATCGCGGAAGGGGCGGAAATCGCGGGCGAAGATGCGTCCGAAGTTGTCCTCGGCGGCACCTGGTTCAGGGCCATAGTTATTGGCCAAATCGAAATGAGTAATCCCCCGGTCATACGCCGCGCGCAGGATGTCGCGCTGCGTGGCCAGGGGACGGTCGTCACCGAAGTTCTGCCATAGGCCAAGGGAAATGGCCGGCAGCTTCAGCCCAGAGTTGCCTACTCGGCGGTACTCCATCGAATCATAACGGTCAGATGCGGGTGCATAGATACTCATAGCACTCCATTGTCCGCTTAATTCTTGGAATTGTCAGCCTTTGGTAGCTCCTCATCTTCCTCAGGGTCGCCGGATGCGCCGGTTTCTTCGACCCACTTTTCAATTTCTTCCGGGGTGCGGTCAGTTTCTACCGCATCACGCTCGGTGTAGTAAGAGTGGTCGTGGCGATTTTCTTCGTACTTTTCCTTGTCAAAGTCCACGTCGTCGTCACCATCGAGCTCTTCGGTGACTTCCTCCACCAGCTCATCGTAGAGGGCCTCATTGTCCATATTGGAGTCCTCGATGTGCTGGCCAATCTCATCGTCGTAGCGCTCGGCGTCGTAGTCCTTGTCTGGGTGCAGCTTCAGGTGCATGAGGGCACGCACGCGCTCACGGCGCACGGCCTCATCCTGGATCTGGGACTGGCTGCGGAACCAAGCAAAGACCAAGATGGCCACCATCAGAATGCCCATGTAGCCGATGACTGGGTAGATGTAGTTCATCAGGGTCTTAAAGCCGGCGAAGGACACGGCGAAACCGGCCAAGCAGCCAACGATAAAGATAACCGGGAAGCGCTTCTCATGGCCGGCAGATAGGCGCTTGCCCAGCGCGTAGAACATGCCGATAGCGGTATTGAAGATCATCATGTAAATGATGACCGCCATGATGGCGCCCAGCGTCGGGTTAACGTCATCTACCAAGGACAGCATCGGAATATCGGAACCTTGTGCCTTATCCGAGTTCATCAGCAAGGAGAATCCGGCAAGGCCCATCATGATGGAGTAGATGACGCCGCCTACAACGCCGCCCCAGCCGGCCTCGCGCGGGCTGATATTGTCGCCGCCGATGACCAGGGACATGGACACGGCGAGCATCAGGGCAAGGCCGTTGTAGTTGAGTGCGGAAATGAGCCAGTTACCAATCGGGGTGTCGATCTGGCTGGAGGCATCCATAGCGGCGCCGATGTCATCCGGCATATTGAGGCCGGTGTAGATGGCCACGCCGATGACCGCAATGATGATGGTCGGCGTTACGGCACCAATAACCTTGGATACCTTGTCCACGTCGAGCATGCCGACAATCAAAACCAAGACCAGCATGAGCGTGGAGCCGATCCAAGTCTTCCAGCCAAATTGCTGCTCCATATTGGAACCCGCGCCAGCCAACATCACAAAGCCAATAGCAAAGAGGGTGATGATGACCGCGATGTCCAGCAACTTGGAGACGATCGGGTGGGTGACATTGCGGAAAACGGTGTTGTGCTCAGAAGCGTGGAAGTAACTGCCCAGCTGCAAGAACACGGTACCGGCAAGGGTCATGATGAGTGCGGCGATAATGATGCCGGGAATACCCCAGGAACCAAAGGCAGTGAAGTACTGCACCACCTCTTGGCCCGTGGCAAAGCCGGCGCCCACCAACAAGCCCACGAAGGACATGGCAATGGCGATAATGTTTTTAGAAGACACGGTTGCCTAACTTTTTGTAGCGAATATCTTTCGCATACTGGTGCGCGCGGCCCCTTGTCCCCCACTCCCCAGCACGTGGGTCACACAACACCGATATGCGTTCCTTAAGGAATGGTACGTAAGTGACCCGTTAAACACCTACTGACACATACCGATGTTGTGATAAATCACATTTGGTGATTAGGCGAAATCAACCTAACGCTTTAGTCATCGAAGGTCGCGGTATCAATCACGAAGCGGAACTTTACATCGCCTGCCACCACGCGCTCATAGGCGTCATCAACATCGTTGACGCCGATCTTTTCAATGACGGCGCCGATACCGTGCTCGGCGCAGAAGTCCAGCATCTCCTGGGTCTCTGCAATGCCGCCGATGTTATTACCCGTAAGCACCTTGCCGCCGCCAACGAGGCTACTCATATGAATCCCCAGCTCCTCCGGCGGAAGTCCCACAACGGACATGATGCCGCGCGGCTTGAGCAGCTGCAGGTAGTCATTGAGGGAGTACTGGGCAGAAATGGTGGACAAAATGACGTCGAATTCACCACGGTGGTTGGCAAAGAAGTCTTCGTCCTCACCGGTGGCCAGAATGTTCTTCGCACCCAGCTCATAGGCTTCCTTTTCTTTGCGCAGGGAGCGGGAAATTACGGTTACTTCCGCGCCCTTTGCCGCAGCGATCTGCACACCCATGTGACCCAAGCCGCCTAGGCCCACTACGGCAACCTTGTCGCCTTCCTTGACCTGCCAGCGAGCCAGCGGCGAATAGGTGGTGATTCCGGCGCACAGCAGCGGGGCTGCGACATCAAAGTCGATACCCTCCGGAATGGTGCACACAAAGTTTTCGTTGACGACTACCTTCTGGGCGTAGCCGCCTTGGGTAATGGTGCCATCTACGTCTTCGGAGTTATAGGTGCCCACATTGCCATTCAGGCAGTTCTGCTCCTGTCCGTTGCGACACTGTTCGCACTCGCCACAGGAGTTGACCAGGCAGCCAACGCCAACGCGGTCGCCGACTTTAAACTTCGTGACCTTATCGCCCACGGCTTCCACGACGCCGGCAATCTCGTGGCCCACCGTCAGCGGGAAGTGGGCTTGACCCCATTCGTTGCGGATGGTGTGAATATCGGAGTGGCAGATGCCCGCAGCCTTGATATCAATGACCACGTCGTCTTCGCGCGGATCGCGGCGCTCAATTTCTACGACCTTGAATGGAGCTTCAGGGCTTTCCTTTTGCAATACTTTGCTCTTAATTGTCATGCCCACGACCCTACGCTTAACCCCACTGACCTCGCCTAACGAAAATTATCACCAGTTCCGGCAGGGAAGGAAAACCAAAAAGCCAGCCACGTCCCTTCGGTTGAAGAGGGATAAACGCGGCTGGCTATGTGGGGGTCTTAGTTCAGCTTCTCTGCGATGAGCTTATTGACCTGGCCCGGATCGGCCTTGCCCTGGGTGGCCTTCATGACCGCACCCACGATGGCACCGGTGACCTTCTTATTGCCGGCACGGTACTTTTCCACGATGTCCGGGTTGGCGGCCAGCGCGTCATCTACGGCCTTCTCGATGGCGCCGTCATCGCGCACAACCTCCAAGCCGCGCTTCTCGACGACCTCGTCGACGTCACCCTCGCCCGCCAACACACCATCAACGGCCTTGCGTGCGAGCTTGGTGGTCAGCTTGCCCTCATTGACGAGCGCGATAACGCGCGCCACGTGCTGCGGGGTAATGGACAGACCAGCAAGATCGGTCTCCTGCTCGTTGGCCTTGCCGGCCAGGTAGGAAACCCACCAGGAGCGCGCCTCGTCCGGCTTCGCGCCGGCCTCAACGGTATCCACGATGAGGTCGAGGGCGCCGGCGTTGACCAAGTCGCGCATCTCCTCATCCTTGATGCCCCACTCTTCCTGGATGCGCGCACGGCGAACCCATGGCAGCTCCGGAAGGGTCTGGCGCAGCTCTTCTACCCACTCGCGCGGTGCGATGACCGGCGGCAGGTCCGGATCGTTGAAGTAACGGTAGTCCTCCGCCGTCTCCTTTGGACGACCCTTGGAGGTGGTGCCGTCGGTCTCTTGATAGTGGCGGGTTTCCTGATCAATGGTGCCGCCATCTTCGAGCACCTGCGCCTGGCGCTGCATTTCGAAGCGAACCGCCTGCTCCACGGAACGCAGGGAGTTAATGTTCTTGGTCTCGGTGCGGGTACCAAACTCTTCCTGGCCCACCGGGCGCAGGGATAGGTTGGAGTCCACACGCATGGAGCCTTGATCCATGCGGGCGTCGGAAACGCCCAAGGCTGCAACGAGCTCACGCAGCGCGGAAACGTAGGCCTTAGCCACCTCGGGCGCGCGCTCACCGGCGCCAATGATCGGCTTGGTAACGATCTCAATGAGAGGAATGCCCGCACGGTTGCAATCCACCAGGGACGCCGTGGCGCCGTGAATACGGCCGTCTGCACCACCGAGGTGGGTCAGCTTGCCGGTGTCTTCCTCCATGTGGGCACGCTCGATTTCCACGCGCCACTCGGTGCCGTCTTCCAGCACTACGTCCAGGTAGCCGTCATAGGCAATCGGCTCGTCGTACTGGGAAATCTGATAGTTCTTCGGCTGGTCCGGGTAAAAGTAATTCTTGCGGGCAAAGCGAGAGGACTCCGCAATGGAGCAATTAAGCGCCAGGCCAATCTTGATGGCGCCCTCCACGCCCTTGGAGTTAACTACCGGCAGCGCACCGGGCAGGCCCAGGGAGACCGGGTCAACGTTGGAGTTAGGCGCTGCGTTGAAGTTCGTAGGAGAGGTAGAAAACATCTTGGTTTCCGTATCCAGCTCTACGTGGACTTCCATGCCCATTACCGGTTCGAACTTTTCTAGGACCTCATCGAAGTCCATCAGGTCATACATCGCAGCAGTCATGCGTGCCATCTTAATACGTCGATGCGCCCGCGCGCTCACGCCCCTAAGCTGAATATTATGACTACACCACATAGCGTTGATGCCGCGCTTATCGATGCCCCTTTGATCAACATCGCAGTCTTCCGCACTGCCCCTACCCCTGAGGAGGTAAGCGAACGCCTGACCACCACTTTTGGCGATCGCCTGGGAGATATCATGCCGGGCAAGAATCCGGGAAGCATCATGGTCGAGCTTGATGATTCCTTCCTATTGCACTACCAAGCCGTCGATACCCCTCCCACTCGCGATAGCTATGGCCTCCACCCCATTTTGAGCGCGGATTCCCGCGGCCTCGATTCCGCCACCGCACAAATCCTCGTATCCGTGCTTCCCCAAGAGACCGAAGATGATCGCGCGAAGCAATTCCGCGAGGCCCGCCGCGAACACCTTGAACTGCTCTCCAAGGCCACCGCGGTGGTAGCCGAGCACCCCGACTGCCTGATAGTCCACAACCCCCGCGGAAACGTATCCATTGCGCCGAATACTTTCCTCGAGGCCGTTCGGGATAACCTTGCTCCAATGCACATCGCTCCGGTGTGGCTTACCCAAAAAGAAAACAAGATCTTGGGTTATACCGTTGGGCTGGTCCAAGCCGGACACCCCGAAATCCAGGCGGCCACCGAATCCATGGATCCCACCGATCTCTATTACAAGCTGGCCAATATCGCAGACCACGTGCTCCAAGGCGCCACCGTCAAAGACGGCGACACCCTATCTTTCGAGCAAGGCCAGCCCCCACTCACCGTGCAAAAAGAGCCCTGGTATGTAGACGAGTCCTACCCTGCGGTCACGATTAATTTTTAGCAGGTCCTCCGCCCTACTTCCGGGAATCCGAATAGCGGCAGATGGCTGCCAGCACCGCACCAGAGAGGTTGTGCCACACCGAAAAGACGGCACCTGGCAGGGCGGCCAATGGGTTCATATAGGTCGATGCCAGGGAGGTGGCCAGGCCGGAGTTTTGCATGCCCACCTCGACGGCCATGGTGCGCCGCGCGGCGATCGGCTGCCTGGTCAGCATTCCGGCCAGGTAGCCCAAGCCGTAGCCGCAGCCGTTATGGATTACCACTGCGGCAAAGACGAGTACGCCGGCGGTAGCGATGGTGTCGTGCGCGCCGCCGACCACGATGCACACAATGGCCGAAATGGCCACAACCGAGATCCACGGCAATGCCGCGTTAATCCTTGTCACCACTCGGGGAACCAGCATGCCGATGAGAATGCCGGCGATAACCGGAATGAGCACGACCTTCACAATGGACCACGCCATGGCCGAGGCGGAGACCGGCATATACTCCCCTGCCAGCAACAGTGTCAGCAACGGCGTGAGGACCGGCGCCAACAGGGTGGAAATGGACGTCATGGTCACCGACAAAGCCACATCACCGCGCGCAAGGTAAGACACCACGTTGGAACTCGTGCCGCCGGGCGCGCAGCCCACCAGGATGACACCGGCAGCTACAGCATCGGGAAGATCCATCACCGCGACCACCAGCAGCGCCACCAGCGGCATGATGACGAACTGCGCCAACACTCCGATGAGAACGGGCAGCGGACGGCGAGCCACCAAGGCAAAATCCACCGGCTTGAGGGTTAGGCCCATACCGAACATGACAATACCCAGCAGCGGGGTGACCTGCGGGGCGAAGGAAGCTGCGGTCTCTGGCGCGAGGTATCCCACCACGCCACCGATAATCACGAGCACGGGAAAGCCTAGCGCTGCAATAAGTGCTTGACGGTCTTGTGCTGAGGAGGGCGCAGCGTTCGCCTCCACCCGATTATCTGTCATACTATCGATACTCATAGGCAAAAGAATACGCTCCCACCCAGTGGGAGCGCTATCTTAATATTCGGAACGCGGAATGCCTCTAGCCAAAGAGCGCCTGGGCGTTGCGATAACGCGATTCCGGCACCGTCTTGAGCGTACCCACTGCTTCTTCCAGCGGGACGAGGTCAATATCCTCGCCATGGAGAGCAACGCACATGCCGGACTTGCCCTCGTGGATTGCGCGCGCTGCGTGCACGCCGTAGCGAGTAGCAAGTACGCGGTCATAGGCCGTCGGCGTGCCGCCGCGCTGGATATGCCCCAGCACGGTCGTACGCACGTCATACCCGGTGCGTGCCTTGATTTCATCGCCGATTACCTGGCCGATGCCGTTAAAGGTCTGGTGCCCGAACTGATCGACGCCGCCGGCCTCGAAGTCCATCGTCCCCTCCTTTGGGAGGGCGCCTTCTGCCACGCAGATAATGCCGTACTTCTCGCCCATCTGGAAGCGGCGTTCCATCGCCTTCGTAATCTCCGCGATATCGAAAGGCTCTTCCGGTACCACGGTGTAGTGCGCACCGCCGGCCATGCCCGCATGCAGGGCAATCCATCCCACGTGGCGGCCCATAACCTCCACGATCAGGATGCGATTATGGGACTCCGCGGTGGTGTGCAAACGGTCGATAGCATCGGTGGCCACAGAAACCGCGGTATCGAAACCAAAGGTGTAGTCGGTGGCATTGACGTCATTATCGATTGTCTTTGGCACACCCACTACCGGCACTCCGTTATCAGAAAGCCACTTTGCGCCCTTAAGGGTACCTTCACCACCGATGGCGACTAGAGCATCTACCCCGGCATCCGCCATGTTGGACTTAATCTGGTCGAGGCCGGCCTTGAACTTATCTGGATGCAAGCGGCCGGTGCCCAGGATGGTGCCGCCGCGCAACAGAATACGGTCGATTTCCGCATCGTCATAAAGATCGCGGCGGCGGTCTTCCATCAGGCCCACCCAGCCGTCTTCATAACCTACAACGGTATCTCCAAATTCATTGGACGCGGTACGCACTACCGCACGGATTACAGCATTGAGGCCGGGGCAATCGCCGCCGGACGTTAAAACACCTAGACGCATATCTACCAATCTAGCGCGCGATTTTTAGGCCTGCAGAGTGTCCCTAAAACCTAGGGCAGAAACCAGGCCAACCACCAGCGCAGCCACGATGACGAGCAGCGAATTAATAATTGCCGTCTCTGGGCTACCCGTTTGCATAACTGCGGATACCAGGGCAACTCCCACCACGGAACCCACCTGGCGGGAGGTGTTGTACACACCGGAGGCAGCGCCCATGAGCTCCGGCGAGATATCGCGCAAGGTGGTAGCTGCGTTGGAACCCCAAATGAAGGACTGTCCCACGCCGAGCCCGGCAATGGGTAGACCGAGGCCCCACGGAAGGGCGTCGACCTGCATGACCCACCATGCCGCAAGGAGCGAAAGTATCAGGATGGAAAATCCCAGCACCCCCAGGATCCGCGGGTTAACATAATCCGCCATGATGCCAGCGAGCGGAGATATCAGGAGAGACACCAGCGCCATAGGAGCCACGATGATGCCGGCTTCGCCCGCAGGCACCCCCTGCATGGTCTGCAGCCACAACATGATGGGCAGCATCACCGCGGCCGCCATAAACCCCATTGCGATGATGCCTACCGAGCCCGCCAGGTAATTGCGGTCACTAAATAGCGCCAGCGGCACCAGCGGACTCGACCCGCGGGCCTGGGCAGTTGCCTGCAATCGAATAAACCAGACGCTAGCGGCAACTCCGGCGAGTAAGATCAGCCAAATGGCCCATCCCCATCCAAGCACCGGGCCCTGCTGAATACCAAAGACGATTGCCGCCAAGGCGATGAGCGAAACGATGGCCGAGGGCGCATCGATAGACTGCGCGGTCGTGGGTAGCTCAGGCACCCACAGCAGCGCGAAGACAATGGCTAGCACCACGAAAGGAACGTGCACCCAAAAGGCGGCCTGCCACCCAAAGTTCCCGACTAGAAAGCCACCGGCGAGTGGACCGGCAAGTGCAGCTACCGAGCCAATGACGCCCCACACACCCAGTGCGCGCCCACGGCGCTCACGCGCAAAGATCCGATTGATAACGGACATGGTCTGTGGCATCTGGAGGGACGCACCCACGCCCTGCACCGCACGCGCCGCGATAAGCACTTCCACAGTGGGCGCCACGGCACACGCCACCGCACCGAGTCCGAAAATTCCCACACCCAAACAGAACATCCGGCGCTGGCCCAAAACATCACCCAAGCGGCCGGCAAAGAGCAGCGGCACCACCACAGCCAACAAATAGGCCGCGGATACCCACATGGTGTGGTTTACCCCCGCGTTCAGCTCGCGTTGCAGGTCAGGCAGCGCCACCGCCACCATGGATTGGTCCAGCAGGGATACAAAGAATCCGAGGGACAATGCAAACATGGCGCGCCATGCTTGGCGCTCGGGCGGCAGATGCGTCTCCACAGTCATGGCCTTAGAGTCTAGCGGTCCGAGAAATGTCGACCTAGACTGGCTGCATGTCCATGATCGATATTAAAAAGCCCCAAGACGTTTCTACCGCCACCACTGTCACCCTCGGCCTCATCGGTGGCTGGGTGACTGCCCGCGAGACCGGCATTCGCCCGCTGGGCGGCGTAATCCTCGCCGCCGCCGGTGTATGGGCGGGTCGCTCTTGGGCCAAGAAAACCACCCCGGCTACCACCGCCGGCCTGTGCGCACTCTACGTGGGCGCATTCGGCGCCTCCCACCCGCTGGCTAAGAAGATCGGTGCGTGGCCGGCGGTACTGAGCGTCACTGCAGCCTCGGCGGGCGCGGCATATGCGCTTTCCGACGCCAAATAGTCCCCACCCACACAAATGCGCACCACGTCCCTAGACATGGTGCGCATTCTTTTATCCTGTGTGCCGCTAGTTTCTACTTGGCTACCGTGAACTCAACCGCAGCATTCTCGCTACCCAAGGCGACGGTGCCGCCGGGGAGGTTATAGAAGGAGGGGTTGGATTCGAGGAGGCCCCGGAGGGCGTCGGAAAGCTGCTGCGTATGCTCGTCGCAGGCCGCGCGGGTGGAGTTGAACTCGCCCACGCTGATAGTGCCGTCCTTAGCCACCTCGTAGGTAGTGGTGTAGATATTGCAGCCATCATTGACTACCAAGGTGCGGTCCTTGGCAAAGGTGACGCTCAGCTTGCCATCTTCCTTAACGGAGTGGAGCTCGCCGGTGATGGTCTGTCCTTCAATGTGAGGCTCCAGCTTCTCTACGCCCTCCGGGAGCGGAGAAATCAGATCAGACTGAGTCGGCGCGGTCATGCTAAACCCCGGATCGATGTCGGGGACCTGCGCGGCGTTGGCGGCACCAGCGCCCATCAGTGCAGCGGCGGACAACGAAAATAGTGCGGTCTTTTTGAAATGCATGCCCAAGAATTTACCCCCGCCGAATATAAATTCAACGGGGGTAAAGAAATCCTTATGGAATCGTCAGGGACTCCACAGGCGGCGTTTTACTTATCGCGGCCGGCCTCGTAGGCAGCGCCCACCTTGTAGAGGCGGTCATCCTCGAAAGCCGGAGCCATGGTCTGCAAACCGGTGGGCAGGTTGGTATCGCTGGCCAAACCGGAGGGCACAGACATGCCACACAGGCCGGCCAGGTTCAGCGGCAGGGTGCACAGGTCAAAGTTATACATTGCCATCGGATCCTCGGCCTTCTCCCCCAGCTTGAATGCGGTAGTCGGGGTGGTCGGGGAAACGAGCACGTCAACCTGCTCGAAGGCACGGGCAAAGTCCTGCGCAATGAGGGTACGCACGCGCTGCGCCTGCAAATAGTAAGCGTCGTAGTAGCCAACGGACAGCGCATAGGTACCCAGCATGATGCGGCGCTTGACCTCGGGGCCAAAGCCCTCCGCACGGGACTGGGACATGACCTGCTCCGCGGAGTGGGAGCCGTCATCGCCGGCACGCAGGCCGTAGCGCATGCCATCGAAACGTGCCAGGTTGGACGAGACCTCACACGGCATAATCAGGTAGTACGCCGCCAGGGCGTCGTCGAAGTGCGGGCAATCAACCTCAACGATTTCGGCACCCTGCTCGCGCAGCTGCTCGACGGCGGCGTGGTAATTCTCCATTACACCTTCCTGCCAGCCATCGCGTTCAAACTGCTTGATGAGGCCCACCTTGACGCCAGAGAGGTCACCCTTGGCGCCTTCGCGTGCGGCAGCGACAACCGGTGCTACCGGCTTATCCACGGAGGTCGCATCGAAGGCATCGTGGCCGGCGATGACCTCGTGCAAGAGCGCGGTATCCAGGACCGTGCGGCCACAGGGGCCGGCCTGATCCAGGGAAGATGCCGCAGCAATAAGGCCATAGCGAGACACGGTGCCGTAGGTTGGCTTTACACCCACAGTATTGGTCAGCGCGGCCGGCTGGCGGATGGAGCCGCCGGTATCGGTACCAATACCGAGTGGCGCTTGGCCGGAAGCGAGTGCAGCTGCGGTACCGCCGCCCGAGCCGCCCGGGGTGCGCTCGGTGTCATAAGGGTTATGAGCCGGACCAAAGGCAGAGTTCTCATTAGAAGAACCCATAGCAAACTCATCCAGGTTGGTCTTGCCCAGGATGGGAATTCCGGCCTCGCGCAGACGCTTGGTCACGGTGGCGTCGTAGGGAGAAACGTAGCCTTCCAGCATCTTGGACGCTGCGGTGGTCGGCGCATCGGTGGTAACGAGCAAATCCTTCAGCGCCAGGGGCACGCCTGCCAGACCAGAAGCAGGCTCTTCGCCGGCATCGAGGGCCTTATCCACGGCGTCGGCAGCCGCGAGGGCTTCTTCCGCCCCCACGTGCAGGAAGGAATTAAGCTCCTCATTGGTCTCTGCGATGCGATCCAGGAAGGCCTGAGTAACCTCGCGGGAGGTAATTTCGCGGGAGTGAATCTTTTCCGCCAACTCGGCGGCGGTCAGGGAGATCAAGCCCTCCGCAGGAACGGTCAGGTTAGACATTTATTCTCCTCCCAAAATCTGTGGCACAACGAAGCGCTCATCTTCTACGGCCGGCGCCTGATCCAAAGCCTGTTCTGCAGTAAGGGTGCGCACAATAACGTCCTCGCGCATCGGGGCGTCCACGGAGTGCGGGTGACTCATCGGCTCCACACCCTCGGTATCCACGTTTCCTACAGCGGAAACGGAATCAACAATTTCATCAATCTGCGTTGCAAACTGGGCTAGCTCTTCCTCACTGAGGGCCAGGCGGGAAAGCTTGGCGAGGTGGGCTACCTCATCACGCGAAATCTCAGACACGCGAACTCCATCCTTTATCTGCATAATCGACATGCGGGTGAAAAATATTCACACCATGCATGTACTATGTGAATTGCTAACGACCCATGGTACTGCACCTACCGAGACGGCTGCCGCGTCACCCCAAATTTGCGTTGCTTGAAGCCCGCATTGTGACGCACGTATCATGTTTGGGACTACAAGCTACCGAAAGCGTGCGAGACCATGTCCTTTTTGATCCGTGTACTGCTCCCCGATGCCCCTGGCAGCCTGGGCCAGCTTGCCGACGCCTTTGGACTCGTCGACGGCAATATCCAATCGGTCGATATCGTAGAAAACTTCCCCGATGGTACCGTTATGGATGACATCGTCATTGAGCTACCCCAAGGCGCCATGGCCGATGTGCTTATCACCGCCGCCTCCTCCGTCGACGGTGTGGAAATTGACTCCATCCGCCCGTTTAGCGGCCGGGTAGACCGCCGCGGCCAGATCGAGCTGCTCGCGCGCGTAGCTCATGCCACCAATGTCACTGCGGCCATGGAAGAGGTCGTCGCGGCTATCCCGAAGGCACTCACCTCCACCTGGTGCATCGTCATTGACAATAACGAGCCCATCCGCCGCCTAGCCTCCTCCAACGCCGCGCCGGAAGATGACGGCACCGTTCCCCACGACATTGAGGTGGAAAGCGCCCGCGTCCTCAACCCTGAGCGTGACGAGTGGGTGCCCGAAAGCTGGTCGCTGCTTGACTCCGCACTCGCCGCCGCCCCACTCGGCGATACCGGATTGGTCATCGCCATGGGCCGAACCGGCGGCCCTGACTACCTCGCCTCCGAGGTCGAGCACCTGGGCCACATCGGCACTATCTTGGGCAGCTTCCTGAAGTAACTGAAGCGAATTAGATTTCGCCGGTTTCCAGTAATTGCTGGAATTGCGCCTCGTTGAGAATCGGGATTTCTAGCTCACGAGCTTTATCCTCCTTCGAGCCAGCATTTTCGCCGGCAACGAGGTACGAAGTTTTCTTCGACACCGAACCGGTGGCCTTGCCGCCGCGAGAGACAATCGCTTCTTTCGCGGAATCCCTAGTGAAGTTTTCCAAGCTGCCGGTAACCACAATGGTCAAGCCCTCAAGGGTCTGCTCCTTGTGGTCCTCGGCCGCTACCTCCATGGCCACGCCCGCAGCAGCCCATTTGTCCACAATCGTGCGATGCCAATCCACCTCGAACCAATCGTGGAAGGATTGCGCGATGGTCATGCCGACGCCATCGACCTCTGCAAGCTCCTCCGTCTTCGCAGCGCGCAGCCTGTCCATGGATCCATAGCGGGAAGCAAGCGCCCGAGCCGCAATCGGGCCCACGTGTCGTATGGATAGCGAGACCAAAACGCGCCAAAAGTCGCGCCCCTTGACCTCCTCCAGGTTGCTCAGCAAGTTCTGCCCGGCCGTATTGACCTTGGCGTTGCCCTCCTTCTTGGAGCGCTTGTCTTTGGTGTCCTTCTTTGCGGTATAGACATCTGAGGCCAAGAGCTTTTCCGCGGTGAGCTCAAAAAGCTCCGATTCGTCAACGAGAATGCCGTTGTCGATCAGGTCCATCGCGCCCTTCTCGCCCAAAGCCTCAATATCCAGCGCCTTGCGGGAAGCCAAATACTCCAATCGTGCCGAGAGCTGCGCGGGGCACGACTGGGTATTGGGGCAACGCCAATCGGCATCGCCGTCCTTCTGCGGGGCCAGTTTCGTGCCGCACGCAGGACAGTTCTCTGGGAAGGTCCATTCATGCTCGCTACCATCGCGCTGCTCGCGCACCGGCCCGAGGACCTCCGGAATAATTTCGCCCGCCTTGCGGATAATGACGGTATCCCCAATGAGCACGCCCTTGCGCTTGACCTCGGATTGGTTGTGCAGGGTAGCCATCTCCACCGTAGATCCGGAAACGAAGACTGGCTCCATCACTGCGTACGGGGTTACTCGCCCGGTGCGACCAACACCCACCTCAATGTTTTTGAGCTTCGTGGTCACTTCCTCCGGCGGATACTTGTAGGCAATGGCCCAGCGCGGTGCGCGGGAAGTCGCACCCAGCGCTCGCTGCGACGCCAAATCATCCACCTTGACCACGAGACCATCCATTTCAAAGATGGCGTCGTGGCGGTGTTCTGCCCAGTGCGCCACCTCGTCCTGAACCTCTTTGGCCGAGTACACCTGCTTGGTATACGGGGAAACGGGCAGTCCCCAAGCCGCAATCGCCTTATAGGCATCGTGCTGTGAGCTGGGCGAGAATCCCTCGCGCGCACCCAAGCCGTGGCACACCATTTTCAGGCGGCGTTTTTTCACCTCGGCGGGATCCTTCATGCGAAGTCCACCGGCCGCGGCATTGCGCGGATTAGCAAATTTATCCTTGCCATCAGCCGCGCGTTCCTCATTGATCTCCTCGAAGT
Organism: Corynebacterium tuberculostearicum; assembly: GCF_046097465.1. Classification (GTDB taxonomy): domain Bacteria; phylum Actinomycetota; class Actinomycetes; order Mycobacteriales; family Mycobacteriaceae; genus Corynebacterium; species Corynebacterium tuberculostearicum_I. Next base: position 1,225,519 of record NZ_CP175799.1, on the reverse strand, counting down.
CCTCGGGGCGCATGTATACCTCGCCACGGATCTCGATAAGCTCCGGAACTGGGTATTCATCAGTCCCCGTCAGCTCGTGCGGAATATCCTCGATTACGCGTGCATTGGCAGTGATATCCTCGCCCACCGTGCCGTCGCCACGAGTCGCAGCGGTGGTCAAGCGCCCATCACGATAAACCAAGTCGATAGACAAGCCATCGATCTTGAGCTCGGTGAGGTAGGTCTTGGCCGGGGTTCTATCCAACCATTCCTGCATCTCGCCAGCGCTAAAAACATTGTCCAAGCTCATCATGCGCTCAAGGTGCTCAATATCTTCGCCGCTGCTCGGGGCAGCACCCACCTGCCGGGTGGGCGAATCAGGCACGGCAAGCTCTGGGTGCTCTTCTTCTAGCGCAAGAAGGCGCTGAAAGAGTGCATCGAAGTCGGCGTCGGGAATAGCCGGCTCACCGTTGTAGTACAGATTGCGGTGGCGGCGCACTTCCTGCGCGAGGTCGTTCCATTCACGGTGCAGATCAACTGGATTAGTCACGCTGCCCAAGTGTAGCTATCCCTCGTGTCGGGGCTAGCTACTAAGGTATGGATCATGAATTTCGACGCCTCCCGCATGCTCGCCTTCGACCTTGAGACAACCTCGGCCAACCCTAAAGAAGCTCGCATTGTTACCTCTGCCCTAGTCCGCATTGACGGCCGCGATGTGCAAAAAGTAGAGCACCTTGCCGATCCCGGAATCGAAATTCCGCAGGAAGCGACCAATGTCCACGGAATCACTACGGAAAAGGCTCGCGCCGAGGGCCGCCCGCACGAGGAGGTGCTGAAGGATACGGTCGAAGCAATTAAAGCCGCATGGGAGGATGGCCTGACGCTGATCGTCTACAACGCAGCATTTGATCTCACCGTCTTGCGCAGCCTGACCGGAGATTTTACGGTGACCGGACCGGTCTACGACCCCTACGTGATTGACCGTGTCAGCGATAAGTGGCGTAAAGGAAAGCGCACCCTTGGCGCCGTGTGCGAGCACTACGGTGTTGAGCTTGGCAATGCTCACGAAGCTACTGCCGACGCCCTCGCGGCCGCCCGCGTGGCCTGGAAGCAGGTTCGCCAGCACTACCCCAACCTGGCACAGATGGATGATAACGAGCTCATGGAGTTCCAAGCCGTCAAGTGGTACGAGGACCGCGTCGCCTTCAAGAAGTACTTGGAAGGCAAGGGCCGCGATGCCTCGGATGTCTCGACGGCGTGGCCGCTAATTTCTTAAACTCATTGCCAAAGTTCTAGAGTTTTGGAATTCTAGAACTATGGAATCTATAGAATCCCGAGTTTTAGCCCTCGAGAAGCGCGTCGCCAAGCTCGAAAATCCCACACCAACTCAGGCGGAAGCTCCCACAGGCGAGTCCACCATGTGGCTTGCGGACGCCCTCGAGCCTTCTGAAGAGCTTCCTGAAGGGTCCGTAACCTTTGGCGGCAACCTCACTATCGGTGAGAGTTCCTATATCTACCAATGGCAGCGGCCAACTGAAGCAGTTACACATGGCGACTGGTCCGACAACCTCGACCGCCTTGCCGCTTTGGCCCACCCGATTCGTGGCGACATCCTGCGCCGGCTCCTTACCGCACCGGTCAGCGCCACAGAACTTGTCGAAGAAGAAATCGTCACGTCTACCGGCACGGCCTATCACCACCTGAGCGCCCTCACTAGCGCGGGCTGGACCACCAAAACAGGCGGAAAATACTCACTTCGCCCTGCCCGAGTGATTCCCCTCCTGACCATCATTACCGCAAGCGAGGCTCACTAATGCGCAGAATAGCCCTCGCCGCCGTCGTAGCCGTGGTATCGGCCGCCTTCTTACTCATTGTTGGGCCCCAGCGAATCTCGATAGCCGATACCGCAACCGGAGATCCAGAACTCTCCACACACCTACGGGAACACTCGGAAGCTGGTTTCAACAACCTCACTGCCTTTACACTTGATCAGGGAAAAGCCACCTTCGCCGGACTCGGCGCCAATGAACACACCGAGGTAGAAATCGGTTCTGTCACTAAGATGTTCACCGGAGAAATTGCCCACCAACTGGCAGAAGAGGGAAAGATACACCTCGACACCACGATGGGTGAAGTCCTCGAGGTCGGTGACTCACCAGTCTCCGACGTAACAGTTCGGGAGCTACTCGATCACACCTCGGGTTTACCCAGACAGGCAAAAGCCATGACTTTCTCATCTGCTGTCTCTAGCATCACCGGTTCAAACCCGTACGCAGGTGTATCCACACAAGACATCGTAGATTCAGCAACCGAATCGGATCTTGCAGATCGTGGCACAGAATCCTATTCCAATTTGGGATACGCACTGCTCGGCCACGCCTTAGAAACGGCTGCCGATACGCCATACGAACAATTACTCCACGAGAGAATCCTAAAGCCCGCCGGAATGAAGGAAACCTACCTCATGACACCAGGTTCCGTCCCCGACGAAGCCCCTCGCGGACTCACAGCTGCAGGCCGAGAAGCTGAACCTTGGGAAATGGAAGGTTGCTCCGCCGCAGCGGGAGCTCTTCGGTCCACCGCTCATGACATGGCAGCTTTCGCTACATGGTTTATGGAAAATGGCGACACTAGCTATGGATGGCAAGAGAATGATGACGGCAAGAGCTTTTGGCACAACGGCGGCACCTACGGTTACTCCACAATGCTCATCATTGACCCGAAGGAAAATCGCGCTGCCTTCGCAAATAATGACTCACCAGCAGGAACTGAAGACCTCGCAGAAGCGCTTTTCGAGAGGATTTAGGAAACCACAATGCTCCTCACATTAATCCCCGCCGCTATTACCGCATCCGAGCTCTGGTCTGCATGGAAGACCCTAAAGAAGCCAGTTTCTTCCCCTTTGCTGGTTATAGACGCAATATTCACGATCGCCATCATTACTCTTGTCGGCATTGCAATGCCGTGGTACAGAGCAGTAGATTTTGGATGGTGGTACGCGATTGTAGTCACTGGCTCTCTTCATATCGGTGCCATCGTTTGGCGCCTAGGCTCTCTCCACAGTAAGAAACCTACAAAGTCTCCCAAATCTCCACTTCGAGCCGAAAGTCTCCCAAATCTCCGGCAAAACGGGTTACACTAGCCGCATGGACAACCCATTCCGCCCGACATTCGGCGCCCCTCCCCTGTTCTGGGTCGGACGCGGCATCGTGCTCGATAGTTTCCGCACTGCCCTCGATGGCTCGGCAGGCAATGCCTCCCGTTCCATGGTGCTAAGCGGCGCTAGGGGCATCGGCAAAACGGTCCTCATCAACGAGTTGGAAGACATTGCTGAAGCGCGCGGTTGGGTAACGCTACGCGCCTCTGGGCGCTCCACCATGGTGGAGGAACTGGTCAACACCACGATTCCGAGACTTCTCGAGCGGCTTTCGCCCAGCGATAAGAAGAAGGTCAGCCGCATCGGCATCGGCGGCGTAGGATCGATTGGCTTCGACCACCAGAAGGAAGACCGCTTCACCCCCACGTTGAATACTCGCCTACGCGAGCTTTCCTCCGAGCTGAAAGGCACCGGCATCCTGCTCACCATCGACGAGGTTCAAGACGCCGACGTCGAAGAGCTCACCACCATCGCCGTGGCCTACCAAGACTTGGTGCGCGATGAAATCGATATCGCCTTGGTGGCCGCTGGCCTGCCGCAGGGGGTCAACCACTTGCTGGACCTGCCCGGGGTAACCTTCCTGCGCCGGGCCCAGAAATTCGTGCTCGGCCCCTTATCGCCGGCCAATGCCGAGCGGGCGCTCGGACATACCGCCTCGGGCTCAGGGCTGGAGTTTAGCCACGAAGCGATTACGGACGCCGCCGCACTCACCCGCGGCTACCCTTACCTCGTGCAATTGGTCGGCTCACTGGCGTGGGAGCGCAGTCGCCGCAACCAAGAAGGCGGCATTTCCCAGCAGACAATCACCTCTATCGCCCCAGATGCAATATCGATCATGGGCGCGCAGGTGCACCAGCCTGCGACGCTAGCCCTGCCGCCGGCGCAGCGGGAGTTCCTGGAAGCGATGGCCGCAGTCGAAGTCGATGGCATCGCCGCCATCGCAGACATCGCGGGCCACATGGACCGGACGGTGCGCTCCTTATCGGCCACCCGCCAGCGGCTTATCGACGCCGACCTCATCGAACCCACCGCACATGGCAAGCTGCGCTACGTCATCCCCTATATGGGCGAATACTTCACCACCACGGATAGCCGCGGTCGCGTTGATTAAAGATCGCCGGCGTCGCGGATGAGGATTCCCGCCACCTCAGCGGCAAAAGAATAGCTGTACGCGGCCTTGTCCACCGGCCACGGGAAGATATCAACCTGCCCAGGAATTCGCTCCCGCGAAAGCCCCATGCGGTCAAAGTGCTGCGCGATAGCAATAGCCTCCGCGCGAGCATCGTGCCCTGCCACACCCAATCCAACGCGACCGCCGCCATCAATCCACTGCCCCAAGCCATCGAGATGCTCTGGCGAGGCTAGACCAGCGAAATCGAGCAGCACCGTTTTCGCTGCTACTTCCCATAGTGGCTCGCGAAGCCTTAAGTAATCCGCGCCAAACTCCGCAAGTGTCGCATTGACCTGGTCCGCGGGAACAGCCCTAATCGTATCGAAGTCGGTGGTGCCTGGAAGGGTGCCTGAAAGGACGTCGGCAAGCAGGGGCTCGTCCAGCTGCACTCGCACTTCTGCCCCAAAGCGCTGTGCCACCTGCGCCGTGTGTTCCTGAATTCCGGCCAATAAAGCACCACACAAGTCCCGGAAAGCGCCCGAATCAGTTATCGCGCGGTGCCCGTTTCCTAGCTCCACGGCGGCCGCCAAACTCCACGGGCCTACCGCTTGGACCTTGATGCGCGGGACTGACTCGCCCCACACCTCCTGAATCTCATCCAGATCCCGGCTCATCTGGTCGCCAATCCGATGGGAGATGAGCTGCGGCCGATCCCTGAGTACCCACGATCGTGGTCCGCGGTCAATGGAGACTGCTTCCAACAAGCCCGCTGTTCGCCCAATGGCCCCAGCGTGAATCCCGCGGTCCGGCAACTGCGGAAGGTGCGGAAGACCACCCGTCTCCCCCATCACGATGTCTGCCGCCTCACTCATGGAATAACCCAGCATGGGCCCTAAGCCAAAAGCGTCCATAATCACCTCGGCGCTAGTATTATTTTTCAGACTTATCTATTCGATACGCGACGTATCACTTGGAAAGGAACCTTACTATGGGCGTGGAAAAATACTCCGGCTGGACCTTCTACAACGAGTGCGAAATCCCTCAGGACATTTCCACCGTCTTGGCCGAACAGGAATATCCTGTCTGCGCCTTCAAGACCGTCCGTGATGCCGCCATATTTACCAATAGGCGCCTCATCATCCGCGACGCGCAAGGCCTTACAGGCAAAAAGGTGGAGATGTACTCCCTGCCCTATTCCTCCATCACCATGTGGTCCACGGAAAACGCCGGAAAGCTCCTTGACTTCAATGCCGAACTGCAGCTGTGGACCAAGGCCGGCGAATTCAAAATCAATATTGGACCCAATATCGATGTCCGAGCGCTAGATCGGCTCATCGCCAACTGCGTGCTTAATTAGTTCCGCAGATGGTGCCGGAGCCGATGACGATGTCTCCCAGCTCGTCCGGCGAAGGCAAGTACAGCACCGCCGCTTGGCCGCGGGCAACACCAGATAGCGACTCCTTGAGTTCGAGGCGCATTTCGTCCGCCTCGCGATCAACGTGGGCGGTACAGGGCACCACGGAGCCGTGTGCGCGCACCTGAACCTCGCATTCGAAATCCCCATCCATGCCTGGGTGGAGGTACTTCAGGCGATCGGCCTGGATAGAGGTCACGGCCAGGTCCTCGCGGGCACCGACGGTAACCGTGCCGGTAACAGCATCAATATCGGTGACGTAGCGAGGGCGACCGTCGGCAGCCGGCGCCTTAATGTCCAAGCCCTTACGCTGGCCGATGGTGTAGTTCCACGCGCCATCGTGCTCCTTGAGCTCCGTACCCTCTTGGTCCACGATCATGCCGGGGCGCAGCCCAATGCGTGCGCCCAAAAAGGCCTGCGTATTGCCGTCTGGAATGAAACAGATGTCATAGGAATCCGGCTTCTTCGCGGTGGAAAAACCGTGCGCGGCAGCCTCTTCACGGATCTGCGGCTTGGGGGTATCGCCGATGGGGAAAAAGCAGTGCTCCAACTCCTCGGCCGAAATCACGCCGAGCACATAAGACTGATCCTTCTTCTCATCCAAGGAGCGGCGCATATAGCCATCCTTGTCGATGGTGGCGTAGTGGCCCGTCGCAACCGCATCGAAACCGAGTGCCATGCCCTTTTGCAGCAGCGCCCGGAACTTTATCTTCTCGTTGCAGCGCAGGCAGGGATTGGGCGTCTCGCCGCGGGCGTAGGAATCCACGAAGTCCGTGATGACCTCTTCTTTGAATTCTTCCGAAAAGTCCCAGACATAAAAGGGAATGCCCAGCTTATCGCAGATGCGGCGGGCATCGGCCGAATCCTCCAATGAGCAGCATCCGCGGGCTTTTTCCCTGGTCTGCTGCGCGTCTTTGTGCAGGGCGAGGTGAACGCCAATCACCTCGTGGCCGGCTTCTACTGCACGCGCGGCGGCAACCGATGAGTCCACGCCGCCGGACATGGCAACCAATACTCGCATTGTGCTCCCCATTTCACCTTGACTACAGGCCCGAAAGTCTACTCCCTAGCCCCAACGCGGTTTAAATCGAATCCATTCCCTAAGCTTGTGTGACATGGGCAGAAAGCGAGCTTCCACTGATCCGGGAATTACCGGCACCTACGATATTTCTACCGGCACAGCCGAGGTTGTGCCGGATGAGTTTCGCGACGGCGCCTATATTCTCAACGTTAATGGCGTGCCGAGCAGCCACATTGTGCTCGGTGAGCCGGAGGAGCTGGAGTTTGAGTATATGCGCTGGATTGCGGCAGCGGTAGAGCACCTCAATTCTCGGCCCGCGAATAAGCTTCGCGTGACCCATCTAGGCGGCGCGGGATGCTCCCTTCCGCGCTACTTCGCCAGCAAGCTTCCAGGCAGCCGCCACACGGTGGTCGAACTCGACACCAAGTTGGGCGAGTTGGTGCGTACGCTTTTCGACGTCCCCCGTTCCCCCACCGTCAAAATCCGTGCCGGCGAGGCCCGCACAGAAACCGAGGGGTTCCTTTCGTCCAGCCGCGACATCATCATCCGCGATGTCTTTGCTGGCGACAAGACACCAGCCAACCTCACCACCGTGGAATTCTTTCAAGCTGCAAAGCAGTCGCTGGCGCCGGGTGGTCTCTACGTAGCCAACTGCGGCGACCATTCCGATCTACAGCTGGCAAAGAGCGAGCTGGCGGGCCTCGATCGAGTATTTGACCACCTCGCCGTCATCGCGGACCCACCGATGCTCAAGGGGCGGCGCTACGGGAACATCATCCTGGTAGCCTCAGATACAGAAATGCCAGCCGAGGGCTCCGTCGAAGCCGCCCAGCTGGCAAAGACACTCCTTGGCGGGGCCGTGCCCGCCCATTACAAAGACGAGGCCTGGACCCGCGCGTTTTTCACCGGTGCTACTGCAGTACGCGATTAAGCAGCGTAGCCACCTGACCCGCATCAAAATCGGGTACGTCAGCGCCGGCGTTCTTGGCGGCATTCTTAGCTTCCGATACCTCCGACTCGGAGACGTTGCCTGACTTAACGTTGTTCACGTGACCGGCATTGTCCAGCAGGATAGCTAGGTCACTGACGGAGAAGTTGCCCTTGGCCATATCACCCAGGTCCTCCACTGGAAGGGCATCCTTGTCTTGCAGGGTCTTTACGAAGGCAGCCAAGCCCTCCGCTGCTTCGGGATCGAGGCCGGACTTTTCGGCGGCGTCGGCAAGCTGCGGAATCGCAATCAGCCCCGCCGCCAGGGCCAAAATAGCGCCGATGAGCGGCGTACTATCGGAGCTCAAGTCAAGCCCATCGCTCACAACCAGCTGCTCTAGCGCGCCGCCGACGTCAACGTAATTGCCGTCGCTAAAAGACCGCAGCTGCTGCTTGGAACCATTAAACAGGTTCATGTCAACATCGGTAGAAATGCCTGCTACCTTGCCAGAACCAGAACGCTGCCAGAAAGATAGCTCGTTCCATCCGCCCACCGCTTCAGGCGCCTGGTCCTGATAGGCCGCGAGCCACAGTGGCATATCCGAGAACTTCTGGGAGTTATTCATCTGCCCCATCCAGAAGTACTTGTAAGTGTAAATCATTGGCGTGCGTCCAGTAAGACGCTTGAGCTCGCTAGTAAATTCTTCAATCCACTGCTCCAGCTGTGCCGCAGACTTCCCTTCCGTCACCTCGATATCAAGTGCAGGAGGCAATGTCTGATTCGGGGCAAGGGCGATCTGCGCGGCAAAGTTCGCTGCTTGAGTCTTGGCGTCGCCAGCCGGACGTGCGTAGTGGTATGCACCGGTCTTGAGTCCAGCAGCATTAGCCGCCTGAATATCCTGTACGTAGTGGGGGTTTACCCAATCCCCGCCTTCGGTAGCCTTCACAAATGCAAAGGACTGTCCGTCGGAACGCACTTTAGACCAATCGATGGGCGTACCGCCCGGATGCTGGTGCGCCGCCACGTCAATGCCCTTAGGTGCACCAAAGCTCACCGCCTGGGCAATGGCGGTACCACTTACAGCTAGTGCAGCCACGGTGACTACCGCAGTAATGCTCTTTCGGAGTGCTTTCTTTGAAGTCATGCGCGTGAGTTTAGCAACGCCTTCACTTCTGTCACACCTTTAACACGCAACACTTGAGATATTTTTCTTTACTTCCGTTTCCCCCTTCTGGGAATACAACCTTTTAGAACACATATTTGCCCATAACCCTTGCGGGGCGGCAGGGCACGGCTTAAAATAAACACCATGAAATTACGCACACTAGTTCTACTATTCGGGGGATTTAATCTTGGACGCCTACTACATAGTCAATGACCCCAACGATCCGATAGCAGTAAAAGCCACAGAAATCAGGAAACAAGAATACCTATTCTGGAGAGAGGTCAAGCCAGATCTAGAAGACGATTTCGATATCTCCTGCCACACACTTTCTGCTCGGACGGGCTTAAGCGAGCGGCGCACGCGGGACATAACCATGGCCCTTTATCGACTCGCAGAGCTACCACTCACAAAGGCGCTCCAGGAAACCTATTACTTCCTGGATTTCTCTCGTCTTATTACTATCGACGCCGTGCTTAGCAAGCTGGGCGACATCCCGACCGAAATTCTCGAGCGGATAGATCAAGAGCTTGCGCGTTACCTGACCCCTACCAAGCCCGGCCAGGTACTGCCTTCGAATACGAATTTGCGGCGAAAACTAAATGGCCTCATCGCTGTAGAGGACCCACACCCCAATGAAGATAGAGAGCCTGATGCAGGGAACGACTCCTATTTCACCTACCACAGTTTCGGTGGGAAGGCCGGGCTAGCAGTGGAATTCGATGAAGTTACCATGCTAGCCATCGATGAACACGTTAGTAAGGCAGCCGAAGAGCATAACCTCACGAAAGCTGAAGCCCTAGCCAAGTTGATTCTGGGCGAAATTGAGTCGCGGGCCAAAGTGGTTCTTCATATGTACCGAGCCCACGACCAGGAGGCTGCTCCCGCATTTATCCGGGGATTCGGATGGGTAAGCCCTGAGACCGCTGACAGTCTGCGTCCCACCCAGACGCGGGATATGGACCTTGCAAAAAGGATGGAAAGCGAAAGCTACGTTACTCCCCCGCTCATTGGCGCCTACGTGGAAGGCCGCGATGGCGTGTGCCGCTGGCCAGGTTGTAATCGCCCGGCAGAGAACTGCCAAAAGGACCACCGAATTGACCATGCACAGGGAGGAAAAACGGCGGGAAGCAACTTGGCCTCACTGTGCCAGCACCATCACAACATCAAGACTGATGGTGGCGCCTTCTACATCATGGATCCACATACTGGAGACATAGTATGGCTCTTTGACGATGGCCGCTGGGAATACGATGAGCCCCAAGGACCGCTAGCGCCCAGGAACAAGAACTGGGCGCTAACGGTAGGCCAAGCTATCGCCGCCCGGCGAGCTGCGGCGAAAGAAAGGAATGATAGCTAGACGGAACGGGCTCGGGAAATAACCTCCGGAAGATGAGCCAAGACGTAGTCAACATCCTCTTCCGAAGTAAGCCTGCCGAGAGTAAAACGCAGGGAACCGATTCCTTCCGCCTCACTTACGCCCATTGCCTCGAGGACATGAGACATGCGGTTTACGCCAGCGCTGCAAGCACTGCCGGTAGAGGCCTCGATCTGCAAGGAATCCAGCAGCATGATGAGGCTATCGCCATCAGCACCGGGAAATGAGACGTGCAGGTGGGAAGGCAAGCACGGCTCGGCAGAGTTGACCACTACGTCGTCGATGGTGGCGAGAATTCCGTCGCGCAGCTTATTGCGGAGAGCAGCAATTCGCTCACCCTGGGAGGCGATTTCGGAGACGGATTCCTCCAACGCCGCAGCTAGACCGGAAGCGCCCGCCACGTCCACGGTGCCAGGGCGGATGCCCCGTTCTTGGCCGCCACCGTAGGCAATCGGCTGGGGCGCGGGGCTCCGCTTGGCCAAAAGCAGACCGATGCCGCGGGGGCCGCCGAACTTGTGGGCGCTGGCGGCGAGGCTGGCGATCCCTAGATCAGAAAAATTGATGGGAACTTTGCCCACGGCCTGCACCGCATCCACGTGCACGGGTGTGCCTGTCGCATTCGCTCGGGCTGCGATCTCTTCGATGGGCTGAATGGCGCCGGTTTCGTTGTTGGCCCACATGCAGGTAGCGACGTCGGCAAGCGTGTCTAGGGCCGACAGATCTGCGATGTGCCCGGAACGGTCGACGGGAAGGATATCGACGGCCGCTCCGGTTTTCTCCAGCTTAGAGACGGTATCGCGCACGGCCGGGTGCTCAATGTCGGTAGAAATAATGCGGTTTGTTTGCCCAGCCGCGTAGAGACCCTGAATGGCGATATTGTCCGCCTCGGTGCCAGAAGAGGTAAAGATGACCTCGATTGGCTCGCAGCCGAGGAGGGAAGCCGCCTTTTCACGGGCATCATCCAGCACGGACCGAGCCTTGCGGCCAGAACCATACTGCGCGCCGGAGTTGAGGGAGCCGGCCGCCGCCACCCACGCGTCAATCGCGCTCTGGCGCATCGGCTGGGTAGCGGCATAGTCAAAATAGTGCGGCATTACTGGCGCGCCTTCAGTTCCTCGGTCAGGGCTGGTGCGATTTCATGCAGGTCGCCCACGACGCCGAGATCAGCGATCTGGAAGAACGGCTCATCCTGGTCTTGGTTGACCACCACAATGGTGCCGGAAGTCTGCATGCCAGAGGTGTGCTGGATAGCGCCAGAGATACCCAAGCCGATGTAGAGGTCGGGCGAGACGGTAACACCGGTCTGGCCGATCTGATAGGCGGCGTCATAAAAGCCTTCATCGACGGCGTCGCGGGTGGCGCCGACTGCGGCTCCGAGGGCGTCGGCAAGCGGCTCGACAACGGCGCCGAACTCGTCGCCCACTCCTCGGCCGCCGGCGACGACTGCCTTGGCCTCGGTAATTTCTGGACGTGCGGACTTCTGTGCCGGGGTAAAGGAAGTTACCTTGACGTCTTTGCCCGTGGCGGCCGGCAACGGCATCGGCGCCGGCTGCGCCTCCACCTGCTGTGGTGCAGCCTCAACCGCACCCGGTCGAAGGGTGTAGATCGGGCACTGGCCAGCGGCGGTAGAGGTGGTCTCATAGGAACCACCGAAAATGCTCATCTGGGCGGAGCCATCGGCGGCGATGCCACTAACATTGACCAGTGCGCCAGAGGCGAGGCGAGCTGCAAGTCGGCCGGCAATCTCGTTATTGGCCGGAGTTGCGGCCAGCACAATGGGCGCTGGGTTCGCAGCGCCGAGAGCATGCAGGGCATCAACCTCCGGGGTAAGGAAACGCTGGTCATAATCCTCGGCCGTTGCCTGAACCACCTGTGCGGCACCGAGGGCGGCAAGGTCGGCATCGAACTTATCGGCCTGCTTGCCGACGACCACTGCGGACACCGTACCCAATTCCCGCGCGGCCGTAATCAGCTCGCCGGTAACGGGAAGGAGGTTGTCCGCGTCGTGCTCAACTAGTACGTAAACGTGCGACATATCTACTCCTAAATCAAGTTCTTTGCGGACAGGAAGTCAGCGATCTTCTTCGCTGCATCTTGCGGGTTGGGCTCCGAAATAACTTCGCCGGCGGTGCGCGGTGGGCGCTTCTCAGCGGCCGATACGGAGGTTGTCGGCGCGATGGCCTCGATGCCCAGGTCAGCCAGGGTAAAGGTGGTGATTTCCGCCTTCTTAGCTGCCATAAGACCCTTGAAGTTGGGGAATCGTGGCTTGTCGCTCTTATCGTTCACCGTAACGATCGCTGGCAGCGGCGCCTCGAGTTCCCAGGTGCCGCGCGCATCATCGCGGGTGCCCTGCAGGGTGCCGTCAGCTAGCTCTACCTTGTGCAGGCCGGTAAGGGCCGGCAGCTGGCGGTATTCGGCGAGCAGACCGGCAAGCAGGCCGGTGGAGGCGTCGGAAGCTTCGGTGCCGGCGGTGATCAGCTGGACGTCGTCAAGCTGATTGAGCGCGGCATTGAGGGTCCAAGCGGTCGATAGCGCGTCCGCTCCGGCCAGGGAATCATCGGAGACGAGCACGGCATCGTCGGCGCCCATGGCCAAAGCCTTGCGCAATGCCTCGTCGGCTTGGGCCGGCCCCATCGTCAGTGCTACGACTTTGTAGCCCGCATCGGGGTTATCGTCGCGCAGTCGCAGGGCTTGTTCCACGGAGTACTCATTAACCTCATCAATGACGTTATCCACGGAGGTGCGATCCAGGGTGTGGTCATCGTTCAAAGACTTGGTAGACCACGTATCCGGCACGTGTTTGACCAGAGCCACGATAGTTGGCATTGGGCACTCACCTTTCCGATATATTTATGTTGCGTAATTATCCTCGGACGATGATACTCGGGGTTGACACAGCAAGGCGATTCCCTGTGAGCCAATTCGCGTAATGATGACCGCAAATGGTTTCTTGCCCTTCAGCTTCATCTTCTTCCGCAGCTGGTCAGGGTCCACTTCTACCCCGCGTACAAGGATTTCTAGGCTTCCCGCATCATAGGATTTAAGTACGGATTTTAATCTCTTTAGGGGTACTTTTTCTATGAATGGAAATCCCGAAGTCCCCTCCGGAATCCTCTCCCCTGTCAGGTATGCGATGCGCGGATCGATTTGATGCAGCCCTTCCCTTGCCGCGTAGTGCTGGACCAATCCCGCTCGAACGATGGCCCCATCCGGGTCGATGAGGTAACTGCCAATGTCTCCAGCATCGGGTAGGTTGTCTGCGTGGTCATCGAGGACATCTAGCTTGCCTCCGCGAATCACCACTGCCCTTCGGCCGCTGCCAAGGCCTGGGGTATAAAGGCAGGCTTCTTTTACCCCGCCATCGACACTCGCGACGGTAACGAGGCCGTCCCACTCGCTAAAATCAAGGCCAGGCGCGCACTTGATGGCCAGCTCCTTGTCGCGATGCTTATCGACGACCTCCGGGAGCGGTGGCACCAAATCCTCCGGCCGCGTGATTCGCCTGCCACCGGCGCGGCGGGCTGGGTCTGCAAGGAGAACATCGGCAGTGGTAGTAGTCGTCAGCGCATCCGCGCGGAAAATCTTGGCGGAAGAAAGGTTATGCCTGGCCATTCTTACCCGTGATTCATCCAGGTCTGAGCCAAAATAGTCGAGCGGAGAATTATAGCCTTCGGTGCCGATGGAACAGGTGACGTCGTGGACGCTGCGCACGCCCTGCTCGGCGAGGAATTTCGTCCGATACGCCGCCACTTCGATGGGGGTTGCTTGCTGGGCGGAGTCCGCATCCATAAGCCAATCGTGCGGGAGCTTGCCGGAACTGCGGGCGGTTACCAGCTCCATGACCGCGCGGCCATACTCACCGAACTTAGCTTTGAGGATTTCGGCGTCTTTCAGCCGAGAAGCCTTGGTTAAGGTGAGGTCGAGGTGTGCTATGTCCTCTTGGCGCTCGGCAAGGAAGTCAACTTCTGCGGGGGTAAAACTCATATGCGGTCTATGGGGGTGGTGGAAAAGAATTCGCGATAACGGGGGTCCTCGCGGGGATCCCCAATGACGGGGCGCAGGTCCGAAAAGGACGCATCCTCTAGGACCTCTTGGACGGAGGAATACTTGCTCAGCCTTTGCATCTGTGCCCACGTGGGGATGGCAAGGCGCACCAGCCCGGCGCGCCAGCCGTCCAGGATGAGCTGCGGGGAGAACCATCCGGCATCGTCTGCTTCATCGGTATCCCCATCGGGTTCTTGGCCGGAGGGCAACACCCCAACGAAGAAGAAGGTGTCGAACCAATGGCTTTTTCCCTTTCCTACCCAGCGCGCCCAGGGAAGGAGCATATCGGCGTCGACACGCATGCCGTTATTGCTGAGGAATTCGGTAAAGGAAATGGTGTGGTTTTCTAGGAGTTTTCGCTCTTTGTGATAGCGCCGCGCATTGGAGACGATGCCGTCCTCGCGGATGGCGAGAAGGGTGCCGGCCTCCTCGAAGAGCTCGCGGGCAGCGGCGAAAACAAGGGCGTGGGCTTTGTACTTGGTCACGCCCATCCGACGGGCCATGGAGATGACGGACTTTCCGGCCCATAGCTCGCCCGAGTCCCAGGAACGTGGTGGAAAGTCGCGCGGATCTACGCCGCCGCCGGGAAAGACTGAATGCCCCGGGTAGTTGTGCATGGTGTGGACGCGCTCTTGTACCCACACTTCAAGACCGTCATCGCCGTCCCGCAGGAGCAGGACGGTTGCCGCCAGGCGCCCACCGTGAAAGCCGGTGGTATCGCTGGCGTCAATGGCATCGAGACGGTCATGAAAAGGATTGGTCATAGAGAAGCTCGGCGGGCGAAGTATCGCTGTCCAATGCGGTCCACCTGAATGGGCTGGTGGAAAGCGCGAGTCAGATTTTCGGAGGTGAGGACGGAATTAATCAGTCCTTTTGCCACAACTTTACCCTCATCCAATAGCATGGCGTGGGTGAAGCCATAGGGGATCTCCTCCACGTGGTGGGTGATCATGACTATCGCTGGGGCATCTGGGTCCATGGCTAGATTGCCAAGATATCCCACGAGGTCTTCGCGGCCTCCCAGGTCCATTCCCGCGGACGGCTCATCGAGGATGAGCAACTCCGGGTTAGACATGAGCGCGCGAGCGAGGACGACGCGCTTCTTTTCTCCCTCAGACAGGGTTCCCCAGGTGCGCTCTTTGAGGTGGGTGGCCCCAACTTGGGCCAAGATGTCATCCGCGCGGGAGAAATCCATGTCCTGGTATTCTTCCCGCCAGCGGCCCAGCACAGCGTAACCTGCGGAGACGACGAGATCGTCCACTCGCTCAGTATCCGGGATGCGCGATTGCACCGCCGCGGAAGAGATGCCGATAAGCGCGCGCAGATCGCGCATGTCGGTTTTGCCGATTTGCTCCCCCATCAAAAAGGCGGTGCCTTTCGAGGGGAACTCTTCGGCCGCGGCCATGCGCACCAGCGAGGTCTTGCCCGCGCCATTGGGGCCGATAATGACCCAGCGCTCATCGAGCTCTACTTGCCAGTCCACGGGTCCGACGAGGGTCTTGCCCCCGCGGCGCAGCTCGACGCCGCGAAAATCTACGAGCCAATCTTGATCAGTGGGAGTTACGTCGTTCACGCCTTCCATTGTGACTGATTTGTTCTTTGCCCGGTGAAATTGACACAGCTGCATTAGTCTTATGGACATGACTACTCGCCTTGGTATTGACGATGTCCGCCCGCTTATCTCTGCCGGTTCTGTAGCCTCCAAAGCCGTTGTAGGCGAGGTAATTCCTGTCACCGCCCTCGTCTGGCGCGAGGGCCACGACGCGGTCTCGGCAACCTTGTCCGCGTGGGCGGCACGGACCACGGCTACCTCCTCGGTCACCATGCAGGTTGATCCCGATGACCAGGATCGCGTGCACGGCGTATTTACCCCGGGCACCCAAGGCACCTGGTACTTCCGCGTCGACGCCTGGTCCGATCCCATCGCCACGTGGAAGAACGCCGTAACCAAGAAGATGGCCGCCGGGCAATCCGCCGCCGAGCTGGCCAATGACCTGCAGCATGGCGCGGAGTTGTTTTCTCGCGCGGCGCTGCAAACCCCGTCGGATGTGGTGGAACCGCTCTTTGCGGCTGCGCGGGACTTGGAGGATGAGTCCTTGGACGTCGATAAGCGCGTGCAGGTAGCACTCTCGGAGGAGGTAGCAGGCATCCTGCATTCCCATCCCCTGCGCGACCTCCTAGTAGAGGGCGCAATCCATGAGGTATTTGTGGAGCGCCCGGCCGCACTATATAGCTCGTGGTACGAGCTCTTTCCTCGCTCCACGGGAGGCTGGGATGAAGAGGGAAATCCAGTCCACGGCACGTTTGCCACCACTGCCAAGGCACTGGAGCGGGTGGCCGATATGGGCTTCGATACGGTGTACTTTCCGCCCATCCATCCCATCGGCAAGGTACACCGCAAGGGAAAGAATAACTCGGTCGTGGCCGAGCCCGGGGATGTGGGAAGCCCCTGGGCCATTCAGGACCACTCCACCACCCATCCGGATTTGGGCACGATGGAGGATTTCCAGAAACTAGTCTCCCGCGCCCAGGAACTCGGCTTGGAGGTAGCGCTCGATTTTGCGCTACAGGCATCGCCCGACCATCCGTGGGCGAAGAGCCACCCAGAATTTTTCACCGTCCTTCCAGATGGCACCATCGCCTACGCCGAGAACCCGCCGAAGAAGTATCAGGATATCTATCCGCTCAACTTCGATAACGCCCCTGATGCCATCTACCACGAAATCTATGAGACCTTGATGATTTGGGTGGAAGCCGGTGTAAGTACGTTCCGCGTGGATAACCCACACACCAAGCCGGCAAACTTTTGGGATTGGCTAATTACCCGCGTACATGCCACCCATCCGGACGTCATCTTCTTGGCCGAGGCCTTTACCCGCGCGCCTCGCCTCTTCGGTCTAGCGAAGGCAGGTTTTTCCCAGTCCTATACCTATTTCACCTGGCAAACCTCCAAGCACGAGCTCACCCAATTTGGCCAGATGCACGTCGACCAAGCAGATATCTGCCGCCCCAACCTCTTTGTTAATACCCCGGATATCCTGCACGAGTCCCTGCAGACCGGCGGGCGTGCCATGTTCGCCATTCGCGCTGTCCTTGCCGCCACCATGTCGCCTCTATGGGGCGTGTACTCCGGCTTTGAACTCTACGAGCACACCCCGGTAGCCCCAGGCTCCGAGGAATATCTCGACTCTGAGAAGTACGAACTGCGCCCGCGCGATTTTGCGGCGGCGGCTGCGTCAGGAGATTCCCTTGAGTCCTATATCCGGCTGCTTAACCAGATCCGCCGCGATAATCCCGCTTTGCAGCAACTGCGCACCCTGCGGTTCCATGACACCGACAATGAAGCCATCATTGCCTATTCGAAGGCGGATCCAGCCTCCGGCAACGTAGTCCTCATTGTGGTCAACCTGGATCCGCGCAATGCACAAGAAGCCACCGTCACGGTAGATATGCAGGCTATCGGCCGCCACCCCGGCGAGTCCTATACCGTCCAAGACACGATTACCGGCTCTGCCTACCACTGGTCCGAGCGCAACTTTGTGCGCCTAGAGCCGCTTCGCGACGTCGCCCATGTCTTCGTCCTTCCCCCTGCCGACCACGACCTCCAGGAACAGCTCACCTGGCGCGTAGTTAGCGACTATCGCCCGTAAACATTCGCCCACCGGACCGCACCCGAACTAGGTACTCTGATTGTATGACTATCCCGGCCGCTGACCTCGCTCGCCTCAATGACTGCCGCCACCATGACCCGCACGGTTTCTACGGTTGGCACGAAGGTACTATCCGTACCTGCCAACCGGGTGCTACCGCGGTACAGCTGCACACCCCCACGCAAACCCTCTCCATGGATTCGGTGGGCGATGACATCTGGGAGGCGGAAATTGGCGATAACTGCGATTACCGCTTAGAAATCTCCTATCCGGAGGCACCTACCCGCACCGTGGCAGATGGATACCACTTCCTTCCCACGGTGGGCTCCCTGGATCTGCACCTGATTGGGGAAGGCCGCCACGAGCGCCTTTGGGATGTCCTCGGCGCCAACCTGCGTTCTTATGACACCGAAATGGGTACCGTGTCCGGCGTCTCCTTTGCCGTGTGGGCTCCTAATGCCCAGGGCGTTGCCGTAGTAGGCGATTTCTGTGGCTGGAACCCCACCCAGTACCCAATGCGTTCGCTCGGTTCTACCGGCGTATGGGAAGTCTTTGTTCCGGGCATCGGTGCTGGCGAGCACTATAAGTTCGCCATCTTTAGCCACGAGGGCCGCAAGGACAAGGCCGATCCCCTAGCCAAGCGCACCGCCTGCCCGCCGGAAACGGACTCGATTGTGGATTCCACCAGCTTCGCTTGGTCCGATTCTGCTTGGATGGACAAGCGCACCGGAAGCCTCGATGTCCCGATGAGCATCTATGAGGTCCACGTCGGCTCGTGGAAGGTCGGGGCGAATTATAACCGCCTTCGCGAGGAGCTCATCCCTTATCTCAAGGAGCACGGTTTCACCCACGTCGAGCTCTTGCCCGTGGCCGAGCACCCCTTCGGCGGATCCTGGGGATACCAAGTCTCTGGCTACTACTCGCCGTCTGCGCGTTGGGGCTCGCCGGATGAATTCCGAGAGCTGGTCAATGCCCTGCACGAGAATGGCATCGGCGTCATCGTGGACTGGGTGCCAGCCCACTTCCCCAAGGATGATTGGGCCTTGGGTCGCTTTGATGGCCAAGCTCTCTACGAGCACCCCGATCCCCGCCGCGGCGAGCAGGCCGATTGGGGCACCTATGTCTTTGACTTCGGCCGCAATGAGGTCCGCAATTTCCTCGTGGCCAACGCCCTATACTGGGCCGAAGAATTCCACATCGACGGCCTGCGAGTAGACGCCGTGGCTTCCATGCTCTACCTAGACTATTCCCGCGATGAGTGGCTG
Organism: Corynebacterium tuberculostearicum; assembly: GCF_046097465.1. GTDB lineage: Bacteria > Actinomycetota > Actinomycetes > Mycobacteriales > Mycobacteriaceae > Corynebacterium > Corynebacterium tuberculostearicum_I. The sequence goes on along the minus strand of NZ_CP175799.1, from coordinate 1,206,410 downwards.
CCCAACCAACATGGCGGCCGCGAGAACCTAGAGGCCGTGCAATTCCTGCAGGAAACCAACGCCACCCTCAACCGCACGCATCCAGGCGTACTCACCATTGCTGAAGAATCCACCTCCTGGCCGGGCGTTACCGCCCCCACCTCTGAAAACGGTCTAGGCTTTTCCCTGAAATGGAATATGGGCTGGATGAATGACACCTTGGAGTACTTCAAGCACGAACCCATCCACCGCTCTTATCACCATGGCGAGCTCACCTTCTCCATGGTCTATGCCTATTCTGAGCGCTACGTGTTGCCGTTTAGCCACGACGAAGTAGTCCATGGCAAAGGCTCGCTGTGGCAGCGCATGCCTGGCGACGACTGGAATAAAGCCGCCGGACTCCGCACCCTCTATGGCTACATGTTCTCCCACCCCGGCAAGAACCTGCTCTTCATGGGCCAGGAATTCGGCCAGACTACCGAGTGGGCCGAGGGGCATTCCGTGGACTGGAGCAACCTCGACGGTTGGGGCAGCGAATGGCACCAGGGCATCAAGCGCCTCGTACGAGATATCAACCTCGTCTACCGCGATACCCCGGCACTGTGGAGCCAGGATTTCAGCCAAGACGGCTTCCAATGGGTCAAGGCGGATGACTCGACCAATAACGTTCTGGGCTACGTCCGCTACGGCGCAGACGGCTCTGCCCTGCTCGCCGTGTGCAACCTTTCTGGTTCTTCCATCCCCAACTATGGCCTCTGGGTTCCACACGACGGCGAATGGCAGATGGTACTCAACACCGATGACGCCGTCTACGAAGGCGCTGGGAACCCACTTCCCCAGCACATTCACGTGGCGGAGAACTCCGCCACGCTTCACCTACCGGCTAACTCGGTGCAGTGGTACGTACTGGAGAAATAAAACGCCTATCGCTGCGCGCGTAGGAACTCCACCACGCGCGCTTCGATGTCATCGCGAAGCGCATCCATGCGCTCTTCGCCCTCCAAACCACGCAGTGAAGGATCCTCGATGTCCCACCGCTGCGCTGGCCCCTCATATTTCGCATCACCTACTACAATGACGTGGTCGACAGCGGCAGCCAGGTGAGGATCCACTAGAGCAGGGGTACCAGTCATTTCTGCGCCCACCTTCGCGAGGGAAGCTTTAGCTTCTTGATTGATGCCCTGCTGGGTGTGCTCCGGGGTAGTTTGCACCCCAGCCGAGTAAATATCCCAGTCAGGCGCATGCTTGGCGGCTAGTGCCGCAGCCATCTGCGACTTGCCGCGATTTGTATTACACAGGAAAAGCACTGAAGTCATGCTTCCCATCCTACCCAAGCTAGTACAGGGCACTCGCCAGCTTGGTGCGAGCTTCCATCACGCGCGGGTCATTGCCCTCAAAGAGCCCGAAGAGCTCCAGCAAGCGCTCGCGAACGCGTGCTTTCTCATCGCCTGCCGTTGTCTTCATCGTCTCGATGAGGCGATCAAAGGCCTTTTCTGGGGCGCCGGCTACCACTTCGGCGTCGGCAGCCCGCATTTGCTTATCGACGTCCCCCTTATCCCCTTCCGCGGCCGCAATCGGATCCTCGGTTTGGTTGGCGGGGTCGAGGCGCTTGAGCAAGACCGTGGTGTCACGCGCCTGCTTGATCTGCACATTATCGGGCTCGGATTCCAAGATGGAGTTGTAGACGTTGAGCGCCCCATCAAAGTCGCCGGCGTTCAAGAAGCTTTCTGCTTCCTGAAGGCGCGGATCCTCTTCTTCCTCCTGTGGCTGTTCCGATGCCTCATTGCCTTGCAGGCCCTTCAGCTGCGGGCCGACATTCTGCACCAGGGTATCTACCCATTGCTTTAGGGCTTCTTTGGGTTGCGCGCCCTCAAAATTCGTCAGCGGCTGTCCAGCACCCAAGGCCACCACGGTCGGCAGATTCTTAACACCAAAGGCCTGCGCAACCTGCGGAGTAGCATCCGCATCCACATAAGCAACCAAGAAGCTCAAGTTTCCTTGCGCGGCCAAATCCGCAAGGTCAGTCTTCAACTGCTCTGACTGGGTAGAGCGAGCAGTACCGATGAGGACCACGACCGGAACTTCCGTAGACCGGCGAACCACATCTTGGTCGAAGTTGGCCTCGGTTACCGCGAAGAAGGGCTGGACGCCGCCGGCACCTGGCTGCGGCGATTCCTGCGCCTTCTGCCGAGCCTCGGCTCGCGCCTTGACTTGGCTGAGGTCGAGCGCTCCTCCTACATAAGCATCATTTGGTGAAGTCATCTAGTCCTCCTTTGCAAGGCGGCGGTTAACCGCATCTACCTTGTCCGTTAGCTGATTAGTTACGCCTTCGCGGATATCGGCCTTAACTACCAAAGAGGTGCGCGGGGAAACCGCACGCACTGCATCGGTGGCCTTCTTAATCGTGTCAAAGACCTCATCCCATTCGCCTTCGAGCAAAGTGAACATGGCATTGGTCTCGTTAGGCAGGCCCGACTCGCGGACTACGCGCACGGCCTCGGACACAGCATCGGCCATTTCTTGGGAGTCATTATTGACCACCGCAGGGGCTACAGAAAATGCAACAATCATGCCCGCTAGTCTACCTACGCTCCCAGCAGTGGCGGTGCCAGTGCCGGCGATCGTCGCCCTGGCGGCCCACGTCCCGCGGCCAGGCGACGATGTGTGCCACCCCGGGCGGAATGTTTTGGTTACAGCCAGGGCACACGTAGTACTTCTGAGCGCGAGCAGAGCCGATATGCCGCATGACATAGGGCTCGCCATGAGTCCAACTTGGTCCCTCGACCGTTTGCGAGCCCAGGAAGGTTGAGCCGTCCTTAGGCAGGGATCGGACCTCTATGGGTTTGCGCCTATTTCGCCGTGGCATTAGAACAGCCGCAATTCATTCGACTCAAGTCCACGCAGCTCTTGGTAATCCAGTACGACGCACCGAATGCCGCGGTCCTCAGCCAAGGTACGAGCTTGCGGCTTGATTTCCTGGGCCGCAAATACACCGGACACAGGGGCGAGAAGCTCATCGCGGTTAAGCAGCTCTAGATACCGTGTCAACTGTTCTACGCCATCAATGCCACCGCGGCGCTTTACCTCGATGGCGACGTTATTATTGTTCTCATCCTTAGCCATAATATCCACAGGACCGATGGCCGTGGGATATTCGCGGCGCACCAGGGTGTAGCGCTCGCCCAAGGTATCAATCTGGCCTGCCAAGAGCTCTTGAAGGTGAGCCTCGACGCCATCCTTGACTAGGCCTGGATCCTCGCCCATGTCGTAGGAAATTTCTTCATGAATCTCAGCAATGGTGATGCGCAACTGCTCGCCCTTGGGGTTTTCCACCAACCACAAGACCTCGCCTGTGTCCTCACCGTCGAGGTCCTCAATCGCGGACTCCTTCAAGGTGCAAGGAGGTGTCATCCAATTGAGCGGCTTATAAGCGCGGTCGTCGGCATGCACGGACACGGAACCGTCCGCTTTGACGATGAGCAGGCGGTCTGCCATCGGCAGGTGGGCATCTAAGCGGCCCACGTAATCTACTGAGCATCGGGCGATTACTAAACGCATGTTTTCTACCCTAGCGGGTGGGCTTATCGCTTGGATTGACGGGTAGCGCGCTCGCGCAATTCCCGGAAGTCAAAGCGCTGCTGGCGCTTAGATGGGGCGGCCTCTACCCATGCGCCAAAGGCCATGATGCCATGGGCGTCGGAAGCCAGCTCATATTCTTTTCCTTTGGCCCGAAAGCGAACGACTTCGGTGGCAGCGGACATAAAAGAAGCCTCGTCATCATCAAGCGGGCGGGTGCTCACTACTTCGATGTCGAGGCGGTTGATGCGCAGATCGCAGCGCGGAGAGACAGAACGGAGCTTGAAATACTCCACGAATTCTCCTTCATAACGCAACGAACCATGGCGCCAGGAAAGGGAATTCTTAGCCGGAACTCGGCGCAGGAGGACTGAAGTACCGCGCGATCGCACGGTGAAAAAGCGAAGCGCAGCCAGAAAAATAACTAGCAGCAGGGCCACTGCAAGGGCCCACAGAAGCACTGCAACCACCGTTGAATTCATGGGCCTTTTCACGCCATCCTCGCTCTGTGGAGAAACTGATTCTTTGGATTGTAGCGCCTTGAAGGGCCTACACGCCAATAAGAAAAGGCAAAGAAAAAACGAAGAAGGCGCACCGGCTATAAACCGATGCGCCTTAAGAGAGCAGGAAGGGCGGCTATTGCTGCCCTCTCCTACCAATCCAAGGTATTAAGCCTTGGCGCGGCGAACTGCACGCTGTGCGGCCTCGCCACGGGACTTGGTGAGCTCGTGCTCAGAAGCGAAATCATTCTGAGCCTTCTCCTCATCCACCTCATCGGACCAGATGGCCCAATCAGCGAGGACGGTGATCTTGTCCTGGGTAACGGAGAGGAAACCACCCTGCACGGCGGCGACGCGGCGCTCGCCGTCCACTGGGTGGATGGTCACCACGCCATTATCGATCAGCTGACCGATCATTGGCTCGTGACCGGGAAGCACGCCGATCTCACCCTCGGTGGTCTCAGCCGTGACCATGGAGGCCTGTCCAGACCACAGCAGGCGCTCGACGGAAACCAATTCGGCGGTGATGTCAGCCATGTGCCTCTCCCTACTTCTCGTTCAACTTCTTGTATGCAGCCTCGACGTCGTCCAAGCCACCCAAGCCGTTGAAGGCCTGCTCTGGGTAGTGGTCAAACTCGCCATCGCAGATGCGCTCGAAGGCATCGATGGTCTCAGACAGCGGCACGTAAGAGCCCGGCAGGCCGGTGAACTTCTGTGCGACGAAGAAGTTCTGGCCCAAGAAGCGCTCGATACGGCGGGCACGCTGAACGGTGACCTTATCCTCCTCGGACAGCTCGTCCATACCAAGGATGGCGATGATGTCCTGGAGTTCCTTGTTCTTCTGCAGAATACCGATGACGCGCTGTGCAACCTCGTAGTGCTTCTCGCCAACGATACCCGGCTCGAGAATACGAGAGGTAGAGGTCAGCGGGTTCACTGCTGGGTAAATACCCTTGGAAGCAATAGCACGGTCCAGCTCGGTGGTGGCGTCCAGGTGAGCGAACGTCGTTGCCGGAGCCGGGTCGGTGTAGTCATCGGCAGGAACGTAAACGGCCTGCAGGGACGTAATGGAACGGCCCTTGGTCGAGGTAATGCGCTCCTGCAGGACACCCATCTCATCAGCCAGGGTTGGCTGGTAACCCACAGCGGAAGGCATACGACCCAGCAGGGTCGAAACCTCAGAGCCGGCCTGGGTGAAACGGAAGATGTTGTCGATGAACAGCAGCACGTCCTGGTTCTGCACATCGCGGAAGTACTCCGCCATGGTCAGGCCGGACAGAGCCACGCGCATACGGACTCCTGGCGGCTCATCCATCTGGCCGAAGACAAGTGCGGTATCTTGCAGCACGCCCATCTCTTCCATCTCCAGGAAGAGGTCGGTGCCCTCACGGGTACGCTCGCCGACGCCGGCGAAGACGGAGGTACCGGAGAACTCACGGGCGATACGGGTAATCATCTCCTGAATGAGAACGGTCTTACCCACACCTGCGCCGCCGAAGAGGCCAATCTTGCCGCCCTTAACGTACGGGGTCAGCAAATCAATGACCTTAATGCCGGTCTCCAGAATCTCGGTCTTACCCTCGAGCTGGTCGAACGCTGGCGGCTCGCGGTGGATGCCCCACTGCTCACCATCGCGGCCGAGCCCCGGCTCGTCGAGGCAGTCACCGAGGGCGTTGAAGACGTGGCCCTTGACGACGTCGCCGACCGGCACGGAAATTGGCTTTCCGGAGTCGATGACCTCGGCACCGCGGACGAGGCCGTCGGTCGGTGCCATGGACACGGTACGGACAAGGTTGTCACCGAGGTGCTGAGCGACCTCGAGGGTGACGGTCTTTGCAACAGCTTCGAGCTTAATGTCGACGTGCAGTGCGTTGTACAGGGCCGGCAGTGCCTCACGTGGGAACTCCACGTCCACAACCGGACCGATGACGCGCACGACACGACCGGCGACTGCCGAAGACTGTGCATTCTGCTCTTGCAGAGCTGTAGTCATAATCTAGTCACTTTCTGCGCTGTCAGATAGCGCGCCAGCGCCACCGACGATCTCTGAAATTTCCTGGGTAATCTGTGCCTGACGAGCCTGGTTAGCCACGCGGGAGAGGTCTTCGACCATCTCGGTTGCGTTGTCAGTAGCAGACTTCATAGCTGTACGGCGTGCAGCGGACTCGGAAGCAGAAGCTTCCAAGAACATAGCAAACAGGATACGCGAGACGTACTGCGGAAGCAGCGCTTCCATCAGCGTATCTGCGTCTGGCTCAAACTCGAATCCTGAGGCGACATCATCCGCAGACTCGGAGTCAGTCAGAGCGGATTCACCGAGGTGATACTCCTCATCCTGAATAACCGGCTCAACCGGCAACAGCTGCTGCGCACGCGCGGTCTGGGTCAGCATGGATTCAAACTCGGTGTAGACAACGTGCACCTGGTCAAAGCCGCGTACACCTTTGCCCTCACCCTGCGAATGCAGGCCGTCACGGTCCTTGGTAGTGCCGTGAGAACCAGCAATGAAGCCATCAATCAAGTGACGGCGCACATCGTGGGTAGTCTCCCAAGTTGGATCCTGAGAGAAACCGCCCCAGCTGCCAACTACCTCATCCTCACGGAACTTGTAGTGGCCGATGCCCTTGTTGCCGGTGACGTAGCGAACTACCTCGTAGCCTTTGCTTTCCAGGAGAGCTTGCAGCTGTGCGGCCTTCTTGAAGACGTTGTTGTTGTAGCCGCCACACATACCGCGGTCAGAAGTGACCACGAGGATGGCGGCGACGTTTCCGTCTTCACGCTCACGCAGCATGTCATGCTCCAACGTAGAAGCCGCAGCCAGCTTGTTCATTATGCTGGTCATCTCAGCCGCGTACGGCTGTGAGGCCTCTACCCTAGCCTGCGCCTTGGTAATGCGCGAGGTAGCAATGAGCTCCTGGGCCTTGGTGATCTTCTTAGTCGAATTGACGGACCGGATGCGGTCACGTAGCTCGCGAAGATTAGCCATCGTTTCTCCTCCCTTCTTTAATCTAGACGGTTAGTTATGAGTTCTGAACTCTACTTAGCCGTCTTGCGGGAGACGTTGAGCTCGGTGTTCTTTACGTCGCTTTCATCCAAAGGCTCTACCGGTGCCTCAGAGCCCAAGTTGTGGCCCTCGGAGGTACGGAAGGTCGGCTGGAAATCCTTAGCTGCCGCAACCAATGCGTCCTTGGACTCATCGGTCAGCGGCTTGCCGCCGGAAATCTGCTCAAAGACCTCTGGGGTGTTGGCGTTGAGGTACTCGTGTACCTCGTCCTCGAAGCGGCGGACGTCTTCAACGGGAACGACGTCGAAGATGCCAGCCTCGGCGAGGTAGATGGATACCATCTGGTACTCCACCGGCTGCGGGGAGGACTCGGACTGCTTCAGCAGCTCAACCAGACGGGAACCGCGCTCCAGCTGAGCCTTGGAAGCAGCATCCAGGTCAGATGCGAATGCCGCGAAGGCCTGCAGATCACGGTAGGACGCCAAGTCCAGACGCAGGTTACCGGCAACCTTCTTCATGCCCTTGGTCTGTGCAGCGCCACCGACACGGGAGACGGAAACACCGACGTTAATAGCCGGGCGAACGCCCTGGTTGAACAGGTCGGACTCCAGGAAGACCTGGCCGTCAGTAATGGAAATGACGTTGGTCGGAATGAAGGCGCCGACGTCGTTTGCCTTGGTCTCAATGATCGGCAGGGCGGTCATGGAGCCAGCACCCATGTCGTCGGAAAGCTTTGCAGCGCGCTCCAACAGGCGGGAGTGCAGGTAGAAGACATCGCCCGGGTATGCCTCGCGTCCCGGCGGACGGCGCAGCAGCAGGGAAATGGCACGGTAGGCCTCAGCCTGCTTGGTCAGATCATCGTAGATAACCAGGACGTGGTTGCCCTGGTACATCCAGTGCTGACCCAGCGCTGCACCGGAGAACGGTGCCAGCCACTTGAAGCCGGCGGAATCGGAAGCCGGTGCGGCCACGATGGTGGTGTAATCCAGTGCGCCGTGCTCCTCAAGGGTGCGGCGCACGCCAGCGATGGTCGAGCCCTTCTGGCCGATTGCGACGTAGATGCAGCGTACCTGCTTATCCTTGTCGCCGGACTCCCAGTTAGCCTTCTGGTTCAAAATGGTATCGATGCAGACCGCGGTCTTACCGGTCTTACGGTCACCGATGACCAGCTGACGCTGGCCGCGGCCGATCGGGGTCATTGCGTCGATAGCCTTGATGCCGGTCTGCATTGGCTCTTCAACCGGCTGGCGCTGCAGCACGGATGGTGCCTGCAGCTCGAGGACGCGCTCCTCTTCAGCGTTGATTGGGCCCATGCCGTCGATCGGCTGACCCAATGGGTTAATTACGCGGCCGAGGAATTCCTCGCCCACTGGGATGGAGAGAACCTCGCCGGTCCTCTTAACCTCGTCGCCCTCCTTGAGGGACTCGAAGTTGCCCAGGACCACGACACCGATGGAGTTAGTGTCAAGGTTCTGTGCGACGCCAATCACGCCGCCTGGGAACTCGAGCAGCTCATTCGCCATAACGGACGGCAGGCCAGAAACCTGCGCAATACCGTCAGCTGCCGAAATGACCACGCCGACCTCCTCACGGGAGGCCTCCGCGGAGTAGCTCGAGGTGTAGTTCGCAATCGCACTACGGATCTCGTCGGAGGAGATCGTCAGCTCCGCCATGTTCTTCCTGCTCTCGGTAGTATCTTCCAGCACTTACTTAAATCGTTTCTGTCGTTTCGGCTATGCCATCTGGGCACGCAGGCGGGCAATTTTGCCTGCCGTAGAACCGTCAATGACTTCATCGCCGACGCGGATGCGCATGCCACCGAGGAGGCTGGTGTCAACCTCAGAGTGAATGGACATCGCACGACCATAAATTTTGCCCAGCTTCTCAGCGAGTACTGCTTGCTGGCCTTCGTTTAGTTCACCCGCAGCGGTAACGCGCGCAATAGTGCGACCCTGCAGATCAGCTGCAGAATCAGCCAGTGCGGCTACGTCATCGATCGGGTTCTGCTCTGGGCGGGAGATGGCCTGAAGCACCAGTGCCTCAGTAAACATCGTGACCTTGCCGTAGAGCACGTTTGCCAGCAATCCGCGCTTGCGGGCGGAATCAGCAGTTCGGTCGGAAAGCAGCTGGGTGAACTCGCCCTCACGGTCAAGGATCTGGGACAGGCGGAAGAGCTCGTCTTCTACCTGGCCCAGCTGCCCCTGCGCCTCAGCACCGCGCAGCAGTGCGCGGCGGCCCAGGGACACCAAGCCCTTGACAAAGTCCTTCGGGGTGGACCACTGTGCAGCCGCAGCTTCCTGGATGATGCGCAATGCGCCACCGGAAATCTTGGAGCCAAACAGGGTCTCGGCCAGGGACTTGCGTGCCTCGCTCGGGGCGGCGATATCGGTGAATGCGACGCGCAATTCGCGGTCTGCATCCAAGACATCGACAACCTCAAAGATATCCAGGCCCGCCTGCGCGGCGGTGGCGACATTGTTGTCGCCTCCCAGGATCTCATCCAAGCGGGTTTGCGAGGTTGCGAGTGCTTCGCGGCTAGCTGCCTTCATAGTTGCCTACTTTCCGGCCGGTGCCACAGAGTCGAGCTCGGACAAGAAGCCATCAATGGTGGAGGACTTCTTAGAGGCGTCGGAAAGCTCGCCGCCCAGAATCTTCTCCGCCAGGTTGATGGAGTTCTGGCCCATTTCGGAACGCAGCTCAGTAACAACCTGCGAGCGGGAAGCCTCCAGCTGCTTCTCGCCATTGGCGACGATGCGGCGGGACTCTTCTTCCGCGTTGGTCTTAGCCTCGGCCTCAATCTGCTTGCCGCGCTCGCGCGCCTGCTCGCGGATCTCGGCTGCCTCTGCACGGGCATCGGCCAGCTGAGCATTGTACTTTTCCAGAGCGGCCTTAGCCTCGGCCTGCTGAGCCTTGGCGCGCTTCAAGCCACCCTCGATCCGGTCTTCACGCTCCTGCAGCATCTTGGTGTACTTCGGAAGCACAAGCTTCCAGAACAACAAGAGAATTACAATGAAGCACAGCAAAGACCAGAAAATGTCATAATTCTTGGGCAGAAGCACGGAGAAGCTACCCGATCCCGGGTTCTCCCCTCCTTCTGCAGCAAGCATATAAACGACGTTATTCATAGGTCTCCCGTCTTAAAAGTTTCGGTTTGGAAAACTCGAGCTTTTAGAACAGGAAGCCGGCAACGAGGCCAATAAGTGCCAGGGCCTCAGTGAAGGCGATACCCAGGAACATGGTGGTACGAAGCTGACCGGCCATCTCCGGCTGGCGAGCCATAGCCTCAACGGTCTTGCCGGCGACGATGCCGATACCGATACCAGGACCAATAGCTGCTAGGCCGTAGCCAATAGTACCGAAGCCTTCAAACTTAGAAGCGGCGTCCGCTGCCAGAATGATCTCGTTCATGGTGAAAGTCGTTCCCTTTCGTAAATGTGTCAGCCCACAATCGGACTGAATGTCAATGTTGTGAAGTTAGGTGGTTTACTCGGTCGCGCTCGTCGACCTCGTCCTTAGTGCGAATCTGCGTGCAGGGACAGCTCAATGTACACCGCCGTCAACAGAGCGAAGATGTACGCCTGCAGGAAAATAACCAGAATCTCGAACAGGCTCATAGCCAAGCCCAAGACAACGGTTAATCCAGACAGGGCGGTCCACCCATTCAGCTGCCAGAAGAAGAAATTCGTAGCAGAGAAGAGAAGAACCAGGATGATGTGTCCAGCAAGGAAGTTCGCCATGAGACGAATAGCAAGGGTAACCGGTCGCAGAATGAACGTAGAGAAAAATTCAATCGGTACCACCAGCAAGTGCAGTAGCGGAGGCAAGTTCGGAATCACTACAGAGGAGCGAATGAACTTTCCCAAGCCGTAACGCTTAGCACCGGCGTAAATCATGGCGATATACGCAACGGCAGCCAAGACAATTGGCATACCAATACGACCGTTTGGCGAGACGTTTAGCCCCGGGATAACGGTCGCAACGTTCATAAACAAAACCGCGAAGAAGATGCTAGCGATAATTGGCAGAAATCGCTTTCCCTCCTTCTTACCCAAGATGTCCTCAGCGATATGTACACGGACAAAGTCGACCGCGTTTTCGCCCACATTCTGAAGGCCGGAAGGAACCAGCTTGGGGTTCTTAAAGGCGGCCCAGAATAGGATCACCACAATCAGCGTCATCAATATACGAATCAGCATCAGGCGATCAAGCGCGAACCATCCGCCGGCAAAGTCGCCGAAAAACAGATGGTCAGCATTCATTTGCCCCGGGAAGAATTCTTCACCTAGATCGGGCGTATGGAAGTGCCCTTTCATAGCCAATGTTGTAACGCTCAGCGTTCTCTCCCGTGTTCGGGCCACACAGCTTGTGAAAGCTTCTGTGGTGCGATGGACGTCTCAAACTCTCCGCCTTGAACACGGACTCCGTCGCACATCAGCGTGATCAAGGCAGGGATTTACCAGGACGGAAAGCAGGCTGGTGCCAACTACCGCGGTAACCCGAGGGAAATAGTATCAGCTAGATCAAGAGTTTTTGCACGTGGGGGCCCCAGTTTGCGAGTTGATCTTTCCCACAGCAGCGATCAAAGGATCAAAACCGCTATTTTCCGGCCAAATTCAAGAACGTGGAGTTCATCACACTGTTCTCTTTCACCTCCTCCTCGGGGGTGCCCATTTCCACTTCTGGCCGGTAGTGCACATAAAAAAAGAGCTGTCCTCCGCCACGACATGCAAAGAACAGCACATCCCAAATTGAGGTCGCTAGAGTAACCGTATGGGACTTAGGATACGTAGGTAACCCTAGAGGTAACGACTCCCCAAACCTCGGTGCCTAATGTCACAACGAGAGCTAAAACCACCGTTATAAACAACGCCCAAGTGTCGTAGAAATCCAGATCGCGGATCAAGGCAAGCACACCAATAAGGACAATTAGCTTGATTAGCCACCCTCCTAGAACTAAGGCAATCGTTGTGGGCGGGGTAGATTTCGCGGTAAGGAGGACAGACCCAGCTGTAAAAAGCACGAAACCACCGCCAAAGGCAGCACCAATAGCAACTCCCCATACCCCCGGCATACCCTTCATACCGCCCCACACAGCGAGGGAAACGATTGTAATGGCAAGGAGAGCCTTTGCACCTAGGCTTACAGCTCGCTGTATTGGAAGTCGCGGGTCATCAAAGTCAGGATTCACTATTTGGTCACTCACGGCTACACACCCTACCTCACGAGGGCTCGGATTCCTTCACCACGACGGACTTTCGCGCAGCTGGACCAATCTTTCCTTGCCGCAAAGGTACGAGGGTTGCCGCGAACGCCAAGAGCAAGGCAACGATGGTGACGCCAATGGCCACCGGCGCGGGCACGATGGAAAAGGACACCGCGCCGAAGGCCACGGCGGAGACCCACAGGTAAAGAACCAGCACAGTCCGGCGGTGAGTATGGCCGAGCGAGAGTAGGCGGTGATGGATGTGCGCCTTATCTGCAGAAAACGGCGAGCGTCCTTGAGACAGGCGGCGAATCACAGCCCAGACAAGGTCCAGGACTGGAATAAACACCGCTGCGACCACCACAATGATGGGCGACATCAAGGCGACAATGTCCACCGTGCCGTAAAGCGACATGTTGATCTTGCCAGACGCGGAAGTCGAGGCCGCAGCGAGCAAGAGTCCAATCAGCATCGAGCCAGAATCGCCCATGAAGATGCGAGACGGTTCGAAGTTATGCGGCAAGAATCCGGCGCACATTCCCACCAGGGCAGCGCTAATGATGGCCGGTGGGTAGGCCGAGACTGCACCGCCTTGGTCGTGGAGAACCGTCAAAGAAAACACCAGAATTGCCCCGCCCGCAATCATGCCAAGGCCTGCCGCTAGGCCATCGAGGCCGTCCACAAAGTTGATGGCATTGATGAGCAGAACGGTAAAGAACGCGGTGAGCAGGGTGCTTTGCAATTGGTCGAGGACGACCGTGGTGCCGCCTCCAAAAGGGATGAAAAGCAGCGTCCAGGTAAGGCCCAGCCCGCTCATCAAGGTGGCCGCAAAGAGCTGGCCAAAAAGCTTCACTATGGCACTCAGCTCGACCAAGTCATCAACCACTCCGACAAGCACGAGCGCCAAGGCCGCCCACAGCACCGCATTCATCTCCGGAGTGACGGGCATAAAGCCCCGAGTCAAGGCTGGAAGCTGGGCTGCGAGGAATATCGCCGCCACGAAGCCGGTAAACATGGCCACCCCACCCATGCGCGGGGTGGGCTGTGTGTGGGCGTCGCGCAGCCGAATCTCCGCCACGCGGCCGGTGCGCACCAAAAAGGAGCGCACCACACCGGTGGTGAGATACGTAAATGCTGCTGCGACGAGAATGACGAGGGCCAGCTCGCGCAGCGGGACACCACTGCCGCTCACGCGAATTCCCCCTTAAGCCTGTGGACGGGTGCGCAGGGTCTGCGCGTCGACGCCGATAACCTCGCCGATTTCCTCGGCCGAGAGCGCTCCTTCGCGCAGCAGGTACGGGCACTCGCCGGAGAGGTCAATGATCGTCGAGGGCTTGCCGACGGCCGTCTCTCCCCCATCCAAGTAAACCGTCACGGCTTTACCAAGCTGCTGCTTGGCCATGAGCGCCGTGGTCGGCGGCTGGTGGCCAGAAATATTGGCGGAGGAGACTGCCATGGGGCCAACCTCGCGCAGCAACTCGATGGCAATGGGATGCAATGGCATGCGCAGCATCACGGTGCCGCGGGTATCGCCGAGGTTCCACGGCAGGGACGGCGCTTGCGGAACGACGATGGACAGTCCACCGGGCCAAAAGGCCTCCACCAAGTCACGCGCGGTATCGGTATAGGAAGCGACCAGACCGCGAACGGTATCCCAGGAACCTACCAAAACCGGCACCGGCATATCCGGGCCACGCTGTTTAGTGGCCAAGAGGTTGGCTACGGCATCGTTATCAAAGGCATCGCAGCCGAGGCCGTAGAGCGTATCGGTGGGCATAACCACGAGGCGACCGGATTGGGCAGCCTTGACCGCAATGTTCATACCCTCTTCGCGCTCGGCATCGTTGGCGCAGTTAAAAATCTTTCCTTGCATCATCTTCTCCCCTTCTTGCCCTCACTGGTGTCTTAGTCTACCCCGCGCACCGCAGTGACAAACCGGGACGTTCCCGTCAGGTCTTGCAGCGCGGCGATCTGTTTAAAGCCGCCGTGTCGGGCCACTGCGGCTTGTACGGCCTCGCTCGTGGAATCGTCGTGTTCGATGGCCACCTTGCCTCCCGGGCGCACAAGGCGCGCAATGGTCGGGATAAGGCCGGTGATGACCCCCATCCCATCCGCCCCGGCGAAGACCGCGTTATGCGGGTCGTGATATACCTCCGGTTCAAGATCCGGGGTCTCTGGCACGTAGGGCGGGTTAGTCACGAGGAGGTCCACGGTCCCATTCCAGTCCGCCAAAGTGTCGTCGGCAGTGGCGTCAGCCTGGATGACCTCTACCCCGGTGTTATGGGTATTGGCGTGGGTATAGGCCAGTGCGGCGTCGGCAAGCTCAACTGCCCTCACCTGCGCTTTGGGTAGATAGTGGGCCAGGTAGAGCGCTAATGCGCCCGTGCCGGTGCACAAATCAACCAGCCGCGGACCGTCCACATTGCGCACCGCCCAGTCCGCCATAACCTCGGTTTCCGGCCGCGGGATAAACACGCCCGGGCCTACCTTGAGCTCCAGCGGGCCGAACCAGGCGCTGCCTAGTACGTACTGCAACGGCTCGCGGGCCTCCCGGCGACGAAGCAGCGCATCAAAGGCCACGTCGAAACCAGGCATAGGTGACTGATCGAGCGGGATATCCATGTGGCCGCAGTGCATTAGGTGCGCGGCCATAATGCGTGCATCCCATTCAGGGCTGGCCACCCCGGCAGCACGAAGGCGCTGCACCCCGCGGCGCAGCGCCCGTCCATACGTGTTATTCACGCTGGTTTACCCCTCGGCCTCGAGGCGCTCAGCGCGCTCTTGGTCCTGCAGGGCCTTAATAAGGTCATTCATGTCACCGTTCAACACGGAGTCCAGGTTATTGGCCTTGTAACCAATGCGGTGATCCGTGATGCGGTTTTCCGGCCAGTTATAGGTGCGGATACGCTCGGAACGGTCCATGGTGCGCACCTGGGATGCGCGCTGCTCGCCGGCCTCAGCCTCGCGGGCCTCGCGCTCCATTTGATCCAGACGGGCCTGCAGAACCTGCAGCGCACGCGCCTTATTCTGGATCTGGGAACGCTCCTTCTGACAGGTCACGATGAGCCCGGTGGGCAGGTGGGTAATACGCACCGCGGAGTCGGTGGTGTTCACGCCCTGACCGCCCTTGCCGGAAGAACGGTAGACGTCGACGCGAATATCCTTGTCATCGATATTGACGGACTCGACCTCTTCCGGCTCCGGGTAGACCAGCACGCCGGCGGCAGAGGTCTGAATGCGACCCTGGGACTCAGTGACCGGAACGCGCTGCACGCGGTGCACGCCGCCCTCAAACTTGAATACGGACCATGCACCATCGCGCGACGGGGACTTGGAGCGGAAGGAAATGGTCATATCCTTCACGCCGCCTAGATCGGACTCATTGAGGCCCAAGACCTCCCAGTTAAAGCCCGTCTTATCCGCATAGCGCTCATACATGCGGGCCAAGTCGCCGGCAAAGAGGGCTGCCTCTTCGCCGCCCGCGCCGGCCTTGATTTCCATAATGATGTCCTCGGAATCCTGCTCATCGCGCGGCGCGAGCAGGTCAGCGAGCTTTTCTTCCAAGCTCTCCACGGACTTTTCTAGGCGGTCCGCTTCCTCCTGGAAGTCATGGTCCTCATAGGCCATCTCCTTGGCATCGGCGAGATCCTCGCGCGCCTGGGTCAGCTCATCATTGACCATGATGATGGGGCGCAGCTCCGCGTAGCGCTTGGAGAGCTTGCGGAATTGCTTCTGGTCGCCGGCTACTTCCGGATCGGCCATCTGCATCTCAATGCCCTGGTACTCGGACACGATGTCATCAACGAGCGAAACCTGATTAGACATAATCTTCTTCATCCTTATCCGCAGCCATCGGGGCCGAGGAGGCCACCTGCATCAAGAACTCGCCATTGGAGCGGGTCTTCTTCAGCTGCTTAATGAGCAGGTCAATGGCCTGGTGGGAGTCCAGGGCGGAGAGGATGCGACGCAGCTTGGTCATGATGCGTGCCTCCTCTGGAACGAGCAGCAGCTCGTCCTTACGGGTGCCGGATGGGTTGACGTCCACGGCCGGGAAGACGCGGCGTTCAGAGATGCCACGGTCCAGCTTCAGCTCGGCGTTGCCCGTGCCCTTGAATTCCTCGAAGATGACGGTATCGCCGGTAGAGCCGGTCTCCACCATGGCGGTGGCGATAATCGTCAGCGAACCGCCTTCTTCGATATTGCGGGCGGCGCCCAGGAAGCGCTTTGGCGGGTAGAGCGCATTAGAGTCAACACCGCCGGAGAGGATGCGGCCAGAAGCCGGGGAGGAGTTGTTATAAGCGCGGCCCAGGCGGGTAATGGAATCCAGCAGGACCACGACGTCCTTGCCCTGCTCCACCAGGCGCTTGGCGCGCTCGATAGCCAGCTCCGCCACGGAGGTGTGCTCTGATGGCGGGCGGTCAAAGGTGGAAGCAATAACCTCACCGTTGACGGAACGCTGCATGTCCGTGACTTCCTCAGGGCGCTCGTCTACGAGGACGACCATGAGGTAGCACTCCGGGTTATTGGTAGAAATCGCGTTGGCGATATTCTGCAGAATCGTCGTCTTACCGGCCTTTGGCGGGGAGACGATAAGCGCGCGCTGGCCCTTACCGATAGGCATGATGAGGTCAATGACGCGGGTGGTGAGGATCTTCGGATCCGTTTCCA
This sequence comes from Corynebacterium tuberculostearicum, assembly GCF_046097465.1. Lineage (GTDB taxonomy): Bacteria > Actinomycetota > Actinomycetes > Mycobacteriales > Mycobacteriaceae > Corynebacterium > Corynebacterium tuberculostearicum_I. Next base: position 1,189,480 of record NZ_CP175799.1, on the reverse strand, counting down.
AACGCAAGCGCTTATTCGGATACAGCGGGGTGAGCTTATTAAAGTGCGGGCGCTGCTTTGCGCCTTCCGGATCAATGCCGTTGACGGTATCGACCTGTACCAGCTGGTTGTACTTGCGGCGGTTGCGGCCATTGCCGTGCGTGTGCGTCGGGCCGGAGACCTTGACCTGGCCGGTGATGGCGTCACCAGAGCGCAGGCCCAGGCGGCGGACGATGCCGTTGTTGACAAAGACGTCGGAAGCCGCGGCGCGATAACCGGTGGTGCGCAGGAAGGCGACATTATTGTCTACGACGTCCAAGATGCCGCCGACGGCTTGCAGCTCATCGCCCTCGCGGACCTGCAAATCGTTGCCGCCGTTATTGTCATTGTTATTTCCGCGGCCGCGGCGGTTGCGGCGGTTGCGGCGCCCACGGCGGTTGCCGCGCTCGTGATTATTGTTGTCCTCGTGGCGATTGCCGCGCTGCTTATTATCGCCGCGGTCATTCTTCTCGCCCTGGTTATCGGAGCCGTCCTGGGAGTTATTGTCGCGGTTGTCTTTAGCGCCGCCCTGCTCCTCGTTGCGGTTGCGCTCCTCACGCTCTTGACGTTCCTGGCGCTCCTGACGCTCTTGGCGGCGGGCGCGGTTGCGGCGAGCGCGGCGGGCCTGGGAGCGCGACTCATAGCGCTGCTCCTCACCAGAGCCCTGCTGACGGTTACCCTGCTTTTCGCTGGATTCTTCCTGCTTTTCCGCCTTGTGCGGCGCTTCATCCTGCGCCTTAGTGCGCGGCTTATCTGCTTTCTCAGGCTTTTCTGCCTTCTCCGCCTTTTCTACCTGAGCGGCCTTTTCCACCTTAGCCTTGGCCTTAGGCGGAACCTGTCCGGTCTTGATGGCGGTGATGAGATCCCCCTTGCGCAGGGCAGAGACACCACGTAGGCCGCGCTCTGCGGCCATTTTGCGCAATTCCGGCAGCTTCAGGGATGCAAGATCCTGTGCTGCGGTGTTGTCCGTTTCGCTCACGGATATCCTTTCGTTGCTTGACCAGGTCTGATTATGCGGGAGCCGCCGCAGCCTATGCTCGCGGCGTTGCACTGGAAGCCAATGTGTATTTTTCTAGGACTTCTCGCCCTCGTGCCAAGGCGCATGCGCGTCCTGCCGGGCAATAAGTATGAGGCCTCTTCCGTGTCCTCGAGGAGACTTCGCACAACGAGTGCGCGAACCGGAAGAAATCAAGAAACGACTGCGGGCAAACTACTTCTCTGGGCCCGAATGCATAGGAAAGGGGAGCTAAAACTTTCCGGTTTCCTACCAGTCGTGAACAAGTATAACGCATAGGGCGCAACGCCCGCACCATGACACCGCTACAGTAGAGGCATGCTTTCCACGATGATGGATATCCCCCTCTCCCTGACCCGCATTTTGGAATACGGTGCCTCGGTTCACGGGGACACCACGGTTACCACCTGGCACGGTGAGGGCACCGGCTCGGAATTCGATCCAGCCGAGGAAGTTACCTTCCGCGATATCGCTGCCCGCGCCGCCGCGTTCGCCCACGCCATTCACGATGAATTGGGTATTACCAGCGATGAGCGCGTGGGCAGCTTTATGTGGAATTGCGCCGAGCACTTGGAAGTAATGTTCGGCACCGCCTGCAAGGGCGCGGTTTTCGCCCCGCTGAATAAGCAGCTGATGAATGACCAGATCCGCCACATTATTAACCATGCGGAAATCTCCGCCATCGTGTGCGATCCCCGCTTGGCGCAGCAGCTAGGCAAGGTGCTCGTGGGCACCGACTCCGTGGGAAGCGTCATCATCACCGGCGCCCAACCAGCGCAGCAGTTTGCTCACCTTTTCCCCCGCGGGGTTGAGGTGTATTCCTATGAGGCTCTTATCGACGGCCGCTCTACCGTCTATGACTGGCCCGAACTAGATGAGCGCACGGCCGCGGCGCTGTGCTATTCCACGGGCACCACGGGTGCGCCCAAGGGAGTGCTGTATTCACACCGGTCTCTCTATTTGGAGGCCATGCAGCTGCGTTCCTCGGACTCGCTGTGCATTACCCACGGCGAGACCTTCCTGTGCTGCATTCCTATCTGCCACGTGCTCAGCTGGGGCGTTCCCTTCACCTGTTTCATGACGGGCACCCCGCTGGTGCTTCCCGACGCCGACGTGTCCGCCCCCACCCTAGCCAAAGCCATCGCCGCTACTTCTCCGCGCGTGGCACACGGCGTGCCCACCATCTGGATTCAGCTCTTTGTCCACTACATGCACCATCCACCAGAGCGCATGACGCTCACCGAGATCTACGCCGGCGGCTCCCCCGTCCCGCCGACGCTGATCAAGATGTGGGAGGAGCGCTACGGCGTCGATGTGGTCCACGTGTGGGGCATGGTGGAAACCTCCACCGTGGGCAGCGTTGCGCGCCCGCCCCAGGGCGCCTCCGGCGATACCCGTTGGGCCTACCGCGTATCCCAAGGCCGCATCCCCGCCTCACTGGAATACCGCGTGGTCAACGACGGGCAAGTCGTCGCTCGCACCGACCGCAATGCCGGCGAGCTGCAGGTGCGCGGCAACCTGGTCACCGGTTCCTACTACCACTCGCCCACCGCTGAACCGGGCGAAATCGCTTCCGAATTCCGCGGCAATCAAGTCGAGGCCGCGGAGGATAAGTTCACCGCCGATGGCTGGCTGCGCACTGGCGACGTCGGCTCTGTGACCAAGGATGGCTTCCTTACCGTGGAGGACCGCGCCCGCGATGTCATTCGCTCCGGCGGCGAATGGATCTATTCCGTGCAGCTAGAAAACCTCATCATGTCCGACGAGCTTGTCGTCGAGGCCGCCGTCATCGGCTACCCCGATAAGCAATGGGTCGAGCGCCCACTCGCCGTCACAGTATTGGCCGAGGGTGCCTCGCCCACCATCGAGACCGCAGAGCGCCTGCGCGCCAGCATGCGCAAGGAACTGCCGAGCTGGATGCTGCCGGAGTATTGGACCTTTGTGAAGTCCATCGATAAGACATCCGTGGGCAAGTTCGATAAGAAAGATTTGCGCGCCCACCTGGCAGAGGGCGAATACAACATCATCCGCCTCAAGGGCCCGGGTGAATCCCAGCGGCTCGACGTCACCGAAACCGCCGATTTAAGCCGGGAAAACTAGGAATAAATTCGCCGTTGCAGCTTGGTGTACCTCGTCCCCTCTCTTAGACTGGCACCAATGACCCCTTCCTCCCAGCAGCCCGTGGTTTCCCTGCCCCTGCCTACCGTGGGCCGAGCGAAACCGCCGGCGGATCTGCCTGCACCGGCCGCTGATGGCACGCGCGCACTGGTGGATCGCTATGGACGCCAAGCCCGTGACCTGCGCGTCTCCCTCACGGATCGCTGCAACCTGCGTTGCACCTATTGCATGCCGGCCGAAGGTTTGGAGTGGATGCCCACAGAGCAAACCTTGAGCGATGAGGAAACCATCCGGCTGATCCGGATAGGCGTCGGCAAGCTGGGCATCCGCCAAGTGCGCTTTACCGGCGGCGAGCCCCTGCTACGCAAGTCGCTGGAGAAAATTATTGCCGCGACCAAACAGCTGCGCACCGACCAGGGCCGCTCCCCGTCCACCGCGCTGACCACCAACGGGCTTGGCCTAGAAAAGCGCGCCGGCGCCCTCGCCGCGGCCGGGCTCGACCGCATCAATATCTCGCTCGACACCATCGACCGCGAGCGCTACGCCGCGCTCACCCGCCGCGACCGGCTCGACCACGTGTTGCAGGCCATCGCCGCCGCAGATGCCGCGGGCCTGCACCCCATCAAGATCAACGCCGTGGTCATGCCCGGGGTCAACGAAGAAGACATCGTTCCGCTGGCGGACTATGCCGTCCACCACGGCGCCCAGCTCCGCTTCATCGAGCAGATGCCGCTCGGGCCCCGCGAGCAGTGGCGCCGCGAGGACATGGTCACGGCCGAAGATATCCTCGCCCGACTGCGCACCCACTTTTCCATGACGCCGGCGCGCGAACCACGCGGTTCCGCCCCCGCCGCCCTGTGGGAGGTCAGCGCTCCGGATGGCACGCACGGCACGCTGGGCATCATTGCCTCGGTCACCCACCCCTTCTGCGGCGATTGCGACCGCACCCGCCTTACTACCGACGGCGCCATTCGCAATTGCCTCTTTGGCAATTCCGAAACCCCGCTGCGAGACCTGCTGCGCTCCGGCGCGAGCGATGCAGAGATCATGGAGGCTTGGGCCGGGGAAATGTGGACCAAAAAGCCCGGTCACGGCATTGATGACGAGGGCTTTCTCCAACCAGACCGTCCGATGTCCGCCATTGGCGGCTAACCTGAGTCTTATGTCCACGCCCCGCAGCATCTCCGCGCACCTCGATGCCGTACTCGCGCTGGCTTCCACTCCGCCGGCCGAGTCCGCGCCTGTCGACGCCTCCCTCATCGGCCGCGTCCTCGCCGCCGATGCCACCGCGCGCTTCCCCGTGCCGCCCCATGCCAATTCGGCGATGGATGGCTTCCTCGTCCATGCCGCAGATCTTTCCTCCACCGCGCCATGGACCCTCCCCGTCGCCGGCGATGTACCCGCCGGCGCGGCTCCCATCGATGTGCCCGCCGGCCACGCCGTGCGCATCATGACCGGTGCCCCCGTGGCCGATACCGCAGGAATGCTCGTCGTTCCCGTGGAGAACACCACCACCCCGGCCGGCCCGGTAGCACTTCCGGACGAGGTCACCATCACGGAGGCCCCCACCAAGTCGCATATCCGTCCCGCCGGCGAGGACATCCAGCCCGGCGCGCCAGTAGCCACGGCCGGCACGCTTATCGATGCCGCCGTCATCGCCGCCCTCACCTCTGCCGGCGTATATTCCGTCTCGATCTTCCGCCGCCCGCGCATCGCGGTCATTTCTTCCGGCGAAGAACTCGTCTCTTCCCCAGCGCAGCTCGCCCCCGGCCAGCTGCCGGATTCCAATGGCCCGATGCTCGCTGCCCTTGCAGGTGCAGACGCACACGTCCACGTGGGTGATGCCCCTGCGGACCTCGCCTCCGCGTTGGATGAGCTTGCCTCCTCCCACGACCTCATCATCACCTCCGGTGGCGTGTCAGCCGGCGCCTTCGATGTGGTCCACACTGTGCTGGGGCGCGCGGATTCCGCGTGGTTCGGTCACGTCGATCAGCGCCCGGGTGCCCCGCAGGGCTACTCCCTGTGGAATGACACCCCGGTGCTGTGCTTGCCCGGCAACCCCGTAGCAGCCTTCGTCGACTTCCAGCTCTATGCCCGGCCACTTATCGCCGCACTGTCCGGACACCCCGCGCCACGCCAGCGGGTCAACCTGCGCGCCCGGGTGGATTCGCCCCTTCCCGCCTCCCGCGGACGGCCGACCATTGTTCCCGTCACCGTAGACTTTCAGGCAGCGCCCGCCATCACCTCGCACCTGCCCCACGGCAGTCACCGCATCGTGTCGCTGGCCGGCACCAATGGCTTTTGCCTCATTGACTCCGAGCCGCCGGCCATGGGCGAGGACATCACCGTTTATCTGTATTAAGGAGCAACCATGGAATTTACCCACCTGAACTCTGACGGCGCCGCCTACATGGTCGACGTCACCGAGAAGCAGCCCACCGTGCGCACCGCCACCGCCGAAGGCGAGGTCGCCTGCTCACCCGAGGTCATGGCCGCCCTGCGCGATGGCACCGTGCCCAAGGGCGATGTCCTCGCGGTCGCTCGCATTGCTGGAATTTCGGCCGCCAAGAAGGTCCCCGAGCTGCTTCCACTGGCACATACCATCGGCGTGCACGGCTGCGCAGTGGAGCTCACGCTTGCCGACGACCACGTGTCCATCTCCGCCACTGTCCGCACCGCCGACCGCACCGGCGTGGAAATGGAGGCACTGACGGCTGTGAACGTTTCCGCGCTCGCCATCATCGACATGGTCAAGGGCGTGGACCGTTCCGCGTATATCCGCCGCTGCGGAATCGTGGCGAAATCCGGCGGCCGCTCCGGGGACTGGTCCCGCACCCTCCCGGAGTCCTAATGCTCGGCGCGGTCATCCTCGCCGGCGGCCACGGCAGGCGTATGGGCGGCGCCGATAAGGCCTCCCTTTTTGTCCACGGCACGCGCTTTATCGACCGCCTGCTCGCCCAGCTTCCCTACGGCACCCCGACCGTGGCTGTCTCCCCGCATCGCCTCGGCGTGCCCCAGGTGTGCGAGTCACCGCTCTACGGTGGTCCTGTCGCCGGCATCGCGGCCGGCGCCCAGGCGTTATCCCACTGCTCCGAGCTCGCCCTCTTCGCCGTGGATGCCCCCGATTCACCGCTACTGCTTCCCCGTCTGCGCTCGACCCTCGCTTCCTCCACGGCCGATGCCGTGCTCACCCGCGCCGCCGACGGCTACCTCCAGCCGCTGTGTTCCCTCTGGCGCACCTCCGCCCTCCGCGCTCAGCTCGAGTCCCTTCCCACGACTCGAAACGTCTCCGTCCGCCGCCTCATCCGTGGTGCCAACTTCATCGAGATTCCCGGCACCGGCGCTGAACGCGACTACGACACCCGTGCGGAGCTGCGCGAGCTCCCTGCGTTCACTGCCCACACCGCCCTTCGCGCTCATCGGCAGCCGCTGACCTAGCCCACCGCCTCCGCCCGTGAGCGCCAAGGGAAGAAGTCTCCGCCTCCCCGCCCTTCGCGCTCACTGGGAGCCGCAGCAAGCGCGAAATCGCCGCCCCAGTGAGCGCGAGGGGTGGACGAACACAGAAGCCGGCCCTTCGCGCTCACGGTGGACATGAAATGTGACCACGAACGGTCGCTGGTGAGCGCGAAGGGCGGGAGGAGCGGGAGGGGCCGTACCGCTGGAGGGCTACTCGGTAACGATGAACTTGCCGTGCTGGCCCTTCTCGGCGTTAGTCATGATGTGATTGACAAAGGAATAGGTACCGGGCTCGTTGAAGGTCATCTCGACGAATCCGCCTTGCGCCGGGAGGAGGTCCAGGGCTTGCGAGCCGGTCGAGTCCTCATTCTTGATGAGGTAGGCGCCTTCCTTGTAGGCGGTATCGAATTGCTCGCCCACAACGTGGAAGCTCAGCGGCTGGTCGGGGCCTAAATTGGTCAGCCACAGGCGGACGGTATCGCCTACCTTGGCCTTGATGGGCTCTGCGTCATACTGGCCCGGGTAGTAATTGAAGGCCATGAGGTCGAAGCGGCCGTCGGCAACGCGCTGGGCGTCGGCGCCGGTGGATTCCGCGCCCAGGAAGACGTCGGTGGCCATGAAGTTGTACTCCGCGTCCACGGGCTTGAGGTCCGGCGGATCGATGATGACATTGCCAGCCATGCCGTTGGCGATGTGAAGGGACATGGGCATCGTGGAGCAATGATACATCCAGATGCCGGAGCGGTTCGCGGTGAACTTGTAGGTCAATTCCTCGCCCGGCTGGATGGATTTCATGGTCTTATCTGGGTTGACCTCGCCGGCGTGGAAGTCAATGGAGTGGGCCATGGAGCCCTCGTTCTTGATGGTGATTTCGAACTTATCGCCTACCTTGCCGCGCAGGGTGGGCCCAGGGGCTTGGCCGTTGAAGAGCCAGCGCATCTGCTTGATGCCGGGGGCAACCTCCACGACTTCCTCGGTCATCGTCCAGGTCTCTTTGTGCGTCTTCGTCTCAGCGGCCGGCTGCAAGGTGGCGTCGAAGGCAGAAAAGTCGTCGCGCTGTGCGCCGAGCTCGGCGGCGGTTGGCACGTTGACGTGCGGGTTGCTAGCTGAGGACACCGCATGGTCATGTCCTGCAGCGGCGCCGTCTCCCACGTTGACTTTGAAGGTCATGCCCTGCATCTTGTGGCCGGCGATGGTGCAGTAGCCTTCCACGGAGGAGTCGATGACTCCGGCATCGAGTTGGACGGTCTCGCCGGGGTCAACGCGGCCGGTCTCGACGTCGCCAATCTTGAGGTCGTGGACTTGGTCGCCGGAGTTGGTGAAGTTGACCACCAGGTGGGTGCCGGGCTCGATATCGATGGACGAGGGGGTAAAGGCCATGCCGTCTACGCCCACGTCGATGGTCTGCGTTTCGCCGGAGGATACCGGTGCCGCGGACTCCGTGCCCTTGCCGGTGGAATTGACCACCGCGAGCGCGATGACCGCTGCCAGCGCGATGCCGATGAGCAGCCACGAGGCCCAGGAGGAATCCTTCGGCGCGGGTTTGTCCGCAGGTTGTGAGGAAGAAACGCTCAGCATTTAGTTCTCCAGTCTTTTCTTAAGGTAGATGGCTCGGCCGACGGCGATAACGTTGGCGGCAAGGCCTATCCCCATCATGATAAGCCCGGCCACGGTAGCGCCTAGCAATGTCAGCAGTCCGCCCAGGTTGATAAGCAGCAGGCGGGCGTAGCCGGTGCGCTCGGTGGTATCAGGGCGTGCGCCGGTAAGGATGGGCAGCAAGTGGTGAAGGACACCAGTGACCAACTGCAAGAGGCCGGCACCGAGGAAGGCGGGCAGCAGAATCAGGGTAATGGTGCGCGGGTAGGCGCCCACCGCTGCGGAAATGGCGTCACCGGCACATAGCGTCAACATCCACAGCAGTCCGGCGATAACAGCCACGGTGGCGGTGGTCAGCCGCGGCGAGCGCCCCATAACGGTGGCAAGCACCGGCTGGATGATGAGTACCGCCGCCAGGACCACGAGCAGTTGAGCCACGCCTGCGGCGCGGGTAAGGCCCACCGCGTACAGCGCCATCGCCAAGGCCAGGCCAACACAGTGCACGATGAGCGCGCGAGTACACCGCGCGCGAGCGGTGGGCGAAATCGCGGTGGCCGATAGCGTGGGGAGCAACGTGACCACCGTGCCGATGACGGTAAGCCACGCGAAGCCCCAGATCATGCCGCGCGAGTGGGCGCCGACAAGGAGGGAATACTCGCCTACCCCATTTCCGCTCAGGATGACCAGCACCACGGAGACAATCATGAACACGGCCGCCGCGATATAAAAGGGCACGGTCACGGCAAAAGAACCAGACAATGAGCCGCGCAGGCGCCGCGCGATGAACCACAGGTGCCAGGTGAGGGCGGCGATGATGAGGGCAGAGGCGGCGTCGGCAAGCGGGCCCCAGTCATACCCCGCCCTATCAATGAACAGCAAGATAAGCCCGAGCTGCACTAGGCCCACGCGACTGCCGACGCCCCGATAGTCCCCGCCCGCAGTCCGGGTCAAGGCCTCGGTGAAATGAGTGGAAAAGACGATGATTGCCGTGGTCAGCGCGCCAATGGTGAAGGGATGGATGATATCCCACCACACCACAGGAGCGCCCAAAGAGCCAGCGATGAGTAGGCCGAGGCCAATGAGGATCCACAAACCAATAACGGCGGCGCTCAGGGTATGCCAGCGGCCGCGCGCGGCCAGGGACACGTCATGAATGCGCACGGCGCGCCTCCTTTCCGGTCAGGGCGATGCCGCAGGCGAGAAAAACTAACACTGCGATTATCGTAACCACCCCGCCGGTGCGGAGGGCAGTGGTGTGCTCGGCGCAATCGGCAAGGATGCGCAACGCGAGGCCGCCATGCAAGAGCGCCACCGGGACATAGAGCACCGGGTGGTACGGCAATCGGCGGCGGATAACGGAGGTGAAGATGATGGGTGCGTGGGCAAAAATCATGGACATGACAAAGCCCAAGAAGATGGCGTGTACTGAGGCATCATAGGCAAAGCCAGTGGACTGCCCGTGCAGCAGCCAGAGGTAACCGCCGAGGGCGAGCCAGCCGTAGCCGGCCAACATGCACGCCGCCGAGTAGCGCGGCAGGCCGTGAGAGCGCACCAGATTCTTGGCCACGTCTACCCGCGCGGTGGCCGCAGCGATGGCGATGAGCACCAAGCCCATCGCGCGATAGCCCACCGATGGGGCAAGCATGTAGATGACGCTGGCCGCCGCCAGCCCCAGAACCAGAAGGGTGAGGTGGTTTTCGGCGCGGGTTCCGGCCATGGTGACGCGCGCTAGTTCCATGCGCTCGCCGATGATGGTGGCCACCGCGTAGAGGACACACAACGGCATCGCCGCAGCGAACCCCGGGCCCATGGCCCACAGGGCGGCGGCTGCTACTCCCCCGATAACGCCAGCTGCCTGCACCAGGATCGCAAGGCTCGCCTGGCGGCGATAGATGGTGGCGTAAATGAAGCCAAGGACAAGGAAGCTGGCGGCAAAACACACTGCGGGGATCGCACGCGGCAGGCCGGCGAGAATGCCCAGCACGCCGGCGACGTGGCACGCGGGCCCGGCCCATGCCCACGACGTGCGCACAGCAACGGTGCGCTCCAGTCCAATGGCTCCACCCACGAAGCCGAAGACCATGAGCGGTCCGTGGTCGGCGGCAAAGGACGCGCCAGGGGTGGCGGTCAACCCCAATAGGGTGGCGCCCGCAGCCAGGCCTACCAGCAGCGATAGGCCTGCGAAGGCGAGGAAGATGAGGCGAAGCGCCACGCTATTATTTTGCACGGGTTTTATCGTACTAATATTGGTAGCAGAGCGAAACTCGCATCCCTTAAGAAAGGACCACTCGCTATGCAACTGCCCATCTCCGATGCCAATAAGCCACATTCCATCCCGACCCTTAACGCCTCCGAAATTCCGCACGCCGTTCGCCACGGCGCCATCCACGGCGCACTGGGCACCCTTAACGTGGGCGAGTCCATGATCCTCATCGCTCCACATAATCCGGTTCCCCTGCTCAAGGAGGTCGAGGCCCGCGAGGAGAGCTTCGAGCTGGACTATCTCAAGGAAGAAGAAAACGACTTCCACATCAAGTTCACCCGCGTGAGCTAAACCCGCGCGGGGCGGAGGGCTATCCTGGATAGGTCACACTCTCCGCTGTAGAAGGAGCCCTCCGCAGATGAAGAAGCGCGCCGCCGCACTCCTCGCCGCCCTCGCATTCGCCCTTACATCCTGCGCTCCCCCAACGTCAACGACCTCCGCCCAGAACGCGGATGCTGCCACGCTCAATGTCTTGGCTGCATCCTCCACCCGCGTCATCAATTACGAACTCACTTCGCGCGCCGGCCAGCTCGCGCCGCCGGTAAATCTGAACTTTGAAAATGGCGGCTCCTCCGATCTGGTGAGCAAGCTGCGCGAGGGCGCCCCGGCCGATCTTCTCCTCACAGCATCGAAAAAGACCATGGATAAGGCGGTACAGGATGGCACGGTTGCCACGCCTGAGGTGCTTGCCACCAATGTCATGGTCATGGTTGTACCCAAGGGCAACCCGGCGAGAATCCATTCCGTGGAGGATCTCCCCCACTCCGACCACTTCGTACTGTGCGATCCCCAAGTTCCCTGCGGCGATATCTCCTCCCAGATCATCTCTGATAAGCGCCTGGACGTCCATCCATCCTCCCAAGAACGCCAGGTAGCCGACGTTTTAGGAAAGGTCGCCTCGGGCGAGGCGGATGCTGGGTGGGTCTATTCCACCGATGCCGCCGCGGCCGGCGATGATGTCGAGGTGATTGACATTCCTGGGGCAGAGAAATTCACTAACCAGATTGTGGGCGCCGTTACCGCAGAAGCATCCCACCCCGACCAGGCTCGCGCGGTGCTCGATATCCTGAGCGGCGACTTTGCGTCCACCTGGCGCGAGCGCGGCTTCACGCCAGCGGAGTAAGCTATGTCCGCCCCACAGCCTATTCGCCCCAAAGCCCCGCTTCTTATCGGCCTTATTGGCCTCATTGCGGTAGCTACCATCATCGTCCCCGTCGCCGCCCTTGGCCTGCGCGTGCCCTGGGCGCGCATTAGCGACTATCTCGCGCGCGACGAGATCCGAGACATGCTGCTCATCTCAGTGGCAGCCGCCTTCCAATCCATGATCCTTGCGCTCGTACTGGGCTTGGGGCTGGCCCTGTGGGTGCAGCAACTCGGCCGCGGCAGCGCCGTAGTGCGCCTCTTGGTCTACCTGCCCTTGGCCATGCCACCGGTGGTGGGCGGCTTGGCCCTTACCGCAGCTTTCGGCCGCAAGGGATACCTGGCCCCGCTTCTCGACGCCCTCGGCATCCACTTCGCCTTCGCCTTTCCCGGGGTCGTTATGGCGCAGACCTTTGTGGCGCTGCCCTTTGTGGTGGTCGCGGTCGATTCGGCGCTGCGCCAGTTGGACCAGGAAATCCTCGCCTCTGCCCGCGGCGTGGGCTTGGGCCGGTGGGAGGTCCTGGGCAAAATTACCCTGCCGTCCATCGCCCCGGCCTTGGCCACGGGCGCGGGGTTGGCCTTCGCGCGCTCGCTGGGCGAATTCGGCACGACCCTGACCTTTGCCGGCTCGCAGCCGGGCGTCACCCGCACCATGCCCCTGGGTATTTATTTGGAGCGCGAGGTCGATGCGGATGGCGCGTACGTGCTCTCCGCACTGCTTATCGGGTTGGCCTTAGCCTGCCTGGCGCTGGCGGGCTTGCCTGTGCTGCGGCGGCGAAGCTACCAGCCGCAGGCCAGGCGGTTGCATGAGATGGACGTCGATAAGCTTCGCGACCTTACCCGGCCCACCGATGCGCCGGCGCTGTCTGTGACCGTCGACGGTGTGCGCACGGATTTTTCCCCGCGTGCCATTACGGCCGTGGTGGGCCCGAATGGTTCCGGCAAGACGACCTTGATGGGGCGCATTGCCGGACGCCTGAGCGGCGGGGAGGTCTCGCCGGAGGGCGCCGACGTCGTCTTGCTCACCCAGCGGCCGGGGTTGCCGCCGCGCTCGACGGCCGTGGAGGCGGTGGCCATGGTCACCCGCGATAAGACCCGTGCGCAGGCGCTCCTGGCTGCGGCGGGATTGCACGAGCTTGCCGACGTCCCCGTACCCGCCCTTTCCGGCGGCCAGGCCGCCCACGTAGCGCTGGTGCGCGCGCTAGCCGCACGGCCGGCGGTCTTGATTGTGGACGAGCCCCTAGCCGCAGTCGACGTGAAATCGGCCGAGAGGTGGCGCCGCTTCTTGCACGCGGCACGCGCGGACCGTACCACGCTGCTTGTTACCCATGACGCGCTCGATATTGTGCACCTAGCGCAGGACATGCTGGTCATGGAATCCGGCCAGGTGCGGGCGCACGGCGCAACCGCGCGTCTGCTTGAGGCACCGCCGACAGGCTTCGTTGCGGCGCTAGCGGGTCTCAACCGCCTCGAAGGAACCGTGACCGAAACCGGCGCCTCCACCGTCAAGGTCGCGTGTGGCGAAATTTCCGTTCTGGCAGCCACGGAGCATTCGTCTCTTGCGCCCGGACAGGAGGTGGCGGTGACCTTTGACCCACATGCGGCCACAATTGGCGCGGCGCCAGAGGCCAGCAATCAATGGGCAGCGCGCGTCTTGGCCGTCGAGGCCACCAGCCTCGCAGCGGCACAGCTGCGCGTTGATCTGGGAGGCCACGAGGCTACAGTACCGGTAGACCGCGAGTTCGCTTTAGGCGTCGCGGTGGGTAACGTCGTATCCTTAACAGTGTCTAAAGCAAACGTTTTTGTCCACCCCAACTAAGATTTCTGTTTTCGCAGACCCCAAGGCGGATTCCCACCATGCCTGATTCACTTCCCCGGTCCACCACCGAACTTTTTCCGGAGGCCCTCAACCTCTCGCCCAAGCAGCGCGAGGTGCTCACCGCTGTGCAGCGCCACCCCGAAGGCGCCAAGGCCGGCACCGTCGCCGAGGAACTAGGCATGCACGTCAACACTGCCCGCGGACACATCGATGAACTGGTCAACGCTGGGGCCGTCAACGTGGTGTCCGCGCCGAGTAAGGGCCGCGGGCGCCCCTCCCTCATCTTTCGGGCCCGCGTACCGGATAATAAAGCGGTAGCCGAGGAATACATCACCTTGGTGGAAGTGCTGACCACGATGCTGGCGGATAAGGAAGAGCTCGATGACGCCGCCTCGGCCAGGGCCCTCGAGATCGGGCGACGCTGGGCGCGCGCCGCGGGTGCCGACGCCTCCGATGGCGCGCTCGATACGCTCTTTGCCACCCTGCGCGATATGGGCTTTGATCCTGCCACCAAGCCGGACTCGACCGACATCGAGCTCCATGCCTGCCCGTTTGTCTCTTCGGGGATTGAGCCTTCGCCGTTCCTGTGCGCGGTACACGCTGGCTTCCTGCAAGAAACCAGCGATGATGCCACCTCGATCACCTTGGTGCCGCGCCAGCACCCCAACGTGTGCCGGCTAAAGATTAAGCCTGCGTAAGCTCCACTCTGACGGGGCCGGCGACGGTGAGGTCGATGACGCGGAGGTTTTGCTCGCGGGCGTCGGCAAGAATGCTCTCTTCAATATCCTCGGTGTGCAGCACCATGACGGTGGGGCCGGCGCCGGATAGGTAGGCCGCATAGCCGCGATTGCGCAGGCGGTTCACCCACTCCGCGGTCACTGGAAGCACATCCGCGCGGTACGGCTGATGCAGGCGATCGCGGGTTCCCTCCCACAGGAGATCCGGGTAGTTTTGCAACGCCGCCACCTGGACCGCGGTGCGCGAGACGTTGAACGCCGCATCCGAATGCGTCACGTGCGACGGCAAGACGCGGCGCACCGCCTGGGTGGAGGCGTGGAAATCTGGCACGAGCGCGGTGGCGCGGATATCTTCGTGCACCTTGATGGATGCGGCGCGGTAGTCCGGCAAAGAATGGCCGTCGACGGGGACATTTGTCCACGACACCACGGCGTCGCCCAGCACGGAGGCGGCGGCATTATCGGGATGGCCCTCAAAGGCGGAAGAAAGCTGCACCACTTGCTCTTGGGTCAGCGGGCTTCCCGCCAGCGCATTGCCGGCGGCCACGCCCGCCACTGCGGCGGAGGCGGAAGAGCCCAGGCCGCGCGACTGCGGGATATTATTATGCGAGACCACGCGCAGGCCCGGCACGGTGGCGTCGGCTGCCGAAAGCGCGGAGCGAATCGCCTTGACCACCAGGTGGGAGCCATCGCGCGGCAGGTCTTCTGCACCCTCGCCGAAAATTTCCACCACAAGGCCCGAGGTGGTGACCTCTACCTCGACGGTGTCATACAGACTCAGCGCCATGCCCAAGGTGTCATATCCCGGGCCAAGGTTCGCCGTGGAGGCAGGAACGGTCACGATGGCTTTCGTGCCGACTTCAACTTCGATGCTCATAGCTATCCAGTCTATTGCTCCGGGCTAGCTGCCGAGGCGAATTACGGAATGAACGGCCTTGACCTCTTCGAGCTCGCCCAAGGCAGCCACAATGGTGTCCAAGGTGGCCTCCTTCGCCGCATGGGTGACCACGATGAGGCGGGCGGTGTCCGCGCCGTCTTCCTGGCGCACGGTGCGCAGGGAAACGTCATTGTCAGCAAAGACGGCGGAGATGGCGGCCAGCACGCCGGTGCGGTCCTGGACTTCCATATCGATGTGGTAGCGGGTTTCTACCTCACCGAAGTCTGCGATAGGCAGGTTGGCATAGGTATTCTCGCCCGGTGCTCGGCCGCCGTGGACGATATTGCGGGCTGCCCCGACGACGTCGCCAAGCACGGCAGACGCCGTAGGATTGCCGCCCGCACCATTGCCGTAGAACATCAGGGAACCTGCGGCCTCTGCCTCAACGAAGATGGCATTATAAGACTCGCTCACGGAAGCCAACGGGTGCTCCTTAGGCACCAAGGTGGGGTGCACTCGGGCATTGACCGCCTCGGAGCCATCGGCACGCTGGAGGCGCTCGCAAATGGCCAGCAGCTTGATGGAATAGCCGGCATCATTGGCCGCGGCGATATCCGCGGCGGTGACCTGGGTGATGCCCTCGCAGTGGACGTCCTCGAACTTTACGCGAGTGTGAAAGCCCAAAGACGCCATGATGGCGGCCTTGGAGGCGGCGTCATGTCCCTCCACATCCGCGGTGGGATCGGCCTCGGCATAGCCTAGGCGGGTAGCCTCCGCCAGCGCCTCGTCATAGGAAGCGCCCGTGGACTCCATCGCGTCCAGGATAAAGTTGGTGGTGCCATTGACGATGCCGGAGATGCGCTCTACCTGATCGCCGGCCAAGGAGCGCCGCAGCATGCCTACAACCGGAATCGCGGCGGCTACGGCAGCCTCGAAGTAGAGATCTACGCCGGCGCGGTCGGCGGCCTCCGCCAGCTCGTCTGCGTGCGCGGCAACTAGGGCCTTGTTGGCGGTCACCACGGACTTTCCCGAATTAAGTGCGGCGAGCACCAGCTCGCGGGGGAAGTCGATACCGCCGATAACCTCAACCACGAGGTCGATATCATCGCGGGCGACGAGCGCTTTGGCGTCATCGGTCAACAGCTCCTGGGGCACGCCTGGGCGCAGCTTATTCTTATTTTGGATGGCTATGCCGCGAATCTCGGCTGGACCACCGATGCGATGAGCAAAGGCATCAGCATTTTCTCCCAGCAGACGGAAGACCTCGGCACCAACAGTGCCAAAGCCCAGCAGCGCGATACCGACGGTCTCGCCCTCGCCCTTGCCGGAATGCTTGTGTGCCTGAAGCTCGCTAGTAGATGCAGCCATAATCCGTCTCCATTGTGCGGTTGGGGTAAAGGTGTCGTGCCCGCTAATTGCGGATACAGGACACTATACAGAACAAGCTGTCTACTTTCGCCGTAAATGGGTCTATAAATAGAAAAGTCCCCGTCACAGGGCCTGAATTAAATTAGGTCTTGTGACGGGGACCGAGTGCCTAGGCTAGTCCACTTCGAGGGAAAGAAGATCCTCGATGGTCTCTCGGCGCAGCATAGGCTTGGTCTCGCCTACGCGCGTGGCGACGACCGCAGGGCGCACCGCACCGTTATAGCGCGAGGACATCATGTACTGGTAGCCGCCAGTCGCTGCAAAGGCGATCAAGTCTCCCGACTGGATATCATTGGGCAGCTCGCCGTCTTCAAGGAGAATATCGCCGGACTCGCAATGGAAGCCCACCACGCGGGAGGACACCTCTTCCCCATCGCTAAAACGGTTGACCACGCGCACGTCATAGGCCGAACCGTAGAGCGCTGGCCGGATATTATCTGACATTCCCCCATCGACGGAGATATAGCGGCGCAGCGGCAGATCCGACTTGCCAGTTTCTACATCTTTGACGGTACCCACGCGGTAGACGGTCACCGCTGAGCCAGCGACCAAGGAGCGACCGGGCTCAACCAAGAGGAAGGGCGCCTCGATGCCCAACTCCTCTGCGGTGTACTTGACCGCGCCGAGCATATCGCCGGCCACGCGCTCGATATCCAGCGCCTCCTCATAAGGCATGTAGGGAATACCAAAGCCGCCGCCCAGGTCGAGCTCTTCCAGCGTCACGCCCAGCTCGGTACAAATCTGGCGGTACAGCCCCATGACGCGCTCCGCGGCAAGTTTGAAGCCCTCCGCATTAAAGACCTGGGATCCCACGTGGCAGTGCAGGCCGCTCAGGTGCAGGTTGTCCGCCTCCAAGCAACGCTTGGCCGCAGCAAAGGCTGCACCCGTGGCGAGCGAAATGCCGAACTTTTGATCCTCATGCGCCGTGGCGATGAATTCGTGCGTATGCGCATCAACACCCGGCTTGACGCGGATCATCACCGGCTGGACCTTGCCAGCCTCGCCCGCAATGCGATTGAGCTCTTCCAGCTCGAGCTCGTTATCAATGACCACGTGGCCCACGCCGGCGTCTACACACAAACGCAGGTACTCATCGTCCTTATTGTTGCCGTGCGTGGTGATGCGCTCGGCCGGGAACTCCGCGGCCAAGGCAATCTTGAGCTCATTGAGAGAGGCTGCGTCCAAGCACAGGCCTTCCTCATTGACCCAGTTCACGATTTTCTTTGAGATGAATGCCTTGGAGGCGTAGTGCACGTGCTCGGGTCCACCGAAAGCGCGGGCCATGTCCTGGCAGCGGGACCGGAAGTCATCTTCATCGAAAACATACAGTGGGGTCTGGAATTCCTCCGCCAAATCCGGCAGCGGAACACCAGCAATGGTTACTACGCCGTCTTCCTCGCGCTTGGCATTGCGCGGCCAGACGTGGGCCGGCAGCTCATTGAAATCCGCCACTTACATCTTCTCCGGGGTGCTTACGCCCACCATGGTCAAGGCATTGGCCAAGACCACGCGGGAGGCTTGCGCCAACGCGAGGCGGGCGCCGTGAATAGGAGCTTCATCCTCGCCCGCCTTGGGCAGGACCTGGCAGGAGTCATAGAAACGGTGGAAGACCGCAGCGAGGTCCTCGGCATAGCGGGCGATGCGGTGCGGCTCGCGCAGCTGCGCGGCTTCCTCCACCACGGCCGGGAACTCACCCAAGGTGCGGATGAGGTCGCCCTCGCGATCGTGGGTGAGCAAGGAGAGGTCTGCACCGTCCGAATCGATGCCCAGCTCGGCTGCCTTACGGCCGATGGAGCACAGGCGGGCGTGGCCGTACTGTACGTAGTAGACGGGGTTATCGGAGGACTGGGATTCCCACAGGCCTAAGTCAATATCGATGCTCTGGTCCACAGAGGAACGCACCAGGGAATAACGGGAGGCGTCCACACCGATGGCAGCCACGAGATCCTCCATGGTGATGACCGTGCCCGCACGCTTGGACATGCGCACTGGCTTGCCATCACGCATGAGGTTAACCAGCTGGCCGATGAGCACCTCGACGGCGTCTGCGTTGTACCCCAAGGCCGCTGCGGCAGCCTTCAGGCGCGGCACGTAGCCGTGGTGGTCAGCACCCAGCATGTAGATATTCAAATCGTGGCCGCGGTCGAACTTATCGGCCACGTAGGCAATGTCACCGGCAATATAGGCTGCATTGCCATCGGACTTGACCACCACGCGATCCTTGGAATCGCCGTAATCGGTGGACTTGAGCCACCATGCGTTCTCAGCCTCGTACATATGGCCTTCAGCCTTGAGCTTTTCCAGCGCCGCATCGACTGCGCCGGATTCGAAGAGGGAGTTCTCGTGGAAGTAGACATCAAAGTCCACGCCGAACTCGTGCAGGGACTGCTTGATCTGCGCAAACATCATCTCCACGCCGTCTGCGCGGAAAGCTTCTTGTACCTCTTCCTCGCTGCCCTCTAGCGCGGATGGGTTCTTTTCCACCACGGCCTTAGCGATGTCCTGGATATAGGCTCCGCCGTAGCCATCCTCCGGAGTAGGCTCGCCCTTCGCGGCAGCCACGAGGGAACGGGAGAAACGGTCAATTTGGCCGCCATGGTCATTGAAATAATACTCGCGGGTCACCTCCGCGCCAGACGCCTCCAACACGCGGCCCAGGGAATCGCCCACGGCCGCCCAGCGGGTGCCGCCAAGGTGGATCGGGCCGGTGGGGTTAGCAGAGACAAACTCCAGGTTAACCTTCTTACCCGCAAACGAATCGTTAGAGCCGTACTTCGTGCCGGCGCGAAGGATCTGCGCGACGATCTCGCCTTGGGCGTCGGCAGCAAGGCGGATATTAATGAAACCAGGCCCGGCAATGTCGGCCTCTGCAACAGCATCATTGTCTGCCAGGGCTTCTGCCAACCAGCCGCCCAGCTCGCGCGGGTTTGCACCGGCCTTCTTGGCCACTTGCAGCGCCACGTTGGTGGCGTAATCGCCGTGCTCAGGATTGCGTGGGCGCTCTACAGTTACCGTTTCCGGCAAAACGGAGGAATCAAGCTCATGGCTTTCCATGACCTTAACGGCAGTTTCTTTAATCAATGTGGCCAAATCAGCTGGTGTCATGTCGCACGATTCTAGTGGACTGAAAAGTCAAGTGTGAAAAGGGCCGGGCCAGAAAACTCCTCTTTGCAGGACAAACGTTTGATAAGAGCTTTTTGCAACATTGATATTGCGAAATAATTGCTGGTCAACAAAGGGACGCATTACGCACGTACTGCTTAAAAGGAGTAGGGTTGTGCCTACCCCCATGTCAAGAATCAACGAGGAGCACCGTATGCGCATTGCGCTATTTTCCACTTGCATTGGTGACGCCCTTTTCCCGGACGTACAAAAGGCAACGGCACTGGTTCTCTCCCGCTTGGGCCACGAGGTGGTCTTCCCGGAGGAGCAGACCTGCTGCGGCCAGATGCACATCAATACCGGCTACCAGAAGGAAACCCTGGGTATGATCCGCTCCTATGCGGATGCCTTCGCAGATCCCTCCATTGACTACGTTGTTGCTGCCTCTGGTTCCTGCGTGGGTGCCGTTCGTGAGCAGCACGAGCGCATCGCCGACCGTTACGGCAGCTCCGCCGACGTCGACGGCGCTCGCAAGACCACCCAGAAGACCCTGGACCTGCCGGAATTCCTGGTAGACGTCGAGGGCGTTACTAACGTGGGCGCATTCTTCCCGCACCGCGTGACCTACCACTCTTCCTGCCACGGCCTGCGCTTCCTGAAGCTGGGCGATCGCCCGATGCAGCTGCTGCAAGAAGTCGAAGGCATCGAACTGGTCACCCTTCCGAATAAGGAAGAATGCTGTGGCTTCGGCGGCACCTTCGCCATCAAGAACGCAGAGGTATCCCGCGCGATGGTCACCGATAAGACTCGCCACATCAAGGAGACCGAGGCAGAATTCGTCACCGGCGGTGACTCTTCCTGCCTGATGAACATCGGTGGCGCCCTGAGCCGCCAGCGTTCCGGCGTCCGCGCCGTTCACATGGCTGAGATCTTGGCTTCCACCAAGGAGCACCCATGGACTCCGACCTCCGCCGCTTACTCCAAGGAGACGATGCTCTAATGACCTCTTTCCTCGATACCACCCCACCGCGCGCGCCGGAAGGCTACGGCAACCTGCGCGGCAGCAAGGCCTTTGTTCCTCTGGCACACGTTGGCCTGAATAACGCCACCCAGCGCCACAACCTGCAGCACGCCACCACTTCCATTCGTGAGAAGCGCTCCAACGCTGTGGAGGAGCTGGACGATTGGCAGGAGCTGCGCGCTGCAGGTTCCGCCATCAAGGAAGACGTTGCCGCCCGCATGCCGGAGCTGCTCGAGCAGTTCGAAGAGGCAGTTAAGGCTCGCGGCGGCGTCGTCCACTGGGCACGCGACGCCAAGGAAGCTAACCAGATCATTGAGGGTCTGGTTCGCGCTACCGGCGAGACCGACGTGGTCAAGGTTAAGTCCATGGCCACCCAGGAAATCGGCATGAACGAGCACCTGGAGGCCGCGGGCATCAACGCTCGCGAGACCGACCTGGCCGAGCTCATCGTGCAGCTGGGCGAGGATAAGCCGTCCCACATTCTGGTTCCGGCTATCCACCGCAACCGCGCGGAGATTCGCGATATCTTCGTCAACAAGATGCCAAATACCGATGACACCCTGCAGGCTAATCCAGCAGAGTTGGCCGAGGCATCCCGACAGTTCCTGCGCGAGCAGTTCATGCAGGCCAAGGTTGCCATCTCCGGCGCCAACTTCGGCGTGGCAGAAACCGGCACCATCAACATCGTGGAGTCCGAGGGCAATGGCCGTATGTGCCTGACCCTGCCGGAGACCCTCATTACCGTGATGGGCATCGAAAAGCTGGTTCCTACCTTCCAGGATCTGGAGGTCTTCCTCCAGCTGCTGCCGCGTTCTTCCACCGCGGAGCGTATGAACCCGTACACCTCCATGTGGTCCGGCGTTACTGAGGGCGATGGCCCGCAGAACTTCCACTTGGTACTGCTGGATAACGGCCGTACCGCGGCCCTGTCCTCCCCGATCGGCCACCAGGCTCTCAAGTGCATCCGTTGCTCGGCTTGCCTGAATGTTTGCCCAGTCTACGAGCGCGCCGGCGGCCACGCCTACGGCTCTGTCTACCCTGGCCCGATCGGTATTTCCCTGACGCCGCAGCTGACCGGCATGAAGGATCACAACGATCCTTCCGCCAGCCTGCCTTATGCGTGCTCGCTGTGCGGCCGCTGCGACGAGGTGTGCCCGGTGAAGATTCCGCTTTCCGACGTCATTTTGGAAAACCGCCACCAGAAGGTCACCCACGCCACCCCACCGATCGAGCCGAAGCTCTTCAAGACCATTCAGCTGCTGTGGAGCAACCCGAAGCTGTGGAACAAGGCAACCCACATGGTCGCCTTGGGCCGCATCTTGGGTGGCACCAACAAGACCATCGAATCCCTGCCACTGTTTATGTCCGGTTGGTCCGAGGGCCGCGACACCGCGGTTCCGCCAAAGAAGTCCTTCCGCCAGTGGTTCGAGTCCGAAGAAGGCAAGGAGCTTCTTGCCGAGGCCCGTGAGGAGTCCAAAAAGTGAACGCAAAGCAGGAAATCCTAAGCCGCATCCGCTCCGCTCAGAAGCAGGCTGGTCTCCCCGACCACGTTGATGCCCCACGCGACTACCACCACGAGGGCACCCTGAACGCGGACGAGCTGCGCGATATGCTCATTGACCGACTCGAGGATTACAAGGCCGAGGTGCACGTCACCGAGGAAGGCGAGCTCAAGCAGACCATCGCCACGATCCTCAAGGACCGCAAGTGCAACGACATTCGTTACGCCGAAGGCATGGACGCCACCCTCTTCGAGGGCTTCGACGCCAAGCCGGACGATAAGACCGTCGATCCGCGCACGCTGAACGAGACTGACGCTGTGGTTACTTATTCCCACGTCACCTCGGCGCAGACCGGCACCATCGTGCTCGAGTCTGACGAGCGTTGCGGCCGTCGCGCACTGACCCTGGTTCCGGACCGCCACCTGTGCATCGTCCACCAGAACGAGATCGTCTACGGCATCCCCGAGGTCATCTCCCGCATGAACCCGGAGAAGCCAGCGACCTGGATCTCTGGCCCGTCCGCTACCTCCGATATCGAGCTCACTCGTGTCGAGGGCGTACACGGTCCGCGTGACCTCATCGTTGTCATCGTCAAGTAGTACTGCGTAGCCCCTCTCCTGCCCCGGCCGGTGAGGGCACCCACCTACTGTGAATATGATGCCAAAGGCATCAAAAAAGCATAGGCTAGGTCTACCAATCATTTTTATTCTGGAGACCTAACCTATGCTTTCTTTTTCTTCTAAGCTTGCGGCCACGCTTGGTGCTGCCGCACTGACCATGGGCATCACTGCACCGATTGCCACGGCCGCGCCTGCACCTGCACCGCTGGAAACCAAGCCCGCTATTTCCTGGGAAGACTGCCCCGAGCAGGTAGATATCGACTCGGCTGAATGCGGACGCATCGAAGTCCCTACCTACTATGACAATCCGAAGGCCGGCACCATCAGCGTCGGCTTCGTGCGGGTGCCCGCAGCCAACCCAAGCGCCCGCCGTGGCGCATTGTTTACCAACCCTGGTGGCCCAAATGCCGATGCTTATGGATGGGCCGGCAATAGCGCTTTTCCGTGGCCACAGGCCGTGCGGGACGAGTGGGACACTATCGGTGTGCAGCCACGCGGTCTTCCAGGCTCCACCCCAGTCAAGTGCGATGCTTCGGCCACCAGTGATCCCCTCCAGGAAAGCTTCCAGGTGGGAAAGCTCACGCGCGATGCCTGCGAAAAGCACACCCCTGGCTATACCAATTCGCTGACCACCGCGAATACCCTGCAGGATTGGGAAATGGTGCGCCGCGCCTTGGGTGAGGAAAAAATTGACATCGCCGGCACCTCTTATGGCACGTACCTCGGCTCTGCCTACGCCACCAAGTATCCGGAGCACACCGGCAAAGTCTTATTGGATTCCGGTATGAGCCCCAAGCTGGCGTGGAATGGGATCTTTGCTTCGCAACAGCGCGGCTATGAAAAGGGACTGCACGAGCTCTTCGGCTTCATTGCCAAAAATGATGCGAAGTACCACCTCGGTACCACCCCGCTGCAGGTCTACGAAAAGTGGTCTCAAAAGGTAGCTCGCGAGGCAGGTGTACGCCCTACTGTCCTGCCACCGAACGCCAAGATTGGTGACCTGCCTCCAGGCCTCGAATTTGCCGGTCAGCCCGGCGCGGACATTATGACCGCCACCGGCCCACTGCGCGTGCAGGCGGAGTTCCTCAGCCAGAAGATTCAAAACCCCAACGCCGTGCAGGTAGCCTCCCCGCTATTGAACATGACGCGAATCCTCGTTCCGGTCCCTGCGCAGTGGGATGCCTTTGCCAAGCACTTGAATGGCAGCGAGCCCATGGACACCGAGCAGCCTGACCCAGAGACACTGCGCAAAGAGCAAGAGTCCCTAGCCCAGGCAATCAATATGCAAAACCTCATTGTCTGCAATGAAAACACCGTGCCCGGAAATCCGCTGCTCTACCCGAGCTACCTGTGGGCCAAATTCGTCAGCGCTGATCCCTTCACCTCCTTCAATTCCCTCTACGGCTCCGGCGCGGGCTGCGGTGGCCGCGCACCGGTCACGGGCCAGGCGCCTCTCGACGGTTCCAAGCTCGCCACCAAGCCCCTCCAAGTTCAGGCGACGGGCGATCCACAAACGCCGTACCAGTACCACACGAGCCTCTCCAAGCCGATGCAGTCCCGCGTGGTCACAGTCCATGGTCCCGGTCATGGGCACTTTGCCTCTGGGAATAAGGTTGTCGACGACATCGGCGTGCACTACTTGCGCACCGGTGAAGTCACTACCACCGACGCCCCAGGGTTGATTTAGTCCCCCACTACCCCATGCGCTAAAATCACATCGTTGGGAATTTTCCCAGCGATGTCTCCGTAGCTCAGCGGATTAGAGCATCGGTTTCCGGTACCGAAGGTCGCAGGTTCGATCCCTGTCGGGGACACAGACGCCGCTGACCACCAGGACTTTCTGGTGGTCAGCGGCTTATTTATCTTCCGGCCCGCTAATTATTTCCACTCCGGGTTTGCGGTATCCACTCCTTGCGCCTTAGCCGCATGCTCAATCGCGTCTGCCAGCCACTGCGCCAACCCCTCCTGCTGCGCCTCATAATGGGCACGGAAGCGTTCATCAGCCACATAGCCGCGCGAGATTAAGAAGTGCTTTGCCGGCGTGACGGGAAAGAAGGCACTGAGTGCTGCGCGGTGCTTGTCGACGAGCCCCTGGGCCTCCTCCGACCCCGCAGCCACACCGCCCGCTACGGCTTGGGCCAGCTCCTTTTCCACCTCAGCGACGCCGGTTTGAGCATCACTCCAGTCATCCTTCGACCAACCGGCCGTGCGCTGCTGATAGATAGACCAGTCCTCGCTCGATCCATAGGCTTCTTCGGCTTCTTGTTGATGCGCGGCGAAGTTGGCATCGCCGACAATCTGTCCTATTTCTTCGGTGGTGAGCTTTCGGTTATTCATTGCATCCTCCATCAAGGTGTCAATTGCTGCCAGCATGTCTGTAAGACTGTCTCGCTGCGCGAGCAGGCTTTCTCTTTGCCTCCGCAAATGCTCCAGATCGGAAGCATCGCCATCTAGCAGCTGTTTAATATCGGTCAATTTCATCCCGGTAGCGCGGTAGATCAGAATCTTCTGCACGCGGGCGCAGTCTTCCTCGGTATACAGCCGGTAATTGGACCAGCTGCGCCACGTGGGAGATAGCAAGCCTTGTGCCTCCCAGTGGTGCAAGGTGCGCACCGTAATGCGGAAGAGCGCTGCTACCTCGCCAACGGTATAGAGAACTTCATCGATGTCGTCCATGGCTTCATTGTCGCGCCTTACGCTGCGTCAGGGTCAACCTCAAAGAAAAATCTGCAGAAACTGTTGCCGGAGTGTTGGGTTTATGCAACACTTGAATGTATGACAGCAAACGACGCCCCTGTTTCAACAACGATCCGCGCCGAACGGTTCCGCAGGCCCGGCCCCACCCGGGGATTAATCGCGTCAATGTATGGCTGCGTAGCTGTATCCGCGATTTTCCTCATCGTCGCCCTGGCGATTTCTTCTTACTGGGCACTGTTAGGAATGTCTATCGCAATGGTGCTTTCTTGCATTCCCTGGACCATTCTGCGGGTGTCCATTGATTCCAAAGACCGCAAGCCGCTGTCCTCTCTTGATGAGTATGAGGCCCAGGTTCTCGACCAGTGGCGCCGGAAGGCTTTGCAGCTGTCTAACGCGTTTCTTTTTGCCGGCGGTCTTGTCACCCTTCTCGTAGGCAATTGGTTCCTAGGCGGAGGAATTACCGGCACTATTGGCACCAAATATTTGCTTGGAGCTGGCTACTTCTTGCTCTTTAGTTACTTCATCTCTGCCACGTTGCCCGCTGTCGGCTATGCACTAACCTTCAACCAGAACTCGGAGGACTAACACATGCCCACCTTGACCATTGACCACCTCAATAAGTCCTTCGGGGAGACTCAAGCCCTGCGGGATATGACCTTTAGCGTTGGTGACGGCGAAATCTTCGGTTTCGTCGGATCCAACGGCGCCGGAAAATCCACCACCATGCGCATTGCACTTGGTGTGCTGGCCAAAGACTCTGGCGAGGTCTACTTCGATGACGCCCCAATCAATGACGATAACCGCCGCCGCATTGGTTATATGCCAGAAGAGCGCGGGCTCTACGGCAAAGAGCCTCTGCTTAGCCAGCTGGTCTTCCTCGGTACACTGCACGGCATGGATAAGCCCGCCGCCAAGCGCGCCGGCACTGAGCTCCTAGAACAGCTGGGGCTGGGCGAGCGCATGGACGATAAGCTCGATGACCTCTCCTTGGGCAATCAGCAACGAGTACAGCTCGCGGCCTCCCTCATCCACGACCCCGACATGCTGATTCTGGACGAGCCTTTCTCCGGGCTGGACCCGGTTGCGGTCAACGTCATGTCAGACATGCTGCGCGAGCGCGCCAGCCGCGGTGTGCCCGTTATTTTCTCCTCACACCAGTTGGACCTGGTGCAGCGCTTGTGTGACCGCGTGGGCATTGTGACGAAGGGGCATATGGTGGCTGAAGGGGGCGTCGATAAGCTGCGCAGCCAAGGCCCTCCCCGCTTTGAGGTCGCTACCCCAGCGCGCGGCTGGTATCCGGAAGGCACGGAGCTGGTGGCAGAAACTGCCGACGCCGTCGTGCTCGAGGCCGATGAAACCATCGATGACCAGGCAATCCTGCAGGCAGCCCTAGCCGCAGGCCCGGTGCATTCCTTCGGCCGCAAGATCCCAGACCTGACCGAGCTTTTCCAGGACGTCGTCACCAGCAACCAGAACGAGGAGGCCTAGGCCATGCAGTATTCCGCAATGAAGACCATCGGGGTTGTAGCCAAGCGTGAGATGGCGGTCGCGCTGAAGTCGAAGATGGTGGTGGGCACCATGCTGCTACTCATCCTCGGTGCCATTATCGGCCCTATCGCTATCAATTTCTTCAGCGGCGATGACGAACCAGATTCCGTAGCCGTCGTGGGGATGGAAGCGTCTGCTTTTGATGATTCCGGCATCGATGCCACCGCGGCGAAAGACCGCGCGGAAGCCCAGCAGATGGTAGAGAATGAAGACGCCGATGCCGCCTTAGTGCCGGCCGAGAACGACGGCTGGGAACTCGTGAGCAAGGGGGATGCCCCAGCGTCCGTGACCACCACCGTCAACCAAATCGTTGCTTCTCAAGCACAAGCAACTGCGCTGGATACGCTCAATATTGACCCACAAGAGTTAGAAAAGGCTACCCCCTCGACCACGGTCAATCAGGTGAACTTAGAAGAAGAGGACGGCACGGAACAAAAGATGGCCGGCGTAGCCACGGTCCTCATTGGCGCAATGGTGGTCGTCTTTTCCGTGATGACCTTCGCCGGCCTCATTGGCGGCCGTGTCACGGAGGAAAAGTCGTCCCGAGTGGTGGAAATTATCTTGTCTTCCGTGCGTCCGGTGGACTTTTTGGCCGGCAAGATTCTGGGCAATACCATCGTTGGATTCCTAGCCACGCTGCTCATTTTGGGCGGCGGTGCTATCTCTCTTGCTACGACTGGATTGGCTAGTGACATCGAGCTGGACTACGGCTTGGTAGCCGTCCTCCTTGTTGGCGAGATTCTCGGCCTGCTCTTCTTTGGCAGCCTCTACGCTGCAGCCGGCTCGATGGTGCAGCGCACCGAGGATCTCCAATCCACGCAGGCACCTATCCTGTTCCTCGTCTTTGCCACCATGTATGTACCGATGTTCGGCTGGATGCACCTAGATGCCACATGGATGCAGGTCATGACCTGGCTGCCGCCGGTATCCATGCTGGTCGCCCCTATGCAGGTGGCCGGGGGCAACCTCAGCTGGCTGGGACTTGCCGCAAGCTACCTGCTCATGGCCTTGGTCACGGCACTTATTATCGTCATTGTTGGCCGCATCTACCGCCGCGCCATTTTGAATAATGGCAGGAAGATGACCTGGCGTCAGGCGCTGGGCAAGTAAAAAATAATCCGGCTTCCCGCCGTGGTGCGGGAGCCGGATTCTTCTATGTGCCGAAGCTACTGAGTAATGAACTCGTTGGTGATCGGCTGAGTGATGTCCAAGGTGCCGTGCTCGATGTAGTACATACCGAAGAACATGGCAGCAACCATTACCAGTGCCAGCAGCATGTTCGGGATCCACTGGACGAAGACGGAAACCCAGCCCTTGCTCTTATCCCTGGCTGCTGCTTCGCGCTGTTCCTGAGCCTCACGCTCGTTCATAATGATAAAACCTTTCGATCCACCGAGGATTAACTACGGATATCTTAACAGTTAAGCGCCCAGAAGGCCGCATTCCTCGCACTTTTGATTGACACCGAAAATCGGCGATTAAATTCCTGGGTCCTCATCATTGAGCAGCGCCTCTACGAAGGACTCGCGGTCACCGAGCATCCGCTCAATGTCCTCTTCCGCGCCGACGATCCACAGCTCGGTGTCTTGGTCATAGGTGAGAGCGGAATCTGGATAGGCCTCTAGTGCCTCCTCCATGGCGGCAACCTGGTCCTCGCTGGCGACGTCGTCCAAGTGCACCTCTGGATCGCCGATTCGCGGGCTAAGCTCCTCCAACGCGGTGATCCCGTAGGTCTTATATTGCTTCTTCGGGTGCTCAAAGAGCTCTTGTCCCATCATGGAGCTTGATCCTTTCCGTATAGTAGCGAATCTGGCACGTACCCTTCATAGCCCGGGATGTTTTTGACCTGTAGTACTCCGGCAAAAAAGCGCCGAAGGGCGGGCACGTCCTCGGGTTGCAGGTGGTCAAAGACCATGCGGCGCACGGATTCCACGTGTTCAGGAGCGGCACGCCGCAAGTGTTCTAGGCCAACATGAGTCACGCACACGTTGATGCCGCGAGCATCGTCCTCGTCCGGTTCTTTGGTGAGCAGGCCGCGCTTTTCCATCCTGGTTACTTGGTGGGAGGCGCGGGAGCGGTCCCACTCCAGCTGAGTGCACAGCTCGTGCAAGCGCAGGCGTTGTTCCGGTGCCTCGGACAGGGCAACGAGGACGGCGAACTCGGAGGCAGATACCTCGCCGCCGGCCTTGAGCGTTTCCTCCATTCCCCTATCGATCTTGCGCACGGCGCCAAGGAGCAGGCGCCATAGCTCCTGCTCTTCGTCGTCTAACCAGCGAGTTTGATAAGGCATGGCACTAGATTACCCCTTTGAGCGCGGCTATGTCGCGCTCACTGCGTCCCGGCACGCGGGAGTAGCGCTCCGGCATGCAGGTAAAGACCAATACCTGGTTGTCTCGGCCCACGTGGGAAAAGAGCGTGGCCATAAGTTGCAGGCGGTGTGCATCGGTAGAGCCCAACGCGTCATCCACAATAACGGGAACCGACTCCGGCCCCACCAATTGCGCGATGGCAAAGCGGGTGAGGATGGCCAGCTGCTCGCGGGCGCCACCGGACAAGCTCGCTAGGCTCACCGTCTCATTGTCCTGGGTGCGGGTGGTCACGCGGAGGTCGTCATCGAGATCGAAGGTGATGTCGCCGCCGTACACGGTGCGGGCTAGCTGTGAGAGAGCAGCCACGAAGGGTGCGGCGTAGCGCTGGCGGGCGGCGTCGCGGTGCTTGAGCAAAAGTTCGCGCAGGTAGCGTGCGGCTTGCGCACGCTTGTCCACACTCTCATATACCGCCCGAGCCATCTCCACCGCCGCGGTGGCCTGTTGGGCGCGCTCGGCGGCACCGGAGTGGAAATTCACCTCGCTAAATAGCCGGCCGAGGTCTACCTCGCAGCGTTGGATGCGTTCGGTGAGGTAATCCAGGTGGGACTGCGCGCCTTCCACCAAGGAGTTGGCGGTGTTAAGGTCTACGGCTTCCATCTGATCCAGCTGCCCGCGCAGGTCCGCCACTACGGATTCCAGGCGAACGACCTCGGCACGCAGGTCCTCGTCGGCCGCGCGTTCGCGCGCGGAGGAAAGGTCTCGAGTCACGCGCTGCGCGTTTTCGCGGGCCGCGGCAAGTTCGGCATCGAGGCGCACAGCCTCATGGGCCAGCCTGCTTTCGCGGTACGGCACGAGTTCGCGGTCGAGCGCATCGACCTTTTCGCTAGCTTCTTCCTCCGCGGCTTCGGCGGCGGCGACATCTACCTCTTCCACGTCCGCAAGGTCCGCGATCTTCTCAGCCAGCGCAGTATGCTGGGCGCGCAGCTCGCCTAAATCATCCGGACCCAGTTCCGCAGCTAGGGCGCGGGTGGCGGCGGCGAGGGCGTCGTTCTGCGCACGGTGCGTCTCATGAGCTTCTTCGGCCGCAGCTACAGATTCTACGCCGAGGGTATCGAGCAGATCCCGCAGCCGCATGCGCGCCTGTTCCACATCGCGCTGGGTATCTTGCGCGGAATAGGAACCGGCCGAGAAGCGGGCGGTGATATCGCCGATGGTGATTACGCGGGAATCGACAAGCTCGACGGCGGTGTCCTCCCCCACCTCGATGTCCTCGCCATCGACGCGGATGGTGGAGCCAGCAGGTCCGGAAAAATGGACCTTGGCGGCGGCAGCCTCGTGCAGGCGCTCGGCCACCGACAGAGCCGAATCTGCCTTGTGCAGGCCGGTGATATCGGCCGCGGTGACCTCGCGGCCGCGCTGAGCGATGGCTGCACGGGCCTGGTCTACCTCGGCGGCTAGACCGTCAAGTGATTCCAGTCGGGCGCTGAGCTGCTCAAACTTCTGCTTGTCCTGCAGTCGGCGTGCCTGTTTAAGAGTAGTGCGGGCCGCGGCGTAGTCCTCTTTGGCCTCCGCTAGTTGCTTCTCCAGCGATTCTTTGGCCGCGGTTTCTTCTTTTGCCTTGTCTTGTGCGGCGGTGAGTTTGTGCTGGGCGGCCTCCGTGGCCGAGGCAGCTTCCTCGGCCGCGGTGACGAGCCCGGCGCGCTCGGTGACAGCGGCTTGCGCACGGGCAAGGTCTTCTGAAGCACGGGCGAGGGCGGCCTTATGGGAATCCAGGGTGGCCTGCGCGGTAGCGGCTTCCTCGGCCCGCGCCTGCTTGTCGGTGAGGTCGGCGCGGGCAGCGGGGAGCTCTGCTTCAGCGGCGGCTTGGTCGCGCTCGAGTTGCTCGTAGCGTTCAACCACGGAGTCGAGCTCACGCAGCACGCGAGTGGCCTCAGTGTATTCTTCTTCGGCGCGCGCTAGGGCTGCGGCGGATTCCTTGTACTCGCCTGCCGGATTCCCCTTCGCCGCGGTGAAGTAGCGCTGATACTCCTTGTCCACGCGGGCAAGCAGCGCGGAATCGTCGCCGGAAACCTCGTCCTCGGCCAGGCCGGATTCGCGCTCGAGCGCGCGGGTCAGGCTGGGAATGCCTACGGCAGAGATGGCCTCGCCGGTGTCGTCTTGGCGCATAAAGAGGGCGTCGACAAGCGAGCGATCCAAGTGCTCTGAAAGGATACGCTCCAGTTCATCGTCGGCCTGGCTGCCGGTAAATTGCGCTGGCCGTGGTGCGGTGATATTAAGCTCGCACGACTTCTTAGATAGCCAACGCTTGGCAATGCGGAAGCGGTACTCCCCTACGCTCAGCTCGGCCGTAACTTCCGGGGCAACGTCCTTGCCCACCGGCTGCAGGGAGCGAATGCGCTTGGAGCGGCCGCTGTGCTTTTCGGTGAGCACCACGTCGAGCGCCTCCACGATGGTGGACTTGCCGGCCTCGTTCTCGCCATGGATGACCACGACGCCGGTCTCGGGAAGCTCATCGAGGACCAGGTGCTCAATGCCGCGGACGTTGGTGAGTTCCAGGCGGTGTATACGCATTAGGACTGTCCCTCCAGGCGGAATAGCAGGTTGGCGGCGTCGCGGGCGACGGGATCCTCGCGGTTATCTAGCAGTTCATGCAGGGCCTCGGCCGCGTAGCCGGAGATATCGAGGCTGGCTAATTCCTCCTCGCTGGGTTCCAGGTAAAGGTCCATGGTGCGCTCGCGCGGGCGCAGGGAGGCAAATACGGCTTCGTACTCGTCCAGGCCACGCTGCAGACGGGCGTGGGCCTCGACGCCGAGCGTGCCGCGCAGGCTATATTTCACGGCCGTGCGCACCTTATCGGGATACTCGCCTAAGCGCGCGAGGAAGCGCTCCACGTCCTCGGCAGAATCCACGGCGGCATCGAGGGCTTCAAAGGTCCAGCGGCCGATGCAGCGCTTGTCGACGTCCACCTTATCCCCCACGCGCACCACCAACGCATTGCCGGAATCCGATTCGCCGCCGCCGGTGCTCGTTTCCTTATAGTCCGTGGTCTCCGGGCTACCGGAGAACCACACCCGTCCGGTCGTTCCAAGGCTCGCGGTGGAGTGGGTATCACCGAGGGCGAGGTAGTCGATGACCCCGCGGTCCAGGCAGTCCTCGACGAAGGCAAGGTCGATGGTATCGGCGTCATCTTCGCCGGAGCGGGAGTCCACCTGGCCGTGGCCGACGGCGATGCGGATGCCCGCGGCCGGCTCTAACGGCTCGAGTGCTTGGCGGACCAAGTCATGGTTCGCGCGCTTGGAAAGGTACGGCGCGCCAACCAGTTCCACGCCGGGTGCGACCTCGATGGGCTCCGAGTCTGCTATGACGTGGACATTGTCCGCGCTGGCCTTATAAAAGACCGAATCCGCCACCAGCGGGTCGTGGTTGCCGGGCAGGACATAGACCGGCACCGGAAGGCGCTTGAACATCTCCGTGGCGCGGGCGAGGATGTCGCGCGAGAGGGCATTATGCTCGAAGACGTCGCCGGCCACGACTATGAAGTCCGCGCCTGTGTCCTGAGCCAGCTCTCCCAGCCGGACGATGGCGGCCTCGCGGTCATCATTAAAGCGGCCTTGGGCCTCGCCCTTCAAGAACCACCGGGTCATGCCCAGCTGAAAATCGGAGGTATGGATAAACGTGGTAGCAGTCATTAGTGCGAGAGGTGATAGTAGAGGTCTTCAATATCGGATACCGCGCGCAGGAGATCCAGATTGGTGTGTGAAACCGAGCGCATGGCCTTGCGCAACAGGTCCGGATCGGAGTCATCGATGGCTGGGGCTACCTTGGGCTGCGGCAGCTTCGGCAGCTCGCGGCCGTTCCAGAAGATCTCATTCTTTTCTTCCTCGGACAGGTCGCTCGGGGTAAAGCTTTCGCGGCTGACCGTCTTGGCCTGCTCTAAGACCATGCGCTCCAGCCGGGCAAAGTCCAGACCACGCATATTAAAAATGACGGCCGGGTCCGCATCAGCGCGGGTGGCGAGCTTATCGCCTACCGCCACGATGTGCTTGCACACGTACTCGCCATCTGGGCAGTCGCAGGTCAGGCGGAGGTCTTCGGCCTCGGGGGCGAAGAGGGTGTCTAGGGCGGCGTCGGAAAGCAGGCCCTTGCGCGCATTGGCCACGGAATTGGGGGTGCGGGCGAACTCGGTGGCCAGCTGGGCAATATCGTCGTTATTGCGGTACGGCAGCTGGATGAGCACCGCAAAGGGCTCGTTCTGGGAGCCGGCCACGCGCCCGTGGATGGCGCCGTTGCGCACCTCGAGGCCCACGACGTGGCCGCCCTCGGCATACTGGCGGCCCCGGGTAATCCTGCCGCGGTCCGCACCATGCGAGGTAAAGGCCGCAATCCGCGAGGCCGTAGTGGACAGGATGCGCCCGCTGCGGTCTACGTGATTGACCTCGGCCGGGGTGCTTACTCGTTTGCGGGTGCCAAAGTTGGCATAGATGACGTTGTCGTCGCCTTTGACGGCCATGGATTACTCCCTCCCCCGGTAGCTCATGAGTGCGGCCAGCTGATCAGGGTCTAGCTCCGTGAGCCAGCCCTCGCCTTCGCCTACCACGGCGCCGGCCAGCTGCGTCTTACCGTCCAAGATATCCTGGATGGATTCCTCCAGCGTACCTGCGGTGATCATCTTATACACCTGCACATTGCGGCGCTGGCCAATGCGGAAGGCACGGTCCGTCGCCTGGTTTTCCACGGCGGGGTTCCACCAGCGGTCCATGTGCACGACGATAGATGCGGCCGTCAGGTTCAGACCGGTGCCGCCGGCTTTGAGCGAAAGGATCATCGCCGGCGGTCCGTCCTCGGACTGGAAATCTTCCACCATCTGGTCGCGCTTATTCTTGCTTACCCCGCCGTGGAGGAAGGGGATATCGCGGCCCAGCTGGTCACTCAGATAGGGCTGCAGGATATCTCCAAAGGCCTTGTACTGGGTAAAGACGAGGAGTCGCTCGCCGGATTCGGTGGCCTCGTCCACGATGCGCATGAGCTCTTTGACCTTGCCGGAGCGATGCTTGCCCTTCAGCGTCACCGGCGAGTTATCGCCCAGGTAGTGCGCGGGGTGATTACAAATCTGCTTAATGCGGGTCAGGGAAGCCAGGACCAAACCGCGCTTATTAATGCCCGTCGCCTCCTGCAGGTCCTTTTTCACCTGGTTGACCAGTGCCTTATATAGGGCGGCCTGCTCGGTGGTCATGGACACGGTAAGGATTTGCTCGGACTTCTCTGGCAGATCATCGATAATATTCGGGTCCGTCTTCACGCGGCGGAGGATAAACGGCGCGGTGAGCTGGCGCAGGCGCTCGGACATTTCCTCGTCATTATTGCGCTCGATGGCCTTGGCAAAGTGATTGCGGAAGAACGAGGCGGTGCCCAGCACGCCGGGGTTGCAGAAATCCAGGATGGAGCGCATCTCAGAGAGGCGATTTTCCACCGGGGTACCGGTCAGCGCCACGCGGTGTTCCGAGGGCAGCGAGCGCACGGCCTTGGACGAGCGCGTCGCGGAATTCTTAATCGCCTGGGCCTCGTCGAGGACGACGCGCTGCCAGCCGACTTCGCCCATGTCCTTAAAATCGCGGCCCACGGTGCCGTAGGTGGTGATGACGAGGTCACACTCGCTGGCCTCCTTTAAAAAGTCCTCCCCGCGCGGGCGGCTGGGGCCGTGCTGCACCATGACTTTGAAGTCTGGGACGAAGCGCTGGGCCTCGCGGGCCCAGTTGCCCACCACAGACGTTGGTGCCACCACGAGGGTGGGGCCGGTCTGCTCCCCGCGGTCCTTCTCCACCGCGAGGAGGGACAGTAGTTGGAGGGTTTTGCCGAGCCCCATGTCGTCGGCAAGCACTGCTCCAATGCCACTGCGCGACATCCAATACAGCCAGTCGACGCCGCGGCGCTGGTACTCGCGCAGCTCCGCATGGACGGAGGCGGGAATCTCCACGCGCTCTGGGGCAACCTTGTCCACCCCGCCGAGTAGCGCCGTGTGCCAGGTGCTGCCGGTGAACTCGATGGGCTCTTGGGTCATGGACTCTAGCGCCAGCTCGCGCAGCTCGGCCACGGTGACCTGTTCGTGCTCCTCGCCGCCCTCGTTGAATTCTTGGCGGCGGCGCTCCACGTCCGCCATCAGGGCTTGCCAACCCGGCTCGTCGAGCTGCTTGGCCATCTCCGCGGAGGCTGCTAGCTGCTCGATCTCCTTCTTCTTGCGCGCTATAGCCTTATCCCGCAGCGCGTCCATGTAGCCGGAAACTTGGGAGACGACCTGCTTATCGGCCATGACCCACTTGCCGCGCAGCTGGATAAGGCCGGACTTGGAATTGACCAGGTCCTCCATCTCTTCCTCGGTCAGCTCCACATCGCCCACGGACATGCGCCAGTTATAGTCCACCAGCTTATTCATGCCGATGTGCTTCTTCGTGGCGGCCTCGGCCGGATCGCGAGCCTCGTGGGTTTCCAACTTGGCCTTGGTCTCCATCTGCGCCCACGCCTTGGGCAACATGACGGTCACGCCGCTGGCCTTGAGCTTATCCACCTCGTGGGTAATAAAATGCGTAAGCTGGTGGGTCTCCAGGTAGACGTCCCAGTCGCCGTCGCCAGGCTGCGGCAGCTGCGCGCTCTCCCCCAGCGTGGGTGCGATGCGCACGGCTTTGCGGTGAGCCTCGCGCAGCTTTTCCACACTCGCCCTATCCAAACTCTGCGCCGACACCGGCCGCGGAGAATCCGTACCGGAGCGCACCCGCACGCGCACTGGCCACTTGGCCGCATCCGGGTCTTCGTCTAGCGGTTCCTCCACGATGTAGACCAGCTGGAGCTCTACCTCGTAGATGGAGTTCTTCCACTCATTGAGCCCGCGCAGCAGCTGCGAGCGCCCTCGCCGGATCGGCCGCGTATCGAGAAGGGCGCGGGCAAACTCGTGCCATGGCATCGGCCGCGGCGCCTCCGCCACGGGCCGCAGCTCGCGGAAGGCAATCCAGTGGGTGAGCTCATCGGCCATGTCATCTGAGAGTGCCCGGTTATTCACGTGCAAGATGCCCGGCGCGGCCGCCATCATCTCCGCGAGCCAGCCGCGCTCGCCCAAGCCGGAGGCCAGCTGCCACATGGGGAACCACTCATTGGCCTGGTAAGCCAGCCGGAAGGTCACGCGGCCGGCGCGCACGAACTTGCACAGCCCGCTGTAGGCATGGATCAGCCACTGGAGGTCGGGCGCAATGGTGGCCGGCGGCTTGTGGTTCAGGTGCTCCATTTGGGCAAGCGCCGCCACGGCCTCTTCGGGTCCGAACATCGCCATGGGCACCATTAGGGAGACATCCTTGCCCTTGGGCGTGCGCAGCGATACCCGCGCTCGGTTGCGGAAGGATTTCTTCGCCAGGATGGACTCCACCGCTGGCGGGAAGGTGCCCTCAGGAACGGCATTGGGCATGACGATCTTGTGCCCTTCTACCTGTTCAATCCATAGACCTAGTCCCGTAACGGGGAGCCACAGTCCATGCACGAGGTAAGAAGCCATAGCCGCCAGCATAGCAGCCCCTTTTGGTTTTGTTACAGGCTCGTTATGTTCCACCCTTTTCCCAGTTGAACGACAGAAAATCGAAACGGAGATCTGCGCCACACCTGTATTTTCGCTTGGGTTAACCTTGTGACCCCGTTAACGTGAGAATGTCATCACACACCTACAAGGAGTAAAACGTGCAAGATTCAACCTGGTACGTCATTGCGATGATCGTGTATCTCCTCGCAATGGCAGCCATTGGCTATTGGAGCTACAAACAAACCGATCAATATGACGATTATGTTTTGGGCGGCCGTGGCCTGCACCCATTCGTAGCGGCACTGTCCGCAGGCGCTTCCGATATGTCCGGCTGGCTGCTCATGGGCCTGCCTGGCGCGCTCTTCCTCTCCGGCATGTCCGAGCTATGGATGGCCATCGGCCTGCTCGTCGGCTGCTGGGCAAACTGGAAGTGGGTCGCACCGCGCCTGCGCTCTTACTCAGAGATCGCGGCCAACTCCATTACCGTGCCGTCCTTCTTTGAAAACCGTCTGCACGATAAGTCCCGCCTGCTGCGCATCATCTCCGCAGCCATCATTATTTTCTTCTTTACCTTCTACGTCTCCTCGGGCATGGTCTCCGGTGGTCGCTACTTCGAGTCCACCTTCGGTGGTGACTACCTCACCGGCATGCTCGTCATCGCCGCGGTGACCATCTTCTACACCTTCGTCGGCGGCTTCTTAGCGGTGTCCTACACGGACGTCGTCCAGGGCGTGCTTATGTTCGTCGCCCTGATGATCGTGCCAATTATGGCAATCGTCTCTCTCAGCGATCCTGCCTCCATCTTCTCTTTCGCCAGCGATAATGCCTACGGCACCGATGGCATAGTGGAAAATGACAGCTACTTCTCCATGTTCGCCGGTGTTTCCGCTGGCGTCATCATCGGCAACCTGGCCTGGGGCCTGGGCTACTTTGGCCAGCCACACATCGTGGTCCGCTTCATGGCGCTGCGTAAGCCTTCCGACGCCCGCCAGGGCCGCTTTTACGGCGTCACCTGGATGGGCCTGTCCGTCATCGGCGCCATCTTCGTCGCGCTCGTTGGCACCGTTTACTTCACCCAGACCGGCCACAGCATCACCGACCAGGACAACTTCGAAACCATCTTCCTGGATATGGCTCAGGCCATGATGCACCCACTGCCCGCAGGCTTCGTCCTGACCGCAGTTCTGGCCGCCATCATGTCCACCATGTCGTCCCAGATGCTCGTCGTCTCTACTTCCCTCATCGAGGACCTCTTCCTCATCTTTGCTAAGAAGAAGCCCAGCGAGCAGGTCCTCATCAACCTCTCCCGCACCGCCATCGTGGCCATCGCGGTCATCGCCGCTCTGCTGGCTATCAACCCGTCCGATTCCATCCTCGGCCTGGTTGGCTTCGCCTGGGCTGGCTTCGGTTCCGCCTTCGGCCCCATCGTTCTGCTGTCCCTGTACTGGAAGCGCTTCAACTCCACCGGCGCAATTGCTGGCATGGTAACCGGCGCCGTCGTGGCCATTGGCTGGGGCATGTCCCCGCTTTCCGACGTCCTCTATGAGATGGTCCCAGGCTTCTTCCTGGCCCTCCTCGTGGCCGTCGTAGTCACCAAACTCACCAAGGAACCAAAGCCGGAGGTTGTTACCGAGTTCGAAGAGGCCACCAAGCTGGCCAAGCTCGTGGAAAATAACTCCAATCTCGACTTTGAGGAAGCCGCAGAAAAGGTCACCGATAAGTAATCGGAACCAACGCGGGCCCCTCGCAGTCCAATAGGACATGAAGTCCTATTACCTGGCCGCGCTATCATGCATCACCATCCTCATCGGCGCATGGTATGCGTGGCCTTTTCCGCGTTTTGACGTCACCACGCTCCCCTCCCGCCCCGAAGCCGCCGGCTACAACCGTGAAGACTTCGGCATCTGGCAGCCCCACGGCGCCTGCACCACCCGCGAGGTCATTCTAGAAAGCCAATCCAGCGAACCCCTCCACGCCTGCCACGCCCGCAGCGGGACTCTTTATGACCCCTATAGTGGCACCACCATTCCCGCTACCTCTCCCATTGAGATCGACCACATCTTTCCCCTCTCCGCGGCCTATGACCTTGGCGCTTCCGAGTGGGACCGCGAAACCAAGGTCCGCTTTGGCAACGACCCGCTCAATCTCGTAGCTACCAGCCGTGAGCTCAACCAAGAAAAGTCAGACGCCCTCCCCGCGGAATGGCTACCTCCCGCCAACCGCTGCGACTACTCCCGCCGCCTCGCCGACATCGCCCGAAAGTACTCCCTTCCCCTGCCTTCCAAGGACGTGCGGGTGATGCAAAGGCAATGTCGGTTAGCCGTACTCACCGGAAGTTGATTAGGGTTGACGTGGCAACTTTCCGCGATTGAAGGGTTCTTTCAATGACTTCTTTCCTTGTATTCCTCCACGTGGCCGCAGCCATTCTCTTGATCGGCCCAGTATGCGTATCCACCTCCAGCTTCCAGACCCAAATGGCCAAGGCAGCACAGGGTGACCACGCGGCGCTCGGCTCCGCTCGCGTCCTGCACAACATCACCAATACCTACGGCTACATCTCTGCCATCGTGCCTATCCTCGGCCTCGGCGTATTCCTTTCCGATATCAGCGCTTACAAGTCCGAAGTGAATTTCCACATCGCCATCTTGGTTGCCATCGTCGCATGGTGCCTGCTCTTCTTCGTCATTCTGCCAAAGCAAAAGAAGGCAATGGCCGCCCTCGAATCGACTGAATCCTTCGACTACGCGGCAGCCAAGAAGCCGCTGTCCGCATTCGGCGGCGTATTCAACCTCCTGTGGATCATCTGCCTCATCCTGATGTACGTCAACTTCTAAGTGGCCTTCTAAATAGCCATTTACTCCTCTGGGACAGTGTCTTCACTGTCCCTTTTCTCGTTTTCTAGCTCTTCCTTCAGCTTTTGCGCATCTTCGTGCGCATTTTCTCGACGCCGCCGCGTCGCCTGCGCCACAGTCTGCGCCCACCTCCGATTCTTCGGCGCGAGCGGACCGCTGGCTTCGTCATAGACCCAAGTCGAATCTTCAAAGAGCCAGACGACGTCCCCGCTAATTGGATCCTTGATATAAAACGCCCGTCCATCAGTCTTGATGTTGTGGTGATGTTGACACAGGCAGCTCAAGTTCGCCGCCGAAGTAGGTCCCCCGTCAGCGAAGTCATGCCTATGGTCCATCTGGGAAGCCATCGCCGGCCGCGTACATCCGGGCCACCGGCAAGTGCCGTCCAGCCCTTCCACAAAGGCACGGATATGCGGCGGCGTGACGTAGTTTCCGCTTTCATCATCTGCCGCCTTCTCCATGTCGCGCACGGTCGTGGCCCGCGATTGCATTTCATCGGCCACCTCAGGCGAAACCCAACCCAAGCTTTGGACGAAGGCGGGAGCATCCGGCAGATCGCAGCGGTACATATTGAGCACCACCTTCGCCTTGGCTTCGGCCTCACCGGTGAGCAACTCGACCGCAGCCTGAGCCAAGGAGATGTCCTTCTCCGTGGCCACACCGCGAATATTTCGGTCGATGATTTCGGCAGTCTCTAAGCCCACGTCGAGGCACACGGCGGCCCACTCCCCGCCCGTAGGCTCGAGGTGATAGGACTCCTTGCGCCGCGGATCGCGTGCGGCGATGGTGGGATCAAGACGGACAATGAGCTCCCGCAGCTTTCGCCGCAGGTTGCGATGGGACGGCAATTTTTGGTTGGGGCGTTTGGGGGTGAGGTAGGTGGTTAATTCGGCGTCGATAAGCACGCATTGTTCGGTCTCAATCTCGCCCAACTTGGACAGCGTCTGGTCGATGGTAATTAAGCGGTCTAAATCTAAGTGATAGTGCTCTTCCTGCCGGGCTTTAAGGCGCGGCAGCTCCTGCAATCGCTCAAAGGCGAAAATGATATTTCTAATTCGGGACTGCCGTGTTCCGGTGAGATCCGACAGTGATTGGCTAATTATTTCGATATCGTCATCCGGGTCTGGATGTAGGCGCTTCCAGAGGAGGTATTCGGCCTTGCGAATGTCTGTTGCTGCTTGTGAGGTGGAATTTGCTGGATTGGTATTGGCAAAGTAGGGCGCATTCATGGACTTCCCCCGCAGAAGTTTCTCTAGAACATGTTTTCGCTTTCAGTATACAAACCCCTTCCGACACACTACCCCCGTTTATAGTAAAACTGCAGGTCAAAGGGCACGAAAAAATGGGCCTCCGAAGAGGCCCATTGAGTCGAAAATGCTAATCGCGCCAGCGTCCACCGCGCTTGCGTCCGCCGCCGTGATCACGGCGTGGCGGGCGGCCGGTGTCCTTTTGAATCTTGATCAGCTGGCCGGAAATGCGGGTATCCTTCAGGCGGTCCAGCACTGCCGGGTCGAGGTTCTTTGGCAGGTCAACCAGGGTGTGGCCCACCGCGATGGTGATGCGGCCGAAGTCCTTGGCAGACAGGCCACCCTCGTTGGCAATAGCACCGACGATGGCTCCTGGTCGCACATTTTGCCGCTTGCCGACGTCCAGTCGGTACGTCTCAAAGTCTCCGTCCGGCCGCTTGGGGCCACGGCCCTTGCCGCCGCCCTTGAAATCGCGCTTGCGATCGTCGCGGCGGTCGCGGTCACGCTTCGGCTTAGGAAGCGGCTTGTCTTCCATCAGGAAGTTCTTGCCACCCTGCAGCATGACGGCGAGGGCTGCAGCGATGTCATCCATGGCCGCGTTATTGTCCTCGGAGTACTTGCGCACCAAGGTGCGGAAGAAGTCCGCCTGCTTATTGTCCATGGAGTTGGTAATGGACTGCGCGAACTTTTCCTTGCGCTTTTCATTGACCTCATCGACGGACGGCAGGTCCATCTCTTCCAGACGGGCGTTGGTCACGCGCTCGATGGAGCGCAGCATGCGGCGCTCGCGCGGGGTGACGAACAGGATGGCTTCGCCGGAGCGGCCCGCGCGGCCGGTGCGGCCGATGCGGTGCACGTAGGACTCGGTATCGTTCGGGATATCGAAGTTGACCACGTGCGTGATGCGCTCGACGTCGAGGCCACGGGCGGCAACGTCGGTAGCCACGAGGATGTCTAGGCGGCCATCCTTGAGCTGATCGACGGTGCGCTCGCGCTGAGCCTGCGCAATATCGCCGTTGATGGCGGCGGCGCTGAAACCGCGGTCACGCAGGGTCTCGGCCACCTCTTCGGTCTCGTGCTTGGTACGGCAGAAGACGATGATGGCGTCGTAATTGATGACCTCGAGGATGCGGGTGAAGGCATCCATCTTTGCGCGGTGCGGAATGAGGAGGAAGCGCTGCGTGATGTTGTCATTGGTGCGGCGCTCGGACTTCACCGTGACCTCGGCGGGGTTGTCGAGGTACTGCTTAGAAAGGCGCCGGATAGCGTTCGGCATGGTGGCCGAGAAAAGCGCCACCTGCTTGCGGTCCGGGGTGTCCTCCAGGATGCGCTCGACGTCTTCTTGGAAGCCCATGTTCAGCATCTCATCGGCCTCATCGAGGACGAGGAACTGCAGCTGGGACAGGTCCAGCGAGCCCTTCTCCAGGTGGTCGATGACGCGACCCGGGGTGCCCACGATAACCTGCGCACCGCGGCGCAGACCGGAAAGCTGAATGCCATAGGCTTGGCCACCGTAGATAGGCAGCACCTCGACGCCCTTGAGGGACTCGGCGAAGGATTGGAAGGAGTCCGCCACCTGCAGGGCCAGCTCGCGGGTGGGAGCGAGCACAAGGGCCTGCGGATGGCGGGCCTTGGTGTCAATCTGCGACAGAACCGGCAGCGCAAAGGCTGCGGTCTTGCCGGTACCGGTCTGGGCAAGGCCGACAACGTCGCGGCCTTCCATCAAGATCGGGATGGTTTCTTCCTGAATGGGGGACGGCTTGGTGAAGCCTACTTTCGCAACGGCCTCCAGAATTTTCTCTGGCAGGCCAAGATGCGCGAACCCCTGGGAGTTGTCGTTGGCTGAATCCTGGGACTCAGCGCCGGTGTCCTCAGAAGTATTCGCAGCCCTGGTGTCCTTGGTGACACCTTGCGAGTTGTCCTGAGATTCCGACTTATTAAAATCTTCCGGCTCGTTGACGCCGCCGGTGGCGTTATCGGTAATGCTCATTGCTTCACCAACCCTACGCGATTGCCGCCCCAAACTCCATATCCTAAGCGCCCGCGACGAAAGTGCGGTAGCTCAGTGGCATGCCTGGGCGGTAGGCCAAGTGCACGGCGCTGGGTGCGTCGAGCACGTGCAGGTCCGCGGCGGCGCCCTCCACGATGGTGCCCTTCGCGGGGCGGCCCTGCGGGTCGAGGCCGTTGCCAACGTTGTGGCGGCGCAGGGCGGTCGCTCCGCCGGTGGTGGCGGCGTGGATGGCCTCATCGACGGAGAGGTGTTGCTGCAGGACCGCGGTGGTCACGCAGTAGTTCATCGAGGAGGTATAGGACGTGCCGGGGTTGAGGTTGGAGGCGATGGCGAGGGTGGCGCCGGCGTCGAGAAGCGCGCGGCCTGGGGCGAGCGGCTCGCGAGTCGACAGGTCACAGGCCGGCAGCATGGTGGCCACGGTATCGGAATTGGCCAGCAGCTCGACGTCCTCGTCGCTCAAGTGGTTGACGTGGTCTACCGAGGCGGCGCCCAGTTCGACGGCAAGGGCAACGCCTGGGCCCTCGCCCAGCTGGTTGCCGTGCACGCGCAGGCCAAGGCCCCACTTCTTACCGGCCTCCAGCACGCGGCGGGATTGTTCCTCGTTGAAGGCACCGCGCTCACAGAAGACGTCGATCCACTGCACGTAGGGAGCAACGCCCTCGAGCATGGGGCCAACGACCTCGTCAAGGTACTCCTCCGCGTCCGCTCCCGGCGGGACCAGGTGCGCGCCCAAGAAGGTCACGTCATCGACGTGGCGGGAGGCGACCTTGGCGGCCTCCACCTCGGACTCGGTATTTAGGCCGTAGCCCGTCTTGGTCTCGAAGGTGGTGGTGCCACCGCGGCGGCCGGCGGCCACGCGGTCCGCCACCAGCTTGTCCAGGCGGTCGGTGCCGGCCTGGCGGGTAGCGTCCATGGTCACGGCGATGCCGCCTGCCTCATAGGAACCGCCGGAGATGCGGGCCTCGAATTCGGCGGAGCGGTCACCGTCAAAGACCATGTGGGTGTGCGAATCTACCCAGCCGGGCAGGACGGCGCGGCCGCCCAGGTCCACCTTCTCGTCGGCGGCCGGCGCCTCGGAGGCTGGGCCGACCCAGGCGATGGTGCCGGATTGGGCGATAATGGCGGCGTCGTTAAGCGTGCCACGCTCGCTGACCGTACGGAGTTCTGAAATGCCGGTAAAAAGTGTGCTCATCTAGTCCCTTGCCTTGAATTCCATCGGAATGCGGACGCCGCGCTCGTCGGCGACCTCCTTCGCGCGAGTGTAGCCGGAATCGACGTGGCGGATAACGCCCATGCCCGGGTCATTGGTCAGCACCGCGCGCAGCTTGGCCGCGGCGAGCTCGGTGCCGTCTGCAACGGTGACCTGGCCTGCGTGGATGGAG
Source organism: Corynebacterium tuberculostearicum (assembly GCF_046097465.1). Taxonomy (GTDB): domain Bacteria; phylum Actinomycetota; class Actinomycetes; order Mycobacteriales; family Mycobacteriaceae; genus Corynebacterium; species Corynebacterium tuberculostearicum_I. The sequence continues at coordinate 1,145,164 of NZ_CP175799.1, read as the reverse complement.
CGGCCCATGCCCACGCCTCCGCCGTGGTGGAGGGAAACCCAGGTAGCGCCGGAAGATACGGCGGTCATCGCGTTGAGCAGCGGCCAGTCAGCCACGGCATCGGTGCCATCGAGCATGGCCTCGGTCTCGCGGTACGGGGAGGCCACGGAACCGGAATCCAGGTGGTCACGGCCGATGACGATCGGCGCCTTGATCTTGCCCTCGCGGACCAGATCATTAAAGAGCAAGCCGGCCTTGTGGCGCTCGTTGTAGCCCAGCCAGCAAATGCGTGCCGGCAGGCCCTCAAACTCGACGTATTCTTCGGCGGCGTCGAGCCAGTTGTGCAGGTGCTCGTTGTCCGGGAAGAGTTCCTTGAGGGCTTGGTCGGTGACCTTGATGTCCTCTGGGTCGCCGGAAAGCGCGGCCCAGCGGAAGGGGCCCAGGCCCTCGCAGAAGAGCGGGCGGATATAGGCCGGAACGAAGCCCGGGAACTCGAAGGCGCGCTGGTAGCCGGCCTTGCGGGCCTCATCGCGGATGGAGTTGCCGTAGTCGAAGACCTCGGCGCCCTCATCCTGGAACTCGACCATGGCCTGGACCTGGGCGGCCATGGACTCGCGAGCCTTCTTGGTAAAGGTGGTCGGGTCTGCCTTGGCCTCGTTGTGCCAGTCTTCCATGGTGATTTCAGAAGGCAGGTAGGACAGCGGGTCATGTGCGGAGGTCTGGTCTGTGACGATGTCTACGGTAAATTCCCCGGCGCGCTGGCGGCGCAGGATCTCCGGGAAGACCTCGGCGGCATTGCCCACGAGGCCGACGGACAGGGGCTTCTTGTTTTCCTTGGCATCCAAGACCAGCTTGAGGGCCTCGTCGAGGTCGGTGACAACCTCATCCAGGTAGCGCTTGTGCTGGCGGCGCTTCAGGCGGGTCTCGTCCACGTCCACGATGAGGCAGGCACCGCCGTTGAGGGTGACGGACAGCGGCTGTGCGCCGCCCATGCCGCCGCAGCCACCGGTCAGGGTGAAGGTGCCGGCCAGGCTGCCGCCAAAACGCTTCTTCGCCACGGCCGCAAAGGTCTCGAAGGTGCCCTGCAGGATGCCCTGGGTGGCGATGTAGATCCAGGAGCCGGCCGTCATCTGGCCGTACATCATCAGGCCCTCGTCCTCGAGCTTGCGGAAGTGCTCCCAGTTAGCCCAGTCTCCCACGAGGTTGGAGTTAGCGATGAGCACGCGAGGTGCCCACTCGTTGGTCTTCCAGATGCCCACTGGCTTGCCGGACTGCACCAGCAGGGTCTCATCGGACTCGAGGTCCTTGAGGGATTCAACGATGGCGTCGAAGGCTTCCCAGCTGCGTGCTGCGCGGCCGGTGCCGCCATAGACCACGAGGTCCTCGGGGCGCTCGGCAACCTCGGGGTCGAGGTTATTCATGAGCATGCGCAGGGGCGCTTCGGTCTGCCAGGACTTGGCGGACAGTTCGGTTCCGCGCGGCGCGCGTACTTCGCGTGGTTCAGACATGGGCTTCCTTTCGTCGTGCTTGTTCGACGCCTTCCCAAGCCCCCTAGGCCGGTGTCCCGGGGCTGTCCCCGAGGACTTGTTCAGCGTCACATGTCACAAGGTACTGTGACCCAGCTCTGTGCACCATGCCACACAAACCCGAACTGTCTCGTATATGAGACACCCGCGGAATGATCTACGATGGCCTGCATGCGTCGGTTCATCCCCCTCTTTTCCGTGGCCCTCCTCGCCGCTTGTTCCACCCCCGCCGAGGAACCGCAGCCGCCCCACTATGTGGCGCTGGGGGATTCCTATGCGGCCATGGGCTCGACCACGCTGCCGCTCGATCCGCCCAATACCTGCGTGCGCGCTCAGGATTCCTACCCCGAGCTTGCAGCCAAGGAAATGGACGCGAAGCTCACCAATGTAGCCTGCCAGGGCGCTAGCACCCTCGACGTACTTTCCTCGGCCGGCGAGCACCCCGCCCAGGTGGACGCCCTACGCGAGGACACCGACCTGGTGAGCCTATCCATCGGCGGCAATGACGCCAGCTTCGTGCGCCTTACCCAGTGCGCCACGGACGATATCTGCCAGGCGGAATCCGGCGCGCAGATTGACCTGGAAATCCGCGATCTACCCCGCCGGCTCGACAAGGTTTACGAGGAGATTCGCCGCCGCTCCCCTAATGCGAAAATCCTCGCCACCGGCTACCTTCCACTGATAAAGCGCGGGGAGACCTGCCCCTACATAGAAAAAATCCCGGCCAGTGACCGGGAATGGTTGGCTCGCTCCATCGAGCGCATCAACCAGGCGGTGCGCGAGGCCGCCGAGCGCAATGGGGCTACCTACGTGCTTGCCGACGCCGCCCCTGACCACACCGCCTGCTCCCCCTCACCGTGGGTGGATTTTACGGGCAAGGACACTAATTCCTTCCCCATGCACCCCACCCACGCCGGACAGGTGGCCATGGCCCAAGCCCTTAGCCGCGCAGCTTTCCAGTAGCGTCCTCGACGGCGTCGATAAGAGCGCCCTCCTTGACTAGGCGTACAGTCTCCTCGATTTCCGGGGACAGGTAGCGGTCCACGCCCGGGCCCTCCACAGTCTCACGCAGCTTCTCAATCACCGCGCCGGTTCCCTTGGCCGGGGTGCCCTCTCGCATGTCGATGGCGCGGGCGGCGGTGAGGATCTCTACGGCGAGCACGCGCTGCAGGCCGTCGACAGCCTTGCGCAGCTTGCGGGCTGCGGACCAGCCCATGGAGACATGGTCTTCCTGCATGGCCGAAGACGGAATGGAATCGGCCGAGGATGGGTTAGCCAGGCGCTTCATCTCACTGACGATGCCAGCCTGGGCGTACTGCGCGATCATGTGGCCGGAGTCGACACCGGGGTCATCTGCAAGGAAAGCATTCAACCCGCGGTTGCGCGCCGGATCCAGGAAGCGGTCGGTGCGGCGCTCGGAAATGGACGCCAAGTCCGCGGTGACGATGGCGAGGAAATCAAGCGCATAGGCCACCGGCGCGCCGTGGAAATTGCCATTGGAGACTACCCGGCCGTCCTTGGTCACCACCGGGTTATCCACGGCGGCGGCCAGTTCGCGCTCGGCCACCTGGGCGGTGTGGGCCAAGGTATCGCGGAACCCGCCGGCAACCTGCGGTGCGCAGCGCACGGAGTACGCATCCTGCACCTGGTTCTTCTTGAACTCCTCGAGCGCGGCCTCCAGGATCTCCGAGCCTTCTGCCACCTGGAGGATATTCGCCGCGGCATCGGCCTGGCCTGGGTGCGGGCGCAGCTGCTGCAGGTCATCCGCGAAGACCACGAGGGTACCCAGCAGGCCTTCCACGGTCATGGCGGTGGCAATATCGGCGGTCTTTGCGGCCGCGCGCAGATCAGTAATGGCCAAGCAGAGCTGCCCCAGCATGCCATCGGTGCCGTTAATAAGCGCGAGTCCCTCCTTCTCACGCAGCTGCAGCGGCTCGATGCCGGCCGCGGCCAGGGCGTCGCCTGCGTCCTTGAGCTCGCCGTTGACGCGCACCTCGCCCTCACCCAGCAGCGCCAGCGCGCAGTGAGCCAGCGGCGCCAAGTCACCGGAGCAGCCCAGCGAGCCATACTCGCGCACCACCGGAACGATGCCAGCGTTCAGCGCCTTGGCATAGGTTTCTACCACCACGGGGCGCACGCCGGTGCGGCCAGTGCACAAGGTGGACAGGCGCAGCAGCATCAGTGCGCGGATGACTTCTTCTTCCACTTCCGGGCCGGTACCCGCAGCGTGCGAACGCACCAGGGAAAGCTGCAGCTGGGCGCGCATCTCCTCTGGGATATGGCGGCGAGCAAGCGCGCCAAAGCCGGTGGAAATGCCGTAGACCGGGGTGGGATCTTGCGCTAGTTCTTCCACGCGCTCGCGGGTAGCGGCTACCTCTTCTAGGGCTTCAGGCGCAATCTCCACCTGCGCGCCATAGCGGGCAACGGCAACAACATCCTCGATGCTCAGCGCGCCGACGTTTACGGTCACGGTGGTTGGGTAGGCGTTAGGCATGGCAAATACTCCTCTAAATAAGGGATCAACAATTGTGATGTGTCGCGCGACAGCCTAACGCGATGAATGTATGCTACCTCACTTTTTGCGATTGCGGTACATTTTGGCCGCGACCTTGTCCGATACCTCTAGCAAGGCCCGAATAGCGGCGTCCACCTTCACATCCGGCGTCCCAACCGGATACGTCACCGCCACCGCCGCTGCAGGGCGGTCCAAGTGATCCAGGATGGGCGCCGCTACAGAGGACTGACCGCGAGTAATCTCTTCGATCTCTTGATCCCACCCGCGTGCAGCCACCAAACTCAAGCGCTTTTTCAATGCAGCAAAGCCGCTACCTCCCGCAGTATCAAAGGCGGCGCGCACCTCCGCATCAGGCAGATGCGCCAGCATCACGCGCCCGGACGCCGTTTTATGTGCCTGCAGGCGCACACCCACCTCAGTGACCAAGGAGGTAGCACCCACCGCACGCACCTCTTGCAAATACAAGATTTCCGAGCCTGCCATACGTGACAGGTGCCCCGATCCACCCACCAGCGCCGCACACTGTTCCAAATCCCGAGTGGACATGCGCACCAAGGGCTGCTGCGTTACATAGGCCGAAGCCATGGAATACGCCGCCAGGCCCAGTCCATACGTCTTGTGTTCCGGCAAATGGGCTACAAAACCAGCATCAACCATCTCCGCCAGCAGGTGGTACGTAGATGAGCGCGGCAGGTTGAGCTCACCTTGGATGCGGGCGGCGGATATAGGGACGTCGATGGTGGATAACAGCTTGAGAATCTCCATCGCATGACGCGCCGCAGGGACTCTGTTGGTACTCACGGAGGGCAATTTTAAACACCATGGCGGCGGTTATCAGTGCAGCACACGACCCCAAGTCTGAAATTCCAGACAAGTAAATATGCTGCAGACCACACTTTTAACAAATGGAGACTTAGACTACATAAAACCTTTCATACGCTAGGAGATGCCATGTCCCAACACGGCCTTAAACACAGGCACCTGCACTTCATCGCCCTCGGATCCGCGATCGGCACCGGACTGTTTTATGGTTCAGCCGGCGCCATCCAAGCCGCCGGCCCCTCTGTCCTCGTCGTCTATCTCCTCGCCGGCGCGGTGGTGTATTTCATGCTCCGCGCCCTAGGCGAAATGGCCGTTCGCCACCCCATCACCGGCTCCTTCGCCGGCTACGCCCGCATGTTCATGGGCGGATGGGCCGGATACATCACCGGCTGGATGTTCGCCTTTGAGATGGTCATCGTAGCGCTTGCGGACCTCACCGCCATCGGCGTTTATATGCGCTTTTGGTTCCCAGACGTCTCGCAGTGGGTTTGGGTTGCAGCCACCTTGCTCATCGTGGGCGGCGCAAACCTCGCCACCGTCAAGGCCTTCGGTGAACTAGAATTTGCCTTTACCATCATCAAGGTCGGCGCCGTACTCGCCATGATTGCCGGCGGCCTTGCGGTATTAGCCTTTGGGCTTTCTGATGCCCACACCACCGGCCCCGTCAACCTCGTCAACGACGGCGGCTTCTTCCCCAACGGCCCCACGGGCATGATCGCTTCTTTCATCCTCGTCCTCTTTGCCTTTGGCGGCACCGAAATCATCGGTGTTGCCGGCAGCGCCGCCCAGCACCCAGAAAAATCCGTCCCCAAAGCAATCAATACGGTGCCCATGCGCATCCTGCTTTTCTATGTCCTTGCCATCGCCGTCATTCTCATGATCACCCCATGGCGCGACATCACCGGCGAGCAGTCCCCCTTCGTCCAAATCTTTAATACCCTTGGCGTTTCCTGGGCCGCAGGTTTGCTCAACTTCGTGGTCATTACCGCCGCTTTATCGGCCATCAACGCCGACCTCTTCGGTGCAGGACGCGTCATCACTGGCCTTGCCCACCAAAAGCACGCCCCTAAGTTCATGTCCAAGGTAGTGCGTGGCGTACCCGTAATGACCACCATCATCCTCATCGCCACCATGATCATTGGCACTATCCTCAATGCCCTCCTGCCGGAGAATGTCTTCGAGGTCATCGCCTCGTTAGCTACCTTCGCCACCGTGTTTGTCTGGCTTATGATTCTGCTCGCTCACCTATACTCTCGGCGCGGAATGAGCACACAAGACGTAGCGAACCTCAAATACAAAGTTCCCTTCTGGCCCTATGGTCAGTACCTGTCCATCGCATTTATCCTCATGACCTTCGGCATCATGGTCTGGCAAGAGGAATACCGCATTTCCCTCGTTGTGGGTGTGGCCTTCATCGCCATTATGACGGCGGTTTATTTCCTCACCAACCGGCACGAAGTAACACATGAGGATGAACCCACCGAAGAGCCAGAAGAACTCGTCGTTTCCGCCTAACATCGAAAACCATGAACACTGAAAAAGCTGAACTTTTCACCCTCGCCCCCGAATGGTCCGGCCGCTCCGATGGCCCGGGACCAGAACATGCCCGTTGGCATAGCGTTATCAATCAGTCCACCGACTCCCCCGCCCCGGTAACCCTGGTGGGCTTTGCCTCCGATGAGGGCGTGCTGCGCAATGGCGGCCGCCAGGGTGCAGCCGCAGGCCCGGCCGCGCTGCGTTCCGCGCTGGGTTCCTTGGCAGTGCACCATGCGCATGCGCTTGCCGACGCCGGCACGATCACCACCCAGGCCGACGACCTCGAAGGCGCCCACGATGCGCTCTCCGATAAGGTGCAGGAGCTCGTCGAAGCCGGCACTCTCCCCATCATTCTGGGCGGCGGTCACGAGACCGCCTTCGGCTCACACCGCGGCCTCTACCGCGCGGTGGGCGCCACCAAGATCATCAACCTAGACGCCCACTTCGATCTGCGCCGCGCCGATCAAGCCACCTCCGGCACCCCGTTCAAGCAGATTTCGGAGCTCACCGATGACTTCGACTACACCGTGCTGGGCATCTCCCGCCCCAATAACACCGCAGTGCTTTTCGACGAAGCCGAGTCCCTCGGCGTAGCCATCACCCTTGACGAAGAGCTGGTCAACCTCTCCCCGGCCGAATGCGGCGAGCTTGCCGCCCAAGCCACCGAGGGCAAGGACAAGGTCCACCTATCCATCGACCTCGACGTCCTGCCGGCATCCACCGCGCCGGGCGTATCCGCCCCGGCGTCGCTAGGCGTCAGCTACGAGCGCATCCGCGCCATGGCCGTGGCTATTGCGCGAACGGGCAAGCTAGCCCTGGTGGACGTCGTCGAGCTCAACCCCACCTTTGACATAGATAACCGCACCGCCAAGGCAGCGGCGCGGCTTATCGATGACATCGTCACGGCCCACCTCGGGGCCTAGCGCTTAGCTCAAAACAGCAGGTGGGCAATCGGCGTGGCGATGAGGATGGTCAGCGCCACGCGCTCAAACCAGATGATGACCAGGTGGGTGAGCTTCACCGGAATCTTGGTAGCCAAGATGCACGGCACCAGCGCGGAGAAGAAGATGATGGCGGAGACTGCCACCACGCCGATGACGAACTTGACCACCATGTTGTCGCTGCCTGCCACTGCGGTGGCGGGCAGGAACATCTCCGCAATACCCATGGCCGCGCCCTTGCCGGCCTGGACCGGCTCCGGCAGCTGCACTACCCACGCGAACGGATAAAACAGGTAGCCAATCCACTCGAAGATGGGCGTAAAGCGCGCAAGCAGTAGGCCAATAAGGCCCACCGACATGATGGAAGGCACGATGGCCGCCGCCATGCGCACGCCATCGCGCAGGTTCTCCCAGATGGACTCCCACAAGGACGGCGCGCGCTGCAATGCCAGCATTGCTTCGCGCCACGCGTTCTTGATGCGCGAGCCCTCCACCGGCTTTTCCGGGTCTGGGTGTGCTTCTGCAAAGTACTCATCTGGAATGGTGCGTAGCGGCGGAATGCGCACGGTAATGGCCGTCACCACAAAGGTCACGATGAGCGTGACAATAAAGTAGGTGCCCCAGATTTTCATCAGGTCAAGCTGCTTGGCCACAATGACCATGAAGGCCGCAGAGACCGTCGAAAAGCCGGTGGCAATAATGGCCGCCTCGCGCCCGGTATAGCCGCCCTTTTGGTAGACGCGGTCGGTCACCAAAATGCCCAGCGAGTACGAGCCCACGAACGAGGCCACCGCGTCAATGGCGGAGCGCCCCGGCGTCTTCCACAGCGGCCGCATGATGGGCTGCATGAGCACGCCAACAAATTCCAGCAAGCCAAAGCCAATGAGAAACGCCAGGAAAGCACCACCGATAGGCACGATGAGCCCAACCGGAATCGCGATGGAATTCCACAGGAACGGCACTAGGTCTTCATCGCCCAACACCCACGGCAGCGCATCGATGACCATAAGGAAGGAGACCACCGCGCCCACAATGTTGAGCACCGCAAAGACCGCCTGCAGCGCGCTTTCCTTAAACGCCCCGGTGGTAAAGCTGCGCACCGTGCCGTAGACAGCAAGGGCAAAGATAATCCACGGCACCAGCGCCGGAATCCCTTCGCGCACCATGGTGACCATGTGGTCCAAAGGAATGGAGCGCTTATCCTGATACGTCACCGGCAGGAAGAATACGAACGCGCCGATGGCGCTATATAAAAAGAGTTTCCACCGTCCCCCAGGCTGCGGGATTTCCCCGTCATGGCTCTGGTGCGAGGTGTAGACAGATTCGGTAGAAGTCACAGTAAAACCGTCTCCTCAAGCTTGCATACAAAAATCAAGCCCGCGTGACAGCCTTACGCGAACATTGGGGATATGTTATCTAAGTAACAGCTCACTGTCTAGATGTTTCCGAGATCCAAGGCACAATGGAGTCATGTCTAACCCCATTCGCGTCGTTGGCGCCGTCTTCCACGACGGCGAGCGGTTCCTCGCCTGCCGCAAGAAACCAGGCAAGCCATTGGAAGGCCACTGGGAATTTCCGGGTGGAAAGATCGAGCCTGGCGAAACCCCTGAGCAAGCTCTAGCTCGCGAAATTCGCGAGGAGCTCAACCTCATCGCCGAGGTCGGCCAGAAAGTGACGACAACAACCTATGAGTACGAATTTGCGACCATTGAGCTAACCACTTTCTACTGCACGCTTGTCGACGGCGACCTACGCCTGACCGATCACGACGCTACAAAATGGGTTACCTCCACAGAGGCCGCACACCTGGCGTGGGCTCCCGCAGATATCCCGGCAGTAGAAGCTATTGCTTCTAGTCACAGCTAAGGAAAGAAAGATTCTTCCTTTCGTATTTTCCTTCTGCCAGCATGCGGCGGATATCCTCCGCCAAACGCACTACCAATTGCGGATCGGATTCCGCCAACGCTGCGATTTCCTGCGTTGCCTTGCCTCCGTTTGTCGTTTGCCCTTCATAGGAGGGTCGCGCCGAGTAGAGATCAAAGTATTTTCGGCTCACGCCGTTGACATTCCTAAATTTAGGACCTGGCTGGAACTCATCTCCATACATGATGTCGATTTGGGGTAGTTGGTACCGCGAGTCTGCGTAGTTGGTACCGGTGTTCCGCGTACCCGGTACTGCAAGGGGTTTTCTTTCATAGTTGATGTTGGCGACACCACAATCCGCTGGTGTTGCGTCAACTTCTACTTGGAAGGAGCCGGTCCTTGTGGCTAACTTCAAACAGATCATCGCGATGTGCCTTGATGGTGCTAGCTACGCGCAGATCACACATGCATTGGGATGTTCACGACGAGAAGTATCCCGAGCAAAGAAAGTCATCAACGATGAGGCACTAACTCCAGAGCGTTTCCGTCAGCTCCCACCGGGATGGTTCGATGATCGATTCAGTGATGGCCGGAGTAAGCGGTCGTTGCCCTACGACCAGCCTGATTTTCATGCTCTTGCACGCAAGCTGAAAGGTACGAAGCATGTGACCAGGCATAAGCTGTGGATGGACTACGTGTCGAAGCCTTGTCCGACGGATAAGACAAAGTACCAGTACTCCCAGTTCTGCAGTGGGCTCAATGAGTTTCTGCGTGCCAACGATCTCGTCGAAGTTATCACCCATGAGCCAGGGCAAGAGCTTTATGTCGACTGGGCCGGTGACAAAGTGCCTGTAGTAGATCAGGCCAGTGGTGATACCGTGTTCAAGGCGTCATTGTTTGTCTCGGTCAGCCCGTACTCAGGGCTGATGTACGTTACTGCTGCTGCGAATGAGAAGATGTCGGCGTGGATTGAGTGCCATGTTAAGGCGTTGAATTATCTTGGCAAAGTACCAGCAATCATCGTGCCAGATAATGCTTCTACGGCGACTTATCGGCCGAAGAAGACCTCTACATACCGGATGGTCACTGACCGCTACGCAGCGTTTGCTGACTATTACGGGGTCACGATTGTGCCGACTAGGCCCGGCAGGCCTCGTGACAAGGCAGCGGTAGAGCGTGCCGTGAAAATCGCCTACACCAAAATCCTGGGTTACTTTAGCAACGAGGTCTTCTATAACCTTGATGAGCTTAATGAGGCGATCGCTTGCCGTCTTGCTGTTATCAACGGCGCAATGACGCGGCCTGATGGCTCAACACGGCAGATGCGCTTTGATAAAGAAGAGGCACCAATGATGCGGGATCTTCCGCCGACGCCGTTTACGGAAGTGTCTTATAAGCGGCTTAAAGTCGATCGCAACTGGCACATCACCTGTGACTACCAGTACTACTCAGTGCCATTTCAGCTGGTAGGAGAGTCGGTAACAGTCAGGCTCACCCCGCAACTGGTGAGCGTCTTCAACGGGGAGCAGCTTGTTGCTGAACACACGCGCCTTCACGGATTCAAATACCGGTATTCCACCAACCCTCAGCATGGGCCGCGTGGCGATGATGAAGGCCACAAGGCGCTTACCCGTGATGAGCTTTTGGCCTGGGCCTCGTCGTTTGGGGCAGCAACGCACGCAGTCATAGCGATGATCCTCGACCGCAATAGTGCCGCCGTACCCCGCGGACTCATCCAGGCACGCAACGTGTTGGCCAACCTGGGCAAAAAGCACAACAAAGCCACCCTGGAACCTGCCTGCCAGCAGGTCGTGGACAAGAAGCTGGCCCCAACGATGGCAGTGATCAAACGCCTCCAGACTGACATTGCCCACGCCCAACAACATCCCGGGGAACCAGGGCCAAAAACACAGCCTGTGGCCAAGCGCCAACCACGCCCAAGTACCCCGCTTACCGGCGACGTGGCCGATGCCGTCTTTATCCGGCCTGCTGACCACTACGAAAACTAGAAGGAGTGTGAAAAATCATGAGCAGCATCGACGACGAGATTGTGCGGGCAAAAATGCGCAAGCTTCGTGTATCAACCTTCGCTGACATCTTCTACGAGGTTGTCAACGACGAGGCCTATGCGGATGCGCTACCAGAAGACATCTTCCTCGCCGCAGTCGAAGAAGCCTACACACAACGCCAACAGCGCAATATCGCCAAGGCCATCACCCAGGCACAATTCCGATACCCGGATGCAAGCCTGGCTGAAATCACCCGGGCAGAACAACGTGGTATCAACATGCGCCAGCTGAAACGAATCGCAGCAACCAACTGGCGGGAAAACCCGACCAACATACACATCCTCGCACCGACCGGAACAGGCAAGACATACATTGCCTGCGCCATCGGCATCGCCGCATGCAAAGCCGGATATTCCGTGGCGTACTACCGGCTGGATCAACTTGTAGACATGCTGGCGGTCTTCTCACCGACTGACCAAAACTACCTCGATAAGATGCGGAAACTGATCAACGTCGATGTCCTTATCATCGACGACTTTATGACCATCAGCATCAACCAGCGCGGGCAAGAAGACCTAGCCAAGATCATATTCGACCGCGACGGAAGGCTCCCAACACTGATCTCTTCCCAATCAGCTGCCGCCTACTGGGTTGAAACACTGCCAGACAGAGTCGGAGCCGATTCACTCGTAAGCCGCCTCAACAACGGCCACCGAATCCATATCGGAGACTTCGACATGCGTAAAGCCACCGCCCCGACCACCCCAGACGACTAAGACTAACGGCCCGGGCCGACGTACCCCTCGGCCCGGTACCAACTACCCGGAACACGACAGTACCGAGTCCCCAGAACACCGGTACCAAAAACTCGCATCTGACACATGACTCCCCTGGCCAGAAGGTTGGAAACCCGAGATATTTCCTCCTTAGGTCCTTTAGCCGGCCATCCTAAACGGATTCCAATTTCGGCGACCAAAAGAATCTCATCTCGTAGCCATTTTGGACTTCTCAATCCAGTCTCCAGTCAACAGGGATAAAAATTTAGACTGCGGGGATTGCTCTTCTTAATTGAGACCAAAGAACTCTAGTGAATGCCATGCCTCAAAATCACTGAAGGGCAACACCGCCTGGAGAAAAATTACTTCGCCAATCCTTGAATCAGCCAATTTGCATTTCGTAGCATTTAGAATTTGGTCATTATGAGTACTAACCCTGACTCTTCCCTACCTTTCGGCGTTTACGAGACCCCTATTACGGCCCGAATCCGTGAACGCATGAACGAAACGTTAAACCAACATCCTGCTGCAGGATTCGGTATTGGAAGAAGCTCCGATGAAGAAGCTCATGGCCGCTATACCTCGGCGGTTTCACAACACATTGGTTCACTTCTAGAGCGACGGCTATACGGTTTAAAGTCACCCGAAGACCGGGTTGCCCTAATCAACAACATCGCGCTTCTACTGGGTGAAGATGAAGAGATTGATTCCGAAGAACTCCTCTACGCCGTATACAACTCCGGATTGGCGGACCCTCCCCTGCTTCCGGATGTTTCACTCACCAAGAGTGCACTATTCACTAACGCCCAAGGAGAATCTAGTTTAACCAGCGAAATCGAGAGAGAAATCAAAACTGCTGATTCGGTTGATCTGCTCTGTGCGTTCATCAAGAACTCCGGCATCAGCGTTCTTGATAGACAACTCGAGTACCTTCGCGATAACGAGATCCCTTTCCGGCTACTCACTTCTACCTACTGCGGTGCATCCGACGCAGCAGCGCTCAAGCGATTGGTTGAGAAATATCAGGCCGAAGTAAAGATTTGCTATGAGCACAAATCCACTCGCCTTCATGCCAAAGCTTGGCTGTTCCGCCGAAAATCCGGGTTCGATACTGCCTTTATCGGCAGTTCCAACCTTTCCCGATCTGCTCTCGTCGATGGTTGGGAGTGGAATGTCCGCGGGTCCAATACCGCGACTCCTGAAGTAATCGATAAGTTCATCAAGACTTTCGATAGCTACTGGCACGACAGTCATTTCAAGACCTTCGACCCTAATCGCGACATGGAGAGACTCGAGCGGTCTCTTCGCGTCGCCAAGGGTGGCGAAAACTCCGGGGCGCTTCGCCAACTGGAGTTATCTGGCCTTGAGGTAACTCCTTACCCCTACCAAGAAGAGATGCTCGAGGCGCTACGCTCAGAGCGTGAGGTAAAAGATCGACATAGGAACCTCCTGGTTGCTGCTACAGGAACAGGAAAGACGGTAGTTGCCGCATTGGATTACCGGAACCTATGCGAACAATGGAAGCGACGCCCTCGGCTGCTTTTCGTTGCACACCGGAAAGAAATTCTTCAACAAGCCCGCCGGACATTCCAGGAAGTGCTTAAAGATGCGGACTTTGGCGAGCTGCTAGTCGACGGCGCTCAGCCTCGCCGCTGGGACTATGTGTTCGCCAGCGTGCAATCTCTCAGCGCTTCCCGTTTACAAAACCTAAGTAGCAACCATTTTGATGTCGTAATAATCGACGAGTTTCATCACGCACAAGCCCCCACTTATAAAGCACTTTTGGACCACCTCCAGCCACAAGAGCTCCTGGGTTTAACGGCAACACCAGAACGTGGTGATGGAGAAAACGTCCAGAAATACTTTGACTATCGCGTAGCTCATGAACTTCGTTTGTGGGATGCATTGCGTCTACAGCTTTTAGTCCCCATGCATTACTACGGGATTGCCGACGGAACGGACCTTTCCTCATTGACATGGAGCCGAGGCAAAAAGGACTACAACACCGAAGAGCTCTCCGAGTTCTACATCAAAGCGGGAGAAAAGCGCACCCGCTTCATTGTTAACGAGCTAAACCGACGCATCTTCGATCTCTCAGAGATGAAAGCTATCGGCTTTTGCGTCACGATTGCCCACGCAGAATATATGGCGCGGCAATTCCAGCAATTTGGAATCCCAGCGCGAGCTGTCACAAGCGATCTCACCGCCACCGAGCGTGCTCGGGCCATCAAAGATCTGGAGACTGGCGACGTCAAAGTCCTGTTCTCTGTAGATATATTTAATGAGGGCGTTGATATTCCTTCTGTTAACACCCTTCTTTTGCTCCGCCCGACACAAAGCCCTGTGGTCTTTCTACAACAACTGGGTCGTGGTCTTCGTCTATCTCCAGGCAAGGACTCCTGCGTCATTCTCGATTTCATTGGACAGCAGCACGTCGATTTTGATTTTGAGCGAAAATTCCATGCCTTAACCCGGAAGCGGGGCAAGCGCTTAGCTGAAGAAATTGAGCAGGGCTTCCCCACCACCCCACCGGGTTCGCATATTCAATTCGATCAATCGACGACCGAGCAAGTTCTCCGAAACGTTAAGAAGGTCTCACGAAATTCCTTACGGAAAGTGCGTGCATTGCTCTCTGAAATTCGAACCACGAATCTCAAAGAGTTCCTTGAGGATTCTAACCTGCAACTAGAGGATATCTACCGCCCGTCGAAATATTCGTGGACACGGCTTCTTCGAGAAGAAGGCCTACTAGAGCAAAAGGCCGATGAGACCGAATCATTTCTACTTAACAGAATTCGAGTCTTCCTTCACGTCAACGATCCACACCGAATCGATGCCTATCTGCGCATCCTTTCCACCCCAAGTCTTCACTACGCCGACATGGAGCCGTCCGACCAGGCCTTCACCCGAATGCTCGTACTCGGATTCTGGGCAAACTCAAATTCTCCGCACCCTGGATCCTATGACGCGGCCTTGACGATTTTGCGCCAGCATCCACAAGTTGCTTGGGAATTGGAGCAGGTTATGCGACTGAGCAGTGACTCCTCACGCATCGTTCCACAACATAGCGATAGTTCAGTTTTGGAGACGCATGCGGATTACTCGTTGGCCGAGCTTATTGGTGCTTTAGAGTCGGGAAGCCTTCACCAGCTTGTAAACCTGCCACGCGAAGGTGTGAAATATTTTCCCGATATCAACACTGATCTTTTCTTGGTGACGTTTCAAAAGGACGAGCAAGTCAGTGCCTCCACGAATTACCGAGACTATCCAATAGCACCCGATCTGTTGCACTGGGAATCTCAATCGACAACGACTTTGAAATCAAAGGCGGCTAGGCGATATATCGGCCATCAGGAGCGAGATGGAAAAATTCTCATTGCCTCGCGCTTTACCAAGAAAAACAAAGTAGGGACAGCGAGCGCATATACCTACCTCGGTGCAGTGGATTATGTTTCCCACCATGGAGAAAAGCCAATTCAATTTGAGTGGAAGCTCCAGAGGTCAATGCCCAAGGCTCTCTATGCTGCGGGAAGAACGGTGGCTTAAATCTCCGCTCGAGGAATTGAATTCCTCGTTTTCCTGATACTAGACAGCACTCTCCCTATAGTGATTAGAAACACAATCAATCGAGAGGGTGCTATGAGCCAGACCAGCGAATCGAATTCCGCCCGGCCTGCAGGGGGCAAGCACGACACAGAATCAACCGACCAGACAAGAGTGAAATGGACCCTGGTCGGTCCGGGGCTAGTTGCGGCCGCAACAGGCGTCGGCGCAGCCGACCTAGTTGCCACCATGATTGCCGGTCAACGCTATGGCTACGCACTCCTTTGGGCGGTCATTATCGGAACAATTATGAAAATTGTGCTGGTCGAAGGCGTCGGTCGGTATAGCCTTGCTACCGGAAACACGATGTTCCATGGCTGGCGCGAGTTGGGACGGTGGACTTCCTGGTATTTTGCCCCTTATATCGTTATTTGGGGTCTTGTCTACGGTGCTGCATCGATGTCCGGCGCTGGTCTCGCTCTTAGCGCTCTTTTCCCAGGTACCAGCCTAGAAATGTGGGCAATTATTGCCGGAATATCCTGCTTTACTCTAACTTGGCTTGGGCGGTATCAGCTTTTCGAGAAGCTATCAGCCATCTTGGTCGGAATCATGTTTGTCACCGTGGTGGGTATCGCAGCCATTACGGCCCCGAACCTTCCCGAAGTTATCGGCGGTTTGGTACCGCAGATTCCGGATGGCTCCTTCGTCTACGTGTTGTCCATCGCCGGCGGAGTGGGCGGCACAATCACGCTTGCCGCTTATGGCTACTGGCTGCGAGAAAAGGAATGGTACACACCGAAATGGATGCAGGTCATGCGTATGGACAATGCGGTGGCATACGCAGTTACCGGAATTTTTGTGTTAGCCACACTCGCGCTGGGTGCTGAACTCCTCTACAGCGCCAACGTCGCGGTCTCCGATAATGATCAGGGTCTCGTTGATATGGCGGACGTTCTCGAGGACCGCTACGGAACGTTCATGTCTAAGTTGTTCATCGTCGGGTTCTTCTCCGCCGCGTTCTCTTCCTGCCTTGGTGTTTGGAACGGTGTATCCCTGATGTTTGCCGACTACATCGGTCACCTCAAAAAGATCCCGCAAGGCGATCCCCGGACCAGTACTGGTGGAAAGTATTACCGCGCTTACCTCATCTGGCTAACTTTCCCACCAATGCTGCTTTTGCTCCTTGGAAAGCCAACCGGACTCATCATCGCCTACGGCGTCCTGGGCGCATTGTTTATGCCGTTCTTAGGCCTTACCCTCTTGGTCCTGCTGAATACCAAACACACCCCGAAACAATGGAGAAACGGCTGGATCGTCAACACCTTGATGGCGGTAATCTCCGTTGCCTTCGTTTACCTTTGCGTTTCCCAATTGGCTGAAATTCTCTAGCCGAGAATAAGTGCCTACTTCCCCTGCGGCACTCGCTTCGGCTTGTTCCCCACCCCGGCGTGCGGGTCGCGGCCGAATGCCCAGGCAATGATGCCGATGAAGGCGATGGCACCGCAGACGGTGAAGGCGAGGGGGAAGCCGGAGGCGTCGGCAAGCAGGCCAATGAGCATAGGTCCCAAGATTTGGCCGAAGTCTCCGGCCATCTGGAAGGTGGAAAGCACCTTGCCGCCGGAGCGGTCATTGCCCACGATGTCGCCCACCGCGGCCTGCTGGGAGGGGTTGATTAACCCGGAAGAGGCGCCGGCGAAGGCGGAGACGAGCAAGAGGAACCACACGCTGGTGGCCATGCCCATAAGCACCATGAAGATGGCGGAGCCAACGAGGCCGATGAGGATAAGTGGTTTGCGGCCGTGGATATCGGACCACTTGCCGGAGAACTGCAACACGATAGCGTTGCCGGCCGCAAAGACTGCGAGCGCCAGGCCGGAGGCGGCCGCGCCATTGTGGAAGATGGACGCGGCAAAAAGCGGCAGGACAGATACGCGCACGCCCATGTTGATCCAGCTATGGGCGAAGTTGGAGGTCAGCACCGCGCGATAGGCGGTATCGCCCCAGGCCTCCTGCAGGCGCATGGGTGGCAGCTTATCCTTGCTGGCTTGTTTGTGGTTGACGCGGGGCATTTGCCACCAGACGACGAACGCGGCCAGCGCCACGCCCACGCCGTAGATGAAAAATGGCCAGCGGAACCCCAGGAAGGACAAGCTGGCACCAAGAACGGGGCCGGCGACGTTACCGAGCAGGAAGGCAGTGGCGTAGGTGGCAGAGCACTTGCCGCGAATCGTCGGCGGGGACATGCGCACGATCAGACCCATGGCGGAGACGGTGAACATGGTCGAGCCAATGCCGGCTAGGGCGCGCAGGGCCACGGTGTGCCAATAGCTTTGGGCGATGGAGACTAGGCCCGTGGTCACCGCGACGGTCATGAGCCCGATGAGATAAACGCGGCGCGAGCCGACGCGATCCACAAGCGTGCCGGACATGGGCGCGAAGATAAGGCGCGAAGCGGCGAAGATGGAGACCACAAGGCCCGCGGCAGCCATGGAGACATCGAAGCTCACCACGAACTGCGGAAGCAGCGGGGCGATGAGGCCATAGCCCAAAGCGATAATAAAGGCGGCGGTAACCATGACCCAGATTTCGCGCGGAATCTTGGGCGCTTCCTCGTGTTCTACTTCCCCACTGCGTGTATTCATCATATCGGCTGCAACTCTAATCCTTGGTGTCAGGGAAAGCCATTTGCGGTTTATGTTCGAACAAACGTTTGTTTGTGGTGGGGTTGTGTCCGCGTTGGGTTCTAGTGTGATGGCCATGCACAACGTACAAAAGAAGTTTCCCCAGCCCACCGCAATGAACCTACCCCAGTCCGCTTCCGAGATTGCGGCGGACTTGCTCTACCACGAATATGACACCATCAATTCCATCGCTGCCATCATGCACCATCCGCGCTCCCTGGCGCGCCCCACTCCCACCTGGCGCCCACCGATAAAGCAACTGCCGACGCCCGCCGGTGGACCGGGCGGAGAGTATTGCATGAGCATTACCCGCCACCGCGTGGGTGCGCGCGTGAAGGCCCGCGTGCGCGGCTTTGGGCAAGACCGCATTCCGGCGTATCTGATTACCATCCGCATTACCGAGAACTTTGGTCAGCCGGTAGATCCGGCCGTGGCCGAGGGCTGGGTGCGCACGCTCGTGCCGGCAGAGATGGTAGGTGCAGTCCACGAGGTCTCCCGTGGCCCGAATGCCACTTATGTGTGGCTCGTGGATAGCTCCTATCAGCCGGTCCACTCCCCCGAGTCGCTCTTCGCCGGCTTCAGCCAAGCCGCCTAGGCGGTCGCGCGCTGTTGTGTTGACTGCGCAGATGCGTCTGACTCTGCATGCGGGTCAGGCGCGTGGAGCACCTTCCTCATCACCTCGTGGTTGAAGGTCACCGTGTAGTGCCGGGCAATTACCTTTGGCATAAAGCGCAGGACCAAGCAGGCGATGAGGACGGTAAAGACCTTATCCAAAATGTCCGAGGTAAGGCCCTGCAAGATGATGGCCAGGCGCTCGTCTTGGAAAATCATCTCGTAGAACTTGGTGAGGTTTTGTGGCCCCTTGCGTGGGTGACCACTGAAGGAAAAGATGAGTACGTACACGCTCATCACGCCGGAGCCGATGCCTATTCCGAGGCCGGAGAAAATGATCCAGGACAGCTTGTTGAATACCCCGCGGCGAGCCAGCAGGCCTACTGCGGCACCGATAAAGATACCTACGGGCGCAAAGGCGAGATTATAGGCAAAGTACGCTCCGCCCAATACGGTGGTGGTAAGCCCCGTGGCCATGCCGAGCACGGGACCGGCGATGATGGCGACGATGGCGGTGCCGACAGCATCGAAGAACATCGGCACCTGCGTGCGCACCGTCAACGAGCCCAACAGCAGGTTGATGGAGGCGCCGAAGATCGGATACAGGAGGATGCAGTTAGGCACCAGCCCATGCTGCGAGGTATATAGCAGCACCGCGGCCGCTAGGAGGAGAACCCAGACGCTGGCGGTCAGGTAGGACTCGAAAGTCATATTTACCGTGGAGTACACCCCAAAGACGGTGCAAAACCACGCGGCAAGCGAGAGTGCCACGGCTACTACAACAAGGACGTAGCGCCACGTGGTATCGCGGGTCATCGCCATGGTCTTCTCCTCCTCACAGAGCTAGGTTTAGGGCGGATTTCCAGCTGCAGGCTGGGGACGCCCTAAAGCCTAATTGGCGGCGCGCGAAAGTAGCAACACAAAAGGGCCCCTAAAACGGGAAAGGCCCAGCCCGGCCGCGGAAGGCGGCGGGGCTGGGCTATGGGGAGGCGGGGATTATTTTTCGTCGGCTGCGGGGGCGGCGGATTCGTCGTCCAGGTCGGCATCGTCGCCGTCGAAGAAGTCCTCGTCTTCGTCCTCGTCGTCTTCGCCGAAGATGTCGTAGACGTCAGGTTCTTCGTAGTCTTCGTCATCGAAGGAAACGAGCTGTGCTTCCCAGTCCAGGGCCTGCTCGGAGACGAGGCCTAGGACATCGAAGAGGCGATCGAAGTCGGTGTAGGTGCCGAGCTCGAGGGCCTCGGCCGGAACCTCCACAATGGGAACGTCATCAAACTCGGCGTTATCAAAGAGGGCGAGGCGGTCAGCCTCATCGAGGTCCTCATCCTCTTCGTCCACTTCCCACGCGAGGGCGACTGCCTCATCCTCCATGTCGTCAAGATCGTCTTCGTCGAAGTCGAAGGCAAGGAAGCGCACGATGGCGGACGGGACGCCGTCGATGGTTTCCACAAGCACGCGCAGCTCCGAGTCGTTGGCCACTTCAGCCACGACGAGGTGCGGGTTGAGCTCATCTTGGGCAAATTCTAATTCCGCGATGCGCTCATCGGTGCCCTCCAGCAGGTCCCGCAGGACGGTAACGACCTGGTCGGTGGCGATGTGGCGGGATACCGCCTCCACGGCATCGTCTACCGAGAAGGCAACGGAGACGAGGACTGCCTCGAATTCCTCATCGTCTTCATCGACATCTGCCGCGGCAATGTAGACATTCGCGGCGGGAAGAAGCGGATCGATTTCAATAAATTGGATTTCCAGATCAGAGGTGATCGGAACAAACATGACGTCATCATTGACGCGGGACTCGATGCCCTCGGCATCCAATGCAGAAGCAATATCTTCGAAAAAGCTCATGGTGGTTTAAAATCCATCCTTCGGAAGCAGAGGTTCCCACGGTAGGCAAGCCGCCGCCCGCGGTCACTGTGGAGTCTACCGTTATTCCCACCCGGATGGTTGGAAGCCTAAAGATCTCACCAGCTCCGGGCGCCCGCTTCCCCACTCCAACATGCGGTAGCCCTCCCAGGCTTGCCGCTTGAGCTCGTGCGGCGCGTGCTCAATATAGGCCTCGGCATCGAAGATCATGGTGGCGCGCTGAGTGGATCCGTAGCGCGGCCAACTCATCTCCGGACGGCCGCCATGGATGAAGGCAGACCAGTGTTGCTGCATGGTGGCGGTGAGTTCCTCCATCTCCGCGCGCGATCCCCAATTGGTAAGGAAAGATGCGCGCGAGGAATAAGGGTCACCGAAGACATTGCCGAGCTCCATCGAATGCATGGCACCTAGGCCCAGCCACTTGAGCACGGCAGAGGCGAAGTCGAAGCGATACATCCACGTTGGTGCCACCTGCGCATGGGCGGTGGCGATGCGGGTGGAGGGGGCCCAAAAGAGGGCGTCGGCAAGCAGGTGCGCAAAGTCCTCCCGGGCCACCGCGCCGTCATAGGCGGCGACGACTTCGGGGGCGTGCTGGGGATCGAAGGAAGCCAGAAGGCGCAAGGCGGCGCGCTCGCGGGAGCTTTGACGCTGGAAGAGGAATTTACCAA
Source organism: Corynebacterium tuberculostearicum (assembly GCF_046097465.1). Lineage (GTDB taxonomy): Bacteria > Actinomycetota > Actinomycetes > Mycobacteriales > Mycobacteriaceae > Corynebacterium > Corynebacterium tuberculostearicum_I. Next base: position 1,123,830 of record NZ_CP175799.1, on the reverse strand, counting down.
AGCTAGCCTCGTCCGAGTTCGTGCCGATGAGCAGCGGAACCTGGTGCTGGTGCCCATTTTCAAAGGCAGCTATGGGGTGTTCCGGAATGAGCTCATCATCCACCGTGGGCGCGTAGCAGGAATTGAGGTGAATGAGCTCGCCGGCCCGCCACATCATGGATTGGCCCGAGCGCACCAGATCGGCAAAGTTTTCCTGGCGCAGATCCTCCACCGAGGTGCGCCGGGGCAAGGCCAGGCGGTGGACTAACTCGCGCGCCCACAAGGTGGACTGGGCGCGGGAATGGATCATCGCAATCGGCGGGGACTGGGCAATGGCACGGTGGAAGAGGCCTTCCGCGGCCGGGCTCGTCATGAGGGTGAGAACCGCCGCGCCCCCGGCCGATTCGCCCATGAGGGTGACGGAATCAGGATCGCCGCCAAAGGCCGCAATATTGTCGCGCACCCACTGCAACGCCAGGATCTGATCGGCCACCGCCGGGTTAGCGCTGCAGTCCCCGCCCAGGCTGCGCAGATCCAAATAGCCCAGGGAGTTAAGGCGGAAGTTAATTGATACGTAGACCACGTCCATGCGGGTGGCCAGCTCAAAGCCGCGGAGCATGAGCATGTGGGACGAGCCCATAATGAAGCTGCCACCGTGCAGGTAGACCACCACGGGAAGTTTTTCTTCGGTGCGCGGGCGCACGATGTCGAGGTGCAGGCAGTCCTCGGAGCCGATAATGCGGTCGGTCCAGGAGTACGTGGGCTGCGGGGCTGGTGGGCCGAATTGGCTGCAATCGCGCACGCCCTCCCAAGCCGGTGCGGGCTGCGGGGCGCGGAAGCGGTTGTCCCCGGCGGTGGTATCGCCAAAGGGGATGCCGCGCCAAGTGAGCACCGGCCCGGCGCTAATGGGGCGATCGGTGCGCAGGTCCTCCTCTATAACGCCGCGCACCCACCCGGAGGTAGTGCGGACGGTGAGCTCATCTGCCAGGGCGTTTTGGGCCTCTTCGTGCGCGCGGCGGGCGCGTTCGTGGGCCTGCTCCGCTTTCAGGCGCGCCGCCGCGGAAGACTCCTCCGGAGGGAAATCCCCGGAGGCGCGGTAGTTCTCGTGCGGCGTAACCATGCCCTCTAGCTTAGGTTGCTTGCACGCCCTCGGCGATCTCTTTGCGGCGCGGCGGTGTATTAACAGAGCCTTTACTATGCTGGACGCAGATAAGTTTTAGCGAAAGAGAAGGACACATGGGTTTCTTTACTAAAGACAAAAAGGACAACTCCACCGAGGTCGACACCGTCGATACCTATGACATCGATCCGGAAGATACCAACCGCTTTACCTCCGCGCTCCTCAATTCCCTGGACCGCGCAGTGGCCGTGCAGTCCGGTGTCATCATCAAGTACGTCGAGAACCTGAAAAAGCGCAATAAGGACGCAAGCCCGCAGCAGCTGCAAGAACTCATTGACAAGCACTTCCTCAATATCACCTCCGGCACCGGTGCGGCCGCGGGCGCTTCCGCTGCCATCCCTGGTGTCGGTTTGGTAACCGGCGCAGCTACCATCGCCGGCGAATCCGTAGTCTTCTTGGAGGCGGCCGCGTGGTACATCTTGGCTTCGGCCTACCTGCGTGGCGATGACATCAAGTCCCCCGAGCGCCGCCGCGCCCTTGTACTTTTGGTGCTGACCGGTTCGAAGGGGTCCGCTTTGGTGGATACCTTTGTGGGCGATCTCAATAGCGTGGCGGGCATGCGCTCGGCCGCTAGCCTCTCCCGCTTCTCCGGCCCGACGCTGTCTGGCATCAACGGCCGCCTGACCAAGCTTTTTACCAAGCAGATCACCAAGCGCCTGAAGTGGGCGTGGATCAGCAAGCTCATGCCCATGGGCATCGGCGCCGTGCTGGGCACCACCGCCAACCGCAAGCTGGCCAAACAGGTCATCGAGCACGCCAGCGAGCAGCTTTCTCCCCTTACCCAAGCCTAGGGGTAGCCGGAAACCACTAAGCGGGGCTATTGATACCCCTAACATAGTGAGTTTAGGGGTATGACCCGTATCATGTAGGCAGACTCTTTGGCGAGTGACGCATGCACTCGTGCAAAGGCCGCACTAAAGTCGAATAAACGACCATTTTAAAGCAGAGAAATGAGGCGAATACCTGCCGTGAGCACATCGAATATCTTCGGCCCCAATGCGTGGCTGATAGACGAGCAGTTCCAGCAGTACTCCAAGGACCCTAGCTCCGTAGATAAGGAGTGGCGCGACTACTTCGAGACCAACGGCGCGCCTACGTCTAAGGCACCAGCCAAGGAGGCCGCGAAGCCGTCTAAGCCTGCCGCAAAGAAGACTGAGGGTACTACTACCGCCCGCAAGCAGGAGGCCCGCGAGACTAACGTGGATAAGTCCGTGGCCAAGGCGCAGGAAAAGTCCGCTAAGGCCAAGCAGTCCGTGAAGAAGTCCGAGTCCCCGCTCGACCGCATCGCGGATTATAAGGGCGGCGAGGAGCGCCAGCTCAAGGGCATGTTCAAGGCCATTGCGAAGAACATGGAAGAATCCCTGGAGATTCCTACGGCTACCACCGTGCGCGATATGCCGGTCAAGCTCATGTGGGAAAACCGCTCCATGATCAATGACCACCTCAAGCGCACTCGCGGTGGCAAGATCTCCTTTACCCACATCATCGGCTACGCCATGGTTAAGGCCGTACAGCTGCACCCTGACATGAACGTGCGCTACGAGGAAAAGGATGGCAAGCCTTATGTCATCCAGCCGGAGCACATTAACCTGGGTCTGGCCATTGACCTGCCGCAGAAGGATGGCTCCCGCGCGTTGGTCGTCGCCGCCATCAAGGAGTGCGAGAGCAAGTCCTTCTCCGAGTTTGTTGAGGCCTACGAGGACATCGTTACCCGTTCTCGCAAGAACAAGCTCACCATGGATGACTTCTCTGGTGTGACCATTAACCTCACCAACCCAGGCGGCATCGGCACCCGCCACTCCATCGCCCGCCTGACTAAGGGCGCCGGCTCCATCATCGGCGTGGGCTCCATGGATTACCCGGCCGAGTTCGCTGGCGCTTCCGCGGACCGCTTGGCAGACTTGGGCGTCGGCCGCCTGGTTACCCTGACCTCCACCTATGACCACCGCGTCATCCAGGGTGCAGAGTCCGGCGAATTCTTGCGCACCATTGGCCAGCTGCTTGTCGACGGCGCCTTTTGGGACGACCTCTTCTCCTCCATGGGCGTGCCTTATGAGCCGTTGCGTTGGGCACAGGACGTGCCGAACTCCGGCGTGGACAAGAACACCCGCGTCATGCAGCTCATCGAGTCTTACCGCTCCCGCGGCCACCTGCTGGCCGATACCAACCCGCTGGGCTGGGTACAGCCGGGCCTGCCTAACCCGGACCACCGCGACCTCGACATCGCGACCCACGGCCTGACCATTTGGGATCTGGACCGCACCTTCAACGTCGGTGGCTTTGGCGGCAAGGAGCAGATGACCCTGCGCGAGGTGCTGTCCCGCCTGCGCGCCGCCTACACCCTGAAGGTCGGCTCCGAATACACCCACATCCTGGACCGCGATGAGCGCGGCTGGCTGCAGGACCGCCTGGAGGCAGGCATGCCGAAGCCGACCAACGCGGAGCAGAAGTACATCCTCCAAAAGGTCAATGCCGCAGAAGCATTCGAGAACTTCCTGCAGACCAAGTACGTGGGCCAGAAGCGCTTCTCCCTCGAGGGCGCCGAGACCCTCATCCCGCTGCTGGATTCCATCATCGATACCGCCGCCGGCCAGGATCTGGACGAGGTCGTCATCGGCATGCCGCACCGCGGCCGCCTCAACGTCCTGTTCAATATCGTGGGCAAGCCACTGGCCGATATCTTCGGCGAGTTCGACGGCAACTACAAGGGCGGCCAGCTCGGCGGCTCCGGTGACGTGAAGTACCACCTGGGCTCCGAGGGCCACCACCTGCAGATGTTTGGCGATGGCGAAATCAAGGTCACCCTCGCCGCCAACCCATCCCACCTCGAGGCCGTCGATCCGGTCATGGAGGGCATCGCCCGCGCTAAGCAGGACATCTTGGACAAGGGCCCAGAGGGCCACACCGTTGTTCCAGTCATGCTCCATGGTGATGCTTCCTTCACCGGCCTGGGTATTGTTCAGGAAACCATCAACCTGTCCCAGCTGCGCGGTTACACCAACGGCGGCACCGTCCACATTGTGGTCAACAACCAGGTGGGCTTCACCACCACCCCGGACTCCGGCCGTTCCACCCACTACGCCACCGACCTGGCCAAGGGCTTCGACTGCCCAGTCTTCCACGTCAACGGTGATGACCCAGAGGCAGTTGTCTGGGTTGGCCAAATGGCAGCCGAGTACCGCCGCCAGTTTGGCAAGGACGTCTTCATTGACCTCATGGTCTACCGCCTGCGCGGTCACAACGAGGCCGATGACCCATCCATGACTCAGCCGGAGCTCTACTCCGTCATCGACGAGCACAAGGCAGTGCGCGAGCACTACACCAACGACCTCATCGGCCGTGGTGACCTTTCCGCCGAGGATGCCGAGGCAGCCGCTCGCGACTTCCACGACCAGATGGAATCCGTCTTTGCTGAGCACAAGGAAGCCGGCAAGGCTCGCCCGAAGGAGCAGACCGGCATCACCTCCTCCCAGGAGCTCACCCGCGGCCTGGATACCTCCATTACCGCCGAGGAGCTCGCCGAGCTGGGTGCCGCTTATGGCAACCCACCAGAGGACTTTGAGTACCACAAGCGCGTGGGCAAGGTAGCCAAGGAGCGCGAGAAGTCCTCCCGTGAGGGCGGCATCGACTGGGGCTGGGGCGAGCTCATCGCCTTCGGTTCCCTGGCCGGCGAGGGCAAGGTTGTCCGCCTGGCTGGTGAGGATTCCCGTCGCGGTACCTTCACCCAGCGCCACGCCGTCACCTTCGACCCGCGCAACGGCAACGAGTACAACCCGATGCACGCCATCGCCACCTCCAAGGGCAACGGCGGCAAGTTCATGGTTTATAACTCCGCGCTGACCGAGTTCGCCGGCATGGGCTTCGAGTACGGCTACACCGTGGGCAACCCAGACGCCCTCGTGGCATGGGAGGCACAGTTCGGTGACTTCGCCAACGGCGCCCAGACCATCATCGACGAGTACATCTCCTCCGGTGAGGCGAAGTGGGGCCAGCTGTCCAGCCTGGTACTCCTCCTGCCACACGGCTACGAGGGCCAGGGCCCGGACCACTCCTCCGCCCGCATCGAGCGCTACCTGCAGCTGTGCGCTGAGGGTTCCATGACCGTGGCTCAGCCTTCCACCCCGGCTAACCACTTCCACCTACTGCGCCGCCAGGCACTCGGTGAGATGAAGCGCCCGCTGGTCGTCTTCACCCCGAAGTCCATGCTGCGCAACAAGGCAGCTACCTCCGCCGTGGAAGACTTCACCGAGGTCAAGCGCTTCCAGTCCGTTATCAATGACCCGAACTTCGTTGATGTCAACGGCAAGAAGGTCGGCGATACCGACAAGGTCAAGACCATCATGCTGGTCTCCGGCAAGCTGTACTGGGATCTGGAGAAGAAGCGCGAGGCCGATGGCCGCGATGACATCGCCATCGTCCGCGTGGAAATGCTCCACCCGATTCCTTTCAACCGCCTGCGCGAGGCATTCGAGGCTTACCCGAACGCCACCCAGGTCCGCTTCGTTCAGGACGAGCCGGCCAACCAGGGCCCATGGCCGTTCTACAACGAGCACCTGCGCACCCTGATTCCGGATATGCCGGAGCTGGTTCGCGTTTCCCGTCGTGCACAGTCCTCGACTGCCACCGGTAACGCCAAGGTGCACCAGATTGAGCAGAAGAACCTGCTCGAGGAGGCCTTCGACATCTAGTCGCCTCTACCCCGTTTAAACCCCAGTGAGGACCTCCTCACTGGGGTTTACTCATGCCCTCATCCTTGTCTTGAACGTGTGGCCACTGGCCTCTTTCAGCCCCCGCCTCAAGACTTCCACTCTCGCACCCCGCCTTTCTCGCCTTCCGACTCTCCCCTCCTCCCGCCTCCCACACACCTCCTCCCTCGCCCTTCGCGCTCACCGGCGTCACGCGAGGCCACCCCACGCCTGCTCCCCGTGAGCGCGAAGGGAGAGTTGAGGGCAATCACTTAGGCTTCTGTTCTGGCCTGCCCACAGGCACGCCTTGGCCAGTCGTTAGAAAGCAAAGACGGCAGCCACCTTTCAATAAGGTGACTGCCGTCTTTAGCAGGCGCTGGGCGCTAGGCCGAATGATTAGTCATTACGGCGCTCACGACGCAGCAACAGCGTGGAACCGATGATGAGTGCAATACCCACGCCCACGATTCCGAGGACATTGGCACCGGTATCAGCCAGTGCGCGGTTGCTCGACGTCGAACCAGAGGTGCTCTTAGAGCCGCTCTGGCTAGAGGTCGTGGAGTTGCTCCGCGGTGCATCGCCGTAGCTCGGGTTGGACTGGTTGGTCTGACCATTGGTCTGCTGGCCCTGCTCATTCAGCTCAACCTTGCCGCTGATCTTCGGCTCATCCTCACCAAGCTTAGGCTGAGGTGCGGTCGGAACCTTTGGCTTGGCATCTGGCGAACCACCTGGGGTGTGGTGATCGTTGACGCTGGAGCCCAAGATTCCGCCGCCAATCAGGCCGCCGATAATCGGTACCAAACCATCCGAGATGCTCGAGCCACTCGGGTCTTCTGGGTCCTTCGGGTCATTTGGCTTGCCTGGCTCCGGATCCTGAGGTTCGTCTGGCTTACCTGGGTTTGGTTCGTCAGTCGGGTCCTCGGTTGGGTCCGTGGTCGGCTTGTCGGTTGGGTCCTTCGGGTCTTCCGTCGGGTCCTTAGGATCCTCGGACGGGCCTTCGCTCGGATCAACGGTTGGCTTGCCAGTCGGTTCGTCGGTCGGGTCCGTAGTTGGCTCGCCGGTTGGGTCCTTAGGATCCTCGGTTGGGTCCGTGGTCGGCTTGTCGGTTGGATCCTTAGGATCCTCCGTCGGGTCCTTCGGGTCCTCAGTTGGATCCGTGGTCGGCTTGTCGGTCGGGTCCTTAGGATCCTCGGTCGGATCCTTCGGGTCCTCAGTTGGGTCCTTGGGATCCACCGTCGGATCCTTAGGATCCTCAGTCGGGTCGTCCGTTGGCTCATCGGTCGGGTCGGTCGGCTCAACAGGCTCGCAACCACAGTTGTCGCTGATGACGCCGATGACGGTCTTCACATTGAAGGTCTGACCATCCTCGGTGGTGACGGTGACCGGGATTTCCTGAATGGTACCGCTCGGGGTATCAGCCGGCGGAGTAACCATCAGCTGGCCGGTGGTCTCATCGATGGTCACGGTCCAGCCCGCTGGAACCTCGCCCAACTCGTAGGTATTGCCATCCGTGTGGCCGTAGTTGATATCTACGGTCTGGGTATCGCCGGCCTCAATAACCGCTGGGTTATAGGTTGGCGCGGTGATGACCTCGGTCTCGGTTGGCTGAGTCGGGTCTACCGGCTGGTCCTCCTTGACGATGAACGTTGCCGTCGCGGTGTAGGGCTTGCCGCCCTCCGGGGTAACCGTAACCGGGATTTCGGCGTAGTCGCCCGACTTGGCGTCGGCAGGCGGCGTGGCCGTAACCGTGCCGTTCTCGTCCACGGTGGCGGTCCAGCCGGCTGGGAGCTCACCGATCTCGTAAGTATTGCCCTCGGAGCCGTCCTTGATGTTCTGGGAAGCAGGCTCGCCCGGCTTGGTTAGCTCCACGCCGTAGAAGCCGCGGTCCAGCTCGACCGGAACTTCCTTGGTCTCGGTGACCTTCTCGGTTTCGGTCTCGGTCTGCGTTTCCGTGACCACCTTGGTGCCTACGCGTAGCTTGCGCGGGGTCGGCTCCTTGGTGACGTCCTCAGTGGTTTCTGGGTCGCCCACGACCTTGCCGTCCTTGAGCTTCCAGACCTTGGTGACTTCCTTCTCGCCGAAGGAACCAGCCTGGTCCTCCACAACCTTGCCTGCCTCGAGGTTCGGGTCAGACTCGATGAGGGTCTCAAACGGCAGCTGCTCGGTGTGCTTATCGCTCAGCTCGGTCTGGGATGGTGCGGTACCGACTTCGATAATCTGCTTGGTCGGCTTCCGGATCTCCTCGGTGTCATCCTTGGTGGAAATCTCGCCATTATCGGAGGTCACGGTCACGACGTGTTTGACCTCACCTGGCTTTCCTTCCTGGACCAGCTTGGTCTCCCCGGCCTTGAGATCCGAGTTCTCGCGAACCTCGACCTCAAATGGGGTGCTCTCGGTCCACTCCACGGTCTTGGAGGTGGTCTCACCCTTGGTGCCGACCTTGATGATCTTCTTGACCGGTTCCTCGACGCGCTCGGTTTCGGTCGTGGTACCCGTGACCTTCGAATTCTCGATGGTCTGGGTCGTGGTGACCTTGTCCTTGCCCGGCTTGCCCTCCTGGACCGTCTCCTGGGTACCGGTCGGCAGGGAGTCGTCGAACTGAATCTCAGTCTCGAACGGGACCTCGACCTCGGACTCGGTGGTGTTCGTGCCCTCGGTCTTGGTGCCCACGCGGATCACCGCGTTGGTGGGCTCCTTGGTGCGCTCAGTGGTCACGGTCGGCTCGCCGGATGGCTTGCCGTCCACAATCTTTTGCGTAGAGGTTTCCACCTCGGTGCCGTTCTCGCCCTGCTTATCGACGACCTGATCCCCCGCCTTCAAAGAATCATCAAAGACGATTTCGGTCTCAAATGGGACAGGCTTTTCGGTCTTGGTGACCACGGAGGTGTCCTCGGCCTGCGGGCCGTACTCGACGATGCGCTCGACAGGCTCGGTGCGATCCTTGGACTCGGTTACCTCGGCCTTGCCGTCAGTTCCGGTGAAGGTAGCAGTGTACGATGCCTCGCCGTTCTTGCCTTCCTGGACCACCTTGGTCTCACCCGGAGCAAGATCCGGGTTTGGGCGCAGGGTGGTGCCGAACGGAATAGGCTCAGTCCACTCGACCTTGTCAGAAGCGGTGGCCTGCTTGGTGCCGACCTTGATGACCTGATCCACAGGCTGCTCAGTGACCTTCTCCTCTACGGTTGGCTCGCCATCCGGATTGGAGTTGGACACCTTCTGAGTAACGGTGATGGTCTTCTTGCCCGGCTTGCCCTCGGTGACGGTCTGAGACTCACCGGCAGGCATGGTCGGGTCGTACTCGATCTTCACGCCGAACGGAACCTCGGTCTCAACCGAATTGGAGGTTTGGCCCTCGGTCTTGCCGCCCACACGGATGACCTGCTTGACCGGCGCCTTGGTTTGTTCCTTCGTGACGACAGGGTCGCCGGACGGCTTGCCGTTGACCAGCTTCTGGGTGGTGGTGACGGCCTCTTCGCCTTCTTCACCCTTCTGGTCTACGACCTGCTCGCCGGCCTTTAGCGAAGGATCATAGACAATCTCGGTCTCAAACGGAATGCGGTTCTTATCGGTGAAGGTCAGCTCCTGGTCATCTAGGCCAGGACCATATTCCACGATGCGTGGCTTCGGGTCCTTGGTCTGCGAATCCGAGGTGGTCTCTACCTTCGGTACGCCTCCCTGCTCGAGGGTCGCGTCGAACTTCACCGAAATGGTGCGCTCGCCTGCTTCACCTTCCTGGACCACCTTGACCTCGCCCGGAGCAAGCTCCGGGTTAGGGCGCATGATGGTGTCGAAACCAGTCTGCATGGTCCAGGTCATCTCATCAGATGCCTTAGAAGGTTGGGTGCCAATGACAACGACTTCGTTGACAGGTGCCTTGGTCTGGGACCACTCACCGGCGCGGTTTTGTACCTCGGCGCCTGGCTCACCCTTCTTTTCTACCTTGTACGTTCCCTGCGGGACCGTGTCGTCGTACTTGTACTCGACCTCAAACGGCACCTCACGGGTTGGCGCGTCCTTAATGCTGATCGGCGCAGTGACGGTATCTTGCGAGCCATCCTCGTAAGTCACGATGACAGGCACACCAATGGCATCGCCCGGCTTGGCCGTCTTTGGCGCAGTAGCCATAACGTTGCCGCTGTCATCGAGGCCTACGATCCAATCACCGTTCGCGGTTGAGTAGAAGTAGGTCGGGTTGCCGGCGGCGTTGGTTTGACCGGTCGGAACCATGCCGTCGACAGGCGAAATGCGATAAGGAGTCTTTTCCTTGGGAGCAACCTTGACGCCATCCGGAAGGTTGAGGTTTAGCGGCGAGGTGACCTCGTCGCCCGGATAGGTGGTCTCCGGTGGGTAGGCCGGGTCAACCTCGTAGTTCTGCGTCAAGTTCACCACGGTGGTCAGTGGGACTTTATCCGTCGAACCATCCGGGTAGTTAGCGATTACGTCAATCGTCTTCTTATCACCCGGCTTGGCAGTGCTCGACGGGGTGGCCGAAACCTCGCCGGTCTTGAAATCAATATCGTAAGTCCAGCCGTCTTGCTCCAAGTGGTAAATCGGCTGGTCGCCATCGTTACCGAAGGAGAATTTTGTATCGGATGGCGCGTTATTGAGATTCACATCGCGGGTAACCTTCGTTCCCGGCTTGGTGGATTCAACCGCGTATACCGGCTCGTTGGTGTCCTTTTGCTGGGATTTGACCTTAAACGATGCGAGGACCGTATCGGTAGAACCGTCAAGATAGGTAATCGTTACTGGAACATCCACGCCGTCGCCAGGCTTGGCGTCGCTAGGAGCGGTCGCGGTGACCACACCGTTCTCATCCACGCTGGTCTTCCAGCCATTGACCTCCGCGGGTACGGAATAGCGCTGGGACGCATCATCAATGAGGTCACTATTGGGAACCTTGGTGTTGTCAGTGATGAGCGAGTCCACCGGCTGACCCGGAGTGGTGGTCTGCTGTTCGTACTGCGGCTCGTATACCTGATTCTGGCGTGCAACGGCGACCACAGTGGCGATGGTGGTATTGGAGGAACCGTCCTTGTAAGTCACGCGCACTGGAATATCCGCATGAGATCCAGGCAATACATTGGAGGCAATCGGGGTGGTGATTTCACCCGTCTTCGGATCGATCTTTACATCCTGAAGGTTCAGGTTACGCGGGGGCGCAATGTAGGAAGGATCATTCGGGTCCGTGATGATGGAGAAGGTTGGCTCCGCGTCATCGTCAATGTCCGTGCGGTTGACGGTGCTGGTGACGCTCGTTCCCGGCTTGCCGGTAACCGTTGGGTAAGACGGGCTATTGGCAGAAGAGTAGGAATCCACCACAGCGAATTTTGCTGGCACCTTCGCCGTGGAACCGTCAGGATAGGTTACTTCAACGTCAACCTGCACGCTGGCGCCGGCGGGGACGTCAGAGTTCGGAGTAGCGGTAACAGAACCGTTGTCATCAATGGAGAAGGTCCAGTTGGCCGGCAGATTCTTTGGCAGCTTGTACTTGCCCAGGGAGGGATCAGATAGCTGGGTGTTGATGTCAGACTTTACTGGTTCACCTGGCTTGGTGTACTTAGGCGGATAGCTAGCTATGTCATCGCCGGTATCATCGCCGATGACATTGATAACACCAGTAGCAATCTGCGGGTTAGCCCCGCTGGCATAGTAGGACTTCACCGGCACGGTGATCTGTGCGCCCGGAAGTGCATTATCCGGGATGGTGGAGGTCAGCTCACCGGTGTTTTCATCAATGGTGACGGTCCAGTCACCGGTCTTGTATTCCAAAGAACCATCGGGGAAGGTATACCGATTCGGCTGCTCGTCGTCAGCGTTTCCGCCCAGGCCAATGTTTGGCATGACGGGTTCGAGCGTGACCTCTTCGTTGGCCTTGCCAGTTACTGCAGTGTAGTCCGGAACCTTGACGTTATTAGTGATCTGGAAGGTTGCTTCAACCCTATCCGTGGTGCCATCAGGGTAGGTGGCGATGATCGTAGGAGTGATCTTGGAGTTATTTGGGGTGTTCTCGTCAGACGTAGCGGTTACGACTACGAGGTTTCCGTCATCATCAACCTTGACCTTCCAGCCGTCCGGAACGGTGCTCTCATCCACCTTATAAGAAGTCGGAGCAACCGGATCGTGGCCGTCCATAACCGCCTTGGTGGTCAGGCTAGCCTTCAACGGCTTTCCTGCGGGGCCCTGAACTAGGCCCGGGGTTTCCAACTCGGTGACCTGAGTATTATTCGGATCAACGACGGCGAGCAGCGGAATGATGTCCTGCGAGCCGTTGGTATAGGTCACGATGACGCGCGGCTGTGCAAACGTGCCCGGTGCAGGGTTCGGCGGGGCGGTCACCGTAACCTCATAGCTGTCCGGATCCATGACAGCTTTCCAGCCGTTGAACACATAGCGATTATCCAGCTTTACCTCGGCTTCGACGCCGCCCTCATCGCGCGACTTCACCAGTTCAGCAATCTTGTCACCGGACTGCGTAAAAGTCACCGACTGCGGTCCAGTTGCTACCGGGCCGTTCTCGCTGTCGACGCCGGAGATAATCTCCTGCTGAGCAGGTTCATAGAGAGGATCGTGGAACTGGGTATCGTCCAAGCTCCACTGGTGACCCGAAATGACGTTGGGCTTGTTGTAGCGATCCAGCGCGTTGGACTCGTCATATACTTGTCCAAAATCTCCGTCGGGAATCGCATCACGCAGCTGTTTGACCGTACGTGGCTGTGCCATCACGTTGAAACGAGTTCCCTGCTGCGCGGACAGCTTCGTGCCCTTATACTTCGGCACCGTGTAGATAATGTCACCGTTATCGTCGATGCGCAGCTTCTGCTCACCGCCAGAGGCGGAGGAGTTGCTCGAACCGATGTACTTGCCCTGGGCATCGTAGGCTTCCGCAACCATACGAGACATGGAGTTTGAGTCGGCATTAATGTGGCCGACTTTGAGTTCTTCGCCTGGACGAATGACCAACTTTTCCTTCGGCACCCAATCTACTGAAATGGCGGAACAGTTATCGTTCTCACTCGGCCACGGGTTGAATGAGACCTGAACGTCAGGGTCGTTGAAAATCTGGGTGGGACGGGAAGTGTTGTCCTGCGTGTACGTGTCTTTCCAACCGTAGGACACGCCGGTTTCCGTGGCCGCCTCCGCAATATCGTCGGCGCTCAGGTCAGCCGCAATCGTCGCAGTGAGTGGACCACGCGGACCTTGCCGACCAATGCTCATCACCGACTCAGTGGAATGGGTAATGTCCTCGCCCAGAATGCTATCTCCCGGTGCCGCCGCAGCAACGCTATGGGTTCGCACAGGAGCATTATTATTGCTTCCTAAGACAAGGAAATCGCGCCAAGTTCGATCCTGCGAGGCATCCATCTTTACGTTAGCGCCAAACGTTCGCTTGTTATTCGAGTCCCTGGACGGCTCCTGGATATTGAATCTGAACCCGCCCTTGCTGCCCTGCTGGCCGCTGAAATTAACCGTACAACTACCGGAACCAATATCGGAGGCAAGCTGCTGCGCAGGCTCGATGGCGCCCGTTCCATCGGCCCCGCGAATTCCGCCGGTGTACGCAAGCTCTGAGTCCGCAGCCTGCTGAATGCGGGCGTTTTCAGTTTTATTACCCTCGCTATATACGCCGGGAATAACAGCGGCCGCGCCGAGAGCCAGCGCGATTGAGGATACTGCGGCCAGTGATTTAGTAGAGCCGCGATTGATTAAGAATTTCCGCTTGGAAACTGTCATATAAGGAGTCCTTCATCCATGTAGGGGCTGTCCTGTCCGCGACAAACGCACAGGGCAGACAGCTTTCCGTAATAGAAGCTGAATTTAACCTAGTTTATTACTGGCAAGCCCGCTATAAGAAACTATGCACCTGTATTTTTCCTGTTCACGCTAAATGAACCTGTTCCCCACTCTAGCGAGAAAAGAATTATCCGGCTAGGGATATTTCCCCAGAAAAAGGGCAGGCAGTAAGCCCTTTTATGTGTTATTGGGGCGGGGATAAAAGGGGGCGTCGGCAAGCGGGCTAAGAATTGCTGAGATTGGAGCCACCTGAAGAATCGGAGTCGCCCTCTTCATGGGCGATGTCGCCGCCGGAGGAATTCATCCAGGAGCGTACGACCTTCTCCGCGCTGGTGTCGTCGTTTTCTACCTCTTCCGCCATGTCAGAGAGGTCTTTTTGGGTAATAAACTTGGTCAGCGAGGCCACGGCCTGGCGCTCTTCGCGGTCGAAGAGATCGTCTTGATAGAGCACCACGAAATTCTCTGGCAACTCGGGCTCGGCGTCCTCGCAGCCGCTAGCACCGGAAGGCTCGACCGTGGTGGTATCCGTGGGCAAGCTCGACATGAGCGCAATGTGGGTCCGCGCCAGGTAGTCCTCACCCCCGGGCTCGGAGGCTTTCTGGGCCTTCTTGTAATCCTTAGAAATCGCCCGCGCCTCACCGGGGTTGAGAATATTAAGGAACGCGCCGGTGCAGCCAACATAGAAATTGCCGCCCGGGTTCATGGAACGCCCACCCTTGGTGTCTTGGAAGATGTCTTCCTTCACAATGGACGCCTCGCGGCCTTGGCCCATCAGCTCCTGGCGGAAGATTTCCGCAAGGACAAGCTGGTCGGTCTCATTGGTATCCACCAAAATGCCGATGGGCTCGCTCTGGGGGCTCTTGGCAAAAGGGTTGGCATCGAACTGGGAAGAGCAGCCGGTAAGCAGCGTTGCGGACAGCACCACACCGGCAATGGCGCGGGCGGGGCGGGCAAAGCTGCGCATAGCGATACTCTTCTCCTTTTAGTTAGCGGCGCGTGAGCGTCTAGCTGATTCTACACCGAGGGTGTGTTTACCTCCTGTTGCGGCGTGACTAAGATGGCAAGGGTTATGTCTAGCGTTATTACTGAATCCGCCGTACGCGAGGCACTCTCCCGCGTCGAAGATCCCGAAATCGGCCGCCCCATCACCGAGCTCAACATGGTGAAGTCCGTTACCGTCACCGGTAATGACGTGGCCGTGGAAATCTACCTCACCATCGCTGGCTGCCCCATGAAGTCCACCATCGAGTCCAATACCCGCGCTGCGGTAGAGGATATCGAGGGCGTTGGAAACGTCACGGTGACGATGGAGGCCATGAGCGACGAGCAGCGCCGCGAGCTGAAGAAGAAGCTGCGCGGTGGCCAAGCCGAGCCGGAAATCCCGTTTGCTAAGCCGGATTCCACCACTCGCGTTTTCGCGGTGGCCTCCGGCAAGGGCGGCGTGGGCAAATCCTCCATGACCGTCAACTTGGCCGCAGCGCTGGTGCAGAAAGGCCTCAAGGTCGGCATCGTGGACGCCGATATTTACGGCCACTCCGTTCCTAACCTCTTGGGCTGCACCGACGGGCCGACCGTGCTCGATGATGAGATGCTGCTGCCGCCGATTTCTCATGGCATCAAGCACATTTCCATCGGACAGTTTGTGGAGGGCAATGCCCCGGTGGTCTGGCGCGGGCCTATGCTCCACCGCGCTCTACAGCAATTCCTGGCTGACGTTTTCTGGGGCGACCTCGACGTGTTGCTCTTGGACCTGCCTCCGGGCACTGGCGACGTCGCCTTGTCCGTAGCCCAGCTCATCCCCAACGCCGAGCTACTCATTGTCACCACCCCGCAGGCCGCGGCGGCCGAGGTGGCAGAGCGCGCCGGATCCATCTCCCAGCAGACCCGCCAGCGCGTGGCCGGCGTAATTGAAAATATGGGCGCCATGGTGATGCCGGATGGCTCCACCATGGATGTCTTTGGCACCGGCGGCGGACAGATTGTGGCCGATCGTCTAGGTGTCATCTTGGGCCATGAGGTGCCACTGCTGGCCTCCGTGCCGTTGGATCCCACCCTGCGCAGCGGTGGCGATGCCGGCACGCCGATTGTTCTCGATTCCCCCGAGTCCCCCGCCGCCCAAAAGATTCAAGCGGTGGCCGATAAGCTCGCCATCCGCTCCGATTCCCTGGTGGGCAAAAACCTCAACTTGGGCGTGAACTAGCGCCCTAGGTTACATCGCCCCACAAGCCGCCGCCGGTGGATTCTTCCCCACCGCGTGGCGGCTTTTTCTCTGGCGCGGGCTGCTCCATCGGCTGGGGAGCGTGGGGGCGTTGCTGTGGCTGGGGCTGAGTCTGCGGTTGGGGCTGCGGCTGCTCTGCGTAGATCTGAGAGTAGTCGAAGCTCGGGCGCTGCTGCTGCGGTTGAGACTGCGGCTGCTCCTCCGGCTCCTGTGGAGCGGTAGCGGTCTTGACGTTTTCTGCCATCTTCTTCGGGTTGAAATCGTCCCAGGCGGAATCGTCGCCGTCGAAAAGCGCCTTGGTAATAGCACCCTTCGGGCCAAGGCGCGTCCACTGTGCGGCTTGGGTGAGCGGGCCGCGGATATCATCGAATTCCGAGGTAATCGAGCCCATCTCGCCATTGAGCTCCGCCTTGGCGTTATTGATGGCCTTGCGCGCCGCGTAAATGGCCGCGCGCACGTCCTTAATCACCTCAGGCATGCGCTCTGGGCCGATGACGATGATGCCCAAAACCACGATGACGAAAATCTCGGGCCAACCAATGGAAGAAAACACGGTTAAATACTAGTCCCTCACTCTTAGCCGCGCTGATTGTGCTTGATTGCGCGAACCACCATCTCCACCTTGTCCAAGAAATCCTGCTGCGGCCGGTGCACGGGCGTTGCCGCATCCGGCCCGGGCGCAACCTCTTCGGTGGCAATGCCCGCGAGCTTTGCCAGCAGGGATTGCGGCGCCTTGACCTTAGCGGAATCCGCGCAGTGGCGAACCCACTCTGAGGCATGGCGCTGCTGGTGCACATCCGCGCGGCACTCGGCGCAGTGCACCAAGTGGATGCGCACGCGGTGCATGAATTTCGGCTCCATCTCCCCGTCCACGAAGGCAACGACAGCCTCTGGGCCAAGGTGCCCGATGGTATCGCTGCGCCGCGCCTTGGCTTTCGCCTTATCGCGGGCCTTGGCCTGAACGGCATCGAATCCGCCGCGCACGCTCAGCGTGGACAAGGTTCGGCGTCCCCGCAGCGAGTCCATCGACACCCTCCTCCAGTAGTTGCTTGGCCTTCAGTGACACGGAAAGTCCCCGCCGGCGGCGGGGACTATGCAGTTTCTTTAGAGTTTAGCGCGCGATGGTTTAACGCGTGCGCAGCAGCATGCGGGTTTCCGCATTGGTTTGCGCCTCTTTTTCGAGCGCCGCACGCAGCTGGGAACGGCCACGGTGGATGCGGGAGCGAACCGTACCCATCTTGACGCCGAGGGTCTCCGCAATCTCGTCATAGCTCATACCTACGACATCACATAGCACCACGGCCACGCGGAAATCGGGAGCCAAGCCATCGAGCGCGGATTGCAGCGCCGGGTCCAGGTTGGCCACGGTATAGGCCTGCTCCGGGGTCATATCCGTTCCGGGCACGCGCTCATAATCCTCCGGCAGGGCCTCCATGCGGATCTTGGAGCGATGGCGAACCATGTCCAAGAAGAGGTTGGTGGTAATGCGGTGCAACCAGCCTTCAAACGTACCGGCCTGGTATTTATCCAGGGAACGGAAGACACGAATGAAGGTTTCCTGGGTCAGGTCCTCTGCATCGTGCTGGTTGCCGGAGAGGCGATACGCCAAGCGGTAGACGCCATCGGCGTGTTCGGCCACGAGGTCACCCCAGGCTGGCATGTCGGCTTCGCCGGCATCGAACGCCGCGGTACCGGTCAACTCCGCCTCAGGGGTGGCGGGCTGAAGGGATTCGGCATCGCGCTTCGTTGTTGTCATGCATGTCATCTTTCTACACTTCATGGTGAAACTCCAGCCACAGTGCTGATAATTTCCTGTGAGTCCGTCACATTATCCCCACCCACCACAACCTCGCTGGCTAGGCGCGTTTTTGCCACATCGGCGGACACTTTTCCCTAAGGTCTATTACGTGACTACTACCGCATATGAAGCACTGCGTTCCTATATCGAGACCACCAGCGAGCCCTCCGCGGCCCTGCGTGGCGCGCGCGACCACGCCGATGAGTACGGTCTGCCGGTTCCAGATGAATCTACGGGCCAGCTGCTCACCACCCTGACGGCCGCCTCCGCCGGTTCCACCGAACGCCCCCAGTCCGTAGCGATCACCCCGGCCGCCAATGTGGTGGGCCTCTACCTGCTCGCTGGCATGCCCGATAATGGCATCTTGACCTGCATCGACCCCGAGGCAGAGCACCAGCGCAGCGCCAAGACCGCCTTCCGCGAGGCAGGCTATGCACCTTCGCGCGGCCGCTTCCTACCGTCTCGCCCGCTCGAAGTCATGGGCCGTCTGGCTAATGACGCCTACCAGGTCATCTACGCGGACGTCGCCGCGCTCGACCTACCCGCCATTATCAAGGCAGCGTGGCCACTGCTGCACCAGGGCGGCACCCTGGTCTTGGCTAATTCTTTGCTCGATGGCACGCTTGCCGACGCCTCCCGGACCGACCGCGACACCGCCGCCGCCCGCGAAGCAGACGAGTACCTGCGCGAGCTCGAGGGCGCGACCGTCACCCGCTTGCCGCTGGGGTCCGGGCTCACGCTCGTAACGAAGCTCTAGACCTTCTGGTTTTTGCCGACGACAACCACGCCGCCGTCAGAAACCTTGAAGCGCTCCTCATCGCGCTCACGGTCCACGCCGATAATTGCGCCATCGCTGACGACGACGTTCTTATCGAGGATCGCGCGGCGCACCACGGCACCTCGGCCGATGCGCACGCCCGGCAGGATGACCGATCCTTCGACCGTGGCGCCATCGGCCACGTGGACATCAGACGCCAGCACGGAATTGCGCACCGTGCCGCCGGAGACGATGCAGCCCGGCGCCACCATCGAGGACTGCGCGATGCCGTTTTGCACGAACTTCGCCGGCGGGAAATTGGAATCATCCGTGGAGTGAATCGGCCAATTCCGGTTATAGAGGTTGAAGATCGGGTGCACCGAAATCATGTCCATGTGCGCTTCATAGAAGGAATCGATGGTGCCCACGTCGCGCCAGTAGCCGTGATCGCGCTCGGTAGATCCCGGCACCTCATTGGCCATGAAGTCATAGACATGCGCCTGCCCGCGCTCCACAAAGTACGGAATAATATCGCCGCCCATATCGTGGGCGGAGTCCTCGTTCTTTTCGTCCTCCAAGAGGGCGTCAATAAGCGCCTGCGCCGTAAAGACATAGTTGCCCATCGAGGCATAGCTCATATTCGGATCATCCGGCGTGGCCGGTGGGTCCGCGGGCTTTTCCACGAACTCCGTGATGGTTCCCATGCCATCGGCCTGGATGCAACCAAAGGCCGTTGCCTCAGAGCGTGGCACGCGAATGCCGGCCACCGAGCAATCCAGCCCCGTGGCAATGTGCTCTTCTACCATCTGCGCCGGATCCATGCGGTAGACGTGGTCTGCGCCGAAGACGATGACGTAATCCGGATTCTCGTCATAGATGAGGTTGAGCGACTGCACAATGGCATCCGCCGAGCCGTTGTACCAGCGCTTACCGCGGCGCTGCTGGGCAGGCACCGAGGCAATGTACTGCGGCGTCGGCCCCGCCAAGTTCCATGCCTGGGAAATGTGGCGGTCCAGGGAGTGGGACTTGTACTGGGTCAGCACCGCAATCTTGAGGTAGCCGGCGTTGACCAGATTGGACAGGACAAAGTCAATGAGGCGGTAGGAACCTCCGAAAGGCACGGCGGGTTTGGCGCGGTCTTCGGTCAGGGGAAAAAGGCGCTTTCCCTCGCCGCCGGCGAGGACGATGGCTAGGACATTTGGCAGGCTTCTCACGTTTTCAAACCTAACCGCTAATCCCACATTCCGCAGCAGATATAAGCACATTTTTACCCCCATCCCGTATTTCTGCACGCGGCACCAGAGATACGTATTCTGGGTGGGCATGAGAGCCGGAATCTTTTCCAAAGAATACCCGCCGGAAATCTACGGCGGAGCCGGAGTTCACGTAGCTGAACTCACCCGTTTTATGCGCGATATCATCGATGTCTCCGTGCACTGCATGGGCTCCCCGCGCGAAGAAAAGGACGTTTTTGTGCACGGCGTGGACCCCGCACTCGAGGGTGCCAATGGCGCGCTCAAGACCTTGTCCACTGGGCTGCGCATGGCCGATGCCGCCTCTGACATCGACATCGCCCATTCCCACACGTGGTACACGGGTCTCGCCGGCCACCTCTCCGCCCAGCTCTACGATATTCCGCACGTCGTCACCGCCCACTCGCTGGAGCCGCACCGCCCGTGGAAGCGCGAGCAGCTCGGCGGCGGCTACGACGTCTCCTCGTGGTCCGAGAAGAACGCCATGGAATATGCCGACGCGGTCATCGCCGTTTCTGCCGGCATGAAGGACTCCATCTTGGATGCCTACCCGCGGATCGACGCCTCCAAGGTCCACGTCGTCCTCAACGGCATCGACACCGAGCTATGGCAGCCACGAGAGGGAGATGTGTTGGACAAGCTGGGCGTCGATAAGCAACGCCCCATCGTTGCCTTCGTTGGCCGCATTACCCGACAAAAGGGCGTAAAGCACCTGCTGCAGGCGGCGCAGAAATTCGACCCGGATATCCAGCTGGTGCTGTGCGCCGGCGCGCCCGATACGCCCGAAATCGCGGCGGAGACCGAGGCGCTGGTGGAGGAACTGCGTGCCCAGCGCGATGGCATTTTCTGGGTCAAGGACATGCTCCCGCGCAATGAGGTCCAGCAGATTTACTCCGGTGCGGATGTGTTTGTCTGCCCCTCCATCTACGAGCCGCTCGGCATCGTCAACTTGGAAGCCATGGCCTGCGGCACAGCCGTTGTCGCCTCCAACGTAGGCGGCATTCCGGAGGTTGTGGTCGATGGCGAGACCGGTGTGCTGGTGCCTTACGACGCCGCCGCTACCGCCGCCTTCGAAGCCGACCTCGCCGCCGCCGTCAATGACGTCGCCGCTGATAAAGAGCGCGCCGCCAATTTTGGCCGCGCCGGCCGCGAGCGCGCCATCCGCGATTTCTCTTGGGCTACCATTGCCGCCCAGACCGTCGATATCTACCGCAGCTTGATTTAAGGAAGGATAGCCGTGACAACTCACCGCCCCGAACTGCATTTTGTCCCCGAAGACGGCGTCCTCGACGCCCCCGCTGGAATCCTGCGTGACGGCGATACCTGGCACCTGTTCCACCAGTACCGCCCCACCGCGGACTCCCCTGCCCGCTGGGGACACACCTACTCCGAAGAGTCTCCCTTTGACTGGTTGGACTGCGACGATGCCCTCGCGCCCGTTGGCGGCGAGCTCTCCCTGCGTGCCGGTTCCGTAGCCCAAGGCCCGGACGATATCCACCTTTACTTCACTTCCGTGACCGCCGCCGGTATCTCCGTTCACCTCGCCCGCTACGCCGATGTGGACGAGATCTGCGAGGTCTCCGATGACCCCCAGGCCCTCGACCCCAATGTCGTTCGTTTTGGCGAGGTCGTAGGCAATACCCGCAACTTTGATCACTTCCGCTCCCCCTCCGTGGTGCCCGATTGGGCCTCCGAGGACCGCGATGACGGCCACGACGGTTGGCTCATGCTCGCGCTCACCGGCCACTCCGACGCCCCGGTTCCCGTCATCCTCGAATCCGCCGATGGCGTGTCTTGGCGCCTGCGCGGCGGCCTCAAGTTCGACGGCGACCCTGGCTTCCTCGAAGGTGAGGTCCCCGCCACTTCGCCCATCCCACCGGTCGTCTCGCCGCGCTTGGTCCGCCTGCGCGATGAGGTCGACGGCAATATCTACGACGTCCTCTTCGTCACCCTAGAGCGCGGCGGCCGCGACGTCTCCGGCTACCTCGTCGGCCGGCTGGAGGGCACTACTTTTACCGTGGTCTCCGGCTTCCGCCGCGTAGACTTCGGCCACGACTTCTCCCGTCCGCGCAATACCAATACGACCACCGGCACTCTCACCCCAGAGCAGCGCTACGAGCGGGCCGTCATCGTCGGCCTCCTCAACGGCAACGGCCGCGGCGACGACGCCACCAAGCACGCTTCCTGGGAGGCCGAAGGCTGGGCCAATGCCCTGTCCCTGCCCCGCCGAGTCACCCTCGAGGGCGGCGTCCTCTACCAAGCCCCCGCCCCCGGCTTGCCCGATGCCGTCAAGCTCTCCGACTACGCCCGTTCCTGGACCGGCGTCATGGAAGTCCCTTCCGGTTCCTGCGTGACTGTCACGCTTCTCGACGGCGCCGGTGACCCCGCCGCCACCATCTGCCACTCCGGCGATGACATCAGCCTTGATCGCTCCATGAACAAGGCCTTCGACCACTGTTTCGCCGATTCCGAGCCCGCCACCGCCACGCTTGCCGAGGGCGACTCCGATACCCTCACCATCATTCAAGACGGCTCCACCGTCGAGGTATTCGTCGACGGTGGCCTCATCGCGATGGCCTCCCGCGTCTACTTCGAAGGCGGCTGCTCCGGCCTGCGGGTCGAGACCTCCGGCGATGCCGTCATCGAGCAGGACTGGCAGCGCTCCGGCTCCAAGCTTTAATCCTCCTGGCTCGCCCCTCCTCACCCAACCCGTCTCTCTCCGTCCCTCCCCCCGCCCTTCGCGCTCACCGGCGCGGCCGCCCACCGCGGTTCCGCCTCTCCTGGTGAGCGGCAAGAGCGGGGATTTCGTTTTCAGTCCACATCGCTGGGCTGCGTCTCCCCTAGCTCCCTCACACGCGTCCTTCGCGCTCACGGGGAGAAGCTGGGGCGTCGGAAAGCGTATGCCGGTGAGCGGCAAGGAGGGAAAACTCCCCTCGCGCTCACTGGGGAGACGAAAAGAACCGCCCCACGCGCTTCCGGTGAGCGCGAAGGGCGGTGGAGGTGGCTGCGGCCGGCCGGGAGCTAGACGGCGCGAAGGCGATCCAAGCGGGCGCGGGCGGTGACCGTGAGCGTCGGGGGCAGTGCGGCCATGCGCTCGGCGAGTTCGCCGGCGCTGATGTGGCGCGCGGACGGGCTCATGCCCACCTGGGCGGCGACGGAGGCCTTATCAAGCTCGATGGGGAACGAGATATCCACCGGGTCGGCCGCCTGCTCGAGGAAGCCCTCGGCCTGCTCATACATGCGCTCCACCTTGCCTTCTTCCACGCCGAGGATGCCGAGCGGCTCGCGCAGCTCATCCAGGTGTCCGGCGCCGGGGGTCAAGACGATGACCTGGCCGCCCGGGGCGAGCACGCGCTGGAATTCGGCGGGATTGCGCGGGGCGAAGACGACGGAGATTGCGTCGACGGACTCATCCCGGAGGGGCAGGCGCTCCCATACATCGGCCACGACGGCGCCGACGCGCGGGTGGCACTTAGCCAAGTGCTTCGCGGCGTGCGGGGAAATATCGAGGCCAACGCCACGGGCCTCCGCGATGGAGTCCAGAGTATGGGCCAGGTAGTAGCCGGTGCCGGCGCCCACCTCGAGCAGGGAGGCGGGCGTGGACTCGGCCAGGGAGGCGGAATCCAGTCCGTCCTGGACGGCCCCGGTTACGGCCTCAACGAAGGGCGCGAAGTGGCCCATGGCCAAATAGGTCTCGCGGGCGTTGACCATATCCATGTCATCGCCCTTGTGCTTGAGTCCGGCGCCGGCGGCAAGGGTGACATAGCCCTGCTTGGCCACATCAAAAGAGTGGCCGGATTCCGAGACGAGGCGAGAGAAATCATCGGCACCAGAAAGCGCGGTGCCATCGTTGGGATCGGCCAGAATGTCGACGATATGAGAAAGCATGTACCTAGACTAGCTAGAAACCTCGGTCAACAGGGAACCGAGCTCGGCGGCCTCGTCCTTGCTCAGCTCGATGACGATGCGACCGCCGCCATCCGAGGGGATGCGCATGACGATTTTGCGGGACTCCTCTACTGCTTCCATTTCTCCGCCCGTGGTGCGCGGCTTCATTGCTGCCATAGTGAGTCTCCTTTAGTTAACTTCTTTTCCTTCCAGCTTAGACCTTTTCTGCGCGGAAGATAGTTGTTCCTCCAGTTGCGCGAGGAGATCGTCTACCTGGTCCTGGCGGTATCCACGGGGAACCACCTCGAATTTTACCTGGTCAAGGCGGCCTTCACGGAGGGCGGCGCGGTTATTTTCGCGCACCTTCTGCGGCTCGTCGAGCGGGTGCATGACCTCGCCGCGGCCAAAGATGGAACCCCACACCCAGGTGCCGATGACGGTCAGGGCGATAAGGACGAGCAGGAGCATAATCCAAGACAGCATGGCTTAAACCTTACCTTTTAGCGGCGGGCGTTGAGCAACGGGAGCGATGACCCCGGCGCGGGCGAGCAGCGTGCGCGCGACTACCTCGGCCATCGGCGCCAGCTGGTGCAGCGGCCGGTTGCGGTGTACCCGCGTGCCCAGGTCTACCTGTGCGATTGTGCCCCGCTTGCCGACGTCCACCATTAGCCCCGCTTCCACCCCATACCCCTCCACGAAGGGCAGTTCTAGGGCGGTGGCGCGGCGCAGTGCGTATTCGCCGCCGAGGGGCTGGTCAATATGGGCGAGCTCGGGGAAAAACTGCTTGATGAGCGGCTTGGCAGTCAGTTCAGTCACGCGGCCGCCGCCGGTGGGCTGGCCGTTGAGGCTGCGGCGGTAGCGGGCTTTGACCATCTCCACCGCTGGGTCGGCGAAGGGCGTGGCCAAGGCAGTGACCATGCCGGGCGCGGCGGATTCGAGGTCGGCGTCGACAAAGACGACGATATCGCCCTTCGCCGCGGCAACCCCGCGCCAGAGGGATTCGCCTTTGCCGGGGCGCGGTTCCTCTGGGAGGATATCGCGCCAATTGCGCACATCCGCTCCGGCGGCGGCAGCGCGGGAGGCGGTGTCGTCGGTGGAGTCGGCGTCGATGACGAGCACCTCGAGCGGTTCATCAGCCAGGCAGGCGCGCACGACGTCTGCGACGGTGCCCTCCTCGTTGAGCGCTGGAATGATAACGGAGACGCTCATGCAAGGCCTCGCGTGGTTGCTAGCGGGGCGACCTCGCCTTGGATGGCGGCAGTCATGCGGATGACATCGGCGGTTTCTGCCACCTCGTGGACGCGGAAGGCGGCCACGCCGCGGGCGGCGGACCATGCGGTGGCGGCCAGGGTACCGGCCACGCGCTCGCCTACCCCGCGGTCGAGCGTCTCGCCCACGAAGTCCTTATTGGATAGCGCCATGAGCACCGGCCAACCGGTGGCCACGACCTCGTCGATGCGCCGCAGGAGATCGAGCCCGTGGAAGGTATTCTTGCCAAAGTCATGCGTCGGATCGATGAAGGTCAGTTCCTCCGGGCAGCCGAGGGAGGCAGCGCGCTCGGCCAGTTGGGTGGTTTCCGCGATGACATCGGCCACCACGTCATCAAAATGGACGCGATGGGGCCGGGTGCGCGGGGTGATGCCGCCGGTGTGCGAGCACACGTAGCCTACGCGGTGATGGCCGGCGACCTCGATGAGCTCGGGATCCCAACCGGCCCAGGTATCATTGACCAGGCCGGCGCCGGCTGCGATGGCGGCCTCTGCTACCTCGCCGCGCCAGGTATCGACGGAGATGAGCACATCCGGGTGGCGCTCATGCACCTTCTCGATGGTCGGCACCACGCGGTCGATTTCCTCCGCCGCGTCCACAGCCTTGCCGGGGCCAGCCTTCACGCCGCCAATATCGACGATCGAAGCACCGGCTGCGATCACCTCATCGCAGCGGCGCAGCGCCGGGTCAAGGTCAAAGGTTGCGCCCTTGTCATAGAAGGAATCCGGGGTGCGATTGACAATCGCCATCACACGCGCGAGGCTCAACGCGGCTCCCTGATGCGCTTATCGCTCATGACTTGGTGGCGCTGAATGATGTGGGAGAGGGCCTCATCGGGGTCGTCGGTAAGCAGGAAAAGCTCCCGGTCGCCCTCGTTGATATACCCGCTGGCCGCGAGCGTGTTGTCCATCCATTCCAGCAGGCCGGACCAGTACTCGGTGCCCATGAGCACGATGGGGTAATTGGTCACCTTGCCGGTCTGCACCATGCACATGACCTCGAAGAACTCATCCATCGTGCCCATGCCGCCAGGCAGGCAAATGAAAGCCTGCGAGTACTTCAAGAACATGGTCTTGCGGGCGAAGAAGTAGCGGAAATTCAGGCCCAGGTCGACGTACTCGTTGAGGCCCTGCTCATGGGGAAGCTCGATGCCCAAGCCCACGGATAGCCCGCCGGCTTCGTGGGCGCCACGGTTGGCCGCTTCCATGATGCCGGGGCCGCCGCCGGTGATGACGGCATAGGAGTGCTCGGCGAGCTTGCGGCCGACCTCGACGCCCAGCTGGTAGCTCGCATCCTCCGGCGTGGTGCGTGCGGAGCCAAAGACGGTGACGGCCTTCGGCAACTTGGAAAGCGCATCGAAGCCAGCGACGAACTCGCCTTGGATGCGCAGGACGCGCCACGGATCGGCATGCTGCCACTCATGGTCCGCGCCGGACTCCAAGAGCCGTTGGTCAAAGGTGGAGGCCTGCTCGCCTTCGGTGCGCAGCAGCATCGGGCCGCGCAGGGTGCGCATCTGCTCAGGGGTCATGGTCTATCCCTTCAGGTAGTTCACGAGGGCGGTGGATACTTCGGTGATCTGCGCGGTGGGGACTTGCTCGTCCTTCTTATGCGCGAACCCGGGGTCGCCGGCGCCGAAGTTTACGGCCGGGGTGCCCATTTCGGAGAAGCGTGCGACGTCAGTCCAGCCGTACTTGGCGCGGACGTTGCCCCCGACGGCGTCGATAAGAGCCTTGGCCGCTGGCTGGCCCAAACCGGGCTGGGCGGCCGGTGCGATGTCATCGATCTCGATGGTGACGTCCTCTTCCTCACCGATGATGGACTTCATATACTCCAGCGCTTCGTCGCTCGTACGGTCCGGCGCGAAGCGGAAGTTTACAAACATCCATGCCTCATCCGGCAGGGTATTGGTGGCCACGCCCGACTCGAGGTGGACGATGTTGAGGCCCTCGCGGTAGGTGCAGCCATCGATGGTGACATCGCGGGACTCATAGGCGGCGATGCGGCTCATAATGGGCGCGAGCTTGTGTGCTGCGTTGGAGCCCAGCCAGGCGCGGGCCGAGTGCGCGCGGGTGCCGTGGGCGGTCACGCGCAGGCGAATGGAGCCCTGGCAGCCGGCCTCCACCATGGCGCCGGAGGGCTCGCCTAAAAGCGCGAAGTCACCCGCGAGCCACTCCGGGTGGTCTTTTTGCAGGTGGCCCAGGCCATTAAATTCAGTGGCCACTTCTTCGCCCTCGTAGGCGATGACGGTGAGGTCATGCTTCAGCTCGTCCGACTCGTGCAGCTGGGCAAAGGCATTGAGGTAGACGGCCATACCGGACTTCATGTCCACGGTGCCGCAGCCCCACATAATCTCTACCCCGTCTTCAGAGGTTTCCATGTGATGCGGTACATTTTCTGCCAACGGAACGGTATCAATGTGGCCGGCGAGCACCACGCGGGAATCTAGCCCGCGGTTCGTCCGGGCGCACACGGTATTGCCGTAGCGGGCAACCTCGACGTCCAATCCGCGCAGCGCTTCTTCGATGGCGTCTGCGATGGCCTCCTCATGGTGGGAGGGGCTCGGAATATCCACGAGCGCCTTGGTTAGTTCGATGGGGTCTGCATATAGATCTAAAGTCACAAAGCGCCATGCTAGCGCTCCGCGCAGCTCACCGCATTGTGTAAAGTTCACTTCACTGCAAATAATTCGTCCTCCCTAAGGTGATAACAATGGCCGAAGCCACTCAATTGAAATCCCGTCATCTCACGATGATGGGCCTTGGCTCCGCCGTGGGTGCCGGTCTCTTCCTCGGCGTGGGCCTCGGCATCCAGATTTCCGGCACCTCCGTGCTCATCTCCTATGCCGTAGCCGGCGCGCTCATCGCACTGGTGACGTGGATGCTTGGTGAGATGGCCGCCGCCCGCCCCTCTTTGGGGTCATTTTCCACCTACGCCGGCCAGGCCTATGGCCACTGGGCGCGCTTTACCATGGGGTGGATTTACTGGTTCATGCTGATCATGGTCATGGGCGCCGAAATCACCGGCGCGGCCGCCATCATTTCCAATTGGTTCGATATTGCCCCATGGATTCCAGCGCTTATCGCCGTGGCGTTTTTCGCGGTGGTCAACTTCGCGGCCGTGGGCGGTTTTGGTGAGTTCGAGTTCTGGTTCGCCATCATCAAGGTTGGCGTCATCGTCGCCTTCCTCGTCATCGGCGTACTCATGGCGCTGGGCATCCTGCCGGGCATGGATTTCTCCTTGGCCGGTACCAACTTCACCGATAACTTCCTGCCCAATGGCATGCCGGGCTTCGCCGCCGGTTTGCTGGCCGTTGCCTTTGCCTTTGGCGGCATCGAGCTGGTAACCATTGCGGCGGCCGAGTCCGAGGATCCGGCGCACAACGTCGCCACCGCGGTGCGCGCCATTATCGTGCGCATCATGATTTTCTACATCGGCTCCATCGTGGTAATCACCATGGCGCTGCCGTTTAGCTCCATCCAGGACGCCGATGTGGCGGCGGATTCCCCCTTCACCCTAGTGCTCGCGGCCGCCAAGATTCCTTTTGCGGCCGGCTTCATGGAGGCCATTATCGCCCTAGCGCTGCTGTCTGCCTTCAACGCGCAGATTTACGCCACCTCCCGCTTGGTCTTTGATATGGCCAAGGACCACTGCGCCCCGGGATTCTTCCTCAAGCAAAACCGCGCCGGCTCCCCCATCAACGCCGTCATCTTGTCCATGGTCTTCGCCTTCGCTTCGGTAGGCCTGCAGTTCTGGAACCCGCCGGGGCTACTGGCCTTCCTCTTCAACGCCGTCGGTGGGTGCCTGCTGGTCATCTGGTCCTTCATCGTCGCGTCCTTTATCAAGTTGCACCCCGTCCTGCGCGATAATGGCGAGCTGACGGAAATCCATGTGCCCGGCTTCCCGTGGTTGCCCTGGGTTACGGCCGCCGCTCTGGCCGGACTGACCCTGCTCATGCTCTTTGATCCGGCCGCGCGCAACCAGGTCATCTCGGTACTCATCCTGGCTGCGGTGCTCGTCATCTTGTCCTTCGTGCTTCCCACCGGCCAGCGCGCGGGGGCGCGGAAGTAGTTGCTAAGCTAGCGGGCATGACTTCTGCATCCGCACGTGGCCTAGCAACCATTACCCATGACGGCACCGTCTTGGACGTATGGTTCCCGGCCGTATACACCGATAAGAACGTAGAGACTACCGAGACCAAGCGCTTGGAAGAGGTTCCCCAGCAGTTCTCCGCGCTGGCAGGCCCGGACGAGGAGCGCGGCGTGGCCCGCGTTGCCGTTGAGACCTCCATCAAGGATCTGGATGACGCCCCCGTCGATACCTACGATGCTTACCTGCGCCTGCACCTCCTCTCCCACCGCGCGGTCAAGCCGCACGGCCTGAATATGGATGGCATCTTCGGCCACCTCAACAACGTGGTCTGGACCAACTACGGCCCGTGCGCCGTGTCCGATTTCCAGATGGTGCGCGGCCGCCTGGCTTCCCGCGGCCCAGTCGTTGTCTACTCCGTGGACAAGTTCCCCCGCATGGTGGACTACGTTGTGCCGTCCGGCGTCCGAATCGGTGACGCAGACCGCGTGCGCCTGGGCGCCCACCTGGCTGAGGGCACCACCGTCATGCACGAGGGCTTCGTCAACTTCAACGCCGGCACCCTCGGCGCTTCCATGGTGGAGGGCCGCATCTCCGCGGGCGTCGTCGTGGGCGATGGCTCCGATATCGGCGGCGGCGCGTCCATCATGGGCACCCTTTCCGGCGGCGGCAAGGAGGTCATCTCCATTGGCGAGCGCTGCCTGCTCGGCGCCAACTCCGGCATTGGCATTTCGCTTGGCGACGACGCCGTGGTCGAAGCCGGCCTCTACGTCACCGCCGGCACCAAGGTAGCCGTCTTTGGCAAGGTCGCGGAAGCACTGGGCGTCGACAATGGCGAGAACGTCAAGGGCTCCCAGCTCTCCGGTGCCTCCGGCATGCTGCTGCGCCGCAACTCCGTCTCCGGTGCGGTTGAGGCCGTGGAGTGGAAGGCCGAGGCCGTCGCGCTTAACGACGAGCTGCACAAGAATTAACACCCCCGATTCCTATAGCCCAATCGGGCAAAATAAGATGGAGGAGTGACTGATAACTCCTCCACCCTCGGTTCTGGCCTGAAGGTCCGCCACCTGACCATGATGGGGCTAGGCTCCACCATCGGTGCCGGACTTTTCTTGGGCACCGGCGTCGGTATCTCCGCCGCCGGCCCCGCCGTGCTCCTCGCCTACGTCATCGCTGGCTTTCTGGCCATTTTGGTGATGCAGATGCTGGGCGAGATGGGCACCGTTATCCCCGCCTCCGGCTCCTTTTCCGAATACGCCGAACACGGCATCGGCCGCTGGGCGGGCTTTACCCAGGGCTGGATCTATTGGCTAGCCACCGTCGCCGTGCTCGGCGCCGAAATCACCGGCGCGGCCGGCTTCATTGGCTCTTGGTTCAACGTCTCGCCGTGGATTCCCGCCGCCATCTGCGTGGTCCTCTTCGGCATCGTCAACTTGCTGCGCGTGCGCAGCTTCGGCGAATTCGAGTACTGGTTCGCCCTCATTAAGGTCGTTGTCATCGTGGCCTTTCTCATCATCGGCGCGCTGCTCATCCTGGGCCTCCTGCCCGGCCATTCCTTCATCGGCACCTCCGTCTTCCTGGAGGACGGCTTCATGCCCAATGGCCTCGGCGGCGTCGCGGCCGGCCTGTTGGCCGTAGCCTTCGCCTTCGGCGGCATCGAGGTGGTTGCCATCGCTTCTGCCGAATCCGAAGATCCCGAGAAATCCCTGGTCAACGCCGTGCGCTCCACCATCTTGCGCATCTCCGTGTTCTACCTAGGCTCCGTGCTGGTCATCACGTTCCTCCTGCCCTATTCCATCCTCGGCGGTGCCTCCACGGCCGCGGAATCCCCCTTCACCATGGTCCTCGAGCGCGCCGGCATCCCGGGCGCGGCCGGCATCATGGAGGTCGTCATCGTCCTCGCGCTACTCTCCGCGTTCAACTCGCAGATTTACGCCTCCTCCCGCATGATGCATTCCCTCGCCTCCCGCGGCGAGGCCCCGCGCATTTTCACCACCACCAATAAGGACGGCGTTCCTACCACCGCCATCGGCCTGTCCGTCCTCCTCTCGGCCGTCATGGTCGCGCTCAACTACGCCGATACCGGCTGGCTGCTTACCTTCATGCTCAACGCCGCCGGCGCCTCCTTGCTCATCGTCTGGGTCTTCATCGCCGTCAGCCAGCTGCGCCTGCGCCGCCAGCTCGAGGCCCTCCATCCCCTCCCCATCCGCATGTGGGCCTTCCCCTACCTCACCTGGTTCGCCCTCGCCCTCTTTGCGGCCATCGCGGTACTCATGCTTACCGACGCCACCGCCCGCACCCAACTCCTCTCCGCCGCCGCCATGTTCGTGGTGCTCGCCATCGCCGGCGTCATCAATTCCAAGGTTCGCGGCATCAACCCAACCTCAACGCTGCCCCTCACCTAGCCCCTCGCCCCTGGAGGCACGGCTCGCCCACTCCGTCCCCCTCGGCCACTCCTCGCCCTTCGCGCTCACCGGCACGAGTCGGGGTCTCTCTTTTTCGCCACCTGGTGAGCGCCTAGGGCGAACTCTGCCCACGCCCCCTCCCGTCGCGCTCACGGGGAGCACAAATCAGGGCAACCCGGGGCCGCCGGTGAGCGCGAAGGGCAGTTATCCACAGCTATCCGGACCACGCAGCGGAAAATCGCCCCCGAACCCCGGGTTATCCACAGGATGCCGCGACGCGCATAGCTCCAGCCCAACACGACCGCTTAGGTTAAGCCCCATGGGGGAATGGACTACCGCAGAACTGCGCGGGCAAGGTTTGAGCAAGGACGCGATTCGTCGCAAAGTGTGCGAGGGGAAGCTCTATCGCGTGCATCGGGGGATTTATACCGATGAATGGACGCCCTGGGCGGTGGCGCGGGCACTAGCGCATGGGCTCAGCCGTATCCATTTCACGGGAAAGACGGCGCAGGAGATTTACCTCGGCCGGCAACTGACGTTTCCTCTGGAAGCGGAGGGACCGCGCACTTTGAAGGGAAAGAACTTTCGCGTTTCGCACTCGCGCCTCAGGGCCACACACAAGGTCGATGGCCTACCTGTGGTGCAACCGCTATGGGCTGCACGCAGAATTTCGCGTGCGTGCAGGTCTTTATTGGAAGACTACTACCAAGGAAAGCACGGCCCCGGCCGCCTAGAAGAGGACCAGCGGCGAATGAGGCGCGTCCCGAAGCCTCTAAAAGAGACGATACGACACTCGGCTATAGGCGCAGATAGCCCGCCGGAACGCACACTAAGCAGGCAGCTGCGCGCAGAAGGAATCTACCCCAAGCACAATGTTCTCATCGCCGGCTACCGCTTTGACCTGAAGATTGGCAAGTTGCTGGTGGAAGTTGACGGCTGGGAATACCACAAGCACAGTGTGGCCTTTCAAGCTGACCGCTCCAAACAGAACGCGGCCGTAGCCCATGGTTATACCGTTTTGCGCTTTACTGCCGACGACATCAAATACCACCTCAGCGAAGCCATCCTGCCTATCAAAGCCACTCTTGAGGTGCTAAAAGGCCGCAACCCTGAGCTTCCGACCTCAGCAGCTCAGCCCTACTGGAAGTGGCATCTATGTGTGAAACATTTGCTTTAATGGCAATTATCCTTTACATTAGGACATGTAAGCAAGACACAGAGTAAAGGAGTCCAGATGGCCGACCACCCCAACATGGTCCGCAAATGGCGCCGCTGGCTCGAATTATCACAAGCCGAACTCGCTGAAAAAGCCGGCGTCTCCCGCCAGACCATCGCCAATATCGAACGGGGCAATTACTCCCCTTCCGTGCACCTCGCGCTGGACATTTGCCACGAACTAGGAAAAACCGTCGAAGAAATCTTTGGAGCCGAACAACATGATTAACGCCATTGCCAACTACTCCCTCAATGAAATCGAGCGCGCCACTCGCGATGAATTCGAACGCGACACGCTCTATAAAGCCTGCGCAATTGGCATCACTCTCATCCCATTCCTCGAGCTCGTCGTCGCCGCAATCCTCGCCTGGGTCCTCCCCGGCCGAATGAGCATGCTGTGCTTCCTCGCGCTCGTACCATCCATCCTCGGCAATTCCATCGGCACCGCGTGGATGCGCCAACGCGTCGCCACCCCACCAGTGGGCCGAAATTGGACCGCAATGGCCGTCTACTTCATCCCGCTCATTGCCATGTTCGCCGGCATTGCCTATAACGCCTACGCGCCTGCCGACGGCCACAGCCCCGCCTCTTACCTCCTCGGCACCGCCGTCGGTGTTATCGCCGTCCTCATCCTCACCCCCTTCATTCGTCGCCGCCAGCACCGTCGCGACCAGGCTCGCCTCGATGCCGAGCTCGAAGACTAATCCCCCTCCCGCCCCTTCCCTCCACCCGCCCTTCGCGCTCACCGCGGACGGCGGGTTCTCGCGTTTTTCTTCCCCAGTGAGCGCGTGGGGAGGTACCGCCCCCTCGCGCTCACCGGCAGCTAGAAAAAGCCCCATCGCCGTGCGCTGGTGAGCGCGAAGGGCGGTGGGGCGAAAGGCGATGGGCCAAGGAGCGAGGCGGATGAGGCCGGCCCGGAACCTGGCTAGGCAGGTTCAGTTTCGTGGACGACCTGAGGCGTCTTCGGCTTCGATCGGAAGGTCCACAGCTTGTTAATGACGAAGTTGATGGGCATGGCCACGATGATGGAAATCGCATTTGCCCAGTAGTACATCGTGCGCAGGCCGGTGGAATCATCCAAAATATCGGCCGGTAGATGGAGCGGAGAGGTGGGATTCATCAGCAGGTGCTGAATCGCCATCGATACCAAGAAAGCACCAATACCAGCGAGCAAGAAGGGGAAGAATCCGCGAATCCAGGACACCTTCGACACTGACTTGAAGGTCCACATGCGGTTGAGCTGGTAGTTCCAGGTATTCGCGACCAAGAAAGCGATGGTGGAATACAGCATGAACCAGCGCAGGTGAAATTGGGTTCCGAAGAGGTTGACCAGCGGGTCATTGGGCATCGCTTCGAAGCATGCCCAGCCCCACTTCTTCGCTAGGACCGAGGTGATGAGGTTAACCGCGGTGCCGGAACCGCCAACGATGCCGAATTTGAGAAACTGCCCAAAATTGGACACAAAGCGCGCGACGCTGAGGTCTGCCATGGGCCGCCTTTCTAGCCAGTGATTAAATAACTACTCGATTGTAGTTCTTAAGGCCTGGGAACTGAAAAATTGACGCTCGGAATGTGATAGAGGATCTATAAAAGTTATAGCCTCGTGGAGCAGGGCGAGCGGAGTTCGGAAATCATAGAGGTCGAGCTCGCGCGGGGTGGGATAG
Source organism: Corynebacterium tuberculostearicum (assembly GCF_046097465.1). Taxonomy (GTDB): domain Bacteria; phylum Actinomycetota; class Actinomycetes; order Mycobacteriales; family Mycobacteriaceae; genus Corynebacterium; species Corynebacterium tuberculostearicum_I. The sequence goes on along the minus strand of NZ_CP175799.1, from coordinate 1,089,642 downwards.
GTATCGTCGCCAAGCAGCGGGTGGCCGAGGTGATTGAGCAGCACGCGCAGCTGGTGGGTATGGCCGGTGCGCGGCCACATGGTCACCTCCCGGCCGGCCGCGCGCACGTACGTGGAGGTGAGCGTGCCCTTGGAAGCGACGAGCACCTGGCGCGCCCCGCGGGGCTTGCGCATGCGCAGGGTGATTTCCCGGTCCACGAAAAGCGGCTGCTTGACGACGCCCCGATACCTCTTCACCGCACTCCCCTCCAGGAAGATGCGCTGGTAGTCGGCGCGGGTTGCGGGATTGCGGGAGCAGATGACGAGGCCAGCGGTCAGGCGGTCCAAGCGGTGCAGGGGTACGATGTCGTCTTCGCCGAAATCCACGCGGAGGCGGGTTTGCAGCGTTTCGTGCTGGAGGCGGCCGTTGGTGGTCGTGGGCAGGAAGTGCGGCTTATCGGCCACGATGAGATCGCTGTCGGCGTGGACCACGGAGTAGTCGAAAGGAATCGGGCGCTCCGGCGGCACCGCAGGGTGGTACCAGGCGGGCACGGGATGCGGGAGTGCGCCCCCGGGCGGCAGCACGGTGCCGGGCGAAAAGGGAGAGTCGCCGGCACGGGCGGCGAAGTACTCCCCTTCCTCGGGCACGCGGCCGCGCAGGACCGTTTTGCGCGGCGAAATGCCCGCGCGGGCGGGAGGCCTACCGGAATTAGGCACCGGCGAGGCGGTCCACGGCGGCATCGATGCGCTCATCGGTGCCATTGAGGCCGATGCGCACGTGCTTCTCGCCGGCCGGGCCGTAGAAGTCACCCGGGGCCGCGAGGATGCCCCGCTCGGCAAGCCAGTCGATGGTCTCGCGGCAATTCTCGCCCCGGGTGGCCCACAGGTACAGGCCGGCATCGGAGTGGTCGATGGTAAAGCCGGCGTCGACAAGCGCGTGCATAAGCACCGCACGGCGGGAAGCGTAGCGGTTGCGCTGGAGGGCCTCGGTGTCGTCGTCGTTGAGCGCGGCGACCATGGCGGCTTGGATGGGACCGGGAACGATGAGGCCGGCGTGCTTGCGCAGCTGAAGCAGCTCGGCGATGAGATCGTTATCGCCCGCGAAGAAGCCGGCGCGGTAAGAGGCCATATTCGCGGTCTTGGACAGCGAATGCATGGCAATGAGCCCGGTGTTATCGCCATCGGTCACGCGCGGATCGAGGATGGATACCGGTGGGTTATCGTCGTTCCAGCCCAAGCTCATATAGCACTCATCGGAGGCGATGATGGCGCCGGTCTCGCGCGCCCACGCCACGATGCGGCGCAGCTCCTCCACGCCGAGCACGCGGCCGGTGGGATTGGACGGCGAATTCAAAAAGACCAGGGAGGCATCCTGGAAATCGGAATCCGCGCGCAGCGGCGTGGCGCCGGCGAGCAGGGCGCCCACCTCATAGGTGGGATAGGCCACCGAGGGGAAGGCGACGGTCTCGCCGCGCATGCCCAAAAGCGTGGGCAGCCAGGCGATGGCCTCCTTGGTGCCGACCACCGGCAGGACGCGGTCAACCTGCATGTTATAGCGGCGAGTGAGCGCGGCGGCGATGGCCTCGCGCAGCTCCGGGGTGCCGGCGGTCTGCGGGTAACCAGGGTTCTGCGCGGCTGCGGTCAACGCGAGCTGCACGCCTGGGGACACAGGGTCCACGGGGTTGCCCACCGAGAGGTCAACGATTCCACCCGGGTGGGCCTGGGCCTTCTTCTTGGCGCCGGCCAGCGAATCCCAGGGGAAGTCTGGAAGCGTCTTTCCTAGCGGTGTGCGTGCCATGTCTTACTCCTGATTCTGTGGTGGAAGCGCGGCAATCATCGGGACGTCAAAGTCCTGCGGGCCGAGGGCCGCCGCGCCGCCCGGGGAGCCCAGGTCATCGAAGAAGGCGGCGTTGGCGTCGTTGTAGTCCAGCCACTCATCGGGAACGTCATCCTCGTAGAAGATGGCCTCGACCGGGCAAGCCGGCTCGCAGGCGCCGCAGTCCACGCACTCATCCGGGTGGATGTAGAGCATGCGCTTGCCCTCGTAGATGCAGTCAACAGGGCATTCCTCAACGCAGCCGCGGTCCATTACGTCAACGCAAGGCTGTGCGATCGTATAAGTCATGGAGATTCCTTGAAGCTTCCTGATTTCTCGGATTTGGGATGCTTAACAGTATGTCACTTCTGCTTGAAAAATGGCCAAACGCCCCCGCCAATCCCGGCCAAAAGCAGGAGCAGGCTGAGAATATTATTGGCCAAGAGCATGTCTCCTGTCATCGGTACGAGGAGCATGAAGGCAAAAAAGCCCAGGCACCAGACGATGAGCGGGATGGCGCCGACCATCGGCGCGGGGCTCCATAGCCGGGCGGTGCGGGTGAGCACGGAGTTGAACCACCACGCAAGCAAGATGGTGATGGGAAAAGCCACACTCGCCCCATTGGATAGCGGAATGCGGGCGGTGAGGTAGATGACCTCGAGGAAGACCGACAGCAAGGCGCCGATGGCCAGCCACACTAGCCCGGTGACCTGCTCGCCGCGGCTATAATCCGTGCGCATTACAGGCCGCCCAGCAGGTCATCGGCCGGCTCGCCCTGGCCCAGCTGGAAGTACTCGGCGCGCAGCAACGGCATGACCAGCAGGTTGGATAGACCGTAGGCTCCGGGCACGTGCTCGGGTTTATGCAGCGCGGCCACGGCGGCCTCGGGGTTGGTGCGGGTGGTGGAGCCATCGGCCACCCAGATTTGGGAGGCGTGGGCGCGCATGGCGCTCCGCTTGGCGTCAAGGGCGGCGTCGGAAAGAGCGACGGTGACATCCGCGCCCTCGTTGGTGAAATTGTCCAAGTACTCCTGGCTGGGCTTGGTCCACCCGGCCGGCGCATCGAGGGTGTCCAGGCCGGCATAGTTGGCGGCGCGTTCAAAAATGCCGTACCAAATGCGCGTGCTTGGCGACGCCGCCTTCATCACCGCCTCATGCACCGCAATGTGGTCCGGGTGCCCGTAGCCGCCATCGGGCCCGTAGGTGAGGATGGCGTGGGGCTGGATGGCCTCAAGCTCGTCGCTCAGGAAATCGGCCGCCTCCTCGATGCGATTGACCAGCGCACGCGGGTTCTCGTGCGAGGGAGAGCCCGCCATATCGGAGTCATGGAAGTGGCCGAAACCGCCCAGCTGGATCCCCTTGACGCCCAGGGCATCGAGGGCATTGGCCAATTCGCGGGCGCGGAAACCGCCCAGCTGATCGTGATCGGCCAGGCCTTGGTAAGGCTCGCCGATGACCTCGCCGTCCTCGCCCAAGGTAAGCGTAATGACGATAACCTCGGCACCGCGTGCGGCCAGAGTTGCCAGGGTGCCACCCATAAAGAGGGTTTCATCATCCGGGTGGGCGTGCACTGCCACCACGCGGTAGCCGGTTAAGTCCTTAGTCTTCATCTATCCTCCAGCGGGGCGCGGTGATAAGACCCTCGTCCCAATCATCAATGCTTTGGCCGGGGCCTACAATACCCTCCCCGAGCGCGTGGATACGTGTCTCATCCACCAAAGGCACGTAGAGGGCCTCCTTAGAGTTCACATCGCGAATGCGTCCGAGCGCTTCCTTCGGGCTCATGGCGCCGGACAAAATCTCCTCGCGAATCTCATCCGCGTTCTCCGGGCAGATTCCGGACAGGTCGCCGGCGAGCGGCTGCTTGTCATCGCAGCTGAAAATATTCGCCGCGGACACCGAGTTCAGGGAGATATCCTCCCAGGTCACCACCGCATCTACCTCGCCTTCGGGCAGGAGCTTAGAGGTGATCGTGGTCAGGCGCTCGGACACCACCTCGGCACCGATCCCGTGGGCTTCGAGGACGTCATAAAGAGTATTGGCCGCGGCCAAGGCCGTGGGGCTGGTGGGGTCTACCGCAAAGCGAATCGGCTTCTTACTAGCGCGGGTGCGCAGCGCAGTGAGATCCGCGTCCTTACTTATAGGGTTGTTCCCCGGCTCAAGGTTGGAAGCGCGGCCGGTGGCCAAGCGCGCGACCTGGTCCGTATCAATCAGCGAGGCCAATCCGCGGCGCGCTTCCTTTTCTTCCAGTGCTCCATCCGCGGTGGACATGTGCAGGCGCAGTTGACGCGGGCGGGTCAGGGCTTTATCGGAAACATGCGCTAAAAGGCCCAGTGCCTCCAGGGAGGTTTGATCCGGAGTAAAGTCCGCGAAACCAATCTGCCCGGAGCGCAGCATATTGAGCGCCTGGCTGCTATCGCGTACCTCGCGCAGCTGAATGACATCCACCTGGGCCGGATTAGCGCCCCAGAAGCGGTCGTTGCGGTTCAAGGTAATGACTCCGCGGCCGCGGTCCACGCTGTCGACGAGGAAGCGCCCGGCCGATGCCGGAATCTTATCGGCCAAGGCGGAGCCAAAGTTATCGTCCTGCAGCAGGTGGGAAGGCAGCAAGTTATGGAAAAGCAGGTGCCAATCTTTCACCTTCTGGGAAAAGTCCACGGTGACTACGCGGCCGCCATCGGAGGTATTGACGGCCGATATGGCGTGGTAGCCGGCGGGATCGCGCACACCAGCGGTGGTGGTCATCTGCTTCCACAGGTAGCTAAAGTCCGCACCGGAAATGGGTGTGCCATCGGACCATTGTGCGGGCGAGGCAATGACGTAGCGCACTCGCTGCGCCACGCCCTTAGGAGCGGTGACCTCAGAGGCGGATTCGAGGATATCGGCGTCCCTTTGCCCATTGTGGAACGCCGAGGGCAGCACCAGTTCTGCAATCTGGTCGACCAGCTCGGAGTTATTGGCCACCAGGTGCGGGTTCAATCCCGCGCGCAAGGGGTCCACGCCCACCGAGATGGTGGGGCGCTTGGCGGAGTCGGCATCCTGCGGTTGCTCTTCTTCCGGGGTAGGCGTGGTGGTGGTCTGATCTTCTTGCAGCACGGAGGCATTGTCCTCCACCACCGGTGGTGGGCCGGGGTTAGCCGCGCAGGCGCTAAGTAGTGCAAGGCTGGCGGTGCTGAGTACCGCTGCGATTGCCGACGCCGCGCGCCTTGGTGAAGCCGGATTCTTTTTCATCGCGGACTACTTTAGTCCCTCTACCCCGCCGAAACGAAGATTATTGGCGCTAGACTCGGCCATAGACCGCAACTTTTAAGGAGTCCACAATGCTCATCTGCCAAGAAATGTTCCTTCTCCTGACCAAGGACAACGGCAAGCAGGAAGACTGGGTGTCCAATAATGAGGCCGCTCTGCGCGCCACCGTACTCACGGACCTGCTGCTGGGCGGGCACGTAGAGCTCGGTGAGAAAAAGAAGGTAGAGACCACTCCACAGCGCCCAGAGCACCCCGTGTTGGCGTGGGCTTGGGAGGAGCTGCAGCAGCACAAGGCCACCAGCATGCAGAGCCTGTTGGAGGCTTCGTGGTTTACCCCGCGGGAAATCATCGCCTTGGATTTCCACGCGAATGGACAGCTCGACGTGGAAAAAGCCAAGTGGTGGCAAATAAGCGGCGACCGCTACATCATGACGGACTTGGAGCTGGAAAAGGAACTGCGCGAGCGGTTGGTTGCAGTCTTAGAGGCGCAGCGGCCAGCCGAGGTCAATGACGTCATCATCCTCGATATCCTCCGCGAGGTCAGCGGCGCCTATACCCTGCTGAAAAACGATGCGGAGGGAATGAAGCGCCGCGAGATGCGGGCGCGCATTCAGGAAATCAAAGAAGAGGTCGAGTACGACAAAACCGCCTCCTCAGCGGTCAAGGCCGTAGTTGAGGAGGCGGCAGCGGTTGCGGCGATGGTGGCCACGACAGCGGCAATCACCACCACCTAGGGTGCGGCTTTTTACTTATTCATCTGCTTCTTGCGAGCAGCAGCACGCTTGCGGTCGGTAGCGGAAAGCTCTACCTTGCGCACGCGCAGGACGTCTGGGGCGACCTCGACGCACTCGTCGTTGCCACAGAATTCCAGCGCCTCTTCCAGGGAGAGGGTGTGTGCCTTAGCAAGGGTGACCGTGGCATCCGCGGTGGCGGAGCGCATATTGGTCAGCTTCTTTTCCTTGGTGATGTTGATGTCAATATCCTCATCGCGGTTATTGGCACCAACGACCATGCCCTCATAAGCCTCAGCACCCGGCTCGACGAAGAAGTTGCCGCGGTCAGCCAGCTGCATCAACGCGTACTGGGTGATCTGGCCGGTGCGGTCAGCCACCAGGGAGCCGGTTGGGCGGGACTTGATCTCGCCGGCCCAGACATCTAGGCCGTCAGAAATGGAGTTAGCGATGCCGGCACCGCGGGTCTCGGTCATGAACTGGGTGCGGAAGCCGATGAGACCGCGGGCAGGAACGCGGAAGATCATGCGTACCCAGTCGCCCTCGCGCACGTCCATGGCCTGCATCTGGCCCTTGCGGGAGGCCAGCAGCTGGGTGATAGCACCCTGGTGCTCGGACGGGGAGTCAATGGTGAGGATCTCGTACGGCTCGTAGGTCTTGCCGTCGATCTCCTTGGTCACAACCTGCGGCTTGCCGATGGTCAGCTCGAAGCCCTCGCGACGCATGGACTCGATGAGCACGGACAGCGCCATTTCGCCACGGCCCTGGACCTCCCAAGCGTCGGGACGCTCGGTAGGCAGCACGCGCAGCGAAACGTTACCGATGAGCTCCTGCTCCAGACGGGCCTTGACCATACGTGCGGTGAGCTTATCGCCGCCGCCCTGGCCTGCCATCGGGGAAGTATTAACGCCGATGGTCATGGAGATGGCCGGCTCGTCCACGGTGATGCGTGGCAGGGCCTCAGGGTGTTCCGGATCGGCGATGGTGTCACCAATCATGACGTCAGAAATGCCGGAGATCGCCACGATGTCACCGGCGATGGCTTCCTCGGCCGGCTGACGCTCGAAGCCGACGGTGCGCAGCAGCTCGGCGACCTTTACGGTCTTGGTGTGCTGATTGCCATCCTCGTCGTAGTGGATCCAGGCCACCTGCTGGCCCTTCTTGATGCGGCCAGCGTAGATACGCAGCAGCGCGATACGGCCTAGGAAGTCGGAGGCGTCCAGGTTGGTCACGTGCGCCTGCAGCGGGGCGTCGACGGTAGCGGAAGGCTCTGGGAGGACGTTGTAGATGACGTCGAAAAGCGGCTGCAGATCCTCGCCCTCAGGGACGTTGCCATCGCCTGGGTTCTCGGTGGAGGCAACGCCGGCGCGGCCGGAAGCGTAGAGAACCGGAAGGTCCAGCAGCTCCTCGGCGGCGGCCGCAGCTTCCTCGTCCTCCAGGCCGGCGGCGATTTCCAGCAGCAGGTCCTGAGACTCGGAGACAACTTCGTCGATGCGGGCATCCGGGCGGTCAGTCTTGTTCACGCAGATGATAACCGGCAGCTTGGCTTCCAGTGCCTTGGTAAGCACGAAGCGGGTCTGCGGCAGCGGGCCCTCGGAGGCATCGACGAGCAAGACAACGCCATCCACCATGGAAATACCGCGCTCAACCTCGCCACCGAAGTCGGCGTGGCCCGGGGTGTCGATGACGTTAATGATCAGGTCCTGGCCGTCCTTGCCCAGGCCCTTGCGGTGAATGGCCGTGTTCTTGGCCAGAATGGTAATGCCGCGCTCGCGCTCCTGATCATTGGAGTCCATGACGCGGTCCGTGTGTTCACCGTGGTCACCAAAGGCGCCGGACTGCTCCAGCATGCCGTTGACCAGGGTGGTCTTGCCATGGTCAACGTGCGCGACGATGGCAACATTACGGAACTCGGTATTACTCACTAGTGGGGTTCTCCTTCGGAGGATCTACAGCGCTTGCGCGCGCGAAATTGATCTTGAACGAGCTCCCACGATACCCCCTTAAAGGGCCAAGTGCAGCATTGGGGATGGCTTTACCCCGTAACGCACCGTATAGGGAGAGCGAAAACTCTTATAGATTGCCAAAATACTTGACACCGCCCTTGCCATCACTATCGTTACTGTAGGTAATATTGTTACAAATGTGACAACTGGGGTTTAACTCCCCTTCCCGAGACCGCACCCAAGGAATTGATAACGTGAGCCACGCCCGCACCACCTGGCGCCTGTCCGGCCGCACCGGTTATATCGCCGCTGCCACGGCCGCGCTCATCGGCCTCGCCTCTCCCCTCGTCGCCCCAGCGCAGGCTTCCGCACCAGATCTTTCTTCCTTGGTGCAGCAGGCATCCTCCCATAGCCCGCTGGACGAGCTCGGCCGCCCCAATCAGGAAACCCAGGACCGCATCCGCGCTTTTGCGGCACAACCTTGGATTCCCGAGGATGTTCGCAACGCCATCTTGTCGGGCCTCGCATTCTTCGCCGGCGGCGGCAATGGCAAGGGCGGCGTAGCCATGCCAGAGGGCAATAACCCGAACTTCCGCCAGTTCTACTGGCCCACAGTTTCCGCACACTGCATTGGCGGCACCAGCGATGCCATGGGCTCGGCCATCGCCGTTCCTGGCCCCACCGAAATGCCGGCACCGGGCGCAAAGCCTGGCGAAACCGTCTTCCTCTTCACCGCCCTCGGCACCCCACCTGCCGCGCGCGAACAAGGCAGGATGAACGTGCAGTGGTTCAACCTTGACACCCTGCGCAGCGGCGTCACCCCACTGAATAACAACGGCATCAATCAAGACGGCCCTACCACCTTGTCCGGCACCGCCCAGACTGGCAAGGGCACCGTCATCGCACTGCTTTCTGGCGGCGTAAACACCCAGGAATCCCGCTGCAATTTCGCCCCAACCGCCGCCTTCCTTGAGGTGAAGTAGATGCCGGCGGATCTCCATCCGGTCAAGCGCGAGACCTTTAATACCGCCGAGTACACCAATACCGACCCCAAGGGTTTCCTGCGCGAGGTCGACACGTACACCGAGACGGATTTCGGCCTCTACATGGCTCGCGGCGCCGATCACCCGCGCTTTGGCTACCTGGAATCGTGGCTGCTGCCCGATCTCAACCTGCGTGCCAATATCTTCCATTTCCGCCCTGGTGTAGACGTCCACCAGGACTTCTATATTGATGTGGCCGAAATCCAACGCGATGGCGCGGTGTGGACCACCCGCGATCTTTATGTGGATCTTGTTGCCACGCGCGGCGAGCCCATTTCCGTGCTCGATATTGATGAACTCTCTGCCGCAACCTCCGCCGGTTTGATTTCCGCCGAGGACGCCGAGAAGGCGATCGACACCACACTTGCCGCGGTCGAGGGCATTACTCGCAGCGGTGATGATGCGATGGCTTGGCTGGCGCATCAGGGGATACACTTAACGTGGTCCGATAACATCACCTTAACCCCAGAAGGATAATTTATGGCCGGTGGCCTTTTTGCCCTGCTTGACGACGTCGCCCTGATCGCCCGCTCCGCTGCCTCTAGCGTTGACGATGTGGCCGCCCTTGCGGGCAAGACCTCCGTGAAGGCCGCAGGTGTGGTAGTCGATGATGCTGCCGTAACCCCACAATACGTGGAGGGAATCAAGCCCCAGCGCGAGTTGCCGATGATCTGGCGCATTACCAAGGGCTCGCTCATCAATAAGCTCGTAATCATCTTGCCCATCGCCATGATCCTCTCTTGGATCGCGCCGTGGGCGCTCACGCCCATCTTGATGTGCGGCGGTACCTATCTATGCTTTGAAGGCGCGGAAAAAATCCTGCATCACCTTCTTCCCCACCGAGAGAAGGAAACTGAATCAGTCCAGGAAAAGGGCGCAGACGCCGAAGATAGCTTGGTCAAGTCCGCTATCACCACGGATCTCATTTTGTCTGCCGAGATCATGGTCATTTCCTTGAATGAGGTCATCGACCAGCCATTCTGGATGCGCCTGGGTGCCCTCATCTTCGTCGGCATCTTGCTGACCCTGGGTGTCTACGGCGCCGTAGGCCTCTTGGTCAAGATGGACGATATTGGCATGGCCCTCAATAAGCGCCACAATGGCAACTCCACCATCGGCACCGCTCTGGTCAAGGGCATGCCGGTCGTACTCGATATCATCGGCGTCATCGGTACCGCCGCCATGCTGTGGGTAGGCGGCCACATCGTAGTCAAAGGCCTGCACGAGTTCGGCATGGATCAGCCCCACGAATTCATCGCGTCCACGACCGAGAATATCTCCAATGGCGCCCTGGCATGGCTGGCAGATACCGGCATGTCCATGGTCTGCGGCCTGGTACTGGGCGTAGTCGTTGCCACCATCGTGATGGCGGTCAAGGCCTCCTTTGGCAAGACCTCGGCCACCTCCGCCCAGCCGGCGGAGGCTTAAGACACCGTAGCCCGGCTGCATAGCCGTCTTACATAAATAACATCAGTGAAACCGCCATCACGGCCATGCCGGCAATCAGGCCGTAGATGGCGTGATGGTGCTCGCCGGTCTCCTCCGCGGTGGGCAATAGCTCATCCAGCGAGATGAAGACCATAATGCCGGCGATGGCGGCGAAGCTAATGCCCATCGTCGCCGGCCCAATAACCGGCAAGAGAAGGCCGAAGCCGATGAGCGCGCCGAGCGGCTCGGCCAGGCCAGACAAGGTGGCCCACCAAAAGGCCTTCTTGCGGGAGCCAGTGGCCTCGCGCAGCGGAACAGCCACCGCAATGCCTTCCGGGATATTGTGAATGGCGATGGCCACCGCCACCGGCACCGCAACTTCCTTAGAATCCAGGCCGGATAGGAAGGTGGCAAACCCCTCGGGGAAATTATGCAGGCCCAGCGCGCAGGCGGTAAATACGCCGGTTTTCATTAGCTTTTTGCGGCGGGCCTCTTCGGCCGTGGTGGCCGGCTCATGGGGGTTAATCTCCTCCGGCACGAGCCGGTCAATGATGGCGATGACGGCGATGCCAGCAAAGAACGCCCCGACGGCGGCCCAGGTGCCGGTGGTTTCCTCGCCGAGGGCGTCGGAAAGCTGCGCAATGCCTTCCGGCAGGATCTCCATAAAGGAGACATACAGCATCACGCCGGCCGAAAGCCCCAGTGCAGCGGCCATAAAAGCCGGCCCCGGCTCGCGCCTTCCCACCGCCAAAGCGCCGCCAATCGAGGTCGATAGACCCGACAGCAGCACCAAGGCGAAGGCAAAGGCAAAGGTACTAAAAGTCATAGCTGGCACCCTACCAGCCAATAATTGTCAAGTATTAATTTTCTTCCTTATCTTCCGGTACCGGAGAGATGAACTCGCCATTCTTGATAGATGGATCGTTGTCCACATACTCGCCTGCCTCATAGTCATAGCCCACGGCGCGGCCCTCTTCGTCCGTGCGCGCGTACCAATCGGTCACCTCTGCTGCAGTGGAGTTAAAGTGCGCGCCCGTTGCGTAGTCGCCGTCTGTCGGCTCGATAGACAGGGCAAAGTTATCGCCATAATCGCGCACGCCCCGCACGATCGCATTAGAGACCGCTTCGTCCTCGTAGAAATGACGGATGGAGGCAGGATCATGGCGCAGCTCGCGCACCAACGCGATGCACATGAGCACGATGATGACCGCGAAAGGCAAAGCCGTCACCGTAATAAGGTTCTGCAGGCCCTGCAGCGCATTACGGCCACCGGCAAGCAAAATGACCACGGCAATGCCAGCCATACATACCACCCAAAAGACCGTTACTGCCGGGTTGGGCTTGGGGTTGCCGCGCTGGGTGAGCTGCGAGTTCACAATGGATGCGGAGTCAGCCGTGGTAATGAAGAAGACCACCAGCATGATGATGACGATGGGCGCCATCCACTCCGCTCCTGGGAAGTGGTCCAAGACCTTGAAGAAGATGTCTTCTGCCGCCGGCATGGAATCAATAGTGCCATCTGAGGCGATATCGCCATCGCGGCGCTGCAACCAAATGGTGGTACCGCCCAGGATGGTAAAAGCGGCAACAATGATGGCCGAGGGAATAAGCAACACACCGAGCACGAACTGGCGGATGGTTCGCCCGCGCGAAATCTTGGCTACGAAGACGCCCACGAATGGCGACCAGGATACCCACCACGCCCAGTAGAAGGTGGTCCAAGAGGACAGGAAGGCCACCATGTCTTCGCCCTCGCCCATGTTGGCAGAGAGCATCTGCGGCATTTCATCGAGATATTCAATCACCACGGCCGGCAGCATATTGGCCAAGAAGGCGGTCGGCCCCACGACGAAGAAGAACAGGGCCAGTGCCATGGCCAGCACCAGATTGATATTGGAGAGCCACCGAATGCCCTTGGCCACGCCGGAGACGGCCGAGAAGATCGTTCCGATGGACAGTACCACGATGATTACCAGCGCCGCGGCATTGCCGGTGGTAGACCAGCCGCTAACCAATTCCACGCCGCGGCCGATCTGCAGCGCACCGATGCCCAGCGTGGCGGCGGTGCCGAAGAGAGTGGCAATAATGGCCAGGCCATCGATGATGCGCGCGGGCAGGGAGTCAGTGGAGCGATTGCCAAAGAGCGGCATCAGGATGGAGCTCATCAGCGGCACGCGGCCGCGGCGGAAGGACACGTAGGCCACGCACAGGCCCACGATGGCGTAAATCGCCCAGGCATTAATGCCCCAGTGCATGGCTGCCTGCGCCATGGCGCCCAGCACCGCTTCATCGCTCGCGGCCTCATAAGCGCCTGGGCGCGGCGAAAGGTAGTAGCTCAGCGGCTCGAAGGGGCCGAAGAAGATAATGCCGATGCCAATGCCGGCACCAAAGAGCATCGCCGCCCAGCTCACCGTAGAAAATTCCGGCTTCTCCCCATCTAGCCCGAGAGGGATTTTGCCGTACTTTGAAAAAGCCAAGATGATGAGCAAAAACATCAGGAACGTCGCCAGGGCGGTAAAGATCCAGCCCAAGTTGCGCATCACCCAATCGAGCGCTGCCGAAGAAGCATCGAAGACCTGCTCGGGCGCAATCACACCCCAGATTACGAAGGCGACGACCAGTCCGCCGACCACAAAGAGGATCGGTTTATCCACGCCGTACTTGACCTTCTGGTCCTCAATGGAGACGCCCGGTACCAGCGCGGGGTGGATATTATGCGGGTACATAATGTCCTTTAAGATGCGCTTGGCGTTGCGGGTACGCTTTTTGCTTTCCTCCGAGCTATTTACCCCACGCACAGGGCGGGATGAGGAAGACGATGAAGAAGAGATGGTTCTACTCCTATTCTGTTTTCCGGGTTTCACTTTTAAGAGAGCTGTCTATACATTAATAAAAACTCGCAGGATATAAAGCTGGCGCCAGCCCTATCCCCCGTATGCGTAAAATGAGCTACGCATTGTTTACCGGCCTTTCACTTTGGGAGTGACTTTCTATGGCGCTTTACCCGCTCGCGACTAGTTACTTCGGCGTGGAGCATGTTGCGGTCCTCGAGCACCCAGTAGTGGGCACCGCGTTGAGCATCCCCGGCGTGGCAAAGCACGCTGCGCTTGTCGACGTCTCCCTAGAACCCGATACCTACACCAACGGCTGGCGCGTTCGCTCGGACTTCGGCTTCTTAGGTTTTCTGGACGAGGTCGAGGCAGCGGAGTATCCCGCCTTGGAGCGCTTAAAGGCCTCCTCCGCACAGCCGCAGACGATCGCCACCGTGGAAGTAGTAGACGGCGAGGTTGAGGTTGCCGTGTCACTGGGCCTGTGGCCGTGGATGGTGCCGGTCAACGACCAAACGCAAGGAACCGCACTGCTCTCCGGTGGGCAAGGCGTGCTCATCGATGCCGCCGCCGGCGACCTATCGCCCGCCCAGCTGGAGAGCATGGGCACGCAGCAATTCTTCGTCACGCTGGAAGACCTTGCCGGCACCGCAGTGGCCACCTGCGACGATATGGTGCTCGGCCCCATCGGCGACATTCCTGCGTTCCCCGGCCTGCGCGCCGCTTTCGCCGCGGCCAGCGGCTCTGGAGCGGGGCTTTCCGCCCGCGCCTATGCGAGCCACGGCATGCTTGCCGTCGATATCCCCGCCGATGAGGCCACCACCGCGGAGCTCTTCTCCCCCGCTGTTCCACCGCTGCGCGTGCCCGCGCCACAACCTGCGATTCCCACTGCTGCGCCCGCAGCCACACCGGCTCAACCCGAGGTCTGGGAGCACACGCTTGCCGGCGAGGCCATCGTGACGGCGCTGCCCACCGGCTCACGCCGCCCGAAAGGGCCACAGGCCCAGCCGCCTGCACCCGCTGAGCCAGATGCGCCAGCTCAGCAGCACAATGAGCAATCACAACAACCGCAGGCCAGTGCCAAGCTGGCGGAGTTGGTCTCTTCCATCCCGGGCGAGCAGAATTTCAGCTGGCGTGCGCTCCCAGTTGCCGAAGAACCGGGCCGCTTTTCCTCCGAATCCGCGCGCGTGCGAGCCCGGCGCGTGGCCCGCGAAACCACTCACCATCGCGGAGGCAATCACCGCAAATAGATGCGACGACCGGCCACAGGGGCTCGTTAGCGCAGGGTGCGTTGACCCCCGTCGCCGCGGCGAGTAATCCGCTGGGCGTCGAGGTATTCCAGCAGCGGGATGGCTACCCGCCGCGTGGTGCCCAGCGCTTTACGGGCTGCCGAGAGCGTAAAGGGCTGCTCCAGTTCGGCAAGCCGCCGGCGCGCTTCCTCCGGCGCCGAGGGCAAGAGCACGATTCCCTGCTTGAGGCGCAGAAGACGCCCGGCGCGCTCGGCGGCGGCAAGCTCCTTGGGGCCCAAGCCCAGCTCCGTGAGGTCATCTGCTTCGGGAGCCACAAAGGGTTCTGCCTTAAGCCTTTCCTCAATGGCAGCGACCCCGCGCTCCGCTGCGCCGAGGTCCGCCCGCTGCCCAGGAAGGCGCAGCACTCCCTCGCTGCTTTCCGCCTTCGCAGCGGCGATGGCAAGGCCCAGCAAGCCTTCTTCTTGCAGGCCGAGGGCGTCCATGGCCGCCTTGCGCGGCATTCCCGGTGCCAGGGGATGTGCGGCGGTGTGGGCATGCAGGGCGTCGATAAGCGATTGCTTCCACCGCGTAACTTGGGAGGCGGCAATCCACCAGTCGCGGAAGGCGATAATGCCTTGCGGCGGCGCTGCGGTAGTAAAGCCATCGCGGGCTAGGTCATCCCTGCGGGCGAAGCCGACGCGGCGCAGGTAGGAGGCAGGATCGCGGAATGAGTGCTGGGCACTGAGCTCTTCTGCGCGGCGGCGGGCGGCACCGCGCCGGTTAAGTTCCGGCGGGCGCAGGTCTACTGCCTCTACGCCGGCGACGACGTGCCGGCCGCCGGGGCTACGCACTACGAAGCGATCAAGGAGCTGCAACGGCAACGCATGCGCCAGGCTGATGCGCGCGAACTCGGCAGACAGGGGACGAAGGTAGGCCTCTACCCCGGCGGTACCGGTGTGCACGACGAGGTTATCGGGCAGCCCATCGAGCTCCGCGCCAAAGGTGCGGCGGACATCAAGGTGGTCCACCAGGCGCCACGCACCCGGGGTAAGCAGCACGTCGCCGCGGTGGATATCGGTGGCATCTGCCCCACGCAGGTTGACGGCCGCGCGAGTGACGGGGCCAAGTGAATCCTGCGCGCGGTTTTCACTATGCAGGCCGCGGACTTCCACGTCCTTTTCTCCACCAGTCGTGGCCACCGTGAGGCTATCGCCCACGCGGAGGGTGCCGACGGCAAGCGTTCCGGTCACCACGGTGCCCGCGCCCTTTACGCTAAAGGCGCGGTCCACCCACAGGCGCACGGGTGCCTGCGCATCGGGAACGGGCGCAGCGGCAAGAACCTTATCGAGCGCCTGCCGCAGCGCCGCAATGCCGTCGCCGGTTGGGGCGGATACGGGGATAATGGGGGCGTCGGCAAGCGGGGTGTCGGCCAGCTGCGTCCGGATTTCTGCGGTGCGGTCCACGGTGGCGCGGTCGCTGCGAGTGAGCGCAATAATGCCGTGCTCTACTCCCAGCGCGCGCAAGGCATCGCGGTGGTCGGTGGACTGGGCCTGCCATCCCTCATCGGCCGCGACCACAAAGAGGACCACCGGGGCCGGGCCCACGCCAGCGAGCATATTGCCTAGGAATTTTTCATGGCCGGGCACATCTACGAAAGCCACATCCGCGCCAGAAGGCAGCGTGGTCCAGGCAAACCCCAAATCAATGGTGAGCCCGCGGCGCTTTTCTTCCTCCCAGCGGTCCGGGTCCATCTCCGTAAGAGCCCGCACCAGGGTGGACTTGCCGTGATCCACATGACCGGCAGTGGCGACGACGTACACCTATCCCACCGCCTTAATAGCGGCAATAACCGCGGCGTCGTGGTGGGCGGGAACGCAGCGAATATCCACCAAGCAGCGGCCCTGATGCACGCGGCCTACCACGGGCGGGGCCTGGCGGCGCAGCGCGTCCGCATAGCGCTCGGGCAGGCTCACCGCGAAGCCCGGCAGCGGGTATTCAGGCGCCCCGCCACCGCCCACGCGGCCATCATGAGACACCACTTCTGCCCCAACTGCCTGCGCGATGGCTTCCGTGCGCTCGCGGTGGGTTTGGGGATCGAGGTGGAGGGCGTCCTGCACCGCATTCGAGGGCGTTGAAATGGCCGCCTCCAGCGCGTTGAGGCGCAGCTTATCTATGCGCACCGCACGCGCCAGCGGATGCTTCTTCACCGCGGCAATCGCCTCCTGGGTGCCGAGCAAGATTCCTGCCTGCGGGCCACCGAGAAGCTTATCGCCGGAGGCTATGACGATATCGGCGCCGGCGCGCAGCTGGGCCTGGATATCTGGTTCCTCTGGCAGCGCTGGGTCATGGGTGAGCAGGCCGGAGCCCAAGTCCACGATGAGCCGCGTATCGTGCTCCACCGCTAGGCGGTGCAGATCCTCTACCCCGACTGCGGAGGTAAACCCCTCGATGCGGAAATTGGAAGGATGCACCTTCAAGATGGCGCCGGTGTTATCGCCCAGCGCGCATTCATAATCGGCCAGGTGCGTGCGATTCGTCGCGCCTACTTCCTTGAGGCGCGTGGCCGTGGACTCGATGAGCTCCGGCAGGCGAAAACCAGCTCCTATCTCAATGAGCTCGCCGCGCGAGATGATGACCTCTTTGCCGGGAGCGAGCGCAGCGGTAGCCAGCAGCAAGGCGCTAGCGCCGTTATTGACCACGAGGGCATCTTCTGCACCGGGGCAGGCCGCGAGCAGTGCGGCCCTGGCGCCGGCACCGCGATTTCTGGATCGCTTGCCCGAGTCCAGGTCCATTTCCACATCCGTATAGGAGGCAGCGGCCTGCAGGGCCTCTACCGCGGCGCTGGGAAGCGGGGCACGCCCTAGGTTCGTATGAATGATGACGCCGGTGGCGTTAATGACCGGCTGCAAGGAATGCGCTGTCTTTTGTTCCAGGCGCTGCGCAATTTCTGCGGGTATATCGCTGACCGGCAGCTGGCCGCGGCGCGCTTGGGTGACTACGCCCTGGATAATCGCGCGGATGGCGTGCTCGGCTAGGCGCTGGCGCGCGGATTCTACTTCCGGCAGCTGGAGCAGCTCGTCCATGCGGGGAATATTCCTGCGGGGATCCGGGCTGGCAGCAGGCGTGGGCGTGGGCACTGTGGCATTCCTCCTTGCGCGCGGGTGGCGGAGACGGACAGGAATCGAACCTGCCAGACCGAGATGCTCGGCCTCACCGGTTTTGAAGACCGGGGCGCCCACCAGGACACGTACGCCTCCGTGTGCTCACCTTACACGGGGGAAGAAATTTCCCGGGATTCTCCGTACAATTAACGTTTTTCTAAGATTCAGGCTAAGATTCTACTTATGTTCCTATCAGGTTTAAGGCGGCGAGAGATTGGCCGGCGCGCGGGCGCCGGTTGCATACTCGGCTTCGCCCTTCTCGCCACCGCGTGCTCCCCTGCCACTTCCCCACCTGCGGAGTCCCCCAACATGACCCGACCAGAGGTGGAGTCGCAGCAGCTGGAAGCCTTCACCGAGGACGCAGCCGGCGCCCCACATGGCTTCACTGCCACCGAGCCTGGCACCCACTTGCGCTATGGCGAGACGGCCTCCGTCCTCACAGAATCTCGCGAGGGAAATATAAGTTATTTTAAGGTTCGGGTAGATGCCCCACGCCTCGCTGACAACATCCGCCCTACCGGCTCTTCGGAAGACTTCACCCTCCCCGAGTCCGCCTCCACCATTTGTTTCCCAGTATCGCTGACGTACCTCGGAGCAGTGGATACCTCCGCACCGACCTCCCTTCCAGACCTCGCACCAGCTACAGCTGATGGCTCGCGCGCCAATGAGGTGCCCAACTCCGCCGCGGCAAGCTGCCCATATAGCCAGGTCCCTGCGATACCCAAGGTGGGCCAGACCTATCGCACCGCACTGGTTTCCTTTACAGAACCTGCCCATGCGGCAAGCAATCCCCACGGGGCACAGTTCCACTTCCACGTGCCCTCCTTCAACCGCCTCGACCGCGCGGAGGCAATTTCCTGGGGCTAGTAAAATGGCGCTATGACCCAAGATATTAAGCTCACCTCTTTCGCAGCTGGTGGCGGCTGCGCCTGCAAGATCCCCGCTGGGCAGCTGGAATCCGCCGTCGAAGGCCTCATTGGCAAGGCCGACCCCAACGTGCTGGTCGGCTTGGACGATGGCGATGATGCCGCAGCCGTAAAGATTCAAGATGGCCTGGCGGTTATCTCCACCGCGGACTTTTTCACTCCCATGCTCAATGACCCCTATGACTGGGGGCGGGTGGCCGCGGCCAATGCGCTCTCTGATGTCTATGCCATGGGTGGCACCCCGGTTACCGCCATCAACCTGGTGGGCTGGCCCAATGAAAAGCTGGGCCTGGATGTGCTGCGCGAGGTCCTGCGCGGCGGCATGGATATAGCCACCGAGGCCGGCATCTCCGTAACAGGTGGGCATTCCATCACCGCGCCCGAGCCCCTGTACGGTATGGCAGCTACCGGCATCGTGGCCCCCGACAAGCTCATGCGCAACGACGCCGCCGAACCCGGCCTGCCCATCACCCTAACCAAGCCCATTGGCGTGGGCATCCTCAACAACAAGCACAAGGCCACCGGCGAGGTCTCCCAGGCCGCGGTCGATTCCATGACCACCTTGAACCGTGAGGCCGCCCGCGCCGCGGTGGAGGCGGGCGTGCGTGCCGCCACGGATGTCACCGGCTTCGGGTTGCTCGGCCACTTATACAAGCTGTGCCGGGCCTCCGGCATCGCCGCGGAGCTCGATTTTTCCGCCGTGCCCACCATCGAAGGCGCAAAGGAAGCGCTGGCAGAGGGCTTCATCCCCGGCGGCTCTCGCCGCAATCTCGACTGGGTGCGCCCACACCTCGATACCTCCTTGAGCGAGGAAGAGCTAGTGCTGCTTGCCGACGCCCAAACTTCCGGCGGCCTCCTCCTCATCGGCGAGGTTCCCGGCTACCCCGTCATCGGCCATACCACCGAGCGCACCGGCGATGCCTATATCAAGGCCTAAAGTGCAGCGAGGAACCCCCATCTCCTAGCCTTTGCCGCCACCTCCCCTGCGGCGGCAGGGCTGGTGGGGTGCTCGTCCGAGGGTGCACCCGTCTGCCCCGATGACTCCGACGAGGCGGCACAGCGCTGCTTAGAGCTGCTGAACTACTACCTCCACCGTGATGGCCGCGGCTCCGCGGCCGAGCAACAACGCATGGAAGACATCGGCGCGGAGCTCGCCCCCGCCCTGCAGGACCTGGACTAGTCCGGGCTCACCACATCGTGGTCGAGGCCCTGCTCGCGCCGGCGCTTTTCCGCCCGGCGCTTCTGCGGCCCGATGGTGGTCTCCGGGTTCTTCACCGATTCCAAGCCGGCGTTGAGCACGCCAAAGCGCGTGCACGCCGAGCCTGCCAAGAGCGATAGCCCCGCAGCCACCGAGACTGCCCGCGACTTCGTCACCGCAGCCACCGCGCTACCGAGGCCGCCTGCCGCGATGAAGTATTCCGAAGCCTTCATCAACGCGCCCGGCTTACCCT
Organism: Corynebacterium tuberculostearicum; assembly: GCF_046097465.1. Taxonomy (GTDB): domain Bacteria; phylum Actinomycetota; class Actinomycetes; order Mycobacteriales; family Mycobacteriaceae; genus Corynebacterium; species Corynebacterium tuberculostearicum_I. The sequence goes on along the minus strand of NZ_CP175799.1, from coordinate 1,069,857 downwards.
GGTGCAGAGCTTCGCGCGGCTCCGGCTCCATGCCTTCCTCCAGCACCTTGGTCGCTGCCAGATCACTTGCTGCAGCGGCCATGCCCAACACACGGGCCGGTCCCGCGTGCTCGACCGGAGTGGTCACCATAGCCAGGCCTGACGACGCCGCACCTGCCGAGGAAACGAAGACATACGGCAGGTGCTTTTTCATGTCATTCCACACCGGGTTCGAGGTATTGGACAGCAATACCGCGGTATAGCCTGCGAGCGGACCACCGAGTACACCCGCGACCGCGCCCGCCGGCCCGGCCGACTTCTTCAGCGCCGTGCGCACGAATTTCGGCAGCGGCAGCTTGTGGCCAGTCGCCGCGTCCACTTCCGCGGCGGCAGGCAGCGCGGCCGCGCTGGCAAAGCCCGACAAAATCCACGAGCCCATGGACATTGGCGAGGTCACCTTGAAGACGCGGAACATGTTCAATGCGCGTTCCGGGCGGCCCAAATCCAGAATCAAAAAGACCGATCCCACGGCCGCCGCGCCAAAGGCAGAGATCCGCGTGGTGCGACGCAGCGGCGCATTGCCCACGGCCTGTGCACCAGCGGCCAAGAGTCCCGAGCCACCGCTCACACCGCCCAGAAAGAAGTAGGCGCCGATAGGCCATTCCCACGGCGGAGCCTTCACCACAGGTCGGCCGTAGTAAGACGAGAACTCGAAGTCCTGCGCCATGCGCTCCTCTTTGGAGCCGTCCTGCGCACCCGCGCCTGGACGCTTCCGCTTCTTCTTCGGCTTCGTACCATCGAACTTCCGGTAGCGATTGCGGCGCTCCGGCTGCGGTGGACGGTATTCATCAAAGTTGCTCATTTGCGTCCCCCAATCAGGAAGGAACCGGCCACGGCCAGCGCCATGCCGCCGATAGCCTTGGCTGCGGTCTTATACATCTGCGGTAAATCGGCCGTCGGCACGCGCGGGTCCGGCGGCAAACCGTAGACCTCAGGTGAATCCAAAAGCAGGAAGATGGAGCCGGTTCCGCCCACGCCATCGTCCTGGTTGGCGCCGTAAAGGCGGGCCTCGGTAAGCCCTTGCTCGTGCAATACACGCACGCGTTCCTTGGCCGCGGCCACCATCTCCTCGTACGGGCCGAACTGAATGGAATCGGTAGGACAGGTCTTAGAACATGCTGGCTGCTCTCCCTGCTTCAGGCGGTCGTAGCACATGGTGCACTTTTGGGCCACACCCAAATTCTTAATCGGCATCGACTCGCCTGGCGTGTGGTCCGGCCCCTGCGGGGCAAGCTGCTTAAGCTTTTTCAGCACGTTCACGCCGGCATGGGAATTATCCACGTAATCCACCGTGGCCGTCTTGTCGTACTTCAGCGCCACACCGCCGTCATCGCGGCGCTCGATGACGCCAAACGGGCAGCCGGCCACGCAGGTACCGCAGCCATTGCACACATCATCTTGGACCACAACGGTGCCAAACTCGGTGCGGAACAGCGCGCCGGTAGGACACACGTCCAAGCAGCCCGCATGCGTGCAGTGCTTACACACGTCCGAGGACATGAGCCACCGGAACGTATCCGTATCCGGCGGGGTGGTATCAACCGACGGGGCCTGCGCCCCTACCGAAGGCATCCCTAAGGAAATGAGATTCTTGCCCTCCTCGCGGGCCTGCTCGATGCGGTCATTGTTTTGCTCCACAAAGGCCACGTGCCGCCAGGTATTTGCTCCCAGTGCGCCGGTGTTGTCATAGGAATCACCCGTGACGTCATAGCCTTCTACCGGGTTGCGGTTCCACTCCTTGCACGCCACCTCGCAGGCCTTACACCCGATACACACGGAAGTGTCGGTGAAAAAGGCCATGCGGCGGTACTTGTCGTAGCCATGCCGGCTGGCGTTTTCGGTCAGAAGATTTGTCATTTACTTACCTTCTTCGCTTTCCTCGCCCTTTTCGCCGTGCTCATCCGCATCCGCGGGCTGCTGCGGCTCTGGGTTATAGGTGAAGGAATCATCCACGGTGAGCAGATCATTGCCGGAATCCAGGTTCAGGTGCGCGCGCTTCTGATACTCCTTGAGCATCTCCACACGGGCCTCACCACGCGGGCGACGCCCCGGCTGGATATCACAAGCGCCGATCTTGGAATTCTGGATGAATACGTTCGGCTCCAACGTAAGGCCCAGCAAATCATTGGCACCATCGCCTGCAACGGCCGTGGAATCGGACTCGCCATAGTGATACGGCAGGCCGATCTGGTGGAACTCCTCGCCATTGATCTTCATCATCTGCATGCGGTCAGTGACCAAGACCTGTGCCTCAATCACGCCGCGCGGCGAGACGATGGTGGCCCACTTGCCGTTTTCCAAGCCACGCTTTTCTGCCAAGGCCTTATCGACCTCGCAGAAAAGGCCCGGCTGCAGCTCCGCCAAATACGGCAGGCGGCGCGACATCGCACCCGAGGTATACATCTCGGTGAGGCGATAGGTGGAAAAGACAAACGGGAACACCTCGGAGCCCGGCTCACCAGGTTCTGGGCGCGACAGGTTGTCTGGGCGCTTAATGGTCAGGCGCGTCGGTGACTGCTGCTGCTTGTACAGCACGTTGTGCACCGGGGACTCGTGCGGCTCATAGTGGGTAGGCAATGGGCCGTCGGAAAGCCCGGTCGGTGCAAAGAGCCAACCGCGGCCATCCGCCTGCATGATGAAGGCATCGGTGCCGTCGAGGGCGTCCGGGCCCACGGCGTCGACCGGAGCCTTGTAGTCCGGGGCCTTGGTAGCCGGGAAGTCCGGCACGTCATCGCCAACCCATTGACCCTGGTCAGCGTCCCACCACACATATTTCTTGCGTTCGGACCACGGAGTGCCGTCCGGCTTAGCCGAAGCACGGTTGTAGAGCAGGCGGCGGTTGGCCGGCCATACCCAACCCCACTCAGGAGCTACCTCGTTTTGCTCCGAACCCGGAACCTTGCGCGCGGACTGATTAATGCCGTCCTTAAACACGCCGGTGTAAATCCAGCAACCACCGGAGGTACTGCCATCGTTCTTCATCTCCACGAAGGCAGGCAAAAGCTCGCCCTTCTTCGGGCCCTCTAGGTAGTAGCCGTTGATCTCCTTGAGGACGTCCTCAGAATTCGGCTCGCCTTCCTCGGTTTCCACATAGTCCCACGTGACCTTCTGCAGAGGAATATCTCGCGGATCGGTGGAATCGCGCAGGCGTTCCTTAATCTTTTTGCCCAGCTGGTAGAAGAACCACAGGTCACTCTTGGCATCGCCTGGCGGCGGGGCTGCCTGGAAACGCCACTGCAACATGCGCTGCGTCTGGGTAAAGGTTCCTGCCTTTTCCACGTGGGTAGCCGCCGGCATCAAGAAGACCTCAGTGCCGATGTCTTCGGTCTTAAGCTCGCCGTTTTTAATCTCCGGCGAATCCTTCCAGAAAGAGGCGGTCTCAATCTCCTGGAAATCGCGTACGACCAGCCACTTCAGCGCCGCCAAGCCGCGGCGCTGCATGCCGCCATTGGACTGCGCGACGGCCGGGTTCTGGCCAAAGACAAAGTAGCCTTCCACCTGTTGATCCAACATGGCCATGAGCGTTTCATAGGTAGAATGCGCACCAGAAATGCGCGGCATGAGGTCATAGCCCCATCCATTGTCCTTGGTTGCCGCATCGCCCCAATAGGACTTCATCAGCGAGACTGCGTAGTTCTCACCAATCTGCCAGAAGCCCTTCTGCGACTCGTTACGGATTCCATCAACGAACTCTGGCCAGCTTTGCTTATCGACGCTCGGCATGGGCAAATACCCCGGCAACGAGTGGAACAACGTCGGGATATCGGTAGAGCCCTGAATCGAGGCGTGACCGCGCAACGCCATAATGCCCGAACCTGGGCGACCCACATTGCCGGTGAGAAGCTGCAAGATGGCGGCGGTACGAATGAACTGCGCACCCAGGGTGTGCTGGGTAAAGCCCAACGCATAGGCAAAGCAGGTGGTGCGATCCGGCGTAGAATTCTGCGCGATCGACTCCGCTAGGTAATAGAAGTCCTCCTGCGCAATACCGCAGGTCTCCTCCACTACCTCAGGCGTATAGCGCGCGTAGTGCCGCTTGAGAATCTGGAAAACCGAATTCGGATGCTCTAGCGTCTCATCGCGTTCCACATTCCACGACGCACCCTCCGGTTTCTGTACGTACTGCCACGAATCCGTGACGTACTTACCGGTCTCTGGGTCATAACCAGAGAACAGGCCGTCCAGATCTTCGGTGTCCTGGTAGTCCTCCGAGATGATCATCGGCGCATTGGTATACGCCACCACGTAGTCATGGAAGTACAGCTCGTTTTCCAGCAGGTAGTTAATGACTGCGCCCAAAAGCACCACGTCCGTGCCGCCGCGAATGCCAATGTGGCGATTCGCAAAGGCTGACGTGCGCGTATAGCGCGGATCCACGTGAATGATGCGGGCACCACGCTTCTTGGCTTCCACCACCCACTGGAATCCCACTGGGTGACACTCGGCCATGTTAGAACCCTCAATGACGATGCAGTCCGCATTCGCCATATCCTGCAGCGGTTGGGTTGCGCCGCCGCGGCCAAACGAAGTTCCTAGACTAGGAACGGTGGCGGAGTGTCATATGCGCGCCTGGTTCTCGAGCTGAATCGCACCAGCGGCGGTAAATAGCTTCTTGATGAGGTAATTTTCCTCATTATCCAAGGTCGCACCGCCCAAACCGGCGATGCCCATCGTGCGGTTGAGCACACGACCTTCATCGTCCACATCCTGCCAACCGTTGCGGCGGGCCTCCAAGAAACGATCCGCAATCATCTCCATCGCGGTATCTTCATCAAGGTCCTGCCACTCCGTAGAGTGCGGCGCACGGTACTTAATCTTGGTCAAGCGCGTAGCGGAGTTGATCAGCTGCTCCGACGCAGATCCCTTCGGGCACAGGCGCCCACGGGAAATAGGCGAATCCGGATCGCCCTCCACCTGGATGACGCGGTCATCTTTGACATATACGCGCTGCGAGCAACCAACCGCACAGTACGGGCACACCGACTGCACCACGCGGTCTGCTTCCACGGTGCGCCCATGCTTATCTTTACTCTTTTGAGACTGCGTATTGACGTCCCTGCCGAAGGGATCGCCACTGCGCAGCTGGCGCACAACCGGCCAGTTGAGAGGGCTAAAGCGAGACATGTCCTTTAATCTATATTTCACCGGTTAAAAAAGCTACAAAGGCTACCCTAACTAGCTTGCACCGCCCAGAGTGCCCGCTTAATCCCCTCAACGATGTCCGCCAGCTCCATCATGGGCTTATCCGTTTTCTCCTGCTCTGTACTGAACGGGACGTGGACAAATCCGGCGCTTATCCCGGTGTCCGCGAAGCGATGCAAGAGACCATAGAGCAGCTGGTTACACACGAAAGTCCCGGCCGTATTCGACAACCGCGCCGGAATATCCTCCATTGCCGCAACCATTTCCTTTACCGGCAGCGTAGAGAAATATGCCGCCGGGCCGCCTTCCACTACCGGCACATCGACCGGCTGATAACCCGCATTATCAGGAATATCGGCATCCATAACGTTAATCGCGACCCGCTCTGGGGTGATATGCGCCCGTCCACCGGCCTGGCCCAAACATACAATTGCATCGACCGCCGAGACCTCCGCGGCCTCAATCGCCCGACGCAGCGATTCCCCGAACTTCGTCGGGATCACCAGCTTGATGAGCTCCGCGTCTCCAATGCGATCCGGTAGTTGCTGAAGAGCTCGTTCCGTGGGGTTTATGCTCTCCCCGCCGAAGGCGTCGAATGCGGTTACGAGGATTTTCATGCTGCCAGTATTCCAGATCCCCGGGCCCTCCCACCCCCTTCGCGCTCACCGGCAGCACCTAAATGGCGCTTCCCCTTGGCCCCGGTGAGCAGCAAGGGCGTAGGCCACAATCCCCACTCCCCTCGCGCTCACCGGGAGCCATACTCAAAGCACTCAGGGCCCTGCCCGTGAGCGCGAAGGGCAGGCTGCCTAACCAATCTGTTGCTTCGTAGTGCAGTCGATCTTCGCGTAGGAACGCCCTTTCTTATCCACGGACGTCAAGGCATAGTTTCCGCCATAAGCTCGGCACCCGGTGTAGTTATCGACCACCGGCGCCGGCTGAGGTGCCGGCTGCTGCTCGGGGGCTTGGTAGTCAGCCACCTCATCGTGCGTTGGCTGCTCCGCTACCTCTACTTCCGGCGCGTAGTGCTCCTGCTGATGAATCTCTTCTTGCCGCTGCTCTGCACGGCGGCGTTCTTCTTCCTGGCGCTCCTTTTCACGCTTCTCTTCCTCCCGCTCTTTCTCCTCCAACTTCTCGAGCCCTTCGCGGGCTTGTTTCTCCTCCCCCTCAAGCTCGCGTTCCTTCTTCGCGGCAATCTCCTTGGGAGCATCCGGATACGCTGCTTTCTGGAAGGTGCTTCGATCATCTTTGTGGCGAGTCAGAACCGCCAATCCGGCCTTCGCAGCTGCTGACTTGTCCAGTACATCCTCGTACCCTGCAATATCAGCTTCCCCGGAAGCTGCAAATGCTGCCGCTGCAGCTTCAGCGCCGCTAACCGCCTCGGCCATGTTCTTATCGCTGGAAACCTTGCACTCGTCTGAGACCCCAAAGATCCCTTCGCCGGCGTCTTTAGGGCCGCGTTCGGCATTGCGCACTTCGTCATAAAACTTGTCGTTTCCGCCAAATACAACCGCCGTGGCTAACCCTTCGGCCGCGACATCCGCGTTAATGAAGTCATCGTCGATAAAGACACCGGCAAGAGTGCGGCCGTACTTGTCGGTCCGCTCGGAGTCATATTCCAACCGAACCTCCGTCCCTTTTGGCAGCCGCCCTTCCAGGTACTGCTTCGCTTCCTCCGCGAGGCACTCACTCGGTTCGCCGTTATGGCCGATCTCCGGCGTATCAATATTAAGTAGCCGGACGCGGGTATTTTCGCCGTCTATGTCGACGTCAATGGTGTCGCCATCGATCACTCGGTTGACCACCACAGTATCTTCATCACCGCCGCCTAAAGCAACGGAAGCCACTGCGCCAACTGCGAAAATGCCAACGAGAGGTTTAACCCAGCCCATGAATGTTCCTCCTGAGAAAGATAGAGAGAGTAGCTATCTAAAGTTAGCAATGGGACACACGTGGTAGTTCAAGGTCCCTTCCCTTCGCGCTCACTGGCGTCGAAAAGCAAGCACAAAACCACCTCTCCGTGAGCGCGAAGGGTGAGGTTGCGGCCACTGCATATAACTCGCACTTTGTGCCTATGGACGCAGAAGGAATAAGCTGAGCGATGTTGAAGTTGAACAGGACAGTATCTGGAAAATAGTCCGATCTGTCCATTTTTATTTTCAAAGGAATCTTTATGTCTCAACAAGAATCTTCGCGCTCCAAGCTTCCCGGCTGGGCCACGGGATTCGGTGCTCAGGTCATCGCGGGCCTCATCATCGGCCTCATCCTGGGCTTCATCGCCTCTGGCATGGATACCGACCCAGATAACCCGGGCTGGTTGACCACCCTGCTCACGGGCGTCGGCAGCGCCTACGTCCAGCTGCTCAAGGTGATGATCCCGCCACTGATCTTCGCCGCTGTTGTTACCTCCGTCGCTAACCTGCGCAAGGTCGCCAACGCCGCGTCCCTGGCAATTTCCACGCTTGTGTGGTTTGCCATCACCGCATTCTTCTCCGTCTTGACGGGCATCATCGTCGCCGTCGTGATGAAGCCGGGCATCGGCACGAGCATCGATGCTGCCACCGCGCAGGATCCTTCCCACGTCGGTTCGTGGACCGCGTTCTTCGAACAGCTTCTGCCCCAGAACTTCGTGGGCCTTTCCGCCTCACTTTCCGACGGAGAAGTATCCCTCAGCTTTGGTGCCCTCCAGCTCCTCGTCATCTCGCTGGCCATTGGTATCGCCGCCGTCAAGACTGGCAAGTCTGCCGAGCCTTTCCTGCGCTTTACCGAGTCCTTCCTGAAGGTCATTCAGGTCATCCTGTGGTGGATTATCCGCCTTGCCCCGATTGGCACCGCGGCCCTCATCGGCAAGGCCGTAGCTACCTACGGCTGGGATGCACTGGGCTCGCTGGGCAAGTTCGTCTTGGCCATGTACGTCGGCATGGGCCTGGTATTTGCCGTGGTCTACCCGGCAGTGCTGAAGTTCAACAAGATCCCGGTCATTGGTTTCTTCAAGCGCGTATGGCCTGTGACCTCCCTGGGCTTTGTCACCCGTTCTTCGATGGGCGTCATGCCAGCTACCGAGCGTTTCAGCGAAAAGGCTATGGGCGTTCCCTCCGAGTACGCTTCCTTTGCTATTCCGCTGGGCGCAACTACCAAGATGGATGGCTGCGCTTCCGTATACCCAGCCATCGCTGCCATCTTCGTCTCCCAGTTCTATGGCATCGACCTTGACTTCACCCAGTACCTGCTCATCATCTTCGTGTCCGTTATCGGTTCCGCCGCTACCGCAGGCACCACCGGCGCAACGGTGATGCTCACCCTCACGCTTTCCACGCTCGGCCTGCCGCTGGCCGGTGTTGGTCTCCTGCTTGCCATCGAGCCGATCATTGACATGGGCCGTACCGCACTGAACGTCACCGGACAGGTGCTGTGCGCCACCATCGTGGCTAAGCGCGCCGGCATCCAGGACAAGGCAACCTGGGATGCTGCCGAGAACGGCGTCAAGCACATTATGGATTCTGACTCGGCTGAGGCTATCGGCGTCAAGGCTTAAACCAGTCTCCTAAATAAGGCAAAAGAAACGCCCGCAAGGTATTCCTTGCGGGCGTTTAGCTATGCGCTTTTACTTCTTGAGGCCGTCAACACCATCGGTGTCGATCTGCTCCTTGCGCAGCTCCTCGGTGTGAGTCTCGGTGTCGCGAACGGTGTCCTTCTTCAGGTTGATCTTCTCAACCGGAACGGTTTCCTTGTTCACGTTTACGCGCTCCTCGTGCAGGGTGACGGAAGCTTCCTCGGAGTCACCGGAAATGGTGCCGTTGTAGTTCTTGGCATCCTCAGCGTTGATCGGGGTGCGCTCGACGCTAACCTCTTCACGCTCAACCGGAACCTCAACGGTCTCGGTGTCGGTCACAACGTACTTGCGCAGGCGAGCCTCACCGGTAGCCACGCGCTCCTTGTTGACGTTGAGCTGCTCTTCGGAACGGATGAGCTCGCCATCGTTGTTGGTGCGTGCAGCTGCATCGTTGTCAGCTACGCCAGCCTTGCGCTCGGTAGCAGCAGCGTCGGTGGTGTGGGTAGCTGCCTTCTTCTCGTCAGCGTGTGCACCAGCAACGCCTGCACCTGCAACACCTGCGCCAGCACCTGCGGTCAGGTTGTGATCCTTGTCAGCGCCAGCCTGAGCGTCGCGCTTGGAGTCAAGGTTGGAATCCTTGTAGTCGGTAACGTCGTGTGCGTTATCCAGACCGTAGTGCTTGAAGATATCGGACTGTGCCTCAGGGGTCAGCGGCTTATCGGAGTCGAAGTCCGGAGCATCCTTGATGCGGTCCTTGGAGAAGCCCAGCTTCAGGTCATCGCCGGAGAAGTCGTGGCCACGCAGCGGAACCAGGCTGGAGTTCATGCCGAACAGGCCGTGGTTTACCTCGACGAAGGTAGGCTGGCCGGACTGGTCATCAACGAATACCTCGTTAACGTCGCCCAGCTTCTCGCCGTTCTTGTCGTATGCGGTTGCGTTAAAGAGGTCCTTAATGTTCTTACCCATTGTCAGTAAATCCTTTCTGCTATTGGTATAGCTATCTTCAACCAAACAAAAGGACATTTTCTACCCCCACCACGTGGAGTATGGGGGTGAAAATCTCCAATTGATTGCTGTAACAACCACCATACGGAGAAATCAAAATTTTTCGACCGGCAGACAAAAATTTTCTAAATTTCGTTCACCGAAATCAGGCTTCATGCAGCTCAGAACGGTTGATAACAGTTCTATAACATTGGAAAATCTGCACCATAAGCACCCGAATTGAGCAAACCGGATGTCGATTCTCTCGCCCGTAGCGCCCTAGACACACCCCTTCACGATCTCCAAATCGTCCACTGTTCACCACACCCCGAAATGCGGTGACAACTACCCCACAGGATTCTTTAACGAGGGTGTACTTTTTCTCCCAGTATCCACAGGCGATACACAGACCTGTACACCCGAACGGGCCTACACACATATTGGTCTAGTGCGCATACACCACAGTAGTCGGCAAAAAACTGAGAAGATTAAGCCTTAGCGGAATAGGTACGGGCGTCGATTTTCTAGGCCGGCTGGCTCCACATGAATGAACGCACTGCAGCCGGGGTAGAGCTCGTCGAGGGCAATTTCCACTGCGTCTGCAACCTCGTGAGAGTGCATGACGCTCCACTCCCCTGGCACCTCCATGGTCAGGTACACCAGTCTCTGGCGTCCAGAGGCCACGGTGCGACGATCCGTGAACGTTACCGAGTGTTCCTGCTCCAGCCGAGCTAGGAGCTGCCTAATGTTCTGACGCTCGTCGTCGGGAAGCGCCTCAGAAAGAAGGCTACTCACCGAGTCGCGCAGGAGGCTATAGCCCGTCCACAAGATATTGATGCCCACTGCAAGCGCCACTACAGGATCCAGCCACCACCAACCAGTAAGGAATACGGCGGCGATGCCTATAAGGACACCTACGGAAGTCCAGACGTCGGTAAGCAAATGGTGCCCATCCGCATCCAAGGTGGCAGACCGGTAGCGCTTACCTGCACGGATGAGCGCGATGCCCACCGCGCCGTTGAGCACGGACGAAAGCGTTGACAACGCCAAGCCCCAGCCTGGCTCTTCAATCGGCTGCGGAACAAAGAAGCGGTGGATCGCCGTGTACACGATCATGCCGGCCGCAATAAAAATCATTGCACCCTCTACCAAGGCGGAGACGTACTCGGCTTTGCCGTGGCCAAACTGGTGGTTATCGTCGGCCGGCTTAGAGGCAATCCGGAGGGCATAAAAGCCGGCGACGGCCGCGACGAGATTCACGATGGATTCGAAGGCATCGGAGAGGAAGCCCACCGAACCTGTAAACCACGCGGCCAAGGCCTTGAGGATGATGGTAGCCACAGCGGCGGCGATGGATAGCTGCATGAAGCGCTCGAGAATGCGCTGCTCTGAGCCCATGGAGGACATAGCCACTTCTCCCTTCGGTTCGGTTGCGGACCGAAGGTCTCGTTCACGGCCGCGGGCACTGCGGGCGCTGGCTGGCCGGGCTAAACGCCAATATGTCGACCAGTCATCTCGGAATTAACCGAGGGAACTACTCCCCTTCAGGAATTCCTAACTTTATAGGGCACGTGATACCGGCGCAAGATCGAAAAAAGCCACGGGAAACTCCCGTGGCTTAAATTCGTGAAGCTTTAGTGCTGGCCCTCTGCAAACTCTTCTACCAGCTTGGCGTTAAAGGCTGGCAGGTCATCTGGAGTGCGGGAAGAAACCAAGCCCTGGTCGCAGTGAACTTCCTCATCTACCCAGGTAGCGCCTGCATTGCGCAGGTCGGTCTGCAGGGAGGGGAAGGAAGTCAGGGTGCGGCCCTTGAGGGCTTCAGCATCAGCCAGAATCCAAGCACCGTGGCAGATGGCGCCAAGCGGCAGATCCTTGCTCATATGGTTGCGCACGATTTCCACCGCTGCCTTATCCAAGCGGATGAGGTCAGCATTCTCGGTACCGCCAGGCAGAATAATGCCGTCGAAGGACTCGCCGGTGGAGTCAGCGGTAGCGGCGTCCACGGAAATCTCCGTACCCTTCTTACCGGTAATGGTGCCGGCCTTTGGGGCGAGGACACGCACGGTAGCGCCAGCGTTCTTCACGGCCTCCAGCGGGGAGGTCAGCTCAGAGTCTTCGAAGCCATCGGTAGCGATGATGGCAATGGTCTTATTATCTAGTTCAGCCATGTTGCAGCCTCCTTTGTTCGAGTACGCCGCCCACGGTAACGCGGAAGTTTCGTCTTCGCTACCTTCTCTTGCGCGCGAGTGGGCGGCGCCTTCTCCCTCTGACAAAGGGCCGGTTCCAAGCGGTGTGGAATTAGCCGCCGATCTTAAAGTCGCACACGTCGCCGTCCTGCATGATGTAGTCCTTACCCTCTTGGCGGACCTTGCCATGCGCACGAGCCTCGGCCATGGAGCCGGCGGCTACAAGGTCATCGAAGGAAACGATCTCGGCCTTAATGAACTTCTTTTCAAAGTCGGTGTGGATGACACCAGCGGCCTGCGGTGCGGCAGAGCCCTGCTTGATGGTCCAGGCGCGGGCCTCCTTTTCACCTGCGGTGAGGTAGGTCTGCAGGCCCAGGGTGGCAAAACCTGCCTTAGCCAGGGTGGCTAGGCCCGGCTCATCTTGGCCGACAGCCTCGAGCAGCTCGCGGGCTTCGTCTTCTTCCAGCTCCAGCAGCTCGGTTTCGGTCTGTGCATCGAGGAATACGGCCTCGGCTGGGGCGACGAGCTGGCGGAGTTCTTCCTTCTTAGCGTCGTCGGTAAGCACTGCTTCATCCGAGTTAAAGACATAGAGGAAGGGCTTCGCGGTCATCAGGTGCAGATCGCGCACGAGGGAGAGGTCAATCTCGCCTTCCTTCGCTGCGGCGAAGAGGGTGCGATCATCTTCCAGGATCTCCTGGGCCTTCTTGGTTGCTTCCACCTCGGCGGCCAAGTCCTTATTCTTGCGCGCATCCTTTTCCAGGCGCGGCAGGGCCTTTTCGATGGTCTGGAGGTCCGCAAGAATGAGCTCGGTATTAATAACGGAGATATCGTTGCGCGGGTCAACCTTGCCATCGACGTGAATGACATTGTCATCAGAAAAGGCGCGCACTACCTGGCAAATGGCGTCTGCCTCGCGGATATTGGCTAGGAAGGCGTTGCCCATGCCTTCACCCTGCGAAGCGCCGGAGACGATGCCGGCGATGTCCACGAAGGACACGGTGGCAGGAAGGATGCGCTCAGAGTTAAACATCTCCGCCAGTTGGGTCAGGCGGGAATCCGGCAGCTCCACCAAGCCCACGTTGGGCTCGATGGTGGCAAACGGGTAGTTGGCCGCCAGGATCTCGGAACGGGTCAGGGCATTAAACAAAGTGGACTTGCCCACATTGGGCAGGCCGACGATTCCTAGTGTAAGACTCACGGGGCCAATCCTAACGCACCCGCCTTCTTTTAAGGCAAGATGGTGGGGTGAATTCTGATAACCAACCGCTGCCCGATGACCCCCAAGCGGGCTTGGGCGATAAGTTTGATGAAAGCTTCGACACCAGCAAGCTGGAGGATGTATCCCCACATCCACCAGGCGATCAGGTAGACCGCTCCGTCATCGCCGGCGAGGTGGTTAAGTCCGCCTCCCTATGGGCGGTTCGGCTGCTCATCATCTGCGTTTTCCTCTACGCCCTCTACCGTTTACTGGGTAACTTCTGGCAGGGCCTTTTGCCGGTTCTTTTGGCCCTGATTATCTGTACCGTTCTGGCACCGGTAGCGAAAAAGCTGCGCAATATTGGCCTTCCCGCCGCGTTGGCGGCCGCCGTAACCATTTTGGTTTCCTTCACGGCTGTCGGCGGCCTCATTGCATTTGTCACCCCAGACTTCATGCGCCAATCCCGGTCACTGTATTTGCAGACGGTCTCCGGCATCCAAAGCCTGCAGCTCTGGGCCCAGGGCCCACCGCTCAACCTTGATAGCGATGACATGAGTAGCTACATCGACGAGGCGGCGTCCTGGCTGCAGCAACGTGCCGGCGCCATCGCCGGATCGGTCTTTACCGGCATTGGCACCGCCACCTCCATCTTGGTCACGCTCTTCATCGTGTTGGTGCTGACCTTCTTCTTCCTGAAGGACGGCGCTAAGTTCCTTCCCTGGCTGCGCGATGCCACGGGCAAGCGCGCCGGCTGGCATCTGACGGAGCTGCTTACTCGCGCCTGGAATACGCTGGGCGGCTTCATTCGCGCGCAGGCAGTGGTTTCGCTTGTCGACGCCGTCTTTATCGGCGTCGGCCTCGCCCTTATCGGCGTTCCGCTGGCCATGGCGTTGGCGATCATCACCTTTATCGCGGGCTTCATCCCCTTCGTCGGCGCGATCGTGGCCGGCGCCCTCTCCGTCACCATCGCGTTGGTCTCCCTTGGCGTAACCAAGGCTCTTCTCGTTCTCGGCCTGGTGTTGCTGGTCCAGCAGTTGGAGGGCAATGTCCTCTCGCCCTGGCTGCAGTCCAAGGCCATGGACCTGCACCCGGTCATCGTCCTGGTTTCCGTGACGGTAGGCTCGGCTCTCTTTGGCCTGATAGGTGGCTTCCTCGCGGTTCCCGCGGCCGCTATGTTTGCGGTGGCCTACCGCTACGGCCAAGACATGATGAAGCTACAGTCAGGCGAAAAGACCGCCGCGGATCTGGACTTTTCTACCGTGGCTGGTTATCTCATCGGCCGCTACACCGAAGACCAAGGGCGTTATAAGCGCGAGGCATGGCTCAAGATGCCGGACTATGCAGCCCCAGAAGGCGCGTTTGCCGACGTCTCCGCGGACGGCGATTCCAATTCCCTCGACGCCGCCCTCAACGTGGAGTCCACCCCCAAGAAGCATGAAAAGCCCGGCATGCGCGCAAACCTGCGCCGCGCCCGCGACGCCTTCGAAGGCCTTTTGAACGGAGATTCGAAAAAATAGTGGGTCGTGTCGGCGGCGCGTGCCATGCTGGAAACCATGACTTCCACTTTGCCCGTGCTGCTACTTTTTATCGGCCTCATTCTCGGCGCGGTAATGGGCTGGTTAGCACATTCCTACTCCGCTACCCGCTCCGCGCCGAGCGCCGAGCACCGCGCGCTGCAAGACTCGCAGCGCCGCCAGGCCGAGCTCCAGCCGCTAGAAAAGGCCATGGACCGCTTGGGATTTCAGCTCCAAGAAATTGAGGAAGACCGCACCGCGCTGCTCGCCTCCCTCTCCAGCCAGGTGCAGGCGGTGACCCGCACCTCCTCCCGCTTGACCGAACGCACCGACAAACTTGTGACCGCTCTGCGCTCACCCAATGTGCGTGGCCGTTGGGGCGAGGTGCAATTGGAGCGCGTGGTTGAGCTCGGCGGTATGACCAAGCATGTGGACTTTGATTGCCAGGTCTCCGCCCCATTGGGCGGGCGCATCGTCCGCCCTGACATGCTCATCAATTTGGCCGGTGGCCGCCACATCATCGTCGATGCCAAGGTTCCTTTTACCTCGTACCTTGACGCCCTAGAAACCGATGACCCGGAAGAACACGCCGGCTTCCTCCGCCGCCACGCGCATTTAATGCGCGGCCATGTCCAAGCACTATCGCAGAAGGACTATATTGAGGCGTTTCAACCAACGCCCGAGTTCGTCATCCTCTTCGTTCCCGCTGACCCTTTCCTTGATGCCGCGCTATCGGTGGATCCGGAACTTATCGAGTACGCCTTTGAACGCAATGTAGTCATCGCCACCCCCAGCTCGCTTTTTGCCCTCCTGCGCACGGTGGCCATGGGGTGGCACCAGGAAGACATTTCCGCCAAGGCTAAGGAGGTCCAGCGCTTGGGGCGCGAACTGTATACGCGCCTAAATACACTTTCTGATCACTACGGCAAAGTGGGCCATAACCTGGAAAAGGCAGTCGAGGCCTATAACGCCACGCTTTCCTCGCTTGATTCCCGCGTGGGCGTCACCGCCCGCAAACTGCATGAGATGGATATCCCGGGCCGCACGGACCGCACCCCGCGGGAGCCATTGCCTATTGATACCTGGCCGCGCGGGAATTCAGCACTATAAATCCGCCGCTTTCGTGCGTGGAAATAGCCATGGGCCGGCGGCAACCGGTAGGATCTTCCGACGTGTCACAAGCCAAGCAAAGAAAGTCCTCCGCCGCCCAAAGCTCCGGTCTCCCCAGCATCTCGCTGGGCAAGGGCCTTGGGCTGCTCGCGGCACTCTTGCTCACGGGCGCGTTGATTTCCATCCTGATGGGTTCCATCGGGTGGGCTTACCTCGCGTTCCTTGTCATCGGCTCGCTGCTGGTGGCGCTCATCGTAGAAGAACGCGGCCTCTTCCTCACCGTGGCTTCTATCCCCATTGTGTATGCCATAACGGTGGGCGTGGCCGGTTTCTTTATCACCAAGGCCAACTTGCCAGACGGCGCATCGGCGTTTTCCAAGACGGCGATCGTCACCGCGGCGTTCCCCCTTGTCCAGAGGTTCCTGTGGCTCCTCATTGCCTTCGTGGGTGCGGCAATCATCGCCTGGCTGCGCTGGGCACGCTATCGCAAGACGGCCAAGCGCACCGCCGCAATGGAAACCGCTTCCCGCCGTGCCGACGCCGAACAAGACCGACGCAACCGCGAGGAACGCCTATCGGTTGCAGACTTGATGGCGCGCGATAAGCCGGCAAAGCAACCTAAGAAATCGCAAGCCGCACCGCAGCGCGCCCGCGCCTCGCACACGTTAAAGAAGTCACGCCCCGCGCCCAAGGATCGCCTGCGTGGGCGCGACCGTGAAGAGCGCCGCCGAATGCAACAAGAGGAACGCGACAATCCGCTGCGCCCGGATCCAGCCCGGCGCGCTGGCGATTCCGTCCCGGCGTCTCAGCAGGAGAAGGAACAGCCTAAGCAAGGCTGGGACGATAACCTCTACGACGAGGATTAAAGCAAAAAGAAAGGCCCGTTTCCGGGCCTTTCTTTCGTTTTCACCGCCGTATAGGCGAACGCTACTTAGGTGCGTGCTGAGCGCAGGTCGCGCGGCAAGGCGAAGGTAATCGTCTCGGTAGAGGTAGTTACCTGCTCTACGTCGCTATAACCGCGCTCGTCCAGGAACTCCAGTACTTCGCGTACCAGCAACTCAGGTACCGAAGCACCACAGGTTACGCCGACGGTCTGGACGCCTTCCAGCCAGGCTTCGTCGATTTCCTTGGCAAAATCCACGAGGTGGGAAGCCTTGGCGCCTGCCTCCAGCGCCACCTCAACCAAGCGCACCGAGTTGGAGGAGTTCTTAGAGCCCACCACAATCATCAGGTCGCACTGTGGCGCAATGGCCTTGACGGATTCTTGGCGGTTTTGGGTGGCGTAGCAAATATCGTCTGAAGGCGGGTTCTCTAGGTGCGGGAAGCGCTCGCGCAGCTTGTTGACGATGGTGATGGTCTCATCCACCGATAGCGTGGTCTGGGACAGCCAGATAAGCTTCTCATCCTGCAGGGACTCTGGCAGCTTGGCGACGCCCTCGACGCCATCTACGAGGTGGGTGACCTCGGGTGCTTCGCCGGCGGTGCCTTCTACTTCTTCGTGGCCTTCGTGGCCAACCAAGAGGATGTGATAGCCATCGCGCTGGAAGCGCTGGGCTTCCTTGTGCACCTTGGTTACCAATGGGCAGGTGGCGTCCAAAGTAAGCTGCTTGCGCTGCGTTGCTTCTGCGCGCACGGCTGGGGAAATACCGTGGGCGGAGAAGACTAGGTGGGCGCCTTCTGGTGCCTCAGAGGCCTCGTCGACGAAGATGACGCCGCGTTCTGCCAGAGATTCTACGACGTAACGGTTGTGCACGATTTGTTTGCGTACATAAATGGGCGCGCCGTACTTTTCCAGCGCCTTTTCTACGGTCTCGACCGCGCGGTCCACGCCCGCGCAGTATCCGCGCGGGGCCGCGAGGAGAACATTTTTACCATCAGTCATGGCTCCCAGAGTATCGAAACACTACGCAAAACAATAGTGGGGCCTAACGTCACCTTTCTGGCTACCCCGAGCGGGGCAATAGACCGCACTGGCCCCTAAACTAGACGGAAGAACACGGCAGACTGAAGAAAGGGAGGCTGTGTGAATCAACCAGCAAATACTCCGGATACTCCCTGGCCCGTTGGCAAGGTCAATGACCAAGTCAAGGGCTGGATCGAGCGCCTGGGTTACCTGTGGGTAGAGGGTCAGTTGACCCAAATTAACTTCAAGCCCACCTGGAAGCTGTCCTACCTCACTCTGCGTGACGTACAGCAGGAAAAGTCCGTGCAATTGACTTGCCCATCATCGATGTTGCAGTCATTGTCAGCACCGCTGAAAGATGGCGACCGCGTCATTGTCCACGGTAAGCCCGCCTTTTACGCTGGACGCGGATCCTTTTCACTGTGGACCACCGAAATTCGTCATGTGGGCATTGGCGATCTGCTTGCTCGCATTGAAAAGCTGCGCCAACAGCTAGCTGCTGAAGGCCTTTTCGATCCCGCACGCAAGCGTCCTCTCCCCTACCTGCCGCACAAAATTGGGCTGATTACCGGCCGTGGTTCTGCTGCAGAGCGGGATGTGATGGCGGTAGCCCATGACCGCTGGCCGGCGGTGCAGTTCCGCGTCCTCAATACCGCGGTTCAGGGTGCGAATACCGTACCTGAGGTTATTGATGCGCTCCAGCAGCTTGATGCGGATCCTGAGGTGGACGTCATCATCATCGCCCGTGGCGGCGGCTCCGTGGAAGATCTGCTGCCCTTCTCGGAAGAAGCACTACAACGCGCAGTGGCAGCGGCCGGCACCCCGGTAGTCTCTGCCATTGGCCACGAGCCGGACAGCCCAGTGCTCGATAATGTCGCTGACCTGCGCGCCGCCACGCCTACCGACGCCGCCAAGCGCGTCGTGCCCTCTGTGTCCGAGGAGCGCGCCATCGTCGCAGAGGCTCGCTCCCGCATGGCGGCCGCGCTGCGCGGCTGGGTGGAAAGGGAACGTCGCGGCCTCGACAATATCCGTTCCCGGCCTGTCATGGCGGACCCGATGACCCCTATCCGCGCGCGCCACGAGGAGGTGGAGCGCACCCGCGCCACCATGCGGCGAGAAATTGAAGTCATGGTGGAGCGAGAAACCCGCCACGTGGAATCGCTGCGCGCCCGCGTTTCGGCCTTGGGTCCGTCGGCGACTCTCGCCCGCGGATACTCCATTGTCCAGGTAGTGCCCAAGGACGGTTCCGGGCCCGAGGTCGTCACCTCTTATAAGCAATCCCCGCCTGGCGCTCAACTGCGCATTCGCGTGGGCGATGGATCTATTACCGCAGTTTCTATGGCCTCCCAGGCCGCCGATTAATCACCAACCGAGGAGAAAATCATGTCCGATGACACCATTGGTACCGGCCAGCCAGGCCAGGATGCTTTTACCCCAGTAGAAGAATTGAGCTATGAGCAAGCCCGCGATGAGCTCATTGAAACCGTTAAGATTCTCGAGCTCGGACAAATGGGCTTGGATGAGTCGCTGAAGTACTGGGAGCGCGGCGAGGCCCTTGCCCGTGCGTGCGAGGCGCACCTCGACGGCGCGGCGAAGCGTGTGGAAGACGCGCTCGATAAGGCCGAGGACGCAGACGCTGAAGGAGATGAGTAGTGCAGATCTATGGTTATCCAGGCGAGCGCGTGGATTTTGTGTCGAAATCCGCAGCCGCCGGTTCCATCATGGCGGGAGATTCCCGAGATTTCGTAGAAGAATTCTTCGGTCCTGCACACACCCGCGACGATAATGAGGTCAGCTACTTCTCCCAATCCGTGGTGCTGCGGTTTACGGACGACAAAGTACGCGAGATTGCCATTTATCCGCAGCGCTCGCAGCGCGAGCGCATCGATGTCTTTGCAGGAAAAACACGCCTCAGCGGCCTAGATTCGCAGGCCCTAGCTGAAGTTATTGCCCAGGCCGGCGACGGTCTTAGCGCCACCGCCGCGGAAGAAGGCTTGGGCGAGGTTATTTTTCGGCTATAGGTGCGGCGTCGATAAACGCAGCGGTAGCAGCCTCAAAGTCACTGTCGTCCGCGGCGCCGGAGATGATGAGGCGGGCATCGCCCAAATCCGTAACCCAGAGGCGGCGCACGGAATCATCGTCGCTTTCTAGCACCCGCACTTGGTGCCCCTTGACCTCGCGGGCGGATTCGATGCCGCGGTAGTTGGCATCGTACGCCTCGCCTGCCTTATCGGCCGCGACCTGCGTTTGCGTAGATTCCACAAACCCTTGGTCAGCGGTCACCCAACTGACCACGGTGGCGTTCTCGCCGCCCATATCTACGCGGCGGGCAGCATTGGCCTCCCACCCCTCTGGCATTTCGGGATTGCGAATTGCACCGACCCCTGCGCGGGCTTGGGTGTTTAGGAAGGTTTGTTCATCCACTTCCTGCACCGCTCCCTGCTGGGTTTCGGAGTTAATTGAACACAGGCCGGTCGCTCCCACGGCGAGCAGCATCATAATCACCACGACGGCGAGGGACAGGGAAATATCCTTCGCGCCTTCAAAAATCTTTGGTCTTTCTTCTGCAGCCACGCGCCTTAGTATCGCACGGCCTGCTTTCAAAAAGCCACACGGCCCCTTTTGCCCCGAAAGATTTGTCAATCCCCCACAAATGGGGCGCAAAATCGAACCCATTAGAGCAAAAAAGTGCGAGAATGGAAAGGTAGAGCATCAAGGGGAACACCCCTCGATGAGAAAACTATGGAAGGCAACCACTACACATGTCCGAAAATACGTCTTATCTTCCTGACCGCAACCTGGCAATGGAACTGGTTCGTGTCACCGAGGCAGCAGCACTCGCTTCCGGCCGTTGGGTAGGCCGCGGCCAGAAGAATGAGGGCGATGGCGCGGCGGTCGACGCCATGCGCAAGCTCATCAATTCTGTAGCGATGAACGGCGTCGTTGTCATTGGTGAGGGCGAAAAGGATGAGGCCCCCATGCTCTTTAACGGCGAAGAGGTCGGCACCGGCGAGGGTGCCGCCATGGATATCGCCGTGGACCCAGTCGACGGTACCCGTTTGATGGCGGAAGGCCGCCCCAACGCCATCTCCGTCATCGCAGCCGCCGAGCGCGGAACCATGTATGACCCTTCCGCAGTCTTCTACATGGAAAAGATTGCTGTCGGCCCAGAGGCCGTAGGTGCCATTGACATCAACGAATCCGTGGAATGGAATATCCAGTCCGTGGCTAAGGCGAAGAATATTCGCCCTACCGATCTGACCGTGGTGGTCCTTGACCGTCCCCGCCACGAACAGCTCATCTCTGAAATTCGCGCCGCAGGCGCCAAGGTGCGCCTCATCATGGATGGTGACGTAGCCGGCGCCATCGCCACCTGCCAGGATTCGAACTCCATCGACATGATGATGGGCATCGGCGGCACCCCGGAGGGCATCATCACTGCCTGCGCTATGCGCTGCATGGGCGGCGAAATCCAGGGCAAATTGTGGCCGAAGGATGAAGAGGAAGCAGAAAAGGCCCGCGCCGCCGGCCATGATTTGGACCGCGTCCTCAAGACCAATGATCTGGTCTCCTCTGAAAACTGCTACTTCGCTGCCACCGGCGTGACCAATGGTGACATGCTGCGCGGCGTTTCCTACCGCAATTCCGGTGCTACTACCCGCTCGCTGGTTATGCGCTCCAAGTCCGGCACCATCCGCTACATCGACTCCATCCACAAGCTGTCCAAGCTGCAGGAGTATTCCGTCGTGGACTACGACACGCCAACCAAGAAGTAGGGTCCACCCCCGAAGGCGGCCCTTCTTTTGGTTCTCCGCCATACTGGAAAGCACACACTCCCAATTAACTGAGGTGATCTTCACATGACTGAATACCGCATTGAACATGACACCATGGGCGAAGTTAAGGTTCCTGCAGATGCCCTGTGGCGTGCACAGACCCAGCGCGCAGTGGACAACTTCCCTATCTCTGGCCGCGGCCTGGAAAATGCGCAGATTCGCGCCCTTGGCCTGCTCAAGGCAGCCTGCGCTCAGGTAAATAAGGATTCCGGCAAGCTGGACGCGGACAAGGCCGATGCCATCATTGCTGCCGCCACCGAAATCGCCGAGGGCAAGCATAATGACGCCTTCCCTATCGACGTATTCCAGACCGGCTCCGGTACCTCGTCCAATATGAATACCAATGAGGTTATTGCCTCCTTGGCACATAACAATGGCGTGGAAATTCACCCGAATGACCACGTGAATATGGGCCAGTCCTCTAATGACACCTTCCCCACCGCTACGCACGTGGCTGCTACGGAAGCTGCCGTTAATGACCTCATCCCGGGCCTGAAGGTCCTCCACGAGTCCTTGACCAAGAAGGCCAAGGAATTCGCCGACGTGGTCAAGGCCGGCCGCACCCACCTGATGGATGCCACCCCGGTTACCCTGGGCCAGGAATTCGGCGGATATGCCCGCCAGATCGAGCTGGGCATCGAGCGCATTGAGGCCACCCTGCCACGCTTGGGCGAGCTGGCCATCGGCGGCACCGCCACCGGTACCGGCCTGAATACCTCCGCAGACTTTGGCGCCAAGGTCACCGAGGAGCTGAAGAAGCTCACCGGCGTGCAGGAACTGAAGGAAGCAGAAAACCACTTCGAGGCCCAGGCTGCCCGCGATGGCTTGGTGGAATTCTCCGGCGCCATGCGCTCGATTGCTGTATCCCTCAATAAGATTGCCAATGACCTGCGCATGATGGGCTCCGGCCCGCTGACTGGCCTGGCCGAGATTCACCTGAAGGACCTGCAGCCGGGTTCCTCCATCATGCCGGGCAAGGTCAATCCGGTTATTCCGGAGGCCGTCACCATGGTGGCCGGCCAGGTGGTAGGCAATGACGCAGCCGTAGCCTTCGGCGGCGCCCAGGGCCACTTCGAGCTCAACGTCTTCATCCCGATGATGGCGCGCAACGTACTCGAGTCCGCTCGCCTGCTGGCTAATGCTTCCCGCGTCTTCGCCGATAAGTGCATCGATCACATCGAGGCCAACGAAGAGCGCATGAAGCACTTTGCGGAGTCCTCCACCTCCATCGTGACCCCGCTCAACTCTGCCATTGGCTACGAGAACGCAGCTAAGGCGGCTAAGCACGCCCTGCACGAGAAGATCACCGTCCGCCAGGCCGTTATTGACCTGGGCTTTGTCGACGGCGAAAACCTCACCGAGGAGGAGCTGGATAAGCGCCTCAACGTGCTGAGCATGACTAACCGCGACCGCGATAACTTCTAAGTATTCGCCGCACCGCCACCCCGCCCGGGCAGGACTCGGGCGGGGTTTCGCATGTCTGGGGTAAGGCTTGATTTCTAGCGGTCGTGGAAACACCTGACATGGGTTGGGTGATTGTGTGGAGTCGAAATGGGTTCCGGATTCTGTTGTCGTGGCGCGGTTTGCGTCGTTGGTTCGGGCTGGTAGTTCAATACGGGCGGCTGCTGGTGTGGTTGGTTTACCGCGGTCGGTGGCTTATCGGCTTGCTGGTGAGTTGGACTTGCCGCGCAAGCGCCGCAGGCGTATTAGCTCGGCTGACAGTCAGGCAATAGCTCGCCTGTGGCTTGAAGGTGTGGCACCAATGGATATTGCGCGCCAGCTTTCTATAGGCTCTACTCCGGTATATCGAATCGGTATTGAGCTTGGTTTGTGGAAACGCAATCCGTACGGCCGCAAAGCTGCGGCAACAACTCGCCGGTGTAGTTATCTGCAACTGCGTGTAAATGCTTTAGGACGCAAAGATGCCGCTTTAGCCTGTGGCATTCATCCGCGTAATGCTGCTGATATAGACAAAGGCGTCATTAAGCTTTCCACCGGGCGTGTGCCTTTTGTCCCGGATGGCCCGGATGTGGCGCTGTATAACAGGCTTATGCAGGTACTCGAGTACGTTGATGGTCGCCAAGCAGTTCCAGTCCAGGTTATTTCACAACAGCGTATCGATAGGCGTATTTCTTCGCGCTATCTATCGATAGAAGAGCGCGAGCTCATCTTTGATCTTGACCGGCAAGGCAAAGGCGTACGTGAGATAGCTCGGCGTCTTCAGCGCTCTGCTGGAACTATCAGCAAGGAACTTAAACGCAACCGGGATGAGTTTGGGGTATATCTTCCCACGTATGCGCACCGTAAATCGGTGTTGCGTAGGTTTAGACCGAAAAAGCGCAAGATTGATACCAATCCACGCTTGCGTGAGGTGGTTTGGGAAATGGTGAAAGACAGGTACTCGCCAGAGCAGATTTCTGGGCGGTTGCGCAGTTGCTACCCCGGTGATGAGACTATGTACGTGTGTCCTGAAACGATTTATCAATCTCTGTATTTCCAGGCTAAAGGCGAGTTGAAAAAAGAAATCGCTGCTGCACTGCGTCGCGGTCACGCCCAACGTCGACCTCGTGGCACGCGCAGCGCCCGCAAGCGGTTTGTTGACCCTATAGTGATGATTTCCGACCGGCCAGCAGAAGTAGACGACCGAGCCGTACCAGGTCATTGGGAAGGCGACCTCATTTTAGGCGCGGGCAATAAGTCTGCAATTGGGACTCTCGTAGAACGAACCACGCGCTATGTCATCTTGCTGCATCTACCTAATGGGCATAATGCTACCGAAGTAAATGCAGCACTTACTAAAGCGATCGCTGGCTTGCCAGATCATCTCAAAGGCTCACTTACCTGGGACCAGGGAAGTGAAATGGCCTGCCATAAGGCCTTTTCTGTAGCGACAAACTGTCCCGTGTTCTTCTGCGATCCTGGCTCGCCGTGGCAGCGGGGCACCAATGAAAACACCAACGGACTACTTAGGCAGTACTTCCCCAAAGGAACAGACCTAAGCCTCCACAGTGCAGCGGACCTAGAATTCGTCGCCATGCAACTCAACCGCCGCCCCCGCAAAACCCTGGGCTTTCAAACACCAGCCGAGAAAATGGCAGCACTGATAAACTCAACCGAAACATAGGAAGTGTTTCCACGACCACTAGAATCCGCCAGGGGGCGTCGGCAAGCGCTATGGCATAGCACACATTAGGGAAAACGCACCTCTAAAATCACCACTTTTGCACTTGGTGCAAGTTTGCACCGAGTGTAAAGTTGCATGGCGTGCAAGAAGAATTATCACTACGCGAGCAGAAGCGCCTCGAGACGCGCCTGCGCATTGAGGATGCCGCCACGAAGCTGGTGGATGAACAATCCTTTAGCGCGGTCACGATTGAGAGGATCTGCGAAGTAGCCGGTATTTCTCGGCGCACCTTCTTCAATTATTTCGACTCCAAGGAATCCGCCGTACTAGGTGCTCCAAGCACCGAGTTTACGGAGGAGATGCGGGAATTCTTCCTCACGGAACCAACGACCAGCATGGTGGGACTCGTCCTCCAGTTGGTCAGGCAACACATGGAAGGCCACCACATCAACCCGACCATCCGGGACCGCCGCAAGCGCATCTCTAATGATCCGGATGCGGCCGCGGCGGCAATAAGCCGGAAGCGGGCAAAGTCCATTGAGCTTATCGATCTCATTGAAGAACGCCTCACCACAGAACCGGAGCTTCGCGTCCTCGATAACTGCTCCGCAAGTACCGAGGCGATGCTCATCGCCGGCCTCGTCCGCGAGGCACTGTGGCTCGCGATGGCATCCCCCGATGCGGATTGCAGCAAGGACCTCCACGCGCGACTCGATACCTCCCTCACGCTAATAACAGATTTTATGAAAGGAATGCGATGGTAGATACGGCTACTAAGGCCCCCACGCAGGGCCAGTCCCGAGCCGATAACCTCGGGCTTATCTTCTCGGCTTTGATGCTCACCATGCTGATGAGCTCTTTGGGCCAAATGATCTTCTCTACTGCTCTTCCCACCATCGTTGGTGAGCTTGGCGGCGTCGACCACATGAGCTGGGTCATCTCCGCCTTCCTTGTCACCATGACCATCGCCATGCCTATTTCCGGCAAGCTGGGTGACATGCTAGGCCGCAAGTGGCTCTATATCGGTGGTATCGCCACCTTCGTCGTGGGCTCTACCCTCGGCGGCTTTGCAAACTCCATGACACTGCTGATCATCGCCCGCGCTGTGCAGGGCTTTGGCGCAGGTTTTATGATGATTTCCTCCCAGTCCATCATCGCCGAGGTCACCTCCTCCCGTGAGCGCGGCAAGTTCATGGGCATCATGGGCGGCGTCTTCGGCCTGTCCTCGGTTCTCGGCCCCGTCCTCGGCGGCTGGTTCACCGACGGCCCAGGCTGGCGCTGGGGCATGTGGATGAATATCCCGCTGGGTATCCTCGCCATTATCGTGTGCATCCTCGTGCTGCACCTGCGCGTAGGTGATGCCGATATGAAGCGCTTTGACTGGCTAGGTGCCACCTTCATCGCCATCACCACCGCCTCCCTTATCCTCATGACCACCTGGGGCGGCACCGAGTACGAGTGGGGCTCTTCCATGATCCTCACCTTGGGTGCCATCACCATTATCGGCGCCATCATCACCGTCTTTGTGGAGCTGCGCGCTAAAGAACCGCTCATCCCGGTTCGCCTATTCAAGAACCGCAACATGGCCCTGACTACCCTCTCCGGCGTGGTACTTGGCCTGGCAATGTTCGGTGTTCTGGGCTACATGCCTACCTACCTGCAGATGGTGCACACCCTGACCCCAACCAAGGCGGGTCTCATGATGATCCCGATGATGGTTGGCCTTATCGGCACCTCCACTGGCGTGGGCTTTATCATCGCCCGCACCGGCCACTACAAGGTCTACCCCATCATCGGCCTGGCGATTACCGCCGGCGCCCTGTTCTGGATGTCCCACCTCTCCGTAGAGACTTCCCTGAAGCAGCTGGGCTGCGAGTTCCTCGTCTTCGGCATCGGCCTGGGCATGGTTATCCAGGTCCTCGTGCTCATCGTCCAGAACTCCTTCCCGCTGTCCCAGGTGGGTACGGCTACCGCGGCGAATAACTTCTTCCGCCAGATCGGCTCCGCACTGGGTGCTTCCCTGGTTGGCTCCATGTTCATCCACAATATGAAGGATGAGATGGCCACCCGCTTGCCAGAGGCTTTCCAGAAGATGGGACCGGAGGGCGCCGCCTACGCGGAGAAGTTCGGCGACGCCAATGGCGGTGCCAATAGCCTCACCCCGGATTTGGTTGCGTCCTTCCCCAAGCCCATCGAGGAAGCAATCCTCAACTCCTACAATGACGGACTGACCCCGGTCATCGCCCTCATGGTTCCGCTGGTTATCGTCGCCCTCATCCTCCTCCTGCCACTGCGCGAGGAGCGACTGAAGGAAACGATTGACTAATATCACCTTCACCTGCAGAAATACAGGCCACTAGCCGGGAGCTGCATGCCCTGCGCGATGCATTCCCGCTTGCCGACGCCCCCATTGAATCCGCCCTCGGCTATGCCCCCGGCGGCCTTCACGCGGCGTTGGAAATCCAGGCCGGTCCCATCGAAGTGTGGCGCAAGCCCGCGCGCACGGTGGGCCGATATGCCCCGCCCTAGGCGGGGCATTTTTATTGCCGCTCCTCTGGTTCTAAGGCCTAAACAAAAAGCCCCTGCCATCGTTACCACGAGTGTGGTACGAGCAGGGGCTAGTATGCGCCGGGGAAGCTACCGCTTCTTTTCCTCCGGCTTGGGCAAAAGCAGCTCATATACGTCGGTGTCGCGCCACTGGCCCGCAAGCTCGCCGTAGGTCATCTTCGCCATATGCGAGTAGGTGCCCACCTTCACGAAGCCGCGGGACTTGTGCAGTCCCGCAGAACCTGCATTTTCAGGGAAAATCCACGAATGGATGGCCCACTTGTGCAGGTCCTTGCACACCTCAATCAGACGATCCAGAAGTGCGCCGCCGATACCACGGCCCTGTGCCTCGGCACCTAGGTAGATGGAGTCCTCCACTACTCCATGGAAGACGGTGCGGGTAGATACAGGGGCCGCAGAAACCCACCCCAAGACCTTAGAGTCATCATCTGCTTCAACGGCAACATGCACCGAAGGCATAATCTTGCCGGCTTTGAATTCTTCAAAGGTCAGGGAGCGGGTCTCATAGGTAGCGTGCCCAGTATTGAGCCCCTGTTCATAGATCTCTCGCATCTGGGGATAATCCGCCGCAGTAAAGGGGCGGATGCGGAAATCTTTCTTCTTATCGTCCGAAGACGTCTGCTTGGCGTTCTCGCTCATATACAACATTATTACTGGGACATGCCCAGCTTCGCCACGCTGTACACATAAAGATCGCCCAACGCGAACGAACTTGGCCTAGTTGCCGCCTTCCAACAGGTCAGTGACGAGCTCCGCAATGGCAGAGCGCTCCGAACGCTGCAGCGTAATATGCGCAAAAAGCTCATGTCCCTTGAGCTTTTCAATCACTGCCTGCACTCCGTCGTGCCGGCCTACGCGAAGGTTATCGCGCTGTGCCACATCGTGAGTAAGAACTACACGC
Source organism: Corynebacterium tuberculostearicum (assembly GCF_046097465.1). Lineage (GTDB taxonomy): Bacteria > Actinomycetota > Actinomycetes > Mycobacteriales > Mycobacteriaceae > Corynebacterium > Corynebacterium tuberculostearicum_I. The sequence goes on along the minus strand of NZ_CP175799.1, from coordinate 1,041,802 downwards.
GAGCCCTTCCCCAACCGAGAAAGCACAGTAAGCAAGACATTGCGCTCCAAGGACTGCGCCTCATCCACGATGACAAAAGCATCATGCAGCGAGCGACCGCGAATATGCGTCAGGGGCAAGACCTCGATGAGGCCGCGCTCGTGCACCTCTTCCATGACGTTTTCAGAAACAAGACCCTCCAAAGTGTCATAGACCGCCTGCGCCCACGGGTTCATCTTGTCCGATTCGGTGCCCGGTAGGTACCCCAAGGACTGCCCGCCAACCGCATACATTGGGCGGAAGACCACAATGCGCCGGTGCTCGCCGCGCTCGAGCACCGCCTCCAAACCGGCGCACAGCGCAAGTGCCGACTTGCCGGTGCCGGCGCGGCCACCGATGGAGACAATCCCTACGTTTGGGTCCATCAGCAAATCCAAAGCGATACGCTGCTCCGCGGAGCGTCCCTGAAGACCAAAGGCATTGATATCACCGCGTACAAGCTCGACCACGCCATCAGCACTCATGCGCCCCAGCGCGGATTGCGCACCCGCAGCCAAGGTCAAGCCGCAGTGCACCGGCAGGTCCTCGACGGCGGTACCCTTTTCAGTTTCGATGCCGTCTAGCATGACTTCCCCATCACGATAAAGGGCATCGATGACATCCGAGCTGGTTTGTACCGTCGCCATGCCGGTGTAGCCGGTCAAGACTACGTCCTGGGCGTGATATTCATCTGCCTGCACGCCTACCGCACCGGCCTTCACGCGCAGCGGCACGTCCTTCGTGACCAACACGGTGTCCTTCCCCTCGTGCGCAAGGTTAAGCGCGCACGCCAAGATGCGGTGGTCACCTTCTGGCCCGCGGAACGCGGTAGGCAGCAAGGATTGGTCTTGATGGTTCAATTCCACGCGCAGGGTACCGCCATCGACGTTAACGGGGACCGGCTGGTCTAGGGCCTCATAGGTAGCGCGCAGCTCCTCCAAAAAGCGAAGAGCTTGGCGGGCGAACCAGCCAAGCTCCGGGTGATGACGTTTTCCTTCCAGTTCAGAAATAACTACAACGGGAAGGACCACATCGTGTTCTGCAAATTTACGCAGGGCCCAAGGGTCAGAAAGCAAGACCGAGGTATCCACTACATAGGTCTTGGTAGCGACGGTGTTATCAGTAGTGGCAAGCGGAGTAGAAAGTACAGAGGGACGAGACATGGTGGCAGGGTTCTCCCTTAGTGTGCGGTAGATCAGACTTCTTCCGAATCACCCCGAATCCCCGGGGTTGCCACCCAAAGTAGGCACCGAAGGTTGAAATTACATGGGTGCAAGATGAACATTAAGAAAACGAAAAATCCCTCCGCAGCAGAAGCTGCAGAGGGAGAAGCTCTAAAGGAGCTTTTTACTTCTCTACGGAAGAGGTGAACTTACCGCTCTCGTCCTGGATCCAGGAGATAACGCCATTGTCGAACTGCTGGGTCCAGCCCTTGCCCTCAGTAGCCTTCTCCTCAGCAGCCTTAGGCAGGCCTACCTCTGCATCCAGACCGCCCTGCTCCTTCCAGGTTTCAGCGATCTTGCCGACGATTGGCTGAGCCTCATCGCCACCCTTGGCCATAGCCAGCAGGTTGCCGCCGTCGAAGGTTGCCAAAGAACCCTTATCGGAAGACTCTACGCTCTGTACGTCGCCCCACTCAGCCTTCTTCTCCTCGATGGCAGACGCCAGAGCTGCCGGAACCTCCTTGTCGCCGTTGGCGGTGGAGACGGTCTTGGTGTCGCCGTCCTTGGAATCAGCATCCTCAGACTCAGAGTCCGCAGACTCGGAATCATCCGCGCCCTCAGACTCGGAGGATTCCGCGTCCTTATCCTTTTCGGAGGTAGCTTCATCAACGGCGGAGCCAGCAGCGTCGGTAGCGTCTGCAGCTACGGAGCCGGCGGTATCCTTAGCGTCGTTAGCTGCATCCTCAGCATCGGAGCACGCTACGAGAGCAACGGACAGGGTTGCGGCTGCAAAGCCACCTGCGATACGACGGGTCATCTTCTGCATTACTGCATCATCCTTTCATCGAGAAAGTAAGTTAATTCTAAAATTATTGTTAAATCACCCTTTATGGCGAACAACGACCACCGTAACGACGACTCCCAGCTGGCGCCACCCGTCCGGACAGGAAGTAGACAGCAAACAGTAAAGGCCTACCTACGTTTGCGCTGCTTAGGGACCTTCTTTTTCTTTTGTAACGAATTGTTAACGTTTCTCCGCGCCTGCTTCGCCTTCGCCTTTTCCCTGGCGCTGCGCTTCGGCTTCTCTTGGCGGGAGGAACGAGCCGTACGGCCCTTAGCGACGCCCACGAAGTCCTGGATCGCCTCCCCATCCTCATCCTTGCGCCACACCAACGCAATCTCCGTAACCGGCACGGACTCGTCCTTAAGGCCCAACGGCACCACCTGCTTTTTGCTCAGGACCTTCAGCAGGGGCCGCGGCGCAATCGCGATACCCACGTTGGCCGCCACTACCTGCAAGGCGTCGCGGACTGCGGGGACATCGACAAGCCCGGAATCGGCGACGCGGTAGTTGAGGTGTTCATCGGCGACGTCGGCAAGCGCAAGCTCCTCGCCCACCTCCGCATAGACCGAGTCTTTGGGAACGGCAATGCCAGGGGCCTCTTTATAAAGCCGCACCACGTGAAAGGTGTCATCCACCCGCGGATCCGGCAAGCGCGCAAGAGCTAGGTCCACCTCGCCGGCTACCAGCGGGGCAAGCGCATCGTCCGCATCAACGGTGTACAAGCCACCATGAGCAGTATTTTCCTCGAATCGGCGGAACCACTTTCCGGGTTCTGTACCGGTGGCAAAAGCTAAGCGCAGCATAGAGGACAGTCTACTGAAAGTGCTACGGTAAAAGCGTGACTGAAGAACAAAAGCAACCATCCGGCACCGCCATGCGTGCCCAAACCGCGGCGAAGAAGCTAGGCATCTACCTGCCCGCCGCGCCGGACGAGTTCCAAAATAGTGCCATTAGCCACGAAGAGCTGCGCGAACTGCAGCATAACCCACCCGAGTGGCTGCAAACCTTGCGCCGCGAAGGCCCCCATCCCCGCCCCGAGGTTGCCCATAAGCTGGGAATCTCTGTTACCGCGCTCAAGAAGAACGATATGGATAAGCCGCTGACCACAGCGGAAATCAATCAGCTCCTCCAAGAGCAGCCGGAATGGCTCCAGCAGGCCCGCGCTACCATGGCGCAGGCCCGTGGCCATGAGGTGAAGGACTAAACCAGCTTCCAGTCCTCGAGGCCCTCATACAGCGGGTAGTGCTGGGCAATCTTGTCCACGCGAGCACGCAGGGCCTCCACATCGGCATTCTTGCCCTGGACCAGGGCGGTGCCGATAATATCTGCAACCTCGGTGAAGGCCTCGGCATCGAGGCCGCGGGTTGCCAGCGCAGAAGTACCAATGCGCAGGCCGGAAGTGACCATCGGCGGACGCGGGTCATTCGGTACGGCATTGCGGTTAACGGTAATGCCCACCTCATGCAGCAGATCCTCTGCCTGCTGTCCATCCAATTCGGAATTGCGCAGGTCCGCCAAGACCAAGTGCACATCGGTGCCGCCGGTCAGCACGTCCACGCCAGCCGCCTTGGCATCATCAGCGGTAAGGCGCTCTGCCAGGATGCGAGCACCCTCCAAGGTGCGCTCCTGGCGCTCCTTGAATTCCTCGGTAGCAGCAATCTTCATAGCAATGGCCTTGGCAGCGACCACGTGCATCAGCGGTCCGCCCTGCTGGCCCGGGAAGACGTTGGAATTGATCTTCTTGGCATAATCCTGCTTGGCCAAAATCATGCCGGAGCGCGGGCCACCCAGGGTCTTATGCACGGTGGTGGACACGATATCCGCGTGAGGCACTGGGCTCGGGTGCAGGCCCGCCGCCACAAGACCCGCAAAGTGGGCCATATCTACCCACAGGTAAGCGCCGACCTCATCAGCGATTTCACGGAAGGCCGCGAAATCCATGGTGCGCGGGTAGGCAGACCAGCCGCCGATAATGACCTTCGGCTTTTCCTTCAGCGCCTGCTCGCGCAGCTTATCCATGTCCACACGCATGGTCTCTGGATCCACCTCGTAGGCGGCGACATCATAAAGCTTGCCGGAGAAGTTCAACTTCATGCCGTGGGTAAGGTGGCCGCCGTGAGCCAGGGACAGGCCCAAAATCTTGTCGCCCGGCTCAGCGATGGTGGAAAGAACCGCGGCGTTCGCCTGCGCGCCGGAGTGCGGCTGCACGTTGGCGAATTCCGCACCAAAGAGTTCCTTAGCGCGGTTGCGGGCTAGGTCCTCCACGACGTCGACATGCTCGCAGCCGCCGTAGTAGCGGCGACCTGGGTAGCCCTCGGCGTACTTATTGGTAAGCACGGAGCCCTGTGCCTGGAGCACGGCGCGAGGCACAAAGTTCTCAGAGGCGATCATTTCCAGGGTTTCGCGCTGGCGGGAAATCTCTCCCTGAATTGCGCCGAATACGTCCGGATCAAGGTCGCGGAGGTCAGAGGTAAAAGAAGCCATAAAGGTGTGGTCCCCTTCTCAAAATCAAGCGGTATGGGATGCTGCATATCTTATCGTGCCAAGCTCCCTAAGGGGGGCATACTTTTACCCACAGATTATGCAAGTGCAACAATGGAACCATGGCGCGCACATTGGATTCGAGTCCCTACCTAGATTTTGACCGCGAGACCTGGCGTGAACTGCGTAAATCCATGCCTCAGGTGCTCACGGAAACCGAGGTGGAAAAGCTTCGCGGCCTAGGAGACCGCATCGACCTGGACGAGGTAGCTGATGTCTACCTCCCCCTCTCCCGCCTCATCCATATGCAGGTCATGGCACGCCAGCAGCTCACCACGGCTACCGAATCTTTCTTAGGCAACCCTCCGACGCACGTTCCCTTTGTCATCGGTGTGGCCGGCTCCGTGGCAGTGGGAAAATCCACCACCGCCCGCCTCCTTCAGGTACTCCTGCAACGCTGGGACTCCCACCCCAAGGTCGCGCTCGTGACAACCGACGGCTTCCTCTTCCCCACCGAAACCCTCAAGAAACGCGGCCTCATGCAGCGCAAGGGATTTCCAGAATCCTACGACCGGCGTGCACTCCTTCGCTTTGTCACGGACGTAAAATCAGGAAAGCCATTGGTCAAGGCGCCGCTTTATTCCCATATCTCCTATGACATTGTGGACGGGGAATACCAAGAAGTTCATCAGCCCGACATCCTTATTCTGGAAGGGCTCAATGTACTACAAACGAGCCCCACGTTGACCGTGGCGGACCTCTTTGATTTCTCGGTATATGTTGATGCCCGCACCGACGATATCGAGCAGTGGTATATCGACCGCTTCCTTACTCTGCGCCACACCGCTTTTCGCGAGCCCAACGCCCACTTCTCTGCCTTTGCAGACATGAACGATGAGGAGGCCCGCGACCAGGCCCGCGAAATTTGGCAGTCCATTAACCTGCCGAACTTGGTGGAAAATATCCTGCCCACCCGTGTGCGAGCCTCCCTCGTGCTGAAAAAGGGCTCGCATCACCTGGTAGAACAGGTGCGGATGCGCAAGCTCTAGAGCCTATTTGCCAAAGCGGCGCGAACGTTGGGAGTAATCCCGCAAGGCGCGGAGGAAGTCCACCTTGCGGAATGCTGGCCAGTAAGTATCCGTGAACCAGATCTCGGAGTACGCGGCCTGCCACAGGAGAAAGCCCGACAGGCGTTGTTCACCAGAGGTGCGGATAACCAAGTCCGGGTCCGGTAGTCCCTTGGTGTACAGGTGCTCACCAATAGACTCTGCGGTGACGCGGTCCGCCATCTCCGCTGCGGTAGTTCCCTTCTCTGCTTCCGCGCGCACCAAGTTCTGCACTGCGTCCACGATTTCTTGGCGCCCGCCATAGCCCACCGCCACATTGACGATGACCCCGGTATTGTCCTTGGTTTCTGCCGCCGCCGTCACCATGCGCTGGCGAATATCGTCCGGGAGCAGATCGAGGTGGCCAACCAAGCGCACCTGACAGCCGACGTCGCTATGAGATAGGTGCGTAACCACGTCCGAGATGATGTCAAAGAGCAGCTCTACTTCCTGCTCGCTGCGCTTCAGGTTCTCCGTGGACAGCAGATAAATGGTGACCACTTCGATATCGGTATCGCGGCACCACGAGATCATCTCTCCGATTTTCTTCGCGCCTTGGCGGTGACCATGGCTGATATCGGTAAAACCAGCCTCACGCGCCCACCGACGATTGCCGTCGGCCATGATGGCTATGTGCTTAGGCTGCGGCTTTCCCTTGATCAGGCGCGCCAGACGGGCTTCATATGCTGGGTAGGCCAGCTGCTTGAGAGAACTCACGCTCATTAGTCTATCCGCCTAGAAAATGGACTTCTTGCGGTTATCGTAAATGCCGGCTTCCTTCATCGCCTTATCCACGGCTTCCTCATCGAATGGATCGATTCCGTGATCCTCCGCAAACATCATGCGGCGGCGAAAGCGTGAGTAGCGGCGATGGAAATTCCAGCCCGCAAACAACACCGCAACTCCCATAAGCGCCAGGATCAGCAGGCCGATGGGCGAAGCTTTGCCAAATTCAGGGCCCATTGGGCCACCTTCGGCACCCTCGGTTCCTTGGGCGAGTACAAATACGTCATGTGCGGCAAACACGAAAGAGCCATACATGCTCATGTCTTAGGCCTCCTCTTCCTCTTCGATGCCGGCGAAGAGGTCATTTTCGGGCAGAGAGGTAGAAACGCGAGTCTTCGCCAGCTCGAACTCCTCGGTGGGCCAAAGGCGCTGCTGTACCTCCACCGACGTCGCCAAGAAGGCACCCGCCGGATCGATCTGCGTGGCGTGCGCCCGCAAGGCCTCCTCGCGATTGCTGAAGTAATCCGCGCATTCCACCTGGGTGGTGACACGCGCCATGATATCGCCAAAAGCGGTGTCCCAACGCGCCAACATTGGCCCATAAGGACTGGTATTACCCTCTTCCAGGAGCAGATCATGGAACATCTTCATGCGCTGATAAACAAAGCCGTGCGAATAGTAAAGCTTCAGCGGCGCCCACGGTTTACCCAGCTCTGGGTGATACTCGGCATCGCCCGCCTTCTCCCACGCGATCATAGAAGCCCGGTGGACCATTAGGTGATCTGGGTGCGGGTAGCCACCATTTTCGTCATAGGTAACAATGACGTGTGGACGAAATTCGCGGATAACCTGGACGTATTCCTGCGCGACGGTGTCATCGCCCAGCAACGCAAAACAGCCCTCCGGAAGCAATTCCTCCATAGTCTTGCCTTCAACTGGGTCGGGCAATCCGGAATCAACGTGGCCCAGCCAGCGGTGTTGTACGCCCAGCGCCCGCGCAGCGTTAGCCATTTCTTCCCGGCGCACCTCGCCCATCTTTTCCTTGATTCCCGGGCGATCCATGGCGGGGTTAATCACATCGCCGCGCTCGCCGCCGGTACAAGTTAGCACCAAAACCTCATTGCCTTCTGCGGCATAGCGCGCGGTGGTTGCAGCACCCTTGGATGATTCATCGTCTGGGTGCGCGTGGATCGCTAGTAGGCGAAAATCGCTCACTGAAAATCCATCCCCTTATTAATCTAGGTTCTTTGAACAGATGATTATCCTAGTAGATAATTGGAAAACAGTGGTCCTCGGCTAGAGTGGAAGCCATGACTTCCGCCGGAAAATCTCGCTCAGTCGCCCGCTACGGCTCCCGCGGCTCCTCTGAAAAGAACTCTGGTAGCTGGACTAATAAGGCGCTGGTGCTCATCTTTGTCGCCATTTTTATCGCGCTTATTTTCTTCGGATTCCGGTACTTCCAAGAAAAGGAACGCGTGAACGCACAGGTGTCCATCGTGACCCAGGAGGTTTTGAGCGATGATTCCACCCGCGTTTGGGTCGATGTCACCCGCAATCACACCGATGAAGATGCTTATTGCATTGTCCAGGCCTTTGACTACTCCAAGTCCGAAGTAGGCCGCCGCGAATTCCCTGTTCCCGCGGGCGGAAACGAAACCCAGCGCATCGCTGTCGACGTCCCGACCAACGCTCGTGCCGTAGCCGGCGGGGCCTATGGTTGTTCCGGCAACATCCCCGAATACTTGGATATGGATAGTCCTGACTACGCGGAAAGCCGCTAGCCGCGTGTGCTAGGATTTGTAGCGCCTAGAACTGGGCATATGCCCGGTTCCACTTTTACCTACAGCCCCAGGGATTAACAGGGGCTTTGACCACAATTCCTATCTACGGAAGGTTGCAGAATGGCTGAGCAGCAAAAGCAGTACATCACCCCGGAAACCAAGGCGAAGCTCGAGGCCGAGCTGCAGGAGCTCATCGACCACCGCCCAGTAGTCGCGGCTGAAATCAACGAGCGCCGTGAGGAAGGCGACCTCAAAGAAAACGCCGGTTACGACGCCGCACGTGAGATGCAGGACCAGGAAGAGGCCCGCATTAAGCAGATTTCTGAGGTTCTTGCGAATGCCACCACCGAGCGCGGTGCCGTTCAGGAGGGCGTCGCCCACACCGGTTCCGTAGTTCACGTTTACTACAACGGTGACAAGGACGATAAGGAGACCTTCCTCATCGGTACCCGCGCCGCTGCTTCCGATAACAAGGACCTAGAAACCTATTCCGAGCAGTCCCCGCTGGGCGCTGCCATCCTTGGCGCACAAGAGGGCGAGACCCGCGAGTACACCGCTCCGAATGGCAAGACCATTTCAGTCACCATCGAATCCGCAGCGCCGTATGATTCTGCTAAGGCCGCTGCTCCACGCGAGTCCTAAACTTTTAACCACTTACTACTCTGGAGAAAGAGCACATCCCCATGAAGAAGTTCTCCCGTTTCGCCGCCGCTGGCCTGGTCTTCACCGCTGGCCTCTCCCTCGCTGCTTGCCACCCACCGAACCAGCAGGATTCTGATTCCAAGGTAGAAAATGCCTCCACCTTCACCGGTGAGGCCCCGATGCAGAAGGATGCTGAGACCAGCTCTTCCGCACCCGAGACCGTTGTTGAAGAGGAAGCACCTGTAGTCGAGTCCGGTGTTCCAGAGGAGCCGGCACAGCCGCACTTGAACGGTACCGCCACCGAACTGCCACAGCAGTAATAAGGGCTTGAAGGGCCGAGTGATTTCCTCGGCCCTTTTTTCATGCTATTTTTCTGGGTCCACTTCCCGCACCCAATCCCCGATGACACCGGGTACGACAGCAGGCGGCTCTCCCAAGAGGTCGCGCTTATTGGGGTCCCGTTCCACCTGCGTGGTGACGGACTTTACGCGCTTTCTCTCACTGTCTTTGCCTCCGCGCATCCCCATCATTGGACCATAGGCTCGTGCCCCTCCGGTTGAGCGGCCTGCATTGCCACCGCGTGCTGCCGCGGCGCCTTCGCCGCCACCTGTTCCCGAAACAAGGCCGCCACCCACGCCAGGCCGCATGCCCGCACCAGCACCGGTTCCAGCACCGCTGCCAAGACCAGCGCGCATGCCCGCACCGCCGCCGATTGCATTGCTATGGCCAGCGCGCATGCTCGAACCGACACCGGCGTAGGGCGCTCCGGCTCCGCGTCCAAGGTGCAGGCCCGACTGCGCTCCTCTTCCGGAACGCGCAATATCGGCGCCGCCACTTACATTTCCTGCAGTGGATCCAATTCCGCTCCTCAGGGGCTGACCGCCTAGTACACCGCGGCCCGCATCCGCAGGCCTTCCGGCTGCCATCATCGGTGCCATCCCAGTATTGGCGGATTGCGCTGTAGCTCCCGGCGCCATCGCACCGCCGCCGTGAAGCGCTCCAGCATTTGCTCCCGCGGCAACCGGATGCGCTGTACCACTAGGAACCTGCCCCATCGCCCCATTCGGCGCAGTTACGCCCGGCATGGATTCACCTTGGGTGGATACTTCATTTCCGCCGATGGCTACGTGGTCTCCCAGGCCCAGCTTTTCCAGCGCATTCCTGCCGCTGGTATGCATCTGCTGGTGAAACTCATTAATTTCTTGTGGGCTCATCCCTACTGCTTCTAGCCCGTCCACATTGCCATTGACGACGTCGAAGTTCCCCGGCCCCAAATCTCCTCGCGCTATCGCTTCCGCAATTTTCTTTGGCCATACCACGGCATCGGTGGTGTAGCGCTGCCCATCACCGTCAACGCCAGCGAGGCCCGCGTCGACACCGCCGCCTCCCGAAGCCGGCGATTGTTCCATCAAAGCGTGCTGGTACGGCATTGCCTCAACCGCGAAGCGCTGCAGGTCAGGCTGCAATGCGGCCAATGCGGCCTTTTCCGCAATCTCGCGCTCAACCGGTTCTGGAATGGCCATCACTTCCATCGCCATGGCCATTGCAGTAGGCTGCATGCCCATCAGCTTGGCATGGAATCCGGTCAGTTTCTCCCCCATGACCTTGGCATTTGCTACAAAGTGGCTTCCCGACGCCGCCACTTCCCTAATCTTTGCCGCCGCCCTCGACGTTGCCTCACTGTCGTTCTCACCTTCCAAAGACCCGGCTGCTTCCTGTAGCCCGCTAACGATATCGTCGACTTCCGACGCCAACGAGCTCCACCGTGCATTTGCCTCCGACACATTCCAGATCTGCGTCGACATTAGGTCCGTAGCCAGCTTCACAATGTCCGTACCGACATTCACCACCGGCATGGAAAACCCAAATGGGCTGTACCCCGGCTCCGGCTGGTTCATAATCGGCATCGACTCAATGCCAATTTCCCCACCCGCATCCGCGATCTCCATTCCCCGACTATTCGCGTCCTCCTGCGCCTGAAACCCTCGGGCTTCCCGTCCTAGACTGTCGTCCAACCACTCGAGTTGTTCAGTAAATGCTCTTATAGAGTTGCTAGCCGAGCCGGGATCAGTTTCAAGCACTCTCTGGTGCACTGAACCCACATGGTCAATTCCTACTACCGATGAAAAGCCGGCATTCAATGGAGATCTTGTTTGGGCTGCCAATGAATCCATTTCTCGTCGCATTGTCGAGGTTTTTAACGCTGCAGATAAAATACTTTCCGTACGGACTTTCACTCTTTCCCCCGATTTAATAACTAAGATAGTTGAAGTAATATTTTCTCGGCTTCGAAACATTTCTCTTGGAAATTACTATCAAAGCTCCTGCCAGAATGACTTACAGTTACGTAGCCTCGTCTTGTTTGAACACCAGCCGTGCAGAACATGTCCTCAAATAGCTCATCCTCGACGAATTCGACGGGACTCGTTTCAACTTCAGATTGAGAATTTTCGAGTTCTAACAATTGGTTAGGCGTAGGAGTTCTTTTCGAACTCGAAAATCCAATGATTCCCGAAAACTCATCGCTTCCCTCAAGAGTAAATGTACAAAGGGATAAGCCAGTTTCTCGAATAGTGTCTCCTTCCAGTTCTCCGGCCCCGATTTTTTGCAAGGTTCCTTTGGGAATCTCCGTACACGGATCAAAAAGCTCGAAGCTCGGGTCTGCCGGATTGAATTCCCCCAGTGGCGGTAGGACGCCGGAAGTGTCTCCCGACCCCGTGGCGCCGGCCTCCCCCGGTTGGCCGGCGCCGTCCGCATTCTCCCCGCCATTAGTGTGCGCCGATTCCCCCTGATTGTCGTCCGCATCATCCCCCGGGTCCCCGTTGGTTCCCCCTGCACCGTCGGCCGAACTAATGCCGCCAGCCTCGTCCACCTTGGTGGGTTCCTCTGACGCGCTCCTCGTACCGATGTCCGCAACGCAGCTACTCAGCATAACGGTGCTGCTGACCATCAACGTTGCTACGGTGACCTGACGCTTCACAACAATCCTTCGCGCACTCACTTCCTGACGAGAGGAACAGGAAAAGTGAAACAGAGAACTTTTCACTTCGTATTTCCCGTTCCGGTACACAGCATGCATGAGGCCCCAAGAATTTTCTATGCAACCGCAAAGGTTAACGGCAATTTAACAAAATTATTTGCCCCATATGTCACATCCATAACGTCTAAAGGGCGAAATTTCCTGCTCATTAGCTGTACCACCCCTGGGAGTGGTTTTGTAGACCAAATGAAGGCTAAACCCGCACTTTATCCCCCAGAATTACCCCAGAAATTACACGTTTGTAAGCGATTTTTGGCAACAAAAAGGCCCGCACCGAAGTGCGGGCCAATGCAAAAGAGTCAGTTAGTCTCGCTGGAAATAGCTCAGCAGACGGAGGATCTCAGTGTAGAGCCAGACCAGAGTCACAGCGAGGCCAAGAGCTACGCCCCAAGCGTTCTTAGCAGGAGCACCAGCGCGGATCATGCGGTCAGCCTGATCAAAGTCGGTCAGGAAGGACAGGGCGCCGAGAACGATGCAGACAAGCGAGAAGATGATGGCAATCGGGCCACCATCACGCAGTGGGTTGAAGTCAAAGAAAATCGCGCCCAAGAAGTTAACAAGAGCCATGACAGCAACGCCGGCAATCAGGCCGAAAAGGATCTTGGTGAACTTCGGAGTCACCTTCACTGCGCCAGTCTTGTACACAATCAGCATGCCGATGAATACACCAATCGTGCCGACAATCGCTTGGCCAATGATGGCCATGCCGCCCTCGCCCTGGAAGTTGACGTTGGAGAACATCAAGGAGAAGCCACCGACAAATAGGCCTTCAAATACGGCATAAATCAGGGTGACTGCAGCAGAACCCCACTTCTTGCCAAAAGAGGCAACGAGCACGGTAATGAAGCCACCGATACCACCGACCAGAGTCAAGGCCATGGCAATACCCGGGCTTACTAGCATTCCCAAGGCGAAGTTGATGGCTGCGGCGACGATGATAACGCCGAGGGTAATGCCCGTCTTGGTCACTACGTCATCCACGGTCATGGGACGAGTAGATACGTCCTCATAACCAGAGTTTTGACGGCTACTATTTTCGGTCAGAGAACTCATTACCGGATTGCTTGAACGCACGGTTGTCCTTTCTAAGAGAGGTGCAAATTAGCTATCTCACCCCATTCAACGAGACACCACCCCATAAAGTTCCACATTCTTTCCATTTAGCTAGAAGTTTTGTGGGTAACTTCCGCATAAAGTCTGTGGAGACCTGTTGACGAGAAAAGTCTCGAGACACCGTAGGAACGATGTCTCGAGACTTCACATGGTGCCCCCAGTGGGACTCGAACCCACACTGAATCGATTTTAAGTCGACTGCCTCTGCCGATTGGGCTATGGGGGCAAGGGCAAGGAATATTTTAGGCCACCCCACCCTACGGGAGTTAACGAGGGGTACCCTCCGCAGCCAGACCAGCGATAATGCCGTCGAGAATGTCCTTTTCACTGATGAAAAAGCTGCGCGCATCGCAATTTCGCTCGATAAGCTGCATGATGCCTTCGACGGCTACCGCCCCACCGCCAATGACGTCGGCACGGCCGGGGTGAATGACGGGGTTGAGGGCGCGGACGTCGGAAGGCAGGCCAATAAGCTGCTGCAAAAGTACGCGCAGGGCATCGAAACGGAGCTCAGACCCGTGAATGGCATCGGCGTCGTAGCGCTCAAGGCCCTGAGCTAATGCGGAAAGAGTGGTGAAGGTGCCTGCGCAGCCGACGATGGTACGGGCCTTAGAAATAGGTACTATCTTCTCCACTTCTGCCGTGCGCTCGCCGACGTACTCGGAAGCGATCTCAATCTCCGACTCGGTAGGCGGATCGGTACGCATAATGCGCTCGGTTAGCCTGACGCACCCCATGCGGGCAGAGTGGGTGCCCAAGATATCGCCATCGGCCGTGCCTACGACGAACTCGGTCGAACCGCCGCCCAGATCGATGACACAGAATGGCCCGCGGTCTGGCTCCACATCGGCCACGGCGCCAGTAAAGGACAGCAGAGCCTCTTCCTCACCCGAGACGACCTCCGCCTGTGCGCCAGGCTGAATTTGTCCGAGCAACTCAGCGGTCATGTCGAAGAAGTCCTGCTGGTTCTTGGCATCGCGAGTAGCGGAGGTAGCGACCATCCGCACGCGGGTGACCTTCTCAAACTTCATCTGGCGTACGTAGCCTTCCAAGGCCACGCGGGCGCGGTCTAGGGCCGCAGGGGCGATTTCGCCAGTGGCATCGACTCCCTCTCCCAGGCGGATGATTTCCATGGTGCGGGTAATATCGCGGACCTTGCCGTCATCCTGAATCTCAGAGATGAGCAAGCGAATCGAATTGGTACCGCAATCAATCGCAGCAACGCGAGTCATAGCAGCCCTCCTATTCCGCGTTAGAGAAATCGAACTGGGCCAAGTCAATTCCCAGATCTTCTACGCTGGGCCAATCTTGCGGGATGGCAGAGCCTCGAAGCTTGCCATGGTCAGCGGCCATGGCAACCGCTTCAGTTCCCAACCGGAAATGCTGTGGGCCCTCCGCAAGCGCGTATGCGATGAGCACATGCAGACACTTCACCCGATCGGGCATGCCGCCACCGGAGAAATCGGTACCAAGGTCTTCGATGTCATTGCGCTTGGCCAAGAAGTATTCGTGGGCGCGCTGATAGTCGGCAGCCAATTCTTCGTCCTCACCCAAGCGGGCTTCCATCCACTTCATAACGTGGGCAACCTCCAAGCGTGAGGCTTCGGCAGTAAGCCGTGGGTCGGTGAGGTAGTAGAGGGTGGGGAATGGGGTGCCGTCGGCAAGCTTGGGCGCCGTCTTAATTACCGCGGGCTGCCCATCCGGCGTGCGATAAGAAACCTCCAGGACCCCGCGCGGGGTGCGGCCCAATTGCTCAGTTACTACAGCGATATCTGCATCAGTGACGGTCATGCGGACAATTATCGCACATCTGGATTCTCTTCCGGCGCAGGCTCAATCGGAAGATGATTTACCTGCTCGGATGGAGCTTCCTCCTCAGGGGGCTCAGCCACGGAGTCCCACAAAACCTCGTACCATTCGCGGGAATCTTCTTCCTTCTGACCATCTGTAGTGAGCTGGTCATCCGGCTTTATCTGCGGGTCAATGATGCGATAGGCGGTCTCGCCCTCATCGACGACCCCGAATCGGCGCCGCGCCTCCTGCTTGATGTACTCATCAGACTTATATCTATCAATCTTTTCCAGCAAAGCAGCCTTCTCATCCTGCTTGGCGGCGATTGACTCATTGAGGCGGGCAATTTCGGACCGGCCGTGGTAGTAATTGCGCAGCGGAATAGCGATAGCAAACAAAACCACGAGCACGATAGCTACGATTACGCCTACTCCGGCAATACTCATCCGGTCCGGCTTCTGTTTCTGCTTCAGTTGTGCACGCTGAGCTTTGCGGATATCCGCAGCACGCGACGCCACCGGAACCCTAGTGCGGCTCCGGTTTCGCTGCCTCTTCTTTTCGCGTGCCATAGGCCTCTAATCCTAGCGCCGTCACTCCTGTAACAGGGACGTGGCACGCGCAATTTGGATACACTAAAAGAAATTCTCCCTCCCAGGAAGGAAGTTTCATGTCCCTCAAGCGCCTCCTCCCCGTTCTCACCGCAACCCTATTCCTTGCCAGCTGCAGCCCTTCCGCCCAAGACGGCGAATACCCCGTCTACGGTGACGGCTACGACCTGAACACCAAAGACGGCATGGCCGACTATCTCAAGGAGTACAAAACCCTGCCGGATGATTACATCAACCACGATGCTGACCAGCTCGAGGGCGACGATCAGCCCGAGACCTTTGAAACCAACGCAGATTCCGTGAAGAAAGCCGGCGAAGCTACCTGCAAGAATAACGAGTTGCTCGACATTTCAAAGGAATATTTCCGAGGAAACACCGACAAATTTGGGGAAGCTGTTATGTCATCAGTCAGCGGCTCTGATGATAAATACAGTGATGTTTTTGAGGCACTGAACATCCCCGATGACGCACCAGACAATGACAAGATCATGGCTGCAGCGATGACCTCACTCGGTGCCGTGATGGCTTGCGGCGATGAATTCAGCGATGAAGAACTGGAAAAAGTCGCTGAGTCCATCCATTCCAGCTAGAGCTTCGAACCAGATTCCCTACTTAAGGAATAGCTATGCCCCTCAAGCGTCTCCTCCTCCTAGCCGCCGTAGGCACCCTACTTACCGGGTGCAGCTCGACCGACCACAAAGAAGAAGCAGCCACCAAAGCGGAATCCCCCACTAGCGAAAGCCCTACCAGCAGCGAAACCCCCACCACCACAAGCAGAAAGCACGACCTCAATACCAAAAGCGGCTTCATTTACCACATAAAGGAACACGGCACGATCCCGGACTTCTACCTAGATGTGTTCGGCGCTGGGGCTTCCGAAGAGGAAGACGGCCCTACAAGCTACGAGGTCAATGCCACGACGCTGAAGAAGGCTGGATTTGTTGCCTGCGAGAATGAGCAAATCCTGGACGACGCCAAGTATTTGCTAACCCATGGCGACAGCGCATTTGAAGAACTCGTCCCTAGCCTTGAGGAGTTCGATAGGAAATACGCTCCCGTCTACGAAAAGCTTGAAATTTCAGCGGCTTCTCCCGTCCTAGACAAGCTTTTTACCATGTACATGGCTGGCGTGGGTTCCCTCGCCACCTGCGGTGACAAATATGACGATAAGGAACTCGAAGCAGTAGCTGACAACGTTTTCAGTTACTAACCCCCGGAATTTCGCACATTTTTTCGTTTTACCCCTTGCGCACGCCGGAAAGGCGGCTTATACTAGGGGCAGAAATTCGATTGGGTGTGCGATTTATTCCAGAGGGGGGAACTTTCCGTGACAGCCAGCGACGCACCACCAAAGAACGCCTATTTTTCTACCAATAACCTCGACGATACGGTTTGCGTTTTGGGCATGCTCCAACGCATTCAATCCTGGCAGCTATACCAATCCGTGCTTCCGCGATTAGAAGACGATGTCGAATGCACTACCGCTGCTTTAGCTAAGCGGGTGGGCTTGAGCTACTGGCGCGTTTTATCCGCACTGCGCTCTCACCTGCGCATGCGAGAATTGCCGTTAACCACTGCGGTACAGACCGAACATTGGATTCTTGACCTCCCGCGGCTGCACGTCATTGATGCCGAGCTTGCCCCGCTTGGCGACGACGCCGAGGGCATCCAACTAATCGATGCCGCCCTTGCAGACTTCCTCACCCCAAAGGAACCTGCCCAGCATGTACCCACGGAATCTGAAATCCGTAGATTCTTGCGCGACTACATCGACGGAATTCTCAAGCCAGAAAATGAGAAGGAAATCGAGCGATCCGTTTCCATTTCTTATTCCAAAGGCCAAGCCACCATCACCCTGAAAACGGATAAAGCAACCGCCAGTGCTATTTCACGACACATCGATAAAGCAGCGCGAAAGAAGAACATCACCAAGCCAGAGGCTTTGGAAGCGCTGATTTTTAATCGCACCCAGACAAAAGTAGTTATAAACACCTATGCAGCGGGTGACGATGCTTCTCGGGTATACATACCTTCGGCGGGATGGTGCGTTCTTACGGAGCATTTAAGCAATTACTCGATGACTCGCGAGTTGTGCCCAGAAGAAACTTCCTCCTACGTTCCCACCGAACAAATCAGGACATGGGTCCACGGTCGCGATGCCACGTGCCGTTGGCCAGGGTGTTCCATGCCTGCACATTACTGCCAGCTTGATCATCGAGTGGAGTATGCCGACGGCGGACCGACGAGCGTCGATAATCTTGTCACTCTCTGTCAACACCACCACAACGTGAAGACCGATGGTAGGGCACGCTACATCATGGATCCCATCACTGGAGACGTTGCGTGGCTCTTTTCGGACGGCACCTTCGAAATTGACCGTGCCCAAGGGCCTTTAGCGCCGCGAACCGTGAATTGGAAGCAAACCTGGCAGCAATACCTAGACATGCGAAAGCGCCCCCGCGGCAATGCGAGGGCGCTACGAAAGGAGGCGATTAAGCCTTAAAGCGCGGGAAAGCGGAGCGGCCGGCGTAAACTGCGCCGTCGCCAAGCTCCTGCTCGATACGCAGCAGCTGGTTGTACTTAGCTACACGCTCGGAACGTGCCGGTGCGCCGGTCTTGATCTGGCCGCAGTTCAGAGCAACAGCCAGGTCCGCAATGGTGGTGTCCTCGGTCTCGCCGGAGCGGTGGGACATCATGGTGCGGTAGCCGTTGCGGTGAGCCAGCTCGACTGCGTCGAAGGTCTCGGTCAGGGTACCGATCTGGTTGACCTTAACCAGCAGGGCGTTGGCAGCCTTCTTCTCAATGCCCTCCTGCAGACGAGCAGGGTTGGTGACGAAGAAGTCATCGCCGACGATCTGTACCTTCTCGCCAATTGCGGCGGTCAGGGCGGTGTAGCCCTCCCAGTCATCCTCCTGCAGCGGATCCTCGATGGAGACGATCGGGTACTGGTCGATGAGGTCCTCGTAGACCTTGGACATTTCTTCAGCGGTGTGCTCGCCACCCTCGAAGTGGTACTTGCCGTCCTTGAAGAACTCGGAGGAAGCAACGTCGAGTGCCAGGGCTACATCCTTGCCGGGCTCGAAGCCGGCCTTCTTGATGGCGTCAACGATGACGTCGAGGGCAGCCTTGGTGGAGTCAACGGACGGAGCGAAGCCGCCCTCGTCGCCCAGACCAGTGGACAGCCCCTTGTCCTTCAGCACTGCCTTCAGTGCGTGGTAAACCTCGGCGCCCATGCGAAGAGCCTCGGCGAAGGACTCCGCACCAATCGGAGCGATCATGAATTCCTGGACGTCCACGCCGGAGTCAGCGTGTGCGCCGCCGTTGAGAATGTTCATCATTGGCACCGGCAGTACGTGTGCATTCGGGCCACCGATGTAGCGGTACAGAGGCAGTGCAGCGGACTCTGCAGCGGCCTTGGCTGCGGCAATGGAAACGCCCAAGATAGCGTTAGCGCCGAGCTCGGACTTGTTATCGGTACCGTCCAGCTTAATCAGTGCCTGGTCAATGAGGCGCTGGTCGTCGGCTTCGAAGCCAGCAATTTCGTCGGCAATCTTCTCGTTGATGTTCTCAACAGCCTTCAGAACACCCTTACCCTGGTAGCGCTCGCCACCGTCGCGCAGCTCGTGAGCCTCGTGCACACCGGTAGAAGCACCGGAAGGAACGCCGGCAACACCGCGGGCGCCGTCATCAAGGAAGACCTCGGCCTCGACGGTTGGGTTACCACGGGAATCAAGAATTTCGCGGGCGAAAGTGTGGATGATGTCAGCCATGCTGTTTTTCACTCCTCATAAAAAGTTCGCTCTGGACCAGCCGGCCCAGCTACGTTGTCAATTGTTGCAGAAAACTTTACTGTGTGACACTACTTTGCACTTTGCGGAACCGAGTAGGCATTGGCGGCGTGTGCAACTTTATGCAAATACTCGCTGGACTGATTGTAATTTAGGATTGCTTCCTCCCACTGTTCTGGGTTAGAGAGATCTCTATCACCAAAACATAAAAGTCCGGCGGCGCCAACTGCGGCGTCGTCAATTTGATTGGGATCTGCCTTGCCATCGCCGTTGGCATCAGCGCCCACCGATTCCCACGTGGTCGGGATAAACTGCATCGGGCCGACGGCGCGGTCATATTCGGAATCCCCATCGATTTTGCCGTTATCGGTATCTGGGGTGTGCGCCGTATTGTTCAGGCCATCGAGGGCGATGCCGTTGATGGGTGGTTGGGGGTAGCCGGCGTCGTCAAGCTTGGAGGGCTTAAACCAATTGCCGTTGTAGGTGCCGTGGCGTGTCTCCACGTAACCCAGGCCGGCAAGGGTATTCCACCGCAGATGGCAATTCGGCCATTTTTGCTGAGCGATGAGTTCGGCGTTGCCATAAGCGCGCAGGGCTGCCGGTGGGATACCCGTCTGCTCAGCTAGGTCAGAGGCCCAGTAGGTGAGCTTATCGGCGGTGCGGCCGGGGGCATTGACGTCAATATGCGCGACCTCTTTGCCCTCAACGGGCGGAATGTTCTCCGGTACGGGCTCCTGTGAAGTGCCGTGCCCCGTCAACAGCCATGCCACCAGCGCGATTATCACGGCTACGGCCACCCCGCAGCCCCCGAATATCTGCAGCAGCCTCTTCATGAGAAGCCATCCTACATTCCCTTGCCTTCGCGCCACAGCCTCTCTTGCGTGTCAACGTCGACAATCTCCGTGGTGCCATCAAATAGGTATGGGGCGCGGGCGCGCATTTTGGTGAGGAAGCTCTGGGCGACGTCGTCAAGCGAAAAGGTGGAGATTTCCGCATGGAAAAGTACTTGGAGGAAGATATCCCCCAATTCCTTAAGCATCTCGCTTTCCGGTTCGCGGCTGCGCACGGCCGCGGCGAATTCGGCGGACTCCTCCTCGAGGTACGGCAAGAGGGAAGTATGGGTTTGCTCGCGCTCCCACTCCCCGATGCGCCGCGCCGTGGCCATGGTCTGGCGCGCCTGCATGATGGGATCTGCAAGGGATTCGGCGCGAATGACGGGCTCGCCGCTAGCGAGGCGGGCGCGAGTGTCCGGATCGTGTTCGTCGGTGCTTACCAAGGTGCCGGTGGCGTCCTCGCCTACCAGCAGATCGGAAAAATTCCACCGTACGGACACGGGTACCTCACCCGTGAAGTGGACGGGGCCACGCAGCTTCCCATGCGCCTGCATGGGGATCATGGTGGGCCAGCGTTCATCGAGCAACAGCACAGTCATGTGCACAAAGTCTAGCCCGAGTTCCCATTATGGGGCTATTCAAGGTATTTTAGGCCAATGACCTCCAGCCAGAATAGATCCCACTCCGTGACGTTGTGGACCCTCGTCGCGCTGATTATCGGTTCCACCGTGGGCGCGGGTATTTTCTCGCTGCCCCAAAACATTGCCTCCGTTGCCGGCCCAGGCGCGATGCTCATTGGCTGGCTGGTAGCGGGCATCGGCATGCTGTCTGTGGCGTTTGTTTTTCAAATTCTGGCCCGCCGCAAGCCGCACCTTGATTCTGGCGTTTATTCCTACGTGCGTGCTGGCCTTGGCGATTTTATTGGTTTTACCTCCGGCTGGGGCTACTGGCTGGGCTCCGTTATGGCGCAGGTGGGTTATGCCACCCTCTTTTTCAATACCTTGGGCCATTACCTGCCGCTTTTCGACGCCGACCATTACTGGACCTCCGCCATCGCCGTCTCCCTCCTATCCTGGGGCATTTTTGCGGTACTTGCCCGCGGCATTAAGCAGGCCGCGTTCATGAACCTCATCACCACAATTGCCAAGATTGTGCCCATCCTGGCCTTTGTGGTGCTCATTGCGTTCCTCGGGTTCAGCTGGGATAAATTCACCTTGGATTTCTGGGGACGCGCGTCTGAGGCCAGCGTTTTCGAGCAGGTCCAGGGAATCATGCTCTTTACCGTGTGGGTCTTCATCGGCGTGGAGGGAGCATCCGTTTATTCCAAGCAGGCTTCTAAGCGCACCGACGTCGGCCGCGCGACCGTCATCGGTTTTTTCGCCGTGCTGGCACTGCTGGTTTCCGTGTCTACCTTGAGCTTTGGCGTGATGACCAAAGAAGAACTAGCCGCATTGCCAGATAATTCCATGGCCTCCGTGCTCACCGAGGTCATCGGACCTTGGGGCGGCGCGCTGGTGTCTATTGGGCTGTGCTTGTCAGTTTTGGGTGCCTATGTTTCCTGGCAGATGCTGTGCGCCGAGCCCATCGTAATGATGGCCATCGACGGCCTCATTCCCCGCCGCATCGGAACCATTAACGTGGCGGGTGCGCCGTGGGTAGCGCAGCTGATTTCCACGATGGCCATCCAGCTGTTCATCATCGTCTTTTACCTCAACGAGGCGTCTTATAACGCCATGGTGCAGCTGGCGACCATCATGTACTTGCTGCCCTATATCTTCTCTTCCCTGTACCTCTTGCTCTTGGCGCTGCGCGGCAAGGGACTGTCTCACCCGCAGGCGGGTATCAAGTTCGATCTTTCCGGACCAGAAGTCAGCCGCAAGGAAAACCGCAAGCACTTGGTCATTTCTTTGCTCGCGTTTATCTATTCCCTGTGGCTGATTTATGCGGCCGACCTCGTCTACGTCCTGCTCGGCGCATTGGCCGTGGTACCGGGACTTATTCCGTATGTCGGCACCCGTTTGTGGAAGAAGGAACGCATCTTCAACACCTTCGAGTGGTGCGTGGTGGCCATTGTCCTGGCCGGTGCCGCCACCGCCATTTGGGGCCTGAGCACCGGCTGGCTCACCCTCTAGCTACTCCCCTACGCTGACCACGTTCGAGGTGGGCTGGGCACCGCTGACGTTGATGGGGTCGACGTCGAAAAGCGCGCTCAGGAAGTCCGCCGCCCACTGAATGAGCTCGGTATCGCGCAGCTTCGGGGAGGTGACATTTCGCCCGGCCTTGGGGAACGGCACGTTGATTGCCTTCGCCGCCGCACGGAAGCTGGAGCCCGGATATAGGCGCTTGAGACGCACCTGCTTGGAATCCGGCAGCTCCACGGGGTGGAACTTGACGCGGGTGCCCTGAACGGTGATATCGGAGATGCCGGCGCGGCGCGCCTGGTGGCGCAGGCGGGCAACGGAAAGCAGGCGCAGAACCTCCTGCGGCAGCGGGCCAAAGCGGTCTTCCATTTCCTCGATAACGGCCTTGAGATCATCGTCATTCTGCGAGGCCGCAAGCTTGCGATAGACCTCCAGGCGCAGGCGCTCGGAATCGATATAGCCTTCCGGAATATGCGCGTCCACGGGGAGATCGATGCGGATTTCCTTCGGGCCTTCATCGGTAACGGTGGGGGCCTCGCCGCGAGCGAGCGATTTGAAGGTCTCGACCGCCTCGCCAACGAGGCGCACGTAGAGATCGAAGCCCACACCGGCAATGTGGCCGGACTGTTGGGCGCCAAGGACGTTGCCGGCACCGCGCATCTCCAAGTCCTTCATGGCTACGGCCATGCCGGCACCAAGGTCATTGTTTTGAGCGATGGTGGCCAGGCGGTCATAGGAAGTTTCCGTGAGCGTGGCCCCCTTGGGGTACAGGAAGTAGGCATAGCCGCGCTCGCGGGAGCGGCCCACGCGCCCGCGCAGCTGGTGCAGCTGGGACAGGCCCATATGGTGGGCGTTTTCCACAATGAGGGTATTCGCATTAGCGATATCCAGGCCGGTTTCCACAATGGTGGTACATACCAAAACGTCGTACTCGCGGTCCCAGAAACCCTGGACGGTCTGCTCGAGCACCTCCTCGTTCATCTGGCCATGCGCGACGACGACGCGGGCCTCTGGTACCAGGTCACGCAGCTCGCGGGCCTTCTTTTCGATATCAGAGACTTTGTTGTGGATGAAAAAGGTCTGACCATCGCGCAGCAGCTCGCGGCGGATGGCCGCGGCTACCTGCTTGTCCTCGTAAGCGCCGACGTAGGTCAGCACCGGGTGGCGGTCTTCCGGCGGGGTCAGGATGGTGGACATCTCGCGGATGCCAGCCATAGACATTTCCAAGGTGCGCGGGATAGGTGTCGCGGACATGGTGAGCACATCCACGCTGGCCTTGAGCGCCTTAATGTGTTCCTTGTGCTCCACGCCGAAGCGCTGCTCTTCGTCCACGACGATGAGGCCGAGGTTCTTCCAGTGCACACCAGTCTGGAGGAGGCGGTGGGTGCCGACGACGATATCGACGCTGCCATCGGCCAGGCCCTTGAAGATGTCTTTTGCTTCCTTCTTCGAGGTAAAGCGCGAAAGCACCTCAATCTTGACGGGGAAGCCGGTCATGCGCTCGCTGAAGGTATCAAAGTGCTGTTGCGCCAGCAGCGTGGTGGGCACGAGGACGGCTACCTGCATGCCGTCTTGCACGGCCTTGAAGGCGGCACGGATGGCCACCTCGGTCTTGCCGTAGCCCACATCGCCGACGACGACGCGGTCCATCGGCACCGTGGACTCCATATCGTGCTTGACGGCGTCGATAGCCAGCATCTGGTCTTCGGTTTCGACGAAGGGGAAATTATCCTCCATCTCCGCCTGCCACGGATTATCCGGGGAGAACTGGTGCCCCGGCGCGGCCTGGCGCTTGGCGTAGAGCTCGACCAGCTCGCCGGCGATTTCGCGTACGGCGGCGCGCGCCTTCTTCTTGGTGTTCTTCCAGTCGGAACCGCCCATCTTGGACAGGTGGGGCGATTCGCCACCGGTGTACTTGCTGAGCAGATCCAGCGAGTCCATGGGAACCCAGAGCTGATCGGCGGGCTGACCACGCTTGGAGGGCGCGTACTCGAGCACGATGTATTCGCGGCGGCTGGTTTCATCGCCGGACTGGATGGTGCGCTCGGCCATCTTGAGGAACTTGCCGATACCGTGGGTCTCGTGCACCACAAAATCGCCCTGCTTGAGGGCAAGCGGGTCAACCTTATTGCGGCGTTTGGCGGGCCGGCGCTTCGCTTCGGCGATATCGCCTACGCGGTTACCGGTCAGATCCGTCTCGGTTACAACGACCAGTGGGAGGGCCTCGGCATCCTTGGGCTTTTTCACCTTGGGAAATACCAGGCCGGCGTGGCTTAGTGCTTGGTAGAGGGTGACTTCACCGGCGGTGGGCTCCCAGCCAGGGGTGGCCACCTTGGTGCGGATGCCTTTTTCTGCAAAGCGATCCACCATACGCTTGATGGCACCTTGCGCCGGCGCGATGAAGGCTGCCCGGCCGCCGGCATTGGTGTGCGCGAGGAGTTGGGCCATCATGGCATCGATTTCTTCGATATTGCCGCGCGGGGTGGGCCCTGGCTCGAATTCGAGCGGGAGGGTCTCCTCTTCCGGGGCGGCGAGCATTCCCGGTGGGGAGAAAGTCCACAAAGGCAGGCTGGACTCGCTGATGGAGACCTCGAGCGACTCATAGGAGCGATAGCTGGATGCCTCGGTATCGAGCCCTTCGGTAGCCAGCGGGCCATCGGCACCCATGGCCGCGGCCTCCCAACCGGCAGCGAGGAATTCCGCATCGGTCTTTTCTAGATCTGCCACGCGGCGGCGAATCTTTTCCGGGCCGACCATCACCACGTGGGTGGTGGGGCGCAGGAATTCGGGGAGGGTGATCATGGGGGCGTCGGAAAGCGCGGGCAGGAGCGCCTCCATGCCTTCGGCCGGGATGTGCTCGCTTACCTTGGTCAGCAGCTCCACCAAGGCGGGATTGCCGGGGTGCTTAACGGCGAGATCGGCCGCACGCTTGGCAATGGCGTCCGTAATAGGCAGCTCGCGGGCCGGGAAAATGTCTACGCGGCCCACCTCGATTTCCGGAATGGTGCGCTGGTCAGCCACGGAGAATTGGCGGATATCGGTAATCTCATCGCCCCAAAACTCCACGCGGACCGGATAATCCAGCGTGGTGGGGAAAATATCGATGATGCCGCCGCGCGTAGCATACTCGCCGCGCTTAGCCACCATGTCTACGTGCTTATAGGCGCGGAACCCGAGCTCGCGGACTACCTCATCAAAGTCATATTCATGATCTTCTTCGAGGTGGACGGGAGCGCGGCCCTCCACCTCCTGCAGGATGGGCTGAGACAGGCCGCGGGCAGCGGTGACGATGACCTGCAGGCTATCGAGATTGTGCAGAACTTCCGCCCTGCGGCCGATGATGTCTACGCCGGGGCTCAGGCGCTCGTGCGGCAGAGTCTCCCATGCGGGGAACATGGCCACCTTCTCCCCCAGCATCGCCGTAAGCTCCGCCGTGAGATCCTCGGCCTCGCGGCTCGTAGCGGTTACCACGAGCACTGGGGCATGATGAGCCAAGGTGCCCAAGGCCCACGGCCGGGACTGATCCAAGCCTGTGATGTGGAGGTCTTCGCCCACATGAGAAATCATGCCCTTGAGCTTGGGCTCTGAGGCCGCTACCTTGAGCAGGCCGGCCAGCATTGGGGTCGCCATTTATTTGCCTCCTAGCTTGGGCTTTACTTCCATACCGGACAAACCATTCCAGCATAGATTGACAATATGCGTGGCGACGACTTCCTTGTCCGGGTTGCGCTCATCCAGCCACCATTGCGCGGTGGTCGATACCATCCCCACCAGCGCTTGACCATAAATATCCGCCAAATCCGGGTCGATGCCACGGTGCTCGAATGCTTCTCGCAGGATATAGGAAACCTGGCCCACCGCGGAATTCAACAGCGTGGAGAAGCTGCGTTCATCGCCGGGCTTGGCATCGCGCACCAGGATGAGAAAGCCATCAGTTTCTTCCTCGACATAGGTCAAAATGGCCATGACGGCCTGCTCGATGCGCTCGCGCCAGCTTCCGGTCTCCAAGGAATCAGTAATGACCTTTTCCAGTGCTAGCATCTCGCGGTCCACGACTACCGCGTAGAGGCCTTCCTTGCCCCCGAAGTGCTCATAGACCACGGGTTTGGATACCCCGGCGCGTGCCGCGATCTCTTCGACGCTGGTTCCTTCAAAGCCTAGTTCCGCGAATGCGGCGCGTCCGATGGAAATGAGTTGTTCGCGGCGTTCCCGGCCGGTCATCCTTTGTCGAGCCATGCCCTCTACCCTATCCTTTGCCCCACAATTTGTGATTTACCCGGGGGCGTCAGGTACGCTATGCCTACAGCTTTTGCTGTGTTTCCCCATGGTGTAATCGGCAACACTACGGTTTTTGGTACCGTCATTCTAGGTTCGAGTCCTGGTGGGGAAGCTTTTTTAGTCTTTCTTCCTACCGCGGCGAAAGCCTTTGAGCTCGGCTTTCTTCGCAATCGCCGCCACTTGGGCCGCGGTGTAGTTAACGGGGGCTACACCGGCGCGGGGCAGGACCCAGCCGCGCCAATAGGACAAAATCGCCATGCCACTGCCGACGATCGGCGAGACCACCATGCCGAGTGCAAACTGTCCGTAATCGGCAAAAGTAACCATGACGATGCCGGTGAGGATAGAGGGCACGGCATACAGGGGGCTGCCACCAAAGATGGACGGGATTTCCCCAGACGCAATATCGCGGACCATTCCCCCGCCCACTGCGGTAAGCACGCCCAGAAAGACACAGGGAATAAGTGGCATGCCGTGGGTGAGCGCTTTAACGCAGCCGGTAGTGGACCACACGCCGAGAATAATGGCATCGCCGTGTTCGCGGAATAGCTCCCACGCCTTGCCCTTGAGATCGATAAGAAACGCTATGAGAGCACCTCCGCACGCAAGGCCGAGGTACCACGGGTCTGAGATCGCTGCCGCTGCTCCATCCCCGATGAGCATGTCACGGATCATGCCACCGGCCAGCCCTGAAAAGAGGGCGAGGAATACGAAGCCCACAATGTCGAATTCGCGGCGGCGGGCAAGGGTGCCGCCAATGATGCCGTTCAAAACTACGCCGAGAAGATCGAAGGCTTGGTAGAGCGAATTGATGAGGGGATCGACATCGTGCATGATTCTTAGGCCTCCTGCCGCGCGGGTAGAATTTCGGCGTGACTGCGGCCGTCTTTTACTCTCCGGCGTGTCAGCATGGCTCTTATTTAACCAACTCGTTTCTCTGAAAGATCGCATTTCTCATGTCTAAATCCAACGCCCGGTATTTCATCTGGTCCAATGGCCTGCAAAATTTGGGCGATCAGATTGTTGCTGCCAAGACGGTGCTTCCCGCGCTTTTTAGTGCGGCCGGAGTGCCTGCGTTCTTTACCGGTCTGCTCACCCCTATCCGCGAGTCCGGTTCGATGCTCCCGCAGGCGGCGCTGACCCCGTGGGTGACTACCTATAGGGCCCGCAAGCGCCTGTGGATTATCGGTTCGCTGGGACAAGCGGTATCCGCCGCGGTCATCGCGCTCGCGGCATTTTTTACCCGCGGGGCGGTATTGGGCGTGGTGGTGCTGGTGGCCTTGGCGGCGCTGTCCCTCTTCCGCGCGCTGTGCTCGATTGCGGGCAAGGACGTGCAAGCGCGCACGATTTCTAAGGGCGCACGCGGCCGAGTGACCGGTAGCGCGGCAGCCCTCGGTGGCGGTGCCACTTTGCTGACCGGCATTATCCTTTACTTTCTCGGCGAGCTCAGCATTCCCATGATGGGCACGGTCCTCGCCGTTGGTGCGGCCACGTGGGCCATTGCCGCGTGGGTCTTTTCGCACGTGGATCAGCCGGTGCCAGAGGAAGCCGAAGGGGGCATCGATAAGCGCTGGTGGCAAGATACCTGGCAGCTTTTTACCAGCGACGGCCAATTTCGTAACTTCGTCATCGTCCGCGCGCTGCTGCTCGTTTCGGCGCTATCGACCTCTTTCATTGTGCTGCTCAGCAGCAACCTTTCTGGGCTCTACGGATTCGTGCTAGCTTCCGGCCTAGCCTCCCTGGTGGGCGGGCGCATCTCCGGCGTGTATTCGGATAAGTCCTCTAAGAACACCATGGCCGTGGGCGCGGCCGTGGCTTCCGTCGTGCTGGTGCTTTTGGTCGCCAGCTCGCACTGGGCACCGGATGCGGTCAATGCCTGGGTCATGCCGATTGGCTTCTTCGCCGTGAACCTGGCGCACACGGCTATTCGCGTGGCGCGTAAGACCTACGTGGTGGATATGGCCGGCGGCGACAAGCGCACCCAGTATGTGGGTGCGGCCAATACGATGATGGGCGTTATCTTGCTTATCGTCGGTGGCATTTCCTCCGTGGTGGCACTGGCCGGACCTGAGGCGGCGCTGCTCTTCCTTGCCCTCATTGGTTTCCTCGGTGTGTGGCGCGCCCGCGGCCTGAAAGAGGTTTCTCACACATAAATCGCACTTGGGCTATAGGATGTAGTCCGGATAAGAATCAGACTCGACCCCAGGAGTTCAATAACCCGTGGTAGCAACAACCTCGTGTGCTGTCGTCGTCCTTGCGGCTGGCGCCGGCACCCGCATGAAGTCCACTAAGCAGAAGACCTTGCATGAGATTGGCGGTCGCACTTTGCTCGGCCACGCTCTGCATGCTGCGGCCGGGATCAACCCGGAGCGCATCGTGACGGTGGTGGGCCACCAGCGCGATCAGGTCTCCCCCGCCGTGGATGCCATCGCCCAGGAGCTGGACTGCGAGGTACTGCAGGCGGTCCAGGAGGAGCAGCTGGGCACCGGTCATGCCGTGGCCTGCGGCTTGGAGCCGATTCCGGACTTCGAGGGAACCGTCATTGTCACCAACGGCGATGTCCCTCTGCTGACCCCAGAGACCATCGAGGGCCTGCGCGCCACCCACACCGAGCAGGGCAATGCGGTCACTGTGCTCTCGATGCGCCTCGATGACCCGACCGGTTACGGCCGCATCATTCGCGCTGAGGACGGCAGCGTGTCTGCCATCGTTGAGCAAAAGGATGCCACCGAAGAGCAGCGCCAGGTCGATGAGGTCAACTCCGGCGTCTTTGCCTTTGATGGGCGCGTGCTTGCCGACGCCCTCCAGAAGCTCGACTCCAATAACGCCCAAGGCGAGCTGTATATCACCGATGTACTCGAGATTGCCCGCACCGCAGGACACGGCGTCGGCGCGCACGTAGCAGCGGATCCGGCCGAACTCGCGGGCGTCAATGACCGCGTGCAGCTCGCCGCTGCCGGCCGTGAGCTCAACCGCCGCATGGTAGAAAAGGCGATGCGCGGCGGCGCCACCATCGTGGATCCGGAGACCACCTGGATTGGTGTCAACGTCACCGTGGGCTCCGATGTCATTATTCACCCGGGCACCCAGCTGTGGGGCGCTACCAGCATCGCCGATAACGCCGAGATTGGCCCCGACACCACCTTGACCAATATGCAGGTGGGCGAGGGCGCTTCCGTCGTGCGCACCCATGGCAGCGATTCCGTCATTGGTACCAACGCCAAGGTCGGCCCGTTTACCTATATCCGCCCGAAGACCGTGGTGGGCGAGGACGGAAAGCTCGGCGGCTTCGTAGAGGCAAAGAACGCCCAGATAGGCCGCGGCTCCAAGGTTCCGCACCTGACCTATATCGGTGACGCCACCGTGGGCGAGCAGTCCAATATCGGTGCCTCCTCGGTCTTCGTGAACTACGACGGCGTGAACAAGCACCACACCACCATCGGCAGCCACGTGCGCACCGGTTCTGACACAATGTTTATCGCTCCGGTCAATGTCGGTGATGGCGCATACTCCGGTGCGGGTACAGTAATTAAAGACGATGTTCCTGCGGGAGCACTCGTAGTCTCCGGTGGCAAACAGCGCAACATCGAGGGCTGGGTTCAAAAGAAGCGTCCGGGTACTCCCGCGGCTGAGGCCGCAGCCCGTGCGCAGGACAACGAAAAGTAAGGGGCACATTCTCCCATGACTGGCAAGGTAACTGGTAGCAGCAAGAACATGAAGCTCTTCTCTGGGCGTGCACACCCAGAGTTGGCAGAGGCTGTGGCTAAGGAGCTCAAGACCGATCTGGTTCCTACCACCGCCCGCGACTTCGCTAACGGCGAAATCTTCATCCGCTTTGAGGAGTCCGTGCGTGGCGCCGACTGCTTCGTAATGCAGTCTCATACCCAGCCACTCAATAAGTGGCTGGTAGAGCAGCTCATCATGATCGATGCTTTGAAGCGCGGCTCCGCTAAGCGCATCACCGCCATCCTTCCCTTCTACCCATATGCACGCCAGGATAAGAAGCACCTGGGCCGCGAGCCTATTTCCGCCCGCCTGGTGGCAGACCTCTTGCAGGCTGCCGGCGCAGACCGCATCGTGTCCGTGGACCTGCACACCGATCAGATCCAGGGCTTCTTCGATGGCCCGGTCGATCACATGCACGCTCAGCCCATCCTGACCGATTACATCAAGTCCAAGTACGCCACCGATAACATCACCGTGGTCTCCCCGGATGCTGGCCGCGTGAAGGTGGCAGAAAAGTGGGCCCACGACTTGGGCGACGCCCCGCTGGCCTTCGTGCACAAGACCCGCTCCAACACCGAGGCCAATAAGACGGTGTCCAACCGCGTGGTCGGCGATGTAGAGGGCAAGGACTGCGTGCTTCTCGACGACATGATTGACACCGGTGGCACCATCGCCGGCGCCGTGCGCGTTCTGAAGGACGCCGGTGCGAAGAAGGTCATCATCGCCTGCACCCACGGCGTCTTCTCCGACCCAGCTCGCGAGCGTCTCTCCGAGTGCGGCGCGGAGGAAGTTATCACCACCGATACCCTGCCGCAGTCCACCGAAGGCTGGTCCAACCTCACGGTGCTGTCCATTGCACCGCTTTTGGCACAGACCATCCACGAGATCTTTGAGAATGGTTCCGTGACCACCCTTTTCGACCGCGCCTAAGCGCAGGGCCGCCGAGATTTCCCTCGGCGGCTTTTGATTTGCCCCTGACGCACGTGCTAATCTAACTCAGTCTCGGCGAGGGCGACCTCAGGATGAGGAAGCCGTTATCGACGCGATTGAAGTTAGAGCATGTTGCTTTTTATATACGCCTGCGATGACTCGTCCAAGACGTCCATCGGCAGGCTTTCGTCGTTTTTATCGCGTTGGCCGCGCCGCACTACTTTAACTAAGGAGAATGAAGCATGGCACAGCGCCCAGTAATTAAGGCTGAAGCACGTACCGAATTTGGCAAGGGTGTCGCACGCCGCCTGCGCCGCGAGTGGAAGGTTCCAGGCGTCATCTACGGTTCCCACCAGGAGCCGGTCCACTTCGCAGTTCCGCTGCTGGACATCCAGTCCCTCGTCCGCAACAACGGCGTCAACGCCGTTCTGGAGCTGGAGATCGACGGCGAGCAGTACCTGACCATGGTTAAGCACGTTGACCAGAACGTCCTGACCTTCGACATCGACCACGTTGACCTGCTGGCCATTAAGCGCGGCGAGAAGGTTGAGGTTGAGGTTCCGGTTACCCTGACCGGCGAGCCAGCTGCAGGCACCATGCACATCCAGGATGCTGACGTACTGCTGGTTGAGGCAGACGTACTGAACATTCCGGAGGAGATCGAGGTTTCCATCGAGGGCCTCGAGGACGGCGCAGTTATCACCGCGGGCGACGTCACCATGCCGGAAGACACCACCCTGGTGGCAGAGGAAGACACCGTTATCGTCTCCATCTCCCTGCCTGAGGTTGATGAAGAGCTCGAGGAAGCAGCCGAGGCTGCTGAGGAAGGCGGCGCTGACGCTGGCGCCGAGTCCGCAGAGGATTCCGAGGAGTCCGCTGACTCTGACGAGGAGTAATCCCCTCCCCTTCACACGCATAGGCCGCCGTGAGATTCGCTTCTCGCGGCGGCCTTGCCGTTTTCTCTCTGCCTATGAGACAATTGAGCGCGTGACTCCACTTCTCGTAGTAGGCCTTGGCAACCCCGGCCCCAAGTACGCAGGCACTCGACACAATATCGGCTCCGATGTGGCAGATGAACTCGCAGGAGAGCTCATGAGCGGTTTTTCTGTACACAAAAAGACCAACACCGAAGTCGCCGAGGGCATAGCTGGCGGCCGCAAGATTATCTGCGCAAAGCCACGGTCCTTTATGAACCTTTCCGGCGGGCCGATCAAAGCTTTGGCCCAATACTTTCATCTCTCCGCCGCCGACATCATCGTTGTTCACGATGAGCTAGAGCTCGATTTCGGCACCATTAAGCTCCGCCAAGGCGGCGGCGACCATGGCCACAATGGGTTGCGTTCAACCACAAAGTCCCTGGGCACCAAAGACTATCAGCGCCTTTCGGTAGGAATCGGGCGCCCACCGGGGCGCATGGACCCTGCTTCGTTTGTGCTCAAGCCTTGGGCAAAGCAAGAAAAGGCAGAAATCCCCATCCTTTGCGCCGACGCGGTCGAGGAAATCTTGCGCGTAGGATAGTCGCCATGAAATTGGCTACCCTACGCACTGGCTTTGGAACTTCCGCTATCCGCATCGACGGCGATAACGTGGGAGTTGAGTTGGATTATGAGGACGTGGGCCAGCTGCTGCGCAGCGAAGATTGGCGCAAGGCCGCCCAGCTTTCCGGCGAGCCCGTGGTCTTTGACCACGCTGATTTGGAAGCCGTCGTGCCAGCTCCCGGCAAGGTCATCTGCGTGGGGCTCAATTACGCCAAGCACATCCGCGAGATGGGACGCGAATTCCCCGAACATCCCACCTTGTTCATCAAGTTCGCCGACGCCCTCACCGGCCCCTATGATGATGTCTTCATTCCCGAATATGGCACACAGAAGCTGGATTATGAGGGAGAATTGGCGGTCATCATCGGCGAGCGTGCCCACCGTGTCAGCCGCGACGAGGCACTAGATTATGTGGCTGGCTACGCCATCATGAATGACTACACGCTGCGTGACTTCCAACGCCAGACTAGCCAGTTCCATGCCGGTAAATCCTTTTATCGCACCGCCGGCTTCGGCCCTTGGCTTACCACCGCGGATGAGTGGTCACCGGGGTCCGGAGCTGTGCTCACCACTACCGTAGACGGTGAAGAGAGGCAGCACGATAATACCGATGACCTCATCTTTTCCGTAGCTGAGCTCATTGAGTTCTGCTCGCAGCTCTATCCACTCAATCCGGGCGACGTCATCGTTACCGGCACGCCAGAAGGCGTGGGTTTTGCCCGCACCCCGCAGCAATTTATCGAGGATGGCCAAAACGTCACCATCGCCATCGAAGGCTTGGGGCATATTTCTAATACCACCCGCTATGGAGAGCCCGGCTGCGGCCCCGGCTGTACTTGTTCCTAAGCTGTGCCCAGGTTCTCACTCCAAAGTGGGCGGTAGCGTTTTCATCCCAGCCGCTTGCGCCGGTTAAGCTGTATTAATGAGCACAAAAAGCAGTAAAGCCCCTAAGAAACTCAACAAGAAGGCCTACGAGAAGGAGCTCGAGCGCCTCCAAGCAGAGCTCGTGGACATGCAGCAGTGGGTCGTTGAAACCGGCGCCCGCGTAGTCATCATCATGGAAGGCCGCGACGCCGCCGGCAAGGGCTCCGCGATTAAGCGCATCACCCAGTACCTCAATCCGCGAACCTGCCGCATCGAGGCGCTGCCCGCACCGAACTCTCGCGAACAGGGCCAGTGGTACTTCCAGCGCTACGTGGAAAAGCTGCCCACCAAGGGCGAAATCGTCATCTTTGACCGCTCCTGGTACAACCGCGCCGGTGTCGAGCGCGTCATGGGCTTTTGCACCGATCAGGAATACGTCCGCTTCCTGCACCAAGCACCCACCTTTGAGCAGATGCTGGTAGAAGACGGCATCATGCTGCGCAAGTACTGGTTCTCTGTCTCCGATGAGGAGCAGATCAAGCGCTTTGAATCCCGCCGCAACGATCCGCTGCGCCGTTGGAAGCTCTCCCCTATGGATCTGCAGTCCATTACCCGCTGGGAGGACTACTCCCGTGCCAAGGATGCGATGTTCATCCACACCGATACCCCAACCGCACCGTGGTACACCGTGGAATCAGAAGACAAGAAGCGCTCGCGCATTAACGTCATTTCGCACCTTTTGAGCACCATTCCATACGAGAAGCTCGAGCGCGAGATGCCGGAGATTCCGCCGCGCCCAGATTCCGATGGCGAAACCTATGAACGCCCTGCCCGCGAAGAGTTCCGGTACGTGCCGGACGTCGCTGCCAAGCTAGAGCGCAAGTCCGAGCAGAAGACAGCGAAGAAGACCTCCAAGAAGGGCAAGAAGAAGGATAAGAAGAAGTAGCAGCAAGGGCTGTATTACTATCTTCTTTTATGAGCACTGACACCGCCGCGCGAGCGCGCTTAGGGGATAAAGTCCTCACCGCGGTGGCGGTGCTCATTGCGCTATTTTATGTCATTTCTGCCGCGAAGAATCCCAGCATAATTGAGATTACTCAGGCAGTTCTATCGTTGCTATTCCTGCCATTCATGTGGATCTGGCGGAGCCGTCCCGTGATCAGCGCCACGGGCTTTATTGTGCTGCTCGCGGCATGGGCCGTGGCTTGGATCAGCCAGCTGCCCACCAATCTAGGGCTTACCCCTTGGGCCCTGACTGCCCCCATGGCGGTGTATGCCACCTCCCGCTATGTCACGCGCCGTACCATTCCCCGCACGGTGCTGGCGCTGACGATTCTTGGCTCCTTCATTTCGCCCTTCATGTGGCGCATAGATCCGGAGTCATTCCTGCTGCACTACCAGCTAGACCGCCGCTTCCTGGCCATGCTGGTGGTTCACTGGGCAGTTTTGGGCAGCACCTACTTCATCGCCGCACGCTACTTCGACCTGGCACGCCAGCGCGAGCGGCTAGCCCAGGAGCGTTTCCACCAAGCCCAAGAAGAAGAGCGCCTGCTCATTGCTAGGGAATTGCACGATGTACTCGCGCATTCTCTTACTTTGATCAAGGTTCAGGCGAAT
The DNA here is from genome assembly GCF_046097465.1 of Corynebacterium tuberculostearicum. Taxonomy (GTDB): domain Bacteria; phylum Actinomycetota; class Actinomycetes; order Mycobacteriales; family Mycobacteriaceae; genus Corynebacterium; species Corynebacterium tuberculostearicum_I. The sequence continues at coordinate 1,006,774 of NZ_CP175799.1, read as the reverse complement.
GCCGGGATCATCGCCGGGCGTGTAGATAGTGAGGCTGCCCAGGAAGCTCTGGCCACTATCCGTGATGGCGCGGATTCTGCATTGGAAGAGGTTCGCGGCATCGTCACGGCACTGCGGAGCACCGGTCCTTCCGCTCTCAAGCCGACAGAGCAGCTTGAGCACATCGAGGGCATTATCGATGGGTTCCGCGCGGCGGGCTTAGAAATTGCAGCGGACTTACCGGAGACCTATGAGACGCCTGCACTGACGCAATTGGCCTTGGTACGCATCATTTCTGAAGCCTTGACCAATGCACTGCGTCACCAAGGCCCCGGCACGCAGGTAGAGGTAGAGCTCGCGCTTGCCGACGCCGCCCGGATCACCCTAACCTCTACCAATCCCTCCCCGACTCCCAGCGAAGTTACTGGCAGCGGAGTTGGCCTCATCGGCGTCGAAGAGCGCGCCCACGCGCTGGGTGGAAGACTAGAGTGCTCGGGTGATGCAACAAAGTTCATCCTGCATGCCGAACTACCCTTGTAGAAGGAAAGCCGTGTCTAAGATTCGAGTCCTACTCGCCGATGACCAAGCGATGCTAGTTGCCGCATTGTCTACCATCCTTAACGCTCAAGATGATATTGAGGTCGTGGCCACCGCAAATACCGGCTCAGAGGCCGTAACCGCAGCGTTGAGCCACCGCACTGACGTAGCCATCTTGGATATCCGAATGCCCGGTATGGACGGCATCGCTGCGGCCCAAGCGATCCTTTCCCGCGTCCCCGAATGCCGAATCATCATGCTCACCACGTTTAATGAAGAAGAATTGGTGGCTCAATCTATCGCCGCTGGCGCGCATGGGTTCCTTCTCAAAGATGCAGATCCGGAGGTGCTAGTGGGAGCAGTCCGGGACGTCGCCAAGGGCGAATCGGTGCTGGCCTCTCAGGTCACCGGACCAGTTTTGGAGGCCTATCGCACCGCCCTTACCCGCGGCCAGTTGAGCGCGCAGGAGCGCCAAGGGCTTAGCCTGGTAACCCGGCGCGAGATGGAAGTTCTTTCGCTCATCGCACGCGGTGCTACAAATTCCGAGATCGCCGCCGAGATGGTCATTGCGGAAACGACGGTAAAGACGCACGTCTCTTCGCTCATGTCTAAGCTTGCGGCGCGCGACCGCGTGGCGCTGGTCCTGGTGGCCCAGCGCGCTGGAATTGCCTAGTCTCCTACGACGGTAGGAGACATTCACTGCGAAGTCCATATTGTGGACGGAAGATATTCGCGCCCCGGCACGCGAGACTTTGCAGTATGAATTATGAAATCTCCTTTGAGCGCGTCTCGAAGTCTTTTAGCGCCCACACAGTTTTGCGGGACGTAGATTTTCGCATCACTCCTGGTCGCGTCCATGCTCTTTTGGGGCGTAACGGTGCCGGTAAATCTACGCTCTTTTCCCTCTTTCTAGGCCTGCTTACCGCCGATTCCGGGACTATTCGCGTGGCTGGTGCGCCCTGGTCACGCGAGGTTCTCGACCACGTGGGGGCTTCCGTCAATGGTCCAGCTTTTTATGGGCACCTTTCTGCAGCAGCCAACCTTCGCGTCCATACGCGATTGCTTGGTCTACCAGAATCCGAGATAGAGCGAGTGCTTGCCATCGTCGGTCTCAATGGAGCTGGGTCGAAGAAGGCTAAGTCATTTTCTACTGGCATGAAGGCACGCCTCGCCCTAGCCCAAGCACTGCTTGGCGATCCCGAAATCCTCGTTCTCGATGAACCACAAAATGGCCTTGATCCGCAGGGCATCGTAGAGCTTCGTGAGCTCCTGCAGAAGCTGGCTGGCGCCGGTCATACCGTCATCGTCAGCTCCCATCAGCTCGGTGAGGTTGTCCACTTAGCCCAAGACATCACCATCCTTGCCGAGGGCACCATTCGCTATTCTGGTTCTCTTAAGAATTTGGCTCCCAGTGGCCAGCTAGAAGCCGAGTTTTTCCGCTTGACCTCCCCGGATGGTGAAGCTCATGTTTAAGCGTTACCTTTCTGCCGAGGTCCTTCGCAGCCGCGGGAGCGCACTGCAATGGCTCCCTCTACTGGCCGTACCATTAGTGGTATTGACAGCGTTGTTTTCCGCGCTGGCTTCTCCCGCACAGGACGCCACCGGCGTTTTGGGATGGCAGTCCATGTTCATCACGGGCATGTATGCACCTCTCATCGCGCTCTTTGCCGCCATTCCCGAGCGCCGAGAAGTCCGTACTCGCGGCGGCGGTACGCTGTGGCGCCGGATCAATGCCCACTATGAACAGGCCTCGCGCTATCTTGCCGTCCTTTCTAGCTTGGCGATCTTTCATGTCCTCAATTTCGGTCTTTCTTGGGCAATAGTGGCTCTTCAGGGCCGTGCCAACCATCAACTATTAGTGGTGGCTGGGCTCTATTCCTTCCTAGGGGCTATCGGGATCGCCGGACTCGCTGTAGGGTGTTCGCGCCGCTGCGGCCTCGTCGCCGCGTTGGCTGGAGGCATTGTCTGGCAAGAAATTGGAACTCTACCGAGCACTGTCGAGGGCAATGCGTGGTGGGCATTCCCGCCTGCATGGCCGATGAGATTAATGCTTCCTGCCCTGCGGATCCATCAAAACTCTGTTCCTCTCGATCCAGGTGATCCGCTACTGCAAGAAGGTCCACTGCCTGCCGCACTGCTGTGCCTGGTTCTAGCGGCTGTAGGTACGTGCGCGGCAATCTTTACTCCTCGCCGCATACGCCCTCTTAGGTTGCGTCTGCGCCAGGGCGGTACCGCTGAAGATACGGCCGCAATCACCACTGGTGGGGTGTGGACCCCAACTGCTACACCGAGAGCTGCCGCTCGCTCCAAGCTACCTGGCGCGCTGATCGGGCTGCACCGTGCGGCGTCGAGCCCCTTGCTCATTGGGTGTCTAGTACTGAGCATCGTGGCTTTAGCCGTCATTGCCCTCACCTACCCTGCCGATTATGTCCACGGCTTCTTCGTCTTTGCGCTACTGCCTGTGGGCGCGGGAGTCCTCCCTTGCATAGTGTGGCCACTGCTAGCGGCGGCGTGGCCGCTAAGCTACAGCGAATCACGTCATAGCCCTAACGCCCTTCTCATCTGGATCTTTGGGGCAGTAGTATTCGTGTGCACAGCTGCATCGCTCGCTTCAATCAGCGCCGGTTCTTCTGCTCCTGCTGTATTGGGACGACTGCCGCTGGCCGTAGGTGTGGGTTTCAGTATTGCGGTGATTTCCCTGTGCATCGTGGTGCGCTTCGGGATTATAAGTGCACTCGCCCTCACCATCATGGGCTCTATTGTTTCCGTAACTCTCGGCGGTGATGTCCTCGCCAAGACTTACCTGTGGCTAATTGCCTTTTCGGCGTGGCCGATAAATGCCGACACTCCTGCACGCTACGTTGTCGCGGCATTCTTAACATTGCTCATCGCCGCTGTTGGTTCATGGACCGCGAAACAGCTGCTGCGGACAAAGGCACTGCAACCAATGGACTAACCGCATCAAGCGGCCATGTTTCGAGTCCATTGGCGTGCTTCCAGGCCGATAGCGTGGCTGCTTTTCGGGGTGGGGTGGTTGGAGCCGGGAGAAAACGGCAAAAGCCCGCGGAAACCGCGGGCCAGAGCTAGGTGAGCTTAAAGCTCAGAAGGAGATACGCGCTTCGGCAGAACAACCGGGCGGGTGTGTGCCAGCTCTTCTACGATGCGTACTACCTGGTTGGAGTAGCCATACTCGTTGTCGTACCACACGTACAGCACCAGGTGCTTGCCGGAGGCGATGGTAGCAACGCCGTCGACAATGCCGGCGTGGGTATTGCCGATGAAGTCAGAGGAAACAACCTCTGGGGAGGCAATGTAGGAAATCTGCTGGCGCAGGTCGGAGTGCAGGGAAACGTTGCGGAGGAAGTCGTTGACCTCATCGCGCTCTACTTCCTTGGACAGCTCGAGGTTGAGCACGGCCATGGACACGTCCGGGGTAGGAACGCGGATGGCATTGCCGGTGAGCTTGCCCTCAAATTCCGGTAGAGCCTTGGCCACAGCCTTGGCTGCGCCGGTAGCGGTAAGCACCATGTTCAGGCCTGCGGCGCGGCCGCGGCGATCGCCCTTGTGGTAGTTATCGATGAGGTTCTGGTCATTGGTGAACGAGTGCGCGGTCTCCACGTGACCGTGGGTTACACCGTAGCGGTCATTGATGACCTTAAGAACCGGGGTAATGCCGTTGGTGGTGCAGGATGCAGCGGAGAGGATCTGATCCTCATCGCTGATGTTGTCGTTATTGATGCCGTAGACGATGTTCTTGATATCGCCCTTGCCCGGTGCGGTCAGCAGCACGCGGGAGATGCCCTTGGCCTTGAGGTGCTGAGACAGGCCCTCGCGGTCGCGCCATGCGCCGGTGTTGTCCACCAAGATGGCGTCATTGATGCCATAGGAGGTGTAGTCGATCTCGGCGGGATCATTGGCGTAGATCATCTGGATCTTGGTGCCGTTAGCCCAGATGACCTCATTTTCCTCGTCCACTGAGATGGTGCCGTTGAAAGCACCGTGGACGGAATCGCGGCGCAGCAAGGAAGCGCGCTTGAGAATGTCACCGTCGCCCTTCTTGCGCAGGACGATGCCGCGCAGGCGAACGCCACCGTAAGCTGCCTCGCGGGCGACGAGCAGGCGGGCCAGCAGGCGTCCGATGCGGCCGAAGCCGTAGAGGACGACGTCGGTGGTCTCTAGGTCAACGCCAGCACCGACGATCTGGCACAGCTCGCCTTCCAAGTACATGCGGAGGTTTTCCTCGTTGGATTCCTCCCACCCGAGGACCAAGCGGCCGAGGTCGACGCTTGCGGCGCCCAGGTTCATGTCTGCCAATTCCACCAGGATAGGCAGGGTCTCCGCCGTGGACAGGTGGCGCTGCGCAATGCGGCGGCCGTAGCGGTGAGACTTGATGATGTCGATATCGGTCTGGCCCACCAGTGGGCGGCCGAAGATGGTGGTGACAACGTTATTGTTGCGGTGCAGCTGGTGGATGAGCGGAATCATCTGCTGCGCCAGCTCGAGGCGCTCGTTCCAATCATCATGGCCAACATGTGCGTTCGCAGTCACGTAATTCATTCCTTTTCTGTCACGGGGGTGGCATTAAATCTTCAAACATAAATATTAGCGCTTACTAGTGTGGGTTTTGGCATAGATCGTTCAGGATGTTGGCCACAGTACCCCCGTTAATTTTTGCCACGTCGGTACCTACGAGGCAGTAGGCTACGGCATTATCGTGCTGCGCACGGCGTTCCTTAAGCACAGGGTTCAAGAGCGGATAAACCGGTGGAAGGTTGGGGTGGCTGCGGGTGTACTGAGTTTCTAGTCCACGGGCAAAGCGGCCCGAGAACGCACGGGTGGACACGGTCTGCCCACCCCGGCGCAGTAGCTGCCGGTTGTAGTCACTCGTTCCCGCCTCTTCGGTGAGCAAGAATGCGGAACCGCAGGAACATGCGCCGACGCCGTCCCAGGACATAGCAGTGGCTATATCGTCTGCGGTGCGCAGGCCGCCAGCGGCGATTAGAGGAAGATCAGGGGCGGCGGCATGCACGTCGGACACCAACTCTTCCAAGTCCCGGGAATCGGGAGTCGCGGCTAAGTCCCAGGTTCCACGATGGCCGCCGGCGGCCGGGCCTTGGACGCAGAGCACGTCGACGCCCCGACCTGCGGCGACGGTTGCCTCCGCAGTAGTGGTGACGGTGGTCCAGGCCTCTGCGCCCGCGGCGTGGATTCGCTCTATCTGTTCGGGTGTAAAGGTTCCAAACATGGACCACACCACGCGGGCGCCACCGCGCAGCGCTAGTTCCAGCTTCTCTTCGAAGCCAAAGGAGTAATCGGGATCAGGCAGTGGCTGGTTTTCTGCTTGCGCCAGATCGCGTGCGGCTGCTAGGTGCGCCCTGGAAAGCGGCTGTTGTGGGCAAAAGAGATTTACTCCAAACGGAATGCCGCCACACTGGTCAATCTGTGTGCGGGCAGCGTCTATGCTGGCAGAGCCCACACCTAAGGTGCCAAAAGAGCCGGCGGCATGGGCAGCGCGCACTAGTTCCGGGGTGGTGGGACCGCCGGCCATGGGCGCGGGGATTACGCTACGGGAAAGGGAGCTTATAACCTGACTCATAGCACCCCACCTTACTGAGAGAGGAAGCTAGTGCAGTGGCACCTTTAGGAGATTTTTTCGCACGGTTCTTTGGCTCGAAGAATAAACCCACACCAGGCCTCAATCCGGACGAGCTAGAGGCGGAGTGGCTTATTGTGGGCTTGGGCAATCCCGGCGCGAAGTATGCCGCTACCCGCCACAATGTGGGCTATATGGCCATCGATGATCTGTTAGCCGCAGGCGGTGACGTGCTGGAGCCGGTTCGTGGGATGGATGTGCAGGTCGCGCCGCTTAGCTGGGCGGGACAGAAAGTACTTGCCGTGCGTTCGGGCACGTTTATGAACCTTTCTGGCGATCCAGTAGCGCCACTGGCACAACAACTTGGCATCGCCGCAGATCACGTCATTGTTCTCCACGATGAGCTGGATCTTCCGGCCAATAAGATCCGGATCAAGCAGGGCGGAAATGAAAACGGGCACAACGGCCTCAAGTCGCTCACCGAGCGCTTGGGCACCCGCGACTATCTGCGCGTGCGCATTGGTATTGCCCGGCCGCCCAAGGGTTCGTCCATTCCGGATTACGTATTGGGCCCCGTGGATGCGGGCGCTGGCTTTGATGATGCCATCGCCACCGCGGCCGAGGCCGCCCGCCTCATTGTGACGGACGGGCTAGGCAAGGCCCAGAACCAGATCCACTCGCGCTAGCACTGGGAAAATTTTTCTAGCGCCTTGGGGCTGCCGGCGGCGACGATGAAATCGGTGGGGGTGAGCTCGGTGGCGTCGGCAAGCGGGGCCCACTCCCCTTCCGCCCGGCGTACGGAAACCAATTGCACGCGGTGCGTGCGCCAGATGGCAGAAAGGTCGAGCGGCCGGCCCACCAATGAACTAGGAACGGCCATCTGGGTCACGCCATAATCGGTGGCAATCTCCGCAAAATCACGGAAGCGCCCGCCCAAAAGGTAAGCCACGCGGCGGCCGGTATCGCGCTCTGGTCGGATGACATGGTGGGTACCAATCTGGCTGAGAATACGCGCGTGTGCTTCCGAATCAGCCTTGGCCCAGATGTCTTTGACCCCCAACTCCACCAGATTGGACGCGGTGAGAATGGAATCTTCCAAATGGGAGCCGATGGCGACGATGACGCGCTCAACCTCCTCCACGCCCAGCTGGCGCAAGGCCTCTGGGTCGGTGGTATCGGCCGCGATGGTCTCGGTGAGGTAGGGCGCTTCTTCGCGCACGCGCTTTTCACTGGAGTCGATGCCGAGGACCTCAACCCCATTGGCCATCAGCTCATGCGCAAGCGAGGAGCCAAAGCGCCCCAGACCAATAACGACGACGGGTGGAATATCGATGCCGGCGCGGGAGCGTCCCAGCGCCTTGAGAATATTAGCCAAGGAACGGCCTTTCTTCGGGATAGCTATAGCGACGGCTGACGGATTTCGCCGCCAGCGCAGCTACCAAGGTGGTTGGGCCAACGCGGCCCAGGTACATGATGAGGCACAGCACTATCTGCGAGGGTGCAGACAGGCTTGCGGTAATTCCGGTGGACAAGCCCACCGTAGCGAAAGCGGAGAGCACTTCAAAGGACACCTGATCACCGCTAAACTCCGGATCAAAAAAGCGCAGCGCCGCCACGCCCAGCGTGACCACCAGAACCCCGGCAAAGCTCAGGGCTAGGGCCTGGCGGGTCACCGATCGCGGAAGGCTGCGGTGACCGATGGTGGTGGTTTCCCGGCCCGAAAACTCCGCGGCCATGGCAGCCAAGAGCACGCAGGCGGTGGTGACTTTAATACCGCCGGCCGTACCGGCCGAGCCACCGCCGATGAACATCAAAATATCGGTGCCCATCAGCGTAATGGGGTGTGCTTGCCCATAATCAATGGCGTTAAAGCCCGCGGTGCGCGGAGAAGCGCTGGCAAAGAAAGAGTTGAGCAACTTATCCCCCAGCGACATCGAAGACAAAAGCCCGGTCCATTCCATGCAGGCGAAAAAGACCGCACCCGCTACCAAAAGCATGGTCGTAGCCACCAAAGTCATGCGCGCGGTAATGGAGATGCGGTGGACCACGTAACGGTTGCGGCGCACGAGGCGTACCAGCTCCGCCCATACCGGAAATCCCAAGCCGCCACCAATCAGCGCGGCGGCCAGGGGCAGCAGAATCCAGGCATCTGCAACAAAGGGCACCAGGTTATCGCTATTGGTGCTAAAACCCGCGTTATTGAATGCAGAAATGGCGTGAAAGATGCCTTCCCATACCGCGCGCGGAAAGGAATGACCATAGCCAATCATCAACCGCGCAGCCACGATGACAGCGATGATGATCTCTGCCACGGCGGTAAAGGCAAAGGTAAAAATCAGCGTCTTGCGAATTCCGCCAGGAGCAATGGGGCGCCCCTCATAGGCACCCGTCTTGCGTGCTTTGAAGCTAATCCGGCCGGTAAAAAGCAGGCCGGATAGCGAGGCCAGGGACATGATGCCCAAGCCACCCAGTTGGATGAGTGCCAAGATGACTACTTGGCCGGCCGGGCTCCAAAAACTACCGGTATCCACCACGATAAGTCCGGTGAGCGATACCGCAGACGTAGCGGTAAAAAGGGCAGACAGAAATGATGCACGGGCGGTGCCGGCCTCGGCGAACGGCAGCATGAGCAAAACCGTTCCCAGCAAAATGAGCAAAAGAAAGCCGGCTGCGGTTAAGCGCGCCGGTCCCCAGTGCCGTATGGAAAACAGATGTTTCACGAGCGGAAGTATAGACCTGCTTGGGGTGCAAGGAAACTGCTAGCGAGCACCACCCCCGCCTCGAAGTTAAGATTGGGGCTATGACTTCGCCACATAGCACTGCCAAGACGATTGTGATTACGGGCGCATCGGGCGGGCTGGGCGCCGCGGCTGCTCGTCAGTTGCACCGCACCCGGCCACAAGACAATCTGGTTATCGTCGGCCGTAATCCGGAAAAGACCCGCGCGGTGGCCGAGGAAGTCGAAGGCCAGTACTTACTGGCGGACTTCGAATCCCTAGGCCAGGTTCGCCGCTTGGCACAGGATTTGGAGGGCTTAGAGCACATCCACGCCCTGGGCAATAATGCTGGCGGCATTTTCGATGGCCCCTCCACCACTGCTGATGGATTTGAGCGCACCTGGCAGGTCAACGTGGTTGCACCTTTCCTGTTGACCTCATTGCTGCGCGAGAAGCTGCGCGCAGATTCCGCCAACGTAGTCCAGACCGCTTCGCTGGCCAATTTCCTCATGTCCAACTTTGACCCGAACGATCCCGATACTGTGGAGCGCTTTAGCCCCGAGCGTGCTTATGGCAACGCGAAGTTGGGGGATATCCTGCTTACCCGCTATTTCGATGCCCACGGGCTTAATGCAGTCTCTTTCCACCCGGGCGTGCTGGCCACGGACTTTTCCAAGTCCTCGACGGGCATGATGTCCAAAATGTATTCCGGACTGATCGGCAAAACCTTTGGCAAGCCTGCAGACGGCGGCGATAACCTCGCCTACTACCTGACCGGCACGGAAGGCATCCACTTCAAATCCGGCGAATACTACAACGACAAGCGCAAACCCGGCCTGCAGCGTCCCATTGCGAAGAAGCTATCGGTAGCCCGCCGCGTCTTTGATGATTTGGGGCGCCGCCTCAATGTGGAGTGGTAGCGCAAACCCACTAGACTATGCCGCATGAGTTCTGTCGTTTCTGAGGCCTCGCGCCGCCGCACGTTTGCCGTTATCGCCCACCCCGATGCTGGTAAGTCCACGCTGACGGAGGCGCTGGCGCTGCACGCACACGTTATTAATGAGGCCGGCGCGGTCCACGGCAAAGGCAACCGCAAGTCCACCGTGTCTGACTGGATGGACATGGAAAAGGACCGCGGTATTTCCGTGGCTTCCTCAGCGCTGCAGTTCGAGTATGCGCCCGAGGGACACGAGGGCGAGCCCTACATGATCAACCTGGTTGATACCCCAGGCCACGCGGACTTTTCGGAAGATACCTACCGCGTGCTCACTGCGGTGGATGCGGCAGTCATGCTTATCGACGCCGCCAAGGGCCTCGAGCCCCAGACCCTCAAGCTCTTCCGCGTGTGCAAGGCCCGCGGCTTGCCCATCGTCACCGTGATCAATAAGTGGGACCGTGTAGGCCGCGAGCCCTTGGAGCTCGTCGATGAGATCGTCAACGAAATCCAGCTGCAGCCCACTCCGCTGTACTGGCCGGTGGGCATAGCCGGTGATTTCCGCGGTCTGGCGCATATCAATGACGACGGCGAGGCGGATGAGTATATCCACTTCATCCGCACCGCTGGCGGTTCCACCATTGCTCCAGAGGAACACTTCGACCCGGATGCCGCCGGTGAGAAGGAAGCAGATGTATGGGAAACCGCCGTCGAAGAGGCCGAGCTCCTCGCCGCCGATGGTGCCCTGCATGATCAGGAGCTTTTTGAGCAGTGCGTGACCTCCCCACTCATTTTTGCCTCTGCGATGCTGAACTTTGGTGTGCACCAAATCCTGGATACGCTGTGTGCCATTGCCCCGGCACCGCACTCGCGCGAGTCTGATCCTAAGGCGGTTGAGGCTGCCACCAGTGCTATCGACGAGGTCCGCGAAGTAAGCGATGATTTCTCCGGCGTCGTCTTTAAGGTTCAGGCAGGCATGGACCAAAAGCACCGCGATAACTTGGCCTTCATGCGCGTGGTCTCCGGCGAATTTGAGCGCGGCATGCAGGTGCACCACGCCCAGTCTGGCCGCAGCTTTTCCACCAAGTATGCGCTGACCGTCTTCGGCCGCACGCGCGATACCGTGGACACCGCCTATCCCGGCGATATCGTAGGTTTGGTCAACGCCGGCTCACTCGCGCCTGGTGACACCATCTATTCCGGCAAAAAGGTCCAATTCAAGCCGATGCCACAATTCGCCCCTGAGGCTTTCCAGATTCTGCGCGCGAAGTCGCTGGGCAAGTACAAGGCCTTCCGCAAGGGTCTGGATCAGCTGGCAGCCGAGGGCGTGGTTCAGATTCTCAAGAACGAAGCCCGTGGCGATGCCTCGCCGGTCATGGCGGCGGTCGGCCCCATGCAGTTCGAAGTCATGCAGGCCCGCATGGAGTTCGAATATAACGTAGAAACCGTCACCGAACCCATCCCCTATTCCGTGGCCCGGCGCACCGATGCCGAATCCGCCCCAGAGCTCGGCCGTCAGCGCGGCGTGGAAATCTTCACCCGCCAAGATGGCGAGCTTATCGCGCTCTTTGGCGATAAGTGGAAGCTCGCCTTCATTGAGAAGGAACACCCAGAGCTCACCATGGAAACCCTCGTGGCGGATTAGAAACCACACAGCTTCACACGGCAGAGAAAAAGGCCGCTTCCCGTTCTGGGAAGCGGCCTTTTCCGTTGCGTGTTAAACCATCAACATCACAGGGACAACGGCAATCTTGACCACCTGCCCCACCACAATGGTGGCCGCATAACCGGTCATGATGCGCGAGTCGGAGCTCAGCCCCGTGGCGTAATTGACCACGGCCGGCTGAGCAAAGATGCCAGAGAGTCCGCCAGAGGTACGGGTTTCGGACTGACCCATGAAGCGATTCGCTACAGCGAATAGGACCGAAACCACCACGGTGACAATGGCGGCGAGGATCATGCACTTCAGACCCATCCAGGAGAAGGCGGTGGACATGAATGCCTCGCCGGATGAGAGGCCCACAGACGCCAAGAAGATAACGAGGCCCCACTGCTGGAAGGCGGTATTAATGGAGGCCGGAACCTGCCACGGAATGCGGCGGGTACGGTGCAGCGCGCCCAGGATAAGACCCGTAATCAGCGGGCCAAGCGCAAAGCCCAGCTCGAAGGAAGCGCCACCCGGCATCGGAACCACGACCTGGCCCAGCAGGTAACCCAGGAACAGGCCACCACCCAAGGCCACCCAGTTCAGCTCGGAGTAGGACTTAATTGAGTCACCGAAGTAATCCTTGATGTCACCCAAGCGGTCAAACTTCACGATGAGCTCCAGCATATCGCCAGAAGCCAAGTGGGTTTCGTTATTGGCCAAGAATTCCTCATCGCCGCGCTGCACGCGCACGATGCGACCGCCATAGCGGGAGAACAGGTTGAGCTCCTCAACGGTGCGGCCGGCGATATCTTGGTTAGAAATAGCCACGTTTTCGATGACCAGGCGTTTATCCACGAACGGAGTTTGCGGCTGACGCTTGCCCAGCATCTGGGTCAGTTCACGGGCCTTAGCCTTGGTGACCATAACGCGCAGGATATCGCCCTTGTGCAATTCGGGGCGATCGCCGGCAACCCGGACCTTATTACCGCGGCGAATGGTAGCGATAACAAAGTGATCCTTGAACTGTTCTTCCAAGTCATCGTAGTTCACGTCTTTGGTAACGCGAATGGTACGGGAACGGAAGATCTTGGAGGCCGAATTGTCCTTATCGTGCTTGGCGGGCCAATTCTGCTTGAGCAGGAATGCCACGACCAAAATGGCCACCGCCACACCCACGGGATAGCCCAGCGAGTAGCCCACAGCGGGTAGCTCTTCACCGGTTTGCTGTTGGGCAACTGCCAGCGACGGCGTCGAGGTCGTGGCGCCGGCGAATACACCAACGGAGGCCAGGGTATCCAGCCCCAGCATGCCGCCAAAGAGGAGGGCTGCGCCCGCGGCCACCACAATCGCAATGGCTGCGGTGAGCATGTGCTTCATCTGCTTAGAAAAGCCCTTGAAGAAGCGCTCACCGGCGGACAGGCCCTGCATATAAATAAAGAGTCCCAATCCCAGCTCTTGCAGGGAGCTTAAGATGTCTTTATCTAGATCAATAAATGAGCCGAAGGCCAAGCCCATAAACAGCGTGCCCGCCGCGCCAAAGCGCAGCGGACCGAAGGGGATCATGCCAAATAGCGTGCCGAGCAACACTATGAAAAAGATGCTCAGCCATATATTTCCATCAAAAATTGCTAACACGCTGGAATATTTTAGGCATTTTCCTCCAAAGTGCCACGTGAAAGGCACATTCTTTAACGACCACCAATGGCATCGCTACTGCTTAAGCCCTTTTCGTCAGGGGCCACCCACCCCCAGCAGCGGCACATCTCACAGGAAACGCTCATAGTGAACTAATCAAGGAGGAACTCCTTCCACCGTGGCCACTCCGTATAGGTCTGGGCTTTCCCCGCCTGATAGTTCGCCCGCAGCTTGTGCACGTTGCGTTCGGTAGAGGTCACCTGCATATCCTGCGGGAAAAATAGTTGCGCCCTACCTTGGCGCTCCAACTCCAAAAGCCGGTCTTTGGCCGCGTTATAGAGGGCGGGGCGGGCTACGAGGGCGTCGGCAATAGCGGGGTACCTGCGGAAGACGCGGCGGACGAAGGCTGGGCGCGCGACCGCAGGGCGCACGTACCCGCGCGGCTTTGTACCAATAAACAGGAACTTCTCGTAGCCGGCCTCTTCTGCTTGCGCAATGGTAATGCCACCGGAAGAGCCCAAAGCACCGTCCACGTACGGCGCGCCGTCGATAGATCGCATCGGCATAATCAGCGGCAGCGTGGAAGAAGCGCGCACGCGCACGAAGAGATCTTCCGGGGTGTGGATGTCCTCGCGCGTCCAGTAAACAGACTCGCCGGTATCGGCGCGCGCTGCAGCAAGCACCATATCGGCCGGATGCTCACGGTAAGCCTGCCAATCAAAGGGCAAATCCTTGTCCGCGGCGCGCTCATAGATGTACTCGGCATTGAAATACCCGGTGCCACGCACCAGCGAACCCACTCCGCCGAAGCTGGGGCTTTGAGCAAAGTCTGTAAAAGACTCTTCGGCGCGGCGGGCATCGCGCGACAAGTAATTAACGGTATGCGATGCCCCGGCGGAGACGCCGCCTACCCAGCCAAAGTCCACGCCCTCTTCGATGAGTTTGACCATACAGGCGGCCGTATAGGAATTGCGCATGCCGCCGCCTTCAATAACGAGTGCGGTGTTGCTGGCGTCAATCATGGTGCCCCATACTACGCTGGGCCCAATGAAGCGCATTTTCCGACAATTGCTCGCGGACGAAGAAGGCACCTTCGATATCGAAACCGGCCAGCAGCCTCGCACCGGGTTCGCCTATAACCCCACCGGGAAAGCGCTGCTGCGGGTGACGGAGCCTACCCCAGCCGCGGTGAGCAAGGCCTTGGCCTTAGCCAAAGAACACGGCGCGCGGTATCTCGGCACATGGCGCCAGCCGGATGGTCCGCTAGTCTTCCTCGCCACGACCGTAACCCACGATGAGTCTGTGGCCCGCGAGCGCGTTGCCGCCACGGGCCAACGTGCCTATTTCGACCTGGAGCGCTGCCGCACCATCACCGTCAATGCTCATTAGACTGGGCTCCCATGGGATTAAAAGATGCACTTGCCCGGCTAACCGGCGCACAGTCCCCGCGCCTGGCCCGCCCAGATTCCGCGGCGCTCACTGCCACTGTAGAAAGGCTGGAGGTCCACACCGCCGGCCCGCTTATCATTGTCGTCACTGACCAACCCGGCGCGGAGGTACTGCTGGAGGTAGCCCGCGCCCGCGAGTCAGCCACGTTGGCTTCCCCCACCACGACGGTGCATTTTCCCGCCGCGAAAAAGGATGCCTTGCCCATCAAAGATCCCCGGCGCGGCTGGGTCATTCCGCTTACGCCCGCGCTTGCCGACGCCCTCGTAGACCACCTCCCCTACCCCGGCGACTATGAACTTTCCCCCGCCCTAGCCGTGGTGGTCGAATAATTACCTTGAAAGGACTGACATGCTGCTTTTGCCTTGTGCGGGAAAGAAGCCGCGCATCCACCGCAGTGCGTGGATTGCGCCCAATGCTACCATCATTGGCGATGTAGAAATCGGCCCGGATTCCTCCGTCTTTTATGGCAGTGTCCTGCGCGGCGACGTGGGCGCAATTCGCATCGGCGCTAGGTGCAACATTCAGGACAATTGCGTCTTCCATGTAGAAGAGGACACGCCATGTGTACTAGAAGATGATGTCACGGTGGGACACATGGCGATGGTCCATGCCGCGCATGTGGAGGCCGGTTCCCTGGTGGGTATGTCCTCTTCGCTGCTCTCGCGCTGCACTATCGGTGCGGGCTCGCTTATTGCTGCCGGCGCCGTGGTGCTAGAAGGCACCGAAATCCCGCCACGGAGCCTTGCCGCAGGTGTGCCAGCCAAGGTGCGCCGCGAGCTCCGCCCAGAGGAATCGCAAGCCTTCATTCCGCATGCTGCCCGGTACGTGGAGTGCGCTCGCAACCAATCCGATGTGGCGTTGAGCCTGGATGAGGTCACCTTTGATTAAAGGGAAAGCACGCCCATGAGGATGAGGAAGACCGCCACGAGGTAGCCCCCAAAGAGCGCCACCTGGGTGCTATTGGCGCGCGCCGCGGCAAAAAGACGGCCGGCGGCCGATTCGGGATGGGCGCGCACCACCGCAATAAAAAGGCCACAGATAGTGGGCAGGGACAAAGCCAAGCTGGCATACCAGACCAAGCCGCCGTACTGAGCGGCCGGAGCGATATTTTCGGTAGCCAGGTGCATAAGCCCGTAATAAAACGGCACCGAGGTCAGCGATTGCACCACACCCATTACGAAGCCGATGAGTGCGGTAATCGGTGACGGCGTGCGCAGCGGCTCGAGCAGACGACTTACTAAGGCATTGGGCTGGCCTTGAGAGCGCCACGCACCGAACCCCACCGCGATGCCGACTGCGACAAGTACCCAGCCAGCAATGGGTGAGCTCAAAATGGCCTCGATCTGGTCTTTTATCCCTAGCAAAACAAACATCACCACGGCCGCCGCGGCGAGAACGCCAATCCAGTCTCCTACCACCACCAATGCAGCAATGCGCCGATACTTGCCGCGGGGCAAGATGATGCCAATGGCCACGAGGATGCCAATGAGTAGCGCATTGACGGAATCCAAGAGGGCAAAACTAACGGCGTGGAGCATGCCGGTCAGTCTACCGCCCCATACCGCCATCGCCGATACGTCCGAGGGCACAAGCCGCATATCTCACGAGCAGCTTCCTGTGTTCCACCTCACCTATATTTGCACACGTTCCGCAATTTTGCATACATTATGCAATGTTTCGCACGGGGTGCAGATTTCTCCCCGCGGATTCCATATTCACTGTCACCCGCGCGCAAAGCATTGCACGCATACCGCACAAGAAAGCACATTTTTATGTCTAAATTCCTCTACCGGCTAGGTAGCTGGTCCTACCGCAAGGTGTGGCCATTCCTCGCCTTTTGGCTCATCGTCTTGGTGGCCATGGTGGGACTTACCGCCGGCTTTGCCAAGTCACCGAACCCTAATTTCTCCATGCCGGAGATGGACTCCACCACCACCCAAGACAAGATGATGGAGCGCTTCGGCCAAGATACCGATGCCATGAGTGCACCCGAAGGCACGGTGGTCATCCAAGCACCGGAGGGCAAAGACCTCACCGATAAACAGGTAGCTGGCAAGGTAGATGACCTCCTTAGTGAGCTCAAAGACACTGGCGCGCTCAAGGACCAGGACAAACTGGTCAGCCCGGTGATGGCTGCAGCCGGCATGGAAAAGCAAATGGGCGAAAAGATGAAAGCCCAGCACATGCCAGACGAGCAGATTAAGAAGAACCTGCAACAGCTCTCCCCTCTGAGCGAGGACAAAACTACCGGTACCGTCACTATTACCTTCGACGCCGACGAAGTCAGGGACATCCCAGAAGAGGACATGACCAAGGTCACGGACGTCCTCAACAAGTACGACGAGGGCGAGCTCACCGTGAAGTACCAGGGCAACGCCTTTAGCTCCGCGGGCCAAGAGATGGGCGGCAGCGCCGAGATTATCGGCCTCATCGTCGCCGCAATCGTGCTGCTGATTACCTTCGGTTCCTTCGTGGCCGCTGGCATGCCGTTGATTTCCGCCATCATTGGCGTGGGCATCGGCATCCTCGGCGTACAGGTATCCACGGTCTTTACGGATACCGTCTCCGATATGACCCCGACATTGGCCTCCATGATTGGCCTGGCCGTCGGCATCGATTACGCGCTGTTTATTGTCAACCGCTTCCGCAACGAGCTCATCACCTCCTCTGGTCTCAACGATCTTTCGCCAAAGGAACTGGCCCAAGAGCTCAAGAAGATGGATAAGGCCACCCGTGCCCACGCCATGGGCATGGCGCTGGGCACCGCGGGCGGTTCCGTTGTCTTCGCCGGCACCACCGTTGTCATCGCCTTGGCCGCGCTGACCATTATCGGCATTCCATTCCTGGGCACCATGGCCATCGCCGCCGCGGCAACAGTGATCATCGCCGTATTGGTTGCCAATACTTTCATTCCCGCCCTGCTGGGACTTTTGGGCACCAAGATCTTCGCCGGCCGCGTGCCTGGCCCCAAGGTTCCAGACCCAGAGGACGAAAAGCCCACCATGGGCCTGCGCTGGGTACGTCGCGTGCGTGCCCACCCGTGGCTGCACCTTATCGCGGGCGTCGTCTTGCTGGGCATCCTGGCCGTACCATTTGCCCAGCTGCGCCTGGCCATGCCTACCGATGGCACCGCAAAGCCCGGCACCCCGCAGCGCGAGGCCTATGAGATTACGGCAGACGCCTTTGGTCCTGGCCGCAATGCGCCGATGATCGCGTTCGTTGATGTGGCCGACGTTCCCGAGCAGGACCGCATGCCGGCCTTCCAAGATCTCCTGAAGGAGATCAACGGCAATGACGGCGTAGAAAACGCCCAGATCGTGCAGACCACCGAGAACGGTGATGCTGCGCAGATCATGATTACGCCCACCACCGGCGCGACCGACGAAGAGACCACGGAAACCCTTAACCAACTGCGCGATTACCAGGGTGAGTTTGAAAAGACCGGCGGTTCCTACGGCATTACCGGTATCACCCCGATCTTCGATGACATTTCTGAGCGCCTCAATAACGTGCTCATCCCATACGTAGCCATCGTGCTGGGCTTGGCCTTCATCGTCTTGATGCTGGTCTTCCGCTCCATCTGGGTACCGCTCATCGCCGCAGCCGGCTTCGCTTTGTCGATGGCCGCAACCTTCGGCATCACCGTGGCCATTTGGCAAGAAGGCATGTTCGGCATCGTCGACGACCCACAGCCGCTGCTTTCCTTCCTGCCCATCATGCTCATCGGCCTGACCTTCGGCCTGGCTATGGACTACCAGGTCTTCTTGGTCACCCGCATGCGCGAGGGCTTTGTCAATGGCAAGACGGCCGGCAACGCCACCTCGAATGGCTTTAAGCACGGCGCGCGCGTGGTAACCGCAGCGGCGCTCATTATGATTTCCGTCTTTGCCGCCTTCATCTTGATGGACGAGCCGTTCATTAAGACCATGGGCTTTGCCCTGGCTGCGGGCGTGCTTATCGATGCCCTCGTGGTCCGCATGATGATCATCCCAGCCACCATGTTTGTGCTGGATAAGAAGGCCTGGTGGTTCCCGCGCTGGTTGGATAAGATCACGCCAAACATGGACATCGAAGGCGAAGCCTTGCACTCTGACCGCGAGGAACTCCTGCGCGCCCAGCGAGAAAAGGTAGGCGAGACACACCGTGGCTAGTCTGCGCGAAGAAAAGAAGCGAGCTACGCGTCAGGCCATGGCCGATGCGGCAGCGCGCCTCGTCCTCGACGGCGGCGCCGAAGCCGCTACGGTCTCCGGCATCACCGCGGCCGTCGGGGTCTCCCCGCGCACCTTTCACAACTACTTCTCCTCCGTGGCAGATGCACTACTGTCCTTTAGCACCGATGTGCTTGCCAAGTTTTCCAAGGAAGTACCCACTGTCTTTCCTAATTCATCCATTTCTGAATTCCTCGAACAGGTAACGCTCGATGCCACCGAAAACGAGGGCAAAGAGCTACATTCTTTTACCTCTCATTTCACCATTGGCGAGGCTTTAGAAAACTTGAGCCATACCTCGAAAAAGCGCCAACAATTCCAAGTCGTAGCTGACCAAGTTTTGGAAGCTTTCCACCAACGCGTCCCGGATAAGTCGCGCTTTGAGATCGCGGTCATTCTCCAAGCGTGTGCGGGTGCCAGTGCGATGAGCATGAAAGAAATCCACCGCCGCTCCCAAGCCGAAGAATCACTGGACGCTCACACAAAGCATGAGATAGTTCGCACAGCCTTTGCCACCGTGCGCGCCATCGACTAGCTAGCCTAATGGGCGCTTTAATCCGTATGCTCGGCAATAGTTATGGATAAGAAAGCCCCTATATCGAGCACCGCGCAAAACGCCCGCTTCATTCAAGCGGGCGTTAATGCCGCATTTCAAGACCGCATCGGGGAGGCGACCGACGTGGAATTTAATTTCCTCGGCCCCTCCACTGACGATAAAGACAACTTTGTCACCGATCAGCTAGTGGAGGCGAGGATAAGTTCCGCGCGGCACGTTTCTGATTTCCGTGGCGTGCGCCTCGCCGTCATCGCCGCAGACACCTGGCACTGGACTACCTCTGCGACTGAGCATTTTGCTGACCTTCCGCAGTCAGGTACGGTTCCCGCAGACATTGACCGCATGGTTGCTTATGCCTCCCTCATCGTGGGCACTATGCCGGTGCTGCGCGCCCAGCAGGGCGAGCACGTGGCCATCGTTGCGGTGGATTTCCACCCCTACCTGGACTTTGGCCAGACCTTGCTGCGCGGTCTCCAGCACAGCAGCGCGGAGATGGACGAGAAGGGGCCGGCCCTCGCACTCGCCCGCTACCTGGATATGGAGTCCACCGAGGAAGAGCCCTACCTGCATTTTTCTGATGGCACCACGGTGCGTTTTGAACAGCCAAGCCCCGAGGTACACAAGATTTCCAGCATCACCCCGGGCTTGGCGGCCGCGCGCGTCCTGGAGGATGCTTTTTATTTAAGCACCGAAAACCAAATGTTTTTCCAAGGCAGCTTCCCAGATGCCACGGTAGAACTCGATGTGGATAAGGCCACCGCCACGGTGTCCTATCGTGGCGGGCAGATGACGGCCAATGCGGTGCTTATCGCGACCATTTCGGACGAGGAATTCACATGGGCTTGGGCGGATCCGCAGCTCAAGGACACCGCGGCGGCGCGGTTGGCAGGAAACCTAGCGCGCTTCGGTATCGACGAGGCCGTGCCTGAATTGGTACGCCCGCACCTTCCGCTTGAGCTGGCGCGCGGGCACCAGCTGCCGCACCTAGCTTTGCCCATATTGGGGATCTGGACGCTGGCGGGCACTACGCTTGCCGACGCCCGCGTGGGCCTCGTCCTGCTCGACGCCCCACAGCTGCACCTTCCGGAGCCGACCCCAGCCGCCACCGAAGCTACTTTGGCGGTGCCCCCTCCTGCATGGATCAACGCCGATCGCGCCCGCGCCGCCTATGGATCATTTCGCGGGGTAGAGGTGTAGGGCGCTGCGGAGGGCGTCCACGTCGACGTCGGCAAGCGCGGCAGGCTCAAATGCCGCATCGTTGGTTTTATCTACCAAGACCGCTCGCACGCCCTCGGCAAAGTCCCCGCGCCGGTACATATAGGCGCCCAGGTTGGTCTCCAAATCTAGCGCTTCGCGGATGCTGCTGCACTCCTGCTCGGCGTGGAATAGCTCCATGGCCGCCACGATAGAGGTCGGGCACGCCTGCGCGGTCAGCTTTTCTACCTGTTGCTTTAGTTCTGGGTACTTTTCCAGGGCCGCGGTGATGTCTTGCCAGGTGTTGTGGGAAAAGGCGTCCTCGATGGCGTCGATAAGCTCGGCCAAGGGAGCCTCGCCGCTAGGTGCGCTGGTGTGCTGGGCTAGCGCCGTGGCTAGTCCATGCTCAATAACCGCACTTGCAAAGGCCTCGCCGTCCGCGACATAGTGGGTGGCCAGCCCGCTCCACAGAAGGTCTGCGGCATACATGCGGTAGCCGGTAATCCCCCAGAACTTCGCCAACTCGGCCGAGGCCTTCCCTCGCGTTCCCACCGCCCGCTGGGCGGCATAGGCCATGCCCACGTCCGTGACATAGCCAATATTCATCTCTGGCATGGAGGCAAAGGTTTTCTCCGTAACCACGCGGTGGGACCCATGGGCGGAAATGCCGAGACCGCCGCCCATAGCGATGCCATCGATGAGCGCCACGATGGGTTTGGGATACTCCGCGATATCACCGTTCAACGTGTATTCGGTGGCGAAGAAGGCATCGACCTCATCCACCTTGCCCTCCTTGACCCCTTCGCGGGCGTAGCGAACATCGCCGCCGGCGCAATATGCCTTGGGACTAGTCGAGGTAAACAACACCTGTTCCACCTCATCGTTGTCGCGCCACTGCGCCAGCGACTCCGCAATGAGGTCGATCATTTCCGGGGTGAGGGAATTGAGAGCCTTGGGGCGGTTGAGCTCAATGACTCCGGTATGGTTACGGATTGAGGAAACGATAGGTGCAGTATTAGTCATAACCCCTAGTGTGACACAAAACGCATGCACCTATCCACCATCAGCCAATTCACAGATAGGTTCGGAATTTTGCTCCCACAGCTCATCGCCCTGGATATGGACGGCACCCTACTGGACGGCAACGGCCAGCTTCCACCAGATTTCGCCGCGATCAGCACCCGTGCCCACCAGCTCGGCGTCACCCTAGTACCCGCCTCGGGACGCCAGCTCGCCACCCTGCAAGAGATGTTTCCGCACGAAAACACCTTCATCGCCGAAAACGGATCCGTGGTCGTCCACGACAATCGCGTCATTAGCGCCACTACCCTGCCCAGCGCAGCCGTGCGCGCTGCCATGGCCGCACTCCAGTCTGTCGAGACCCCGCATACCGTAGTGCTATGCACGCCGGATACCGCCTATGTACACAAAGGCGCCGATGAACAGGCCCGTGCTGAGATTGCCAAGTACTACAGGTCAGTGGAATGGGTAGATGACCTCGATGCGTTACTGGATGCGGACATCATCAAAATCGCCGCTTACTGCGCCGACGGCAGCGAAAAGCACCTCCACCAGCCCCTTCTTGCGGCCGTACCGGAACACAATATCGCCATCTCTGGTGCCGTATGGCTCGATGTCATGGCCGCTGGCGTCAACAAGGGCGTAGCACTACAAACCATGGCCGAGCTCCTCTCGGTTCCCATGTCCCGCACCGCCGCTTTTGGCGATTTCCTCAATGACTACGAGCTCCTCCGCGAGGCGGGCACCGCTATCGCAATGGAAAATGCGCACCCAAAGTTGAAGGAAATCGCCGATCGCATTGCCCCACCCAATACCGAATATGGGGTCATGACAGTTCTGCGTCAGCTTTTTGACAGCGAAGAGTCTTAGACTCGAATTTTCGCCTCCGCCCCGCGCGCCGCACCGTTACTCCCCCGCATGGGGAGAAGTGCTAGTGCGCAGGCTAAAATAGTCCGTTTAGAAAATATACGTAGTGCTTTGGGAGTTTTTGTGAAGCAAATTTTGCGCTCACTGCTGGGGAAGAAGAAACCTGGGCGTTCGAACGAACCACGCACACCGGTCTATCAGCCAGTACAGCCCAAAGCTGGCTCTACCAGTGCGCCCCAGCCCCCTAAGAAAAAGGATTCTGCGCCCCAGAAATCGGCCAACACCGAATCCACCACGGGTGCACAATCCACCGAGTCGAAGGGCAAGCCCCAGGACCGCACCGCTAAGGACGGTGAGTCCAAGAACCAGGCTAAGCAGGCACCCGCGCGCAAGCCCACTCCGAAGAAGCCTGCACAGGCTTCCGCATCCAAGCCTGCTGCTGCGAAGGCAAACAACGCTAAGCCTGCCGCCAAGCCCGCGGCTAAGGACACCACTCACCCCAGCACCGAAAAGCCACAGGCAAGCAAGGCCACTTCCGCAAAGCCGCAGCAGCCTAAGTCGACCTCGCCATCGCCTGCCGCCAAGGCGCCGAAAGCCAAGCCTGCAGCCCAAGAATCTTCCGCTAAGCCAACCGCCGCACAACAAAACAAGGCAGAGCCCTCCCCCAAAGCAGCTGCTAAAAAGCAACAAGACTCCCCCGCTCAGGACAAGAAGCCGCAGCGCAAAGCGCACGAACCGGTTCAGCGACCGCGCCGCGGTGCAAGCTTTAGTACTACCCCGTCTAAGTCCTCCCCAAAGACTCCATCTACCCGCAGTAATTCCCCGAAGCCGGCCGCGAAGCCTGTCACCCAACCCTCTCAGAAAGACGCGGTAAAGCCCGCACCTCAGGCTCAACCCACTACCCAGAAGCCTAAGCAGACGCCCAAGCCATCCTCTTCTTCCAGTGCGAAGAAGGCTTCGCCGCAACCGGCACAGCCGCAGAAATCCCAGCCAGCTAAGACCAAGCCGGCCACAGACCAGCAGCAAGCGCAGAAACCTGACTCCCTCAAGCGCGTGCCGGCAAACTCGGCAAAGCAGCAACCACAGCCGCAACCAGCACCGAAAAAGGATGCGCAGCCGTCGAAGCCCTCGCAACCGTCCAAGGGCCAAGGACCAGCGCGTACTCCCAGCACTGCAAAGCAGAAGGCTGCCCCACAGACCTCGGCGCCTAGCGCTCCAGCGCCAAAGAAGGGCACCTCTGCCCCCAAGCCGAAGGTGGCTGCGCCAAAGACTGCATCTAAACCTTCCCAGGAGAAAACTGGGGCGGCGCAAAACCAGACTGCTCACAATGGAAACAAGGTAGTCCAGCCGAAATCGCAGCAAGGCGCGCCTGCTCAGGGAAAACTGCCCAAGCAACAGGCACAGAAACAACAGCCGCAGCCGAAGGCAAAGGAGGCGACGCCTCAAGACAATGCCAAGGAGGTAACCAAGCGCCGCCCGCAGGTTAAGCCCTCCGATATCAGTCGCGGATTGGCCCGTAAATCACAACAGGTGGGCACTCCTACCCCAGCGCAGCAAAAGCCGTCCCGAGCTACCCAAAAGCCCAAGGCAAAGCAGCAGACTGAACAGCCCCAGCCGAGCAAGGCAGAGACTCAAGCTGCTCCAAAGACGCCGCCTGCACAGAAGGGAAAGTCCGCTGCTACAGGCGCTGTAGCAGCCGGAGCGGGTACGGCCGCCGCCGCTGCCGCCGCTGAGAAAAAGCGGGAGAAGGCACAGCCGTCAAAGGAGCAACATCCAGCCCCTGAAAAGCCGCAGGCAAAGGCGACACCGCGCCAGCCACAACAAGCTGCGCAGAAGCCAGCCTCACAGAAAGCCTCGAGCACGCAGGTAGATACCAAGTCTAAGTATCCGCTACAAAAGCAGGCCGAGGATCCTGAAGCGCTGGCTACGCCGCCAGAGAGCAAGGTCGTTAAGAAGAAGCGCCACGCCCGCCTGCGCCAGGTCAAGGGGCTGGATGGACTGCGCGGCCTCGCGGTTATTGCCGTAGTGCTGTACCACTTCTTCCCTTCCCTGCTTCCCGGTGGTTACTTGGGCGTTGACCTCTTTTTCGTCCTCTCGGGATTCCTCATCACTTCGTTGCTGGTGCGCGAATTCCGTACCTCCGGCACTATCAGCTTGAAGGACTTCTGGGTGCGCCGATTCCGACGCATCCTCCCGGCCGCAGTATCCGTCCTGGTCATGTGTACCGCTTTGGTGGCATGGATAGGCGGGGACCTAGCGGTCGGCTTGCGCCAGCAGTTCTTGGGAACTCTATTCTTTGTCAATAACTGGACCCAGATCGCCACCTCCCAGTCCTACTTTGCGGATAATGAGATTCAGGTCTTTGCCCACTATTGGTCGTTGGCCGTGGAGGAGCAGTTCTATGTCATCTGGCCGCTTCTTATCACCGGCGTTTTCCTGATTTCTCGCCGCAAGCCGCGCCGGCTTCCTATCCTCGTAGCCGCAGTCTTAGCTATCGGTTCCGCCGTGGCCATGGCGCTCATTTACGTGCCGGGTGAGGACCCGACGCGCGTTTACTACGGCACTGATACCCATGCTTTCGGCCTGCTCACTGGCGCCGTGCTGTCTTTGCTGATGACCTCTACCAAGTCCGACCCACAGGCGGATTCGTGGGCAGCGGCAGGCAAAGCCGAATCGCGCATCGCCGGAATCATCGGCACTTTGGCGCTCATCGGCTACGGTGCCCAGCTATTCCTCATGCCGGATGACGCAGAGATCACCTACCGGGGTGGACTCTTCCTCACTAGCGTGCTTGGTGTCCTAATGGTGTGGGGCGTGGTTCGCGAATACGGCCCGATGACCCCGCTCTTAAGGACCAAGGTCATGCGCTGGTTTGGCCAGCGTTCCTTCTCGCTATATCTCTGGCACTGGCCGGTCATCATGATGCTCAAGGCGCTTTTCGAGGGCAACCAGAACTCCGATAAGTCGTGGATCCTAGGCCTTGTAGCCGTGCCTATTTCGCTGCTTTTGTCCGAGATTTCCTATCAGTTCATTGAGAATCCTTTCCGCCGCGGCGGCTATAAGAAGACGTGGAAGACCTACTGGTCCTCCCGCCCAGGATTTAGCGAGCTGCGCGATGGCTTTGGCAAAACCATGTGGCCGGTAGTCCCATTCCTGGTCATTGCCTCTGTAGCCGGCGTAGTCTACGGCGTTGTTAATTCCAGCGATAAGACCGAGTTGGAGCAGCAGCTGGAGCAGCTTCAGCAGCAGAACCAGAGCAGCAACAATGCCCCGGCGCAACCGAACAACACTTCCCCACAGCCGCCTGCTGAGGACAACGATGAAAAGGCTGCCGCGAAGGATAAGAAGACCCGCCCGATGCCGCAGGGCAAAGACATCACTGCTGTCGGCGACTCAGTGATGCTGGCTTCTAGTGGCGCCCTCAAGCAACGTTTCCCGCAGATTTACGTCGATGCAGACGTATCCCGCCACTACACTGCGGGTATCCAGATTCTGCAGCAGCTCAAGGATTCCGGCCAGCTGCGCGATACCGTCTTCCTCGGGTTTGGTACTAACGGCCCTGCCTTCCCGGACCAGATCAAGGAAGCGCTAGACATCATCGGCGAAGACCACACTATTGTCATGGCTGTTCCCTATGGTGACCGCGAATGGATGGCCCAATCCCAACAGGATGTCCTCGACGCCGCCAAGGAATACGACAACGTATATATCGCTGACTGGTGCGGACATGCACAAAGCAACCCGGAGATCCTCTACTCCGATGGCGTCCATCCAATGCCAGAACGCACCGGCGAGTACTCGGATGCCTTCTACGATGCTCTAAAGCAGTACTCGAATGGCGACAAGACCGTGTCTTCGCAGTGCGTGCCGCAGTAGAGCAATGGAAGGCGCGAGGAGGGGCGTCGGAAAGCGCCTAGCTCCTCCCCTTCCCGCCCTTCGCGCTCACCGGAAGGTGTACTCCGCTAGCAGCATCATCCGCAGTGAGCGCGAAAGGCGCTGGTGCGCCTAGGCATAGAAAAAGCTCGCCCTCTACATCGCAGTAGAGGGCGAGCTTTATTGGTTGGGATTAGTCGACGGAGAACTCGCCCATCTTGTCCCAGCCGGTGCGGCCTTCGATGTGAACGTTAATGATGTCCGGGGTCTCCACGAGGTACTTCGGGAACTCCTCGCAGGAGCGCTGGAAGTGCTCGCTCTGGACGTGCTCTACGTCCTTGCCATCTGCGTAGGACTCCAGCAGCAGGAAGCGCTGACGATCTTCCGGATCGCGGAACCACTTGAAGTCGATGCAGCCCGGCTCTGCATTGCAGGCCTCGGTGTACCAATTGATTTCATCGAGGAAGGTCTCTGCGTATTCAGGCTTGACGTGGAACTGTACGTTGATCAAAATCATGCCCCGATTCTACCGGCACCGTGCGGCTTCGTCATCGTCACAGATTAAGACCACGAATGCGGTGAAATCGGGGCTAGTAGAGAAAAGCTTAATTGAGGAAGAATTCCGCAACGTAGATGTAGGTTCCGTCATAAGCAGTTGCTACGCCAAAGCCGTGTGGGGAACCAGCATTGACTGGAACATCGCGGTTGAACCAGTTCAGGCGGTCTTGCGCCTGCTGCTCGGTGAGACGGTGAACAGAACCCTGGCCTTCGTCCTTGTGATTCAGGCCGTGGGCTACCCCGCCCTTGTAGTCGAGCTTGCCGGCGGCACCCTGGTTGGCCCATTCTTGGGCGATAGCCGCTGCACGCGCATCTTTATGGTGCCCGGCCTTTTCGAGGTGGGCGGTGGTGGCGGCTCCTAGCTGGCCGGCAACCTTGGGTGCCTGGCCCGCCGGCTTGGCAAGGAATTCTGGCAGCGAGATATTGTACTTCTCGGCCAGCTCATAGGCCTGCGGTGGCAAGGTGAGGCGGAAATCCTTCACAGCGGCGAAAGGATCAGAAGAAAGCTGCTGAGCCTGAGAAGAAGCCTGCTGAATCTGCGGAGGCAAGGCCGGCTGAGCAGAGGCCACGGTGGAAGTACCAGTAATGACAAGAGCGGTGGACAGGGCGGCTACGGTTGCACGGTGAGAAAGCTTCATGCCCTCCACCGTGCCATAAGTGGCCGGCAGTCCGGAAGGAGTTTCCGGGCTGCGCAGGCAATTCGATACAACTTTGTTATGGTCCCTGTGTTCTTGAGGAAATACGGATGGTGGGACAATATCCTCACCGCGCATTTTTGGAGTACTGCGAAAGGTTGTTGACTGTTGCTGGACGTATTGACCGGGTTTGCGATTATTTTCGTAGTCATCGGCGTCGGGTTTGTGCTGGCCCACAGGGGCGTTATTGGCAAAGGCGAGGCGCGCTTGCAATTCAATCGCACGGCCTTCTGGGCGGCCACGCCGGCACTTATCTTCTCCAGCGTGGCAACATCCGATACCTCCGCGTTTGCGTCCCCAGTGGTGGCCGTCATTGCCGCTGCGTCCGTCGCCACCATGCTGTTGTATTGGCTGTGCAGCCGGCTACTTTTTCCACGCAGCGGCGCCGAAACCATGGCGGGTGCCGCTGCGGCGAGCTATTACAACTCGGTCAATATTGGCCTGCCCATTGCCACCTATGTCATTGGTGATGCCACCTACGTTATCCCGGCATTGGTTCTCCAGATGGCGGTGCTCTCCCCGTTTATCATCGCGGGCCTCAATGCGCAGGGTACGAGCCTGCGTTCGATATGGGGCTCCGTGCTCGCAGGGATTACCGCGCCGGTGGTGTTAGCTGCGGTGGCGGGATTTATTGTCTCCGCGGCGCAGTGGCAGGTACCGGATGTGGTGATGAAGCCGCTGGAGATATTGGGTGGCGCCTCTATTCCTATGATCCTGATGAGCTTTGGTGCCTCTCTAAAGGGCGATGGGCTGTTGGAGGAGGACCGTCTGCCCACCATTACCGCGACGGTGTTGAAGTTGGTGGGCATGCCCGCTGTCGCGCTGGTCGTGGGCACAGCGCTGGGCCTAGAAGGCGCGGAGCTATACGCGGCGTTGATTTTGGCGGCGTTGCCCACGGCGCAGAATGTGTATAACTATGCCGCTACCTATGAGATAGGAGAAACCGTGGCACGCGATACGGTCTTTCTCACTACCTTTCTGTCGCTTCCTGCGATGCTGGCCATCGCTGCCTTATTTGGCTAAACACTTAATATATGCCGACGTCGAGCGCGGCAAATTCGCGCTGCAGCGCATCGGGGTCAATGGCTCCCGCCACGTCTGGACCAGCGATGGCGGCAAAACCGTCGAGTACCGATGCACCGTAGTTATGACCGTGTCCATCGGGTACGTCCTTTGCGCCGGGCAGATCGGCGGCTACTTGGAGGGAGGAGATGATAGGCATCCACTGCATCACGCGCTTGGCAGAATACGGTGTCCGCTCGCGCATCCAATCCGGCTCCTTAAAGGCCATCTGTGGGGACCACCAGGCCACCGGATCCGAGGGGTGTTGGATATAGAGCATACGGGTGCGTCCCCACTCCTCTTCTGGCACCGTGCCCCATTGGCGCACCTGCGCGTCATCATTGGCAAAGCGCACGACAAGGCCACCGGCGTATTCAGGGGAAATTTCAGAAGAGCCAGGGTCGCGGCGCTCCACAAACTGGGTGCGCAAGCGATTAAAGTGCGGCGGCCCCGTCAATAGGATGCCGTCGACGGAATTGGCGATATCGCGCACCCCGGAAAAGGCCGCCTCAATGCCCGTAGTGCCTAGGGATTCGCCGTACAGGTAGAGCTTCGGGCGCTTCTCCTCCGGCAGTCCGTTCCACCAGTCCACGATGGGATTGATGAACTCCTGCCCGGCGCGCTCTACTTGGCCGCCGCCGGACAGGAAATGCAGGGCCGAGGGCATGGCGGAGTACTGGGCGGCCGCGATGGCGGTGTCGCCGCCGTAGAGCAGCTCGAAGGCCTGGGCGGAATAGGACGACACCCATCCCGTTCCGGTGGTCATAATGAGAAGCAGGGCCTTGCGGTCTTGGGCGTGGGTGCGCTCGAGTTCGTCGATAAGCAGCTGCGCTCGCTCTTCATTGGAGGCGCGATTGCCCAGGCCGGCATAGGCGCGGATGGGTTCCTTGGCGGGCTTTCCGGTAACCTCTTCCAATTCCGCGCGGTGCGCTCCGGAAGAGAGGAAACGCGAGCCCTGCAGCCCTACCCCATTCCAGTCCACGCGGGAGTCTGGGGAGCCACTGCGCTCAGCAGACGTGGGACGCTGCGTTGCGGGATCGGGTTCGGCATTTTGGGCGGTAAAGATTCTCTCGCCCACACCCACAATGGCGCCGGGGATGAGGTTTTCCACGGTGTACGTACCCACCACGGCCACGATGAGTACCGCACCCACAACGCGGTAGGCGGCGCGGAAGCGCTGGGGGAAGTGACTAGAAAGCCAGCGCACGCAAAAGCGCAGCACGCGCAGGATGAAAAGGAAGGCGGTAAATACCGCAAGCGCCAACGGAACCACCAGCACATAGCTGGCAATGGTGGGTGCCGGTGCGGACAGGGCGTCTGCAAGTTGGCGCTGCCACCGCACGGCAAAGATCGCGAAGCCTATCATCCACACCACAAAAGCGGCGGTGGCGATGCGGGAGGCTAGGCGGTAGCGCCGAGCTGGCCACGTGGTGGCATCAAGCCAGGCATGCCGAGGCGCCACATAGCGCACTACCAGCCGGTACCACACGAGCTTGAGGGCGATGCCCAGCGTATAGCCGAGCCCTGCGGCAATGCCGGAAACGAGCCCTTGGTAGAGCCAATCGCGCGGCAGAATGGATGGGGTAAGCCCCAGGGTAAATAGCGCTGCGGCGCCGATAATGCCCCACAGGTCGAGGTGGCTGACAATATCGGCGATGCGGGCTTCTACCCTTCGAGCTTCTCCCCCAACTCCAGCCATTCCATCTCCAATTCCTCGTAGGCGCTGCGGTTTTCCTTTAGTTCTCCGTCCAATTCGGTCAAGGCCTGGGTATCAACCTTTTCCGCGGCGGTGGCCATCTTCTCATTGATCTGCGCGGCCGCCTTCTCCAGCTTTTGCATCTTGCGCTCGAGGGCGTTCATCTTCTTGGTGATTTCGCGCTCTTGCTGGGACGAGAGCTTCTTTTCTGGTTTCGGTGCAGCGTTGTCTGCCTTCTTTTCTCCCAGGTTGAGCACACCGGAGCTCTGCTGCGCCTCAAGTGCGGCACGTTTGCGCAGGTACTCGTCGATGCCGCCGGGAAGATTGGTGAGCTTGCCATCGCCAAAGAGCGCGTAGGTGTTATCCGCGATGCGCTCAATGAGGTAGCGATCGTGCGAAATGACCACCAGGGTGCCGGGCCAGGAGTCCAGGAGGGACTCTAGCTCCTGCAGGGTATCGATATCGAGATCGTTGGTGGGCTCGTCCAGCAGCAATACATTGGGCTCGGCCATCAGTACGCGGGTCAGCTGCAAGCGGCGGCGCTCGCCGCCGGAAAGATCTCCTACTGGGGTGCGCTGACGCTTAGCGGAAAATCCCAGGCGCTCGGCCAACTGGGAGGCGGAAAGCTCCTTTTTGCCGAGCTGAACGTAGGTGGCGACGTCCTCGACGGCGTCGATAAGCCGGCGCTGTGGATCTAGGTCATCGAGCTCCTGGCGCAACCAACCGAGGCGCACGGTTTGACCCTCGATGCGTTTGCCCGCCGCCAGCTCGTACTCGCCGGCCAAGGTGCGCAGCAAAGTGGTCTTGCCGGAGCCATTAACGCCCACCAAACCGATGCGCTCGCCAGGGGCTAGGCGCCAGGTGAGGTGATCTACCAAGGTGCGACCGTCCGGGGACTTGACCGTGGCATCCTCAAGTTCGATGACCACGCGGCCTTGGCGCTGCTTGGAAAAGGCCATGAGCTCGACCTTATTGCGCGGCTCCGGTACGTCAGAGATCAGCGCCTCGGCGGCCTCAATGCGGTAGCGCGGCTTGGAGGTACGCGCCGGTGCGCCGCGGCGCAGCCAAGCCAGTTCCTTGCGGGCGAGGTTCTTGCGGCGCTGTTCCATGGCATCGGCCTGGCGGGCACGCTCGGCGCGGGCAAAGGTCCAATCGTTGTAGCCACCCTCGTAGGTATCGACCACGCCATCGTGTACCTCCCAGGTCCACGTGGCCACGGTATCGAGGAACCAGCGATCGTGAGTAACCACGACCACGGCTAGGTTGCGCTTGAGCAGGTGGTCCGCGAGCCACTGCACGCCTTCCACGTCGAGGTGGTTGGTCGGCTCATCGAGTACCACGAGGTCCAAATCTTGCACCAGCGCGGCTGCCAGGTTCACGCGGCGGCGCTCGCCACCAGAAAGCGAACCCACCGGGGTCTCCAGTCCCAAATCCACGATGCCAAGCCCGCCCAAGACATCGCGCACCTTGGCATTGGAGGCCCACTCATAGGTTTCCAATTCCAGCGGCTCAATAATCACCTGCGCGATGGTCAGCTCATCGGGCAGGTCAAAGCGCTGCGTGACCACAGCCATGCGCAGATCAGAGGTATGGGATACG
Source organism: Corynebacterium tuberculostearicum (assembly GCF_046097465.1). Classification (GTDB taxonomy): domain Bacteria; phylum Actinomycetota; class Actinomycetes; order Mycobacteriales; family Mycobacteriaceae; genus Corynebacterium; species Corynebacterium tuberculostearicum_I. The sequence goes on along the minus strand of NZ_CP175799.1, from coordinate 974,954 downwards.
CGGCCGGCGTCGGGCGGCTCGATGCCGGTGAGCACCTCCAGCAAGGTGGTTTTGCCACCGCCATTAACGCCGACGATGCCGATGCGATCGCCGCTTTGCACACCTAGGGATACCCCGTCTAGCAGGGTTTTTAATCCATAAGTTTTGCTGACTTGCTCGAGGTTAATCAGGTTTGCCATAACGAGTGTCCATCTTAATACCTCCCTGCACATACCCCCGCATTTCTCCAAACTATTGCTCTTGATTTTCACGTCCAATAGTGTGCCTATGTATGAAGCACTACACACTTTCTCTCTGCGCGGTGCTCTCTGCCGCGGCAGTAGCCATTGCCTCCTGTTCCGCCCCCACCGAGGAGGAAAAGGACTCCCTGCACTCCCACGAGCACGCGCACAGCGAGGAGGACCACGCCCACGAACACGACCATGAGCATGACCACGAGCACGGCCATGACCACGCCGGACACTCGCACGAAGGTTTCGAAGCCGAGGAGGGCGAGACCGAGGTAGCCCAGCTACCCACCCGCATTGTCATTTCCCACGCGGACGGACTGCGCGCCTATGACGCCAAGACCGGCAAGGTAATCGGCGAGGACACGATGAATGCCTTCCTGCGCCTGAGCGATGCCGGCGATAACCGCCACGTCATGGTCACCAAAGGCGATAGCTTCCTTACCTACGACACCGGTCGCATCACCAAGGGCCACGGCGATCACAACCACTACTACACCGCTGAGCCCTCGCTTGGCGACGCCCCTATCAAGGCCCCGCACGCCGGCCACGTGGTCCACCACGACGGCTTTACCGCACTATTTTCCGATGGCGATGGTGTAGCGAAAATTTACAAGACCGAAGACATGGGCAACGACGATGCCCAGCCGGTCAATACCGTAGATACGGGGGCTGCACACCACGGCGTAGCCGTACCACTGAAGGATGGCTCAGTAGTCGTTACCAAGGGGACCGAGGACGAGCGCCACACCATCCAGCATCTGGATAAGGAGGGCAAGGTCCTTACTGAAACCACCAAGTGCCCTGGCGTGCACGGCGAGGCCGCCGCGGGTAACGGCAATATCTTCTTCGGCTGCGAGGACGGCCCTGTAGTCTTCGATGGCACCAAGTTCCACAAGGTGGACGCCTCCGCCTATGCCGGAGCAGACGGCTACCAGCGCTCCGGCAATGCTGCTGGTTCGGAGGAATCCGATGTCATCCTGGCCGATAATAAGACCGACAAGGATGCAGAACTCGAGCGCCCCACCTCCGTGACCTTGGTGGACACCAAGGACTTTTCCGCGAAGAAGGTTGACCTCGATGCTTCCTATTGGTTCCGCTCCCTGGCCCGCGGCCCGCTGGGCGAGGCGCTGGTGCTCACCACCGACGGCAAACTCAACATCATCGACCCAGATTCCGGCGAAATCACCTCGCAGATCGATGCCATCTCCCTGTGGAAGGAAAATAAGGAATGGCAGCAGCCAGGCCCCATCCTCCAGGCTGCCGATGGCTACGCCTTTATTACCGACGCCCAAAAGAAGCAGCTCGTGGTCATCGACCTCCTCCAAGAAAAGGAAGTCAACCGCTTCGACCTCGACATCGAGCCCACCGAGATGACGGTGCTCTAGCTACAGCACCACAGCGCCGCTAGCGGGTCCATGGGTAGCCACGCCCTTGGTTCCGGGAATCTCTACCGTCACCTGGGAGACCACTTCCCTAGCCTCCTCTGCCCCAGCGCAGAGGAAGGCACAGGTCGGACCACTGCCGGAGACGATGCCTGCGAGGGCTCCGGCGGCCACCCCCGCCTCCAGCGTCTTGCGCAGGTCCGGGCGCAGGGAAAGCGCCGCCGGCTGCAGGTCATTATGCAAGTGCTCTGCCACCCGGTGCGGGTCGCCCGAGATAAGCGCCTGCGATACTGCTGCGGTATCCATGTGCGGCTCACCGCCGCGACCCTTTTCTCGCATCTCATCCAGCTTGTGAAAGACCTGCGGGGTAGATAGCCCGCGGTCCGAGGCGATAAGCGCCCAATGATAGGTACCGCGCGCCATCATCGGGGTAAGCTGCTCGCCGCGCCCCGTACCGAGCGCGGTGCCACCCAGCAAAGTAAAGGGAACATCCGAGCCCAACGCCGCGCCCAGCGCGTCCAGGATCGGCTCGCCCACCGAGTCGATGCCGTAGTAGCCGCCATAGCAGCGCTCGGCTAAGCGCAGCGCGGCTGCCGCATCAGCAGAGCCACCCGCCATGCCTCCGGCAGTAGGGATGGCTTTGTGGATTTCCAGCGCTACCTCCGGCAGCGCCTTCGGCCCATGGGTGGTGTATAGGTACTGCATGATGCGGTTAACCGCGGTCCACGCCAGGTTTGTGTAGTCTTCTGGCACACCCTGTGCATGAGGGCCCGTAACCTTTAAGCCTCGAATTCGCGGCTTATCCACCTCGGGATTACCCAAGTCCGTGAGCGTCACGGTGTCATGCAGCTCCAAAGACTGAAAGACGCTGGCGAGCTCATGGAACCCATCCTCGCGCGGTTCCTCCACGCCGAGGTGAATATTGACCTTGGAGTGAGCGCGCGCGGTGTAGACGAATGGTTCGTTATCTAGCGGTGCACTCATTTAGATCCCTGCCAATCGTACGAAGTCTTCTACGGCAAGCTTTTCACCGCGCTGCTTCGGATCGATGTCCGCCGCTCGCAGGGCCTCCTCAGCGGCGGCACCCGAACCAAAGTGGCCGGACAATGCCGCGCGCAGGGTCTTGCGGCGTTGGGCAAAGGCGGCGTCGATAACCGGCCAGACCTTAGCCCGCGACTCATCGGTGATCGGCCAAGGAGCATCTTCAAAGACGTCGATGCGCACCAGCCCGGATTCAATATTGGGCGCCGGCCAAAAGACGTTCTTGCCAATCGTGCCGGCCTTGGAGACCTTGCCATAAAAGCCCGCCTTGACCGAGGGCACGCCATAAACCTTGCTGCCGGGCTGGGCGGCGAGACGGTCCGCCACCTCCAGCTGGACCATCACCAGCACGCGGCGAATGGAGGGGAATGTCTCCAGCAAATGCAGCAAGACCGGCACAGCGACGTTATACGGGAGGTTGGCCACGAGGGCAGTCGGCTCCGTGACGTCAGAATCCGTCACGCGCAACGCGTCCTTTTCCACTACGCGCAGGCGCTGCACATACTCAGGGGCGCGCTCGGCCACGGTATCGGGCAGCTGCGCTGCCAGGCGGGAATCGATCTCCACCGCGGTAACGTCCCCCACTGCCTCTACGAGGCCAAGGGTCAGCGATCCCAGTCCGGGGCCTACCTCGAGGACGCGGTCTGTGGGATCCAGCTCCGCCGCGGCGACGATGCGCCGGATAGTATTCGGGTCATGCAGAAAGTTCTGCCCCAGCTTCTTGGTGGGCACGATGTCGAGCTTCTCCGCGAGGGCGCGGATCTCTACGGGGCCCAAAAGCGCGGCGCCGGTGGAATCAGTCATGCCCTCTAACTTAGTAGAAGAGACAAAAAAGCCGCACACCACAGTGGGTGTGCGGCCAAGACGCGCTGCGGTTTAGCGCAGGCCCAGCTTGGAAGTACATGCCGGCCAAGCGCCCCAACCCTGCGCTGCCTGCACCTTTTCTGCCACGGCAATCTGCTGCTCGCGGGAAGCCTGCCATGCCTCCGGTGCGTACTCGGTGCCACCGAACGCGGCCCAGGTGGATGGGGTGAACTGCAGGCCACCGGAGAAGCCGTTGCCGGTATTAATAGCCCAGTTACCGGTGGCCTCGCACTGCGCGATGGAATCCCAGACGGAGCCATCGGCTACCGCTGGGGCAGCAGCACCGGAGTTGCCGCCCTCCTCCGGCTTTTCTTCCTCGGCCTTCTTGGTGCCGCGGGCAATGGTGGCAGCCTTAGGCTCGACGGTCACCTTTTCCTTGATGACGTCATTGGATTCCTTAGCGCCGTCCTTCATTACCAGCTTGTGGGTAATAACGCGCTTGCCCTTAACGCCTTCCTCGCGGACCTCTTCGGTGCCCTCTTCCAGCTCCGGGTCATCGACAAAGTTGGGCTCAGCGTCAAACTCTTCTTCCGAGTCATAGGTAGTGGTGGACACCTGGTCCACCTTGATGGACATGCCCTCGGTTACCTTGGTGTCCTTGGACGGGAAGACGCGGTCATCGTCATCAACGTCGATATTGCGGGCCTTGAGGACGTCCTCAACGGTCTTAGCGGCAATCTTGGTGTAGGTTACCTTGCCGCCATCATTAATCTTGACGATCTTCGGGGACACAACTTCAAGGTCCATGCCCTCTTCCAGCTGGGCGTCCTCGTCCACGTCAGCATCACCGGACTTCACAGAAGCACCCTTGACTACGCCGTCGAGGTTACCCAGCAGGTCAGAAACGGTGAGGTCGGTGGTGGACAGCTGCTGCTGCACGCCATCGATGGTCACGGCTACTGGCTTGGCGGTGCGCACGGAGATCTCATCGCCATCACCCACGGACTCGGACGGGGCCGGGGAGACGATGTCCTCCTCGCTCACCTGCACGCCGGCTGCCTCCAGCGCGCCGTCGACATCCTTGGCAAAGGTAGCCAACTCCACCTTGTCGCCGTTGATGTCCACGGTGACGTCCTTTTGTGCCGCAACGGCTACCACGCCGCCGACGGCCAGGGTGCCCAATACGCCACCCGTTGCCAGACGCAGTGGCAGCGAGCGGGAGTTATTGAGGCGCTTGATCTGATGAGGTGACATGCTGAATGAATCTCCGGTAGTGCAGGTTTCAACAATTACAAGAGTTTAGGCCAGCAGAGTTGTCCACGCAGGCGTTTGCCCTACTAAGATCCGCTGCTGCCGCACCGAGGGTGGCGCTGCAGGATCCCAAAACCTAAACGAACGATTAATAACGATACGATAACAGCACCACAAAGTCGAGGACCAATCCACCACACGCCTCACTGGACACACAACCGCCACACTAAGCACCCCCGCAACTTCTGACCAGCGGGTTTTATTTTTGTGAAAACCGTCACCTAGGCATTAGCGCAGGCCGTAAACGCGATCAAAAGTGTCGTTTACCTCCGCCGCCAGCGCCTGCACCGTCTGATGGCGCACGCGAGCGATGCAGTCATATGTGTGCCCGATAAGAGCCGGTTCATTGCGCTGGCCCCGGTAAGGCTCTGGCGTCATATATGGCGCATCGGTTTCCACCAGAAGCTGGCCGGCCGGTGCCTTCGCCGCCGCCTGCCGCAGCTCGGCGTTGCGCTTGAAGGTGACGTTGCCGGCAAAGGACAATACGTAGCCGCGCTCCAAGGCTTCCTCGGCGACTTTCAGCGGCGAGGAAAAGCAGTGCAGCATAACGGTGTCGGGTGAGGGGGCGTCGGCAAGAATGCGCAGCAGGTCCGCATCCGCCTCGCGGTTGTGGATCATCAGCGTCTTGCCATGTCGCACCGCAAGGTCAATATGCCAGCGCAGGGATTCCTCCTGCTGGGCCATGGTCGCGGTGGTCTCCGGCTCGTGCTGCACCCAGTAGGCATCGAGGCCGGTCTCTCCCACTGCTACGCAGCGCGGATCCGCCACCATCTCCTCCAGTGCCACCTTGGTAGGTGCATCCAACTCGTTGGCGCGCACTGGGTGGATGGCACAGGCGGCATAAACATCCGGAAAGGAATGTGCAGTAGCCAGCGCCGCTGCCGATTCACGGCGGTCATCGCCCACCGTCACCATGCGGCTAATACCGGCGGTGCGCGCGCGATTGACCAGCACCTCATCGGTGTCCTTATGAGAAAACAGATGCGTGTGCGCATCGATGAGGCCGCTTAGGCCCGGTGCCGGAACGGGAGTGGGACGTCGCTTCTTTTTAGCCATGTAGGCAATTGTAATATTGGCTGCCATGTTGATCAGACCCGCTGGCCTTGCGGATGTGCCCGCCATGACCGAAACCCTCAACTGGGCCATCGAGCACACCGACGTTATCTTCCGCACCATCCCGGCTACTATCGCCGAGCGCGAGGACTACCTGCGCGGGATCTGGGACGAGGGCTGCCCGTGCTTCATCGCGGAGTCCGATTCTGGCACCTACCTGGGGTGGGCGCTCTACCATCCTTATCGCGATCCGCAGGTGTGGACCGGCTGTTATGAGACCACCATCTATCTCTCCCCTGCCGCTCAGGGCCAGGGCGTCGGCACTGCGTTGCTTGGCGCCTTGGTAGATGCGGCCCGCGCCGATGATAAGGTCCATTCCCTGCTCGCCCTCATCGTTTCCACCAATGCGGCATCGCTAAAGTTGCATGAAAAGTTCGGGTTTGAAAACGTGGGTACTCTTAAAGAGGTTTGCTACAAGTTCGATCACTGGTTGAGCCTCACCCACCTACAACTTCTGGTGTAAAGGAATTTCTATGCATATCCGTCCTGCTGAGCTTGCCGACGCCCCCGCACTCACCGCTATCTACAACGCCGGCTCCGCAGCGAAACCCGCCGCTAACCTGGTCACGTGGCAAGAAGATGTGTCTGACCGCGAAGAGTGGCTCAAGGAGATGTTTAAGGCCGGCTCCCCGGTCTTCGTAGCCGTGCACGATGATGAAGTCATTGGCTGGGCGGCCTACTTCCAGTTCGTCACCCCCGCCATCTATTACGGCACCGTGGAAGATTCCGTCTACATTTCGCCCTCCGCTCAGGGTAAAGGCGTGGGCTCCGAGCTTCTCGACGCCCTCATGGACGTCGCCGCCGACGACGCCTACGTGCAGACGATGATCACCTATATCGTCGATACCAACGAGGGTTCTATCGCCCTGCACAAGAAGTTCGGCTTCACCGAGACCGGCCGCATGCCAAATATCCATACCAAGGATGGCGTCCGCCTCGGCCTGGTGCACCTCCAGCGCGATTTCGAGCGCTAAACCACCCTTCCTGGCAAGGATTCGGGTATTTCGTACTCCTTCCTTCCAGACCGGAATACAGAAACGGCCGCGTTACGCCCTTTTCTCTGTTGGAAAAGAGGCAATAACGCGGCCGTTTTAGGTGCTATTACTTAGTAACAGGCGCCCACTCCGGGCCAGTCTCGCCCAGCTCTGGGTCAAGCTTAGAGATGAGCGGCTTCGGCTTGGCCAAGGCGGTGCCCGGCTCTACCTGGATGCGCTCCCACTTTGCCTGCTGCTGGGTGTAGTCACCCATGATGACCGGATACTCGTGGCCCTCTGGCGGCAAGCCAGCACCGACGAGCTCTACCGGGATATCGTCCTTGACATCATGGACCTCCGGCTGGGCCGCCCACACGCCCTCGCGGCCCAAGGTTTCATGGACCTTCTGCGCGGTAAACGGCAGGTACGGCGTGAGCATGACATTGCAGTCAGAAACCACTTGGAGAGCAGTCCACAGCACGGTAGCTAGGCGCTCGCGCTGGGCCTCATCCTTGGCCAACTTCCATGGCTCTTGGTCTGCAATATAAGCGTTGGCTTCGCCGACGACGTGCATGATAGCGGTAATTGCCTGCTTGAACTTGGACTGTTCCAGCAAAGAACCGGCGGTCTCGAAGGTCTCTTCCGCCAGCTGCAGGATTTCCTTATCCTTTTCTTCCAGCGCTGCTGGTGCTGGAACCTCACCGAAGTTCTTAAACGCCATAGAAACGGTGCGGTTGACCAGGTTGCCCCAGCCATTGGCCAGCTCATTATTGATACGGCGGACAAATTCATCCCATGTAAAGTCCGTGTCGTTGTTTTCCGGACCGGCCACGGCGATGAAGTAGCGCAGGGCATCTGGGCCAAACTCTGCCAAGAAGTCCTTGACGTAGATGACAACGCCCTTGGAGGAGGAGAACTTGGAGCCAGACATGGTCAAGTACTCAGAGGAGACAATTTCCGTAGGCAAATTCAGCTCGCCGTACTGGTGAAGCTCACCGCCCTTGTTGCCCTTGCCGGCATAGCCCAAGAGCTCGGCCGGCCAGATCTGGGAGTGGAAGGTGATATTGTCCTTGCCCTGGAAGTAATAGTGGCGGGCCTCCGGGTTCTGCCAGAAGTCCTTCCACGCCTCAGGCTGACCAGTGCGGTATGCCCACTCGATGGAGGAAGACAGGTAACCGATGACCGCATCGAACCACACGTAGAGCTTCTTGGCGTTATTGTCCTGCCAGCCCTCAACTGGGATTGGAATGCCCCAGTCAATATCGCGCGTCATGGTGCGCGGGCGCATATCCTCCAGCAGGTTCAGGGAGAACTTTAAGACGTTCGGGCGCCAGTCCTCACGGGTGGACAGCCATTTTTGCAGCTCGTCCTTGATGGAGGGCAGATCCAGCAGGAAGTGCTCGGTTTCAATGAACTTTGGGGGCTCGCCGTTGATCTTGGATACGGGGTTGATCAGGTCCACCGGGTCGAGCTGGTTGCCACACTCATCGCACTGGTCACCGCGGGCGCCATCCGCGCCGCAGATAGGACAGGTGCCCTCAATATAGCGGTCCGGCAGGGTGCGTCCGGTAGACGGAGAAATAGCGCCCTGGGTGGTCTCTTTGAGCATGTAGCCATTGGCATACAGGCCCTTGAAGAGTTCCTGTACCACGGAGTAGTGGTTACGGGTGGTGGTACGAGTAAAGAGATCGTAGGACAGGCCGAGGTTGGCTAGGTCAGTGACGATCTGGCGGTTGTAGCGGTCTGCGAGCTCGCGAACGGACACGCCTTCTTTGTCCGCTTGAACCAATAGCGGAGTGCCGTGCTCGTCCGTACCGGAGACCATGAGTACGTTGCGGCCACGCATTCGCTGGAAACGTGCAAAGACGTCAGAAGGAACACCAAAGCCGGCCACATGACCGATGTGGCGCGGGCCGTTGGCATAGGGCCAGGCAACATTTACTACTACAGACTCAGTCATGGGTTCTACTGTATCGAAGCCGGCTCTTGTCCACACGATCAGGGCAGACATTTACTCCGCAGGTGAACCGCAATTTCAGAACAAAGCGCCCACCGCTTCCCCACTGCTGAGGAAACGATGGGCGCTATGAAAGCAACCGTGAAGGGCGCTAGCTACTTGCGCTTCATCGGGTGCTTGAGACGCTCGTTGCGGCGCTTCTTAAGGACCTGCGTGCGCTGGTACTCGCGGTGCAAGCGGCGCTCGCGGGCCATCTTGCGCTGGAACTGCTGTGCCTCGCGGTACTCGAGGTAAATAACATCCTCGCTCAGTGCCTTGTAGATGGCGAACATCAGGCCAACGACAATGAACAAGAATGGCAGTGCAGCAACGATGGTGACGTTCTGCAAGTTAGACAGTGCGTCCTCATTAGCCAGAAGCAGGGTCAGGCCTACCAAGGCAGTCAGTGCGCCCCATGCCGCGGATAGCCACGGCTTAGCGGTAGAAGCACCATTTTGGGACATGGAGCCCATCACCGTGGATGCGGAGTCCGCAGAGGTGACGAAGAAGGTAGCCAGAAGAATTGCTGCAACAATACCGGCAATGAAGCCGCCGGGCATGGACTGCAGGAGATTGAACAGCTCTTCCTCAGCAGACTCGCCGGTGATGGATTCGCCGTTTTGCTCCATGTGGATAGCGGTGCCGCCGAAGATAGCGAACCACAGGGTGGATACGCCGGCTGGAATAAGCAGGACGCCGAGGCAGAACTCGCGGACGGAACGACCGCGGGAGATGCGTGCCAGGAACATGCCCACGAATGGGGACCAGGAAACCCACCATGCCCAGTAGAAGATGGTGTAGCCGGACAGCCACTCACCGGCGGCGCCGTTTTCGGACTCGGCCGTGCGGCCAATCATCTCGGTGAAGTAGTTGAGGTAGTTACCGATGGAGCCAGGAATCTGGTTGAGGATGGTAACGGTCGGGCCCAAGATGAACACGAAGATGGCCAGCACTGCGGCGAGGACCATGTTTGCGTTGGAAATGTACTGAATGCCCTTGCCCACGCCGGACATCGCAGACAGGAGGAATGCGAGGGTAAGGACCAGAACGATGCCAATAACCACGGAATTGGTGGGGTTATCGATGATTCCGGATGCCTTCAAGCCGGCCTGAATCTGCAGGGCACCCAGGCCCAAGGAGCAGGCGGTACCGAAGACGGTGGCGAAGATGGACAGGATATCGATGAACTTGCCCACCGCACCGTTGGCGTTACGCTCGCCGATGAGCGGCACGAAGGCCTGGCTCAATAGCTGCTTGCGGCCAATGCGGAAGGTGGAGTACGCGATGGCCAAGCCAACGATGGCGTAGACCGCCCAGGGGTGCAGCGTCCAGTGGAACATGGCATAGGCCATGGACGATCCAACGTTGCCAGTGCCCTCGCCCGGGGTGCCGTCACGGTAGTTAGCCAGCGGCTCGGAAGCGCCGTAGAACATCAGGCCAATGCCCATGCCGGCGGCGAACATCATGGCAATCCAGGATGGCGTGGAAAATTCCGGCTCCTCATTAATGCGGCCCAACTTGATGGAGCCGAACTTGGAGGCGGCAATAAAGACAACGAACACCACGAAGACGGTGCCGAAGAGGATATAGGCCCAACCGAAGTTGTCTACGACCCAGGTCAGGGCCGAAGAGGAGAAGTTGGCAAAGTTATCCGGGGCGGCCAAGCCCCACACAACGATCGCGGCAATCAGCACGCCGGCGATGCCCACGATGGACCAATCGATAGGCATATTGTCACGATCGGCCGCGATTTCCACCTCAGGATCGTCATAGCGCTCCGGGTGGAAACCATCGGAGTGAATCATATCCTGAAGCTGGCCGGTGGCAGATTGTGCGTCCAGCTGTTCGTCTACAGTCTGATAATTCTCAATAGGCTGCCCGCTCGAAGAAGCAGAGGCCGGCTGCGCCTGTGCGCCGACCGGTTCCTTTCCTTCTTCTGGCACGCCTGTGCCCATATTTTCCGAGTTTGTCATGAGCTATACAGTGGTGCGGAACTGCTCAATTATCAAACGAAGCACGTAGAAACTTCGCTGCTCAACGCCGTTTCCCAGGGATTTTCCACGATAATTTGAAAGGTTTTTACGCTTCATTTCCCCATGTAAATACCGCTTTAAGCCGCCCACACGCCCGAGCACTATAACAATTCAATTACAAAGCCCCCGTTGGTGAAGCCGTCTACGCGCGCTACGGGGTGTGACGTAATCGAATAAGCGGTGGGGACTAGCCCTCGCGAGCTGCCAAAGCGGCATCATAAAGCTCGCGGTTGGAAACCTCAGTACCTTTGGCTACCTGCTTGCACGCGTCCTTCAGCCGCATCCCCGCCTCCGCTAGCTCGAGCGCCTTGGGCACCAAGTCTGCGGCGGTAGCGGCAGCGGCTGTACCGCCCTCGATCACCACGGTGATCTCTCCCCGAGCACCGTCTACTGCCCACTCGGCCAGCTCACCCAAAGTACCGCGGCGGATTTCCTCATAGGTCTTGGTCAGCTCCCGGCACACCGCGGCCGGGCGGTCGGCGCCGAGAATTTCCGCTGCCTCGGCTAGGGTTTCGGCCACGCGGTGAGGAGATTCGAAGAAGACGATGGCTCGCTTTTCATTGCGCAGTGACTCCAGCCAGGCCTTGCGGGGACCGGGCTTGCGAGGAGGAAAGGCGTCGAAAAGGAAGTGCCCCACGCCCAAGCCGGACAGCGCCAGGGCAGTCGGCACGGCGGAGGGGCCGGGAAAACAGGTCACGGGAATATCGCGCTCGGCTGCAGCGGACACAAGGGACAGGCCCGGATCAGAAATAATTGGCATGCCGGCATCGGTGACGACGAGGACGGTGCCAGCCGCGGCGGCGTCGATAAGCTGCTGGGCCCGGTCCTTTTCATTGTGATCAAAATTGGACACCACCCGCCCGGAAATCTCGATCCCTAAGGCCTGGGCCAGATTGCGCACGCGCCGGGTATCTTCGGCCGCGATGACGTCCGCATGCTGCAAGGCATGCATTAAACGCGCGGAGGCATCTCCTACGTTTCCCAGCGGCGTGGCGGCGAGGATTACCCCGCGCGGTAGTGGATCCAGACCTAAAACAGACATGCCTCTAGCATTCCATACTCTCTAATGCGCGGTTGCGCTACGTTGTCGCCTAGACTCAACCAAGTGACTATTGCTACCGCTGCCCCATCGCGCCCCACGCACGACACCGTGGCTCCGCCAGCACCCCGCGCCTATCAGTGGGGCAAGGCTGACTGGATAAGCACTAGCGTCGTCGGCGTCCTTGCACTCATTACCCGCTTTGTCGGCCTTACCGCGCCCGTTTCCAAGGGCACGCCCGTCTTTGATGAAAAGCACTATGTTCCCCAAGCCTGGGACATGGTGCGAAGCTGGGATAACCTTTTTATCGGCGGCATTGAAACCAACCCCGGCTACGGGCTGGTGGTTCACCCACCGCTGGGCAAGCAGATCGTGGCACTTGCCGAATGGATCTTTGGTTATTCCCCAATGGGCTGGCGTTTTATGACGGCGCTTTTCGGAGCAGCCACCGTGCTCTTGACGATGTCCCTGGCCCGCCGGGTCTCCTTATCCTGGCAGGTAGCAACCCTAGCCGGCCTCATCGCCGTATTTGATGGCGTGCTCTTGGTCTCCTCCAAGTTCGGCATGCTGGATATCTTCCAAGTCTTTTTCGTAGTAGCCGCCGCCTGGGCGCTCGCCCGCGATCATAACCAGATGCGCGAGCGCCTCCACAACGCGTTTGTGAAGGACCGGATGGGCTCGTCCGCCTTCGGCCCGCGCTTTGGATTCCGCTGGTGGCGCCTCCTTGCAGGCGTCTGTCTTGGCCTTTCCCTGGGCGTGAAGTGGTCCGGGCTGTACTTCATCATGTTCTTTGGCCTGATGTCCGTCTTTAGCGACCTTGCCTTGCGCAAGCGCTATGGGGTACGCCGCTATATCCTCGGCACCCTGGTGCGCGATACCCCTGCTGCCTTGGCCTCCCTTGTGCTCGTGCCGGTACTGCTCTACGCCTGGACCTGGCGGGCGTGGTTTTCCTCCGAAACCGCCGTGTACCGCCATGCCAAGGTGGATGGCACCATCGAGGATGGATCGTGGCTGCTGAACCTGCCCGATTCCTTAGCCGGCTGGTTCTACTACCACTCCTCTGTCCTGGAATTCCACGCCAGCCTGACCTCCTCCGGCGGCCATCATCACCCGTGGGATTCCAAGCCTTGGGCCTGGCTCGTTGCCGCCCGCCCGATCTTGTACTACTCCTCCACCGACCTGCAGTGCGGTGATGGCAGTAACGAATGCCGCAAGATGCTCTACCTCTTTGGCACCCCGGCCATCTGGTGGCTGGTCATCCCGGCCGTGCTGTGGGGCCTGTGGTCGCTCATTATTCGCCGCAACCGCGCCTTTCTTATCCCCTTGGTGGGCTTTGCGGCAGGCTTTTTGCCCTGGCTCGCGGCCTTTGACCGCCAGATGTACTTCTTCTACGCCACGGCTTTTATCCCCTTTGTCATCGTGCTTATTGCGTTAGCTTTAGGCCAGCTCATCGGGCATGGCAGGCCTGTGCGGTGGGGATGGCTGAAGAGCTTGGCCGGCGGCCCCGTACGTTGGGGCACCATCGCCGCCGTGTTCTACCTAGCCCTAGTAGTGGCGATGTTCTTCTACTTCTCCCCCATTTTGTACGGCTACAAGATTCCAGATTCCTGGTACCACTCCATGATGTGGCTGCCGAGCTGGACTTAACCTGGCCAGAGCGGAGTTTATTGCGGCTGCGCGTTGAGGGACTTCCACCACGCGCGCACCAGGTAGCCCTTTTCCGCCGCCCAGGCCCACGCCAGGCTCAGAGTCGCCAGCGCGGTGGCGATAAGGAAATACACCTGCTCAATGGTTACGGTACCCAGCGCTATATCGCGCATGCCAAAGCCGAAGAGGAAGGCAAACATGGTCGCTGAGACTGGGAGCAATCCGGTGACCGCCGCGGGGCGCCAAGCGCTGAAGAAAAGACCACAGGCCATGCCAAAGCGCACTGCCGCGCCCTCCATCAGCAGGTTGGCTCGCTCCGGATCCGCAGTGGGATCCAGAACCTTTCCTTCCTCGCCCAACGGTACGAGCCCGGAGGCGTGCACGATGAGCACCACCGCCCAGATTGCAAAGATTGCACCCATAACCACCATGGCGGCGCGTGCGACCGTGAGGTTAGCTTGGCGCGCGCTCGAGGTACGCCGCCATTCCGGCTCCACGCCGGCCAAGATGACATCAGAAAGATCCGTGGGCGGCGCCATGCCGGAATCCACGGGCTCCACAAAGCTCAGTGAACGCGATAGCGCAGCCGCCTTGTCACGGAAAGCGCGGCATTCGGCGCAGCTTTCCAGGTGAGTATCGATGACGTCCTGAGATAGATCGGAATCTTCGCCGTCCATGTGCGCGGAGATAGCCGCTTGGACCTGACTATGCGTCAACATTGCTGAGCACCCCGTCCATGCTGGCTCTACCGGAGCCAAAAATTACGATCATCAGCAGGGATAACAGCAATACCAGTGGGTATTCGATTCCACCATCGGCAGCAAAAAGCCCGTGGCCCAGGTGCACGAAATACAGGGCACACCCCATGAGCAATGCGAGTGCCCCGGCGACAAAGGTGGTGAGCAGACCGACAACGAGGAATGCACCGCCGGCCATTTCTCCTATGGCGGCGATATAGCCGGAAAGCTGTGGCTGCGGCACCCCCAGGGCGGAAAATTGCCCCACGGTTTCATCCATGCCGGTCATAAACATCTTGTCCACGCCGTGTGCGATAAAGATTAATCCGAGGACCGCTCGAAAAATAAGCAGTGCGGCATCGCGTACGGCAGGTCTATTCATGCTGAACAGATTACCCTGAACCCCTCACCCGATGCGAAGGCAATGGACTACACCCATGCTCCTGGGAAATTCGCCCTTTGGTGGGGGAAGGAAAAGAACTCGGCCGCGCGGGCTGTTTCAATGGGAGCCACGCACAAAAGATAAAAGGAGAACACACCATGAGCGAACCAACTACGCAGTCCGAAGAGCGCACCACCTTGGTCTATGACGATGATGGTCTGGGCCGCCCGCCTTGGGCGATGTCCTCGCCGATGTTGAAGGAGTATTACGACACCGAATGGGGCCTGCCCATTTTCGATGAAGCTGGACTCTACGAGCGTTTGAGCCTCGAGTCTTTCCAGTCCGGCCTTTCCTGGGCGGTGGTGCTCAAGAAGCGCGAGGCTTTCCGTGCGGCCTTTAGCAACTTCGATCCGGACAAGGTCGCCCAATTCGGCGAGGCGGACGTGGAGCGTTTGCTTGGCGACGCCTCCATCATCCGCAACGAAACCAAAATCCGCGCCGCGATTAATAACGCCAAGGCGACCATCGCCCTGCGCGAGGAAGGCGGGCTGGCAGAGTTCATTTGGGCCTACCAACCTCCGGAGAACCTCTACCCCACCGTGATGGAGGATATTCCGAAAAAGAGCTACGAGTCCAAGCTCATGTCCCGCGAACTCAAGAAGAAAGGCTTTCGCTTCGTTGGCCCGGTTACCTGTTTCGCCCTCATGGAGGCCATCGGCATGATTGATACGCACCTTATCGGCTCCCATCGCCGCGGTACCTCCGGCGTGTGGCTGGAGAGCGGCGTGCCGAATTATGGCCTAGCGCAGGAATACAACGCGCTCGCGAACTCGCAGACAGCGGGCGCTGACGAGCTTCACGGCGCTGCTAGCTAGTCCGCCTCGCGCGCTTATCCAGCGCGGCGGGCCGCTAGGTCATCGCGACGGCCATAACCATCGGGCCCGGCGTGCGGGCCGTCAAAGTCGCCGTCCTCACCATCGCTATAGCTCAGCGGAAGGTGCACGAAGTCCGGGCTCTCATCGTCGATTTCCACAACCACGGCGCCTGGGCGGCGCAGATTGCGCGGAATCTTTAGCTCTTCGTCCTCGGCGTTGCGCACGCCCAAACGGGCGCGGCGCAGGTGGCGCACGCGGCGGCGCATCAGTGCCTGTTCCTGGCGTACCTGAGAGCGAAGGGCGATCAAGTAAGCCACGGTGAGCACGCCGGCGACGGCAGCCAACCACCAGGTCCAGCCACCGACCACGATTCCTAGGGCTACCGTGAGTACCACGGCCACGGCCAGCCCCAGCAGGGTGCGCTGACGGCGCTGGTAGCGCGTTGCAGACTTTTCCTTTTCCGCTACCGGGTCCCAGCCACCGCGGCCCAAGCGACGCTGGGCGAACTCGACCTCGTCCTCGGACAAGTCGGTATCCATGCCGGTTTCGTCTGCTTCCGTGGCCGCGGCTTGGTTCTCGGAGCTCTCGGCCTCGTCTACCTCGTCCGCGCTGGCAGCATCTACGGAATCATCCTCATTGACCTCGGCCTTGTCAACGGCGCCCGGATACATGAGGTCTACCGGCGAGGTATAGGTTTCGTCGTAGGCATAGGCATCGTTCGCCACGCTAGAGACAGCCGGGGCGCTAAAGACCTCAGCCTCGGCGGCGGCGACATCGGAGGCTTTGTCCTTAGTGGGCTCGTCCGCGGCGTCGTCCTCGTCCTCCAAGAGCACGTCATCGACATCGTCCGCCTCTGCGGTGTTGGCTTCCTTGTCCGCATCAGCCTGCTGGGAAGCAGGAACCGCAGCTGCCTGGGGCTCGACTGCAGACTCGTCTTCTTCTGCAATCGCTTCTTCCACCAATTCGCCGTCGATGGTTTCTGCCCGCTCCGTGGATTCTTCACCAGCGGTGGAGGCAGATGCAGCAGTAAACGCACGGCTGCCGGTACCGAATGGTTGGGCCTTGGCCCGGCGTGCGGCACCGGCAATAGTCACGGAGCGCGACGAGGACTTGGTGGCCTCGGTATCGGATTCACTGTCGGTAGCGTCTGCAGCCTCGACGACTTCGTAGTCCGCCTCGTCCTCATCGTCACGGCGGTGGACATCGCCGGCACGCAGGCGCGGACGACGCCGGCCGGCGACCTTGCCGGAATCTCCTTCAAAGAGGACCCGGGTATCTTCAAAGGCCTCACCGGTATGGCTCATTGGGCGGTTATTCCTACCCAGTAGCCACGGTGCGAGTACGAAGAGCCACACCACGATGATCGCGATAATCGGCACAGCTGTCGACACGAAAAGGACCTTCCCCTTGAATACAGATGATTACTCCACCTTAAACGGTGAAACCGCACCGTAGCACCCCAAATTCGCGCAAATTACAATGTTGTGACTTATGTGAAAAATGAGGTCGGATTCCCAGCGATTGGGACGCTATTTCACGCCAACCGTCCAGCTTGGCGGAGACGCTCCACCGCCGTAGAGGCAAAGTCTTCTTTCACCAACGCCACGTAGTGGTGGTCCTGCCACGCGCCGTCGATATGCAGATTGCGCCGCAAATACCCCTCATGCCGGAATCCGTTGGCAGCCAAGACGCGACCCGAGGCCGGGTTGTGCTCCAGATAGGTGGCGGTCACGCGGTGCAAACCCACTCGCCCGAAGGCGTGGTCCACGCCCAAGGCGGTGGCCGCCGTAGCCACTCCGGCGCCATGAACCGCGGAATAGACCCAGTAGCCAATCCAGCAATCGCGAATGCTGCCATGCTGAATATTTCCTAGGGTCACCTGCCCGGCGAACTTTCCCTCCACCTCAATGACAAGCGGGATCACCAGCGCCTCACGCGCGGCGGTGCGCAGGTACATCAGGTGATTCCACCACGCCTGCTGGCTATGCGCCGCCGCCCACGGTGCGGCTTGGGTCGGCTCGACCGGGCGGAGGAAGCATTCATCGTCGATGCGCTGACGCCGCCACTCGTGGCCGTCGGAACGCAGCAGGGGGCGCAAACGCATCCGCGCCCCCGAGGGAAAGACAGAAGAGGAGGGAAGCTGGACAATAGGAGTGGATTCCGGCCACCCCGGATGCATGTCATCGGTGGGGCCGGTAGCAGGATGGCGGAACCTATCCGCCGCATTGCCGAAAGGATCGAGCATTAGCTGCGCTGGGTCAAAAACAACACATCAACCACATCGCCCGGGCGGATTTCCGTGACCTCTTCCGGCACGCGAATCATGGCGTTGGCCTCTGAGAGGCCGGCCAAGAGGTGGGCTGGGGCACCTGCGGCACCGCCGAGGCCTTCTACCAAATAGTCCGCAGTTTCGGCATCGCGCATCAGGCGAGCACGGATGAAGCCGCGCCGGCCGGGGCGGGAATCGATGTGGTTCAACGCGCGCGCACGCACCACGCGGCGGTGCGCATTGCGCTTGCCCAGCGCCAAGCGGATAAGCGGGCGGATATATACCTCAAAGACCACGAGCGCGGACACCGGATTGGACGGCAGCAAGAAGGTAGGAATGCGCTCCTCGCCCACCAGTCCAAAGCCCTGAACGGAGCCGGGATGCATGGCCACGCGGGAGGTATCGACATCACCAAGATCGTCGAGGATCTCGCGAATGGCCTCGGCGCCAGCGCCGCCCACCGCGCCGGAGATAACCAGCACCTCGCTGCGGGCAATGTGCTTTTCCAACGCTTCGCGGATGCGGCGCGGCTCGCCCTCCGCAATGCCCACGCGGTGCACCTCCGCCCCGGCTTCACGGGCCGCGGCAGCCAAGGAATAAGAGTTCACGTCAAAACCTGGCCCAGCGCCGGTTCTTGGTCCAAGTCCACCAGTTCTCGGCCAAAGGAGATGATGGTGATGCGCGGGCGCGGATACACCAGCACCTTTGAGCGGCCCACCGCGGCCAGAAGGCCGATCTGGGCCGGCCCTAAAACGGTGCCGGAAGATACGGCGACATCGCCAGGCTGGATATCGTCGCCCACCCGGCGCACAAAGTCACCAGAGCGCACCGGGCGGTGGGCGGTAACGCGCTTGCGGCCGCGGTCGGTCCACTCGAGGGGCAGGACGGCGTCGGCAAGCGTGGGCAATGGCGCACCCGTATATACGCGCACCGCTTGCTTAGGCTGCAGGCGCAGCGGTTGCTTGGAGCCGGCCGGAACCTCGCCCACCACGGGCAGGGAACGCTCTACCTCCGGCTGCGGGGAATCCGCATCCTCTTCGCCCTCGGCGGACTGTTCTTCCTGGTCCTTGTGGCGGCGCACCCGCAGACCCCGCTCGCCGCCGATATCGACGGCGCGCACGGCGTAGCCATCGATGGCCGCTTGTGGGAAGCCTGGCAGGGGCTGGTTAGCCTGAACCTGCTCGGCGCACATCAAACCCAGCGCGTTGGAAATACCGATGCGCACCGGCTCCGGCGTCGTCGCCGCATCCGTTACCAGCGCCAACTGGTCATCAACTGAACGCATAAGGTCTATGCCCGCCCTTTCTTCGCTTCCACGTCCTTGGCCACTGGGAAAATCCCTAGGCTAGGCCGTGCTCGTCCTCATACTCGGCCATGATTTTCTTAATCGCTTTATACAGCGTGGGACCATACTTTTCATCGCGCAGGCCAAAGTCCACGTTGGCGGGGATATAGCCGCCGGGATTGCCCAAATCATGGCGCTTTCCTTGGTGGACTACCACGTGGACGGGCTCGCCTTCCTCAATGAGGAGCTCGATGGCGTCAGTAAGCTGCAGCTCGCCGCCCTTGCCCGGCTTAATACGGCGCAGGGCATCAAAGATCTTGCGGTCCAAAAGGTAGCGGCCGGTGGCCACGAGGTTAGAAGGGGCATCCTCTACCGCCGGCTTTTCCACCATGCCCACGACCTTCTTCACGCCAGGGGCATCGGTATCCTCCACGTCAAAGACGCCGTAGTTGTAGGTCTGCTCGCGCGGGACCTCGAAGGCGCACAGCACGCTGCCGCCCAATGCCGCGCGCACACGCGCCATATCCGCCATGACGATGGCGGGCAGCACAATGTCATCAGGGAGCATGACGGCGAAGGAATCCTCGTCTTCCCCAAGCACCTCTTCTGCAAGGCCCACCGCGTGGCCCAAGCCCAGCGGCTTTTCCTGCTCCACCGCAACGGGGTGAATGATCTGGTTGGCGCGCTTGACCTTGGCCACCTGCTCGTCCTTGCCGCGGGATTCAAGGGTCTCTACCAGCTCGGGGAATGCCTCGAAGTGACGCATGACTTCTTGCTTATCGGGCGCGGTAATCACCGCAAGGCGGCGCGCGCCGACAGAGGCCGCCTCCTCTGCGATGAGTTCGATGCCGGGAGTATCAACAACGGGCAGCAGTTCCTTGGGAACCGTCTTGGTGGCGGGCAAAAATCGGGTGCCCATACCTGCCGCTGGAACTACAACCGTGGTGATTCCGCGGGCGGAATCTTCGCGTTCTATAGCCATGCACAATAGCGTACAACGCCACATTATTTTCCCGTGCACCGCTACGCCGCGGGGTTATGATTTATTTATGACCTCTTCCATCACCGCCAAAAACGAGCTGCGCGCCCGCTTGGTCCAGGCCCGCCGCGAACTTTCCTCCGAGGACCACGATGCTTTCACCGCCGCCGTGCGCAAGCATCTCGAATCCGAGCTCACCGAGTCCATGACCGTGGCCGCCTACTGGCCTTTGGGCTCCGAGCCCGGCGGTGCGGACTTTGTGCCGTGGCTCAAGGCGCATGTCTCCCGCGTCCTCCTGCCAATTTCCGGCGAGAATGGCACGCTGACCTTTGCCGAATACCGCGGCAAGGAAGCCATGCACACTAGCCCATTGGGTTTGAATGAGCCCCAGGGCCCAAGCTTTGATAGCAGCGTGCTGGCCGAGTGCGATCTGGTGCTCGCCCCCGCCATGGCGGTGGATGCCAAGGGCAACCGCATGGGCAAGGGCGGCGGCTACTATGACCGCGCGCTAGAGCCGCTTCCCCACGGCAAGCCGCCGGTTTTCGCCATGGTCTACCCCTCCGAGTTTGTAGACGAGCTGCCTACCGAGGACCATGACCGCAAGGTTGATGCCGCCGTCACCGCAGAGGGCATCACCCGCTTCTAGTTTTTAGGGTGCGGGAACCATGCGCGGTTTCGGGCAGTCTAAAAGAGTATGCCCACTTCGCGTATGCCCCGCCTCGTTTCCACCCTTCGTACCCCTGGCCACCGCCGCGGCGTTGTAGTGCGCCGCGCCATTGCGGTGGCCCTTCTTATTGCCGCGCTGGCTTCGGCCTTATCTGCGGCCAAGGAACTGCCGCGCGTTCCCGTCTTTAGCCGCGATCTGCCTGCGGGCGCGGAGCTGGCGCTTGCCGACGTCGACTTGGCCCGCCTTCCTTCCTCCTCCATCCCCGATTCCGCGGTAGCGGCAAAGCCAGAAGAACTCACCGGCCGCGTTATTACCGCCGCAGCCGGCAAGGGCGAAGTGATTACCGATGCTCGCCTTCTAGGAGAAGAACTTGTCTCTAGCTTGGTGGGCGGCTCCGAAGACGCGGCCGCGCGGATGATCCCGGTCAAGCTCGCCGAGCCAGACATCATCCCCCACCTACACCATGGCGATACCGTGGACGTGGTAACCGCCGTCGATGCCGCCTCCTCCCCTTCTGATGTTGGAGAGGGCGAGGCGCCCACCGCACCCACCGCGCGCGTTATCGCCACCGGCGGGCGCGTGGTGTCAACCTCCAGCGCCGAAGGCGAGGCCTCTTCCTCGACCGTTTTGCTCGCGCTGCCCCATGACCACGCCAATGATGTAGCCGCGGCGTCGTTAAGCCAACCACTCACAGTCGTTATTGTGGGTGACCGCGCCCACCCACAGCAGAGCTAGACCTTTTCAGACACAGCAGTTGTGGTTGGTTACCGGCTGCACTAATGTTTCGCGGTGTCCATGGTTTTTAACTACCCTTAGTTATTCCCAGAAAGGTTTGTGCATATCACCATGCTCAAGGGTTTCAAAGACTTCATCATGCGCGGCAACGTCATCGAACTTGCCACCGCAGTCATCATTGGTTCTGCCTTCACCGCAATCGTCAAGTCCGTGACGGATTCCATCATCCAGCCGATCATCAATTCCCTTGGCTCCGCTGAGGTTGGTGCCGTTGGCTTCCACATCACAGATGCCGAAAACACCTTCGTGGACTTCGGCGCCGTCATCTCCGCAGCGATTAACTTCCTCATCATCGCCGCAGTGGTCTACTTCCTCATCGTCATGCCGATCAACAAGCTCACCGAGGCCGCTAAGCGCCGCCACGGTGTGGACCCTGAGGCCCCTGCCCCAACCTCCGAGGAACTGCTCGCGGAAATCCGCGACCTGCTCGAGGCCCAGAATGTCTCCGATAAGGACATCCCGGGTACCGGAATTGACGGTTCCACCCGCGGCGCTACCGACGCCGATTACGGTTCTACCGGCGGCGGCCGCCACCAGGCCTAATTCCTCCTTCGCTGCCTGCGCAGCACAGAGCCCGTGGTTTCATTCTTCGGAAGAAACCACGGGCTTTTATTTACCTCTGTAGCTACCTACCTGCGGCCGGCCTTAAGCACTAGCCGCCGTAGTGAGGGGGCTGATTTTCTCGGTAGAACTGTTCATCGCGCTGACCGGACTCCCCCTCTGCCGCCACCGAATCCGCGTCATCGACGGTAACGATTCTCTCTTCATCAACACCGTGGGAAGCGGGTACTCCGGGCTTATCAGCACTACGGTCATAGCCGGCAGCATCGGATTGGCGGAATACTCGCCGGCGATTTCTCCGCGACGTCATAGAAAATGCCCTGCTATTACTGGACGCTCGATTGCTGCAGCTGATCAATCAGGTGGTGCACCAGAGGCGCCAAGGTAGCCATGCCATCACGGACCGCAGCACGCGAGGAAGCGAGGTTGACCACGACGGTAGAGCCCGAAACACCCGATAGGCCGCGGGACGTGCAGGCATCCACCGCGCCACAGGCTTGGCCAGAAGAACGCAAAGCTTGAGCCACGCCCGGGACCATCTTGTCAATGACGGATCGGGTAGCCTCCGGAGTCTTATCGCGCGGGCCTACGCCGGTGCCGCCCACGGTGAGAACCAAGTCCACGCCACCGACCACGGCGGTCTCAATGGCCTGGCGGATCTTGGACTTCTTGGAACGCACCACGATGGCGCCATCAACGCGGAAATTAGCCTCCGCGAGCAACTCGCTTACCAGCTGCGAAGTGCTATCGGATTGCTCACCAGGATGATCGGTGACAATAACGATGAGCCCGCGGCGCGGGGCGGCAAGGCTATCCTCCTGCTCGCTTGCCAACAGGAAGGCATCATCGGGTTCGGCAACATCCATCAAGGAATCGCGCTTATTCGCGCTGTCGGGCTGCGCGGAGTCGGTCACATCGTGCTGCGAATCTGGCATTTTTCTCCTTAAGTTAAGGCAGTACGGCCTTATGGCGGGGTGAGGTACGGCGCATTCAGCACCTAATGAGGTCTTGCACAGTAATTTACTCGCCTGAGAGGGTTACCTCTACCTGACGAGAATCATCCGAGTCTTCGCGGGTAACCTCCAAGGTCACCGTCGCGCCAAAGTCCTGCGATCGCGCCGCCGCGATGAGCGCATCAGCGTTTTCAATCAGGCGATCGTTGACGCGGGTGACAATGTCGCCATCCTTCAAGCCCGCCTTATCTGCTGGACCGCCCGGCTCTACCTCGGCGATGCGGGCACCATTGCCGTCGTCGCGCGCTAGCACCTTCACGCCAAGGGTTGGGTGGGAAACTTTGCCGTCATTGATGAGCTCATCTGCCATGCGCTTGGCAAAGTTGGATGGAATTGCAAAGCCCAAGCCAATGGAGCCGCCCTCGCCGGAGGAGTCATTAGACAGCGAAGCAATCATGGAGTTCATGCCCACGATATTGCCGTCTCGATCCACCAGCGGGCCACCGGAGTTGCCAGGGTTTACCGCAGCATCGGTCTGAATGGCGTCAATCAATGAGGACTCGCCACCCTCCTGGGACGCGCGCACGGGACGGTTCTTTGCCGACACGATGCCCGAGGTCACGGTAGCGTTCAGGCCCAAAGGTGAGCCCACGGCCACCACCTCTTGACCCACGGCAACGGAATCGGAGTCGCCGAACTGCAAGAAGGGCAGGTCCTTGACGTCCTTGATCTTCACGATGGCTACGTCCGTATTCGCATCCGAGGCCACCACGTCAGCTTCATGCTTGCTGCCGTCATTCATGGTCACCTGCATCATGCCACCGTGCTCAGCACCGGCAACCACGTGGTGGTTGGTCAGTACATAACCATCTGGGGAGATGACAGAACCGGAGCCTTCAGCCCCACCAGTACGAGTCATCGTCTGGATAGAAACCACCGCCGGCAAAACCTTAGAGGCAACTTCTTCAACGGAACCCTGCTCCGGTTCCTTACCGGTGCTATTGTTGGCCGGCTCAGCCTTGAGGGCTTCATTGACTACAGAGGTATCGTTATTGCCTCCCCCGGAACTCATACCGACCACAGCACCGGCAATCGAGCCTGCGGCGATGGCGGCAACGGCCGCCAAAGCGGTGGCGGCACCCAAGCCGATTTTCTTCTTTTGCTCCGGCTGCGGAGGAAGAGGGGTGACCATCGGGCCTTCCTGTCCCTGACCGCTAAAGCTTTGGGTCTGTGGGCCGTTCGGGTACGGCCCGAGCGAACCTAGTGTTCGTGGGTCATCGCCTTGTGCGCCGCCGCGCGGCTGATTCCAGCCTTGTGAATAGGAGCCAGTCTCTTGTGCCTGCGCGTCAGCGCCACTATAAGGACCAGTGTCGCCGCTGTAGGGTCCAGCATTGCCAGCCACGGCATCTTGCTGGTTGGTTTCTCCAAAGTTCGGACCACCCTGAACCGGCTCGGCCCTACCCGGACCTTCCTGGGACACTCCCTCCGGGGAGTTTCCATCAAAGCCGCGGTAATCGTCATTCCTCATGTTCATGAGAAAACTATGCCTCACTTCGCTTGGTCAAGACTGATACTGATCTGCCAACCTACTAGGAATTCCTGAAAGGTTGCTGTATTACCTCACCAGTATAAACGCTTGTACGCTAGCCCTGATTAAACCAACGCTGCGCAAAGATTTCACCCCGGTCGCTTGGGTCTTCCTTACCACCCGGCAGCCCCTCATGCGGGTCTGCCAAACCGTCCACGAAAATCTCACCCGGCACAGGCTTGCCCGGCAAGATGACTTCCATGCGGGTGCCACCATCATTAGACTCGCGGATCTTGATCGTGCCATCGTGGCGTTCAATTACCGATTTCACAATGGCCAAGCCCAAGCCCGATCCCGGCATGGAACGCGCTTCCGCCGAACGGTAGAAGCGTTCAAAGACCTTCTCCCGCTCCTCCGGAGCAATGCCAGGCCCAGAATCATCAAAGCGCAGGCGCACCTCGTGGGAGGATAGCTGCTCCATGGATACGCGCACCGTGCCAGTTGCCGGCGACCACTTAGCCGCATTGTCCATGAGGTTAAGCGTGGCACGACCCAATGCGAAGGGGTCGCCGTCCAGCTCCCACGGGATAAAGCGCACCAAGAACTCCACATCGGGACGGCGGCGGCGCGCACGCTCCAGCGAAGCCATCATGACTTCACAAAGGTCAACCGGTTCCGGTTCGCGCTCATTGCCGTCCTCGCGCGCCAAATCAACGAGGTCTCCAATCAAGGTGGAGAGCTCATTCATCTGGGACATGACGTCATCTTCGAGGTCCTTGCGGTCCTCATCGCTCATGCCAAAGCCACCACCGGCGCGATTGAGCATCATCAAAAGCTCAATATTGGTACGCATAGAGGTCAGCGGGGTCTTTAGCTCGTGTCCAGCATCGGCTACGAACTGAGACTGCTGCGAACGGGATTCCTGCAGTGCCTCCAGCATCTGGTTAAAGGAGGTGGTCAACTGCGCCATCTCGTCGTTATTGGAGACCTCAATAGGACGCAGGTCGTTGGTCTGCGTCACGTAATCCACCGCTCGCTTCAGCCGGGCGATGGGTTGCATACCGGTTTTGGACACGATGAGGCCTGCAAAAATGGCGAGCACGATACCAAGGGCAACGATAATCAGTAGCACCGTGCCCAAGATGGCTATGAGCTCTTGCGTAGATGCGAGAGACTGAGCGACGACCACGGTAGAGCCGAGATCATGACGCTTGGCCAACACCCGCTCGCCGCCGACGGTACGCACGGAAGTTTCCGTGTAATTCTCCGTCCGGTGGAAGTCCCCGCCCACAGGAATGGTGTCGCCGTAGGAAAAGCTCATGGAGGGCGGTGATAGGGCTACACGGGTGCCAGGGTTATAGGACTTAAAGTCCTCGATTTCCTGGTCCACGTTATCCATGAACCGCGGGTCTTGGCTTTGCCGCAACAAGACATCGGCCTTGGCCTCCAAGCGGTCATCGACGGAGGCGGTAAGGGACATAGAAACTACCCAATACGTTGCCAACGTCATCAAGGCAACGGCTACGGCCACCACAAGGCCAGTAACAGTAGCAAGGCGCCACCGCAGTGGCGCCCGTGAAGCCCAACTCCCCTGACTATCAGAGAACTCGGTAAGAGGGGTGGACTGTGCTTTCCCGGAAGCCACCGCAAGGGAAGCGGGCTTCCTTAAAATCACGGATTAGACTCCCTCAAAACATAGCCCACACCACGGACGGTGTGGATGAGGCGAGCGTCGCCCTCGCCCTCGGTCTTCTTACGCAGGTAGCCGATATAGACCTCGAGAGCATTGCCGGAGGTAGGGAAATCGTAACCCCATACCTCTTCCAGGATCTTGCTGCGGGAGAGAACCTTGCGGGGATTTTCCATCAGCAATTGCAGCAGCGCAAACTCGGTGCGGGTCAAGGAAATGGCGCGGCCACCGCGGCTTACTTCGCGGGTATCGGCGTCAAGCTCAAGGTCCTCGAAGCTGAGCTTGCTTTCCACCGGGGCTTCAGCCGCGATGGAATCTGCAGAGGCACGCCGTACCAAGGAGCGCACGCGGGCCAAGAGCTCTTCCAATGCGAATGGCTTTGGCAGGTAATCATCCGCGCCGGCATCGAGGCCAGCCACACGGTCCGAAACACCATCGCGCGCAGTCAGCACGAGGATTGGACGGTCCCAACCCTCACTGCGCAGGGTGCGGCATACCTCAAGGCCATCCATGTTGGGCATCATGACGTCCAGAATCAACAATTCTGGATTCTCAGCGCGCACCGTCTCGACGGCTTCCAGGCCGTCGTTAGCGGTCAGCACTTCGTAGCCGTTAAAACGTAGGGAACGGCGTAGCGATTCGCGGACGGCTTGTTCATCATCCACCACAAGGATTTTCATAGTCCTAATTATTACTGATGGCAGTCAACTTCATGAAGTTAAGAGAAATATTTACCCCCCATAGCCCCCCAAATACGGTTAAAACATGCTTATAGGAGGTTTCTAAAGCTAAAAAATCCCCGCCCAGCCCTCTAAGGAGAGCGGACGGGGAGATTTAAGAGCGAGCTTAGAACTGCTCTACGTCAACCAGGCCCAGCTTGGCAGCCTTAACCAGGCGGCGCGGGATGCGAACGGTCTGGCCGTCGATGGTGACTTCCTGGAGGGCTACGTTGTCAGCCTTCCACTGGGAACGGCGTGCGTGGGTGTTCGCACGGGACTTCTTAAACTTAGGAGTTGCCATTTTCTACTCTCCTCCTTACGCGTTCTTCTTCTTGCGGCGTGCCATGCCACCGAAGCGCTGGTTGAAGCGCTCGACGCGGCCGGCGGTATCCATAACGCGCTGTGCACCAGTCCAGAACGGGTGGGACTCAGCGGTAACGTCAACGACGATCAGGGGGTACTCGTTGCCGTCTTCCCACTCAACGGTGCGGTCGGAGGAAGCGGTGGACTTGGTCAAAAAGGAGTGACCGGTACCAGCATCGCGGAAGACTACCGGGTGGTAATCCGGGTGAATATCTTTCTTCATATATATTCCCTCAGGGTTGGACTACGGGTCGGTTCCACACGCTTAGTGAGGATCGTGCCCGAGTTGGGACGTACAAATTTCACTCTGTTAACCGCGCGCCGCGTGGCACGGGTCAACAACCTGAATTATCCTACAGTCAACTAACCCATATACGAAATCCCCGACCAGCGGCGACCACACATTTCACTCACGTTTCTTGCATCACGCTTGGCGGCACCCCACAGGCAAACACCACCCCAGCACGGCAAACGGCTCACTTGCCACAGCAAGATAGCGATTAGGTAATTCGCGTCCGAGGCTGTAAGATTTTCCCTTGCTGTTGTCAAAATATACGTTTTACGCCCCGTCTACTGGTGTTTGACAATGGCGCCGCACCCGCTCACACCTCACTTTTGAGCACTGCCACCCTCACACGGCAGTCGGCGCTTCATTGTCTATAGCCATGATGTGGGCGGCTAGGAGAAAGAAGACCCATGTCGGCTATTTGCCAGGTAACGGGCCGCAAGCCGGAATTCGGCAAGCAGGTCTCGCACTCGCACCGCCGCACTTCGCGCCGTTGGAACCCCAACGTGCAGCGTCGTCGCTACTACCTGCCCTCTGAGGGCCGTACCATCACCCTGAATGTTTCCACCAAGGGCATGAAGATCATCGACCGCGATGGCATCGAGTCCGTTGTGGCTAAGATTCGCGCACGTGGGGAGAAGATTTAAGTATGGCACGTAACGATATCCGCCCAATCATCAAGCTTAAGTCCACTGCGGGCACCGGTTACACCTACGTGACCCGTAAGAATAAGCGCAACAACCCGGATCGCATCACCTTGAAGAAGTTCGATCCGATTGCCCGCAAGCACGTCGAATTCCGCGAGGAGCGATAATCAATGGCTAAGAAGTCCAAGATCGCTAAGAACGAGCAGCGCAAGGAAATCGTCGCCCGCTACGCGGAGCGTCGCGCTGAGCTCAAGAAGATCATTAAGAACCCGAACACCCCGGATGAGGAGCGCCTGGAGGCTCAGTTCGAGCTGAACCGCCAGCCTCGTGACGCTTCCCCAGCCCGCGTACGTAACCGTGACGCTGCCGATGGCCGCCCACGCGGTTACCTCCGCAAGTTCGGCCTGTCCCGTGTCCGTATGCGCGGCATGGCTCACCGTGGTGAGCTGCCGGGCGTTCGTAAGTCCAGCTGGTAAAGGGGTAATTGCACAATGGCTAATAAGCGCAATAACCAAAAGAAGTTCCGTATGGAGCAGAGCCGTCGCCCAAAGAAGAACCCTTTGAAGGCTGAGGGCATCGAGAAGGTGGACTACAAGGACACCAAGACTCTGCGTCTGTTCATCTCGGATCGTCACAAGATCCGTTCCCGTCGCGTCACCGGTCTGACCCCGCAGCAGCAGCGTCAGGTTGCTACCGCAGTCAAGAACGCACGCGAAATGGCTCTCCTGCCGTTCACCACCCGCTAAACAGTAGCTGGGTATCAACAGCGCACTTTTGCCGCTGGCAAGTGTGACACGGTAAAAGAACCATAAGCTTTCGCCGCCTCCCTCCTCGAGGGCAGGCGGCGAAAGTCGTTTTGGCCCTCCCACTCCTTCCACCCGGCCCACATGCCCGGATCACAG
Organism: Corynebacterium tuberculostearicum; assembly: GCF_046097465.1. Classification (GTDB taxonomy): domain Bacteria; phylum Actinomycetota; class Actinomycetes; order Mycobacteriales; family Mycobacteriaceae; genus Corynebacterium; species Corynebacterium tuberculostearicum_I. The sequence goes on along the minus strand of NZ_CP175799.1, from coordinate 945,746 downwards.
AGCCGAAGTGTTAGATTGAAAGCATTCGTGCACCCCGCAGCCGGCGGGGAGGCACCGGCCCCGCACTAGTGAAAGGCAGTGAGCAATGGCCCTGCACCAATCCCTACTCGATCTTTCCGAGCTCGCCCCGCACTGCCAGTCCCGCGCTACGGCCCGCGGACTGCTCGCAGAGGCCCAAGATATCTTGCGCAACGCGGTCGCCCACCAGGACAATGAGATTGAATTGGCCCACTGGTATTCCCGGCTGATTACGGATATTGTTCGCTCCCCGGGGGTCAACTCCCCAGTCCGCCTCAGCGGCGCTGCGGCCCGCGGCGACCAGCTGCCGTCCATGCCTGTGGAGTGGATGGGCGACGATGCCGATCTCCAAGACGTCTTCGCCGATGTCGGTCTCCAAGCTCACGCAGCCGCCGATTCCATCGCCGCGCGCGTCGACGCCGGCCTGCCCCTCGGAAACGGCGGAGAACAAGCACTACTGGAAGAAGCCTTGGCCCAGCGTCCGCCTGCCCTCAAGATGGTCGATGGGCTGCCGGACCGCGATGCAGCGGTAGACATCAAGGCCACGCTGCTCTCCCCCATTGCAGCTATCGCGCGCTGGGCGGCACCGGGGCCGCGCCCGACGGTGGATCGCCTGGCGATTGGCGTGGAACGCGATCTCCTCAGCGCCGCAGACGCAGAGTCTTTGGACCTAGCGTGGCGCACCGGTTATGCGTTAGAGTTGCGCCGTTGGTATGAGGGCGTTAGCGATCGCCCGGCCACGCTGCGCGATCTCCCCCGTTGGACCGCACTGCTTATGGCTCCGCGTGCCGCATTGTCTCGGCGGCGTTTGAGTCTATTTCCCGGCGGGCGGAAGAATATAAATAGTCTCTACGGTGCGGATTCGGAAGCAGTACCTAGTCGGGCATAAGATTGTACAGTTGATTATTAAAAGCGATTTCTCTTTTGTGAAAGGAGGCGTCCCACCGCATGGCAGGCAATGTCGGTAGGCCGCGTAAACACAGCCCGCGGCGCAGGGGCAATAGCGCCCGTGAGGAGATTTTGGACGCCTCCTCTGAGCTTTTCACTACTCAGGGTTTTGCTACCACGTCCACGCACCAGATTGCAGACGCGGTGGGCATCCGTCAGGCGTCGCTGTACTACCACTTCCCGTCCAAGACGGAGATTTTCCTGACGCTGCTCAATTCCACCATCGAGCCCTCCTTGGAGTTGGCCGATGAGTTGGCGGGCACCGACGCGGACCCGGCACAGCGCCTGTGGTCTTTGGTCGCCGCAGAGTCGCGTCTGTTGCTCACCAGTGGCTGGAACGTGGGCCGCCTGTATCAGCTGCCGGTGGCCAATTCCCCGGAGTTCTCCGAGTATCACGAGTCACGCGACCGCCTGCAGAACCATTTCCGCTCCACCGCCGCCGCCATCGTGGGCGAGGATGACCCCCGCGTGGAGCTGCCCTTCCACATTGCGCTGTCCGTGATTGAAATGCGCCCCAATAACGGCACACCTCCGTTCGACGCTTCCCAGTCGGTTCCGGAGACTGCCGCCATGCTTGCCGACGCCGCCTTGACCGTCCTCGGCGCCTCCGTCCCCGAAAACGCCGAGGAAACTACCTTGGAGCTGCTGAAGAATCGCAACGACTCCATCTCTGCGGCCGCCGCTGCTGCGGCCGACCGCAAGAAGAAGTCGCGCTAGCCCCTCGTTTTCCGCGTTAGCGCTGCCACGACTCCGTGAACTCGCCCGTGGCGGCCAATCCGCCGCCCTCGCGCACGCTTACGCCACTCGGCGTCACCACAATGATCGACGGATCCGCATTGACGTAGTAGTTATTGCCGTCTTGGGTAACGTCACCCGATTCAAACTGGCCATCAAACATCGACGAGCGATAGAACTTGTAGCCACCTCCGGTCTCGCAAATGATAACCCTGCCGTCAGGACCAGACCCAGCGAACAAGGCACGCTCAAAGCGCTGACAGTTGGCGTAGCCGCCATCGAGCCATCCGTACTCATTGAAGTCAGAAATGTAGTTTCCCACACCAGTCTTCTGACCCCCACCGGTGGACGACGGGGCCTCCTGCTTTTCCGTCTGCGTGACCGTGACTACCGGCGGTTCCTCTGGGGCTTCCTCTTCCTTGGTTACGGTCTTTTGGGCGGCCGTAGTTTCCTCAGCGTTCTCCTCTTCTTTGTCGGAGTTATTCACCGTGGTCATGCCGCTACCCTCGCCTTTGAAGCTCGGGGCGTTTTCGTCCGTGGAGTCGCTGCAACCGCTCAGCGCGAGGCTGGCGGCCACGAGCGGAACGACGCCTGCGGCAATAATCGGGCGGAGGCTTAAGCGAGAAGTCATGAGTTTTCCTTTCTACTGACAGGCTTAGCAGGCGGGGCTGGGCCACTGGGTTTCGGCCTGCGCTAGGGCTTCGGCCATGGAGGTAAGCACCGTTTGGGTGGAGGCGTACTGGCCATCAGGAGACGAGGCAATCAGCGCCACGGCGACGTCGTGCCCGCCCAGCTGCACAATGCCCATCTGCCGCACGTCGTAGGCGCCGGCGGGGCTCGGGCCCCAGCCGCCCTTCATCAAGGCGCCCGGTAGGGTGCGCAGGCCGTAGGCTTGGGCGGGATCGGCGACACCCATGGCGTCGATAATCGGCTGGGCTCCTTCAACGCAGCGCACCCCGGCCATGAACTTTGCTTGGTTACCCACGCTCCACATGGTTTGGCCAAAGGCCGTAAATTCCGGACGGGTGACCTGGGATTGAACTTGGGTGGCGGTATCGCCCGCCTCCGCGATGACGCTTTGTGCGGCCTGCGCGGCTGCGGTGCCCTCCCCTAGCCCCGCCCACGCGGCCTTGGCGGCCTCGTTATCGGAGTAGGTGATTGCAGAGGACACTAGCTGGCTATCGGCCGCACCCGTGCGATTCGCCGCGATGAGGACGGGCACCTTGGAGGTTGACCACGCGGCTTCGGGAGCGGTGCGCCCCGCTTCGACGGTGGTCCTGCCATCGGAGACCGCGATGCCCACATCGCCGTGTTCGGCCACGATGCGGTCAAGCACGGCTTGGACATCACCGGAAGGGGCCGCGGCCGGTGGCTCCGTGGAGGAGGAAGGCGCAGACGAGGCAGCCGGTGGTGCGGGTGAGGCCGCGGGCGCTGCGGATGTGGTCTCTTTTCCGTAGAGGGGATCTGCCGTGCCGCGGGCCTCGGTGTTGACAAAAGTAGGGGAATTATTCGCCGCGTCCTCGTCGCCGCAGGCGCTCAGGGTGAGCGCGCAGGCGATAAGGGCGGCTGCCGGGCCCCAGGCTCGGCGGATAGGGAATGTCATGGCATTTAGCTTAGGCTAGTGCGCGAAGTGGCGGGTACCGGTCAGGTACAAAGTAACGCCGGCTTCCTTCGCTGCCGCGATGACTTCTTCGTCGCGGATGGAGCCGCCGGGCTGGACAACGGCCTTAACGCCGGCGTCGAGAAGCACCTGCAAACCATCGGCGAATGGGAAGAAGGCGTCAGAAGCGGCGAAGGAGCCCTCGGTGCGGTTGGCACCATCGGCCAAGGTGTTGGCGCGCTCGACGGCCAGCTTGGCGGAGTCAACGCGGTTGACCTGGCCCATGCCCACGCCCACGGTGGCATTGTCCTTGGCCAGCAAGATGGCGTTGGACTTCACCGCGCGCACGGCGCGCCAGGCGAACTCGAGCTCAGCCAAGTCGGACTCGTTGAGGGCCTCGCCCGCAGCCAGGGTCCAGTTGGCCGGGTTATCACCCTCGGCCTGGTAGGTGTCTGGCTCTTGGGTGAGCACACCGCCGGAGATGTACTTGCGCTCCTCGTGCTGGTCTTCGTGCTCTGCCTGCAGCACGCGCAGGTTCTTCTTGGCCTTAAGCACCTCGATGGCGCCGTCCTCATAGGAAGGCGCGACGATGACCTCGGTAAAGATCTCCTTGACCTGCTCGGCCATCTCTACGGTGACCTCGCGGTTGACGGCAATCACGCCGCCGAAGGCGGACATTGGGTCGCACGCGTGGGCGGCGCGGTGGGCGGCGGCGATGGACTCCTCGGACACGGCAATGCCGCAGGGGTTGGTGTGCTTGATAATCGCAACGCAGGGGCGCTCGTGATCCCATGCGGCGCGCCACGCGGCATCCGCATCCTGGTAGTTGTTGTAGCTCATCTCCTTGCCATTGAACTGGGTGGCATTGGCAAGGCCCTTGGAACCGATGCGGGTGACGGTCGCCGCCTGGTGAGAGTTCTCGCCGTAGCGCAGCGGGGTGGTTTGGCCCTCCTCGCTGAGCTGATCCACGAACCACGCGGAGACGGCCGCATCATAATCCGCGGTGTGCAGGAAGGCGTCGCGCGCCAGGCCGCGGCGCTGCTCTAGGGTAAAGCCACCGTTGTTCACGGCCTCCACGGCCTCGTCGTAGCGGGAAGGATCCACGACGACGGCAACAGACGGGTGGTTCTTGGCGGCCGCACGCACCATGGATGGGCCGCCGATATCGATCTGTTCCACGCAGCCATCAAAGTCCGCGCCCGAGGCCACCGTCTCACGGAAGGGGTACAGGTTGACCACGACGAGCTGGAAAGGCTCTACCTCGAGCTCGGAGAGCTGGTTGAGGTGATCTTCCTTGCGGGTATCGGCCAAGATGCCGGCGTGCACGCGCGGGTGCAGCGTCTTGACGCGGCCTTCCAAGCACTCCGGGAAGCCGGTGAGCTTTTCTACCGGAGTGACCTCGATGCCTAGGTCAGCGATCTTCTTCGCGGTGGAGCCGGTGGAGACGATTTCCACGCCAGCCTTATCGAGGGCGCGGGCTAGATCCTCCAGCCCGGTCTTGTCGTACACGCTGATAAGGGCGCGCTTTACCTGCTTGCGGTCTTCGCTCATGAGGAGGATTAAGCCTTTCGAAAAGTCTTAGTCTGCGAGTTGAATAATAAGTTCCTCATTGTGGACGTCTGCTGCGCGCAGTACCTCCACGATGAGATCGCGCTCTACTTGTTTGATGCGCTCGTGGAGAGTGGACTCATCATCGTCCGCCATGATGGCTACGGATCGCTGCGCGATGATGGGTCCGGTATCCACTCCCGAATCCACAAAATGGACGGTAGAGCCGGTGATCTTCACGCCATAGTCCAAGGCGTCGCGCACGGCGTGCGCTCCCTTGAAGGCAGGCAGCAGCGCCGGGTGGGTATTGATGGTGCGGCCTTCGAAGCGGTCGAGAAATTCCTTTCCCAGGATCTTCATAAAGCCCGCAGAAACAACAACGTCTGGCTGCACAGCATCTACTGCGTCAACCAGACGTTGATTCCATTCGGCGCGATCGGCACCCAGCGCCACGACCTCGGTATCGATCCCGTGGTCCTGTGCGCGCGAAATACCGTGGCATTCCTTATCCGCCACCACCTTTACCACTTGGTAGTGCCCTGCTTGGGCATCCACGATGGCTTGCAGCAGGGAACCCGTTCCAGAAACGAGCACCACCACTCGGAGGCGTTCAGGGTCAGCGGTATAGCGCGGAGGCATCGGTGAAGTCACGCGCTATAGCCTAGCCTCTCTCCCCTTCCGCGGAGGAATTTTCGCTCGAGGAAGCCTGCTCGCTCTCCCCCATTTGGCCCTTGAGCTGTTGGCTAACCGGCTTGGCGACGCCCCTTTTCTTCTCCTCAGCGTCCTCAGGTTCGTCCGATTCCTCGTGTTTCTCAGATTCCTCCGGTTCCTCCTGCTGCTTCGCCGCATCCTCAGCCGGGGTGCCTTCTTCCCCATCCGCGGCTGCGTCAGGGGCGGCGTCATCGGGCTCGTCCTCAACTACTTCGGCGTCAACGATCTCCGGATCGGTAACGGGCTCGCGCTCCGGTTCAACTGGGGTCTCGTCGGCTTCAGCGACGGCCTCAGGGGCGTCGTCTTCAGCGGCATCCGAATCGGGAGTATCAGGGGCCGTGACACGTGCCGTGCGCGCCGCGCGCCATGCCACAAAGGCAAAACCTGCGGCAACGGCGCTGCCGAAAACGGCCATCCACAGGGCGGTTAGGCCTGCGGCGGTCCATAGATTCGGGCCGGTGGCGCCGTAGTAGCCAAGGTCGCCGCTGACAAGGTAGCAGGCAATAAACATGACTACCGCGGAGGCCACCGTGGCTACTAGTACGTCCTGGAAGCTTGGCCGCTTTTTATATAAGGCGTAGATTGCGGCGCCGAGCGGGACAAGTAGAAGCACTACGGCCCAGCTAGGCGCGGAGGCCGGGATTCCACCGGTAATCGGCAGCGGTGGCAGCGGCACGAGGTGGGCACTAAAGAGGCTGACCGAACCTTCGCCGATGGAAAACTCTGAGCCCACCACCACCGCAGCGGTGCTGACGATGGCATTGGGAATGTATAGCAGGCTCACTAGCACTAGCCCGGCCACACCTAGACCGGAGACCCTGGGATATTCGTCCATCATCTCGCCCTGGCGAGAAATATTGAGGAGGAAAACCACCACAAAGACTACGGCGGCGCCAATGGCTAGGTAGCCGAGGTAGCGAAGGGCGATCTGAGTGGCGTCGACAATCTGGCGCGGCACCCCATAACGCTTGGCCAATGCCCGCCACAAGCGCGAGCCCATACCGGCTGCCATGGCAGCAAGATGTAGGACGATAACCCGCAGCAATGCCTGTGCCAGGTTAGGCGGGGAGACATCATAGACCTTGCCCGCGTCCCAAAGCATCAGCCAGGCGATGATGGTAAAAACCGCTGGCACGCCAAGTACGCAGCTGAGAAGAATAAGCAAGTCTTTGACGCTGACCTTGTGCTTAACCGCGTTGCGCACGCGGACCGCCACCACCGCAGCCAAGATGAGCGCGGGTAAGGCGGGCAAGAAAGACATGTGCACTTCGGCCGCCGAAACTGGCGCGAGGTTAAAGACCATCCATGACTCCGCCACGATGGTGTACCACCACGCCATGGGTGAGCCGGCCAGCATAAGACCACCGAGGGCAATGGCCATAATGATAAGGACAATGACCACGTTGGGCACTGCCGCCGTGATAAGCATGCGTCGGATGCGGCCTGCCCTAGTCAGCGGCGCAGGAGTACGGCGCGCTTTGGCTTTAGATCCGGCCTTTCGGGCGACACGTTGCGCCGATCCAGAGGGCTGGCGGGCCCCGCTGGGATGGGGCGCGCGTGGGGTGCGCTCCGTGCGCACCGTCCTGCCCCGCGCCTGGCTACGCGGGCGGGGCGTTGACCGAGAATGGGGGCTGGTGTTTTTGTTCATCGGCGTCCACTTTGCCACTTTCCGGCAGCAGATCTGGGGTGGCGCGACGAGGTAGCCATAAAATCACCGGCGACACCCCTGCACCTTGACCACACATATATATTAGGAGTATAAAATCTACCCTGGTTTCACACCTTTAACTCTGGCTGCAGTAACATGAATGGAAAGTCATCGGTTTTATATGACCCACACGCAGCCCGAGTGGGATCTTGGTCGCAGTAATAATATGCCATTCGGATTATGTTGCCTGCTCGTGGGCAATTCCCTCGAGCAACGCCTAAAAATTTCTTAATTTGGGTTGCTGTTATCTTTTCGAGACGCTACTGTTACATCTCGTTGGTAACAAGAAGGTCACAATCTCGTAACTAACTCGGTGGGGACGTAACACTCAGATTGCGCAGATTGTGAAAAAGACGAAAGAAGACCTAATGCGAAGCAAAGTTCAGCGTGGCGCCGGTCGCCATCGCAAGATTGTCACCTCGCAGACCGCGAAGGGCCGCATCGCCGTAATGACGGTTGCGGCAGGTGCCATATCCACCGCCGGCGTAGGTGGCGCAGCCGCCGCAAACATCCAGTCTGATGACGCGGCCACCACCAAGACGCAGTCCGTTGACTTCGAGCTCGCCTCTGATTCCACCCAGGTTGAGGATGCTGCTGAGGCCCCCGTTGATACCGCTCCGCAGATCCTCAACGTAGCTGAAGCAAAGCCGGTTGCAGATCTATCCGATCAGCTCAACAAGGCCATCCAGGCTTCCGAGGAGCGCGCCGCCGCTGACGAAGCCGCTCGCGCACCTTCCGTTGCCCGCCCTGCCGAAGGCGCATTCACATCCCCATTCGCTATGCGCTGGGGCACCTTCCACAAGGGCGTCGACATCGCCAACTCTCCCGGCACCCCAATCCTTGCCGTCATGGATGGTACGGTCATCGACTCCGGTCCAGCTTCCGGCTTTGGCCAGTGGATCCGCATCATGCACGACGACGGCACCATGACCGTTTATGGTCACATGCAAACTCTTGACGTGGCCGTTGGCGAGCACGTGCATGCCGGCCAGAAGATCGCCGGCATGGGCTCGATGGGCTTTTCCACCGGCTCCCACCTCCACTTCGAAGTTCACCCGAACGGTGGCGAGGCAATCGATCCGCAGCCTTGGCTGGCTGAGCGAGGCATCGACCTCTAAGGCCCCCACCCCAACACCTTCTTGTTAAGCGCCGCAGTGGCTTTCCTGCGGCGCTTTTTCATGTCCACAATTGCCCTAAAGACACCAGCGACGGCTCCCGACCACCGCGGCTGCAGCCAACCTTCCCCAAGACGACTCAAGTGCGTTGCAGCCTTCCCATTGCGCCTCCAACAAAGGGCAAGCCCCGTCGAGACAAGCGCTCCACCACCGGACCTAGACACAAATTGCGCCGCACAGGCAAGTCCAGCGCGCAGCCTTGTCGCAGGTAAATGCACATTTTCCGCTAATCACTGGGTTTGAACGCAACACGCCATTTCCAGAGCGACATACCCACCCCCGAAGTCTACCCCCAGTCCCTAAACCAACACTTTACACACGCCACTCTAGCCACATTCGTAACACGCGCAACAAGCTGGCATGTTCGAATAATTTCGAATTTTTCCCGCTGTTACCAGCGTTTTTTAAGATTGCGCAGGCCGTTCAGGCGGGCTAACTTTTAACTCGTTGCCACGAGCGATTTCGAACGCAAGCATTTCAGCTTTCGGCGTGTCGCGGTTGGCAGTTGCAAGACGCCGCCCTCAGTAGGGCGCAAGCGTCCCGAGACCATGCAAGCCATGAAAAGGACTAAAGATATGAAGCGCATGAACCGCGCACGCAAGAACGTGGCGCTGAGCATCGTTACGCTCGGCACCGTACTTGCTACCGGCACCACCGCTTTTGCTGCAGAGCCAGTGGCTAGCGTGGACGTATCGGACGGCTCTTCTGAGCCCTCCGCTACGAACGTAGATAACGCCGGTGTGGTCGACGCCCTCGTTGGCTTGGCCACCACTACCGTAGGCGTTCTCAACGGCGAGGCTACCCCGCAGGTAGATGGAAACGAATCCGGCGGAGTAAATATTGTCTTGGATCCGGGTTCTGTACCGGGATTGAAAGAAGCATTCGCTCCCCAGGGAAATCACTCCGGACTCACCACGAAGCGCGGCAAGGACTCCGCGGGCAATACAGTGGTCTTTCCTACCTCCGGCACCCTTACCTCCGGCTTCGGCCAGCGTTGGGGCACGATGCACAACGGCATCGATGTGGCCAACTCCGTGGGTACCCCGATTCACGCGGTCATGGATGGCACCGTCATCAACTCCGGGCCAGCACAGGGCTTTGGCAACTGGATCCGCATCCAGCACGATGACGGCACCATCTCCGTCTACGGCCACATGTCTGCAGACCAGCTCAAGGTAAATGTGGGCGACCACGTTACCGCGGGCCAAGAAATCGCCGGCATTGGCAACGACGGACACTCCACCGGCCCACACCTCCACTTTGAGATTCACCCAGGTGGAGGAGCACCCGTTGACCCAGTCTCCTGGTTCAACGAGCGCGGCATTACGGTCTAGAGCTTTTCCATCGGCACTCCGCCGATGAGCATCAGCCGGACCTTACCGGAAGAACCAAAGTCCACGGTGACCGTGGCACGCTTACCGGTGCCGGACGTCTCAATGACGGTACCGAGCCCGTACTTAGCGTGATTGACACGGTCACCCACGGCCAGGTTGAGGTTATTGTTCTTAGGCATTGAGGTTGCCGCCGGCTTGCTAGTGCGTTGCGATGGGGAAGACGCAGCGCGCTGGCCACCGCGGGATCCACCTCTGCCCCACCCAGACCAGTCGCGGCCGTAGGAACGACCATATTGGTAATCGTCCTCGCCCCACGCACCGGTTAAGGAACTATCGGAGTCTTCGCGCTGCCAGTTGATGAGGTCTGCAGGGACCTCGCCGAGGAAGCGGCTGGCAGGATTAGTCACCGGGTTGCCCCAAGCCGAGCGCAAGATGGCACGGGTGAGATACAACTGTTCACGGGCACGAGTAATGCCCACATAGGCTAAGCGGCGCTCCTCGCTCAACTCCTTCGGGTCACCGAGTGAGCGCATATGCGGGAATTGGCCATCCTCCCAGCCGGTCAAAAAGACCACGGGGAACTCGAGGCCCTTTGCGGTGTGTAGAGTCATCATAGTGACCACGCCGGTCTCAGAATCCGGAATTTGGTCAGCATCAGCCACCAGCGACACCTTTTCCAAAAAGGCCTGCAGCGAGCCCGGCGCGGCCTCACCCTCCTCCACTAACTCGGAAGGATCCACTGCATCTGCACCAGATGCGGCCAGCTGGTTCGCGGCCTCTGAGGTAAATTCGCGTGCCACCGATACCAGCTCGTTTAAGTTATCGAGGCGCGCGCCATCTTGCGGGTCGTTGGAGTTTTCCAATTCCGCCTTGTATCCCGTGGCATCCAAAATGGCGGTGAGCAGCTCACCCAAATCCGGCTGGCCAGTAACCTCATCGCGCATGGACGGGATCTGATTGCGGATACCCTCCATCATCTCGTTGAATTTGGTGACCGCGTTAATGGCCCGGGTGCCAAGGCCAGGAACCTCGCCACGAGGGACATCGGCAAGCGCCTTGCCAAAGCTAATGCCGTGGTTTTCTGCATGGAGGGCAATGTGCCCTTGTGCTTTATCCCCAATGGCGCGCTTGGGCACATTGATAATGCGGCGCAGGCTCACCGTATCGTCCGGGTTATCCAGGATGCGCAGGTAGGCCACCATATCGCGGATTTCACGCCGCTCATAAAAGCGCGTTCCACCGACCACCTTGTAGGGAATTCCGGAGCGGATGAAGATATCTTCCAGCGAACGGGAGGCGTTATTGGTGCGGTACATGACCGCGATATCGGAATAGCTGCGCCCCTTATCCGCCAAGGAATCAATCTCGGAGGCGATGAACCGTGCCTCATCGTGCTCGTTATCGGCAACGTAGCCCACGATCTGCTCGCCCTCACCATGGGCGGTCCACAGGTTCTTCTCGCGTCGGTTCTCATTTTTAGCAATAACGGCGTTGGCCGCATTGAGAATGGTCTGGGTGGAGCGATAGTTCTGCTCCAGCAAGATGGTATGCGCCTGCGGATAGTCGCGCTCGAACTCCTGAATATTGCGGATGGTCGCGCCACGGAAGGCATAAATGGACTGATCGGAATCGCCCACTACACACAGCTCGGGCGCGTCAGGGCCGAGCTCTCCCCTGCCCACGAGCGCGGCAACCAGCGCATACTGGGCGTGGTTGGTGTCCTGGTACTCGTCGATAAGCACGTGCTTAAAACGCCGCCGATAAAACTCCACCACCTGCTGGTGCTGGGTGAAAATCCGCACCACCTCACCGATGAGATCATCAAAGTCTACGGCGTTGGCCGCGCGCAGGCGGCGCTGGTATTCGGCATAGACCTGGGCCACGGTGGTCTCAAAAGGGTTTTTGGTCTGCTGCGCCTTCTCCAGCGCGGATTCAGGACCGATGAGTTCGTTTTTGTGGTTAGAAATCTGATTGGCCAGCACGCGCGGGGTGTATTTTTTCAGATCCAGCTGCATGTCCTTGGCAATCATGGACAAAAGCCGGCGGGCGTCATCGCCATCGTAGATGGTGAAGTTGGTATTAAGGCCTGGCACAAGCTGCGCGTTTTGGCGCAGGATGCGCACGCAGATGGAGTGGAAGGTAGATACCCACATGCGCTCGGCCACAGGGCCCACTAATCCGCCCACGCGCTCCTTCATTTCCGCGGCGGCCTTATTGGTAAAGGTAATGGCGAGGATCTCCCACGGATTCACCCCACGGTGGCGCATGAGATAAGCAATACGCCGGGTAAGCACGGCGGTTTTGCCGGAACCGGCGCCGGCCACAATGAGCAGTGGGCTGCCAGAGTGGGTTACGGCCTCAAGCTGCTGTGGGTTAAGGCCCTCGGTCAAAGCATCAGAGGATTCGGGGTGCGGGCTCGCCCCGCGCGGTGCGCCGAAGCCACCGAAGGGGCTTGGGGCGGGTGCACCGCCGGTAGACGGGGAAAGACTAAAAGGAGAGTTTTCGTTCATAATGCCTACCAACCTACTAGCCCCACTGGACACGCCCCGTATCCGCCGTGCGAGCTGCTATTTCCTTTTGCACGAGCGGGTGGCACAATATGGTTTTATGACCGCAGAAGATAAAAAGGACATCGTCAATAATGGCTTGGATATCCGCACGCCTTCAGGCACGGATGATCCCCTTTCTGATGCGGAGATCCAGCAGTATCGCGAAGAAATCAACCGCATGGACCGCATCATTTTGGATGCTGCCAAGCGCCGCACGGAAGTCTCCCAGGCCATCGGCCGCACCCGCATGAGCTCCGGCGGCACCCGCCTCGTCCACACGCGCGAGATCGCAATTTTGAATCAGTTCCGCGATGAACTCGGGGAAGAAGGCCCCACTATTGCCTCGGCGCTGCTGCGCATGGGCCGCGGGCGGTTGGGCTAGCCGAATAATTACTGGCCAGCCGATACTATGCAGTATCCTGGCTAAGCATGAATGCAGTTCTCATCGCCGTCATAGTCATGCTCGTGCTCGCCCTTGTGCGCGTGCACGTGGTGGTGGCTCTCTTCTTGGGTGCCATCGTCGGCGGGCTCATGTCCGGCATGGGACTCGATGCCACCATGGTTGCCTTCCAAGATGGCTTGGGCGGCGGCGCCAAGATTGCGCTGAGCTATGCCCTCTTGGGCGCTTTTGCGATGGGCGTGGCCTCAGCCGGGCTGCCGCAAATCCTGGCGAACTTCCTCATTCGCAAGCTCGGCGGCAGCGGCGAAGCGGATCCCAAGGCGGCCCTAGCCACAAAGTGGATGCTCATCCTCGGCCTCATCGCCATGTCCGTGATGAGCCAAAACCTCATCCCGGTTCACATTGCTTTCATTCCACTTATCGTTCCGCCGCTGCTTAAGGTGATGAATAAGCTGCGCCTAGACCGCCGGCTCATTACCACCTGCCTGACCTTTGGTCTTATTACCACCTACATGTTCATCCCGGTGGGCTTTGGCTCCATCTACCTAAACGACATCCTGTTATTTAATATCCAGCAGGCAGGGTTGGATACCTCGGATATCAATATCATGCAGGTCATGGGAGTGCCAGCGCTCGGCATGCTCGCAGGCCTGCTCATCGCTATTTTCTTTAGCTACCGCAAGCCGCGTGACTATAAGGACCTACCCATCGCCGCTGCGGAGCACCAAGAGACCCCTTCTACCTATAAGGTCTGGGTTTCCGTCGTGGCCATCATTGCCACCTTTGCGGTGCAGATTGTCATGCAGGCGCTCGATTTCGAATCCGATGGCCTCATGGTGGGTGCGCTTACCGGCCTGGGTATTTTGCTGCTTACCGGCGCGGTGGATTGGAAGCATGCCGATGACGTTTTCACCAATGGCATGAAGATGATGGCGCTCATCGGCTTCATCATGATCACGGCCCAGGGTTTTGCCTCGGTCATGACGGCCACCAATGAGGTCGGCCCACTGGTGGATGCCACCGCTAACCTCTTTGGCACCAATAAGGTCCTTTCCGCCGGTGCCATGCTGGTGGTGGGCTTGGTAGTCACCATGGGCATCGGCTCGTCTTTTTCCACCCTGCCCATCATTTCCGTCATCTACGTGCCGCTGTGCATGTCGCTAGGTTTTAGCCCCGCGGCCACCGTTGCGCTCATTGGCACTGCAGGCGCGCTTGGCGACGCCGGTTCTCCCGCCTCCGATTCCACCCTCGGCCCCACTGCCGGCTTGGGTGCGGATGGCCAGCACGACCACATCCGCGACTCGGTCATACCCACCTTTATCCACTTCAATATTCCGCTGCTCATCGCCGGCTGGGCAGGCGCACTCATCCTCTAGAAGGGCCCGACGCGGTTGCCCTTTCTGGACTACGGTGGGAGAGGTAAATGTTGCCAATGCGCTAGTTGCCAGAAAGGCCAACCATCATGGATATCACCGCATCTGCCCAGTGGAGCGAGCTCGCGAAGGCATATGAGGACAAAAAGGACCTCAACCTCCGCGAGCTTTTTGCCGCCGATGCAGACCGCGCCCGCAACTTCACTTTCGACGCCGCCGGATTGCACGTTGATCTGTCGAAGAACCTGATCGACGGGGACGTCGTCAAGCAGCTGGTGGAAGTAGCCAAGGCCGCCGACCTGGAGGCCCGCCGCGATGCCATGTTCGCCGGCGAGCACATCAATAACACTGAGGATCGCGCAGTGCTGCATACCGCGCTGCGTATTCCGGTCGAAGAGGACTTGACCGTTGACGGCCAAGACGTCGCCGCCGATGTCCACGAGGTCTTAGGCCGTATGCGTGACTTCGCCACCGCGCTGCGCTCCGGCTCCTGGCTGGGACACACCGGCCACACCATTAAAAAGGTAGTCAATATTGGCATCGGTGGCTCCGACCTCGGCCCAGCCATGGCGGCCAAAGCACTGCGCTCCTACGAGGTCGCTGGCATCTCCGCAGAGTTCGTTTCCAACGTCGACCCGGCCGATATGGCCGCCACCCTCGATGGCCTGGATGCAGAATCCACCCTATTCATCATCGCCTCCAAGACCTTTACTACCCAAGAGACGCTGACCAACGCGCACGCCGCGCGCCGCTGGCTTATCGAGCAATTCGATGGCGATGAGTCCGCCGTGGCAAAGCACTTCGTCGCTGTGTCTACCAATGCGGAAAAGGTAGCCGAGTTCGGCATCGATACCGAGAACATGTTCCCGTTCTGGAATTGGGTTGGCGGCCGCTACTCCGTGGATTGTGCCATTGGCCTGTCCCTTATGTGCACCATTGGTCCGATGGACTTCATGCGCTTCCTCGAGGGCTTCCATGCCATGGACGAGCACTTCCGCACCGCACCGCTGGAAGAAAACGTCCCCGCGCTTATGGGCCTCCTTGGTGTCTGGTACACCAACTTCTTCGGCGCCCAGACTCACGCCGTGCTGCCCTATTCGCAGGATCTCGGCCGCTTCCCGGCCTACCTGCAGCAGCTGACCATGGAATCTAATGGCAAGTCCGTGCGTCGCGACGGCACCGCGGTCACCGTCCCGTCCACCGGCGAAATCTACTGGGGCGAGCCAGGCACCAACGGCCAGCACGCTTTCTTCCAGCTCATGCACCAAGGCACCCGCCTCATCCCGGCGGACTTTATTGGGTTTGCCCGCCCGAAGCAGGACTTCCCCACCGCCGATGGCTCCGGGTCCATGCATGATCTGCTCATGGGCAATTTCTTTGCCCAGACCAAGGTCCTGGCCTTTGGCAAGACCGCGGAAGAAATCGCGGCGGAAGGCGTAGACGAGGCCGTGGTGCCGCACAAGGTCATGCCAGGCAACCGCCCGACCACCACCATCCTGGCCGAGGAACTCACCCCGCAGACCCTCGGCGCACTCATCGCACTCTACGAACACATCGTGTTCACCCAGGGCGTTATCTGGGACATCAACTCCTTCGACCAGTGGGGCGTGGAGCTGGGCAAGCAGCAGGCTAATGACCTGGCGCCGGCCGTCTCTGGTGCTGCCACCGCGGATTCCGGCGACCAATCCACCGACGAGCTCATCGGTTGGTACCGCTCCAACCGCTAAACGCCCACTTTTAGCCGCGTTAACCTGCTTTCGAACCTTCCGCGGGCGGATAGCGCGGCTACTTTATGGTCTTTCTCCCCAAGGCGTTATAAAACAAGCACGTTCTGCCCATAATCAGCACGAAATTGGGCAGAACGTGCTTGTTTTGTCTGCGGTCCGGCGCTTAAAGTTTGACCATCGGCTCCCAGCCGAAGGGAATCTCTTCCGAGTTCACAATTCGGCGGCCAAATGGGAAGCAGGTCACCGGGATCATCTTCAGGTTGGCCAGCGCGGCCGGGATGCCCACGATGGTCACTACCTGTGCCGCCGCGGTGGTGACGTGACCAATGGCCAGCCACAGGCCGGCGACCACGAACCAGACGACGTTGGAGAAGGTGGACATGGAGCCACTGCCCTTGACTGGCTGCACCACCGAGCGGCCAAATGGCCACAGGGCGAAGTTGGCCATGCGGAACGACGCCACGCCCGCTGGGATAGTAACGATGAAGATGCAGGCAATGATGCCAAAGAGGAAATAGGCAAGGGCTAGGAGGAACCCACCGGTGATAAACCAAACGATGTTAAGAAAGGTACGCATGTCCCCCACACTAGCGCGGGAATCTTATTTCGCGGGGTGAAGCGGCTGGCAATGCGGGCACCACCAGATGATGCGCTCGAGTTCGCCTTCATCGCCGCCGGCATCCACGCCGCCGAGAGCGCCCTTGGTAATGAAGGTGCCGCAGCGGCGGCAGCGTTTGCGATTGCGGCCGAAGACGTAGGTCGTCTCCCCGGCGCGGCGCACGCCGGTGGTCACGCGCACCGGGGAGGTGCGATTAGCCCACATAATGCGCCGAGAAATGTCGAGTATGCGGGAGGTATCCACCTCGGCCACCGGTGTGGCCGGGTGGACCCCCGCTAGGAAACAGGCCTCAGCGCGGTATTCATTCCCGATGCCGGCGACGACCTTCTGGTCGAGCAGCGCCGCGCCGATGGCGCGTTGGGGACGGTTATTTAGCCGCCGCAGGACTTCTTCGCGATCCCAGTCGGGGTCAAGAATATCCGGTCCGAAATGGGCGATGCGCTGATGATATTGATCGGCGGGATAGATATCCACGAAGCCCAGCTGGTGACCAACGACCTCAATATCGCGCGGGGCATTGGCGAGCTGCAGCACGATGCGCGCGGTATGTCCGGGCTTGCGCCAGCGGTCGCCTGCAAAGTGGATGGCCCAGGTACCTTCCATCTTGAGGTGGGTGTGCACGATGGTCTGGTCGAATTGCATGAAGAGGTGCTTGCCATAGGGCCAGACGCGCTCGCACACCATGCCGTCTAGGTGCACGGTGGCATAGCGCGGCACGCGCACGGAACAGCCGGTGACCTCACGGCCGGCCATAAACTGCAGGCGGTTGGATAGCTGCAGGACGGAATCGCCTTCGGGCATAACACCTCCAGTGGATCTTTAGCGACGGTACCCGCCGCGCGGGCGGAAGCCACCATTATTGCGCGGTGCAGGCGGCGGATCATCAAAGCTGAGTTCTTCGATGGCCTCACTGACGCGGCGTCCGGCGCGTGGGGTGCGCGGAGCAGCGGCGCGAGCGGAGATGCGCACGCCCTTGGGAGTAATCCCGGCGCCGGCTTCGCGCAGGTGGGAGGCGGCATCGGTCTTATGAATGGGACTGCCATTGCACTTTTCGATAACCAACGGGGACAGCACTCCCCTTGCCACCATGTCTGTAAGCGCGCTTACCAGGCGGGGATATACCTCCGCCGGGTCGATGCCACCCGGCAGCGATTCCAGGAAGGTAGTGAGGGTTTTCCCGCCGCGGGTGAGGTGGGCGATGGGTAGGCCGTCGATAAGCACTACCAAAGCGCCGGCCGAGCGGGTGGGGCCGCCGGTGGCTTTGCCGTCGGCGTCGTCGCGCTGCGGCCAAGGTAGGGCCGCACCGTAGGGATTGGCCGGGTCGCAGGCGGCGAGCACAAAGGTCTCGGGCTCGGTGGTACCAGACGGCCAGCCGGTAACATCCGGGGAATCGGCCAGGCCGCGCAGGCGGTCAATGATGGCGGGGGTAGAAAACTGGGCGGCGCCCAGCCCATCGATGACATAGCCGCGCATGGCCTTGCCGGATTCCTCAAAACCGGAAAGCACCTTATAGGCCAGCGCAAAGCCACCGAGCACGTCCTCGGCCACGACGGAGCCGCGGGTGAGCACGCCGTAGCGGTCGAGCCACGCCTCGCCGTGTGCCACGGACCGAGAGGTGGCATCGGTGGCGGCAGACACAGCCAGCGACCATCGGCCCATGACATCGGGCGGGGTCTGCGCGGCCGCAGCATTGTGTGCTTGGGCAAAAGAGGTACGCCCCATGCGCAGGCGAGAGCGGGTGGGCCGCCGCTCCGAGCGATGCGCGGTGCGGCCTGAGCGCGAGCCGCCGGAAGACAACCGGGTACGCAATGGCGCGAAGGAATCGGGGCTTACCAAGCCCATCTCCACTAACCCCCAGAGGGCCTCGCGGGTCTCCTCGGTGGTACCGGGGACCTCGGCGGCGATATCGGCAAAGAGGAAACCGCCGCCGCGGCCCAGGACATCGAGGATGGCGCGTTGCAGCATGCTCACGCCCTCGGCGTCGGTTTCTGGGGCAAGCTGGGCCGCGTAGTCCGAGGGCAGCAGCATGATCCAGGGATCAGCGGCGCCGGCCTTACCAGCGCCCACAATGAGCACCTCGCCATTGGAGGTGAGCTCATCGAGCATGGTGGGTGAATAATCGCCCACCCGGGCGGGCAGGATGAGCGATTCCCACGCGGAGGCCGGCAGGCGCACCCCGGCGAGCTGCTCGATGACGGAAAAGACGCCATCGGCACCGCGCAGGGCCGGGCGCTTTCCGGCCGGTGCGATGCTATGCCACTCCGGCAAAAAGCGGGCGAAGGTAGCACCCGAGACCGGCTCGGTAGCAGCCCGCGCGGCGGCGAGCGAGCGCGAGCGAATGGTCTTGAGCACCGCTGCCGCGCAGTATTCCTGCTCGTCGACGCCCTGGCGGTAGCGGCCTTCTACTACCCCATCGAGCGCGCCGAGGACGGTGTGCGCGGCAGAGACGGAAATGCCGAAGGCCGCGGTGAGATCGCGCAATACGAAGGGCCCGCGGGTGCGTGCCCACCGCGAGACCAGCTGCGGCAAGGCATCAGAAATGGTAGCCACTTGGGCGGGGATGCCGGGAGGAATGGGGATACCCAGGGCGTCGCGAAGCAGGGGTGCGTCCTGGGCCTGGGCTAGGTGCTCGCGCCCGCCAATGCGCACGCGCATAATCCGAGTGCCCAGCTGGTCCAGGGTGGAAAGCGGCACGTCGGTGTGCTCGCCCAACTCGTCTACGGGAATCGGCCCGAGCACGCGAAGCAGGTCCGCTACCTCCTCGGTGGTACGAGCCCGGCGCGAGGGATCGGTGCGCTGCAGCTGGGCATGGACCTCGGCGATGATCTCCGGATCGAGCAGCTCGCGCAGCTCCACCGTGCCGAGCAATTTGGCTAAAAGCGCTGGGTCGAGGGCCAGGGCGGCCGCGCGCTTTTCCGCTAACGGGGAATCGCCCTCGTACATAAACGCGCCGGTGTAGTTAAACAGCAGCGAAGAGGCAAATGGCGAGGGCTGTTCGGTGGTGACCTCCGCAATGCGGATGCGGCGGTGGCCCAGCTCCCGCATGACTTCCTTAAGCGCGGGGACATCGTAGACGTCCTGCACGCACTCGCGCACCGTCTCCAAGATGATGGGAAAGGACGGGTACTTACGGGCAACGTCCAAAAGCTGCTCGGCGCGCTGGCGTTGCTGCCACAACGGCGCGCGCTTACCGGGATTGCGCCGCGGCAAGAGCAGCGCGCGGGCCGCGCACTCGCGGAAACGGGAGGCAAAGAGCGCGGAGTTGCCTACTTGCTCGGCCACGATATCGGCGATCTCATCGGCGTCGAAGGCGAAGATGGACCCATCGGGTTCGGATTCGGCTTCTGGCAGGCGCAGCACGATTCCATCATCGCCAGCTACTGCCTGCGGATCCATGCCGGTGCGCTCGCCTACCCTGGCCCCCACCGCTAACGCCCACGCGGAGTTGACCGGCCGGCCAAACGGGGTATGCAGCACCACGCGCCAATCGCCTAGCTCATCGCGGAAGCGCTCGAGCACCAAGGTCTTTTCATCCGGGATGACACCAGTGGCTTCATTTTGCTCCTGCAGATAGGCCACGATATTAGAGCGCGCATTATCATCGGCATCCGCAATGATCTCCGGCGAGGAAAAGACCTCGCGGCGATACTCACCTAGCGCCTTGCCCAACTCATAGGGACGGCCCGCGCCATCGCCATTCCAAAATGGCAGGCGCCCGGTATGCCCCGGCGCGGGCGTGACCAACACCTGGTCGCGCGTGATGTCTTCGATGCGCCAACTGGTAGCGCCCAAGGTGAACACGTCGCCTACCCGGGACTCATAGACCATCTCCTCATCCAGCTCGCCTACCCGGCGCGGGGCGCCCGCGGAGCCCTCGCCCGAACCGGTATAGAGGAATACGCCAAACATGCCCCTATCCGGAATCGTCCCACCACTGGTGACGGCTACCCGCTGGGCACCAGGCCGCGCGGTCATCACTCCCGTCACGCGGTCATAGACCACGCGGGGCTTAAGCTCCGCAAAGTCCGTGGACGGATACACACCGCTTACCAAGTCCAGTACGGAGTCATAGACTTCCCGCGCCAGATCGCGGTAGGGCTGGGCCCGGCGGACCATTTCGTACCACTCATCGGCATCAAGCCCGTCCTCGCCGGCCGCGGCCACGGCCGCCACCGTCTGCTGCGCCAGCACGTCCAGCGGATTGCGCGGGGTATGCATTTCCTCAATCAGCCCGGCGCGCATGCGCGATACCGTCAGCGTGGACTGCACCAGATCCGCGCGGTGCTTGGGATAAAAGGAGCCATGCGATACCGCGCCCACAAAGTGCCCGGCGCGGCCCACTCGCTGCAGCCCGGAGGCCACGGAGGGCGGCGATTCCACCTGTACGACTAGCTCCACTGCACCCATATCAATGCCCAGCTCCAACGAGCTTGTGGCCACCACGGCCTTAAGCGTGCCTTCTTTCAGCATGGTTTCAGTCATCGCGCGCTCATCCTTAGACACTGAGCCGTGGTGGGCGCGGGCGATAACCGCCGGGGCCTTGCCGGCGACGTCGACCTGCTTCATCAGCTGGGCTGGGTCCCGGCGGGTCTCGGGCGACAGCGAATCCGGATCATGCTCTTGTGCATAGAGCTCGTTGAGCCGGCTGGTCAGCCGCTCGGCGGTGCGGCGGGAGTTGACAAATACCAGCGTGGAGCGATGCGCCATGATCTCCGCATAGAGGTCATCCTCAATAAACGGCCAGATGGACTTGGCCGTGGGCAGCGCGGACTCATCCACGGAAGGAGAGCTGATGCCAATCGCATCATCCACCGTCATTTCGCCGATCGTGGAACCCTGCTCCGGCGTGGGGAGATCGGACATATCCTCCACCGGCACGTGCACGTCCAGCTGCCACTTCTTCTCCGCGGCCGGCGCCACAATTTCTACTGGGCGGTTGCCACCCAAGAAATTCGATACTGCAGACAATGGCCGCACGGTGGCGGAAAGCCCGATGCGCTGGAAGTCCCCTGCCACCTGTTGCAGGCGCTCCAAGGTCAGCGCCAGGTGCACGCCGCGCTTGGTGCCAGCCAAAGCATGAATCTCATCGATGATGACGGTATCCACCGTCTTTAAAATCCCCGCTGCCTTAGAGGTCAGCATCAAATAGGCGGACTCCGGGGTGGTGATCAAAATATCCGGCGGCTTGCGCACCTGCCGCGCGCGCTCCGCGGAAGGCGTATCGCCCGAGCGCACGCCTACCGAAATATCCGGCACATCCAGCCCTAGGTTTTCCGCGGTGCGCGCGATGCCGGTGAGCGGGGCGCGCAGGTTATTTTCCACGTCCACACCCAGCGCCTTCAGCGGCGAGATATACAGCACCTTCACCCCGGCGGCGGATCCGGTAGTCCCTGAGCCCACCGGCAGCGCCAGCTGTCCCTCGCGCTCAACCAAATTATTCAGCGCCCACAAGAACGCGGCGAGCGTCTTACCGGAGCCGGTAGGAGCCACCACAAGGGCGTGCTCACCGCGGGAAATCTTCTCCCAGGCCTGCGCCTGCACGGCGGTGGGGGCGGCAAATACATCCCGAAACCACTGCGCTACTTGGGGCCGGAAGCGGTCGAGGATGTTTTCTGGCATGCCCACACTCTAGTCCGCGTTGTAATGTGGGCACCATGACCGTCGAGATTTCTGATTCCCGCCTGACCAATTCCCTCGCCCAGGGCTGCGGCGAGATCCTGAAAGGCGTGCGCAACGGGGGCCTGCTACGGGGCCTTTCGCTTGGCGACGCCGGCGATGAAGCCGCCCAAGAATGGATCGCCCGCGTGCTTGAACAGCACCGCCCCCAGGACGGCATGCTCTCTGAGGAAGCCGCCGATGACCTGGCCCGTTTGAAGAAGGACCGCGTGTGGATCGTGGATCCGCTCGACGGTACTAAGGAATTTGCCACCGGCCGCCAAGACTGGGCCGTGCACATCGCCCTGGTAGAAAATGGTATCCCCATCCACGCGGCGGTGGGCCTGCCGGATCTCGGCGTTACCTTCAAGTCCTCGGACGTCCGGGCGGTCACCGGCCCGCTGTCTAAGAAGTTCGTCGTCTCCCGCAATCGCCCGCCCAAGGTAGCCGGCTATATTGCGGAGAAAATGGGCTATGAAGTCGTGGGCGTCGGCTCCGCGGGCGCCAAGGCCATGCACGTGCTGCTGGGCGATTATGACGGTTATATCCACGCCGGTGGCCAGTACGAGTGGGATCAGGCCGCTCCGGTGGGCGTCGCCCAGGCGGCCGGCCTGCACTGCTGCCGCCTCGATGGCTCCGAAATCCGGTTCAATAATGAGGACACGTTCATCCCGGATATCCTCATCTGCCGCCCCGAGCTCAAGGATGAAATCCTGGAGCATGCCCAGGCCTTTGCCGCAGAGCACGGCGGATTCTAAACTAGTGCGCATGATTGAGACCCCGTACGAGGATCTGCTGAAGAAGGTCCTAGAGACCGGCACCCCCAAAGGCGATCGCACCGGCACCGGCACGCGCTCCATCTTTGGTGCGCAGCTGCGCTATAACCTGGCCGAGTCCTTCCCACTGCTAACCACCAAGAAGGTTTACTTCCATGCGGTGCTGGGCGAGCTTTTGTGGTTCCTCAAGGGCGAATCCAATATCAAGTTCCTGCAGGACAATAAGGTCCGCATCTGGAATGAGTGGGCAGATGACAATGGCGAGCTGGGCCCGGTCTACGGCGTGCAGTGGCGTTCCTGGCCCACCCCGGGCGGCCAGCACATTGACCAGATTCAGCAGGCGCTCGATACTCTGAAGAACAATCCGGACTCGCGCCGCAACTTAGTCTCCGCATGGAACGTCGCGGAGCTAGACAAGATGGCGTTGATGCCCTGCCACCTGCTCTTCCAGCTCTACGTGGCCGATGGCACCTTGTCCATGCAGGTCTACCAGCGCTCGGCGGATATGTTCTTAGGTGTTCCTTTCAATATCGCCTCCTACGCGGCGCTGACCCACATGTTTGCCCAGCAGGCCGGCCTCAAAGTGGGCGAGCTCATCTGGACCGGCGGCGATTGCCATATTTATAACGACCACGTGGAGCAGGTCAAAGAGCAGCTGTCCCGCGAGCCGCGCCCCTACCCGCAACTCAACCTTCACAAGGCGGAAGACATGTTCTCCTATGACTTCGCCGATTTTGAGATTGAGGGCTACGACCCCCACCCCACCATCAAGGCACAGGTGTCCGTTTAATGTTGGGCGCAATCTGGGCACAGTCCCTGGACGGCATCATTGGCGATGGCGAGCAGATGCCCTGGCACGTTCCGGAGGATCTCAAGCACTTCAAGGACGTAACCATGGGCGCGCCGGTCATCATGGGCCGAAAAACCTGGGAGTCGCTGAACCCCAAGTTCCGCCCGCTTCCCGGCCGCGAGAACTACGTGCTCTCCTCCCGCACACCCGGCCAGTGGTCCGCCGGCGCGCAGGTCATCACCGCTATGCCCCCGCTTTCCGACGCCTGGGTCATCGGCGGCGGCCAAATCTACACCGCCACCTTGGACCAAGTCGACCGCATTGAGGTCACCCTCATGGGCGTCAATATCGGAAGCACCTATGGCGATAAATCCATCTACGCCCCCGAAATCCCCGAAGAATTCGGCCTCGCCCACAGCACCGACTGGCTCACCTCCGCCAAGGGGCACCTCGCCCTACCCGACCAAGAAGCCAGCAATCTCCCCATCAAATACCGCTTTTTAACCTACGACCGAAAGGATGCAGCCTAATGTCCGTTGCTACCCCAGAAACCAACTCCGACGTCACCATCTTCTACGCCGACTGGTGCCCCTTCTGCGCCAAGCTCATCAAAAACCTAGACCGCACCGAAACCCCGTACGAGCTTGTCGACGTCGAGGCCGACAACACCGAGGACATCAACGCCTGGATTGAGTCTGTCAACGACGGCAACCGCATCATCCCTACCGTCCTCTACTCCGACGGCACTCACGAGACCAACCCACCAGCTTCCTCCGTGCGCAATAAGCAGAAAGAACTAGCGGAGAGCTAACCCAAGCCCCAGCCATTTCGGGGC
This sequence comes from Corynebacterium tuberculostearicum, assembly GCF_046097465.1. Taxonomy (GTDB): domain Bacteria; phylum Actinomycetota; class Actinomycetes; order Mycobacteriales; family Mycobacteriaceae; genus Corynebacterium; species Corynebacterium tuberculostearicum_I. The sequence goes on along the minus strand of NZ_CP175799.1, from coordinate 921,245 downwards.
GCCCCTGCCCCACTGCTATGATTAGCCAAGTTGCACACGCAACTCCCCGCCCCAGTAGCTCAGGGGATAGAGCACGGCTCTCCTAAAGCCGGTGTCGGTGGTTCGAATCCACTCTGGGGCACCATGTGAAGTCTCGAGATTTTTCGTTTTTGTTGTGCCCTGGGTGCCGGTTTCTTCGATCGGACGGACAGTGCAAGGGGCCATTGTTCCAAGCAGCAGTACCAAGACGCTGTAAAGAACACTTACGCCCAACAGTCGGGGCACTTCTCTCTCAGGTTTTAGAAGGGGCCTTAGGTCCTAAGTGTCCACACTTTGTGTCGGCGCCACTAGGCTGCGGTCTTGAAGACGTACAGCTTTGACCATGGCCATATCTCGGTTAGAACTATTCATAGTGCCAAACATGTCCCGACTCATCAGTCAAGCGTCACCCAACACGGCAAGGCAACCATAAGCGTCAAATATCATGAACTCAGACACTGCTGGGGCACCATGCGAAGCCTTCCAGCATAATTCTCGCAGCATCGTGGATGCATGCTCCTTAGACTGGTGGCCTTCAACCAGTTTTAATCCAAGAAAGTTTCTCGCCAATTTCTTCTCGCTACTGGACAGTGCCGATCTGCCCCTAGATCCCCTTCCATTTCCATACGTTCAGCAAGTCGTCAGAAATTGACTATTTCCAAAAGCATTGTGCTGAAACCACCCGAAGCTGGAAAGACTATGCGAAAAGTCAGTATCTACAATTAGTTTGCACTAAGATTAGAGTCTTAGAATATTTAGTAATGCTCCTATCCTTCCGCGTGAGGATCGGCAAGACGCAGGAGACTTGATGCCCACTAGAACTTATGGCTGGGTACAGAACCCATCGAATTTTTCCAGTTTGAAGCGTACAACTCAAATCTTCGATCCAGAATCGAAGCACTATCATAATTTACGGAAGCACCTGGTCCCTGAGCTAATCCCCTTTGAAGAAACAAAGCAAGAGTTGCTTGGATTATTGGAGAAGAGAGCAAAGCAGTTCTCCTATTCAGCGCTCGTGGGTTCCAAACGAGATAAAAACGGAAAAAGAAACATATCCCGAAAGGCTGCTGTTGCCGATGCACTCATACAGGTCTCTATCCAATCTCAATCAGCTAAAACCACGGGAAAGACCTGGACAGACAATTGGACAGCAGCAGGGTATCTAAGCTGGGCACTTAGCTTGGATTTCCTTCGTCATGATCGAGATACTGACACGTGCACGATAACGGACAGGGGACTCCGTTTTTCGCGAGTCGAAGAAGGAAGTCTAGAAGAAAAACAAATTCTACAAGAAGCCTTTTTACGGTATCCCCCGGCCGTCCAAGTCTTGAGAATCCTTTCAGAGTCTCGAACTCCTGCAACCAAATTTAAAATTGGCAGCAAGCTCGGTTTCAAAGGAGAAAAAGGTTTCACGTCGTACCCAGAAGATTTGATGATGGAATGGATTGAATCTTGCTCTGACAAAGCCGAAATCAAAAAGATTCGACAGGACATCGAAGGAACGAGCGACAAATATGCACGAATGATCGCAGGGTGGCTCAAGAAAGTAGGTTTCGTAAAGACTTCCCGATCCTATTTCCTAAACAACTTGGGCGAAAAGTGTACTGGATTCCCGAGGTATTCAATTACGGGGGCCGGAGAACATGCTCTACGTAAAGCTCAGGGCAGTTCGAGCAATAGCGTAGTAGAGAAATATCTCACCTGGGAATTTCTAGCAGTAGGCTCTGCAGAAAGCGATTACACCCGCTCACGTAGAGCAGAAATTCTCACCTCTCTCAACAAAAGCTCGTCAAAGAGATCCCTCTTTCAGTACCTCGAGTCTAAGGGGTACACTGACGACATTGCGGTTATCAAGAACGACATCAAAGGTCTAAATACATTCGGACTTAAGATTGTAGAGACCCCCTCTCATTTCGAACTAAAGGATAATTTCGCCCCCTTCTCAATCCCTACGGTTGTACATACCCCCGTGCAAAGAGAAGCAGAGTTCCTGCGGCTCAAGGAGAAGATAATGGCACAGACTGACCTAGAGCCAAAATATTATGAGCTAATAGATATGGCCTACGACGGAAATCGAAATCGAGACTTTGAAATGATGACCGTCGATTTATTTACAAAAGTCTATGGTTTTCAAGGAAAATTTTTGGGAGGCTCCCGAAAACCAGACGGAATTATCTACACTAATGATTTCGGCATAACCATTGACACCAAAGCCTACAGCGGTGGCTATGGGAAGAGCATTAGCCAAGAAGACGAAATGGTTCGATATATTGAAGACAATCAATTGAGAGATGATGAGCGGAACCCCACCAAGTGGTGGGAAAATTATGCTGCAGGAATCCCCAGCGATGCACACCATTTTCTTTGGGTCTCTTCAAACTTTAAAGACTCTTTTAGCCCTCAGCTCCTAAGCACTTCGCACCGAACAAAATGTACGGGCGGTGCTTTGGATGTAGAACAGCTACTCATCGGAGCCGACTTGGTGCAAAAACACAAGCTAGAGTTGAGTGACGTTGAAGCAGCTCTGCAAAATCAAATCATTTTTTGGAATCAGAAGTGATACCAGCCCCGATGATTCAGTCTCTTAGTGCTCCGCTTCGAGGAGCACTAAGAGACGTTTAATCTACTGCACTATAATTCGTCACCAATACCTCGGCGCTCCCTCCCTTCGAAGTATTGTAGGAAGAATTTCCATATCCGAAGTTCAGCCTATAAACGTTAGCATTTTGCGATTCAATAAAGTCTAGCAAAAGCTGGTTTCTCCGCCCCTTATGTTCCGTGACATTGCTCAATGCCCAGCGCACACCCTGATGAGAGAGCCTTTTTAAGAGCGAATAAAGTTCAGCCTCTTCGACCTCACCCCAATTTCGAAACCCCCTGTTCCCGTCATTATAGCTACCAGTAGTAATGAGATACGGAGGGTCACAATAAACGAAATCTTGGGGCCCATATTTCGAAAAATCCATTTCCTGGAAATACCTGTCAGTAAACTGAACATTCATTTCGTGCAATCTGGCAATGAACCGTCTTAGGTTTCTCTCTGTCTTTGAGGTAAAGGAACTTCGGTTTCGGCCAAAAGGATTGTTGTACTCCATCCGACTGTTAAACCTCAACTGATAGTTGTAGCTGTAGCACGTCAATATAAAAAGGTCGAGTGGATTCGGGGCCGAATTATATTTTTGCCTAAAAGTTTTAAAGGCTTCTTCATCTGTTTTACTGAGTCCCGCTTCGGAAATCCTTCTCCAAATGGTAGCAATTAGCTGATCAGCATCTTCAACAGACGCAAAATAGCGAAACATGGAGTTCAGTCGGCTATTCATATCATTTAAGACATGCTTCCTTGCCGGGACATTGATCCCCACATTCGCAGCACCACTAAAAGGCTCGACAAACGTTTCAATACCAGCGGGTATGCGTGGGAGGATTTGTTTCAACAGTCGATACTTACCACCAACATAGTTCAGCGGACTCTTAAGTAGTCTCCCCTCAGCTGGAATCCAGGACGTTAACTCTTCATTTTGTCCCCTCCCATCGGAGGATAAGCGTGACATATTCAGGCCTGTCCTGGGTTTACAATAAGCTAGAATCTCGTACAGCCCATCCCTCCCAGATATTTTTTTGGATTTATACTTTCGGTATGGAATTCTCCTAACTTCCAAGCTGCCAATTACTGAAATCTCTTCAAGAAGCCCTAGAAGATCGCTCTCGGGAATAATCCCCTCATTGTTGTAGCTCAAGACTAAATGCTTAGAGTGCACATTCTCCAGAAGACGACGCATCGCGGAAAAAGCCCCTCTTTGCGTTGCAAAATCGCTTTTAAGATCGGACCAGTCGAAGATCTTCGTTTTTCCCCTCAATTCGGGATGCCCGTTACGGGCTACGTTCTCCAGCACATGGTAATTGGATGCATATTGACGATTATTATATGGAGTATCGATGTAGACTACATCTGTTTGTATTCTCGCAACTAGATCCTCGGCGTTCTCGTTGAAACTCTTGTTAGGCTTGGAGTTGTCCCATACTTGCAAGGGTTCCAACTCCAAACATTTCAACGCTCTCTTATCCCACCGCTTAAGGTAAGCGCCATAAGTCCCGGTAATATTACTTACCTGCGGAAGAGCTTGAACTAAGGATGACACTAGATAGGCATTTTCCACTTCGCCCAATAGCGCATTTTCATGCCAGTAATCGATCGTCTCACGAATCGCATCAATTCGTTTTGCGTTATCGACAGTAAAGTAGTTTGCCCCACCAGTAGGAGAGTATGCCATCTCATAATATCCCACCTCATGGGATTCTAGCCTCTTCTCGGCAAGCGATGAAAGCACTTCCAGCGGTTTTTCTACGCCGCTTGCCTTTAACTTGCTAAAGCTGGGTTTCGTATTGTTTTCTAGAGTTGCTTTTCCATGCAGATAGCTAAAGTAGAGCAAATCGTTGCTGTATATGGTGAACTTTTTTTTGAACGCATTTCCTACCACATTGGTTCCACCAAACAGATCGAGAAAGGACGATTCATCCCCCGTTAGGTGTCGGCACAATATGTCGTCAATTTCGTCAATTAGCAGCCTTTTAGAACCAATATATCTCATACTTAACCCCTACATCCGTTTACATCCTTCTGGAATATACATACTAGCGCTCTTGGTGTCTCCTTTTCTAAATCGCCCCTCCCGGAGGACATAAGGCAAACTCGGCTCCAATCAATACTTGCTACCCCGAATCATTTCGCAGACTCCATCAACACCGCCTTTCCACCATTTTCGCGACCAATATCCGACCATTTGATCCGGCGACAGACCAAACTCACGGGCAAGATCCATCTTCGACTCGCCAGCTAGATGGCGTTGAACAACTTCCTTTTTAATCTCGAAGGAGTACTGCTGCTTTGAAGGCTTTTCCACAAGACATAGCTTGCCATGGAGCAAGAACCGACGAAACAAAGCACGGACTGGATAAACACCAACACCAACACGATGAGCTGCGGCCCAGTAACTACAACCCTGCTCGAAAAGAGCCACCAATTCTTCCCGCTATCCCGCCGACAACGAACTACATATATAAATACAACTGCTCCCCACTAGTGGGTAACTGATTTCTCAGTCCAACTATGGGGAGCAGTTCAATCGACGCTGTCAGACTAGGCCCCACCAAAGTTCGGGATAAAAATCCTCTCGAGAGCGAATCCAAATTTTGAAAGCAGAACTTTCCATAGGATTTATTAGAAATCGCTACATGAGCCTAGGAACGAGATTCGGTGCAACTCAACTGGCTAAAGAATCCCGTTACACGGTTCCTAAAAGATTGCACTGTAACCGGGGATTATTCGTCCAGAAAAACAGGCCGGTAATCTGGCATTGAAAAAAATGGCGAAACAGGAAAAAACTCTTCCAGGCTGGGGTCTCCATTGTTAAACCTATACGCTACGAGCACCTCATCCGCGCCCTCAACCAATCCATCCACTTTGAACTCAAGGCTTTTTTGAGTCGATAGGCCTCCCGGCTTCCACCGTCCGGAGCTCTCGTCGCTATCTGAGACAAACGCTGCATGAATAAGCGCCCCGTGCCTGTCTTTTTCAACAAGCCACTTTGTCCGAAAGCCAAAATCCTCGGTAGAAGCTCTATAACGAAAGGCTACGCGCACTGACTCAACCTTCTGATAAAGGTCTTCCTTGAAGCCAATTGACATTATTGGACTTGCTGTACCATCGATCAAGGGCTTTCCTCGGCGTATTTTCATGGTTGCGGAGCGCACCTCATCATCACTCGAAATATACATTCCCAACCTATACAAAAATAAGCCCAGCTTCTTCCTTTCTTCCCTTTTTTGGTTTTCCCCTCGTCTCTCGAAAAGGTAGGCGACAAAATAAGATAGAACCGCACCTATAAATGCGCCAAAGATTGTTGAGATCAAAATTCCTCCAATTAACTATTCAATTCGTTTAAGTTAGCTATTCAATTCGTTTAAGTGAACATTCCCTATATTACGGAATTTAGCGGCCCCCACAAGGCTTTTGGTTTTCCGTTTATAGTCCATGAACCATGTGCATACACTGGCCCCAATCGATTACCTTTAATGCCTGAACTAGCCACACCACCAAGGCAGTTCACTTCGAGGCCACGCGCATGAGTACAGTGAAAATCAGCTTAAGCTCTACATCATTGAAGTTGACCTACCCCATAAAAGAAAACGCGTCGACAATCACCCCGTGGACACTGGGCTTTCACACCTAAACAACCGGCATTCAGCTCAAATAAATGTCATGTTCTTTCCCCTAAGCTGACCCCATGTCTGAAGTAACGAAGCAATATGCCATAGATCTCACCCGCCTTGATACAGCTAAGTATCGAGCTACCAATTCCGCGGGAGCAAGCATTGAGTTTGGCAGTGGTGAGGGGCGCCTCTCCCCTGTTGAGCTCTTGCTTGCGGCCGTTGCGGGGTGCTCCGCCGTAGACGTGGACGTGGTGACATCCCGGCGCGCGGAGCCGGATTCTTTTGATGTGCATGTGGAAGGCGACCGCGTAAATGAGGACGGGGCATCGCGCCTGTCGGAGGTTCGCGTGGGGTTCGATCTATCGTTCCCGGATACACCCGAGGGCAACCAAGCACGCAAGCTCGTGGACAACCTGATTCGCATCTCCCATGAGAAGGACTGCACGGTATCGCGCACGGTTGAGAATCCCACACGAGTGTTGTTTAGCAATGACTCGAAATAGCACTACTAAGTAAAAGCGCGACATGCGGTTGCGCTCCGGCTGGGGCGCTAGACCTCTTGCTATGGTGCAATTGTTAACTATTGTGGCAAATGTGATTACTGCAGGAGCTCAACATGTCACCATCTTTCTCCCGTCGCGGCCTTTTTAAGGTCGGCGCTCTCGCCCTGACCGCAGGCGCCATCGGTGCTGCCGCTCCGAATGCGGCAGCGCTCGGACCGGTGCGCGGCACCATCATTGATTATTCTGCCGGTGTTCCTTCCCCGCAGGCGATTAAGAAGGCCGGCCATATGGGTGCGATTCGGTATGTCTCCGACAAACGCCCAGACGCAGCGTGGATGGCCGGCAAGCCGGTGACCTTGAAAGAGACCAAGGCCAATGCGGCAGCAGGACTGCCCACCGCATCCGTATACCAATTCGGCCGCGCGGAGACCGCGGATTGGAAGCAGGGCGCAGCAGGTGCAGCAGTCCATGCACCGAAGGCGATTGCGCTGCACAAGAAGGCAGGCGGCCCAACCAACCGCCCTATCTACATTGCTATCGACGATAACCCCACCCGCGAGCAGTACACCCGCCAGATCCGCCCATACCTGCAGGCGTTTTCCAAGACGCTGGAGCTGGCCGGCTACCAGACGGGCATCTACGGCAACTACAACACCATCGAGTGGGCAATCCAGGATGGCATCGGCAAGTACTTCTGGATGCATGACTGGGGCTCTAACGGCAAGATTCACCCGCGCACCACTATTCACCAGCTGCCGCACGGCAAACAGCAGACCATCGGCGGCGTCATCGTAGACGTTAACGAGGTTTACGCCGATGACTGGGGACAGTGGACACCGGGCAAGTCCGCAGCACCTGCATCGGCGAAAAAGCCAGCCACTAAGAAACCACAGCCAAAGACTCAGCCGCAGGCCACGGCGCCGAGCAATGGCTCGTCCGACCTGGTAAATCAGCTGAGCTCGCAGCTACAGAGCAAGCACCCGGAGCTGCCGGAGCTACCGCAGGTAACTGCGGATGGCGTAATTTTCAATGGCAAAACCTTGAGCAACGATCAAATTAGCCAGCTAGCGAAGATCGTCGCAGAAACGGTTGCTAAGGCGAGGTAGTACTACTTTTTAGAGGGCTCGGAGGTTTTCTCTGAGTCTTTCTTTTTATCTGCGGACTTCTTATCGGAGCTGCCTTTATCCTTCTTTTTGGACGTAGTCGATTCGCTGGTGGGCTCCTTGGACGAGGTCTTATCCTTCTTCCCCTTGTCGGACTTTTCGTCCTTATCCTTCTTGTTGGAGGACGTGGCGGAGGTCTCCGAGGTAGTGGTTTCAATCGGCGACACATCCTCGCCGTCTTTGTACTTGAGGAAACGCTCGGTAGCCTTGCCCAGAGCCTTTCCGGTGACCTCATCTTTTACATAATCAGTAAGCTCATCGGACGAGCCATTGATTGAGGCTGCGGCTACGAAGTTCTCGCCAAAGGAGACGGAAGAGTTGATGGACTTATCATTGGACCAGCCCCACTTGCTGCCCACCACGTTAGAGAGCTTGGCGGTGCCATAGTTTTGTTGGTACCCATCCTCAGAGATGGGATCGGCATGCGCCATGGCTACGAGCACTGGGTGGGTTTCATCGCGCTCGATGAGCTGCGAAATGAAGCTGGCGACGTCATACGTAGAGGTCTGCGAGTAGCCCCACTTCTCGCCGGCTTTGGTAGATTCCAACTTGAATTCATCAGCAATGGTGTCGATGGACTCTGGGTATTTTTCAAAAAGGTCCTCGGCGGACTTATCGGAGGAGCTAGCGATCATATCCAGCGCCTCATACTTATCTTCGTACTCGCCCTTTTCCATGACGTAGGTGGCGATATAGAGCTTGATGAGGCTGAGTGCCGGACGGGCCTCGTGCTCTGAGGCAGAACCCATATGCATGCCATCATGCAGGCGAATATAGGTAACGGAGCGCCCCTCATCGCCTTCTAGAAACTCATTGATTTCTGGTGGGACGTCGCGGTTGGTGTCTGTTGCGCCCGAGGGGGCGTCGGCAAGCGCGCCGCTATCGCTTTCGCTGGTGCTGCACGCGGTGGCGGTCAAGGCGAGCATACATACGGCTAAAGCGGCACCAGCCTTGGCTGATGCCGCCTTGCGAGTCAACGACGTTCTAAACACGTCGATACATGTTACCGGTTGAGTGCACTATCTAGGCAATTAATGCTGGACGGGTGCCTCCACCCCTACACCGGTAAGCGAGCGGACTTCCATTTCTGCAGAAAGCTCCTCCAAGTCGTCTGGCTTGGTCATGATGGAGACCAACCAGCCGACAAAGAAGGACAGCGGAATGGATACCAAGCCCGGCGAGGAAAGCGGGAAGATAGCCCAGTCCGCACCGGGGAACATGGCGGTCTCAGAACCGGAAACTGCTGGGGAGAAGAAGATGAGCACCAAGCAGGACACCACGCCGGTGTACATGGAGGCCACTGCACCTGCGGTATTGAAGCGACGCCAGTACAGGGAGTACAGGATCGTCGGCAGGTTGGCAGAAGCCGCAACCGCGAAGGCCAAGGAGACCAGGAAGGCCACGTTCTGGGTCATGGCCAGAATGCCCAGGATGATGGAGACGATGCCAAGGACCACCACGGTGGCCTGGGAAACTCGAACCTGCTCGGCCTCGGTGGACTTACCGTTGCGGATAACCGCATGGTAGATATCGTGCGCGATAGACGCAGAGGCGGTAATGGCCAGGCCAGCGACCACGGCAAGCACGGTGGCGAAGGCCACTGCGGAAATAACCGCCATGAAGATAGAGCCGCCAATCTCCAGCGCAAGCAGTGGTGCCGCGGCATTAGCCCCGCCCGGCGCGGCGAGGATGCGATCCGGACCAACCAGGGCGGCGGCGCCGTACCCCAGGACCAGGGTCATGAGGTAGAAGGCACCGATGATGACGATCGCCCAGGTAACAGAACGGCGGGCTTCGGTAGCAGTAGGCACGGTGTAGAAGCGCATAAGCACGTGCGGCAGGCCACCCACGCCGAGCACCAGGGAAATGCCCAAGGAGATAAAGTCCAGCTTGGTGGCGGTGGTGGCGCCGTACTTCAGGCCCGGAGCCATGATGTCCTTGGCCTCGTAGCCCTTCTCCTTAATCTGCTCGGAGGCGGCGTGCATATCAATGGCGTTGTTAAACAGCGTGCTAAATCCGCCGCGCAGGGCGATGAAGACCAAGAAGCACATGATGACCACGCCAGCTACCAGCAGCACGGCCTTAATCATCTGCACGTAGGTGGTGCCCTTCATGCCGCCGACCAGGACATAGACAATCATGAGCACACCAACGACGCCCACGACGACCGCCTGCCACTTAAAATCGTGGATATCCAGCAGCACGGCCACTAGAGAACCAGCGCCTGCCATCTGTGCGATGAGGTAGAAGAGCGTGACAAAGAGGGTGGCGATGGATGCCGCTACGCGCACGGGCTTCTGCTTCAAACGGAAAGACAAGACATCCGCCATGGTGAAGCGGCCAACGTTACGCATGGGCTCGGCAACGAGCATGAGTGCTACCAGCCAGGCAACAAAGAAGCCGACTGAGTACAAAAAGCCGTCGTAGCCATTGAGCGCCACAGCGCCAACGATGCCCAGGAACGATGCAGCGGAGAGGTAGTCACCAGAGATGGCTAGGCCGTTTTGTCGGCCGGAGAAGGTGCCGCCGCCGGTATAAAAGTCCGAGGCTTTCTTCGTGGTCTTTCCGGCGCGCAGCACCACCGCCATGGTGATGAAAAGGAAGATGCCGAAAATGGAGATATTCAAGATGGGATTGCCAGCGGAAGATTCGGCGGCGAGGGTGGTGGTAATCATTACATGCCCTCCAGCTCTTCACGGATGGCGGCCGACTTAGGCTCGATATTCTTATTGGCATACTTCACGTAGATCCACGTGATAATGAAGGTGGTGAGGAACTGGGCTAGGCCGAAAACCAGTCCGATATTCCAGCCGCCACCAAGCTCGATTGCCATAAAGCCAGGGGCAAACACGGCAGCTAGAACGTAGACCACGTACCACACAAAGAAGGCCACGGTCATGGGAAAAGTAAAACTCCGGTAGGTACGGCGCAGCTCGCCGAATTCGGCGGAGTCGCGCATCGCGATGAACTCGCTACCGGTGGGTTCGCGGCGCGAGACAGGAGTTGCAGCTACGTCACTCATAGAGCTTCGTCTCCTTGGGTGAGAGGAACTTAGGTCACACGAGATAATGTGTTATTAATCACTATCCATGTTTCCATGTAAGTTACCGAACATTTTCTGCAAGGTTGTGAACTCTGCCAAGAAAACACCTCACCTCTCCACCCTTTCAAGCTGATAGGTTCCGCCGAGCTGGATCAACGTCTTTAGCCAACTACCCCCATCGGTGGAAACAACCCCCCTTTTGCGAAGATTGTTAACAGCCGCTTGACAAAAGAAAAGCCCCCGGTGAGGGGGCTTAAACTGCGGGTGAGACTATTCCTCGTCGCCAGGGAACTCGCGCGGGTCATTAAACATGCGACCAAAGCCCTCCTGGCCTTCCAGGGCATCGATGGCGGATACTTCCTCCGCCGTAAGCTCCAACTCGGTGGAAGCGAGGTTTTCCTTTAGCCGCTCGGTGCGCGCGGACTTCGGGATCACGGACATCCCCTTAGACATGAGATAAGCCAGCACAACCTGTCCCTCGGTGGCCTCATGGTCAGCGGCAGCTTGCTCAATCACTGGGTTATTGAGCACTACCCCGCGTGCCAACGGGGCCCATGCCTCGGTGACGATGTCATTATCGTGATGGAAAGCGCGCAAACCGGACTGCGTAAAGCCCGGGTGAATCTCCACCTGGTTAAGCACCGGAGAAATACCGGTGGTGGAAATCAAGTCCTTGAGCACGTCCTCGTAGAAGTTGGCCACGCCGATGGACGCAATCTGACCCATACCCTGCAGGCGGGCGATAGCCTCAAAGGTCTCGTTGTATAGGCCACCCTGCGGCCACGGCCAGTGGATGAGATACAGGTCAAGATAGTCCAGCTGCAGATCCTTCAGCGACTGCTGGAATGCCTCTTCTACCTTGTGCGCACCGTGGTGGGAATGCCAGACCTTGGAAGTAACAAAGAGCTCATCACGGGTGACATCGCCGGCATCCATTGCCTGCTTGAGGGCGGTGCCTACCGCCTCTTCATTCTTGTACAGCGTAGCGGTATCGAAGTGGCGGTAGCCCAAATCGATGGCCTCACGGATAACGCGGATGCATTCCTCGTCATAGAGCTTGTACGTACCTAGGCCCAGCTGGGGCATTTCGCGGTCATCATTAAAAGTTACGGTTGGCACAGTCATGCCCTCCATTGTGCCGCAGTTTTTAAAGCCGCGCCGAAAACGACGAAACCCCAGGGCGAACCTGGGGTTGAGCGCTTTTAGTCGGCGCGGATGAGGTCAATGATGAAGACCAAGGTGCGGCCGGATAGCGGGTGCGCACCGCCGGCAGGACCATAGGCCTTTTCCGGCGGAATGATGAGCTTGCGACGGCCGCCCACCTTCATTCCCGGAATGCCCTCCTGCCAGCCGGCAATGAGACCGGTCAGTGGGAACTCGATGGACTGGCCACGGTCCCACGAGGAATCGAATTCTTGGTTGGTCTCGTATTCAGCGCCGACGTAGTGGACCTCCACTACGGCACCAGGCTGTGCCTCAGCACCGTCGCCGACGACGATGTCTTCTACGACAAGGTCCGTCGGCGCTGGGCCAGACTGGGCTTCAATAACAGGCTTATCCATGGGGATTATTCTCCTTGGGAAATCTAGTTTGTTCGTGCGGTCGCATTAAAAACCGAACCGAGCTGCACCTATTATAGGTGCTACCACCCGATTCGGCTTAATTCGGCGAACCCGCGGGGCGCTTTAGCGCTCGTTACGTGGGGTAACCTTACGCAGGGACTCGCCGGTGTAGATCTGGCGCGGACGGTTGATCTTGGTGTTGATCTCCAGCTGCTCGCGGTACTGAGCAATCCAGCCCGGCAGGCGGCCGATAGCAAAGAGGACGGTGAAGAAGTCCGTCGGGAAGCCCATGGCGCGGTAGATCAGGCCGGTGTAGAAGTCCACGTTCGGGTAGAGCTTGCGGGAGACAAAGTAGTCATCGTTCAGCGCAATCTCTTCCAGCTTCATGGCCAGATCCAGCATCGGGTCGCCACCCAAGTGATCGATGATCTCGTGTGCGGTCTCCTTGACGATGGCAGCGCGTGGGTCGTAGTTCTTGTACACGCGGTGGCCGAAGCCCATGAGGCGAACGCCCTTTTCCTTATTCTTCACGCGGTTCATGAAGTCGGTAGCGTCACCATCGTGGTTGTTCTGGATATCTTCCAACATCTCCAGAACGGCTTGGTTTGCACCACCGTGCAGTGGGCCGGACAGAGCGTTAATGCCGCCAGCAATAGAGACGAACATGTTCGCCTGCGCGGAACCAATCATGCGCACGGTGGAAGTAGAGCAGTTCTGCTCGTGGTCAGCGTGCAGAATGAGCAGCTTATCCAGGGCCTTAGCTACGACCGGGTCAACCTCGTATTCCTCGGTTGGGTAGCCAAACATCATGCGCAAGAAGTTCTCGCGGGCGTTCAGGCTATTATCCGGGTACATATAAGGCTTACCCTGGGAAGCTCGGTAGGCATAGGCGGCCAGCATTGGCACCTTAGCCAGCAGGCGAACGGTTGCCTTATCCAGCTGCTCTGGGTCCAGCGGGTTGAGCTGGTCCTGGTAGTAAGCGGAGAGAATGTTAAGGGAGGAAGCTAGCACCGCCATCGGGTGTGCGTTGCGCGGGAAGATGTTGAACGCGGCCTTGAAATCCTCATCCAGCAGGGTGTGGTGGCGAATTTCCTTATTAAAGTGGCTGAGCTCTTCCTCGTTGGGCAGGTGACCCTTGATCAGGAGGTAAGAAACTTCGTTGAAGGAAGCATTTTCTGCAAGGTCTGCAATGTCGTAGCCACGGTGGCGCAGGATGCCCTCTTCACCATTAATGAAGGTGATCTTGGACTCGGTGGAACCGGTGGAGGTGTAACCAGGGTCGAAGGTAACAAGTCCGGTTTCATTACGGAGCTTGGAGATGTCAAAGCCGGAGTCACCCTCGGTGGACTGCTTGATGTCCATATCGTACTCGCCGCCTGGGTACTGGAGCACTACTTTGTTGTCTTCAGAAGCCACGGAAGTTCCTTTCTCTTTGTGAGAGTCATTATTAGGCACTAACTTAAAGAAGCTAGTTGGATAGCTCTTCACAGTTTAGCAAACTTTGTGACGCCGCCTACAAGTTTCGGTCGACTAAAATAACTGCCGTTCGACCGGAACTGTCCTACACTGACACTCATGAGCACTCCAGAACTTACGCTGCCCGCCCATCTCCTGCCTGCCGACGGCCGCTTTGGCTGCGGCCCCTCCAAGGTTCGCCCCGACCAGCTTGCGGCCATAGACCCCGAGGTTATGGGCACCTCCCACCGCAAGCCTGCGGTCAAAAACCTCGTGGGTTCGGTACGGGAAGGATTAAGCGCTCTCTTCTCGTTGCCAGAAGGCTACGAAATTGTCCTCTCTGTGGGCGGCGCCACCGCCTTCTGGGATGCAGCCACTTTCGGGCTCATTGAACGCCACTCCGCGCACCTTACCTTTGGCGAGTTTTCCACTAAGTTTGCAAAGTCTGCCGCGGGTGCCCCTTGGCTTGATGCCCCGTCCATCGTGGAGGCTCCCGCGGGCACCGCACCCGATCCACGCGAACTCTCTCCGGAGGCCGACGTCGTAGCTTGGGCGCATAATGAAACCTCCACCGGTGCGATGGCAGAGGTCACCCGCCCACACCCGCGCAACGACCAACAATTAGTGGTTGTAGACGCCACCTCTGGTGCAGGCGGCCTGCCCGTAAATATCGCCGACACGGACGTCTACTACTTCTCGCCGCAGAAATGCTTTGCCTCTGACGGCGGCCTGTGGCTAGCCGCCATGTCCCCCGCCGCCCTAGAGCGGATTGAAAGGATCAACGCCTCTGAGCGCTATATCCCTAACTTCCTCAACCTTCAAACAGCAGTGGATAACTCGCGCAAGAACCAGACTTATAACACCCCGGCGATTGCCACCCTGCTCATGCTGGATAACCAAATCCAGTGGATGAATGAGAACGGAGGCTTGGACGGCATGGTAAAGCGCACCACGGAGTCCTCCACCACCCTGTATCGCTGGGCCGAATCCCGCCCAGAGGCCACTCCATTCGTCACAAATCCTGCCTCCCGTTCGCTCGTGGTGGGCACTATCGACTTTGCAGACTCCGTCGATGCCGCAGCGCTCGCCGCCACCCTGCGCGCCAACGGCATCGTGGACCTGGAACCGTACCGCAAGCTGGGCCGCAACCAACTGCGCATCGGCATGTTCCCGGCCATTGATCCGGAGGATATCGCTAAGCTCACCCAGTGCATTGACTACGTCTTGGATGCAAAGTAACGCATCACTCTCTCAACATGCCCCGCCGCCTCGCAGGCCGTGGGGCTTTTTCACGTTATAGTTGAATGCATCACAGAATTGTCCGCCGTCGATAGGCAAAAGGAGCGCCCTATTATGCGCGAGCTGTTCCCAGTTGACAGCGAATCGACTGAAACCTCTTTGGTGCTGCGCACCGAAGACGGCGAAGAGTTTTTCCTCTCCATCACCGATGAACTGCGCGAGGTCCTGCAGGGTGAGCAGCAGGAAACCCCAGAAGAAGAGCCGGCGGCTCCCGCCATCAGCCTTGCCAAGCCCGCCAAACCGGAGCCGGTTGAAGAGGCAAAGATTCGCCCGGCGGAGATCCAAAACCGCATCCGCGCCGGTGCTTCCGCAGCGGAACTGGCAGAAGAAATGGGCGTGCCCGAGTCCCGCATCGAGCCCTTCGCCTACCCGGTCATGCTGGAGCGCAACCGCATCGCGGAGATTGCCAAGCAGGCTCATCCGGTACGTGAAGATGGCCCAGCCAAGCTCACCCTGTGGGAGGTTCTTGCCACCGCCTTTGCCGCCCGCGGACACTCACTGTCCGAGTCCACCTGGGACGCCTACCGCCACCAGGGCGAGGCCTGGATCGTGCGCGTGACGTGGAAGGCCGGACTGTCCGAGAACGAGGCCGAGTGGTACTTCAAGCAGTCCATGTCCTCGCCCGCCACGGTGGAGGCCCGCAACTCGGTGGCCGCAGACCTAACGGACCCGGACTTCGTACAGCCGGTGCGCTCGCTGACCTCGTTGGGCAGTGGCCGCTACGACGAAGCTATCGACGGCGATCAGCCCAGCAACGTCACTGACCTCACTGCGCCAACCACCCTGCCGGAAGAGCCAGAGGAAGAGGAGTTCCTGCAGAACCCCTCCCCGGAAGAAAAGCCCGCCAAGCGCCGCCGCAAGGCCGTCACTCCGCATTGGGAGGACGTACTACTCGGCGTTCGCTCCAATACCAAGCGCCCTAGGGACTAATCGTGGACATCTCTCACGCAGTACTCACTCTCTGGTACATCTCTAAGCCCAACGCAGAAGAGGTGCTAAAGACCGAACCCAAGGCGGATCGCGGCTTTGGGCGAAAATTCCTCGCCCAATTAGACCCGACCTTCCCGGTCACCCCGATTGGGCAATTCCCGCTTAACCGCTCCGCGCAGACGGATCCCCATGAGTACTACATCGGCGGCTACCCCGGCATCACCGTGGTACAGACGGTGTGCGAAGGTGACTCCGTCCTCCTCTCTCAGCTGCCGGAAACCCTACTCAATGCGGTCCCCGCCCAGCGCGTCATTGCGCTGGCGAGTAATGAAAAGGAAGGCTATGCCGGCTTCGCCCTGTGGGAGGGCGGCCAGCTCAAGCGCTGCCTGTGCGCTACGCGCGAGCACCTTTATGAAGACACCGGCCTGCCAGAGCCTTTCGAGGCGTCCTACTGGGCAGGAGAAAAGTATGAACCGATCGGTGGCATTTCCCTGCCCTTCGAGCCGCAGGGCATCATGGAGGCGGCCCAGGAGTACTGGCTCGGCATCGAGGTAGGACACGATGGCCCGGATCTGGACGTCGTGGGCTACGCGGTTGACGGCCGCCCAGAGCCAAAGATCGACCCGCCGAAGCCGAAGCGGACCGTGGGTGAACTAGCCGCGCAATCGGCCAATAAGCTGGGTCTGAACGATTATGACGATTACGAGGACCACAGCGCCGAGCCGGAATCCACTGGCGAGGAGATCATCTCCACTGCGAAGCATCTGGGCTCCCTCATCGGCAATTGGGGCGCTCAGACGTTTAGGTCGCTCAAGGAGCGCTGGCGTTCATAAAAGGAAATGGCGGCGGCCGTTGCCACATTGAGGGAATCCGTACCAGGGGCCATCGGTATGCGTGCGCGCACATCGGTGGCCTTCATTGCGTGTTCGGTAAGTCCGGGGCCTTCCGCACCGACCAACATGGCCACCTTATCCAGGCCGTGCATGGCCTCGGCCAAATGCACCGCGTGGGGGTTGGGGGTTAAGGAAATGAGGGTGAAGGAGGCGTCGGCAAGCGCCTGCAAGGAACGCTGCCACGTGGTGAACCCGCCTTCCAAATGGGCAAAGGGCAAGCGCAGCACGTGCCCCATGGATACGCGCACCGAGCGTCGATAGAGCGGATCTGCGGCCCCTGAGCCGAGCAGCACCGCGTCCACCCCCATGCCGGCGGCGTGGCGGAAGATTGCGCCAATATTCTCGTGATCGCCCACGCCCTCCAGCACTGCGATGGTTTTCGCGGTCTTCAAAATCTCTCCCAGATCCGGCTCTGGGGCGCGGTCCGCGGCGGCGACAAGCCCGCGGTGCATATCAAAGCCCGCTACCTCTGCGAGGGTCTCGCGGGAGACCTCGTAGATGGGGCACTCAGGCTCGCCATACTCGGAAACGTATGCTTCCAGCTTCTTAGGAAAGCCCACCAAGCAACGCATGGAGAACCGGGATTCGGCCAGCCGGGAGACCACCAGCGGGCCCTCTGCAATGACGAGACCCTCGCCGGATTTATCGGATTTGTTGAGGTTCCGAATATCGTCCAGGCGAGGGTCCGCAGGGTCAGTAATCAGCATGCCTTTAGGCTAGCCGATGGCATTGGATATCGGATCCATGCCAAAGAAAATCACGAAGAGGCCGGCCAAGAGCCACATGATCCAGTGCACTTCCTTGGCCTTACCGGCAAAGGTGGACATGAGCGCGAAGGAGATAAAGCCTACGCCAATACCGTTGGCAATGGAATAGGTAAAGGGCATGGTCACAATGGTCAGGAAGGCCGGAATGGCGATTTCCATCTTGGTCCAGCGAATCTCGGTCAACTGCGCGGCCATCATCACGCCGACGATGACCAGCACTGGGGAGGCGGCCTCGATGGGCACGATTTCATAAAGCGGGGTCAAAAACATCGCGGCGAGGAACAGAACACCGGTCATGAGGTTGGCCAGGCCGGTGCGGGCACCATCGGCAATGCCGGCGGAGGAATCCGCGAAGACGGTATTGGAAGAAGCAGAGCCTAAGCCACCGGCCACTGCGCCAAAGCCCTCTACGACGAGGGCCTTTTTCATATCGGGGAGGTTGCCGTCGGCGTCGACAAGCTTGCCTTGCTTGCCTAGGCCGGTCATGGTGCCCATCGCATCAAAGAAGTTGGTAAGCAGCAGGGTAAAAATGAGCAAGACGGTGGAAACCACGCCGATCTTGGTAAAGGCGCCTACCAGGTTCACATCGCCCACAATGGATAGGTCCGGAATCCCACCGAGCGCTTCTGGTTTGACGGGCGCGGCCATGCCCCAGTCCTCGGAGCCGGTAAATGCCTGCACGATAAAAGCGATGATGGTGGTGAGCACGATGGCGATAAAAAGCCCGCCCGGCACGTTCCGGATGACCATGAAGGAACAGATAATAAGGCCGATGACAAAGACCAGCGCCGGCCAAGTGGAAATCGATCCATTAATGCCCAAGCCCACCGGCACGGTGGTATGCGCAGCGTCCGGCACGCGGGTAACAAAACCACCGTCCACAAGGCCAATCATGGCGATGAACATGCCGATGCCTACGCCCATCGCCGCCTTCATGGACTGCGGGATGGCGTCGAAGACGGCGGTGCGGAAACCGGAAATGGCCAGCAGAACGATGATGATGCCCTCGATAACCACCAGGCCCATCGATTCCTGCCAGGTCAGCCCGCTGGTGGCGACCATGCTCACGCCCACGAAGGTATTCATGCCCAGGCCGGCGGCCATGGCGAAGGGGTATTTGGCAATCGCGCCGAAGAGGATAGACATTACGCCCGCGACCAGCGCGGTGGCGGCAGCAACCTGCGGCACGCCCAGCGCGTAGCCGCCTGCATCCTCGGTGGTGCCGAGGATAAGCGGGTTCAAGAGAATGATATAGGCCATGGCGAAGAACGAGACCGTTCCCGCGCGTAGCTCGGTTCCAATGGAGGAACCACGTTCAGAGATATGGAAGTAGCGATCGAGAGTGGCTTTCAACGCCTGCGCCTTTCACGTACAGCGAGTCTTACGCCATAAGTGTGCTGCCTTAATCCTCGAAATCAAAATCCTGGAAGATGGGTTTTTCATCATCGAAGGCAACTTCGGGGTTCTTTTCTTCCCGCACCCGTGTCTGCGAATGCGCGCCACAACCATAACGCGAGTGCACTACCCGTCCGTCCGCAGAATACTCATTGGCGCAGACGCCGTAGTTTTCCATCAGCTCTACATAAAACGCGCAGGTGCGGCATTGCAGGCGCGCCTTGGCCGCCATATCCGTATTCGGGCCACGCTCGGTGCGCCAGCGCTTCTTGGCGTCGTCCAAGCCGGACTTGGAAAGTATGTCGCCGTCCAGGCGGGAATCATCTACGGCCGGTGGCATCAAATCACCCGGCCCAAGGTCGCCCGGCCGCACGCGATCCTCATAGGGCACCCATTCCGGCGGCTGCAGAGCCTCCCCGCCCGGCACCAGCGCCACTTCATTGACGGTAACGTAGCGCGATCCCTCCGCACATGCGAGCACCGCCTGCCATTCCCAGCCGGGGTAGCCAGGCATCTCTGCTTCAAATCGGTGGGTAGCAACGTTTCGGCCCATCCCAGCGACGCCGATATGCTTGCCGACGCCCCCTTCCCCCACCTCATCCAGCGCCTCGCGCGCAATGCGCACGGCGCGGGAATCGATCAACGGATTTGCTTTTCGCTTACTCACGCCCCTCATTATTCATTATGGGACGCACCCGGTGGTACATATGGTGCATGTCGTTTCTTTCCCGCGCCGCCTGCATTCTCCTGCCCTGCACCCTCGTTGCTTGTTCCTCTACCCCTGCAGAACCCGAAGTTGAGCACCTCTCCGTCGAGGTCTTAGGCACCGCTTCCCTGCCGGCCAATTCCTTTACTCAAGGCCTCGAAACCGATCCGGACGGCAATCTGCTCCTTGGCACCGGCCAATGGGGCGAATCCCGCCTGGAACGCTTCTCCCCCGAAACCGGCGAAACCTTAGCCGAAACGCACCTGGATAACCGCTACTTTGGCGAGGGCATCACCCAGTCCGGAGATTCCATCTGGCAGCTAACCTGGAAGTCCGGTCAGGCCCTGAAATACGACCAGGACCTGCGCCAGATCGATACCGCCTCCTACACCGGTGAAGGGTGGGGGCTGTGTAATAACGGCGAGGATCTTCTCATGTCCGATGGTTCCGCTACCCTGCGGCATATGGATCCGGAAACTTTTGCCGAGCGCTCGACCACCGACGTCAGCCTGGAAGGAAAGCCCCTCGAGGACATCAATGAGCTGGAGTGCGTGGGCGATTCCGTCTATGCCAATGTGTGGATGGATGACAATATCTACCGCATCGATCCCTCCTCCGGCCGCGTGACCGCCGTGATTTCTACCGATGCCATAGATAAATCCCGCTATACCGACCCCGATGATGTCCTCAACGGCATCGCCCACATCAAAGACGATGAGTTCTGGCTTACCGGCAAGCGGTGGAAAGAACTCTTCCACGTTCGAGTAAGGTAAAGGCCCATGGCAACCCGTAAGGAAGCAAGGAAAAAGTCGCTGCTGCAGATCTTGGCCCTCATCGTGGTCGTGGCAGTCATCGTCGCCGCCGTAGTGATCTTCCAGAACTGGTGGAACCAGCGCCCGGGCCCAGATCCACGCGAGATCAAGGTGACCGCCGCCGTGGGCGATAATTCCCTCGAGGTCAGCCCCTATATCGCGTGCGAGCCCGGCACCGATTGCCCAGAAGGCGAGGTCCCGAACCTCACCGTAGGGGAAGACGAGACCCTCAAGCTGGACATCCCCGAAGAGATTTCTGATCACGAGTGGAAGATTCTCTCCATTTACGATGACCCCGCCGCCAATGATGAAACCTCGCACGGCGCGAACGAGACTACTGAAGTATCAATCCCCGGCTCGGTAGAGCCCATCAAGGCCTCCACCGGCAAGCGCCCCCGCCTCAAGGTGGTAGAGATTTCCTCCATGATGATCGGCACCGATGACAACGGTGACGAAACCCCCTTGGCCACCGTGTGGTCGCTCACCACGATGACCGATAAAGAACGAGAAGCCTCCGCGGAAGAATCCACGAAGGCTTCTGATTAGCTATCCAAATCCTTCGCAATTGCGCGAAGGATTTCTGCTACCTGGCGGCCGGTCTTGCGCTCCGGGTAGCGGCCGGAATTGAGCACCGGCTGAATCTGTGACTCCAGCAAAGTCATCACATCAGAGACCATGCTGCCGAGTTCCTCGGGCTTGCGGGCCGGCGTGCGACGACGCGGCTTTTCCAATACCTTGACGCGCAGCGCCTGCGGACCACGGCGACCAGCCGCGAAATCGAAATCGATGCGCTGGCCTGGGAATAGCTCCTCTACGCCCTTAGGCAACACGTTGCGGCCGACATAGACGTCTTCATCGCCCGGGTTGCTGACGAAACCGAAACCTTTCTCGGCGTCATACCACTTCACTTTGCCAATAGGCATAGGTACCCACCTCTTCTCTAGGGGAAAATCCTTATCTTAGCCGCCTGGTCAAAACAACAGAAGTTACGCACGCTAACGCGACACACCCCCGCTATGTGTCACAGATCACATCTGCCACTTACCTGCACAAATGCCTTCGCACGCGCCACATTCGCCCCATTCCTTTCCCATTTAGTGCCCATAACGTGACACTTTCGTTATAAACCGCTACGCTGTCCCCCAGACATTTAAGAGCCGTTAAGAAAGTTGCCCTCGCCCGCCCTTTCTTTTTGGTACATATTCTTTGCACTTAATGCGGGCACACAGAGAGGACTAACTACATGGGACGCCACTCCGCTAAGAACCGCATGGCCGCTAAGTTCACCGCCGGCACCGTCGCCTTCGGCGCCGCTGCTGCCATCATGGCACCAACCGCATCTGCTGCCCCGGATTCCGACTGGGACCGCCTGGCACAGTGCGAGGCCGGCGGCAACTGGCACATCAACACCGGCAACGGCTTCTACGGCGGACTGCAGTTCAACCCGCAGACCTGGCAGGCTAATGGCGGCGGCGAGTTCGCAGCTACCGCTGACCAGGCTTCCCGCGAGCAGCAGATCGTTGTTGCTGAGCGCGTGCTTGCTTCCCAGGGCTGGGGCGCATGGCCGGCTTGCTCCGCTTCCCTAGGCCTGAACTCCGCTCCTACCCAGCGCACCGCTCCGTCCGCTGCACCTAAGGCTCCGGCCCAGGCACCGGCTCCGGTTAAGCAGGCTGCTGCCCAGAAGTCCGACGAACTGGCCGTTGATGCCCTGTACAACACCATCAAGAACGCCGCTAACTCCTACGGCCTGGCTCTGCCTCCGCAGTTCACCGAGCTGTACAAGGCTAACCGCCACGACTTCAACAACTTCTACTCTGCCAACCGCAACGTCATCGACCCGATTGCGCAGATGATTGAGAACATCACCCGCTAAGACACAGCGACGAAAGGCCCCTTGCATGCGCAAGGGGCCTTTTCTGCGTGAGGGAACGCTAGATACAAATCTTCCCCCGCACCGAGGCGGGGGAATGCTTTAGCGGTTGATGCGAGTATAAGGGTGAACGTAGTTCAGCTTCTCTGCCGGCATCGGCAAAATCAGATCATCGCCGTAGGGGCTGGATGCACCAGCAAAAGGCGCAGAGATTTCCGTGATTGCGTGCTCGCGATTTTCGTTCTTCGGCCAAGCCGGGGAAACGTGACCCTTCTTCTCATTCGACATAGTCCCCATTATTTCAAACCTTGCGCAAAAACGTAACTCAATCGATAGCTAAACTGGGAAGTCATCATGACTCAGTCTTCCCATCTTCCGCATTTCCGCACGTGGCTTGCCTCCCTTGAGGAAGAAGAGCTGGCAACAGTCCTCCGCAACCGACCGGATGTGCTCAATCCACTACCCCCAAGTATCGCCGCTCTTGCCACTCGGCTACTTTTGCGCACCTCTATCGCGCGAGCCCTCATGGACTGTTCTGCGGAGCTGCTCGCGGAAATCGAGGACATCGCGCGCCGTGGTGGAGAGCTCGAGGAGGTAGAAAACCTGCATCCAGAGATCACCCGCCAGCTCAAGGAGCGCGGACTAGCATACGGCAACGTCCTTATTCCGCCTGAGGTCATGCCTGCCCTACCTACGGACTGGTCCCTCCTCGAACAAATCCGAGTAAGCCCGGAAGACATCGCCGAGCTGCCAGCTGAAGAGCGCAAGGTCCTCGAGACCCTGTCCCG
Organism: Corynebacterium tuberculostearicum; assembly: GCF_046097465.1. GTDB lineage: Bacteria > Actinomycetota > Actinomycetes > Mycobacteriales > Mycobacteriaceae > Corynebacterium > Corynebacterium tuberculostearicum_I. Next base: position 897,831 of record NZ_CP175799.1, on the reverse strand, counting down.
GTCCAATGGCCTCGGCACCACGCGGGACGCAGCCGTTGATGCGGATCCGACCCGGCCGATCCCGCGGCTCATCGCCAAGCAGCTGCTCCACCGCGTTGACTCAACCACCGTCCGCCTGCCGCGCGCCGTCCACCTTGCGCTGAACGGCAAAGCCACCGCGCCTATCCCTGTGGAGGGAATCACCGAATCCCCCGCTCCTGATTCCAAGGCCGATGATGCTGGCACCGCAGCAGGCCTATCCACGGTGCGCGGCATGCAGCGTGTCATTGACTCGCTGGGGGCACGTCCAATAGAACTCCTCAAGGACAAGACCGTGGGCGTTCGCCAGCTCACCAACCTGAGCAAAACTCTCCACCTCGATGAGCAGGAGCTGCGCCGCCTCATCGGCCTGGGCATGAGCGCTCGCCTGCTAAGCCGCGGCGAGCCGAAAAACATGGAGGGCAATTTCCTCGCCCCGACAGAACTCGCCCAAACCTGGCTCGATGCGAACCTCGCCGAAAAATGGCAGCTCCTGCTCGAGTCATGGACAACCTCCACATGGACCAACGAAGGCCGCACGCTGGCGCACACCAATGACCGCCTGCCGAGCTTTAGGGAAAAGGTCCTGCAGGTCTATCTGCGCGGAGCGAAACCCACCTTCGAAGAATCCCTCCGCTTCCACTTCCCGCTCTTTGCCACGCATACCGCGGACAAGACTATCGCCGATCTCCGCGCGGAAGCCGAGTGGATCGGCGCAATCGCCCTCGATCGCCCCACCAGCGTGCTTATCGAGGGCCCCGAGGCCGCCGCCCGCCTGACCCCAGATGCGGTTGACTATTTCTTAATCCAGGCAGATATGACCGTATTGGTTCCTGGCCCGCTCGATCCAGAGACCCACCAACGACTCGAATCCGTCGCGGACCTTGAATCCCCCGGCTTGGCCAGTGTCTACCGCATCTCGGACGCTTCCCTGCGCCGCGGCCTTGATCGCGGAATGACTGGGGAGGAAATCCACGCCTTCTTCGCGGCCCATGGAGAGGTGCCGCAGACGCTGGAGTTCCATATTGGGGACGTCGCCAAGCGCCATGGCACCCTGCGCTCCGGCCCTGCACTGTCCTACCTGCGCAGCGAGGACCCAGCCCTCCTGCAGATTGCGCTCAAGGCCGCGCCTTTGCGACTGCTCGCGCCCACCGTCGCGGTGTCCCAATTGCCGGTACACGACCTGCTGGAGCGGCTGCGCGATCACGGTCTTTCTCCCGCGGCCGAGGACCACAACGGCGCGAGCCTCACGGTTGCGCCGGAACCAGCCGCCCTGCCGACCCCCACCGCGCGTCGAGCTACCGCTTCCCCGGACATTGCGAAGGCCATGCGCAACCTGCGCGATGACTCCGCGCCTGCCACTCCCAGCCTCGATATAGTCCACGCCGCCGCACGCACTGCCCGGCCGATCACTATTGGCTATGCGGATAAGAACGGCAACGAAAAGCACCGCACCGTTACCCCGCTGACGGTCGCGGGTGGGCAAATCGACGCCCGCGCGGCCGATGGCTCCACTATCCGATTTCCCTTGCACCGGATCACCTCCGTTACGCTGGAGCCATGAATGGACCATTAATTGTGCAGTCGGATAAGACCGTCCTGCTCGAGGTGGATCACGCCCAGGCCGCCGAGGCCCGCGCCGCGCTCGCTCCCTTTGCGGAGTTGGAGCGCGCCCCCGAGCACGTGCACACCTACCGCATCACGCCGCTCGCGCTGTGGAATGCCCGCGCGGCCGGACACGACGCCGAGCAGGTCGTCGACGTCCTCGAAAACTACTCGCGCTTTCCGGTCCCCCAAGCCCTGCTTATCGACGTCGCCGAAACCATGTCCCGCTACGGCCGCGTCCGCCTCCAGGCCCACCCAGCCCACGGCCTCATTCTCGAGTCCGAAGAGCCACCTATCCTGGAAGAACTCTCCCGCGGCGCAACCGGAAAGCTCCTTGGCTCTCGCATCGACGAGCATTCCATCGCCGTCCCGCCCTCCGAGCGCGGCCGACTCAAGCAAGCCCTCCTCAAGGCAGGCTGGCCGGCAGAGGATCTCGCCGGCTACGTCGATGGCGAGTCCCACCCTATCGCCCTCAATCATGATGGATGGCAACTGCGCGATTATCAGCAGTACGCCACCGAGGCCTTTTGGTCCGGCGGCTCTGGCGTCGTGGTGCTGCCGTGCGGTGCTGGCAAAACCATCGTCGGTGCGGCAGCCATGGCCAAGGCGGAATCCACCACGCTCATCTTGGTCACTAATACCGTCGCCGGCCGCCAATGGCGCGACGAGCTCCTGCGCCGCACCACGCTGACGGAAAATGAAATCGGCGAATACTCCGGCGAGAAGAAGGAAATCAAGCCCATCACCATTGCCACCTACCAGGTGGTCACGCGTAAAACCAAAGGCGAATACCGCGCCCTCGAGCTCTTCGATTCCCGTGATTGGGGTCTCATCATCTACGACGAGGTCCACCTCCTGCCCGCGCCGGTGTTCCGTATGACTTCGGATCTTCAGTCGCGGCGTCGGCTAGGGCTCACCGCCACCCTCGTGCGCGAGGACGGCCGCGAGGGTGATGTCTTTTCCCTCATCGGGCCCAAGCGCTATGATGCCCCGTGGAAAGAGCTCGAGATGGCCGGCTATATCGCCACCGCCGAGTGCATCGAAGTCCGCGTAGACATGGACGACGAGGAGCGCATGCTCTATGCCACCGCCCAACCTCGCGACCGCTACCGTATCGCTGCCCAGGCTGCCGCCAAGCTGCGAGCGGTGGACAAGATTCTCGACCGCCACCCACAGCAGGCGCTTATCATCGGCGGCTACGTCGACCAGCTCAAAGAACTCGGCGCGCATCTTGACGCCCCCGTAATCGATGGCTCCACCTCCACTGCTAAGCGCGAACGCCTCTTCCAGCAATTCCGGGATGGCAGCCTTCCCGTTCTGGTGGTGTCCAAGGTCGCCAATTTCTCCATCGATCTCCCCGAAGCCGCCCTAGCCATCCAGGTCTCCGGCACCTTCGGCTCCCGCCAAGAAGAGGCCCAACGCCTCGGCCGGCTGCTTCGCCCCAAGGAAGAGGAAGCCCTCTTCTATTCGCTGGTCACCCGCGATAGCCTCGACGCGGACTACGCCGTGCACCGCCAGCGCTTCCTCGCCGAGCAGGGATATGCCTACCGGCTTATCGACGCACTAGACTTGGAACAATGAAAATCTTCAAGTTCGACGTAGACGAGTCCTTTGCCAAGGCCAATAACGAGCTCTTGCGCGATTCCAACCGCCTTCGCATCTCCGGCCTCGTGCTGGGCATCCTGCTCATCATCGGCGGCGCGGCCATCTGGTGGGGATTTTCCTGGGCATTACCATCGGCCTCGGCATGATCCTTTTCGGAATCATGGTGGCTATCGTCGGCTTCGCCGCCGCACGTAAAGTTGGCACCGCCCAACAGCTCTATGACTCCTATCCCCTTGCTCCGGCTGTCATCGCTGAGGTCAACGAACGCGACATGGTCCTGCTCGCCCTAGTCAATACCAATGTGGATCCTTCCCTGCCTCCCCGCTGGGCCGCTTGCCTGCGCACCGTGACCGCTATTCCCGGCACTCAGCGCACCGTAGGCACCAAGGTTCCCGTCGCCGCTGTGTCCGGCCGCGCGGACAACAACCACTGGCAGCAAATCACCCCTATGCCCATCGCATGGGGCACCCCTGACGCCGAAACCGTCACCATTGCCCGAAAGTCCATCCCCCAGGAGGAATGGCAGCGCCTCGAGCGCGCCCGCAAGCGCCTGTCCGACGTGAAGGCCACGAAGTTCGACCTTCTAGTTCTCTAGGGCTCCACAAACCTTTCTGGATACAGCATTACTTCTAGGAGCGGGTCCGGCCACTTGTTGAGAACTATCTGGGCGACCTCTTCCTCCCTTTCGGGGAAATGATCCCTCGCTAGTTCCACCCAGAATTGCCCGCAGGACCGCGCCTGCCAATCTGGTTCAGATTCGGTACCACGCTTCGCGTACTCCCACGCAGCGTCATACTCACCGATTTCTTCTAAGGCTTTAGCTGCCTCTTCGAAATAAACCGCGTAGCTACCCTCAGCCAAGTGTGTACGAATAATTGCTTCGACGTCTTGATCTAAAACCGCAAAGCGCTTCTCCATATACTTACGGCGGATAACATCTGCGTTTTCCGCCCAAGCGCGCACCCGAGCCAGGCCGTCTTCTCCGAGGACCGTTGAATATGCAACAGGGTCAAGATCGAAGTAATCAACCTCGTTGCTCTCATGGAAATCAATGAACCACTCGGCCAGCTCCCTTGGCGCAGGCTTGGCGCGCTGTGCGCTCTTAGCGTGGAGCTCGATAAGCTCTTCAACAACCTCACTTAACATACCAAGTGAGTCATCCGCATTGGCTATCACATCTACGGCAATCTCCAGCGCTTCTTGCACAACCGAGAATACTTGGGCTGGATCCTCCGAAGGGTCCTCCACGGCAAAATCGAGCACGCCAATTCCATCTTGCATTTTCAGTGCACGTCTAGCTGCCCGATCCTCATCAAGAAAGGATCGGGTCCTACTCTGAAAAAATGGCAAGGCGATGGCAGCCAGTGAGCTCATCAGTTCGGCCTCCTCGGTAGGCTGTCAGCCCATTTTAACGGCGTCCCCTACCCTTTGGAGGTCTTCCTTTCTGTTCGTTGTTGTTGGTGTGTGAGGTATTGGGCTGAAGCGTCCTGGGTTTAGTTCCTACCTCAGCTAAGGAAGGATTGAACTATGCCTAGAAAGTATTCCGTCGAGTTCAAGGAGAAGGCGGTCCATCAGATCATCGAAATGGTCCGCCTGGAGTCTTGCTCACTGCAACGCGCCTACACAGAGGTCGGTGAGCTGCTTGGAGTATCTCACCACACGTTGCGGGCCTAGTACCGTGACAGCGCCTCAGTACGCGATAATTCTGACGCTTCAGGCGGCGAAACAATGGAAGAAGAACTCAGGCGTCTGCGCCGCGAAAACCGCGAACTGAAACGAGCAAACGGGATTCTTAAAACTGCTTCGGCTTTTTTCGCAGCGGAACTCGACCGACCCACGACCAAATGATCTCCTACATCGACGCGTACAAAGATCAATTTGGGGTCGAGGCCATCTGCCGAGTCCTTAAACAAGCAGATCGTGGATTCATTACTTCACGCGGCTACCGCAAAGCCACCACACGTGTTCCCAGCGCAAGAGCCTTAAGCGATAGCCTGCTCATCCCAGAGATACAGCGTGTGCATGCGGAGAATTTCTCGGTCTACGGCATCCGCAAAATGTGGCACGCGATGAACCGCGAAGGCTTTCATATTGGTCGCGACAAGACCGCACGTCTGATGAAACTTGCAGGTGTTTCTGGCCGCAGACGTGGGCGAACCCCAATAACAACGGTAAGCCCGAAGACACCGGATCATCGCCCGGACCTAGTGCGCCGAAACTTCCGTGCGCAGGCACCAGGCAGGCTTTGGGTTGCCGACATTACCTACGTTCGCACCCTGTCAGGATTCGCCTACACCGCGTTTGTCGTGGATGTCTTCAGCCGAAAAATTGTTGGTGTTGCTACACGCTCGACAATGCGCACCGATGCGCTGCCCATGGAGGCATTGGAACATGCGTTAACGACTGCAGGACGAATCCATGGAAACCAACTAATTCACCACAGCGATCGGGGCAGCCAGTACGTGTCACTGAAGTATTCCACCGCGCTAGCTGAGTCAGGAATCCGCCCGAGTGTGGGAACAATCGGCGATTCTTACGACAATGCACTAGCCGAAACAGTCAACGGTCTCTACAAGGCGGAACTGATTCATGCCCAGGGCCCGTGGACGTCGGTCGGAGAAGTCGAACTGGCCACCTTGCGGTGGGTGCATTGGTGGAACACTAAGCGACTTCACGAAGCATTGGACTACGCCACCCCACAGGAAGTAGAAACCGAGTACTATCTCACCCAGCCCATCAACACAGGGCCGTAAAAGAAGCGGAACTAAACCCAGGACGCTTCAAAGCGACTAAACATATCGCAGCCAACGCTTGCCCGATGGATTAGGCAAGCGGAAGATGAGATAGAATACAAAGAACGAGGGTAATCCATTCTCCAAAATAGTGAAATCCTGTTCAAGGCATACTTTTACGCGATTGAACTAGATCCAATGTTCTATTAGAACTTGGCTATTCTTTCAGTGTGCAACCACAGGTTATTCTATTTAAAGGGTTACTCAGGAAATGAAAAATAGCTCCTCAAGGGGAGTCGAGGAGCTATTTGTTGTTCATATGTTTACCTTTGGAAACTACTACCTAGTAAGAAGTAGATTCCCTTACTTCAGCGCTTGCTCTTGTTCGGAATATCTCCAATAACACTAGTAAGAAATGCTAGAGCTAGTACAACAAGGGAAAGTGTAGGGAAGCCAACGTGGGCTATCGCCAACACGATGCATATTATGCAAAGCGCAATACTTATATATGTTGAAGCTTTCTTCATGGAGTACTTTTAGCACTTCTCTTGCGCAGTGCCGATTCCCGTTAGCTCTGCGGCTAGGGAGAGTAAGCCATTTTTCATAGACTCAGCCTTAATGGAGGCCCCCTTAGTGGCCACGATCTTCCTGATGCCACCAGCCTCTGATATTGCTTTGCCGACTTTGCTTGCGCCGCCCAATCCGCGTACAAGCTTAGCGATCTTAACCGCTTTCGATATTGGAACTATTGTGCCGGCAATGATTAGGGTGATGGCTCCTGCACATTCCCAGGCATTATAGGTGGTGACGGGAGGGAAGTACTCTTTCGGGGCATGGCTAGCGATATAGGAGGCAAGATCCCTGTCGTTCTTTTCCCTAACCACGTCTTCAGGAAGTGAATCAACGTAGCTAATTAGCTCCTGCATCGATTCCTCAGTTACTGATTCGGAAGCAGAATCAGCGGCGGCACGAACGGTTGGTTCGGTAGACGCAACTGCATTAGGAACTGCGGAAAAGGCGGTGAGGACAACCAGAGATGCTCCCCAGAGGGGCTTTTTAAATTTCATCATCTTCTCTTTCGGGGGCTGGAGTGGTGAAGCAAGCGTTTAGTACCTGCAAGCATAAATATTACATAGAGATTTACTATTTTTCTATCTGAAATATCGTGTAAAACTCAGGGATTGAGTAGGTTTACCTAGGAAAGGGTCTCCTTTAGCTGTTGGCTTGCTTGGCGCTTGTGGGCTATTGACAGATCCTTTACTGAGGATATGTTCTCTGAACTCCTTTGGCATGACCTGTTCGATCCTGACCATTTTTCGACGAGTGTCAGATCCCTGTTTATTTGGACGGGCCAGACTATGGAAATTTAGCCTTCAGGATGCTCTTTTGTACCCTGCTTCTAATCTGTAGATTAACCTGTATAAATGTAGAAGTGTATAGCTGTAAATATGTAAAGTGACAGATGTAAGGATTTGTTTATCTAGGAGAAGCCATGATCATTACTGCCATTAACGTCAAGGGTGGCGTTGGCAAGACCACTACAACGATGTTTCTCGCTACGGTTTTCGCCCACCGAGGAAAGACCGTGACAGTCACAGACTTAGACCGACAGGGCTCAGCTCTGGAATGGTCGGAACGCGCGGAAGACGGAGGCGACCCTTTACCGTTTGAGGTCGAGCTGTCCATTCCCAAGCGCGTTGATAGGCAAGCAGCACTCGTCGGAGACGATGAGTTCATGTTCATCGATGTACCGCCAGGAGACGAGAACGCTATCGAAGCAGCAATCGCTGTCAGTGACCTCATCATTCTTCCGACCCGTTCTGCTGCCGCTGACCTTTCCCGCGTGTGGGAACTGCGCGACGCAGTTAGCGGAACACCACATGCAGTCCTGCTGACGTTTGCCAGGAAAGGCACCAGTGCCCTTGATGCTGCACGAGAAGCGCTTGATGCAGAACAAATGCCCCACTTTAAAACCGAAATACCGCTACGCGAGGACATGCACCTAGCCTTCGGTTACTGCCCAGGCCCAGACATGCACGGCTATGAACAGGTCGCAGACGAACTCATGGAGATGATGAAATGAGCACCAGCAAAGAACGCGCCAGAGCACAGCAAGGCCCGCGAACCTCGACAAAGAAAACCGCAAAGCCGACCCCGGCAGTGGAGAAGAAAACAGTACGAGGTGCATTCCACCAACCCACCGGCCGCGACTACGTCAAGAAGATGACCGTCGAAATTGACCGAGAACTTCACTCAGAACTCAAAGTCATCGCCGCGCAAAAAGGAGTGACCATACGCGAGATTGTCAGCAACTACCTCGAAGAATACGTGCGCAACAATAAATAAGGGTTTACAGGAATACAGGTTATGTAAAGATGTATTCCTGTAAACCCAGCAGTTCCATATGCGTCATCCCCACCGCAGTGACGGTAAATATGCGCACGAGAAAATGGGGAAGTAGATCTGCAGACGAAAACAGTTACACATGGAAAGCCATGCGTAACTGCAGGTAAAAGGCACATTTTTCGCGTGTCATGACTACTAAATGACACTGGTGTCATTTAGAGTCGGTGGGAGACAGTGAAAACGAAGAAAGCCACCGGGCGGCAACCCAGTGACTTTCGCTTATCACCCAGCTCATCTCTGGGAGAAAGCATGGCCATGAGTCTACAGGCTTACGCGCAAAACGCGCACATTAAAACACCTACCCGTGTCGAACCAGATCGTGGCGGGCTGGATAACACCCCAGCATCCGCCAGTGACCGCGACTTGCTCCGCGCGCATTTAGGCCGCGAGGTGCTCCACGGGTCTGTTGGACGGGATTTTTCCAAGTCTTATATGCGTAATGCTGACGGTACGAACTCGCCGCGCATGTATCGCTTCGACACTGAGGCTTTAGGACGGTGCGAGTACGTCATGCTTACCAGTAAGCAGTATGCCGCCGTCCTGGTTGTTGACGTTGACCAGATAGGAACAGCCGGTGGTGACCCCGCAGACTTAAACCCTTATGTACGTAGTGTGGTGCGCTCACTTATTTCGCACACCATCGGGCCGGCTTGGGTGGGAATCAACCCGACTAACGGGAAAGCTCAGTTCATTTGGCTTATTGATCCCGTCTACGCTGACCGGGGTGGTAAATCAGCGCAGATGAAGTTGCTGGCAGCAACCACACGCGTACTAGGTGGGACCTGGCCCCCGTTAGGTAGACACCTGATATCCAGCCCGGTTGAAGCGTCCTGGGTTTAGTTCCTACCTCAGCTAAGGAAGGATTGAACTATGCCTAGAAAGTATTCCGTCGAGTTCAAGGAGAAGGCGGTCCATCAGATCATCGAAATGGTCCGCCTGGAGTCTTGCTCACTGCAACGCGCCTACACAGAGGTCGGTGAGCTGCTTGGAGTATCTCACCACACGTTGCGGGCCTGGTACCGTGACAGCGCCTCAGTACGCGATAATTCTGACGCTTCAGGCGGCGAAACAATGGAAGAAGAACTCAGGCGTCTGCGCCGCGAAAACCGCGAACTGAAACGAGCAAACGGGATTCTTAAAACTGCTTCGGCTTTTTTCGCAGCGGAACTCGACCGACCCACGACCAAATGATCTCCTACATCGACGCGTACAAAGATCAATTTGGGGTCGAGGCCATCTGCCGAGTCCTTAAACAAGCAGATCGTGGATTCATTACTTCACGCGGCTACCGCAAAGCCACCACACGTGTTCCCAGCGCAAGAGCCTTAAGCGATAGCCTGCTCATCCCAGAGATACAGCGTGTGCATGCGGAGAATTTCTCGGTCTACGGCATCCGCAAAATGTGGCACGCGATGAACCGCGAAGGCTTTCATATTGGTCGCGACAAGACCGCACGTCTGATGAAACTTGCAGGTGTTTCTGGCCGCAGACGTGGGCGAACCCCAATAACAACGGTAAGCCCGAAGACACCGGATCATCGCCCGGACCTAGTGCGCCGAAACTTCCGTGCGCAGGCACCAGGCAGGCTTTGGGTTGCCGACATTACCTACGTTCGCACCCTGTCAGGATTCGCCTACACCGCGTTTGTCGTGGATGTCTTCAGCCGAAAAATTGTTGGTGTTGCTACACGCTCGACAATGCGCACCGATGCGCTGCCCATGGAGGCATTGGAACATGCGTTAACGACTGCAGGACGAATCCATGGAAACCAACTAATTCACCACAGCGATCGGGGCAGCCAGTACGTGTCACTGAAGTATTCCACCGCGCTAGCTGAGTCAGGAATCCGCCCGAGTGTGGGAACAATCGGCGATTCTTACGACAATGCACTAGCCGAAACAGTCAACGGTCTCTACAAGGCGGAACTGATTCATGCCCAGGGCCCGTGGACGTCGGTCGGAGAAGTCGAACTGGCCACCTTGCGGTGGGTGCATTGGTGGAACACTAAGCGACTTCACGAAGCATTGGACTACGCCACCCCACAGGAAGTAGAAACCGAGTACTATCTCACCCAGCCCATCAACACAGGGCCGTAAAAGAAGCGGAACTAAACCCAGGACGCTTCACAAATCAATAGATTTGGTTGCCACCAAAACGCCCCACCCGTGATATGAGACTTCCCTACTTAGAACCTAAAAGTACTCACCCAAATAAACAGCTCTCAGTAACTGGCAACTCAACAGTGTAAAAACTCTGAATTTAGTTCATTATCACATTGTAAGTTTGCTCTCTTCTTATCTTTCCTAACTAGATCTAAAATCAAAAATGTTTGTGGACATCACCTTTAGAAAGGAAAACAATGAGAAAAACCGTGGCGTTTTTGGTTGCCGCACTCCTTAGTTTTACCGGCGTAGAGGCTCACGCGACACCGGCTCCTATGACAGCTCAGTCAAAGCATCAATCTGTGCCCAAGAATTCTGAAGATACTTTATTTTCCGAAGGCTCTAAGATTCAAAGGCTTTCAGGAAGTCAATTCCAAGTATCGACCCCAGATCATCAATATCAAGTCACGGTTGATAAAGCTGCAGGCACAGCGACCGTAATCGATGAAAACAACAATGAACAAACATTTAAGATTCCAAATACGCGAGGAAATTCGGAACAGGGAAAACCTGTTGTTACTCCATATTTTAATTGGTCCTCGGTGCCTTGTGCGATGCTACTTTGGGCAGTAGGAATAATTCATCATGTCGGTTGGACAGCAGCAGCGGGAATAATCGCAGCCGAGGGACCTGCAGGGGCAGCACTAGCCGCCGCTATTTGGGCTTATGGAGTCGATGCTTTCTTCGCTCTTGTGGGCAGCCAGTGCTAAAAGCAAGTGCTTAATTTTGGAAAAGAGATCATGCACGTCACTCGAATAGAACTCGGCATAATAGTGTCAGCACTAACATGTGTTTTCGCGTTTTTTCGCCAACTTCCTTTGAGTATTGGAATCGCAGTCATTGGTGCCTTGCTGCTTGTTCTCCTTCCAGAGAGACAAAGATTAGATCGAAAAGCTCAGCAACGGGGAATACGCCGGTTTGGTTTATTCACAATGTGGATTGGACTCTGCTTTAGCATCGCAATCTTTGTACATGATTTTTTACTCACACAGGATGTGTATTTTCCCGCGCTAGTAGCTACGCTAGCTGTTGCAGCGGCAGGAGGCTCTCTGGTACGCACGAAGAAACTTCTGTAATGAAATAAAGAAATCCATTCTTGAGCTCACTACCGCATGGCCCAACGCCGGCATTACAGCAGACACGAACGGTGTGACAGTCACTAAAACCGCCCCATCAGTTCAACAGAAACCACCACGCCCCGAACTCGACTAAACCGAACACGAAAGACTAGCGCCCTCCGGGGCGCTTTCTTTTTACCCCAAAAGCAAGCTGCGCATATTTACCGTTAAAGGGCTAGTTACCCACAGGGGTTTACCTGCGGGTTTCTCTATTTTCCCAGGTGGCTTATAACTATATCCCTGTAGATCTATATCCCCAGCCGATCAACCAACAAAACCGTTCACTACGGGTTACGGTTTATGCTCCCGCCTCGCCTGACGGCTCGTTGGGCTGCCGCCCAAATCAATAGATTTGGTGGGCCTGGCCCCCGGAAAGTAGACACGTCGGGGGTTAGCTATGCTGCTTGGGTCAGTGTAGCTGAATTAAGCGCCTCGAAGTCATCGGGGGCTAGAAGGTTGCACCAGGAGTGCCGTCTGCGCGTGTTGTAGCGCATGCACCATCGGAAGACTTCCTGGCGGCAGCTGATTGGACTTTCAAAGAGTTTCCTATCACGCAGTACTTCACGCTTTAAGGTGGCGTTAAAGGATTCTGCTAGGGCATTATCGGCACTCGTTCCCACTGCTCCCATGGATTGACGCACACCAAGCTGAGCGCAGTGGTCCCTAAATGCCTGTGAGGTGTACACACTGCCGTGATCGGAATGGAAAATTGCCCCTTTAAGGCTTCCGCGGACCTTTCTGGCATGAGACAAAGCTTCGATAACCAGCGATACCCGCATGTGATCGGCGAGTGCATGACCGACAAGTTTGCGAGAGTAGACGTCGATGACCGTGGCAAGGTACATGTTTTTGCCACCCTTACACGGCAGGTACGTAATGTCGCCAACATAGACGTGGTTTGGCCTGTCAGCGGTGAATTTGCGGCCCACTAAATCTGGCATGACGCGGTGACCAGGCTTACGCCTGGTAGTGACACATCGGCGGCGCTTGGTAAAGCCTTTAAGCCCCATGGATTTCATGATGCGTGCGACCTTCTTGTGATTGATCGGGCCGAAATCCGTATCACTGTTGAGGCTCGCAGCGATGCGTTTAGCACCATAAAGCCCGTGCTCATCATCAAAAGTGGTCTTGATTTTTGCACCAATAAGGGCATCGGAACACATCTTTAACCTGCGCTTTTCGCGGGTTTGCACCCACTTATAAAACGAGGAACGATTGAGCTTTAACACGTGGCACATCCGCTTAACCGAGTACTCGGTTCGGTGGTCATAGACAAACTGGAAGCGGATCACCAGCGTGTCTCTTCGGCAAAATATTTCGCGGCCTTGCGCAGGATGTCGCGTTCTTCACGCAGCTTTGCGTTTTCGTTTTCTAGCTGGCGGATCCGCTCAGAATCAGTCGTCGCCTGAGCTTTATCACGCATGTTTTTCGAGTGGGCACGTTTGCCGGTGCCGTACTGCTTAAGCCAGGAATAAAGTGGGACCTGACCCCCTGGTGGTGGACACGCTGAAACCAGCATGTCGCTGGGGAAGTGAGGTACCTTTCCACCATGCCACGCAAGACCTACACCGAGCGGTTCAAGCGTGACGCAGTCTCGTTGTACGAGTCGACTCCCGGAGCAACGATCAACGCGATCGCCTCCGATCTCGGGGTCAACCGCAACTCGCTGCGCAGCTGGCTCGATGCCTTCGGCACACGCACCAAAACCAATGCCAACGGTGAGAAAGTCGCCAGCCTCATCGCCGCGTCGGACTCCGCCACCGCTGCCTCAGGACTGTCGGACGCCGAGCGCATCCGCGTACTGGAACGCGAAAACGCCAAACTCCGCGAGGAACGAGAAATCCTTCGTAAGGCGGCCAAGTATTTCGCGGAAGAGACGAACTGGTGAACCGCTTCCGGTTCGTTGACGACCATCGAGACCTCTACGAGGTCAAGCGGTTATGCCAGGTCCTGAAAATCAATCGGTCCTCTTACTACGCCTGGAAATCAGCTGCCCCTGCTCGCCGGCAACGCCTCGTCGATGACGCGGTGCTGGGAGCGCAGATCAAGACCACCTTCAACGCCGAGAACGGCTGCTACGGCGCGAAACGAGTGACTGCGGCGATCAACTCCGATCCCGTCAACGACCGGGGCAAGGGCGGCCGTCTCAATCACAAGCGCACCGCCCGGCTGATGCGGCAGATGGGCCTTTTTGGTTTCACCAGGAAACGCCGGGTGAAAACGACGACGTCGAGTAAACGGGCCCCGAGGTTTCCGGATCTGCTGCAACGCCGGTTCACTGCGGACAGGCCGAACGCGGTCTACGTCGGCGACATCACGTACCTGCCGATCGCGGACGGGTCGAATATGTACCTGGCCACGGTTATCGACTGCTATTCGCGGCAGTTGACGGGGTTTGCGATCGCTGATCACATGCGCACCGAGTTGGTTGAAGAAGCCCTGACGATGGCCCGGAAGGTTCGCGGGAGCCTAGACGGGGCGATCTTCCACTCGGATCACGGCAGTGTTTATACCTCTGATCAGTACCGGAGACTATGCGTGCGCTTCGGTGTCACCCAGTCGATGGGCGCGATCGGGACGAGTGCGGACAACTCGTTGGCGGAGTCGTTCAACGCCTCGTTGAAGCGGGAAGTCCTGCAGGATGAGTCTGTTTTCACTAGTCAGTTGGCCTGCCGCCAGGATGTGTTTCGGTGGTGCACGCGGTACAACACCAAACGATTGTATTCATGGTGCGGTTACCGCTCACCGAACGCCTTCGAAGACGCCGGGTTAGCTACACTTACTATCGCATCGTGATTAAATCCCCGTGTCCACTTTCCGGGGTTCGGGCCCATTGAGGGAGATCCCCGCGTCGTTGAGCGCTGCCCGCCCGGCGGGAGTGAGACGCACGGCCCGGGTACGACCCCTGCGGGAAAGCCATTCCTTATCCAGCAGAGTCTTGCAGATTCCCGTGCCGAGAGGGCCGGCGAGGTGGAAGCGGCGTTCGGTGGAGTCCATGCACGACCTGCCCGTGTCGAGCATCTTCGGGGGCACACCCCACTGTATGAACAAGCGATGACCTTGATTAGTGACCTGACAGTGCGAGTCGATGAACTCGTGCTCTTCCAGTTGTTCAGCCAGGCGCACCCCGAGCTTACCGGCGAGGTGCTGATAACAGGTGCGGCCTTCACGTAGGTTCGCATTCGCCCGTGACGCGCTGAGGCTGTGAGGAGTGGGCAGGGGCGAGCGGGCGACCACGCCAAGGCTCTCGACCACTCGTGCGATGTCTTCCCCGGCCAGGCGAATGTAGCGGTGCCGGCCCTGCCGAATGTCGTGGACGAGACCGTGGGTGACGAGCACGTCAACATGCTCGCTCGCCGTCGACCGGGCCAGGCCCGCGTACCTGCCCAGTTCACCAACCGTCCAGGCCCGCCCGTCCATGAGCGCAGCACACATGGCCGCCCGCGACGAGTCAGCCAGAGCCGACGCGACTGTCGAGATATCCGGGACCGCTTCAGGAAACACGCGCGCAACCATGCCTCCAGTGTGCACCCGGAACTGTTCGGTGACGACCGAACAATCGCAGGCGTAGTCTGAACTCACCAGATTCATTGCATCAGGAGGCGAAGGGAGCGATCGCGATGAACGGGGACCGCCAACGGCTACGCGGGCACTTCGATCTGGTGCTGCCGACACTGCTGGACCGGTCCTACCGGACCTGGGATCAAGACCTGAGCAAGCGCACCTACTTCGGCCACCCGCCCGCCGAGGCTTCGCTGGAGTCTCGCGTATGACCGCGCATCGGCTCACGGCGCTGGTCGCGACCCTCCTCGGTTTCTTCATCGTCATGCTCGATACGACCATCGTCAATGTCGCCCTCGCCGAGATCGGCACTGACCTCGACACGACGGTGGGCTCACTGCAGTGGGTCGTCGACGCTTACACCCTCGTGTTCGCCGCGTTCCTTCTCACAGCTGGGGCCGCATGCGACCGTCTCGGGGCCCGCAGGGTCTACCTCGCTGGCCTGGTGGTCTTTGCTGTGCTCTCGGCCGTGTGCGCCCTCGCTCCCACAGGCGGGTTCCTCGTCGCTGGTCGCGCCGTCCAGGGCGTGGGCGCGGCAGCGATCGTGCCGGGCTCTCTGGCATTGCTGTCGGCTGTGTACGACGATCCGAAGGAACGAGCACGCGCCATCGGGCTGTGGGGCGGCGCAGGAGGTGTTGCCGCCGCGATCGGACCGGTCCTGGGCGGAGCGCTGGTGTCGACGATCGGGTGGCGGGCGGTGTTCTGGGTCAACCTCCCCATCGTCGCTATCGGCTGTCTGCTCACCTTGTGGGCAATTCCCGCGCTCACGGGCAGTCGCGCGAGACGGGTGGACCTACCCGGACAGGTGCTCTCCATGCTCACGCTGGTGGCAGTAACCTATGCAGTCATCACCGCAGGCGAACACGGATGGTCACCCTGGCAGGTAGCCGCGCTGATCGCCGGGGGCGTCTTCCTCGCCCTGTTCATCATCGCAGAGCGACGACACCCGGACCCGATGCTGCCGATGGCCTTGTTCACTCGTGCCCGGTTCTCCGTGGCCGCAATGGTAGGGCTCGCGCTCAACATCAGCTTCTTCGGACAACTCTTCGTGCTCTCCCTCTTCTTCCAGCAGTACCTGGGATACGAGCCGTGGCTGGCAGGCCTCGCGCTGGCACCACAGGCGTGCAGCGCCGTGATCGCGTCACCGCTGGGCGGCCGTGCCGTCGCCCGGTGGGGCGCGTTCCCCACCATGCTCACCGGCCTGGTAGTCGGCACGATCGGCTTCAGCAGCCTCGTGCTGCTCACCGCAGAAACCCCTTACGTGGTGGTCGCGGTGTTGACCTTCACGGCTGGATTCGGGATGGCCTTCGCGATGCCGGCCGCGACCTCGGCCGCAGTGGCCTCGGCCCCGCCGGAACATGTCGGCATTGCAGGAGGAGTCATCAATGCCGCCCGCCAGACCGGCAGCGTCGTCGGCGTCGCAGTCCTCGGCGTAATGGTCGCCAGTGGAGCGTTCCTCACAGGCTTCCACACAGCCGTCGCGGTCGCCGGTGGAGTCTTCGGTGCCGCAGCGCTCGTAGTTGCTGCCACCATCATCAGTCACCTACAGGAGCCAGTTACACCTGAAGTTTAGAATCATTGTGTGATGAAGCACCATCGGAGGAGGTCGAAGAAGCCGCCAGTCGAACGCGTACTGTGCTCCGAAACTGGTAAACGCGAACACGAGCACTATGATGACGCCGTGCATGTAGCACTGAAACGGTCGCGACGGGCAGGGCCGCTGCGGATCTACGAATGCCCTCGTGCGGGTCGTGGCACCTAACCAAGCGCCCTGACTGGGGCAAACCACCGGCGAACTAATGACACTGTACGGGTCTGTCTCGGCGAGGAACGCTCCGGAGCGCGTCTTTCCTGGACGCTCCAGGAGTTTCGTTCTCATGCATAGGCAGCCGAGGCGCGCTGCAAGGCTTGTAGCCCTGAGGCCAGTCGCCTAGGGCTTTGTACCATGAAACTAGGCGCGCCAGCGACCATAGGCCATGGTCAGAGAGTATGAACACCGGTGACCAGATAGCAGGTCGCTTGTGTCAGGCAATGCGCCGGCGCATTGCCTGACCAGTATGAGCAACAGAGCGCGCTCAAAACGTTAGGGCGCGCACGCGCAAAAGAGAGCAGTCCCTTTTCGTAGTCACCTATGCTCCTCAGCCCACCGGGGTATGCACACAGCGCTCATACACTAAAAGAGTCACACCGAGAGAAAGGACCACTGTGACGACAGCAGTTATTTTCAACCCCACCACCAATGAGGAGTACTTCACCACTCCATGCTTCAGGACTCGCGCCGAAGCCTGGGCATGCGCAACCGGGTTCATCTTGGCACGCTATAGCGGGGAGTAGGACGCCGCAGTAAGAGGCAACCTCGCAGACGCCACGCTGAACAAGGAATACGAGTTTTACTCCACGATCGACCTACGTCAAGCATCGCTCTACGGCCCTCCAGTCTCGATCGTTCTCAACGACTAACCCCAGCAAGACAAACAAAGGCGGCACCCTTCGAAGCGAGTTCCTTTTACCTAAAGCACCTGCGCAAACTTACTACTTATTGCTTAATTGATGAATCTCAGTTCCTTTGCCATTAGCATTGAAGGCGAGCAACTTAACTACGATGCCTAGTCGAGGTGGCCAGTGTGAAAGTCCGCAATTTAATCACCGCTTCAATGGCAGCTTTCCTTCTCTTGTCTCCGAATTCAGCTGTTGCTGCAGAACCTGCCCTATCTTCTGCTCAACCAGTAGCTGCAATCCCTTATGGGTGGACAAAGGTCGATGGACATCCAGACGGCACGCCCAAAAAAGAGTGTGGTCCATCCAACGATGGGGAAATGGTTGAAACCGAAGACGCCGAGGGAGGACGACGATTCTGGTCGTGCAGGCACATAAACCCCATTTTCAAGGATCCGTACTGGGAGTGGAGCGAAACTGTATTACAGTAGAAAATTAACTTAACCATGGAACTAACACCTAGGGCACAAGAATGCTTCGCGGTTGCCGCTTCAATCGCAGAACAAGCTGGTGTAGACAAAATAGGCGCCGAGCATCTGCAACTAGCTCTCCTACAAGATGAGGACTCAATTCCTTATCAAGTTCTTGACGCTGAATATGATGCTGACATGTTCCGGAGAAATCTATCCTCCTACTTAGAAAAGGAAGGATATAAACAACCGACTAATCGCGCTTCTTTTCTTCCACGTAAAAACTAATTTGATCATTGATCAAAACATGATCGCCACTAACTTCGCCACCAAAGCATTAGACTCCACCCAAGGAATGGCAGGAGTGGCGGCTGTAGGCGGTGTGTCTATAGGTAAATATTGCGCCGGTGGCCGACATCGATGATGTTAATGATTACGGTGTCTTCGTGGATAGAGGAAATTACTCGGTAGTCTCCTACTCTCCACCGCCACAAGCCGGACTTGTCTCCAACAAGTCCCTTACCGCGTACATGTGGATCGTCTAGCTCTGCTACCTCGCGGAGAAACTTACTGATGTGTTTTTGTACAGGCTTATCAAGCTTCCGGAAAGATTTCGCAGCACGCGGAGTAAACCTAATCGACCAAGCCACACTCGTCCTCTAGTTCCTGGAGCGAAATTGTCTCTAGCTCGCCGCGTCGAGCTGCCTCAGCTTCTGCTTCAAGAATGTATACGTACTCAAGTTGATCTAAATAGGAATCAAGAGCCTTGCGAAGATAAAACG
This sequence comes from Corynebacterium tuberculostearicum, assembly GCF_046097465.1. Lineage (GTDB taxonomy): Bacteria > Actinomycetota > Actinomycetes > Mycobacteriales > Mycobacteriaceae > Corynebacterium > Corynebacterium tuberculostearicum_I. The sequence goes on along the minus strand of NZ_CP175799.1, from coordinate 878,936 downwards.
CCCCAGATCGCCCTGTTCGAGAAGCAAGCGCATCAAGGCGCTCCTTTTGCTTGGAATCAACGCGCAAGCTAATTACCGATCCACTCATGTAAACATGTTTACACCAGGTGAAACGATTTGTACACCTGTAGCGCTATTTTTCAAAGTAAAGTCCACCACGCTAGGAATGTCCCCTTTTCCAAGAAACCCCCTTCGGCCCCCCAAAGCGCCTTCGCAGAACTGTACTCCCCCTTTCACACGCATGGTGGAGAACGCGCATATCACGCTTGCAGGGCGTCTCTCATTCCTTGATTAATCTAGAACCCGCAGGTAGAACTACACGAAGGTCTCAGTGCGGCTGTCCGTGATTGTTTAATGGGGTATGCGTTTTATACATCTCGTCTAAATGTAAAAATGCGCCAAAATATCTGAAATCTATAGATGCAGGTGAAGGACTTTGATAGTCTGTGGCTGACTAAGGGAAAATCCCTATCATTTGCATAGCAATTTCGCGGCGGATAACCCTTACCCTTCTTGCAACCGCTCTCCTACTTGAAAGGTCTATCTCTATGAAACTTACCTCCACAGCTCGTTCAGTTTTAACCGCAGCAGTCGTCTTGGCGTTGCCATTTGGAATGGCTCCAGTTGCTCAGTCACAAACTCCAAGAGTGGAAGGAACAAACACTGCAACGACGGAATCCCCGCTTAGTGACGCAAAGCAGGAAGCAATTTCCCAAGAGATTTCCCAAGGATTCGAAACCCTTTTCACAGAGGTTGTTTATGAGAATGCTCCGGGTTCTTGGTCCGTCGACCATGCCGCAGCTGAACGGGAAGGGGTTTCTCTAGAGGAAGCGGAAGCCCTAGCAAAAATCATGGAAGCTCCGGTGCCAAGCGAAGACGAACCATCTGTTTCGACTCGCAGCCTGAAAACATATGCGGAATGTGTGGTGTGGAATTTTGCTCCGGTTCCTATGTCCCCGCAAGATGCATCGGCCATTGGAGCTTTGTTGAAAAATAAACAGTGGAAAGCTGCTGCGGACAAGATCGTCCAAGTAGCCTCTGTTAATGGTGCAACGGCCGCCCTTGACTACGGAATTAGTGCAATTGGTGGGCCCGTAGCGTGGGTTGGAAAGATTGCACTTTATGCGGGGTCTTGTGCTGTCAGCGAAAAGTTGGGCTAGAAGGAGGTTATAATGGGCTTCGGAGGGGCTTTACGTAAAACCCAGAAAAATGGAAAACCGTGGATACCTCCGTGGTGGTTTTCCTTTATTGTACTACCGCTAATGGTTATCGCTGGCTTCTACGTAAGCCAAGTGACCGGTTGGCGTGGAGTGTCCTCATCAAGCGTAGAGGGGGTTTCATGGAGCGAAGTAAGTTCTGACGGTATATTTCTTCATGTAGTGGGGTATATGACTTTTTACTTCGTTTTAGTGTTGCCTATCTTCTTGATTCGTAGATATTTATGGGAGAAACAGCGAAGGCAGGGGAGCATACAAGACGAGAATAGGGGAAATGGGCAACTCTAGCTAGAGGTGGATAGGTATAAACCTATTCCTATTGATGAGTCTCTCTAGCTAAATAAGCCAAAGAAACTTATTTCCTTGCAGCGAAAGGACATAGTCCCCAGTGCGGGAGTATTGCGAAACCTCCGCGCGCGCATTAGCCTAAAACACGACAGCACAGTTCACCTTTGAATTGCCGCTGCACAATAAAAAGGGCCCCCAACGAGTGCCAGCTCGTTGAGACCCTCGGGTCTAAAGACCCACGTGAAGCATCACCGCGATGAGCCTCACGGTAGCGGTCACAACGTTGAGGACTCCGCTCACCAAGTTAAGGATTGCAGCTCCTTTGGTGGCGGGGTCTTTTCTCTTGTGACCGGGTGGGCGGATTCTAGGGGTCGTTGCAACGATGATGGTTAGTTTGGTTTGATGCTACCGGTTTGTGTGAGGGCGTTGGTCATGACTTCGGCTGGGGTGCGCCAGTTGAGTGCTTTGCGTGGTTTGTGGTTGTGAATGTTGGCGATCATTTCTAGGTCCTCGGCGCTGTAGATGGACAGGTCGCTGTTTTTGGGAAGGTTTCTTCTGAGCCTGCCGTTGGTGTTTTCGTTGCTGCCGCGTTCCCATGGTGATCCTGGATGGCAGAAGTAGATGGGAATGTCAGTGGCCATGGTAAAGGCTTTATGGCCAGCCATTTCGCTTCCTTGGTCCCAGGTAATTGATGACCAGATAGCTTTATCGATTCCTGTAACTGCCTTGTGCAGGGCTGTGAATACTTCTTTGCTGGTATGCCTTCCCGGTAGGTGGCCAAGGACAACAAATCGGCTGACGCGTTCTACTAGCGTGATTACCGCTGATTGGTTGTTTTTACCGAGGATGAGGTCGCCTTCCCAGTGGCCTGGCAAAATACGTTCACTTACCTCATCTGGCCGGTCGTCTATGAGGATCATGTCGTCGACGAAGCGTTGCTGGGCAGGTGTGCTGGAGCGGGTTTGGCGTTTCTTGCGTTTCTTTCTACCTGTCGGCAAGTCCAGGCCAAGGTCTTTGAGTCTTCCTTTGGCCTGCAGGTAAAAGGCGTCATAAATCGTTTCGTGACTAATGCGCATGTCCTTATCAGTGGGGTAGTCGATGGGCAGGCGATTAGAAATCTCCTCAGGTGACCATTGTGCCCGCAATTGTGCGCATACATAGTCCCATAGTCTTTTGTTGGCTAGTAGTTTCGGTATTTTCGGCCGCAACCTCCGCGCACAGGCCTTTAACTGGGCTGTTTCTGCACGATACGGGCCTTGAGCACTGTGGTTTCTGCGTACTTCACGCTGAATTGACGATGCACTTCGCCCTAAACGGCGCCCAATCTCACGCAGTGGCACATCTTCGCGGAGAAGATCGGCGATGATGACGCGTTCTTCGAAGCAAATGTAGCGATTGCTGATGCGTTTATACGGATCTACCCCGCTAGGTAAGGCGGGAGGGGCAAGCCTTCCGGATTCGATGACATCATGGCGTTGGCGCAGCGCTTTCATAAGTCTGTTATACGTGCTGGCGTCTTCGCCGACGGGTATGAACTCTTCTCGTCGACCCTGGGATTTGGTGAGTCCTTTTTCGAAATCTAAACGCAGTCGACGATCAATTCCTACTGCCGCGCCAGCATCACCACCAGGCAGGCTCGCCAGCCGAAGGCGCAGATATTCCACTCTTAACTGCGTCTGGCGGACTTTCCGAGCATACTGACTCAACCGGATATGGCACCCAGCTTCCGTAGCTACGGCATAAGCCGCAGAAAGATGCATCCCACATCTTTTAGCAGCTTGGCGTACCGACAGTCCGCTTCGGACTAGCTCTACAAGCTGGACAGCCTGGCTACCGCGGCGATCAACTCGTTTGGCTTTAAACACGACTGGCAATCCAAAGGCATGACAAAAATTCAAAGCATGCCCGTAATGACAACCAAGCTCACCAGCCGCCGAACGGACACTACGCCCACTGCCAACCAAGGCAACTAAGCCACGACGATCCGATTCAGACAACGAATGAAACGGGCCAACAACCCCAGACACAACAACACCCTCCTAAGGGAAAGTGTTGCAACGACCCTCTGAACTCAAGGTGTATCCAATGAGTGTTTACCCATTGTCTACCTCCCTTTACGTCGTAGGGTTGTCCGCTCGCCTGAAAAAAGGGCGCGCGGGACAGCCCACGTCACGCGCGGGCCTTACCGCGCACCGACGAGGAAGCCACGCACACACCCCACCACAGGTGGCGGGGCGTGATTGTGAACCAGAAATAACGTTAGCAGCCGCACCTGAGGGGGGCTCAGTAGCGTAATTCCGCCCTCCCTTGTAAAAGTCGCTCATGAGGGGGAAACACACAACGAGATACACGTATCCGTATGCTGTTTCATCAATCTTGCTGCACAGAAATATGAACGCAGAGCAACTTTGCCCAGTTCATACTGTGTCCACTCCTGCGTTCACCACTATGTCTGCGTATTGCTTAGAACAAAGGAAAGTTGAACGGTGACGGCTGATAAAGCGAGAATGCTAAACCATTTGTGGCAGGAAGAATACTGGTCTCTTACCAAGACGCCTCAGAAAGCGGAAGCTTAGTCCCTTGTCAAAGTAGTGAATGATGTCTATGACTATGTCCAACATCAAGGTACTTGAGAATAGTCAAGTGTTGAAGTGTCCCGGGTTTTGTTCCTAGGCATTTGCCTTGATTTCCATTATTTCTTGGGCCGGGTTGGTTTCCCAAAACTCTGACTCAACCTCAGCTGGCGTGCGATAGCCGAGACTTTGGTGAAGCCGTACCTCGTTCCACCAATTAACCCATTCAAACGTCGCGATCTCCACGTCAACTACGCTGTCCCACGACCGCCGATGAATCAGCTCATTTTTGTAGGAACCGTTGACGTTTTCGGCCAAAGCATTGTCATAGGAATCTCCTACTGTCCCGGTAGAGGCAGCAATTCCATACTCAGCCAGCCGTTCGTTGTAGACAATGCTGACGTACTGTGAGCCATGATCTGAATGATGAATCAGCCCCGTTGTTTCCTTCGCGCTGACAATCGCCTGATTAAGCGCCTGCAGCGGCAGCGCCTCGGTACGCATTGAATCAGATAGTGCCCACCCGACGATCCTTCGGGAGAACACGTCGGTAACAAAAGCGGTGTACACGAATCCTTTTCTAGTGCGCACATAAGTAATATCGGCCACCCACAATCGGGCCGGTGCCGGGGCGTTGAACTTGCGATTAACTAAATCAGGACGCAGATCTGGTCCCTTCGGCTTGCGGGTAGTAATAGGAGACTTACCTTTACCTTTGCCTCTGACTCCAGCAAGACGCATCAGGCGTGCGGTCTGCTCACGGCCAATGTCGATTCCTTCACGGCGCAGAGTATGCCACATCTTACGGATGCCGTAGACGCTAAAATTTTCTTCATGGACCTCGGCGATGTGCGCGACTAGAGCAGCGTCACGAAGACTGCGGGCACTCATACCACGGGCTTTTGATTGGCGGTATCCACGGGACGTGATGAAACCGCCAACACGGTGGGTGTTTAACGTCTCGCAAATGAACTCGATGGAGAAACGATCCCGATACTCATCGATGAACCGGATCATTTCCGACGTTTTGGGTCGAGTTCCGACGCGAAAAAAGCCGAGGCAGCCTTCAGTAGCTCATTGGTGTCGCGTAGCTCTTGATTTTCACGGCGTAGCCTCGCGTTTTCCGCGGCCAAGTCTTCAGGCACAGGTTCTGGGATGCTTCCCGCACGACGGGCCTGCTGGGTCCACTGACGAGCCGTGTGCCATGAAACCCCCAACTTTGGAGCTACTGCCTTGCACGCGGCTTGCATCGACATATTTTCCGCCAAGATACGGTCCTCTACAAGACGGACCACACGGTCCTTTGCATCCTGGTCAAATTTTCTTGGCATATTCCAGATTTTCCCATCTACTCAGACGGAACAAAACCTGGGACACTTCAGGTTTAGTGGATACGAACTTTATTGGCTCGACTACGGGAACTATCGTAGACGACGGTAAAACTTACACTGCGACTGTTAACACTAAACCGTTTAGAGAAGCATGCAAGGTTTAATAGGTAGAACTTCAGATAACAGCAACCAGGCTAGAATCTTTGTGCTCTTTGCGCGTACGGAAGCTACGTATGACGAGGAATTCGTCGGAATAGCTTTAACTAGGGAGCAGGAGCGTGCCATGGGCGAGCATGTTGATTCTTCAGATATAACCTGTTGGACTGAAGAAGTTCCCCTTCAAGGCTGGAGAGGGAAACTAAACAAGGGTCATTTCCCGAGACTTGTTTATCTCGTTTTTAGGGAAGGGTATGCGCAACATTCCTCCGTGCGCCACCAGGAAATAAGCCCAGATATACTAGCTGCGTTTACCACGCGTGAAGCAGCTCAAGCTGATGTCGTTTCTCGGCAGAAAAAGGAGCCTACATTCCTGCCGAGTGAGTTTCATATATGGGAAGTCGAATTCGGGTGCTTGACCGAAAACTTCCGTGGCCAAGGTCCAGAGATCCCCATGTACTGAGCAGTCCGTCTCAGCGGCTTTAGACTCTGTTGCAGGACGGTTTTCCGCCTTCCACTGCTCAACGTGGGAAATCCACCGGAGTTTGAATTCGGTGAGGTTGTGGCGAATGGTAGCGCGGTCAAAAACAGTCGTAGGGGCCATAACCACTAAGCATATAAGCCTACGAGCTGCCTGCCCGGGCAAGCAGGCACTGTAGACCACTTTCCCGCCCGAGAGGCTGCATGCCATCTACCGCCTATGGCCCCTGATTCCTGGGAATTGCAGCTCAAAGACCGTGCACACCCTCCCGATAGGATAAGCATCAACCCCAAAAAGGGAGAAGAGGAATGTACACGACCCTCGCCCTCGCCGCACTCGCAGTAGTTTTAGTCCTAATCATCCAGGCCATCCGCCGCGAACAGCCACAAGACCGTATGTATTACGCCGCGCTTGGAGGCAGCATAAGTGCAGCAATAATCCTTGTCCCCTCTTTCCTTTTGCCCACGCTGGACTCTCGTAGGAACTGGTGGTACCGCTCATTTCCTTTGGTCTATTAATCCTGTGGACTAGCATTTTGGGGTCCGGTTCAATGCAGGAACCAGCAGGTAAAACTGCATACAGTCGGACATATGGAAGGGCTGACGACTGCGTATAAGTTTACTGCCTTGACGACAGCAAATTTCAGCTTTACTTTAGTATAAGTAAGGTGTTTCTTATGGTTAGGAAAACTGTGAATAAGACTAAGATGTTGAAAACTGCCGCTTCCCTTCTATCTGCCTTGGCTATCCTTCCTGTCTTGTCTGGAACCGCTCAAGCAGAAACGACACAAGGAAAGCAGGAAGAGTCCCAAACGATTATGGGCGGAAACTACCAAAGTACTGATCCAACGGCCTACAATTACCTTCCTGAAGGAAGTGATCCAGTTCCGAACACTGCGGATAGATCAGCATTCGGATCGGCCCAAATCAGCGGCTTTGGATTTACGTTTCAAGGGCATGACTTCAAAGTTCCCGTAGTGAATCTTGAGCATGCAATTAAGGGTAAAGGCGGTCACATAGACTCCGAAAGTGCATCCGTGACGTTCACTAACGGAACGCTGTGTAACTGGAGAGTGGACTACCAAAATAGAGACGAGAATGGGATTCATGCAACTCGTAAGGGGGCAACCCACAATGATTGCTCTCTTGGGCATGCACATGATGCCGGATTCAAAAACTTCGATGTTAAAAGCAATGCTGAGTGTGCACGTCTATTTGTAATGGGAGAATTTAAGGGAGAGCAGTGTCACGCAATTCATCCCTAGTAGCTCTGATGAAGATTGCGATTTTTATATCGTTATCGCTTTGTCTCGGGTATCTTATTGGCGGTTTAAATGCGATACACGTTGCTAAGGCTTTGGCTGAGGGGAATTCAACCTCATTAGCCGATATTTCTCGTAGATTAGAAAATGGTTTTTTCTACTTTAGAATCGCTGGAGTCTTTGCCGTCATTTTTCTCGTCGGAACTTATACGGTTTGGCGCAGGACCAAAGTCTCCCCTTAAATGAGATCTATACGGGCATCAGTTATTTATCCTATTTGGGTATGTGTGACACATTCGTGGGCCTTATCTTAGGCCTCAAATTCCCCTTCTGAATCGAGCAAACGAGGGCATTCCCGCTGGTGGGAGTGCCCTTTCCTATTTATTACTGCTGTCGTTTAGACGTAGACAGTGCGGGTAGTGGCGCATTCTCGGAAACATATATTTTCTATGTGCTTAGCCATATGTCCTGCCATACGGCAGGCACCGTGGGTGCGCAGATTTACCCTCACGCCGCCGACGCTTAGACGTTCTTCAACGCCCGATACACCGTAGGACGAGTGACCCCGAATTCCCGCGCCAAGGCTGCTTTCGACTCCCCCGCCAGCACGCGCCGCTCAATCTCCGCCACCTGTTGTGGGCTAAGGGCGGGTTTGCGGCCTTTGTACTTGCCAGCTTTTTTCGCCAACGCAATCCCCTCCGCCTGGCGCTCGCGGATAATGGCCCGCTCAAACTCCGCGAAGCTACCGAGAATGCCGAGCATTAAATCCGCGCGCGGATCTGTGGTGTCTTTCGCAAACGCGAGATTCTCATGCAGGAAAGTAACAGTCACACCTTTGCCGGTGAGTTCATCAACAATCCCGCGCAGATCTGTCAGCGAACGGGCGAGGCGATCAATCGACGACACGACGAGTTCATCACCGTCGCGCACATAGGCCATACACTCGCCAAGCCCAGGGCGCGCGGTCTTGGTGCGTCCGGAAATCTTATCCTCAAAGAACCGGTCAATCTTGCCAGAAGCATTGAGTAGTTCTTTCTGGCGCTGATTGTTCTGCTCCACCGTGGAAACTCGGATATAGCCCACCCGCTGACCATGCGAACCAGAGTCATTGCCCATTAGTCTTCGCCCCGCGAAGGTTTAAAGGCAGCATTCTCTTGTTCTATGACCGCATCACGATACGACTCAACCACCCGCGCCAAGTCAGACAACTGCGCCCCGTCGAGACCATCAGCGTCAGCAAGCAAGGATTGCACAATCCTGCCCAACGCCTGCTGCCCCGACGACAACCCACCATGCAGATCTTTCACCCGTGTCGATTTGGGGTAGTTGGTACCGCGAGTCTGCGTAGTTGGTACCGGTGTTCCGCGTACCCGGTACTGCAAGGGGTTTTCTTTCATAGTTGATGTTGGCGACACCACAATCCGCTGGTGTTGCGTCAACTTCTACTTGGAAGGAGCCGGTCCTTGTGGCTAACTTCAAACAGATCATCGCGATGTGCCTTGATGGTGCTAGCTACGCGCAGATCACACATGCATTGGGATGTTCACGACGAGAAGTATCCCGAGCAAAGAAAGTCATCAACGATGAGGCACTAACTCCAGAGCGTTTCCGTCAGCTCCCACCGGGATGGTTCGATGATCGATTCAGTGATGGCCGGAGTAAGCGGTCGTTGCCCTACGACCAGCCTGATTTTCATGCTCTTGCACGCAAGCTGAAAGGTACGAAGCATGTGACCAGGCATAAGCTGTGGATGGACTACGTGTCGAAGCCTTGTCCGACGGATAAGACAAAGTACCAGTACTCCCAGTTCTGCAGTGGGCTCAATGAGTTTCTGCGTGCCAACGATCTCGTCGAAGTTATCACCCATGAGCCAGGGCAAGAGCTTTATGTCGACTGGGCCGGTGACAAAGTGCCTGTAGTAGATCAGGCCAGTGGTGATACCGTGTTCAAGGCGTCATTGTTTGTCTCGGTCAGCCCGTACTCAGGGCTGATGTACGTTACTGCTGCTGCGAATGAGAAGATGTCGGCGTGGATTGAGTGCCATGTTAAGGCGTTGAATTATCTTGGCAAAGTACCAGCAATCATCGTGCCAGATAATGCTTCTACGGCGACTTATCGGCCGAAGAAGACCTCTACATACCGGATGGTCACTGACCGCTACGCAGCGTTTGCTGACTATTACGGGGTCACGATTGTGCCGACTAGGCCCGGCAGGCCTCGTGACAAGGCAGCGGTAGAGCGTGCCGTGAAAATCGCCTACACCAAAATCCTGGGTTACTTTAGCAACGAGGTCTTCTATAACCTTGATGAGCTTAATGAGGCGATCGCTTGCCGTCTTGCTGTTATCAACGGCGCAATGACGCGGCCTGATGGCTCAACACGGCAGATGCGCTTTGATAAAGAAGAGGCACCAATGATGCGGGATCTTCCGCCGACGCCGTTTACGGAAGTGTCTTATAAGCGGCTTAAAGTCGATCGCAACTGGCACATCACCTGTGACTACCAGTACTACTCAGTGCCATTTCAGCTGGTAGGAGAGTCGGTAACAGTCAGGCTCACCCCGCAACTGGTGAGCGTCTTCAACGGGGAGCAGCTTGTTGCTGAACACACGCGCCTTCACGGATTCAAATACCGGTATTCCACCAACCCTCAGCATGGGCCGCGTGGCGATGATGAAGGCCACAAGGCGCTTACCCGTGATGAGCTTTTGGCCTGGGCCTCGTCGTTTGGGGCAGCAACGCACGCAGTCATAGCGATGATCCTCGACCGCAATAGTGCCGCCGTACCCCGCGGACTCATCCAGGCACGCAACGTGTTGGCCAACCTGGGCAAAAAGCACAACAAAGCCACCCTGGAACCTGCCTGCCAGCAGGTCGTGGACAAGAAGCTGGCCCCAACGATGGCAGTGATCAAACGCCTCCAGACTGACATTGCCCACGCCCAACAACATCCCGGGGAACCAGGGCCAAAAACACAGCCTGTGGCCAAGCGCCAACCACGCCCAAGTACCCCGCTTACCGGCGACGTGGCCGATGCCGTCTTTATCCGGCCTGCTGACCACTACGAAAACTAGAAGGAGTGTGAAAAATCATGAGCAGCATCGACGACGAGATTGTGCGGGCAAAAATGCGCAAGCTTCGCGTATCAACCTTCGCTGACATCTTCTACGAGGTTGTCAACGACGAGGCCTATGCGGATGCGCTACCAGAAGACATCTTCCTCGCCGCAGTCGAAGAAGCCTACACACAACGCCAACAGCGCAATATCGCCAAGGCCATCACCCAGGCACAATTCCGATACCCGGATGCAAGCCTGGCTGAAATCACCCGGGCAGAACAACGTGGTATCAACATGCGCCAGCTGAAACGAATCGCAGCAACCAACTGGCGGGAAAACCCGACCAACATACACATCCTCGCACCGACCGGAACAGGCAAGACATACATTGCCTGCGCCATCGGCATCGCCGCATGCAAAGCCGGATATTCCGTGGCGTACTACCGGCTGGATCAACTTGTAGACATGCTGGCGGTCTTCTCACCGACTGACCAAAACTACCTCGATAAGATGCGGAAACTGATCAACGTCGATGTCCTTATCATCGACGACTTTATGACCATCAGCATCAACCAGCGCGGGCAAGAAGACCTAGCCAAGATCATATTCGACCGCGACGGAAGGCTCCCAACACTGATCTCTTCCCAATCAGCTGCCGCCTACTGGGTTGAAACACTGCCAGACAGAGTCGGAGCCGATTCACTCGTAAGCCGCCTCAACAACGGCCACCGAATCCATATCGGAGACTTCGACATGCGTAAAGCCACCGCCCCGACCACCCCAGACGACTAAGACTAACGGCCCGGGCCGACGTACCCCTCGGCCCGGTACCAACTACCCGGAACACGACAGTACCGAGTCCCCAGAACACCGGTACCAAAAACTCGCATCTGACAACCCGCGCCAACGCGGGCACAGAGTCAATATGACTTTCAATATGGAAACCATCAGACGATAACACCACACTCACCACTTTCTGTAAACATAAGGCCTAGACCCCGCTAGACACGTGTAAAACAATGCTAGGAACGGCCCTATTTTACAGGAAACATTCTTCCTGAGACTGGCGTAACAATAGGGTGTACCCAAATGAGCGCCACGCTCGTAGTCACTGGCCTTAGGCGCCGTGAACAGGGAGTGACGCGGATCTCTTTCGCAGTAGACATAACTACACCATCCATCCGGTACACTTACGTTGTTCACGATTGTTGTTCACGATTAAGGAGACGCGCATGTCCACGATGACGAAACGGCGACGCTGGTCGCTGCTGGTGACTGTCGGAGCGGGGCTCCTACTGATCACCCTCGACAACTCGATCCTGTACACGGCATTGCCGACACTGACCGAGGACCTTGAGGCATCAAGCACCCAGAGCCTGTGGATCATCAACGCCTATCCCCTGGTGATGGCGGGCCTGCTGCTCGGTAGCGGGACCCTCGGTGATCGCATCGGCCACACGCGGATGTTCGTCGTCGGCCTGGTGATCTTCGGGTTGGCGTCCCTGCTCGCAGCGTTGGCGCCGTCGCCCGAGGTGCTGATCGGTGCACGCGCTGTGCTCGCTGTCGGTGCGGCAGCGATGATGCCGGCAACCCTGGCACTGATCCGCACGTACTTCACGGTCGAGCGCGAGCGGAATTTTGCGATCGCGATCTGGGGCAGCCTGTCGGTCGTCGGGTCCGCTCTCGGTCCGATTCTCGGCGGCACGCTGCTCGAGTCCTTCTGGTGGGGCTCGGTGTTCCTGGTGAACGTGCCCGTAGTGGCGCTAGCGCTGGTTGCTACCTGGTTGATCCGCCCGGCCAATGACCCGGATCCTTCGAAGCGCTGGGATGCCGTGTCTTCGATACTGGTGATGATCGGGCTCGTCGGAACGGTGGTGGCCATCAAGGAGATCGGCCACGCGCCCCCGTCTGTCGCGACCATTGTTGTTGCGCTGCTCGTTGCTGCCATCGGGTTCTGGCTCTTCGTGCGCCGTCAGCGGCGCCTGGAGAATCCGCTGCTGGAGTTCTCCATCTTCCTCAACCCGGCGTTCAGTGCTGGCGTGCTCGCCGCGGCGTTTGCGATGTTCGCCATCGGTGGCATCCAGCTTGTCACCACGCAACGGTTCCAGCTGGTCGTCGGCTTCAGTCCGCTGGAGGCTGGGCTTTTGGTTGCCGTGATTGCCGTGGCCTCGTTGCCTACAGCGCTCCTGGGTGGTGCCTTCTTGCACCGTGTCGGGCTGCTCGCGCTGATCGCCGGTGGTCTCGCCGTCGCCGCCGGCGGCGTCGTGGTGACGGTAGTCGGGTTCCAATCATCCTTCGGCGTGCTGGTTCTCGGCCTTCTGGTGACGAGTGCCGGTCTTGGAGCTGCCATGTCGGTCGCCTCCACCGCCATCATCGGGAACGTGCCGGTGCGCCGTGCAGGCATGGCCGCTTCCCTCGAAGAGGTCTCCTACGAGTTCGGCAGCCTCATCGCCGTGTCCGTGCTCGGAAGCCTGCTCACGGCCATCTATACCGCCAGTGTTGTCCTCCCCAACGGCGCACCGGCGGCGGCTGGTGACGGTATCGCTGAGGCACTGGAGGCGGCGCAGGGAGACGCCGCCATCATTCAGGCGGCCTCCACGGCCTTCGACTCCGCGTACCTCGTCGTGATGCTAGTCGTTGCCGGCGTCCTGGCAGCGGCCGCTGTCATCACGGGAGTGCTGCTGCGTCGGTACCTGCCTGGCACGCAGTCGCAGCTGCACTCCGAGCACTGACCACGAAAGGACCGCTCATGCGGACCAGCAAACGAGACTCCATCCTCCAAGCCGCCCTCCACGTTGTCGAAACCGACGGCGTCACGGCCGTCACGTACGAATCGGTGGCCGCCGCCTCCGGACTCACCAAAGGTGGGCTGCTCTACCACTTCCCCTCGAAGGACGCCCTGGTGCTCGCGCTGCACGAGCATCTTGCCGAGCGCTGGGACCACGAGATGATCAACGTCCTGGGCAAGGACCCAGACGAGGCAACGCAGGACGAGCGCGTCGCCGCCTACGCCCGCGTGAGCGCTCGCAGCGCCACTGGCCCCGAGCTGCTGCTCTTGCTCGAGGCGAGCACCGACAGCGAGCTCAACAAGCCGTGGAGAAGGGTCATCTCCCGATGGATACCCGACCCTGCCGAGATTGACCCGACTGACCCTCGGGCGCTGCAGAAGATGGTCGCGTACCTTGCCGCCGACGGACTCTGGCTTAGCGAATCCGTCGGAGCCGCCCCCCTTCCGCCTGAACTGCGCGCCGCGCTGGCAGAGCACCTCGCCCACTCCGTTGCGGACGCAGCCGGAACCTCGAGCAACGCGGCGAACCGATGAGCGCATCCATCTCGCAGATCTGAACCGATCCAGGTTCGCTGCCGCTGCCTTTCGCCTTCTCAAGAGGCTGCTCGTTCGCGGCCTCGTCGAGTCAGTGCCATACAGGGGCACCCCAGCGGGACAGTTACGGCGCAGTAGTTTGCTGTTGTCAATAGGCTCGGTCTCGCCATTTTTGCGACACATCTGTCGCACTGGGTGTACCTTTTAGCCATAGTGGAGACTCATGCAATTTAACTAAAGTTATGCAGCCTAGTGAAATACGGAGTGTGAATTATGGCGGAGGCGTGGAGTTCAGAAATTTTTTACCAGGAGATACGCCACTTGCTAAAGAGGTATTTTCCCTCGGAAAATTGTGTGTCTCCCGATGATGTCGAAGTACGAGCTACCTGGAAAACGTCCAAGTACGCATATTGCGTATTTTCAGTTAAATCCGCGCAAGGACTTGCGTATGCTGGTATGGAATTTGCACTGATTCCAAGACATACTCTTGAATCGGGTGAAAGCTACTCATCAGAGGGGAGAACCGCTGTTACGGGGTGGGGAGATCAGTTGGCAGGAAATGCTGTTGCCCCGTATTTAGATTACGGTTCCGACGATAAGATTGAATGGATTGGTGGCGAGAGAGACTACGATCCGAAGCATTTTGCGGAACTAGAAAAAATGAAAAGCGAAGGGGCAGATATTTATCTACCCCTAGCCACTCACGACTAGTCAGGCAGACTAGCCTCTTCGTCTTTTAGTCGATATTGTGTTCCAAGTTAAACCATTGAGGAACTACGTCGCTGTCATCGATTGGACGAAATGAACCAAACGATGACAGCAACAACGTTCCTCAGCATTTTATGGAATTGAGAAGGATGAAAGCAGACAGAAGAGTAGGCGCAGAGCTTTACATTCCGCTAACGGGGCACGGCTAACCTTTTTCTTATGTCTTATCGGATTTATTTTTTAGTCTAGACCTTTTTCCATGTTAAACCATTGACTGAACACGGTAAGTAAATCGGCCCTAGGCCATCACTTTTGCTTTTAGTCTGTACAGCCTTGTAGAGCTAGGAATAAGAAAGTTCCGATCCCAGCATTAAAAATCCCAGCAATAGTCAATTGTTTTGCTCTCGGGTGCGCGCCAGTCACTACGCTCTTCAACGTGAAGCGAGATCCACACATCATCAATGTTTGATCCCCAATGACGGGCTAAAAGAACTGCCATGGAAAATTCTGTATCGATGACCGCCTCCTTCCACATTTGATGCTCACTCATTTCTGTATCGGAATAGCTTACGACTCGAATATAATGTTCAAAGTCAAAAGGCTTTCTCGCTAACGTGATGGACCGAGGGTAATGAAGTCGCGGTGGCTTTTTGAGTGTATCTCCCCAGAATTCGGGATACCCTTTGTAGTCCAGAAGAATGCGGGGCCATCCGGTGCTCGACGGTGGTGCTGCCCGGTGAATAATCTGATTGTTGCGCACCTCTGGGCCAAGATAATTAATTTTCTCCCCGTTACAAAAGGTGATCATCTCAGATTGAGCAGGAAAAGCATCCACATGGTAGGTCGTATAGTCGGTGAATGCCCCATGTTTATCTGTGGTTCCTCCGGGATAATGGATGCAGTCGAAAGATACTTCTCTAGCGGAATTGTGCTTTATGAGACTTGCTAGAACACCGGAAGAAGACAGATCGGATACTTCCTCAAACTCAGTTAAGTTTTGGTTCTTGCAAAAGTTATCCCAGAGAATACTATGCACGGCTATCCCTCTCTTGACAGTGAGTACGTATCTTTACCGACTGCATTAGTCAAATGTGTGATCGTCAACAGGGTTAGTGAAAACACACAAATTAGAATTAGGTGAGTATTGAGGGCATTCAAAGCGACCTATGGCGAACTGATAGCCGTCATAGCTTTGCTCGTATCCCCAGCTAGGAATATTAAGATAAATGCCGTCTACTTCGGTGAAAAAAGTGCCTGATTTTTTGGGAATTTCGTATTCAGCTCTACTTGCATTTTTTAGACCCGGTTTAGTGACTATAGAAGTCAATTCAGCTGCGGTTTTGTCAGAAGACCATTTAACGTCTTCCCTAAGTCGAGTGTTTACTCGGAACTTAAAGCTAGGTAAATCCAAATTATCGACGTTAGTAGTGACTTCAGCATACTGTCGTTGCTTTAAAGAGTCAGAGATTGTCCATTCAAATTCTCGCGACCACTTAGGTTCCAGAGGCTCGAAAGGTGAGACCCGCTTTGTCTCCCCGATGCAGAACTTAACAGTTTTACTAACTTTGTGATCGGAATATCTGCGCGGTCCTTTAATCAATCCAGAATCATAAACATCGCACTCAATTCCAGTAGGTGCGCTTACCTCTCCTGCAGCTTGCAGGTTAGCAATTGGTAATTTTTTTGACACGTCTTCTACTGTGGGCATTCCGAAGTAATTAATACCATTAGCGTTAAGAGAGACTCCACGGTTTGAGCACATAAACTGTGCCCCATCTGGGACCCCCAGTTCTTCCGCGATTCGAGTAGCTGCACTGAAGCAGGAAAAAGGTTGCCAAAAAACGCTAGGGTCTGCATAGAGGACTCCACCTTGGAAGTGCTGCTCTTGGACCTCTTGGTCATTAATGGACATATCCCCAATGGGGTACCCATAAGCACTCTTTTCGTATCCTTGCGCCGCCCATGATGCGAGAATCCCGCCACTGATTGAGTGGGCGCCTGTAGTTGGTGTCCAGTAGATCATTCCGCCTTCGAAGACGTTGTAGCGTCCGACACCGTCCGGGGTGGTTAGCTCATCGCTGATGGGGTAGCCGAGTTCACTGTTTTGGGCGCCCATGGATTGCCATTTGTCATAAATCCGGCCTTGGATGCTGGCCTGAGTTGCCGGCAATGCATTGTGGGTGTAAACATGTCCACCTTGGAAGTCTTGCTTGTACCAGGCATTCCCCTGGGGAATATCGCTGGTAGTGGGATAGCCGAGGAATCCTTTTTCCCAGCCATGGCGCGCCCAAACAACCGACACTGGAAGACTAACCGTATGCGCACCAGTCTTGGGATGCCAATAGATAAACCCATTGGCAAATTCAGAACGCTTGCCGACTCCGTCTGGATTGGTGAGTTCATTAGATTTTGGCAGAAGAAGAAAACTCTTAGGACCGCCGATACTGTCGTACTTTTCTTTAATTAGTCCGCACACTTCGAATCTGGTTGGCCAATACACACCGCAACCTGGGCGTGCATTCAACGTTGGTGTATCTGGATCCGCAAGTTGCGCTTCCCGAACCTCTGCCTTATCAGCTTCTACCTTGTCCACACCAGCGGGGATCTCTTCCCGGTCAGAGCGCATCTGGCCAGGAACAATTTCCTTATTCGGGTTCGCGGTTGGATGCCACTCGTCCAATCCTTGTGGATTGAGATCTTCCTCAGCGACCTGATTAACCTCATAGCCTTCAGCACCCGGAGGAGTTGGAATACCCCATTCAGCGAATGGGCCATCTACTGCTTGTGAGGGAGCTGCTTCACTTGCGATCGAGTTATCGAGGCTCGCGGCAGAATTAGGAGTTTCAGATGGTTCAATTACCGACTGAAAATCATCAGAAGTGGATGAGCCAGAAAAGGATGATTGGGCTACTGCAATACCTGGTGTGGCACTAAACAGGAGACTTGTTGAGATAACCGCAAGTAGTTTGCGTGAGAGAGCTTTCATTGGCGGTCCTTAGATGAGAGTGAAACAAGGAGTTGTTCTACTAGGTCAGCTTATAGCTTGGTGGCAGGCTACGCTGGTTAAGTAAAAAAGTTCTCCTTTCTAATCTCGTGGGGTAACCATGAAAATAGTTAAACTCGGTCTTTCTTCTCTAGCCTGCGCATTTACTGCGTTAGGAGCTTGCTCTTCGGTGGCCGTCGCTGCAGATAATGACTTCGCTTCATTGCAGGCAAGCAGTACTGTCCCGGTGAATGATAATCGTATTGCGGCTTTGTGGTCAGTAACTCCAAGTTTGGATGACTCACAGCAACAACGTGTTCGGCGTGATTGCACAGCAAGCTATGTAGGGGACAACTTCTGGTTGACCGCACATCACTGTGTCTCTAATTCACCTTTTATGGATGGTTTTCTCCGCCAATCAGATGGTGAAGTAGCAGGTATCGCTGCTATTTATACCAAGTCTTCTACTGAAGATGTTGCGCTTATTAAAGTCGGTGACGGAATCAATGCCGATTCATTTACCGTGGCCACAGAGCCGTTGAAGATCGGGGATCAAGCCGTACTTACTGGTTATGGTCAACCTCATGATTATGCTTCTTCGGCGGAAACAGTCATTTCCGAAAAAGTAGACTCCCTGAACTTCGGAAACGTTACGTATACCGATCTGCTCAAAGGAAAATCGTCAACGGACTCACGATCCTGCGGCGGAGATTCAGGAGCACCTGTCTACAAAAACAACACTCTCTACGCAGTACACACTGCCGGCGGATTTAACCCAGAATGCACCGATGGAAAAGATAGGCCCATGTGGCATACAAACCTCCCCCCGAGAGCTGACTGGGTACATGAAACCGTCCACTCTAACGTGGGACTTTCCCCTCAAGAAAAAGTTAAAGCAGAAAACGGCCTTAAGTATGCTCCCCCTGTAACTCATCCAACCGTTGAGCCCCATGTCCCAGATACTCATAAAGAAACACGAAAAAGCTCTTCTGCAATGTCCTCGCTATCAAGCTCAAGCCATTTTTAAAAACATCAATGCCCTGAGTAAGACAAGCATTCTTCAGAGGCTAATAACGTAGATAAGTCCAGAAAAATAGTATCTTTCTGCTGAACTTGAGCTAGTCAATACTGGCAGGCTTTGGAACTGTACACAGTCCCAAGTCCTTCTCCTGACTTCTGGGACAGAAGTAAAACGCCGCTTCATAACTGTTAAAGAGATCGGCGACCTCTAGCTTTTCTCAAAAAGCTGGAGGAGTTTTATATCCAACCACGAGAGCTTGCCTCTATGTCAGGTCATGACAAAGCCCCTAGGTGCTCACCACGACGCCTAGGGGCTTCTACCGCACCGGAAAGCGGTGTCCATTTCTTGCGCAACCCACCAAAGCCAAGGGACGCCATGGCAGGCAGAATTAAACATAGCAGCAGTAACCAACTCTGCAACTGGAAAAATAGATACAGGGGACGATGGGCTGTACTACGCTGACACACCCTCTACCACGTAATCTATGACTATGGGAAAGCTGGTTGAGGAGCGACATGTTTCCGTCATCCTTTTTGAAGGATTCGAGGTGTTAGACGTCTTTGGGCCGGTGGAGCTTTTGAGTCAGGTTCCGGACATACGTATAAGTTTTTTAGGAAAGGAAAAAGAGCCCGTCCAGAGCGCCCAGGGTGTACGTGTCTTGACAGATCTGCCTTACACAAACCTCGAGAATCCGGATATTCTCCTGATCCCCGGGGGTGCGGGGACGCGAACCCTAGTTCAAGACACCACCTTCTTGTCCTGGTTAAAGGAAACGGGACAGCGCGCCGAGATAGTGGCATCGGTTTGTACTGGTTCAGCCCTACTGGCAGCCGCGGGTCTCCTTAAAAGGCGCCGAGCAACGAGCAACAAGAGGGCATTCGGTTGGGTTTCTTCCTTGGATGATGATGTTGAATGGCAATCTCAAGCCCGCTGGGTGGAGGATGGAAAAATATGGACATCCTCGGGCGTTGCGGCGGGTTTGGACATGGCTGCCTCGCTGATCCAGCACCTCTTCGGTGCAGAAGCTTTTGAAGAAGCGACCACGCTAGCGGAATATCAGCCACAAACAGACAGCACTGTCGACCCCTTCGCCCATATTCATGGCCTTATCTAGTTCACCTTATAAAAAGCCCCAGCTGGCCTACCCGACCCCCGCAGACGCACCTCATCCCAAGCCAGACAGTCGACGACGCCCATGATAGACCACGGCCGACGGGCAGGTGCACGAAAAACGCCCGGGCAGTGGTGTTGTTCTGCATCGTGGGAGTCATCGGTGCCGCCATCGACTTCGGCACCATGCACTTCCTCAGGGCTACACCATGGATAGCATCAACCAGATGATCCAGGATCAGGAAGCCGAAAGTCCCGGCATCAACCAGGACATGGTCTCCATGGCCCAGGAAGTCACCGCCGACCCGGCCGAATGCGCTGCCTTAATCCCCACCGGCGTGACCTACATCTCCAAAATCGTTCAGAACCCCGACGCCATCGCGGCCCGCGACTTCACCAACGAGTCCACTGACGCGACACTCAGCGTCGTCGTCTCATCCGACCCGCAGCTGTTGAACCACCCCCGTGACGTGTCGGTATGCGAGTCGATCACCAGGACCCACGCCGGCGGATCCACGTCCTATACTGCGGCACCCATGGAGCTGCGCGTCGACGGCGCCGACTCCGTCACCGCCGCCGAGGTGACCCTGACGCAGTCCTCCTCTCCCCTTTCCGGTGACAACGGCTCCGTCAGCCGCATCGCCTACGTCAAGATCGATGGGGCCACCTACACCGTCTCCGGCTCCCCCGAAGTTGCACCCGAAGATTTCACCCGCATGGTACAGGCGCAGGCCGAGAAAATCCGCCAGCGATAATATACCGCGGGTCATGCCCGCCCCGCTCCCCGGGTACCGGTGGCGGGCAGGAGACGTCGCCTACCGCCAGGCAAGGCTGACAGGGTCCCACACCCCAGCCGCGGTGGCAGGAGCCCCGCCCAGGATGGGGTCCAAAAGGAGACCGGCGATACGCAACGCCTCACCGACATCCCTCAGGTTGTCGCGCACCCCGGTAAATGCCCGCGCCTTCAACGGGTACTCGCTTTCCCACTTCTTATCGGGCACGGTGATGCGCTGCGGCAGGGTCATCGACCGCACCCTGCACTGGGTGTTCAGGGCGGAGCTCAGCTCCGCCGCCGAAACGGGCAACTCAGAGGCAATCAGGGCGATGTCGTAGAGATCGTGGTAGCGCGTCGACGCCCGCCCCGGAGGGGTCGCGCCGTGGCGTTCGTACATCGCGCACACCTTGTCGGCGAGCTGACTGGCTACAGGATAGGAATGGACGGGAAAACTCGGCGGGAGAAACTCCGTGGCCACCTGATAGCTCGCCGGCACCGTCAGTGGGACCTGGCCCCCGTTAGGTAGACACCTGATATCCAGCCCGGTTGGGTTGGGAAGAAAGGTAATCTACCACCATGCCTAGGTACTCCGAACAGTTCAAACGTGATGCTGTAGCCCTCTACGAAAACAATGAGGACCTCTCGCTTCACACGGCTTCAGCAGAGCTAGGAATCAATCGTTCTTCACTTTATTCCTGGCTTAAGCAGTACGGCACCGGCAAACGTGCCCACTCGAAAAACATGCGTGATAAAGCTCAGGCGACGACTGATTCTGAGCGGATCCGCCAGCTAGAAAACGAAAACGCAAAGCTGCGTGAAGAACGCGACATCCTGCGCAAGGCCGCGAAATATTTTGCCGAAGAGACACGCTGGTAATCCGCTTCCAGTTTGTCTATGACCACCGAACCGAGTACTCGGTTAAGCGGATGTGCCACGTGTTAAAGCTCAATCGCTCCTCGTTTTATAAGTGGGTGCAAACCCGCGAAAAACGCAGGTTAAAGATGTGTTCCGATGCCCTTATTGGTGCAAAAATCAAGACCACTTTTGATGATGAGCACGGGCTTTATGGTGCTAAACGCATCGCTGCGAGCCTCAACAGTGATACGGATTTCGGCCCGATCAATCACAAGAAGGTCGCACGCATCATGAAATCCATGGGGCTTAAAGGCTTTACCAAGCGCCGCCGATGTGTCACTACCAGGCGTAAGCCTGGTCACCGCGTCATGCCAGATTTAGTGGGCCGCAAATTCACCGCTGACAGGCCAAACCACGTCTATGTTGGCGACATTACGTACCTGCCGTGTAAGGGTGGCAAAAACATGTACCTTGCCACGGTCATCGACGTCTACTCTCGCAAACTTGTCGGTCATGCACTCGCCGATCACATGCGGGTATCGCTGGTTATCGAAGCTTTGTCTCATGCCAGAAAGGTCCGCGGAAGCCTTAAAGGGGCAATTTTCCATTCCGATCACGGCAGTGTGTACACCTCACAGGCATTTAGGGACCACTGCGCTCAGCTTGGTGTGCGTCAATCCATGGGAGCAGTGGGAACGAGTGCCGATAATGCCCTAGCAGAATCCTTTAACGCCACCTTAAAGCGTGAAGTACTGCGTGATAGGAAACTCTTTGAAAGTCCAATCAGCTGCCGCCAGGAAGTCTTCCGATGGTGCATGCGCTACAACACGCGCAGACGGCACTCCTGGTGCAACCTTCTAGCCCCCGATGACTTCGAGGCGCTTAATTCAGCTACACTGACCCAAGCAGCATAGCTAACCCCCGACGTGTCTACTTTCCGGGGGCCAGGCCCGTGTCTCCGTCGCACCCGTCACCTCCAGGTCCCCGCTGACATCGATGCCGAAATTAATCAGCCGGTTGTTGACCCCGTGGGTGACGGTGACATCCACGCGCTCACTGTCGATCACACCTGCCCTGCCCCGTCTATCGGGGCGGCGGACGTGGAACGTGTAGGGACCCGCCGTGTGGGTGTCCATGTCGCGTACCAGTGCGTCGGCCGCATCGGCAGAAGAGGTGGGGTCAACCTGCCGGTAGAGGTCCAGATCCCGGGTATGGCGTGCCCCGGGTATGCGGCAGTATATG
The DNA here is from genome assembly GCF_046097465.1 of Corynebacterium tuberculostearicum. Taxonomy (GTDB): domain Bacteria; phylum Actinomycetota; class Actinomycetes; order Mycobacteriales; family Mycobacteriaceae; genus Corynebacterium; species Corynebacterium tuberculostearicum_I. The sequence continues at coordinate 856,556 of NZ_CP175799.1, read as the reverse complement.
TTCGAACCCCCTTTGAGCACCCACCCGCTGTCCTGGCGCATCAACTCGTGGAGAAAAACCTCCCGAAAGAACTGGTTGTAGACGTCATTGGGCTTGGCACCCCGGGCTTTCGCCTCCGCCTTGAGAGCCGCGGTGATCTGGGTGTGCGTCTTTTTCATCCGCGGGGGATTCATCGCCATCACTTCCGGTGTTGTCGTCGTCGCGCCGCCTCACCGGCGGGGATTTGTGGGCGGGGTTTCCCGGTGGTGTCCGTTGAAGTTACCCTACCAGGGGGCACCGTAGTGTCGGCAACGGGTAGGACGGGAACGTTTCCCCACATCCCGGCTGCGATCTTTTCCTGGAGCGCCGCTGTAAACCCGGGTGGCAGAGCTGTCCCGGCCACCATCTTCGCCACGTCCTCGCCCACGGTGACCCGTGGCGCCAGGGACCGCATGAGGGTGTCGATCTGCTCCCGGAGGGGTCGCACCGCCTCATCGATCGCCGCGCGCATCCGCCCGTCCAACTCGGGGGCCGGGAAATGCTCCCCCAGCACATCCTCCAACCCCGCCGCGTCCCCCGCGGGCAGGTCGAAGGCCTCCTCTTTTCCTGTCAGAGCCTCCAGAAGCTCCCGCTTTTCCGCCAGGGAGGTGCCGGCGGCGTCCGCCACCAGGTCGAGTAGATACCCGGGTTCGTGGCCGGCGTCGGCGAGATCGGCGATGGTGCGGGCCGCCGTCGTTACCGGCAGGCCCGAAACCGGGTGAAGCACCCAGTCATCGTCCCCTAGATCTGCGCGATGGAACCGGACGTCCGACTGCCGGCTGCGGCGTCGCGACCGCACCGTGAAATGTGCCCCGTCCGGCCACAAATCACCGATCCCCCACATCTCCGCGGCGGTCGTGTGCGAAACCACCGCCTCTGCGGCGAGGTACGGATCACCGGTGCGCTCGGCGGCCATGAGCTCCGGGCGAAGCGCCAGCCAATGCGCCTTGACCTCGAGGACCGCAGAGGGAGAAGTCCCGGTGGTGGCATAGACCCCGTGCCTGACGCGGGTGAGAACCCCGCGCGTGACCAAACGCCGCAGAGACTGCAGATCAACCCCGCAGGCTGTGGCCTGGGCGGTGGTGACCAGGCCCCACTGCTGGGAAGCCAGCTCCCCCACCACCTCCGTCGCTTCCGCATTCTTCATGCCACAAAAACTACACTATATGTTCTTTTTGGGCCATTCACGAAGATTCTGAAGCCTCAACAATGGGATTCATGTCTTACAGGGTGTACCCATATAGACACCTTTTCGCTACGACGCCACGTAAGATATTTAAATGCAGAATTCATCTATCTCTACTACTGAACCATCGAACCCACCTATCGTCTTTATTTCTTACTCACACGTCACCGAACAACACATCACATGGGTTACTGATCTATCTCGACGTCTACGGTCGAACGGCGTTGATGTTCGACTTGATAGGTGGGATGTTTGCGCCGGCCAGAACCTGAATTTGTTCATGGAGCAATACCGCAATCTTTCGGGGCGGATCTTGGTCGTACTTTCAGACGATTACGGACCAAAGGCTGACAACCGAGGCGGACATTTCTCTGGTGTCGGCGCCGAAACGACTATCGTTTCTCCAACCATTTACCGCCATTTAGAAGCAAATCGGGTCATTCCAATTGTTCCAAACTCCGGCACAGTGGCAGCGAATCCAATTATTCCCACATACCTCGACGGTCGTACGTGGATTGATTTTCGAGACGACCATGAAGCTGCATATGAGCAATTACTGCGACAGCTACACAACGCCCCCTTTGAACCTGCTCCACCTCTGGGAACAAACCCTTTTGTAGGAAAGACCTCAGAACAAGCTCGAGTGTCCATTCGCAATGATCCTGCTCACTGGAAACACCGTCAATCCAGTGGACACGTTAGCGTAAATCTGCACGAAAACTCAGGGAGGTTTACGCTCGGAAGTGGTGAAGCCAGCTTCGAGTTGATCCTCGAGTACCCCTTCATGATTGGAGACCAACCAGGATCAGAGAAGACAGTCCGTCACTATAATGACGGCATCGGGAGGATTGGCCTAGTACGTTCAGCTGCCAAACACCCCGATCGCCTCGACGACCTCACTTTCCAATCTAGCTCTAACGGGTATGAACCAGTCACCCTCATGCACTTTACAATCGCTACAGACAGAACTTCAGAACTCACTCTGGGGAACCTGCCACCTTTAGTGAAGTAGGCAAGAAGCACTCAAAAATCTTGTCCACAAGTGATAGAGTTGGAAATCCATCAGATTCCAACTCTTACGGAAGGAGAGCGGTTGAAAATGCTAAAGCCAACTCCCCCAGAGCTTATTCGCCCCAACGCTTCCCCGTTACGAGTTCAAGACATGGATAAAGAAGAGCGTCGACGCCACGTGGAAGAATTAGGGCGGGAGATTGCACATTGGTCGGCAGATCTCAACCGTCGTCTCGCTTGACTACTTACCTTGACGAGGAGGAGATTCTTCTCGTCAGTGAAATTGCTTGCGGTTTCCCTCCGCGTATCCGCGAGCACAATCAGTTCAAGGCAAATGTAAGTAGGCCGTCGACCACCATTTTTGGCGATGATGCCTACCCAACCGCTTGGGATAAGGCCGCAGCATTACTGCATTCCTTCTGTACTACCCAAAGTCTCCTTGACGGCAATAAGCGGACCGGCTGGGCTGCTTGCTGGTTATTCCTCAGACTGAACTTGGCAGTAGGCCCCTTGCTTGGAGAAGTCGATGCAGATGCCGCTGAACGCCTCGTTTTAAAGATAGCCAGGGTTAAGCGACAAAATGTGTGTCCGGAATCGTTGATTTTCATGCTCTGAACTCCGCGTTTGCGGAAAATATATGCTCCAAAAGCATATATTGGCCCTCTCTTGCGAAAATCCCCGGTGTGGCTGCCATGGTGTGCTACGGAGCGGTGGTTCGGTTGCCCAATGCCAAAGAACCGACCACGCTGCCATTGTGGCGGCGATATGAAACGAAACGGCACCACCAGCAACGGGACGACCCGGTGGCGGTGCAAAATCTGCGGTGCTTCACTGACCAAGCAGCGCAGCGATATCACCAACGCAGCCCTATTTCGTGCGTTCATCCAGCACCTGACCGCCGGGACCAGTCTTGCGGCGATCGCCGGCAACATGAGCTGCTCGACACGTACGCTGCAGCGCAAATTCGATGCCTTTTGGCTGGTTGACGTGCCTGACCCGACCATCGGCCATACAGGCAGGGTCTACGACCAGATCTTCATCGACGGCACCTACACCGCAGGTGGCTGTCTGATCGTGGCGGCAACGCTCGACCACGTCATCGCCTGGCACTGGTGCAAACAAGAAACCACACACGACTACAAGCGCCTGCTCGAGCGCATCGAAGCACCGTTGATCGCTGTGATCGACGGTGGCCGAGGAGCCACAAGCGCAATTAAAACGTGCTGGCCAAACACCAAAATCCAACGCTGCCTCGTGCACGCCCAACGCAGAGTACGCCGCTACACCACCTCACGACCACGCACTGATGCTGGCCGCACCATCTACCGACTCGCGCTGAAACTCACCCGCATCACCACCCTGGACGAGGCTGCACAATGGGGTGCACAACTGCAAGAGTTTCACACGCTCTACAAGGATTGGCTCAACGAAAAGACACAGGTCAAAGACCCGAAAACAGCAAAAGACACACTCGTGTGGACCCATGTCAACGTGCGCAAGGCCTACAACAGTCTCAACCACCTGTGGCGCAATGACCTGCTGTTTGTCTACCTCAAGCCCCCGAAAGGTGTGCTCGAGCCGCACCGGATCAAATCCACCACCAACAGTCTTGAAGGCGGCATCAACGCCCAGCTGAAGCTCCTTGCAAGAACTCATCGCGGCAGACGCGGTGAGCACCAACGCAAAATGCTGGATTGGTGGCTGTATCTGAAAACGGAACTGCCTGGCGATCCAATAGAAATCGCCAGACAGTCCAACTGGGGCCAGAACCAACTCGCCAAAGTTACAACCCTGACCCGAAACGAGAACCAAGCCGACTATGAAACAGGACAACCAGCCCTCTACGACAACGGTATCGATACCGAGTACACACACTCAATCGGCATCCAAAAAGGCCACATCTAACCCCGCGACACGCCGATAGCAGACACACATTTTGTCGCTTAACCCGATAGCCAACGAAAAGATAGAGATATCAGAAATCGCGGACACTCTGCGCTCCCTAGTTACTCCCCTCCTCGGTAACGTAGGCCATTTACCCCCAGGCTTTGAAGTAACAAATGTCCTAGAAGACTTAGAAGGTGTACTCACGGGAATTGGGGAGCTTCCCGACGGAACACGTCTTGTTTACATGTATTTCACCTCGGATGAAGGCACCCCTGTTGAAACGGTACTTACCCCCAGTCAAGCACGCGAATTCGCTGAAGAACTACTCCGTTTAGCTGATAATCCTCTCGAACAAAGGAAGCAACTCAGATTTCAAGTACAAGCAATTCAAGCCCACTTAGACCTACATAACCGACCCGGTGAGCTATAGCCAGCTTAAAACCAATAGCAGTACATGAAGGTCGATGAGACAATATACGCTGCCTAAAGCATCTGCCACCTAAGCGTGCACTAGGCCCAAACGAGATACAGTAGAGAGCCCATTTTTCTCACTCTCTGCTAAGAACATGAATCTATGGTAGAGATAGCAACAGCGCCTTGATTACAGTGGATGTCGAAAACCCCTTACAGGGAACTAACACCATTCCGCCGTGAGGCCAACGTGAAAACTTTACATCCAAAAGCCAATCCCCCTATCCAGGCAAGATAGCAAACCGCTAGAAGCGCTCAAAGCACCACCACTGCTCGCTTTTATCCCATGCACATCACACCACATTCACTTGGAAAGGATCTCCAGTGGCTCTGTTCGAAAAACCTATCGTTCTTGCACCTATGGCAGGAGGGCCGTCAACTCCTGAGCTATGCGCAGCAGTAACCAATGCGGGTGGGTTAGGCTTTCTCGCCGGTGGCTACCTCACTCCAGAAAAGCTTGAAGAACAAGTAAGCACTGTTGAGTCTTTAACCACTCAGGCGTTCGGGATTAACCTATTTTACCCTTCCCATCCCAATTCTGACCAGTACGCCGAATACTCTAAATATCATCAGGCACTGACTAAAAAGTGCGTAAGCTACTCCGATTTCCCTTCACACCCTAAATGGTCAGATGATCATTACGATCGAAAACTCGATATTGCGTTGAAGTCCAACGCTAAGTTCATTTCCTTAACTTTCGGATACCCTGACACAAATACGCTAGAAACGATTCGTCGAGCAGGCAAGAAAGTCGTTCTCAATGCCACAACTCCACGAGAAATCGATCACATCATCCAGCTCGACTGCGATATTCTGTCTCTTCAAGGAAAGGCTGCTGGCGGTCACCGGGCAACAGTCCTAGACAATAACGTAGAGGGATCTTCCTACGATGCAAAAACTCTCCTGCACCATGCAATAGCGAAGACAGAAAAACCTATATTTGCCGGCGGGGGCGTAGGTACAGCAGAAGATACACTAGACCTACTCAGAGCCGGCGCAACCGCAGTAATCGTAGGAACTCGTTTCCTCACGGCACAGGAAGCAGGCACAAAAGACACACACCGGCATGCACTTCTGGAACTAACTAACCGAAACACTGTTATTACCCATGCCTTCTCCGGGAAACCGGCTCGGGCAATTTCCAATACATTCACCAATACATTCACACCACAGGCGCCCTACATCTACCCCGAAATCCACTACTTAACTGCGGGAATGAGAGCTGAGGCCAATAACGCAAAGGATCCCGAATATCTTAACCTTTGGGCAGGCGAAGGATTCGCTAATTGCCGAGAAGCAACTGCCAAACAAATCATTGACGAACTCTTACCATAATCACAAGCGCAAGAATCGTCCAAAGTAAGTTTTTCGCACACAGACGTAGCTGTAATCGGTGGTGGACCACGAGGAATGGCCGTCATTGAAAGACTCATCTCACGCATCAAGGACGAAAACTTAAACAAGTCAATCCATATTGTCTGGTATGACGATAGCGGCTTTGGATCGGGTAGAGTTTGGAGCCCCTACCAGTGTCAATTGCTGCTCATGAATACTGTTACAGCACAATTGTCAGCTTTTCCCGACGAATCTGCGGGACTTTCCGGCCAACATGCCACTGGACCCACATTTTATGACTGGCTTAAATCAAACGATGCTCGAGAATTCTTATCTTCCGACCCTGTACTGCTAGCAGAAGCAAGCTCCGCCACCGAGGATACTTATAGTTCTCGCGCTCTCTATGGAGCCTATCTTCAATGGTCAGTGAATCAACTACTTAAGGACTCAAGGGAATATTCCCCAATCGAATTGGTCGCTAGGCGAGCAGTATCCTTTGAAAAGAAAAAGGATTCACTTCTCATACACGACAGTCTCGGAGGGTGTGTAGAAGCTAAATCTGTAGTGCTGTCTCTAGGCCACACTTCGCAGAATCTCTCCGGAAAGGAAGAGAGTCTTTCTAAAAAAGCTAAGGAATCGACAGTAACTTATCTTCCCAGTGGGGACGCATCTATCCAAAAAGCTGCAAAGCTCCCCGCAAGAGAATCAATCATTCTCCGAGGCATGGGCCTCACCTTCTTTGACTATATGATCCTCCTAACGGAAGGAAGAGGTGGGCAATTTAGAGAAAATGCACACGGAAAGCACTACATACCTTCCGGGAAAGAACCGCATATCATCGCATGTTCTCGAAAGGGAGCGCCCCACCATGCCCGTGGAAAAAATCAAAAACGTCCTGACGAACGATGGGTTCCACGAATCCTAACCGAAGAGTACGCTGCTACTCTTTCGAACGCTACATTCTCTATAGACGTCTGGCCCCAAATCGCTCAGGAAGTTGAACTAGCTTTCACAATTTCACTCCTTGAAGCAAACAACGCCGATTACGATGAAGAATCTCTTGTTAGCCTTGCAAAGCAGGGGGGCCACAGTTTAGTTGAATGGCGACACAGCCAAGGATATACAGAGACCTTGGATTGGGGTGAGCTTTTTCAGGCAAAGTGGACCAACTCCCCTGGAGAGAAGCTCCGCGACTACCAAGACACAGTCGCTTCGAAGATTGAAAATGACATCGCCGAGGCAGAAAAAGGAAATAAATCCGGGCCACTCAAAGCTGCACTAGACGTATTTAGAGACATTAGAAACGAGGTTCGCGAATGTGTTCAATACGGGCGTATAACGGGAGAGTCCTTCAAGGAAGAACTCTTAGCTAGGTATAGCCCTACTAACGCTTTCCTTTCTATTGGCCCCCCGATCCAAAGACTGGAGCAAATGCAAGCTCTAATCAAAGCGGGTATCTTAACTGTGCTCCCTGCTGATCCAATCATCTCCATAGATGAGTCAAGCGGAAAAGTTGACTATTTCAATCCATCGATGCCGCAAGAGAAAGGAGAAGCAACGGCTCTAGTGGAAGCAAGATTACCAACATCATCTATTCAAAATACAGCAGATCCGCTCATCGTTTCAGCTACATCACTTGGCCTTATCAGGCCACACTATTTTAAAAATACCCCCTGTGTATCCGGGGCAATTGATGTGGATCCACACAGTTTCAGGGTGCAGTCTGAGAACGAACAAAGCGTTTCTCTCTATGCATACGGGATTCCCCTCGAGGGCCTACAGTGGGGAACCGCTGCCACTATACGCCCGTTTGTAAACTCTGTGATTATTCACGATGCAGACGCAATCGCTTCAAGCATTCAGGAGGACCTTCATGAGCAAAAGAAACAATAACGCCGATCAAATCCGTCGACAGGTTCTAGGCGACAACTACGTCAACAATACGCTCAACGGTTGGGAACCCGCACGACCTGTTCTGGAACTTTTGGAAAATACTCCCTGGGGTTTTCTTTGGCCGCGCGAACAATTGTCTTTGCAATCTCGCAGTCTAATCACAGTAGCTATTCTTGCAGCCCTTGACCGGCATAAAGAGCTAGAAACGCATATTCGCGGAGCTAGAAGAAATGGGTGTAGCTTCGAAGAGATTATCGAAGCAATCCTTCATTCTGGTGTTTATTCAGGAATGCCTACAGCAGTGGAGGGAGCTAAAATTGCCCAACGCATCGCTACGGAAGAGCAACAAGTAACTTCATAAGTAACCGGATTCAGATAGATGAGAGCAACGTCTTCAAGCATTCAAGGCACACTTGGACTTGCAGTGGCAATGGGGATCGGCAGGTTCTTCTATACGCCACTACTTCCCCTCATGATGGCAGCTTTAAACTGGTCAAGTTCCATCTCGTCCTGGATTGCAGTATCAAATTATCTCGGCTACCTGCTCGGATCTTTGACCCTTTCTAAAAACTGGCTACCTAAAACGAGAACTCTTTATCGCAGTTCGCTATTATTTTCAACTCTGCTGCTTGCTGCAATGGCGTTGACAGATAATCCAGGAATACATATTTTGCTTAGGTTCTTGGCCGGCGTAGCGTCTGCATTCATTTTTGTATGCATCACCCAGTTTGTTACCCAGAATGTGCAGTCCCCCTCTCTAGTTGGCTTTGTTTATGGTGGTGTTGGTTTAGGCATTACCGTTTCTGGACTAACGGTATGGTCACTAGGTCAGACCTTGGCATGGACACACTTGTGGGGTAGCGCCACCCTAATCAGTGCGTTATTTAGCATCATCGCCTGGACTTGGCCCATTGGCTCTGAAGAGAAGACTAAGGATCGCAAGGTACTGGCCAATTCTACGGAACGATCCGCTCCAGAACTTCATCAAGCTTTTCGATTACTGGATGCGGGATACTTTTTTCAAGGTTTTGGATACATTATTATTGGCACATATCTCGTTGTGCTGGCCGGCCCTGTTTTCGGCCCATCAGCAGCTGCTATCACATGGGCCGTAGCTGGCGTCGCAGCGATCCCCTCTCCCTATTTCTGGTCAGCGCTTGCAGAGCGTTTTGGCCGACGTCGTGCATTACTTTGTTGCTATACATTCCAAGTAGCTGGAGCAATTGCCGCCACTTTTGGCAATTCGACTGTTTTACTGATGGTTGCTGCCGTTCTTTTTGGTGCTACTTTCATGGGAATTACGATGCTTACTATTTCAACGGGCGTCACTTATGGAATAAACGGTGGAGCTGCACGTTTAACGACTTGGTATAGCCTAGGACAAGTCGTCGGCCCTGCGGCCATTGGAGTGCTGTTGTCAAACTCAATCCGCACATCATTTATCATTGCAACCATTGCTATCATCATCGGTATGGTGACAATTAAGGCCTCAAGATTATAATTCATATTCAGCCTCTCGGGCGCAGCATCGATTGACCCCTTCACCCGCCCGCGGCCGCTGCTACCGCCTACGATATCAGCGCAACGAAGGACTTCATCCGTGCTTGGCAACGCTGGCAACACCAGGCAGAGGCTACCTACACCTCCCGCAATTGATCGAGCGCGGGCCTCGGCAAGAACAATGTTCTCACCCGTGTAACGATCAACGGTGCCGGAACGCATCACCGCTGCTGCAGGACTCGCTACCGCAAACACCGGACCTACTTCCAGTGGAGGGACTTAAGCACCTATGACCTGCGCCGCCTCGCGCCGTGTTTAACTTGGTTGCATGCCAACCCTGACTCCAGAAAATGGGAACGGGGCGCTCCAGTAGAAGGTGTAGACGGCAAGTGGATCGGTACCCACCGCCGCTTACCCCTCACTATCAGCAAGGAGCTTAAACGCAACCGAGATGAATTTGGGGTGTATCTTCCCACGCATGCGCACCGTAAATCGGTGTTGCGTAGGTTTAGACCGAAAAGGCGCAAGATTGATGCCAATCCACGTTTGCGCACGGTGGTGTGGGCGATGGTCAAAGTGAAGCGTCCTGGGTTTAGTTCCTACCTCAGCTAAGGAAGGATTGAACTATGCCTAGAAAGTATTCCGTCGAGTTCAAGGAGAAGGCGGTCCATCAGATCATCGAAATGGTCCGCCTGGAGTCTTGCTCACTGCAACGCGCCTACACAGAGGTCGGTGAGCTGCTTGGAGTATCTCACCACACGTTGCGGGCCTGGTACCGTGACAGCGCCTCAGTACGCGATAATTCTGACGCTTCAGGCGGCGAAACAATGGAAGAAGAACTCAGGCGTCTGCGCCGCGAAAACCGCGAACTGAAACGAGCAAACGGGATTCTTAAAACTGCTTCGGCTTTTTTCGCAGCGGAACTCGACCGACCCACGACCAAATGATCTCCTACATCGACGCGTACAAAGATCAATTTGGGGTCGAGGCCATCTGCCGAGTCCTTAAACAAGCAGATCGTGGATTCATTACTTCACGCGGCTACCGCAAAGCCACCACACGTGTTCCCAGCGCAAGAGCCTTAAGCGATAGCCTGCTCATCCCAGAGATACAGCGTGTGCATGCGGAGAATTTCTCGGTCTACGGCATCCGCAAAATGTGGCACGCGATGAACCGCGAAGGCTTTCATATTGGTCGCGACAAGACCGCACGTCTGATGAAACTTGCAGGTGTTTCTGGCCGCAGACGTGGGCGAACCCCAATAACAACGGTAAGCCCGAAGACACCGGATCATCGCCCGGACCTAGTGCGCCGAAACTTCCGTGCGCAGGCACCAGGCAGGCTTTGGGTTGCCGACATTACCTACGTTCGCACCCTGTCAGGATTCGCCTACACCGCGTTTGTCGTGGATGTCTTCAGCCGAAAAATTGTTGGTGTTGCTACACGCTCGACAATGCGCACCGATGCGCTGCCCATGGAGGCATTGGAACATGCGTTAACGACTGCAGGACGAATCCATGGAAACCAACTAATTCACCACAGCGATCGGGGCAGCCAGTACGTGTCACTGAAGTATTCCACCGCGCTAGCTGAGTCAGGAATCCGCCCGAGTGTGGGAACAATCGGCGATTCTTACGACAATGCACTAGCCGAAACAGTCAACGGTCTCTACAAGGCGGAACTGATTCATGCCCAGGGCCCGTGGACGTCGGTCGGAGAAGTCGAACTGGCCACCTTGCGGTGGGTGCATTGGTGGAACACTAAGCGACTTCACGAAGCATTGGACTACGCCACCCCACAGGAAGTAGAAACCGAGTACTATCTCACCCAGCCCATCAACACAGGGCCGTAAAAGAAGCGGAACTAAACCCAGGACGCTTCAGGTTGGGTTGGGAAGAAAGGTAATCTACCACCATGCCTAGGTACTCCGAACAGTTCAAACGTGATGCTGTAGCCCTCTACGAAAACAATGAGGACCTCTCGCTTCACACGGCTTCAGCAGAGCTAGGAATCAATCGTTCTTCACTTTATTCCTGGCTTAAGCAGTACGGCACCGGCAAACGTGCCCACTCGAAAAACATGCGTGATAAAGCTCAGGCGACGACTGATTCTGAGCGGATCCGCCAGCTAGAAAACGAAAACGCAAAGCTGCGTGAAGAACGCGACATCCTGCGCAAGGCCGCGAAATATTTTGCCGAAGAGACACGCTGGTAATCCGCTTCCAGTTTGTCTATGACCACCGAACCGAGTACTCGGTTAAGCGGATGTGCCACGTGTTAAAGCTCAATCGCTCCTCGTTTTATAAGTGGGTGCAAACCCGCGAAAAACGCAGGTTAAAGATGTGTTCCGATGCCCTTATTGGTGCAAAAATCAAGACCACTTTTGATGATGAGCACGGGCTTTATGGTGCTAAACGCATCGCTGCGAGCCTCAACAGTGATACGGATTTCGGCCCGATCAATCACAAGAAGGTCGCACGCATCATGAAATCCATGGGGCTTAAAGGCTTTACCAAGCGCCGCCGATGTGTCACTACCAGGCGTAAGCCTGGTCACCGCGTCATGCCAGATTTAGTGGGCCGCAAATTCACCGCTGACAGGCCAAACCACGTCTATGTTGGCGACATTACGTACCTGCCGTGTAAGGGTGGCAAAAACATGTACCTTGCCACGGTCATCGACGTCTACTCTCGCAAACTTGTCGGTCATGCACTCGCCGATCACATGCGGGTATCGCTGGTTATCGAAGCTTTGTCTCATGCCAGAAAGGTCCGCGGAAGCCTTAAAGGGGCAATTTTCCATTCCGATCACGGCAGTGTGTACACCTCACAGGCATTTAGGGACCACTGCGCTCAGCTTGGTGTGCGTCAATCCATGGGAGCAGTGGGAACGAGTGCCGATAATGCCCTAGCAGAATCCTTTAACGCCACCTTAAAGCGTGAAGTACTGCGTGATAGGAAACTCTTTGAAAGTCCAATCAGCTGCCGCCAGGAAGTCTTCCGATGGTGCATGCGCTACAACACGCGCAGACGGCACTCCTGGTGCAACCTTCTAGCCCCCGATGACTTCGAGGCGCTTAATTCAGCTACACTGACCCAAGCAGCATAGCTAACCCCCGACGTGTCTACTTTCCGGGGGCCAGGCCCGATGAAGGTGTTGTCTGTGGGGGCATGGTTGAGGTTTATCCATCCGGCACCGGGGTGAAAGACCAGGTTGGTATCGGGGTTGGTGGTAAACGTGTTGATGGCAACACTGGTGTGGGTGTCTTCGAGTATGAGGTCGATGAGTGCTTGTGCTGCGGTGGTGGTGGTCTGGTTGGTGTAGGCGTCGATGTGGCGGGCGATGATGGTGGCGGTGGTGGGGTTGCCCGCAAATCGTGGACACGTAGTGGGGCTACCTAGTGTTTAGGCAGCTATTTCTTTTCTACTGGTGGTTAGACCAATGTGGTTTTCGAAGTCGACGGGACTGACCATTCCTAGTGCAGAGTGCCGGCGCCGACGGTTGTAAACGACTTCCATCCAGTAGGCAACGGCCTTGCGCGCGGCATCACGGGTTGGCCAACGCTTACGGTCGTAGAACTCGGTTTTAAGCGTCGACCAGAACGACTCAGCCATCGCGTTATCAAAGCACACACCAGTACGCCCCACAGACTGAGCAATGCCCAGGTTATGGCAGACTTCCCAGAGCTTCTCGCTGGTAAATTGCGTTCCGCGGTCAGCGTGGAACACCAGCCCATCAGGAACGTCACCGCGCAGTGTATATGCCATCCGCAGGGCCCGTTCGACCAGGCATGTATCTTGAACGCTATCCATCGCCCAGCCCAGCACCCTGCGGGAATGGCCGTCGCGGACCGCACACAAGTACAACCATCCCTCGCTGGTGCGTAGGTAGGTAATATCCGACATCCACACTCGGTTGAGCTCACCAGTATCAAACACGCGCTTGACCAGGTCAGGAAGACTCGACTGACGCTTAGCTTGAATCGTTGTCACCGGGACAAAGGCACGCGGTGAAATCCCTTCAATTCCCATCAGGCGCATCCGCTTAGCCACAGTCTTGCGATTCAGGGTGATCCGGTAACGCTCGGTAAGTTCTGCGGTGATCCGGGGAGCACCATAAACCTCATCGGAGTCTTTCCAGATCTGATGAATCTTGCGGTCAACGTCATCGTAAAATGTTGCACGATTATCTTTTCCGGATAGTCGTTTCTGCTGCGTATCAGCCCATTTGTAGTATCCAGACCGAGACACTTTTAATAGCCGTGCCATGCGTTTGATGCTGTAGTTTGCCTTCTCCTGCTGCATCAATTCGAACTTTTCTGCTCGCGTTGCTTCGCGGCGAAGAAGGCTGTCGCTTTTGACAAAAACTCATTATCCATCTTGGCTTCCGCCAACTCACGGCGCAGACGAGCATTCTCAGCACGAAGATCCGCCTCACTCATCCCATCCGAGGCCCCTCGGCGTTCACGCTCGAGTTTGACCCACCGGCCTAAAAGCCCGGCGGAGACGCCAATCTCCTTAGCCACATGAGCGATCGGGCGCTCTGACTCGATTACCAAGTTCGCGGCTTCACGCCGGTACTCCGGCGTGTACTTCTTGCGCTGTTGACTCACAATGAACATCCTCTCCTACGGACACAAGATCCGTACAAATAGGGTGTCCACTAAACGAGGGTAACCTCAGTGGCGCTATCGCAGGTTAGCGTTAGTGTGGTGGTGTTATCGGGGTTGTAGTTGATGCGCAGTCGTGGTTCGGGTTGTTGTTCTTTGTCTTCGGGGCGCAGGTGGGTGTCGATGAAGGTGCGGATGAAGCGGCGAAGGTCGGCGTCGGTGGGGACGGTTTGGTTGGGTGTGGTGGGGGTGAGGAAGTCTGCGAGTGCGGCGTCGATGGCTTCGAGGTGATCTGGATTGTTGTCTAGGCGGGTGAGTTCGCGGTCGATGATGCGCAGTTTGGTCAGGTCGAGTATCCAGTGCTGGCCTTGGACTTGCGTAACGAGGGGTAGTTGGCGCATGCGGAAGTGAGCGCGCAGGAAGCCTAGGAGCTTGTGGTAGGAGATGCCGAGGTCTTTGGCGAGGCTGGTGAGGCTCAGGTCGACGTCGTCGTCTAGTTGGGGGAGGATGGCGCGGTAGAGGAACCAGGAGGTTTTGCGTGTGTAGGTGCCGGCTTTGCCGATGTGGTTGCCGGGTGCGTTGGTGGTGTAGAACGCTTCCGGCACATCACCATCGTCTAGGGCCTCGGTGTCGGGGTGGTCACCTATGAGGAGGGTGTCTGGGTAGTCGAGGGTGGTATCTGGTTCGGGCGGGGCAAGTGTGGCAGTCATAAGCAGGACACTCCAGAAGAGAAGAACAGAGTTCGTATATGTTTTCTAACGAGTGCCTTCATAGTATCCCGACTGGTGGACATGTGACCCCTGTGGGGGTGTTTGTGTTCGAAAAGGGTGCCCTAAATCTGCAGGGATCCCCAGAGTCACACCACAACCGGCAGCGGGGGTAAAAGCAAAGGTTTAGGGTTGGGCGGCGTCGGCAAGCTGGTTGCGAATTTCAGGGCAGTCAGCAAACTTCCGCTGTAGGCGATCTAAAAAGTCCTCAAATAAAGCCGGCTCAGCTGCTTTCTGAACTTTCCCGAGCAACTCATACGCTTGGTCGCGACCATAGACATCTTGTGTTTCCAGCTTGTCCTCAATGAGTTGCATGAGAACGGGAACGGTCTGGTCCGGCAGGTGCGGAAGAAGTCGTTCTGCCACATTGCGTTGGAGCCCGGCGTCCGAGGCTGTCGCCCATGCTCGTTGCGGATCGCGTAGGCACTGATACTGAAACATTGCAAGATCCCAGGGCTTATCGCGCAGCCGAGCCTCGATGTGCTCCACTGCGCTATCCCCCACCGCCGCAAAAAGACCTTTCGCTCTCGAAAGCGTTGGAAACGCGTCGAATACTCGCTCATTGACGTAAGGGCTGCGGTGAGGAAAGTGGACGTCGGTAATCGCGGCCCAACCACCAGCAATGTTGAACGTTTCCTCAGCGGGGAGGATTCGCATCGCTTCTTCCGAGTACGTGTAAGCAAGGTCGAACCGGCCGATCTGGTTGCGTCCCCTAACGTGGTGTATCTGTAGCCCGCGGTAAGTCTTGTGCCGGTGTGCATGAAGGCGACCATCGCGGGTACCTTTCGAATCAACTCTTACCTATCCTCGAAAGGAAGTACCCTGCGATGGCCGCTGACCCTCATCATATCGATCCGACCGCGTATCTCGAAGAGCTACTGACTCAAGCGTCCCCAGATTTGATGCGCCAAATGCTCACTGACTTCATCAACCAGATTCTTTCCGCCCAAGCAGACACCGTCTGCGGGGCTGATTACGCCACCGTGTCAGCCGAGCGCACCAACACACGTAATGGCTACCGTCATCGCCAACTTGATACCCGAGTCGGCAGCATTGATGTGGCAATCCCGAAGCTACGCACCGGCGCATTTTTCCCTGACTGGCTGCTAGAGCGCCGCAGCCGCACCGAACGTGCCCTGACCACAGTCATCGCCACCTGCTACCTGAAAGGAGTCTCCACTCGCAGGATGAACGACCTGGTGGCCACCCTTGGGATCAACAACTTGTCGAAGTCTCAGGTCAGCCAGATGGCCAAAGAACTCGATGACATGGTCGATGACTTCCGCACCCGCCGGCTTGACCAAGGCCCCTACCACTTTGTCTCCTGCGACGCGCTGACAATGAAGGTGCGGGAAGGCGGACGTGTCGTAAAGACCAGCGTGTTGCTGGCCACAGGTGTCAACGCTGACGGCTACCGAGAGCTTTTGGGCATGCAGGTTGCCACCGCGGAATCTACCGCGTCGTGGACCGGGTTCTTTCGGGACCTCATCGCCCGTGGCCTGACCGGGGTATTCCTCGTTACTAGTGATGCCCATCTTGGTATTCAAGCAGCCGTGGGTGACTGCCTGCCGCAGGCTAGTTGGCAGCGGTGTCGAACACACTTCGCGAAGAACCTCTCGGCCCAGGTTCCCAAAACCCAATGGCCGACTCTGTCAGCGATGTTTCACACAATCTTTCAGCAACCCGATGCCGCTAGTGTGTGGGCCCAAGCTCGTGAGGTTATTGAATTCTGCCAGCAGAAATTCCCTCACGTTGCCACCTACCTCGAGGAGTGTCTCGACGAGCTGTTGGCGTTTACCGCTGCGCCGAGAGCGGTGTGGACCAAAATCTGGTCGAATAACCCCACTGAACGGCTCAATAGGGAGATCCGCCGGCGTACCGATGTCGTAGGAATCTTCCCAAACCGAGACGCTGTTGTGCGCCTTGTTGGGGCGGTTTTGGCCGAACAGCACGATGACTGGATCCAACAGAAGCGTTATATGTCACTGACCAGCCTGGCACAGACCAAAGAGATCATCGCCGCTGGGGTCATCGACGAGGACCGCGACAACAACCAGGAGATCGCCGCGTGAATACCCTCACCCCTTATCCCCGAGATGGCCCCTAAACCACCGCCATGAAACTAACCCCAGATTCGAAAACAGATACACCACTACCCAGGACTTGACCGCCGATCTCCGAAAGCCCGCTAATGAGCTGCTCGTATCCGTCCGTGTGGGTACGAAATACCTCCTCGACAGAACCGGAAAGCACCGCTAACCGACGACCGACATACTCACCCTGCGCACGCTCGCGCAGCTCTTTGAGGCCTTCAGGTCCTAAAGCCTCCGCGTACTGTACGGGGTCGATATCAACCTGCTCCGCATACGGCGACTCGAGAACGCCCAACAGCCACTCGGCTAAGCGCAGCCCGTCAACCTGGGCCAATTGGGCGGCCTGAGGTAGTTCCTGAGCCAAGCGCCCCGCGCACCAGATCACGGCCCTAACTGGATCATTAACCAGCGGCAACTGTAGCAGAACCTCTTCTAGCGCCCGTTGCGCGACCGGAAAGATATCGCAAGGCTCTATTGACTTGACGCCTTCGCTGGTCAGGTGTTGAGGCTCATCAATTGCCACATTCAAAAGCACACCCGCCTGCCACACCTGGTCGGCGTACGCCCGTGAATCGTCGGGGTCAGTCAGATTCAAACCTGAGGGGTTTACAAGGGTGTTGGTTGCTTCGACAAGCGTCTGCACTACTTCAGGCTTTCCTTCAAATCCGCGTGAAAATCCATCAGCGTTTCCGTGAGCTCCCATATCTGGTTACGCTCCTCCTCAAACATGCGGTCAACGAGGAAATCCACGCCGACCAAATCATCCGGAGGCAAGCTATCCAATTAAGCCAGGAGCTTATCGACGCCTTCGAGTCCAAGAATTCCTTGCTCAACCTGGTCCGCCACATAAGAAATTTGCTTTTGGTCCATGGTGAGGAGAATAGCAAAACATAAAAAGAAGGAGACGGTGGTTTACCGTTTCCTTCCCTGTTGTTTCATTATGGAGTTTTGTTTTGTTGTTTGGTGTCGGCGGTGACTTACTCTCCCACAACCTCCCGGTTGCAGTACCATCAGCGTGTGCAGGCTTAGCTTCCGGGTTCGGAATGGGACCGGGCGTTTCCCTGCAGCTATTGACCACCGACAAACATACGAAGCACATACCCTTACTTTTTGGGTGCCCACCTGGGGTGGGTGTTGTGTCAGATACTGCATAGTGGACGCGGTCACGACAGTGACTGTTTCTTCTTCTTTTATTCTTTTTGCCAGTACACGTAGTGTGTTGGTGTTTGTTGTGGTCAATTAGTACCAGTAGCCTTCACACCTTACAGTGCTTCCAGGTCTGGCCTATCTACCCTATCGTCTTTAGGGGACCTTAACGAAACCTCATCTTAAAACAGGCTTCCCGCTTAGATGCTTTCAGCGGTTATCCCTTCCGTACGTAGCCAACCAGCGATACCCCTGGCGGGATAACTGGCACACTAGAGGTACGTCCGTCCCGGTCCTCTCGTACTAGGGACAGCTTTCTTCAAGTTTCAACGCGCGCGGCGGATAGAGACCGAACTGTCTCACGACGTTCTGAACCCAGCTCGCGTGCCGCTTTAATGGGCGAACAGCCCAACCCTTGGGACCTACTCCAGCCCCAGGATGCGACGAGCCGACATCGAGGTGCCAAACCATCCCGTCGATATGGACTCTTGGGGAAGATCAGCCTGTTATCCCCGGGGTACCTTTTATCCGTTGAGCGACACCACATCCACAAGTAGGTGCCGGATCACTAGTCCCGACTTTCGTCCCTGCTCGACATGTCTGTCTCACAGTCAAGCTCCCTTGTGCACTTACACTCACCACCTGATTGCCAACCAGGCTGAGGGAACCTTTGGGCGCCTCCGTTACATTTTGGGAGGCAACCGCCCCAGTTAAACTACCCACCAGGCACTGTCCCCAACCCAGATCATGGGCCAAGGTTAGATGCTCAATCCGATCAGAGTGGTATTTCAACAACGACTCCACCACCACTAGCGTGACGGCTTCATAGTCTCCCACCTATCCTACACAAACCGAACCAAACACCAATACCAAGCTATAGTGAAGGTCCCGGGGTCTTTTCGTCCTGCCGCGCGTAACGAGCATCTTTACTCGTAGTGCAATTTCACCGGGCCTGTGGTTGAGACAGCAGAGAAGTCGTTACGCCATTCGTGCAGGTCGGAACTTACCCGACAAGGAATTTCGCTACCTTAGGATGGTTATAGTTACCACCGCCGTTTACTGGGGCTTAAATTCTCAGCTTCGCAGTCAAAGACTACTAACCGGTCCTCTTAACCTTCCAGCACCGGGCAGGCGTCAGTCCATATACATCAACTTAACGTCTTCGCATGGACCTGTGTTTTTGATAAACAGTCGCTTCCCTCTATTCTCTGCGACCCCACAACGCTTAACACCGCAAGGATGCTCACGTCGTGGGGCCCCCCTTCTCCCGAAGTTACGGGGGCATTTTGCCGAATTCCTTAACCACAGTTCACCCGAACGCCTTAGTATTTTCAACCTGACTACCTGTGTCGGTTTAGGGTACGGGCCATACACACACATCGCTAGAGGCTTTTCTCGACAGTACAGGATCACCACCATCAACCCTAAAGGGTCTACGCATCACGTCTCAACCACATGTGTGGCGGATTTGCCTACCACACGATCTACACGCTTACACCACCAATCCAATAAGTGGCGTGGCTACCTCACTGCGTCACCCCATCACTTGAACCACACATCAGGCCCCACGACATCAACACCACCAGACTTCAAAGAAGACCAGTAGTGCATCCGCGGTGGTTAGTATCAGTGCTTCATCATGGGCGCGCATGTACGGGTACCAGAATATCAACTGGTTATCCATCGACTACGCCTGTCGGCCTCGCCTTAGGTCCCGACTCACCCTGGGAAGACGAACTTGACCCAGGAACCCTTAGTCATCCGGCGGATAGGATTCTCACCTATCAATTCGTTACTCATGCCTGCATTCTCACTCGCACACAGTCCACGCCTCCTTACGGTAACGCTTCAACCCATGCACGACGCTCCCCTACCCAAACAAAATGTTTGCCGCGGCTTCGGCGGTGTACTTGAGCCCCACTACATTGTCGGCGCAGAACCACTCGACCAGTGAGCTATTACGCACTCTTTCAAGGATGGCTGCTTCTAAGCCAACCTCCTGGCTGTCTTCGCGATCCCACATCCTTTTCCACTTAGTACACCCTTAGGGGCCTTAACCGGCGATCTGGGCTGTTTCCCTCTCGACTATGAAGCTTATCCCCCACAGTCTCACTGCCGTACAACACAATTAGTGGCATTCGGAGTTTGGCTGACATTGCTAAGATTGTAGTCCCGCTCAACCAACCAGTCGCTCTACCTCCACCAAGCTATAATACGACGCTGCACCTAAATGCATTTCGGGGAGAACCAGCTATCACGGAGTTTGATTGGCCTTTCACCCCTACCCACAGCTCATCCCCGCAGTTTTCAACCTACGTGGGTTCGCGCCTCCACAACCTCTTACAGCTGCTTCACACTGGCCATGGGTAGATCACCCCGCTTCGGGTCCAGGACATGCCACTATACACCCCATTAGGATTCGGTTTCCCTACGGCTACCCCACACGGGTTAACCTCGCGACATGCCGCTGACTCGCAGGCTCATTCTTCAAAAGGCACGCCATCACACACAAACGGTGCTCTGACGGATTGTAAGCACATGGTTTCAGGAACTATTTCACTCCCCTCCCGGGGTACTTTTCACCATTCCCTCACGGTACTCATACACTATCGGTCACACTGAGTATTTAGGCTTACCGGGTGGTCCCGGCAGATTCACAGCAGATTCCACGAGCCCGCTGCTACTCGGGCAACCCAACAACCCACATGCCATTGTCTTCAACTACAGGACTCTCACCTTCTCCGGCAGGCCATTCCAAACCACTTCACCTAACAACAACACACGAGCACGATGATGGTAGTCACCGTAAATTGGGGCCCACAACACCGCACACACAACCCCTACCAGGTATCACATGCACACGGTTTAGCCTCATCCACGTTCGTTCGCCACTACTAGCAGAATCATTATTATTTTCTCCTCCTACGGGTACTGAGATGTTTCACTTCCCCGCGTAAACCCCCACAACAGCTATGAATTCACTGAAGGGTAACCCCACATAACCAGGGCCAGGTTTCCCCATTCGGACATCCTCGGATCAACGCTCAATTGACAACTCCCCGAGGCTTAACGCAGCCTTTCACGTCCTTCATCGGCTCAGCATGCCAAGGCATCCACCATGCGCCCTTAATAACGAACACACAAACCACCACACACACAAACATGCGGGTGGCCACACAAGTGAACTTGACAAAAAATTGATTAAAGAAAAAAGAAATCACACAAACACACACAAACAAACCACAAAAAAGCAATCCATCTGGTGTGTTTAATGCTCGCGTCCACTATACAGTTCTCACACAACACCCCAACCACACCCCACCAACACATTAAGTGTCAACAAGAATAATGGTCAGGCACACAAAAAGGGGGATAATGCCCCAGACACCCAACAATGCACCAACATACAAACAACTTACTTTTTTAAACTGTGCACGGCTTATGTATCACAAAGCGCCATTCAAACACTTGGCCTTGTCTTATCAGGTGTGTGTTCCACCCGGACAATTTTTACTAAACAAAAGGGTTGGCAGCATGACACTCGCATACTCAACCAACCAAGGGTGCAACTGCACCCAATCAAAATAAAAGCTCCTTAGAAAGGAGGTGATCCACCCGCACCTTCCGGTACGGGTACCTTGTTACGACTTCGTCCCAATCGCCGATCCCACCTTCGACGGCTCCCTAACAAGTTTGGGCCACCGGCTTCGGGTGTTACCAACTTTCATGACGTGACGGGCGGTGTGTACAAGGCCCGGGAACGTATTCACCGCAGCATTGCTGATCTGCGATTACTAGCGACTCCGACTTCATGGGGTCGAGTTGCAGACCCCAATCCGAACTAAGGCCGGCTTTCAGCGATTCGCTCCACCTCACAGTGTCGCTGCGCGTTGTACCGACCATTGTAGCATGTGTGAAGCCCTGGACATAAGGGGCATGATGATTTGACGTCATCCCCACCTTCCTCCGAGTTGACCCCGGCAGTCTCTCATGAGTCCCCAACCAAATGCTGGCAACATAAGACAAGGGTTGCGCTCGTTGCGGGACTTAACCCAACATCTCACGACACGAGCTGACGACAACCATGCACCACCTGTACACCAGCCACAAAGGGAAAGACTATCTCTAGCCCGATCCGGTGTATGTCAAGCCCAGGTAAGGTTCTTCGCGTTGCATCGAATTAATCCACATGCTCCGCCGCTTGTGCGGGCCCCCGTCAATTCCTTTGAGTTTTAGCCTTGCGGCCGTACTCCCCAGGCGGGGCGCTTAATGCGTTAGCTACGGCACGAAAGTCGTGAAAAGACCCTCACACCTAGCGCCCACCGTTTACGGCATGGACTACCAGGGTATCTAATCCTGTTCGCTACCCATGCTTTCGCTCCTCAGCGTCAGTAACTGCCCAGTAACCTGCCTTCGCCATCGGTGTTCCTCCTGATATCTGCGCATTTCACCGCTACACCAGGAATTCCAGTTACCCCTACAGTACTCAAGTTATGCCCGTATCGCCTGCACGCCCGGAGTTAAGCCCCGGAATTTCACAGACGACGCGACAAACCACCTACGAGCCCTTTACGCCCAGTAATTCCGGACAACGCTCGCACCCTACGTATTACCGCGGCTGCTGGCACGTAGTTAGCCGGTGCTTCTTATCTAGGTACCGTCACAAAAAGCTTCGTCCCTAGCGAAAGGAGTTTACAACCCGAAGGCCGTCATCCCCCACGCGGCGTCGCTGCATCAGGCTTGCGCCCATTGTGCAATATTCCCCACTGCTGCCTCCCGTAGGAGTCTGGGCCGTATCTCAGTCCCAATGTGGCCGTCCACCCTCTCAGGCCGGCTACCCGTCGCCGCCTTGGTAGGCCATTACCCCACCAACAAGCTGATAGGCCGCGAGCTCATCCTACACCGAAAAAACTTTCCAACCATCACACTAAAAATGGCTCCTATCCGGTATTAGACCCAGTTTCCCAGGCTTATCCCGAAGTGCAGGGCAGATCACCCACGTGTTACTCACCCGTTCGCCACTCGAGTACCCTGCAAGCAGGGCCTTTCCGTTCGACTTGCATGTGTTAAGCACGCCGCCAGCGTTCGTCCTGAGCCAGGATCAAACTCTCCACAAAAAATTTCAGAACAAATCCGAAACAGGCCGTGAAAAGCCCGAAACCCAACAAAAGAACAAACCACCACAAACCACAAAAGCCTGTGCTGGCGTCCAAAAAATTACTACAAAGAAAAAATACAGTTCCCTCAACCCGACGGGGTCAAAAATAAGGAAACCAAAAAAGTTGAACACAATCACATGCCAACCAATCCATCTCAATGCAGCCGAAACACCAAACAGCATTCAAAAAGGTACGCGTTTCACATACCCAACCGGCACACACCAACCAACAAACCACCTAGGTCTATTGGCAGACAAACCAATCAACACACAACCATGCACACAAAAAATAAAAAGTACATTGGCACACTATTGAGTTCTCAAACATCATCACCACACAACAAGAAAATTAACTTTCCGTTAACCTCTCGTTGGCGGCTCGTACAAACTTACTCAACTCAATGAACCCTGTCAAATCCTTGAACAAAGTCCGTACGAAATTCGCTCAAAAGTAACCAACCGGCTACCTCGCGGCGACTTGGATTAATGTAGTCCAACCCCACCAACAATGACAAATCCCCAGCACAGTCCGGATTTCCCGCACCACATGCCAGAGCAACTCCGCGCCCGAAGGCAGGATTCGGTGGGCAACTTAAGCTATATAGAAAGCCCCCAACTCCACTGCGAGACTGCCTCCTCTCAGTGCCGCAGGAGAGGGTTCGCAGATCTAAAAGCCATTGCATGGAAAAGGCCCCCGATTTCTCGGGGGCCTACCGGTGGAGCTGCCGGGAATTGAACCCGGGTCCTTCGTCACCTTGCCAGGGCTTCTCCGTGCGCAGTCCGCACAGAATCTCTGCTCGGCCCTCCGGATCGGGCGAACACGTCCGGATGATGGGCCCAGTCACCAGTAAGAGTCCCGACTGGTCCTGATGACCCGGCCAGCCGGCTAGTTCCTTAGTCGATGCCAGGTTCTAGGTCAGGAACGAAACCTAGGCTGACAGACACGCGTCGCTGTAATTAGGCAGCGAGGGCGTAGTCACGCTGAGAGTTCTTCTCTGCGTTTATTGGTTGCTACGACGCTTATACGGTGGTCGTTAGCCTGCACCGGCACGCTTCCCCTGGCGCAGTGCACGAAGTCGAAACCAAATCAACCCCATGCTGTAGGGACGGGATAGTGCATCTTCCCTACGGTTCGTTCAACACTACCCCACCCGCTTTTATTTCCTCAAGTGCTCCTCTAACCACTCCTTGAGGACCACCGCATGGTTGACCGTGCGGTTGGCGGCGGCGAAGAGGAGGGTGGCGTCGGCAAGCGCACGCAGCTGGGCGAGCTCGTCGGAGTCATTGTTATCGAGCTCGGCCTTGTAGCGGCGGGCAAACTCGTCGAAGCGATCCTCGTCGTGGTTCCACCACTTGCGCAGCTCGGGGCTCGGCGCGACGTCCTTGAACCACTCGTCGTAGGCTAGGTCGCTCTTGGCGACGCCCCGGGGCCACATCCGATCCACCAGCACCCCAGTGCCTTCGATAGTGTCCTCGCCCTTGACTACGTCGTGAACCTTCGCCGTCTTAAACATTGATCCCCTTTACGCGGCGGCCGAGCTCGCGGGAGATTTCACGGTCTTGGTCGCGGCGCTTAATATCCTCTCGCTTGTCGTAGTCCTGCTTACCTTGGGCCAGCGCGAGCGAAAGCTTCGCGTAGCCATTCTTGAGGTAGACCTTGAGCGGGACCAAGGTCTTATTGCCGTTGCGCACCTGCCCGTAAAGCTTGTCGATCTCGCGGCGGTGCAGCAAAAGCTTGCGGGTGCGCCGCGGGCTGTGGTTCGTCCACGAGCCCATGGAATACTCCGGAATATGCAGGTTACGCAGGTACACCTCGCCATCATCGATGGTGGCGAAGGCATCATTGAGCGAGATTTTTCCCTCCCGCAGGGATTTGATCTCGGTGCCGAGCAGGACGATGCCGCACTCGTATTCCTCGAGGATCTTGTAGTCATGCCGGGCCCGGCGGTTGGTAGCGAGCGTTGCTTCGCCGGACGCCGCCTTCTTATTCTTCTTGCCCTTCTTAGCCATAATTATGGCAGTGTAGTGCCCTTTTAGCCGGCCCGGCAAACGGGCTATTTGCGCACATAGGACCGCAGGGCGATATGTGCTGTGACGGCGGTGACCACCAGCGCCAGCAAGCCCACGAGAGGCAGGGCAATCCAGAGGTCGCCAGACTTCATGGGGGCGAGCAGCTGGGATTCATACAGCCCTTGCAGGGATGGGTCCACCACTTGGGATTTGCCCAGGAAAATCCCGGCGCCACCCAAGACCACGCCGATGAACGAGGCCAGCACTGCTTCCACCACGAACGGCGCCTGCGTCATCCACCGGCTCGCGCCCACCATGCGCATGATTTCCGTTTCGCGGGTGCGGTGGAACGCGGCGATCTGCACCATGTTGGCGACCAAGAAGATGGCTGCCACGGACATCACGATGGCCAGCACAAAGGTGGCATTGCGGATAGCATCCAGGTTGCTTGCGGCATCGCGCACTTCTTGCTGCTGGTCGACGACGTCCTCTACCGCCGGGTTATCCCTAATCGCATCGATCGCAGAAGCGTCTTCTGGATCCTTCAAGCGCACGTGGAACGCTGCCGGCAGTGCGTCGGGCGAGGTTTGTTCCACCATGACGGGGTCGGTGTCTTGGAAAAGCTCCTTGAACCGCTCATAGGATTCCGCACGGTTGCGGTATTCCACGGACTCCACGGAATCATCCGCGTCGAGCTGGCCCTGGAGATCCGCGCAGGCCGGGGTTAAGCAGTCCGGGTCGCCGGCGGAGATGTCCTCATTGAGCTGGACCATGACCTCGACGCGGTCGAGGTAGATCTCCTTGGTGTCCTTGGTCAGGTTGGTCACCATGATGCCGGCAACAACGAGGCCTACCGCAATAGCGGTGGTGATGATCATGGCGATGGTCATGGTCAGGTTGCGGCCAAGGCCCTTGGTGGCCTCGCGGAAAATAAATCCTAGCTTCATGCTTCCCCCTCGTACATCGCCTCGTGCTCGTCGCGCACGAGGACTCCATTGCGCAGCTCCAGTACGCGTTTGCGTGCCCTATTGACGGCGCGGGCATTGTGGGTGGACATCACCACGGTGGTGCCACGGCGGTTGATGCCCAGCAGCAAGTCCATGATCTCGTCGGCGGTGGAGGGATCGAGGTTGCCCGTGGGTTCGTCGGCAAGCAGCAGCTTCGGCCGATTGACCACGGCGCGCGCAATGGCCACGCGCTGCTGCTCGCCGCCGGAAAGCTCGTGCGGATACGCATCGCGGCGATCCTCTAGGCCCACCAGATCCAAAACCTGCGGGACCGAGGTGGAGATGCGGTACTTGCTCTTGCCAATAACCTCCAGTGCAAAGGCCACGTTTTGATACACCGTCAGCTTGGGAAGCAGGCGAAAGTCCTGGAATACATAACCAATGGACTGGCGCAGCGCGTTGATCTGCTTGCCCGAAAGCTCGTTGACGTGGAAATCATCGAAATAAATATCGCCCTTGGTCACGTTGCTATAGCGCACCATGAGCTCCAGGAAGGTGGACTTACCGGAGCCGGACGGGCCGATGAGGAAGGCGAACTCGCCATCCGCAATCTCGAAGGACACCCCGTCGAGCGCTGGGCGAGACTCGGCGGAGTAGGCCTTAGTCACGTTGTCGAATCTAATCACGCGAATCACTGTAGCAACTAAAGTTGACACCACGCTGTGAACTGTATTTAAGTAATGTGGTCTAAGACACTAATTTGTTCCGACCGATCGACAGAAAGTGCCGATACAATGGCCGAAACCGAAACTAAAGAAAAACCACGTTCTGCAAGCGGCTTCCTGGGCGCTGTGGAAAAGATTGGCAATAAGCTGCCGGATCCATTCTGGCTCTTCGTCATCCTCGCAGCCATCGTCGCTGTGACCTCGTGGCTGGGGCACCTCATTGGCATGACCGCCGAAGACCCCAAGACCGGCGAAACCATCGAAGTAGAATCCCTGCTGACCACCGAGAAAATCTCGCGCATGGTCACCGACGCCGTGGAGAACTTCACCAGCTTCCCGCCGCTCGGCGTCATCCTTGCCGTGATGCTCGGCGTGGCCGTGGCGGAGCAGTCTGGCCTGCTTTCCGCTTTGGTGCGCGCGATGGTCACCAAGGTCAGCGCCAAAATGCTGACCTTCGTTGTCGCCTTGGCCGGCGTGACCGGCTCCGTGGCCTCTGACGCCATCTACGTCATCCTGATCCCGCTGGGCGCAATGGCCTTCCACGCCGTGGGCCGCTCCCCCATCGTGGGCGCGATGGTGGCCTTTGCGGCATCGTCAGCCGGCTTTAATGCCTCGCTGATTCTCAATATCACCGACCTCCTGCTGGCGGGTATTTCTACCCCGGCTGCACAGTTTGTGGACCCCGAATATGAGGTCAGCCCGCTGGCCAATATCTTCTTTGTCATCCCATCCGCCATCGTGCTCTCGCTCATCATTACCGCGGTCACGGAATTCCTCATGGTCAAAAAGGCTCGCGAGCTGGTGGACCACGATCACATCAACTATGAAGAGGTGTCTTTTTCCAAGGCCGCCGGTGGGGCCGGCGCGAATGCAGAGGAGGATGAAGAGTACGACTTCACCGACGATGAAGAAGCGATGCGCATCAAGCCCAACGAGCAGCGCGGTTTGATTGCTTCCGGCATCGCACTCTTGCTCTTCCTTGCCGCCTTCTTTGCACTCCTATTTATCCCTGGCTCCCCGCTGGCAAGCCAAGGGGATAGCTTCATGGAGTCGCCGCTCATTAGCGCCATCGCGGTGCCGATTGCCCTGGCTTTCTTGGTGTGCGGCATCGTCTACGGCTTGGCGGCAGGCACCGTGAAGTCTTTTGCTGATGTACCGGAGTTTATGGCCAAGGGCATCGAGACCCTTGTCCCCATGCTGGTCCTCTTCTTCGCGGTGGCACAGTTCCTCGCCTGGTTCGAATGGTCCAACCTCGGCGTATGGACCGCCATCAAGGGTTCCGAACTGCTCCAACACTGGTCCTTGCCACCGCTAGTCATGTTTGCGGCACTGGTGGCCATGGTCGCACTGCTTAACCTCTTCATCACCTCCGGTTCCGCCCAGTGGGCGCTGATGGCCCCGGTCATCGTACCGATGATGATGTATGTGGGCGTCTCCCCCGAAGTCTCCCAGATGCTCTTCCGTATTGGTGACTCCCCAACCAATATCATCACCCCAATGTCGCCCTACTTCGCGCTGGCGTTGACCTTCTTGCAGCGCTACTACAAGCACGCGGGTGTGGGTACCTTGATGTCGCTCGCCCTGCCTTACTCTCTGTGCATGATCGTGGGTTGGTTCGTCTTCTTTGTCATTTGGTATCTCATCGGCATCCCGCTGGGACCGGGCGCACCGATGGACTACGTGGGTTAGGTCCATAGAGATCAGGCCGAACTGAGGATTTTCTCCCCTCAGTTCGGCCTTTTTGCGTTCAATTCAGCCCGATCAGTATGGACCTAAGCTTGGTCTTCTTGTTGCTGCATGCGCCAACGGATACCGGATTCCAGGAAGCCATCGATATCGCCATCGAGCACCTTGGAGGGATCGCCCACCTCAAAATTGGTGCGCAGGTCTTTGACCATCTGATACGGGTGCAGCACGTAGGAGCGCATCTGATTGCCCCAGGAGGCATTGCCACCGGCGCCCAACGCATCGAGCTCAGCTTGTTCCTCCTGGCGCTTGCGCTCCAGCAGCTTCGCCTGCAGCACGCGCATGGCCGAGGCCTTATTTTGAATCTGCGACTTTTCGTTCTGGCAGGTCACCACAATGCCGGTGGGAATGTGGGTCAGGCGCACCGCAGAGTCGGTGGTATTGACGGATTGCCCGCCCGGACCAGAAGACCGATAGACATCGACGCGCACATCATTATCCGGGATATCGATGTGGTCGGTCTGCTCCACCACCGGCAGGACTTCCACCTCGGCGAAGGAGGTCTGGCGCCGCCCCTGGTTATCAAAGGGCGAGATGCGCACTAGGCGGTGCGCACCCTGCTCCACGGAGAGCTGGCCGTACATGTATTCACCGTGGACCACAAAGGTCGCAGACTTGATGCCTGCTTCTTCCGCATAGGAGATGTCATAGACATCCACCTTATGACCGTGCTTTTCCGCCCACCGCGTGTACATGCGCATGAGCATCTCGGCCCAGTCGGCCGCGTCCACACCGCCCGCGCCAGAGCGGATATTGATAACCGCCTCGCGCGGATCATACTCACCAGAAAGCATGGTGGTGACCTCCAGCGATTCGATAGCAGATTCCAGGGAATCGAGCTCATCATCCGCCAGGGAGGTATCCCCCTCTTCTTCCGCGAGTTCGTACATCACGGGCATATCCTCCAGGCGCCCGCGCAGCGATCCCAGCTTGCGGACCTTAGCCTGCGCTGCGGAAAGCTCGGAGGTGACCTGTTGCGCGTGGGCGGGGTCGTCCCACAAGGACGGGTCGCCGGCCTGGGCCTCTAATTCCCGAATGCGGGCAGCCAAAGCCTCCGGGTCCATGACCTTCTCGATGGTGGTCAGGGTGGTTTCCAATTGCTTGAGCCGTGCTGTTACTTCGGGACGCATAGGCCCCAATCCTACCCACCCGGCCGGCATAATTAGCCATCGGCCGCGTTTAGGGTGACAATGGTGGGCATGGATCAAAAGCCGAGCTTGCAGGAGATGATCGATGCGGTCATCAAGACCTTCATTGTCGCGCACGCGGATGACGGGGATGCGCACCTAGCGCAGGCCCTTGTCTATAACGCCGGCCGCCTGGCCTGGCGCTTGCGTGAAATGGGCGTCGACGTAGAGCACAAGACTTCTATCTCGGACGTTGTTACGGATGCGGACAGGGCGGCCGAGCGCTTCGTCGCGGGCGTGCTCGAAGCCGTGCGCCCGGAAGACGGCATCCTCGGCGAAGAGGGTGCGGCCCGCGAGTCCCAGTCCGGGCGCACCTGGGTCATCGACCCAGTTGATGGCACCTACAATTTCTCCTCCGGTTCCGATTATTGGTGCTCTGCCTTGGCGCTTACCGACGCCACGGGGATCACCCTCGGCGCCGTCCACCGCCCCGCCATGGGGTACACCTGGTTCGGCGGACGGGACTACCCCACTTCCCTCGACGGCAAGGAAGTAGCTCGCCTGCAGGAGAAGCCGGCCGAGCAGATTTCACTATCCACGTACCTGCACCCAACCTCGCTGGCGGATGAGGATATCCGCGGGGCATGGCAGCGCGTGGCGGAAAACTTTGCTACAGTCCGTATGCTCGGTGCCGGTTCTGTTGACCTGTCCTCCGTGGCCGATGGCACATGGGGCGCATGGATGCAGCATTCGGTGGCGGATTGGGATTGGTTCCCCGGCAAAGCCCTCGTGGAGGCAGCCGGTGGTGCTGCCCGCAAGGTAGAAGCCGGCGGCGTCGAATGGTGCCTCGCTGGCAATAAACAGGTAGTGGATCAGATGGAGGATTGGCTCCGTGGGTAAGTTCAAAGAAGACTTGGGCCTCGCACTCGAGCTGGCGGGCCATGCCGATGTAGTGACCATGCATCGTTTCGAGGCCTCGGACCTTTCCGTCAAGGAAAAGCCAGATATGTCCCCCGTATCGGATGCGGACCTCACCTGTGAGAAGCAAATCCGCGAATCCCTCAAGCGCTCCCGCCCGCGCGATGAAGTGCTGGGTGAAGAATACGGCGGCGAGGCCTGCTATAAGGGCCGCCAGTGGGTCATCGATCCCATCGACGGCACCAAGAACTTCGTGCGTGGCGTCCCCGTATGGGCCACGCTCATCTCCCTTTTGGAAGATGGCGAACCAGTAGTCTCGGTAGTTTCCGCACCCGCCCTGCGCCGCCGTTGGTACGCCGCCAAGGGCGCTGGTGCCTTCCGCGTTTTCGGCGGCGAGCCGAAGCGCCTGGGCGTATCCCACGTGGAAAAGCTCGCCGATTCTTCGCTGGCCATGAGCTCGCTAACCGGATGGGCCGAGCGCGGCCTGCGCGATCAGTTCCTCGCACTCACGGATAAGACCTGGCGCCTGCGCGGCTATGGTGATTTCTGGTCCTACTGCCTCGTGGCCGAAGGCGCGGTAGACATCGCCGCCGAACCCGAGGTGTCCTTGTGGGACCTCGCCGCGCCCTCCCTCATCGTGACCGAGGCCGGCGGCACTTTCACGGATCTGGACGGAAACCCCGGCCCGCACGGTGGATCCGGCGTCGCCTCCAACGGCCTGCTCCACAAGCACGCCCTAGCCGCGCTGCAAGGCTAGGAATTTCTCCGCAGCTGGAGCAGAACTGGGCCGCGGCGCTCGGAAACCGCACCCGAGCAACCACCCGCCTGCGCGCAACTGCCGCAGCCGCCCGTGGGGCACGAGGTGAGCGATTCGCGCACCAGCTCCGCACTGCGCTCGAGATGGGCGAGGATCACTTCGATGGTCCCCTGCCCCAGCCCGGTAGCTTTCGCGATCTCGGCGGGGTTGGATTTTCCCTGTTTAATGGCCTCCTTAACCTTCTCCGTGGGGCTCATAGGAAGACCTTGAGGACCTGGAATACTCCCACCGCGAGGATCCAGGCGGTGGCGAGCTGAAGGGCGAAACCGATAAGCGTCCATTTCCAGCCTATTTCCCGCCGCTGCGCGGCTACCGTGGCCACGCACGGGGTATAGGCCAAGAGGAAGACCATATACGCCCATACCGCCGCGAGCCCATGCCCGCCAGAGGCTGCATCAAAATCAGCGCGGATATGGCTCGCTAGTGGGGATTCTGCTTGCTCTTCTGGGGCATCATCAGTGACGTCTTCTACCGCATAGGTTTGCGCCCAGGTAGAAATGAGAGTCTCCTTGGCCACGAATCCGGTGACCAACGGGCCTGTCAGTGACCAAGAATCAAAGCCAGCCGGGGCAAAGACCGGGGACATCACCTTTGAGACCGCACCATAGGCGGAATCCTCCGGCGGTACCGCACCCTCGTTGAAAGAGTGCCCACCGGTAACCGGAATGGACATGAGCAACCAGATGACCACCACGGTGGCTACGATGATGCCGCCGGCGGTATGCAAGAAGCCTTTCAGACGCACCCACATCACCGACAGAGTGAGGCCAAAGGTGGGCAGCTGATAGGCCGGAAGATCGATAACTAGGGCTTCGGCCGGCATGGCGCGCCACACCGTGCGGCGCAAGGCGAGGCCTACCAACACCACCAGCGCGATAGACAGCACGTACATGGCGAATACCGCGGAACCAGCATGAGCGGGGAAAAACACCTGCGCCAGCATCATGAACACGATGAGCCGGGCCGAACAGGAAGTGAAAGGAATAAGGAGGCAGGTGAGGATGCGATGGCGGACGTCGCCAAGCACGCGTGTCGCCGAAATCGCCGGAACATTGCAGCCATAGCCCACCACGATGGGGATAAAGGCCTTGCCTGGTAGGCCAATGGCGCGCATAACTCGGTCAGTGACCACGGCCGCGCGCGCCATATAACCGGAATCCTCCAGCACGGCTAGACACAGGAACATCAGGGCCAGCAGCGGGGCAAAGGTCAGCACCATGCCCACACCCCCAATAAGGCCATCTACCAGCAATCCCGAGACCAACCAGTGGTCTGGGAGGAGGCTGCGCACGGCATCAGAGACGGGACCGGTGATCAGTGCCTCCAGGCCGTCCTGCAGCGGTCCCGCAACCGTAGTGGTAATGAAGAAGACAGCCCACATCACCGCCAGAAATAGAATCGGGCCGAGCACGGGGTGCAGCACCACGCGGTCCACGCGCTGGCTAAGCGGTTCGCCGACGTCCGTCCTGGAAACGGCAACCTTTTCCGCGGCGTCCAGATCCGCAAAGCGTTGATCCAATTCTGCGTTGGGCCGGATAGTCTGTGGCTCCGTCTGCATTGCTTTTGCAACGGCACCCTCCAGCGCATCTAGTTTTTCTCGGCGGCGACCATTGACGCTGACCACCGGCATGCCCACGGCGCGCGATAGCGCGGAGGTATCGATGCTTATGCCCTGCTGCTTGGCGACGTCCTCCTTGGTCACCCCAATCACTACCCGATACGGGTACTCCGCGATCTGGAAGGCAAGGTTCAGCCCGCGCGCCGGCGCAGTAGCATCCACCAACACCACAACCACATCGGGGCGCTCACACGGTGGGCACTCAACGAGCATATCGCGGGTGAATTCCTCGTCCGGGCTCATTGGATCCAAGGAATAAGCACCGGGCAGATCGATGATGTCGAACGCCTCTGGCTGCGCGCTCCACAAACCACGACTGACTTCTACGGAGGTACCCGGCCAGTTGCCGGTCTGGACCTTCGCTCCGGTCAACGCGTTGAACAAGGTAGATTTGCCGGAATTTGGAGCCCCGACCAAGGCGAGGACAGGCGTTCCCTCCGCGGCGATACGCATGGAGGAGGTGGAGTGGCAGCTTGGCGCTGCGGTCTTGCGCGCCATTATGCTGCCACCGGGATAACTTCCAGCTGGCCAAGCGTAGCCGCATCCACCGCGTACCGGGCGGTACCCACGGTGACCAGGCGTGCCCCGCCGGCCACCTTGCGTCCGATCTGCACGCGCACTCCTGGCCGGAATCCCAGTTCACGCATACGCAGCGCCAACGCCGGCTGCTCGTCGATGGCGTGCTGCAAGCAGCACTCAGGAAGTTCCACCAAAGCGTCCACCGGTGCCTGATCGGCGCGCATACACTCGGATTTTTCACACCCCGGTTTGCGCCGGGTGCGGGACAATAAGGACAGCTGCAACATCGCGCGGTTACCTCGGTTCTCTCTGACCGGACCATGCCGGTGATATTAGCCACACCTAAGTAGCTACTGGATAAGGCTATCCTTAGTCCGCCTAAGCTTTTCACACAAGGGCCGATTGACTGTGATTATCGGCACTAGTCATAAGCGAAAACGCCCGCTCCCTGCAGCAGCGGGAGCGGGCAAAGGGTTAGGCGCGGCTAGTCTTGTGGCAGAGTAAAACCAGCGCCTACACCGCCGCGGCGGTTCATATCCGCCAAGACCGCATCCATATTGGTGGCAGCAGTCGGGTTATGCACCGGCCCCTGCAACGGGGTACGGCACGGGAAATTGACCGGCAGGAATCCACCGGAAATGGAGCCAATGAGTCGGCCATTGACGAGCAATGGCGCACCAGAATCACCCATCATGGCGCAGACTTGATTTACCTGAATCTTCTTTGCCTGCTGATAGGTAATGCCACAGGTCTTGCCGGTGGCAACGCCCTGCTTGCAGGCCTGCTGCCCTGGCTTGACGCCACCGCCCAACTGATTCACGGTCACGCCATTATAGGAACGGGACACCTTTGCCTTGGAACCAAACTCAATAACGGCATAGTCCAAGTCCTCATTCTTGGACACCACGGTGCCCGTCGGGCCGATCTGCTCCGAATCGGCAGAAGTAACTGGGTCACCTACATTGCCGCAGTGTCCGGCGGTCAGACCCACCTTGCGACCGGCATTATCGTTGCCTGCCACGGTCAGAGTGCACATCGTCTTGTCATTGACGTAGAGCGGGGTGCCTGGACCATAGAGGGACTCACCCTGATTCATGGCTGCAACAGACTCTTCTGGAATGCGTGGGGCATCAAACATGGAACCTGGCACGCGGTGCAGCACGTAATCAGCCTGCGGCTTTCCCGCGGCTACCTTGGAAAAACCATCATTTTTCCACTTGTAGTTCGGATTGGTGCCCTTCGGTTTAAACTCCGGCTGGGTGGCCTGCTCCGCTAGGCCGATGGGATTCGGGTTGGTCATCGGCTCCGCGTACTGCGCCTGCTGGGCCGTGTGCTGCACGGCTTGCTGCGCGTTGCGCACAGAGGAATCTACGGCGTCGGTGACGTTCTTATCCACCTGCGGGGTTTGGATGCCTACCCCAGCCAGGCCATCTCGGACCTGGTCAATAATCCCTGCGGAATCGAAATCCGGCTGGGGCAATTCCTGGGCGCCTGCGGCCGGGGATCCCAGGAAAACGCACCAGCGAAAGCCGAGCCCACCAGGACTTTCTTAAGGTGCGGAATGCGAAGCATCAAGGTACCTACTTTCAGTTGTCAACATCGTGCAAGCTCGATACTGGCACGAAAAAATTGTGGAAGCAGCAAACTCCTGTGACTGTGTCCAAGCCGTTATATTTCTGCCAGAATTCGGGGGTGGTCACCCCTCCCCTATCATCGGGCGCATGGTCACACCGCTGTCTTATTCCGATACTTCTGGCTTTCCGCAGCTGCACATGTCACGAGTCATCGACGCTGATTTTGATACCGCCGCATACCGGCTTTTCCGCTGGTCAATACAACGCAGCGGCCTTTTCCGCGTGCGCCCCACCCATGAGGTGGTGGAGCTCGGCGCGGAGGTCACCATGGGCCTTGGCCCATGGGATTTTCGCTGCCGCGTGGTCGATGTATTCCACGCGGACGGCCGCTGCGGGTTCACCTACGGCACCCTTCCCGGACACCTCGAGCGCGGCGAGGAGACCTTCGCTCTGGAGCGCCTGCGCGATGGCCGCACACTGCTGCTTATCGACGCCGCCTCAAAGCCCTTCCTCCCCTTCCTGCGCCCCGTCGTGGACGTGCCGCGGCGCCTCCTGATTAGCCGGCTCTACCTCCACGCTTTGGACGATTAGCCGGATTGCGCATACGACAAAAGCCGCGTCCCCAACCCCTGGGAAAGCGGCTTAGTATCAACGCTGGTTAGTTCTTGCGCTTGTCCTCGATGGACTCGCGTGCATCGCGCACAGCGCCCTTGACGCGGTCAAAGAAGCCACCCTTCTTCGTGGACTCCTCTTGGTACTCGTGTGCCTTGTCTTCCACGAAGCCCTTAGCGCGCTGGAACGCATCGCCGACGGCGCTACCAGCCTCGGATGCCTTGTCCTTTAGCTGATCCAGGCGCTCAGAGGACTGCTGACCGTTGACGTTGTCCTGGTTCGGCGCAGTAGCAACACGCTCTTCGTTTGCTTCGCCTACGATGTGCTGGCTGGGCGCGTAATCCGAGTTATCCTCGTCCAGCTTCTCCTGCAGATCTGGCTGCTGCGGGGCGGAACCAATGTGCTCTTCCTTCGCCTCACCTACGATGTGCTGGCTCGGCGCGTAGTCAGCGTTGTTCTCATCCAGCTTCTCCTGCAGGTCCGGCTGCTCGGCAGCTTTAGCCACATGTTCTTCCTCCGCTCCAGCGACAACGTGGTTCTGCGGTTCATACTTGCTTGCGGTGGACTCATCTCCGTCCGCAGACGGCTTTCCGACCGGCTTGGACAGGCCGGCTGCACCTGCGGCACCAGCTGCAGCTGCAGCGGACTGCGAGGACTTGTCAGATTTAGCTGCCGAAGACGCGGTGTCTTTAGATGCTAGGTACTTGTATTCGTTGCGGTCCAAGTCGACCTCGTGGCCTAGTTCGTTTGCCATTGCTACGTACTCCTTTAAATAGATTTATCTTCTTCCTTCTAGGGTTCCAGAAAATTCAGGAGCGTGCACGGAAATGGGTATGGGAAAGCGTCGACCGGTGGAGGGATCAGTCATCTCTAAACACTCAACATGGAAGGTTTCGCGTACGAGTTCAGCAGTCATCACCTCCTCGGTGGCCCCTTCGGCCACAATGCGTCCCTCACGCATGGCTACGATTCTATCGGCGTAACGCGCGGCATGGACCATATCGTGGACCACCATGACCACTGTGACCCCGGTGCCATTGAGATCTCGAATCAGATCCAAAATGGACAATTGGTGCGCGGGATCGAGGTAAGTAGTCGGCTCGTCAAGCAAGGTAATTGGCGTTTCTTGGGCCAAAGTCATAGCGAGGAAGACGCGCTGGCGCTGACCACCGGAAAGATCTGCCGCGGGGGCGTCGAGAAGCTCGCTCACCCCAGCACGCGAGGCAGCACGCTCAACCGCTGCATGATCTCCGGCCCGCATCGTCGCTAGCGCCCCTGTATAGGGATATCGGCCATAACCGATGACGTCACGCACTAATACCCCTTCCGGAGCCACGGGATGTTGTGGCAGAAAAGAAACTTCACGGGCAAAGGCACGCGAGGAATACTTGCTGATATTTTGGTCCGCGAGGTGCACCGCGCCTGCGCTGGGCGTAAGTTGGCGGCCCAATGTCTTGAGAAGCGTCGATTTGCCACAGCCATTCGGCCCGATCAGAGCGGTTACTTGACCTCTGGATAAATGAAGATTTACGTCCTTGACCACATCGGGTCCACCGTAGCCCACGGTTAATCCGCTGCACGTCAGTGTCATGTCTAGCCTCCGTTTCGCACTCGGGTCAGTCGAGTCAATAGGAAAATGAAATACGGTGCACCGATCAGCGCGATGAGCGCGCCAACGGGGATTTCCGTGGGGGCGAAGGCCCAGCGACCGAGCGTATCGCATGCGGTCACAAGGACCGCGCCGCCTAGGGCCGCCACGGGTATTTGCCGGCGCAGGTTCGCGCCAACAACCAAGCGAGCAGCATGGGGGACGATGAGTCCGGCGAAGCCCAAGACCCCGGCCGCGGCGACTCCCGCGGCACCGAGGAGGACGGCTAGGGCTACTGCTATTAGGCGCCACATCTTGGTGCTCACGCCGATGCCGGCCATGGTCGAATCATCCAGCACGAGCATATCCAGGTGTCTTGCCACCACCATTGCGACGGTTAGGGCGAGAAGGATAAAGGGGGCGACAATGGTGGCATCGCCAAGCGAGCGGGCGTAAAGCGAACCTTTCAGCCATGTCATGGCCGCTCCTGCCTCTGGGGCGGCCCGCACTAGGAGCAATTCGGTGATGGCGCCCAGCCCAAAAGATACCGCCACCCCGGTAAGGGGCAGGCGCACCGGATCGCTTGCCCCGCGCCCGGCGAGGAGAAGAACCAGCCCAGTTCCAGCCAACGCTCCAATAAAGGCTATGAAAGTCAGCAGGTGGGCCGGCAGGGCGCCTGATCCCATGAGTACCGCAACGGCCGCGAGTCCGCCGCCGGAGGTAATACCCACCGTATCTGGTGCGGCCAAAGGATTGCGTAGCGCGGACTGCAATAGACAGCCAGAAACGGCCATGGCAATACCGGCGCAGATTCCCACCAAGATCCGCGGCGCGCGGTACTTCCAGATGAGCGGCTCTCCGGTAACGAAGGCGGTGATCACCTCGCCCGGCGGTTTCATCACCGCACCGACGCCCATGCCGATGATTGCGCTCAACGCCAACGCCAGGATGAGACCTACTAGCACCCCAACAAATCTCTTATGCCGCATGCTTCCTCCTCCCCAGCGCATGGACGGACCACAACACTAATGGCATGCCAGCCAAAGAAGTCACGATGCCCACTGGGGTCTCGGCCGGTGCCCAGATTCCCTGGCCAACCGAATCGGCCACCAAAAGCACCGCTGCTCCAACAATTCCAGCCACGCACAGCCCCATGCGGTGGTGCGGGCCGCACACCCGCCACGCTACGGCCGCGGCCATCAACCCCAAGAAGCCAATCGGCCCAGTTGCAGCTACGGCCGGAGCAATAAGCACTACCGCCGCCACAATGGCTGCCAACCGAATGCGCTCCGGCTTCGCGCCGACAGCACCAGCCACGGCATCGCCTGCTACGAGCAAGTCCAGCGTTTTTGCACCGACTAAGGTCAAGGGAACCACGACCAGCACGGCAATCAGCGCCGGCATGATACCGCTTAGGCGCACACCGGCAAGCCGACCAGAAAGCCATGACATCACCGTAGCCAGTTGAGCTTCATCTACTACCAAGAAAATGGAGGTCAATGCGCTACACAGCGCGGAAACAGCAACGCCAACGAGTACCATGCGCTGGATCGCACCGCTCTTACCGACGCCCACCGTCACCCCCACAGCAATCCCCGCACCCAACAGCGCACCGGGCAACTGGTCAACACTCGAGGTTTCGCTTCCTATAAACATTGCTGTTGCGACTGCGCCGAGTGCCGCACCGGAGTTCACACCAGTGATGGACGGATCGGCTAGCGGATTCGCAGTTGCCGTCCGCAGCAATAACCCGCCTACCCCTAATGCGATACCGACGACCGTGGTGGCAAGGAGACGGTCAAAGGCCACGCTATGCAGCTCTTCTTCCAGCCACGGGGTATCAGCTGGCACCTGAACATGGCGAAGCCGCCACCACCACACGAAGGCGACGGCAGCGGTTGCAAGGACCAGGCAGGCGCTGGTTTTAGTTCGAGGTGCCACTACTCTTCAGCGGCGATGATGTCATCGAGCATATGCTCGGCGGAAAGCGGCCCGCGGGCGCGCGACCAGATATCTTGGTCCACCTCTACGATGTCGCCGCTACCCTTGGCATAGGGCGTCTTTTTAAACGCATCGACGTCCTTGTACATAAAGACTAGGTCAGCCTTCATACCAGGGAGCTTATCGCCGGTCAGTTCCGCTACATCAGTCTTGGATTCGATGGATGACTTCTCACCTTCGAAAGCATAATTATAGCCCACCTCACTCAGTAGCGACTGGGGGAAGGAAGGGTTGACCCAGGTATAGAGCATCTCACTGGACCACCCAGCCACGACCGCACGACTCCCCGGCTTTACCGTGTCCTTGGTCTGAGCAATCTTGTCCTCGATGCGCTGACGGACATCTTTAGCCTTTTCCTCTTTGCCGAGTTTGGCCGCGATCTCATCCATCGAGTCCAGCACGTCCGAGTAAGTTTCATCTGGGTAGGATTCCGTCTGCGCAATCTCTTCCAGCTGCGGCATGATATCAGCTTGACGGGTAGGGCTAGCCAAAATCAGATCTGGTTCCAAAGACTGGATAACCTCCAAGTTCGGCTGCTTGGCTTGGCCCACGGAGGTCGCCTGACCTAACTGGCCCTTCAAAGTAGTCGGTGCCTCCGACTTACCGATTTCCACGATTCCCACTGGGTCCACATCGAGGGCCTTGAGAATTTCCTCGTAGCGCCAATCAAGCGCCACAACTCGCTCGATCTTCTTTTCTCCGTTTCCTTCAGAAGAAGAATCAGAAGAACACGCAACAAGGCCTGCCCCTACAGCTAAGGCGGATACGAACGCAAGAACTACACGCACTTTCGTGAAATATTTTAGCATAGCTTTACCTTAGATTAATAAGGGTTTGCTGTCTAGGATTGATTACTTGTCTCGCCAATACCGACGATATAGCCACGTTATGAGCGCCATAAGACACCGAAGTGACAGTGGCGTGGTGCACGTACGCATCCCCTTGTTTCTTCAACCCCTCGGCGCCGGAAAAGTTCATCGTTTGATGGAGGCACGCGAAAAGCATTCATATATGCATTGCTACCACTGTCATCGGACGTCACTACCTAGACCAAAACCAGCACTACTCAGCAGGGACATAAATCCCTACAACGCTCTGATCTACCGCAGCTTCCAATTCCTGACGGCTAATCACGTATTTGCGGCCCAATTTTCCCCTCCAATGTAGAACTCGTCACCCTTGATAGCATTCAGATCCGCCACAACAGGAAGGGTTTCAGGAACCCCAATCGGGCCGATACGATTGCGCGATGGGCGGACGCTGCTGCTTATCGATGCCGCCTCCGAGCCCTTCCTGCCCTTCTTGCGCCCGCTTGTCGATATCCCCCGTCGCCTGCTCATCCGCCGGTTCTACCTGCACGCGCTGGACTAGCACGACAGCACAAAGGCCGCTGCCTCTCCCCCTACGGGAAAAGCAGCGGCCTACGCGTAGTTAACTACTTGCGCTTCTCATCGAGATTATCGCGAGCCTCGCGCACAACGTCTTTCACGCGGTCAAAGAAACCGCCCTTCTTACCAGATTCTGAACTGCTCCCCATTAGTTGGACTGAGAAATCAGTTGCCAACAACTAGTGGGGAGCATTTTCTTTGAGAGCACGTAGTTCGCTGAGTGAAGTTCAGCGTGAGCAGTTAGTGGAGCTTTTCGAGCAGGGAATGGGTTGCCGAGCCGCTGCTCGTGTTGTCGGTGTCTCGAGAGACGCAACGCGTAGACTTTATCGCCGTTTCCAACTGCGTGGCAGACTATGTCTCGTGGAGAAACCAAACAAGCAGCACTACTCCTTCGAGGCGAAGAAGGAAGTTGTAGAACGTCATCTTGCGGGTGAGTCGATGATGGATCTTGCCCGAGAGTTCAATCTTTCATCCGACCACCTCGTCAAGGACTGGGTGGCTAAGTGGCGCAGAGGCGGCGACGAGGCTCTGCGCCCGAAGCCGAAGGGCAGGCCCAAAGGATCGGCTGCGCCGAAACGCCTCACGGAAGAGGAAAAGCTTCGCCGCCAGGTTGAGCGGCTGGAAGCGGAAAACGCCTACTTAAAAAAATTGCGAGACTTGAGGAACCAGGGACACGCCTGAAAGCCCAGGCAATCGTCATCCTCAAGTCACACCACCGCTTGGACTACCTCCTGGATGCGGCCGGCATGGCACGCTCGACATTCTTCTACCACCAAAAACGACTCACCGCACCGGATAAACATGCCGAGCTCAAACAAGCGATCCGGGACAGTTTTCAGCGCAACAAACACCGCTACGGCTACCGGCGGGTACTGCTCGACCTGCGTAACCAGGGCTGGGTGGTCAACCACAAACTTGTCTACAAGCTCATGCGCGCCATGGGCTTGAAAGCCAAGATCCGCCAGCGCAGGCCCTACATCTCCTACACTGGCACAATCAGCTACATCGCTGAGAACACACTCGAGCGCAACTTCACCCCCGATAGGCTCAACACTGTCTTCGTCAGCGACGTCACCGAGTTCAAAGTCGCTGGCCGCAAGGTGTATCTCTCACCGGTGATGGACCTGTTCGACCGCTCAATCGTCGCCCACACAGTGGCCACATCGCCGTCTACGGCGTTTACCTCGGCTTCGTTGGCGCAGGCGATCAAAGCGTGTGCTCCAGAGCCGGGCTGGATGATCCACACCGATCAAGGATTCCAATACAAGCACTCATCATGGCGCACCCTGATTAGCCAGCACCAGGGAGTCCAATCGATGTCACGCAAAGGCAACTGCTACGACAACGCGGTCATGGAGAACTTCTTCGGCCACCTGAAAACCGAGATGTACCACGGAGAAGCCTTCGACACCGTCGCAGAGTTCAACCAGGCAATCGACGAGTACATCCGGTGGTACAACACCGAACGCATCCAACAACGACTCAAGGGTCTAACCCCGATGCAATATCGAAATCAGACCCTTGAAGCCCTAACCGCCTAGAATTAAACCAGTCCAACTTTCGGGGGGCAGTTCAATCCTTCCTGGTACTCCTGGGCCTTGTCTTCTACAAAGTCCTTCGCGCGGTTGATGGCTTCTTCGACGACATTGCCGGCCTCGGTGACCTTGTCCTTCAGGTCATCAAAGTCATCGCGCTCATCATCTTCCGCATTCTCTTCCGGCTGCTCCGGCGCGGTGCCGATGTGCTCTTGCTCGGCCTCGCCCACCACATGCTGTAAGGGCTCATAGTCCGCGTTATCCTCGTCCAACTGTTCTTGCAGATCGGGCTGCTCCGCCGCAGTGCCGACGTGCTCTTCCTCAGCGCCGGTAACGACGTGGTTCTTTGGCTCGTAATCGCTCTGGGTCGCGGCATCATTCTGCTCATCTGTGTTCGCCGTTACGGCGGCGTCGGCAGCAGCAGTTCCAGCAGCTGCAGCTCCTGCGGCCCCAGCTCCCGCTGCCGCAGCCTTGCCGGATTCAATCTTGTTGCCCTCGGCATCAGTGGATGCCAGGTAGGTAAACTTCTCGCGGTCCACGTCTACTTCGTGGCCAAGGGCGCGTGCAGTTTCTTTAGCCATTGCTTTGTACTCCTTAACTAGATCTATTTTCTCCTATCCTAGCGTTCCAGAAAGTTAAGGTGCGTGCACGGGGAACCGGAATTGGAAAACCGGAAGGCTCTTTTGTGATTTCGGTGTCCCTCCCTTCAGTGAGAGATACGGCTGAGCCTCGGGTTGTTCAAAACAACCGCGTTTCGCCAAAAATCGAGCCGAAAAGTGGACAAACGCGGTTGTTTTGGGCATTCCGCCGCCGCGCCAACACAACGTCGCGGTCGAAAAGGCTCTCGCCCACGGAGTCGGCTGAACAACGTTCGCTTCCTTCACCGTGTCCACCACGCTTATGGCAACCACAGCCACCCGGCTCCCGCGCGGGACCGTGGTCCGCAAATGAAAGGTTAAGCTTGGGGATTTTGGCCTACCGAGGTTCTTCTTTAGGAATTCGCTTCTGCTTCCAGGACGAAAAGGTGTTTGCCCCAGCCAACAGCCGTGGCTGAAGAAATTAAAGTGCCGCTATCAGCGGTAGCAGCGCTGACATCGTCCTGAGTCGGCACCTTGGTGCCGAACATCGAAAGCCTCACCATGTCCTCTTCATAGGAATGCTCATCGCCGCCGGTTTCCTCGAGAACCTCAGAAAGGATATAGGCCCGACGGAACGCATCCCCGTGAGTTGCCCGGCCTAATTGGGCAGCCACCTCATTGCCACCAAAGACGCTCCAGGGATCAATGAAAATTACATCAGTTGCCCACGCATAGTCCGCCTCGGTAGGGTTGAAGCCGCTTCCGTCGCCACTCGTTTCACATCGTTCACGAGAAACTCCTGCGATTTCCCCTAGTACTGCTTCCGAGGGCGCATCGGTAATAATCCGGCTCTGGGCCTGCTCACATCGCCGGAGAATTTCATCCGCATATACTGCACCTCCCTGGCCAATGATGAGAACACGAGCGGTGTCATCCAAGTGCTGCTGCAGCGCCTGTGCAGCGGATGGAGCAGTCCACCCAGCGCTCACATTCTTTTGCTCAAAGCGCTCGGCGGCGAGTTGTGGGTCACGGCTCACATATTCTGACCATGGCAAACCCCTTTCGCCTTGCGGTGCCGACTCACCGGTACGAAGGCTGTGTTCAAGGCGCATCAGCGCCATCGCCTCAAGATGCGCGGGCCCGCTTAGCCAACGCACCACATTTGAATCTGGGTCCGCCAGTTCCGTTCCCATTGCGGTCAAGGCGAGGGTGGTTTCGCTAACTTCGACAAGTTCAAGAGCCGCCAGGTAACGGATAAACCTCCGCAACGCCTCCTCGTGAAGATCTGTTGCAGCAGCGAGGGCAGGAACAGTATTGGCACCCGCATCGATCTCTTGGAATAGGCCTAAACGTACGGCAGTGCGGAGCGCAAAGGCTGAATTCAGCTCAGCCAAATCGTGGATATTGTGCAAGACACTATTGCTACTGCTCGTTGCGCTTTCTTTGCCGCCTTTCCGGCTAGTGCGCCGCCAGTATCCTGTAATCTCCTGATGCTCAGGGGCAATTCCAGAAACCTTGAACAAACGTCGCAGTGTTTTCAGCCGGGAGGCCTCCCCCGCCGCCCACACGTATGCTTCGCCATTAGGCAACTGTGAATCAGCGCTCTCTTCAAAGAGCGCACTAGCCTTTTCTACGAAGCCCTCGCCCTGGTCACGTATCGCCCAGTGGATCTGTACTGAATCCGGAATATCTAAGTCTTGAATATCAGCGCTTGTCGGAACCTCTACCACCGCAATCGCATCATGCCCAGACGGGAGCGATTCCAGGCAGCGGCCGATGGCTGGGAGCGCAGTCTCGTCTCCTGCCAACAAAAGCCAATCGGTGTGCGTGGGTAACTGTGCACACGACTTCGGGCCTGCCACAAAAATGGGGTCCCCGATGCGGACACTCTGTGACCAGTTTTCGGCCAAGCCCTCACCATGGCGCGCAAAATCAATTGCTAATCGCCCGTTTACAGCGTCAAAGTAGCGAACCGTGTATGTGCGGAATAGATTCTTAACGGCTTCTGGCCACA
This sequence comes from Corynebacterium tuberculostearicum, assembly GCF_046097465.1. Taxonomy (GTDB): domain Bacteria; phylum Actinomycetota; class Actinomycetes; order Mycobacteriales; family Mycobacteriaceae; genus Corynebacterium; species Corynebacterium tuberculostearicum_I. The sequence continues at coordinate 811,766 of NZ_CP175799.1, read as the reverse complement.
AAAGGTTACCATCGTTTTGGGCGATTGGGTGCGGCCGCTCTCCAGTTTCCGGATCTGGGAAGATGAGCCGAACATCGTCATCAAAACCATGGCTTAACAATGAAGGAACGGAAATACCATCGCGTTCATGCTCCTGGAGCTGTTCCCCGCTAAGCGTAATACGCCGCATGGCTGGCGATATATCTTCGATGTTTTCCACATATAATTCCCGGTAAGAAATTGGATAAATTTCCCTGCTCCGGCTGTTCCTTGGCATATTTGAGACCATTCCCCTCTCGGTCTAGATGGCTTTTAATTCACTTTGTTCGATGGCCTATTTTCTTATTAATTTTTTGCTGGTGCTTTGAACGCCTCTCCCAGCGCCAAGCATTTTCCAGCTCACCTACATACCTTTAATGCAGTCATCGTGCTGCACCGATGGACGAATATGCGGGAAGCGTGAGGCCAGGTTTTCGGTTTCGGAAGGGCAAGAACGGACGCACCACTACCTTGGATACAGTCCATTGAAGAGAACGCCTTCCGATAAATCGGAAGGCGTTGGCGACTACCTGCCGCAGTGGAGTAAGCCCCACCTAGCAGGCATCGGAGTTGTGCGGACCTTGACTACTTTCCAACTTTTTCCAGCGTCGGCATCGTCTTATCCAGCACCCAAGCTCGACTCAAGCTCGTCGGGTTGTTGAGTCCGGCAACGATGGCTGAATCACCGGCAAGAGTCGCATCGGATTTCACCTGCGGAAGATCTTTGTATCCCGGAATGTTTTCAAATTCTTCGATTGAGCCGTCGCGGTTATAAATAACCATAAAGTCAGCGGCCAGGTAGGACACGTTTTCCGGAGAAAGCGTGACGCGGCCCTTATCAACTGGAACGGATCCGTCCGTCAGCTTGTCCGGGAACTTCATGCCCAGATCGTAGATGAAGGAGGCACCTGGATCCTCGGGGTCAGCAACGGCACCAAAGGATCCCTGGGCAAATTGGGAAACAATGCCGGTCTTACCGGAGAGGTTAGGCAGTTTTTCCTTCACGTCGGAGAAACGCTTTTGATCCTCTTCAATGGCTTTCTTCGCTTCGGATTCCTTATTGAAGATCTTGCCCAATGCTTCTAGCTGAGATTCCCAGCCGATGCCCTCTCCCTTATCGGAGATTCCGCCGAGAGTCGGTGCGATTGCAGACAATTCCTTGTAATTAGCCTCAGAAATTGTCCAGTAGTCACCAACGATGAAGTCGGGTTCGATTGCCGCGATTTGTTCTTGTGGCAGAGTTTTGAAATCTGTCTGATCGATTACCTTGACGCCATCGAGCTTCTCTTCACGCCAAGGCGAATTCTTGTCTATTCTATGCTGCACAACAGCTGCTGGTTTAATTCCAAGTTCCAGCAGGTTATCAACGGCCGTCCCCACTGCAACCACATTTTGCGGATTGACCGGATACGTATCCGTACCGCGGGCGTGCTCAATGGTCACGTCCTCTGCAACTTCGGAGGTTGTTGCCGCTTCATCGGTTGAATCCTTCGACGAGCAGCCTGACAGAACCAATCCGGCACAGATAGCGGCAGCGATAAATGACCGCGCGCCCCTTTTTACTGACATCCCTTTTCCTTAAAGTCGGTTTCCTGAGGTTGCCTTTCAGCTCTTTTCATCGGATTTTCCGGTAGACCCGAAGGCAACTTTCACGTTAGGTTAGCGTTACCTAAGCCACGTTGCAACAGATTTGTTAAACTATTTTCCTATAGATATTTCCTATTTACAAGACTCCTAGTCCCACACCCGCACAAGACTCATCCCCGGCTATAAATAAGTGCGGACCTAAGAAAATGCTGCTTGACGATGCACTTCCGGGCGGCGGGTCGGCGGAACGACCGGCTCCCCACAAAGCGAAAACCGCCCCCACACATGAACTGCTCCCCATTAGTTGGACTGAGAAATCAGTTGCCAACAACTAGTGGGGAGCATTTTCTTTGAGAGCACGTAGTTCGCTGAGTGAAGTTCAGCGTGAGCAGTTAGTGGAGCTTTTCGAGCAGGGAATGGGTTGCCGAGCCGCTGCTCGTGTTGTCGGTGTCTCGAGAGACGCAACGCGTAGACTTTATCGCCGTTTCCAACTGCGTGGCAGACTATGTCTCGTGGAGAAACCAAACAAGCAGCACTACTCCTTCGAGGCGAAGAAGGAAGTTGTAGAACGTCATCTTGCGGGTGAGTCGATGATGGATCTTGCCCGAGAGTTCAATCTTTCATCCGACCACCTCGTCAAGGACTGGGTGGCTAAGTGGCGCAGAGGCGGCGACGAGGCTCTGCGCCCGAAGCCGAAGGGCAGGCCCAAAGGATCGGCTGCGCCGAAACGCCTCACGGAAGAGGAAAAGCTTCGCCGCCAGGTTGAGCGGCTGGAAGCGGAAAACGCCTACTTAAAAAAATTGCGAAACTTGAGGAACCAGGGACACGCCTGAAAGCCCAGGCAATCGTCATCCTCAAGTCACACCACCGCTTGGACTACCTCCTGGATGCGGCCGGCATGGCACGCTCGACATTCTTCTACCACCAAAAACGACTCACCGCACCGGATAAACATGCCGAGCTCAAACAAGCGATCCGGGACAGTTTTCAGCGCAACAAACACCGCTACGGCTACCGGCGGGTACTGCTCGACCTGCGTAACCAGGGCTGGGTGGTCAACCACAAACTTGTCTACAAGCTCATGCGCGCCATGGGCTTGAAAGCCAAGATCCGCCAGCGCAGGCCCTACATCTCCTACACTGGCACAATCAGCTACATCGCTGAGAACACACTCGAGCGCAACTTCACCCCCGATAGGCTCAACACTGTCTTCGTCAGCGACGTCACCGAGTTCAAAGTCGCTGGCCGCAAGGTGTATCTCTCACCGGTGATGGACCTGTTCGACCGCTCAATCGTCGCCCACACAGTGGCCACATCGCCGTCTACGGCGTTTACCTCGGCTTCGTTGGCGCAGGCGATCAAAGCGTGTGCTCCAGAGCCGGGCTGGATGATCCACACCGATCAAGGATTCCAATACAAGCACTCATCATGGCGCACCCTGATTAGCCAGCACCAGGGAGTCCAATCGATGTCACGCAAAGGCAACTGCTACGACAACGCGGTCATGGAGAACTTCTTCGGCCACCTGAAAACCGAGATGTACCACGGAGAAGCCTTCGACACCGTCGCAGAGTTCAACCAGGCAATCGACGAGTACATCCGGTGGTACAACACCGAACGCATCCAACAACGACTCAAGGGTCTAACCCCGATGCAATATCGAAATCAGACCCTTGAAGCCCTAACCGCCTAGAATTAAACCAGTCCAACTTTCGGGGGGCAGTTCACACATTCACGCGGGGGACGGTTCAGCGATTGAGTCCTTTTACTTCGTGACGTCCGCCAACGGCTGCTCGATCTTATCCAGCAGGTAGTCCAGACTCAGCACTGTTTGCCATCCAAAGGCTTTTTCTAGGTCGCCTTCCAAGTAGACACTGTGCCCATCCTTCACAGCGGGTAGCTTGCTCACGATTGGATCCTCGGTAACAGAAGCCTTGTCCTGCGTCGGAGCGTAGGACAACTGATCCCACACCAGTACGTCAGAATCAACCTGATCAGCGTTCTCCTTGGAGACCTCGCCGTAGAATTTATCCTTGGTGATTGCCGCGTAGGCGGGGTTGATCTTGAACCCCAGCTCGGTAAAGAAGCGGCTGCGCGGATCTTCTTCAGCAAAGACGGCCAGGCTGTCGGCAGAGACGGTGGCCACACCGAGTTCCTTCTCGGCCCACTCTGGGTGACGGTCCTTTAGGTCTGCAAACTTCGCTTTAACCTGCTCCACCTGATGTTTTGCCTCTTTAGGCTTGCCTACGGCTTGTCCAATCTCTTCCGTAGTCACGTCCCATGGCTGCTGCAGTTCTTTATATTCACCCTTTTGCACAACGACAGGGGCGATATCGGACAGCTTCTTGTATGTATTTTCATCAATATCCGAGTACACGGCAACGATGAGATCTGGCTTGTCCTTAGCGATAGCTTCCGCATTGACCTCTGTGTCTTTGTCGATTCGAGGAGTATCGCCCTCGATCTTGTCGTTAGACCAGTTGCCCGCAGCCTGCCCGTCTGGGGTCATGCTATCCCAATACTTCACGGAAACCGGCGTGATTCCGAGCGCCAGCAGCGCGTCCTGATCCGTATACCCTAGGGAGACCACGCGCTGCGGGACTTCCTTGATTTCGGTGGAACCATAGCGATGCTCGATGGTGGTGGGGAATGCACCTTGCTCGGCGTTGACCGCCTGGGAGTCTGCAGAGTTTTCGGATTGGTCATCAGTCGAACACGCCGTCACCGCGGTGCCCAGAGCCAACACAGTAGCAGTACCGACAAGAATTTTCTTGAATGTCATTTTTCTCCGTTATTACTGGTGACGGATCTCAGCGCAAGGCCTAGCCCGTTCACGAATGGGGAAAGGTCAGAATATTTGGTTGGTTATACCCAAATGGGGGGGGCAACCAAGTTCCCCAATCGTTGGAGACAATGACATATTCTCGCACGTTAAAAGGATAACTTAGGCTTGCCTAAATAATCAATGTTACGCTGGTCACCAAAAGATTTCCAGGCACCGCCTATGCGATGCACATGCAGCACACTCAACTTTGAGACAGGCACTACAAAAGGTGCCGCATAGAGTTTCACCTAAATAGTGGGCGCCTAGGGCCAGTTGCGATGACTTGCAGCCCTTCACTTTTACAGTCTTTTAATTAAATGAAGGCTTACCTTACATGAAAACGGTAATATGCTTGTCCATGATTGACAATCACACCCAGCAACTGCCTGAGCCACGCCTCGGGCGCAGCTCCTCTCCCCGCCCAGCGGGAGTAGCTAGGTACCTGTCTCCACCCCGCGGCTCAGGGATTCTCATCGCTACCTGTGAGCCGAAGCTCTCCAAGGCAACCCGCCGCAGCGCCGGTGCTCGCTGGGCACTATTGGCTGGGAGTGGGGGCATCGGCAAGCGGCAGCAGCGATTGGAGGCCACGCCATGAGTGTGCGCACTACCCGCCTCCTGGGCCTAGGAGCTCTGCTCTTGCTGGTCCTCGTTGGCACTATCTGCAGTTTGCTGTATGGCGCCCGCTCCATTCCTGCGGAGGACGTGTGGGCCGCGCTGCGGGAACTGCCGGCCGCACGCGGTGCCCAGGACGAAGTTTCCACCAACCAACGCGTGGTAGCTGAGCTGCGGCTGCCGCGCACCATCCTGGCCATAATCGTGGGGGCGGCACTGGGAGTCGCCGGTGCTCTAATCCAAGGCCACACCCGCAATCCCCTGGCGGATCCGGGAATCCTGGGTGTCAGTTCCGGCGCGGCGCTAAGCGTTGTAGTCAGCTTCGCGCTATTTGGCATCACCGCCCCGTGGGCCACCGCGGTGATAGCCTTCCTCGGCGCTATCGCTGCCACGGCACTGGTCTTCGGCCTCGCCTCCGCAGGCAAGGCAGCCGTCGATCCCTTGACCTTAGTGCTGGGCGGCGCCGCATTGTCGGCGGTCTTAAGCGCCATCACCAGCGCCTTCGTACTCACCAATGAGAATAACCTGGACCGGATGCGCTTTTGGACCGTCGGCTCCCTCGCCGGCCGGGATATGAACATCGCGCTAGGAATCCTGCCGTTCATAGTGGTGGGACTGATCCTGGCGTTCGCTACCGGCCCGCAGTTGAATATTTTGAACTTAGGCGACGACGTGGCCGCAGGGCTCGGCATCAATACCGCGGCCGCAAGGCTGGCCGGCATGGGCATCATCGCCTTGCTGGCTGGCGCGGCCACGGCTGCAGCGGGCCCGCTAGGCTTCATTGGCCTGGTAGTGCCCCATATCGTCCGGGCTCTTACCGGCCCAGATTATAAGTGGATTTTGCCGTACTCTGCGCTAGCCGGCGCGGCGCTGTTGCTATGTGCTGACGTAGTGGGCCGCCTCATCGCGCGCCCCGGCGAGCTCCAAGTGGGCATCGTATTGGCCTTCGTTGGCGCGCCGTTCTTCATCGCCTTGATCTACCGAAAGAAGGTGATGACGCTGTGATGCGACGAAACAAGGCTGCGCAGGCCGTACAAGATAAACAAAGCGCTTCGTGGCAGATGCCGGGCGGGGTACCATTCCGGGCTGGGCCCATCTCGTTCCTCTGGCGCCCACGGGTGGTGCTGGTATGCATCATCGCCGCGGCGCTCACCGTCTTTTTAGGCGCGCTTTCCATCGGGCTGGGTGACTACCCTATTTCCGTTCCCCGAGTACTAGAGGTGATTTTCCAAGGGCAAGGATCCCGCGTGGAAAAACTCGTGGTCTTGGAGTGGCGCATGCCCCGAGTGGCCACGGCCATCGCGGTCGGCTGCGCGCTGGGGCTTTCCGGTGCGCTCACCCAAACGGTCACCCGCAACGCGCTGGCCAGCCCCGATATCCTCGGCATCACTACGGGTGCCTCGGCCATGGCCGTAACGGTCATCGTCCTTGGCGCCGGCGGCAGTGGATTCGCCGGCTGGCTTGCCGGAATCGGAATTCCCCTAGCCGCATTGCTGGGTGCGATTCTTAGCGCCATGGTGATCTGGGCATTGGCTTGGCGACGCCAAGCTGATTCCTACCGCCTCGTGCTCGTAGGCATTATCATCACCGCGCTGCTGAGTTCCTACATCAATTTCCTCATGGTCCGCGCGGAACTGCGGGATGCAAGCCAAGCACAGTTCTGGCTCACAGGATCCCTGGCCAAGTCGGAGTGGAGCACCACCATTCCCATGGTTGTCCTTGTGCTTGTCTGCGCCCCGTTGCTGGCCTGGATCGCCTACCAAGCACTGGCCACCACTCTGGGGCCCGACCTCGCCCGAGCGCTGGGCCAGCGCGTCAACGCCGTGCAGGTGGCGATGTTGGCATTGGCCGTAGCTCTAGCTGCAGTAGCAGTTTCTGCTGCCGGCCCCATCGGTTTCATCGCCTTTGTAGCACCCCAAGTAGCACTACGGCTGTGCGGGGTACCCAGCCCACCGCTTGCGGCCTCGGCTCTTACCGGCGCAGTGCTACTGCTCGGTGCGGACATCGTGACCCAGGCTGTCCTGCCGGTGGAGCTTCCGGTGGGTATTGTCACCTCCGCACTGGGCGGCGTCTTCCTCATCTACCTACTCGTTCAACGCACTAGGAGCACAGACGCATGACCTCCCCCATCCCCCAGCCAAGCGCAGACCACCCGAATACCGCCGGTGGCGTGGATGCTTCCTCGGTCACCGTGGGCTACGGCCAGCGCACCATCATCCGGGATCTCAGCGCCACTTTCCCAGCCGGCAAAATCACCACCATCGTGGGGCCCAACGGATGCGGTAAATCAACCTTGCTGCGCGCCATGTCTGGCCTGCTCAACCTTGATACCGGAACCGTGAGCGTGGATGGCCAGAATATCTCGGACATGAAGCGCAAGGACGTCGCCCGCATACTGGGCATGCTGCCCCAATCCCCCGTGGCCCCAGAAGGGCTATTGGTCTCCGATCTGGTGGCCCGCGGGCGGCACCCACATCAGGCATGGTTCCGCCAGTGGTCCTCCACGGACGAAGACGCGGTCTTCGAGGCCCTAAAGCAAACCGGTTCTGCGGATCTTGCCAGCCGTACGTTGGATGAACTTTCCGGCGGCCAGCGCCAGCGCGTATGGATCTCTATGGTGCTGGCGCAAAACACCGACATCCTTTTCCTAGATGAGCCAACGACGTACCTTGACCTCGCGACCTCCGTGGACATCCTCGAACTAGTCGATAGCCTGCGCCAAGAGCTTGGCCGAACGGTGGTAATGGTGCTGCACGATCTGAACCTGGCGGTGCGCTACTCCGATTATCTCGTGATTATGAAGGAGGGGCAGGTCATAGCTTCCGGCGCACCCGCAGAAATCATCACCGCAGAGCTACTGCAGGACGCTTTTGATCTGCGGGCGCGGGTCATCGAGGATCCAGAGACTGGAGACCCGCTCATCGTCCCGCTCAGGAAACCGGCTTAGGCCCAAGGCCTAAGCCCACCCACTAGGGTGGCGCATAAGAAAAGACCCTGACCGGAACTTAATCTGGTCAGGGCCTGGAAGTTGGTAGCGGGGGCAGGATTCGAACCTACGACCTCTGGGTTATGAGCCCAGCGAGCTACCGAGCTGCTCCACCCCGCGTCGAGATGACTTCCATCATCTGCGCTTGAACAGTGCGTTAACACAAAGTGTATTCGCTCTGTCCTGGCGACTCATGTAACTATACATAGGGAAAGGCACCTACCCAAATCCGCTGGGCAGGTGCCTAATCCATCGCGATTATAAGCCGGAACTACTTGTCCGTCTTCTGATAAGACTCCACAGCCTTATCGAGCTCATCTAGGGCGCGTCCGTATTCCTCGAAGGAACCATCGCGTGCATCTTCAAGCCCCTTCAGGGCCTTGTTGATGTCATCGATGGCGCCCGCCTCGTCGGAAGAAGACGGAGCGGAAGCTGGAGCCGAAGGCTTATCGTCCTTGGACTCGTCCTTGTTCTTCTCATCCTTGGCGCCGTCCTTGTCCTCGGAATCGCCCTCGACTTCCTCAATGTTTTGGGCAGCCTTGGCATCGATTCCAACTTGTTCAAGGGCATCACCAATAGTCGGGGCGTAGCCTACGCGGCCCTTATAGGAGACGAGCACGCGCAACAGCTTCGGGAAGGCAGAAGCCTGGTCCTTGCGCTGCGAGTAGATCGGCTCGAGGTACAGGATTTCGCCACCGCCTACCGGCAGGGCCAGCAGGTTGCCGTTGTGCAGGTCATTGGTACCCTCCCACAGAGTGCGGTCGCGGGCGACCTGGTCGGACGACATCATCGCATCCTGTGCCTGCTTCGGGCCCTGGGTCTGTGTATTGGTGGGCAGCACGCGCACGGTGATATCGCCGTAGTTTTCCGGATCGGAGGATACAGCCATGTGCGCAGACAAGAACTCGCGGTTGAGGCCACGGTAAGACGTGGTCAGCTGGAAGGTCGGCTTGCCGGTCTTCGGATCTGCGGCCATCACGTAGTACGGCGGCTGATTGAGTTGGCGGGATTCCTCCGCGGTGGGGTCAGTCGGCACGGACCAGAAGGCATCGTTATTGAAGAAGACATTCGGGTCATCCACGTGGTAGCGGGCCAAGAGGTCACGCTGCACCTTGAACATATCCTCCGGGTAGCGGAAGTGCTCGCGCAGCTCATCGGAGATCTCCGCCTCAGGCTTAACGACGTCCGGGAAGACGCCCTGCCAGGCCTTGAGCACCGGGTCATTCTTGTCGAACTCGTAGAGGTCCACAGTGCCGTCATAAGCATCGACGGTGGCCTTGACCGAGTTGCGGATATAACCGACCTTGTCATTGACCAAGCGCTGGGTGGTGCCATCAGGGTTGAGGGTGTCCTGGGTGGCGTCGGAAAGCGAGGCACGCTGGGAGTAAGGCAAGGATTCCAGAGTGGTATAGCCATCCACAATCCACTTCAGGCGGCCATCAACCACGGCCGGGTAGGTAGCAGAATCGGTGGTCAACCACGGAGCAACCTTTTCCACGCGCTCGCGCGGATCACGGTCATACAGCAACTTCGATTCGCTGCCGACGCGATCTGAGAGCAGGAAGTTCAGCTCGCGATACTTGGCGGCGTACATGGTGCGGTCAAAAATATTGCCAATGCCAACGCCGCCCTTGCCGTCATAGGTGTAGGTGGAGCTATCGGTGTCATACTCGACCGGGTTATCGCCAGTCTTGCCGGTAATCGCATAATCCATGCCATCGGCCGCACCGGCAATGACTGGACCGTAGTAGATGCGCGGCTGGTCTACCTTAATGCCAAGGGACTTCTCTGCATCCTGAGTCTCGCCTTCGCCTTCGGCCTCGCCGGCCTGGGTCTGCAGGTCAGAAACCGTGAAGATGGGGAAGCCACCGCGGGCAGAACCTGCATCGCGGGCCACCTCATCGACCTTATTGGCCTGCGCTGCCACGAAGCCGTTGCCGTGGGTGTAGACGGTGTGGCGGTTAATCCAGTCCGACTGGTTCTCCCGCAGCTCGTTCGGATCCAGCTCGCGTGCGGCAACGACGAAGTCGCGCTTCTTGCCATCGATCTCATAGCGGTCCATCGACAGCGTCTCTGGGAAGCCGTAGAAGTTCTTCAACTGCTGCATCTGGGTAAAGGTAGGAGAAAGGATCTCCGGATCCAGCAAGCGGAGGTTATTGATGGTGGCGTTATCGGAGGCGACCTTGTCATCGGAGACTTCATCCCCGCCCCAGTTATCTTCATAGGTGACGTGGTCATCTGTTAGCCCATAGGCATAGCGGGTTGCCTCGATATTGCGGGCGATGGATTCTTCTTCCTTGGCTTGACGGTTGGGCTGTACGGAAAAGCGTTCCATCAACAGCGGCCATGCCTGGCCAATAACCAGCGAGGACAGCAGCATCAGCACCACTGCCAGGCCGGGGATGCGCAGATCCTTGATGACAACGGCCATAAACAGGGCCACGGCCACAAAGACGCCAATGATCATCAATATGATCTTCGCCGGCAAGTAGGCGTGGATATCGGTATAGGAACCACCGGTGAAGAGGTCGTGCTGGGTATTAAGCAGCTCATAGCGCTCCAACCAGTAGCCAATGACCTGGGCTACCATCCACAGGCCGGCGGTTACCGCCAGCTGCAGGCGGGCTGGGTGGGAAATGGATCCGCGCACACCGGCGGCCTTATTGCCAATCCGGATGCCGCCCAGCACGTAGTGGCCGAAAAGCGCGATGAGGAAGGCCAGAATCAACAGGATGGATAGGGTGCTCACCACCATCTTCAGAACTGGCAACGTGAAGGCATAAAAACCTAGGTCGTGGTGGAACTGGGCGTCTTGTTCGCCGAATTCCTGGCCGTTGAGGAAGAGCAACACCGTGCGCCAATTGGCCTGACCGATGAAACCGGCGATGACGCCCACGATGGCGGGGATGACCTTGAAAAAGACGCCCATGGACTTCTCAATGGACTTGCGGTATTGATACACCGGCGAGTTCAGGTCCCCAAGGTCGAGCGAATCCGGGCGCCCGCGCCAGGCAAAGTAGCCAGCGGCCCACACCACTGCGGCGGCAATAAGGCCAAAGATGATAAAGAGGACTATTCGCGCAATAATCGCGGTGGTGAAGACGTTCCGGTATTCAATCGCACCAAACCACCTCCAATCCGTGTACACGCCCACGAGCATGGGGCCGAAGAACAAAAGGACGGCAATGATGGCCGCAATGATTGTCGCGACCCGCGGGGGCCGCTTCAACGGGGCGGCTGGTGTGGATGACCCTAAGGACAACGCCAGCTCCAATCAACTAGTGCGAATTTAAAACCTGTAGACTTCTTCCAGCTTAAGGAAGCAATACACAGATAACGAATAAGGATGTTCATGAGTTCCCCCGAATTATCACAGCCAGCTTTAAACCGCGCGATGACCGAAGCCGTGGAATTCGTCCACGCGGAAGGCTGGGACGCTCGGCCCACCATCTTCGCGCTGGTTCCCACCCACTTGGTAGCCGATCAGCTTGCCGCGCTCGATGAAGAGGACGCGGCGCCGCTTACCCTCATCGTGCAAGATAATGTGCCCGAAAACATTGAGCCCGGTTCTGAACAGCTGGCCGATTATGTCTCCCGCCTGGCCTGGCCCCGGGAGGTTGCCGGCGTCATCTTGGCCCAAGAAATTAAGTTCCGCGATACCTCTAGCGAGGACCCCTCCCCTCGCCCGGCGCGCCTTTATTCCGGGGCACTGCGAGAGGAAGGCATCGAAACCACCTTGCTGCAGCTGCGCCCCACCGAGGAGGAGCTGGAAGCAGCCGGACCGTTCGCAGAAGATGACATCCAGCTACGCGGCGGCCCACAGGTAGCTCCGGGGGTCATTGCGGCTTTGCGCTATGGGCTGAACCAAGACCCGGATGCGCTAGATTAGACTGAAGTGACAATTCTCGCCTGCGACTAAGGAGCATTTTCCTACCGTGCGACGCACTACTCTCACTCGCCTGACCGCCACCCGCGCCACCGCAGCAGCGCTTCTGCTGGGTGTAGGCGTGAGCACTGCCGCTTGTTCCTCGGACGATGCCGCGCCTGCCGACGCCCCCGTGGAGACCACCACCGCCGGCACCGAGACCACCGCCGCTGCGGCGAATACCGCTGAGGAAACCAGCACCGCTTCTAGCTCCTCCACCATTGAGTCCAGCGCTGAATCGAGCGCGGCGGAAAGCTCGGAGGCGTCGGAGGGGGCGTCGGCAAGCAAGGAGCCCGGAACCGAAAAGTTGGAAAAGTCTGTGGCCAAGGCCTATGACATCTTTGCTCCGGTAGCGCCCAAGGAGCTTTTCGCCCTCTTTGACCGCTGCGATTCCACGGGCGGGGACGATTCCTATAACTGCTCTGGGCCAGAGGTAGGCCAGTTCCAGTTCTTCCGCTCGCACTCCAAGGCGAAGCAAACCACGCAGGTGCTTACCGAGCTGCGCAGCTCGCAGGTCATTGAGGATGACGGCGACCGCGTCGTAGGCTGGTCCACCTTGGGAACCACCGCGGTCATTACCGTAGTGGACAATAAAGAAGGCATGGTCATGCAACAGATGATCTCCTCCGATCAGGAAGACCCGGAAGAGAAGATCAAGGAGCTGGGCCTAGCTAAGTAGGCCGGCTACTGGCAGGTTTTAATATCCTTGCCGTCCGCGAAGTCCTTCATTGCGGACACTGCCTCATCCAAGGTGGAAACTTCCGCGATGGGCATATCGCCGTGGTCGCTCGCGGCGGCCTCGGAGCAATTATCCTTCGGCGCGAGGAAGAGCTCCGCACCCGCCTCGTGCGCCGCGGCGATTTTATGTTGGATGCCGCCAATGGGGCCTATCTCACCGTCTTCCTGAATAGTGCCCGTACCGGCCACGAACTTGCCGCCGGTGAGATCTTCCTCGTTGAGCTTATCGATAACCGCTAGGGTAAACATCATGCCGGCGGAGGGCCCACCAATATCCTGCAGGTTGTATTTGACCTTAATATCGTCTTGCGGGACCGAGAGCATGGCGATGCCCAGCATTGCCTGCCCCTTCTGCTGAGGGTTTTCCCCTAGCTCTATTTCTTCTTCTTGCTTCTTGCCGCCACGCTGGACGGTCAGCGTGGCCTTATCGCCAGGGCTTTTCTGCTTGATGACGTCTTGGACCTCGCCTGGCTCCGAGACCTCCTTGCCGTCAACTGCGGTAATGACATCGTCCTTTTTCAGCGTGCCCTGCGCCGCGCCCTCATCCAAAACTTCCGCGATGGTGATCTTCACCGGTAGGTGGAGGTAATCCATTGCGGCGACGGTCGCGGCAGACTCGGATTGGGTAAAGGCCTGCTTATTGGACTCTTCTACCTCTTTATCGCTCATGTTCTGCGGAATGACGGTATCGATGGGCACGATGGTGTCATCGGTCATCATCCAGCGGCCCAGCGCCTGCGCCAGGGTCATATTGGTGCGCACAGAGACCGTGGTCATGTTGAGGTGGCCGTCGGTGTCATAGGTTTTCGGTGCCTGAACATCAACGACCTGGGTGCCGTCGACCTCCCCCAACGTGTCCACCGTGGGACCGGGCCCCTCAGCGGCATAAGGCACGGTCAAAGACACATCGGTGCCGGGGATATGGTCAAGCGATACCAACGCACCGGTGAGGACGACGGGGATGGCACCCCAGGCGATGGTGCGGACGCGACGGCTAGCAGGAGAATTCACGGATCAATACCCTACAACCTTTGCCGTAGTGTTCGCTGTCAGCGTAGCGGGGATCATGGAAAGTAGCCGGATGGTGCCGGTAGATTAGGACGCATGAGCAACGGATTCGGTTTTTCTTTCCCCAATAACGATGACGACGATAATGACGGACGTCGTGACCAGAACCCGTTCGGCGCATTCGGCGGCGCTAATGGTGGCGGCCTCGGTGACATGCTGAACCAGTTCGGTCAGATGCTATCCGGCATGGGCTCTTCCATGAACTCGCCGGAAAACTCCGGCCCAGTCAATTACGACATGGCCAAGCGCATCGCCCTGCAGCAAATCTCGCAGTCCAAGACGGTAAGCGCGGATGACACCAAGGCCGTAGAAGAATCCGTCCGCTTGGCGGAGCTCTGGCTTGATGACGCCACCTATTTGCCCACCGCCTCCGGCACGGCCAAGGCCTGGGATTCCAAGCAGTGGTTGGAAGAGACCATGCCGGCGTGGCAGCGTATGGTCACCCCGGTGGCCGAGCACATGAATGATGCTCAGCTGGATTCCATGCCGGAACAGGCGCGCGAGATGTTGGGCCCCATGACCAAGATGATGAACCAGATGTCTGGCATGAATTTTGGCATGCAGCTCGGCCACGCCTTGGGCGATTTGGCCTCCCAGGCGCTGACCGGTTCCGATTTCGGCCTGCCCATCGCACCGGCCAATACCGTGGCACTGTTGCCACAGACCATCCAGAAGGTCGCCCGCGAGCTTAATGTTCCTGGCCAGGAGGTGCTGGTTTATATTGCCGCCCGCGAGGCTGCCCGCCAGCGACTGTTTAAGCACGTGCCCTGGCTGGTAGAGCGCATCGTCTCCTCTGTAGAGGAATATGCCATCGGCCTGGTCATTGATACTTCCCACTTGGAGGAAGTCACCCGCGAACTCAACCTCGAGTCCGGCGATCCACAGGCAATCCAGGATGCGATGAGCAAGCTGCAGGGCATGGACCTCTCCCCGCGCATCACGTCCAAGAACACTGCGGCCGCATCTCGCCTCGAAACCCTATTGGCCTTGGTAGAAGGCTGGGCCGAGCACGTGGTTACTGAGGCACTAGGCGAGCGCATCCCGTCGACCTCGAAGCTGACCCAGGCATGGGCACACCGCCGCAGCACCGGTGGTTCCGCCGAGAACGCCTTCAGCAAGGTGGTTGGCATCGAGCTCAATGCCCCTAAGGTCTCTGAGGCCGCAGAGCTATGGCGCCGCGCCATTGTGGCCGTGGGCGCGGAAAAGCGCGATAAGGCTTGGGATCACCCGGACTTCCTGCCCACTGCGGAGCACCTCGATAACCCGGCCGCCTTCATCGACTCCCTGCTGGACGAAGGCCCGGATGAGGGCTTCGAAGAAGAGTTTGCCAAGCTGGAGGAAATGCTGAAGAACGGCGAGGATTCCTCTGCCGCGCAGGGCGACGAGTCCACGGATTCCGAGAAGCCGGAAAGCAAAGACGAGAAGAAGGACAAGGGCACCGAGGACGAAGAGAACTAGAAGCCCCAGCGCTGATAGGCCTCAAGATAGCCCTTCGCCCGCTCAGCGCGGGGCGCCCTGTCCGCCCACTGCCAAAAATCCCGCCCGTGACGCGGGATGAAGGTGTGGGTGAGCTCGTGAATGATCACTGAATCCAGCACATAATCCGGCACGTGTTGCAGCCGGTCACTGAGCCGAATATCCGCGGTGGAGGTAGTACAGCTACCCCACCGCGTATTTTGGTTGCTCACCCACCGAATAGAGCCGATGGTTGCACGGCCATCTAAATACGCCGCGTTGAGCCGCCGCGCACGTTCTTCGAGCTGGGCGTCTGTGCGGCGGCCACTGCCCTGTTTCTTCTCCACCCGCGCCAACATGTCTGCGACGGCATCACGCTCATCCCGCGCGGACATCCACGCGGGAATGCGTACCTCGAGCACCCCGGATACCATGCGCGCCTGCACGGTTTTCTTCCGCTTGGCAGAGCGAATGACTTTGACCTCTGGGGGCTGCGGTGCGGTGGGCTGCGTGCTCGACATGACAGGTGATTGTACCTGTGGTGCAATGGAGACCACATACTTCGGGGGAAGGGGTTAAAAGCGTGGGGATTTCTGCCACCCAAGTGGTCTTGGCGCCAGGCAGCGCAGTGTTGTGCCGCGAGGAAACGGTGATCCAATTTGGCATGGATGCCACCCGCGTTGGGGTTGCGGAAACTGGAAGCGCGCTCACCGTCGCGACGGCTTTCAACACCGCTCGCGAACCAGTGTCCCCGGAGGACTTATCTGAACGACTGCGTGCTGCAGGGCTTGAGAAGGCGGCGGCGCTGAGCCTCATTGAAGACGCGCTGGACTACGGCATCCTCTGGCCACACAACGAGGCCGATGCCAAGGCAGACACCATTGTCCTCATGGGAGGATCCGCCTTGGCGGAGAGGCTCCGCGCGCGCCTTGAGGCGGATGGCTTCCAGGTCCGCATCCCGTTGGAGGAAGACAATGTCTTTTCCTATATCCACGACCTCGATGGCATGTATCCAGTACTTGCTGTGGACCAGCTGCACTGCCCACTGGATTGTGCGAATGCACTCGCGGGCACAGGCACTACGTGGATTCCGGTATCTTTGCTGGACAATCGTGGCGTCATCGGGCCTGTACGGCTGCGGGGCCAAGGACCGTGCCCATTGTGTGCGCACTTGGCGCGCGTGGATATGGACCCACTATGGAATATCATCAGCACCCAGCTCACCCGCGTGCGCCGCACGCCAGAAGCCGTGGTGCTCGATGCGGTCTCGGCGCACACGCAGGTGACTATAAGACGACTGATGGGGCGGCCGCTGCCGCCAGGCGCACCGACCGCAAAGCCGCGCCCCGGACAGCAGTGGGAGGTCGATGTCTACGGACACCATCAGCAGCGCACCGTCATTGCGCATCCACGCTGCCCGGTGTGCTTCGGCGGCAAGACCAACCTAGCTAGCTGCGAACCGAACGAATAACCTCTAGTACTTGGGCGCCGTAGCGCTCCAGCTTGCTGGGGCCCACGCCAGAAATGGACAACATCTCTGCCTCATCGGAGGGCAATTCCTCCGAAATCGCTTGCAGGGTGGCATCGGAAAAGATGACATAGGCCGGAACCTTTTCCTCACGCGCTACCTGGGAGCGCCACGAGCGCAAGGCCGCAAAGACCTCTTCATCGCCGCCGCCCTCGCAATCTTCATGGCGGCCAATGACCTTTTCCGCCGGTGTGCCCAACGGGCCAGAGCACACGCGGCAGCGCTTCGGGCGGCGCGAGCGAGACCCACCGCCGGAGGCATCTTCGGCCGCCGGGACGATGCCATCGAGGAAGCGGGTGCGCTCGCGCGAAGCCCGCGAGCCGGTAGTCTTCGCCAGCGCCCACGACAGCGCGAGATGCTCACGAGCGCGGGTAATACCCACGTAGAAAAGGCGGCGCTCCTCTTCTACCTGTTCGTCGCCAGCCTTGATGGCATGGTTGATGGGCATAAGCTTTTCCGTTAGCCCCACGAGGAATACCGCGTCCCATTCCAAGCCCTTGGCGGCGTGCACGGTAGCCAGCGTCACGCCTTCCATAGCTGGGGCCTGCTTATCGGTGGAGCGCCGGCGCAACTCCCCCAGCACCCCGTTGAGATCGATGCCAGGAGTGGATTCCACAATCTTTTCAATGAGCCCAACCAGTGCGTTGAGGGACTGCCAGCGCTCGCGGGCCTGGGCGCCCTGCGGCTCGGTGGAACTCAAACCCAACTCGACAAACGCGGCGCGGGCAATCGCCACCGGGTCATCCGGCAGGTCCTCGCGGCGGGTCGCGGCGATGAGCACGCGGATCGCCTCCAGGATTTCCGGGCGGCGGAAAAAGCCCTCGCCGCCGCGGACTTGGTAGACCACTCCGGCGTCGGCAAGCGCCTGCTCAAACTGCTCCGACTGGGCATTGATGCGGTAAAGGATGGCAATCTCGGAGGCCGGCACGCCCTGGTCCAGCAGGGTAAGGACCTGGCCGGCCACCTCCTGGGCCTCAATTTCTTCGGACTCATAGGCCTTGAAGGTGGGCTCGGGGCCGGGATCGCGCATGCCCTGCAGTTCCAAGCGCGTGCCAGCTGCGCGGCCGGTGGCCTTGCCAATGACCCGGTTGGCCAGGTCCGTTACCTGCGGCGTAGAGCGGTAGTCGCGCTGCAGCTTGACCACGGTGCCATCCGGGTACGTGCGGGAGAAATTGAGCAGGTAGTCCGGGGAGGCGCCGTTGAAGGAATAGATGGTCTGGTTAGCATCGCCCACCACGGTAAGGTCATCGCGCTCGCCCAACCAGGCGTTGAGAACCCGCTGCTGCAGCGGGGTAACATCCTGGTACTCATCGACGACAAAGGTGCGGTACTGCTCCCGGAAGGTCTCCGCGATCGCCGGCACATTCTCGATGGCACCTGCGATGTGCATGAGGAGGTCATCGAAGTCCAAGTGCATCATGTCCGGCGTGGCCTTGGACTGCTCGTAGCGGCGGAAGGCCTCTGCCACCTTGGCCGGATCGGCCGGTGCACTGCGATCCGTATTGGCGATCACGGACTCATAATCTTCGGCACTGACCAGCGCGGACTTAGCCCACTCGATCTCCGCCAGGACGTCTCGAATCATGTCCTTGGAGTTATCCAGCCCCACCGAGCGCACCGCGCGAGCAACCAGTGGGAATTTATTATCCAACAGCTGCCACGGAAGATCGCCAGCTACCTGCGGCCAGAAATACTTCAACTGGCGGCGCGCCGCCGCGT
This sequence comes from Corynebacterium tuberculostearicum, assembly GCF_046097465.1. Lineage (GTDB taxonomy): Bacteria > Actinomycetota > Actinomycetes > Mycobacteriales > Mycobacteriaceae > Corynebacterium > Corynebacterium tuberculostearicum_I. Next base: position 793,306 of record NZ_CP175799.1, on the reverse strand, counting down.
GGAAGGTCTGCGCCTGCACGCCGGCCACGCCCATAGTGCGCAGGCGATCGCGCATCTCTCCGGCCGCTCGCGCAGTGAAGGTCACCGCAAGCACGCGCTGCGGGCTGACAAACCCCTGGTCCACCAAGTTGGCAATGCGATAGGTAATAGTGCGAGTCTTGCCTGTACCCGCGCCGGCCAAGATGCACACGGGCCCGCGCGGCGCCGTGGCCGCGCGCAGCTGATCTTCATCCAGCAGAGACAAATCCGGCTTAGTCACCGTGATACCACTCCATAATCATCGTGTGTGCAATTGAACCCGGACGAGGAAGCTTAAGCTCAGGCAGCTCGGCGCGCTCCACCCACCGGATTTCTTCCAATTCCCCATCAGTATGGCAGGTGGGGTGGACATCAGCCGTGCGCGCACAAAAGCCCAGCATAAGAGAGCCACTCGGTGGCCACGCCTGCGAGCCCCAATAGCGAATATCATCCACCCTGCGCCCGGTTTCTTCTAGGGCCTCGCGTGCAAAAGCAGCCTCTGCGGTCTCGCCCGGCTCAACGTAGCCGGCGATCAGCGAAAAGAAGCTAGTGCGGCGGCGATTGCGCGCCAGCAAAATCCGGTCGGTGCCGCTGAGGCGAATAAGCCCGATGACGGCAGGATCTAGGCGTGGGAAAACCATCCGGCGCTCGTCCAAGGGATCGCGCCCAACGATTCCCGGTGCTGGGTAATCCAGCTTGTGGCCAGTTCGCGGATCAAAGCGCTGCTCGCGCCGATTGCGGATCAGCGCAATGGCTTGCAAAATCACCGGCTGGTCCGCAAAGAACGTTGCGCTTTCTAGCCGGCCCAGCTCGCTAGCACCGTCCTCCGGATACGCGCACGCCTGCAGGGTACCTAGGTCCACTACTGCGTGCTTGCCGACGCCCCCGGGAACCTTCTCCACCAGCACCGGCTCCCCCGCTGCCGTAACCGGAACCTGGCCATGAGGGGTTACTGGGAGGAACATTTAATCCTCGTCATCATCGTCCATGACCTCAATGGGTTGCTCCATCTCATGCTTGATGTAGAGCAGACGGTCGCCCGGCTTCAGCGCGGAGGCATCCGCGGTATCCACGCGGTGCAGCTCGTTATTGCGCAAAACAGCCAACACGATATCTGCCAGGTGGCGTGGGTTGGAGCCCACCTCGAATTCGCGCACGGCGCGCTCGGCTACGGAGAAACCTTCGTTGGGTGAAAGCAGGTCTTCCATCATCTCCACCACCGTCGGGGTGACGGTGGCCAGGCCTAGCAGTCGGCCGGCCGTCTCAGCGGAGGTGACCACGGAATCTGCACCGGATTGGAGCAACAGGTGACGGTTTTCGGACTCGCGCACCGACGCCACGATCTTGGCCTTGGGCGCAAGCTCTCGCACGGAGAGGCAGCACAGCACCGCGGTATCGTCCGTGGATGGGGTAACGACGATGGAGCTGGCGTGCTCTACCCCAGCGATCTTGAGCACGTCCTGCTTGGTGCCGGAACCAAAGATGGTGACCAATCCGTGGTGTTCGGCGTGAGCGAGGGACGCACGGTTGGTATCGATGACCACGATCTGGGAGGACGGAACATCATCGGCCAGCAGCGCGGCCACGGCTCCGGCGCCCTTGGTGCCATATCCGATAACGACGGTGTGGTTACGCAATTGCTTTCTCCAGTTCTGGATTTGGAAAGTACGGCGGGCCTTATCCGTCAGCACGGACAAGGTCGCGCCAACCAATAAAACAAGGAAGATCAGGCGGGCGGGGGTAATAAGCGTTAAGTTAATAAACCTGGCCTGCGGGGACACGGGCACGATATCGCCGTAGCCCACGGTAGTCAGCGACACCGCCGCATAGTAGGCAGAGTCCAATAGCGACATGTCCTCGCTATACCCACCGCCGTCTAAATAGACCACGACGGTCACGAAGACAACGATGCCCAAAGCCCACAGCACACGCTTGCCCAACTGACGCCACGGGCTGGAATTTTCATCCCTCGGCACCGTAATGACATCAATGAGAGCGTGGTCTGGCTGCGAGGACAGCTCAACCTGCGGCAAGAAGCGACTTTTAAAGCGTGACTTCATTGCCTGCGCACGTTTTTTAGCCACTAGCCCCGCCTTCTTTTCTGGTCTCGAATGATTGCTCAAGAGATTGCGCGTTACGCAACCGCCCACATACCTTAGCCCTTGTGGTGCTCAACTGACGATTCAAGGAGTTCCTTCAGCTCGTCCCCACGCGGCAGGCGGGCAGGCTCGAAGGTATAACCATCGTGGACATAATAGAACGCGGCACGAATCTTTTCCCCGCCGTGGATACGGCGCCATGCCTCTGCATACACCGCTAGCTGTATCTTGGCAGCATCCATAGCCTCTCCCTGGGGAGGGCGGCCAGTCTTCCAGTCCACCACCATCCAGGTGCCATCCTCCAAGCGGAATACCGCGTCCATGCGCCCGCGCACCACGGACTCACCAATGGTGATTTCAAAGGGCGCCTCCACGTGCTCCGGTTGGCGCTCGGCCCACTCGGAGTTCAGGAAGGCCTCCTTGAGCTCTTCCAAATCGAAGTCCTCCGGCTCATCAATACCTGGAAGTTCTTCCTCTCCCAATAGTGCCGGGCTGCCGAAGCGGTCCTCCAACCACGCGTGGAAGGCGGTACCGCGCTTGGCATAGGAATTCGGCTTAAACGGCACGGGGCGGCGTTGCCTGCGGGCAAACTGAAGCGGGTCTGCCCGCAGCGCAACCATGTCAGAGGCGGTCAGCTCGCTGGGTAGCTCAACGTCTACCACCGGCTGTTGCAGCGCCTTGTACTCCTCAATGAGCGCGCCAGCTTCCTGCTCCCACAGCTCAAAGGTTTCACCGCGGCTCAAATCTGGGAGCTCCTCCATAGCTTCAAGTACCAGGTCCGCACCGGCGACTGCCTCTGGGCTGGCCTGCAGCGCTGGGAATTGGGCGCTCTCCCCAAAATCATCCTCGGAAGGCTCGTCGGGGACGGACCACTCCACCACGTACTGCGGGAATTGCTCTTTCAGGCGCTCTAGATATTCATAGGGAGCCTTCTTGTTCTTTCCATTGAGGTTATTGGTGCCCGAGCCGGTAACGGTCAGGGTAGATTCGGTACGCGTCAGCGCCACATAAAAAAGGCGCGCCGATTCCTCCGCCTTGATGGCGCTATCTGCTTTCTTAAACTCCTCGCACGCGTTTTGGAAATGCGAGCGCTTTTGGGCATCCTCTGGGACCTCAATATAGTCATCGTCTCCCGGGACCTTATCGATCCTGGACAGGAAGGTCTCTGCTTGCGCGCTATAGCTAGACGAATCCGCATGCACCACGCAGACGTGTTCCCATTCCAAGCCCTTGGCCTTGTGCGCGGTCATAATCTGCACGCGGTCAGTGGCCGCGGGAACTTCGCCAAGATCTAGGCCATCTTCCTTTTCGAGCGCTAACGCAAAGTAATCCAAGAGCGCATACAAAGAATCACCGTGGAAGCCCGCGACGATATCGGCAAATTTATCCAGATGTGTCGCGCCCCCTGCGCTTCCACGCGCAAGGACTTCGGTGCGGATATTAAACAATGCTTCAATATCGGCGAAGATATCCACCAGCGGTTTGGACAGAGAATAGGTGCGCAGGTGTCGCAGTTTGGCAGAAACCTCTTCCATTCGGGCGAGGCCTTGCGGGGTATAGCGGTCTCTCTCACCTAGATCGGCCAGGGCGTCGGCAAGGCCGACGCGCTGATCCGGCTCCTCAGCGGTGACATCTTCCAACTGCGCACGCAGGTAGTCTTCCGGGTCCATCCCCGGCTCCCAGCGCAAGCGCTCCTCCCTCGCGCCGGCCAGGTTTCGTTGGCGGGAAGCAAGCGCTTGTATATCACTGATTCCCAGGCCACAGATGGGCCCTGCCAGCACCCGCACTGCCGCAGGCAAGTCTTCTGGGCGCACGAGCATGGTGGCAATAGCTACGAGGTCCTGGATTTCTGGCTGCCACAGCAGGCCACCGAGACCAATGATTTCATTGGGTACGCCCGCTTTGTCTAGGGCCGCAGCGATGGGGGCGGAGTGCCTATTTTTGCGCACCAAAACCGCCGCGCTGAAAGTATCTCCCTCGCGCTTTTCCCACTGCTCTTTCAGGTACTCGGCAACGAATTCACGCTCGCGAACCTCGCTGTCGAAGTACGCCAACTGGATGTCGCCTTCGCCCTTATGCGGGGCGGCAGAAAGCTCGTCCACGGGACGTTCAACGCCTTCGAATACGCCCTCCGCCACTGAGTTAGCCAAGTCCAGCGCACCAGAGGGGTTGCGCCAAGAGGTGGTCAACTGGTCCTTCGGAGCGGGTGTACCCGGCGCGACCGGGAAGTCCTCCACGAAGGCAGTGAGGTTTTCAGAGGTCGCACCACGCCACCCGTAGATGGCCTGCATTGGATCACCCACGGCCGTAACCGACAGGTCCTCTTGGTCCCCTCCGAACAGGCTTCGTAGAAGCACGCGCTGGGCATAGGAGGTGTCTTGGTACTCGTCTAGCATGACGACCTTATAGCGCTGGGATTGCTGCTTGCCCACCACAGGATGATCGCGCGCTACGCGGGCAGCGACAGCCATTTGCTCGCCAAAGGTGATGACTTGTCGCTCGGATTGTTCCTTTTTCAGGGCCTCCAGCAGCGGCACGTACTGCACGCGGCGCTCCTGTGTCTGAATATATTCCAGCAACTTTTGCGAGTATTCAGGACCATTCTTTTGGGATTTATCGAGGTTATCGATGTCCGCCCGAAAATCGCGGGCGTGCTGGGCGATGTGACTCGTGTCCTTGAGCCCATTATCGATATCTTGGCTGAATTTCAGCAGGGTCTCGGTAATCGTGGCTAGGGCGCGATCGTCTTCCAACTGGCCGGTGTAATTGCGCACCACATCGTAGGCCAAGGAATAGCGCTCGGTCTCGGTGATGATGCGAGCCGTAGGCTCCACTGGAACCAACAGCCCGTATTCGCGAACGAGTTCTCCCGCATAGGAGTCATAGGTAGCTACCTTCGGCGCAATGTTTTCTAACGCTTCTGCCACCTCGCCGCCTGGTGGGATGAGGCTGGAATCGCGCAATTTAATCAGCTGCCGCCGGATGCGCTGCTCCAGCTGTTGCGCGGCCTTACGGGTGAAAGTCAGGCCGAGAACCTGCTCCGGGCGCACATAGCCATTGGCCACCAGATACACCACGCGCGAGGCCATGGTTTCTGTCTTTCCGGCACCAGCGCCGGCAACCACGAGTTTGGGGCTAAAGGGGCCTTCGATCACATGGGCTTGTTCCTCGGTAGGCGGAAAGTCCTTGCCCAAGGCTGCAGCGATCTGCTGTGGGGAATAATTGCTCTTAGGCATCGGTGGTCATCCTTCCTTCTTCCTGCACGGGGCAGATGGAGCGAATTGGGCACTTATCGCAGTCTTTATTGGTGCGCGCAGTGATGCGCGGGCCGCGCATCTCCTCCACCAGCGGGGGCAGAAGTGCGGCGAATTCTTCCAGGGCTTCCGGCGATTTATCGCTTTGCCAAATCTCACCAATCTTTTTGGTGGTCGCACCCGGATACACCAGCACACCGCCCTGGCGCGGCATGCCTTCGCCGTCGTGAACCTGGTGACCGTCAAATGCGCCGTGGGCAAGCGCGAGCTGATAGGTCATCAGCTGCACATGGTCCTCGCCCTCTTTCTTAGCCGGCTTGCTTCTACCCGTCTTGAGGTCGACCACCAAGTAATTTCCCTCTCCATCGCGAAGCAGACGGTCCATATAGCCGCCGATGCGCACCTCCTCGCTGACGCGTACGCCTACGGGAATTTCCACACCGGCAAGCTCTTGATTGACCTCGGATTGGCGCGCCCATTCCCGGGCGCGGTCCAACAGGGTGGAAAACTCATCGAGCTTGAAACGCAATTGCCACTGCGGTACGTCCTGAATGCGCTCGAAAGCCTCCATCACCAATAGCTTGGCTTTTTCCGCATCCATTCCGCGGCCAATGGCTTCAAAGAAGGCGTGCGCCAAAGTACCGCGGAGCAGGTGCTCCTCGGTGCTTGGGTCCTCGGCCACATTTCCTAGCACGGCCTTGAGCGGGCAGTTGAGTAATGCTTCCACCCGGGAGGGTGACAAACTGCCGCTAGTATGCAGCGGCATTTCAGCTGCAACGGAGCGCGCAGACCACCACTGCTCCGGGTGGGCGCCAGGGATATCGGCTGCCGCTAGCCGAGCGAGCTGGCGCGCTGCTTGTTTGCGCTCAACCTCACCGGATTCCGGATTGGTAACTACGCGGCGCAATTGTGCGACAAAGGCCGGCACCGACAGCACCGCCACATCGAGGGGATCCACCTCGAGCCCATCGCGCAATGACACGGGTGCGGGTTCAGGCACATCGAGGCCCAGTTCGCGCGGGAGTTGCGTGCGGCGTAGCGCCCGCTTTGCTTGCCGTCGCGCAGCCTGGCCAGGCACGTCCACACCACGGCCAGCGAATTCGCTAATGAAGCGCGAAGGCTCAGAGACCGTATCACCTTCCGGGTTTTCCACAGCTGCAATGAGCAGGCGCTGTCGGTGGCGCGTGGTAGCGACATGGAAGAGTCGACGCTCCTCTGCCAAACGAGAGGCAACGTGGCTGACGGGGGTATCGGGATCAATATCGTGGTCGAGGAGATCGATGAGATCTTCTTGATCAAAGATGGAGCCAGTCTCCCCTAGCGAAGGCCAGCTTCCCTCCTGTGCGCCGGCCACAATGACGGTATCCCATTCGCGGCCCACGGCGCCGTGTGCAGTCAGGATCTCTACTGCCTGCGGAATAGCGGTGCGGCGGTCACGCACACCGGTGGGAAGTTCTTGTTCGGTGATATGCGTCAGGAAGGCGCGCAGCGAGGAATCAGGGCGGCGCTCGACGTAGTCGCCTGCGGCGTCAAAAAGCGCCATCATTGCATCCAAGTCGCGGTCGGCCTGCGAGCCGGTCGCGCCACCGCGCAGCGCCGAAGCCTGCAGGCGGTTATCGAGCTCAGTTGCGCTCCACACAGCCCAGAGGACCTCCTCCACAGAGTCCCCGGAGGCGAGTGCGTCCCGGCCGGCGCTTAGAACCGTGCGTACACGCTCTAGGATGGAGTATTCCCGCTCAGTGAGTTGCCCATTAAAATCTGGGAGCTCGCCATAGAGAAGACCGCGCAGGCTATCGATGCCCCGGGTGGTGGAATCCCAGCGGCGCAGACCACGGATAAGGCGGCGCAGGGTGACGGGATCGGCGCCACCCACGGGGCCGGTGAGCAACTCTTCCAACTCCGAGTTTGATAGGTCGTCCTCCAAGGCACGCAGGGCGAGCAGCACGGCGGAAACCAAACGCTGTTCGGCCAAGACGACGTCGGTAGGGCTAATGTGCACGGGCACGCCGGCGGCCAAAAGGGTGCGGCGCATCTGCCCGATATCACCGGTTGAACGAACGATGACGGCGATATCCCGCCAAGGCACGCCGTCTTCTAAGTGACGGCGCCGCACGGTATTGGCTACGACGTCACGCAGACTGCCGTCCGAATCCACAATGGAGATGCACGCCGGAGCGGGTGTGCGGTGGGGCTCGGTGAGCTCGATGTCGTGGTCAGCTGGGAAATCCCGCAGGAAACGCGAGCTAGCACCGCGGAAGGCAAAGACGGATTGATCGGCATCGCCGCCTACCACCACGAGATCCGCCTGCGGGCTCATTTCGCGAATGAGCTTGCCTGCGGTGGGGTCGAGCAATTGCGCATCATCGACAATGATGGTGTGGAAGGGGTGCTCGCGCAGTAGCTGGGGGCGCTGAAGAACCGCGGTAACCAATTCCGCAGCGGAATAGGAATGGGCGCGGGAAAGGAGCTGCACGCGTTCGTACTCGCGCAGGAATTCACCCGCCGCGGACCACATGGGGCGGCCGTGCTCGGCACCGAGGCGCTCTAGATCGCCCGGGCCCAGGCCGCGTTCAATGGAGCGCAAAAGGAAATCGCGCAGCTGCCGGGCGAAGCCCACATATTCCAGCGCGGGCCGCATCTCCGCGGGCCACGAGCCATGCCCGTCTTCTGCTTGGCCAGTGAGCAGCTCGCGGATGACGGCGTCTTGCTCCGCACCGGTAATAAGTCGCAGCTCCTCCTCGGCCGCTGTGCGCAGCAACGCGAATGCTAGGGAGTGTACGGAACGCACCATGGAGGTCTGTGCGGCGTAATCCTCGAGCCGCTCAGAAAGCTCGCGGCGCAGCCGGGCGCCGGATTCCTTCGAGGGAGCGATAACCAGGATGCCGGAGGGATCCGCGCCGGTCTGCCGGGCTTTATCCAAGGCATGAATGACGGTATCGATAAGGAAGCTGGACACACCGGTGCCGGCGGCACCGGTTACCTTCCAGGTACCGGATTCGGGCAGGTCAACAGGCCAACTGCGGGTCGTGGCGGATTGGGTACGGGGAACGAGGCGCACCTGCGGGGACGGTGGAAGGATCACTCCCGCACGCGCGGTGGAATGGGGGTCGTAACTCACCGCTCCAGTATGGCAGATGCCCGCGACACCAGATGCTGCTCCACCCGTTCAATATGCGAACGCGTGTTTGAACGCGACGCGGAGTGCAGGTCATTGACATAACGGCGATACGACACCGCGCGCAACAGCAATTCCGGCATACCGGGTACATGACTAAAGCGCTGACAGATCCCATCATCGACCGCTTGGCCAATGAGCCCATCCACAATAACCAAAGCGGCCGTCCAGCCGGCTGGGCGCGGGGATTCGCTCGGCACAATGTCCACAATGCCCGGCGGGTTGGAGCCGTGGTAAACCGTGGTGGTGAGAAGTGCGGTGTGGGCGGGGATAAGGGGGACGTCGGCAAGCAGATCTGGCCGATAAGCCTCGCCTGTTTCCTCCCAGGCGGCGCGCTCGGCGCGTGCAAAGACATCGCTGCGCTGCCCGTTGGGAAGGGGCACCTCGGCTATAGCCGTGTCGAGGCGCAACGCCATCTGTGCGGTTTCATCAATTCGCCCGCGTACTTGGCCCGGAATAAACTGGGTAGCCTTCCACCCTGCGGCCGTGTGCCGACCATCGCTAGACAGTACCGGCCGGGAAACGCGGGCCCCCTGCACGCTGAGGCGCTCGCGCACCTTAGCGGACCAGGCGGCAAACGGACCAGCCTGGGAATAGACCACGTCGCCCACCTTAATGCCGTTATCCCACACTGGGCCCAATTGATCGCCCTGCGCGCGGCGGGTACCAGTGGCACCGGTTTCCGCGTGGAAGGCGCTTAACACATGCTCTGGGGGAAGCGGCATCCTTAACTCCTATTCGGGTTGGTGGGGATCCTTATTATTCGGATTCGGATAAGGCCACGGGTTTGGTGAGCAGGTCACGTCCTCATCAGGATAGACCTCGCTGGGCTTGCGATCGTGCAATTCTTTGTTGTTAAGGTCCAAGGTCTGCTGCATCATGACCGGCGCTAGCTTGCCTTGGCCGCCACACGGCTGGTGGGCCGCATAGCCAATGGCATGACCCAACTCATGGTTGATGACGTACTGGCGATAATTGCCCATATCGCCTTCAAAAGGCGTGGCGCCGCGCACCCAGCGGGCCTCGTTGATAATGGTGGTGGACTCGCCCGTAATGGTGGTGTGGCAGGAGGTTTCCGTTTCAATCTTCTCGCCACAGCGCTCTGCTGCGGTGCCGAGCGAAGTCAGCTGGATGCGGGTATCCGGTTCCGCATCAGCGGCCACGTGCTCGAACTCAAAGTCCTTCTGCGCGGTCCAGCCACGCGGGTCAGACAGGGTGGCCTCCACCATGGCGGCAAAAGACTCATCGCCTCCATACGGTGCGGTGTTAAGGCCATCTTCTACCTCGATGGAATAGCGCACCTTTTGCTCGCCGCCCTTACCCGCAACGGCGCCAGGCTCGCCTACCTCGTGGAAGGTGCCCTTGCCCTGCTTGGTATAGGAGCCACCGGGCGGCATCTCGCTGATTTCCCGCTTGACCGCTGCAGTATCGGCAGGATCAGGACCAACCATTTCTGTGCTAGTTGGGGCGGCCGCGCTAGTGTCTTCCGCATCTTCTTCGGAGGAAGAGGCGGTGGCGATATCGACGATGAACCACATGGTCAGCGCGATCATGAGGGGGATAGCCACCACGCGCCACCAGCCATATTGGCGCGCAAACCGGACCACCGCATTGGGGTGGTCCGGCGCGTGGCCCTGGCTCCGGTGAGCGTGGCGATTCTCCCTTTTTTCCATGGGGCCTTAGGTTACCCGTTTGTATTTAAAAAAGCTGAATCAGCAGCCCTATGCGCTCGCCTTAGGCGCCGGCGAATCCCACGGCGTGCTTCTTGGCAATGCCGACCTCGACGTAGACCACGCGGTCAGTGCGCACGAGGTACTTGCGGCCCTTGTCATCTTCCAATTCCAGGGTGGAGTTATCCGCCAGGGCACTGTTGATCTTCTGCGTCAGCTCGGCTTGGTCACCTGCAGCGCTAATGACCAGCTCACGAGCGGTATCCGCGAAGCCAAACTTGATATCCATGAAGATTCCTCCTCTAACTAGAGTTTTATTGTCAATGGCCCCACTATAACCATCCCGGCTACTATCAAGGTGTGTCTGACATAAAATCCCAGCCACCGAGCTTCGCGGAACTCGGCGTTGCGGCCGAAATCTGCGATGGTCTCGCCTCCCGTGGCATCACGCGTACTTTTGCAATCCAGGAATTAACCCTGCCCATCGCGCTATCTGGCCAGGACTTGATTGGCCAAGCGCGCACTGGCATGGGCAAGACCTATGGTTTTGGCGTGCCGCTTTTGGACCGCGTCTTTGATGACGCCGATATCGACGAGCTCGATGGCACCCCGCGCGCCCTCGTGGTGGTTCCCACCCGCGAGCTTGCCCAGCAGGTCACCGAGGACCTGCAGGTGGCTGCCGCCCACCTGCCCGTGCGCTTAGCCTCCATTTACGGCGGCCGTCCCTATGAGGAGCAGATCAAACAGCTCAACAAGGGCGTCGACGTCATCATTGGCACGCCCGGCCGATTGATCGATCTCCACGAACGCGGCAATCTGCAGCTCGATCGCGTGGCTATCTTGGTGCTCGATGAGGCCGACGAGATGCTGGACTTGGGCTTTTTACCCTCGGTGGAGGCTATCCTCAAGGCACTCGATGGCAATGCCCACCAAACCATGCTCTTTTCCGCCACCATGCCGGGCGCGATTTTGACGCTCGCCCGCCGGTTTATGGAAAAGCCCATCCATATCCGCGCCGAATCCGGCGAGCAGGATTTCACCCACTCCTCCACCCGCAAGGTCACCTTCCAAGCCCACCGCATGGATAAGGTTGCCGTTGTCGCCCACGCCTTACAGGCCGCCGGCCGCGGGCGCACCATCATCTTCGCTCGCACCAAGCGCGCGGCCACCCAATTGGCCGATGACCTTGCCCGGCGCGGCTTCCACGTGGGTGCCGTCCACGGCGATCTGGGGCAGAAGTCGCGCGAGAAGTCGCTCCATGCCTTCCGCACCGGCCAGGTGGACATCTTGGTCGCCACTGATATTGCTGCCCGCGGCATCGACGTTGATGATGTCACCCACGTCATCAACTATCAGGTTCCGGATGATCCGATGACCTTTGTCCACCGCATCGGCCGCACGGGGCGCGCCGGCCATACCGGCACCGCTATCACCTTGGTGGGCTATGATGAGCTGGGCAAATGGCAGGTTATTAATGATGAGCTGGATTTGGGTGAGCCGAATCCGCCGCAGTGGTTCTCCACGTCCCCGGAGCTGGCCCAGGCTCTAGACATCCCCGCGGAGGTAGAGGAGACTGTCGGCCCTGAGACCAAGGTCGTGGGCCAAGTTCCCGTCCGCGAGAAATCCCCCACCCGTACCACCGCGCGCCGCGGCAGCTCCCGGCGCTGGCGAGGAGGCCGCCGATGACTAAAGCTCCCATTTTGCGCTCGACCCCCGCCGATTGGAAGGCTACCGGCATTATTGCCGTGGTCTGCGCCATAGCGGTCGGCGGGGCGGCTATTACCGCCAATATTAATCAAGCGCATCTCAGCCAAGCGGCCGTTCCTGGGGATAAGGATGCACCCGCGCTTGCCGACGTCCCCGAGGCCCTCCACGAGTCCTTCAGCCTCCCCAACGAACCAGTACCCGGCCAATACCGGGCGGTTTCGGCACACGGCCTGACCATCACCCACGCCGATCACACGCTCACCGCCACCAACCCAGACGGCTCCGAGGCTTGGACTTATGAGCGCACGGACGCGGATCTGTGCTCGCTGTCAACAGCGTGGGGCAAAATCGTGGCGTCGTATAAAACCGGCGTGGGCTGCGGGGATACCGTGGCAATTGAGGCTGCGACCGGTGAGTATGACAGCACCCGCAGCGCCGTCAGCTCGGAGGAGGTAGTACCCGTTTCCTCCAATGACCGGGTAGGAACGGTCTCCACCGACCGGATTGATCTGTGGCGCTCCGATATGGTGCGCACCGTGGAATACGGTGATGTGGAGGCCAAACAGGAACCGGACAAGCAACCGCACGAGGGCTGCTCGATTAGCTCCGCCCTTACCCGCACCGAGAATTTAGTGCTGACCGAGTCCTGCCCCGATAAGCCGGGCACGACCTGGTTGCGCTTCCAGGACACCACCCCTGATGATTCCCGTGAGCCCGATATCGCTGCCGATGTGGACATAGCCACCGACGGCGCCCGGCTTGTCGCTGTGGGACAAAAGGCCGCCGCCGTCTACCGCCCAGGCCCGCATCCCACGATCGAGTCCTATGACAATAAGGGCGAAAAGCTGGACTCTACTTCGGCGGAGCCTTCTCCAGACATAGACGCGGCCACCACCCCGTTCGCCCCAGCAACCGCGGATCTGCCGCACCATATGACCTGGTTCGATGGTTCCCGCCTCTACCTCTTTAAACCGAGCGACCTCGCAGTGGATCACGTGGTAGATGATGCCATCGGCACCCCCATCGCCGTCGATGAGCATATGTTGGTACCTACCCAAGCGGGCTTTGCTGTCATGGATTGGTCTACCGGCAAGACGCTGCGGACCATCCCGGTTGATCGCGGCAGCTACGACGGCCCCGTCTACCTCACCTTGGCGGGCGACACCATCGTGGAAACCCGCGGCGATCAGGTCGTGGGCCTAAGCGCCGATTAACACCCTCCGCTACAGAAAGGGCCGCGCCTTCCGGATTTACCCGGGGCGCGGCCCTTGTGTGTGGCGGCGAATTTAGAAGTTAGCTGCCGCCCACTCCGTGGAAGCGCGGACGAACATGAGCAGGAAGATGACTACGGCGGCGCTCGCCAAGGTCACCGCACCAAGTAGCGGCGATCCGCCGCTAAACATCTGGAAGGAGCTCGCTGCCAAGATGAGCTCGACCAGGATAATGGCTCCCCTACCCCAGCGCTTTCCCTTGACCATGGCCCAAGCACCCACAATGACAAAGCCAAAGACAATAAAGATAAATAGTGCGGTGCCCAGCCCCACAAAGCTTCCGGAGCCCGAGTCCGACACCATGGAACCATTTTCTGCGCCGGTCGCCTCGCGCACAATCAGGAAGATACCGAAGCAGATGACGGCGATGGACTGAACCACGGCGAGCGCTGCGGCCACGAGGACCGGCTGGGGCGCGCCCTGCTGGGCCTTCTCCTCACGCGCCGGCTGCGCGGAGGAAACACTTTGCTTTTTGTTTACCTGCTTTTTCTTCTGCTTAGACACAAACCCACAGTCTACTCACCGGTCGAGGCCATTTCCTTGTGCGCCACTCAGGTTTCGCGGGGGCAGGGGTTAGCCGGGTAGATTTGACGCTTCTTCAGTCACCACACTCAATGCTTTTTGGACAATGCACCAGTTCAGCGCGTTTCTCACAGGCTTCTTTCAACTCATACGTCGACCTAAATGACCCCCACACTAGTTTCATTCACGTGAGGTTGACCACAATTTCGCCTCTACCCCTAGCGGAGTCTGAGTAAACATGTCATGATTCTGGGGTAGCAAAAAGAAAGAGGACGTAAACCTCTTCTTAACTTGAAGGAAACTTCAAGTAACCACAATGTGAACCATTGGCGGCGGCGACGCTGGCCCGACCTCGAGACCGGGCCCCACTGCACGCAGACCAGTTCACACAACCACCCACCCTGGCATTGGTTGCTTTTCATTTTCATGAAAAGCGCTTGTGCTTACTGCTGTCGAATTTTTGTTAGGAGATATCAATCATGGATTGGCGCCACGAAGCTGTTTGCCGCGACGAAGACCCCGAGCTGTTCTTCCCAGTAGGCAATTCTGGTCCTGCACTTACCCAAATCGCTAAGGCCAAGCTGGTCTGCAACCGTTGCCCTGTTGCCTCTTCCTGCCTGAAGTGGGCACTGGAATCCGGCCTAGACGCCGGCGTCTGGGGCGGCCTGTCTGAAGAGGAGCGCCGCGCCCTCAAGCGTCGCCGTAACCGCGGCCGTGGCCGCGCCCGCGTTTCCGCTTAAGAACCGGCCCCCAATTTTCGTTTCGGCGCCCTTAGCCGCTACAGTTGAATAAAGTTCAGATACCCTCAACGAAGGAGTGCGCAATGAGCAAGCGTGGTCGCAAGCGCAAGGATCGCCGCAAGAAGTCCGCTAATCACGGCAAGCGTCCTGGCGCATAACGCACAGCATTACTCAAAGCCCGGTTCCCTCGGTCACTTCGACCGTAGAACCGGGCTTTTGCTATGTCAGACGCACATGGCGGATTCTAGTGGTCGTGGAAACACTTCCTATGTTTCGGTTGAGTTTATCAGTGCTGCCATTTTCTCGGCTGGTGTTTGAAAGCCCAGGGTTTTGCGGGGGCGGCGGTTGAGTTGCATGGCGACGAATTCTAGGTCCGCTGCACTGTGGAGGCTTAGGTCTGTTCCTTTGGGGAAGTACTGCCTAAGTAGTCCGTTGGTGTTTTCATTGGTGCCCCGCTGCCACGGCGAGCCAGGATCGCAGAAGAACACGGGACAGTTTGTCGCTACAGAAAAGGCCTTATGGCAGGCCATTTCACTTCCCTGGTCCCAGGTAAGTGAGCCTTTGAGATGATCTGGCAAGCCAGCGATCGCTTTAGTAAGTGCTGCATTTACTTCGGTAGCATTATGCCCATTAGGTAGATGCAGCAAGATGACATAGCGCGTGGTTCGTTCTACGAGAGTCCCAATTGCAGACTTATTGCCCGCGCCTAAAATGAGGTCGCCTTCCCAATGACCTGGTACGGCTCGGTCGTCTACTTCTGCTGGCCGGTCGGAAATCATCACTATAGGGTCAACAAACCGCTTGCGGGCGCTGCGCGTGCCACGAGGTCGACGTTGGGCGTGACCGCGACGCAGTGCAGCAGCGATTTCTTTTTTCAACTCGCCTTTAGCCTGGAAATACAGAGATTGATAAATCGTTTCAGGACACACGTACATAGTCTCATCACCGGGGTAGCAACTGCGCAACCGCCCAGAAATCTGCTCTGGCGAGTACCTGTCTTTCACCATTTCCCAAACCACCTCACGCAAGCGTGGATTGGTATCAATCTTGCGCTTTTTCGGTCTAAACCTACGCAACACCGATTTACGGTGCGCATACGTGGGAAGATATACCCCAAACTCATCCCGGTTGCGTTTAAGTTCCTTGCTGATAGTTCCAGCAGAGCGCTGAAGACGCCGAGCTATCTCACGTACGCCTTTGCCTTGCCGGTCAAGATCAAAGATGAGCTCGCGCTCTTCTATCGATAGATAGCGCGAAGAAATACGCCTATCGATACGCTGTTGTGAAATAACCTGGACTGGAACTGCTTGGCGACCATCAACGTACTCGAGTACCTGCATAAGCCTGTTATACAGCGCCACATCCGGGCCATCCGGGACAAAAGGCACACGCCCGGTGGAAAGCTTAATGACGCCTTTGTCTATATCAGCAGCATTACGCGGATGAATGCCACAGGCTAAAGCGGCATCTTTGCGTCCTAAAGCATTTACACGCAGTTGCAGATAACTACACCGGCGAGTTGTTGCCGCAGCTTTGCGGCCGTACGGATTGCGTTTCCACAAACCAAGCTCAATACCGATTCGATATACCGGAGTAGAGCCTATAGAAAGCTGGCGCGCAATATCCATTGGTGCCACACCTTCAAGCCACAGGCGAGCTATTGCCTGACTGTCAGCCGAGCTAATACGCCTGCGGCGCTTGCGCGGCAAGTCCAACTCACCAGCAAGCCGATAAGCCACCGACCGCGGTAAACCAACCACACCAGCAGCCGCCCGTATTGAACTACCAGCCCGAACCAACGACGCAAACCGCGCCACGACAACAGAATCCGGAACCCATTTCGACTCCACACAATCACCCAACCCATGTCAGGTGTTTCCACGACCGCTAGAAATCAAGCATCGATGTCGTCTCCTAGCTCCCCGCTTGACCTCTCCGTGCCTTAAGTCCAATGTGATCGGGCCGAATTGAACACATTGGGGTCTCAATTCGGCCCTTCCGCCCTCAATTCGGCCCGATCAGTATGGACTCAAGCAAAAAGTTGGAAGATCATGAGACCAGACCCCACCACAGCGGGTGAGCAACAGTGCCTACCACGCCGTGTCGATGCGGGTGATCTCTATCGAAATGCGGCGGCGCAGCGCCTGCGGCGCCTTGGCCTGGCCGTTACAGCAGTTGCGCACCAGGGAGCGGATAATCTCCTCGCTCTCGAGGCGCTGCTGACAGAAATCGCACTGGGCGATGTGCTCCCGGATAGCGAGCGCGCGGGCATAGGTGGTCGATTCATCGAGAAGCTCGCACAGGAGGGCCTGTACCTCTGGGGAGCTACACGCACCACAGTTGTGTTCCGTTGCGCGGTCCATTACTTCTCCTCCATGTCTGGGTGTTCTAATCCAATGCCTTGTTCTCGTGCCACGTCTTTCAACGCTTTCCGGAGCAATTTTCTTCCCCGGTGCAACCGGGACATCACCGTGCCCAGCGGAGTATCCATGATTTCTGCAATCTCTTTATACGCCAAGCCCTCTACATCCGCGTAGTACACCACCATCCGGTAGTCATCGGGCAGGTCATTCATGGCCTCTGAAATGGTGGCGTTTGGCATGTCCTTAAGCGCAGCTACCTCGGCGGATTCCAGGCCAGTGGAATCGTGTCCCGCGGTGGTATAAAGCTGAAAATCGCTCAGGTCATCGGCCGAGGACTCCGTGGGCCGGCGCTTCGCCTTGCGGTAGGAGTTGATGTAGTTATTGGTCATGATGCGATACAGCCAAGCCTTAAGGTTTGTACCTTCCTTGAAGGAATGAAAGGACTTATAGGCCTTGAGGTAGGTCTCCTGCACGAGGTCCTCAGCATCTTGCGGGTTGCGCGTCATGCGCAGGGCACCGCCGTAGAGCTGGTCTAGCAGGGGCAGCGCTTCCGCTTCGAAGCGGCGCTGCAGCTCCTTTTCGCTGATTGTTTCTTTAGCCACAATTTCTATCCTAACGCGTAGCGTTAGAATCCCAGTCATGTCCAAAAAGTCCCCGCATGCAGCCACCCCAGCGCTCAAAGTCATGGAAGACGCCGGCGTAGACCACCATGTGTACACCTTTGAGGCGGGCAAGGATCACTTCGGCGATCACGCCGCGGCGGCCCTCGAGGTAGAGCCGGAACGCGTGCTCAAAACCCTGGTCATCGATTTAACGGCAGGCAAAGGGCCCAAGCGGAAGTTGGCGGTGTGCGTAATCCCTACCACCCACCACCTGAGCCTCAAGAAGGCCGCGGCCGCCCACGGCGTTTCTAAGGCCGCCATGGCGGATCCGCATGACGCGTCCAAGTCATCCGGATATATTCCCGGCGGCATTTCCCCGCTGGGCCAGAAGAACGCGCTGCCCACGGTCATTGAGGAAACCGCCGTGCTTTTCGATACCGTCTTTATTTCCGGCGGGCGCCGCGGGCTGGATATCGAGCTCAATGCGGAGGACCTCGCAGAGCTGTGCTCTGCTAGCTTTGCCGATCTACTCGCCGAGTAGCTCCGGATAATCGTTGGATACGCTGCCCACAGCCTTGTCGGCGGGGTGGGTGTGAAAGCCACGCAGTGGCGTCGGCAAGAGCAGCTCAGCGGCCTCTTCGGGGCTGCCCTCCAGCCAGGTACGCATTTCTTCGGCCGCCAAGAACCGCGGCAGGCGGTGGTGCAGCCACTCCATTTCTTCCGTCGCTGCAGTGGTGACAATCGTGGCGGACAGGCGGTCTAGGCCGGTGTCCCACAGGCCCGCCGCCCACAACAGGCCCTCTTCCGCGCGGACGTAATAGGGCTGCTTGCCGCCTTCTTCTTGATGCCATTCGTAGTAGCCGTTCATGGGGATAAGGCAGCGCTGCCCCTTAAAGGCATGCCGGAAGGAGGGCTTGCTGGCCACCGTCTCCGCCCGGGCGTTAAACAGCGGCGGGCCGTCCAGGTCCTTCTTCCAGTGCGGCAGCAGTGCCCACCGCGCAGGGTCGACCTGGGCGAGGCTTTCGCGCACGCGCACTATCGCCACCGGCTGGGTGGGCGCAATATTGTAGCGCGGGCCTGGGGTGCCTTGTGGGGCGTGGACCTCAGTAACTCCGGGCAGTGCGCCCACTTCATCGAGAAGGGACTCGGTAAAAAGAACGAATCTTCCGCACATGCCCTCTATTATGGACGATATGTCTCAACCTTGGTCCGCCCCGCAAGCGGCAGGCCCCATTACGTGGGCCCAGCACGTGCCGGGCTCGAAGTCTATTACCAACCGCGCTTTCATTCTGGCGGCGTTGGCCGATGGCCCCTCTACCCTGCGCGCGCCGCTGGTCTCCCGCGATTCGCAGCTGATGGAAAAGGCCCTGGAATCTATGGGCGTGCGCTTCGAGCACGAAGGCGAGGATATCCACGTCACCCCCGGCCCGCTTAAGGGCGCCACGGTGGACTGCGGCTTAGCCGGCACGGTCATGCGCTTTATCCCGCCGGTTGCGGCCCTGGCGGACGGCGCCGTGCTTGTCGACGGCGACGAGCAAGCCTACGCCCGCCCCATGTCCACCACCCTGGATGCACTGCGCCAGCTCGGCGTCGAGGTGGACGGCGATAGCCTGCCCTTTACCGTCCGCTCGCATGGAGTGCCGGAAGGCGGCGAGGTTACTATCGACGCCTCTGGCTCCTCGCAGTTCGTCTCCGGACTCCTGCTGGCCGGTGCGCGCTTTGCACAAGGCATCACCGTCACCCACGAGGGCGGTCCCCTGCCTTCCATGCCGCACGTGGAGATGACCGTAGGCATGCTGCGCCAAGCCGGCGTACGCGTAGATTCCAGCGAGAATACCTGGACCGTGCACCCCGGTCCGATTGCCGGGCGGGAATGGGCAATCGAGCCAGATCTCTCCAATGCCACGCCCTTCCTTGCCGCCGCTGCCGTCACCGGCGGCCGGGTAACCATTAAGCGCTGGCCTGCCAATACCACCCAGCCGGGCGACGCCATTCGGCATATTTTGGTGGATATGGGTGTCATGGTCACCCAAGAGCCGGGCTTTGTTACTGCCAAGGGCGCCAAAGACGGCGCGCTGCAGGGGATCGAGCGCAACATGGGCGATATTGGCGAGCTCACCCCCACCGTCGCGGCATTGTGCGCCCTGGCGGACACCCCCTCTACCCTGACCGGCATTGCGCACCTGCGCGGGCACGAGACCGACCGTTTGAAGGCGCTGGCGGATAATATCAACGCCCTCGGCGGCAAGGTCACCGAGCTTGCCGACGGCCTACACATCGACCCCGCCCCTCTCCACGGCGGGGAGTGGCCGTGCTACGCGGATCACCGCATGGCCACCGCGGGCGCGATTATCGGCCTGCGGGTACCGGGCGTAGAGGTAGAAGACATTGCCACCACCGCGAAGACCCTTCCCGGCTTCGACCGCATGTGGGAGACGATGGTGGACCCCGAGCAACAGGAGAGCAATGGCTAGGCGTTTCGGTTCTTTCGATGAATCCGATGTGCGCGTGCGCCCCGGCAAGGGCTCGCGGCCGCGTACTAAGGACCGCCCCAAGCACAAAAATGCCAAGTTCGGCATGGTTATCACCAAGGACCGCGGGCGCTGGGGCGTAGCGCTAGACGACGGCCCCCGCGTCACCGCCATGCGCGCCCGTGAACTGGGCCGCACCGCCATCGAGGTGGGCGACCGCGTGGGCGTCGTGGGCGATACCTCCGGCAAGAAGGACACCCTAGCGCGCATTGTGAAGCTGGAAGAGCGCACCTCCGTCCTCCGGCGCACGGCGGATGACACCGACCCTTATGAGCGCATCGTGGTGGCGAATGCGGACCAGATGCTCATCGTCACCGCCGTGGCCGATCCGCCGCCGCGCTCCGGGTTTGTCGAGCGCGCCTTGATCGCTGCGTTTGTGGGCAATATCCACCCCATCCTGTGCCTGACCAAGACCAATCTCACGGATCCTGCTCCCTTCGCGGCCGAGTTCGCCGACCTCGACGTCACGGTGGTGGAAGCCGGCGTCGAAGACGGGCTTGAGGCGGTGCGCCACCACATCGACGGCCACGTCACCGCACTCATCGGACATTCCGGCGTGGGTAAATCCACCCTGGTCAACCGGCTGGTACCGGATGCGGATAGGGAAACAGGGGAAGTATCGGGCGTCGGCAAGGGCAGGCATACTTCCACCCAATCGGTGGCGCTCCCCCTCCCCGCCGAGGATGCATTCACCGGTGGCTGGATTATCGATACCCCCGGCATTCGTTCCTTTGGCCTCGCGCACGTCGATGCCGATGACGTACTTGGCGTCTTTGAAGACCTTGCCGCCGCCATCGAGGACTGCCCCCGCGGTTGTACGCACATGGGCCCGCCTGCGGACCCAGAATGCGGCCTCGATGATCCTGCGCTTATCTCCCCTGATACCGCCAGTGCGCGGCGGCGCGACGCGGTGCGCGGCCTGCTCGAGGCCTTGCGCACCAACGTGGAGTGGGAAAATTAGAGGTGGAAGCCGGTATCGGCCATAACACCCAAAATGCCATCCACGATGCCGAAGAATACATCGAGGATCTGGCCCCAGGTGCCCTGGGACGAGGTCTCTAGCAGCGCCAGCCACGGGGTGGTGGGCACGGCGTCGGCAGCCGCATCTGCAGCTGGGGTGGTATCTGCCAGGGCGGCCGGCGCGGCGATGAGGGCTGCGCCTGCGGTAACGGTGGCCGCAACGAGGTTTTTGAAGCGCTGAGTCATGTTGTCTCCTTGAGTATTTAGAGCAGTTCTACGAGGAATGGCAGCTCGGTGGGGTGATAAAAGGCCATGAACTTATCCAGTGCATCGCCCACGGCCAGCTCCGCGTCTTCATCGCCCAGGTCTGCGGTATCGATAGCCTCGATGGCCTTTGCGGTGGTTTCCTCGGACTCCGCAATATCCACGTGGATGGCCGCTAGGTCGTCCGTGCTGAACTGCGCCGGCTTGAGCTCTACCACCGGCTCGCCCATATCCGGGCGCGGGGTGAGGACAGAATCATCCAAGTCTACCGAGATAACCACGCGGCGGTGCGGGAACTTCTCTTCATCGCCAATGGCCAAAAGGCGCATGGAGGCCATAGAGGCCTCGAGGAATGCCGAGTAGGCAATTTCTTCTTCATCGCCCTCGGTATAGAACTCCTGCAGTGCAGGGGTCACCATGAAACCCCAGCCGGAGCGCGCGGACAGCGAGCCGGTTTCTTCCAGCTCCGCCAGCATGGCGTAGGTAGCAGGGATGTAAACGCGGGCTTTAGCCACTAAAACTCACCTTCAATATCGAAGACTGCCTGGATTTCAACGGAGACGCGGTCAAAGCTGGTGTACAAAAAGCCCACCATGCCGGATTCCACGGCGGCGCGCACGTTGAGGATGGAATCATCAACCATGACACAGTCATTGAGCGGCAGCTCTAGAGCATCTGCGGCCGCCTGAAAAGCAGCGACCTCAGGCTTTTCCGCCCCCACCTCTCCGGAAAGAATGACTGCGTCGACGTTTCCGCGGTACTCCCACTCGCGGATGTGCTCCGCACCAGGTCCGCCTGGGTCGTTGGACAGAATGGCGGTTGCTGCGCCATTTGCCTTGGCGGCGGCCAGCAGCGCCTTCCAGCGGCGGTTGTCTTCTTCGGTGCCGTCAAGGACGCCGACATAGTCAACGATTAGACCACGCATGTACTTAAATCCTTTGGTTACGATTCTCTTTAACTCCCCGAGAGTATAGCGAACCGCGCGCTCATTCGCGCCCACGCCTTTCAGGAAACCCTCAGAAATGGCGGGGTTGGGGCGGGCATGAGACAATTATCACGCGTCCGCCTCCTGCCCTTATTCAGGAGCACTACTTCCCCACCATGTACGAGCCCATCCCCGGCTACTCGCACCTCAAACTCTTCATTGCGCCCCACCGCGTGCGCTATGGCCGCTTGCCGACGTCCGCGGAAGTCGCCGCCCAACACCGCATCCAAGGCTGGGTAGTCTTCGCGCTCGAGGTAGCCGCCGGCTATCGCCCGCTAGCCCATCTCAATTCACCGCGCTATTCGGATGCCATCCGCCTGCACATTGGATCGTGGGTGCGCCGGCGCACAAGCCCCTATGCCACGGACAGACTGCAATTGACCAGCCTGCACGCGCGGCCCAATGGCGAGTACTTTGGTTCCGCCCACATAGGCCAACAGCAGCATGCATTTACGGGTTCGGCGAGCCCCACCGGTTTAACGTCGTTCCGCTTGCTCTAACTCAGCGGGCAGGGCTTGGCGCCTAGGAGAAGAACTGGCCCAGGTGAGAAAGGATTTCGGACCAGTCGAGCGCGGACCATCCGAATCCGGCGGCGCTGGTCAGCGCCGCAATACCGGTGGCTAGGAGGCCACCTTCGAAGGCGGATAGACCGGAATGCTCATTCGCCGCCGCATCCTCAGGCACGGTTCCCGCATCACGGTGCGAGACGGCGGCCTGCTCCAAAGGTGCATTGACCTGCTTGGTGATGGTGACAATATCGCGCAGCGCCGCCGCATAGGCAGGGAACTCATCCGGGAAGGCGGAGCCAGTTTCCCCGATGGTCGGCAGCTGGCCACTTAGAGAGGTCGCCGCGTTGCCGGCGGGGGCCTGCGGCAAGTCCTTGGTAAACTCGCCCAGCTCAGCGCGAATTACCGCCTGGGCATAGTTGGCGCCCAGCATGTCGAGGTAATCCAATACGGCCGCTTCGGTGTACTGCTTGCCGTCTAGGGATTGCGTCCGCTCCTCTGGCTCCCACGGGAAGTCCAGCGGGGCGGAATAAATATTGCCATCGGTGCGCGCGGTATTGAGACGGGCTTTGCCAAAGTAGTACTCGAAGGCGGCGTCCGCTTTGTCCTGGGACAAGATTCCATCGGCCACCAATGCTTCCTTGCGCTGGGTAGCAATAGCCAGGATGGCCGCAGCCGCGTTATCCTGCTCGATCTTTTCGCCCGAATCCAAAATGATGCGCAACGAGGTGGCAGAATCACGCTGCATCTCGTAGGCCACGGCCGGCGTGGCGCCACCGAGCAAGGTGGCGGACAGGAGCGTCGTAATACCGAGACGCAGAGAGCGGCGGCGCATCGTCAGTGGAGCTCCTCACAGGAAATAAGCAGAATGGACAGGTTTCTTATATTCTACTCATTTTTTCCTGAAAAGAAACCCGCCCCGCTCCCACTATCATGAACTGCTCCCCATTAGTTGGACTGAGAAATCAGTTGCCAACAACTAGTGGGGAGCATTTTCTTTGAGAGCACGTAGTTCGCTGAGTGAAGTTCAGCGTGAGCAGTTAGTGGAGCTTTTCGAGCAGGGAATGGGTTGCCGAGCCGCTGCTCGTGTTGTCGGTGTCTCGAGAGACGCAACGCGTAGACTTTATCGCCGTTTCCAACTGCGTGGCAGACTATGTCTCGTGGAGAAACCAAACAAGCAGCACTACTCCTTCGAGGCGAAGAAGGAAGTTGTAGAACGTCATCTTGCGGGTGAGTCGATGATGGATCTTGCCCGAGAGTTCAATCTTTCATCCGACCACCTCGTCAAGGACTGGGTGGCTAAGTGGCGCAGAGGCGGCGACGAGGCTCTGCGCCCGAAGCCGAAGGGCAGGCCCAAAGGATCGGCTGCGCCGAAACGCCTCACGGAAGAGGAAAAGCTTCGCCGCCAGGTTGAGCGGCTGGAAGCGGAAAACGCCTACTTAAAAAAATTGCGAGACTTGAGGAACCAGGGACACGCCTGAAAGCCCAGGCAATCGTCATCCTCAAGTCACACCACCGCTTGGACTACCTCCTGGATGCGGCCGGCATGGCACGCTCGACATTCTTCTACCACCAAAAACGACTCACCGCACCGGATAAACATGCCGAGCTCAAACAAGCGATCCGGGACAGTTTTCAGCGCAACAAACACCGCTACGGCTACCGGCGGGTACTGCTCGACCTGCGTAACCAGGGCTGGGTGGTCAACCACAAACTTGTCTACAAGCTCATGCGCGCCATGGGCTTGAAAGCCAAGATCCGCCAGCGCAGGCCCTACATCTCCTACACTGGCACAATCAGCTACATCGCTGAGAACACACTCGAGCGCAACTTCACCCCCGATAGGCTCAACACTGTCTTCGTCAGCGACGTCACCGAGTTCAAAGTCGCTGGCCGCAAGGTGTATCTCTCACCGGTGATGGACCTGTTCGACCGCTCAATCGTCGCCCACACAGTGGCCACATCGCCGTCTACGGCGTTTACCTCGGCTTCGTTGGCGCAGGCGATCAAAGCGTGTGCTCCAGAGCCGGGCTGGATGATCCACACCGATCAAGGATTCCAATACAAGCACTCATCATGGCGCACCCTGATTAGCCAGCACCAGGGAGTCCAATCGATGTCACGCAAAGGCAACTGCTACGACAACGCGGTCATGGAGAACTTCTTCGGCCACCTGAAAACCGAGATGTACCACGGAGAAGCCTTCGACACCGTCGCAGAGTTCAACCAGGCAATCGACGAGTACATCCGGTGGTACAACACCGAACGCATCCAACAACGACTCAAGGGTCTAACCCCGATGCAATATCGAAATCAGACCCTTGAAGCCCTAACCGCCTAGAATTAAACCAGTCCAACTTTCGGGGGGCAGTTCATCACGAGCGGGGACGGGGCGGGATTGGACGAAGGGCGCCGAGGCCTAGGCCTCTACGGTGCCCTCACCGTTGCCGGAAGCGGTAGCAGCTGATTCGCCGGCCTGCTCCTCTTCCTGCTGCTTGAACTGCTTACGCAGCATAAATAGCTGGCGGACGGTCTCTTCCTTCACGCCATCGTTCATGGCGTTGAACATCTCGCCGCCCTCCTTCTGGTACTCCACCAGCGGGTCGCGCTGCGCCATCGCGCGCAGGCCGATGCCCTCCTTGAGGTAGTCCATCTCATAGAGGTGCTCGCGCCACTTCTGGTCGATGATAGGCAGGATGACCATGCGCTCGGTATTGCGCATCTGCTGCTCGCCGCCGATGGCGGTCACAGACTCTTCGAGCTTGTCGTACTCATTATTGGCGTCCTGCACCAGGGCGTCGCGAAGCTGCTCAGCAGAAAGCTCACCCGGGGAACCATATTCGGAGCCTTCCACCAGCTCCTCATGGGAAATGGTGGGGCCGTAGAGGGAATCCAGCGCATTCCACAGCGCGTCCAAATCCCAGTCCTCCACATAGCCGGTGGCGGTAGCGCCAGCGACATAAGCGGACACGGTGTCATCGATCATGCCGCGAATATTGTCCTGAATATCGCCGGCATCAAGGATGTCGTGTCGGGTAGCGTAGACCACCTTGCGCTGCTCGTTGAGCACCTCGTCGTACTTGAGGACGTTTTTGCGCATCTCAAAGTTCTGGTTCTCCACCTGCGCCTGGGCGCCCTTGATGGAGTTGGAAACCATCTTGGCCTCGATGGGGACATCGTCCGGCACGTTGAGGCGGTTCATCATATTCTCCATGGACTGGCCCACGAAGCGCACCATCAACTCATCGCGCATGGACAGGTAGAAGCGGGTCTCGCCTGGATCACCCTGGCGGCCGGTACGACCACGCAGCTGGTTATCAATGCGGCGGGACTCGTGACGCTCGGTGCCCAGCACGTAGAGGCCACCGGCCTCGCGCACCTGGTCACCCAGCTTCTTGGAGCGCTCCCTCTCGGAATCGATTTCTGCTTCCCAGGCCTCCTGGTACTTCTCTTCATCCTCGAATGGGTCTAGGCCGCGCTCGCGCAGCTTCTCATCGAGGATGACCTCGGGGTTGCCACCGAGCACGATATCGGTACCACGGCCGGCCATGTTGGTAGCCACGGTGACGGTGCCGGGGCGTCCCGCACGGGCGATGATCTGGCCCTCTTCCTCGTGGTGCTTAGCGTTAAGCACGTTGTGCTTGATGCCGCGCTTAGACAGCAGCTGGGACAGGTACTCGGAGCGCTCCACGGAGGTGGTACCGACCAGAACCGGCTGGCCGGACTCGACGTGCTCGGCAATATCGTCCACTACGGCAGCGAACTTAGCTTCCTGCGTCTTGTAGATGCGGTCAGAGTGGTCGGCACGCTGATTCGGCTTATTGGTAGGAATCGGCACCACATCCAAGTCATAGATGGAGTGCAGCTCGGCGGCCTCGGTTTCTGCCGTACCGGTCATGCCGGAGATCTTCTCGTACAGGCGGAAGTAGTTCTGCAGGGTAACGGTAGCCAGGGTCTGGTTCTCGTTCTTGATCTCCACCTGCTCCTTGGCCTCAATGGCCTGGTGCATGCCCTCGTTGTAGCGGCGGCCGGCCAGCACGCGGCCTGTGAAGCCGTCCACGATCATGACTTCACCATTGCGGACGATGTAGTCCTTATCGCGGGTGAAAAGCTCCTTAGCCTTCAAGGCATTGTTCAGGTAGGACACCAGCTGGGAGTGCTCGGGGGCGTAGAGGTTATCGATGCCGAGCTGATCCTCGACGTATTCCACGCCCTCTTCCAGCACGCCGATGGTGCGCTTCTTGTGGTCCACCTCGTAGTGGATACCCTCGCGCATGCGCGGGGCCAGCTGCGCGAAGACGCTATAGAACTGGGAGGAACCATCTACCGGGCCGGAGATGATGAGCGGGGTACGGGCTTCATCGATAAGAATCGAGTCGACCTCGTCCACGATGCAGAAGTTGTGGCCGCGCTGGACCACATCGTTGAGGGAGCGGACCATGTTATCGCGCAGGTAGTCAAAGCCCAACTCGTTATTGGTGCCGTAGGTAATGTCGCAATCGTAGGCGGCCTTGCGCTCTGGCGGGCGCATCTCGGACAGGATGACGCCCACGGACAGGCCGAGCCAGCGGTGGACACGGCCCATCATCTCGGCGTCGCGCTTTGCCAGGTAATCGTTAACGGTCACGATGTGGACGCCCTTGCCGTCAAGGGCATTGAGGTAGGCCGGCAGCAGCGAGGTCAGGGTCTTGCCCTCACCGGTGCGCATCTCGGCGACGTTGCCGAAGTGCAGGGCCGCACCGCCCATGATCTGCACGCGGTAGTGCTTCTGATCGAGGACGCGCCAGGCAGCCTCACGGACGGTGGCAAAGGCCTCGAGCAAGATGTCATTCATCTCTTCGCCGTCTCGCAGGCGAGTCTTGAACTCGTCGGTCTTCGCCTTAAGCTCGTCGTCCGAAAGCTCCGCGTACTTATCCTCAAGGGCAATTACATCGTCTGCCATTTTGCCCAGGCGCTTGACCGTACGGCCCTCGCCCGCGCGCAGCAGCTTGGAAAGTCCAAACACGGTTAGTTAGTCCTTCTAGTCGCGACAATAAAGTTAACTCGTCGCTATTGTACTCACTCGCTTTCACAAAGCATCTCCCGCCTAGCACAAAGGGCAGGCGGACAGCCTCCGTTCAGCCTGTATATCCCCCGCAACCTGCTTGCCGACGCCCCCTCCCCTAACCACACATTCGACCCCGCTGCATACTCGCAGCAGGGTCGTTAGCTAAGAGATGTATGAGCTCCTTTAAGCTTCAGCGTCTTCCGACAGGGAGATAATGCCGTAGTCGTAGGCGTGGCGGCGGTAGACCACGGACGGCTTATTGTTCTCCTCGTTGACAAAGAGGAAGAAGTCGTGGCCCACCAGCTCCATCTCGCTCAAGGCATCATCCACGCTCATCGGGGTAGCCGGGTGCTCCTTGGTACGCACGATCTGGCCGGGGCGAACGTCCTCCACGGTCTCAGCATAGGGGTCAACGTAGCGCTCTTCCTTGGCGCGCTCCGCTTCAGCTTGGGCCACCATCTCAGCGGCAATCTCGCCGGTACCCTTTTGTGCACGGTGACCGCCCTTGACGTTTTCGCGGCGCACCTTCACCTTGCGCAGGGAACGCTCCATCTTGCCCAAGGCGGTTTCGAGCGCTGCGTAGAAGGAATCTTCCTTGGCTTCAGCGCGGGCGATATGTCCCTTGCCCGTAGCGGTGATCTGAAGACGCTCCGCTTCGGAGTCACGGCGCGGGTTTGGTTCGTGCTGCAGCTCCACGTGGAAGAAGGTCAGGGTGGGGTCAAGGCGTTCAATCTTGGCCAGCTTGTCATTAACTCGCTCTTGGAAGTGCTCGGGGACCTCGACATTGCGGCCCGTAATCGTTACCTGAGCTTTGTTTGGCTGGGACATTGAGATGCCTCCCTTGAGTAGTGGGGACTAGAATCAATCACAGTAACTATCTCTCTGTGACACTCCTCATGGTAGCACTGGTTATGACCTTTGCGGGAAATTTTTAAGCAACTCCCCTACCTCGAGGGTGGGCGCCACCCCTATCTAGGCATCCGCAAAGACCAATGCCCCGCAGACTTCCACACCCGCGGCCTGCAGGGCGGCGATGCTCGCGGCGAGGGTGGCACCGGTGGTAATGACGTCGTCGGCAAGCAATGCAGGGCCCTGCGCAATTGGGGCGCGCACGCGGACTCGGCCCTGCAGGTTGGCCCACCTATCCTGGGCGTTGAGCTCGGACTGGTCCGCGGTGGACTGGCCCATTGTGAGCGCCGCGCACACGCCCACGCGCTGGTGCTGCGCCGCGGCGTGACACACAGCGGACACCGGATCGCCGCCGCGTGCCCGCGCCGAACGCGGCCGAGTAGGCGCGGGAACGAGGGTGTACTCGCGCGGGATATCGCCGCGGGCGCTCAAATGAGCCAGCCCGGCCGCGAAGACGGCCCCCACATACTCGCGCACCGGCCGATTGCCACGCTCCTTCATGCCAATGATGATGCGGCGGCGAATATCGGAATAGGGGCCGAGAGCATAGACAGGCGCGCCCAGCAGCCGGGGCCGTGCCACCATGTAGGGCGGCTGCCGCAGGTGATCGCGGCACGGTGGGCACAAGACCTCACCCGGCGCGCCGCACCCAGCGCACGCACGCGGAAAAATAAGCTCCCCCAAGCCCATAATCGCCTCTCCCCAGCCGCGCAGGCCCTCTGGCGGCTAATTAGAAACGATAGGGGAAGAACGCCGACCCTGCAGGCCGGAGACCTCGCGCCAGTTGGTTTCGTCCATCACGGTGGAAGGAAGCTCCAGCATGGCGTGCGAATCAGTAATAAAGAGCTTGGTAGGCGAGGTTGCCACGGCCACCACGGGGGCGGTGATATTGCCGGTGGGCATGGTCGAGGCTGAGGAACCATCCTGCTCGATGCGCCATACGAGCGACTGGCTCGAGGAAGTACCCACGATAAGCGAGCCATCCGCATTCCAGTCCAGCGATAGTGCCGAGCCAGATACTTCGGGGCCTACCTCGCGGGCATTGACGATGCGCTTATCGCCGCTGCTGGATTGGGCAACGGCCGCAATGTACACGTGGCCATCAATAATCATGGCCACGCGCGCACCGCTATGGGACAAGCGGATAACGGAGATTTCGCCCTCAATATCGTCGATGCTGCGGGCATCCACCTCGGATTCGGAGATGCGGCCCGTGGTCTTGGAGCGCACCACGCGCACGATGCGATCGCCATCGACCACGGTCCAGGCGGCTTGCCCGTTGTACTCGAAGGTGGGCCGTGCCAGTGTGGGGCCATCCACTGAATCCTGCAGCTGGCCGTCAAGCTCGCCTATCTGCAGCGAGAAGTCACTATTAGACTTGCGGCGCACGGCCGCAACGAGGCCGCTATCGGCAACATCCACGGATTGCACATCGCCGCTGCTGCCCAGCGTGGACTTGACCGGCTCGGCCACGCCATCGTCTACCTCCAGCAGGTTGCCCTCATTAAGGGCATAGAGCTTAGACAAAGAGGTGCTGCTTTCCTCCGGGTTATAGTCCGCGAAGTCATCCACGCTGAGGCTATCCATGCCCTCCACCAGGTCACCGCCATCGGCTTTGACCTTGAAGGGGCCGGTATGGCCGGCTTCCGTGAGCGTCCACACTAGCTGGGCTGCAAAGAGCGTGCGATCTTGAGCGTCTAGGTCAGCAAGGCCCTCGAATTGGTAGCCCTGTTCGCGATCGTAGCCAGCGAAAGTGACATTCTCCCCCGCTGCCCGCCGGGTAGCGGGCGCAATGCTAGCTGAAGGTCCCTCCATCAACAGCGTAAGGAGCGTCGACTCCGATTGTTCGCCACCCTTATACAGCCAGCGGCGGTCTGGAACCAGCACATCGTTGCTCTGCTTAAAGAAGTACAACGATTGCGGGGTGTAGTGATTGCGCATTTCATTGCGCTCCATTACTACCCCTGCCGGCAAGCCATCGACGCGCCATCTATCGTCTTGCTTCTTCATGTAGATGACGGCCTCGTAGCCCTCATTTTCCGGCACGTACGCACCGCCGGATTTCAGGCGGCCGATGATGGTGCCGCGCACCGTGAAGGCGCGCTCATTATCCCTCGAGCTTTGCTTACTAGCGGGCGCGGTAACGATGTCCAGGCTATCGACCACCATCACGTCACCGCTGGCGTCCCAGGCTTCCCGGGCGTTATCCGTCAAAAAGCCGCGCGCGACCTCATGGTCGTTTCCCGGCACGGCAGAAGCCTGGTAGAAATCACGCAACGTCAAGTCCGGATCATCGCCCGGTTGCGGTGCAATGACTTCTTCAGGGCCGTCCTCTTGCTGTTGGTAGGTTCCGACTACTTGCGGGCCGGTGTTATTCGGCAGCGTGGAACAACCGCTGACGAAAAGCACGGCCGCTGCGGTGCCGACAACCGCAATCTTGCGATAGTTCGCTCTCAACACGCTTTACTTCCTCCTACCCTCAAAGTCCGGGGCCTTATAGGCGCGCCTGTCTGGAGCGGCCGCGCCGCGGTTAAGCTCGCGTTCCGAAGGCCAGAGGATGCCATCGCCGTCGGCCTCGCCATCGCTGCCTTTTTCGCTCTTGTCGACGTGCGGCGAGCTCATGCCCGATGAAATAGCCGGCGTTGCAGAGGCAGGCCCAGCGTCCGGCTCGGCGGCGCCAGTATCCTGTGCTTCTGTAGCTTCAGCTTCGGGTTCTGCCAGTTCGCTACCGTCCGCAGTGCTGGTGACGGGTGCGCCGGGAATCTCCACAGCGATGGGATCCTCGCCCACCTCGGTATTCGGGGTGCGCGGAATAATGAGGCGGAAGCGAGAACCAAAGCCCTCGTAGCCGGTGGCATCTAGCGTGCCGCCATGCAGGACGGCGTCCTCGCGGGCGATAGCCAGGCCCAAACCAGTGCCGCCGGAGTGGCGCTTGCGGGAAGAATCCGCACGCCAGAAGCGGTTGAATACCAGCTCTTCTTGGCCCGGTTTTAGGCCCACGCCATGGTCCGTAACGGTAACGCCCACCGCAGTGTCCGTGGCAGCAACGTCGACCGCCACCGGATTGCCTTCCGAGTGGTCAATGGCATTGGCCAGCAGGTTGCGCAAGATGCGCTCGAGGCGGCGTGAATCGGCCTCGACTCCGATGCGCTCCTCCGGCAGGTTGAGTTGCACCTCCACGTCGAGCTCGCGGGCCAAATGCTCCACCTGCCCGTAGGCCGCCTCCACACAGGAGCGCAGATCAATGGCTGCCGTCGACAAATCCGCCACGCCAGCATCGTGGCGCGAAATCTCCAGCAAGTCCGCGAGCAGCTCCTCGAAGCGGTCCAGTTCGCTCGACATCAAGCGGGAAGCGCGCTGGGCGCCTTGCGGCAGGCTATCGCTTTCCGCCTCAATCATGTCCGCGGCCATACGCACGGTGGTCAATGGGGTGCGCAGCTCATGGGAGACGTCGGAAGTAAACTGCCGCTGCAAATCGCCGTACTCCTCCAGCTGCGCAATTTGGGAGGACAGCTTATCGGCCATGTTATTGAAGGACGCGGCCAAGCGGCCCATCTCATCATCGCTATCGACGGCCATGCGCTCCTTCAAATGACCCGCCGCCAGGCGCTGTGCAATGCGCGAGGCCGAGCGAATCGGCGTAATTACCTGCTGGGTAGCCAGCCAGGCAATGCCCACCAGCAACACCACGACCACCACGCCGGCTGCCGAGAGCAGGCCGCGCATCAACGCCATGGTGGACTCTTCCGATTCCATGGACAGCGCCAGGTAGACCTGCGTATGGGGAATATCGGTATCGGTAGGCGTGCCTACCAGCAAGGCGTTGTAGTGATCACCATTCTCGCGCGGCGCTGGGAAATACTGCTGCGCAATCTGGCCTTGATCCACCATCTCTCGCAGCTGATCCGGCACGGGGAAATCCTCGGGCGAAGTGGTAACAGAGCCATCCTGGTTTTCCACCACGATGACTGGCTCATAGACCGCTTGGGCATCGCCCTGTTGGGCGGAGAGCTGGCCCAACGCAGCACGCGCGGAGTTAATACGTACCTGGACGGAGTTAGCAGAACTGGTGGCATCAATCTGCTGTTCCACGGCTGTGCGGGCGCGCTCCAGCTCCTGTTGGGCCACGTCTTCTTTCTGGCTGACCAGGCGCTGGGTGAGCACGGACACCAGCGCGTAGGCCAAGATGATCATGACCACCGAGGAGGCGACCAAAATCATGCCAATGACGCGCGCCTGCAAAGAGGTGCGCCACGTTGTAATGAAGGCGTCTCGAATGCGCCTTAGACGCTCAATGATGCCGATGGTCCTTACTCCCCGGCGCCGGCCTTGCCGGTCTTATAGCCCACGCCGCGCACGGTCAGCACGATCTGCGGGTCTTCCGGATCGTGCTCGATCTTGGCACGCAGGCGCTGGACGTGCACGTTTACCAGGCGGGTATCAGAGGCATTGCGATAGCCCCACACGGATTCCAGCAGCGATTCACGCGTATGCACCTGGCCGGGGCGGCGCGCCATTTCCAGCAGCAGGTCGAACTCCAGCGGAGTCAGGTTCAGCTCGGTGCCATCGGTGCGGCGCACTGTATGCTCCGGCACGTCAATGACAAGGTCCGCAACCTCCAGGATTTCCGATTCCGCAGAATCGGTGCGACGCAGGCGCGCACGAATGCGTGCGATGAGCTCCTTGGGCTTGAATGGCTTAGTGATGTAATCATCCGCGCCGGATTCCAGGCCAAGGACCACATCAACCGTATCGGTCTTGGCGGTCAGCATAACGATGGGCACGGAGGATTCACGGCGGATGGCACGGCAAATATCTACGCCATTCATGCCCGGGAGCATGAGGTCCAGCAGGATGAGGTCCGGCTCGTGCTGCTCAAAGGCAGGCACGGCGTCATTGCCGTCCATGACCGGAATGGGCTTGAGCCCCTCGGACTCGAGCACAATGGTCAGCATCTCTGAGATAGCCGGATCGTCATCGACAACCAAAATCTTGGGCGCCACGTTTTATTCTCCTACAAGGTCTTTTATCGCTGAAATAATAGTATCCGCATCGGCGGTAGCGATCCAGCGTCCACCCCAGCCCGCATCTGCTAGGCGCCGGTAGGCCGCGGCGGTGCGTTCTTGCAACCCGCCATCGCGTTCGTAGCGGTCGCGTTCCCGGCTGGCGTCCGCTTGGGCTCGTGCCTGCGCTCTTTCCGACGCCACCTCTACCGCCGTATCCAAATACACCTGCAGGTCCGCCTGCGGCAGGCTGAGGGTGCCAAATTCCAGATTGTGCACCCACTCCATCACTGCATCGTCTTCGAGCCGCGCCGCCGAATACGCCGCATTGGAGGCCACGTAACGATCCAGGAGCACCACAGTGTCGGATTCCTTGGCGCGCTGCAGCTGGTCCTTGACGCCATAGCGATCCAACGCGAATAGCGTCGCCATGGCATAAGCCGAATCCGTGAGGTCGCCCATCTTTCCATAGAGTGCCTTTTGCGCTAGCTGCGCGTGAATCGAATCTGCATAGCGCGGAAAGGCAATAACCTCTACGGGCCGGTCCAACGACTCCTTGAGTGCGGAGACCAACGTATTTTTACCGGCACCGTCGATTCCTTCAATGCTGATCAGCATAGGTGTGGGCTATCTTCCCTTCTGTTATTTCATCCGCGGGGCCACTGTCTCGCGGCCGCTGCCGCAAGCAGTGGGTGCGACTTAGGACAGGGCCTCGATGAAAGGCTCGAGGTCATATTCTTCCTCGACGTTTTCGAGCACCTCGAGAGCATTTTCCGTCAAGCTCTCGCTGCCAGAGCCCACCAGCTCCCTAATATAGGGGTAGTCTTCGACAACTTCGCCCGCACTAAAGGGCGCACCAGCCCAAATGGCAGCAATGGTGGCCGCCGCTTGAGCGTTCTGCTC
Source organism: Corynebacterium tuberculostearicum (assembly GCF_046097465.1). Lineage (GTDB taxonomy): Bacteria > Actinomycetota > Actinomycetes > Mycobacteriales > Mycobacteriaceae > Corynebacterium > Corynebacterium tuberculostearicum_I. The sequence goes on along the minus strand of NZ_CP175799.1, from coordinate 758,777 downwards.
CTCTTCTTCGCTGAGTTTTGGCTTGCTGTGTGCGACCTCGCAGGCATCCTCGACGGCGCGGATTACCCCTTCTTCATCGAGGTTTGCCATCTCGTCCAAGAAATCGATGTTGAGGTCCGTGCTGAAAATATTTTCGTCCCAAGTACTCACTTTTGACTCCTTCGGTGCTTTCAGCGCCATTTATACACGCTTTCTTGGCGAAAGAAAGCAGACGATGAAAAGGTTTGCATGGCCTTCTACGCCCGTGAACTGCCTTTTTGTTTACTTATCACAGAAACGCGACGCCGTCGCAATGTTTCCCAAACATGATAGTCTCGTTACCAACTTGTTACCGGGGCACTGGATCGCCCTCCCCCCTTGGGCTTAAACGGCCCACCTCATAGAAAGGACAGCCACGATGAAGCCAGATTCGCGCCGCGTCTACGTGTTCATTGTGGCCGGACTGATCGCCGCGGTCGTCGTCGGAGTCGCCGTCTGGCGCATGAGCTCGCCGAGCGCCAACTATTCCAATGCCGCGGATCAGTCCGCGACCACCTCCGTCTCCCCGACCCACACTGCAGCAGAGGAGACCACCACTTCTTCCACGGACCATTCCCCCTCGAAGAAGCACTCCGCGCACGCTACGAGTTCTACCGCCTCCTCCGGTGATGCCAAGCACCAGCAACCGCACAACAACGATCCGTTTCTCGCCCCTAATGCGGTAGTGCGCCCACAGGCGGCAACCCAGCCCACCAAGGTATACCGCCCGGAGAATATTTCCCCTCGAGGAACTGCTTCGCAGGGCAATAGCACTACCCAGGGTGGTCAGGGCACCGGCCAGGGCAATCAGCGTCTAACGCCTGATTACCCGAGCAACCAGAACGGCTCGCAGTCTACTGGCGCCCCGCAGAACAACCAGGGCGGCAACCGTGGCAATGGCGGCAACACCCCGCAGGCCACCACTGCCCCGTCGACCCAGCAGCCTTCGGCTGAGGAACCTTCCGTGCATGATGATGCGGGCAAGGCTTCCGACGCACCGGCCCATGAACCAGCCGGCACGGAGCGGCCCGAAGCCGAAAAGGCGGAACAAGAACAGCTCACTGGCCATGCCGCTGCAGAGCGACCATCCGCCGATCAGAACCAGGAGCCTACCGACTTGGTGCCGACTAAGCAGGCACCGGTCACGGCCCAGCAGGCACCGAGCGAAGCGGCGCCTTCGCGCTAATTCGGAGTCGGCTCTCAGCGTAGGCGAACAAAACAAGCACGTTTCCTCGATTTTGAAGGCAGAAATCGGGGAAACGTGCTTGTTTTGCATGTGCTGGCACGCGGAAGCTACGAAGCAGCCACAATGTGCGCCAAGAATTGGGCGGAGCAAGCCACAACGCGGCCGTAGTGAAGACGGAAAAGCACGCTTCGCCTGAAACCGGAGGACGGCGGCGAAGCGTGCTTGTGTGGCTTAACGCGGACTAGGCGCGGGCGACGAAGAGGTCGGCGGCGTCGGATGCCGCAGTAGCGGTAACGAGCCTCTCGGAGGCTGGCAGCCAGACTGCTTGGCCTGGGGTCGCGGTGAGGGTCTTGCCCGCAGCATCGGTAAAGGTTACGGAACCTGCGGTACACAGGGCGATGGTCGGGCCGTCGTAATCAAGATCCACAGAAGACGAACCGGTGAGCTCCACGCGGTCCAGCAGGAATTCCTCGATGGGTACCGGGTACGACCATGCGGCGGCATCGTGGACATTGTCTTGGGCGGACTTATCTTGTTGTTGCACTCGCGGCTCGTCGGCAGCGGCGTAAGTCAAGACCTTGACCAACTCTGGAACGTCCACGAACTTAGGCGTCAGGCCACCGCGCAACACGTTATCGGAATTAGCCATGATCTCCACGCCGAGGCCGGAGACATAGGCGTGGAGCTGGCCGGCATCCAAGTAGACGGCCTCGCCGGGCGAGAGCTCGATGTGGTTGAGTAGCAAGGCGCCCAGCACACCAATATCGCCTGGGTAGCGCTGGTTAAGATCCAGCACCGTGGACATGACGCGGGACTTCCAATCGGCCGGGTCGGCGGCGATCAGGCGCTCGCCGGCGGCCACAATGGCGGAAATGAGCTCCTTGCGCTTGGCAGCCGGAATGGTAATCCACGTGGTGAAAAGGACGCGCAGGTTGGCGGACTCGGTGGTTGCCGAGGGGTCGTCGTCAAGCATGGCAACGTAGTGATCCAGCTCAGGGCACTCGAGGGCGGCAAAAAGCTCGCGGGTGCGCGCCAAGGGGCGGAAGCCGGCCATGGCATAGAAATCCGTGAGCGCGACGATGAGCTCGGGCTTGTGGTTATCGTCCTTGTAATTGCGATTGGACGCGGTGAGCTCGATACCGGCGGCGTTTTCGCGGGCAAAGCCCTCTTCCGCCTGCGTCTTTGACGGGTGAGCCTGCAAGGACAGCGGCTCCTCGGCCGCAAGCACCTTGAGCAGGAAGGGCAGGCGCTCGCCGTACTCGGCAGATACGCGGCTGCCTAGCTGCCCTGCCGGATCCTCTGCAATGACCTCGTTGAGCAGGCGGCCATCTACCGTGGAAGGGTCGCCGGGGTGGGCGCCGAACCACAGCTCTGCGACGGGCTTGTCGGAATCGGGCTGGCCCTGCAGGTGCGGGATAAGGGTACGCGAGCCCCAGGAATAATTGCGAGTGGCGCTGTGCAACAGCTGCATGTGTTTCTATCCTTTAGAAATCTCGTAGGCGGTCGCGGCAAAACTCCGCGTAATAAGCTGCAGTGAGCGGGCAAGATGCCCCAGGCCCGGTTCCGGGTCGATGCTGCGGACTGCAAGCGAGTTGGGCAGGTTCGCCTCTTCCTGCCCCCAGAAAACTACCTTCAAGGGTACCAAAGCGCCCTCAGCACCATCGCCATCAATGAAGGGGTCAAAGAAGAGATCAGTGGCCGGGGAACTATCAGAATCCCGGTCGAGCGCGCGGCGCAATTCGGCCGGGTCCACATAAGCGCTCGGCAGGCCATGTACGGCCCAGATGGTCGCGGCCATGCGGGCTACGAGGGCGTCGAGCTGCACGTGCTCGCGACGCTCAGAATAAGAGTACGGGTCGAGCACGCAGGAATGGATGACGCGGGCGCCGTCGATAAACTCGCGCAGTTGGCGGCCCGGATTGGTAGTGGCATCGCGCTCGGGAGAAAGCTGCGCGAGCTCGCGGTCCACGGCCGCAGCGAGGTCCTCGAGGGTCTCCTTCACCGCGGTCGGGCCCTGATAGAGCAGGCAGCACAGCGCATGCAGGGCGGCAATGCTCCGCGCGGGCGAGCTACCCTCGGCCGTCGGCAGGCAAGGTGCGACGAGCGTATCCTCCGGGCAGTCCTCCACCAGCGGGCCCTTAGCCGGTCCGATGAGCAGGGTGGTGGCACCGCGCTGGCTGGCAGTTATGAGGGCGCGCGACGCCCAGTCGCACTCGCCGGGCTCGCCGACGACCACGACCAGGTCCAGCGCCCCCACGTAGCGCGGGAGCGATTCGGTCACCACAATCGGGATCCGCAGCGGCTCGGCGAGGCCAACGCCCAGGTGGGCGGCCTGGCGGGCAATCGCGTCGGTGGGAATAATGACAAGCGAGCGGGGATTGAGCCCGCTGAGCGCCTCGCCCCAGCGCTCCACTTCTCCGGCCACTAGGCGGATTTGGGCGCCTTCGTGCGCCACATCGAAAAAGCGCACGGTTTCGGCATCGTAATTACCGGTATCCATGTGGCCCAAGCATAGTCGGGCGCCCACTAAGATGAAGTCCTATGACTTCCGCACAGATTCATCCCGTAACCCTGATTGGCGGCGGCCCCGGCGCATGGGACCTCATTACCGTGCGCGGCATGCGCGCCCTGCAGGATGCAGAGGTTATTCTTGCCGATCACCTAGGACCTACGGCGCAGCTCGATAAGCTGTGTGATATTTCTTCCAAAGAGCTTGTTGACGTCTCTAAGCTCCCCTATAAGAAGTCAATCTCGCAGGAAAAGATCAACGAGCTGCTCATCGAGCACGCCCGTGCCGGCCGCAAGGTGGCCCGCCTTAAGGGGGGCGATCCCTTCGTCTTTGGGCGCGGCTTTGAAGAGGTGCAAGCGCTGGCGGAAGCGTCTATTCCCACCACGGTCATTCCGGGCGTGACCTCAGCCATTTCCGTTCCCGCGGCCGTAGGAATCCCAGTAACCCAGCGCGGCATTGTCCACGGGTTCACGGTGGTTTCCGGCCACCTGCCGCCCGGCCATGAAAAGTCCTTGGTGGACTGGGCAGCGCTCGCCCGCTCTGGCGCCACGCTCGCGGTCATCATGGGCGTGAAGAATGCCCCGGCGATTGCCACTGCGCTTATCGACGCCTCCCTCTCCCCCTCCACTCCTTGCGCCATCATCCAAGAGGGCACGCTTTCTACCGAGCGCGCCTATCGCTGCACCTTGGGCACCCTGGCGCAGACGATGGCCGAGCACGAGATCTCCGCGCCGGCGGTCTACGTCATCGGCGAGGTGGCCGGGCTGTAGCACCCCTCGGGGCCTTCAGGGGCCGCGAGGCCAACTTGTGGCCGCGCTCTACCCCACCGCAGCCGGGCTTTGGCCCGTATCGTGGCCAAAGGTCGCGGCGGAAGGGCTACGCACGGTCAGCGGCGGGGCTTTTGGGCGCCTTATCCTGCACGATGGTTACGCCAGACTTGCGCGAACCGTGGACGCGGTGGGCGGCGACGCGCTCCGGATAATCCGGGGCATGGAACTCAGCATGGGCAGCCTCCTCAGCGTTTTCGGCTTCCAATTCCGCCGCACGCGCACGCTTGGTGCGCAGCGCGCCACGGATGGTGGCCGCTACACCAGCCGCGACCACGACCGCGATGGCAGCGGGGGTAACTGCTGCAGGCACTGCCCAGCCAAAGTATGTCTCGGCACCGCCGATCACCTTGCTGATGTTCAGGCCAACGATGGCGGTGCCCACCAGTCCGCCGAGTAGGATCGGGTTGATGCGGGAGATGAGCCACGCGGCGATGGGCGCGGTGATGGCGCCGCCGATGAGTAGGGCAATGACTGCGGCCAGGTTGGCGACGATATCGTGCCAGAGACCGACGATAAAGCCCGCGGTGGCGCCGAAGGTCACTAGGAACTCAGCGGCGTTGACCGTACCCACTATGCGGCGCGGCTGCTCCCGGCCGATGGCCATGAGCGTGGAAGTCGACACCGGGCCCCAGCCGCCGCCACCGGTGGAATCGACGAATCCGCCCACAAGGCCAAGACCGGCGAGAAACGGCGTGGAGTGGGTGCGCTTATAGGCGGAGCCTCGGCGACGCGGTTGGGAGAAACGCCAAATGAGGTTGGCGCCGATGCCGACCAAGATGAGAGCGGTCACCGGCGCGGCCGCAGCGGTGGAGATATTCGACAGTAACGTGGCGCCTAAGAAGGCGGCGATCCCGCCCGGCACGCCGAGACGGACCACGGTTTTCCAATCCACGTTGCCGAAGCGCGCGTGGCTCAATCCGGAGATGGCCGTGGTACCAAGCTCAGCGGTATGGACGACGGCCGACGCCTGCGCGGGACCGAGGCCTGCCAGCAACAACATCGTGGTAGACGTGACGCCGAAGCCCATGCCGATGCCACCGTCCACGAGGTTGGCGGCCGCACCGGCGAGCGCGATGAGGATGAGGGTTAGCATGGCGCGAACACCTCCTGTGCGGCGCGACGGGCGTGGTGAAAGCGATCTGCAACGAGGCCCGCGAGATCAGTGCCAAGAGGGCGGTCGACGGTCGCGGGAACGCCCGCCAGCCGGTCAAGGAGCAGGCCCTCGGTCACGAAGAGCGGAATCACGCGCACGCGAGAGGGGTCTTGATGCTCGCGGCACAGGGACACGATCCCTTCGCGACCACCGCGGGTGGCAAATTCCACCGCCGTGGGCACGCCGGTGAGCGCGAAGGTGCGGTGGGCGAGCTCACGGATGGCATCGTTAGCCGCGGTGTCAGAGGAACCGACGGAGTAGATGACCACATGGGCATCGCCAGGCCGGGTACGAGAGGCGAGCACGCGGGCGAGGTCCTCGCCGATGCCGAGCCCAGGGGCGAGGTGGAGAGAAAGGTGGGAGGTTTGGGCGGCGTCGGCAAGCACGCGCGGGACGTCCACGCGCTGGTGGTAGCCCTGGGTAAAAAGCAGCGGAACTACAACGGCCTCGGTCTCCCCTAGCTGGGCGAGCTCGAGCGCGGCCGTGGTGAGGTCAGGCTCGTTGAATTCCAGGTGCGCCGCGCGGGCTGGTCGCAGACCCGTGGCCTGGGTCAAACGCTCAATGCCGGCCGCGGCGCCCGGGTGCCGCGAACCGTGGGACAGGGTAATAAGTGCGGGCATGGGGCGCATCCTTAAGCCTGCGGTGCCGTGGAGTGTCCGCGGCGGGCAAGCGAGCGCTTTAGGGCCTCGTTGGAGGACACGGCCGGTGCGGGGGCTACCGGGGCATCGTCTTGGCCGTGAAAGCGCACGGAGAAAATCCGCAGGCATTCCTGGCACTTCCAGGCAAAGTCATCTTCCTCATCCGGGAAGAGGTCGGTGCCGGCGCAATACGGGCAGAAGCTGGGATGGTTGCGGTTGGGGTTGGGCTGGCGGCGAAAATTCACTGCAAGTCCTCCTCCTTGGCACGCAAGACCCAGTGGCGGAATTGCTTGCCGTCCTCGCGCTGCTCCTTGTATTTGTTGACCAGGCGAATGACGTACTCGGGCACCTCATCGGCGACGACCTTGTGGCCGCGCAGTTTGCGGCCCCAGTCCGGGGACAGGCCAAGGGCGCCACCCAGGTGGACCTGGAAACCCTCGACGCGGTTGCCCTCGGAATCGGTGACAATCTGGCCCTTCAGGCCGATGTCCGATACCTGCGAACGCGCACAGGCGTTGGGGCAGCCGTTGAGCGCGATGGAAATCGGAACGTCCAAATCGCCCAAGGTGTCTTCCAAGATGTCTACCAACTCGATGGCGCGGGCCTTGGTGGTCACGTGCGCGAGCTTGCAGAACTCCAGGCCGGTGCAGGAAATGACGCCGCGGCGGAATTCGGACGGCTGGGAGTATAGGCCGGTCTCATCGAGCGCGCGGGAGAGCGCCGGAATGTCTTCTTCCTCCACATCGAGGAAGAGCAATTCCTTCATCGGAGTGGTGCGGATGCGGCTGATACCGAACTTCTCGGCCACGTCCGCGATGGCGATGAGCTGCTCGCCGGTGGCGTGGCCCACGGTGGGTTTTACGCCGACGTAGAACTTGCCATCCTTCTGGCGGTGCACGCCAAGATGATCGCGGGAGCCAGGCTCGACCTCCAGTGGGATGCCATCCAGCAGCGGCTTGTCTAGGTATTCTTCCTCCAGCACTTGGCGGAACTTTTCGATGCCCCACTTGGCTACCAAGAACTTCAGGCGGGCACGGTTGCGGTTGCGCCGGAAGCCGTAGTCGCGGAAGATGCCGACCACACCGGCCCACACTTCAGGCACGCGCTCTAGGGGAACCCAGGCGCCGAGGGACTGCGAGAGCATCGGGTTGGTGGACAGGCCGCCGCCAACGAAGCAATCGAATCCCGGACCATACTCGGGATGGTTCACGCCCACGAAGGCAACGTCTTGAATCTCGTGCGTGACGTCCTGGCGGGAGTTGCCGGAAATTGCGGTCTTGAATTTGCGCGGCAGGTTATGGAATTCCTCGCGCGGCAGGTAGTTATTCTTGATTTCTTCGATGGCTGGGGTGGCATCGATAATCTCGTCCTCGGCCACGCCGGCAACCGGAGAGCCCAAAATGACGCGCGGCACGTCGCCGCAGCCCATGAGCGTGCTCAAACCTACCGACTCGAGCTTGTCCCAAATGGTGGGCACATCCTCGATTTGAATCCAGTGCAACTGGATATTCTGGCGGTCCGTAAAGTCCGCCGTGGAGCGGGCATAATCGCGCGAGATCTCACCGACGGCGCGCAGCTTGGCAGGATCGGCACGGCCGCCGTCGAAGCGCACGCGCATCATGAAGTACTCGTCCTGCAGCTCGGCGTTGGACAGCTTGGAAGTCATCTCGCCACCCAAGTTCTGGTTACGCTGAGTATAAAGGCCCAGCCACTTGAAGCGAGGGGCTAGGTCATCGGCCGGGATAGAGGAAAATCCCTGCTTGGAGTAGATATCGATGACGCGCTGCTTGGCAGAAAGCCCGCCGTCTTCCTGCTTAATTACCTCATCGTTATTGAGGGGCTCGGTGCCGTCAATCTTCCATTGGCCTTCGGGCTTTTTGGCGCGGGACGTGCGCTTGGTATTAGTCGCGGTGGTCATGGTGTAGATCTCAACCTGCCTTTCCAAAGTATTGAAAGACAACGTACCCGTCTAAAATGACCAGACAAAGCGGTCTTTTTTATTTTCAACTAAAAAATCGCCCTGAACTGCATGAAGAGAAAAATATTTTTAGAATCTAATTCAACTCCTTGCCACAACCTAGACTAAACGGTTCAATTGCCAGAAAGATAAGCCACAGAAAATGAACCTAGCGGTCTAGACCCCGCGATAGAGAGAAAGGCATTCACGCAGCATGAATCAGCCCTTGAAGGTAGCCGTCATCGGCGCAGGCCCGGCCGGCATTTACGCCTCCGATATCCTGGTGAAAAAGACCGGCGGCGAGGTACAAATTGACCTCATCGAGCAGATGCCCGCGCCCTTCGGTCTCATCCGCTACGGCGTAGCGCCGGACCACCCGCGCATTAAGGGCATCATCAAGTCCCTGCACCGCGTGCTCGATACCGAGCAGATTCGCCTGTTGACCAACGTGCATATCGGCCGTGACATCACCGTGGACGAGCTGCAGCAGCATTACGATGCCGTGGTCTTTGCCACCGGCGCCGTGGGCGATCGCCACCGCGATATCCCTGGCGCGGACTTGGACGGCGTGCATGGCGCCGGCGAGTTCGTCGGCTTCTACGATGGCAACCCGCACTTTGAGCGCGACTGGGATCTCTCCGCCAAGGAGGTGGCAGTCATTGGCGTAGGCAATGTGGGCCTTGACGTCTCCCGCATCTTGGCCAAGACCGGCGATGAGCTCAAGGTCACCGAGATCCCCGATAATGTCTACGAGTCCCTAGCCAAGAACCAGGCTGAGACCGTGCGCGTCTTCGGCCGCCGCGGCCCGGCGCAGGCCAAGTTCACCCCGCAGGAGCTCAAGGAACTGGACCATTCCGAGTCCATTAATGTTGTGGTCTCCCCCGAGGACATCGACTATGACGAGGCCTCGCTGGCCGCGCGCCAGGAGAGCAAGTCCACCGACTTGGTGTGCCAGGTGCTAGAGCAGTACGCGATTCGCGATCCAAAAGAAGCGCCACACACGCTGCAGATCCACCTCTTTGAGCAGCCGGTAGAGATCTTGGGCGAGGACGGCAAGGTCAGCGGCATCAAGACCGAGCGCACCGCGCTCAACGGCGATGGCAGCGTGCACGGCACCGGCAAATTCACCGAATGGCCGGTGCAGGCGGTCTACTTCGCCACCGGCTACCGCTCCGATGCGGTCGATGGCGTGCCATTTAACCAGGACAAGAACGTCATCAATAACGATGGCGGCCATGTTATCGATGCGGCCGGCGCGGTAGTGCCGGGCCTCTACACCACCGGGTGGATTAAGCGCGGCCCGGTGGGTCTGATTGGCAATACTAAGTCCGATGCCACGGAGACGATTGGCATGCTGCTTGCCGACGCCGCTTCTGGCGCCCTCCCCTCCCCCTCCAGCGCCGCGGATATCACCGAAGTCTTTGCCGAGCGCGGTATCGATTACCTGACGTGGCAGGATTGGCAGCGCTTGGACGCGGCCGAGCGCGCCCTAGGCGAGCGCGAGGGCCGCGAGCGAAAGAAGTTTGTGGAGTGGGAGGACATGGTCTCCCACTCGCGCGCCGAGGTTTAGCGGCGAATGATGGCAAGGACCTCGTCGACGATGGACTGCACCTCGTCGGCGGTCTTTGCCTCTACATTGAGGCGCAACAGCGGCTCCGTATTGGACGCGCGCACGTTGAACCATGCCTCGGTTCCCTTGAGCTCGACGGTCACGCCATCGAGTTCATCGACGGACTCAATCTTATCCGCCAGCTCATCCAGTACTGCCTGGGTAGCGGCCTTCTGGTCCTCCACGGTGGAGTTAATCTCGCCGGAGGCCTCGTAGCGGGAGTATTCCGCCATGAGCTCGCTCAGCGGCTTGTCGGACTGGCCCAGTGCGGCCAGCACGTGCATCGCAGCAAGCATGCCGGAATCAGCGTTCCAGAATTCCTGGAAGTAGTAGTGCGCGGAGTGCTCGCCACCGAAGGCAGCCTTGTGCTCGGCCATCTGCGCCTTGATGAAGGAGTGGCCCACACGGGTGCGCACCGGGGTACCGCCCTTTTCCTTAATGAGCTCCGGCACGGTCTTGGAGGTAATCAGGTTGTGGATGATGGTAGCGCCGGGGAACTTCTCCAGGTAACGCTCAGCCACCAGCGCACAGATGGCAGAAGGAGAAACCGGCTGGCCCTTTTCATCCACCACGAAGCAGCGGTCCGCATCGCCGTCGAAGGCCAAGCCAATATCGGCCTTCTGATCCACGGTGAACTTCTGCAGGTCTACGAGGTTCTTCGGGTCCAAGGGGTTAGCCTCGTGGTTCGGGAAAGTGCCATCGAGCTCGAAGTACAAATCGCGGACGTCGAAAGGCAAGCCATTGAAGACGGCCGGCACGGTGTGGCCACCCATGCCATTGGCGGCATCGACAGCTACGACGAGCGGCTTGGAATCCTCTAGCGGTACCAGCTTGCGCAGGAAGTCGGCGTAGCCGGCCAGAATCTCCTGTTCGGCAATTGCACCCTCGGTGCCGGTGAACTCCGGGGTGCCGTCGATAAGCATCTGCTTAATCTGCTCCAGGCCGGTCTCCTGGCCCACCGGTACCGCGCCGGCGCGGCAGAGCTTAATGCCGTTGTACTTGGCCGGGTTATGAGAGGCGGTAAACATAGCACCCGCACACTCCAGGGAGCCGGCGGCGTAGTAGAGCTCGTCGGTAGAGGTTAGCCCCAGCAGGGTCACGTTGAGGCCCTGTGAGGTCACGCCCTCAGCAAAAGCGCGCGCCAGAGACGGCGAGGACGGGCGCATATCGTGGCCGACTGCTACGGTATTTTCGCCTTCTTCCCGCAAGATGGCGGCAAACGCGGCGCCCGTATCGCGCACTAAGTTCTCATCGATATCTTCGCCCACCACGCCACGGACGTCATAGGCCTTAATTACTGCATCAAGATGCTCACGAGTTCGCATAACCTGCAATAGTACCCCCGCCGACTGGGAAACTACCGCACCACGGGGTTCGTGTCAGTCCTGTTCCGGTTCCGCGGGCGTCGTTTCATCGGGCACGACGGAAAGGTGGGCGCGGCGCGCCTTTTTGGCATACGCCACGCGGCGGGTGCGAAAGACCGGGTGATTCGAATTGGCAGGGTCTGCCCCATCAAAGGTGGCGGAATAGTCAATAGGGTCTGCACCGGAGCCGGCGCTGCGGTCATCGACCAAGCCGGTGGTCACACGGCCGTCTTCCTTGACGGCCTCTGCCAGGGCCATCAGGTCATCTTCCTCGTCCAGCTCAATGCGGTCCACTCGCACCAGTTCCCAGCCCACTGGGGCGGAGATGCGGTCACGGTGGGTGGCACACAAATCCCAGCTGTGTGGGTTCTCCTCTTCCGCCAGCGGCCCAACGACGGCCGTCTGGTCCGCGTAAGCGTAGGTCAATGTCGCCACGGCGGGGCGGCCGCAGCCTGGGCGGGAGCAATGGCGAGAAATAGTCACAGCGCATAAGTCTAAACCCTTAGTTGAGATTTAGATAGTCTTCGCCCCGGCGTGGCTCCGCTAAAACCAGCCCGCCAGGACCCTAGAATCAAGGTCATGACCGCCGCTCGCCCGCATATCCGCCCCGCCCGCGACCGCCACGGCCACGGCATGCGCGGACCTCTCCTCCCCCAGCAGACCCCGCGCTACCGCAGCGCGCGCGAGCACTTCGACATGGCCGTATTGGAGGCCTATGCCCCCATCCAAAACGCCTTCGCGCCACAATTGCGGGGCCTCGACTTGGCTGTAGACACCATCCCGCGCATGCGGCTTTCGCCCGATATGACCGTGCTACCGGATGAGATTATCGCCGATGGTCCAGTTCCCCTCGGCCGCGTGGTTCCTGCCGGCGTAGATTCCGAGGGCCAGCCCACCCGCGCACGCTTGGTCATTTTCCGCATGCCCATCGAGCAACGCGCCTCCACCCCGTCCGAGCGCTCCGAGCTCCTGGGTACCGTTATCACCGCGCTGGTGGCCAACTACCTCAACTTGGACCCCGAAGAAGTGGACCCGCGCTATAGCTGGTAGCCCCGGTAAATTTCGCGGCGCAGCAGAAAAGCCCCTGGCCACACATTGCGTGCTAGCCAGGGGCCTTACTGGACACCTTAATTATCCAATCTCGCGCTTGAGGCGGCGGCGCTCACGGTCAGATAGCCCGCCCCAAATACCGAAGCGCTCATCGTGCTCCAGCGCGTACTCCAAGCATTCATCGCGCACCGCGCAGGCCTGGCAAATGCGCTTGGCCTCACGGGTAGAGCCTCCCTTTTCAGGGAAGAATGCTTCAGGGTCGGTCTGCGCACACAGCGCCTGGTCCTGCCACTCCTGCTCGACGGCACCGAAGAGTTCATCGAGCGACATCTCTGCAGCAGCACCGCCACGGAGAATGGCGTTGTTATTAGCCATTTTGTCCACGCCTTTTCCTTTCTCCGAGGTTGGGTAATTCTCATCAGTGCGACCGACTGTACACCACATTCCCCTTGGGTAACCCCGCCGGGATGGTGTGGAAGTAACGGCGCCGGCCGCTGTTTCTTTCACTGATGTAATTTCACACCGGATCACTAAATATCGTCAACCCGAATTGGCGGCTTCTTCGCGCTTTCCGGCAAAAACGCAGCACACGATCCCCATCCGTCACATCCGTAACAACTGATCCCCTGTGGGGGTATAGGTAGGGGGTACTACATGTAGTGGTACCCCGTTTTCTGTCAACAATTTTCAGGAAATCCCGGCGTGTCGCGCGCACAACCCCGCAAAGAAGGGATCCATGCGCTTCACATCTATGAAGATTCCGCACCATGTCGGCCGGTTCGCCTAGGCGCAGCGACTGGCCCCATAAAAGAAAGGCCGAACCGAGGCTCTATTTTCCTCAGTTCGGCCTATCCCATCTGGGCCTAGTGCAGTGCCTTGGCCACGGCGGAAGCGTTAAGCATCGGAGCTAAAACGCACGCCGGCATCGGGGATGGAAACGCCAGGGAAGACACGCATGCCGTCGAGAAGCTCGCAGCGTGCGCCGATGTGGGCGCCTTCACCAATGACGCAGTTCTCAATGACCGCGTTGGCGCCAATGTGGGCACCGGAGGCAATGATCGAGTTGTGGATGATGGCGCCTGGCTCAATGCGCACGCCGTCGAAGACAACGGTGCCCTCCAGGCGGGAGCCCGCGCCCACCTCGGAGCCACGGCCCACTGCGGTACCGGACAGCAGCAGCACGCCACCGGCGATACCGGCGGAGGGATCCACCAGGGACTCACCGGTCTTGCCCTCAATCAGCGGAGAAGGCGCGATGCCGCGTACCAGGTCGGAGGAACCACGGGTGAAGTCATCCGGGCGGCCCATATCGCGCCAGTAGGAGTTGTCTACGTGGCCGACAACCAGGCGGCCTTCAGCCAAGAGCCCTGGGAAGGTTTCGCGTTCCACGGAAACAACGCGGTTGGCCGGAATGGACTCGATGACGGAACGCTTGAATACATAGCAACCGGCGTTGATCTGGTTGGTGGGCGGATCCTCGGTCTTTTCTAGGAAGGCGGTAACTCGACCGTTGGAGTCGGTCGGCACGCAACCAAACGCACGGGGGTCAGCCACGTTGAGCAGGTGCATGGTGACATCGGCGTCCTTGTCATGGTGCGTGGTGAGGATGCCTTCCAGATCCATGCCGGAGAGCACGTCGCCATTGAAGACCATGACCGTGTCATTGCGCAGCTTGTCGTAGACGTTGCGGATGCCGCCGCCGGTGCCCAGCGCGGTCTCTTCCACCACGTACTCGATCTCCAAGCCCAGCTCGGAGCCATCACCGAAGTACTCCTCAAAGACCTCGGCCTTATAGGAGGTAGACATGACGACGTGTGTGATGCCGGCGGCCTTGATGCGGGCGAGCAGGTGCTGCAGGAACGGGTAGTTTGCCGTCGGCAGCATCGGCTTCGGCGTACCGATGGTTAGTGGGCGCAGGCGGGTGCCGCGGCCGCCGACGAGAATCACTGCATCCGTGCTGGCACCGTGGGTGGTGGCTGCTTCAGTCATAGTCTTCCTTATGTATGCGGACAGTTTTATTCTGTGATTTTCTGAGGGACAGTGTAGAGCGTATGGCGCGCAATCCAGGTCAACGGCACGCGCACCGGTTCTTAAGAACGTGCCGAGGCTGAGGCAATCAGCCCGCGGACTCGCAGCCCCAGCCACAACGCGCCACGCAGCGGGGCCTGCCACCATGCGGGGTGGCGGTCTGCCTGAAAGCGATAGGCGGAGTTGTGGTGGGCGCGCAGCATCGCTCCGGCGTGCGCTTGGGTGGAATGCCCCTTGGCGTGGCTGATGACGGCCTCCGGGCAGAAGATGTTTTGGTAGCCGGCGCGCGTGAAGCGATCTCCTAGGTCCACGTCTTCGAGGTACATGAAATAGCGCTCATCAAACCCGCCGATGGCGTCGAAGGCCTCCCAGCGCACAAGAAGGCAGGAACCGGATAACCATCCGGCCGGGCGCTGAGCGGTCATATCGGCTTCATCGCGGTAGGCGCGCGACCATGGATTGGACGGCCAGATAGAAGAAAAGAGTGCGTGCCCAATGCCGGTAGCCACGGTGGGCACGGCGCGGGCCGAGGGATAATTGCTGCCATCCGGTTCCACGATGCGCGGGCCCACGGCCGCAGCATCCGGCCACTGGCGGGCGCACTCGATGAGCTGGTCAATAGATCCCGGGGTAAAGGTGACATCGGGATTAGAGATAAGGAAAAATTCCTCATCCACGTCACCGTGCTCGCGGGCGAAGCGGGCACCCGCATTCATGCCAGCGCCGTAGCCGATATTCCCGCCGGTATCGAGAAAGTCCACCCCGGCGCGTTCGCGGGCCGCGGCCTCGGGCACGCCGTCGGTGGAGCCATTATCCGCAAGCACGACCTTGGTGCCGCGGGCGCAGGCGCCCGGCAGGGAGTCCAAAAAACTACCGAGGTATTCACCGGGACTATAGGTCACGGTGATCACGGCCAGCGGGGATTGATTTGGTGTAGTCACAATGGCCCCGAGCTTAGTCACAGGCGCTCCTCGCACTGGGCAGGGACACTGCCCGAACACGCGAAATCGGACGCGGATCACTAATTTTTGGCTTTTCTGCCCTAAACTGTCTCCAGATCCCCACCAATCTAGAAAGCCTCCACTTGTGACTTCTGAGAACACTCGCCGGGCGCGCACCATCCAGCCGGCCCCCTCTGCCGCTAGTGCGGTAAAGCAAAAAGGTTCCACGGCCATCAAGGCGATCGTGGCACTCCTGTCTGCCTTGATCCTGGTCGTATCTGGCGTGGGTTATGCCACCGTGGGTCGGCTGGATAATGGCATGTCTTCGGCCACGGACTTGTCCCTGGACGGCCAAGGCTTGTCCGGTGACTCGCTCGATGGCGCGGTGGATATCTTGCTGGTGGGCAAGGATTCGCGTACCGATGCCAAGGGCGACCCCCTCTCTGAGAAGGAATTGGCGGACCTGCACGCCGGCGTGGCCGATGGTGAGGAAAATACCGACACCATGATGCTCATCCGCGTTCCGGAGGACGGTTCCCGCGCTACCGCCGTATCCATTCCGCGCGATACCTATGTCAAGGATCCGGACTACGGCAATATGAAGATGAATGCCGTCTTCGCCTCCCACAAGAACGCCAAGGTGGAAGAGCTGGAGCAGGAGAATGCCGAGGCCGAGGCCAAGGGCAAAAAGAAGCCGCACTCGGATAAGGACATCGAAAAGCAGGGCGTCGAAGCCGGCCGCGAAGGATTGCTGGCCATGGTGCGCACCCTGACCGGTGTGTCTATTGATCACTACGCCGAGGTAGGCCTGTTGGGCTTTACCCTGCTGACTGATGCCGTCGATGGCGTAGATGTCTGCCTCAACGATGACGTTGATGATGACATGTCTGGCGCTAAGTTCAGCAAGGGCAAGCAGACCCTCGACGGCGCCAAGGCCCTGGCTTTCGTGCGCCAGCGCTATAACCTCCCGCGCGGCGACCTCGACCGCATCGTGCGCCAGCAGGCCTTCATGGCGTCCCTGGTCAATAAGATCCTGGACAATGACACCCTGGCTAATCCTTCCAAGCTGTCCAAGATTGCCAAGGCGGTAGAGCGCTCCGTGGTCATCGATGAGGGCTGGGACATCATGGGCTTTGTCACCCAGCTGGCCGGCCTTGCCGGCGGCAATGTCACCTTCACCACTATCCCGGTAACCTCCATCGACGGCCAGGGCGATTATGGCGAATCCATCGTCACCATCGATGCCGCCGAGGTCCACCGCTTCATGGATGACCTAGCCAAGACCCATGATGAAGCCACCGATGAGTCCAAGGCCGAAGATAAGGACAAGCAAGAAAAGGCGGACAAGGACGTCGATCCGAATATCAATATTCACGTCCTCAACGCTGGCAATATTGATGGCTTGGCCGCCGGCATCGGCTCCTGGCTGGAGGGCAAGGGCTACACGGTAGAGCGCTCCGCGAACGCGCAGCCGGGCATCTACAGCGAGTCGCAGGTCGTCGCCGCCGATCCGACGAGCGAGGATGCTAAGGCCCTGGCCAAGAAGCTGGGTGGGTTGCCGGTGGCAGAGAATCCGCAGCTCGACGATGACACCCTCATCGTGGTTGCTACCGATGATTACCAGGGGCCTTCCGATGAGGAAGCCAGCGACGAGCAGCCGGAGGAAGACACCTCCAGCCAGCCGGTTGGCACCCCGGGCAATGACTTCGGTACCGCCAAGGTTTCCCCGGAGATCGACGCTGGTGGCGACGGCCCGCGCTGCGTGAACTAGCACTTCTCCCCTACGATGGGCGGGTATGGAACTACTCGCCCATCTTTTGCGTGCCGACGCCGCCTCCCCGCGGCTTACCGTATATAACGAGGCCACCGGCGCGCGCATGGATTTTTCCGCGCAAACGCTCGACAATTGGGTGGCCAAGATCGCCAATATGTTGGAAGAAGAGCTCGACCTAGAGGCGGATTCCACCATCGCCATCGATCTTCCTTCCTCGTGGCAGGCGGCCGTTGTGGCCTTAGGCGCGCTCGCCTCTGGCCCTTCCTATAGCTTTGGCGAGTCTGCCGCGCTTGCCGACGTCGTCTTTACCTCCCCTTCCCGCTACGCGGCCGCCCACGAGCGCCAACCCCAGGCCGACATCGTGCTCATCAGCGAGGACCCCTTTGGCCGCGGCGTCGTAGAGTCCGGCGGGGAGCTGCCCACCGGCGCCATCGATTTTGGCCCCACCGTGCGCTTTTATGGTGATCAGTACTTCGCCGAAACCCAACCGCTGCCCCAGCTTGTCGATGCCCCCGCATCCGCCGAGCGCCTGCTTTCTACCGGCTGGTCCGATAATGAGTCTTTCTCCCGCGCCGTGCTCGAGCCCCTAGCCGCTGGCGGTTCCGCGGTCATCGTTGCCGGCATGTGCCCGGCCGAGCGCTTAGAGGAAATCGCCGCCAATGAGAAGGCCACCGCCCGCCTCTAATAGTTTCAGAAAGCAGCCCGATCCCGGATACACTTAGCCCTCGTTATGTTTCTGGGAATCTCTATGGACGCATGGTCCTCTATCTTCATCGGCGTCCTCATCCTCGCCGGCACCATTACTCAGGGCACCATCGGCTTTGGCTTAGGCACCATTGCCACGCCCATTATCGCGCTCATTAGACCTGATCTAGTGCCCACGCTCATTCTGCTGCTCGCACTGTGCATTTCCAGCTATACGCTCGCACGCACTTTCCGCGAGACGTCCTGGCGTGTCGTAGGAATCTCTTCCCTCGCTCGTATTCCCGGTTCTCTGGTGGGCGCGTGGGCAATCGCCAGCCTCTCCCCCGATGGGCTGTCCATTTTTATCGGCTGCGCCGTGCTCCTTGCTATGACGCTATCCAGCTTGGGCTGGAGCCCTCGCCCTACCACCGCCAATACGCTCATCGCCGGCGTAGCCTCCGGCATCCTGGGCACCTCGACCTCCATCGGCGGCCCGCCCATGGCGCTCATCATGAAGCGCTTCGACCCAAACCGCACCCGCGGCACCTTGGCGGGCACCTTTGTCCTCGGAACCTTAATTTCTCTTATAATTCTGGCATTTAATGGGCAGATCAGCGGCACCCAGGTGACCGCAGCGGCGGCCTATTTCCCCCTTGTTGTCGTGGGTCTCATTGCCGCCAACTACCTCAACCGATTTATAGATAGGCACCTCCTCAACCGCATCGTCATCATCGTGGCCATCTGCGCGGCGCTCATGCTTATTGCCGAAGCCGCCCTTTTCTAGCCCTACTCGCCACCCCTCAGCGGAAGGCCCCGGCAGGTTCCTGTTGCAAAATACACCAACCTCTGCCATGTAAACGCCCATAACTTACGACACGTAACATTCACTAGCGGGCATTTTATAACCCTTCCCTACCCCGCTTAAATGCAGCGTACGACGCATATTGTGACGTGTCCACAACCTTTTAACGGGACCCCAAACGCCTTCCAGAGGCCGCCAAAACACCCCCATATAGGGGCCCACTCCCTTCGTGCCGATTCTCGATTGTATAGACAATCATCCATCAATATTTTTGCACGTACTATCAGCCGCTTAGCGGGAACAAACACCAATAAACAGGTTGGTCTATATAAAAAATACCCACCCGCCGGGGTGGCAAATATATAGACATCTAAGAGATGAATTAATTCTGAGCCTGTTTTAGCGTTTTCTTAGCGCAACATTGAGAGTTGCTGGATTTCATTCATAAGTTCATTCATTTTCTACCTGCCTAGGAGAAGTTCTATATGTCGATTCGTCGTCGCATGACCGGCCTGACCGCCGGCCTCATCGTCGCCGGCACCGCATTCGCGGCACCGCTGGCTGGCGCAGCTACCCAGACCGAGTCCTACCCGGAGACCCCGGCCCTGAACCCGGACCTGCCAATCATCCACACCACCCACGGTTCCGACCACATGAAGGCGAACATCTTGAACCCTCGCCCGGTATGTAACCCGTGGGAGGACCACCGCACCGTGGTCTACAAGGTCTCCGACCGCTTCCTGCCGGCCGGCACCATCTCCACCACCAACCAGACCAAGAAGGACATCCCGCTGCAGCAGGATCTGTCCAAGTCTCAGTCCATCTCCCTTTCCGTCAACGGTGACCGCACCGAGACCACGTCCATGAACCTGGGCGGCAAGGGCTCCAAGAAGGGCGCTGAAGGCTCCTTCGGCATCTCTCACGAGATCGCCACCAAGATTGGTGCTAGCGCTTCCTACTCCCTGTCTTGGGATGCTGGCCAGTCCATCGGACCTTACGACGTTCCGCCAAACCACACCGGTGAAGCTACCTACGGCTTCCGCGTGCTGAACATGACCGGCACCCAGCAGTACTGCAAGCCAAACGGCACCTGGTCCACCCCGACCGCATGGAACGCAATGCAGCCGGTAAAAAACGAGGTTCGCGTCAAGCTGTACGATAAGCTTTCTGACTCCTACGCTCCTAACAAGGACGCTCAGAACACCACCGATGTCAACGACCCGAAGGTTGTTGAAGAGGACAAGAACCTCGAGGCTGACGCAGAGGTCGTCAAGGAGTCCGAGGGCAACGCCAAGGAAGCAACCGAGAAGGTCTCCGAGGCAGAGGGCAAGAACGAAGAGGCTGCTGACAAGAAGAAGCAGGAAGAGGTTGATGCCAAGGAGGACAAGAAGGACTCCAAGCACAAGCTCGACCTCGAGCCTTACCTGACCGTTTCCGGCGCTAAGCACGCTGGCTTCGCAGGCACCGTTGCTCTGCGCGCTAAGAACGTTGGCTCCGAGCGCTACTACGGCGAGTTCCCAGCTACCCAGTTCCGCGTTGACGTGAAGACCGCTAAGGGCCCGAAGGGCGTTGACCGCCTCATCACCCCGCGTTCCTCCAACGGCGCTCACATCCGTGACCTGGGCTTCAACGAGAAGACCTCCACCCGCTCCTTCGAGGTAACCCTGGCTAACCCGATTAACGCTGGCGAAGAGGCCCGCATCGCTAACCTGGACTTCGGCGACGGCAAGACCAAGGAAGGCCGCCTCATCAACAACATCCAGGTAACCCAGACCTCCCGCATCAAGGGTGATGACTCCAAGCACAACGACCAGAACGTTGACTCCCGCGAGCACACCCTGAAGGACACCGGCAAGAAGGCTGAGGGCCTGTTCTAAGAACACCCCACTTCTGCCCTAGGGACATAGTTTCCTAGCCAGTCACTTCCAGAAGGCCGCTGCACCATCAAACGGTGCAGCGGCCTTCCTTCATGTTCCCCCTCCCCATACACGTCATCACTCCGCTCCAGATGCTCCCACCGAGGCCCTGGACGAGCACCCAGAAATTGCAGAGCTCTTCGCTCCTCTTTCGCAGCTGCTTACCGACGAAAAGATGCAGGAACTCAACGCCCGCGTCGACGTCGACGGCGAGGACTACACCACCGTGGCGCTGGATTTCTTGAAGGAAGAAAACCTGATCGCGGACTAGCTGCGACACCTTAACAAGATTCCCAATAACCGCTGCACCACCCTTGGTGCGGCGGTCTTTTACATTTATTTAACTTAGATCACAAATTTGCTTTCGTTCTCCATAACCTTCAGATAGATTGTGTATGTTGTCTCGTTCACAAAAACTGGAGGATGAATTCTATGTCTCACGCGACTGCGAATGCGCCTGCTTCACCAGCCAGCCCACCCACCACCGGCAGCGCACGTACTTCACACAGCAACCGGGTGACCACCAATAAGGCCGTCAATAGCCAATGGACCATCACACTCTTCGGCACTGCCGTAGGCGCAGGCATCCTCTTCCTGCCGATTTCGGCCGGCAGCTTCGGCTTCATCCCACTGCTTGTGGCTACCCTGCTCATCTTCCCGATGACCTACCTGGCCCACCGCGCGTTCTCCTGGATCATCAGCTATTCCCCACTACACGGCGAAGATGTCCTCGCTGTACTCACCCACTTCTTCGGCCGCGGCAATGGCATCATCCTGGCAATCATCTACTGGTTCACCATCTTCCCGGTGGTGCTTATCTACGGCGTATCGATTACGAATACGGTCGATAGCTTCATCGTCAACCAGCTGGGCGGGCCGGATATCTCCCGCTACATCCTGGCGCCGCTGTGCGTGGGCCTCATGACACTCGCACTCGCCTTTGGCAACGCCATCATGCTCAAGATTGCCCAGTTCGTGGTCTACCCGCTCATCGTGGCGCTCGCAGCGGTATCGCTCTACCTCATCCCGCAATGGGACTTGGGCTCCTTCCTGGAGGCCGGCGACCACAGCGCCGGCGGCGTGCTCAAGGCCATCATCCTCATCCTTCCGGTCTTGGTCTTCTCCTTCTCTTTCGTTGCCGCCATCTCCCAGTTCTCCCTGGGCATGGAGAAGGAATACGGCGCGGACCACCACGCGCAGTCCGATAAGGTCATCCGCAACTCCGCCATCCTGCTGACTATCTTCACCATGTTCTTTGTCTGGTCCTGCGCCCTGGCCATGGGCGCGGACGGCATGCAGGAGGCTAATGACAAGAACCTGCCGGTGCTCTCCTACTTCGCCAACGAAACGGGCACGCCGTTTATGGCCTACATGGCGCCCATCGTCGTGATCTGTGCGGTGGCCTCCTCCTACTTCGGCCACGCCCTGGGCACCATCGAGGGCACCCAATACCTCTTCAACCTGGCCGCGCCAAAGGCCACGAAAAAGATGTCTACGCGCACGCTCGACCTGTGGACCTACCTCTTCATCTTTGTCGCAACCTCCCTGGTGGGCATTTTCAACCCCTCCATCCTGGATATGATTTCCGTCGTAGGCGGCGTCTTCTTCGCCTTCATGACCTACCTGCTGCCCATCTGGGTCATCTACCGCGTGGAGGCACTGGCGCGCTTCCGGAGTAATAAGACCAACTATTTCGTGGCGATCATGGGTCTTATCGTGCTCTTCGCCACCATCTGGGGAATGTTCCAATAATCCCACAAAAACATGGTTCGACAAGGCCTTTTCCTCTCTGGCAGGGTGGGAGACATCATGTCAG
Organism: Corynebacterium tuberculostearicum; assembly: GCF_046097465.1. GTDB lineage: Bacteria > Actinomycetota > Actinomycetes > Mycobacteriales > Mycobacteriaceae > Corynebacterium > Corynebacterium tuberculostearicum_I. The sequence continues at coordinate 736,502 of NZ_CP175799.1, read as the reverse complement.
AACAGGAAAAGGATCCCGACCTAAAGATTAAGCTCGGACAGAACAACGAAATCAAAATTAAAAACAAGTACGAGACGTTTTCCATCGCCAACGACATCGCCATCTCCGTGGTCTTCATCCTTGGCTCGGTGCTGACGCTGGCCGGCATGTCAATGGTCGCCACCGTCTTCTACCTTCTCGGCAGCTTGGGCATGGCAGCCCGCCCAGCCATCCGCTTGAAGCGCCGCACGCACCTGCAGCGCATAGGGGCGAATGCCAATACCGCCGAAAGCTACGACTACTAGGAACAATGGGCAGACGGGGCTAACAGTAAACTTTCAGCAACTGGCAGCGACCTATCAGGCGCAATCCATTGCAGTAGCAGCCCCGTACCCCATACTTAAATCATGCGTTTGAGAGAGCGCATACGAGAGAGATAGAGAGAACCCCTCAGTTTCCAGAGGGCGGCTTTAAGCCGATACATGGAAACACCTTGTAGAGAGAGACGCCTGCGGCCCTCGGTTCCATTTAGGTTCCGAGGGCCGCAGGCGTTTTGGACTACCGCAAGGTGCTACTCATGCAACTTATTCTTCTTTGAGGCGAAGAGAACCGCGATGCCGGTCACCAGTGCTGCGGCCACCAAGTAGAAAGCGGGGGCGAGCTGGAGGCCAGTGACGTCGATAAGCCAGGTGGCAATCATCGGTGCGGTACCACCGAATACGGCGTTGGCGGTATTAAACGTCAGCGCGAAGCCAGACAGCCGCACATGCGTGGGGAATTGCTCGGAAAGGAAGGAGGGCAGGACGCCGTCGTTAAGCGCCAGCACCCCGCCCAGGCAGACCTGGATGATAATGACGAGGAAGAGCCCGGCGCCGTCGAGAAGCATGAAAGCCGGAATGATGGTCACGCCCATGAACGCGGCCGCGCAGAGCATCGTCGTGCGGCGACCAAGACGATCCGAAAGCATGCCGGTGAGCAGGGCAAAGCCCACATAGAACGCGGACGCCACCGAGGACGCAATAAACGCCGGCGTCGCGGCCATGCCCAGCTCCTCCGACAGGTAAGTGGGCAGGTAGGTCAAAATGACGTAGAAGCCAATGGCATTGAGCACCGCACCCGCAAAGGCAATGGCCAGGGCTTTGGGGTACTTCAGAACCTCGCGCAGCGGGGACTCCTCTGGCTCGTCCTGGTCCTCAAAGTGGGAGGACTCCTCCGTGTTGCGGCGAATCCACAGGCCATACAGTCCCAAAGGCAGCGCAATCAGGAATGGTACGCGCCAACCCCAGGATTCCAGGGCGGCATCATCAAGCACACCAGTCAGCAATGCCGCAATGAGCGAGCCCAAGAGCAGGCCCGAGGCCGTCGCGGACGGCACCACCGCCGAATAGATGCCACGCTTGCCGGCCGGGGCAATCTCAGCCAGGTGCGTGGCCGCGCCCGCATACTCGCCAGCGGCGGAAAAGCCCTGCACCATGCGGCACAGCAATAGCAAGATGGAGGCGGCAAAGCCGATGGTGGCATAGCCCGGCAGGAAACCAATGCACGCTGTTGCCACCGACATCATCACAATAGACACCGTCAGTGTATGGATGCGCCCGTATTTATCACCAAAGTGGCCCCACACGATGCCACCCACCGGCCGCACCAGGAACGACAGCGCGAAGAGCGCAAACGTCATAATCAGCGCGCGGCGTCCTTCCATCTCTGGAAAGAACACCCGGGAAATAATCGCGGACATATAAATATACGCCGCATAGTCGAACCACTCGATAAAGGTGCCGATAAACGCCGCCTTAATGGCCGAGCGATGCTGGCGCTTTGTATCTTCTGTATCTTCCACCCGTGCCGGCGAGGCGTCGCTGGCTGGGGGTTGGGCTGTGAGAGGAGACATGCTCCTCACCTCGATTCTGTAGCTCTACAAGCAGGTGAAACGGCGCAGCCTGACTGCGCGCATACCTTCAAACCTACAGAAACCAGTTATATTCTACGTCACTTTCACGCGCCAATGTTACACACATCCGCCTCTGCCCCGCTTTCCGACGCCCTCCCCACCCCATTCCCAGCCACTAACAGCAACCCAACAGCCGGACCCCATGGCCGCTACAGCCCAGTGCCCCATACTGAGATTGTGCGTTTGAGAGAGCGCATATGAGAGAGAACCCCTGCAGTTTCCACAGGGCGGCAGCTGCCGATACATGGAAACGACATGAGAGATGCCTGTGGCCCCCAGCTCCGAAAGGAACCGGGGGCCACAGGCGTTTCTACTGCCCTAGCAGCTCACGCTGCCAATGCTGCAGGCCACAGCAGGACCAGTGCTTCTACTATGCGCGACGGCGATTACCCAACAGCGCACCCGCTGCCATAATCACGCCACCCAGAAGCAGCCACGGAGCAATACCGTTACCACCAGTCTTAGGCAGGTCACCAATCCAGACGTTGGCGATGGTAGCGGTGCCGACGATTGCCTTTCCGTCTACCTTGTTCGCAACTTCCATGACTGGGAAGTTCTGCTCGCTCACGTAAGTGTTCTTTTCCTTGGACCAGAACTGCAGACCCTTTTCAGGATCGGAATCCAGGCGGAACTTCAACGGTTCAGGCAGAAGCTGGTAATTCTCGCCATCTCCACGTGCAGGAGCTTGTACCTCCACCAAGGTGTATTCAGTATCGAGATCGAGTCCTTCAGCTGTGAAGGTCTGAAGGTCATCCGAGGTCATCTCGATTGTCTCCTCACCATCGCGACGAACTTCGAACTTGGCTCCCTTGACCGGCTTGTAATCATCCGGATTGTCGCCATCCGCCGAGACCTTGGTAATGGTGAGTCGGCCCTTTTCAGGAGTAGGCTGCTCGGGCTTGTCCTCAATCCAGAAACTCTGCCCCTTATCAGCGATGTCACGGTGACTTACAACCTCAACATTGCCATCGCGTACAACCGTTTCGAAGAATACATAGCGACCTGGCTCCAACTTCTTTTCGTCTCTTAGAGTCTTAAGGTCAACCTCAATGTCCCAGGAGCCCGAGCCCTTTGCAGAAACGTTCTTGGTGGATTCCCAAACCACACCTTCATCGGAAGAGCCATCTGCGCCTACTCGATGAAGCTCAGTCTTCAGTTGGTAATCCTGGTTTCCAAGTCCGCGGTAGTCGATACGGTCGTACGCCATATCTGCGTTGCTCAGGTTCGCCCTGTTTACGCGCTGCTCACCGAAATTACCCTTCTCCAAGGTTGCAGTAGTGCTCATCGCGGAATTTCCTTCATCTCCACGACCAGGGATAAGGATGGTCTGGACTGCAGTAATGTTACCGTAACCGTCATCCACCTTGTGCTTGTATTTCAGCATTTGGTAGTTGATGGCCTCATTGCTGAGATCCTTTTCATTCAACAAGTAGTCCACGATACGGTCGCCGCGACCATAGATCTCGTAGCGAAGGTTGCGCGCCTTGATATTGAGCGGATGCGGATTCTTCGCATAGCTGCTTTCCAAAATCTCGTCGGTGTAACCAGCAAGCTTTAGTGCAGCAACGTAAGCGGCTTCGAATGCTTGGTCACTATTAAGCTTGTCCAGACCAGCTTCCTGTGCGATTGCTTTTGCATTCGCGCGAATTGTCGTCTTAGCCTTGCCCGAATCATTCTCCTTGTACGCCAAAGAGTTTACGATGTAGCTAATTGCACGCTGGCGATCCTCAGTGATCGAACGGGTGCCATCGACCGGGCTTCGGTCCACTGGGAATTGATACCAATCCTTAGGATCCTTGCTCGGGTTGTTACCAGGGTAGCCCAAATGCGGTTCAACGCACAGGCCGCCAAACATGACGACTCCATCTTGATCCTCAATTTGGAATGGACCGGCAGAGTTTCGGAAGATATCGCCGTTAGCAACAGTGATACCTCGCATTGGGAACAGCTCAGTTGTTCCTTCGCCGTAACTCCAACCACCGGATTCAGTCTTGGCAATGTCCTTGCCCTTTAGCTTCACAGTCGTCTCAGACTTTTCCGGAACTGCACTGAACGCAGACTTAACTACAATTTCAGTACCTTCCTCGATCAATGCACTATCGACCTTCTTGCCATCCTTCATCGGGAAGACCTTGTAGGTCACAGCGTCGGAGCTACGCGCAACCAACTGCTTGCCCAGCGAGTATCCAGACTGAAGGCCGGTAGTTCCCTCGGAATTCGACGTGATATCGAAGGTGTAGCCTTCGATTCCCACAATGCTATTAGGAGCATTTACTGTCACCTCGGCGCCCTCAAACTGGGCACGAGAACCGACGGTAATTTTGTCCTCAAACGGGCTCTTACGGCTGACGGTCGTGGAGCTAGCGGTAATGTCCTCAGAGATGAGCTCAAAGGTGTTATTCGGCGAGGAGTAATTTGCAGCAAGAGCTCCCGGGCCCAGCGGCTTTGGGTTCATCTCATCCGTGACTGGAGCGGTCGCCTTCTTGCGGAATCCCATGTCAACAACGATTTTTCCGCCCTTTGGCACCTCAGTGCCTTTTAGGCCAGTAAACGTAAGACCGCCCCACCAGTCACTGTTTTCTACGTCCGTGGTTACCGGGTAGTCCTCTTGGGCCTTTCCCTCCAGCTCTTTAATGACGTTTCCACTAGCATCAAGGACCTTGAGCTTAGGCGTGCTTACATCATTATCAAGGTACGCACCATTCACATGACCGATCTGAGCGGTAACTTCATCATCGAGAATGGCTCCGTCATCGAAGGTACGCTCCATTTCGATGTCAAAATCGCTGCGCGAACCGTCTACTGGCGATACCGAAGTACTAAGTTTGCCATCCGCGTAGTCCTTAGTCCAGGTCTCTGCCTCTACGTCATTGCTTGGATAAGAAACCTCCCCCGCAGACTTGCCCTTGGTCGGGTTTGCCCAGAAATAAACGTCAAAGTCGTTTGCAGTGCTATTCGGTGTCGCTCCAAGCTTGACATCAACGATGTCTCCGTAGCCAGTATAAAAGTCTACGAACTTTTTTCCAGTATTGGCATTGTCCTGATTACACTTTGAAGCATCGATCTCAATGACGCTTGCTTTACCGTTGGTTTTCTCTAGAACCTTAACCGCCTGGTTCTTGAAAGCACCATCCATCCGACACAGCTCGGTAAATCGCTTGTCATTTTTGTTCCACTTCCGCAGAACGATAGGGCCTTCGTCAAGACCACGGGTCAAATTCTCGCGGTTGTCGCGGATAATGATCTTGTTAAGGAACAACGTTTTTTCTACAGTTTCGCCACCGATCTCCGTCTGCAAAATTGGATTGTTGGTTACGGAGTCTTGAACACTGACATAATTCAGCTCAATCCGTCGCGTTCCACCAGCATCCGGGGTGGTATCGATTGCGCGGTTTTCTTTGTTGGCCTTATCAATCTTCTCCTGCTCCTCAGCAGAAGGATCCGGCAAGAAACCAGCATCCTGAACATCAGCCTTAGCCGGAATATCATCCGCATCCAAGATCGAGTACTCACCCTCCTCGGAAGACTTAACCTTCAAAGTCAACGTCTCCGGCGGAGTGGTCTTCAAGCCGTAGTAATCAATAACGATCTTGTCCAGATCAGCATCGTCATCATGGACGAAGCCATAAGCATCTTCATCAACAACATCGCCGTCAGCTTCTACCTCGACGATTTCATCGATGCCAGCATCGGACTTGCGGCTAATGCCGTACAGCGCGTCATCGGAGACCTTCTCTTCCCCAGAGAAGCTGTCGTGCCATGCACCGAACTCCCGGTCATCAATCGTCACAGTGTCAATATCGCCGTCACGCTCAACACTAATCGGATCCTGGTAAAGAACCGGCTGCTCTTCGGCTTCGCTAGCCTGTGCGGGCTCTTCCTGATCCAGCGAAGTCTCAGCTACATCAGCCTCGGTTACTTCAGCTTCGGTTTCCTCCTGTGCATAACCAGCAGGAGCAAGGAGCATCATAGCGCCAACCAAGGCAGCTACGACACCAAAGATAAATACAGCCATAGAGCCGCGAGAGGCGCTCATGGCAAAATTCTTAAGATGAGACACTGTAGCTCCAATTGGGGATAGAGAGGGAAGGGAATTCTTATTCACTAGCTTTCACCCTTCTTACGACGAGAAAGCCAAAGGCCAGCGATAATCAGCACTGCGCCGAAGCCAATAAGGCCGAGAACGCTAGCACCGGTAGAGGCCAAGACACCCGAGTTGTGACTACGGGAACCGGTACCGGAACCACCCTCTGGCGGCTCTTGGCCCAAAACCTCTACGTCACGCTCGGCAGTGCTACCAGGACGGTCAGGATGGGTGGTGCGCTCACCCGGAGGAGTATTCTCCCGCGGTGGACGCTTCGGAGTAGTCGTCTCGCCCGGGGTATCCGGCTCAGTCGGAGGAACAGTAGGAGGAGTCGGCGGAGTAGAAGGACGACCCTTCATAACAGCCACCGAATCATACTCAAACTCCGTACCAGTCGGATTGCCCAGCGGAAGAATAATCAGCCTCGGTTCCGAAAGGCGATAGTCATGCTCAGAATCCGGGGCAGACTCCTCCACCAGGTACAGGCCCGGGTGCAGACCGGTGAACAAGGCTTTGCCCTCGGAGTCAGTATTCTCGAAGGCAACCTTGTCCAGTCCGGCCTCACGCGCCTTCTTCACGGTCATCTTCTTGGCAGCGTCGCGACCATCCTCAGTCTTAACGTCAATGCCTTTGACCTTAGAAAGCGTGAAAGTAAGCCCCTCTACCCCACCATCAGGTAAAGCATTAGGGTCGCGGTCATCATAAGGATTAAGCGGAATCTTACGGAACGTCACGTCAATAGAACGCGAAGAATCCACGGTGGAGGCATTAACGTCCCGGTCGTTGCCGGAAATAACGCGCTCATCCGCGGTGGCAAGTGGAGTGGCAAGGCCAGCACACAAAGCAACCGCGAGCACCGAGGTAGGAAGGGAATAGTGCTTTTTCATATATTTCTTCTTTGTCAAGAGATAGCGTGCCCGCACAGGTCAGCTGTCTACGACAGGGAATTTGCCAAGAATCGCTGGTCTAAGGGATCTTTAGGGGCGTTTCTTAGCTCTTTACCAGTAACCTTTGCGAATGCTTAAAATAATACCCAAGATTTCCTCAGGGTGCAATTCTTTAGGCAGCTTTTTATAAGGTTAAAGGCCTTTTTTACAGCCACACTTAAGATAAAAATTGGAGAGAAACCCGGGCAGGAACCCTATACCCCCAGCCCACTGCCCATTTAGGGCCACCCCTACAAGATTTCTTAAAGAAACTTAAAGTTAACGGGGCTCCTTAAAGAACACAGGAACGGGTGGGCAAAAGGGGGCGTCGGCAAGCGCTTAAGGCTTCGGCGGCGGCTGATGGCTGAAGTCAATGAGTCGGCCAAGTGCCCAGTCCGGGTCCGTTAGCAGGCGGGATAGCACCAACCCCGCGCCGATGGAGGCAACAACCATCATGCCGGTGGCAACGTTCGCCACCGCATGATCCATTTCGCCGGCGTTGAGGTAATAGACCGCACGGAACATGGTGACACCCGGAATCATGATGACCGCGGCCGGCACCGTCGTGGTGATGCGCGGCAGGCGCGCCGCCTTAGAAGCCACCGCGCCCAGCAAACCGATGATGGTTCCGCCCACAAAGGCCGCGAAATACGGGGTGGTGCCAAGCTCCAGGAGACCGAGGCGTACGCCGTTGGCCACGGTGCCCACGGCCGCGGCGACTAGGACCATACGGCGCGAAGAGTTAAACAAGAAAGCAAAGCCTGCAATGCCGCAGAAGCTGGCAACAAAGGCGAAGCAGTACCAGCGCAGGTTGGTGGCGGGAACGGGCGGCTCAGGATTAAGGTCGGTAAGCCAGCTAACCATAGCGACGGTAAAAGTAGCTGCGAAGATGACACAGAAGGCATAGGCCAGTCGGACTAAGCCGGCGTCGAAATCAAAGCGCGCCATATCAATGAGCGCGGAGAACAGCGGGAAACCAGGAATCAAAAAGAGCACGGCGGCCACATAACCGGAGGAAAAGTTGCTGGGATCGGCCGCACCGATAAGGCCCAAGAACTCCGTGATGGCAAAGAACACCAGGCTGGCGGTTACTCCCCCAGCCACGATGCCGCCGATCTGGTGCACGTGATTGCTTAAGGCCACATGCCGCATGAACTGACCGGCGAAGGCCGCCACCGCCACCAGGCCGAGGGCCTCGAGCGGGAAAGAGTTCAGGAACGCGAACGCACCACAGGCCACCGCGGCCGCGAGCGACAAGATGATGCGGCCCCACCGCTTGCGCACGTCGTGCTCGATTTGGTCGAGCATCGCGCTAAGTTCCTCGGCAGTAATGCCCGCGTAGAGGCGATTATGAGTCAAATCCTCAATAGCCTCAATGCGCGAGGCGTCCACCGCCGGCGAATGCTGCCGGGAAATCACGGTGCGAAACAGCGGTCCACGGTGGAAGGTACAGGTAATCTGCGTAAGCCCCACCGTGGCGTCGAGTTTATTAAAACCCAAGGCACGGGCGCTGCGCTTCATCGCGCGCAGCACGCGGTACCCCGAGGTACCCGCCCCCATGAGCAGCATGCCCAGGCGCAGGACAACATCGGCTTCTACGCCCATTTGTCGGTGGGCCTCGGCGTCAAAATGCGCGTTCATGTAGTCCACTATAACGTCGGAAAAATCCCCACCCGCTTCCGCATGGAAACGACTGGGGATTTAAGTGCGCGGGCTTAGTCTTCGTCCTCGCTTACGGGGTGGGCGGTGCCGGCGTCAGCAGCGCCTTCGCTTTCCGACGCCCCCTTAGCCTCTTCGCCAGCATTCTGCTTGCGCTTCATGCTGCGCACCCACCAGATCATGCCGGCGATAATGGCAATGGCCAAGGCGATAAGCAGCCACATCCACCACTGCATGAAGCTGGCCTTGTCTTCAAAGACGTGATCTTCATCAGGGTCCATCGGCACGCGGTGGGCATGCACCATCAGGCGGTGGGTATTGATGCCGTACGGCGTACAGGTAATAAGGGTTAGCAGGTCCTCGCCCTCGCGCGGCTGCAGCGAATCGGTTTCTTCCGGCAGGACCACCTCAATATCGTGGACCTCATACTTCATCTTCTCGCCGAAGGTAGAGACGTAGACAGCATCGCCCTTTTCCACGTCCACCAGGTTGTCCCACAGCGTTGCGTTGGACAAGCCCGTGTGACCCGTAATCACGGAGTGATGGCCTTCGCCGCCGACCGGAAGCGCGGAACCAAAGAGGTGGCCCAAGCCCTTTTGCAGGGTCTTATCGTCCGTGCCGTGGTAGACCGGAAGCTTCGAATCGATAGACGGGATAACCACCTGGCTCATCGCGGAGCTACCACTTAGCTGCTTCAAGTATTCCTGATAGGCCACGTTGTCTTCGCTCACGCGCGCCAGCCACGGGTCCAGAATCGGTGCATCACCGTGCTCGTCGTTGTAGCGACGTGCCTCTTCCAGCGCCTCGTTCTTTTCCTCCGGCGTCATCTCTTTGAGGTCTTCTTCGTAGCGCTCCGCTACTTTTTGCTGCTGCACGTTATTCCACTGCGTGGCATAGACCGGATACAGCATGACAAGAAGACCAACGATGACAAGCAGCAGGGGCAAAAATACGCGCTTGAACAGTGATTGTTTTTCCGTCTTGCGGTGCTTGGCAAGCTGTTCGGTCATGGTGGTCCTCTAGATCTATGTATTTAGTTGGATATAGGGAATGGAAAAGAGATAAAGCTCAACCGGGTTCTAGGGACTGCCCGGTACACAGTAATCAGTATGAAATTGTACAACGCCCCGTCTTATTCAGGGCAATAAAAAGGGGCGGGGATTTTTGCCGCCTCCCCGCTGGGCGGCGCAAGCCAAAAGGCCCGGAAGAATTTTCCGAGCCCAATGGTTTAGCAGGCTAGCACTGAGTGCTTAGGCCTTAGCGGAGTTGCGGCGTGCTGCGAAGAAGCCGCCACCGATGATTGCCAGACCAGCCAGGACGATGGCGATGAAGCCAGCGCCACCGGTGTTAGGCAGGTGGTTCTTATCGGTGTAGTTATCGATAGTTGCGGTATTCTCAATCTTCGCGGAAGGTACGCCCTTGTCGTCGACCTTGCCTTCCTTCTTCAGGTCGAAGTGGATGAGCTGGTCGTTCTTGACGTAGCCCTTAGGAGCCTTGGTCTCCTTCAGGCAGTAGTTGTTAGGCTTGGCCTCGTTATCAGCGAAGTCGGTAACGTGGATACCCTCGATGGTAACGGTACCCTCTGCGTTGGTGGTCCAGGAGGTCTTACCCTTTACGGTCTCTGCAGTGGTGTCCTTAGTCTGCTTCCAAGCCTTGCCGTCGGCTTGGCACTGGACGAGCTGGAACTCTGCGCCTTCCAGCTTCTTCTTATCGTTGCCGTCCTGCTTGACGATCTTCAGGTCGCCCCAGTAGGTGTGAACCTTGTTGGAATCAACGGTGGTGTCGTGCTCGTCGTCTGGGAAGTGGCTGACGGTCAGCTTTGCGTCGTTAGGAACGTGGTAAACAGTAGCGTTGTCCACGGTCTTAGTCTCGATGGTGGTGAAAACCTTGTCGGAGGTGGAGGTCAGCTGCTTGCGGCCTGCCTCCGTGAAGACAACCTTCTTAATCTGGGCGTTGCCTTCTACTGGCTCGACGTTGTAGTCGGTACCAGCCTTCAGTTCCTTAGCGCCTTCTTCCTTTGCGCCAAGAGCTACCTTGGTGACCTTGGAAGCTGCACCATTAAGCTGGGAATCCAGTTCATCGGTCACGATGTACTTGGTGAGGGTCTCACCCTTCTTGGTTACCGGAATATCGGAGGTAATGGTGTAGGTGTAGTTCTCCTGGTTGTTGGCGAACTGGTCCTTTACCTTCTTTTCAACCTTAACCTCGGTGTTCTTCGGGTAAGCGTTGACGTTGGTGATCCAGCCGGTCTTCTCCGGATTGGTCATCGGAACATAGACCAGGAACGGCTGTGCAATAACCAGACCAGAGTTCTCCGGAACGTAGGTCTCGGTTACCTTGTACAGACCTGGCTTCAAGCCCTCCAGCTTAATTTCACCGTTTTCGTTGGTCTCGGCGTCCTTGGTGTACTCGCCGTTAGGCTCGTCGGTTACCTTCTTGCCTGCAGCGGTCTTCCAGTCCTGAGGGGTGTTCAGGGACTGAACCATCTCGATCTTGTAGCCAACGCCCTTAACGGATGGGTTAACCTTCTCATCGAGGTTCTGAGCAGTACCATTGCCCTGCTGAGCGGACTCGGTGCCCTTGTGCTTGTGAATGGTCAGGGACAGGTTATCGGACGGAGCATCTGCCGGGTTGACGTTTCCACCCTCGGCAGCAGTGGTCGTCGCGGCAGCAGGGGTCTCGGTCGCTGCGTGAGCAACGTTTGCGTCAGCGCCTACAACGCCAGCGGACAGAGCAATTGCGAAAGCGGCGGAGAAAGCAGCAGCCTTCTTGCCAGCGATAGCCTTGGACATGAGTTCTCTCTTTCAGAATCTTAAGATAGGGAATTTTCCCTGGAGACAGAGTGTGTTTTGGTTTTTAGGAAGCCTCGCGGTTAGTGCAAGGACTTGGACGGTGTTGCGCGGCTGGAAGGTCCTGCACGGCACCGACTCTTTTTCAGGGGGAGAGTAATCACAGTTTCCTTAGGGGTTGGTGGCTGGGTGGCCACTTAGGGGGAATAGCCCGCCTGCTTTAAGCCTGTTTTAGGGAGCAGTCTTAATGTTTCTGGCGGGGCGTTTAATCTTTCCTGTGTAGATTAGCACCATATCCACAGCTTGCCAACCGAATTCTAAGGTTTCTTTAACTTAGCGTGAACTATAAGCCTTTGAACTGCACATATAGAAAGAAAATTACTCTTAGAACCCCGGCAAAGGGGTGAATATATGGCAACCTTAAGCCCCTGCAGCGTTAACTTTTAAACCATTCCCGAGAGTAAATACAGCACTATTTAAGGTTGCTGGCACGTTCTTAACATCGCACCTAACCCCTACCCCAACCAACCCGACCCAGAGCACAACAAAACTGAGACTCCCTTAGAATTGGGGATGGCCATCTGGAGCGCTGCGCCACATGGGAGCCGTTACCGTTCCGTTATCAAGATGGCAGGATACTCACAGCGTGAATTTATTGTTGTTGCAGGTAAGTGGCTCATACTAAAAGCACGCGTTTGAGAGAACGCAAGAGAGATAGAGAGAACCAGTTCCAGCGCCCTGTGGCCCCAAGCGAGGCCCGGGCGTTGGAGCTGTTTTAGGGGTCTGCAGGTTGGGGCGTGGGGGAAGAAGTGGCCTAAACGACACGATGTGTTGGCGAGGTTGTACGGCTAGCCGGTCTGGCGTGCTGATATTAGGACTATTTCACTTATCCAAAGGGATATTCCAGCTTCGACCATGAAATACCGCCAAAGACATGCCGGTGTGCTAGGCACCTAGGTTCACGATGAGGGGATGAGTAAAAATCATCCTCGATGCCCCGTCTGCGGCGGGGAATGCACGAAACACGGAACAACGAGTGCTGGGCGCCAACGATGGCGATGCCGCACCTGCAAGGCCACCTTCACCCGCGTGAATAACGATGCCGTGCACGCCAAATGGTTCCGCCTTTTCATCTTCTGGCTCACCTCCAGCAACAGCCTGGAAGAAACAGCTAAAACCTACGGTGTTTCAACGCGAACTTTGCAACGACGCTTTAAACCGTTCTGGCTTATCCAACCTCCCCAAAGCGTTGATAAGCAGCGAATCTACGACCAAATCTTCATCGACGGCACCTACTTCAACACCAAGTGCCTTGTTGTAGCTGCCGACTCCAGCCATGTCATCAATTGGTTCTGGTGCACAAAAGAATCCTCCTGGTCCTACACGCGCCTGCTCGACCCACTAGCCCCACCACAATTGGTGACCTGCGATGGGGATTCCGGAGGCCTTAAAGCACTACACCACCTGTGGCCAGATACCCCGGTTCAACGCTGCATTGTCCACGTCAAGCGCAATATCCAACGCGCCACCGGCCTTCACCCCACTTCGCCGATGGGTAAAGCATTACAACGGCTTTCCTTTGAATTACTCGCCGTTGACAACCTGGATGACGCAGCCGAATGGATAGTGAAACTACAGCAGTTCGGCACCGTATTTAGCACCCAGCTCAAAGCCAAAACCTACGTCAAAGACGTCCCTTTCGACCAGATTCCAAAGTCCAAGCGCCGGAACAAAAAGTGGTGGTACACCCACTACACCCACCGCGGAATCTACCTACAGCTAAAGAAAATGAGCCAACAAGGACACCTCTTTGCCTACCTCACCGAAGCCGAAGAAGGCCAACGGTTTGAACGCACGACCAACAAGCTAGAAGGCGGGGTGAACTCACAAATTAAGCAACTTATGCACACCCACCGCGGACTGCGCGATGAACAACAGCGCATCGCCTGCGACTGGTGGCTATACCTCCACACGCAGCTACCTGGCGACCCTGTAGAGATCGCCAGGCAGCAAAACTGGGGCCAGGACGCACTCGCCAAAGCACAAACCCTAGCCAACCAGGAAAAACAAGCCACCAGCGGCCACGAAGACGGCCGACCAGCAACCTACGACAGTGCCATCGACACTGCCTACAACCACTCTATGGGAATACGCAAAGGCCACATACGCTAAACCCCCACCAACACAAAATGTCGTTTAGCCTGACACGCCGCAAAACAACACATTCTGTCGTTTAGGCCGAAGAAGTGGGCGTCGGAAAGCGATGCATGGCTTACACGCTCTCGCAATAGATGCTGCGGACTACTCCCCTATTGCTTCATACAACCCGCATGCCACCAGCAATGGCCGCACCCTTCATTGCAGGTGTGCGGCCAGAAGAAGGGGCCGGGCTAGTTCTTGCCCAGGTAACTCAGCGCAGCAGCGGTAAGGGCTTCGGTGCCGGTTCGTAGAGTGGGCTGGAGCAGCGGGGCGAAGTGCGGGCTGTGGTTGGGGACGTCCTTTTCTTCTTCCCGGCCGGAAAATACCCAGAAGCAGTAGGGAACGCCGAAGGCGCGGGCAATGGTAGAAAAATCCTCGGAGGCGGTGAGGGGCTCAGCGTCAAGGACTCGGTCGGGGCCGAAGTAGGCAGTAAAGGCTTCCTGAAGGCGCTCAGTGGTGTCTTTATCGTTGCTGGTAAGCGGATAGGAATCGTGGTAGGTGAACTCGGCGGGGTGCGGACTGCCGGCGGCCTGGCACTCGGCAGTGACGATGCGCTCGATGGCGCCGGTGATTTTATCGCGCACCTGCTCACTATAGGCACGCACGTTGATCTTTAGGTTGGCCTCAAAGGGGATGATATTGGCCTTCGAGCCGGCGTTGATGGCACCCACGGTCAGCACGCCGAATTCGGAGGGGTTCAGTTCGCGGGAGATGACCGTCTGTAAACGCATGACAATGGAGCTGGCCAGTACCACGGGGTCAACACTGAGGTGCGGCATGGAGCCGTGCGAGCCTTGACCATAAACCTTAACGTCCATGCTGACCGCGGTGGACATGAAAGGACCGGAGGCCAGCGCCACGGTGCCGGCGGGAAAGTTGCTGGCAAAGACGTGTTGGCCAAGTACTACGTCGGGCGTGGCGACCTTATCCACAAGCCCGTCATCCACCATGGCCTGGGCGCCGGCGGCAATCTCCTCGCCCGGTTGGAAAATCAGCTGTAGTGTGCCGGACCACTGGTCGGTAGCCTGCGCCATGAGCGCACCCATGCCCAGCAGGCTGGCGACATGGGAATCGTGGCCGCAGGCGTGCATGACGGGGACCGCGTTTCCTTCTTGATCAACGGCGGTATCGGTGGAGGCGTAATCCAGGCCGGTGTCTTCCTTAACCGGTAGGCCATCGAAATCCGCGCGGAGCATGACGGTTGGCCCGGCACCGTTTTCTAGAACACCGACCACGCCGCCGCCTACTTCAATGTGATGGAAGCCGAGATCGGCAAGTTTGTCCTTGATGATGCCCAGCGTGCGCTCTTCCTGCATGGATAGCTCCGGGTGCTGGTGCAGATCCTTATAGAGCGGCTCCTGCCAATCCCTGACGGAGTCATAGTTGCTGCAAACGGTACGGACAGACATTGCTTCCTCTTGGTCGGCACGTGGTGGACTATGGGGCCAGTGTAGTGGGGCGGGAGGAAGGTGGGCGTCGGCAAGCGGGGCATCTTTGTAACGGCAGACATAGTTGGGCAGCGGAGCGACCAGCGCCATAGGGGGTTACGCTGCGGCTTTATAGAATCTTTGATGACGCGTCTACCTTTAACTCATTGTCCTTGTTTTATTCATCAGATGTTTGTTTTCTGTGTAGCTGGGCGTCACCTGCCCGCCCTAGATTGACCGAGTGACTTTTCAGGAAGACTCTCTCAGTGCCGGTGGCGCCGGCACTACAACCGCATCTCCCGCACGCGCGGAAAGCCCCGGTGATTCCGCGGCGCTTGTCCGCAAGGCCCAGCGCAACCGCCACAAGGAATGGTTACTGGCCGCGGCGCTCTTAGCGCCGAACCTTATCTTGCTGGCCATCTTTACCTACCGGCCGCTGCTGGATAATATCCGCCTCTCCTTTTTCAATTGGAATATCTCTAGCCCCACCTCCACCTTCGTGGGCCTGGATAACTATGTGGAGTGGTTTAGCCGCGATGACACGAAGACCATCGTGCTCAACACCCTGGTCTTTACCTTCTTCGCAGTGATTGGCTCCATGGTCATCGGCCTAGCGCTGGCCTTGCTGCTGAACCAAAACATTAAGGGCCGCAACTTTGCGCGCTCGGTGGTCTTTGCCCCCTATGCCATCTCGGGCGCAGCCATCGGTATTGCCTTCCAATTCGTCTTCGACCCCAACTTTGGCCTCATCCAGGAAATACTGGGCTGGTTCGGCGTGGACTCCCCCAACTTCTACGCAGTACCGGGCTGGGCCATGTTCATGGTGACCTTTACCTTTGTGTGGAAGAACCTGGGCTATACCTTTGTCATCTATTTGGCAGCGCTACAGGGCCTGGATAAGGAATTAGATGAAGCTGCCGCTATCGACGGCACCGGACGCTGGCGCAAGTTCTGGCGCGTGACCATGCCGCAGCTGCGCAATACCACCTTCTTCCTGTCCATTACGGTGCTGCTTAACTCCGTGCAGGTCTTCGACATCATCAACGTCATGACCCGTGGCGGCCCGCAGGGCAATGGCACGCAGACGCTGGTCTTCCAGATCTACAACGAGACTTTCGTCAACTTCCGCGCCGGCTACGGTGCGACTGCCGCCACCATCTTGTTCCTCATCCTGCTCATCATCACCCTGATCCAGGTCCGCATCATGGATAAGCGAGGTTAACCCAACATGGCTACTTCTACCCTTCACATGGTTACGGATGAATCTCCCACCGCCCGCCGCGCAAAGCTCATCGGCGGCTACCTGGGCATCCTAGCGGTCCTGCTGCTCATTGGCCTGCCGCTGTTTTGGATCCTGATGACCTCGTTTAAGGCCAAGGGCGATATTTATACCGACCCGGTCAATTGGTTGCCGCCCGTGTGGGAGACCGAAAACTACTCCGATGCCACCACCCGCGTGCCGTTCTGGACCTACCTGCGCAACTCGGTGCTCATTACCGCAGTACTGTCCATCATCAAGATTGTGCTGGGCGTCATCTCCGCCTATGCGCTGGCCATCCTGCGCTTCCCGGGCCGCCACCTGGTATTCCTGCTGGTCATTTCCTCGCTCATGGTGCCGAGCGAAATCACCGTTATTTCTAACTATGCCCTGGTCAATTCCCTGGGTTGGCGCAATACCTTCGTGGGCATAATCGTGCCGCTGGCCGGCGTGGCCTTCGGCACCTTCCTGATGCGCAATCACTTTTTGTCCCTGCCCTATGAGCTGGTGGAAGCCGCCCGCATGGACGGCGCCGGCCCCATCCGCCTGCTCACCAAGGTGTTACTACCGGTCTCATGGCCCACGCTAACCGCATTTTCCGTCATCACCATGGTGAATGAATGGAATACCTACCTGTGGCCCTTCCTCATGGCAGATACGGAAGACGTCGCCCCGCTGCAGGTGGGTCTGACCATGCTGCAAAACAACGATGGCGTGACCAACTGGGGTCCGGTAATGGCCGCCACCATTCTCACCATCATCCCAATGGTCATCATCTTCCTGGCCTTGCAAAAGTACATGATTCAGGGCCTGACCACTGGCGCCGTGAAGGGTTAGAAGGCTTCTTCCCCACCCACGCTCGCCGTTTCCGCTTGCTTTATTTTCCACCCCTTAACCACGCTTTTTAAGGAGAACTACATGCTACGCCGCAAATTCCTCGCCCTGGCCTCCACGGCCGCTTCTGCCACCGCTCTCGCCGCTTGTGCCGGCACCTCGTCCACCAACCCTCAGGGCGGCAACGACAAGGGCGGCGACGGTGAAGTCACCGAACTGACCTGGTGGTCCAACCACCCGGGCACCTCCAAGGACATTGAAAAGGAGATCATCTCCCGCTTTGAAAAGGAGAACCCGGACATCAAGGTCAACCTCGTTGACGCCGGCAAGAACTACGAAGAAGCGGCACAGAAGTTCAACGCCGCTCTCACCGGCCAGGACCTGCCGGACATCGTGGTGCTTTCTGACGTCTGGTGGTACAACTTCGCTATCAACGGCCAGATCGCCAACGTGGATGACCTTGCTAAGGAAGCGGGCATCGACCTGTCTACCTACGTGCAGCCGCTCTACGAGGACTACAACTACGACGGCGGCCACTTTGCCCTCCCCTTCGCCCGCTCCACGCCACTGTTTTACTACAACAAGGACGCCTGGAAGAAGGCCGGCCTGCCGGACCGCGGTCCCAAGTCCTGGGATGAGATGGATGAGTGGTCCAAGAAGCTGGCTGAGGCCGATTCCAAGATGAAGCCCTTTGGCTGGGGCGATGCCGTGGATTACCTGGGCTGGATCTTCCAGGGCCCGCTGTGGTCCAAGGGCGGCGCTTACTCCGATGACTGGGATCTGAAGTTCACCGATGACAAGACCATCAAGGCCGTCGAGTGGCTCAAGGACATCACCGATGAGAAGAAGGGCTACTCCTACGTGGGCAACGACATGGCCATGGAGTTCGGCACCGGCCGCGCCGCCGCCACCGTCTTGTCCACCGGTGACCTGGCAGGTCTTACCGATACCGCCAAGTTCGAGCTCGGCACCGCCTTCCTGCCTAACCCGACTGGCGACGGCGCCTGCCCTACCGGTGGTGCCGGCCTGGCCATTCCAGCTGGCATTAGCAAGAACCGCCAGCTGGCTGCTATCAAGCTCATTGACTTCATCACCAATGAGGAAAACACCTGCTACTGGTCCCAGAACGTGGGCTACATGCCGGTGCGCTCCACCGCGGTGGACAACGAGGACCAGAAGAAGTTCATGAAGGACAACCCGAACTTCGAAACCGCTATCAAGCAGCTGCCGGAGACCCGCCCGCAGGATAATGCCCGCGTCTTCCTGCCCGGCGCGGACCAGGAAATCGGCGGTGCCTTTGAAAAGATCGTCACCAACCGCGATGACGTGACCAAGGTGCTGACCGATCTGCAGAAGACCCTGCAGTCCATCTATGACAACCAGGTCAAGACCGTCATCAATAAGTAGGCTCTCGCAGCCCCTCCCCTTCCCCACTAGTTTCTGAAAGGTAACCATGGCTACTGTCACCTTCGATGGCGCAAGCCGCATTTACTCTAAGGACGCGGAACGCCCCGCCGTTGACCGCCTCAACCTGGATATTGCCGATGGCGAATTCTTGGTCCTCGTCGGCCCATCCGGCTGCGGCAAGTCCACCAGCCTGCGTATGCTGGCAGGCCTCGAGCCCACCGACCGCGGCTCCATCCGCATCGGTGGCAAGGATGTCACCGGGGTTAGCCCATCGGACCGCGACGTGGCCATGGTCTTTCAGAACTATGCCCTCTACCCCAATATGTCCGTGGCGCAGAATATGTCCTTCGCGCTAGAAAACCGCAAGGTCCCCAAGGACGAGATTCAATCACGCGTGCACGAGGCGGCGAAGATCCTGCAGATGGAAGACCTGTTGGACCGCAAGCCGGCCAACCTCTCCGGCGGCCAGCGCCAGCGCGTGGCCATGGGCCGCGCCATCGTCCGAGAACCGGCCGTATTCTGCATGGACGAGCCGCTGTCCAACCTGGATGCTAAGTTGCGCGTTTCCACCCGCGCGCAGATCTCTAACCTGCAGCGCCGCCTTGGTACCACCACCGTATATGTCACCCACGACCAAACCGAGGCGATGACCATGGGTGACCGCGTCGCTGTTCTCAATGCCGGCGTCTTGCAACAGGTGGATACCACCCGCACCATTTATGACCGCCCGCAGAATGTCTTCGTCGCCGGTTTCATTGGCTCCCCGGCGATGAATATCTACGACCTCACCCATAACTCCTCTGAACTCACCATCGGTTCTACCCGCATCAATCTGGCCAACTACAACTTTGAGGGTGTGGAGACCGTCACGGTGGGCATCCGCCCGGAAGACTGGCAGCTAAGCGATACCGGCAATGGCGGGGCGAAGTTCACCGTCGCGCACGTCGAGGAGCTGGGCAACCAGACCTATGTCTATGGCGAGCTTAACGACGCCGCCGGCAACAGCTCCGCCGACGGCGTGCTCAAGTCCTCGACCCGGATGGGTGGCCAGACCGGCATTCTGGTTGATGCCCGCGGCCGCTATGCGGTGGGCGATACTTTCTACGTTTCCCCCGACCCGGACCGCGTGCATTTGTTTAGCACCACCACTGGGGAGCGATTGAACTAGAAGGCAGTCAAAAGGCAGTAAGTTCCTCAGTTTCTTATTTTTCCCTTTGCAGACAATAAGAAACTGATATATGCTCGCACGCATACAAAACCCGCACAACGCCGTTTACCACGGATATTGCCGGGATTATCACACTCCGCGAACCTTAAAATCAACCGAAAGGTAACTCACTGCCTATGCCTTCTTTCAAGAAGCTTTCTGCCGCCACTCTGGCCGCTTCCGCCATCCTTGGCACCGTCGCCGCACCGGCCGCTAGCGCCAAGAGCGATCCGGTTCGCTCCCTCATCTCCCCGGGCACCTGCAAGACCATCACCAAACTGGCTAACGATGGCAAGCCGGTCCCGGATCCTTCCATCCTCCACGATGAAGACTCCGTAAAGCCGTACTTCAAAGACGGCGTATTGGAGTACAAGGTGGTCGACGGCTTCCCGTACCGCAAGCAACTGGATGCCGCGGTAGCCGAGTGGAACGAGGCCCTCGACGGCAAGGCTTCCCTGAAGGAAGTAAAGCCTTCCGAGGCTGACGATGACACCGTCGCCATCATCTACAAGCCAGACCCAAACGGCTACGTGCAGGGTGCCGCCTACCCGGATCACAAGATGGTCTTCATCAAGATTCCTAATGCCCAGTACCCAGAGGCAGTCCAGGGCACCATCGCCCACGAGCTGGGCCACATGATGGGCGCGGGCCACTCCTGCGCCGGCGCGCTTATGGCCGGCGCCAACCAGAACCCCATCTCCTACCATGTGACCCCGCTGGATGCGGCGGCTGTCGTCCAAGGCCAGTTCGACTAAACTGCCTGCACCCTCCCCTAGGTTCCTGTACCGGCGCCTAGGGGATTTTTATATACCCCGCCCCTTTGGGGGTGTCGGCTGGGTCGCATTTGGAGGAAGGGGGACGTCGGCAAGCGGGGCTACTGCTAACGTTTCCGTTATTCAAAGGTTTGCATTAGAAAAGGAGCCCGCTTTATGGATACGTGGGAACCCACCCTGTCGACCGGCCCGCTGCTAGGCATTGCGGTGGCCGCCATCGCCGTGATTTTGGTGCTGGTCATCTATTTCAAGCTCCACGCTTTTCTCACCCTGCTGGTGGTCTCGGCGCTTACGGCACTGGCCGCGGGCATTCCGCTCGAGGGCATTGTGCCCACCATGACCGAAAGCTTTAGCTCTACCCTGGGCTCGGTGGCGTTGCTGGTGGGCCTGGGTGCCATGATCGGCCGGCTTGTGGAAGCCTCCGGTGGCGCCAAATCGCTTGCCGACGCTATGGTCCGCCACTTCGGCGAATCCAAAGCACCCCTTGCGCTCGGCCTGGCATCACTGATCATGGGCTTTCCCATCTTCTTCGACGCCGGCCTGATTGTGATGCTGCCGGTTATCTTCGCCGTCGCTCGCCGTTTGGACGGCCCCGTCCTTGCCTTTGGCCTGCCGGCCGCCGGTGCGTTTTCTGTTATGCACGTTTACCTGCCGCCGCACCCAGGCCCTGTGGCGGCGAGCGAGTTCTACGGCGCTGACCTCGGCCTCGTCCTCCTCGTTGGCCTGCTACTTGCGCTGCCTACCTGGTATATCTCCGGCTACCGTTTTGGCCTGCTTTCCGGCAAGAAATTCCCGCTGAAGGTCACTGATGCCATCGCCGGCCCGGTGCTTTCTGAGGAAGAACAGCCGCTTAAGCCGGCCTCTGCCCCAACGGTGATTTCCCTCCTGCTCATCCCGATGGTGCTCATCTTCTTCAACACCGGCCTCAACGCCTTGGCATCCTATGGCACCATCGATGCCGACGCCGCGTGGGTACGGTTCTTTGTCATGCTAGGCCAGACGCCTATCGCGCTTCTTATTACGGTGCTCGTCGCGCTCGTGGTACTTGGCCTTCGCCGCGGCGTGGACAAGACCGCGCTGGAAAAGCTCATTGATTCCTCGCTTGGCCCTATCTGTTCCGTCGTTCTCATCACCGGTGCCGGCGGCATGTTCGGTGGCGTTCTGCGTACCTCCGGTATTGGCGACGCCCTGGCCGATTCCCTTTCCGGCCTCGGCATCCCCGTCATTCTTGCCTGCTACCTCATCGCCGTGGCGCTGCGCCTAGCCCAAGGTTCGGCCACCGTGGCGCTCACCACGGCTGCCGCTCTCATGGTTCCCGCCGTGGAGGCCGGCGGATTCAATGAGCTGCAGCTCGCCCTTATCGTCGTGGCCACCGCCGCCGGTTCCGTCTTCGGTTCTCACGTCAACGACTCTGGCTTCTGGCTCGTCGGCCGCCTAATGGGCATGGATACGGTCACCACGCTGAAGACCTGGACGGTCAACCAAATGCTGATCTCCGTCATCGGCTTTGCCCTGGTCTTGGTGCTCTACGCAGTAGCAGCGCTCTTTTAAGCCCCAGCTTTTATCCAGGAAGCAGCGTCCTGGGCAATCTCTTCGACTGGCCGCGTCACATCAAAGACGCGGCCAGTTTCGTCTTCTTCCAGCGGCTCCAAGGTATCGAACTGCGACTGCAAGAGCGACGCCGGCATAAAGTGCCCCGGCCGGTGCTGCATCCGCTCATGCAGCACATCGAAGTCGCCGTGCACGTGGACAAACACTACTGCCGGGCAATACTCGCGAATCAGATCCCGGTACTTGCGCTTCAGCGCGCTGCACCCCACCATCGCGCCTTCTGGCCTATCCGCCAGCCACTGACCAATCTGCTTCAACCACGGCTCCCGGTCGGCATCATTGAGCGGTGTTCCAGCAGCCATCTTGTCGATATTGGCCTGCGGGTGCATATCATCGCCATCGCGGTACTCCAGACCTACCAAAGGCGACAGCGCCTCCCCCACCGTTGTCTTCCCCGAGCCGGATACTCCCATCACTACGATGTGGCGGAAACTGTGCTGGTTCATGGTGGCTCCTTGGGTTGGGGTTGTTCACTTCTAATTTTAGGCAGCCAAGTCTTCAGAGATAAACAAGTCTCAAATAGAGAACTGTCCTACTGAGGTTACCCTCGTTTAGTGGACACCCTATTTGTACGGATCTTGTGTCCGTAGGAGAGGATGTTCATTGTGAGTCAACAGCGCAAGAAGTACACGCCGGAGTACCGGCGTGAAGCCGCGAACTTGGTAATCGAGTCAGAGCGCCCGATCGCTCATGTGGCTAAGGAGATTGGCGTCTCCGCCGGGCTTTTAGGCCGGTGGGTCAAACTCGAGCGTGAACGCCGAGGGGCCTCGGATGGGATGAGTGAGGCGGATCTTCGTGCTGAGAATGCTCGTCTGCGCCGTGAGTTGGCGGAAGCCAAGATGGATAATGAGTTTTTGTCAAAAGCGACAGCCTTCTTCGCCGCGAAGCAACGCGAGCAGAAAAGTTCGAATTGATGCAGCAGGAGAAGGCAAACTACAGCATCAAACGCATGGCACGGCTATTAAAAGTGTCTCGGTCTGGATACTACAAATGGGCTGATACGCAGCAGAAGCGACTATCTGGCGAAAATGATCGTGCTGCATTTTACGATGGCGTTGACCGAAAGATTCATCAGATTTGGAAAGACTCCGATGAGGTTTATGGTGCTCCGCGGATCACCGCAGAACTTACCGAGCGTTACCGGATCACCCTGAATCGCAAGACTGTGGCTAAGCGGATGCGCCTGATGGGAATTGAAGGGATTTCACCGCGTGCCTTTGTCCCGGTGACAACGATTCAAGCTAAGCGTCAGTCGAGTCTTCCTGACCTGGTCAAGCGCGTGTTTGATACTGGTGATCTCAACCGAGTGTGGATGTCGGATATTACCTACCTACGCACCAGCGAGGGATGGTTGTACTTGTGTGCGGTCCGCGACGGCGATTCCCGCAGGGTGCTGGGCTGGGCGATGGATAGCGTTCAAGATACATGCCTGGTCGAACGGGCCCTGCGGATGGCATATACACTGCGCGGTGACGTTCCTGATGGGCTGGTGTTCCACGCTGACCGCGGAACGCAATTTACCAGCGAGAAGCTCTGGGAAGTCTGCCATAACCTGGGCATTGCTCAGTCTGTGGGGCGTACTGGTGTGTGCTTTGATAACGCGATGGCTGAGTCGTTCTGGTCGACGCTTAAAACCGAGTTCTACGACCGTAAGCGTTGGCCTACCCGCGATGCTGCGCGCAAGGCCGTTGCCTACTGGATGGAAGTCGTTTACAACCGTCGGCGCCGGCACTCTGCACTAGGGATGGTCAGCCCCGTCGACTTCGAAAACCACATTGGTCTAACCACCAGTAGAAAAGAAATAGCTGCCTAAGCACTAGGTAGCCCCACTACGTGTCCACGATTTGCGGGCAACCCCACTACTATCATTGAAATTCCCCTACTCGAATTTCTAAGGATGCACTGATGACTACCCCGCAGCAATCTTTTTCTTGGAGAACCGTTCTTCCCGTCGTCTTAGAAACGATGAGGGGTTCGACAATCGTCTCTTATCCTGAGCTATTCGAACGCGTTCAGAAGATTGCTGAGGCAGATTTCCCAGGGCAGGCCCACCGGCAGCTTAAAAGCAGATCTGTTGTGGAAGACCGGACACGATGGGCGGTGTTCTACGCAAGGAAAATCGGGTTTGCCAGCTCCTTTGAACCGGGGTCCTTTTCCTTGACTGCCGAGGGCGCCACTTGGCTTGCTTCCAACCCATATCCTTTGGGCAAAGATCAGATCCGAGAAATTAATGGGCTTATATCTGAAGCGCGAAAGCAACGAGAAGCTGATTCAGGACCGCAAGAAGAAGTTCCTGAAGAATCTAGTGCGGATTTTTTCTGGGTGCTTCGCGCAGGCAGCCATGGTGAACGCGAAAAGAGAGCTTTAGAGTCCAACCTAGGCATCCCCGGTATGGACTACGGCCCAGCGGTGAACAAGCAAAATACCTTGGACTCCATCAAAGCCTCGATGGTCCGAGAGCACCCAGATCTCAAGGCACAAACGTCCACCAGCTACGCTTCTCAACTCAACCGGTTTAAAAACCACATGCAGGTTGGCGACTTGGTTCTGATGCCAAGCAAGTTGCATAGAGGGCGAGTTTATTTTGGCTATGTTTCCGGCGATTACGAGTACCGCCCTCATGAGCCAAAAGAAATGCGGCACGTTCGACCAATCAACTGGTCAAGCGATTTCTTTAATCGCGATGACCTAGGAATAGATCTTCAACGATCTCTGACTTCACTGCTTACCATTTGTAAAGTTTCCCGCAACCATGCCTATGACCGCGTGGAATCCGTCATCCAAGGCATGGGAGATCCTGAGTTTTCCTCTGAGACGACTTTGTCCCCTTCATTTGACTGGCCGGATTTTTTCGAAGAGTTCGCCACCAAATTGCTCGCCTTCAAAGACAACCGTGTGGAGCTACTAGAAAAGCTACGAGAAGCCGCTGAAATTTCAGCACGCCCACTCCGGTTCAAGCATCTATGGAAATGGTCCATTAACGATGAAGAAGTGCCAGCTACAGATATGGATCCGTTTACCATCCTCGGAGTTGCTAACCGGCAAATCTCAGAATCAAACAAAATCGCAATTTGCCAAGCTTTCAAAACCGTATTCGGAATTGAAGCTCCAGCACCTACCGATTTTTCGGGATTACCCCAACTAAATAACCTGCGTTCGTGTTTTGCCACTAAACCGTCAGATGTTAAAAATCCGGAGTTTTGGGATAAAAGCTGGAGACTTTTCGCTTCGGCACTCAGGTTGAGCCAATCAGATACGCCAGAACATAAAGCCCAGTTCATAAGCGATTTCGACGTCATGACCAAAGATCGACAGATAACGGCATACACCATGGCGTTGTTCTGGGCGCGTCCACGTTACTTTCTTTCTTTAGATTCGGTCATCACCAAATATCTTGCCCAAGATTCTGCGCTAGGAATCAACATTCAGAAGAATGTTGCAACGGGTAAAGATTATCTACTTACGCTCGCCGACATCCGAGAATGGCTTACTACTGCCGAGATCGAACCGGCTAATTTTCCCCGATTGTCTTATGAAGCATGGGTTTTCAACCAAGAGCCAACCGATGCTACTGCCCAAACCGTAGAGTCTTCGTCGGACGAGGACGTCTACACCATTCCTGCGCTTATCGAAGACGGTTGCTTCATCCCGAAAGACGATCTCGAGCTAATGCTGGAACGCCTGAAAGAAAAGAAAAACCTGATTCTCCAAGGCCCACCGGGGACGGGAAAGACTTGGCTCGCACGTCGCTTGGCATATATCTTGTGCAAGTCAGACGCGGAAGATGTAGTCACCTCCGTCCAATTCCACCCTTCTACTTCTTATGAGGACTTCGTTCAGGGCTTTCGTCCCAGCAGTGACGGGAAGCTTGAATTGAAAGATGGTCCATTCCTCCAAGCGGTGGAAAAAGCTAAGGAGGATTCCAATCCACACGTAGTGGTGATTGAAGAGATTAACCGCGGAAATCCAGCGCAGATTTTTGGTGAGATGCTTACTCTCTTGGAAGCTGACAAAAGAAACCCTGAAAATGCGCTTACCACGCTTTATAGCCAAGAAGGAGAAGCAGTTTTCCTTCCCGATAACTTTTACGTCATCGGCACGATGAACCAAGCAGACAGGTCCCTTGCCATGGTAGATATGGCTTTACGTCGTAGGTTCGCTTTCATTAATCTCGTACCACAGTTGGGATCCACTTGGCGGAATTTTTGTGTTTCCAACCGTAATCGCAATGACGAGGCTCTCAGTGAAATCGCGCGAAGGATAGAAAAGGTTAATCAGTTAATCCGAGACGATTTCAATCTCGGTGATGACTACCTCATCGGGCACAGCTTTGTTACTCCGCGCCGAAAGCTGGCAGACAGTTCCTACGGTGCCACTATGGACTGGTTTAACCAGGTAGTAGCTTCAGATCTTAAGCCGCTCATCGGTGAATATTGGTTCGACAATCCTTCGAAGCGCGAGCAGGCCCTCGATGTCCTCAACGGATAGTTTCCCTCAACCGGAAGCCATATACGTTCCTATTCGAAGTGTCTGGATGCTCCAGCTATACGCCTCGCAGTCTTTTATTGATGGGCATATATCAAACGCCTCGGTGGAAGACGCGGGTGTTGAGCTTCCAGAGCTGATCGGAACGATGCTGTGTGACGCTGTAGAAAGGCGTTTTCGGAGAGAATTGAGCATTGGTTTCACCCTTACCGAACGAAATATAACTCGGGTGCGAGGCCGAATTGACATGTACGAAACCACTCGCCACCAACTCCTTGAAAAGGGACTCATTGCCTGTGAGTTCAATGAACTCACCATCAATAGCAAAGTTAACCAATTCCTTAAGTACGCCCTCGAATATGCAGCACAAATGCTCTTAGACGCAAGCAGTTGCGATGCTGCGCACCGGTGCAAGGTGCTTGCTCGAAGACTTACTCAAATGGGAGTTTCCAAGCCGAAATCGACAGCCTTCCCTCGTGGAAGGCTTTCTCCTGCAGATAAGAAACCAGTTGCAGTAGCCAGGCTGCTTTTGGAATTAGCCGTGCCCGCGCGTGGAGATGACGCCCTTTCTCAGTTCAGCAGAAAGCACCTCACGCAACACGAGCTCCGAATGCTTTTCGAAAAGGCTCTATTTGGTCTGTTTCAATACCACCTCAGCCCTATCGGTTGGAAAGTAAGCAGCGGAGAATGGTTGCACTGGAATGCTCAACAAACACCCAGCCAATTACCGAGCATGCAGACAGATATCATTCTGCGATCACCAGAAGGTGAAATTACAGTTATTGATGCGAAGTTCACGAATATGTTTATTGAGAACCGCGTAGGAAACGAATCTCTTAAAAGCCCCCACCTTTATCAGCTTTACGCCTACCTACGTAGCCAAGAAGCGCTTGGCGGAGAATGGAAAACCGCAAAGGGCATCATGCTCTACGCTTCTTCGGGTCGAAACTTACAGGATGAGACGATTTCATTCCTCCTCGACGGACACCCAGTAGCTTTCGCTAGCATCAGTCTCGAAACCTCAATTCGTGAGTTTCGTCAGAAAGCGCTTCACCTTGTGGCCCCGAATCTCGAATTTCCCCAGAAAGAACCTCACGATATTCCTTAAAGAATCTCCAAGGTACGCAAGCCTAGAAGAGGTGAAACATAAGGGCCAAAGCAGCCACGTTGCCTCCTCTAACTGGTGGTTCAAGGGCGATAACGTGGCTGAAAGTTGGGTTCCCACGCAGCGGGGGCGCGGCAAAGATGTGACCTAGACGAGGTTCTTGAGGGCGTCGGTAACCAGCCGCCAGAAACCGGCGTGGTCGAGGGTGGTGGCGACTTGGGTGTGGCATGAGGCGTCGGCGGGCTCGCGTAGATCGGTGACGGTCATGCCGGTGGTAAGGGCGCCGGCGAGCTCGACGTGGACGGGTGCCTTGCGGGTCTGGACGATGTCCAGATCGATGAGGTAGGCGATGGTGCACGGGTCGTGAACCGGTGGGTTATCGAAGCCCTGGTTGGCCTGGTAGGCCTTGCGGAAGAAACCGAAGAGGCCCACGACGAACTCCGAGACAGGAGTATTTAATGCCTGGATCTCGGCTTCGACCTCTGGGGTGGCAAGCGCCTGGTGAGTGAGATCGAGGCCCACCATGGTGACGGGCCAGGGCTCTTCGAAGACGATGTGGGCGGCCTCAGGATCGATCTTGATATTGAATTCGGCGACTGGGGACCAATTGCCCTCGTGGTAACCGCCGCCCATGAGGATGACTTCCTTGACGCGCTCGACGATGCGCGGCTCCTTGCGCGCAGCCATCGCGATATTGGTAAGCGGGCCGGTGGGCACCAGGGTGATGGTGCCGGGCTCATGGGACATGACGGTGTCGATGATGAAGTCGATAGCGTGGGCGTCGGCAAGCGCCGTGCTTGGCTCCGGAAGTTGGACGCCCTCGACGTCCATGCCGGTGGAGCCGTGGATAGCCTCGGCAACCTCGACGGGGCGCACGAGCGGGCGATCGCAGCCGGCATAAACCGGAACCTCCGGGTGCCCGGCGATTTCCTTGACCACCAGGGCATTGTGGGAGACCTTATCCAAGGTCTGATTGCCGCCGACGGTGGTAATGCCCAGCAGGTCGATGGTGGGGTTGCCCATCGCTAGGAGCAGGGCCACTGCGTCATCGTGGCCGGGGTCGCAGTCCAGAATGATTTTTCGCGTCATGCCACGAGCCTACTTTCGGGCGTTGACGGCCGCCACGGTGTCATCGATGGACTCTGGGCGAGGAATGAGGAAGGACAGGGCAAGAGCCGCAAGGAGAATAATGACGCCGGCGATCATGCCCGCGCGGTAGCCGTGCTCGAAGGAACCGGAAACCGCAAAGAGCACGGCGAAGGACAGGCCCGCGCCGAGGTTGAAGGCGCCGGCGTTCATGCCGGGAAGGTAGCCCTGGTTATCGGCCGGCGAGAGCACAATGCCCAGGCCGTTGAGCATGATGTTGGCAATGCCGGCGTAGGTTACGCCCAAGAAAATGGAGACGAAGAGCAGGGTCCATGCGTTCGGGGCGCCGACCACGAAGATGGAAATAATCAGGCCAACGACGGTGCCGATGAGGCCGGTCTGCAGGACGTACTTGTAGCCCAGCTTGGAGGCCATCCAACCGGCAATCGGGCCGAAGACCAGGCCGGCGAGGGCGTACGGGGTAAGGGTGACCCAGGAAATGGTGCTGGCGGAAATGCCGGCGCCGGCGTCAGGGTCCTGGCCGAGGTTTGGAATGAGGCCGTTCATTACTGCAAAGACGCCGGTCATGGTGAGCAGCGTGGTGGAAAGCAGTGCCCACGTGCGGCGCTGCTTGAGGTAAGCCACCGGCACGAGCGGATCGGCGACCTTCTTCTCCACATTCCAGAAAGCCCAGAAGCCGGCGGCACCGATAAGCAGAAGGATAATGACGAGGAACCAATTGGCCTCGGCAAGTTTGCCGGCCTCGTTGAATGCGGTGAGAACGCAGCCCAGCGCCACGGCCAGGGGCAGCACGCCCGCCCAGTCCATGCGCGGGGTTTCGGTGGCCGTGGATTCCTTGGTAAATGCCTGGACTGCTACTACCGCGATGGCACAGAGTACTGCCATGGTCCAAAAGACCGAGCGGTAGCCGAAGTTGCCGGCCAACCAGCCGCCGGCCAGGGCGTCCACGCCCGCGATACCACCGTTTACCGAGGTCACAATGCCCAGCAGCAGCGCATACTGCTTCTCATTGAGCACCTGCTGGCGCAACATGATGAGGCAGAGCGGGACGGTCGGCCCGGCCACGCCCTGGATGATGCGGCCGATAAGCAGCACGGCGACGTTGGGCGCGACGGCGGAAGCCACGCAGCCCAGCGCAGCAACCGCCATCATGCCAACGAGGACCTTCCTGCGCCCGATGAGGTCGCCCCAGCGTGGCAGGAATAGTGAAAATAGTGCCGCGGCCGTAAAGAAGGCAGTCTGTGTTAGGCCAATCTGTGCGGTGGTGGCACTCAGCTCATCCTCCATCGTCGCCAGGGCCGGCGAGAGCATCGACGCATTGAGCTGGAAAGCAAACACCGCCGTAAGCAGTGCGAACATCAACGGAATATAGGAGCTGGGCTGGAGCTTTGGGGGCTCGGAGGTGGTGGAAGTCATGGCTTTAAATGTAGTTGATGAATCTTTCGCTCCATAGTGGGGAGCGTGGCTCAATTGCTTGGCGTTGCGCAGTGGTTTGAGTTGCAATCGATGGGAACCGCTGTGTTCGTCGGAGTGCGTACTTCTAGCCCGCTGTAAAGGGGATAAGGCTTCGGGCCGCCGTTACTGTGTGGCACATGACCCGGGCATTTTCCGGCCTTTGCTGCAAGAACTTTTCCGTGATGTACGGTAGTAACATCTGCATCCTTCTAATACATCGTTAGCATCAAAGGACGCCGACGTTGAAAGGACTTAGCCTCCGATATGCCTACTGTTTCTGATCGCCTGCACCACGCCCAGCAGGACTTTAATGCGGTGATTTCCGTCATCCCGTTTGATGAGCACGCGCTGGATGAATCGCCCACGCTTAAGGGACAGCCGGTGGCATTCAAGGACATCGTGGATGTCGCTGGGGTGTCTACCACCTGCGGCACCGAGGTGAATGTGGGCCGCACTCCGGTCAAGGATGCACCAGTGGTGCAGCGCTTGACGGCGAAGGGTGCCCTGCCGGTGGCAAAGGCGAACCTGCAGGAGTTTTCCTATGGCATTTTGGGCGATGCCTCAGCCTACGGCCGCGTGATCAACCCGCGTGACCCGGAGGTATGCGGCGGCGGTTCGAGCTCCGGTTCGGCGGCGCTGGTAGCTTGCGGGGCGCTGCAGCTTACGGTGGGCTCCGATAGCGCCGGCTCGGTGCGCGTGCCGGCCGCATGCCAAGGCGTGCTGGGGTTCAAGCCCACCTTTGGGGTGATTCCGGTCGAGGGCGTCTTCCCCTTTGCCCCGAGCTTTGATTGCATTGGTTTCTTCGCCAGCTCGATTGACCTGATTGAGCAGGCTTTTATTGCCACTGCGGAGGAGGAACCGGCCGCGGCGCAGGACGTTTCTGCTGTTGATGTCACGGCCCTTAAGGCCAAGGGCGAGCGCTTCGCTAATCTTCTGGCCGCGCTGGAGCGATCGGACTTTGAGCTCACCGAGGGCGCGGACTTGGAAGACACCATCGCCGCCACGGCCGAGCTCTACGAGCCGATGCGCTTGAAGGAGGTCTACGACGTCCACCGGCCGCTGCTGGACCAGCGCGAGAAGTACCAGGACGTGATTCTGCAGCGCGTCCTGGGCGGGGAAAATATCAGCCAGGAAGATTACGACGCGGCCGCACGGGGCGTAGAAAAGCTGCGCGAAGACGCCCTTGCCCTGCTTGCCGACGCCCCCATTATCCTCACCCCCACCCTCGATTCCGGCCCCCTCAAGTGGTCCGATATCACCCCGGACAATACCGCGGAGTCGGCCGCGAGCCTGCGGCGGTGGACCGAGCCGTTCAATGTGCTCGGCTGGCCAGCCATTACGGTGCCGCTGCGCGGCGAAGAGGAAGAAGGCGTGGGTGATGCGGTGCAGGTCGTCGGCAAGCCGGGCGAGGACCTGACCGTCCTGCGCGTTGCCCGGGCCCTACGCGCTTTACTCTAAGCCCCTGCTAGAAGGGTCTTTTCCTGCGTGCGCGGCCGCCAATAGGCGGCCTCGACGGCGGTAAGTTCCTTAAAGTGCGCTGAGGTGAGCTCGTCCATCGCTTGGATATAGCCGGGGACCTCTTCGCGCGGCAGGCGCAACCCCATGGTCAGGTGCGGGGTCCAGCGCGGCCCGCGCCCGTCCGGGTTTGCGGCGCTGATTTTTCGCGCGGCGATTTCTAACTCGTCGGTAGTCTCCAGCAGCCAGGCCACCGTCTGTTTACGCTTGGTGCCAAAAATAACGTTTCCTACCCGCCGGAAATCCGCGGGGATAACGGCCGGCAGCAACTGGGCCGCCAAATCCACCACTTCCGGCTGCATGTGCGGCGAAAAGGTGACCGTAATGTGCGGGCGTTGCTGCTGGACAGGAAAGCCGCGCTCAGCTAGGCCCGCAAAGATGTCGCGCACCTGATCTTCCTGCTTTTGCGGCAGGTAGAGCAAGATATTATCCGGCGATGCTTTACTCACGAGCGAGCGTTCCCTTTCTGTTGCGAAGTGCCTCCAGCGTACCGTTCATCACAATGAGCGAGAAGCTCCTTCCCCTCATTAAAAAATCATTGCCACTTTGCAATGAGGGTTTTATAATGACGCCATGGGTTGGGATGCAATTAGCCTCCGTGAGGCACTTGAGCAGCTGCGGCTTTTTGGCGATGACCGCACGATGCTGGAATGTAAGCGCTCCTTCCTTCGCGCACCGCATGATTTGGCTCGCACCATATGTGCTTTTGCAAACATGCCAATGGGCGGTGACATCCTTTTGGGTGTCGATCAGAGCCTCAACTTTGCCGCCACCGGCGTCGCACACCCTGCACAGGTAGAAAAGGCTGTGGCGGACCAAGCAAGAACGCTAATAGAACCTGCGCCCCAGCTCTCTTTTACCCACATCAGCATCGATGAAGCGGTAGTAATCGCAGTGACGGTAGCGCCCCTTTCACCCATGCTTAAACCAGCCCGCATCAAAGGAGAGGCCTACCTACGGCAAGCGGATGGCAATTATGTGATGGGGCCTAACGACTTGCGCATCCTCGAGGTGGCGGCACTCCACGAATCTGAGCAAGAATTTTATGACCAGCAGACAGTGCCTGGCAGCGACCTGCGGGACATGGATGAAAGCATTACGGCAGAGGCGCTACGCGCAGCCCGCTCACGCAGTAGGCGCCTATCCACCATCACGGAGGACAAGCGCCTCCTCGAGGTACTTGGCGCAACCGTAAACGGGCAACTGACCGTAGCCGGAAATTATGCCCTCGGCTTCTTGCCGCAGGGAAAAGTACCTGCCCTCGGGGTAACCGCGGCGGTGCAGCTTCCGCGGGAGCACGCCGCGCGCACGCGGAACCTCACCCATTTCGACGGCCCTCTACCCGCTCTCCTCGATGATGTGGTGGATTGGCTGCGTGCCAATCTGCAGGCCGACCTGCGCTATGCGGAAAGCGGTCATGTGGAAGAGATCCCGGAAATTCCGCCGGCCGCCCTTCGGGAGGCTGTAGCCAACGCGTTAGTGCACCGGGATTTAGGACCGCACACGCGAGGCGTGGGAAAAAGAATTGAGGTTCGCATCACCCGGCAGGCAGTGATCATTACTAGCCCTGGTGGGCTGCGAGGGGTCTCGGTCTCCCAATTGACCAGCACCACCTTATCCAAAGCTGCAGTAAATCAGCGCCTTTATGAGCTTGCCAAACTAGTTCGCACCAGCGAAGGACACCCGGTCATTGAAGGCGAGGGCGGAGGAATCCGAGAGATGATTCGTGCCTGTTTAGATGCAGGCCTAGCTGCACCGCGCCTTATAGATACTGGCACCGAGTTTCGTGTCATCTTCCCCCGCACCAGGCCTGATAGCCCGCATCGGGTTTCTGCCCGTGCCGCGATGAGAGCAGTGGAAGCCAGCGTAGAGGACGAGCTTAGTCAGCTGGGTAAGAACGTTCCGCAAGTTTTTCACAGTATGCAGCTCGGCGCGGAGGCGGACTATGCTCCCGCCTTAAGCCTTCACGAGATCGCGGAACGCACCCAACTCAGTACCGGGCAAGCGCGCTACGCACTCAAGGCCTTGGAGAGGAAGGGCTGGATTGTCATGCGGGGCCAGCGTGGCTCGCAACGCACGACTTACCAGATCCGCAGAGAATAGACGCACCGGCTCTTGTGCCAACGCAAACGATTGCCGTTTAATGAGAACCATGAGCACTACAGAGTCATCGCCCCTCATCCTCGCCATCACGGCGTGTCCGACGGGCATCGCGCATACCTATATGGCGGCCGAGAACCTCGAGGCCGCAGCCCAAGAACTTGGCTACCGCATCAAGATTGAAACTCATGGTTCCATCGGCGTCGAGGGAGCCTTTAGCAAGCAAGACATCGAGGAAGCCGACGCCGTTGTCATTGGTGCCGATACGGTCATTTCCAAGGACCGCTTCCACGGCAAGCGTCTCGAGGCCACCGGCGTGGACGAGGCCATCAAGCATCCGAAGGAACTGCTCAGCAGGTCCTTGAGCGCCTCGCGCTGGGAGGGCTCTTCCGAGAAGACGGAGGAAGAGACGCCTCGCAAGAATAGCGTGGGTCAAACCTTGTACAAGGCGCTGATGAACGGCGTCTCGCACATGATCCCGTTCGTGGTGACCGGTGGTCTGCTCATTGCGGTCGCCCTCTCCATCGGCGGCACGCCCACGCCTGAGGGCATGGCGATTCCAGAAGATAGCTTCTGGAACACGGTCAATGAGCTCGGCGCCCTGGCGTTCTCACTGATGGTCCCGGTGCTCTCCGGCTACATTGCGGTGGGCATCGCGGATCGCCCAGGCCTTGCCCCTGGCCTTATTACCGGACTCATCGCCACCACCGGCTCCCTTTACGGTTCTGAGGCAGGTGCCGGATTCTTGGGCGGCATTGTCACCGGTATTTTGTCCGGTTATGTGGCTCTTGCCATTAAGAAGATTCCGGTGCACAAGTTCATCGCACCGATTTGGCCCATCATCGTCATCCCGATTTTCACCACGCTCATCGTGGGACTCATCTTCATCTTGCTCATTGGCGCACCGGTCTCGGCCGCGTTCGAGGCAATGACCAACTATCTCGCTGGAATGCAGGGCTCCTCCGTCATCGTGCTAGGCCTTATCCTGGGCGCCATGATCGCCTTCGATATGGGTGGTCCCTTCAATAAAACGGCTTTCCTCTTCGGCGGCGGCATGATCGCGGCCGGCAATGCGGCGCCGATGGGCATGGCGGCATGTGCGATTGCCGTACCTCCCCTCGCCGTGGGCGTAGCTACGCTCCTGCGCCGCCGCTGGTTTACCAAGGCCGAAAAGGATGCGGGCATCGCCGCGTTGTTCATGGGATTCTTCGGCATTACCGAGGGCGCCATTCCGCTCGCGGCTGCACGCCCGCTACAGGTCATCCCCGCCAATGTTGCCGGTGGTGCCGTAGCCGGTGCGCTCGCCGGTCTTTTCGGTGCACAAGACCACGTCATGCACGGCGGCCCGATCGTCGCGGTGCTCGGCGCGGTAGATAACGTCGTTGGCTTCTTTATCGCCATGCTTGCCGGCATCGTTGTTTGCGCTGGCCTTATTCTCCTGCTGGTGGGATTGACGCAGCGCAAGGATAAGCCACTTGTTGCAGTCGATACGATTAGCCTCGATAAAGATCTGGGTTCTTCTAGCGAAGAGGTCATTCGCTCCATGGTGAAGCTCACCTCCGCGCGCATGTCTGATGCCGAGGCGGTCGCTAGCGCCGCATTGAAGCGCGAATCTACCCGTTCCACTGGTGTGGGCCACGGCGTGGCCATTCCGCACGCTCGGTCTGCCGGAGTGAAGGTACCAACGCTCGCCTTCGCCCGCCTGCCGCACGGCGTCACGTGGGCAGAGGGCGAAGACCCGACCACCTTGGCCTTCCTTATTGCTGTTCCGGATAACGCTGGAAAGCAGCACCTCAAGCTGCTGTCCAAGCTGGCGCGCAACATCATGAAGGAGGACTTCCGCGCACAACTCCACGGCGCGAAGACCCGCAAGGAAGCTGCCGACATCATTTCCCAGGTACTCTCCCCTGCACCAGCGACTGACAAGGCGGCCGCAACCACTCAGGCCTAAATAGTCTTGCAACTGCAAGCGCTCAGCGATTTCCCCGCTGGGCGCTTTTCTTATGCCAATATTGCGCAGGGATGGGGCGGAGGGACGGTTTCGAGGGAGTGGTAGCGGCAGCGCGGCAGGCTCAAGCAAGATCACGGATCACCCTGGTGCCCTCTTATGATCCTTAGACAGCCAGAGAACCACAAGGTTTCTCATAGGCTCTATCAAGAAACTGGCCAGTTTTGCCAGAAGGGGACTTAAAACTAGGCCCACATACCTTAAAACAATCTCATTTCCCTGGGAACCTGAGATATTGGTTGAAATCTACCCCCGTGGGGGCGGGGAGCTGAGCGCCATCACTGAGGGAATTTAGGGGTTTCCTAACTCAAATCGAGAAATAACTAAGAGGCAATTAGTTTTACGCGACATCAACTTCAAGAATCCTAATATTTGCTGGTCAGCTGGATTTTACCCGGGCAGAATTGATTAACTTTTAAGTGAAGGGGAACGGAAGTTAGCCGTTAACACTCCAAGATCCCCGCCCTATAGATTCCCGCTAGGTTCCAGTAGAAAGGTACCGCTCATGTTCACCCCCAAAGTTCACTTCTCCGCCAAGAAGTTCGTCGCTCCGGCACTTGCAGCAGCCGTCGCACTCGGTGTTGGCGTAGCCCCTGCAGAGGCATCGAGCTCTTTGAGCAGCTTCGGTCGCGTGAACCTTCCGGTACCCTCCGTCAACCTGCCTGCCGCTCCGGCTGCCGCCGCAAAGCCAGTTGCTCCGGCCTCCAACCGCGTACAGAGCATCATCAATCACACCAACGCTTACCGCCAAGCACACGGCCTGCGCCCGGTTCGCGCCAATGGTGCACTCAATGGACTGGCTCAGGATTGGGCCAACCAGCTGGTTCGCGCCAATAAGCTCAGCCACCGCCCACAGCACTGGAACTACTACCCTTCCAATATCCCGGCCGGCGGCGAGAACGTCCTGCAGGCATGGAGCGACTACTCCGATGCACAGCTGGTTAAGCTCTGGTACGAATCCCCGGGCCACCGCAAGATCATGCTCGACCCGCGTGCCAAGACCATCGGCGTTGGTGTTGCCGTCAACTCTGAGGGCAAGCTCTACGCTGTCCAGAACTACGGCCGCTAAAGATTTCACAAGCTAGGGCCTTCGGGCCCTTGGGCTCTAGCGGGCCACGCCGCCTCCTCCCGGACCTCTTACCCGGGGCGGGGCGGTTTTCTCGTACCTAGGTGGGGGTGCGCACGCGGGTAAATGAAACGTAACCGCCTTCACAAATGGCAGTGGCGAGGGTTACACTTAATGACATTCGAATTGTTCAACAATCTTAAGGACGGTGTTGAATGTCCTCGCTCCATATCGATCTCAATGCGGATTTGGGAGAGACTACTGCAGGCAACCCGGTCGCAGATGACGCGGCAATGCTGGAGATGGTGTCCTCCGCAAACGTGGCCACCGGCTTCCATGCGGGCGACCCGCACTCGATTGCCTGCACCCTCAAGGCGGCAGCAGAAGCAGGCGTGACCGTAGGCGCGCACGTAGGTTATAACGACGCCGCAGGTTTCGGCCGCCGTTTTATCGATTACAACCCGGACGAGCTAGCAGACGAGGTGACCTACCAAATTGGCGCGCTCGACGCTTTGGCCCGCGCCAATGGCACCAAGGTTTCCTATGTGAAGCCGCACGGTGCGATGTATAACGCAATCGTGAAAGATGAGGCG
Source organism: Corynebacterium tuberculostearicum (assembly GCF_046097465.1). Classification (GTDB taxonomy): domain Bacteria; phylum Actinomycetota; class Actinomycetes; order Mycobacteriales; family Mycobacteriaceae; genus Corynebacterium; species Corynebacterium tuberculostearicum_I. The sequence continues at coordinate 698,964 of NZ_CP175799.1, read as the reverse complement.
CAAGCAGAAGCCGTCATCAAGGGCATTAAGGCCTTCGGAGACTTGCCGGTGATGTTACTGCCAGGGGGTGTAGCGGTGGACGTCGCCAAGCGCAGCGGGCTTAACGTCATCCGTGAGGCTTTTGCGGACCGCAACTACAACCCCGATGGCACGCTGGTCTCACGCAAGGAAGCCAATGCGGTGCTTGGCAGTGCCGATGAGGTGGTGCAGCGAGTTCTTGAGGTGGCGCAGACCGGGTCGATTACGGCCGTGGATGGCACGAAGTTAGAGGTGGATGCGCAATCCGTATGCACCCACGGCGATTCGCCCGGCGCGGTGAAGCTGCTGCGCGGCGTGGTGGAGCGCCTGCGGGAAGAAGGCATCGAGATTCGGAGCTTTATCTAATGCACATTAATTTTGTGGGCACGCGCGCGTTGCTCATTGACCTGGATGGATTGAACCAGGTGATGGATTGGCACGCGGCGCTTTCTGCCAAGCCGTTGAAGAATCAGGTGGACTGCATCGCGGCCGCCACCACCCTGCTGCTGACGTTTGAAGCGCCGGATTCGGCGCGCGATGCAGCGGAATTCCTGCAGGACTTCTCCCCTGCCGCCGCGACGGCTGCGGAGGCCCGAACGGTAGAAATCGATGTGCTCTATGACGGCGAGGATGTGGACGAGGCCGCGGACCTGCTGGGCCTTTCGCGCGAGGCGCTCATTGACTGGCATACCTCTACCGAGTGGACCGCGGCTTTCGGTGGCTTTGCCCCGGGCTTTACCTACTGTGCGCCGTCGGAGCCCTCCCAGGCGCGAGCGGTGCCCCGCCGCTCCAGTCCCCGTACCGCGGTGCCGGCCGGTGCTGTAGGTATCGCGGGTGAGTTTTCCGCGGTGTACCCGCGCGTTTCCCCGGGCGGCTGGCAGCTTTTGGGCACCACCAATACGCCGATGTGGGATTCCAATGCCAACCCGCCGGCGCTGGTACAGCCGGGCGACCGCGTGCGCTATCGCAGCGTGGATAAGCTGCCTGAGCTTGTTGATCACTCTGCCCGCTCGAAGCGCGCCCCTGCCCGCTTGCCGCGCATGGAGGTTATCGATGCCGGCCTGCTCACCCTCTACCAAGACCTGGGCCGCCCCGGTGTGGGCGATCTCGGCGTGACTCCCTCCGGTGCTGCCGACCGCGCCGCCGCCGCGACCGCCAATGTGGCCGTGGGCAACCCGCGCGGGGCAACGGTGCTGGAGAATATCGGCGGCATTAAGCTCCACGCGCTCACCGATACCGTCATTTGCGTCACCGGCGCTACCGCGCGTGTGCGCCTCGGCGAGATGCCGGTTCACCTCGCCCGCCCAGTGCTGGTCACGGCCGGGCACACCGTCTCGGTGGATCCTGCAACGGTAGGCATGCGCAATTACGTGGCCATCCGCGGCGGCATCATCGCCGAATCCGAGCTTGGCTCCGCGGCCACCGACGTCCTTTCTGGCCTTGGCCCGGACCCGGTCACCACCGGCGATGTCATCGGCGTGCTACCGCGCTCTACCGGCATGACCGACGCCCAGCTGGCTAACCCACTGCGCGTGCGTGAAAGCTCCGACGGCAAGACCCGCGCCACCTTGCGCTGCGTGCTCGGACCCCGTGATGACTGGTTTGGCGATAATGTCTCCGCCTTCCTAGATACCGAATGGACCGTCACCTCGGACTCCAACCGCGTGGGCCTGCGCCTCGATGGCGAAGAGCCGATTGAACGCGTTAAAGACGGCGAGCTCCCCTCTGAGGGCATGGTCGCCGGATCGATCCAAATCCCGCCCAATGGCAAGCCCGTAGTCTTCCTGCGCGATCATGCCGTGACCGGCGGCTACCCCGTTATCGCTACCGTCTTGGAAGAAGATATTGATATCGCCGCGCAGCTGCCACCCGGCGCGCGCGTGAACTTTGAACTCGTAGCACCCCAAGCCTTGAACACTGGAGATAAGAATGCAGATTAAGACCGTCCTCATTGCTAACCGCGGCGAGATTGCCGTGCGTATCGCCCGCGTCGCCCGCGACCTGGGCATTAAGTCCATCGCCATTTACTCCGAAGCGGACGCAGGTGCCCTGCATACCCAGGTAGCCGATGAAGCTTATGCGCTGCCGGGCAATACCGCGGCCGATACCTACATGAACGTGCCCGCGCTACTTGATATCGCGGTGCGCGCCGGTGCCGATGCCATCCACCCGGGCTACGGCTTCTTGTCCGAAAACGCCGACTTTGCCCGCACGGTTACCGAGGCCGGCATGATCTGGATTGGCCCTTCCCCGGAGTCCATCGAGTTGCTCGGTGACAAGATCGCTGCGCGCCGCGTGGCCGAGGAGGTCGGCGCGCCGCTGGCACCGGGTACCTCCGATCCCATCGATGACTGGCAGGAGGCCCGCGCCTTCGCCGAAGAGCACGGCCTGCCCATTGCCATCAAGGCCGCTTATGGCGGCGGCGGACGCGGCTTGAAGGTCGTGGACAATATGGAAGAGATCGAGGGCGCGTTCAACTCCGCCGGCCGCGAGGCCATGGAGGCTTTCGGCCGCGCCGAGTGCTACGTGGAGAAATTCCTCACCCACCCGCGCCACGTGGAGGCCCAGGTGCTGGCCGATACGCACGGCAATGTGCGCGTGCTCGGCACCCGCGATTGCTCCACCCAGCGCCGCTTCCAAAAGCTCATTGAGGAAGCTCCGGCGCCCGCGCTTTCCGACGCCCAACGCAACGGCATCATCGAAGGCGCGCGCTCCATTTGTTCCAAGGTGGGCTACACCGGCGCCGGCACCGTGGAATACATCGTTTCCGAGGACGGCACCATTTCCTTCCTCGAGGTCAATACCCGAGTCCAGGTCGAACACCCAGTTACCGAGGTAGTCACTGGCACCGATATCATCGCCGAGCAATTCCGCATCGCGGCCGGCGAGCCGCTGTCCTTCGATGAGGATCCGCAGTCCCACGGCCATGCTTTTGAGTTCCGTATCAATGCCGAGGACATTCTCAATGGCTTCGCCCCGTGCCCTGGTACTATCGTCTCCTTCGAGCCGCCCACCGGCCCGGGCATCCGCGTGGATTCCGCGGTGCGCTCTGGCTCCATCATCCCGCCATACTATGACTCCCTGATTGCCAAGCTGGTGGTGTGGGGCCCGACCCGCGAGATCGCCCTGGCCCGCGCCCGCTTTGCCCTGCGCGAGTTCACCGTCACCGGCGTGCGCACCGTGCTGCCGTTCCACCGCGACATGATGGATGAGCCCGCACTCATCGGCACCGCCGCCCCGGCAGACGATGCCGCTGCCGCTGGCGCCTCCGAGATCGGCGTATTTACGGACTGGGTGGATCACAACTACCGCCCGTCTGCCGCCAACCAGGTGGAAAAGGTCGAGGCCATTTACACCCAGCGCCGCACTGTGGCCGTGGAAATCGACGGCAAGCTGGTCAACGTCGGCGTGCCCGTGGACTTCCTCGCCGCGCCGGGCGCCGGCTCGGCCGGTGGTTCTGCCTCCACCGCGCCGTCTTCGGCCGGCGCGCAGTCCACCGATGACAATGCGGTCACCTCCCCGTTCGAGGCCAACCTCGTGGCCTGGAACGTTGCGGACGGCGATACCGTGGCCGAGGGCGATGCCATCGCCACCGTCGAGGCCATGAAGATGGAATCGGCCATCAAGGCTCCGCGCGGCGGTACCATCAAGCTCCTGGCCGCAGAAGGTGACCGTCTGGATTCCTCCAAGGTCATCGCGACCATCGATTAGCGCTCGCGCCATCGTTATGCACCCCATCTTCAATGTGAGGTGCATAACTTTTTAGTACAGTTGTGGTCATGCTTTCCCAGTCTGTCGCCTCCGAGTTGCGCGAGGCCATCTCCGCCGGCGAGTTTCAGCCGGGCGAGCAGCTCAGCGAGGTCAAGGCGGCCGAGCGCTTTCACTGCTCGCGCAATACCCTCCGCGAGTCCTTCACTAGGCTGGCCGCGGAACGCATTGTGGAACGCATCCCTAACCGGGGTGTTTTCCTTGCGACGCCCGATGCAGACTATATCCGCGACCTCTTTGCCGCCCGCGCAGCCATCGAGCCCGCGGCGGTGCGCTGGGCGAGTTTGCTGATGCCCCCTCGCTCGTTACCCTCACTTCCTCCGCCTTCGACTACGCGGCACGCGGCGAGCACCAAGAAGTCTCCGCCATCAACCAACGCTTCCACCGCACGCTGGTGGCCGCGCTGGGCTCGCCCACCCTTAATGAGCAGATGGATAACCTGCTCGCCCGCATGCGGCTCACCTTCTTGCTAGCAATCCCGCGCTACCCGCAGCTGCATGCGGACCACATTCAAGGCAATATCACCTTGGCCACGCTTATCGCAGATGGAAAACGCCTCGAGGCCGCCACGCTTTCGCATGACAGCCTCATGAATACCTGCGAGAAGATCCTCGCCGTGCTGGACGATTAAGGAATGAGAAAATCTTGATCGCGGGCGTTGGTCACGAGCATCTGGCCCGGTGCGTGCGTAATAGCTAAGCGCGGCTTAGATTCCATCACGATGGCCTGCGGGGTCACACCACAGGCCCAAAAGACCGGCAGGCAGCCCTCCGGCACTTCGCCCGGATCACCAAAGTCCGGGCGGTTCAAGTTCTCAATGCCAATGGCCGCCGGGTCACCCACGTGAACCGGGGCGCCGTGAACTGATGGGTAACGGGAGGTAATCCGCACGGCATCGGAGACCTGCGCGGCCGGAATAGGGCGCATGGAGACTACCATGGGCCCGGAAAAGACACCGGCCGGGGTGGTGGGAATCGTGGTTTTAAACATCGGCACGTTGCGCTGCTGGGCAATGTGCGCGACCTCAATGCCGTTATCCTGCAGCGCAGTCTCAAAGGTAAAAGAGCAACCGATGAGGAAGCTGACCATGTCTGGGGTGTAGTACGGGGTGGCGTCGGCAAGCGTGGCTGTATGCTCGCCGTTTTCAAAGACGCGGTAGGCCGGAATATCGGTGCGGATGTCCCCACCCGGCAGTAGCTCGGAGGTGTACTGACCGGCTTCCAGCACGCCCACAATCGGGCATGGCTTGGGATTTCGCTGGGCAAAGAGCAAGAAATCGAAGGCATATTCCTGCGGCACGGCCAGCAGGTTAGCCTGCATGAAGCCGCGGGCATGCCCGGCGGTGGTGGCCATGTCATGGCTGCGCGCATACTCGCGCACCTGCTCTGGGGCCTGCATTATGCCCACAGTTCAGTAATGCCGGAGAAAGCCTTGAAGCCGATGAAGATGGTGAGCACCCACGCCAGGGCGCCGATAACCAGCAACCACTTGGGATACTTATAGCCCTGCAGGAGATCGCGGCGGCGCCAGGCCACCCACATCACGAGAGCGAAACCGATGGGCAGGATCAGGCCATTGATGGCGCCGGCGAAGATGAGCAACTTCTGCGGCGCGGAGTTGATGGCCACAAAGACTACCGTGCACACCGCAATAAAGATGATGGTGAGGATATTGCGGGTGCGCGTCGAGGTGTCCTGGGAGGTCACGAAGGATACCGAGGTATAGGCGGCACCGATAACCGAGGACAAACCGGCCGCGAAGAGGACCACACCGAAGGCACGCAGGCCAAACTCGCCGGCGGCATTGTAGAAAGCATCGGCCGCGGTGTTGTCGTCCGAAAGCGCCACGCCGGTGGCCACCACACCGAGAACCGCCAAGAAGAGGAGCATACGCATGATGCCGGTGACCACGATGCCGCTTACCGAGGTATAGGTAATGTTCTTGACGTTTTCCACGCCGGTGTGGCCGGAATCGATGAGGCGGTGCGCGCCGGCAAAGGTGATATAACCACCCACGGTGCCGCCAATGATGGTGGTGATGACGAAGAAGTCGATCTCGCCCGGAGCGACGGTATTCTTGAGCGCCTCCCCCACCGGTGGCTGGCTGACCACCGCAACGTAAAGCATCAGCAAGATCATGACCGCGCCCAGGACCGCGACGAGACGGTCAAGCGCCATGCCCGCCTTCTTGGAGAGGAAGATAAAGATCGCGATGGCCGCGGCGATGACGCCACCGATGCGCGAGTCGATGCCCAGCATCGCGTTAATGCCCAGGCCAGAACCGGCGATATTGCCGATATTAAAGACCGCACCACCGATAAACACGAATACGGCAAGCACCCAGCCCAGGCCGGGAAGCACGGTATTGCCCAGAGTGTTGGCGCGCATACCGGTCACGCAGAGAACTCGCCACACATTGAGCTGGATAGCGATATCAACGAGGATGGACAGCATAATCGCAAACGCGAAGGATGCGCCCATCTGCACGGTAAAGACCGAGGTCTGGGTCAAAAATCCCGGACCGATGGCGGAGGTGGCCATGAGGAACATGGCACCGGCCATGGCGCCGAGGCCCTTGGGCGGGGTCTTGTCCCCCGCCTGCGCCGGAGTGGCGTGTGATGTCTCAGCACTCACTAGATTTCACCTTTCGTGATGCAGGTCGCATTAGTTTGTGATGCGCATCATCTTAAAGGTTGCTATGCCTTTTGTTCAACAACTTTTATGTATTGTGGGGTGGTGCGGGGGTGATCTAGGCTACTTTTCTCGTTCGTTTTGCCAGGTGGCTGGCGATTATCCGCAATGCCTCGTCCGGCGCTTTCATATCGCTGGGGCCAAAGCACAGCACCACGTATCCGCGGTTTTCTAGCGCTCGCTGCCTCTTTACCTGCTGCTTGACCACGTGGGCGGGTGCCTCGCCATAGGTACCGTCATACTTGGCATCGCCATCGACCTCGAGCACCAACCAGCCATCGAGACAGAGATCCGCCCGATATTTCCCGAGCAGCGGTTTCTGCGGCTCAATTTTCACCTGCGGGAAACGCTCAATAATGAGGGCTCGCAGATAGGACTCATAGGGCGATTCCGATCCGCCATACGCGTGCTCGATAACCTTACGCATGGCTGCTTGTCCCCTCGTGCGCTGCATTTTTGCCAGTTCTTCGCGCAGGTCGTATGTAGTGACGTCGTGTCGGCCGAGGGCAGAATCAGTAGCTACCAGGCCATCTGGGAAGCCGTGTAGCCGGGCGATTTCGAGGCAGGTGCGGGCGGGATTCGTGGCGCGCACACCCGCAATCGACACCGTGGATTCTTGAAGGGACTTTACTCGGCGGTACCGGTAGCCTTTCGGGGTGAGCCTGCGTGGGGGAATGCTTCCCGAAGGCACCGCTAACTCCACCTCCTCCCCTTCCCTGGAAATTACCCACATTCCCCACAGCCGCGCGGCCGATTTGCCGATGAGGACGGCGCGGTGGGTGCTCCACCCGGCAGCGACTACTTTGGCGAATTGTTGTTTATGGCGAACCCATTGCCTCCAGGTGGCCGTGGGAACGGCGACCCAGGGCGCTATCTGGGTGAGCTCACCGCGCTGGAGGGCTAAATGGTGCGGACTTTCGGCTCCGGCGTAACGAAGGTTGATGAAGTGATCTGTAATCATGGTTTCATCTTCGCGGCTGGCGGGGCGGGGCACGCGTCATGAGGCTCAGGAAGGTGAATTTCCGAGGACCTTGAGTGAGGGTCGGAATATTAGGTCCAAGGTGATCGGGCCGAATTGAGGGCGTTGAGGCTGAATTGAGGGTGGGTTGTACTCAGATCGGCTCGATCACATTCGACCTAAGGAGAAGCAGTTCACAGCGGCGGTGTGGGGGATAATTCAGCAGCACGGTTAACCGTGCTTTACTAGAGATAATGGAACCCATCGAGCTCTCAGAACTAACCGGTACGCAATCGCGCACCTACGGCACCCGCAAGATCACCTCGGATATGGTCTCGGCACCAATCCACGTTGCGGTCGCGCTCTGGGACGAGCGTTGGGATTCCGCCCCCAACGGCACCATCGAAGGCTGGGTCATCGCGGTCAATACCAAGCAGACGCGTTTTGTGCGCCGCGGCCAAACGAAGAAGGGCGATATCGTCGATATCGCCGTGCGCGAGGTCAAACGCGCGCTCAAGGGACTCGACGGGCGTGTATGGATTGTCACTGGTCGCAGGCAGAACGCGTTGCGAGCGGCACTCACGGCTGACGGTTTCACGGTGACGGGAAGCTTTGCGGGAGAAAATAGGGCGTCGAAAAGCGCGAGCTCTGTGCGCAGAAAACAAGCCGGCCTGACCGCTCGCAAGGCGCGCAAGATGGGTGAGGCGCCGAAAAAGAAGCAAGCGGCACAAGTAGAGACGCCGAAAGCGCACTGGTGGCCGAACTTCTCGCGCGCTTCCTCGTGGGCCGAGGGCGACGTGGTGCGCATAGCCACCGATGCTTCCTCGGATACCGTATTCAAGGGGTCGATGTGCTTCGTTGCGGGCAACGGCGACTACCGGTTACGGACTCGAGAAACCAAGGCGAGCACGGATGAGCTTGAGCTCGAAGCACTGACGCTCGCACTGAAATACCTGCTCAAGGTGGGTGCGCGCAAGGCGGTCATTGAGTCCGATTCCGTAGCCGCTTTGGAGGCGGTCGAGCAGATTGTGCATAAGCGCGGCTCTAAAGCATCACGGCCGGGGCGCACGTGGCGAGGGGTGTCTTCGGGTGCGCGGTCCCGGTTCCAGCAAGCTTGGGGTGATATCCAAGGCCAATGCGAGGTCGACATTCGCCGTGTGCTCGGGCATGCGGGCGATCCGCTGAATCGGGCGGCCGACCAGATTGCGTACATGGGGTTGCGCGCGATTGCGCATCCAATGAAGCAGTCTCGCGAGACGCTGCGCGAGGGGATTCAGAAAGCTCTCTCGGCGTTGTGAACCAAACGCTAAAGGCTTAGGGCTGATCTGATCAGGCCGAATTGAGGGAGTTAGGGCCGATCTGAGGCGGCCCAGCCTTCAGATCAGCCTGATCAATATGGACCTAACGACGAGAGGCGCGCTGGGGGTCGCGACCGAGCCGAGCCCGGAGGCGGAGCTTAAGCCAGGCGGCGGGCGCCGTCTCCCGGGCGAGCCACCAAGAAGGTGGGCTCTGGGAAGCCGCGGGATGCCGCGGCGTCGTGGATGGCTTCGGCGGTGGACTCGACGGCGGAGCGCGGGATGAGCGCGATGACTGCGCCGCCGAAGCCGCCACCAGTCATGCGGGCGCCGATTTCCCCGGCCGCGGTGAAAGCAGAGTCGAGTTCCGAAGTGGTGACTTCATACAGGTCGCGCAGGGAAAGGTGGCTTTCGCGCATGAGGCGGCGGAACTCTGCCGGGTCGGATGAGGTGAGCGCGGTAGCGGCGGCTAAGGTGCGCTCAGTCTCTTCCGCCACGTGGCGCACGCGGCGGCGGTAGAGTTCAGCCTCCTGGGGGTTGACGGTTGCGGCGAAGGCGACGGCATCCGGGATTTCGCGGATGGAGCGGCCGGCGGCAGCCTGGACGGCGTCGATGATGCCGCGGCGGGAGGCATATTGGCCGTCGGAAAGCGTGTGCGGCGCATTGGTGTCCGCGATAAGCAGCACCATGTCCTGGGCCTCGATATTAAACGGCACGCGCTCGACGGCGCCGGTGGAAAAGTCCAGGAATAGCGCCTTGCCGCGCTGGCCGAACAGGCTGGCATTTTGATCCAAGCCGCCGGTAGAGGCGCCAACCACTTCGTTCTCGGCGCGGATGCAGGCTTGGGCCAGCTGCGCGCGGGCGGCGTCATCGGGGGCGTTGCCGTGGCAGAGCTCGTAGGCGGCCACTGCCACGGAGCACTCAAGGGCGGCGGAGCTGGACAGGCCAGAGCCGACGGGGACATCAGAGACGATGGCAATATCGAGGCCGGTGCAGGTCAGGACATCCGCCGCAGTGGCGGCCCAGATGGTGCCGGCGACGTAGCCGGACCAGTTGGAAGGGTGTCCGGGGCGGACTTCGGAGAGTGGGAGGCTGGCCTGGGCAACGCTGCCGTCGAATTCGGAGGCCATTCGGATAAGGCCATCGGTGCGGGGCGCGACGGCAACGGCGGTGTTTTGTTCCAGCGCAAAGGGAATGGAAGCACCGCCGGCGTAATCGATGTGCTCGCCGATGAGGTTGACGCGGCCGGGAGCGGCCCACACGCCGGCGGGCCCGGGCGCGTCCGGGAAGGCAGCGGCGAAGAGGTCGCGGGCCGCGGCGGCAAGCTCCGCATCGCTGCGGGTATCAATCCAGTTAAGCATCCCAGATCTCCTTGAAGCGGGCGGCGATGCGCTCCGGGGTGGTGTCATTAATCCACACGGCCTGCGAGGACTCGGAACCGGCGAGGTACTTCATGCGGCCGGGCGAGCGCATGAGCGAAAAGAGCTGCAGGTGCATGCGGATGCCGGGGCGCAGGTCCGGGTCCACCGGCGCTTGGGTCCAGCCGGCGATATACGGGGTCTTGTCCACGCCATCGAAGAAGCGGTCCACGGCGGAGTAGAGCTTTTTGAGGAGGGGCGCGAGGTCGGCGCGTTGGGCGTCGGTAAGCGCGGCGAAATCGGGTACTTCCTCGTTGGGCAGGACCATGGCTTCGAGCGGCCATTTCGCGGCGGCGGGAACGAAGACGGTGAAGTGCTCGGTTTCGGTGATGATGCGGGTGCCGGCGGCGCGCTCGCGATCAAGGAGATCCTGGAAGAGGTCGCCGTCATAGGCGCGGGCGGAATCCACGATGGAACGCAGGCGCGGCGAGAGGAAGGGATAGGAGTAGATCTGGCCGTGCGGGTGTTGGAGGGTCACGCCGATTTCTTCGCCGCGGTTTTCAAAGGGGAATACCTGCTCCACGCCGTCGATCTGGGATAGCGCGGCGGTGCGGTGAGCCCAGGCCTCGATGACGGTGCGGATGCGCGATTCTGGGAGGTCCTTGAAGGACAGGGCTGGGTCCTCGGTGAAGCACACCACCTCACAGCGGGCGCGGGCGGGAAGGCGCGGCACCATGCCGAGCAGGTTGTCATCCTCCGGGTGCTCGATGTCTGCGGTGGTGGCAAAAGACGGGAAGCGGTTTTCAAAGACCACCACGTCATAGCTGGGGCTGGGGATCTCCGTGGGTAGCTGGCCTTCGCGCGTGGGCGCCAGCGGGTTCTCGTTGGCCGGTGGCAAGAAGGTGCGGTTCATGCGGTGGGCGGCAAAGGCCACCCAATCCCCCGTTAGGGGATCCCGGCGCATTTCGGAAGCGGGGGCGACGGTGGGGATATCGCGGGCGTCGACAAGCACGCGGTCGGGGTGGGGCTGGTCGTCGAAGTAGAGGATCTCGCGGCCGTCGGCAAGCGTGGCGGAGGTGATCTCAACCATTAGTTTTCTCCTGGGATGGTGATGGGCTTCAGGCGTGCCCACAGCACAAAGGCGGCGGCCACGGCCAGCAAAGCAAGGCTTGCCCATAGGTTATCGCTGGCGTTCTTCGCCTGCCCGGTATCCGGGTTGATGCCTGGGTCAAGGAAGAAATAGCAGCCGAGCAAAATCAGGCCGTAGAGGCCGAGGAGTGCGGCGATGACGTTGCGCAGGTCGAATGCACCCGCGCGCTTTTTCTCAGACATGTTGGGCTCCTTAGGCGAAGATGACGTTGAGGGCTACGGCCATCACCAGGCAAATGATGCCCAGCGGGACGGTCTGCTGGTACCACGGCAAGGACTTTTCGGTGTAGTCCTCAAAGTGGTCCTTGGGGGTCACGGAAGAGACGAAGCCAACCAGCTCGCTATCCGGCTTAGGCTGGGTGAACAGGGTGACCACGATGGATACCAGGATATCCACCACGAAGGCCACACCGGCCGCCACGAAGGCCGTGCCCTGGCCCGGCAGGTTGATGAGGTCAGTGAAGGACGCGACGTACCAGAAAGCGATGGCGGAACCGGTACCGGCTACCAGGCCCGACCAGCCGGCGTGCGGGGTCATGCGCTTCCAAAACATGCCCAGAATGAAGGTGGCAAATAGCGGCGCATTGAAGAAGCCAAACAGGGTTTGCAGGTAGTCCATGATATTGCCAAAGTTTTGCGCGAGCAGCGCGGTAAAGATGGCAATAGCGGTGGCGATAATCGTGGCGATGCGGCCGAACTTCAGGTAGTAGTCATCCTCGCGGTCCTTGACCACATAGGTCTGCCAGATGTCATAGGAGATGACGGTATTAAAGGCCGAGATATTCGCGGCCATGCCGGCCATGAAGGAAGCTAGCAGGCCGGCGATCGCCACGCCCAGCAGGCCATTGGGCAAAAGGTCGCGCATGAGCAGCAAGATGGCGTCGTTGGGCTCCGCGCGCTCCTCCATCAAATCGGCCACGGAGACGGAGGCAACCATGCCCGGAATGACCACGAGGAAGGGCACAAACATCTTGGGGAAGGCGCCGATGATCGGGGTCTTGCGGGCAGCCGAAATAGAATCGGAGGCCATGGCGCGCTGAACTTCCACGAAGTTGGTGGTCCAGTAACCAAAGGAAAGCACGAAGCCGAGGCCCAGCACGATGCCGATGACGGACCACACTGGGTTCTCAAAACCGGAGATGTCCGTGCCCGGCCACGTGTGGAAGTGCGAATCCTGGGCCACCGCGTCCTTCAACCCATTCCAACCACCAACGCGGTTCAAACCAATGATGGTCAGCGGAGCGAGGGCGGCGATGATGACGAAGAACTGGAGGACCTCGTTATAAATGGCGGCCGAAAGGCCACCCAGGGTGATATAGGACAGCACGATAAGGCCGGCCACAAGGAGCGAGACCCACATCTGCCAGCCCAGCAGGGCCTCCACGATGGTGGCCAGCAAGTACAGGTTCACGCCGGCGATAAGCAGCTGGGCCACGGCAAAGGAAATCGCATTGACCAGGTGTGCGGCATTGCCAAAGCGCTTGCGCATGAACTCCGGTACCGAGCGCACCTTGGAACCGTAGTAGAACGGCATCATCACAATGCCCAAAAAGACCATGGCCGGGATGGCGCCGATCCAGAAGTAGTGCATGGTTTGGAAGCCATACTCCACGCCATTGGCGGACATACCGATGATTTCCACCGCACCCAGGTTGGCCGAGACGAAAGCCAGGCCGGTCACCCAGGCGGGCAGTCCCCGGCCGGAGAGGAAGAAGTCGATGGAGCTAGACACTCGAGCTTTGGCGGCCCAGCCGATGCCCAGCACGAAGAGGAAGTAGATGGCTACCAAGAAGTAGTCCACCCAGGAGGCATCGAGCCTCAATACGGATTCAGCAGTCTCCATGGCTGACCTTTCTAGTTATTGTTCTCTGCTGCAAGGCGCAGCGTGAATCTCTGCGGTTTCTGAGCGCTCAGGCGCACGAGGTCTTCCCCGCTGCGCAGCGCATTCGGCGGCGCGCTCATCGGCTCCACGGCCAATGCCTTGCCGGGGCCGCCTGCCCGCGGGAAATCGGCCGGGGTAAACATCTGCACCCAGTTCAGGCCTTCGCCCATCTCCAGGCGCACACCCTTTCCACCGGCCGAATACACGGCCGTCAGTGGGCCTTCGCCGTGGAAGCAATCGTCCCAGTCCACCTCGGCGATGGGCTGATTAACAATGCGCACCTGCTCCGTCTTTCCCGTAGGCAGGTTGCGGGCGCCTAGCAGGTAGCGCTTGCCGACGTCCACACTGAGCACCGCTTCCTCCGCCCCAGCTCCCTGTGGGGAGAGGTAGAGGTGCAGCCCATAGGCGAAGGGAACCTCGCCGGGTTCCGCGGTGCGGGCGGTGAGCTGGTGGTGCAATCCCCGCTCATCGAGGGCGTAGGTGGCCTCTAGTTGAATCGCCCACGGCCAGCCCTGGCGCGGCTCAATATCAAAGGCAAGAGCCACCCGGTTGTCCGAGCGTTCCTTGACGTGCCACCAATCCACCGCGAATCCATGGATGGCGTTATTGCGCTCCGGCTCCGTGATGCCTAACTGGTGGGCTGTCCCCTGCCATTCAAACCAGCCATCCTCGGTGCGATTCGGCCACGGCGCCAGCACCACTCCGGCCATCAGTGGCGGCTTGCCCTCGTAGCTTTCTACCAAGGGTGCGCCGCGATAGGTCAGCGCCTTGAGTGCACCGCCGAATAGACCAATCTCGGCTGCATAATCGCCGTGGGCAAGTGCGACGCTGGGGTAGTCGGCGTCAGGGCCAGCCGCTCCTCCACTGGTCATAACAAAGACCTTTCTGGCTATAACTTTCGCTGGATTTAGCCTAGGAGTACGGCAAAGCACAGGTCAATCGTTTGCATAACCGCCCGCGAATACCTTCTATTTCAGCTGCTCATCGCAGTAGAGTTAACCGCTTGTTAACCTCTTTCGGGGCTGGAGGCACCTATGGGCCGCGAGCCGCCACACCGAGGCAGGAGCGCTATCCCCGCATCCGCCGCCACACTATGCGCGCCGCGGAGTGAGGAGTGGCCAGGACTTCGCGCAGGTAATTGCGCGGCATCAACCGCCACGGGGTGCGCGCGGGATGCAGGCGCACGGCAATGCCGAGGTGCCAGGCCCACAACGCGGTGCGCAGGACATGAAAATCATTGGTCACTACCTGCAACACGGCATCCGGAGCCAAGCGATGGGCATTTTCTAGATTTTCATTGGTGCTCGTGGCTTCCGGTTCCACCACTACGCGCTCGGCCGGCACACCGCGTTCGATGAGGTAGGTAGCCATGGGCCCCGCCTCACCACGGCCGGAGACAATAATCTGCTGACCGCTATAGAGCGCCAACGCCTTGTCTAGGCGCGAGCGCAGCATGGCGCCGGGATAGCCGTGAGTTACGCGGGAGCCCAAAACAAGGAGCGGGTCAGACATGGATACCAGCATAGACTTGCCGGCTCTTGACAGGAAGATGGAAATAGCCGTACCTTTAACTCAAATATGCAATCGATTGCACCCAGGAGGGCCAGAAGCCGGCCCACACGCCTAAACCAAGGAGGACAGCATGGCCGGAACCACCCTCAAGGACGTGGCCGCTGCTGCTGGAGTATCCATTTCCACCGCGTCCCGTTCGCTCTCGGGGAACCCAGCCATCTCGGAGCCCACGCGCCAACGCGTCAAGGACACGGCCATCAAGCTCAACTATAGGCCCAATGCCCAAGCCCGAGCATTGCGCAGCTCCCGATCTAACGCCATCGGCTTGGTCATCCCCAGCCTAGATAATGCCTACTTCGCCGCAATGGCCGCAGCCATTGAAGAGGCCGCCGATAAGCAGGGACTCGCCACGATGATTACCAGTTGCGGCGAGGATCCGCAGCGGCTAGTCAAGTCCCTCGATGCCCTGATGGAACGCCAGGTAGACGGCATTATCGCGGTACCGCTCGAAGGCGCCGAAGAAGCGCTGGAGCAGGCGCGCGCTTACCGCCCGCTCGTGCTCATTGACCGCACCCTGGGCCAGATTCCAGCAGTGTTATCGGACCCCCACACGGGCATAAAACAAGCCGTGGAACAGCTCAAAGAGAAGGGGCACACGCACATCGGCTACCTTTCCGGGCCGCAGGAAACCTCCACCGGCCGCCAGCGCCTCCAAGCCTTCAAGACCGCCACCCGCGGCATGCCTACCCATATCCACAACGGCAGCTACCGCCACCGCGAGGGTTATAAAGGAGCCCTCGCACTCCTACAAGAAGGCGTCACCGCGCTCATTGCCGGCGATTCCATGATGACGGCCGGCGCGCTGGAGGCCTGCCATAATGCGGGCAAGCGCATCGGAGAAGAAATCGCGCTCGTCGGCTTCGATGACTTCATCTACCTGCGCTTCCAACCCTCCCCTATCTCAGTGGTGGACCAGGATGTTGCCAGAATGGGCGAGACCGCCACGGCCAAGCTCATCGCGGCCATCAATGAAAAGCACCAACCGGAAGGCGAGGTGCTAGAAACCCGCTACATCCCGCGCATGTCCACCGCCCACCAACTCGATGGGGCCACGCCATGAGTGACTGCGTTTTGCGCCTGGACAATGTCACCAAATCCTTTGGCCCGGTAGAGGTCATTAAGGGGGTCGACCTCACCGTCCGCCGCGGCCAGGTCCAGGCCTTGTTGGGTGAAAACGGCGCCGGCAAGTCCACCCTCATCAAGATGATCGCGGGAGTGCACGAACCAGATTCCGGCCGCATCCTAGTAGACGGCGCAGAGGTAAAAATCCCAGATACCAAGGCTTCAGAGGCGCTGGGAATCGCCACCATTCACCAAGAACTCAACCTTGTGCCCACCATGTCCGTGGCCGAAAACATCATGCTCGGGCGGACCCCACGCCGTTTTGGGTTGGTCAATCGCAAGCACCTCAGGGCACAGGCACAAGCGGCACTGCACCTTATCGGCTTGGACGTGGATCTGGACATGCCGGTGGGTGAGCTGGGCGTGGCCAAGCAGCAGCTCGTGGAAATCGCCAAGGCGCTGTCCATGAACGCGCGCATCCTCATCTTGGATGAGCCTACTGCCGCGCTCACCGGCAAGGAGGTTGATGCACTCTTTGCCGTGCTCGAAGAACTCAAGGCCAAAGGCGTGGCCATGGTCTTTATCAGCCACCACCTGGAGGAGCTGGCGCGCATTGCAGAGACCATCAGCGTGCTGCGCGATGGCTCTTTCATCGCCGAGGTCCCAGCCGATACGGACGAAGACGAGCTGGTGCGCCTCATGGTCGGCCGCGAGATTGAAAACCAGTACCCGCGCGAGGTTCCTCCCGAGCGCGGCGAGGCCCTGCTGGAGGTCTCCGAGCTGACTGCCGACGGCGCCTTTCACGACGTCACCTTCACCGTCCATGCCGGCGAAGTCGTTGGCCTCGCCGGGCTCGTGGGCGCCGGCCGCACCGAAATCATTCGCGCCATCGCGGGCGCTGACCCATACGATTCCGGCACCATTCGCGTTGGCGGCACCCAGCTGCGCAGCGGCGATATTCGCGCCGCCATCCGTGCCGGCGTGGGCCATATCCCCGAAGACCGCAAATCCCAAGCACTAGTTCTGGACGCCTCGGTGGGCGATAACCTCGGATTCGCCACCCTCTACCCCACCGCTAAGGCGGGGCTGGCAGACCGCAGCGGCCAACGCCGTCGCGCCAGCGACGTAGCGGAGAAGCTGCGCATCCGCATGGCCGATCTCTCCCAACCCATCCGGAACCTATCCGGCGGCAACCAACAAAAGGCGGTCTTTGGCCGCTGGGTACTGGCCGGTTCCAAGGTCCTCCTCCTCGATGAGCCCACCCGCGGCGTCGACGTCGGCGCCAAGGTGGAGATTTACAACATCATCAATGAGGTCACCGCTGCCGGGGGCGCCGTTCTCATGGCCTCCTCCGATCTGCCCGAGGTGCTCGGCATGTCCGACCGCATCCTCGTCATGTCCGGCGGCCAACTCGCCGGCCAGCTCCCTAAGGACTCCACCCAAGACGAGGTCATGGCCTTTGCCGTATCCAATGTGACCTCTTCTACCTCTGCCTCTGCTGCCGCGCCTGCCGGCACTAACCCCAAGGATGAAGCATGACCAAGAATCGAGTAGTTAACTGGGCCATGAATAATGGCGCGCTCGTCGGCCTCATTGCCCTGTGCATCGCGCTGTTTATCGCTACGCCGTACTTCCTCACCGTGGCGAACCTGCTCAATATCGGCATCCAGGCCGCCACGGTGGCCATCTTGGCCTTCGGCATGACCTTTGTCATCGTCACCGCCGGTATCGACCTCTCGGTGGGCTCGGTCGCCGCGCTCGGCGCCATGGTCTCTGCCTATATGTTCTCCACCGCTGGACTGCCTGGCTGGCTCACCCTGCTTCTCGGCCTGATCGTCGGCGCGCTGGCCGGCGCCATCTGCGGCATGGCCACCGCGTGGGGCAAGATCCCCTCCTTCATCGCGACGCTAGCCATGATGTCCATCGCCCGCGGCCTCACCCTGGTCATCTCCCAGGGCTCGCCGATTGAAACCGCCCCGTCCGTCAACGCCTTTGGCGGCGATATCGCCGGCTTCCCCGTGCCCATCATCATGATGGTCATCGCCGGGCTCATCTGCTGGTTCATCTTGGAGCGAACGGTGCTAGGCCGTTCCATGTACGCCATCGGTGGCAACCTGGAGGCCGCCCGCCTCTCGGGCCTGCCGGTCAAGCGCATCCAGATCGCCGTCTTCGCACTCTCCGGTTTCTTCGCCGTCTGGGCCGGCATGGTCATGGCCGGCCGCCTCGAATCCGCACAGCCGCAGGCCGGCACCGGCTATGAGCTCGATGCCATCGCGGCCGTCGTCATCGGCGGCGCCTCGCTCTCCGGTGGCCAAGGCAAGGCCACCGGCACCCTGGTCGGCGCCATCTTGCTAGCGGTCATCCGCAATGGCTTGAACCTGCTCAACGTCTCCTCTTTTTGGCAGCAGATCGTCATCGGCCTGGTCATCGCGCTGGCCGTCGGCTTCGACGTCATCCGCAATAAGACGGCCAACTAAGGAGCACCCGCCATGAAAAAGCTCATCGCCACCCTCCTCGTACCTGCCCTCGCGCTGGGCCTTGCCTCCTGCAATCGCTCGGAAGAAGACCGCAACCGCATCACCCTAGCGCTCTCGACGCAGACCAACCCCTTCTTCGTCGAACTGCGCCACGGCGCACAGGGTAAGGCCAAGGAACTCGGCGTTCCGCTAGACATCCAAGACGCTTCCGATGACCCCGCCCAGCAAGTCAATCAGTTGGGCAATGCCACCTCCATGGGCGCCAAGGTCGTCGTGGTCAACCCCACCGATTCCGATGCCGTTGCCCCGGCCGTTCGCGGCATCAAAAATGACGGCGTGCCCGTCATCGGCGTGGATCGCGATGTCAACGGCGTAGAGCTGGATTCCATGGTGGCCTCCGATAACGTCGCCGGTGGCGCGCAGGCGGCGGATAAGCTCGCCGAATCCATTGGGGAAAAGGGCGATATCCTCATCCTGCAGGGCACCGCTGGCACTTCGGCCTCGCGGGAGCGCGGCAAGGGCTTTGAAGAGCAGATTGCGAAGTACGGGGACATTCGGGTCGTCGGCAAGCAATCGGCGAATTTCGACCGCACGGAAGGACTCAACGTCGCCACCAACTTGCTGCAGGCCAACCCGGATATCAAGGCCATCTTTGCAGAGAACGATGAAATGGCGCTCGGCGCGGTCGAGGCGTTGGGCTCGCGCGCCGGATTTGAGGTCAAGGTGGTGGCATTTGATGGCACCTTCGATGGCCTCAAGGCGGTCAAAGATGGCAAGCTGGAAGCTACCATCGCCCAGCAGCCCGCAGAGCTCGGTGCCCGCGCCATCGAACAAGCCGCAGCGCTCCTGCACGGTGGCGCGGCGGAGAAGAACGTCCCCGTCGAGGTCATCACCGTCACCCGCGACAATGTGGAGGATTTCCAATGAGCAAGCTAACCGTCGTCGGTTCCATCAATGCCGATCTCATCGTGCACGCCGAGCGCCACCCACAGCCCGGCGAGACCCTCCTGGGCTCTGGCGGCGACATCTTGGCCGGGGGCAAGGGCGCTAACCAGGCTGTCGCGGCCGCGCAGCTGGGCGCTACCGTGGCCTTCGTGGGCGCGGTCGGCTCCGATCCCTATGTCGAGCCCGCCATGCACTACATGCGCACCTCCGGCATCGATCTGAGCGCCGTGGAGCAGGCCGATACCAATACCGGCCTCGCCGTCATTACTGTCTCGGCCGATGGCGAGAACACCATCGTCATCTCCCCCGGTGCCAACGCGCTTGTCGACGCCCCCTTTGTCTCCTCCCGCGCCTCCACCATCGCCGATGCCGATGTAGTCCTCCTCCAGGGCGAAATCCCCGCCTCCGGTTTCCAGGCCGCGGTCGAGGCGGCCCAGGGCCGAGTGGTGGTTAACCTCGCGCCCGTGGTCGAGGTCGACCGCGACTCGCTCCTGCAGGCCGATCCCCTGCTGGCCAATGAACATGAAGCAGGGCTCATCCTGGACCAGCTCGGACTACCTGCAGAGGGTGCCCCGCGCGAGCTCGCCCACCGCCTGGTAGAGGCCGGTTTCCGCTCTGTTGTACTCACCCTTGGCGCCCACGGCGCCTACGTGGCCACCCCGGAGGGCGGCACGGACATCCCCACCCCGCGCGTGACCGCCGTGGATACCACCGGCGCCGGCGATGCCTTCGCGGGTGCGTTCTGCGCCCAGCTCCTCACCGGTGCCTCGCTTGTCGATGCCGCCACTTTCGCCGCCCGCGTCGGCGCCTTCGCCGCCACCGGCAACGGCGCACAGCCGTCCTACCCCACCACCGAATCCGCCCTGCCGGAGGTCACCGATGCGTAAATCCGGCCTGCTCAATCCCGCGCTCACCAGCGCCGTCGCCCGCTTGGGCCACACCGATACCTTCGTTATCGCCGATTGCGGCCTGCCCATCCCCCACGCTGTGCCCGTCATCGACCTCACGCTGACCTTCGGCATCCCCACCTTTGCCGATACCCTGGCGGCCCTCCTCGATGAGGTCGTGGTCGAAGCCGCCACCATCGCCGATACCACCCCGCCCGAGGTGCGCTGCCTGCTTCCCGCAGTACCGCTTACCGAGGTCTCTCACGACGACCTCAAGCGCGAGGTCGCCCGCGCCTCCTTTGTCGTGCGCACCGGTTCCACCACGCCGTTTGCCAATGTCATCCTGCGCTCCGGCGTGCCCTTCTAGCGCTTATAAACGCTTCCGCGTGCCCCTACGGTAAACACTTCCACCAGCACTTCTTGCTCCTCAACGGAGTACAGCACGCGGTAATTTCCCACCCTTATTCTTCGGCCACTCCTGCCGGACAAAGCGATAGATCCCGGTGGATATGGGTCTTTAGCCAGTCCACCGATCGCGCGCTTAATCCGTTGATAGTGCTTTCGGTTTCCCCGATGGATTTTTTGTAACTCTCGCTTAGCCTGCCGCGTAAACGCGATGTTGTAGTCCATGACCTCTTAAAAAGTTGTACTCTTTGCTAACTTAGTACTAGTAGTACTTTGATGCATTAGGAGCTTTCATTGTCTTTGCCACTTTCCGAACTCCGCACCCGCTTAGGCCAGGTCATTGACCAAGCCCACTACGCAGGCACCCGCACCGTTGTCACCCGCAACGGTAAGGAAGCCGCAGTTATCATTTCGCCTCAAGAACTAGCATTCCTTGACCGCCTCGAAGCCGCCGCAGATGCTGAAGCCCTCCGCCAAGCCCGCGCAGCCGATACCGGCGAACGCTTCTCTTTTGAGCAGGTCACGGAAGAAATTGAAGGGCGCTAGCCGTAAATTGCCTCGGCTTCAAACCACTGCGAACCACTCACGACATGCCTGTAGGCAAATTTCAGAGGAAAGGTCATCTCCTTCTTGGAGTACAGCTGCACCGCAGAGCTGCCTGAAAGCATGATTCCAGGCCACCGCTTGTGTAGGATGCGAGCTACCTCCATGGCAGTCGGTTCCCGCCACGTATAGATCCCGCGGCCGATTCGGATTATCTTTCCATTCGCTACATGAGTTTGCAGTTCTCCCCTGCTTAGGCCTGAAACCAGTACTTCTTCCATGCTTCCCCCTTTGAGCATTATCCCCCTGCCCGAAAGCTTAGAGCACGCTTCCTCACGCCGCAGGCTACAACGATGCACAGCAAGCACGTTTTATCCTTTTCCTCCGCGAATTTTGCCCAATCGTGCTTGTTTTGCATGTTGGCAAGGGGCGACGAGAACTTCGCTAAAGCTTAGGAGACAAAACAAGCACGTTTTGCCGAAAAACTACGTGGTTTTGGCTAAAACGTGCTTGTTTTGTTTGGCCTTAGACCGGAGAACTACTCTCCCAGCAGCTTGTCGCGCAGGTTCTTATCCTTCTGCTCGACTTCCTCGGCCATCTGCTTTTGGTAGTCCACCATCTTGTCTTGGATGGCGGGGTCGTCAGCGCCGAGGATGCGGGCGGCGAGCAGGCCGGCGTTCTTCGCACCACCGATGGAGACGGTGGCTACCGGCACGCCACTGGGCATCTGCACGATGGACAGGAGGGAGTCGAGGCCATCGAGATCCTTTAGTGCGCGGGGGATACCGATGACCGGCAGCGGCGTGGCCGCGGCGACCATGCCGGGAAGGTGCGCGGCACCGCCGGCGCAAGCGATAATCGCCTTCAACCCGCGGGTATGGGCTTCCTTGGCATAGGCCAGCATCTTTTCCGGGGTGCGGTGGGCGCTGACCACGCCGACCTCGAAGGGGATGCCAAAGTCCGCGAGGACCTGAGCGGCGGGTTCAACGGTGGGCCAATCGGAATCGGAGCCCATGATGATGCCTACGTGCGGTTGCATAGTGTCCTTTCTACAGGAAGGAATTTAAGCCCATTCGGCGTGCACGAGGAAGTGCGCGGCCTGGCGGGCGATGGTCAGGGTCTCGTCGGTATCTTCACCGGTGACGTTGACGTGGCCAATCTTGCGGCCTGGGCGGTGGTCCTTGCCGTAAAGGTGAATCTTGGCCTGCGGGTAGCGCTGCATGACCTCGCGGACGCGCTCCGGCATAGGCATGGTGGGATCTTCGTCAGCGCCCAAAACATTGGCCATCACGGTGACGGGGGCGAGCGCGTCGACTGCGCCCAAGGGGAGGTCGAGCACGGCGCGCAGGTGCTGCTCAAATTGGGAGGTCACGCAGCCATCCTGGGTCCAGTGGCCGGTGTTATGCGGGCGCATGGCCAGTTCGTTGACGGAGATATCCTCGCCTTCGGGGCCGTCGAAGGCAAAGAGTTCGACGGCCAGCACGCCGGTCACGCCGAGGGATTCAGCGATGGACAGGCCCAGCTCGGAGGCGCGCTGGGAAAGTTCCGGTGTAAGGCCAGGGGCGGGAGCAATGGCCTCGGCGCAGATGCCGTTTTCCTGGCGGGACTGGGTAATCGGCCACACCTTGGCCTCGCCGGAAGGACGGCGGGCGACCAAGATGGAAAGCTCGCGGGTAAGTTCCACCTTTTCCTCTGCCATCAGCGGGGTTCCGGCCTCGAGCAGCTCGGAGACCAGCTCAAAGCAATTCTCAGCGGTGGGGAACCATACGCCCTTGCCGTCATAACCACCGCGGCGGGCCTTGAGGCACACGCGGCCATCGACGGCGTCGAAAAAGGCGCGGGCATCGGCCACCGAGTCGATGGCGGCAAAGCGC
Source organism: Corynebacterium tuberculostearicum (assembly GCF_046097465.1). GTDB lineage: Bacteria > Actinomycetota > Actinomycetes > Mycobacteriales > Mycobacteriaceae > Corynebacterium > Corynebacterium tuberculostearicum_I. The sequence goes on along the minus strand of NZ_CP175799.1, from coordinate 676,081 downwards.
GGCACGGGAGCGCCCAGCGCGGCGAGCTTTTCGCGCATCTTGAGCTTATCTTGCGCATAAATGAGGGCGGTGGGCTGGGGCTGGACGTTAAATCCGGCGTCGATAAGCGCGGCGGAGTGCTCGTTGGGCACATGCTCATGCTCGAAGGTAATGGCATCCGCGCCCTCTGCCACACCGCGCAGCTCCTCCAAGGAGGTGTAATCCCCCAGCACCACGTCCGGGGTGACCTGCGCGGCGGAGGAATCCGGCTTGCTAGCCAGAATCCGCAGGTGAATATCGAGTTCCGCGGCGGCCGGCTGCATCATGCGAGCCAGCTGGCCGTCGCCACACACAGTTACAATAGGCTTTAAGTCACTCACGTCCCCCAATACTAGCCTGGATACTATGTTCACTCGTCATACCATCTTCCAAAATTCCCTCATGACCGCTTTGCTGGACGGCATTTATGACGGCGAAATGACCATTTCGGAACTGCTTGGTAAGGGCAATTTTGGCCTCGGCACCTTTGATGGCCTCGACGGAGAGATGATCATTTTGGACGGCACCTGCTACCAGCTGCGCGGCGATGGCTCCGCGCAGATTGCAGACCTAGACCAGCGCACCCCCTACGCGGTGGCCACGAACTTTGTCCCGCGCATTACTGCCGACGCCCCAGCGGGCCTGCGCCGCGATCAGCTCTCCGCGTTCATCGATAAGCTCGAGCCTTCCGCTAACTACATGTACGCGGTGCGCATCGTGGGCACGTTCAAGGAGGTGACCACCCGCACGGTGGTCAAGCAAGAAAAGCCCTACCCGCCAATGTCTGAGGCCGTGGGCGGCGATAAGGAGCTGCATTTTAAGGACGTCGAGGGCGTCATCGGCGGCTTCCGCACCCCCGTCTATGAAAAGGGAATCTCGGTACCGGGCTGCCACGTGCACTTTATCGACGCCGCCCGCACCTCCGGTGGCCACGTGCTGGACTACGTAGTGGATGAGGCAACGGTTGAACTCTGCCCTGCCTCCGACCTAGAACTGCGCCTGCCGCTGACGCAAGAATTCAGCCGGGCCAACCTCTCCCCCGAGGATCTGGATAGCCAGCTGCACACCACCGAGGTTAAAACCAAGGGCGATCATTAATAATCTCGGCCACGCGCTTGGGCTTGGCCACGTTGGGAAAATACATGGCCCGGTCCCAGCCGTGAATTGCTAGGGATACCCCGCCTCGGCGCTTGCGGGCGCCGCGGATATCCTGCAGCGGAATCGAATCGACATTGCGGCCCTCGCGCGCGATGACGCGCCTATTAGTCACGATGAAGCGCTTCCGGCGGGCCTTATAAAGAGGAATGACAAAGCGCCAGATTCCCAGCAGCGCCCATACCGCGACGAGGCCGTTGCGCAGCATCGGGTCTACCGCTTGGACATCGCACCAGCCGATGGCGATCCACAGCAGGCCGGTGATGAGGATGAGCTCGAGGAAAGGGAAAATCAGCGCGCGAAACGGCGCGGAGACATCCGCGCGCTTGACCTCACCTTGGCCCATCTTCATTAGTCCCATAGCTATGGATGCTACCTCGCGTGTCTACTTCCGTGGACGCAGGTGCGTGACATCACCTGCGGAGTAGTACTCGCCGGCGACCATGATGCGGCCGTCCTCGCCGATTTCATCGACGTGCCCGGTGACATCGCCGGACGGGGTCTCTAGGCGTACCTCCTGGCCCAGCGAGGAGCAGACCGCACGGTAGTCACGCAAGAGCTGCGGCTCTTGGTTCTCCCACTGCACGATGCGGCGTCGCAGGTTCTTCAGCACGGTAATGGCCAGCTCGGTGCGGTCCGTATCGCGGCCCTCGAGTGCGAGCGAGGTGGCCTTTTCAATCGGTAGTTCCTCACGAGTCAGGGTGACGTTGATGCCCATGCCCACGACGACGCGCGCGGATGGTGCGGCGCCACCTACTGCCTTATTTACTTCGGCCTTATTAACCTCCGCCTTGTTAACTTCAGCCTTGCCTACCTCCACCTTGGTGAGCTCGGTCTTTGGCGCGGCCTTGAAGGCTTGGCCCACGGGACCGGCCTCGGCAAGGATGCCACACAGCTTATTGCCGTCGATATGCACGTCGTTTGGCCACTTCAGCACGGTGCCCTCGATCGAATCGGTCACCGCGAGGCCCGCGGCCAGCGGCAGGGTGCCCAGGTGCTCGAGGGATTCCGGCAGCAAGAGCACGGAGAAGATGACCTGGGAGCCGGCCGGCGCGGTCCAAGTGCGGCCGAGGCGGCCCTTGCCGGAAAGTTGTTCGTCGGCAAGCAGCACGGTGCCATCCGCAACGTTGGTGGCCTGCATCAAATCGGTATTGGTGGAGCCGGTCTTTTCCACGAAATCGATGGTGGTGAAATCGTCCGCCAGCGCGGTGCGAATGCGTTCCAAATCAAGTGCAGTCATAAGCTTCAAGGATACCGGCCTCCAATGGTGCTAGTGTGTTGCGCATGGCAAAGGTCACTTTTGAAAAGGTCAACATCACCTACCCCGGCGCGAGCGCGCCCACGGTAAAAGACTTGGACCTCGATATCGCGGACGGCGAATTCCTAGTCCTCGTTGGTCCATCGGGCTGCGGTAAATCCACGACGCTGCGCGCACTGGCGGGATTGGAGCCGACGTCGAGCGGCCGCATCACCATCGATGGCAAGGACGTGACAAACCTGGAACCAGGCGATCGCGATATCGCCATGGTCTTCCAGAATTATGCGCTTTACCCGCACCTAACAGTGGAAGAAAATATGGGCTTTGCTTTGAAGCTGGCGAAGTTGCCCAAGGCCGAAATCAAGGCCAAGGTGCACGAAGCCGCGGAAACACTCGGACTGACCGAGTATCTCAAGCGCAAGCCCAAGGATCTGTCCGGCGGCCAACGCCAGCGCGTGGCCATGGGCCGTGCCATCGTGCGCGAACCGAAGGCCTTCCTCATGGATGAGCCACTCTCCAACTTGGATGCCAAGCTGCGCGTGCAGACCCGCGCCGAGCTGGCCAGCCTGCAGCAGCGCCTGGGGACGACGACGGTTTACGTTACCCATGACCAAGTTGAGGCTATGACCATGGGTGACCGCGTGGCAGTGCTCAAAGACGGCGAGCTGCAGCAAGTTGCCCCGCCACGCGAGCTTTATGATGCCCCCGCAAACGAATTCGTCGCCGGCTTCATCGGTTCGCCGGCGATGAATATCTTTGACTACAACGGCGGCCGTGTAGGTGTGCGCCCAGAAAAGATGTTTATCAACAAGGGCCCAGTGGGTTTCCAAGGTGTGGTGGATATTGTGGAAGAGCTGGGCGCCGAGTCCTATGTCTACGTCACCGTGGGCGAAAACCGCTTTGTCGCTCGCGCCGAGGGCACCCCACCACAGCGTGGCGAAGAGGTGGTACTGACATTCAACCCGCGCGAAGCGCTCCGCTTCGATCCAGAAACGGGCCGTCGCATCGCCCAGGACTAGCTGAACTAACCGGAGCCGTAAGTCAAACGTGAAAACGGCGGCTGGTCTCCACACGCAGTGTGGGGACGATGCCGGTTGTAGTAATGCAGCCAGGCGTCGAGCTCACCGCGGCGTTCGGCTTCGGAAGTATACCGGTGGGCGTTGAATCACTCGCCAACCCCACCAGGACCGCGGTGGCGGTGATTGCGGTTTCGCCATTGTGAATCTCGGCGTAGACGAGGCAGAAGTAGTCGTCGATGACGGCGTGGACGTAGACCGTGCCTATCCACGGGTCGTAGGGCTTGCTCCGGGGTGGTCATGCTCGTAGCGCGGTCGACGCGAGTCAGCCGGTTGAAATGGCAGGACGAGAGGATACGGTCGGCCATGAGACCTGGAAGCGGGCAGCGACCTCGCTAATCGGCCATCCGTCGTCGACGAGGAGTTGGGCGACCTCCGAGCGGTGGCGAGGTGTGAGGATGGCGTTGGCATGCATTAATCCTCTCCTGCCTCGACAAGCGTCTTCTGCGGCATCTTGAGTTGTCCCAGGGCTGCGAGGAGTGCTCCCGTGGCCAGTGGCACTAGGCCGGCGGCGATAAACAGAGTTCTGATGTCGATGTGGCGGCTGAGGAGTCCGGTGAGAGCGATGGACAGAGGCATGAAGGCGATGGATATAAAGAAGTCGAGGCTGGCGACCCGGCCGAGCATCTCCATGGGGACGTGTTCTTGGAGTACTGCTCCCCAGATGACCATTCCGATCCCGATCAGCGCCCCGTAGAACGCGAGGCCTGCGCCGATGGCCCACGAATTGCTGGTGAGCGCCGGGATGGACAGGGGCAGGCATCCGATCACCCAGGCACCGACCATGGCCGGCAGGAAGCGTTCCGGTGTGCGCCACGACCCAGCTAGCAGAGAACCCACCACCCCGCCCGCTCCGAGGGCAGCCAGGACGGTGCCGTAGAGTGCAGGTCCGTTGTCATGCGATGAGCGCATGAGGGCAGGTAGGAGGACTTCGAGTGGTCCAGTCACTACCAGTCCCATTACGGCCGCGAACAGGACACTGGAGCGGACCCAACGTGTGCGGGAAACGTAGCGGAAGCCGTCGAGCAGGTCGGTGATCAGTGAGTCTTCCGCACCGTCGGCCTCGGGCTCGGCGCGGGTGGGGGCGGGAAGCTGCAGAGCCGCAAGCAGGGCAAGTCCGAGTGCTGCTGCGATGAGGTATCCGCCAGCGGCGGGCATGCTGGCACCGATGACCGCTCCGACGGCGGCGGGCGCAATTGCCTGTCCGACCAACGGGCGGGCGGCGCCTTCGAGGCCGTTGACGGCCATTAAGTCGTCCCCGTCCACCAGGACTGGCACCAGCGCCGTGTAGGCGGGGAAGAAGAAGGCGGTTGAAGTGCCAATAATGAACGCGGAAACCGCGAGCATCCAGAAGGTAACAATGTCGAGGATTGCTGCCGTGGACGTCGCGGTCGCGATTGCGAGGTTCAGGGTGAGCACGCTCACGATGACGGACTTATTGGGGAACCGGTCTGCGATTACGCCAGCTGGGAGGGATCCTGCAAGCAGGCCAATGCCGCTCCAGACTACGACACCCGACAGGGCGGCTGGCGTGGCGCCCAGGTCGAGGGTCTGCATGGCAAGGTAGAGGGCCCAGGCACCCTGGGCGAAGATGGTCAGCACCATCGCTGCGAACAGCTGACGGTACGTGGGGATGGTCAAGGGGTGAAGCGGGTTCATGGCATGTCTTTCAGGTCAAGGTTCAGGTGGGGCCAGTCGGCCAGGTCGTGGAGCATCTGCCGGTCATGCGTGGCAACGATCACCGCGCAGGAGGTCTGCAGCAGCTCGGTGGTGATGTCATCAACGAGGATCGAGGACAGATGATTGGTGGGCTCGTCCAGGAGCAGCAGGTCTGGATCCTGGGCCAGACACATGGCCAGGTGGAGACGGCGTTGCTGTCCTTGCGACAAGCGCCCCACCGGCGTGCCGGTTGCGGAGGCTTCGAGCAGCCCGAGCGAGCCGAGGGACGGCGCCTGAGCTCGACGGCCTAGCTTCGCCAGGTACGCCTCATAGACCTCGTGTGCGGGGCTGGAGCGGTCCCAGTCGGGGACCTCTTGGGACAGCAGAGCGATGCGCGCTCTCGGATTAACTCGCACATGTCCCGTGGTGGGGGCCAGCCGCCCTGCGAGAAGTGCCAACAGGGTGGATTTTCCCGCGCCGTTCGGTCCGGTGACCACCAACCGGTCACCGCCGTTCACGTCGACCGAAACCGGAGCGTCCAATCGGTCCTTCACAGTAACCTGGGTGGCGTTCATGATGCTCTGTCCGGCACGGGTTGCCGAGGCGGGCCACGCAAGACGCAGTGGCGGCGCCGGGACGCCGATTTCATGACTTTTCAGGTCTTCGATACGTCGGTTGAAGGCTTGGACCACTCCAGCAGCGCGTGTGGCGCGTTGGTGCTTGCCTGTGCCCTTTTCAGGTCTCCATCCACCCTGGGACAGGTGGGAGCGCGCCTCGGCTGCAGCGCGTGTCAGTTCCTCGTGTCGGGCAACCTGGGCGGCGTGATCCTGTTCCCACTTGAGGCGTTCTCGTCGGCGGCCTTCAATCCAGCCTTTGTAGCCGCCCGAGTAGGTTCGCGGGACACCATCTCGGGTCGGGTCGAGATCCAGGAAGGTCGTCGCCACATCATGCAGCAGCGCGCGGTCGTGACTGACCAGAGCCAGGCCACCAGGGTGGTCACGCAGTTGCTCGGTTAGAAAAGACAGTCCTTCAGCATCCAGGTGGTTGGTGGGCTCATCCAACAGGAGCAGGTCGGGGGTCGATCCAAGTGCGACGGCGAGCCGGACCCGGTAACGTTGTCCGACTGACAAGGTCGACAGGATGCGAGCGCGGTCGCTGCAGGCGTCGAGGCCTGCCAGTGCGATGTCCACCCGCCTTTCTGCGTCCCAGGCATCCAGTAGCGTGGCGGTCTCGAGCGCTGCGGAATAGGCATCGGCCGCGTCGTCACCCGCGGCGAGTGCAGCGCTCGCCACGTCAAGGGCCTCGAGCGCAGACCGGGAGGGAGCAGTCGCTTCGGCGATGAGGTCGCCGACGGTGCGGTTGCCCTCGGTAGACATGTCCTGCTTAACCAAGACGCGGGAACCCATTTGGGTCACTATTCCCGAGTCAGGGGTCAGGATCCCGGCCAAAATGTGAAGCAAGGTGGTCTTGCCACGGCCGTTGTCGCCGACGATCGCCAGACGTGAGCCGGCGGAGACGGTGACGTCCAGCCCGTTCAGGAGGTGCCTGTCCCCTAAGGTGATGTGTATTGATTCAGCGCGGATGTGTGCGGCGGACCCTTGGGGCGTTCCACTCCACACACATGACCGCAAGGTTGGTGTGTTTGGCATTGCATACTCTCAGCTCGTCATGGAGCCGGGCAGCACAAGATGGCCGCCCGGCAGATGGCCAGGACGGCAGACGAAAGATCAGAAGGGGTCCCGCCGCCGTCAGCGGGCGGAACGCAGCTTCATGGAAGCGATGCCTGAGTACATGCGGCAGAGTCTACCCAGCGGGACGGATCTCGGCAAACCAATTAACATCTAAGGTCAATACAACTAGCACCCACGATTCCCCACGGAGGAGACTTATCCGCAAAGGCAGCTAGGCCGTCGTAAAACAGGTACACGGCCGAGCCAGCAGCATCCCCCTTACTACCCCCATTTAGAGTTAAATAGGTCAAAATTATCCACCTTCCGGTTTCCGTATTTTAGGTTTAAAGAACCGAAAGTTTTCCGAAAGGTGATTTCCATGAAGAAATTCCTGCTTCGCACCACCGTTGCGACTACCGCAGTTCTGGCCTTGGCCGGCTGCTCTTCTTCCTCCTCCGATTCTGCTACGGGTGGTTCCTCCGAGGGCGGCGCGGATGCGCACGGCCCCATCACTTTTGCCATGGGCAAAAATGACACGGACAAGGTGACCCCCATCATCGAAAAGTGGAATGAGCAACACCCAGACGAGAAGGTCACGCTCAAGGAACTGGCCGGCGAGGCCGACGCCCAGCGCGAGACCCTCGTGCAGTCCCTACAGGCGGGCAGCGATGACTACGATGTCATGGCCCTCGACGTGGTGTGGACCGCAGAGTTCGCAGCTAACCAGTGGCTCCAACCGCTCAATGGTGACTTTGAAACCAATACGGATGAGCTTTTGCCGGCCACCGTGGAGTCCGCCACCTATAACGACGTGCTCTACGCCCTGCCGCAAAACACCAACGGTCAGCTGCTTTTCCGCAATACCGAGCTCGCGGATAAGGCGCCGGAGAAGTTCGCGGACCTTAAATCCGCCTGCAAGGCGCTGGACAAGGGCAAGGACTGCCTGACCACCCAGCTCAAGCAGTACGAGGGCCTGGCACTCAACACCGCCGACTTTATGGAAGGCTGGGGCGGCTCCGTCCTGGATAAGGACGGCAACGTCACCGTGGACTCCAAGGAGGCCAAGGACGGCCTGCAAGCCATGGTGGATGCCTACAAGGAGGAGACCATTTCCAAGGACTCCACCGCCGCCACCGAGGAAGAAACCAATATGGCCTTTACCGAGGGCAAGACCGCTTTCGCCATGAACTGGCCCTATATGTACTCCAACGCGGTTGATGCCGGTGTTGACGTCGAGGTTCAGGCCCCGCTGGGCAAGGACGGCGTAGGCGTGTCCACGCTGGGCGGCTATAACAACGGCATCAATATCAATTCCAAGAATAAGGGCACCGCGCTCGACTTCATGAAGTTCATTATCAACGAGGACAACCAGAAGTCCTTTGCGGAGCAGTCCTTCCCGCCGGTCTTGGCTTCCATCTACGATGACCCGCAGCTGCAGCAGGAATTCCCGTATCTGCCGGCACTCAAGGAGTCTCTGGAGAACGCGGCACCGCGCCCGGTTTCCCCGTTCTACTCGGCAATTTCTAAGGCCATCCAGGACAATGCCTACGCTGCCTTGACGGATGGCAAGTCGGTCGATGATGCCACCGCCGATATGAAGGCGGCCATCGAATCGGCTTCCCAGGGCTAAACGCCCAATCCGGGTGAGGTAGGCGGACACCCCGCCGCCTCACCCTTTGTGGTTTTCACTCCCCTAATGGGGATAGAATCTAGCCAATACTTAGCATTTCTTGAACAGAAAGGCGGTCCAGCGTGGCTATAGCTTCGCCGACTGCGTCCAAGGGGGCGCCGAAGGGGGCGTCGGCAAGCGCGCCGAAGCCCCAGCGCAAGAATTATGGGCGCGTGGCCGGGCTGATTGCTCCGGCGCTCATCGTGCTCGCCGTCATCATCGGCTACCCCATCATCCGCGCCATTTTTCTGTCCTTCCAAGGCAATAGGCACCTCAACCCGCAAACGGGGCTTTTTGAGGAAGGCGGCTTTGCCGGGCTGGAAAATTATCTGTACTGGATTAATAACCGGTGCGTTTCCGGCACTGGTCAGATTTCTACCTGCCCGCCGGGCGTTATCGCCACGGACTTTTGGCCGGCGGTAAAGATTACGCTCTTTTTCACCATCGTTACCGTGCTGCTGGAGACCATCCTGGGCATACTGATGGCGCTCATTATGAATGGTGAGTACCGCGGCCGCGGCCTGGTGCGTGCTGCGGTGCTTATCCCGTGGGCTATTCCTACGGCCGTCACGGCCAAGCTATGGCAGTTCATGTTCGCCCCGGAGGGCATCGTTAACTCGCTGCTTGGTGCGAACATTGCCTGGACCACGGACCCGTTCTACGCTCGCCTGGCTGTCATCATCGCGGACGTGTGGAAGACCGCACCGTTCATGGCGCTGCTCATCCTGGCCGGCCTGCAGATGATTCCCAAGGACGTTTACGATGCCGCCCGCGTGGACGGCGCCAACCGTATTCAGACTTTCTTCCGCATCACGCTCCCGCTGGTGCGCCCGGCGCTCATGGTGGCCGTGCTCTTCCGCACCCTGGATGCGCTGCGCATGTATGACCTACCGGTCATCATGATTTCTAGCTCCTCCAACTCCCCCACCGCGACCATCTCCCAGCTGGTGGTAGAGGATATGCGCCAGGGTAACTTCAACTCCGCCTCCGCGCTCTCCACCCTTATTTTCCTTCTCATCTTCGTCGTCGCCTTTATCCTCATCCGCTTCCTTGGCGCGGATGTCTCCGGCAGGAAGGCAGCTAAATAATGCGTAAATTCGGACACTACGCCGGCATCATTTTCATCATGTTCTGGGGCCTAGCGCCCTTCTACTGGATGCTGGTGACGGCGCTGCGGGATCAGCGGTTCACCTTCGACACCACCCCGTGGCCCACCCACGTCACGCTGGATAATTTCCGCGATGCCCTGGCTACCGATAAGGGAAATGACTTCCTAGCCGCGCTCGGTAACTCGCTGCTTATCTCCCTGGTTACCACCGCTGTGGCCGTGCTCATCGGCGTCTTTACCGCCTATGCACTCTCCCGATATGACTTCCCGGGCAAAGGAATCGTGACCGGCATTATCCTGGCCGCCTCGATGTTCCCGGCCATTGCCTTGGTCACCCCGCTCTTCCAGCTCTTTGGCAACCTGGAATGGATTGGTACTTACCGCGCGATGATCATCCCCAATATTTCCTTCGCGCTTCCGCTGACGGTTTATACGCTGCTGAGCTTCTTCCGCCAGCTGCCTTGGGAACTAGAAGAAGCAGCCCGGGTGGATGGTGCCTCGCGCTCCCAGGCTTTCCGCCTCATCCTCCTGCCTCTGGCAGCACCGGCGCTATTTACCACCGCGATCATCGCCTTTATCACCACGTGGAATGAGTTCATGCTGGCCAAGCAGCTGTCCACCACCGATACCGAGCCGGTGACCGTAGCCATTGCACGCTTTTCCGGCCCGTCCGCTTTCGAGTACCCGTATGCTGCAACCATGGCCGCCGGCGCATTGGTGACCATCCCATTGGTCATCATGGTGCTCATCTTCCAGCACCGCATCGTCGCCGGTCTCACCGCAGGTGGTGTCAAGGCCTAATGCGCCGGGCCATGCTGTGGGATACCGCCTTAGGTTTCCTCGGTTTCTTTAGCCTCCTCGCGGTTATCCAAGCTGTACTCAATCTCTTCCACGACTCCCCCGCCTTATGGCCCGGCCTCCTCGCCGGCGTCTTGTGCCTCCTTACCTACCTGACCTGGCGGGCGAAAAGAAAGGACCTTTCATGAGCTGGTACCACAATGCCGTCTTCTACCAGGCCCTCGTCGGCTCCTTCAAGGCCGATGGGGATAAGGAGGTAGGCACGCTGCGCGGGGTCATCGATAAGCTGGATTACCTGCAGTGGCTCGGCGTGGACTGCCTGTGGCTCTCGCCGTTTTATGCCAGCCCCTTGCGCGATGATGGCTACGATATCGCGGACTACTATTCCATCCACCCAGATTATGGCACGATGGAAGATTTTGAAGAGCTCATTGCGCAACTCCACCGCCGCGGCATGCGCATTATGACGGATTTGGCGCTCAACCACACCAGCTCCGATCACCCATGGTTCCAGGCCTCCCGCACGGATCCCACGGGCCCCTATGGCGATTTCTACGTCTGGGGCGATGACCCGGAGCGCTACCCCGAAATCCGCGTCATTTTCACTGACGTGGAGACTTCCAACTGGACTTGGGATGAAAAGCGCGGCCAGTATTACTTCCACCGCTTTTATTCCCACCAGCCGGATTTGAACTACGATAACCCGGCCGTGCAGGAGGAAGTTTTCAAAATTTTGTCCTTCTGGATGGATAAGGGCCTAGACGGCCTGCGCCTCGATGCTATTGCTTATCTCTTTGAACGCGATGGTGTAGGCGGAGAATCCCTGCCGGAGACCATCGAGTTTGTGGAAAAGATTCGCTCCTTCATGGACGCGCACTACCCGGAAGCCGTGCTCATAGCGGAGGCCAACCAGCCGCCGGCCGAAACCATGCAATTCTACGGCCAGGGCGAACGCTTCCACATGGTCTTCAACTTCCCGGTCATGCCGCGGTTGTATCAGGCTTTGGCGCTTGGCGACGCCACCCCGGTCTACTCCATTCTCGACGAACTGCCTTCCCTACCGAAAGGGTGCCAGTGGGGCACCTTCTTGCGCAACCACGATGAGCTCACCTTGGAAATGGTGGACGATGACGTGCGCGAGCTAATGTATGAGGCTTTCCTCCCCGATGATGAAATGCGCGCCCATGTGGGCATTGCCCGCCGGCTGATGCCGCTGATGAACGGTGATCGCCGCAAGGTGGAGCTCATGTTCTCGCTGCTGATGACCCTGCCGGGCGCACCGTTTATCTACTACGGCGATGAGATTGGCATGCTCGATGACACCACGCTCCCAGACCGCTATGCGGTGCGCACCCCAATGCAGTGGGACGATTCCGAGCACTCTGGTTTCAGCACCAAAGCACCTTCCCGCCTTCCGGTTGTGGGAGGTACCTCCGTGGCCGCCCAGCTTGATGACGCCACCTCGTTGCTCAACACCGTTCGCTCCATGATTGCCGAGCGCCATGCCCATCCGGATCTCGGCACCGCTCCGTGCGAGCCGGTCGAGACGGGCGAGGAAGCCGTCCTTGGCTATCAACGCGGCGATCTGCTGTGCCTGCACAACTTCAGCGATCGCTCCATCGACCTGGGCCCAGTAGAGCTCGGGCCGTACGGCTACGCCTGGCTGCCCGCCTAAGCCATAGCGCATAGCCACTCCCCGCACTCCCCGCTGCACTGCGACGCGCAGATAGAAAGCGCCCTCTCGATCCATACGAACCGAGAGGGCGCTTAATAGTTGTGGTGGCCTAGTTCCACTCAGGCGCGTCTTCGAGGCGCAGCTCGGAGTAGCGCGCTTCTGGCACAGAAGCCGAATACGGCTTGCCCTGGGCTTCCCACTGCTGGTCGGAGTTGCAGCGCACGTCCTGACCGTCAGTGTCGAGCATGGTAAAGCCCCATACCAGCTTGCCCTGCGAGTTCGCAGGCAAGGTGTACGGGCCAACCACCTGGTTTAGCTTCCAGTGCTGCTCGCTGACGTAGTTGAAGCCATAGGTCTTGGTCAGCACCTTGGCCAGCTCGCCGGTGCCCTCAACGGATCCGGAGACCTCGATGGTCTGCGTGCGAGCCTGGGTAACAGTGTGCTTGACCGGTACTTCCTCGGCGTTGCGGTTTGCCACGCTAGTAGCGTCGGTCTGCTTGAACCAGCGGCGCTTTGCGGTGACGTAGGTGCCGTTTTCACCTGGCGTCGAGCAATGCGTGCCTGGCTTGTAGTCGTCGTTCCAGCGCTGGGGCAGCTCAAAGTCCCCACCGAAATCAGCGGCGTGGGCAACAGGAGCGGCCACCAGGCTCAGCGCCGCGAGGGCGCTAGCGATGGACGTCTTGCTCACGTTTAGCCCCAATCGTTGTTATCGCGGGTGGAGACCTCGATGTGGCGCTCCTTCGGCAGGGTGGCGGTGAAGGTGCCGCCGTTGGCCTGCCACTTGTGGTCGGAGCCGCACACGGTCTTCTGGCCCTCGAAGTCAGAGACAACCCAGCCGGCGCGCAGGACGGCGGTCTTGCCCGGAGCGATGTTGTACGGACCAACCTGCTCGCCTACCTCGTAGGACTGGCTATCGGTGTAGCTGGAGGAGAAGGTGAAGTTGATGAGGTCCATCAGCTTGAAGTCAACGCCGGCGGAAACATTCCAGGTCTTGGTTTTGGTTTCCTTGATAGAACGGGTAACGGGCAGCGGCTCATCGTTGTAGTTGGACACGGTCCAGGAACCGGCGGAGCCATCGAAGTAGGTGCGCTTGATGTCAACGGTCTGGCCGGTATCACCCGGGTTGGAGCAACGCTCACCGATGGTGGTCGGGTTGGCCGGGCCGAGGTCGCGCTGCGGCAGGGCGTTAGCGGCCGGAGCGAAGATGAGGCCGGAAGCAACGGCAAGAGCCGCGGTGGTAGAAGCAATCTTGGACTTGAACATGGAACTTTCTCCTTGCGTAGGTGTGGGGTTTAGTAGATGGTTTGGGTGGAAACCGGCAGGTCGCGGAAGTCGTCCGGAGTGACGTCCTCGGTGCGGGTATTGCCGGCCTTATCGGTGATCTTGGCCTCTGCCCAGAAGCCGCTCGGGGCGGAGGTCTGCTTGTAGTTAGAGGTGAGGTCGTAGTTTCCGCTCTTGCCGCAGTGAATCTCGCGGTAGTTAATGCGGGTCATGGTGGTGCCATACTCCACACGCACGCGCTCGCCTGGCTTGAGGTCGACGTGCTTGAGCTCGGTGCCGACCGGCATGTAGGCGCGCTTTACGGCACCGACGGACTCCAGCCAGCCCTTCGGAATATCGCCGCGGTTGCCCTGCCAGTTGGTGTATGGGGCGTGCTCGGCGCCAACGACGAAGTCAGTTACCGGTGCAAACTCGTAGTCACCCTTGGACCAGTTGAGGAAGTCCGTGGAGTAACCAGCCTTGCGGTAGGTCGGCTTTACAGCGGTGATGTCCAGCGGGTACCAGGAGCTATCGCTGGCTTCACACTTATCGCCTTCCTTAGGCCAGGAGGGATCGCGCTGCAGATCCGCAGAAGGCTGCATGATCTCATCCTTCTTCGGATCGGCGATCTTCTCTAGGCTCGGGCCGGATACAGAGGTGTAGTTACCCTCGATCGGCTTGGAGTTTGCACCCGGGGAACGGGAGGGAATTTCCATGGCCAGGTCGGACACGGAGCCGTCCGCCTTGATGATGTAGGCAAAGGCGTAGCGCTCGGCCGGGCCCTTACCGCGGATGACGTTAGAGCCTGGGATATTTTCCAAGCGGTCATCGTTGCAGCCTACGAACATGGAGATGAAGTCCTTTTCAATCACGCCGTACTCGACGCGGAAGGACTCACCCGGCTTCAGCTTCACTGGGCCGAAGGTTTCTTTATCGCGCCAGCCGTTGGTCATCTTCAGACCGATATCGGACTTAGCGGTGGTGTCCCAACCGGAAGGCAGCTTGGCCTTGGAATTGGCTTCAATCTCGTGATTGGTACCAGTTTCTACCTCGGCGGTGTAGGGCACTTCTTGGTTGGTGGTGTTTTTAAACTGCAGGGTGCCGTCGCTCATGTAGCGGCGGCCGGTTTCTGCAAAGCGCCATTCGCGCTCTGCATTATCGCCGGCGGCACTGCAGCTCTTGTAGAGGTTGGAAATGGGATATGCCTGCGGCATCGGGGGAACATCTCCCGCGTGTGCCACTGGCGTGAAGAGAGCCGCTACGGCGAGCGGTGCGAGCAAACGCAGTCCCTTTTTAATCACCAGAAGACCGTCCTTAATAGATCGTTAAAATCAGGGGAAACATTCATGAAGACTCAGGCAATCATAAGGGCTTACGGGGCACACATCAATAGCTGAATGAAAATCTTTCTAATGCTTTTATCCACCTTGAGGTGCAATAATGGGCACTCACCTGCCCAGCACCGTTAAATGTTTACAGTGGGAACTACCCCCAGATTAGGGCCCTTTGACCTAGTGCCACCCAAGGAATTCCCAGGTTTTATGCACCGCCCACACTGTGGTGGCATTTGCCACCCAATCATTTTCCGCACCGCGTCCCCGCAGCGTTCCATTCCGCATTGACCGGGGTGCGCTAGTAATGTGGGGGCCTATGACTGACCTGAAAACCACCGCCGGCAAGATCGAGGACCTGGACGCCAAGCTCGCCGAGTCCCGCGCGCCGCTGGGAGAAGGCGAGCCGGCCGCCCGCACCCGCGTGACGCAGCTGCTCGATGAGGGCTCCTTCGTGGAAACGGACGCGCTAGCCCGCCACCGCTCTACCGACTTCGGTCGCGAGCATGACCGCCCTTATACCGATGGCGTGGTCACCGGCTACGGCACTATCGACGGCCGCCGCGTGTGCGTCTTTAGCCAGGACGGCGAAATCTTCGATGGCACGATGGGTGAGGTTTATGCCGAAAAGCTCACCAAGATATATGACCTCGCCATCAAGACCGGCGTGCCCATCATCGGCATCTATGAATCCACCGGCCCGCGTGTACAAGAAGGCATCGTCACCATGGCCGGATACGCCCGCCTCATGGCGCGTGTCTCCCAGGCTTCGGGCCTCATCCCGCAGATTTCCGTTGTCGCAGGCAATACCAGCGGCATTGCGGCGTTCGCGCCAACGTTTGCCGATGTCCTCGTAGTCACCCAGGGCACCGCCCTCCACCAGGCCGCCAGCCACGTGGCCGGCGCGGAGCCGGAAACCTTCGGCGGCGCCGCAGCCCACGCGGAATCCGGCACTGCCCACTTGGTGGCCAGCGATGACAAGCAGGCTCTGTCCCTCGTGCGCGACGTTGTGGCTTACCTACCCGCCAATAACCGCGCTGAAGCGCCGCGCGTGGAGGCCGGTAGCGTCGCGGACTTCGATCTCAATAGCGTCATCCCGGATACCGCCGCGCAGGCCTATGACATGAGCGATGTCATCAAGGCTGTCGTCGATGAAGGCTCCTTCTTCGAGCTTTCTGCCGAGGCAGCACAAAACATCCTTACCGGCTTTGCCTACATCGATGGCCGCGCCGTCGGCATCGTTGCCAACCAGCCGCTGGCGCTGGCCGGCGCTCTAGACTCCGCCGCGGCAGAAAAGGCCGCACGCTTCGTGCGTACCTGTGATGCCTTCAATACCCCCATCGTGGAATTCGTGGACTCCCCAGGCTTTGTGCCTACCCCGGAAGAGGAAAAGGCCGGACTGCTGCGCAGGGCGTCGAAGTTTGCCTATGCGCAGGCTGAAGCGAGCGTCGGAAAGCTCACTGTGATCACCCGCAAGGCCATTGGCCCGGCCTACGTATTTATGGGCGCCAAGGACCTCGGCGCGGATCTGGTCTACGCCTGGCCCACCGCAGAAATTGCCGTCACCCAGGCCTCCCAAGCTTCCCTGGCCATTTATGGCTCGGAGGACAAGGAAGAGGAGATGGACGAGCTCTTCTTGCACCCGTATGCCGCAGCAGAGCGCGGGCTGGCCGATAATGTCATCGAGCCAACGGCAACCCGCCACTACCTGGTAGAAGGCCTGCGCCTGCTAGAGCGCAAGGCCGTAGCCCAGGTACCGAAGAAGCACGGAACCGTTTAGGAGGGCACATGTCTGCACCTGAAATCAAGGTAGTAAAGGGCAATCCCACCGAGGATGAGCTCGCGGCCCTGCGCACAGTCTTAGCGCAGATGAGTGCAAAACACTCGGGCGCTACCGGCGAGCGCAATGAATGGGGCAACCCAGCCGAGCGCTTCGAGCGCTTTGGCGCGCAGCGCGTCTACAACCCCTCCGCCTTCCATACCGTGCGGTACTTCTAATGCGGCTTATCCTTGCCTCCCAATCACCCTCGCGCGCGTCTATCCTGCGCGGCGCGGGCGTGGAGCCCGTTTTAGAGCCGGCCGATATAGACGAGCGCTCCCTCGAAGCCTCGCTTGCGGGCCACCCACCGGCCGATATCGTGGCAGCCTTAGCCACCGCCAAGGCCGAAAAGGTGGCCGAGCGCTACCCCACCGAGCCCGTCATCGGCGGCGATTCCATGCTGCTGCTCGACGGCGAGCTACAAGGCAAGCCCCATACCGAGGAAGCCACCATCGAGCGCTGGCACCAGCAAGCCGGCCGCACAGCCGAGCTGCTTACCGGCCACTGCCTCATCTTTGGCAATAAGCGCCATGTGGAAACATCCACCACCACGGTGCACTTTGCCCAGGCCAGCGAGGCCGATATCGCAGCATATGCCTACTCCGGCGAGCCTCTCCACTGCGCCGGTGCCTTCACCTTGGAAGCAATGGGCGGCTGGTTCATTGACCGCATCGAAGGCGATCCTTCCTCCGTTATCGGTTTGTCCTTGCCAGTGGTGCGCCGCGCGCTCTACGCCTTTGACCTGAACGTCTCCGATTTCTGGTAGCCGCGCGTCGGCGCCGCTACAGTGGGGTGGCATGGAAATGAAAGACATGCTTGCCCCGAAACCCATTGAGCTGCCGGCCGATCCCGGCGCAGAGTCCACCTCAGACCTCGCCGCCGGCATTGTTGCCCACCCCGATTCCCCGCTGCTGTGGGCGCTCCTAGCGGAGCAGGAACTCAACCAGCAGGAGGGCTCTGAGCCGTCCGCTTTCATCACGGCCTATGCCTACGCTCGCACGGGCTACCACCGCAGCCTCGATCGCCTGCGCGGTAATGGTTGGAAGGGTTGGGGCCCTGTCCCCTTCTCCCATGAGCCGAACCAGGGTGTCCTGCGCGCCATCGCCGCGCTCGGACACGCAGCCAAGGCTATCGGCGAGGACGACGAGTATGACCGCATTCGCCAGATGCTTTCCGACGCCGACCCGGAGTCCGTCGCCACCCTCCTAGACTAATCCTGGAGTTCCCGCATGCCTGCCGTGACACCGCGCTACCTACGCCGCTTCTCTGCCGCCGTATTGCTCACCGCTGCCGTGCCGCTCGCGCTGAGTGCCTGCGGTGCTCAGGAGGATTCTTCTTCCTCCCATCAGCCGGTCTTTTCCAGCCAAGCACCTGCCGAAGATGATTCCGCCGGCGGGGACGATGCGGGTTCCGCTGCAGCACCCTCCCCGTCGGAGTCCACCGATAAGGGCGAGAAGTCAGCCACGCAGCAGCAGGATAAGAGCGAGGACAGCGAGTGCACGGAGCTCCCCAACGACCCGCGCAAGGTCTACGCCTCTGGAACGGCACCTGGGCGCATGCCCGCTGATGACGGCAGCGATTTCAATTACTGGATCGCCGATATCGATAACTCCTATGACCCGTGCGCCACGATTAGCTGGATCATCTTCCGCGGCTCAATGGGCGATTTAAACGGCCCGGCAGGCACCGGCGCCTCGATTACTGATGGCATAGCCTTCTACGTCAATGGCGCCCCGGCCAAGGACATGTCCATCTTCCACAAGGTAGAGAGCGTCACCCCGGTCTCAGACAACGAGGTCGATTTCACGTGGGGAGAGCGCAGCCGCACCACCGCAGAGGGTATTACCGCCCACCACACCGTGCGCCTGCGGGCACAGGGCGATTCCCTCGAACCGGTATCCGGCGAAGTCGCGGAATTCAACAAGATGTGGGTTGACCTTCCCAGCTACCAGCTTGGCACCTACGACTAACTTTTAGGCCGGCACTTAAACGTCTCTGCCTGTAACAAAGCGCGCCCCAGCGGAATCCCGCCGGGGCGCTCGCCTTTGCTCGCTTAATTGCGCAAGCAGCTCATTACAGCGCTAGTCCATCTTGTCCAAGATGTCGCCGGTGTTTTGCGCAATGCGCACGTTAGCCACCATGGCTTCCAGGAACAGCCTGATGGTGACCATGATTGCGTAGTAGATGACAGTGCTCAGTACCGCCAGGAAGATGAAGGCAAAGATGCTTCCGAAGATGGCGGACGCGGAATCTTCCTGAATGCCATAAATGCCCATGCCGGTGGCGAAAAAGAAGGCACCGAGGAGGTGAAGGATCCACATGATGCCGCCAAGAATCATGGCAACCTTGTAGATTTCCTTCACGTGGGTAAGTGTCAGGAAGTGCTTGAACTCGAACTCAAAGAGCCCGCCCAATAGGCCGTCCTTCTTGCCCAGGCCCTTGAGAGCGTCACTCATTTGGCTCTTCTTATCACCGAGAGTCTGGCCGGAATCGGCAGGAGCATCGCCTGCTTGCGGGAACTGTCCGAATCCCTGGCTCGTGCCCTGCTGTTGGGTGTAGCCGCCGAAAACCGGCTGATCGCTAGCGGACTGGGCGGAACCGAATTGGTTGCCGTTCGCAGCAGCATCCGACGATGCCGAATCCGTAAATGGATTATGCGCACGGGAGGCAGCGCCCCCGCTTGGGGTGGAGGACTTCGAGGAGGCCCAGAAGTCAGAGGAGTTGCCCTCCGCGCTCGGCTTCGGGGAGGAAAGGTCACTCGAATTTCCAGGCTCACCAGGCTTATCGGTGTGGCCGAAAGACTTCGTCTCCTTGGCATCGGTAGAGCCGAATTCCTTAGTCTCATTCACCTCGGAGGCACCGGCGCCTTCGGCGCTTTTCGCAGCGTCCTCGGCGCGGTGACGCGGGGTTTCAGAAAAATCGCGCGGAGAAAAATCCTTCGGAAACCCGTCGGAGTTGAAATCATTATCAGCCATAATCTGGTCCTTAGAAAATGCTTTAGGGGGATGGTAGGAAAATGCCCCACGGTCACCCGTGGGGCCACTTGGCAGAATACAGCGTGCGCTAGGCGTTCGCGTCCTGAACGCGACGAATCGCCTCGGCGGCAACCTTTTCTTGAATACCCATGTCCAGTTCGGAAGTGAAGCCAACGCAGGAGCAGTTGATTTCGCCGAGAACGTAGGTGTCGGTGCCATCCGGGGCATCGTCAAGCATGAAATCCGCGGTCCAAATCAGCGGAACGTCCTTGGTATCGCCGAGCTTTTCTGCGATAACGGGGCGAGCCTTCTCGAACATCTCGAGCAACTCCGGCCAAGACTCCGGCTTATCGTAGGTGTACTTTGCGCCGGAGAAGAGCGTGGCAGAGAAGTTGTCGCCGCCTTCCGCTGGCTTCTTGTGCACGATGAATACCGGCTCATCGCCCACGAGGAGAATGCGGATTTCGCCCTCCACAATGCGCGGCATAAAACGCATGTCCACCAGCATGCCGTTATCGCCCTCAATGTACTGGTCGCAGAAGTCCATGAAGGCGCCCAGCTTATAATCGTGGGTCTGGTTATCTACTGCCTCGGTGCACTTCAGGGCGGTGTCGAGCGGGAGCGCGGTGCCCGGTTCTACGGACTGGGCAAGCTCCTGGTCCGCAAGGCGCACGCGCCAGATGCCCTCACCGGTGGAACCGCGGTTCTGCTTGAGTACGCGCTCGCCATAAGACAGCGAGGTGGGGAAAGTATTGTGCAGCTCTTCTACCTCGTAGTACGCGGCGGTATCGTCCGGCACCAGAGGGGTGTCATTGAGCTTGACCAGTGCATCTTTGGCGCCGTAGGCCATCATGTCCGCCGGAGTGGACATGCCTACCAGGCCGGCGTCTGCCAGCTTGGTGAGCAATTCGAAATAGCCCTTTTCGCCACCGGGGATATTGCCTGGGTTCACACGAGAGATATAAGCATCAAAGTTTTCAGAAACCTGGGCGTAGATCTCCTCTGCCTTGTCTGGGTGGAAGTAGATGACCTCCGCATCCCAGCCTTGTTCCTTGATCGCGTTGACGATCGGCATGGTGTCCTTACGGTGACCATCTGCGCCTTTATCGGAGCCGCCCTCTACCTCAAATACAACGATTGCCTTGTGCACTAGCAGTTCCCTTCTTAGGTGGTGTTCATAGCACGTTTTCGCACCATATCCGTAGTTTATCCCAGCTTTTCCTCCCCCGCGCGGCCAACTGCCCCCTCTACCTAGCCCCGCCGGCCGGCGCCCCTACTTCCCCGGCCAAGCCCTGTATCGCACACCACAGGAATGATCCCCGAGTGATCACCACGGGAAAAATCGGGTTAAAGTGGTGGTAGCAAATTACTAACCCTTATAGGAAAGGCAGGCGGACAGTGGCTGACGTTGATCCCTATCCCCCATTTCAGGAATACGCACACCCCGAGCGCCTCGTGTCTGCACCGTGGCTGTCCGCACGCCTAGGTATCAAGGGCCTGCGTGTCATCGAGGTCGATGAAGACTCGCTCCTCTATGACATTGGCCATATCCCCACCGCCACTCGTATCAACTTCCGCACGGAACTACTGAGCCCACTTACTCGCGATTTCATCGATGGCAAAGAGTTCACTGCCTTGATGCGGGATAAGGGCATTAATGCCGACGATACGATTGTCCTTTATGGCGATAAGTCCAATTGGTGGGCCGCCTACGCCCTGTGGGTATTTACCCTCTTTGGCCACAAGGATGTTCGCCTGCTCGATGGTGGCCGCAATGCCTGGATGGCCGAGGAACGCGATACTTCCTTCATGGTGCCGGACTTCCCCGTATCCGAATACCCCGAGGTAAGCCGCGATGATTCCGTCCTGCGTGCCTTCGTAGACCAGGTGCGCGAGTCCGAAGGAGCGCTCGTGGATACCCGCTCCCCAGAGGAGTTTGCGGGCGAGGCCACCGAGCACGATCCCAATGGCGATTCCGCCTACGGCACCACCATGCGCCACGGCCACATCCCGGGCGCCATTAACCTCGAGTGGGACCGTTCCAACTATCCCAACTCCTGCTTCCGCTCGGCCGAGGAGCTCAAGGTCAACTACGGAATGTTGGAGCCTGAATCTGCAACGATCCTCTACTCCCACGTAGGTGCGCAGGCCGCGCACACCTGGTTTGTGTTGACGCATCTTTTGGGATTCACAAAGACGCAGGTCTACGATGGTTCGTGGTCTGAGTGGGGCAATATGGTGAAAATGCCGATTGAGCGTTAACTTTTCGGTTTCGCCACCTAAACCCATATCCGGCATGGATGTGGGTTTATTTTTGTTCAAAAATATCCCCACTCGCGTGCGTGAAAATTAACTCATGCTTTTGTGTGCAAGAATAGATTGCGTATTCAACCTAATGTGTTCAGGAGGTTGCTGCCGTGGCAGTAGAAACCAAAAAGATCTCTAAGGTTCTCGTGGCGAACCGCGGTGAGATCGCCGTTCGCGTGATCCGCGCGGCCCGCGACGCTGGCATTGCCTCCGTCGCCGTCTACGCCGAGCCAGACGCCCAGGCACCTTTTGCCTCGCTTGCCGACGAAGCCTTTGCCCTCGGCGGCACCACTTCTGCCGAGTCCTACCTCGTCTTTGACAAGATTCTGGACGCCGCAGAAAAGTCCGGCGCCGATGCCATCCACCCCGGCTATGGCTTCTTGTCTGAAAACGCCGACTTTGCCCAGGCCGTCATCGACGCCGGCCTGACCTGGATTGGCCCCTCCCCCGAGTCCATTCGTGACTTGGGCGATAAGGTCACCGCGCGGCACATCGCCGAACGCGCCGAAGCCCCCATGGCCCCAGGCACCAAGGATCCGGTAGCCGGTGCCGATGAGGTGCAGTCCTTCGCCATGGAATACGGTCTGCCCGTAGCCATCAAGGCTGCCTTTGGCGGCGGCGGTCGCGGCATGAAAGTGGCCTACTCCGCAGAGGAAATCCCCGAGCTTTTTGAATCCGCTACCCGTGAGGCAACCTCCGCCTTCGGCCGCGGCGAGTGTTTCGTAGAGCGCTACCTGGACCGAGCCCGCCACGTCGAGGCCCAGGTACTGGCGGATAAGCACGGCAACGTAGTCGTCGTCGGCACGCGCGATTGCTCCCTGCAGCGCCGCTTCCAAAAGCTGGTCGAAGAAGCCCCGGCTCCTTTCCTCACCGATGAGCAGCGCGCCTCCATCCACGAGTCCGCCAAGCGCATCTGCCGCGAGGCCGGCTACTACGGCGCAGGCACCGTGGAATACCTGGTGGGCGCCGATGGCCTCATTTCCTTCCTAGAGGTCAATACCCGCTTGCAGGTGGAGCACCCAGTTTCCGAGGAAACTACGGGCCTCGATCTCGTGCGCGAGCAATTCCGTATCGCTGAGGGCCACGAGCTCTCGCTCAAGGAAGACCCCACCCCGCGTGGCCACGCCTTCGAGTTCCGCATCAACGGCGAGGATGCCGCGGCGAACTTCATGCCAGCCCCTGGCACCATCGTGAAGTACTCCGAGCCAGCAGGTCCGGGCGTGCGCGTTGATTCCGGCGTCGTCCAGGGCTCCGTTATTGGCGGCCAATTCGATTCCATGCTGGCCAAGCTCATCGTTTGGGGCCCAGACCGCGAGACCGCGCTGCGTCGCTCCGCCCGCGCCCTGTCCGAGTACACGGTGGAGGGCCTGCCCACCGTTATCCCGTTTGACCAGGCTGTCGTTGCTGACCCCGCCTTCGCTGCAGAAGACGGCAACTTCCGTGTCTACACCAAGTGGATCGAAGAGGAATGGGATAACCAGCTTCCCGCCCACGATGAGTCCACCGATGCCGAAGCCGCCGAGGCCGAGCCTTCCCAGGTGCACACCGTGGAAATCGACGGCCGCCGCATCGAGGTTGCCCTCCCCGCCTCCTTCGGCGCCAATGGAACCCCGCGCAAAAAGAAGAAGCGCAAGGGCTCTGGCGCCAAGGCCGCAGTGTCCGGCGATGCCGTTACCTCCCCAATGCAGGGCACGGTCATCAAGGTCAACGTCGAAGAAGGCCAAGAGGTCACCGAGGGCGAGGTCCTCCTCGTGCTCGAGGCCATGAAGATGGAAAACCCCGTCAAGGCACATAAAGCCGGCACCGTTACCGGCTTGGCCGTGGAAGCAGGCGCTTCTACCACCAAGGGCAGCGTACTGCTGGAAATCAAGTAGCCTACCCCGCTAGCCTTGGAAGAATGACTGATTCTTCCCTCGGCGTGCGCTTGGCCAAGGAAGAGGACCGCGACTATCTTGCGGGCCTCTTCCCTTCTTCTATCGCGGACTGGTCCCCCATTGTGGACGGCGGGGTCATCGCCCTGCCCATGGCCGCCAACGAGGACCCCACCGTTGCTCCCCGCGGCGCCGCGCTCCTGCGCTACTACCCCGCCGCCGACAAGGGCCCAGCTTTCTTGGGCAATCCCTCGGCGCACCCGCTTGACGACGCCACCTGGCTTACCCCCTTCGACCCCGAAGACATTCCCGAGCTCATCGTCTCCAGCGATGACCCCGCCGCCCGCGAGTTGCTTATTGCCAACGCCATCGACCTCGCGGCCGAGCAGACTGCCCCCGGCATCTCTTCCGCTGAGCCCTTGCCCGGATTTGAAGAGCTCGCACCCGGTAAGTTCTTCCGCCGCTTCTAGCTCGCCCCTAGCTCCGGCCGCCCTCCTGCTAACCTAGCTACGATGCTGAAAATAGATGCAACTTATGGACATTCCACCGCTTTAGGGCGCCTGAATCGCACCTTCGACGCCGGTCGCGTATACGGCTTGAAGGGTCCCAATGGTGCGGGTAAATCTACGCTGCTGCAGACCTTGAGCGGCGAAATTGCCCCACTCGAGGGCACTGTCTCCATCGACGGTGCCGCCCCCGGCAACGCAGAGGCCGCCGGCTCCGTCATCGCAGTCGCGGATCCGGTCTTCTTGCCCGACCTCACCGTCGGCGAACACTTCACCCTGCTTTCGCGCCGCTCCGGCGTGGACTTTGCCGAGGTCCATGAGCTCTGGGCTATCGACGACGCCATCCGGAACTCCGCGGTCAGCGACCTTTCTTCTGGTCAGCGCCAGCGCGTCTACCTCGCCGCCCAGCTCTATCAGCCGGCTAAGGCCCTGCTTATCGACGAACCCGAGCGCCACCTTGACCACACCTGGACCGCCTTCTTGGCCGAGGAGCTGCGCCACCTCGCCACCGAGGGCCGTTGTGTAGTGCTGGCCTCCCACTCCCCGGCCATCTTCGATGCCTGCGACGAGGTGGTGGAAATTTCATGAAACTTCTATCCCACGCCTCCTCAGCCATCTATTACGCCTTTATAGCGGCGCTCATTGCGAGCGTCAGTGTCTACGCTTGGCAGAATGCCGCCGAGGTTTTGCCCTCGCTCGCGCAGCGCACAGCCGCGGCTCTGCCCGCCACCGCGACCATCGGCGCTGGGGTCGGCTCCCTCGCCCTCATCGTTCTTCTTGAAGCGCTCTATCCGCTGCGCAGCCTTTCGCTCAGCCGGTGGGTCTATGTGAATAGGCCGCGGGGGCGTATGCGGGGCGTCGATAAGCTGTCCATTGCCCAGCTCGCCGGCGTGAGCCTCCTCGGCCTCGCCCTGTGTACGTCGCTGCGCCTTCCGCTCTATGCGGCGATGGCCCTCCCCTTGCTGCGCATAGCGCTCGGCTGGCGTTCCTTCGACCTCGCCTCACTTCTTCGCTCGGGCCGCACCCGTGCCGTCGGCTCGTCCTCCTTTGGACTGCTGGATTCTGAGGTTTCTGCCGATGCCATTGCCTCCCAGTCGGCGCGCCTGCGCCCCAGCTCGCGCGCCACAACATCGCCCGGCCGTCTCTTTTTCCGACGCCTATACCGCCGCTGGTACATCCCGCTCGGCGCGGTAGCTGTCATCGGCCTCACCCTAGGCCTCGTCCCACAACTCGGCAGCCTGGCGCTCATAGGATTCGCTGCCGCATGGACCATCGTCGGCGCCGCCACCGGCCGCGCCGCATCCTTTGGCCGCATCATCGACGGAACCTGGCCTGACTGGGGTCTTCCATTGACCGCGACAGCCGGTGCCGCCGTTCTCGGTACCACCTTCATCGCCGCCGTGTGGAAGCTGCCTGTACTCGTACTCGCCGCGTGCTGTTTAGGACTTACCTACGCCTCCTTCAAGCGCTCCCGCCCGGCGCGGGTGACCACCATGAACATCATCGACACCGGTGGCTTCGGTGCTTCGTTCTCCCCCGAAGTCTTCGGTTACTTCCTGCGCGGTGGCTACGGCATTGCGGCCATAGCTGTAATCCTCTTTTTCTAGTCGCCCTGCGCTTTCCCCAGGTACGTCACTTCAATAAGTTGCACATACCTGGGGATTTCTTTTGAGCTTTGTTCTGTATTACTTCACATAACACAGTTTGTGTTACTATAAGTAATATAGAATAAAGATTGGAGGTGACAGATGTTCATTAACCTCAACCCCGATTCAGATGTCCCCGTCTTCCAACAAATCCACGATGAATTAGTACTGGCCATAGCTCGCGGCCAGCTCTCTGATGGCGACAAGCTAGACCCTGTCCGCCGCGTCGCCAAAGACATAGGCATCAACCCAGCCACCGTAAAGAAGGCGTACGACCTCTTGGTCTCTGACGGCCTCGTTGAAACTGCCGGGCGTTCCGGCTCCATCGTCAGACCCGGCGCTCACACCGAGGCTCAAGAAAGGCAACTAGCTGAGCAATTAGGCCGAGTAGTCGCGCTCGCCCGTGCCCAAGGCTTTAGCCCAGATGAGCTCCACACCCACCTCAGCTCCACTCTTAAACACTTGGAAGTATCCTCATGATTTTCGCCCTTTTAATGGCCGCCACAACTCTCGCAATTACTTGGATTATGGCCAAAGCCCCTTCCCTTGCCTCGCCCGGCACACCGCTCGGTGTGCGCGTGCCAAAGGCCTACCTTTCCGATAGTGCAGTTACCTCCGCCCTTGCTGGATACAAGGTCCGTACTTGGGGCTGCGGCATCGCGGCAACAATCCTGTCCCTCTTTGCCTGGAAAGTGCCCCTCCTCGCCGCTGTACCGTCCCTCTTGGTAACGCTCGGCGGCTTGTGGGCCTACATCTCTCAACGCCGCCGCATCATCGCGGCGAAAAAGACCGGCGATTGGTTCGACGAGGTCGAAACCACCATCGCTGCTCGTGTTTCCACCACCGCCAATGGCACACCCGAATTCGCAGGCATCCCCACGCCGACTTTTCCGTGGATAACAATGCTCGCCTCGCTGTTGTGTATCGCGGCTGGTGCCATCATCGTCGCTTCCCACTGGTCCGATATTCCTGACCCCGTTCCAGTGCACTGGAATTCTTCCATGGAGGCGGATAATTGGAGCGAAAAGAATATCGGCAGCGTATTTTCTATCTCCTTCATCACCTTAGGAACGCTCTTACTTTTCGCCATCATCTGCTCTTTTATCGCACATAGTGAGGTATCCCCACGTTCAGAACGCAGCATTAAAGCTCGGCTGCGCAACGAGGCCAACCTCGCCTTCACGAATACCGTCATGGGAGTTCTCACCCTGCTCATGTGTGCCGGCATGGCCTTCACGCAAGTAACCGGCCCTGTACCGCAATTTCAGCGGTTTAATGGCGCCGCCATTATCACGATGTTGGTGCTTACCATCGGTGGCAGCATCGGACTGGTTGCGCTTCTTCTCTACAAGCAATCTCAATTATCCGAGCAACTGCGTGGAATCCGCTTTCCCGATGAAGACAAAGAATCACCGGACAATGACCACCTCTATAAATGGGGCGTTATGTACTACAACCCGGAGGATCCGGCGGTACTAGTGGATAAGCGCTTCGGCACCGGCATGTCGTTCAACTTCGCCCGCTGGCAGGCCAAGGCATTCCTCATCATCACGCTTCTGGTTCTAGTCGGCTCAATAGCGCTACCTTTCCTACTAGGCTGAAAATTTTAGCCCTCCCCGCTGAATCAAGATTCTCGTCCATATAAACCACCGATTTCGTCGACGGTTTTGGTGGTTTATATGGACGAAAGTCGCGAAAGCCGCCTGCAGATAGCACAGCGCCCCGCTTCCTAGAGGTTTAGGAAGCGGGGCGCTGGCGTGCGTCAGTTAGTTGATGACGGCGATGAGGTCGCCGCCTTCCACCTTGGTGGCCTGGCCGATGGCCACGCGCTCGACCACGCCATCCTTGGTAGCGGAGATGGAGGCTTCCATCTTCATTGCCTCAATGACGGCGATTTGATCGCCGGCCTTAACCTCGTCGCCAGGCTTGGCGGTGGGGTTGACCACGCCGGCGAATGGTGCGGCGACATGGCCCTCGTTGGAAGGGTCGGCCTTTTCGACGGTAGCGACCGTGGATTCGGCGTTCTCGTCGCGGACCTTCATCGGGCGGATCTGACCGTTGACGTTGAGAACCACGTTACGCATGCCCTTTTCGTCCGGCTCACCCACGGCGTCGAGGCGCACCACGACCTGCTTGAGGTCAGCGCGATCGGTGGAGTCCTCTGGGAAATAGTGGACGACCTTTTCTTCGCCTTCGGTAAGACCGTAGAAGAAGGTGGTATCCGTCAGCGCCTCAGTGTTGCCGTACTTGCGGCGGAACTCGTTGAATTCCTCGAACTGCTTCGGGAACAGGAGGCGGTTCAGGCTGGCGCGGCGCTCATCTGAATTATCGGATTCCAGATGCGGCTGTTCTTCCGCAGGGACCTCGCTCACCTGGGCGCCGGTTTCCTCGCGGCCATCGAGCACCTTATCGCGCAGCTCCGGCCAACCGCCCGGAGGGGTACCGAGCTGGCCGCGGAGGAACTGGTTGACCGAGTCCGGAATATCGAACTTGGTCGGGTTGGCAGCGAAGTCCTTCGGGTCTACGCCTGCACCGACAAGGTGAAGGGCGAGGTCGCCCACGACCTTGGAGGATGGGGTGACCTTGGTCGGGCGACCCAGCATCTCATTGACTGCTGCGTAGGTGTCCTCGATGACCTCGAATCGGTCCGCCAAGCCAAGGGCAGCGGCTTGGGCACGCAGGTTGGACAGCTGGCCGCCTGGAATCTCGTGCTTGTACACGCGACCGGTCGGGCCAGGGATACCGTTTTCAAACGGGGCGTAGAGCTGACGCACGGCCTCCCAGTAGGGCTCGAGATCCGATACGGCCTGCAGGTCGATACCGGTATCGCGCTTGGACTGGGAGAACGCTGCGATGAGGGCGGACAACGACGGTTGCGAGGTGGTACCGGCCAGCGGCGCGGAGGCGCCGTCGACAATGTCGGCACCGGAGAGAGCAGCCGCATAGTAGGTAGCCATCTGGCCGCCCGCGGTATCGTGCGTGTGCACGTGCACCGGCAGGTCGAATTCCTTGCGCAGCGCCATAACCAGCTTGGAAGCGGCCTCAGGGCGGAGCAGACCAGCCATATCCTTGATGGCAAGGATATGGGCTCCGGACTCTACAATCTGCTCGGCCAGCTTGAGGTAGTAATCCAGCGTGTACAGGTTCTCGCTCGGAGAGGAAAGGTCACCGGAGTACGCCATGGCCACCTCAGCAACGGTGGTATTGGTCTCGAGGACGGCATCGATGGCGGGGCGCATCTGGGAGACGTCGTTAAGTGCATCGAAAATACGGAAGACGTCCACGCCGGACTTGGCTGCTTCCTGGACAAAGCCGCGGCAGACCGAGTCTGGGTACGGGGTATAGCCCACGGTATTGCGTCCGCGCAGGAGCATCTGGATGTTCTGGTTTGGCATGGCCTCGCGCAGCATATCCAAGCGGACCCAAGGGTCCTCGTGGAGGAAGCGCATGGCGACGTCATAAGTCGCACCACCCCATGCCTCGACCGAGAACAGGTTCGGGGTCATGCGGGCTACGGCCTCGGCCGCAGAAACCAGGGCGGTACTACGCACGCGGGTAGCCAGCAGGGACTGGTGGGCGTCGCGGAAGGTGGTATCCGTAACCATCAGCGCATTCTGCTGGCGGATCTTCTCCGCCCACTTTTGCGGGCCAAACTCGAGCAGGTCATCGCGGGAACCGCGCGGGAGCGGCTCGGAAAGGTCCAGCTCAGGGAGCTTATCAAAGGGGCGCAGAGCCGTCGGACGCTTACCGTTGGGCTTATTAACGGTGGTCTCCGCGATGTATTCGAGGATGCGACCAGATTCGTCGACTGCCGGCGGAGCCTTGAGCAGGTGCGGGTGTGCGTTGATGAATCCGGTGTCCACGCGCGTCTGAGTAAAGTCCGGTTCACGCAACAGAGCACGCAAAAAGCCGATATTGGTGGCCACACCGGAGACGTGGAACTCGTTGAGCGCGCGCTGGGCGCGCTGCACGGCCTGCTCGAAATTGACGCCGCGGCAGGTCATCTTTACCAGCAAAGAGTCAAAGTTCGGCGAGACCTCTGCACCCACAGAAGTTGCACCGTCCAAACGCACGCCAGCGCCGCCCGGCGAACGATACGCGGTCAGCGTGCCGGTATCGGGACGGAAGCCGTTATTCGGGTCCTCGGTGGTGATGCGACACTGCAGGGCAGAACCGGTGATGGAAATCTTGTCTTGGGCGAGGTGAATATCTTCCAGCGATGCGCCGGCCGCGATATTCATCTGGGCCTTGACGATGTCTACGCCGGTGATTTCCTCGGTCACGGTGTGCTCCACCTGCACACGCGGGTTCATCTCGATGAAGACGTGATTGCCGCGCTCATCGACGAGGAATTCCACGGTGCCCGCGCCCTCGTAATTGATGTGCTCACAGAACTTCACCGCATCCTGGCAAATGCGGTCACGCAGCTCAGAATCCAGCGACGGAGCCGGCGCAATCTCTACCACCTTCTGGTGGCGGCGCTGCACCGAACAGTCGCGCTCGAAGAGGTGCACCACGTTGCCCTGGCTATCGGCGAGAATCTGCACCTCGATGTGCTGCGGGTTGATGACCGCGGTTTCCAGGTACACGCTGCCGTCACCGAACGCCGCCTCCGCCTCGCGCGAAGCCTCGGCCGCCTTTTCGCGCAGCTGATCCTCGGATTCCACGAAGCGCATGCCACGCCCGCCGCCACCGGCGACAGCCTTCACGAATACGGGGAAGTTAAAGTCCTTGGAGTATTCCACCAGCTTATCGACGTCCGTCGATGGCTCCGAGTCCTGCAACGTCGGCAGCCCAGCTTCCTTCGCCGCACTAACTGCCGCAGCCTTATCACCGGTCAGGTCCAACGTGCTTGGGGTCGGACCAATGAACTTAATGCCATTGTCCTCACACGCACGAGCAAGATCCGCGCGCTCCGAAAGGAATCCGTAGCCGGGGTAAATGGCATCCGCTTCGGCCTTCTTGGCGGCGCGGATAATCTCATCAATGTCCAAATATGCCTTGACCGGCTGCCCCTCGGCGCCGATGCGGACGGCCTCATCCGCGAAGGCGCGGTGGAAGGAGTTTCGGTCTTCGCGAGGATAGACCGCGACGGTCTTTGCCCCGGTCTCAAAGGCAGCACGGAATGCACGCACGGCGATTTCGCCGCGGTTGGCTACCAGAATCTTTTTGAACGATGGAAGCGCGGGATTAGCCACTTCGGTGTTCCTTTCAACTCGGAAGGTACTGCGATACAGCACCTCCTCTTGGGTGATCCGTATCTCAGTTTAGAGATCGAAACCTTTCTTGTCTGCCCATTTTCAAGCGGATTTTGCCACACTATCCAGCACTTAACCCGTTGCAAGGGAAATTTCTGCCGCCCGACCAGTAATAACAGGGTTAGCCGGTCTGTAAATCCTGCAAATTTTTGCCTCAACAAAATATGCAGCGGGGACACCTGCGTGCCCAAGTAAACCGTTGTTGACCGAACGCCTTCCCGGCTATATGGTTACCCACATAGGTGGTAAACCCATACACCACGGAAGGAATCATATGCCGCATGTACGAGAGGCCGCACCATGAGCGATACCCGGCCCATTTATCAGCAACTAGCAGGAGGAATCAGGGACATGATTATTTCCGGTGAGCTCGCCGAGGGCGAACGCGCCCCCAGCACCAATGAGCTTTCGGCTTTCCACTCCGTTAACCCAACTACCTCTGCAAAGGCACTAACCGTCCTCTTCGAGGAGGGCCTGCTGGAAAAGCGGCGCGGTTTGGGCATGTTTGTGCGCGAAGGCGCGCGCGACAACGTCCGCCACCAACGCCAAGAAGCCCTTAGGGAAGATTTCATCGTTCCGCTTCTCAAGGAAGGAGCCGCGCTGGGCTTAAGCGCCAGCGATATCGCCGACCTCATCGAAGCCGAAGGAGACCACCATGACGCACCTTAAGATGCACAATGTCAGCTGCAAGCGCCGCCTGCACGTACCACACCTAGAGCTCACCGCCGGCATGTATGGGCTAATCGGACCCAATGGCGCGGGCAAGACCACGCTCTTGCGCACAGTAGCAGGGTTCCTGCCCGCAAAGGGCAGCATCGATACCTCACAGGTAGCGATTGCGCGCACCGGCGCCGATATCTTGCTCGCCGGTTCCACCGTGGCCCAGCACCTGCGCGCCGCACAGCATGTGCGCGCGGGATTCGACGTGGGGTATGCGGAGGAGCTGTTGGATAAGGTGGGCGTCGATAAGCGCAGCAGAAACCGCGCCTTGAGCACCGGCCAGCGCCAATTGGTTGCCTGTGCCACTGCCCTGGCTGCGCGCACGCCGGTCACCCTCCTCGACGAGCCTTTCAATGGCTTGGACGCGCCAACGCGCACGCGCCTGCGCGAGCTCATTATCGCCCACGCCTCCAGCACCCCGGACTGGCTGCTGGTGCTTTCTTCCCACCGCGCCGAAGACCTCGTCGGCCTGGTTGACCACGTCATTACCGTGCACGACGGCACGGTCAATAAGCCCACCGCCCTGGAGTCCCAACGGCCGCACTACCCCGTTATAAGCGGCAGCACCAAGGACGTGGAGCAAGCACTCGCGCTTGCCGACGCCCTCCCCCTCCACCATTCCTCCCTTGGCTCCACATCCAAGGTGCACGCCTGGTGCCCGGCCCCGTTCCCTGCCGATACCGCAGCCGCCGCCCAGGTCACCGTCTCCTACCTCGACGACGGCCAACTCATTGATTCCCTTGTCTCCCGCGCCCACGAATCCACCCGCACCTCACAAGAGGAGTCCTAGCCATGCAGACACTCAAGACCTTTAATCTCAACGCCACCAAGGCGCTCACCGTCATAAGCATCATCGTCGTGTTGCTGTGGGTTCTCCCGTATGCCGTCCCCAGTGATCCTTCTACCCTCGGTGCCAATCCGACCGGCTGGGGAATATTCGCAGTCTTCATGTGGGGACTCTATTGTGCCTTCGCCGCAACCGAATACCGTTCCTTGCGCGGCCTAGGGATGCACCCCCGGCAATGGCTTACCAGCATGCACGCGACTCTGTGGCTAGCCGCGCTCATTTTTGGTGCCGTCGCTTGGACCGCTTACTACATCGCACTGCAATCGGGTGCGTATGCGAATTCTTCGTGGGCAATCACCCCCGGCACAGTCGAAGCCAGCCTTCCTTTCTGCTATGCAGCAACCTTCGGTAGCTTCGCCTGTGGCCACCTCATTACCGGATACGTTGGCGCGCTCATCGGTGTGGTGGTCAGTAGCGCAAACCAAAGCTCCCTGTTTGTTCGGCTGCTACTTATCGCCGGCATCATCATTGGCCTATTCCTAGCGGATGGCATTCTCATCACGCTCGTAGAATCATTTGGAGCTGCAGAAATCGGCGCACCCTGGCCCGGCATGTTCTTCTTCGCTGGTTTAGCTGCCCTGATCTGCACCGCAGCAATTCACCTGCTCGCGCGGCGCATCCAGCCTTAACCTGCCCCGGTGTTAAATGCACCGATTCCCCCGCCTCCAAGAAGACTGCAGTCTCTGGAGCCGGGGGAATTCTTGTCATACGCTGCCGCTGTACTAGTGGCGGAAACGGTGTGGTTTACTCCAAATCGTCGTGGGCAACGAGGCGTCGAGCAGCCTCGGTGATGGTGCCCGACAGGGACGGGTATACGGCGAAGGAATCGGCCAGCTGGTTCACGGTGAGCTGGTTGGTTACGGCCATGGCGATGGGCAGGATGAGCTCGGAGGCGGTCGGCGCGACAATGACGCCGCCGATAACGCGGCCCGAGGTGGCGCGGCAGAAGAGCTTGACAAAGCCGTGCTGCAGCGAGCGCATCTTGGCGCGCGGATTGGTATTGAGCGGCATGGTGATGGTGCGGGCGGCGACTTCGCCGGCCTCAATTTCTGCCTGGGTGAAACCGACGGCGGCGATTTCCGGACGGGTGAAGACGGCGTTGGCCACGGTCTTCAGGCGCAGCGGGGACACGCCCTCGCCAAGTGCGTGGTACATGGCTACGCGGCCCTGCATTGCGGCTACGGAAGCCAGCGGGAAGAGGTCAGAGCAGTCGCCAGCGGCGTAGATACCGGCAATATTGGTGCGGGAGACGCGGTCGACCTGAATGTGGCCGGACTTGGCGGTTTCCACGCCGACATTCTCCAGCTTGAGGTCCTGGGTATTCGGGATGGAGCCGATGGACATGATGACGTGGGAGCCGGTGATTTCGCGGCCGTCCTGCGTGGTGACTAGGACGTTGCCGTCCTCGGTGCGGTTGACGGTTTCCACGCGGCAGTTCTTTTCCAGTTCCACACCGCGCTCGCTCAGCACGGTCTCGAGGACGTCGGCCGCGTCGGCGTCGTCATGCGGCAAAATGCGGTCACGGGAAGCAACCATGGTGACCTTCACGCCCAGCTCAGCGAAGGCGGAGACGAACTCGGCGCCGGTCACGCCGGAGCCGACGACGATGAGGTGCTCAGGAAGCTCGGTGAGGTTGTATACCTGCTGCCAGGTGAGGATGCGCTCGCCGTCTGGCTGCGCGCCCGGCAGAATGCGTGGGGTCGCGCCGGTAGCTACCAGGACGAGGTCCGCGTCGATGGTCTCCTCGTGTCCGTCCTCATTAAATACGGCGGTAACCTTGTGGCCGCCGAAGGCATCGGCTTCCTGATCCTCAGGGAAGTAGCCGCGGCCGTCGATAACGCGGGCTCCTAGGGATTCCACCGTGGCGCGGATATCGGAGGACTGGTTGCTTGCCAGGTCCAGCACACGCTTATTCAGCGCGGTGAGCGATAGGTCGGCTTGGCCAATGCCCTCGTTGAGCTTCATATCCTCGGCGCGGCGCAGGTCGGTCTTAATATTGGCGCCGGCGATAAAGGACTTGGAAGGAACGCAGTCCAAGATAACGCTGTTACCGCCCATGCCTTGGTCTTCAATAATGGTGATTTCTGCACCATATTTGGCGCCTGCCAACGCGGCCTCATAGCCTGCCGGGCCACCGCCGATGATGACGATTCGCTTGGTCTGGTTCAACACGCACTTGCTCCTTTATAGGCTCCACTTTAAAAGTCGCCTACGAGTTTAACGTGTAGAACCTTTCAGCGCGTTAGTCCGTCTCCGCATTCTCCCCTATGAACTGCTCAACCACGGCGCCGAAGAGTTTGATGCCCACGCCGATGGCCCGCTCGTCCACGATGAGATCGCCCATGTGCAGGTCATGCTGCTCGCCCTCGCCGGACCAGCAGCCAAGCCGCGCCATGGAACCGGGGACCTTTTCTAGGTACCAGGAAAAATCCTCGCCGCCGGAGGACTGCGGAGCTTGCACGACGGCCTGCGGGTCGATGGATTGGGCGGCGGAGGCAAGCAGGGCGGTGGCGACGTCGTCGTTAAGCACCGGCGGAACGCCGCGGTTATAGGTCAGCTCGTGTTCTACGCCTACCGGCGCGAGGATTTGCTCCAGCAGCTCGGTAAAGAGGCTTTGCATATCGCGCCAGATGCCAATATCGGCCGTGCGCATGGTGCCGGTCAGGCTGCCGGTCTCTGGAATGGCGTTCGGGGCGTAGCCGGAATTGACCTGGCCAAAGACCAAAACGGTGCCGGTGCGCGGGTCAACGCGGCGCGAGAGCAGCGCGGGCAGTTCGGTAATCACCTTGCCCAAGGCATAGACAACGTCGGCCGACAGGTGCGGCCGGGAGGTATGTCCGCCTGGGCCCTTGATATTAAGCTCCACCACGTCGGTAGCAGAAGTAATCGCCCCGGCGCGAATACCGATGCGCCCCACGCGCAGCTTGGGCTCGGCGTGGATGGCAAAAATGGAATGTATTCCCTCCAGCGCGCCCCATTCAATGACGTCGGTCGCACCGCCGACCCATACCTCTTCGGCCGGCTGGAAGATGACGCGAATGCCCAGCGGCAGGTCGTGGACGCGCTGGAAATCCGCCAATGCACAGGCCAGACCGAGCGCCACGGTGGTGTGCACGTCGTGGCCGCAGGCATGCATTTTGCCGGGAACCTCAGAGGTATATTCCAGGCCGGTGACCTCGGTGACCGGCAGGGCGTCGATATCGGCGCGGAAGGCCAGCCGGCCTAGTTCCGTATCGGGGCCAATATCTACCATGAGGCCGGTCTGTGGGAAGCGCTGTGGCTCCAGACCATAGTCCTGCAGGATAGAGGCGAGGAAGTTGGTGGTTTCCACCTCTTGGTTCGCGGTTTCCGGGTGGCGGTGGATATGGCGCCGCCACGCGATGACCTCCGCACGGTGGGCATTGAACCACTCGTTGATGAATTCCGAGATCATCCGCGTGCCTTCCCTGTCGTTGAAATACGTCTGGGTACAAAGTCTACAACTAGACCATG
Organism: Corynebacterium tuberculostearicum; assembly: GCF_046097465.1. GTDB lineage: Bacteria > Actinomycetota > Actinomycetes > Mycobacteriales > Mycobacteriaceae > Corynebacterium > Corynebacterium tuberculostearicum_I. The sequence continues at coordinate 639,963 of NZ_CP175799.1, read as the reverse complement.
CGGTTCAGTAACTCAGGTGGTGATGCGGGGTGCGCTAGCTCAAGGCGCCATTCCACGTGGCGGCAAACCGACGCCGGTCCACATAGCCTTGCGGGAAGGGCGCGACGTCCTCGGCGGCGGCCACCGCGGAATCGGTCAAATGCCCTTCCACCACGTCCCCGCCAGCCGGCAGCAGCACCGCCGGCGGGATTTCTAGAGCCAAGGCCAGCTTATATACCGTAGACAGCTGCGGATCAGCCATGGCGTGCACGCCATTTTCGTTGCGCTCCAGGTTTGAAATTTGGCTGCGCGAGACCCCAGAAATCTCCGCCAGCGCCTGCTGCGAAATCCCCCGACGCTGTCGCACCCGCCGCAATTGTTGCGAAAATCCGTGGCCGTAGCTCGACCACATTAGATGAATGAAACTCATATTCTCCCCCTGGAAAGTGCGGTCGCCTTTCCAGGGAGAAGATTACCTTAAAGGTCGATATTGCGCGGACCGTAGAGGCGGTCGCCGGCATCGCCCAAGCCCGGCACGATATAAGCATCCTCGTTGAGCGAAGGATCGATAGCGGCGGTGACTAGGCGCACCGGCAGATCGGAGTCAGCCAGCGCATCCACACCCGGCTGCGCCGAGACCATGCAGATGGCGGTGATATCGGTGGCGCCACGATCGGCAAGCAGGCGCAATGCGTGCAGCAGGGAACCACCGGTGGCCAGCATCGGATCCACCACGAACACCGTGCGGCCGGTCAGGTCCTCCGGCAGTGCCTCCAGGTATGGCACTGGCTCGTGCGTCTCTTCGTTGCGCGCCATGCCAATGAAGCCGACCTGTGCATCCGGAATCATAGACAGGGCCGGGTCCACCATGCCCAGCCCAGCGCGGATGATCGGCACGATGATAGGCGGGTCCTGCAGGCGGGTGCCCTGTGCGGTAGAAACCGGGGTAGCGCAGTCGAAGTTCTCCACGGCAAGGTCGCGAGATGCTTCATAGACAAGCATGGCGCCCAAGTCTTTCAGGGCGGCGCGGAACGCGGAGTTATCGCTGCGCGCATCGCGCATGAGGGTAAGGCGGGAGGCGGCAAGCGGGTGGTCTACTACGTGGATGTCCATGACCACCACTTTAAACTTTTTGGGAACCAAATGGGCCATCGGGCAGTCCAATAGGGCATGAGACCTTTCACGATCGATACTGACTATGCCCGCCACCTCGCCCGCGACCTGCACGCCCAGTCCCAAGGGGAGAATCCGCCCCACCCCGTTTTGCCTGAAGATTCCGCATTCACCGCTTTCAATGAGGCGGTGCATGCCGCGCTCGATAATGTGGGCGCGCGCATGAGCGTGCTGCGCAACGATATGGGACAGGTTGCCCACTCCGGTTTCCAGATGTCGCGCGAGGCAGAAGACACCGATGCCTCGCTAGGCCAGCACCTTGGGGCGGCGATGTAGATGCTCGATACCGCGCTCAAGCAGATTGCCACCATGCAACCGGCGCAGCTTCCGGAGGTTGAGCTTCCCCGCGTGCCGGATCTCTCCGCCGCCGAGCCTTTGGCCGCCATCGCCCATGGCAACCCCGCTCCCCTACTTGAATCGGCGAAAAATATCGATCTCGATAATGCAACCATCTCTGCCGCGCTCAGCCAGGCTCGCACCTTGGTGGCGGGCACCATCCGGGACCTGGTGGGCATCGCCACGCAGCTGGTGCGCCAGGCCCTGCCCACCGCGCTGGGTTTCCTATCGCTGGATCCATCGGCGCGTGCCGCCGCTCTGGCTCAGCTTCGCGCGCTTATCTCCCAGCACTTGGGCATGGCCACTGCCCGCGTGCAGCGCTTGATGGGTGATCTCAGCGCGGCCGCTCAGTCCTTGCAGCCGGTAGCGCAGCGGCCGGTGCACTCCGCGCTTGCCGACGCCCCCGTAAGCCCCACCGGCGCCCAGCACTCCACCGCTCTTCCAGAACAATCCGCCGCGGGCGCTGATGCTGGCGCCGACGCCACCGCACACGAGGTATCTTCTCCCCCGCCCGCACCAAAGCCTTCTGCCGAGGGCGGTTCGGCCGCCGGGCAGGCCGCGGTCGCCGCGGCGAAGAGCCAAGTGGGCCAGCCCTACGTATGGGGCGGCACCGGAAACGGTGGCTTTGATTGCTCGGGCCTTACCCAATGGGCTTATTCACAGGCCGGAGTGGACTTGCCCCGCACGGCGGACCAGCAGACGGTTGGTCAGCAGGTTAGCGCGGATCAATTGCAGCCCGGTGACCTGGTGGTATGGGATGGGCACGTGGCAATGTATTCCGGCAATGGCGAAATCGTGGAGGCCGGAGACCCGGTGCAAACCAACCCGCTGCGCACCACAAATATGGGTATGCAATTCAAAGGCTTTTGGCGGCCCACGGCCTAAGGCCGGTGCGGCCTCGCGCGCTGCTTAGGGCGTTGGGTAGACTAAAACGCCATGAGCACCCGCGCAATTGTACCTGTAAAGCTCTCGCTGACCGAGGGCGATTTTTATACCCTCTGGGCACCCAAGTGGCGCCAACATGGCTCCGAGTGGCAGGCCTTTCTGGGCGATGACGAGGCCGTCCTAGCCTTTAACTCACCCGCCGAGCTGCTGTGCTTCGTGGAGTCTGGCACTAAGCATGATTTGCTGGACCACCCGCACTGGGACCAGTTTGCCGGCCGCGATGCGGACCGCGTTACCCCGGCGGAGCGCGATGAGTATGACCTCATCGGCATGCCGGAGGCGCTGGCTGGTCGCCCGAGCCACCGGAACGTATCCACGGTGGCCCGCAACCTGGAGATGGCCTCCGCGCTTGCCGACGTCGCCGGTGCAGAGCACACCACCATCTTCTTCGCCTCCCACTCCATCCTGCGCAACGTCTCCCGCGGCGCCGACCACTACTCCGGCGAACAGGGCATGAGCGAGTGGTCCGGCGTGGGCCACGTCATCGCCGGCAACTGGAAGAAGGTCATCGAGGACCTGGATGAGCACGTCCGCGTGGTCTCCAGCGATGACTTTGATGCGGCCAAGGTCTCCGATGCCAAGGAGCGCATCTCTTCTGCTGCTGCCGCCTCCGCTGCAGCGGCCAAAGAAGCCGAGGAAAAGCGCAAGGCTGCCGCCGAGGCCGCTGACCCGTACGATAACTCCCCGTGGGCCGCCGCCGGCATCGATCCCATCAAGATCACCGCGCAGTCCAAGTCCGTCTACACCCTGCGCACCTACCTGGACGGCAAGCCCATCTTCTTGGGCAAGTGGGGCGAGATTTTCACCTTCGATTCCCCGAAGACCCTCGTGCGCTGGATCATGGACAACGATGACCACGACCTAGCCCGCGTATCCACCTGGGAAGAGGTTGTCGCCGCCGCTAATGCCGGCGAGCTAGAAATTCAGGTCCACCCGGATAACCAGTACTCCTTCAACGGCATCGTGCGCGATATCGAAAAGGGCCCAGAGGCCGTCGATTCCGATCAGATGGCGCGCTGCTATGAGGTATGCGCCGATGCCGCTGACTGGGCAGGCGACGATTCCATTAACTCCTATATGCTGGCTCACCCGCGTCTGCAGGACTACTTGGGCTACATGCTCGGCTCCACCGAGCACGCCGGCTACGTACCGTCCAAGCCATATAACGAGCACGCCGAGTCCTGGAAGGGCTTGGAGGATATGCTCATCAAGCGCTTCTCCAAGTTCTAAACCCGCACGGTTCGCGCGGCCTCGGCCGCGCGTGGCATCAGCCGCCCTAGCCTCTGTCCCCACTGCACAGCAGCGCCCTACGGGGCGCTTTCTTTTTACCCCACACGCCGCCCGCCGTTATTTTGATGTCGACGTGGTTCTCGATGCAGACCATGTTGATTGGTTCCCCGCCCCATCGGCAGCCGATGTAGAGGCGGCGTAGTTTACCGCCCCATCACAGGGTTGTCTTGCCGTTGGTGCTTACTTTATCGGTGCATAGTCGGTAGTCGTGCTCTGGTTTGATGTCCGCTTATCTACATTCGCCCCCATTAAGGGTGAATCTTCAGATCAAAACTAGAAATAGTTTATATACAGCACTATCTGTATTAGGTAAGCCTTACCTTTCCAGCTGTTCATGAATCGAGGTTTACGATGACCCAACAGTCCTCTACGCCCGCACGGAGTACAAGCTCATCCAGTGGGTCGACGGCACGTTTAAACACCAGAGATCTCATCAACGCTGGTATCTTTGCTGCACTTTACTTTGTAATCACCTTTGTAAGCGGAATGATTGGATTCGCAGGACCACAATTCATGTTTATTGGATGGTTTATCGCGGCAATCGCAAACGGAATCGTGCTAGCGCTTTATGCCGTCCGCACGTCCAAAATGGGTGCTTTCACCCTCGTCGGTGGTATTAACGGATTAGCATTCATGCTCACCGGACACTACTTCTGGACCTTGCTAGGAAGCATAATTCTTGGGTTTATCGCGGATTTGATTATTACAAAAAGCCACCTCAGTATTGCCAAGTCCTTCCCTATTGCCTACGGCGTCTTCTGCGTCTGGATTTCTTTGCCTTTTCTCCCGCTAATTCTGGATACGGACTCATACTACGTCGATATCGCAGACCAAATGGGTCAAGAATATGCCGATGCTATGTCGGATATCTTCCAGCCATGGACCATTGGAGTACTGGCCATTTGTGCGCTCATCGTCGGCTTTATCGGAGGAAAGGTCGGAGTTCGCGTCAGCCGCAAACACTTTGAAAGCGCTGGTCTCCTGTGAGCCTGCAAAAACAGGGCGTGCTTCGTCGATTTTCGATCGATCCACGGACCGTGCTGCTTTCTGTTCTAGTAATCAATGCGGTAGCTCTCAGCCACGGCCACCTACCGACACTGCTGATTTCTATCGCCTTCAGCTCCATCGCACTAGCTACAGTAAAGCCACACTATGGTCTTATATGTCTGTTCGCTTTTGCATTATCCTATCTAGGGTATTGGGGCCTATTACAGCTTCCTGGCTCCACATTTTTCGCTTTTTCAGCGGCAATTTTTTCGTGGCTAAGCCGTTTTGTCATCAGCATGTCCATCGGCGCATTCGGCTTGCTCACTCTCACACCATCCACGTTGACCTCAGCACTGCGGGACCTGCGTTTACCAGGCTGGGTCACCATTCCACCGGCGGTATTCCTGCGCGTTTTGCCGATCATCGTGGCAGAAGCCAAAGCCATCCGCGATGCCATGGTCCTTCGGGGTCTCCAGCCTGGAGTAAAAAGCTGGATCACACAGCCCACACAATCGTCCGCGATGTTGATCATCCCCTTATTAGGTGCCGTCGTCCGCGCTGGTGATGAGCTCGCTGCCTCTGCTCTTGTCCGGGGATTGGGAGGACCCGCACGCCCAACCACCACCGCCGATCTTTCCTTCAAGCTTGTCGATGCAACTGCACTAGCTGGGTTGGGCCTCGTTGTTGCCTCTGTCTGGCTTCCCACGGAGGTCCACTTATGAACGAACGCAGTATCGCAACCAGTGTAGACGCCCACAACGTTTCTTTTACATATCCATTGGGCGCTCGGCCAGGCATTCAAGGTGTATCTGATGTGTCTTTTTCTGTCTCTCCAGGACAGTGTCTACTGATTACCGGTGATTCCGGATCGGGAAAGTCCACGGTACTCAAGTTGATCAACGGACTCATCCCCCATTTCAATCCAGGAGAGCTACTAGGCACCATCACTATTATAAAGGATGACCAGGCTTTTAACCCTGCGGAAGAACCGCTGTCCCGAGCCATCGAGTTCAGCGCCTCAGTATTCCAGAATCCAAGGACACAATTTTTCACTGAAAGCGTCAATGCAGAATTGGCCTTCGGGCTAGAAAACCTTGGTGTAGATCCCAAAGAAATTGAGTCGAGGATTCAATCAGCGGTCGAGCTACTAGGCATTAAGGATCTTCGGGGCCGGCGATTCAAAGAATTATCCGGTGGGCAGTTACAAACCGTGGCATGCGCATGCGCGCTTGTGTCCCCGGGCAGTCTCGTGCTTCTCGATGAACCCACGTCCAATCTCTCCATGGAAAGCATCGATATTCTTGCACGCGTGCTACACCGCTTGAAGGAATTAGGCACAACGATCATTATCGCTGATCACCGTCTCTTTTTCTTAAAAGATATCGCTGACCAAGTTATTTACTTGACTCAGGGAAAAATAACGCGGAGTTTCCGCGCTCAGGAGTTTTATGCCTTAGACGAACCCGAACGCAAACAATTGGGGCTACGCAGCTTACACCATGTTCCCCTGCCCGCGAGCGTGCCGGTACCACCCACGCTCGAAAACGCCGATCCCCAGCGGAGCGGACTCGAGCTAAGCAACATCTGTTTTTCTTATGGCGCACATGAGGTGTTAAACATTGACCACGCATTTTTCCCCAGCGGCGAAGTCACCGCCTTAATCGGGCCCAACGGCGCTGGAAAAACCACCCTCGCCAGGATCATTTGTGGTCTTGCTTCTCCCAAACGCGGCGGTAGTCTCCGTTTGAACAGCAAACGAGTAGGAGCGGCTGCCCGCAGACGTGCCGCGTATATGGTGATGCAAGATGTTGGCCGCCAATTATTCGCAGCCACCACCGAAGAAGAAGTCACGCTCGGACTGGCAAAGAAGAAGCGGGACCACATCGATGTCAATGAGATTCTCCATCGCCTCGATCTGGCAGGAATGGCCCAACGGCATCCGCAGTCTCTGTCCGGTGGGCAACGGCAACGCTTAGCCATAGCTTCAGCCCAAGCCGAGCAAGCAGCGATCTACATCTTCGATGAACCTACCTCTGGCGTGGGCTGGCGCCAACTGCAATCCATCTCTGCGCTACTTCGATCTCTTGCAGCAAGCGGAGCAGTGGTCATCGTCATCACCCATGACCACGAATTCATCCAAGAATCAGTCACCAGAATCATCGATATGACTGACATCAACAAGAATTGAGAAAGAAATGTCTGAACTAAAACAAAGTTCCACAGAATCAAGCGGAACCCACGCACCAGAATCACACGGTGCGTCACCGGAAGAAGAGGCTCGCGCAAAACTAAAAGCCGGCCAGGTCGCTCTAAAAAAACTACTGGCCCCAGTGCAAACAACCATCTACTTCGCACAGTTTCTCGCGCTTATATCCTCGGTACTCGCCGTAGCACCCTACGTCGCGTTGGTGGCACTGGGAAATGCTCTAATCGACGGCAATACTGATGACGTCGCGTCCATTGTGAAATGGCTACTTGCTGCATTTTTGGGCCAGCTATTCTTCTATTTCCTTGCCCTTGTAATCACCCACTTCGCTGATGCAAAGCTGGTGGGGATTAACCGGCGCCGAATTATTACCGCTATTGCGAAAGCACCACTCTCGTGGTTTAGCCAGACTAATTCCGGCAAAGTCCGCAAAGCCGTCGAGGACGATACGTTAACTCTGCACACCCTGACAGCCCATGCTCCTGTAGAGAAGGTCGCCGCGATCTTTACGCCCCTCGCGCTTCTGGTTTATGCCTTTATCTTGGATTGGCGCCTTGGTCTACTTTCTATTGCCACTGTGCCCATTTTCCTAGCAATCCAGGCGTATTCAATGAAAGATATGGGCACAAAAACTGCGGAAATGGATAATTATCTGGGTGAGGTCTCTGCGACTGCGGTGGAGTTCTCCGAAGGTATTTCCGTCGTCAAGGCTTTCGGCACCGTTGGCAAAGCCCACGCTCGATATCGCGAAGCTGCCCAAAAATTCGCGGAATTCTATTACGAGTGGGTACGTCCACTTCTGCGTGTTAGCGCAGTTTCAGAATCCGTGGTGGCGGTTCCCGTGCTCATCCTTATCAATGTAGGAGTCGGTTCTCTGCTAATAGCCGGGGACTATGTCACGGTTGCTGAAGTCATCGCCACAACATTGATTGCCCTGGTGATCCCGGGCACGATTCAAACCGTCGGCCGCATGATGTGGTCTTACCAGCTCGCTGGCAATGCGGCGTTGCGCCTTGATGAAGTCATGACAATCTCCCACGTGAAAGAAGGCCAAAAGAGCCTCGATGCCAGTAGTGAAGACATGGAGGTGGAGTTCCATAAGGTCAGCTTTAGCTACGCCCCAGACACACCAGTCCTCCAAGACTTTTCTGCGCAATTAAACGCAGGCACTGTCACGGCATTGATTGGCCCCTCCGGGTCTGGCAAATCCACAGCAGCAACGATGCTGGCGCGTTTCCAGGATCCAGATTCGGGCACAATCACTATCAACAACGTGGATATCCGTGATCTCACTTTCGACAGTTTGTACCGCACTGTGGCTTTCGTCTTACAAGATCCTCACTTACTGCGAATGAGTATTCGGGAAAACATTCGCCTTGCACGCCCAGAAGCTCGTGATGAAGAGATCTGGCAAGCAGCAGAGGCCGCGCACATAGCTGCTGATATTCGCGCTTTACCGGCTGGGCTCGACACCGTTGTTGGTGAGGACATCTCTTTATCCGGTGGACAACAGCAACGCATTTCTATTGCCCGGGCAATTATTACCAATGCCCCAATCTTGATCCTGGATGAAGCTACTGCGGCAACTGATCCTGACTGCGAAGCAGAAATTCAAGCAGCTCTAGCCACACTCGTCAGAGACAAGACTGTCTTAGTCATCGCCCACAAGCCAGAGTCCATCCAAGGCGCAGACCAAATAATCCGCCTCAAGCCTATGAAGGATAATTCTCATGTCTAATGCCACCACGCCTGCTAGTTCGCGGCTTCGTGATCCGTTACTTACTCGCAGTGTCAAAAAGCTGCAAAGTCCTGTAGGTCATAAGCTCAATAAAAGGCATGCTTGTCTATCGCTTATCGTTGGCGTGCTTGACGGCCTCGCCGTTCTCACGCTCGTGCCACTTACAAAGGCACTCGATGGGGATACGACGATCGCACCATGGATGTGGACGCTTTTGGCAATTGCGCTCGTAGCTTTTGCGCTACGATTTTTCGCAACCATGGCCTCTTACCACACGGCCTTGGATTTCATCCGAACCGCGCACACGACTGTGGGCGATAAATTGGCAACGCTACCGCTCGGCTGGTTCATACCGGCTAATACCGGCGGGCTATCTCGTCTCGTCTCAGATCGTTTTATGGTGGCGGCCGAGACTCTTGCACATACTCAAGGCATGGTGTACCGCGATGGTGCAGCACTTATGACCCTGTTGGTTGGAGCGTGTTTCTGGAATCCGCGGTTGGGATTGGTCTTTCTAATCATCGCACCATTGGCGCTCGTGGTGATGCAGTTGGCTGCATGGATTCGTGAGAAAGCATCGAACCGCGCACTCGGGCCGAGTAAAGAGCTCTCCCAGCGCATCGTAGAATTTGCTAACCGCCAGCCGGCCTTGCGCGCGGCGGGAAAATCACAAGGGTTTGCGCCACTTGAGCAAGCACTAGAAATCGATCATAGAGCACGGATACGCGAGCTATGGGTATCCACATTAGCTTTGCTACTCAACGGCATAGTAGTACAGATCTTCATCGTGGCTCTCATTATGGTCTCCGCGGATCTTGCCGTTGAAGGCGCCCTATCGCCACTAGAAACAATTGCGATCATCGGAATCAGCTTGAGGTTTACCCGCACGCTTGAGCAGCTGGGTTCTTCTTTCGTCGGTTTAGATGCCGGCCGTATCGCGCTCGCAGAAACTGAGCTCATCACCGATGCTCCTTCCCTGCCAGAACCCACTACTCCGCGCCTAGGCGATGGTTCGGGAAATGTAGAGCTGCTTAATGTCACGTTTGGATACGGCGATAAACCAGTATTGGTAGATGTCACTTTCCATGCTCGACCAGGCACCGTTACCGCCATTGTCGGTCCTTCTGGCTCCGGAAAGACCACAATTGCGCGCCTTATTTCGCGATTCTGGGATGTAGATTCCGGGGCGGTGATGGTTGACGGCGTAGATATCCGCGAGCTTGGAACCGAACAGTTAATGTCCAGACTGTCCATGGTCTTTCAGGACGTCTACCTCTTCGACGACTCGTTAATCGCTAATATCCGCGTTGGTCGTCCCGACGCCTCCGATGAGGAAGTCTTCCGCGCAGCTGATCTTTCAGGCGTGACTTCTATTGCCAACCGCCTAGGGTGGCATACTCCTGTTGGTGAAGGCGGGCGGCTTCTGTCCGGCGGCGAGCGCCAGCGCGTATCTGTTGCTCGTGCGCTGCTCAAACAAGCGCCGATTGTCCTCTTTGATGAAGCAACTTCCGCGCTCGATGCAGAAAATGAGGCAAACATTCTTGCTGCGATGGACGAGCTACGGGAGCAATCTACTTTTATTGTCATCGCCCATAAGCTGGATACAATCAAATCTGCTGATCAAATCGTAGTCTTGGATGAACACGGGCAAGTCAGCCAGCTGGGCACGCATTCTGAGCTTTCCGATGTCCCCGGTATCTACCGTCACTTCTGGCAGCAACGCAAAGCAGCAAGCGGGTGGAAAATCAGTTCGGGACGCGATTAACGCGGGCACCGAGATCGGCATTGTTTGCGGGGGACTCCCTTCTCTCCCCCTCTCCCCCCGCAGCACGGAGCACCCTAAGTGCACCGACAAGGCTCAGAGCGAAGAATGCGGTAGCGGCTACGAGCGACCACTGCGCGGCGTTGGCCATGCCTTCGCTTAAGGCCTACACCACTGCCCCAGGCGCACGGTGGTTTGCGTTGCGGAGGCTTGCTCGGAGTCATCGACGGGAATATCCCGCAGCATCGTGCCGGTCAGCTGCGCGGAGGCGAACCCCAGGCCCAAGCCGTACAGGGTCAGCGGCGCGGCGATGATCCAATCATTCGTATCCGGCCCCATAAGCAGGACGAAGCTAAGGACGCCGACGGCTTCCAAGCCGAGCCCAATGAGCACGGTGCCAGACGCCCCGTACCGTGCCGCGACATGAGGGCTGATGCAACGGAGAAGAATGCACCGATTGCCATGGCTGCCAGCACCAGGCCAGACCACGTCGTGCAGAGGTCCAAAGTATTAATCAGGTACAGCGGCAACACGAAGATGATGGCAAACTCGCCGATTGCTACCGCACCAGCGGTGATATTGCCCCACGAGAACGTGGAATAAGAAAAACAATTCAAGATACAACAGCGCCGAGCGGTGACCCCGCTCGCGGTGCTCTTCCGACCTGATAAAAAGCGCGAAGCCCACGGCCGAGATCGCGAGCCCTAGCGGAACCGGTGAAATAGCCGCGTTTTCGAATCAGGTCCAGCCAAAGAAGCTGAATGAGGATTGGGGCTCCCACCAGCCTAGGCCAGGCCCTCGATAATCGCGAATACTAGGACACCCATTCCGTCAGTGCACCATCGGCAAGCGGTCCGACCGCTGCCGCACCGGAAATCACCGCGCCCCACACACCAAAGGCTTCTGCGCGTTATTTTCCGCGGAATACGGTTTACTCGTGGAAAGCGTGGAAGGCATGATGAATGAAGCGTCCTGGGTTTAGTTCCTACCTCAGCTAACGAAGGATTGAACTATGCCTAGAAAATATTCCGTCGAGTTCAAGGAGAAGGCGGTCCATCAGATCATCGAAATGGTCCGCCTGGAGTCTTGCTCACTGCAACGCGCCTACACGGAGGTCGGTGAGCTGCTTGGAGTATCCCACACACGTTGCGGGCTTGGTACCGTGACAGCCTTCAGTACACGATAATTCTGACGCTTCAGGCGGCGAAACAATGGAAGAAGAACTCAGGCGCCTGCGTCGAGAAAACCGCGAACTGAAAACTGAACTTGCCCCCGAAAGTTGGACTAGGGGTAATCCTACCCGGCTAACGTCTTAAGGGCCTTATCCCGGTATTTCATCGGGGTGCAACCATCAAGTCCCAGCTGGAGTCTTTCCGCGTTGTACCAGTCGATGTACGCGTCTACCGCAGCGGTAAATTCTTTGACAGACCCGAACTTCTCACCGTGATACATCTCGGCTTTCAAGTGGCCAAAGAAGTTTTCCATCACGGCATTGTCATAACAATTACCTCTCCGCCGGGGAACCATTTCGCAGACACTGCGCATATTTACCCTCACCGCTGCGCATATTTACCCTCACAAGGCGTTTGCCCAGTTCAGGATGCGCATATTTACCCTCACTCAAAAAGAGGATGCGCATATTTACCCTCACCGCTGCGCATATTTACCCTCACCGCTGCGCATATTTACCCTCACCGCTGCGCATATTTACCCTCACCGACCCAGTTATCCACAGGGTTTTACCTGCGGGTTTACCTATTTTCCCAGGTGGCTTATAACTATATCCCTGTAGATCTATATCCCGAGCCGATCAACTAACAAAACCGTTCACTACGGGTTACGGTTCTTGCTCCCGCCTCGCCTTACGGCTCGTTGGGCTGCCGCCCAAATCAAAGATTTGGTTGCCACTAAAACACCCCACAACAACCACAGTCCTATAACCCTCCACGTAGCCTTGTGTCTTCTAGACTTTCTTCAAAGAAAAGAACCATGGGACAGGGGAGGCAAGGCAGTGCCCTACAAGCGCTACATCGACGACCCGAACTTTCGAGGCAACCTCGAAGCAATCCTAGAGCGCCTGGAAGCCCAAGAGACCACGTCTCCACTAGAACTTGGCGCTTCCATCCTGCAGGCCTACAGCCAAACCCGATTCAACTACACCTACCCCGCTGCCCCTGCCGTCACAACGCAAGAAAGCAATCTGCATGACTCCCACACTTGGAGCCGATTCCTAGACTCCACTGCTGCCTATCCCGGCTGGGACAAAGACGAACTAGAACACCTCGCGGAGTCTTCTACCCCACTCGATGCCGACAGCATGAACACCAAAGGCTTAGCCTCCCACCGCTACCGCGTGAGCGCTAAGCGCCCTGATACGCGCCAGCGGCTGCTAGATACCATGCTGGAACAACTCGACGACTCTAACCTCGTTGACGTTCACCTCACCCACACCGTAGGTGTCAGATGCGAGTTTTTGGTACCGGTGTTCTGGGGACTCGGTACTGTCGTGTTCCGGGTAGTTGGTACCGGGCCGAGGGGTACGTCGGCCCGGGCCGTTAGTCTTAGTCGTCTGGGGTGGTCGGGGCGGTGGCTTTACGCATGTCGAAGTCTCCGATATGGATTCGGTGGCCGTTGTTGAGGCGGCTTACGAGTGAATCGGCTCCGACTCTGTCTGGCAGTGTTTCAACCCAGTAGGCGGCAGCTGATTGGGAAGAGATCAGTGTTGGGAGCCTTCCGTCGCGGTCGAATATGATCTTGGCTAGGTCTTCTTGCCCGCGCTGGTTGATGCTGATGGTCATAAAGTCGTCGATGATAAGGACATCGACGTTGATCAGTTTCCGCATCTTATCGAGGTAGTTTTGGTCAGTCGGTGAGAAGACCGCCAGCATGTCTAGGGCCTGACCCCCGGAAAGTGGACACGTCGGGGGTTAGCTATGCTGCTCTAGTCAGTGTAGCTGAATTCTCGGCTTCAAAGACGTCAGGAGCTGAAAGATTGCACCAGGAGTGCCGTCGGCGTGTGTTGTAGCGCATGCACCACCGGAAGACTTCTTGGCGGCAGGAGATCGGATTGTCAAAGACTTTCCTGTCACGCAAGATTTCCCGCTTGAGCGTGGCGTTAAACGATTCTGCTAGGGCGTTATCAGCACTCGTTCCTACCGCTCCCATAGACTGGCGCACACCCAACGACGAGCAATAGTTCCTAAAGGCTTGTGAGGTGTACACGCTGCCGTGATCAGAATGGAAAATTGCCCCTTTAAGGCTTCCGCGGACTTTCCTGGCATGGGACAAAGCTTCGATAACCAGTGATACCCGCATGTGATCGGCGAGTGCATGTCCGACAAGTTTGCGCGAGTAGACGTCGATGACCGTGGCCAGGTACATGTTCTTGCCGCCCTTACACGGCAGGTACGTAATGTCGCCTACATAGACGTGGTTTGGCCTGTCAGCTGTGAATCTGCGGCCTACTAGATCTGGCATGACGCGGTGACCAGGCTTACGCCTGGTAGTGACGCATCGGCGGCGTTTGGTAAAGCCTTTAAGTCCCATGGATTTCATGATTCGTGCGACTTTCTTGTGATTTATCGGGCCAAAGCTCGTATCGGCTTTAAGGCTTGCAGCGATGCGTTTAGCACCATAAAGCCCGTATTCATCATCGAAGATGGTCTTGATTCTTGCACCAATAAGAGCATCCGAACACGTCTTTAACCTGCGTTCTTCGCGGGTTTGCACCCATTTGTAGAACGAGGAGCGATTGAGCTTTAACACCTGGCACATCCGCTTAACCGAGAATTCGGTTCGGTGGTCATAGACAAACTGGAAGCGGATCACCAGTGAGTCTCTTCGGCAAAATATTTCGCGGCCTTGCGCAGGATGTCACGTTCTTCGCGCAGCTTTGCGTTCTCTTTTTCTAACTGGCGGATCCGTTCGGAATCATTCGCTGCTTGGACCTTGTCGCGCATGCTTTTTGTGCGGGCACGTTTGCCGGTGCCGTACTTCTTGATCCAAGAATGCAGCGAGGCACGGTTGATACCGAGCTCTGCTGATGCTGAGTTCAGTGAGAGGTCCTCATTGTTTTCGTAGAGGGCCACGGCATCGCGTTTGAACTGTTCGGAGTACCTGGACATGGTGGTAGATTACCTTTCTTCCAGCCCGACTGGGCTGGATATCAGGTGTCCACCAAACAGGGGTCAGGTCCCTACAAGTTGATCCAGCCGGTAGTACGCCACGGAATATCCGGCTTTGCATGCGGCGATGCCGATGGCGCAGGCAATGTATGTCTTGCCTGTTCCGGTCGGTGCGAGGATGTGTATGTTGGTCGGGTTTTCCCGCCAGTTGGTTGCTGCGATTCGTTTCAGCTGGCGCATGTTGATACCACGTTGTTCTGCCCGGGTGATTTCAGCCAGGCTTGCATCCGGGTATCGGAATTGTGAAGTGTCCCAGGTTTTGTTCCGTTTGAGTAGATGGGAAAATCTGGAATATGCCGAGGAAATTTGACCAGGATGCAAAGGACCGTGTGGTCCGTCTCGTGGAAGATCGCATCTTGGCAGAAAATATGTCGATGCAAGCCGCGTGCCAGGCAGTAGCTCCAAAGCTGGGGGTTTCATGGCATACGGCCCGTCAATGGACTCAACAGGCCCGTCGTGCGGGAAACATCCCAGAACCTGTGCCTGAAGATTTGGCCGCGGAAAACGCGAGGCTGCGTCGTGAAAATCAAGAGCTACGCGACACTAATGAGCTGCTGAAGGCCGCTTCAGCTTTTTTCGCGTCGGAACTCGACCCAAAACGTCGGAAATGATCCGGTTCATCGATGAATACCGGGTTCGTTTCTCTGTCGAGTTCATCTGTAAGACGTTGAAGAATAACCGGGCTGGTGGGTTTATCACCTCGCGTGGCTATCGCCAGTCCAAGGCCCGTGGGTTAAGTGCTCGTCGCCTTCGTGATGCTGTGCTGGTCGAACGCATTAGAACTGTTCATCGGGATAATTACGGTGTCTACGGTGTACGGAAAATGTGGCATGCTCTCCGCCGTGACGGAATTGATATCGGTCGTGAACAAACTGCCCGTTTAATGCGCTTGGCCGGTGTTTCTGGCAAAGGCAAAGGCAGATCACCTCTCACAACCCGTAAGCCTAACGTGCCTGATCTGCGCCCAGACTTGGTCGAGCGTGAGTTCAAAGCCCCCGGCCCGAACAAACTGTGGGTGGCTGACATTACGTATGTGCGCACGAAGAAAGGCTTTGTGTATGCCGCGTTTGTCACCGACGTTTACTCCCGACGGATCGTTGGGTGGGCGTTATCAGACTCCATGCGCACCGAAGCGTTGCCGCTGCAAGCTCTTAATCAGGCGATCGTGTGTGCTGAGGAAACAACAGGTCTCATTCACCATTCGGATCACGGCTCGCAGTACGTCAGCGTGGTCTACAACGAGCGCCTTGCCCAGCACGGGATTGCCGCTTCCACCGGAACTGTCGGGGATTCTTATGACAATGCTCTGGCTGAAAACGTTAACGGCTCCTACAAGAACGAGCTGATCCATACTCGCAGGTGGGATGATGTTGTCGAGGTAGAAATCGCGACGTTCGAGTGGGTGTCATGGTGGAACGAGATGAGGCTTCACCAAAGCTTGGGATACCGAACCCCAGTCGAAGTGGAAACCGATTTTTGGAAGCAGAACCCGCCGCAAGAAATAATAGAAATCAAGGCAAATGCCTAGGAACAAAACTCGGGGCACTTCATTGTGCCTGGGTGATGGCCTTGGCGATATTGCGCTGTTGGCGTTGTGTGTAGGCTTCTTCGACTGCGGCGAGGAAGATGTCTTCTGGTAGCGCATCCGCATAGGCCTCGTCGTTGACAACCTCGTAGAAGATGTCAGCGAAGGTTGATACACGAAGCTTGCGCATTTTTGCCCGCACAATCTCGTCGTCGATGCTGCTCATGATTTTTCACACTCCTTCTAGTTTTCGTAGTGGTCAGCAGGCCGGATAAAGACGGCATCGGCCACGTCGCCGGTAAGCGGGGTACTTGGGCGTGGTTGGCGCTTGGCCACAGGCTGTGTTTTTGGCCCTGGTTCCCCGGGATGTTGTTGGGCGTGGGCAATGTCAGTCTGGAGGCGTTTGATCACTGCCATCGTTGGGGCCAGCTTCTTGTCCACGACCTGCTGGCAGGCAGGTTCCAGGGTGGCTTTGTTGTGCTTTTTGCCCAGGTTGGCCAACACGTTGCGTGCCTGGATGAGTCCGCGGGGTACGGCGGCACTATTGCGGTCGAGGATCATCGCTATGACTGCGTGCGTTGCTGCCCCAAACGACGAGGCCCAGGCCAAAAGCTCATCACGGGTAAGCGCCTTGTGGCCTTCATCATCGCCACGCGGCCCATGCTGAGGGTTGGTGGAATACCGGTATTTGAATCCGTGAAGGCGCGTGTGTTCAGCAACAAGCTGCTCCCCGTTGAAGACGCTCACCAGTTGCGGGGTGAGCCTGACTGTTACCGACTCTCCTACCAGCTGAAATGGCACTGAGTAGTACTGGTAGTCACAGGTGATGTGCCAGTTGCGATCGACTTTAAGCCGCTTATAAGACACTTCCGTAAACGGCGTCGGCGGAAGATCCCGCATCATTGGTGCCTCTTCTTTATCAAAGCGCATCTGCCGTGTTGAGCCATCAGGCCGCGTCATTGCGCCGTTGATAACAGCAAGACGGCAAGCGATCGCCTCATTAAGCTCATCAAGGTTATAGAAGACCTCGTTGCTAAAGTAACCCAGGATTTTGGTGTAGGCGATTTTCACGGCACGCTCTACCGCTGCCTTGTCACGAGGCCTGCCGGGCCTAGTCGGCACAATCGTGACCCCGTAATAGTCAGCAAACGCTGCGTAGCGGTCAGTGACCATCCGGTATGTAGAGGTCTTCTTCGGCCGATAAGTCGCCGTAGAAGCATTATCTGGCACGATGATTGCTGGTACTTTGCCAAGATAATTCAACGCCTTAACATGGCACTCAATCCACGCCGACATCTTCTCATTCGCAGCAGCAGTAACGTACATCAGCCCTGAGTACGGGCTGACCGAGACAAACAATGACGCCTTGAACACGGTATCACCACTGGCCTGATCTACTACAGGCACTTTGTCACCGGCCCAGTCGACATAAAGCTCTTGCCCTGGCTCATGGGTGATAACTTCGACGAGATCGTTGGCACGCAGAAACTCATTGAGCCCACTGCAGAACTGGGAGTACTGGTACTTTGTCTTATCCGTCGGACAAGGCTTCGACACGTAGTCCATCCACAGCTTATGCCTGGTCACATGCTTCGTACCTTTCAGCTTGCGTGCAAGAGCATGAAAATCAGGCTGGTCGTAGGGCAACGACCGCTTACTCCGGCCATCACTGAATCGATCATCGAACCATCCCGGTGGGAGCTGACGGAAACGCTCTGGAGTTAGTGCCTCATCGTTGATGACTTTCTTTGCTCGGGATACTTCTCGTCGTGAACATCCCAATGCATGTGTGATCTGCGCGTAGCTAGCACCATCAAGGCACATCGCGATGATCTGTTTGAAGTTAGCCACAAGGACCGGCTCCTTCCAAGTAGAAGTTGACGCAACACCAGCGGATTGTGGTGTCGCCAACATCAACTATGAAAGAAAACCCCTTGCAGTACCGGGTACGCGGAACACCGGTACCAACTACGCAGACTCGCGGTACCAACTACCCCAAATCGACAGTAGGCACATATCTCACCGCAGAAAGCAGCAAGACCAACTTCCGCACCCTTCCCCAGGGCGAAAACGCCAGCCCGCGCTACCGACTGACCATCAACACCACCGAACCACTAGAAAGAAACTTAAGCACTGCTACCCGTGCAGTCTTTACTGCCAGTACGCGTACATTGCGCGAAACCTCATTACAAGACTGCGCCCGCTCAGGACTTTTCGGAAACCGGGAGACCAACCCGGACGTATTCCACGACAGGTGGAAGACCACCGCAGAGTTTTTCACCCACAGCGCCTCCCGCGTGTTTACTGGCCTATTTAAAGACCAAACCACTGAGCGAGGCGACATCACTGTTCCAGACTTCCTCAACCGCGAGGAACTCGACGCTATCGCTACCCGCCTGCATGTCTGCGCACACCAATGGATAGACACTATCCGCCCCGAGGCCACCACCCCACACGGCCCACAGGAGCGCAACAACCTCGATACTGTGCTCTCACGCTTTACTGACTACAAGACAGACCTTGCACCAGGGGCACAGGAAGGCCTCGACTTCATCGCAAGCCTCGGACTAGACGAGACACCTACCGGCTACCAGGCCGCAGATAGCGCACACGACAACCAGACCGAAGACATGGCACCAGAGCTAGAGCAACAGCACGAAGGCGACCAAGGTGCCGAGCTCTAACCGCCCCGGAGCCGGAACAGGCTTAGTCCTTAGTCGGTGCTTTCCCAGAAATCATCAGGGATAGCCTTCCTATCCAGATCGTCTAAATACTCTATGGCTTCCTTCTCGCTCATGCCTTGGCTCATGAGCTCATCAATCATGTACTGGGTGGCAGCATTTAATTCCTGTGGGGAAATATCCCGCAAACTCGGCCCCCGCCGCTGACCCTCCCCAGTGGTCGTAGTAGCGGGAGCTGGGATGGTGGTTGGATAGTCCTGCGAAGTGCTCATAGCACTAAGGCAACCACACCCACGCCTGCCACGAAAGACCAACCACGCCCGCCCTGTGTATAACTCCCACGGTGCTGGTGTAGTTGTCCACAGAAATCCACGCTGTCGTTATGTTCGATAGCGTTTAGGCCGGCATGTCGGTAGAGGCCTCTACCTTTGAGGCTATGGGCCTTTTGGACGACCTTCTCAACCGCTACACCCCACTTCTGTCCCGCGAAATATAGACACCCACCAGCACAAACACTAACCACGGTGCTCCATACAGGTGGACATATGCTAAAGCATATGGCGGAACATACGCTACAACATATGCCACACCATATGTCCCGCCATATGGCAAGACATATCAAGTGTTCCTAGGACTGGTGCGAGATGAGCTTTTCGTAGTTGGCAAACAATAGCTCCTGGCGCTGACGAATGGTGGTGAGCTTGCGAGGTGCACCAAACGCCTTGTCCACTTCCCGGTCGAGCCCGTCGTGAGCCTTGATGAGTTCGGGCGCCATAGCAAGCGGAGTGTAGTGCTCGGCCAGTGAGCGCTCTGGGTGAAGTGCGCGAGCATCGAGTACCTTCTTGCCCGCCTTAATGATTTTCTGCCGCGCCTTTTCGTCCAACTCTGGAACGGGGAAAGTATTCCACGTCAAGGTGTTAGCGAAATTAAGGTCAGATTTGAGTCTTCCACCGACCGTTTTTTGCCAAGTAATAAACATAGACGAAGAAATAAGCCCGAACAGAAGACCGTCTGGATCTACCGCTGTGAAGAGCTTGTTTCCGGCAATCACTTCTGGCCCTAGTTGAGCAGCGGTATAAAACCTACGGGTTTCGGAAACAACTGCTGGAATCCCCACGTAAGCGCAGTCTGGTTGGTGGTCTTCTTGGAAAAGATACGGAGTATCAGCTGACCGCTGGGTGGCCTTCTTCTTGCTCCCTAGCCGCATTTCTCGTACTGCTTCTACGCGCCTTTTTAGCACTGGCGATTTAGAAATATCCGCAGGGGCAAAATCATTATCCCCCATCCATAAGCACCAGCGGTCAAGGCCGCGCACCAGTTCCTTGCCCATGCGGAACGGGCGAAGATATTTTGCTGCAATTGGGTCTGCTGCTACTTCGTCGTAGTCTTTCGTCTCTACGATTAAGTTTCCGCCGTCTACTGGCTTTGAACCGAACAGCGCACGTGGAAGCTCACTACTTAGAGGCTGCATCCGCTTGGCAACGAGTACGTTTGGCCCGTCTATCAAGTAAGCATTAATCCCGTGTCCCACTGATTGCTCAACGGGTTCTCCTTTAACGTCTGGGTAATCCCACAAGCGAGACTTAGCCTCTCTATCGCGGGTGAAGCCAACAACGACGCAGTGAACAGCAGCCTTGCCAGGCGCTTCAGAGTCCCATTTAAAGGTGCGGTGGGCGAACTTGATTCGCCACCCTTCTCGAAATAAAGGGCCGAACAACGCCGGAACGGGTTGGCCTTGGGTAATCGAGTTAGTGGTTACGTAAGCAAACTCGCCAGGGCGGTCGGCCAGGAGGTCTTTTGCCTTTGCATGCCAGCCAGTGACGTAGTCCAAGTAGCCGTCGTAGTCTTTGCCCCAGACTTGCTTCATATCCGCCGTCTGCTCTGCGGTCTTTGTGTACTGGCCAATAAATGGCGGGTTGCCGAAGATATAGGTCTTGGTAGCAGAATCCGGGAGCATGTCTGCCCAATCAAGCTGCAGGGCGTTTCCGTGGACAATGTGAGCGGTAATCTTAATCGGCAACCGCTCAGGAGGCCTGCCTACAGCGTTCGCAAGTTCTTTATTTGCCTGGTGGTCGACTAGGAACATGGCGGTCTCGGCAATCTTTGCAGGCCACCAGTTCAGCTCAAAGCCGTAGAACTGACCGATAGATAGCTTCTGTTCCCACTCAATATTCAACGACATGCCTGTTTCACCGCGGCGCTGGCGGATTGCGACAATCACGTCCGTTTCAATCCGCCGCAATTCGCGGTAAACCAGCAGCAGGAAGTTGCCGGAGCCGCAGGCAGGGTCGCAGAAGACTAGCTCGGAAAGGGAGTCGCGGAAGCGCTCCAACGCGGCCACCGACGTCGACGGAGAAGACACCAACTTGTCTGCCTCCGCTCGAAGCTCGTCGAGGAAAAGCGGGCCAATGGTCTTCATGATGTTTTTCTTCGGTGTGTAGTGTTCGCCGTCGCTGCGGCGAGCTTCCTTCGACTTAACCAACTGGAACAAAGAACCAAAGACGGAGACATCGATAGTAGACCAATCGAAGTCACAGGCAGCAAGCAATGCTTCGCGCATCTGGTAGTCGAAGTACTCCGAAGCCAACGGCTCGGCAAACAACGCACCATTGACATAAGGGAACTTCGCCAACGTCGATGGCAAACGCTTAGGCCGCTTCTCCGGGGCGGTATTGAGCACGCTAAATAGCTCATTGAGCTGCGGGCCTAGTGATTCTGGAGTGGTTTCATTGCGCACAAAGTCCGCAAACAAATGCGGAGTATCCCAGAGTCCCGCGTCGTCGCCGAAGAGAAGGAAGAGGATTCGGGTGAGGTAGATAGAGGTGCGCATGACGCGCTCGTCTTCTTCCTCCGGCGTGGTGGGAGCGTCATCGCCCACTGCCTCGTCTACGTCGTCGCCGTTCATGGCGCGGAAGAGCTCCACCATCAGGCGGGAGGCTTCCAGCGAAGCCTTTTCTTCCTCCCGGTAAGCGGAGGTTTCGTAGTCGGCGAGGAAAGCGAGTTGTTCGACGTGCTCGTCAATCTCCTCTAAGGGGAACGTAATATCCCAGTCGGCGCTATCGCCTACATAGTTGCGGTTAAGACGGGTAACCCGCAGGGTCTCGAAGTTGGAGCAGATAACATAGGCCGGCATGTGCGAGTTCGCGATAGTACCGCCCAACAGGTAATCGAGGGCCTGGGCGTGGGCGTCGTCGAGTGGGACGCCGAGGGACTTGGCCTCGCCAATGACTTTGCCGGGCATGAACATGTCAATCTTGCCGGTGCGCCCGGTCGAGGCGCGTTTTGCACTGCGTTGGTACAGGTACAGGTCGCGGGCGTTAACACCGAAGCAGTCGAGCAGGTCTCCCCAGAACTGTTGGTCGTGACTCGACTCGGTTGCGGGTCGGTTTTCCGCCTTCCACTGTTCAATGTGGGCAAGCCACCGGAGTTTGAATTCGGTGAGGTTGTGGCGAATGGTAGCGCGGTCAAAAACAGTCGTAGGGGCCATAACCACTAAGCATATAAGCCCACAGCTACCCACCCTGTTGCGCGGGCGCGTTAAGTCACTTTCCTGCCCGGGAAGGTTGTATATCGCCTACGGCATACACACTCTCATTCTCAGAAAAATTCAGCACACAGGCCGTGCACACCCTCCCGATAAGATAAGCACCAACCCCAGAAAGGAGAAGAGGAATGTACATAACCATTGTCCTGGCTGCACTGGTGTGTGCCGCCGTCCTAGCCGTCCAGACCATCCGCCGCGAACAGTCACAAGACCGTATGCGAGTCGCTGCGATTGGAGGCGGAACCAGCGTGGCAATGATCCTGGGTGCCTATACCCTTTTCGCCCTCGCGGAGCTGCCGCTAATTTTTACCGCACTTATTGTGTCGCTTGGACTGCTCGCCCTGTGGGCTCTCCTTTTCGGGGCCTGTCTATCCGAAAGAATCAGCAGGTAAACCCACGTTCTGGCGGACATATGTGAAAGCATACGTCGTGCCATATGTTAAGACATATGATAGGGCTGACGGGCACGCTGACTTACCACACAACCCCAGGTTATCCTGAACGGAGAGGGGGCGGCTTTTTACGTCTAGTCGCCCGCTGCTTCTTCCTCTTGGCGTCGAGTCCGGTCGCGCATGTATTTATCGAAAATCAGCCACACAACAAAGGCACTGAGTCCAACAATGGAGCGGCCTAGGGTTCCTATCCCAAAGACTCCGCCCAGAATCAGACCGAGAACAATCAGGCTGGCGAAAGTTACGACCCACGACACGTGCGTGTTGTATTTCATCGCTCGTCCTCCCTTAGTACGTGACTTTAGAGGTGGCGGCGAAGGTGGTCAATGAGGGCGTCGATAAGCTCGCGCGATTGTGGCGCCTTGGGTTTAATCTGGTCGAAGCCGTGGTAGGCGCCGGCCCACACGTCGAGGGTGTTGTCCACGCCGGCTGCGTCGAGGGCTTGGGCAAAAGCCACGGATTCATCGCAGAAAAGGTCGATGCCGCCTACCCCGATCCACGTGGGCGGCAGGCCGGAAAGATCACTGCGCGTGGCCGGCGAAGCATAGGGCGGCAGGTCAACATCCAGGTGATCATCTCCCAGGTACATCGACCATGCGCCGCGGTTCGGGCCCGCCGTCCAGATGAATTGGCCCACCGCACCGGACTTATCCGTGGTGCGGTGATCCAGCATGGGATAGACCAAGCCGAGCGCGCGAACCGGATGGCCCTCATCAAAGGCACGCTGCACCAAGCCCGCGGCAAGGCCGCCGCCGGCGCTATCGCCGGCGACCGCGATGCGCGAGGAATCCCCGCCCAACTTATCGCCGTGTTCTTGCACCCAGCGCAGCGCGGCGTAGCACTCATCATGGTCCGCGGGGAACGGCTCCTGGGTGGATTTGTGGTAGCGCGGGGCCACCACGATGGCGCCGAGCTCTGCCGCCATGCGGGCATTTTGCGGGTCATACATGGCCGGGCCACCGATGAGATGGCCGCCACCATGCGTCCACACCACCACGGGGCGCGGCCCAGCGGTGGCTGCGCCCTGGGCATCGTCGCGTGGGGTAAGCACGCGAGCACTAAAGGCGTGGCCATCGAAGGAAGCGGAAAACTCCGTAATATCCACCGCGTGCCGCACCGGACGGGAGAAATCGATGCTGGCAAAGAAGCGGCTGGCGCGGGCAAAGGTGGCGTCGGCAAGCAGGTGCATAGGCAGGTACAAAATCGGGCTGCGAAGGCCCGGTGCCACCTCGCGCAGGTACGGCCTGCGGCTGAGCGCATACGCCGCCATGCCCGCTACCCCGACCACACCGGTCAGGGCAGCCCCGGCCTTGAGGACTCGCGAAACGCGCATTTAGAAATCGCGCAGAATACGCTGTGCCAGCGGCTCAGAGGAAGCCGGGTTCTGGCCGGTGTACAGGTTGCGATCCACAATGACGTTCGGGGACATCGGATCGGTCTCCTGGTAATCCGCGCCGAGCTCGCGCAGGCGGGTCTCCAGCGCCCACTTAGCGGCGGCGATGACGTCCTCGCCCTCCTCAGCATTGCTGAAAGCAGTCATTTTGTAGCCCTTGAACGGCCAGTTCTCGTTATCTACGGCCAATAGCGCTGCCGGGGCGTGGCAAACGAGGCCGAGCGCGCGGCCGGAATCCATGCGAGCCTGCAGAAGCTTAGCGGAATCCTGGTCATAGGCCAGATCCTCCATCGGGCCATGGCCGCCTGGGTAGAAAATGAGGTCATAGTCTTCCTCATTGACATCGGCCAGGTTCATCGGGTTCTCTAGCGCCACGCCCAACTCTGCCAGGTAATTCTCCTGCGCCATGCGCACGTTATCGGGCAGTACCTCCAGGCTGTACTCGTCTACGACGGGAGCCTTCGCACCCGGGGTGGCGAAGTGGATATCCCAGCCCGCGCCCTGGAAGACGCGGTGCGGTGCAATAAGCTCCTCGGCCCAGTAACCGGTCGGGCGCTTGGTGCCATCGGCCAGCGTCCATTCCTCAGCGGCGGTAACAACAAAAAGTACGGAAGGCATGTGATTCTCCTTTAGTCAGTAGTTTCTTCAGCGGCGTCTGCCAAAGACTCTTCAGTGTCTGGGCCTGCCAGCTCGGGGTCTGAAAGTTCCTCGTATGCTGGCAGGATAACCGTTTCTAGCAGATGCTGCCGTAATTCCTGGTCAGCAAAGGAATTCTCCACCGCTTTGACGGTGAGGTCGAAAAATTCCTCCAGCCCGTAGCCAAAGGTCTCACTCAGCGCGAGGAACTGCTTGGTCAAGGTGGTCTCGCCCGAGGAAATGGTGCAGGTAAAGCCCAGCTGCTGCAGCAGTGGCAGTGGGTGGTCGGTCAGCTCCTCGGCTTCCTCCAGTGGGGTAAAGACCAGGGGAATATGGCGGTCGCGGATGTAGCCAGAGGCCTTGCCCGGCACGATGCCTTCGATATTCGCAGTGAAGTCATCGATCATATTCACCGGGTGGATAAGGCGATTCACGCCGGCCTGGGCGGCGCGCTCAACTTCCGCGAAGTCCTCGCCCACGTGAATCTGGGTGGGTAGGTAGGCGGCGCGGAAGTCCGCGGCCGCGCCCGCCTCGTCCTGCGGGAGGTTATAGCCCACCACGGGGGCGTCGTCAGGCACTGCTGCCTCAGGGGCCGTGCCGGCCAGGACGAGGCGGGAGTCCAGGGAAGGAATGCGGGCTGCAACGGCGGCTTCAACAACCGCGGCAGCGTCCAGGCCAATCGCTGCTGGATCCAAGTGCAGTTCCGCGTAGACCACGCCGTCTGCGGCTAGGGCTTCGTAGCGCTCGCGGATGGTCGCGGTAAGTTCCTCCGGCGTAGCGGCCGTGGAGGTAATGGGCTCAAAGAGGGAGACCTTAGGCAGCTTGGCCACTACGTCGGCGGCGGAGTCCTTGTTTTCAGGGCTAATCAAAGGCGCGTCATGCATGCGTCCCATCGTAGGCACGGGCCTAAGATGTGTCATGTCATGAAAAGAATTATAGCTAGTTCCCTCGTTACCGTCCTGCTCAGCGGCGCGCCGCTCGCGCTGGCGGAAGAGCCGGAAACTCCTATCACCACGCGCACCACCGCCCCGGATACCGATAAGTGTCCGCACGCCGAGCGCCCGGAAAAGGCCACCACTACCTCGGAGCGCCTCGCTCCTGGGCAGGCCTCCCCCACCCCGCTGCCGCCGGTGGAGAGCGATGAGGCTTGTGGCACCACGCTGCCCGAAGGGTTCAAGGTGGATAAGGATGTGGTGGCCGCGGCGTGGATGGTCTCCGATATCGATACCGGCGAAATCATCGCTATGAAGGACCCTAACGGCCGCTACCGACCGGCCTCCATCATCAAGGCGCTGCTGGCGCTGGTGGTTATCGACGAACTGGATCTGCACCAGAAGGTCGAGGTGGGCGAAGAATCGGCACAGATTGATGGCTCGGCGGTAGGCATCGGCCCGGGCGGCACGTACACGGTGGAACAGCTTTTGCAGGGCCTGCTCATGGCCTCTGGCAACGATGCCGCGCACGCCCTGGCACAGGAATTGGGCGGCGACGAGGCCACACTGCGCAAGGTCAATGAGAAGTCGGCCGAGATCGGCACGAATTCCACTTACGCGGCCAGCTACTCCGGGCTCGATGCCCCGGGCATGTCTACCTCGGCCGAGGATATTTCCCGCATTTACCGCGCGGCTTTCCATAACCCGACCTTCGCGCGGATTGTGGATACGGAATCCGTGGAGTTCCCCGGCTGGGGTGACCTTGATGGTTACCAATTAGGCAACGATAACGGGCTCTTCCTCAATGATCCGGATGGCATTGGTGGCAAGACGGGCTTTACCGATGACGCACACCATACCTTCGTCGGCGCGCTTGACCGCCATGGCCGGCGGCTGCAGGCGGTGCTGCTCGATACCACCGTGGAGCACGGCCCGCGCGCGTGGGAGCAGGCCCAGAAGCTACTGCACGAGGCCTATAAGGTGCATCCCGGTGATGGTGTAGGGCAATTGCTTGCCGACGCCCATTCCGACGCCGACTCCCCTGCGTCCCCTGCAGCAACGCCGGCGCCCGATACCCAGGCGCAATCAGCGAACCCCTCTTTGGACGGGGTGCAGGGTTGGCTCGGCTGGGTCATCGCCGGTGCTGTGGCGCTGCTCGCTATTTGCGTGGGTGCTTTTTCACTACTTCGGCGTTAGCCCACTCATCGTGGGAGCCGCGGCGGTTATTCTTCTCCGAAATGGTGAAGGTATGCACGCCGGCGCCCACCCAGCTGGCGAACGTACCGGGGCCCGGCACGATATTGACTAGGCGCCACCACTGGCGCTTAGCGGACTGGGTGAGGGTGAGCCGCTCTTTGGTGTCGACATCGCGCACCGTGTAGCCCATCAGCAGCTTGGCCGGGCTGGCGCCGAGCCAACATTCGGTGCCCAAGGTGTAGAGCAGCAAGATGATGGCGCCGCCAATGAACGTCGAGAGCTCATCCACACCGCCGGAGAGCAGCGCGACGCCGAAGCTACCGCTGATGAGTGAGAAAAAGAATAGGTCCAAAATGGCCATGCCGATGCGCGCATCTTGACCGGCGCGCTGGCTAATTTCGGCCGCTGGGTGTTGTAGCAGCGGTGCGGGAACGGCCGCGTTCGCCGTTGCCGGCGGGAAAGGATTGTGCTGCGGGTCAAAGGGATTGCGCGCATACGGCGACCCATAGGGGCTCGCGGTCTGCGCAAATCGTGGTTCCTGCTGAGCGTGGCGCCCTGGCCCTGCCGCCTGACCGGGCTGGAAGGACTGAGCTTGCTGCTGGGCCTGCTGTGTCCGCGGGTTCCACTGCCCTACCGCGCCCAGCTGCCCGAGGTCTCCCCAGGTGGGGCGCACTCCCGCCGCGCACGCCTTATCGTATTCCGCCCGCTTGGCAGCAGAGCCCAAGACGCTGGCAGCGATGCGCAGCTGCGCGCGCCGCGGATCTTCAATGTCTTGGCCTTGCTGCTCTAGCGATAAATCCTTGGACTCCAGTAAGACTAAGAGTTCCCGCTCGCCATCGCGGCGGTCTAGTCCCCATTCTTCATAAAGATTCGGTGCGATGTCATTGGCGTTCATAATGATTCATCCTAAAGCTAAACGACCGCTGCGTCCTCACCCCTAAGGGGGAGATTTACTTACGGCGCAACAAGCTCCATGCGCCCACGGCCGCAGCACCCAATGCGGCACCGACGCCGAAGGTCGCACCTGCAGGCGCGCCTTCCTTGACCTCGTTGCGGACGCGAATAACGGCTGGCTCTGGGACCGGCGGGTGAGCGTACTTCAGGGACTCGGCGGTGGTGGCGGTCCACGCGGAGATGTAGAGCACCACGCGCCAAATCAGATACATGACCACCATGAGCACGATGACTGGGCCGAAGACCGCGCCGGCAGGGCTGCCGGTAGCAGAGGACATAATGAGCGTGGACAGCTGCTTGAGCAGCTCAAAAGCCACGGCACCGATGGCCGCGCCGATAAGGCCGGACTTCTTCGGCACCTTGGTGCGCGGCAGGATCATAATCAGCCACCACATGACGATGAGGTTGGCCAGAAGGCCCACTGCCAAGCCGACAAAGAAAATAACCGAGTCCATGCCCGGGAAGGACTCGATTCCTACGCGCTCAAAGATCTTCTGGGTAAGGCCGGAGGACCCGGCAGCGGTCACGCCAAAGGCGATGAGGAACGCCACGATAAGGCCAATGAGGCCCACCAGGTCAGACAACTTCTTCTTCAAGAAGGAACCGCCCTCGTTGGCATCGATGCCCCACATGGCCGAGATACCGATGCGCAGGTTGTTCATCCAGCCTAGGCCGGACCACAGGGTGGTCAAACCACCGATACCGAACATGGCGCCGCGTTGGTCAATGGCGGTATCCAAGATCTCATTGACCGTATCTCCCATATCGCCATCGATAGAACTGGTGATATGGGATTGCAGATCATTGAGCAGGTCCTCGCGGTTAGCCAAGACGGCGGCGACGGTGGCCACGACCAGCATGGCAAGCGGGAAGATGGAGAGCACCGAATAATAGGTGATGCCGGCGGCAAACTGGTTGCCGCCTTCGGCACCGTAGCGCTCGTTCATGCGCATGAGGTGGTCAACGAATCCGGACTTGGAGCGGATTTTATCTACCGCACCGGGATCGTCGGCATTGGCGCGTTCGATGCCGTAGTGGTCCGTCTTCTTCGAGGAGGATTGCGTGGTGGTAGGCACGTGCTTCCCTTCTTGCTCGCACAGTTTTTATCTCACCTAGAGTAACTGGCAGATGCCCACTTGTCCCTTTGTGGGGTGGGGTGCGGGGGAAGCGGCTGCTTGCTACTTGCGCAGGCGGGGAAGGAAGCCGACCTTTTCATAGACGGCGTCGACAAGCGGCTGGGCAATCTCCTGTGCCGTCTCCGCGCCCTGCGCCAGGATGCGCTCGAGCTCGCCGCGGTCCGCCATCAACTCGTCATAGCGCGCCTTGAGCGGAGTGGTAAATTCCTGCAGCGCGTCGGCGGTATCGACCTTGAGGTGGCCGTAGCCCTGGCCGGCGTACTTTTCCACCAAGGAATCGATGGATTCACCGGTGAGCGCAGACTGGATGACCAGCAGGTTGGACACACCCGGCTGGTTATCGCGGTCGAAGGCCACCGAGCCCAAGTCATCCGTCACGGCGGACTTGATGCGCTTAGCCGAGGTCTTCGGCGCATCGAGCAGGTTGACCAGGCCCTTCGGGTTGGCGCCGGACTTAGACATCTTGGACGTCGGCTCTTGTAGGTCATAAATCTTTGCCGCACCCTCTGGGATGAATGGCTCCGGCACCTTGAAGGTCTCGCCATACTTATTGTTGAAACGCTCGGCCAGGTTGCGGGTCAGCTCCAGGTGCTGGCGCTGGTCCTCGCCCACCGGCACATAATCCGGCGAGTAGAGCAAGATATCGGAGGCCA
Source organism: Corynebacterium tuberculostearicum (assembly GCF_046097465.1). Taxonomy (GTDB): domain Bacteria; phylum Actinomycetota; class Actinomycetes; order Mycobacteriales; family Mycobacteriaceae; genus Corynebacterium; species Corynebacterium tuberculostearicum_I. The sequence continues at coordinate 610,260 of NZ_CP175799.1, read as the reverse complement.
TGAGAACCGGGTAGGTAAATAGGCCCACCGAGGTGCGATCCGAGCCCTGCTTGGCGGACTTATCCTTGAACTGGGTCATGCGGGAGGCCTCGCCAAAGCCGGTGAGGCACTGCAGTACCCAGGTCAGCTCCGCGTGGGCGGGCACGTGCGACTGCACGAAGAGCGTGGACTTTTCCGGATCAATGCCCAAGGCAATGAGCTGTGCGGCACCCGCGATGGTGCGGTTGCGCAGCTCCTCCGGATTTTGCTCCACGGTGATCGCGTGCAGGTCAGGGATGAAGTAGAAGGCGTCATAGCCGTCCTGCAGGTCAATCCACTGCTTCAGCGCTCCCAGGTAATTACCCAGGTGATAGGAATCAGCGGTGGGTTGGATACCGGACAGGACACGGGAAACGGTGGAATTGTCTGCAGTCATGGTGCCTTATCCTACCCCCTAGCCCCGACGCACGGTTCACATCCTTCCCCGGCGCCGCCTGAACGAGGGATCGAAAAATCCCCTACCCGATTGGGCAGGGGATGCGGCGCAAGACCTTAAATCTTGCGGGAGGTGGGGCTAACAACATCCATAAAGATGGCCCAACCGGATACCATCAGCGCGCCGCCCACGCCCATGAGCACGATGGGGCCGAGGAAAGCGAAGGACGGACCAACAACGGTCCACCACCAGATGCTCAGGCCGAGGATTACAGCGCCGAGGACGAAAGAAATAATTGCGCGAGCCATGAACTTTCTCCGTTGCAGATTACTGAATTTTTTGACCTAGCCATAATAGCACTACTGCTTGTGCTTGGGGGCTTTACGCTTGCCGACGTCCCCCTTATTAAAGCTCCACTGCTGCTCCACGTCTACTCCCCTCGCCCCTGGCGAGTGCCGGCCGCTCGGCCGCGTAATCGACTGCCGCTTCGGCCGGCGCGCGATGCGGTTGCTCGACATATCGTCGTAGTCCGTTCCTTCGGTCGCGGTAGAAAACGCTCGAGACTTGTTCCTAAACGTGCGGCTCAAGGGTCGGCTTAGCGGCCGGGTCAGCGGGCGCGTGATCGGGCTGGCATAGCGTGTGGCCGCGCCAGCCTTACGCTTGGCTTTGCGGGCGCCATCGCGCACGATGCGCGCGGACAAACGCAAGCGTGGGTCCATCTGCTGTTCGGCGTCGCGGTATTCGAAGACGGGCAGTCCCTTCTTGAAGTAAATCGCAGCCAAGCGGGCAATGAAACACACGGAGGCGGTGATGATCGCAGCCGGTTCTTCGGCTAGACCACCGTGGTACAGCGCCATAAATAACGCCGCGGCGAGCACCGAAATAGCGGCGTAGAACTCGCCGGAAAAGACCAGCGGAATGCGGTCTGAAAGCAGGTCACGCAGCACGCCACCGAAGACGCCGGAAATCACCGCGGAGACCGAGGCAATAATGAACCCGTGGCCTAGGTGGACTGCAATTTGGGTGCCGAGCACCGAAAAGACTGCAAGCCCCAGGGCATCCAAGATGAGGAAGAGGTGGCGGAAGTAGTGCATGAGGAAGGACATGCCCACCGTCACCACGGCCGCCACGATGACGATTACCAAATAGATGGGGTGCTCAACCCAGGTAAAGGGAGGGTCATCGAGGATCATATCGCGCACCGTGCCGCCGCCCAGCGCCGTCATGGAGGCAATCATGGTGACGCCAAAAAGATCGAGCTTTTGGCGGCCGGCGGACAATGCGGCGGTCATGGACTCGGCCGTAATACCAACTACATACAGGACGCTAAATAGTGGCGTCATCAGCGGTACTCCACCAGCAGTGGGGAATGGTCGGACCAGCGCTGCTCCACGGTAGGAGCCTTATCCACCCAGGTGCGCTGCGCGCGCTCCAGCATCGGGCGGGTGGCCGCCTGGTAATCGATGCGCCACCCAGCGTTGTTATTAAAGGCCTGGCCGCGGTAGGTCCACCAGGTATAAGGACCGTCTTCGTCCGGATGCAGGCGGCGGGCGACGTCGAACCACTGCGGTTCTGCGGCCGGGGACCACGGCTCGCCGCCGGCGTACTCGACTACGCCCTGCCACTGCCCCAGGTTCTTCTTCTCCTGCGGCGTGTCATCCGGGAACGCACCAAAGACATGGTCCATGAAGGCGCGTTCTTCCGGCAGGTGGCCAGCCTTCTTTTCGTTGGCCTTATTATTTTTCAGGTCCTGGGCGCGGTGGCAGATATTCCAGTCGCCGCCGATGACCATATCGGCCGGGCTGCCATCAGAATTCGTGTGCGCCGCATTCTCCGCTAGCACCTCCTGGAACTCGTCCAAGAAACGGTACTTTTCATCCAACTTCGGTGAACCGGTATCGCCGGAAGGCAGGTACAGGGAGGCGACGCGGATATCGCGGGCGGTAGCCGCAATCCAGCGGCCGGCGTCGGTAAAGGAGCCGAAGCCCACTTCGACGTCGGCAAGCGGGGTGCGAGACAGGATGCCGACGCCGGCGCGGCCCTTTGCGGCGGCGTCGGCAAGAGCTAAGTGCCAGCCCGCCTCTAGGGCTGGGGCCAGGGCCTTTTCGGCTTGCTCCGGGGTTGCGCGCACCTCCTGCATGAGCACGATATCGGCCGGGGTCTCCTCCAGCCAGGCGTTCATTCCGGGGTTATTTTCATTGCGCTGCTTGCACGCAGCGCGGATTCCATTGACATTAACGCTCGCGATGGTAAGGGTCATGCCAACAGCATATCGGTCCGTTTATGAATGGCGAGCAAGGCGCCTTTTATCCCACATCGTCGCAGACCACACCAGGCAGCCCGCAGCCGCCAGGCCGGCACCCGCCAGCGCCGGAGCGGAGTAGCCCAGGCCCGCACCCACGACGGCACCGCCAATGGTCGCACCCGCTGCATTCGCAATGTTCAGCGCGGACTGGTTGAGCGCGGCGGCTAAAGTCTGGGCGTCGCCAGCCACATGCACCAACCGCAGCTGCAAAGAAGGCACCAGCGTGGAACCCATAAATGCCACGCAGCCAAAGCAAATCGTGGCTGGGATGGCGTGCCCGGAGAGGAAATAAAAGGCGGTCAAAATCACAATCAGGCAGGCCAAGGCAAAGATGATGCCGAACTCCAGGTTGCGGTCCGCCAACCAGCCGCCGAAGGCATTGCCGATAGTCATGCCGATGCCATAGGCCATGAGCACGACCCAAATGAGGTTCTGGTCCATGCCGGCGACCTCGGTCATGGTCCACGAAATATAGGTATAGACGGAGAACATGCCGCCGAAGCCGACCACGCCCATGATGACGGTGAACCACACCTGACTGTTTTTGAACGCACCAAATTCGGTGCGGATATCGGTCTGCTTCATTTCCGTCATGTGCGGCATCAGGAAGAACAACGCAATGGCGGTGACGATGCCCAAGGCCACGACCACCAGGTAGGCCGCCTGCCAACCCAGCGCGGAGCCGAGGGCTTGGGCGGCCGGTACACCGATAACCGTGGCGATGGCCAAGCCCATGCCTACATAAGCCATGGCCTTGCCGCGGCCGCCTGGGGGCGCCATGGAGGCGGCAGAAAGGTTAGCCACGGAGAAATAGGCGCCGTGGGGCATGCCCGCGATGAAGCGCGCGATCATGAGGATGGCGTAATTCGGCGCGAGCACCGAGAGGAGGTTGCCCACCACGAGGAAGCCGATGAGCAGCAAGATGAGACGGCGGCGCGGCAGCTTGCCGGTAAAGGCCGCAATCAGCGGGGCACCGACCACCACGCCCATGGCATAGATGGTGATGAGCGTGGAGGCGTTTTCTTCCGAAATACCAAAATCATCCGCGATGAGCGGCAGCAAGCCCATAGACACGAACTCCGTCGTGCCGATGGCAAACGCGCCCAGGGCCATTGCCACCATGACGATGGCGCGGCGGCGGGCGGTAATCTCCGTTTGCAACGGCAGCGGACGGCGGCGAACGCGGTGTTCGTGTGCGCTGCGCGGGCTTAGCTCATCGATGATTTTCATGGGGTGTGAGGGTACACCCCGTCTGCGCCGGTGGCATGCCCGCAGCGGGGGCTCGTGAATATCTCCACCCCTCCCGCGCATGGGTGACAGCGGCCACGCAACCCTTTTCAAGGGGCGGCAAATGGGGGATCACTTTCCGCAAACTGGCCCACATGCCGCCCACAAAATCGGTAATCTGGGCACTTGAACAATTTTCCAACGTTAATTAGGAGAATCATGGCAAAGATTACGTGGACCCGTACCGATGAGGCGCCGCTGCTGGCGACCTACTCCCTCAAGCCCATCGTGGAGGCCTTCGCTTCCACCGCTGGCATCGACGTGGAAACCCGCGATATCTCGCTGGCCGCCCGCATCGCCGCGCAGTTCCCGGAGCGCCTCACCGAGGGGCAGAAGGTCGAAGACGCCCTAGCGGAGCTGGGCAAGATGGCCAAGACCCCGGAAGCAAATATCATCAAGCTGCCGAATATTTCCGCTTCCCTGGTGCAGCTGAAGAAGGCCATCGCCGAGCTGCAGGCCGCCGGCTACGATCTGCCTGATTACCCGGATAATCCTTCCACCGAGGAAGAAAAGGGCATCGCCGCCCGCTATGACTCCGTCAAGGGCTCCGCTGTTAACCCGGTGCTGCGCGAGGGCAACTCCGACCGCCGCGCACCGGAGGCCGTAAAGAACTTTGTGAAGAAGCACCCGCACCGCATGGGCGAGTGGTCCAAGGACTCCAAGACCAACGTTGCCACCATGGCGGACAACGACTTCCGCCACAATGAGAAGTCCGTCATCCTGGAGAACGAGGACACCCTGTCCATCGTCCTCAAGACCGCCGATGGCGAGCAGACCCTGCTGCCGGAGCTGCCGGTTCTCAAGGGCGAGGTCATCGACGGCACCTTCATGTCCGCCAAGGCCCTGGATGAATTCCTCCTCGCACAGGTCAAGCGCGCTCAGGAAGAGGGCGTTCTCTTCTCCACCCACCTGAAGGCCACCATGATGAAGGTCTCTGACCCCATCCTCTTCGGCCACGTCGTCCGCGCCTTCTTCGCCGATGTATATGACAAGTACGGCGAGGAGCTGCTGGCTGCCGGTCTCAACGGCGAGAACGGCCTGGGCGCTATCTACGAGGGCCTGAAGAACCTGGACAACGGCGAAGAAATCAAGGCTGCTTTCGACGCCGCGCTTTCCGACGGCCCCGACCTCGCCATGGTCAACTCCCACAAGGGCATCACCAACCTGCACGTGCCTTCCGACGTCATTATTGACGCCTCCATGCCAGCCATGATCCGCACCTCTGGCCGCATGTGGAATAAGAACGACGAGGAGCAGGACACCCTCGCCGTCATCCCGGATTCCTCCTACGCCGGCGTTTACCAGGCCGTTATCGAGGACTGCAAGGAAAACGGCGCCTTCGACCCGACCACCATGGGTACCGTGCCGAACGTTGGCCTGATGGCGCAGAAGGCCGAGGAGTACGGCTCCCACAATAAGACCTTCAAGATCCCGGCCGCGGGCACCGTCGAGGTTCGCAACTCCCAGGGCGAGGTCCTCATCTCCCACGACGTGGAGGAAGGCGATATCTGGCGCGCCTGCCAGACCAAGGACGCTCCGATCCAGGACTGGGTCAAGCTCGCCGTCAATCGCGCTCGCCTGTCCGGCATGAAGACCATCTTCTGGCTCGACCCAGAGCGCGGCCACGACCGCAATATCAAGTCCCTGGTGGAAAAGTACCTTAAGGACCACGACACCGAGGGCCTGGACATCTCCATCGAGGATCCGGTCACCGCTACCAAGACCTCCATCGAGCGCATCCGCCGCGGCGAAGACACCATCTCCGTGACCGGCAACGTGCTGCGTGACTACAACACGGACCTCTTCCCCATCCTCGAGCTGGGTACCTCCGCCAAGATGCTGTCTGTAGTTCCACTCATGGCAGGCGGCGGCCTCTTCGAGACCGGTGCCGGCGGCTCCGCCCCGAAGCACGTCCAGCAGGTCGAGGAAGAAAACCACCTGCGCTGGGATTCCCTCGGCGAGTTCCTGGCCCTGGCTGAGTCCTTCCGCCACGAGAAGCAGACCAACGGCAACGAGAAGGCCGGCGTCTTGGCCGCCACCTTGGACAAGGCCACCGAGCGCCTGCTCAACGAGGGCAAGTCCCCGTCCCGCAAGGTGGGCGAAATCGACAACCGCGGTTCCCACTTCTTCCTGGCCACCTTCTGGGCCGAAGAGCTGGCTAACCAGACCGATGATGCCGATCTCGCCGCCGCCTTCAAGGACGTGGCTTCCCAGCTGTCCTCCCAGGCAGACGAGATTGCCCAGGCGCTTGTCGACGCCCAGGGCAACCCCGCCGACCTCGGCGGCTACTACTGGCCAAATGACGAGAAGACCTCTGCCGTCATGCGCCCAGTTGCTCAGTTCAACGAGATCATCGACGGCCTGAAGAAGTAAGTCTTCACAGGCGAATGCCGCCCCGCAGCGTTCATTGTGAACTGCCCCCCGAAAGTTGGACTGGTTTAATTCTAGGCGGTTAGGGCTTCAAGGGTCTGATTTCGATATTGCATCGGGGTTAGACCCTTGAGTCGTTGTTGGATGCGTTCGGTGTTGTACCACCGGATGTACTCGTCGATTGCCTGGTTGAACTCTGCGACGGTGTCGAAGGCTTCTCCGTGGTACATCTCGGTTTTCAGGTGGCCGAAGAAGTTCTCCATGACCGCGTTGTCGTAGCAGTTGCCTTTGCGTGACATCGATTGGACTCCCTGGTGCTGGCTAATCAGGGTGCGCCATGATGAGTGCTTGTATTGGAATCCTTGATCGGTGTGGATCATCCAGCCCGGCTCTGGAGCACACGCTTTGATCGCCTGCGCCAACGAAGCCGAGGTAAACGCCGTAGACGGCGATGTGGCCACTGTGTGGGCGACGATTGAGCGGTCGAACAGGTCCATCACCGGTGAGAGATACACCTTGCGGCCAGCGACTTTGAACTCGGTGACGTCGCTGACGAAGACAGTGTTGAGCCTATCGGGGGTGAAGTTGCGCTCGAGTGTGTTCTCAGCGATGTAGCTGATTGTGCCAGTGTAGGAGATGTAGGGCCTGCGCTGGCGGATCTTGGCTTTCAAGCCCATGGCGCGCATGAGCTTGTAGACAAGTTTGTGGTTGACCACCCAGCCCTGGTTACGCAGGTCGAGCAGTACCCGCCGGTAGCCGTAGCGGTGTTTGTTGCGCTGAAAACTGTCCCGGATCGCTTGTTTGAGCTCGGCATGTTTATCCGGTGCGGTGAGTCGTTTTTGGTGGTAGAAGAATGTCGAGCGTGCCATGCCGGCCGCATCCAGGAGGTAGTCCAAGCGGTGGTGTGACTTGAGGATGACGATTGCCTGGGCTTTCAGGCGTGTCCCTGGTTCCTCAAGTCTCGCAATTTTTTTAAGTAGGCGTTTTCCGCTTCCAGCCGCTCAACCTGGCGGCGAAGCTTTTCCTCTTCCGTGAGGCGTTTCGGCGCAGCCGATCCTTTGGGCCTGCCCTTCGGCTTCGGGCGCAGAGCCTCGTCGCCGCCTCTGCGCCACTTAGCCACCCAGTCCTTGACGAGGTGGTCGGATGAAAGATTGAACTCTCGGGCAAGATCCATCATCGACTCACCCGCAAGATGACGTTCTACAACTTCCTTCTTCGCCTCGAAGGAGTAGTGCTGCTTGTTTGGTTTCTCCACGAGACATAGTCTGCCACGCAGTTGGAAACGGCGATAAAGTCTACGCGTTGCGTCTCTCGAGACACCGACAACACGAGCAGCGGCTCGGCAACCCATTCCCTGCTCGAAAAGCTCCACTAACTGCTCACGCTGAACTTCACTCAGCGAACTACGTGCTCTCAAAGAAAATGCTCCCCACTAGTTGTTGGCAACTGATTTCTCAGTCCAACTAATGGGGAGCAGTTCATTGCTTCGCTGCGGGGCGGCTTTGGTGTGTCTGCATGCTTAGAAGCTGTCGAGCCAGGCGGCGTGCACGCGGGCGTCGCCGTTTTCTTCTGGGTGGAAGCTCAGCGCCGTCACGCGGCCCTGGCGCACGCCGACCACCGCGTCGCCGTCCGCGCCCGGCACCGTCGCGATGACCTCAACACCCTCGCCCACGCGGGTGACCAGCGGGGCACGAATGAAACTCGCCTCAATGTCGAGCGTTTCCTCGCCCGCCGTCACAGGAACCGTGCGCTCTTCGGAAAAGCGCTGGTTGCCAAAGGCATTGCGGCGCACGGTCACGTCCACTAGCTCCAGGGTTTGCTGCCCCGGCGCGGGGTTATCGAGCTCGCGGGCGCAGTAGATGAGTCCCGCGCAGGTCGCGAGCACCGGCAGGCCCGCAGCCGCGGCGTCGTGAAGCGGCTCGGCCAGCCCGAAGCTGCGCGCCAGCTTGTCGATGACACTCGACTCGCCGCCCGGAATCACCAGCCCGTCGAGCCCGTCCACGTCGCGCGGCACCCGCACGCGGCGCGTAGCCACACCGAGCCCGTCCAAAATGCGCAGGTGCTCCTCGACGCCGCCTTGCAGCGCCAGCACCCCGACGGTGGCTACCATCCGCGCTCAGCCAGGCGGTGCGGTGCAGGCACGTCGTTGACGTTAATACCCACCATGGCCTCGCCCAGGCCGCGGGAAAGCTTGGCGAGCTCAGCGGGGTCGTCGTACAGCGTGGCAGCCTTCACGATGGCCTCCGCGCGCGCCGCCGGGTTGCCGGACTTGAAGATGCCGGATCCGACAAAGACGCCTTCGGCACCCATCTGGCGGACAAGGGCGGCGTCGGCAGGCGTGGCCACGCCACCGGCAACGAAGAGCACAACCGGAAGCTTGCCGGTCTCCGCCACCTCTGCGACCAGGTCGTACGGTGCCTGGAGCTCCTTGGCCGCAACGTAGAGCTCGTCTCGGTCCAGGTGGCGCAGTCGGGCAATCTCGGCCTTAATGGTGCGCAGGTGCTTCACGGCCTCGGAGACGTCGCCGGTGCCGGCCTCGCCCTTGGAGCGAATCATGGCCGCGCCCTCGGTGATGCGGCGCAGCGCCTCGCCCAGGTTGGTCGCACCACACACGAACGGCACGTCGAAATCCCACTTATTGATGTGGTTGACGTAATCGGCCGGGCTGAGCACCTCGGACTCGTCGATAAAGTCCACGCCCAGCTCGCCCAGGATCTGCGCCTCTACAAAGTGGCCGATGCGGGCCTTAGCCATGACCGGGATGTCCACGGCCTCGACGATGCCCTCGATAAGCTCTGGGTCAGACATGCGGGCCACGCCGCCCTGCGCGCGGATATCGGCCGGCACGCGCTCCAGCGCCATCACGGCCGACGCGCCCGCGTCCTCCGCAATGCGCGCCTGCTCCGGGGTCACGACGTCCATGATGACGCCGCCCTTCAACATATCGGCTAGTCCTCGCTTCACGCGCGTGGTAGCGCGTCCTTGTTCATTTACCTGTTCAGTCATAGGTGCCATAGTGACCCACACAAGTGGTACAAGACAAGAGCCATTTTCAGCGTGTTGGATTAGACCACTTATGATGGGCCCGTGCCCCTTCGCCTCGATCCCTCTGATGCACGGCCGCTGCCCGTGCAAATCGCCGCAGCCCTACGCGCCCAGGTCGCCGCCGGCGTCCTCCTGCCCGGCGAGCGCGTTCCTTCGACCCGCCACTTGGCTTCGCAGCTCGGCATTTCCCGAGGCAGCGTGGTCACCGCCTACGACCAACTCACAGCCGAGGGCTACCTCACCGCCGAGGTTGGTTCCGGCACCGTCATCAACCCGCTGCTTCCCCATGCGCGTGCCCCACGGCCGGAGCCGGCCCCCGCACCCGCCGCCGAGCCCGAGCTGGTGTCACTGACCCCCGGCCTTCCCGACACCGCCGGCATCCTCACCCCTGAATGGAGGGCCGCGTGGCGTGCAGCGGCCGTCGACCCCTCCGGCAATCTGCCCCACGAGGTCGCAGCACACCTGCGCCACATGCGCGGGCTCACCGTGGACCCGGCCTGCGTGCTAATCACGGCCGGCGCCCGCGACGGCCTCTCCGTACTCCTGCGCGCCCTCGGCCGACAGCTGCGCGTGGGCGTGGAATCCCCCGGTTACCCCAGCCTGCGCCGCGTGCCCCACGCCCTCGGCCACACGTTGGTGGAAATCCCCACCGGCCCCGAAGGCGTCACCGTCCCCACGGCCAATCTCGACGCCCTCATCGTCACCCCCAGCCACCAATATCCCTACGGCGGCTCGCTGCCCGCAGCCCGGCGCGCCGAACTCGTCGAATGGGCCCGCGCACACGACGCCCTGCTTATCGAGGATGACTTCGACTCCGAACTGCGCTACGTCGGCCAGCCGCTGCCCGCCCTGGCCGCACTCGCCCCGGAACACACCGTGCTGCTGGGTACCTTCTCCTCGGTCATCTCCCCCTCGATTGCCTGCGGCTACCTCGTCGTTCCACCGCGCCTGCGCCCGGCCGTGGACCACGTGCGCGAGGTCTTCGGCCAACCCGTCGGTTCCATTCCCCAGGCCGCGCTCGCCCACTACCTTTCAAGCGGCGCTTTACGACGCCACACCGGCCGCATGCGCCGCACCTACAAACGCCGCCGCAACCTCGTAGCCGAAACGCTCGGCACCATCGATGGCGCGCAACTCCTCCCCATCCACGGTGGCCTTCACGCGGTATTGCTGTGCGACCCAGCCGTGGTCCCCCGCGCCGCCGCCCGCGGCATTAAGCTCACCCCGCTGCGCGATTATTGGGGCGGCGCCGACGCCGAAGACGGGGTCGTCCTCGGCTTCGGCCACCTCAGCGACTCCGAGCTGCGCACGAGCCTCACCGCGGTCGCGGCCGCATTACTCGAGTGATACCGTAGCCCCAAAGACCATAAACGAAAGGTGATAAATGTCCCTCGGCCCGCTTGAATTTCTACTCATACTCATTCCGTTCCTCATCCTCGCCGGAATCATCGCCATCGTGGTCAAGCTCGTGCGCAATAGCAACGAAACTCGTGCAAACACCCGCCGCATTGCCAATCAGCTCGAGGAACAAAATCACCACCCGTAGAAACTCTTAGCCACGAGGCCACGTGCGCTGCCGCGAAAGCCCCGCCGTGCGCCTTCCGACGCCCACATAAAACTCGAGACTGACCGCTTAGTCTATTTTTATTCTCGCCCCTGCCAGCGGGTTTCACTAAACCCGTTCGCAAGACATACCGCTTGGTCTAGTCTTGCCAAGCATGACGACGAAATACGATAACTCCAATTCCGACTGGTCCTTCGCTACCCGCTCCCTCCACGCCGGCCAGAACCTGGACGGCTCCACCAACGCACGCAACGTGCCGATTTACCAGACCACCTCCTACGTCTTTAACGACGCCGAGCACGCGGCCAACCGCTTCAATCTTTCCGACGCCGGCCCCATCTACACCCGCCTGACCAACCCCACCCAGGACGCGCTGGAAGAGCGCCTCGCCGCCCTCGAGGGCGGCGTCGCGGCCGTTGCCTTCGCTTCGGGCCAGGCTGCCGAAACCGCGGCGATTTTGAACCTCGCCTCGGCCGGCGACCACATCGTGACTTCCCCGCGCCTCTACGGCGGCACCTCAACGCTCTTTACTGTCACTCTCAAGCGCCTAGGCATCGACGTCACCCTCGTCGAGAACCCGGATGACCCGCAGTCCTGGCAGGACGCCGTCCAGCCGAATACCAAAGCCTTCTACGGCGAGACCTTCGGCAACCCCGTGGCCGATGTCCTCGATATCCCGGCCATCGCCGAGGTCGCCCACAACAACCAGGTCCCGCTCATCGTAGATAACACCATCGCCACCGCCGCCCTCGCCCGGCCGCTGGACCTCGGCGCGGACATCGTCGTGGTTTCCACCACCAAGTTCTACACCGGCAATGGCTCGGCCATCGGCGGCGCGATTATCGACGGCGGCTCCTTCGATTGGACCGTCACCCGCAACGGCGAGCCCGTCTTCCCCTACTTCGTCACCCCGGATGAGGCCTACCACGGCCTGAAGTACGCCGATCTCGGCGCCCCAGCCTTCGCGCTCAAGGCCCGCGCCGGCCTGCTACGCGATACCGGCGCCGCCATCTCCCCCTTCAACGCCTGGCTGACGCTGAATGGAATTGAGACGGTGGGACTGCGCGTCGAAAAGCACAATGCCAACGCCCAGGCCGTTGCCGAGTACCTGGAAGGCCACGCCAAGGTCACCAAGGTCAACTACGCCGGCTTGGACTCCTCGCCGTATAAGGCCACCAAGGAAAAGCTCGGCTACGCCTATACCGGCTCCGTGCTCTCCTTCGACATCGACGGCAGCCGCGAGGAAGCCTGGGCGTTTATCGACGCCCTCAAGCTCCACTCCAACCTCGCCAATATCGGCGATACCCGCTCCCTGGCCGTGCACCCAGCAACCACCACGCACTCCCAGTCCGACGAGCCTGCGCTGGCAGCGGCCGGCATTACTCAATCCACCATCCGTCTGTCCGTGGGCATCGAGCACATCGATGACATCATCGCGGACCTCGAGCTGGGCTTTAACGCGCTGGCATGAAGCTAGTTAGCATCGGCGACTTCCACACCGAAGCCGGCGCCACGCTTGCCGACGCCCACATTGCCTACCACCGCTTCGGCCACCTCCTCGGCGATCCCCACGGCCGCAATAACGTCATTGTGGTTGAACACGCCCTAACCGGTGATTCGAATGTGGCCGAGTGGTGGGCCGATCTAGTCGGCCCTGGCAAGGCGCTAGATACGACGAAGTGGTGCGTTATCGCCACCAACGCACTGGGCGGCTGCGCCGGCTCCACCGGCCCTGCCTCCCCGCACCCAATCGACGGCCGCGCCTGGGGCTCGCGCTTCCCTGCGCTGTCCGTGCGTGACCTCGTCTCGGCCGAGCGTACCGCGCTCCGCGAGCTCGGCATCACCCACGTCCACGCCATCATCGGCGGCTCGATGGGAGGCGCGCGCACGCTGGAGTGGACGCTGATGCACCCCGAGGCCGTTGATGCGGCTTGCGTCATTGCCGTATCGGCCCGCGCCTCTGCCTGGCAGATTGGCATCCAGTCGGCGCAAATCGCGGCCATTGAGCAGGATTCCTTCTGGCATGGCGGCGACTACTACGCCTCCGCGCAGCGCCCGCGCGAGGGGCTGGCGGCCGCACGTCGCATTGCACACCTGACGTATCGCGGCGAGCAGGAAATCGACGAGCGCTTCGGTGTCCAGGCCCAGACCGGCGAGAACCCACTCGGGCCCTACCGCCGCCGCAATGAGCGCTTTGCCGTCAACTCCTACCTGGACTATCAGGGCATCAAGCTGGCCGATCGCTTTGACGCCGGCTCCTACGTCACCCTCACCGAGGCGCTCAACCGCCACGATATCGGCCGCGGCCGCGGCGGCCTTAACCGCGCGCTGGGCTCATCCGAGATACCGACCATGGTCGTCGGCGTGGACACGGACATCTTGTACCCGTACCACCAGCAGGAACACATCTCGCGCAACCTCGGCAACCTGCTGGCGATGGCGAAGATTGTCTCCCCTGTAGGCCACGACGCTTTTCTTACCGAGTCACGCCAGATGGATCGCATCCTGCGCAATTTCCTCACGCTTTCCCAACCGGACCCGGGCATCGATTCTGCGGCGGGCGATCCCACCGAGTACTCGATTTAAAGGCTCGCTGCATCCGCGATCGCCGAAGCCGCGCAGCGCGCACTAACTATAAGCGGTGCGGCACGCTGCGCTGGTCCTATGGCCAGTCGTGGCGAGCAGAGGCGGGACGGGGCTCAGCAGTCTTCGGGCGGTGTGGCCCAGGGCGGGCGCCAGACGATACCTTCACCGGGGCGGCGCTCGAGCCGGCCGCGGCGCGGCGGCGCATTGGGGTCATCATCATTGACCCCGTTGTGATACTTGCAGGCCATGGTGAGATTCTCGGGATTCGTGTCCCCACCGAGCAACCACGGGGTGAGGTGGTGGACCTGGCATTCATCCGCCGGCGTATGGCAGTCGGGCCACGGACACACAGGGTTTTCCGCCATCGCCATCTGGCGTTGCTTCCATGTAGCCCGGCGCCGCGATTGATAGAGGTTTACGGGGCCGGTGACAGGGTGGATGAGGGTGATAAGGCCGACGTCGGCAAGCGCACGGCGGGCAAGGTCCGCACCGGAGATTTGCGCGCCATTGGTTAGCTGCAAGGTGACGTCCTCGCCGTGGATGACCTTGACCATCTCATTGAGGGTGAGCACCACATTGGTGGTGATTGTGGAAGCGGCGGCGCCCTGGGAAAAGACGCGGCGGGCATCGGCGACGGTGGAGACATGGTTATTAATCTCTGCCACCAGTTCGGACTCGGCGGTAATGGTCAGCGTCCACAGGTCGTCGCGGCGGCGGGTTAGGCGCACGCCCTCAGAGCGCTTGGTGGTGCGCTCCTCGCGCACAAGGCGGCGGGCGCGCCTTTCAATCTCGCTGGTAGCAACGCGCAGAGCGCAGAGTTCCTCGCGCAGCGCCCAGGCCGCGCGCTGGGTTTTCATCTTCTGTGCGTAGTGCTCGATGATTTTTAGCGCGTCGAGCGGCAGCGTAGTGCGGCGGGCGGTACGCTGCTTGGCGCGAAAGGAGGTGCGGCCGAAGTAGGTATCGGCAAGGCGGGCGAACTCGGCGGCTTCGCGGTCGCTAAAGCCCTTATCGACGAGCTCTTCTACCGACAGCCCAGCACACTCCTCGATGAGCACCATCGGGGAGTTCACGGCTGTCAGGTAGGTCGAAATCATGGCCCTGAGCCTAAGTGGGCCGCGCAACCCGGCGCGCGGTGGCGGGCGCTGGCCTGTGGATAACCGCCGGAACTACACCTTTTAGGGCCGAGATGGGTGATGATTCTACAAAAAGCCTGTGGACAACTAGCTGCCGAGCGAGTCCACGGAGAAAGCCAGAAAGGCCATCGTGGCGCCGAGCAGGCCGGTAAAGCAGGCATCGAAGCGGCGCGAGCGCACTGCCAGCACGCCGACGCGACTGGAATCACACGTCAGGCGGACCACGGTGAGCCACAGCAGGGCGAGGCCGAGGAGGAACGTGGCCCGGCGCCAGTACTCGAAGACGGCGTAGCCGCCGGAGACCACCACGCCGGCCACGAAGATGCCGATGGCCGCCCACTGCGCGGCGGGAGGCAGCGGGGAGGGCGCGAGACCGGCATCGTGCGGGTTGTCTAGATTCACGCCAACTTTTCCGCGCGCTCGACGATATTGCGCACCAAGAAGGCACGGGTCAGCGGGCCGACGCCGCCCGGGTTCGGCGAGACGAATCCGGCCTTGTCCCAGCAGTCTGGGTGGATGTCGCCGGTGAGCTTGCCGTCGACGCGGGAGACTCCGACGTCGAGAAGCGCGGCGCCTTCCTTAATCATGTCCGCAGTGAGCATGTGGGGCTGGCCGGCGGCGGCGATGACGATATCGGCCTCGCGGGTCTCGGCGGCCAGGTCCTTGGTGCCGGTGTGGCAGAGGGTGACGGTGGAGTTCTCGCTGCGGCGGGTAAGCATCAGGCCGATGGGACGGCCCACGGTCACGCCGCGGCCGATGACCACGGTCTTGGCGCCGTCAAGCTCAACGCCGAAACGGCGCAGCAGGTGCAGGCAGCCGTTCGGGGTACAAGGCAGGGGCGCGTCCTCGTTGAGCACGAGCTTGCCCAGGTTGACCGGGTGCAGGCCGTCGGCATCCTTTTCGGGGTCGATGCGCTCGAGGATGGCGTTTTCATCCAAGTGCTTGGGCAGCGGGAGCTGGACGATGTAGCCGGTGCAGGCGTCATCGGCATTGAGCTCATCGATGACGGCCTCAAGTTCTTCCTGTGTGATATCGGCCGGCAGGTCCTTGCGGATGGAGTTGATGCCGAGCTTTTCGCAGTCGCGGTGCTTCATCTTCACATAGGACTGGGAGCCGGGGTCTTCGCCGACCAAGACGGTGGCGAGGCCGGGCGTAATCCCCTTGTCCTTCAGTGCGGCCACGCGCTGGGCGAGGTCGGCGAAAATCTCGTCGCGGTACAGTGTGCCATCTAGTTTGGTAGCGCTCATAGCCACCATCCTAGACTGAAGGCATGAGCCAGCTGCACATTGTCTTTGATAACCCGGTCATTCCTACTAATACGGGCAACGCCATCCGCACGGCCGCGGTAACAGGCGCGAGCCTGCACCTGATTGAGCCGCTGGGCTTTAATTTCGACGATAAACACTTAAAGCGCGCCGGACTGGATTATCACGATCTGGCCGATGTGCAGATTCACAAGGATTTTCAGGCCTGCATGGACGCGCTGCCGGGGGCGCGCGTCTTCGCGTTTACCACGCATACGGATAAGTGGTTTACGGATATCGAATACCAGGAGGGCGATGTCTTGCTCTTCGGCACGGAGCCGACTGGCCTGCCGGAGGAGCATATTAACCATCCGCGCGTGACGGACCGCGTGCGCATTCCGATGGTGCCGGCCAGGCGCTCGATGAACCTGTCGAATTCGGCGTCGACGGCCGTATTCGAAGCGTGGCGCCAGCTGGGATTTAACGGGGCGGTTTAAAATCCGGCAGTTGGCGGGAGCGTAGCTGGGTAAGGAGTGCGGTGGCGTCGGCAAGCGTGAGGTTGCGCGCATCCATGCGCACCGGGCCTTGGACTAGGTCGAGGCCGACGGTGGCTAGGCCGAGCGCCTGGGAAATCGGCCCGCGGCGATAGGTCAGCTCCTGGATATGGGAGGTGTGGATGGCCTTGACGCGGCGGTTGAGCCGGCCGTTGCGCACTATGACGTAGTCGCCGGTGAGCGCGACGGTTTGTTGGCGGTAGTCCAGCGGGGAGACCCACTTGGCGCGGGCTGGCGAGGCGTAGGTGGGTGCGGCGTCGGCCGGCAGGAATTGCCGGGCTTGCGCGAGGGTGCCCACCGGAAGGATGCGAGTGGAGCCAGAAGCCTTGCCGCTTGCCGACGCCCCATACCCCGCCACCGAAACCCTCACCTCGTACCAGCCCAAGGGCCGCCAGAGGAAGGGCTGGGTAATTTGTACGGCGTGGATGCGGTCGAGGCGGATGCTTTGGCGGCGGCGATCGGCCAGGCCGTAGGTGATGTTGAGTACCTCGCCGTCGGTGCGGGCGGTGTAGCGCCAGGAAGAATCGAGCACGTTCCATGCGTTGGGTATCGCGCCGACGAGGATGGGCAGCGCGGTCGACAGCGGTAGCCGGGTGACCACGACGACGATGAGGAAGCCGACGAGGAAAAGCGTGGAGGCGCGCAGCGCGGCTGCCATAAGGGAGCGCGCGATGGGGATTTCGGGCACGAGGGCTGGTTCTTCGGCTGGTTCGGCGGGTGTGTGGGCGCTGGTTGCGTCGGCGGCGGTTGCGTCGATGTCAATGTCCGCGGCCGGTGCGGGTGCGCCGTGAACGCGGGCGAGGATGTCCTCGCGCAGGGCTTCGGCGTCGGCCTTTTTGAGGTACGCGATTTCGATGACGGATGATTGGCCGCCGGCGGTTTCCACGCGCACGGCCGCTAGCCGGAAGAGGCGTGCGATGACGGGTTCGACGACGTCGACGGCCTGGGTGCGGTCATAGCGCGCGGTGCGCAGTTGGGTGGAAAAGAGTCCGCGGCGCAGGGAGAGCTCGTCCCCGCCGAGCTGGTAGCCCATGCGGCGCCACCATAGGCCGGAGGCGAGCCACACGACCGCGCAGACCGCAACGAACCCGGCGAGCGCAAGGGCGGTATCGCGCAGGGCCTCGCCGCGGTGCTCGCCGGTGATGAAGGCGAAGATATCGCGCAGGGCTTCCAGGTTGACGTTGAGGGCGAAGGCCGCGATGAGGGCCAGGATCACTGACCATAGGCGCAGCAGTGGGGTAAGACGGTGGACGCGGCGGAAGCTTGGTTGGGTGCTGGACTGGTCGTTCATAGGCCGCTCATCCGTTCGCGGGCTTGGTGGGCAAGGCGGGTGCGGAGGGCGTCGGCAAGCGGGGCTTCCAGGCCCTTAATGGTGGCGTCCGTGCTGGCTGAGGCCGTGTGGAGCTGCAGCTTTTTCAGCCCGAGGGCGCGGTCGATGGGCCCGGAGGTCACGTCGACGAATTGGATGCGGCCGTAGGGCACGACGGTGAAGGAATGCCAGAGCTTGCCGCGAGTGATAAGTAGCTCATCGTCGGTTTCGAGCCAGCCCATGTTGCGCACTTGGGCGGGGATGAGCCAAAGCAGCCAGAAGAAAAAGGCGACGAAAAGCCCGGCCGCCCAGTAGAACCACGGGGTCCACCAGAAACCTGCCGCACCGGCGGCCGCGGCGAGGACAATCATCCAGCTCAGGTGGTGAATATAGCGCGAGGTCACCAGGCGTGGCGAGACGGGATTCATTTCTTCGCTCATAGTTATTGACAGTATCAATCGGGCCATACCCTTGCGTCACTTATCGTTAATCGATATTATCGAATTACGACAACATCGAGAGTCGATAAACAATCGGCGGAAAGGATTGTCATGACCACCCCACAACCCACCTCCAAGGCCGAGCGCCGCGAAATTAACACAGCGGCCGGCATCTGCCTCCTTACCATCGTCATCCTCGGCCCTACCTACCTGCGTGAGCTTGCCACCGGACGCTTTTCCACCGCACTGAGCGCAGCCATCCCAGAAGGCCTAAGCAAACACAACCTCGACGGCGGACCATTCTGGATGCTCACCGCAGCGCTCGTCGTTAAGATTGCGGCTATTTTGATCATCGCGTTCTTTACCTACCGTCTGGTCAAGCCCATGCTTCGCGGGCAGGTCTTCACTACGAAAAATATTCGCTTCCTCAATGGAATAGCCATCGGGATTCTCGTCTGGTTTATCGGACGCTTCCCGCTCGAAGGTATGGGCAACAACTGGGCCTCTTCACAGCTAGGGATCGACTGGTGGTCCAGCCAGAGCGGAACGTCATTTGGCGAGCTCGCGCTGCTTTACCTCTTTGCCTGCGCCCTACAACTCTTCTCAGCCGCCATCAAGCGCGGCTGCAAGCTAGAAGAGGAGGTCGAAGGACTTGTCTGAGCCACAAGGACCCCAGGTAGTCTGCCACCTCGACCGAATAATGGAAGAGCGCGGCATCACCGGTGCAGCCCTGGCCAAAGAGGTAGGCATCACCCCAGTTAACCTCTCCGTCCTGAAGAATAATCGTGCCAAAGCCGTACGCTTTAGCACCCTCGCAGCACTGTGTGCGGCGCTGGACTGCCAGCCGGGAGACA
Organism: Corynebacterium tuberculostearicum; assembly: GCF_046097465.1. Lineage (GTDB taxonomy): Bacteria > Actinomycetota > Actinomycetes > Mycobacteriales > Mycobacteriaceae > Corynebacterium > Corynebacterium tuberculostearicum_I. Next base: position 591,154 of record NZ_CP175799.1, on the reverse strand, counting down.
TCTTCGGCGTCGAATAACAACCCTTGCCAGGGTGTTGGGTTTATGCAATACTTTGACTTATGTCCCCAAAGAAGAAGCCCTCCGCACCCATCTATAACCGGGTACGCGTGCTACGCGCCGAGCGGGACATGTCGCGCGCGCAGCTGGCTAAGGCCATCGATGTTAACCCCCAGACCGTCGGAGCCCTTGAGCGCGGGGACCACTCCCCCAGCCTGGACCTAGCCTTCCGCGTCTGCGAGGTCTTTGATCTTCCGGTGGAGGCCATCTTTTCCCGCCAGGAATTTTCCCCCATGTCCACTGAAATCTACAGGAAGAATTCCTAATGGCTAACACGATTCCCGCCTCCGTTTCTCGCCGCAAGCGCCTTGTCCTGGCCGGCGATATTTTTCTCGGCCTGGCCATCGTGGCGGCGGCCCTGCACTTCTTCGCGCTTGGCTTGTCTAATCTGCTGTGGCCGATAGCTGGCATTGCGGCGACCATGTGCACCACGTGGCTGCGCCAGTCCATTCGGCACCTCGACGTTCCTACTACGGAGATGGATGAGTACGAGCTGCGCCTGCATACCGACGCCCGCGACAAAGGCCTGAAAACCGCATTGGCCACGGCCATAGTGCTCTTCCTCGTCGCCGTCACCACCGCATTCGGCCTGCGCTTTCTCGGGGCGGAGCAGGTTGCAGTGGAGGAGGCGACCTCGGGGGCTAGTATCGCCATCTTCTTTGCCAAGCTCATCTACACCCAACTGCTGTGGATTCCATTTGCGGTAGCCAAAGAATTGGCCAATAAACTCAACGCAGACGAGCTGCGCAGCGGAGGCAACTAGCGGAAATCGCGGGAGCCGCGGGAGAGGAATTCGCCTAAGTCCAGCGGCTCGAGCTTATCCGCGACCACGCTGACCGCCCCGGTGGCATTTTGCACGATGCCTCGAATAATCATTGCGCGGGCGGTGCGGGCCAGAACTTTATGCCGCGACCACAATCCGGGTGAAACCATCACGTTCATCAGGCCGGTTTCATCCTCGACGCCCAAAAAGGTCAGGCCGGACGCAGTGCGCGGGCGCTGGCGGTGAGTAATGATGCCGGCGATGCGCACGCGGGTGCCATCGGGGATATGGGGGAGCTGGGAGGCAGGGAGGACGTCGGCAAGCGAGGCACGCACCAGCTCCATCGGCTGCTGGTTATGGGTCACGCCGGTGGCGGCGACGTCGGTAGCCATAAGCTCGAAGGCGGACATGCCGGGCAGGTGCGGCGAGGCCAGGGCGGACGTACCGGGCAGCATGCCCTCACGCTCGGTGGCGGCGACGCCAGCCTGCCACAGCGCTTGGCGGCGATCCAGCCCCAGACACTCCAGCGCCCCGGCCGTAGCCAGCGCCTCCACCTGCTCCACGCTGAGATCCGCCCGGCGCGAAAGATCGGACACGCTAGTAAAAGGCGCGGCCGCCTCCACGCGCTCGGCGGCGGACTCCCCTAGCCCCTTGATGAGGTTAAGGCCCAAGCGAATCTCGGCCGAGCCCGTCGCGCGGGCCTGGGCGCCGGAGTCATTAATGCTTACCGGCAGCACCCGCACGCCGTGGCGCCGGGCGTCTTGGATGAGCGACTGCGGGGAGTAGAAACCCATCGGCTGCGCGCGCAGCAACCCCACGCAGAATTCCGCCGGGTAGTGGTACTTAAACCACGCGGAAAAATACACCAGCGAGGCAAAGGACTGCGAGTGGGATTCCGGGAAGCCATAGGCGGCGAAGGCCACGATTTTTGCCCAAAGCTTATCCGCTACCTCACCCTCAATACCGTTGGTCTCGCGCAGGCCGGCAAAGAAGCGGCTGCGCAGCGCGGCCATCTTTTCCGGGGAGCGCTTCGAGCCCATGGCGCGGCGCAGGTCATCGGCCTCGGCGCCGGAAAAACCGGCGGCGTCGACAGCGATCTGCATCAACTGCTCCTGAAAAAGCGGGATGCCCAGCGTCTTGCCCAGGGATTTTTCCAGCACCGGATGGTCATAGGTCACCTCCTCAAGGCCGTCGCGACGGCGCAGGTAGGGGTGCACGGACCCGCCCTGGATAGGGCCGGGGCGAATGAGCGCGACCTCGACCACCAAGTCAAAGAAGCGGCGCGGCTTCAGACGCGGCAGCGTGGCTAGCTGCGCACGGGATTCCACCTGGAAGACGCCCACCGCATCGGCGCGGCAGAGCATGTCATAGACCTCCGGCTCGGCAAGGTCGAGCTCCCACAGGTGCACCTCGCGGCCGGTGGTGGCGCGCACGGCATCGATCATGTGGTGCAGCGCCTCCAGCATGCCCAAGCCCAAGAGATCGAATTTCACCAGGCCGGCGGCCGCGCAATCGTCCTTATCCCATTGCAATACGGAACGATTGTCCATGCGCGCCCATTCCATAGGAACGACGTCCGCAATGGGGCGGTCACACAGCACCATGCCGCCGGAGTGGATGCCCAGGTGGCGGGGCTGGCCGAGGAATTGCTCGGCTAAAGAGGAGACGTCGGCAGGCGGCTCGGAGGTACCTTTCGACCACGCATCGGCCGAGCCCTGCGGGTAGCCCAACGCGCGGGCGGCATCGCGCGTAGCTCCCTTGCGGCGATAGGTAATGACATTGGCCACCTGCGCGGCGCGATCGCGGCCGTGGGTGCGGTAGACATACTGGATGACTTCCTCGCGGCGGCCGGACTCGATGTCGATATCAATATCGGGCGGGCCATCACGGTCCGGGGAGAGAAAGCGCTCGAAAAGCAGCTGCGCGGAGATGGGCTCCGCATTGGTAATGCCCAGCGCGAAGCACACCGCAGAGTTGGCGGCCGAGCCACGCCCCTGGCACAGAATATTCTCGCGCCGGCAAAAGTCCACCAGGTCGCACACGATCAGGAAGTAGCCGGGGAAGCCCAGCTGCTTGATGACGCCCAGTTCATGCCGAATCTGCTTCCTTGCCGCCTGCCTGATCTCGGCCGGGCGCGAGGCATAGCGGTCCTTGGCGCGGCGCCAGACCTCGTGCTCCAGCCAGCTCATTTCGGTGTACCCCTCCGGCACCGGAAAATGCGGCAGGTTGGGCGCAAGGGCGTCCCAGGTAAAGGAGCACTCGCGGGCGAGCGCCACGGTTTCGGCGATGAGCTCCGGCCGATCCGGCAAGAGTTGCGCCATCTGCTCGCCGGATCGCAGCCAGCCAGCCCCCATGGGGTGGGCGTGCGGCGCGGCGGCCGCAAGGGATTCGCGCCGGGCTAGGGCACGCTTGGCGGCGGCGAGCCGAGCTTGGTCGCGGGTCGCGGCCGCGGGCCGTGCGGTTGCGATGGCCCGCAGGTTATTGTATTTATCGAGGAAACGGTGCTGATCCGCATCCTCGGGGGACATGCTGCACGAATATTCGAGAACTATGCTGTCTATTTTTATTCTTTCGAGCAGGTTATCGATTTCCGCTAGCGCCTCCGGCCCCACCAGAAAGAAGCACTCCCCTTCCAGTTCGCGTGCCACCTCATCTAACGGCGGATAAGCTACGCGATCCTTCTCCCCAGCCTCCATTCGGGCGCGCGCGATGAGGCGCGACAGGCGGCGATAGCCCTCCGGAGTGCGCGCCAGCACGGTCACCGGGGCCTCCGCAAGCGATAGCTCCGCACCATATACGGCGGGAAGTCCTGCTTTAGCTGCGGCTTCAGCAAATTTCATCAGGCCATAAAAGCCATCGCAGTCTACAATGGCCAGCCCCTCAAGGCCCAGCTCTACAGCTCGGGCCACCAGTTCCTCCGGCTCGGCGGCGCCGTCAAGAAAGCTATAGGAACTTACCGCGTGCAACTCCGCGAAGGGGACGGCGGAGTGACCACGCCGAGCAGAATCCGCTGGCCCATGAAGGTGATTAACCGGCACGGGCGCAGTAGATTCGCGACCAGAGAGAATGCGCTCCACCCGCGACCACGACAGTGCTTTTCCGCCATTAAATTCCACTCCAGACAGCGTAATATCGAATCATTGTTCTATACAAGCCGGTGGGGCGTGATGTTCACAATAGACAAAGCGGTTCGCTGATTGCTAAGTTGCTAAACAAGCAAATTATTTCAACTCCTACAAGAAGGGGATTCCCCATGCAGATCCGTCGCGTAGTGGCTGCTACCGCCGCCGTAACCATCGCCGCCACCAGCCTGGTGGCATGCTCTTCCGACTCCGATGACTCCAAGGCCATCAAAGTCGGCACCACCGATGACGCAAAGAAGGCTTGGGTAGCGTTCGAGCAGGAAGCAAAGAACGCAGGCTATGACATCGATATCCAGCCTTTCGCGGATTACAACACCCCGAACCAGGCTCTGGACCAGGGCGAGCTGGACACCAATAACTTCCAGCACCTGAAGTTCTTGGCGGAGTATAACCACGGCAACAGCACCAACCTGGTGCCTATCGTGGCTACCGAGATCGTGCCGCTGGCACTGTTCTGGAAGGACCACGACTCCCTCGACGGCATCGAGGGCGAAGAGGTCGCCATCCCGAATGACTCCACCAACCAGGCTCGCGCCATCAACGTGTTGGTTCAGGCCGGCCTTCTCACCCTGAAGGACAAGGACAACCTGGAGCCCACCCCGCTGGACATCGATGAGAAGAAGTCCAAGGTCAAGGTCACCCCGGTAGATGCCGCACAGACCACGTCCGCACACGGCGAGGGCACCCCGGCGATTATCAATAACTCCTTCTTGGAGCGCGCCGGCATCGACCCAGCCACCGCCATCTTCCAGGACGACCCGAACTCTGAAGAGGCAGAGCCGTACATCAACGTCTTCGCCGTCCGCGAGGAAGATGCCGATAACGAGGACATCAAGAAGCTCGCCGAGCTATGGCACAGCGACGCCGTCCAGGAGGGCGTTGACGAAGACTCCGCCGGCACCTCCGTCGAGGTGGAGCGCAGCCAGGAGGATCTGCAGAAGATCCTGGATAAGCTCGAAGCAGATCTGGACTAATCACCCTTGCTTTTACCCCGCCGGAGACCCCGGCGGGGTTTGGCACTTTCCTAGCTAAGGACGCAAACACGTGGCAGATTCCACCCACCGCGGCACCCGCATTGAGTTCCGCGAGATCACCAAGATCTTTAAGCAGAAAAAAGCGCGAATTAAGGCGCTCGACCATGTCTCCATGACCATCGAGCCTGGCGAAATCGTCGGCATCATTGGTTATTCCGGCGCCGGCAAGTCCACCCTCGTGCGCATGATCAACGGCCTGGACACCCCATCCTCTGGCGAGCTACTGCTCGACGAGACCAATATCGTTGGCATGTCCGAGCGGAAACTGCGTGGCATTCGCCGCAATATCGGCATGATCTTCCAGCAGTTCAACCTGATGAGCTCGCGCACCGCGGCCGGCAATATTGAATACCCGCTGCAGCTGCAGGGCGTCGGCAAGCAAGAGCGCGCCCAGCGCGTGCAAGAGCTGCTGGACTTCGTCGGCCTGGGAGACAAGGGCAAGAGCTACCCGGAGCAACTTTCCGGTGGCCAGAAGCAGCGCGTTGGCATTGCCCGTGCGCTGGCCACCAACCCTTCGCTGCTGCTTGCCGACGAAGCCACTTCCGCCCTCGACCCCACCACCACGCAGGAAGTCCTCGACCTGCTGCGCCGGGTGAACAAGGAACTCGGCATCACCATCGTGGTTATTACCCACGAGATGGAAGTCGTTCGCTCCATCGCCGATAAGGTCGCCGTGATGGAAAACGGCCGCGTAGTAGAGCAAGGCAGCGTCTATGAGGTCTTCTCCAACCCGCAGACCTCCGTGGCCGCCAAGTTCGTGGCCACCTCGCTGCGCAACGAACCCGACGTCGTCGAAACCGACGACCTGCTTGCGCACGAAGGCCGCCTGTTTACCATCAACCTCACCGAGGAATCCGGCTTCTTCACCGCTGCCGCTCGGCTCAAGGAGGCCGGCGTGTCCATCGCCGTCGTGCACGGCGGTATCACCACGTTGCAGCAGCATTCCTTTGGCAAGCTGACCGTGCGGCTTAGCGGCGATAATAACGCCATCGAGGAGTTCTACCGCACGCTTTCTACCACCACCCAGATTGAGGAGATTGCACGATGACCGTCACCAACCTCGCCCAAGCCAACTGGGACCGCCTCGGCCCCTCGCTCGCCGATGCCATCGTCGATACCCTCATCATGGTCTCGACCACCCTCATCGTTGCCGGCATCCTCGGCCTTGGCCTAGGCATGCTGCTCTACACCACCCGCACGGGCGGCATCCTGCAAAACAGGTTTGTCTACGTCATTGTTAACCTGTTGGTGAACTTCGTCCGCCCCATCCCCTTCATCATTTTGCTGGCCTTTGCCCAGCCACTGACCGTCGCCGTAATGGGAGGTTCCATCGGCCGCGGCCCGGCGACCTTCGTCATGGTCATCGCCGCGACCTTCTCCGTGGCCCGCGTGGTGGAACAAAACCTCGTGGCTATCGATCCCGGCGTCATCGAGGCCGCCCGCTCCATGGGTGCCTCGCCGTGGAAGATCATTACCTCCGTGATCGTTCCGGAGGCCCTCGGCCCGCTGATTCTGGGCTACACCTTCCTGTTCATCGCCATCGTGGATATGTCCGCCATGGCCGGCTACGTCGGCGGCGGCGGCTTGGGTGACTTTGCCATCGTCTACGGCTACCGCGCCTTTGAGTGGGAAGTCACCGTCGTGGCCACACTCATCATCATCGTGCTGGTGCAGGCCGCCCAGTTCCTCGGCAACTGGCTCTCTTCCAAGGTCATGCGCCGCTAGCCCCCGCTTGCCGACGCCGCCCCCACCCCGCGCAGCCTACCCCGCGACCGGCTCCACGCCGGTCGCTACGATGGCCTGGCCTTTCTTCGGCGCATCGCCGCACGAGGAAACCACGCCTTCTACCTCGCGCTCCTCGAGCGCCACGCGCCAGCGCCGGCCGTCAGCGTGGCTGACCTCGCCGCCGTCGGTGGCGGTGAGCTGGCCATAGGAGAGGTCCTCGCCGGCGTCGATAAGCGCGCGGGCCACCGCCAACTCCGCCACCTGGCCGCGCGGGCCGAAAATACCGCGCCCGCGATTTACCGGGTAGAAATACTTCCCCTTCGCCGCCGCCGCAATCATCTGCGCGGCGGCTTCTTTATTCATGCGGCCAAAGGAATAGGCCCATGGCATGAGCATGACCGACGGCGCGAACCGGTGCCCCTTCGTGTGCGAGGTCTCCCACACCATATCCGGATAATCCGCCACCAGCTCCGCAGCCAGCGGCCGGCCCTTGACCGCACAGCACGTATCGCGCTTCGCATGCGTACACACCAGCACTAGCGGCGTATCCAAAGAGCCGCCCCCATTGCGGCCAGGCCCGGTCAGATCCAGATCGAGGATTTTCTCTGGGCCCGTCAGCAGCACGAGTTCCATCACGCCCTGTTCGGCCCACACCAGGTAGCAGCGGTGCATCTTGCCCACCTGGCGACCGTTGCGGCCCGGCCGGCGAATAAGCTGCAGCCCCGCCGCGCCCTTCAGCTTGGACTTAAGCTGCGCTGTGAGCTCCGGCCCAAAGGTATCGCCATCAAGCACGTCTCGCGACCATCCACCCGGCCACTCGAAAAGCACATAGACGGATTCCTTCTTCGCCGTGCCCGGCAGCGGCTCTACCTGGATATCTGAACAGAACTCGGTCATATACCTAAGCCTAACCTTTCTGCATTCCAGCTCACACCCTTGGCAACAATTCGGCCACGAAGTACCCCCTCAGCTATACAGTTCACGGCCGAAAATATAACCTAGGGGACATGTTGAAAGTCCGTCTCGCCGCAACGCTTCTCGTCGCTGCTTCTCTCAGCGGCTGCGCCGCCCACGAGACGGACCGCACCACCATGGCCGCGTCTGCGGATAACTCCCAGCTCAATCCGCTAGGCCAGGCCAATATGGAGATGAAAACCCTCCGGCCGCAGGCGCCCTCCGAGCTCACGGTGACCGACGTGCGCATCGGCCGGCACGAGGGTTTTGAGCGCGTCGTCTTCGAGCTCGACGGCGGCGGCACTCCCGGCTGGTTCGTGGACTATGCCGACACGCCCACGCAGCAGGGCTCCGGCAAGACCATTGACCACTCCGGCGAGACCGCACTCAATGTCAATATCGACGGCGTGGTCTATCCCTTCGAGGCCGGCAAAGATGATCCTCGCATCGGCGTGGTGGATGCCCCTACGGAAGGAATTGTCACCCAAGTGGTCAATGGCGGCACTTACGAGGGCCGCTGCCAATTTGTCATCGGCATGACCTCTCGCAAGCCTTATTCCGTGCAGGTGCTCGATAACCCCACCCGCCTCGTGGTCGATATTCGCGATTAATAGGTCGCCTCAACCCGCCAGCGGCCGCCGGACCATACCAAGAGCCAGGCCCGCTGATGCTCTTCGTGGTCGGCCTGGCCCACCACCTGCAGGCGCGCCACGCGCTGCGGGGTATCGGTCCACCACTGCGTATCCACCGGCCACGGCCCGGCCCAGCCCAGCACACGGAAACGATGCGCACCCCAGCTCAAGGCCACCGGCACCCCGGACAAGAGGGCTTCGGCGGTGACGAAGACGGGTCGCTCGGCGGCGTCGATAAGCCGAATGCGCGCGGCCGGGTGGTTCGGCCCACCGCCCAGCCGTGCAGGCAAGGGTGCGGGAATGCGGCCGGGCCACTCGCCGTCCGGCGGGGCGTCGCGCTGCTCGCCATAAGGCACGTACTCGATGCGCTCGGCCACCCCACGGCCGCCCACCGCCCGCGGCTGCAGCACGCGATCCACCCCCAGCTGCGATTGCACGCGGGCGATCACGCGCTTGACCTGCTCCTGCGAGCTCTCCCCGCCCCAGAGACCTGCAGCGGACGGGGCGGCGACCTCCACCGGCTCCAGCGCTAGGCGGCGAATGGCCGCGCCCTCACCAGTAGCGCGCGTGAGCCAGCCATCGAGCTGCCAACGCACGCGGTCCGCGGTGGCCTGTTCCGTCAGCGCTTCCTGTGTGCGCCATACCCGCGCCAGCTCCTCACCGGTGCCAAACTCCGCCACCACGCGCAGCCGCAGGCACACCTTGCCGGCCTCTTCCAAGCGGGCATGCAGCCGGGCCGCGAGTTGGCGGGCCGCGAAGGCGGCCGCGTCCACACGCTCGATGCGCTCTTCCATCTCCACCGCCAGATCCGGGCGCGCCAGCTCTGGGGCCACGCGCCTATCCGCACGGGCCTGGGCCAGTTCGTGGGCGCGCCGGCCAGGCTCGCCAAACCGGGTGGCTACCTGCTTAAACGGCAGCGCGGCTAAGTCGCCCAGGCGTCGCACGCCCAGCTTGTCCAGCTGTGCGATAAACCCAGCCTCAAAGCCCAAGGCCTCATCGGCCGCCAGCACGCCTATGGGCTGGGTAGCCAAAAACTCCCGCGAGCCGCCCTCTGGCACCACCGCGCCCACGCCGCAGTACCGGGCTGCGATGACGGCCGTGGCAATCTCATCGGCGACGCCGAGGGTGGAGTCGAAGCCGGCGTACGATGAGGCGTCGACAAGCATCTCTAGTGCTTTCTCTCCGTGGTAGCGCAGCGCCGCGCCCGCATCCACAATCGCCAGGCCCGGGCGCAGCACCTCCACCGAAGACGCCACCGCATCTAAGCCGGCCGCAACCTCCGCAAACGCCGCACCATCCCGATCCGGATTGGCCTCCACCACTGCGGCCTCGGGGCACAGCGCTTGGGCCTGGCGCAGGCGCATCCCGCGCCGAACACCCGCCCGGCGCGCCTTCCTATCGCACACCGCCACCGCGTGATTGCGCGCAATAACCATAGGGCCCTGCCCGCCGGCGGCCTGGATGGGCCAATCCGGAAACCACACGGCCGCTACCCTCATACGGCCTCCAACCGGCGACGCTCACCCACCGTGAGCACCCCGCGCGAGGCCCCCTGCTTCGAGGTCACCTCCACGTCCATGTCCACTCCGCGAATGCGTCCGCTGCCCTTGCCGACGCCCCGATAGGCACCCACCCGCGCCCCTATCCCCACCGCTGTGCCGGGCAGGCGCGTGCCTATCGTGAGCACCGCCGCGCGCCCGCCGCGCACCTTCGCCAGCACCGGCCGCGCCTTGGTAGGGCTCACCTCGCCGGGCGGCCCATGGTGGACAACAAGGTCCAGCCCTTCCGCCAATACTCCCGTCACCATCCAGGATTCCAGGCCCGGATCCGGCACGGTTACCACGCGTTCGATAGCGCCTTCCTCGGCCACTTGTGCGAGTAGCAAATCCGGCCACCCCACCACTCCCACATACCCGCCACGGGCGGTGAGGTGACAGATAAGCTCCACCACCAGCGCCGGGCAGCTCGCACAGTGCACCACCTGCCGGCGCGCCAGGCCACCTGCGGGAAGCAAGCGTGCCAGGCCAGGGAGCGTATCTACCAGCTCTTCTTCCGGACCGCACTCCATAGCGCGCATGCGGGTACGCAGCATCGCCACGCGGTCCGACCTACTTAGCCCGGCCACCGCTTTCTCTAGGCGAACGCTCGTTTGACTCACCCGAATAGTATGAACCCTCACCCGGACACATGCAAGTATATGTTCGAATGGTAGCCTTAGCGGCATGAACTTCAACGCTGCCTACGGCGCCATGCGCGAGCACACCACTCCCATCCCTACTCCGCCATGGGTGCGCTTGGGCTCGTCCATCCTCATCGGTGCGGCCGTGGCACTCTTGGCAAGCCGCGCGCATATCTTTGCCGCACTGGTTGGGGCGCTCGTATGCCTCGTGGCGGCCTTCGTCCTCGTCTTTGCCCACCCCTACCGCCGCGCGATGCGTTCCTATGCCAACAAGCGCAATGTCGCTCTAGTTCCTACCATCGCACAGCTCGTGCCACTGATGATTCTGTGGCTTATGGTGATGCTCGCACCCATCGTGGCCCTGCCCGCGTGGGGCGCCGGGCTGGTGTGGCTCGTGGTCTTTGGGCTGAGCTTTTTCGTCTTCCCCCACGTGGATGGCACGCGCCGGCTCGCGTTTGCCTGATCTATACGACACTTTTCGGGGTTATCCACAGCTTTTCCGGCCCTAGTGCCGGGTGTGGGGCGGGTTATCCACAGAATCCGCTGTAGCGGTTGCGCCGGCCGTGCACCGGTGTAGGTGCGCGCCGTAGCGTTGCAGGCATGAACGCACTCGAGACCTACCTCACCGCCTTGGGCCCTGGCATGGACATCATCGCCGGGTGCCAAGGCATGTCCGGGTCCGAGCTCATGGACCGCGGCGCGCCCGATGCCATCGCCGCCGATCTGCTGCTTTTGTGTGAAAGCTACTTCGGCCGCACCAAATTTACGCGCCTGCAGCGCCGCGCTATTGCCGACGCCCGCCGCAACACCCACTCCATCGCCACCCTTACCGCCCTAGAACGCATTGTTAACCGCGCGCCCAGCAAAAAGCAGGCCTGGCAGCTGCGCGCGGAATGCTGCGCGATGACCGGCTCGATGAGCCACATCCTTAAACACGCCCGACGGCGCCTGCGGGAGATGAAAGACGACACCGTAAGCCCAGGCGTGCGCACTTACCGACGCCCCAATGACTTCTGGACGCTGGCCATCACCGGAACCTCTAGTTTCATCGCGGATCTTAACGCCGCGCTGGCCGCGACTGGAAAGCAATCGCTCGAGGCAGTAGAAAAGATTTTCTTTGACCAAGCTGCGGCCGCGCGGGCAGAAGTGGTGACCAATGCCATCGTGCCGTTAGACAAATTCATCCGCATCCGCGACGGCCATGGTGATGATATCGAGCTCGATCTGACCAATGGCGCCACCATCACCGGCACCGAATATCTGCGCCGCGTGCTCAACGACGTCGGCTTTTCTGGCGAGAAAGAAACCGGCTACGTCACTCTCGTGCACCCCGAGGAAGGGCCGGTCAATCTCTACCGCACGGCGCGCGTGGCCAATGACAAGCAGCGCATTATGGCCGCTGCAGAAAATCCGCGCTGTGCCTGGCCGGGCTGCAATCAGCCGGCCGACCTCTCCCAAGTCCATCACCTTAAAGCGTGGAGCAATGGCGGGGAGACGAATATGAAAAACTTGGTCATGTGCTGCGCCTACCATAATGGCGTCAACGACGATGACCCCAACGCCCCACCTCGGCGCGGCCGCCTCGAGCGGGTGGGCGGACGCGTTGTGTGGCGGCCACCGTTTACCCCGCGCGAGTAAGCGCCGCCCGCTAAAACGAGCGAAAAGGCGCTCAGCACTAGACTGAGCGCCTTCTACGCATGCCGTTTTACTCCCACTCGATGGTTCCTGGTGGCTTGGAGGTGCAGTCCAAGACCACGCGGTTGACGTCCTTCACCTCGTTGGTGATGCGGGTAGAAATCTTCTCCAGCACCTCATAAGGCAAGCGAGTCCAGTCTGCGGTCATGGCGTCCTCCGAGGACACCGGGCGCAGCACAATCGGGTGGCCATAGGTACGGCCGTCGCCCTGCACGCCAACGGAGCGGACATCGGCCAGCAGTACCACCGGGCACTGCCAAATCTGGTCATCCAGGCCGGCATTGGTCAGCTCGGTGCGAGCAATAAGGTCTGCCTCACGCAGGGTTTCCAAGCGCTCCTCGGTCACCTCACCGATGATGCGGATACCCAAGCCCGGGCCAGGGAATGGCTGGCGGCTAACGATCTCTTCTGGCAAGCCTAGCTCGCGGCCGACGGCACGTACCTCGTCCTTAAACAGCAGGCGCAACGGCTCGACCAGTTCGAACTCCACGTCATCCGGCAAACCGCCGACATTGTGGTGAGACTTAATATTCGCCGTGCCATCGCCGCCGCCAGACTCGACAACGTCCGGGTACAGAGTGCCCTGGACGAGGTAGTCGACGGTGGAGCCTGCAGGGGCGTCGTCAAGCACGCCTGCAACCGCGCGCTCAAAGGAACGGATAAACTCCGCGCCGATGGCCTTGCGCTTGGCTTCTGGGTCGCTAACTCCTGCCAGCTTTTCCAAGAAAGCAGCGCGCTCATCTGCGGTCACCAGCTTCGCTCCAGTGGAGGCAACGAAGTCCTTTTCTACCTGCTCGCGCTCGCCGGCACGCAGCAAGCCGTGGTCAACGAAGACACAGGTGAGGCGATCGCCAATGGCACGCTGCACCAACGCGGCCGCTACAGCGGAGTCCACACCGCCGGACAGGCCGCAAATGGCGCGACCTTCCTCACCCACCTGTGCGCGGACATCCGCGATGAGCTGCTCGGCGATATTATCGGCCGTCCAGTTCTGCTCTAGGCCAGCAATCTCAGTGAGGAAGCGGGTAAGCACCTCCTGGCCATGCGGCGAGTGCTGTACCTCAGGGTGGTACTGCACGCCGGCCATCTTCTTGTCTAGGCACTCCATCGCTGCAACCGGAGCACCGGCCGACGTGGCCGTAACCTCAAAGCCTTCGGGAGCAGCAGATACGGCATCGCCGTGAGACATCCACACCTTGTGAGTAGCCTCCAGGCCTTCGTGAAGTACGCCGCCCTTAACATTCATATCGGTACGGCCGTACTCACGCTCGCCGGTGGAAGAGACAGTGCCACCAAGCGCATGGTTCATAGCTTGGAAGCCGTAGCAAATGCCGAAAACCGGAATGCCGAGCTCAAGTAGCTCCGGCTTGAGGGCCGGGGCGCCATCGGCATATACGGAAGATGGTCCACCCGACAAAATGAGAGCGGCTGGATCCTTTGCTTTAATTTCCTCTACAGAAGCGGAGTTGGGGACAACCTCGGAGTAAATCTTGGCCTCGCGCACGCGGCGGGCAATAAGCTGCGCGTACTGAGCGCCAAAGTCCACAACGAGGACGGGGCGCGGGGTAGTATTTGGCTTAGTCACGCCCCATAGTCTAACCCACTAAACTGATAGCTTATGAAGCGCTTGGCTATTGTGCTCGCCGCGAGCCTGCTGTTGTGCGGTTGTGACACCACCCCGACTACGGCCGAGGTGACGTCTGCGCTGGATGAACAAGGCCCGCAACAGGTAACACTTCCGGCCGCGGAAATCTTTGGAAGCGAGTGGGATGAGTGGGTTCCATTGTGCGGCACGCAGCAGGCAGAGCGCGTGGGGCATCCAGAAGTAGCGCAAAATTCGGTGGTTCTACGCGCGAGCAGCGAAGAGAAGGTTGTAGAGCTCAATCCCTCGGGAGTACGCGTGTGCCCAGTCCACAACTCAGGGCAATGGCGGCCAACGACGGACAAGACCACGTGGAGGCGTGAGGGCGGCTGGCAATTGGTTTCCTAAACCACTCTCCTACCTCGCCAACTGGTATCTGTTCGGCGACGAAGGAAGCCCTGAGACAAAGAAACGCGGCTGCGCCAAGAAGGCACAGCCGCGTCAGGACTCTCGCGCGGATTAGTAGCGAACGGCGAGTTCGACCTTCTGGAAGGACTTCAGGTCGGTGTAGCCACACTTGGCCATGGAACGGCGCAGCGCGCCGACCAGGTTGGTGCGGCCAAAGGGCTCGCTGGAGGGACCGTGCAGCACGGTTTCCAGCGACGGGGCGGCCGATTCTTCTGTGGCTTCGGCCGGGGTACCGGTGGTGAGGAAATCGACGTCCAAGTCGGTATCGGCCCCGGAGAACTGGACGAAGCCGCGTGGGAAACGCGGGTGGCCGGCCGTGGCGGGCCAGTACCAGCCCTTGCCGCCGGCCTCGCGGGCCTGGGCAAGCAGTGGGCCGAGAGCAACACCGTCAGCGCCGCAGGCGAAAGCCTTGGCAATATTGCCGGAGTTTTCAAACTCGGTATCGGCGATGATGTGCACGTAGCGGCCGCCGGTCTCGTCGAGGTAGTCGCGGCGGGCTGCGGCGGCGTCGGCAATCGCGGTGCCCATGGCCGAGTCGATGCCAACGGTCTCGGCGTTGGTGGTCACACCCGCGCCTACGATGACGCCGGCCGCGCCGGTGCGCATCAGGTGTAGCGCGGTGGTGTAGTCGGTAACTCCGCCGGCAATGACGGGAACGTCAAGGGAACCAATGAACTCCTTGAGGTTCAGCGGCTCGCCGCCGGTAGCTACGTGCTCGGCCGAGACTAGGGTGCCCTGGATAAACAGCAACTCGGCACCGGCCGCGATGACCTTAGGGGCCATCTCGCGAGCATTTTGAGGGGATACGCGCACAGCAACGGTAACTCCGGAGTCGCGGACTTGGGAGATGCGCTCGGTAAGGAGGGCGTCGTCAAGCGGGGCGGCGTGCAGCTCCTGGATGATGGAGTTATCGCCCGGCTGCGAGTAAATGCGGGCTAGGGCGCCCTCGAGGTCCTTGTGGCGGCCCCACAGGCCCTCGGCATTAATGACGCCCAGGCCGCCCTGCTTGCCCATCTCGATGATGAACTCGGGGGTGGCGAGCGCATCGGTGGGGTGGGAAACGAAGGGGATGTCGAAGGTATAGGCGTCGATGTGCCAGGTGGTGTCCACGTCCTTGGAAGAACGGGTACGACGCTGCGGCACGATGGATAGTTGCTCTAGATCGAAGGTGCGGCGGGCCTCGCGGCCGATGCCAATTTCGGCGTATTCACGCATGATATTCCTAGCGGTAGTTTGGTGCTTCTGCGATTTGCTGCAGGTGGTGCGGGTGGGATTCCTTCAAGCCCGCGGCGGTGATTTGGACGAAGCGCTTGGTCTTCAGCTCGGCCAGGGTGGCGGAGCCGGTATAGCCCATGGAAGCGCGCAGGCCGCCGATAATCTGGTGCACGATGGCATCGATATCGCCGCGGAAGGGCACGCGGCCCTCGACGCCTTCCGGAACCAGCTTGTCTTCGCTGCGGACATCGGCCTGGAAATAGCGGTCCTTGGAGTAGGAGCGCTTCTCACCGGAGAGGCCGCGGCCCTGCATGGCGCCCATGGAGCCCATGCCGCGGTAGCGCTTGTACTGCTTGCCCTGGTAGACCACGATGTCACCGGGGGCTTCGGTGGTGCCGGCAAACATGGAGCCCAGCATGACGGTATCGGCGCCGGCCGCCAGGGCCTTGGCGACGTCGCCGGAGTACTGCATGCCACCATCGCCGATAACCGGCACACCGGCCGGGCCAGCTACTGCGGCGGCCTCCATCAGGGCCGTAATCTGCGGTGCGCCCACGCCGGCGACGACGCGGGTGGTGCAAATGGAGCCCGGGCCGATGCCGACCTTGATGGCGTCGGCGCCGGCATCAATCATTGCCTGGGCGGCCTCGCGGGTGGCGAGGTTACCGCCGATGACATCGACCTTGGAGCCGAAATCCTTTTGGACGCGGGAGACCATTTCCAGCACGCGGTTGTTGTGGGCGTGGGCGGAGTCGACGACGAGGGCGTCCACGCCGGCGTCGACAAGCGCGGCGGCGCGCTGGTAGGACTCTTCCCCGGTACCGATGCCGGCCGCAACCAACAGGCGGCCGGCCGAGTCCTTGGACGCGTTAGGGTACTGCTCGGTCTTGACAAAGTCCTTGACGGTAATCAGGCCGGTGAGCTTATTATCCGCATCGACGATGGGCAGCTTCTCCACCTTATTGGCCGAAAGCAGTTCGAGGGCTTCCTTCTTAGATACGCCCTCGCGCGCAACGACGAGCGGCATGGCCGTCATGACCTCGCTGACCTTGCGGTCAAAGTCAGGCTCGAAGCGCATATCGCGGTTGGTGCAAATGCCCATCAGGGTGCCGTCCTCGTCTACCACCGGCAGGCCGGAGATGCGGTAGCGGGCGCACAGCGCGTCTACTTCCCCGATGGTCATATCCGGGCGGGCGGTGATGGGGTCGGTGACCATGCCGGACTCGGAGCGCTTCACAATCTCTACCTGCTCGGCTTGGTCCTCGGTGGACAGGTTGCGGTGCAGCACGCCGATGCCACCCTGACGGGCCATGGCAATGGCCATGCGGGCCTCGGTCACGGTATCCATGGCGGCCGAGGCAAGCGGGACGCCGAGGCGGATATTGCGGGTAAACTGCGCACCGGTATCGACCTCGGAGGGCACGATATTGGATTCGGCGGGCAAAAGGAGCACATCATCAAAGGTCAGGCCGCGCAGGGCTACCTTGTTCGGGTCATCTCCACCAGTATGAATACGGTTCTCGCTCATCGAGGTCTCTCCTTAACAGGTTTAGCGGCTACCACAACTGTAGTGCGTTGCCGGCCGACGACACCATTTGGGCAGGGGGTAAATTGCCTCGGGAGGGTAAGTTCAATAGGCTCGCAGGCGTGAACTTCTTCGCCAATATGCCCCGCGATCCTTTCGCCGATGACCCGAATGACCCCGCCTCCTTCTTGGAGGAGGACGAGCAGGTCATGCCGCTTACCGACGACGACCGGATCGCCATCATCCACGACCTCGCACTGGTGCAGAAATTCGCGTCCATCCTCGGCCCGCGTGGCATCGATGGCATCTTCTTCTTGTGCGAGGATTGCCAAGAAAACCACTTCTACGAGTGGGACATTATGGCCGCCAATATGCGCGCCACCCTTGAAGGCGAGCTAGCGCCGGTGCATGAACCTGGCGCCGAGCCGGATCCCTCCCGCTACGTGCCTTGGGACTACGCCTTGGGTTACTTGGATGGCCTAGAGGGCCGCTAGCTTCTACTGCTGCTGGTCCAACTCGATGGTCGTCGTCGGCTCATCCTCAACGTTGGGGTTGGGCTGCGGGTTTTGCTGCGCCTGTTCCGTGACCACCACGGTTTCGGTGGCGTATTGAGTCTCGGTCACGGTGACCTGCTCCGGCTGCTGTTCCGGTTGCGAAGCTTCTTCCGCCACGGTTTCGGTGGCAGTCTCCGTCACGGTGTGCGGGGTGGGCTTCGGGTGCGCAGCCCGCTTTTGTTCCGCCTCGCGGTTGGCGGCTACGACCTTTTCTTCTTTGCCTTCGGCCTCATCCAGCTTGGCGCGGGCGTCCTTCATCAGTTCGCGAGCGCCTTCAATATCACCTTCGGCCGCGCGAGATTCCATCTCTTCCAGCGTGCCGGCCAGCTCTACGTTGCGGGTCTTATCGCCCTTATCAAAGGTTCCGGCGTGCAGCATGGCTCCACCGGCTCCAGCGATGACTAGCGTTGCGGCCGCCGCACCGATGAGCCCATGTACGAACGGGCCGCCGCGGCGGCGCTTGCGGGCCTGGCCTAGGTCGATGACCGCGGGCTCAGCTTCGGCGCCTTCTACCAGCGGGGCTGGAGGCATCTGCTTATCGACGTCCCCCTTTAACTCCAGCAGCAGCTCCGCCAGGTCATCCTGGCCGTCGGAAGGGTTAGTTCCCTTCGAAAGCTCGGTGAGGAATGCATCATCATCTATCAAGGGCTGGAGCTGGTCTGCAAGGCCGTCATTATCGCCGTGGTGCTTCGGTGCCATGATGGTGTCTCTCCCCCTTCCTTTCTGTTAAGAGATATCTGCTGTAAGAGTCGGCCGCTAGGCCCTTAGCGCGCAGTTTCCTGGGCGGCTTGGAGGGTCTTTCGCAATTGAGCGAGTGCTCGGTGTTGTGCGACACGAACCGCGCCTGGGGTGGAACCCACAATTTCCGCGGTCTCTTCTGCCGACAAACCGTTGAACACGCGCAGAATCACGATGTTTTTCGCCTTGTCACTTAACGTATCGAGCAAGGCGCGCATTCTGTTACTACCGTCGGCCTCTAGCGCCCACTCTTCTGGGGTAGCTTCGTTCGCGGAGTCTTCTGGAATTTCTTCGGTAGGGGTGGACTTATCGCGCCCCATGGCGCGGTGGGCATCGGTGACCTTGTTGAACGCAATGCCGTAGACATAGGCCATAAACGGGCGGCCCTTGTCCTCGTAGGAGCCAATGGAGGTGGCCACTGCAAGACAGATCTCTTGGGCTACATCCTCCGCGGTGGGTTGGCGGCCGCCACCGATGCGGGCGCGGCAGTAGCGCAGCACCTGCGGGTGAATGATCCGCAGAACTTCTTGCAGCGCTCGACGGCTGCCGTCGACGGCATGCGGGACGAGATCCGCTAGCTCCTGTTCCTTATCACTCACGTATGCACCCTCTGACATGTTTTAAACCGGTAACTAACCATATTGGCACACGGGAAGATTATGCAAAGGCAACGCGCGGCCCCAGCGCGTGCGCAACCCGAGCGGAAGAAAATTCACAAACCGTTAACCTTTGTTGTTTCCGCTGGTAAACCGCGGTGCCGGAGGGACGAACAGGGGAAGAATACCTAAAAGTCAAAAATAGGTAACCCATCGTTAACCCACGCGCGAAACACTACGTGAGGTTGCTTCCCGCGACACTGCGGAAGCCGCACTAGAATTCTCGCCCTTACAAAGGAGCTAAGTAACGTGTCTCAGCCTCATTTGCTTCCCGGTCCCACCGCTGACCTGTGGGATTGGCAGCTACAAGGCGCCTGCCGCGGAGAAAACTCGGACGTGTTTTATCACCCAGATGGCGAGCGCGGTCGTGCCCGCGCCCAGCGCGAGAACCGCGCCAAGGCCATCTGCAATTCCTGCCCGGTCATTGATTTGTGCCGCGAGCATGCCCTGCAATCCGCCGAACCTTACGGCGTCTGGGGCGGAATGAGCGAATCCGAGCGCGTCGTTGCGCTGCGCCAACGCCGCCGCGCGGCCGCGCCGGTCAACGCTTAAGGCAGAAGGTTAGGGGGAGACGAGGGCGTCGGCAAGAAAGCGCCCCGTCACCGATTCTTTCTGCTCGGCTAAATCGGCCGGGGTGCCGCTAAAGACCAGCTGGCCGCCGGCCGAACCGGCGCCGGGGACCAAGTCGATGGCGTAATCCGCATGCGCGAGTACGGCCAAGTTGTGATCGATGCAGATGACGGTGTGGCCGGAGTCCACCCGCTCATCACGCCCTGCTCCACGTAGACCGCACCCACACCGCTGCGCTTGGAGCAGAGACCCTCGGAATGCGCGGAAAAGAGTGCGGGTTTGACGCCATTGGCCTTGGCGAAGGCCTTGCGAATGGGGTCGGTATCAGCGGTGATCTTGATGTATTCCACGGCCCTAGCTAGGTACAACAAAACCCGCCACGCGGGAAGCGGGGCGGGCGTTGTTGGGAAGGTTTAGTGCTGGTGGCCGTGGCCGGCGTCAGCAGGCTGCTCTTCCTGTGGCTTTTCCACCACGGAGGCCTCGGTGGTCAGAACCATGCGGGCCACGGAGGTGGCGTTGACCACGGCGGAGTGGGTGACCTTCACCGGGTCGATGATGCCGTTATCGATGAGGTTGCCGTACTCGAGAGTATTGGCGTTGAAGCCCTCACCGTTGGACATCTCGGCAACGCGGGAGACGACGACAGCGCCGTCGAGGCCAGCGTTTTCGGCGATCCAGAACGCCGGGCGGGTCAGGGCGCGGGCGACGGCGAGAACGCCGACCTTAGCCTCGCCCTCGAAGCCCTCGGCAAAGGACTCGAGTTCCTTGGAAATCTGGACCAGCACGGAGCCGCCGCCGGCGATAACGCCTTCTTCGACGGCCGCGCGGGCCGCGTTGATGGCGTCTTCGACGCGCAGCTTGCGCTCGTTGACCTCGGTCTCGGTAGCCGCACCGACGCGGATGACGGCCACGCCGCCGGAGAGCTTAGCCAGGCGCTCCTCGAGCTTTTCCTTATCCCAGGTGGAATCGGTGCGCTCGATGTCGCGGCGAATGTGCTCGCGGCGCTCCTCTACTGCTTCAGCGGTGCCGCCGCCATCGACGATGACGGTGTCATCCTTGGTGATGGTCACGCGGCGAGCGGAACCGAGCACGTCGAGGCCAGCCTCGTTGAGGTTGACGCCCACCTCTGGGTCGATGACGGTAGCGCCGGTAACGACGGCCAGGTCATCCATGAATCCCTTGCGACGCTCGCCAAAGTACGGAGCCTTCACGGCCGCGACCTTGAGCACCTTGCGGATGGAGTTGACGACGAGCGCCTGCAGCGGCTCGCCCTCGATGTCCTCCGCGATGATGAGGGTCGGGCGGTTGGTCTCGGCGATCTTCTCCAGCAGCGGCAGGAAGTCCGGCAGGGAGGAGATCTTGTTGCGGACGAGCAATACTGCGGCGTCATCCAGCACGGCGTGGTAGGTCTCTTCCTCCGTAGCGAAGTACGGGGAAAGGTAGCCCTTGTCAAAGGAAATACCCTCGGTGACATCGACGGCGGAGTCGATGGTCTGGGATTCCTCGACGGTGACCACACCGTCCTTGCCCACCTTGTCCATGGCGCCGGCAACCATCTCGCCGACCTCCGGGTCGCGGGAGGAGACGGTGGCTACCTGGGCGATTTCAGAGGAGGAGTTGACCGCGGTGGCGCGGGCCTTAAGCTCCTCGACGGCCTTTTCGGCCGCCGCCGCGATGCCGCGGTTGAGCTCGATCGGGTTGGCGCCGGCCGCCACGTTGCGCAGGCCCTCGAAGATGAGCGCCTGGGCCAGCAAGGTAGCGGTGGTGGTGCCGTCACCAGCGGTGTCATTGGTCTTGACCGCAACGGACTTGACCAGCTGCGCGCCGAGGTTCTCGAACGGCTCCTCGATGTCGATATCGCGGGCGATGGTCACGCCGTCATTGGTGACGGTGGGGCCACCGAAGGCCTTGGACAGCACGACGTTGCGGCCGCGCGGGCCGAGGGTGACCTTGACGGCATCAGCCAGCGTATCGACGCCGCGCTGGATTCCCTCGCGGGCTTCTTGGTCGAATGCAATGAGCTTTGCCATAAGTGGGCCTACTTCTCGATGACGGCGAGCAGGTCACGGGAGGACAGCAGCAGGTACTCCTCGCCGTTGTACTTCAGCTCGGTGCCGCCGTACTTGGAAAAGACCACGGTATCGCCTTCGTTGACGCCTACCGGGGTGACCTCACCCTTGTCGTTGGTGCGGCCTGGGCCTACTGCAACGACGGTAGCTTCCTGTGGCTTTTCCTTGGCGGAATCCGGGATAACCAGGCCGGAAGCGGTGGTGGTTTCAGCTTCTACGATCTGTACGAGGACGCGGTCCTCGAGAGGCTTAATGTTTGCCATGATGTTTCCTCCGTAGTGTTCGTATGCGCGCCGGTATGGCGCGCGCGTGCCGGTTGTGGATGTCCAGCACAGCCGTCGTCGCGGGTGAACAACTGTGGGTCAAACAACCTGATTAGCACTCTACCCTCGTGACTGCTAACCCTCAACAATGACCCGGCCCACATTCCGACACCCTCAGCGATCCCTTCAGCGCTCTCGTTGCCCGGCGCGGACAAAGCCGGCCAGCGCCAGCTTGACGACGCCCACGGCGATAAACATGGCACCAAAAATCACGGCGAAGGCCGGCCACCACAGCTCGTCTACCAGCGTTCGGCCGAAGGAAACCTGTGGGGTGAGCAGGTGGTGGAGTGGGAGGAGCGTCGCCAAGCACAGCGCCCAGACCACGCCGGCCGCAGTCAGGGTGAGGCACGCCGCCTCCCCTACTTGCACGCGCGCCCAGGCCGAGGGAGTGGCGCCAGCCAGCGTGAGGCCGCGGATATCGGAGGCGATGCGCCCGCGCATGAGCAGTGAGGTAAGCACGGCGCCCACGATGCTGGGGGCAAAGACCGGCCCTAAAAGGGCGACAAAGACCTGCCACGAGGACAAGGTGCCGCCGACGCCTGCATCGTTTCCAAAGCGCAGGCCCGAGCCGACGGCGACGATAAAGCCGCCGAGGAGCACCCACGGCACGATGTGTGGGGTGGAAAAGTGCCGGCGCACCCGCACGTTGGCCCCAGCGATGCCGGCCGCGCGGGTCCATTGGTCGATACCGGGCATGAGCCAAGGTAAGAAGAGGGCGACGAGGATGACGAGCCCCATCTCGGCCGACAAGAGGTCACCCGGGTCATCGATGTGCAGGCACCCGTAGACCGTGCCGCCGATAGCCGCGGCCGCAAGCAGGAATTTCACCAGAAGCCACATCGGGTGTGCGGGAGTACGCGGCCGGAACACGCGGCGCAGCGGAGGCAGCGCACCAACCAGGGCCGCGGACGTGCAGACGGATACCGCAATGGCGGTGACCTGGCCGGTAACGGCGATATCCGGCATGGGGATGCCGTCGCTGCGCAGGGCGCGCACGCACGGGTCAAGCAGAGGTCGGGCCGGCAGCACGCCGAGAAATCCGGCAGCCGCGCTGACCGCTGCGACTTGGCCCAGAATGAAGGCAACGATCATCCACCCGGGCATGCCCACCATGCGCCAAGAACGGTAGACCGGCTCGCGCTCGGCGATGATAAGGCGCATCTGCGATAGCGTCACCAACACCACCACGCACAGGGCCATGCCCAGCACCGTGCCACCCAGCGGGCCGGCGGGATTTTCTTCGGCCCCGGAGGAGGCAACCAGCATGGCCAGCGCCAGGGTGCACGAGGTGGAAGACACCACCAGGGTCAGCGCCACGGCCAGCCACGATAGCCAATTGGACTGTAAGTCCTTAAGCCACACCAGCATGGGCCACCTCCTCTAAGGAGATGATCCTGTCGGCCGCCTCAGCGGCGAGGTGCGAGTGGGTCACCATGACCACGCTGGCGCCATCGCGGGCGGCGGCGCGCAGGTGGGAAAGGACGGTGGATGCGGTGGCGTCGTCAAGCGCGCCCGTAGGCTCGTCGGCGAAGATATAGGGCGCCTGGGCCAGCAATGCCCGGGCGACGGCCACGCGTTGCTGCTGCCCGCCGGAAAGCTGCGCGGGCAGGCGGCGCTCCAACCCAGCAAGGCCGAACGAATTAAAGACCTCCGCCACCTTGCCGCGTGCAGGCCGCCGGCCGGAAAAGCGCGCGGTCAAGGTGGCATTGCGCTGCGCGTTGAGGGATTCCAGCAGGTTATAGTCCTGAAACACAAAGGCTCGCTGCTTGCGCCCCGGCGCATTGACTCGGCCGGAGGTGGGCTTATCGAGCCCGGATAACAGGTTCAGCAGCGTGGTTTTCCCGCTGCCGGAAGGCCCCATGATGGCGACGAATTCGCCTGGGGCGATGGACACATTCACGCGATTGAGCACGGTGCGGCGGCCGTAGCGCTTGCTGAGGTTATCTGCTTTTAACATGCCTTTGATTCCACTCGGCCGCGCAGAAGAAAGACATGGAGTGGGCCGCCCAGAAAATGGTAGAGCTAGCTCTACTGCCCCACCCTGGGTAAGGCGGCTAGGCTCATGGGTTATGCGAACCCTCAAAGCCTGCGCGTGGAGCCTCGTCCTCGGCGCGCTATTTATCCCGGCGTTGGTGGTTTCGGTGCTGATGCTGCCGTGGATTCCGCTGGTGGGACGCGCCGCGGAATTTGTCGGCCGGTTGGGTGCGCGGTGGATGGGCGTGGAGATCCCACCTCGGCGCGCAGGCCGGTGGTTTGATTGGCAGCAGTTTTATCACCTTATTGTGCAGCTATTGATTTCGGCTGCCTGCTTTGCCGCGTGGACTGCCGTGGGCTTTTCGGCGGGCGTGCTGGCAATTGCGCCGTTCGTGCCAAATACCGAATTCTTCTTTGGTGGGTGGTCTACCTCCAACCGGCCGCTCATTTTCTTTACCTGCTGGCTCACCGCGGCGCTGCTGGTGGCTTTATTGGTAGGACTTAACCGCCTCTTGGTCTTGGCGTCAACCTCGCTAACCCGGCTGGCGTTGAGCCCTTCGGCCGAGGAGTTGGCGGCCTCGCGCGCCACGCTTATCGATGCCTTTTCCGGCGAGCGCCGCCGCATCGAACGCGAGCTGCACGATGGCCCACAGCAGTACCTCACCGCACTCAAGCTCAACCTGGCCGCGGCGAAATTGCAGGCCCCTCCCGAGGCGCAACCGGCCCTGGCCGATGCGGAACATAATGCCTCATTGGCCTTGGCCTCCCTGCGGGCGACGGTGCGCGGCATTGCCCCGCAGGTGCTTTTCGACGCCGGATTAATCCCCGCCCTCGACGAGCTACTCGCCCACTCCGGACTGGAGACCGAACTACACGTCGAAGGTGCTGAGCGCTCCGTGGATGAAACCACTGCCCTGCTGGCTTACCACGCGGTGGCCGAGGCGCTTACCAATGCTTCCAAGCATGGCGCGGCCACCCAGGCGACGGTAACGGTTGCTTTCGGGCAGACGTTGCGCCTAGACATCGTTGATAATGGCACCGGACCCTGCCCCGGCCCCGGAGCTGACTTCGGCCCCGCAGCCAAGAAGCCAGGTGAGCCGGGCACCGGTCTCGCCGGGCTGCGCGAACGCGCCGCCGCACTGGGCGGAACGGTGAACTTTTCGGCAGCAGATGACGCGGCTGCGCGCGAACGCGGTGGCCGACTGCAGGTCGAATTACCGCTGAAGGAGGCCGAATGAAACTACTACTAGCGGAAGATTCCGCGCTGCTGCGCGCGGGGCTCGAGCAGCTACTTAGCACCTTGGGCCACAGCGTTACGGCGGCCACGGATGCCGAAGAACTGCGCGCTATTGCCGGGCAGGAAGATTTTGACCTGATTATCAGCGATGTACGCATGCCACCGACCATGACCGACGATGGCTTGCGCGCCGTGCATGACCTGCGAGCAGCCAATCCCACCCAGCCGGTGGTGGTGTTGAGCCAATACGTAGCGGCAAGCTACCTCGACCAACTCTTGGAGCACGGCGGCTTTGGCTACCTGCTCAAGGAGCGCGTTTCTGATGTGGAAGAATTCGTGCGCACGCTAGACGAGGTCGCCCGCGGCGGCACCGTGGTGGACCCCGAGGTGGTCACAGCGTTACTGTCGGCGCGGCGTACTGGTTTAGCCCAGCTCACCGCCCGCGAGCGGGAGGTACTGGGGCTTATGGCCCAAGGATTGAGCAATAAAGAAATTGAAGACACGCTCGTTCTTACCGCCGGAGCGGTAAGCAAGCATGTCTCCAATGTGTTTATGAAGCTCGGGTTTCGGCCCGAGGATTCCAACCGGCGGGTCAAGGCCGTATTGGCGTGGCTGCGCCATACGGAGCGCTAGCCAATGGGGCGACGCTAGCTACTTCTTCGAGCTGAGCCCGCCGAAAATATCGCTGGAGCTCAGGGAGCTGCCGTCCTCCGGATCCTTGGGCACCTCTGGGGTGTCTGGGTCGGTGGACTCGGTGGAGTCGGCGGGGTCGGTGGCGTCGTCGGCAGGCGCAGCGCCGCGATCCTTCTTCTTGAGGGAAACCTTGTCCACCAGCGTGTTATCGCCTTCGTTGAAGGTGGTGAAGGTGAGCTTGTCATCGGAGACGTCCACGCGCATGTAGTCCTCGGTGTAGTCCTGGCGCCACATGGCGGTGGACTCGTGGGCAAGCTTTGGATCGATGGTCTCCATGCGCGCGCCCTTGTGCTTTTTGTTATTCACGTCGGTGAAGTCGTAGTACTTGCCGCCGCCCGCGGTGGTGGTGGTCAAGTACAGCGCCTCGCCATCCTTGGGCTCGAGAACATCGCCGCGCTGCGGCTTCTTTTCAGGCAGGACCGGCTTGTTGTTCTTCATCAGGTGGCTGCGGGTGTAGATGTGGTCGTGGCCGGAGAGCACGGCATCGACATTGAGTTCAGACAGCACCGGGGTGAGCTTCTCGCGCAGGTTGGTGACGTCCTTATCAAAGTGATGCGAGCCCTGGGAGTACGGGCCGTGGTGCATGCCGACGACGATCCAGTCATTATCCGCGCCGCGGGATTCGATGGCCTCGCGCAGGAACTGCTCGTGGCGGGCGATATCGGCGTCGGAAGAAGCATTGGAGTCCAGGCCGATGAAGAGTACGTTATTGCGCTCGAAGTAGTGGTCGCGGATATCGTCCGCCTGATGCGGGTTGGAGAAATGCTCATCATGATGCTTCATGGTAAGGTTATAAGTCTCGTGATTGCCCGGGACCGTGTTGGTGGGGATGTGACGAATCTCCGGGGCGGAGAAGTACGCATCGTACTGCGGTACCTGCGCACCCCAGCCCTCAACCTGGTCACCCAGCGACCAGATCATGCTGGCATTCGGCACGTGGGAAGCCGCGTGACCGATGGTCTTGCGCCACTGTTCGGCTTGGTCATCCACCTTGAGGTCCACGCCGATCTGCGGGTCAGCGACGGTAAGGAAGGACCAGTCATCGCCGTTGGAGCCGGTGTTAAAAGTCTCTGGCTCGGACCAGCCGCCTTCCTCGGAACCAACGCGGTAGGAATATTCGGTATCCGGCTGCAGGTTGGTAGCGGTGGCGAACTGGGACTTGTACAGCAAGGCGCCAAAGTCGCGCTCGTCGGCGCGGAAGGTCGTGGTGCCTTCTGGGCCGGTGACCTCGAGGACCTCGTCTGCCTTGGACTTGGTGCGCCAGGTGACCATGACCTGGGATTCATCCTCGCCCGGTTGCAGGATGGTGCGGTAGATGGGCGAGTCAGCGGCCAGCGCCGGGGTGGCGGGCACGATGGCGGCGCCACCCACGGCGAGGGCGGTGGCGAAGGAGGCGACGAAGCGCGATGAACGAAGCATACAGTTTTCACCTTTGGAGTCTTAGAAGAAGCGGTACGGCTCCCTAGAACACCATAAGAATGTGAACACCGTATTACGAGCGCGCGAAAAGCGTTTGAACCCTACCTGTGAGGGGCTGGGGTTTAGAGGCTCTTATCGGAGTTGATAACGGCCGCGCGCCAGAGGGTGTATTCCTCCGGGTTATCTTCGCGGTAGTTCTTCACTGCGCGAATGCCCTGTTCCACGGACTCGATGACGGCATCGATGGTGGTGTCTTCGCCCTCAGCATCGACAAAAATGACGGGGCCGCAGATGGAGCGGATGGGATCCTGCAGGAAAGCGGCGTTGCCGGTGGCGGCTGCGTTGCGCGCCAGGGAGGCTACCGGGTTCGGCTCGGCGCCCTCGGCCTTGGCTTCGGGGTTGTAGAGCGCGGCGTAGGTGGTGCCATCTTCCTGGAATACAACGGAGACGCGGTCCTCGGTGGTGCCGCCCAGGAACTGGTTGGCGTGTTCCAGCTCGAACTCGAGCTTGCGGCGGGTGAGATCAGGGTTGACAAGGAAACCGACGGTCATGAGAGAAAGCTCCTTCAGAAAGCCAAGAGGGCATGAACGCTCTTTAGAGTACCGGCCCACTGCCCCGCCTGCAGCGCGAGCGAGAAGAACTTTAGGTTAACTGCGGCTCTTCTACATCCAGCTGGGTATCGGTGCCTACGCCGAGACCAGAGGGCTGGGCGCCTTCGTGGATGAGCTGCGCGCCGATGGCCGCGATCATCACGCCGTTATCGGTGCACAGGGAAAAGCGCGGCACGCGCAGTTCCACCCCGGCGGCGGCGCAGCGCTCGGCGGCCAGCTCGCGCAGGCGGGAATTAGCGGCCACGCCGCCTCCCAATAACAGCACGCGGGCGCCGGTGTCCTCGCAGGCACGCACGGCCTTGGCAGTCAGGACATCGGCCACGGCTTCTTGGAAACTGGCGCATACATCTTCCACGCTGATGGTCTCCCCTGCCTTTTCGGCGCGTTCCACGTAGCGGGCCACGGAGGTCTTGAGCCCGGAGAAGGAAAAGTCGTGGCGGTGTGGGCCGCGCAGATCCTCGGCGCGGGACATGCCGCGTGGGAAGTCGATGGTGGCCTCGCCGCGGGCAGCGAGCTTATCAATCACCGGGCCGCCCGGGTAGCCCAAACCAAGGAGGCGGGAGACTTTGTCGTAGGCTTCACCGGCGGCGTCGTCAAGCGTAGAGCCCAACTCGCGCATGGGCTTGCCGACGGCCTCTACCTCCAACAGCTGCGTATGCCCGCCCGAGACCAAGAGGGCCACCGAGTGCGGCAGCTCTTCGCCTTCCAGGTTGGCCACCGCAACGTGGCCGCCGAGGTGGTTAACGCCGTAGAAAGGCACGCCCCAGGCCGCGGCATAGGCCTTGGCGGCCGAGGCTCCCACCAGCAAGGCACCGGCCAGGCCAGGTCCCACGGTGGCGGCGATGGCATCCGGCTTTTCGATGCCCGCCTCATTCAGCGCCGCTTGCATGACCTGCGGCATGGCCTCAAGGTGGGCACGGGAGGCGATTTCCGGGACGACGCCGCCGAAACGCGCATGCTGCTCCATGGAGGAAGCAACGGCGTTAGCGATGATCTCCATGTGGCCGTCCTCGCGCAGCTCGACGATGCCCACGCCGGTTTCATCGCAGGAGGACTCGATACCCATGATCTTCATGACTGCTCCTTAATCTTCTGGGCGATCGGACTGACGCGGGCGCACCATCACGTGCGCATCCGCCCCGGAAGGTTGGTAATAGTTCTTGCGGATCCCCTGCTTGGCAAAGCCGTAGCGCTCATACAGGCCAATAGCGGGATCATTGCCCACGCGAACCTCGAGGAAGACCGGGGCGTCCTTGAGATCCGCGATATGGCAGATATTGTCCATCATCATCCGCGCGATGCCGCGGCGCTGCGCGGCGGGGTCGACGCCAATGGTGTGGATTTCAAACTCCGGGTCCGCGGCCGGGCCCATCATGCCGATGCCCGCATAGCCCAACAGCTTTACGGGCGTTGGTTCCTCGATCGCGCCTTCCACCCCGAAATAGAAGTTGAAGGGCTGGGCCATTTCTTCCCGGAAAATCCGGCTGGACCACGGAGTTTCGCCTGGAAAAAGGACCTCTTCCAGCTCGGCGCACCGGGGTGCATCGGCCGGGGTTAGCTCGCGCAGCCTCACAGCTCGACCTTCGGGATGGCGGCAGAAAGCTGTTGCTGCTTTGGCGGGACCGCATCTGGGCGGCGCAGGTACAGCGGCACGACGGGGGCCGGTTCTGCCTCGAGGTCGGCCGCGGCAACGAGGGCCGACGCGGTCGGATGGGCCGCGCGGTGCGGGAGGGCGGCGAATCGCTCGGGAAGTTGCCCAGCAAGGCGGTCAGGAATGATGACCTCGGCGGTGGAGGCAAGTTCCACCTCGAGTTCGGCCGGTTTCGTCACCGCAGGACCAGAAATGCGCTGCACACCGGAGTCGGTAGCGCGATAAGTGGCCCAGTAGATCTCTTTGCGGCGGGCGTCGGTAGCCACCAAGGCGGTCGCCTCGTCGGCCGCGGCGGCAGGTTCTACGTGGAGGTCGGCGGCGGCCGCGATGGCATCGTGGGTACAGATGCCGTGGAGGGGGATAGAAAGGGCGTCGGCAAGCGCGGAGGCCGTCGCCATACCCACGCGCAACCCGGTAAATGGTCCCGGGCCCACGCCGGTGACCACCGCATCGAGGTCGGAATATTCCATGCCCGCCTCTGCGAGGACCTCGGTGATGGTAGGAATGAGCAGCTCATTATGCGCGCGGGTATCCTCCAACACGCGCCCGGTGGTCTGCCCGGTGACGGTATCCACCACCCCGGTAACCAGGGCGGTGGTGGCCGTGTCGATCGCGAGGACGCGCATTAGGCAACCATCTTCCAGGTGCCATCCTCGCGCTGGAAGCCCAGCGGCTGGGTGCCCTGGATCATGGGAACGCCGCCATCAAGGCTCTGGCCCTGCTGCTCCATGGCCTTGACCTGCATGTCAATCATCTCGCACACCTCCACCTTTTTCGGATCCAGCTCTTCGATGAAGGGCTTAGCGCTCTGGGAAATGGCTACCGCGTAGCTCTTGCCTTCCGGCACCGCACCATCTTCAAAGGTGATGTTCTCGGTATCGATCTGTGCCTCTTTGACCTTGTCTTCGCGCATGCCCGGGCAGATGAAACCAATGGCGGGGTACTCCTCGCCATAGACATCGGTAGGCATGACGGTCATGACCTCCAAGTTATTTGGCGCCTTGGCCAGCGTGGAGGAGAGGTTGCCCTCCAGGTGGTTTTCCTCGCGCAGCGTGGAGGAGGCAAGAAGAACCATCATGACAACGATAAAGATGGCGATGATGACGGCAGTGAGGTTGCGAGCGAATTTAGTCATGGGGTGAGTATGGCTCCTTGAAAAATGTTTAAGTTTCAGGCGGGCGGCGGTAATTCTGGCAACCGATGCTACCTGGTTCACCGCAACACAAAACCCACAGGGTAGTGCCTGCCAGTGTAGGCGGGCGACCCTGTGGGTGAGTAATTAACGCGAGATATTGCCGCTATAGCAACAGCAAGAGCAATACCTGCGAGGCAATAATCTTGCCGATAATTGTGGTGGGATAGACCGTGGCCCATCCGCGGCCGGCCAACTCGGTGCCGGTTTGATCACGAATGTAGGCAAAGACTGCGGGGTTGGTGGTCATGCCGGCCGCACAACCCATGGCCTCGTCCCACTTCAGCTTGAGCACCAGCATGCCGATGACGCCGATCAGGATGGCGGAGACCAGCGTAATGATAAGGCCCACGCCCATGATGGTCAGGGAGGACGGATCCGTCAGGGCATCACGGAAGGAGGCGCCGGCCGAGGTGCCCACGCCGGCCAGGAACAAGGTAAGGCCCATATTGGACAAGGTCTCACGGGTGTGGAAGGGCATCTGCCAGTTCAACGGGCCGGTACGGTTGAGGTAGCCCAAGAGCAGGCCAACGACCACGGGGCCGCCACCAAAGCCCAGCTGCAGGGTGGAGCCACCCGGCATCGGAATCGGGATGAGGCCAAGCAGCATACCCAAGGTCAGTCCGATGGCCATGGACAGCAGGTCCGCATTACCCAACGCGGCCTCAGAGTCACCGAGGTACTTGCGCACGTACGGCAGGCGGCTCGGGCTGGTGACCACGCGAACGCGATCCGAGTAGTTGAGCACAGTGTCTGGGTGCGGGACGAGGTCCTTATCGCCCTTACGGATACGAGCGATGATAAAGCCGTGGTCGAGGGCCTTGATCTCGCGGATGGACTTACCGGCAATTTCCGGGTTGGACACGGTAACGCGGGTGTATTTAAGCCCAGCGTCCTCGGTCAGCTCCACTGGGTGTTCTTCACCCAGGATCTCAATGGCCTTATCGACGGCCTCTTCGGAGCCGTTGAGCAGGTAGGCCTCCCCCTCGCACAGTGGCATTTCCGGGACGGCGAGGCGGTGGCGCTCCTCATCGGAGATGATACGAGTAGCCACTACGGTCTGGCCGGTAACGCGGTAGATATGGCCAGCGGTGTCATTGAAGTTCTTGGTCAGGCGCACGCCTTTGGCTACGAGCTCGGCGGGAATCATGCCCTCTGCGCGGGCATCTTCCTCATGGTTGGCTTTGACAACCTTGGCGCCGATGGCGGCGACGAGAATCGCGCCAATCACCGCGCCTGGGTAGGCCAAGGAGTAACCGACGACCGGGGTGGAATCGCCCACCATTTCCACCACGGCAGCCATGCCCGGCGTGGAGGAGAGCGAACCGGCGAACATACCGACGGCCTCTGGCACGCTCATGCCAAAGGCACGGATAAGGCCATAGCCAACGGCGACCAAAATAACCAGCATGCCCAGCATAAAGACGGTGAGCTTCCAGCCGCGGGTTTTAAACTCACGGACGAAGGAAGGCCCGAAGTTGAGGCCAATGGCATAAACGAAGATCGCCAGGCCAAATTGATAGACCAGCGGCGGAATTTGGATATCAGGATTGGCAGTAGATAGACCCAGTGCCACAAACATCGCGGCCGCGGCACCGAGAGAGATGCCGAAGATCTTGATCTTGCCAATCGCTAGACCCACCGCCATGATGACGAAGAGAGATAGCAAAGGACTTGAGGCGAGAAAATTCAACACCTTAATAGAATTACGTGGTGGTTATACCCGGATCAAGTTTGCTTTCTGGGATATTCATCACTTAATCCCCCTTAAGGTCAAGATATGTGCTATACAACACCTTGCCAAGACCATGTGAAGCGGCGAACATCCTCTTCTGCGCCGGCATAGTCCACCGGCTCGCGGTCAATGCTGATAAATAGGTAGCGCTCCGCAATCTGTTCCACGAGTCCCCCGCCCCATTCGGCAATAACCACGGCGTCCTCTAGCTCCGTGTCCAGATCCAGCGCGTCGAGCTCCCCTAGCGGGTCCCCAGAATTAGCACCGCCTTCATCGAGCAGGCGGTAGGCATCCACGTGCACAAGGTCCGGCCCGCCCACCGTTGAGCGGTGCACGCGGGCGATAACGAAGGTTGGCGAGGTAACGCGACCTTTAACTTGCATGCCCTTGGCGACGCCCTGCGTCAGCGTCGTCTTTCCAGCCCCCAACGGCCCATCCAGGATCACTACATCGCCGGCTTCAAGCGCCGCACCCAGCTCTTCACCAAAGGCATAGGTGTCTTCCACCGTGGATAGGTCGCGGCTGCCGGATTCCGGGAAACTACTGCGCATCATCTTCTCCTATATATTCGCGTTCGGTGCGGCCATCGGGCAGGCACACCACCTCATAGTTGATGGTGCCTGCTGCCGCGGCGAGATCCGTGGCGGATACTCCCCCGTTGCCAAAGATCACGGCATCTTGCCCCGTGTCCACGCCATGCGGGTTCTCACCTAAGTCCACCACGATCTGATCCATGCAGATTCTTCCTACTTGCGGGTAGAGGTGCCCACCAATGCCCACGTGCAAGTCGCCCTGATAGCCGCGCGGCAGGCCATCGGCATAGCCACAGTCCACCGTGGCCAAAAATCCCGGCTTATCCGCCTTCCATGTGAGTCCATAGCACGTGCCCTCACCCGCTTGAATGGGCTTGACGTTAAAAATCTGACCGGACCAGGTCATGGCCGGGCGCAGGCCATGCTCGCGCCCCTCGATGGGCTCCAAGCCATAGCAAGCGGCGCCGACGCGCACCTGCTCGAAATAAGAGGACGGACGTGTCAGCACTGCGGGCGAATTGGCCAGGTGATTGACCGGGCATTCCAAGCCAATCTCACGCGCGAGCTGCAGGGCCGTGCGGAACGCTTCCTCTTGGGCGTCATTGTGCGGATTATCCGGCTCATCGGCGCACGCAAAGTGGGACATGAGCCCAAGCACCTTGATGTGTGGGGCATCGCGCAGCACCTTAAAGGTCTCTGCCCAATCCCCTTCGTCCACACCGGAGCGGTGCATGCCGGTTTCCACCTTGACGTATACCTCGGCAGGAAAATCGGCCTTGACCAGCTTATGCGCCTGCTCAAGGGAGTTGACCGCTACCTCGATTCCGTTCGCCAAAGCTTCTTCGAGGATTTCATCTGTTTGCCAAATCCACGCCACGATGGGCGCATCCACGCCCGCGCGGCGCAGGTCCACCGCCTCCCGCAGGGTGGCCACGCCAAAGCAATCCGCACCGGCGCGCGCCATCACCGGCACAACCTTGGCCGCGCCGTGCCCGTAAGCATCGGCCTTGACCACGCACATCAGCTTGACCTCCGGACCCACCTTTTCCTTGATGCGGCGGACGTTGTGCGCAATGGCGGAGAGATCAATCGTGGTTTTCAGCATGCCCACCATTGTGCCACTGCTCACCCTTGGGCTGAATTCGGGCAGGGTGTGGCGCACTGACTCGCGATACCTCCACCTTGGAGTCGGCTCATCCAATGTCCTCTATAGAAACTTGCCTCGTAAGTTTGATCCGCGAGCAGAAATCTTCATCATGGCTAACCACTAGCAATGCGCCCCGATAGTTTTTCAAAACTGAGACCAACCAATCAACAGTTGAAATATCGATGTTGTTAGTCGGCTCATCGAGCATTAGCAATTGCGGCGCCGGATCCGCTAAGAGCACTCTGGCGAATTCCGCCCTAAATCTTTCGCCTCCCGAGAGGGTCCCTGTCAACGCATGAACCGAGTCAGATTGAAACAACAACTGAGCTAGCTGATCACGGATGAACTGCGGATCCTCTCGTGGATTCGCGTTGGTAACCACGTCCCATACGCTTAGAGAAGGATCTAATCCAATTCGTTGACGCAAATACCCCGAGTTGCCGATCACGTAGCCCGCCTCACCGGAGTTAATTCGGTTTAAGAGCGTGGTCTTGCCACTTCCATTTGGTCCTGACAAGCGCACCCGTTCTGGGCCGACAATCGTCAGCCCAGGAATCGAAATAACCCGCTTTCCTTCCGGCAGCTCAGTTTGTGGCAGCTCGATATAGACCGAATCATCATCTCGTATGTTTCGCTCAGCTCGAGCTAAAGAGCGTTGGGCCGCTTCAACTGCGTCTGAATGGATTTGCGCTCTGCGTGATGCCGTCTTTTCGGATCGCTGCTTATCAAGCTTCATCGTCATGCCTGGTTTGCGCTTCGACTCCGCGAACTTCTTTCCACGGCGCGCATCACGCGCAATTCGTGTTTGCATTGCTTGTTGTTCGCGGAGTTGCTGCTTATAAGTCGCCTTGGCGGTAGATACTGCTTTTTGAGCTACTTCCTGTTCTGCATTAATCGTGGCTAGGTAGTCGGAATAGTTGCCTTGGAAGAAGCGTAGGTTCCCATCCCTTAATTCCGCTACCTCGGAAACTACATCCAACAGGTCTTTGTCATGGCTTACCACTAGCACCGGCGCCGCGGCATTTACCAACATATCTTTCAGATGCTTCTTAGCAGTTCCGTCGAGGTTATTGGTCGGTTCATCGAGGACAATGAAATCCGGCTCGGACAAGAACACCGCCACCAAAGCGACGCGGACCGCTTCACCTCCAGAGAGGCTTTTGATAGGGCGGTCCAACGGGATATCCAATCCGGCGGCGGAAAGGGCAGCGGCAATGCGCTCACCGACGTCCCATTGCTCCCCAATTAACTCATAGAGTTCTGGTTCATACTCACCGGCTTCGACTGCGGAAATCGCCGTGAGCACTTGGGTGACACCGAAGATGTCTGCTACTACATCATTTTCATTCCAAGCAAGGTCTTGTGGCAGGTACGCTATCGATTCCGGCTTTTCCACCGTTCCAGCAGTAGGCAAGATTTTGCCAAGGATGACGTTTAACAGAGTTGTCTTTCCTGCACCATTATCCCCAATCAGCGCAGTTAAAGGGCTAGAAAAGGCACCGTTTAGGCCACTGAAGCAGGTTGTGCCATCGGGCCATACTAGGGAAAGGTCGTTCAATAAAATAGGCATGCTTAAATCCGTTCTTCCTTTAGTGTTTTACGCAAAAACACGACGGATGAGCACTGCCTACTCCTTTCACCGACAACAATTGCTCCCAATAGCATAACAGATTCAAGCTTCAAAGAAATGCCAAAGCCCCCTTACCTCCCACGCAAGAAACGCGGCAAGTAAGGGGGCTTAACTAGTACCGTTCGGCGTGGATTACTCCACGGTCACGGACTTGGCCAGGTTACGCGGCTGGTCCACGTCGTAGCCCTTGGACTTGGCTACGTGAGCGGCGAAGATCTGCAGCGGCACGGTGGCCAGCAGCGGCTGCATGAGGGTCGGCGCCTTCGGGATGCGGATGACGTGGTTAGCGTAATCCTCCACGGCGGTATCGCCTTCTTCCGCAATCACGATGGTGATGGCACCGCGGGCGCGGATCTCCTGAATATTGGAAACGACCTTGGAGTGCAGGGAGTCGCGGCCGCGCGGGGACGGCACGATAACGAAGACCGGCTGGCCTTCCTCAATCAGTGCAATCGGGCCGTGCTTGAGCTCGCCGGCGGCAAAGCCCTCGGCGTGCAGGTAGGCGATCTCCTTGAGCTTGAGCGCGCCTTCAAGAGCTACAGGGAAGCCGACGTGGCGGCCCAGGAAGAGCACGGATTCCGCATCCTTCATGGAGTTGGCCAGGTTGGCCACCTGGTCCTCTTCATCGATGACGTTTTGGACCTTGTCCGGCATGTGGCGCAGCTCAGCGAGAACGCTCTGGATTTCATCGGCGAACATGTTGCCGCGCAGCTGGGCCAGGTAGAGGCCAAGCAGGTAGGTGGCGGTAATCTGCGCCAGGAAGGCCTTGGTGGAGGCTACGGCGATTTCCGGACCGGCGTGGGTGTAGAGCGCGGCATCGGATTCGCGCGGGATGGACGAGCCCTGGGTATTACAGATGGCAATAACCTTGGCGCCCTGCTGGCGGGCGTGACGCACGGCCATCAGGGTATCCATGGTCTCACCGGACTGAGACAGGGCGACAACCAAGGTCTTTTCGTTCACGATCGGATCGCGGTAGCGGAACTCGTGGGCGAGCTCGACCTCGGTAGGAATGCGGCACCAGTGCTCGATGGCATAGCGTGCCACGTGGCCGGCGTAGGCGGCGGTACCGCAAGCGATGACGATGATCTTGTCGATGGACTTCAACACGGTCTCATCGATGCGCAGATCATCGAGAGCCAGCTGGCCCTGTTCATCGAAGCGGCCGAGCAGGGTATCGCGCACAGCGGCGGGCTGGTCGTGGATTTCCTTTTCCATGAAGGAATCGAAGCCACCCTTTTCGGCAGCGGCGGCATCCCACTTGATTTCAAAAGGCTTGCCCTGTGCAGGGTTGCCCGCATAATCGGTGATTTCTACCTCGTCGGCGGTGATGGTCACGACCTGGTCGTTGTCCATCTCCACGGCGGACTTGGTGTAATCGATGAAGCCAGATACGTCGGAGCCGAGGAAGTTCTCGCCCTCGCCCAGGCCGATAACCAGCGGCGAGTCGCGGCGAGCGGCAACGATGCGATCGGCCTGCTCGGCGTGGATGGCCAGCAGGGTGAATGCGCCCTCGAGGCGGGAGCAGGTCAGCTGCATTGCCTTGGTGAGGTCACCAGCGGCCTCGTTGTGGAAGACATCGCCCAGCAACGTAGCGGCAACCTCAGTGTCGGTCTCGGAAACGAAGTTGTAGCCCTTGTTCAAAAGCTCGGACTTGAGCTCGGCAAAGTTCTCAATGATGCCGTTGTGCACCACGGCCAGCTTGCCGCCATCGACCACGTGCGGGTGCGCATTCAGGTCGGTAGGGCCACCATGGGTAGCCCAGCGGGTATGGCCAATGCCCAGCACGGAGTCTGGCAACGGGCGGGCCTCAATCTCGGCATCCAGCGCAGCGACCTTACCGACCTTCTTGCGCCAGCTAATGTCCCCATCGGCGTACATTGCTACGCCAGCGGAGTCATAGCCGCGGTATTCCAAACGGCGCAGCCCTTCCAAGACTACGTCGAGGGCGAAGTAATCACGGTCACCACCAGCGTGACCAATATATCCAACAATTCCACACATGGTTGCTGATTTTACAGCACGGGGAAGAAACCTCTAGGCGGGCGGGGCGTCGGCAAGCGGGGGCATAGCGCCCCGCCCGCTAGTGCGCTGGGAAAACTAGCGCGTCGCCTGCTCCAAAAGTTCCAAAATGTGGTGATAATCCTCGCCGGTAGCACGGGTCAAGCCGAGCTCGCAGGTGCGGTTGGTCGAGGCGTGATACTGCGCCCCGATTTCCTTGACTTGCGCTGCTTCGGCGCGCGTTGCGGCGTCGGTTAGCTCCGGGTGGAGCATGCCGCGATCGCCGGCATAGCCACAGCAATTCCAGTCAGTGGGAATGTGTACCTCGGCCGCTGCGGCGCGGGCTACCTTCTCCACGTCTTCCATCATGCCCAGCTGGAAGGCAGAGCAGGTGGGGTGCACGGTCACGGAGGCCGCGGGGTTCTTGACCGCAAGCTGCGGCAGGAGGGTATCGGCCGTAAAGCTAATGGCGTCGATGACGGTAATGCCTACCGACTCCAGCATGTCCTTAAATCCGGCGGTACAGCTGCTGGCGTCCACGATGACCGGCAGGCGCGCACCATCGGTGGCCTCCATGACGATATCGCGCACGCGCTGCTCCATCGCATCGTGGCCGGCCTGCATGCCCTTGGACGCCCATGGGGTGCCACAGCAGAGCTTGTCGATGCCCTCCGGAACCTCCAGCGCTACCCCGGCGCGCTCCAAGAGAGTCACGAAGGAATCGGTAGTGCCTTTGCCACCGCCCTGCGGGCCAAACATGGTGTTCACGCAGGCTGGCAGGTAAATTCCGGTGGTCTGCGCGTAGCGGTCACCCACGCGCCCGGCCAAGCGGCCGCGGGACTTGCCGCCCTTGCCCAGCTCCGGCTGGTACTGCGGCAGGTTATCGGTGCCGATGAGGCTGCGGCCCACATCGGTGACCTTCTTGACCAGCTCGGTGGGCAGCAGGTGCGCGCCGGTGAGCGCCAGCCCGGCGCCTTGGCTAACCACCTGCCAATTCTTGGCGGCAGCGCCCCACAGCTTCTGCTGCGCCGGCTGGGCCTCCTCGCGGCGCAGGCGCTTGATGAACTTGCCGGTATCGATACCTACCGGGCAGGCGGTGCGGCACATGGAATCCACCGCGCAGGTCTCGATGCCCATGTATTCATAGGCCTCATCCAGCTCGGCTACGAGCTGGCTATCGCCGGCTTCTTCCGCGCGCTTGCGGGCGCGGCGCACCACAATGCGTTGGCGTGGGGTAAGCGTGAGATCACGCGACGGGCAGACCGGCTCGCAGTAGCCGCACTCCACGCAGCGGTCCACTTCCTCTTCCACGGTGGGGTTGAGCTTGATGTTTTTGATGTGCGCATCGGGGTCATCGTCCAAGATGACGCCCGGGTTCATCGTGTTGCTGGGATCGCAGGCCCGCTTGAGTTCCTGCATGACCGCGTAAAGCTCGTCGCCATACTGGCGGCGTACATACGGCGCCATGGCGCGGCCGGTGCCGTGCTCGGCCTTGAGGTTGCCCTCGGCCGAGAGAACCAAGTCCACCATGCCCTCGTTGAAGTCGTTATACCGACCGATAGCGTCATCGCCTTCAAAGCGGTCCGTGAGCAGGAAGTGGATATTGCCGTCCTTAGCGTGGCCGAAGATAACGGCGTCGTCATAGCCATAGCGGGCAAAGAGTTCCTGCAGGGAAGAACAGGTATCAGCCAAGTCCCCCACGGGCACGACGATGTCTTCCAAAAGCGCGGTTGTACCGGACGGGCGCGCCTCAGCGACCTGGGCATACAGGCCCTTGCGGAAGCTCCATGCGGTATTGCGCGAAGCGGCATCGGCCGAGAAGGCAGCCGGCGATTGCAGCGGCAGCTCGCGCAGGAGCTGCGAGCCCTTGCCTTCCTTCTCGCGCAGTTCTTCTTCCGCGTCGGCATGGTACTCAATGAGCAGTGCGGCCTGCTTGTCCACATCGAATCCGGTGATGGCCTGCGGGACCTTATCAAAGCCTTGGCCTACGCGGATCGAGGCAGAGTCCATTAGCTCCAGGGTGGCCGCCCCAGTATCTAGCAGGGCCGGCAGGGACTTGGTGGCGGCGGTGAGGTCATCAAAGACAGCCACCGTGGTGGTGGTCAGCTTGGAAATCGGCACCGTGCGGAATACCGCTTCTGCAATGAAGGCCAGGGTTCCCTCCGAGCCGATGAGCAGGTGCTCAAAGAGCTTGACCGGACTATCAAAATCCAGGAAGGAATTGAGGCCATAGCCCATCGTGTTTTTCAGCTGGAAGTGGCGGCGGATGATGTCCACGGACTCCTGGTTATCGCGCACGCGACGCTGCAGGCGGGTGAGCGTTTCCACCAGCTCCGGTTCCTGCTCTTGGAACTGCCGGTCTGCATCCGCATCGGCGGTATTGATCACGGTGCCGGTAGGCAGCACGAAGGTTAGCGATTCCAGAGTGTTATACGTATTGAGCTCGGTACCGCAGGCCATGCCGGAGGAGTTATTGGCCACTACGCCACCGATGGTGCAGGCAGATTCACTGGCCGGATCCGGGCCGAGCTTGCGGTTGCGCAGGCCCAGGCGGGCGTTGACCTGGCGCACCGTGGCGCCGGGCTGGACGCGCACGCGCTTGCCCTCATCCAGCACCTCAATGCCGCGGAAGTGCTTGCGCACGTCCACCAGGTAGCCATCGCCGGAAGCCTGGCCGGCAAGGGAGGTACCACCGGAGCGCAGGGTGACCGGAACATTCTGCTGCCGGCCCGCGCGGAAGATGGCGGCCACGTGCTCGGCCGAGCGGGCCTCAATGACTGCCTTAGGGGTGTACAGGTAGTGCGAGGCATCGGAGGCATGTGCCACGCGGTCAATAACCTCGGTCTTTACCTCCATCCCATAACGAGTAGAAAGTTCTTCCACATCAACGACGCCGGTAGTCATGTACCGCAGCCCGCCTTCCCAGAAAAATAGAGTATGTAGTTGCCCACACATTGCACTCCCCTACCCACAGGGGCGCAAGTTAGGAGGGGCTTAGGAAAGCCTTTCCACCACACCCGCGGCTCGGCTGGATACTACGCAGACATTTCTCAGATAAACCCGCACCCTTTCCCGCCTAGCGGGTGATCTTCATCTATCCTTGAATGCGTGTCTGCGAATTTGAATAAACATCTAGCAACGTTGTCGAAGCGCGGTCGCAACCGAGTTTTGGTTGGCGACCTTGACTATGCCGGAGTCACCGGCAAGGTTTATACCCCTGCGGAGGGCCAAAGCCTGCCCGCCGTGGCCTTTGGCCATGACTGGATGCACAAGATTAAGGATTACCACGCCACCCTGCGCCACCTGGCTAGCTGGGGCATCGTCGTGGTAGCCCCCGATTCCGAGACCGGCCCCTTCCCTAACCACCGCAACCTGGCCGCGGATATGGAATCCGCGCTGCAGATTGCCGCTGGGGTAAAGCTTGGCGCTGGCAATATTACGGTCTCCCCGGGCAAGCTCGGCATGATTGGCCACGGCATGGGTGGTGGCACGGCCGTGCTTGGCGCCTTGGATAACCAGAAGGTCGCCGCCGTCGCCGCGATTTACCCTTCCATCACCGCGCCGTCTGCGGTGCAGGCGGCCCGCCGCATTACTACCCCGGGCTTGGTCATTGGCGCCGGCCAGGAAGACATTTTCAATGCCGGCAACCCCGCCAAGCTGGCCCATAACTGGAATGGCCCAGTCTGCTTCCGCGCCATCGACAAGGGCAGCCACGCCGGCTTTACCGAAGATCGCCTGCGCAAGCTCGCTATCGGCACCGCCGCCTTCCAGTCCGGCCCTACCGAAATCGCCCGCGGCTTGGTCACCGGCTTCCTGCTGGCCACCCTCAATGGCGATTCCACCTATGACGCCTTTGCGGATCCAGAGGCGAGCGCCAAGAAGGTCGAAAGCCTCGTAGGCGAGGACTTGGCCGAGCGCGCCGGCGTCACCCGCGACGCCTAAGGTATTAGCCCCGCCGCAGCACAGATTGCACCTGCCCCGACGCGTTCCTTGAGCGCGCCGGGGCAGCGCCATATCGTGGCCTTGGCACCGCCGCCGCTTGCCGACGCCCCACCTGCCCCTTCTCCCTTCGCGCCTCTTGCATGGCTTTATCCGCAGACTTTTCTAGCTCGTCTTGCGCTTTCGCCAGCGTTTTTTCAAATTCCAGCAGGCGTTTAGCCGTCCTTTCCCGAAAGCCCTGCGCAAATTCTGCGAAGTCGTTATTCATTACCACTGACCTGCCTTTCGTGCCTTAATGGTTGGTTCTTCTGGCGCCGGTGCCGCCTCCTGCTGCGGCGCTGGTGCCGGTGCTGGCGCTTCTTCTGGAGCCGGCTGCGGTGCCGGGGCCGGCTCCGGTGCCGGTGCTGGTTCAGGAGCCGGAGCAGGGGCTGGTGACGGTGCCTCTGCTGGACCGGCCGCCTGGAGGTGTGCCACCTTTTCTGGTGGCGGCGTTGGCTCCTCTACCTGAGACAGCTCAGGAGGCGGCGCCATAACGCCATCATCACTAGCTGGCTCGGGTTCGGGGCATGGCTCCGGCTCCGGCTCGGGTTCGGGCTCAGGTTCCGGGCAGGGATCAGGTTCTGGTTCTGGCTCAGGTTCAGGGACGGGGTCCGGTTCAGGCTCTTGCACCGGGCAATCCGCGTCGGACATGTTCTCCAGGCACTGCGCGGCGCCTTCCACAATGAGGCCCACGCCTACTAAAGCGATTCCGGCCCCTACCAGGCCGAGACTGCCACTGCAGGAGGATTCAATTCCACAGCCTTCTGAGCTGGTTTGGGTCGTTTCCACACATTCTTCGGTATTTCCCGCGGTATTTTCCGGGCAGAGCGTTTCCTCGCCTGCGCCCGATCCAGAAGCGGGTTCCGTATCCATGTCTGGTTTAGGTTTCGGCTCTGGCTGAGATTCAGGTTCCGGGCACAGTTCTTCTACTTGCTGTGGCTGTTCTGGCGGCTCCTGCGGCGGAATGATCTCCGCCTGCGCCGGCCTGGTGATCTCTACGTCGCGCTGGGACTGTGATGGACGCTCGGTAAATGGTTGCTCGGTGCACTGATTGCAGTGGCAGCCCGCGCCGTGTTCTGCAGTGGTCTCCGTGTGCACTTCCGTCTTGGATGATTGCTCCGGCTCGGGCTCGGGGCATTCCTTTGGCGGAACAGGTGGTGGCGAAGGAGGCGTCGGCTGTGGCGGCGCGGAAGTCGTCTGGCTCGATTCTCGCTTTGAGTCAGGCTCCGGCATGGGCTTGGGCTCTGGTGGGCACTCCACCTGGGCCGGCTCGGTGGGCTGCGAGGGCGGGGGCGGGCACTCTTCCTTCGGCATCGGCTTAGTGGGAGTAGGAGTCTCCGGGCATTGTTCTACCGGTGCGGGGCAGGCGTCATCTGTAGGTTTAGCTGGCGTCGGGCATTCTTCCGGCATTGGGCGCTCACAGACGCATTCGCAGCGCGATTCAAACTCGTTATAGCAGGACTCAATCGCATCATCGCGGTCACGGCAGGTGCTAGCGATATTGTGATTCGTCTCTTCGATAACGCGCCCGCCGATGGTGGAAAGAATCGGGATGATAAACCTGGCCAGCGGGTGCTTGGTAGCCACCATGGACAAGATATTCAGCAGTGGGATGACCGCAGAGATGAGCTCGGTAAGGGCGGTGTCGGAAACATCGACGACGTCGGCAATAGCGCCCGAGCACTGCTCCGCCGAACTGGTGAGATGGGCGGCATCCTGGCGGTCAATGTCGAAGTCTTCCTGCACGCCGCACAGGTGCTCGCGCATGGCGCCTTGAGCAACCTCGGAATCATCTTGCTGCAAATAGCCCGCTAGTCCAGCACCGCCTC
The DNA here is from genome assembly GCF_046097465.1 of Corynebacterium tuberculostearicum. Taxonomy (GTDB): domain Bacteria; phylum Actinomycetota; class Actinomycetes; order Mycobacteriales; family Mycobacteriaceae; genus Corynebacterium; species Corynebacterium tuberculostearicum_I. Next base: position 547,642 of record NZ_CP175799.1, on the reverse strand, counting down.
CCTTCGGGCGGTTACCGCCTACGGCCGCAACGGTGTTTTTCACCAGGTTTTCGGGCGCGATGCCGTCCACCGCACCGACTAGCTCCCCCAGTAGGTTCATCGGCATGCTGGGGCCCGAGTAGCTTCCCAAGCATGCGAACTGGAATTGGGAAATCGCGTTGGAATAGTCCCCCAACAGGGATTTTGTCAGCGTACTCACTTGCTGTCCGCCTCCCCGCCGCGTGCAAAGGAGCTGCCGAAGGACTCATCAAAATCAGCAATGGCGCGCACCTGTTCATGGGCGGCGTGGGCGGTGGCGGATAAATTATCCAACCTCTGCCCGCCGCGCTCATGGATGCGCGCCAAGACATCACGAATGCGCTCACCGTGGCCGCCAAAGTTGCGTCCAGCCGCGGCCACCGGAAAATCCGGCACCTCAGCCCGGTGAGCATCGCGTTGTTCGTCGTTATCGGCTACGACCTGCCGTAGTGCGGACATCGCCTCCAAGGGGCGAAGAAAAACCTCAGACACTGGTGTATTCCCCCAAATCCATATGCGGTAAAAGTTCTCACCTTCATTGGACTGGGGATTGCACCAAATGGTTCCCTAGGATGCCAAAATTCTTCCGCACCCGGCGGTTGCGCTAGACCGAGGAAACGATGGCGGAAAGCCTGCCGGCGACCTTGCGGGCCTGCTCCTTATCGGCGGCCTCCACCATGACGCGGAAAACCTCCTCAGTGCCGGAGGGGCGCAACAGAACACGGCCGGTTTCGCCGAGTTCTTCCTCGGCCTGGGCAATGGCTTCTTGTACCTCGGGGGCGTCCATGATGACGCCCTTATCAGAAACCGGCACGTTAATGAGCACCTGTGGCAGCACGGTCATTACCGATGCCAATTCCTTTAGGGACTTCCCGGACTTAGCCATGCGCGCCATGATGGACAGGCCAGTAAGCGTGCCGTCACCAGTCGTGCAATCATCTGGCAACACGACGTGACCAGACTGCTCGCCGCCCAAGGAGAAATCGCCGCGGTTAAGCTCTTCCAGCACGTATCGGTCGCCTACTGCGGTGTGGCGCACCTCAATGCCTTGCTCCTGCATGGCTAGCTTCAGGCCCAGGTTAGACATGACGGTTGCTACCAGAGTGTTGTAGCGCAGGTCATTATCCTCCTTCATGCCTACGGCCAGCAGGGCCATAATCTGGTCACCGTCCACAACATTGCCCTCGGCATCCACAGCCAGGCAACGGTCGGCGTCGCCATCATGGGCCAGGCCCAGATCGGCGCCATGCTCGACGACGGCCGCCTGTGCCTTTTCAATGTGTGTCGAACCGCAGTCCTCATTAATATTGAAGGCATTCGGCTTGTTGTGGATAGCAATAACCTCTGCACCAGCCGCCTCGTAAGCGATCGGAGCAACCTTGGAGGCCGCACCATTGGCGGTGTCTACGACCACCTTGATGCCGCCCAGGTCGGTGGAGACCACTTCCTTCAAGTGGTTGAGGTAGCGCTCGCGTCCGTCCGGAGCCTCCGAGATGATGCGGCCCAACTTGGTGCCGGTCGGGCCATCCTCGGTGAGGTTTTCCATGGTGGCCTGAATCTGATCTTCTACCTCGTCTGGTAGCTTCTTACCACCTGCGGAGAAGAACTTGATGCCGTTGTCTGGCATCGGGTTGTGGGAGGCGGAAATCATCACGCCCAAATCCGCACCATAGTCATCCGTCAGGTAGGCAATCGCCGGCGTCGGCAGCACGCCCACGCGCACCACGTCCACGCCGCGGGAAGCCAGCCCGGACGCAATCGCTGCATCCAGCATCTCGCCAGAAACACGCGGGTCGCGGCCAATAATGGCCAGCGGCTGGCGCTCATAGGATTCGCGCTTGGCGGTAAATACCTCTGCAGCGGCCTGGCCTAGTTGCAAGGCCAGAATTGGGGTCAGCTTCTTGTTCGCGAGGCCGCGAACGCCATCGGTTCCAAAAAGTCGAGTCATGCAATCAATTATGCACTCCTGTGCCCATCGATTGCATGTTGGGGCGGTCTAGGCGGAGGCAAGCTTCTGGTTTATCAATGCGTTGAGTGAAATTCCTTCCGTCCTTGCTTCCATCACTAGCTTGCGATGCAGCGACGGAGAGGTTCGAACGTTGAATTTTCCCGAATATGACCGAGCCCCAACGGTTGCGGGATGACTTCCCCTGAAACCTGCATATCTTCTACTACTTCCGCAACCAACTTCAGCAGTTCCTGCTCTGCACAGCTACGGTCAGAATCCAGCCACGATAGTGAAGGAAACTCGGCAACCGTCGCCACAAACTCAATATTCTCTGCCGAAGCTCAAAACGACGAAAGCCGCCGCCTCCCAAAGGAAGCAGCGGCTTTGCGTTGCGCTTGCGCGCGCAGTAGAAGCGAGATTAACGCTTGGAGTACTGCGGTGCGCGACGTGCCTTGTGCAGACCAGCCTTCTTACGCTCAACTGCACGAGCATCTCGGGTGAGCAGACCAGCCTTCTTGAGGGCGGTGCGGTCAGCCGGGTTGTAGATGTTCAGTGCACGAGCGATAGCCAGACGCAGGGCGCCAGCCTGACCGGTTGGGCCGCCGCCGTTAACGGTGACCTTGAGGTCGAACTGGTTCTCGCGCTCCAGCAGGGTCAGCGGAGTGAGGATATCCTGCTGGTGCAGCTTGTTCGGGAAGTACTCGCCGAACTCGCGGCCGTTAACCACGATCTGGCCGGAGCCAGCAACGAGGCGAACACGGGCGACGGCGCGCTTACGGCGACCGACGGTCTGGATCGGGCCCTCGTGTACCGGAGCGGCAGCCTCGACCTCTTCGGTCTCGGCCGGTGCGATGGAATCACCGATGGTGTTGGTGAACTCTTCGGTAGCGGCGCTTGCTGCAGCAATGTCAGCAGCGTCGGCTACGTTGTTGTCGATGTTCTGCTCAGACATTACTGTGCCACCTGCTTAAACTCGAAGGTTTCCGGCTTCTGGCCGGCGTACGGGTGCTCTTCGCCTGCGAAGACGTGCAGCTTCTTGATGGAAGCGCGGGAGAGCTTGTTGTGCGGCATCATGCCGGCAACGGATTCTTCGATAACGCGAACCGGGTTGGCGTCCAAAGACTGACCCAGGGTCATGGACTTCAGGCCGCCCGGGTAACCGGAGTGGCGGTAGCGCATCTCGCGGCCGCGCTTGGTGGAAGAAACGTGGATCTTGTCAGCGTTGATGATGATGACGTGGTCACCAGCGTCAACGTTCGGTGCGAACTGTGGCTTGTGCTTGCCGCGCAGCAGGTCTGCAACGGTGGAAGCGAGCTTGCCCAGCACCACATCAGTAGCGTCGATGACGTACCACTTGCGGGTGATGTCACCGCTCTTTGGGTGGAAAGTAGACAATTTGACTCCTTGAAAGTCTGTCTCGGAACTGCCGGCCAGCGCTAAGCATCCATTCACTCCCGTACAGCGGCCGGTGGAGACCTGCAGGGAGCGCTTCGCCAGCTGCTTGCCGACGAGCGAACACATAGGTCTCCTACCCTACTTGCTCACCTGCCCAAAGACCAAAACACCGAAACCGGCACCTTCCGCGGCTCAAACGGGAGGTGCCGGCTCGTGGGTACGGACTAGAAAGGTACGACTTCAAAGAGTGGAAGAGATAGCAAGAGAAAAGAACTAGAAAAGGAGTACTCACGCTGGTTTCTTGGCCAAGGCTGCGGCTGCGTCCGCCTCCTGCCACGCGGGTGTGGTTAGTGGCACCGCAGCCCCGACGGGGACAGCGTGGGACCGTGCAAACAGGGTGTGGATTTAACCCCAGCTTGCGGCGGCGCGACGGTTGACGTCGCTCATTGCATCGTTGCCTTGCGAAACGGTCTTGGAGATGGTGGCGAGCACGGTGTTGAGTTCTTGGGACGCCTTATCCCACTTGGCCTGCGCTTGGTTATAAGCCACGGCGGACTCGCCCTCCCAGGTGCTCACCATCGGCTGTAGGCGCGCCTTCAGGTCTGCCAAGGTGCTGTTGATGCGACCAGAGGTGGCGTTGATGTCGGCTGCGGCGGAAGAAATGGCACCGAATTCGTACTTGATCTCGGACATGTGGTGGTTGATTCCCTTCTGTGAATCTATAGCTTTTGGGCTGCGGAGTAGTGAACTGTGCGGTGCGGTTTAGAGGGCGAGGCCGCCGCCCACGTTGGAGAAGGCCTGGGTGTTTTCTGCTTCCACGTTGTCGAAGTTGTGGGCGTTGCTGCGGATATTGTCAGAGATAGAGGCCAAGGCCTCACGCAGCTGCTGCGCAGAGGTGTTGTAGCGCTGCATCAGGTCATCAAAAGAGACCTGGGCCTGGCCAACCCAGCTGCCACGGACGGAGTCGACGACGCCCTGCAGGCGGGTGAGCTCGCCTTGGACTTCATCATTGGTGTTATCGACTTTGCCGGCGGTGGCAACCATGACATCGGCTTGTGTCTTGAAAGTCTGAGACATAAGAGTGCGCCCCTCCTTAGGGCGGATGAGATTGTGTGTATTTCCCCCGAAAAAGCAGCTGTGCTTCGCATCTGTGCTTTCTCACCTTTATTGGACTGAGCTTTCCGCCAAACGGTTCCTGGCTGAGGCAAAGTTTTTGAGACTATTTTTTGACCAGGCTTTCCGTGGCCATGCGGCAGGCAGCCTTTTGAACGGCGTTGGAGTTATGCCGGGTATGGCATCCCACGGACATCTGGTGCCCACGGTCTTCCCAGGTGGTCCATTCCACCAAGGAGCCGTCCCCGGGGTCTTCGGTGTAAGTCAGGCGCCCGGCCTCATCGGTGGCATCGCGAAGCGCCGGGTCTTCGTCTACCTGCGCGTGAATTTCTTTAAACAAGGCATCCGCTGGCACGTTAAACATCTCATCCGCCGCCAGCAGGATGCGTAGATTCGGGTCTTCGCCGGTGGCGGTGACCAGGCCATCTTCGACCTTGGTGTGGAACCCACTGGGCACGACTACTGACATTCCCTCCACGTCTAGGCGCTTTTCACCGGGGCTTAATTCGTCACTGCCGGATTCCGGCGCACCAGTAGTACCCGGTGGTGGCGAGGCCGGCGCGGACTCCGTTGCGCCCTCGCGGCTTGGCTCGGCAGCGCGGGGTTGCGGGTGCGATGCATCCGGAGCGGCGTCGTCATCGTCTGAAGCTTGGGCACCGATAGCCCACCAGGAAGCTCCGGCTACGGCGATGATGACCACGGCAATTGCGACATGAAAGATATCGATGGCTCCGAGCCAACCGCGCAGGCGGTCGGTCCAGCGTGGCGTTACCGGCTCGTCGTAGGCAGGCGCCTCCATCACCGTAGTGGGAGGTGCCGAATCCGTGACTTCAGGAACCGGGTGAGGAGGCGGACCGAGTGGGTCCGGGGCCGCTAGCGGGGAGACGGTTGGTTCTGGGTCGAGGAGGCGCACGCCTGTGACTTCCAATTGCCGGCAGATGATAGCGGTGGCTTCCTGCGCAATGTCCGTGCCGGAAGAGTCTGCCACCACGCAGGCTTCCACGTCGGGCCAAGACGGTCCCGCCATCTTGGATATCTGATCCATGACTTGGCCTAAGGCCCAGCCTTCCACAATGCCGGTTCCCGGCAGGTCATAGCGATAGACCGTTTCGGGCCCTTCAAAGATTGTGGCCGCATCCAGGATGGTGACGGTAATGGGGCCGGCGGTGGTCTCCCCACCAGTAGGGATAGGGGTGTCGGTTGGCGTATGCGCGCTGAGATTGGTGGTCATTTACTTTTCTCCTTCTAGGTACACCGCTTGGGCGACGCCGAGGTTTTCACCGCGGATGCTCCACTGACCGCGCCCGGGTGGTTGGTGGCAGGGCTTGAGGCCGAAGATGGTTCCTTCGTCGCGGTCGGCGTCGAAAAGCAGCAGCGCCGGCTGCAGATCGCGCACCGCGGAAAAGAATTGGCCAAAGAGGGCACGGCCGATGCCGCCGGATTTGCGAGCGATAACAAGGTGCAAGCCAATGTCGCGGGCATGTGGGAGCAATTCCAGCAGTGGCGAGAGGGCAATATCGCTCAGCAGGTCCGCATCATCGATGACTAGGTAAATATCTGGGCCCTGCCACCAATCTCGTGCGGCGAGCTGCGCCGGGGTAATGTCCGGGCCAGGCAGGCGAGATTCCAGGGTCCGGACTGTATCGACAATGGTCTCTTGCGCACTCGACTGCGTCGCGGCGTAGGCAGCAACCATGTTCTGGTCCAAGGTTCCTAGGTGGGCTCGGCGCTGGTCGATGACCACGAGCCGGGCGTCTTCCCTCGCAAAGGCGCTAATGCCGCGCATGATCTGCGCCAGGAAGGTGGACTTGCCACAACCCTGCGCGCCTATGGCCACTAGGTGCGGCTCGCGCGATGGATTCCAGGTCAGCGTATCGAGGTCGCGCCCGCCGATGCCCCAGGCGATCTCACCGGCGGGAACATCCCCTTGAGCTGCGAGTGCGGCCGGGGTAAGCACGGCGGGCAGCATCTTGAGCTGAGGAACCGGCTGAGCCTCCGCATGAACGCGGCAGATGTGAGCGATGTCCTGGTTAGAGGTGCGAGCTAAGAGCATATTCTCACCCGTCAAGGTGAGCCCGCGGCCCGGCGCGCAGGGAAGCTTTTGCTGTAGTTTGCGGTCGATGAGCGAATCCAAGGCCTCGCCTAGGCGCAGCTCGAGGCGGTTGGCAATGAGATCGCGGATAGCGGGGCGCATCGTGGTCCACCGCGAAGTGGCAATGATGACGTGCACGTGGGCGGAGGCGCCATCGGCGACGATCTCGGTAACCTTCTCCGCTATGTCTTCAAACTCCGCATTCGAGGTACCGATGTGGTGCCAGCCATCAATGACAAGGAAGGTTGCGCACCGTTCTGGGCGGCGGATAAAGCCAGCTACTTCGTCGACGATGCGCCGTACCTTTTCGCCCTCCTCGCGCCCGGCAACTCCGGCCACGTGGGGCAGTCGCTCCAGGGATGCTAGCTGACCGCCGCCAAGATCGATGACGTAGAAGCGTGCCGCCTGCGGATCATGCCGTAGAGCTAGCGCAGAGACGATCGTGCGCAGCGCACTCGATTTACCGGACTGTGGACCGCCACACAGGGCCATGTGTCCGCCGTGCTGGGTGAAATCAATAATCAGCTCGTCCTGGCGTTGGTAGTACGGCCTATCGATAATGCCGATGGGCGCGCGCAGCGACCCTTGGTCCACTGCGGGCGAGACTGCACCCGCGTCATCTGCACCGGAAAGCCCCGGCAACGCGGATAGCTCAATGACCGGCGGTAGCGGCGGCAGCCAGATGCGGTGCGCCGATTGATCGCGCAGGTGGGCCTCTTCCGCCGCGGCGCGCACGACCTCGGTAAGCACAGTGGTGGAGTCATCGAGAACCACCGCAGCGCTAGTATTGTCCTCTTCCTGGGACCAGCCATGAAAGAGCTGCACGCGGCCGTGGGAGGCTGCGGGGTGGTCCGGGGAGGCGTCGGCAAGCGCCCGGCGCGGCAGGGGCCCGGACACGTAGGAAGCTTGGAAGCGGGTCAAGGCCTCGGCATCGGATTTGAGGTAGCCCGCGCCGGGCTGGCCGGGCAGGTGGTAGGCATCGGTCACGCCCAATACCTGGCGGGATTCCGCTGAGGAGAAGGTTTTCAGGCCGATTCGGTAGGACAAGTGGGAATCGAGCCCCCGCAAGCGGCCTTCTTCGAGTCTTTGGGAGGCCAAAAGCAGGTGCACGTGGAGACTGCGCCCCAAGCGGCCGACGGCGACAAAAAGTTCCGCGAAATCCGGGTGCTGGCCCAAAAGCTCCGAGAACTCATCGACCACAATGACCAAGGCCGGCAGAGGCCCGTGCTCACGCACCGCGGTGGCAGAGGCGTTGTACTCGCCGACATTGGCAAAGTTTCCGGCGGTACGCAGCAGTTCTTGGCGGCGGTTCATCTCGCCGGAGATGGCATCATACATGCGCTCTACCAGCGTAGATTCCTCCTCCAGGTTGGTAATCACCGCGGAGGTATGCGGCAGGCGGTCGCATCCTAAGAATGTCGCGCCGCCCTTGAAATCCACGAGCACGAGGTTAAGCTCGTCCGGGCTATGGGTAGCCGCCAACGCGGTGACAAGGGTGCGCAGCAGCTCCGACTTTCCGCTGCCAGTCGCACCGATGCACAGGCCGTGCGGGCCCATACCGCCGTGGGCAGATTCCTTGAGATCTACCGTGACGGGCTGGCCCACCGTATCGATGCCGATGGGCACCATGAGACGCGCCGAACCCTCTCGGCCATGCCACATGCCACTGGCCGCTAGCTCTTCCACATCGCGATAGCCCAGAAGGCCCATAAGGTCACTGCCGCGCCTGCCAGAAGTGCTATCGGGGCGGCGGTAGGAGGCCATACTGCGCGCAAGCAAGGTCGCGCCGGCCGTACTCATTCCGTCGGGAGAACCGAGGTCTTCCACCCCTGCCGCGGTGACCACCTGCAGCTGCTCCCCTGCCACGAGGCTTAGTCCTTCGTGCTCGGCGCGTACCCCCAGCGCCGAAGACGGCGCCCCACCGACCTCAATGATGGTGGTGTAGGAATCATCATGGAAGAAGTCCTCGGTGCCCGTGGTCAGCACGCCATCGACTATGAGGATGCGAAAGCGCGCCTTTTCCGGTGTGCGCGCATGGGGCAGCCACTTCAGCCACTCCCACTGGCCACCGATGGCCTCGATCCCGCAGGTTTCCGGGCCATGCGCCAAGGCCATCTGCAGCACCATTGCGCGCACCATATCGCGGGAGGGATCTGCGGGCTCTTCGCTCCGAGTCGACGCCATTCCGGACACGGACAAGAAGCGAAAGGCCTGCAGTTGGATAACCACCGGCATATCGGGAACGGTGCCCACCGCCTTAATGGTCTGGCGCATGCTTACCGCACACACCGGGTCCAGGTCTTCAGTGGCGCCGGAATCCGGCACGTTGATGGGGGTGCACAACGTCGTTGGTCCAGTTCCCACGCGTACCTCGAGGGCGTCCGAGTCATCCGGGCCACGCTCCCACATGCGGCGCGAGCCGACTAGAGCGCTAAGTTCCACCGGTGCCGGGTGGCGATAGCTTTCATGTGCACGCTGCGCCGACGCATTGCGCAGCGCCTTTTCCCGCAAGGCTTTGATGTGGCGCAGGTAGGTACGCCGGGTTTCATCCGGATCCTGCCCACTGTTATTGGGCCCAAACATCATGGCCATACTCGCCAGCATCATCAATGGAAACATCAAGGCCATCGGGCTAATCTGCCGGGAATCCCCAGCGCCTAACACCATGAGGGCGACCATGCCGAGCATCGCCGCAATCATCACCACCGGCAGCAGCAGCCGCACCAGCGGCACCGGTTGTGGACGCACCGCCTCTGGGACCTCCTCGGCCTCGATGCTGCCGGTGGGCAGCGGCGGCGCAGCATCCCGTAGTGGCATGGTCAACGGCTCAATGACGCGGGTATCCCCGATCCCAAGCATGCCTAAATAACCTCCCCCGAGCCACGCGCCAAGCGCCCTTGGCCCCCTGCCAAGATTCCCCGCGCTGCGGTGGACACGTCGCCACTAGTAAGCCACAATATGTGGCATTGGGCAAGGGGGACGCCCACAATCCATACATTTTTCGGGGGACATCATGACTACTGCAACGGCGCATCATCTGCGCCTTACCGTTCGCATTCATGCCGGCACCTTCCACAAGGAGGCGGACGTGGCGCTACCGCTAAGCTCCAGCGTGGGCGAGCTTTTGGCGGAAATCACTGACTTGGTGGATGCGCCCACCATTTCTGAGCCTTGGCGCGCGAGCACAGCCTCCGGCCGCGCCATCGATCTCACCGCCCCATTGGCTGCCACTGCGCTCACGGAAGGCTCCATCCTGGTTATTAGTCCGCGCGAGCGCCGGCCTGCACCGGTGATTCGGGATGCGGCGGAATCGCTCGCCGCCGCGGCTGAGGAAGATACTACCGCCGCCCTTCCCACCGTCTGGGCATGGGCAGGAATGCTTGCCGCCTTCGCCCTCGTGTGGGTTAGCACCCTTCCCCTCGCGGCGTGGGCGGCGTTGACCGCTGGAGCCCTGTTGCTCGCCTTGTGGACCCGGGCCTTATCGCTGGTACACCTTAGCCTGGTAGCCGGCATGGCGTGTGGCTGGGTGGTGATTTCGCCCTCGCTTGGCGAAGCCCCCTTTGCCGCACTCACCGCCTGCGTCGCCCTCCTCATCGCGCTGCTTGCCTGCCACGTCACCGGGTTGAGCACGGTTCGCACTACTGCCGTGGCACTCACCGTCTCGGTGCTGTTGTTGGTCGCGGCTTTGGGCTACCTGCTGCCCGGACCAGGGACGGGTCTCCAGGGCAGCCACGGTACGGCGGCTGCCGCCTGCGTGGTGATCGCCGGCATTATCCTGTTGGCCGCAGCTCCTGCGCTGACCGTTGCCACCGCTGGACTCAAAGTCCCGCAGCTGCCCACGGCCGGCCAAGACCTCGCGGTTTCGGATGCCGTCCAGCCGGATGTCGATATCCGTGCCCGGCGCGCCGGCAGCGCCTATGAGGGAATGTGCTGTGGGCTGGCGCTCTGTCTCATTCCGGCTCTTTTCGCCCTCTCGCTGACGGGCAGTGGTCCGGCCTTGGCGCCGACGAGCGGCGCGCCCGATTCTCTCGCCGAGTACGTTGCGGTGCTCTTTGGTGCTGAGCACACCGGCGCGGGCTTCGTCCAAGCACTCTGCGTGACCACCGCGGGTGCCGTCGTTATGCATGCCGCCCGGCACGGTCGTGCGTTGGCTAGCTGGGCCCTGATGCTGCTGGCGATGACCGCCTGTCTCGCTACGTGCTTGTGCGCTACCCACGCGGTGGCGAATTCCGGGATTGCCGATGCCTGGGCACCAATCCTTGTTGCCTGCCTGGTTCTCCTCGCCATGCTGAGCGCCCCGCTGTGGGCGCCCAAGGTGGACGGGCTCGAGCCCACCACCATCGCGTGGTTTGAACGCATAGAATCCCTCGCCATTGCCGCTAGTTTGCCGCTGGCCGCGCACCTAGCCGGTGTCTTCGTGCTCATCAGGGGGCTTGGATAATGCGCGTGCTACCTGCCGCTTTAGTAGTTGCATTCGCTGCAGGACTGACTGCTGCTCCCTATGCGGCTGCTCGCGAGCCGGACCGCGAATGCGCCGCCGCGCATTCCTCACCGCTTTCGCCCCAACCAAGCGAGGAGCAGCTAGACTACCGGGCCCGTTTACATTCCTTTGCTACCGGGGAAGGCGTCAAAGTAGCCGTTATCGATACTGGCGTTGCCCGTCACGACCAACTGCGGCATCTCAGCAGTGGCGCGGACCTTGTCGCGCCGGAGTCCCCAGAGCCGCATCGCGATTGCGACCTGCACGGCACCGTCGTGGCCGGTGTCATCGCCGGACACGATATCGGTATCGCCCCGCGAGCAGAAATCTACGCTGTGCGCCAGACCAGCGCGCACTATCGCCAGGAAGCGGAGGACAGTACCACCGGATCGCTGGACACCCTGGCCCGCGCCATTGATGACGCCGCCGCTGCCGGTGCCCGCGTCATCAACATCTCCGTTGTCTCCTGTGTCCCGCCAGATGTGGCCGCGCAGGTCGATACTTCCCGATTGGATCGTGCTTTGGCGCATGCGGAAGACTCCGGGGCCGTGGTGATCGCGGCATCCGGCAATGCGTCCTCTGGCAGCTGTGAGATGGGTGACCGCGTCTTTCCGGCGGATTCGCCCACGGTGCTCTCAGTAAGCGCCCAAGCGGATTCACACGAACTCGCTGACTACTCTCTTAATTCGGCCGATGGCCCCCAGCTCGCTGCGCAAGGTTTCATTCCGCTAGCGCTCAACCCCGCGGGTGGATGGGCCGATGGTAAGGAAGGCACGGACGGAACGGCGCAGTTCCATGGCACCTCTTTTGCCGCGCCGGTGGTCAGCGGCACCGCTGCCCTTTTGACGCAGCGCTTTCCCGACGATAGCCCCGCCGCCCTCCGCAAACGTTTGGAGGACGCCGCGGAACCAGGCCACGGCTTCATCGACCCGCTCACCGTGCTCACCCACGTGGAGTCCGCCGCAGAAGTCGATACTCGGGCTATGACCATCCGCCCCGCCGACGAAGGCGACTCGCGCGCCCCCACACGCAGCGCCTGGGTGCTGGGTGGATTAGCGCTGGCGCTTGCTGCGTGGGCGGTATGGCGCGGGCTACGACCTAAGAGCTAACCTGCAGCGCCTGCTCACGGTTGAGCGCGGAGCCTTCCGGCAGCAACCGCAGGATCTCCCACGGCACCTGTGCGCCCACGCCAGTACCAAGGGCTTCCAAGGTCTCCTTGTCCTTGACCTCGTGCCGTTGGCCCGTGGGTGAAACCACGTGATAGCCATGGCCGCTGTCTACGCCTACGCCACCAGCGTTGAGCCCACCAAAGCGATGGGCCACCGACTCACCTGCCAAGGCGACAGTGCCCGCTTGGGCAGGTACCACTACCCCGCCGCCCTCGTTAGCAGCACACATCCAGCCATCGTCCGGGCTTAGGAAGCGGAAGGACGTGGAGGGAAGGTTGAGGTTTAAGGGGGCGTCGGCAAGCGCAGCAATCTCCTGCGGCGTGGCTGTTGTCTCCTTGGCACCCACGCCTGTGAGTATCTCCGCCTGCGTAGGCGTGAGCTCAGCTACGCCCTCGGACGTACGCGCCCACAAACCTTGGCCGGTATCGACGACCTCGGGTGGTTCGGCCGGAAAGTTCAGCGGTGGCAGCTCCGCAAAGGCATTGAGCAGCTCGGGTGGCACGGGCCAAGTGTGGGTACTATCGTCCACGCCCACCGCCCGACGCACGACACGCCCTTCGGTGCTGGAGGGATCTGGCAGCGCCACGCGGCCTTCCTGGGTGACAAGCCACTGCGTGCCCTCGGATTCCACCAGTGCGGCGCGCTCCTCACCGAGGCTTTTCTGCTCGGGCTCGGCAAGGACAATAACCTCCTGCGACGCTACCTGGTGACCGCCAATGCTGGTCGGGTTATCTGTAGACGGCGCCTCATCCTTGCCGGCCAAACACGCTGCCCATCGCTCTTGGGGATTCTCGCCTGCCGCCGCGAGGTACCCAGGGGCATCCGAGATACCCACCGGTGAGCCCAGTAGCGCTTCTTGCAGGTGCTCATCCCCAATGGTCTGCGCCTCGGCCGCCTGCCCGGCGATAATGCGCGCCGAAGCCAGGTTGAAAACCGGGTGGTAGGTGTCATTGACATCCACAAAGAGCTGGCCCTGCTCCGAGCGCACAATCGGCGCATCACCCGGCTGCGGGCTCGGCTGCAGCCAGGCCAACATGCCAGAGCCCACCGCAAGGAAGGCGACGCCGACCCCGCCGAAAAGGAGCGCTTTGCGGCGCCTAGCCAAAGGATCGTGAATCATGCGGATATCGCCTAAGACGAGCCCATGCTCGACGCGGCGGCGCAAGAATTTATGACCCGATACCTGGGCCTTGGTAGTAGGCAGCGGACGTGCCATGATTTTCCCCCGAAAAGTCTGTGTACACCCAGCACACAGGCTATCCCAGGTAGGCGACCGCTGCCACTTGGGCGTTAGTCAGCGCTGCGCCTTTCGCGGGTGACCTCGGCGCGCGCGGCTAGCTTGTCCGCCGCTGGGTAATCAACGGCGACGAGCGAGAGTCCCTTTGCCGGGGCCACGGGGATGCTGGAAGAGCGCTTCGTCTCCTGCAGCAGTGCCGCGGCGAAGTCGGTATCGCGCCGCCCCTCGCCCACGCGCAGGCAACAGCCCACCAGCGAGCGCACCATCGACCAGCAAAACGCATCGGCGCTCACGCGGGCCTCAAAAAGCTCCGGTTCTTCGGGGGTGGAAACGTCGCGCCAGGAAAATTCCTGCAATTCACGGATGGTCGTGGCGTTCGGCTTGGCCTTACAAAAGGCCGCAAAATCGTGCAGGCCCACCAGGGCGGTAGCGGCTTCTTGCATGGCATCGATATCCACCGGCTTAATCCACTCGGCAGTATCCCGCGCCCGGGTCGGCAGCGCGCCGCGCGGATTGGTAGTAATCCGATAGACGTAGCGCCGCCGCAGCGCCGAAAACCGCGCATCAAAACCCGCGGGGGCAAACTCGCAGCCGTGCACCCGAACATCTTCTGGCAGAAGCTTTGCTAGCCGACGCACCAGCTTCCCCGGCTCCCCCGCCACCGAGCGCTGCGCCAGCATCTCCGTGGGAACGTCCACATGCGCCACCTGGCCACGAGCGTGAACGCCGGCATCCGTGCGCCCAGCGACCGTAAGCGGCACCTCCGTGCGCGCAATCATCGCGAGCTTCTCTTCGAGGACGCCTTGCACCGTGCGCAGACCGCCCTTCTGCTTGGCCCAGCCATGAAAGTCCGTGCCGTCATAAGCCAAGTCCAAGCGCAGGCGAACAAACCCGTCCGCCGGCCCTTCGGGGGAAGTCGATGCTGCATCTGTCATAGTGGGCTTCATGCTACCGGAGGATTAACTGCCCGCCGGCGCTGGGTCGGCCGTGCAACGCCCCCTTACTGGGATGCGGACATGAAAAAGCCGCCGCCCTCCCACGAGTGGGAAAGGCGGCGGCGAAGCGCTAGGGCCGAAGGGAAATTACTTCTCCTCGGACTCCTCAGCTGCGGTCTCCTCGGCAGGTGCCTCGGTCTCAGCAGCCTCGTCTGCCTTAGCTTCCTCAGCCTCTGCGGCCTTGGATGCGGCAGCGCGGGTAGCGCGGTTAGCCTCGGAGGTCACGGTCTCCTCGAGAACGAGGGAGATCTGGGACATCGGGGCGTTGTCACCGGCGCGGTTGTCCAGCTTGATGGTGCGGGTGTAGCCGCCCTCACGGTTCTCAAACTTCGGGGCAACCTCGTCGAACAGGTAAGAAACAACATCCTTGCGCGGGATGAGCTTCAGGACTGCGCGGCGGTCAGCAACGGTGCCGGACTTAGCCTTGGTGATGATCTTTTCGATGTACGGGCGAAGAACCTTCGCCTTGGCATCGGTGGTCTTGATAGCGCCGTGCTCGATCAGGCTGGCTGCCAAGTTGCTCAGCATGTGAGCCTGCTGCTTGGCGGAGCCGCCGAGACGGGCACCCTTCTTAGGGGTTGGCATTGTGTACTCCTCGTATGCGGTAAAAGTTGAGCGCGCGGCAATTAGGTCATTGCCGCAAGTCAGCGGGGTTCTTTACTCGGAATCCTCAGCAGCCGGATCCTTGAAGTCACCGGTTTCTGCGTCATAGCCCTCGAGCTGGGTCGGGTCGAAGTCCTCAGGGGTGTCCTTGAGAGCCAGGCCCAAGTTAGCCAGCTTGATCTTTACCTCATTGATCGACTTCTGGCCGAAGTTGCGGATATCCAGCAGGTCGGACTCGGTGCATTCAGCAAGCTCGCCCACGGTGTGGATCTCCTGACGCTTCAGGCAGTTATAAGAGCGGACGGAGAAGTTCAGGTCCTCGATCGGCATGCCATAAGCAGCGATGTACTCGGTCTCCTGCGGGGAGGGTCCGATTTCGATGCCTTCGGCAGCGTTATTCAGCTCGCGAGCCAGGCCGAAGAGCTCGACCAGGGTGCCGCCGGCGGAAGCCAGGGCATCGCGGGCAGAAATCGAGTTCTTGGTTTCGACGTCGATGGTCAGCTTGTCAAAGTCGGTGCGCTGCTCAACACGAGTTGCCTCGACCTTGTAGGAGACCTTGAGAACCGGGGAGTAAATCTGGTCGACCGGGATACGGCCGATCTCACCGGAGGTAGGAGCGGCTGGGACATAGCCACGGCCGCGCTCGACGACGAGCTCAATGTCCAGCTTGGCGGTGTCATTCAGGGAAGCGATGTGCAGATCCGGGTTGTGGATCTCCACACCAGCCGGAGGCTGGATATCGCCCGCGGTGACATCGCCCGGGCCTTCCTTGCTCAGGTACATAACAACCGGCTCATCGGAGTCGGAAGAAAGCACCATGCTCTTGATGTTCAAGATGATCTCGGAAACGTCTTCCTTCACACCGTTGATGGTGGTGAACTCGTGGAGAACACCATCGATCTTGATGGAGGTTACCGCTGCACCCGGAATGGAAGACAGCAGCGTACGACGCAGCGAGTTACCGAGGGTGTAGCCAAAGCCCGGCTCGAGCGGTTCGATGACGAACTTGGAACGAGACGAGTCGATGAATTCCTCGGTGAGCTGAGGACGCTGGGAAATGAGCATTGAAATTCTCCTTTTCGGCGACCGCTATTTGACGCCGGTAGAGGGGTAAAAATCTTCGGGATTGAAGATTCCTGGTTATCCGCCAGACCATTACAGGCCGTGCGGTATAACAGTTTACTTCGAGTAAAGCTCGACGATGAGCTGCTCCTGCAGCGGAATGTCGATCTGAGCGCGCTCGGGCAGCTGGTGCACGAGGATGCGCAGGGTATCAGGAACAACCTGCAGCCATGCCGGTACGTTGGCATCGATGAGGGCGTCCTGAGCATCTTCGAACCATTCCATCTTCTTGGAGCGGTCACGGACATCGATGATGTCGTACTGGGTGACCTTGTAGGAAGGAACGTTGATGTTCTTGCCGTTCACGGTGAAGTGACCGTGGGAGACAAGCTGGCGAGCCTGGCGGCGGGTGCGTGCCAGACCTGCACGGTAAACTACGTTGTCCAGGCGGGACTCGAGCAGGATAACCAGGTTATCGCCGGTCTTGCCCGGGAGGCGGTTAGCCTCTGCGTAGTAGCGACGGAACTGACGCTCCAGCACACCGTAGGTGTACTTTGCCTTCTGCTTCTCCTGGAGCTGCAGCAGGTACTCAGATTCCTTGATGCGGTTGCGGCCAGCCTGTCCCGGTGGGTACGGGCGGCGCTCGAATGCCATATCGCCGCCGACCAAGTCGACGCGAAGACGGCGGGATACGCGGGTAGCGGGGCCAGTGTAACGAGCCATTTTCTTACCTCTTCCTTTCCCTTAAACCTTGCGGCGCTTGGTCGGACGGCAGCCGTTGTGCGGCTGTGGGGTTGCATCCGTGATCGAGGAAACCTCGAGGCCTGCAGCCTGCAGGGAACGGATGGCGGTCTCGCGGCCGGAGCCCGGACCCTTGACGAATACGTCAACCTTCTTCATGCCGTGATCCATTGCCTTGCGTGCAGCGTTCTCGGCTGCCATCTGAGCGGCGAACGGAGTCGACTTACGGGAACCCTTGAAGCCAACGTGGCCGGAGGATGCCCAAGAGATAACAGCACCGGTCTGATCGGTGATCGAGACGATGGTGTTATTGAAGGTGGACTTGATGTATGCGTGGCCGAGGGCCACATTCTTCTTTACGACGCGACGGCCGGAACGGCGCGCGCCGGAACGAGTCTTTGGAGGCATGAATTACTTCTTCTTTCCTGCGATCGTCTTCTTCGGACCCTTACGAGTGCGCGCATTGGTCTTGGTGCGCTGGCCACGTACAGGCAGGCCACGGCGGTGGCGCAGACCCTTGTAGCTTCCGATTTCAATCTTGCGGCGGATATCAGCCTGAACCTGACGGCGGAGGTCACCCTCAACCTTCCAGGTAGCCTCAATTGCGTCACGGAGCGCCGACAGCTGGTCATCATCCAGGTTGTCAGTGCGCAGGTCAGGAGAAATGCCAGTCTTTTCTAGCAGTTCCTTGGCACGGGTTGGACCGATGCCGTAGATGTAGGTGAGAGCGACCTCCATGCGCTTATTGCGGGGAAGGTCAACACCAGCTAGACGTGCCATATGGCGTGTCCTTTCGGGTTGTTACGGCGGTTTTCTCCCCATCCGTCCCGCTCCATGCAACGCTTCGCCCGGACCGTGCCGGGAATCCTTGGGTTGCTTACCAGTGCGGGCTCAGGCCACCGTAGCCTGAGGTGGACAGGGTGAACCTACAGGTTCACCCTTGGGTGAGGAGGCTTACTGTCTTTACTTGTAGCGGTAGACGATGCGTCCGCGGGTCAGGTCATAAGGAGACAGCTCTACAACCACGCGATCCTCTGGGAGGATGCGAATGTAGTGCTGACGCATCTTGCCAGAAATGTGTGCAAGAACCTTGTGTCCATTGTCGAGCTCGACACGGAACATTGCGTTGGGCAAAGGCTCGATAATGCGGCCTTCTACCTCGATTGCGCCTTCCTTAGCCATAACCTCTACTTTTCTGGCGACGGACAAGTGCGCCGTCACCTGCATGTTTGTTGTCTACTGCGGTGGCGTATCCGCGCCAGCCTCGCTGACGCTATACACCGACTTAACAGCATACGCTGCAGCGACACGTTTTCCAAACCGCTGCGCTTTCCGACGCCCCGCTCACTCGCCCGCCACTCACCCTAAGCCAGCAAAATCCCCCGAACCAGGTCTCCTTCTCGGGAGCCGGTTCGGGGGATGAGGCTTTCGCTTAAGCGCGGGCCTTAGTAGATAAAGACCTTATCGCCAACCTGTACATTATCCCAGTAGCGCTTTGCAGCGTCTGGCGGAAGGTGAACGCAGCCATTGGAATCAACAGCCGGGTCATCCAGGTGGAAGGCGTGACCGTTATTGGTGAAGTAGATGGAGTACGGCATCGGTGCGTTATTGAACTCGCGGGAAATCTCATGCTCTACCTTGCGGGTCACATGGAAAGTACCGCGTGGGGTTTCCTGACCGCGCATGCCGGCGGACATTGCCGGGGACACGTAGGACACCTTGCCGCCATCCTGCAGCCAGGTGCGTCGACCATTGAGGTCGACACAAACCTTCGCATCGGTCGGGCACGGGCCACGGTCGAACTGGTTAGCACGACGCTGTGCTTCCGCCTTGCGTGCTGCAGCCTCAGAACGAGCCTTCTCGGCAGCGACGCGCTCAGCGTTGGCGCGAGCAGCGGCCTCGCGGGCCTTGCGTGCTTCCTCATTTTTCTGTGCAATCAAGCCTGGGAAGAGGAATTCTACGGCGCCGTCCACAGCGGTCTGGACGCTAGGAGCCAGCTCCGGGGAGAACTTTTCTGCCTGGTCCAAGATCTGGTTGCGGGTATTCCAGGCCTGCTCGCGGCTCTGGCCGTAGAAGTTATCCAGCTGCTTCTTTGCCTCAGCGGTGAGCTGGTCCAGTCCGGACTGGGAAGAGAACTGAGCGAGGTCGGAATTTGCCTTGGAGCTGAGCTGATCCAGGTTCGGAATCTCCTGGGCGGAAGCGGCAGGAGCCGCAACGGTGGTGCTCAAGGCCATCACGCCAGCGACTGCGGGCGCTGCAACCGTGGCACGGATCTTGCGGAAGCTAAATTTAGACATGGCTGTGAGTATAAACCTTTCAGGGGCGTATGCCTAGTGCAACAGGCAATATCGGGGAATAAATGTCAGTAGCGGCGGGTGAGAATACGGGGACCATCGGCCGTCGCGGCCACCGTATGCTCCCAGTGAGCGGCAAAGGAGCCATCGAGGGTAACGACCGTCCAGTCATCTTCTAGCACGGCGGAATCCTCTGTGCCCAAAGTTAGCATGGGTTCAATGGCCAGCACAGAGCCTTCTTGGATCAGCGGGCCACGGCCCGGGCGCCCCTCATTGGCCAGGTAAGGATCCTCGTGCATGGTGCGGCCAATGCCGTGACCGCCATAGCCATCCACGATGAAAAGATCCACGCCGAACTTCTGCTCGGCCCGGCGGGTGGCTTGCTCTAGGGCATGGGAGACGTCGGTAAGCAGATTGCCCGGAACCATAGCCTGCATGCCCTCCATAAGGACATACTCGGTGGCCGTGTTGAGGGCCGCGACATCAGCATCGAGCTCTCCCACCGCGAAGGACCAGGCACTATCGCCTACCCAACCGTCCAGCGTGGCACCGCAATCGATGGACACCAAGTCGCCTTCTGCCAGGATGGTTTCCTTATCCGGAATGCCGTGCACGATGACGTCATTAACAGAAGCACAGATGGAGCCCGGAAACCCCTCGTACCCCTTGAAGGTGGGATAGGCGCCGGCATCGCGAATGGTCTGCTCAGCCACCGCATCCAGCTCGAGGGTAGATACACCAGACGCCGCAGCAGCGCGGGCTTCCTGCAGTGCCTTGCCAACAATCTCGCCGGCGGCCTGCATGGCGTCTAGCTCGCCCGGGGTGCGGGCGGGGATGCGCTTACTGCGGCGTCGAAAAGCCATGCTTACTTACCCAGGGCTTCCATCGCACGGGCGTTGATTTCCTCCACGGTGCCTTCGGCCTTGATGGAGATGATGGCATCGCCGTAGTGCTCGATAAGCGGGAAGGTTTCCTCGCGGTAGACACTGAGGCGGGTGCGGATGGTCTCCTCGTTATCGTCGGCGCGGCCACGGGCCATCATGCGCTCAACCACAACATCCTCGGAGACCTCGAAGTTGAGAACACCGTCGAGCTTCTCGCCCTTCTTAGCCAGCAGCTCCTCCAGGATGTCTGCTTGCTCGGTGGTACGTGGGAAGCCGTCCAGCAGGAAGCCATTCTTGGCGTCATCCTGGTTAAGGCGGTCCTCGACCATGCGGGCAGTGACGTCGGTAGGTACCAGCTTGCCTGCATCGATGTAGGACTTTGCCTCTACACCCAACGGGGTGCCCTCGCCGATATTGGCGCGGAACAGGTCGCCGGTGGAGATGTGCGGAACGTTTAGCTTCTCGCTGAGGATAGCTGCCTGGGTGCCCTTGCCGGCACCGGGAGGTCCTAGAAGTACAAGACGCATTACTTAAGTAGTCCTTCGTAGTTGGATTGCAGTAGCTGGGACTCGATCTGCTTGACCGTAGTCAAAGCGACGGAGACCATAATCAGGATGGCCGTACCACCAAAGGCGGACGTGCCGCTGGCGGAGGAGCGGCCCACGCCGAGATCCAAGAGGATATTCGGCAGGATGGCAATAACTGCCAGGTACAGGGCGCCCACGCACAGCAGACGGTTCATCACATAACCAAGGTACTCCGCGGTCGGACGGCCCGGGCGAATACCCGGAATAAAGCCGCCGTACTTCTTCATATTATCCGCCTGCTCTGCCGGATCGTACTGAACCGAGACATAGAAGTAAGCGAAGAAGATGGTCAGGACGAAGTACAGCACGATGTACTGCCAGGAGGAAGGTGCCTGCAGGTGCGCGATGACATTGCGCTGCCACCAGTTATCTGGCGTGCCGGGAGAGCCAGAGTTCACAATCTGGGTAATGAGGACCGGCATGTAGATAAGGGAGGAAGCGAAGATGACCGGGATAACGCCGGCCTGGTTGACCTTCAGCGGCAGGTAGGTAGAGGAACCACCGTACTGGCGGCGGCCGACCATGCGCTTTGCGTACTGAACCGGAATGCGGCGCTGGCCCTGCTCGATGAAGGTAATGCCAACAACCAGGATGACCAAGCCGGCTACGACCATGGCGAAGACGAGTCCACCATTGTTCTGCAGGATGCTTACACCATCGGTTGGCAGGCGAGTTGCGATACCAGCGAAGATGAGCAGGGACATACCGTTACCGATGCCCTTTTCGGTGATGAGCTCACCCATCCACATCACCAGCACAGCGCCGGAGGTCATGGTGATGACCAAGACGATGAGGGTAAAGAAGTTACGATCAGCTGCCAGGACCTGTACGCCCTGACCCAGCAGCTGCTCGCGGTCTGCCAGCGCGACAATGCCGGAGGATTGCAGCAACGCCAACGCGAGGGTCAAGTAGCGGGTGTACTGGGTCATCTTGGCCTGACCGGATTGGCCCTCCTTCTTCAATTCCTCAAAGCGGGGAATGACCACAGTCAGCAGCTGCACAATAATCGACGCCGTAATGTACGGCATGATGCCGATGGCGAAGATCGACAGCTGCAGCAGCGCACCACCCGAGAAGAGGTTGATGACGGAGTAAAGGTCACCGGACTGCTCGGTCAACTGGCGCAAACGGCCAGCAATAGACGCATAGTCAACACCCGGGGACGGGATCTGTGCACCGACGCGGTACGCGATGATCATCACGATGGTGAAGATGATCTTCTTACGCAGGTCGGCATCCTTAAAAGCCTGGACAATGGCGGACACTACAAAATCCTCCTGGCCTACCGCTGCCGAACGCGAAATCTAGGGAGGGTTTCGCATTCATTCACGGAGGTGGAAACTCATCTACCCCTAGGAAACCGCACCCCCTGCGCCAGAAAGCTTAGGGGAAATTCAGGTTTCCTTCAGGGACGGTTGAACACTTATGACCCCATTACCCTACCAGCCTTGCCCCGCATAGCCACATTAAGACCCAATAGTGTGACCATGATTGCTTGTTCTTTCGCGCGTTTTGCATCTGGGGTTTACCATGAGGGGGTATTGCACACACGCAATTCTCCTGAAATATCTCCGACCTCACAGCCCTTCGCGCTTCGAGGCCGTTATTGGTGTGAACCAAATGTTTCGAAAGAAGTACTTATGAGCAAGAAATTCACGCCGATGACCATTGCTGAGATCATCGACGTTTTTGTCCCTAGCCCCAACCCCTTCCGCTGGGAGGCCTTCGATGGGTCCGCGACCGGACCGGAAGACGCCCAGTACAAGGTGACTATTAATAGTCTCGAGGGCCTCTCCTTTATCGCTACCCACCCCGGCGACGTGGGATTTGCGCGCGCTTATGTCACGGACGGCATTACGGTGCATGGCGATCACCCAGCCCACCCCTATGGCATTTTTGACGCGCTGCATGCCATGTATGACAAATTCCAGAAGCCGGATGCCAAGACCCTGGCCCGCGTCGTTCGTTCCCTAGCGTCCATGGGCGCCTTCCAGATCCAGCCGGTCCCTGAGGTGGAGCGGGCTTCCTGGTTGCGCCGCAAGCTACACGACGGCCTATCCAAGCACTCGAAACAGCGCGATGCTGATGTCATTTCTGATCACTATGACGTGGGCAATGATTTCTACGAGCTCTTCTTGGGCGATTCAATGACCTATACCTGCGCCTACTACCCCTCCCCAGACGCCACGCTAGAGGAAGCGCAGGAGAATAAGTACCGCCTGATCTTTGACAAGCTGCGCCTCAAGGAAGGCGACCGCCACTTGGATGTGGGCTGCGGCTGGGGCGGCATGGTGCGCTACGCGGCGCGCCGCGGCGTGAAGTCCATCGGCGTCACCCTATCCAAGGAACAGGCCGAGTGGGGCCAGCGCAAGATTGAGGAGGAAGGCCTCCAAGACTTGGCGGAGGTCCGCTTCATGGATTACCGCGATATCACCGAAGAGGGCTTCGATGCTATCTCCGCCATCGGCATTATTGAGCACATTGGCGTGAAGAACTACAACGACTTCTTCAAATTCCTGCACGGCAAGTTGAAGGTCGGCGGCCTGATGCTCAACCACAACATCACCTACCCGGATAATCACAAGACCCCCAAGGGCGGCTTCATTGACCGCTATATCTTCCCGGACGGCGAGCTCACCGGCTCCGGCAATGTCACCAAGGCGATGCAAGACAATGGCTTCGAAGTCATCCACACCGAGTCCCTTCGCTTTGACTACATGCGCACGCTGCATGACTGGTGCGAGAACCTGAAGGAGAATTGGGACGAGGCCTGCGCAACCGTGGGCCTGCCCACCGCCCGCCTCTATGGCATTTATATGGCCGGATCCGAGTGGGGCTTTGAGCGCAATATCATCAACCTGTATCACTTCCTCGGCGTCAAGCTGGGCGAGGCCGGCTCCCGCGCCGGCGTGCCTGAGCGCCGCTGGTGGGAAGATAGCCGCTTTTAAGGAGGGGTGCCATGACTCTCATTGATAACCTGCGCGAACGGCTCGCCGCCGCCCAGCCGCGGCCGGTGGATGCCATGCCCATTGAGCCGGTGGGGTGGCAGGCGCACCAGGAGGGCGTCGATAAGCTGCTGGCGAGCTTCCGTGCTGTCCCGGCCGGAAAGCGCGTACGCCTAGCCAAGAAGACCTCCAACCTCTTCCGCAGCCGCAGCGAGGAGCAGGAGGGCCTCGATGTGTCCGGCCTTAGCGGCGTCATTGAGGTCGACCCAGTTGCCCGCACCGCCGATGTGCAGGGCATGTGCACCTATGAGGACTTAGTCGATGCCACCCTGCCCCATGGCCTCATGCCCTTCGTCGTCCCGCAGCTTAAGACCATTACTTTGGGCGGTGCGGTAACTGGCATGGGCGTGGAATCTACCAGCTTCCGCAACGGCCTCCCCCACGAGTCCGTGCTGGAGATGGATGTCCTCACCGGCACCGGCGAAATTCTCACCTGCTCCCGTGAGTCCAACGTTGATCTCTTCCGCCTGTTCCCCAACTCCTATGGCTCGCTGGGCTACGCGGTGCGCCTCAAGATTGAGCTGGAACCCGTGCCCGCCTATGTAGAGCTGCGCGAAGAGCGGTTCCACACCGTGGAGGAGGCAAGCCGCGTGCTTGCCGACGTCGCCTCTTCCCACACCCACCGCGGCGAGCCCGTCCATGGCCTCGACGGCGTGGTCTTTTCCGAAGACGAGGCCTACCTTGTCTTCGCCCGCTTTACCGATGAAGAGGGCCCAACCTCCGATTACACGCGGGACAAGATTTACTACCGCAGCCTCCAGCACGCCTCGGGCATCCGCCGCGATCGCCTCACCATCCGCGATTACATCTGGCGCTGGGATACCGACTGGTTCTGGTGCTCGCGCGCCTTTGGTGCGCAGAACCCGAAGGTGCGCAAGGTGTGGCCGCGTGAGCTTCGCCGCAGCTCCTTCTATTGGAAGCTGGTCCGCCTCGACCGCAAGTACGAGCTGGAATATAACTTCATCAAAAAGCCGCACGGCAAGCCGCGCGCCGAGCGCGTGGTGCAGGATATTGAGGTCACACCGGAGAACCTGCCGGAATTCCTCCACTGGTTCTTTAACGCCTCCGATATTCAACCGGTGTGGCTGTGCCCCATCCGTCTGCGCGATGGCGTGGACAAGCTCGTAGGCACCGGCGACATTGCCTCTGACTCCGGCGACCCATGGCCCCTCTACCCGCTGCGCCCCGGACAAACCTGGGTCAACGTCGGCTTCTGGTCCGGCGTGGACGGCGACCACGTCGATCCATCCGCGCCGAATAATGGCGCCTTCAACAAAGTTATCGAATCCAAGGTCAACGAGCTAGGCGGGCACAAATCCCTCTACTCCGAGGCCTTCTATTCCCGGGAGAAGTTCGAAGAGCTCTACGGTGGCAGCCTTCCTTCGACTATTAAGGCGGTTACCGACCCAGATGACCGCTTCCCTGGCCTATACGAAAAGACCGTGGACGAGGCCTAGCCCCCCCACCCCGCACGGCCTGATACGCACAGAGGGTGGAACGCCTTTCCCAGGCGTTCCACCCTCTTCCTTTGCCCAAATCTAGGGTCTTCGCGCTTTAGTAGGCAGCGGTGATGTTCTCATAGCCGTTGACCTTCAGCGCATCCATGACGCGCTGCACAGCAGCCTCGTCCTTGTCCGGGTTATAGGTCTCCGGGAAGGTCAGGTGGGCAGAGTGATCATCCTTGAACTCAATGTTCATGAACTCGTGGCCGGCCTCCTGGGTAGCAAGTGCCAGCTCGCGCTGCACGGCCAACTTGCCGCTCTGCAAGTTGCCGCCGTTGAACCCTGGATCGACCTCTTCGGTGCCCTCGGCGTCACCGTTGATGACGTCTTCCTCGTCACCGGTGATACGACCCTTCTCAGCGTGCGCACCCGGCTGCTGGTCCTGAGCGGTCTGCTCGCCAGCCTCGGCCGGTGCGGTTTGGGTGGTCTCAGCAGGATCCGGCTGGGACAGCTGGTCCTGAGCATCGACCGGTCCGGTGGAGCCCGCAAACGGCATAATCGCAGCAATTGCGGTGGCGAGCAGGGAAGAAATAGACGACATAAGAGCCTCCTTAACATTTGATGATTTTCAACTAAGGGAAACTCTAACACTCGTGAATATAAATCGCTATACCCCGAGCCTTATTTATTAATAAAGGTTTCCTGTCAACTATTTTCAGCACCAATGGCACGCATAGCCTAGGCGCCACGTTATATAGCGGCACTAGGATGCCTACAAAACGGAAACATCCCCCTACCCCGCGTGTGCGGAGAGGGGGATGAAATCTACCTAGTAGAGATTACTTGGTGTTGGCGGAACCGCCAGCAGCCTCGATCTTCTCTACAGCAGACTTGGAGAACTTGTCAGCGGTGACGTTCAACTTAACGTTGATGTCGCCGTTGCCCAGAACCTTGACCGGCTTGTTAGCGCGGACCAGGCCAGCAGCTGCGATGTCAGCAACGGTGATGTCGCCGCCATCTGCGAACTTCTCAGCCAGGTCAGCAACGTTAACTACCTGGTACTCAACATGGTTCGGGTTCTTGAAGCCCTTCAACTTAGGCAGACGCATGTGGATCGGCATCTGGCCACCCTCGAAAGCAGCGGAAACCTGCTTACGAGCACCGGTACCCTTGGTACCGCGACCAGCGGTCTTACCCTTGGATGCCTCACCGCGGCCGACGCGGGTCTTAGGCTTGTTTGCTCCTGCGGTTGGGCGCAGGTCGTGCAGCTTGATGATATCAGCCATGGTTTACTCCCCTGCCACTTCTTCGACGGTGACCAGGTGGCGAACCTTGTGAACCATACCGCGAACGATCGGGGTGTCCTGCTTAACTACGGACTGACCGATGCGCTTGAGGCCAAGAGCCTCAATGTTCTTGCGGTGGTTCGGCTTGGTGCCCACCAGGCCCTTTACCTGTGTAATCTTCAGAGCCATTGCTTATGCCTCCTGACCTGCGCGCTTGCGCAGCATACGGGCCGGGGTGACCTCTTCGATGGACTTGCCACGACGTGCGGCAACCTCTTCAGGGCGGACCAGCTGCTTGAGGCCGTCCACGGTAGCGCGGACGACGTTGAGTGCATTGTCGGAGCCCAGGGACTTCGACAGGATGTCCTGCACGCCAGCGCATTCGAGCACTGGACGAGCAGCACCACCAGCGATAACACCGGTACCAGGTGCGGCAGGCTTCATCATGACGATGCCAGCTGCGTCGCGACCCTCGACCGGGTGGGTGATGGTGCCGGCAATCATCGGAACGCGGAAGAAGTTCTTGCGAGCCTCTTCAGCGCCCTTCTGGATTGCGGCCGGGACTTCCTTGGCCTTGCCGTAGCCAACGCCAACCTGACCCTGGCCGTCACCAACGACGACGAGGGCGGTGAAGGACATGTTGCGGCCACCCTTAACGGTCTTGGAGACGCGGTTGATGGTCACAACGCGCTCGATGTACTTATCGCGCTCGTTGTCCTGCTGGTTACGACGATCGTTGCGGCGGCCGTTGCCACCGCGGTTGTTCTTGTTGTTCTCGGCGGAGCGTCCGCCGTCACGCTGTTCACGGTCCGACATTAGGCGTTCCTTCCGTTGATGTTTCCGTTGACGATGATCATTAGAACTTCAGACCACCTTCACGTGCGGCGTCAGCCAGCGCAGCGACGCGGCCGTGGTACTTGTAGCCTGCGCGGTCAAATACGACGTTCTCGATGCCAGCGGCCTTAGCGCGCTCGGCAACCAGCTCGCCTACCTTGGCAGCCTTGGCCTTCTTATCGCCCTCGAGTGCACGAACGTCCGCCTCCATGGAGGATGCGGAGACCAGGGTGTGGCCTGCCAGGTCATCGATGACCTGGACGTGCATGTGACGGGAGGAGCGGTGAAGAACCAGACGCGGTGCCTCAGGGGTGCCACGCAGGGTCTTACGGATACGGAAGTGACGGCGTGCGCGTGCTTCGCGACGACGAGAGGAAATGTCCTTGCCGACTGGAGTGCGCTTGGTGTTTTCAGTGTTTGCCATTGCTTACTTACCCGTCTTTCCGACCTTGCGACGGATCTGCTCGCCCTCGTAGCGAATACCCTTGCCCTTGTAAGGATCGTCCTTACGCAGACGACGGATATTAGCGGCGATCTGTCCGACTAGTTGCTTGTCAATACCGGTAATGGACAGCTTGGTTGCGCCGTCCACTGCGAAGGTAATTCCCTCCGGAGCCTCGATGAGGATCGGGTGGGAGTAGCCCAGGCTGAATTCCAGGTCCTTACCCTTCTGCTGGACACGGTAGCCGACACCGAAGATTTCCATCTTGATGGTGTAGCCCTCGGTCACGCCAACAACGGCGTTGTTCAGCAGGGAGCGGGACAGGCCGTGCAGAGCACGGTGCTTGCGGTGGTCATCAGGGCGGGAGACGGACAGTACGCCGTCTTCCAGGTTGATGGCGATAGGCTCTGGAACGTTAACGCTCTGGGTGCCCTTAGGGCCCTTAACCTCAACGTCTTGGCCGTTGATCTTGATTTCGACGCCGTTAGGTACGGCGATTGGTGCTAGACCGACTCGAGACATGTGTCAAACCTCCCTTTACCAGACGTAGGCGAGAACTTCTCCGCCTACGCCCTTCTCCTCAGCCTGACGGTCAGTCAGCACGCCGTGGGACGTGGAAATGATAGCCACGCCCAGGCCGCCCAAGACCTGTGGCAGTTCGGTGGACTTTGCGTACACACGCAGACCCGGCTTAGACACGCGACGCAGGCCAGACAGGGAGCGCTCGCGGTTATTGTACTTCAGCTCGAGGGACAGGGTGTGGCCCTCGACGGTGTAGTCAGCGATGTAGCCTTCCTGCTTCAAGATGTCGGCAATGTTTGCCTTCAGCTTGGAGGTAGGCATCGACACGGTGTCATGGTGCGCATTACTTGCGTTGCGCACGCGCGACAGCATGTCGGCAATAGGATCAGTCATAGTCATATGAGTGACCGTGTACCTTTCTCGTTGCGGTTCCCGTGCTCACCAAAGCGTTCTCCGTGTGATTTCGGGCTACTCACGCTCCCTACGGTCAATACCGTAAGGCGCTCGCCACCCTTTGATTCAGACAACGGTCCGCTATCTACGGCGAGGGGCCTACAACAAAGTTGATGTTCAGTTCTTGCATCGGCTCGGCGCTTTCTGCAGCTCAGCGCGCCAAAATCCGCATTGATTGGGGCACGCTGACGCCTCGGCGCAAGCACGAGGTACTATGCTACGCCATAACCTGCGGTTTTCCAAATAGTATTGCGCCTTCATTAGAGTCGAGACCAGCACGAACGTATATAAGGAGATGGTGATGAGCCAAACACACGAGGACCCCATCCAATCCGCACACGAGTGGCTCGAAGAAGCCGCCCGTCACCTCGGCCTCGATCCTCAGGAGGCAACCGCACTCACCCGCGAGATCCTGGACCTCACCAAGGACGTTGCGCACAATCGCTCCCGCCCCGCGGCCCCACTTACTGCCTTCCTCGTGGGTCTAGCCTCCAGCAATGTAGAGGAAGCCCGCAGCAATATCGATGTCCTGAAGCAGGAGCTGCAGTAATGGCCGGCCGCAAGAACTCTACCTTTGCCGTCACCAAGGTCCGCCTGGGAGATGGCCTGCAGGTCGATACCCGCGCCGATACGGTCGCCGGCGAGGAGCCCCTCGAGATCCGCGCGGGTGGTCAGACCATCACCACCACCATGCGCACCCCTGGCCATGACATTGAGCTGGCGCATGGGTTCTTGCATTCAGAGGGCCATATTGCTTCGCTTAGCGACGTCACCGAGGCCCGCTACTGCGCCGGCGCCACCGTCAACGGCATGAATACCTACAACCTGCTCGACATCGATCTGGCGAAGAAGAACGTACTGGACCTGAGCGATCTGCGGCTAACCACCACCACTTCCGCCTGCGGCGTATGCGGCACCTCTTCTATCGAGGCTTTGACTAAGCAGACCCGCTACCCGATTCCGCATATACCAGTGGACCCCTATGTCGTCGCCAAGCTGCCAGACAAGCTCCGGGCTGAGCAGAAGCAATTTAAAAAGACCGGCGGCATCCACGCCGCCGGTGCCTTCACCTTGGACGGTGAACCGGTAGTCATTCGCGAGGATATCGGCCGCCACAATGCTGCGGATAAGGTCATCGGCCACCTCCTATTAGAGGACAAACTCCCCGCCGATGACCTTATTTTGGTGATGAGCTCGCGCGCCAGCTTCGAGCTCGTCCAAAAGGCCGCGATGGCCGGCTTCGGCATGCTCGTTGCCGTGAGCGCCGCCTCCTCCCTAGCGGTGGAAACGGCCCGCGAAACCGGCATGGCGCTCGTCGGCTTCGCTCGCGGCGACCGCTTTAATCTGTATTCCGGCGGGCTCGCCTAGTCGCGGTAGGCCTCCGGCCCACGGTTAAGCCAGGCGTATACGCCGCCAATCAGCAGACCGCCGCCAATCAAATTGCCGATCCACACCAGGATCCAATTGAGCGCCACATTGCCCACAGTCAGGGTTGCAGGCAACGGATCGGATCCAAAGAGGGTGAGACTAAACAGGCAGAAGTTCGCAATTACGTGCTCCAGGCCCAGGCCAACAAAGGCGCCAATAATCGGAATGATGACGAAGAACTTAGAGACAATGTCCTTAGCAAAGATGGCGCCGACGATGCCCATATTGACCACGAAGTTTGCCGCGATGGCCTCTACCAGCATGCCTTGTGGGGACTTGGTGAGTTTTCCTTCAGAAACCGTAACCAACAGGTGCGAGGGATCCAGGTCTGCAAATTTGGCGGACATAGCCATGATGGCGGCAAAGATGATCGCGCCTACCAGGTTAAAAATGGTGGTAATGAGCAGCAAGTAGAGCGCTTTACCCCACGACACATGCTTATTGCTGGCGGCATAGACCATGTACATCATGTTGCCGGTAGCCAGCTCCGCGCCTAAGAGCAAGATGGCGAACAGGCCCACACCGAAGAACAAGGAAAATGCCACTGCGCCCATCCCTGGCGCTACTCCATTGACGGCCTGGCCAACCACACCGGCGAAGGCGGTACCAATGCACAGGTACACACCCGCCAACGTGGAGCGCACCGCAAAGCGAGAGAAAGATTCATCCAACAAGGTGACCTTTTTGACAGCTGCCGCCTTGGCAGCATCATTGAGAGACAATTTTTACCTCATTAATCAGAGCGAATTCAATCCCTCTAATCCTATCCTGACCACCTGTTTCCGAGCCAATTCACGGTACGCGCGTCCTTTCGTTGTAAGCTAAGGCTTTCCCCTAGCCCCTAATCTTCTCTTCGGAGGTCGCATGGATTCCCACTACCGGCCGCGGAGGGAACCGAATCGGCTTCCCACTAACGGGCGCCGGCACGTTCCATCGCGTTCCCAGCACACAGATGCGGATCGCGAGTGGCGCCAGGCCGAGTCGCGCACCCGCCAACAACAACGCCGCCGCCCGCCGCGCCGCATCGAGGACACCTCCCTCCCTCGCCAGCGCCGCAAGCCCACCCTGTGGCACCGCATCAAAGAAGCATGGAAAACCTCTGGCATCCTACGCGTCGTTGTGGGAATCGTCGCCACGATAGCGATCGCCAGCACCATCAATCGCGTGGTCAATCCGCCCGAAGGCCTGGAGACCAACGAGGTCACTGCCCAAGAGGCGCCTGCTATCGACCCTTCCCCCGCGGTAGAGCTCTTCATCCCCGCCATCGAGGTACACGCGGAGTTTGAGGATGGTTCCTGCCGCGTGGTCAATGGCGCTATCAATCCAGACACCATGAATAAGGCCTGTACCTACACTGCCGATGATCGCCCTTACTCGCTGCCAGGCACCACGGCCCAAGACATCGTCGTCATCGCCGGACATACCGGGGCGGGCGTGCCAGGCGTGTTCAATAATCTCTACGATGGCTCTGCCAATGAGCACAAAGTTCATCTGGGAGACAAGCTCTACGTGCGCACCGCCAATTCCGGACAGAACTGGCTCATCTACACCGCAACCGATCTGCACGACCCGGATAAGCAAGGGCTTTCCGACGACGCCTCTATCTGGGGCGATGGCCCCATGCCCGGCCGCCTGCTCACCATTAGCTGCATCCAACCTGCCAACCCTTTGGAGCCAGCGGTACGCAACGCGGTCGTCGGCTGGCAGTACGAGGGCACCACGCACACGGAAGCCGAAAGCGCCTAAGCCGGCTATCACCATCGCCTCCGCCCCGCCGACCGCCAGCTTGAGTTCAGAGGGTCGTTGCAACACTTTCCCTTAGGAGGGTGTTGTTGTGTCTGGGGTTGTTGGCCCGTTTCATTCGTTGTCTGAATCGGATCGTCGTGGCTTAGTTGCCTTGGTTGGCAGTGGGCGTAGTGTCCGTTCGGCGGCTGGTGAGCTTGGCTGTCATTACGGGCATGCTTTGAATTTTTGCCATGCCTTTGGATTGCCAGTCGTGTATAAAGCCAAACGAGTTGATCGCCGCGGCAGCCAGGCTGTCCAGCTTGTAGAGCTAGTCCGAAGCGGACTGTCGGTACGCCAAGCTGCTAAAAGATGTGGGATGCATCTTACCGCTGCGTATGCCGTAGCTACGGAAGCTGGGTGCCATATCCGGTTAAGTCAGTATGCTCGGAAAGTCCGCCAGACGCAGTTAAGAGTGGAATACCTGCGCCTTCGGCTGGCGAGCCTGCCTGGTGGTGATGCTGGCGCGGCAGTAGGAATTGATCGTCGACTGCGTTTAGATTTCGAAAAAGGACTCACCAAATCCCAGGGTCGACGAGAAGAGTTCATACCCGTCGGCGAAGACGCCAGCACGTATAACAGACTTATGAAAGCGCTGCGCCAACGCCATGATGTCATCGAATCCGGAAGGCTTGCCCCTCCCGCCTTACCTAGCGGGGTAGATCCGTATAAACGCATCAGCAATCGCTACATTTGCTTCGAAGAACGCGTCATTATCGCCGATCTTCTCCGCGAAGATGTGCCGCTGCGTGAGATTGGGCGCCGTTTAGGGCGAAGTGCATCGTCAATTCAGCGTGAAGTACGCAGAAACCACAGTGCGGAAGGCCCGTATCGTGCAGAAACAGCCCAGTTAAAGGCCTGTGCGCGGAGGTTGCGGCCGAAAATACCGAAACTACTAGCCAACAAAAGACTATGGGACTATGTATGCGCACAATTGCGGGCACAATGGTCACCTGAGGAGATTTCTAATCGCCTGCCCATCGACTACCCCACTGATAAGGACATGCGCATTAGTCACGAAACGATTTATGACGCCTTTTACCTGCAGGCCAAAGGAAGACTCAAAGACCTTGGCCTGGACTTGCCGACCGGTAGAAAGAAACGCAAGAAACGCCAAACCCGCTCCAGCACACCTGCCCAGCAACGCTTCGTCGACGACATGATCCTCATAGACGACCGGCCAGATGAGGTAAGTGAACGTATTTTGCCAGGCCACTGGGAAGGCGACCTCATCCTCGGTAAAAACAACCAATCAGCGGTAATCACGCTAGTAGAACGCGTCAGCCGATTTGTTGTCCTTGGCCACTTACCGGGAAGGCATACCAGCAAAGAAGTATTCACAGCCCTGCACAAGGCAGTTACAGGAATCGATAAAGCTATCTGGTCATCAATTACCTGGGACCAAGGAAGCGAAATGGCTGGTCATAAAGCTTTTACCATGGCCACTGACATTCCCATCTACTTCTGCCATCCAGGATCACCATGGGAACGCGGCAGCAACGAAAACACCAACGGCAGGCTCAGAAGAAACCTTCCCAAAAACAGCGACCTGTCCATCTACAGCGCCGAGGACCTAGAAATGATCGCCAACATTCACAACCACAAACCACGCAAAGCACTCAACTGGCGCACCCCAGCCGAAGTCATGACCAACGCCCTCACACAAACCGGTAGCATCAAACCAAACTAACCATCATCGTTGCAACGACCCCTAGAATCCGCCCAGCACTGCTCAAAACCAAAAAATCCCAACGCCCCTTTCGGGGAGTTGGGATTCTTAGCGCTCTATTTACTTGAACGGGAAGCCGAGCTCGCGCAGGAGCTTGCGGCCCTCGTCGTCGTTAGTAGCGGTGGTAACGACGGTGATGTCCATACCACGAGGGCGATCGATCTTGTCGATGTCGATCTCGTAGAACATGGACTGCTCGGACAGGCCGAAGGTGTAGTTGCCGTGGCCGTCGAACTGCTGATCAGACAGACCGCGGAAGTCACGAATACGTGGCAGCGCGATGGTCAGCAGGCGGTCCAGGAACTCCCACATACGGTCGCCGCGCAGGGTAACGCGTGCGCCGATGGGCATGCCCTCACGAAGCTTGAAGTTCGCGATGGACTTCTTAGCGCGACGCAGCTGTGGCTTCTGACCGGTAATAGCGGTCAGGTCCTCGAGAGCGCCGTTG
The DNA here is from genome assembly GCF_046097465.1 of Corynebacterium tuberculostearicum. Lineage (GTDB taxonomy): Bacteria > Actinomycetota > Actinomycetes > Mycobacteriales > Mycobacteriaceae > Corynebacterium > Corynebacterium tuberculostearicum_I. The sequence goes on along the minus strand of NZ_CP175799.1, from coordinate 513,653 downwards.
ATGACCTTGGAGTCACGTGCAGCTTCGCCAACACCCATGTTGACGACGACCTTGGTGACACCAGGGATCTGCATGACGTTGTCGTAGTTGAACTCGTCATTCAGGGACTTGCGGATTTCCTCGCGGTAGCGAGTCTTCAGACGCGGGGTGTAGTTCTCGCTCATTTTTAGATGTCCTTCCCGTTGCTACGCGCGATACGGACCTTCTTGCCGTTCTCGTCGAAACGGTAGCCCACGCGGGTCGGGTTGCCTTCGGAGTCAACGATCGCAACGTTGGACACGTGGATCGGAGCTTCCTGGGTAACGATTCCGCCGGACTCGGCGCCACGCTCGGTAGCGGAGTTAGCGACGTGCTTCTTGATGCGGTTAACGCCCTCAACGAGGACCTTGTCACGCTTTGGGTATGCCTCGATGACCTTGCCCTTCGCGCCCTTATCTGGGCCCGAAATGACGATCACCATATCTCCCTTATGGATCTTCATAAGACTAGATCACCTCCGGTGCGAGAGAAACGATCTTCATGAAACGCTTGTCACGAAGTTCGCGAGCAACCGGTCCGAAGATACGGGTACCACGGGGCTCGCTATCGCCCTTGAGAACAACTGCAGCGTTCTCGTCGAAGCGAATGTAGGAGCCGTCCGGACGACGGGTCTCCTTCTTAGCGCGGACGATAACGGCCTTTACTACGTCGCCTTCCTTGACGTTGCCGCCTGGAACGGCGTCCTTGACAGTCGCGACGATGACGTCGCCGATGCCAGCGGAGCGTCGGACAGAGCCGCCGAGAACGCGGATGCACAGCAGTTCACGTGCACCAGAGTTGTCGGCGACGCGCAGACGCGATTCTTGCTGAATCACTATGGGTCTCCTGACCTGGATTGATGTGCGGTAAGATTTCCGTCCTTGCCGCACGCGGTCTACAAACTTGCGATGCTCAAGCCTTGACAACGGACTATGCCGAAGGGTCTCGGACCGGCGGTTCGGAAACGCACCGCTACGGGCCGACCAGCTTTTGCAACCTATACATTCAACCACACGCCAGCGCCTATACCAAAACACCGCTCAGCGCTTGCCGACGCCCCCTTTCCTCCCAAATTATTTTCGCCAACACCCCCGCCTACCCCTTGGTCCCTAAATTCGAATGCAATGACACGCATACATGGAGAAGTTGGCCGCATTATCTGCACATTTGCCCAACACCCTAAAGGTTTTCAGTGCAATTTTAGCCGAACACCCGCGCTATTCTTCCAGGTTTCCCACACCCGTAACGCATGGAAATTACAGTTGATTAATGTTTTCAGCGTGACAACTGTGAATCTTGTGACTATCGTGATTGGCGTCGAGAACGACTCATATCTTTTGGCGCGTACCTCCACCGGATGCGCGTAACAACACATTCCCTTAAGGAGAACCACATGAAGCGTTTGCCACAGACTCTGACCGCTGCAGTACTGACCGGCGCTCTCGCCTTCGGCGGCGCAGCTGTTGCCCAGGCTCAAATTCCGGATCCGGTTGAAGACAAGCCTTTGACCGAGATGCCAACCCCGACTGCAGAGGAGGAGACCGGCACCGAGGACGCCCCTGTCGTAGAGGGCGAGGGTGAAATCGAGCGCCACGATACCGCTGCCGATCCGATCAACGTCGATGGCGTTGATTACTTCAAGCAGGAAGACGGCTCTTGGCTGTCTAAGCCAGAAAATGGCAACCCTGTTCGCTTGACCGCTGAGCAAGCGGAAAAGTTCGTCAAGGAGCAGCAGGACACCAGCGCAATTCCAGGCGCAGCTACCAAAACCCTGGAAGACGGCACCGTTTGCTACCAGCACATCCAGGATAAGAGCGTTTACGTCGAGAACAGCAACGAGGTAAACACCGAGATCACCGACGAGACCGTCGGCAAGTGCAAGGATGCCAATGCTGGCGCCACCGATCCTGAGGGCTCCTCCGAGCTGAGCGATGCTGCTAAGGCAGCCATCGGCGCTGCAATCGCTCTGCCAATCTTGGGCGGCATTGTTCACTACTTCCTGAACAAGGACGGCAAGACCTGGGTTAAGAGCCAGGATCGTGTAAATGCTGAGCCTACCCCTGAGGAGAAGGCCGAGTCTGAGAAGATCGTTGCTGAGCACAAGGACGAGATCAACGCTCAGCTCGCAGAGCAGGGTCAGGGCAACAACGCTGAAGGCACCGATTCCGTTCGCGGCATGGCCGCTGAGACCGGCTCCAACTCCGTTGCACAGGCTCTGGCTGCTCTGGCCGTAGCTGCAATGGTTGCTGCTGGCGCTTTCGCCGCACGCCGCAAGTTCTTCGCTTAAGCGATTACTCCCCTACTAGGTAGGTTCTGTTACTAAAACAGGCTGCGCCGGTTGGACTACGGTCCGACCGGCGCAGTTTTGTTTCGCCTAAAACAAGATCCGCGTATACGAAAAATGAAGCCCCTACAGGATTGAAATGCCCGGACGCCGGGGAATTCTTAGTACAGTTTCTAATATGACCTACACCAAGCGCACCCTGTGGTTGCACGCCGCGCTCTTTATCCTCGCGTTTCTGGCGTTTATCCTGCCCGTAGTCTTTGGTACCGCCGCCCTACTCCCTGTCTGGTTGACCGGCGGGCTGAGTCTGGGGCTTGCGGCTTGCGCGCTTGTCGACGCCGCCTATAAATTCTTCGCCCCCTCCTCCCCGCGCAGCCTCCGCCTGCTCTCTGGTCTTGCCGGTCTCGTTCTGCTCATCGGCTGGGGCATCTGGGTCTATATCTACGGCAATATGGCCGCTGTTGGCACAGGATCCTATCGAATCGGCACCTTTTTGCTCGGCGCGGGAAGCGTGCTCAATCTTTTTGTAGTGGCAATTTCCTTGCTAGATGTACAAAGAAAGGTCAGGTAAAGCGTCTGGCACACAGCCACTATTGCCAGGTCTCTACTAATGCGCCGCTACGACGCGGCGGGGAACGATGATGGGGGCATCGCCAAGCGGATCCTCCCAGGCCTCAGCCTCGATACCGTAGGCCTGCGCCAATACCTTCGGCGACAGCGCTTGTTTCGGCGCCCCACGAGCGATGATATCGCCCGCTTTCATCACCACCATGGAATCAGAATAGTGGCCCGCCAGCATGAGATCGTGTAGGACTACAACCACTGTCTTTCCCGCCTGCGCCTGTGCGCGGGCCAGCTCCAGCATGCGCATGGCATGGGCGGGGTCGAGAAAGGTCGTGGGTTCGTCGAGAAGCAGCACGGGCGTATCTTGTGCCAGTGCCAATGCCAGCCAGACGCGCTGGCGCTGCCCGCCCGATAGCGAAGCGATATCACGATCGAGGAAGTCCACAATGTCGGTAGCCTCGCAGGCCTGCGCGATGATCTCCCGGTCCGTAGCGGAAAGGCCGCGCATCCTCCCCTGATAGGGATGACGCCCGCGCGCGACCAACTCCCCCACTCGCAGCCCATTGGGGGCCACCGGGTGCTGTGGCAGTAGCGCCACCTGCTGCGCGGCGTCCTTCGCGGACATGGCGTGTAGGTCAACTTCCCCGACCATGACGCTGCCCTGCCGCGGGGCCAGGATTTTCGAGAGAGTTTTCAGCAGCGTGGACTTGCCGCAGCCATTGGGCCCAATGAGCGTGGTGACTTCGCCGGCGCGGGCGTGCAAATCGACGCCGGCAAGGATATCCCCACCATCCTTATATCCCGCATGAATGCCGGTGGCGTGGAGGCTGCACCGAGGCTTCGGGGTAGTGGTCTGTTTAGGCTGATTAGGCTGATTATCCTTCATTTCTTTTCCTTCATCCACGTCTGACTGTCTAGCACCATCCGGCGCGATGCTTATCCGTTCCCCTGTTGTGCCGCGGCACAACGTTTAGCTGCGCCCGGCTGCATTCCACACCAATATCACCAAGGCGCAGCCGCCGATGACCGAGGAAACCGCACCCACCGGTGCATTTACCGGGATAGCACCGGCGATCACAGCACACACGGTCAGCAATGCGGAACCCGCGGCTGCCGATGCCAGCGGCGATGGCGTGGGGGTGCGCGCCACCATCCGCGCCAGGTGCGGCGCCAACAGCGCGATAAACCCAATGGGCCCCACCACCGAGACCACCACGGCACTGATACCGGTTGCCGCAATAAGCAGGAGGGCGCGCTGGCGGGAGATGTTCACGCCCAGGGTAGTTGCGGAGGAATCATCATGGGCAAGCAGCGGCAGCTCCCGCGCACACCAGATGCCTATGGCGAGAAACGGTGCTAATGCCACCAGGAGGGGGAGAATGGCCTCCATGCGCACGAAGCCAGTCGATCCCGCGAGCCAAGTTTGCGCCTCCGCAGCGCGCAGGATCTGGGCGCTGCGCATTAAATACGCGACGATGGCTTGAAACATCAGCGATAAGGCAATACCGACGATGACGATGCGGTTGCTCGTACCGATGCCACCCAGAACAGCGAGCAGGATGATAACGAGGAGAGCGCCGATCATCGCCAAGCATGCCCGCCACCAAAACTCCGGGATACCCTCGGCGAAACTGGGGTGCGAATGCACGGTACCCAAGACCACCAGCACCGACGCCCCGCCGGTAACGCCTAGAATATCCGGGGAGGCCAGCGGGTTACGAGCCATGGTTTGCGTCCAAGAACCGGCCAGGCCGAGAGCGGCGCCCACGATGACGGTGGCGATGGCAACCGGCAGGCGCAAGTCCCACACCACCCTGATGTGGTTCTTGCTGCCGCCTCCGGTGAGTACATCGATGACCTGCCGCGGACTCAATGCCATGGGACCTTGCCCCAGTAACACTAGGTACGCGCCAAGAGCGATGAGGATGAATGCCAGCGTGGAAGCGAGCACGCGCACGTGCCGGCGGCGTTGTTGAGCTTTTAAAATAGTGCCGATTGCGGTCATGCGTTATTGCCCCCATGCTCTGCCTACGCCGCGGTGAGCACCCCAAATGAGGAAAGGTGCGCCCACTATCGCGAGGACGATCGACATCTCCAGCTCCGAGTTACCCGCAATGAGGCGGCCGGTGATATCAGCGGCAAGCACGGCACAACCGCCCAAGAGCGCGGAGGGCATAAGCAAGGTGGCAACGCTAGGGCCCACCACCCGCCGAACGATGTGGGGAATGGCAAAACCGACGAAGGCAATGGGGCCCGTTGCTGCCGTTGCGCTGCCGGCCAACACCACGACGCTGAGCGCCGCGCCCACCCGCGCGGTGGTGGGGGACCCACCCAAAGCGAGGGAGGACTCCTCCCCCATTGCCAGAAGGTCGAGGGGTCTAGCGACCATCGCCGCACACGCTACACCAATAACAAGCCCTATGCCCGCGATCGCGACATCTTCTGGGCCGCGGCCAAAGGTCGAGCCGATAGTCCACCGCCGCATGCTATCGAGGACGTCCGTGGAATATAGACCGATGATCGTCGCGCCCGATCCCAAGGCTGCGGAGACGCCGGCACCCACCAGAATGAGCGTCAGGGGATCCTCAAACCGCCGCGATACGGCTAAGACCAGCAGCGTAGTAATACCCGCGCCAACGAGCGCGAGGGCGGTCCGCATACTGGTGGAGGTAGCAATGCCAATGGCCGTGCCTAAGGCAACGAAGAAGGACGCGCCTGCGGTAACGCCAATAAATCCTGGATCCGCTAGCGGGTTTCTGGTCCACGATTGCGCCAGCACACCGGCTACAGCAAGAGCCGCGCCGGCGAAATAAGCCAAGAAGGTGCGCGGCAAGCGCAGGTTCCACACGATATCGCGGATATCCTGCTCCCCTGCCCCGTGCAGGGCAGCGATAACCTCCCCGGGCGGAATCGAGCGGGATCCCACCGCCAAAGACGCCACCGCCAACACCAGGCTGGCGAGGATGAGGGCGACAAGGAGCATCTTATGACTCTGTGCCCGCGCCACTACCGGTGCGGGGGTGCCGGTGGTCGTAGGACTATCTGCTGCGGAATCCGACTGGATTTGTTGGCCGTCCATCGTGCTTGTTGACAATTACAGCTTCTCTTCAAATTTATCTACTGCCCAGGGGATGGTCACCGGGTTCGGCATACTCATGGCATTGCCGGTATCCGTATCCAAGTAGCGCACGCGATCATCCTTGACAATGTCGAGGCCTTGGAAGGTCTTATCCTTCTTCAAGACATCGGAGGAGCCGTTGTAGTCCAGGACAAAGAGGTAATCAACCTGGTTAAGCTTCGCGTAGTTTTCTGGGGCAATGTCGACGAAGAAGCTGCCTCCATCGCCCTGCAATGCATCGGGGATCTCCATGCCAAGGTTCTCGATAAATTGTCCACGCCCATCCTCCTCGGTGTATAGACCAATTTTGCCGTCATAAGGCATGACGATGGCCGCAGACTTATCCTGCAATTCCGCGTGCTCGTGGCGGAATTCCTCGAAGGCCTTTTCGGTGTCATCGATAAGCTTATCGCCTTCGTCTTTTTTGCCCACCGCATCCGCAATGGTCTCTACCTGCTTTTCCCAGGGCACCTGCCAGTCTTCATAGCCGTTCGGCTTGACGGTGGTAGGCGCGATTTCTTCCAGGGATCCCTTCGTGCGTGCATCCACCGCCTGGTTCACCGCAATGATCTGGGTGGGGTCAGCCGCGGTGACCTGCTCAAAGGTATCTGCGGTAAATCCGGTTGCGGTATTATAAATCACCTCAGGCTTTGCCTCGCCCAAGAGTTCCTTTGCCCAGGGGCCAACGCCAGAAGGATCACCATCCCCCTCAGCACCCCACGGCGCCACCGTTACGGGAGTGATCCCCAGGGCAAGCAGCGTGTCGGCATCGCCTAGACCCAGGCTAGCCACGCGCTGCTCGCTGACAGCGTCGGTCGCCTGAGCTGTTTCATCGCCCTCACCACGCGAGCAACCGCCTAAAGCTAAGGCTCCGGCGGAAAGCATTGCTACTGCGCCCATGGTGCGACGGCCGAAAATCTTCATGAGGTTAAGCCTTTCAATAAAGGTGGAAAATAGCCTTGCTTACCTTATAACGCATAGGGACGATTAGGCAAGGCTAAACTAAAATAGTAATTTATTAGACACATGAACCCTTCTCTACAATCGGCCCCAATGTCTGCGCACGAACTCATCCCCGTTACTTTGACCGCCAATAGACGGATCCGTCCGCGCTTGCACCGGCTCACGTTCTACGCCGAGGCTTTCCGGACATACACCCTCTCCGGTCCCGATGAATTCTTTGGACTCGTCATGCCCCGAGATGAACAGGAATTTACACCCTTCCCCGTCGACGGCATAAACCTCCGCTCGGCTGTGAGCGCGATCGACGAGGAGAGGCGGCCGGACCTGCGCTGGTACACCATCCGCGCGCTCCATTCGGAGGAAGCCACAGTCGATGTCGACGTGGTGACACACGGTGATTCAGGACCTGGCTCGCGGTGGATTCGCCGCGCACAAGCCGGAGATACAGCGGGATTCTTCACCTGCAACGACCTGTGGCGGCCAACCGAGAAGCCACAACTTCTAGTCGCTGACGCATCATCCTTGCCCGCGCTGCGGCACATTTTGGCCTTCCAAGAAGACCATAACCCGGAAATGCTTCGGGCCACCGACGTTATGGCCGTGGTTACCAGCAACGACGAGGTAGAACCAGGCCTCGCAGCTAGATGGGAGGCGAGCGTACGCAGCCTGCGAATTATTCATACCCAAGCGCACGAGGAAGCGGAGGATGTCGTTGCCGCCCTGAGAGCGGACTATGCTGGTGCGCTGGGGCCAGGGTACGTATGGGCTTCCGGCGAGGGGAGGCTAGCAAAAAGCGTGCGGGGTCTCGCGGTGAATGAATGGGGCCTAGATACCACCGACGTCACGTGGGTACCCTACTGGTTTTATGGAAGGGCCCGGCCGTAAAGAAGTCCTAAAACGGCGAAGGCCCCGCCCCGAACTCTAGGTTCGGTAGCGGGGGCTTAGTGTTGGCTAGGTTTTACTTAGCCTTCTCGATGATCTCAACGAGACGGAAGTGCTTGTCCTTGGACAGCGGGCGGGTCTCAGCGATGCGTACGAGATCGCCGATGCCTGCGGTTTCTTCCTCGTCGTGCGCCTTAACCTTCTTGTTAGAGCGCATGATCTTGCCGTACAGGGCGTGCTGCTTGCGGTCTTCCAGCTCGACAACGATGGTCTTGGTCATCTTGTCGGATACTACGTAGCCGGTGCGAACCTTAGGAGCGCCCTTGACCTTCTCCTTCTTCGGAGTAGGTGCCTTCTTGGAATCAGTCACGTTAGCCTCACTCATGATTAAGCCTCAGCTCCCGGAGCAACGGACAGGCCCAGCTCGCGCTCGCGCAGAACGGTGTAGATGCGGGCAATGTCGCGCTTAACCGTGCCGATGCGGCGGTTGTTGGTCAGCTGGCCAGTGGCCTTCTGGAAGCGGAGGTTGAACAGCTCTTCCTTCGCATCCTTCAGGCGGGACTGCAGCTCAGCGTTGTCGAGCTCACGGAACTCGTGGGCGGGGGTACCGGTTGCCATTAGAACTGGTCCTCCTTCTTGATGATGCGGACCTTGCAAGGAAGCTTCTGGCCTGCACGGCGCAGAGCCTCAATAGCAACGGCCTCGGTTGGGTAGCTCATCTCGAAAAGTACGCGGCCTGGCTTAACGTTAGCCACCCACTTCTCGACCGGGCCCTTACCGGAACCCATACGAACGCCGAGCGGCTTCTGGGTCAACGGACGGTCCGGGAAGATGTTGATCCACACCTTGCCACCACGCTTGACGTGGCGGTTGATGGCAATACGTGCGGCCTCAATCTGACGGTTGGTGATGTACGCCGGCTCGAGAGCCTGGATAGCGTAATCGCCGAAGTTGATGCGGTTACCGCCCTTGGACACGCCGCGACGGTTCGGGCGGTGCTGACGGCGGTACTTAACACGCTTAGGAATCAGCATGGATTAGCCCTCCTGCTTCTGCTGTGCACGCTGGCGGCGCTGGCCACCGCGGCGGGAGCGACCATTGCGGTCACGGCCACGGCCCTGTGCCGGAGCGTTCAGTTCGGACTCGCGTACGCCACCGACGACGTCACCCTTGTAGATCCACACCTTGATGCCGATGCGGCCAAAGGTGGTGTGGGCCTCTGCGGTGCCGTAGTCGATTTCGGCGCGAAGAGTGTGCAGCGGAACGCGACCCTCGTGGTAGCGCTCAACGCGGGACATTTCTGCACCGCCCAGGCGGCCGGACAGCAGGATCTTGATGCCCTTAACCTGTGGCTGGCGCATAGCGGACTGGATAGCCTTGCGCATTGCACGACGGAATGCGACACGGTTAACCAGCTGCTCCGCGATGGAGTGAGCAACCAGGGTTGCGTTTGCGTCTACCTGCTTGACCTCGAGGATGTTGAGGGCAACCATCTTGCCGGTGAGCTTTTCCAGCTCGCGGCGGATGCGGTCAGCCTCAGCACCGCGGCGGCCAATCACGATGCCCGGGCGGGCGGTGTGAATGTCGACGCGGACGCGGTCACGGGTGCGCTCGATGACGACGTCGGCAATGCCGGCGCGCTCGAGGCCCTTGTTGAGGTAGTTACGAATCTTGATGTCTTCGGCTACGTAGTTCGCGTAGTCCTTATCGGCGAACCAGTGGGTCTTCCAGTCGGAAGTGATGCCCAAACGTAGGCCGTGAGGATGGATCTTCTGGCCCATTACTTGGCCCCTTCCTGCTGGCTTTCGACAACCACGGTGATGTGGCTGGTGCGCTTACGAATCATGAATGCACGACCCTGTGCACGCGGCTGGAAACGACGCATGGTCGGACCCTCGTTGGCATAAGCCTCGGAGATGACCAGGGTGCGTGGGTCGAGGCCGAAGTTGTTCTCAGCGTTAGCGGCTGCAGAAGCAACGACCTTTGCAACTGGCTTGGAAGCACCCTGCGGTGCGTACTTCAGGATAGCCAGGGCTTCGCTTACGGACTTGCCGCGGACCAGATCGAGCACGCGACGTGCCTTCATCGGGGTGACGCGGACGTAGCGGGCCGTGGCGGATGCGGAGGTGATGGTCTCACTCATCGCTTATCGACGTCCCTTCTTGTCATCCTTGACGTGACCCTTAAAGGTCTTGGTTGGTGCAAACTCGCCCAGCTTGTGGCCGACCATGGAATCCTCGATGAAAACCGGCACGTGCTTGCGGCCGTCATGGACGGCGAAGGTGTGGCCGATGAAATCGGGGAGAATGGTCGAGCGGCGAGACCAGGTCTTGATGACCTGCTTGGTGCCTGCATCGTTCTGAGCATCCACCTTGTTGAGGAGGTGCTCATCGACGAACGGGCCCTTCTTAAGGCTGCGTGGCATTGTTTACCTCCTCTTAGCGCTTCTTGTTCGGGCGACGACGGCGCACGATCATGTTGTTGGAGTAACGGTTCGGGTTGCGGGTGCGACCCTCCTTGTGGCCCCATGGGGACACTGGGTGGCGACCACCCGAGGTCTTACCCTCACCACCACCGTGTGGGTGGTCAACCGGGTTCATAACGACACCGCGGACGGTCGGGCGTACGCCCTTCCAGCGCATACGGCCGGCCTTGCCCCAGCGGATGTTCATCTGCTCGGCGTTGCCAACCTCACCAACGGTCGCGCGGCAGCGGATGTCCACACGGCGGATTTCGGAAGACGGCATACGCAGAACTGCGTACTTGCCTTCCTTACCCAGCAGCTGGATGGAAGCACCAGCGGAGCGAGCCAGCTTAGCGCCAGCGCCCGGCTTGAGCTCCACAGCGTGGATGGTGGAACCGGTCGGGATGTTACGCAGCGGCAGGTTGTTGCCAACCTTGATATCTGCGTTCGCGCCGGACTCAACGATGGTGCCCTGCTTCAGGCCCTTAGGGGCGATGATGTAGCGCTTCTCGCCATCAACGTAGTGAAGCAGTGCGATGTTTGCGGTGCGGTTCGGGTCGTACTCGATGTGAGCGACCTTTGCCGGGATGCCGTCCTTGTCGTTACGACGGAAGTCGATGAGACGATAACGGCGCTTGTGGCCACCGCCGATGTGGCGGGTGGTGATGCGGCCGTAGTTGTTACGGCCACCAGTCTTGCTCAGCGGGCGCAGCAGGGACTTCTCCGGAGTAGAACGAGTGATCTCGTCAAACTCAGAAACGGAGGATGCGCGGCGACCCGGAGTTGTCGGCTTGTACTTACGAATAGCCATAATTCTTCCTTACTTCGTCTCCGTCTTAGGCCTGTGCGCCAAAGACGTCGATGGAGTCGCTGCCTTCACGGAGCGTCACGTATGCACGCTTGGTGGACTTACGCTGGCCGTAACCGGTGCGGGTGCGCTTACGCTTACCTGCACGGTTCACGGTGTTCACGGAGTCAACCTTTACGTCAAAGATCTGCTCTACGGCATCTTTAATCTGGGACTTGTTGGAGTCCGTGGAGACGTAGAACGTGTATACGTTCTGCTCCATCAGACCGTAGGACTTCTCGGATACAACCGGAGCGATGATGATATCGCGTGGGTTAGAAATCTTAGCCATTAGTTCTCCTCCTTATCCGCGCCGGTTGCGCGGTTGATGAAGGTGTGTAGCGCCTCAACGGAGAACACAACGTCATCGGAGTAGAGAACGTCGTAGGTGTTGAGCTGGCCAGCGTCCAGGATCTGGACGTTAGGCAGGTTATTAGCGCTACGACGAGCATTGATGTCCTCGCGGCCGATGACCAGCAGCACGTTCTTGCGCTCGGTCAGGGACTCGAGGAAGGCCTTGGCCGACTTGGTGGACGGCTTCTGGCCCGGTACGAGCTCTTCGATGACGTGGATGCGCTCGTTGCGAGCACGGTCAGACAGTGCACCGAAGAGAGCAGCCTTGATCATCTTCTTAGGGGTGCGCTGTGCGTAGTCGCGTGGCTGTGGGCCATGGACAGTGCCGCCACCGGTGTAGTGCGGTGCGCGGATGGAGCCCTGGCGTGCACGGCCGGTGCCCTTCTGACGGAAAGGCTTGCGACCACCACCGCGGACGTCGCCGCGGGTCTTGGTTGCGTGGGTGCCCTGGCGTGCAGCAGCAAGCTGAGCGTTAACAACCTGGTGCATCAAAGCAATGGATGCCTCGGTGTCAAAGATTTCAGCTGGCAGGTCTACAGAGCCGTTGGTCTTACCCTCGGAAGTGTGGACGTCTAGCTTGAGGTTGCTCATGCGTGTGCACCGCCCTTCACTGCGGTCTTAACGGTGACGAGGCCGCCGCGCGCACCAGGGATAGCACCCTTGATGAGCAGCAGGTTGGACTCGGCATCGATTTTCTGAATCTTCAGGTTCTGGGTGGTCACGCGGTCGTGGCCCATACGGCCAGCCATGCGCTTGCCCTTGAAGACGCGGCCCGGGGTAGCAGCGCCGCCGATGCCGCCAACGCGGCGGTGAGCGGCCTGGTTACCGTGAGCTGCGCCCTGGCCTGCGAAGCCGTGGCGCTTCATGGCGCCGGCGTAGCCGTGGCCCTTGGTCTTGCCGGTGACGTCAACGAAGGTGATGCCCTCGAAGATGTCAACCTTGACCTCTTGGCCAACCTCGTATGCAGAGGTGTCGTCCATGCGGATTTCCGCAACGTGACGGCGCGGGGTTACGCCAGCCTTCTTGAAGTGTCCACCAACCGGCTTGTTTGCCTTGCGTGGGTCGATTTCGCCAAAGGCGATCTGGATGGCGCTGTAGCCATCGGTTTCGGGGGTGCGAATCTGGGTGACAACGCATGGCCCTGCCTCGACGACGGTAACCGGCACAACGCGGTTGTCCTCGTCGAAGACCTGGGTCATGCCGAGCTTCTTGCCCAGAATGCCCTTGATCTCGTTTTCACTCATTATTTGTTCTCCACCAAAGTCGCTTACTGGATGTTCACGTCGACGCTTGCCGGAAGATCGATGCGCATAAGAGCATCAACGGTCTTCGGGGTTGGGTCGAGAATGTCGATCAGGCGCTTGTGAGTGCGCATCTCGAAGTGCTCGCGAGAGTCCTTGTACTTGTGCGGAGAACGAATAACTGCGTATACGTTCTTCTCGGTTGGGAGCGGCACTGGGCCAACTACACGAGCACCGGTACGGGTAACGGTCTCGACGATCTTCTTTGCAGAAGCGTCGATAGCCTCGTGGTCATAGGCCTTCAGCCGAATGCGGATTTTTTGTCCCGCCACGCTTATCCTCTTCCTCGCTTCCCCACTTTCACATTCCCGGCGTTTCCGGGGCGTGAAGCGGTGGGAAATTGCTTCTCGATTTCTCTATAACGTTGTCCGGGCTTGGGGCCTGACACAACGCCAGTGGTCTGACTGTCATGACGACCAAGAGTTGCGGTACATGGCAAGTGCCAGGACGCAGTGCTCTCGACGGGGTACAAGACCCGTAGTCAAAGTATTGTGAAGAGGACGGTTTTCACGCATTACACGTGGAGAGTGTCCAATTCGTCTACTGCCGCTGTTTATTTGCCATGCCCCTTCTCCGGTCCATCTTCTCGGGGTGTCACTGCTCTAACGCGGACCTAGCCCGATTGGATGACCTTCCAGTCAATGCTTCAGGTTTCCCTGAACCATGGCGACAACGAAGGTGTCATGTTCGCTTTACCAGCTCAGCGTCTCCCCGAGACTCATGCTTGGCGACGTCCGCCGCCATCACCGAACCTCGGTTCTCGCTGCCCTGTTAAAGCAACCTTTGTATTTAAGCATGTTGGGCTGCGGTTTTTCAAGCCGCGTATTAAACCGTGCCAAAAATCACGTTTTGGAAAAATTTGTTGCCTCGCACCCCACACTGGGCTGAGAAGTATCTAAGCTCGGAGGTAATGGCTGTGGACTCTTTGTCCTGCCTAGATAGTTGAATATCGCGTTCATGCATCACCCAATAGAGAAAGGCTCACTCGCCCATGTCTGAAAACAAGACCCCTGCACAAAACTCCGACAACCAGGTTCCTGCTTCCGAGGAGCGCGAGGTCAATAACAACCTGGAAACCCAGTACGGCACCACCACCATCGATGATGTCGTGGTCTCCAAGATCGCCGGCATCGCTGCTCGCGAGGTTTCCGGCGTGGATGCCCTAGGTGGCGGCGGAGCCCGCATGATCGGCAATATCCGCGAGTCCTTCGGTGCTTCTGAGGACGTCCGCCAGGGTGTGGACGTAGAGGTAGCGGACGGCACCGCTCGCATCGACATTGCCATCACCGCTGAGTACGGCGTGGCCATCCACGAGCTCGCCGAGGCCATCCGCCGCAACATCATGAATGCCGTTGAGCGCATGACCGGCCTGAGCGTCGAGCGCGTCAACGTTGTTGTTCACGACGTAAAGCTGCCAAAGGATGAGTCCGAGGCAGAAGACCAGGCTGCTTTGAACCAGGGTCAGGCTTAAGCCCAATGCCTGAGCCCCGAGCACGTTTCGAGCTCGAGGTAAGCCACGCCCGCGCTATTGCAGAGGCAGTCCGGAAGGTACGCGGTGTCGCCGCGCTCGACGGCGGTTCGTTCGGTTCGGTGAGTTTATACCTCCCCGGCGAGCGCATCGTCGGCATGCGGCGGCCCGACCCGCGCGATGATCGCCACCTGCAGATCAACATTCGCGTTGATATCAGCGCCGCGCCGGACCTGTATGCCTTGGCAGAAGATATTCGGTCCGCCGCCCGTGGGGCTTGTCCCGAACTGCAGCGCATTGACGTTGAGTTTTCTGACGCCGTAGATGGCTTATCCGCTGCTCCATCGAAGGAATAGATATGAAGAATTACACCACTTTGGGCATCATTTCCGGCCTTATTCTTGCCTTCTTTTTGTACCTAGGCTGGGGTCCTACTTTGCTCGCCGTACTCCTTGCCGCAATCGGCGGCATTGTGGGAGCACACTTTGATGGCCGTATCGATCTCACTTCTGTGTGGAATGGCCTCATTGGTAAGGAGAAAGGCCAAGGTTAATGACAGATAGTTCCACTCAGGGCCACACGCGTATCTCGCTGCGGACCATGGAACGCATCGTTACCGCCGCGATTGCTAGCGTGCCCGGCACCAAGGCTATAGAGGCCAAGCTAGCGGGCATCGGCGGCCGCGGTTTTCCACGGGTCTCGGTCCAGATGGACTCAGAGCGTGAGGTAGCGGCCGTTAACGCCACTATCGGCGTGGTATGGCCCTCGCCGGTTACTACGGTGGCGGAGCATACTCGTGCCGCCATCTCGGAGGCCATCGCGGCGCACACCGGTTATTCCACAACTCGCGTCAATGTCACCGTCGGCGGTTCCGTTCCGGGCGAGCGCGTGACTGCCGCAGAGGTGGAGCAGCGCCAGGTCGCTGCTGCCGTTGCGCCGCACACCAAGCCCTCGCCGGTATGGCAGCCGGTCACTGCAGAGTCGGTGAATGTACGCAGCATTGCCACACCGCAGGAGGCACCGGTGCGCACCATCGCTGCGCCGGCCGCCGGCGTCGCAGTGCAGTCCGTGGATACCCCGCGCGAGACCGAGGTACGCAACATTTCCGCTGACCTTCCAGACCACCAGCTGCGTGAGATTTCGTCCCCGAACGACCACACGGTGCGGCCGATCAGAGAGCCCAAGCCGGTCCGCGTGCAGAGCGTGGCTGCGCCTCGCCCAGCCAGGTTGGCCCCTAGTGGGCAGGTTCGTCCACTGGCACGGAAGATTCAGGTAACAACTCCTCGTCCGCAGCCGCTGCGCGAGATTGAGATTCGCCACGAGTGGTCTCCGCGCCGTGTACAGGCTCCCAAGTCTGCTCCTGCGCGCACGGTAAAGGCCCCGCGGCCGCAACCGCTCAAGCGCATTGAGGTCACGCCGGCAAATCCTCGGCCGTTGCACGTGAATGCGCCGCGTCCCGAGCCGTTGCGCGCCATTTCCATTAACCCGTATCGCCCACAAGGAGGCAATAATGGCTGATCAGCACATGCCTGAACACTTTGGGCAGCAGCCGAAGGCTTCTCCGGCGGCGCGTACTTGGGCCGTAATCCTTGGGCTCCTACTGCTCGCCGCGGGCGTCGTCGGCGTGCGCGAGACGTGGCTGGTAGGGTCCGGCTCCGATGCCCAGTCCTGGGTACAGCCGGTACTTAATCTCATTGCTACTGAAGAGCTGCAGACCTGGATGATCTGGGCCGGCGTTGCCTCAATTGTCGTTGGCCTGATTTTCCTCTTCGCGGCAGTGAAGACGCGCCGCACCACGCACATGCAACTTGCCTCCGACACCGCCTCCATGTGGATGCGACCGGTGGATATCGCCCGCCTCTCGTCGGCTACTGCTCGCCGGGTTCCGGGCGTGGCCTCGGCGCAGACCTCCGCGGATAGCAAGAAGGCCAAGGTCACCGTCAATGGCGATACGGACGATGCGGAGCTACAAGGCCGGGTAGAGACGGCGGTAACGCGCTGCCTGGCTCATCTCAAGAACCCGCCGCAGGTCACCGTGGCTGTAGAGAAGATTCCGGAGTTGGATAACAATGTCTAGAAAACTTGCTACCTTTGACCGCATTCTGCTGGGCCTGCTGGGAATCATCCTCATCGCTTTGGGCGTGTGGCCCATCTTGATCCACTTCAACGTGGAATTTGCCAAATACTTAGCCCTGTGGGTGGACCACGATACGTGGAAGAGCTTGGCGGACAATGACTGGTGGGTGTGGGCGCTGGCCGGTGGCTCCGCACTGCTCCTTATTCTGGGGTTGTGGATTGTGGTGGCTAACCTGCGCCACCGCCGCTTTAATAACGTGGAGTCCGCTTCTTCCGATGACAAGGGCTCTATCACGACGTCGATGAACGCTATCGCCGGCGCCGTGGCCCAAGATTTGGATGGAGTCAAGGGCGTAGATCACGTAGAGCGCCTCGTGGCTTATGACCGCGCGCGGCCCACGCTGCAGTACACGGTGACGGCAAATCCGGACACTCCGGTGGAGCGCCTTACCGGTGCGGTTGAAACCAATGAGCGCGATTTCCGCGCAGCGTTTCCTGACGCCGATTTGGACACCATCTACAAGCTGCAGTTCAGCAAGGTAGGTCCGATGAAGGACCTATCCGAATAGCGGGTTCGGAGTCTCCGCCACCAAGACTTCCTGAACGGCCCCAAGGCGGGCCGACTCGCCGCCCCCGAGGATCACTTCCAGTTCCTCGCCGGGGCGGCATTTTTCTAGGCGCTGCCACGAGTAGTCCTGGCGAGTTACGCGGCGGTTTTCCTTAGCGAATAGGTGCAGCCCATGATCAAGCACACCGATGGCCGCTGCGAAGCGAAGGACGAAGACGAAATCACCCAAATCCTGCCGCTTCAGGCCATTAAGGTCTGGGCGCTCGGCACTCAACCGCATAAGACTTGAGACCACGCCAAAGCGGTGTTCAAAGCCCTCGGTATCCCGAATGGTAAATGGGCGGCCAGGGCCCGTGGGACGAATGGACTCATAGGCCCACACCACGGGCTGGGTGTCAGGGCGGCGCACGATGATGTGGGTAGGGGTGGCGGTGATGCGGTAGGTGGGGGCGTCGGCAAGCACGAGCCATTCCCCCGCCGCAATGCGGCCGCCCTCCAAGGGAAGCAAGGGCGGATGCACGTCCGCCTGGCGCTCCAATTCCGCAACGAGTTCGGCGTCGGTGGCACCCCATCCAATGCCTTGATTAGCCAGCATGGCAAAGAAAGTGGGAAGGCTGAGGTCGGGCTGGCCCTCCCAGGCGCGGCGGAGGGACTCAAGCGTGGGATCGATGCGGGTGGGGTCATCCATATCCGCCAAGATTACCCAGCACCCGCGCCGGCCAGACAGCCGGGGCCGAGAGGAAAATTTTCACCCCCGAGTTAATTTCATTCAATTAAATAAATACTATAAGTGTTCAACAATCTCGAGCCACATATCGCCTGCTCACAATGTATTTATTGCAGATTTTTCCACCCTAGCTACGTTCAGTAATACCTGTCGTATTATTGGGGATTTATGTCACGGGGTTAATTTGATTGTGTTTTGGATAACAGATTATTAGATTAGTCACATACAACGATTCGCTCGTTGGATACACCTTGCACCCCGTTTCCTGCTTAACCGCGCACGGAGAATCTCTATGACTAAATATCTGATCAAAAAGACCTTGGGCTGGTTACTCATGATCTTTTTGGCTACCAACCTCGCCTATCTCTTGGCGGCCAGCTTCCTGGACCCACGGTCCAACTACACCGGCCGCCGCCCACCGCTTTCACCGGAGGAAATCAATAGCCTCCTCGAGCCCTATAACCTCAGCCCCGATACCCCGCTGGTACAACGCTGGTGGACCTGGCTGACCAATATCCTCACCAAATGGGACTGGGGCCAATCCCCGGTGGGCGAAGTGGTGAATTCAGAAATTAGCTACCGCATCTGGGTTTCCGCGCAGCTGCTCCTACTGTCCACCATTTTGTCCATTCTCATCGGCGTGGCCGTGGGCGTTTACACCGCTTCGCGCCAGTACAAGACCGGTGACCGCATCTGGCAGGGCATTTCCATCGTCGCGATGAACACCCACGTGGTGGTGGCATCCATCGCCGTGGTGTGGGGCGCGCTCAAGATCAACGAGCTCAGCGGCAAGAAGGTTTTCTATGTGGTCGGCTCCCATTCGCTGGACGTGGAAGGTTTCTTTCCCAAGCTGGTGGACTCCGCACAGCACTTGATTCTTCCCACCATTTCATTGGTCTTCATTAGCTACGCCAGCTATCACATGACCCAGCGCACCTTGCTGCTGGATAACTTGGATGCGGACTATGTGCGCACCGCCCGCGCTAAGGGCTTGACCCGCCAACAGGCGATTCGCAAGCACGCACTGCGCACCTCCATCATCCCGGTGGCAACCTCGGTGGCCTTTTCCATCCCCGGCATCTTCACCGGTGCGGTGATGACCGAGCGCATCTTTGGCTGGAACGGCATGGGCCAGTACTTCATCGAGACCATTAGCAAGAACGACGTCAACGGTGCAGCGGCTGTCGCTGCCTTTGGCGCCGCCATGACGGCCATCTCCGCGGTATTGGCGGACCTGGTTGTCGTCGCGCTTGATCCACGAGTGAGGGTGAGTTAAATGACCCCATCTAAAGACCGCAACTATTTCAAGCAGGAACCGCGCGGGGAGATCACTGCACACAGCGAGGTCACTTCGGGAGACCCCTTCTCCCCCGCCGAGGCCGAGCAGGTAGCCACCTTGGAGCAGATGCCGCGTGGCACCTCGCGCTACAAACTTTACCTGCGCCGCTTCTTTCGCAATAAGCTGGCCACCTTGGGCCTTATAATCTTGGCTTTCTTGGTCTTTGCAGCGCTTTTTGGCGGCTTCTTTGCCAAGTGGGACTACACCGAGCCGGACTTCCTTGCACTATCGGAGCCGCCGAGCCCCGAGCACTGGTTTGGCACGAATGACACCGGCAATGACCTCTATGCCCAGACCATTCACGGTTTAGGCAGGTCCCTGACCATCGCCATCGTGGTATCCCTAGCCACCTTGGTCATCTCCGCGTTCATTGGATCCGCTGCAGCCTTGTGGGGCGGTGTAGCCGAAAAGGCGGTGCTGGCCGTCATTCACTTCCTGCTCTCCATCCCTACCTTCCTGCTCATCGCACTGGTAGTGGCGGATTCCGGCGGCGATTGGAAGCTGCTTATCGTCGTGCTCATCCTCTTTGGCTGGATGTACCAGGCCCGCGTGATTTGGTCGCTGGCGCTCACTGTGCGCGAGCAAGACTACGTCCGCGCGGCGAGCTACATGGGTGTATCCAAGCTGCGCACCATCGTGCGCCACGTCATTCCCAATATTGGTTCGCTGCTCATCATCCAGTTCGTCTTCGGCGTGGTGGGCACCGTGGGCTCCGAGACGGCCCTGTCCTTCCTGGGGTTGGGCGTCAAGCTTCCCGACGTCTCCCTCGGCACCCTCCTGCAGGGCGGCACCGCCGCCGTGCAATCCTCCCCGTGGCTGTTCTACTTCCCTGCCGCAACCCTGACCTTGCTCACCGTGTCCATGGCTTTCATTGGCGATGGCCTGCGCGATGCGCTCGACCCCAACTCGAATTCCGGAGGTAAAGCATGACCTCGCCCGTCTTATCCGTCAAAGACCTGCGCGTTAACTTCCCGTCCGAAGCCGGATCCGTCTCCGCGGTCCGTGGCGTAGATTTTGATCTCTACCCTGGCCGCACGCTCGGCATCGTGGGCGAATCCGGTTCCGGTAAGTCCGTGACCTCCATGTCCATCATGGGGCTCCTGCCGGACTACGCGAAGATCACCGGGTCCGTAAAGTTCGACGGCCGCGAGCTGCTCGGTCTCAGCGATAAGCAGATGTCCGAGATTCGAGGCAACGGCATTGGCATGATCTTCCAGGATCCGCTCTCCGCGCTCACCCCGGTCTTCGATATTGGATCGCAGTTGGTGGAAGCAATTCAGGCCCATAGGGACGTCGGCAAGAAGCAGGCCCTCAAAGAGGCCACGGAGTTGCTCGATCTCGTGGGCATCCCCGATCCGCACCTGCGCCTGAAGTCTTTCCCGCACGAGTTCTCGGGCGGCATGCGCCAGCGCGTGGTAATTGCCATCGCAATCGCCAATAATCCGCGCGTACTCATCGCCGATGAGCCCACGACCGCGCTGGATGTGACCATTCAGGCGCAGATTCTGGAGGTCATTAAGCTCGCCCAGCGCGAAACCGGCGCCGCCACCATCATGATTACCCATGACATGGGCGTGGTGGCAGAAACGGCCGATGATGTCATGGTCATGTACGCCGGCCGACCCGTGGAGCGCGGCGATGTGGATACCATCTTCTCCCAACCCCGCATGCCCTATACCGTGGGCCTGCTCGGCTCTACGCCCCGCCCGGACGTGTCCGCAGAAGAGCCGCTCACACCCATCGTGGGCAGCCCGCCGGTGCTGGTGGACCTCAAGCAGCGCTGCCAGTTTGCCCCGCGCTGCCCCGTGGCGCAGCCCGCCTGCTCCGATGGTGAGCCGCCGCTTATCCCGCTTGACGACGCCCCCACACACCAGAGTGCCTGCCTGCGCGCGCCCGAGATCCACGACCGCAAAATCGGCGGCGAGCTCATGTTCAAGCCCCCGCAGCTCGCGGAGGACGTCATGGCCGGTATCCCCCGCGAGGAGCGTCCCACCACCTTGGAGGTCACGGACCTGCGCAAGGAATTCCCACTTACCAAGGGCGCGCTGGTCAAGCGCCGCGTGGGCACGGTCAAGGCAGTGGACGGCCTTACTTTTGATATTCGCAAGGGCGAATGCATGGCCATCGTGGGCGAATCCGGCTGCGGCAAGACCACCACCCTGCTAGAAATCATGGACTTAAAGCCCGAAAATGGCGCAGTCGTGCTCAACGGGAAGGACGCGGCCGGGATGAGCAATTCCGAGCGCCGCGAGGCCCGCAAGGACATTCAAATTGTCTTCCAGGACCCGATGAGCTCCCTCAACCCGCGCCTGACCGTGCGCGAGGTCATCGCCGAACCACTCAACTCCCTAGGCTATGACGGCGACGTGGATGCCCGCGTGAACGAGCTCATGGGCCTTGTCGGCTTGGACTCCTCCCAGCTGGATCGCTTCCCCAGCCACTTTTCCGGCGGACAGCGCCAGCGCATCGGCCTCGCCCGCGCGCTGGCCACCAACCCCTCGGTCTTAGTGCTGGATGAGCCCGTCTCCGCACTCGACGTCTCCATCCAGGCCGGCGTCATCAACCTCTTGGAGGACCTCAAGCGAAAGCTGGGCCTGTCCTACCTTTTCGTCGCCCATGACCTGTCCGTGGTGCGCCACCTTTCAGACCGGGTGGCCGTCATGTACAAGGGGCAGTTTGTGGAGTCTGGGCCAACCGATGAGATCTTCGAGAACCCTCAAGCGGACTACACCAAGAAGCTCCTGGATGCCATTCCGATTCCGGATCCGGAGGCTGCCCGCAGGCGACGCAAGCCCGGCCCGGCACAAGCCTCACCAATTTCCCAAAAGTGACACACCACACAGCGCGCGTTATATATAGTTAACCTCACACCTGAAGTGCTGTGGCAGCTTACCCCGCTACCGCAACCTTCACCTTCCTCTCACTCAAGGAGAAACCCCACCATGAAAAAGTTCACTCGCTTCCGGATTGCTACCGTAGCTACCCTCTCCGCCGCAGCCCTCGCCCTCACCGGCTGCGCCGCCAACTCGGACGGCGACTCCACCAAGGCAGTCGGCGGCCTCGACATCGAGGTTAATCCGGCTGGCGACTACAACGAAAAGTCCCGCGACGAACTCAAGGACGACGGCGAACTCACCCTCGCTCTCGATGAACTCACTGAGCAGCAAAACATGTTCCACGCCAACATGACCGCCGATACCCGCAAGGTCTGGGGCTGGTACAACCCACAGCTTGCGCTGTACGACGGCGAGGGAAACTACACCCCAAACCCCGACTACATCGACGAGGCCAAAGAAGACAAGAAGGGCAAGAACACCGTCGTCACCTACAAGATCAACAAGGACGCCACCTTCAACGACGGCACGCCCATCGATTGGAAGGCCTTTGAGAATACCTGGCGTTTTAACAACGGCAAGGACGAGGACGTCCAGGTAAACTCCACCGACGGCTACGAGCGCATCACCTCCGTGGAAAAGGGAGCTACCGACAAGGACGTCGTTGTCACTTTCGACGGCCCCTACCCGTGGTGGCAGGGTCTCTTCAATCAACTGCTCCACCCCGCTATTGATAGCCCAGAGAAGTTTGACAAGGCCTACCTGGGCAAGCTGAACCCGCAATACGGCGCTGGCCCATTCAAGGTCGACAACGTGGACTTCAAGGGGGGCACCCTCAGCCTCGTGCCCAACGAAAAGTGGTGGGGCGATAAGCCAAAGATGAAGAAGGTAAGCTTCCGCGTCATGGAATCCCAGGCCACCATCAACGCCTTCCAAGCCGGCGAAATCGACGCCGCCGGTGTGGCCGATAAGAACAGCCTCACCATTGCCGGCGAGATGGGCGATGACATCGACATCCGTGCCGCACTGCGCCCCGCCAACGTCATCTTCACCCTCAATTCCAAGGCGCCACAGCTCAAGGATGAGGACGTGCGCCACGCCGTCTTCTCCGCCATCGACCGCGATCAGCTGGCCGAAATCCGCTATAACGGCCTGGGCTACGAAGAGGAAATGCCGGGATCCCTTACCCTCTATTCCACCCAGGAGGGCTACAAGGACAACATCAAGGACGTCATCAAGTTCGATCCTGAGGAGTCCAAGAAGCTGCTAGAGGACGCCGGCTATCAGCAAGGCGATGATGGTATCTACGCTAAGGACGGCGAGAAGCTCTCACTGCGCTACATCCTCATCGGTGACGATGAAGTGTCGAAGTCCCTCGCCGCGGCGGTGCAAAAGATGCTCAAGGACGTCGGCGTTGACCTCAAGATTGAAGAGCGCCCTTCGTCCGAGTTCTCCAAGGTAACCTCGGAGCGAGATTTCGACCTCTTCCTTTCCGCGTTTACCTCCTCTGACCCGTTTGGCGTCGCATACTTTGGCCAGACCTACGCCAGCGATTCCACGCTGAACATGTCGAGCACCGGCACCAAGGAATTCGATAAGAAGATTGAGGAGCTGCAGAACCTGCCAACCAAGGACGAGCAGATTGACCGCGTCAATGAACTCGAGTCGGAGGCCTTCGGTCACTACGGCATCCTCCCCTTTGCCAACGGCCCACAGATGGTCGGCGTGAAGAAGGGCCTGGCCAACTTCGGCGCTAACGGCTTCGCCATCCTCCCCAAGGAAGACATCGGCTGGGAGAAGTAACAGCACTATAAGCCTCTAGCGCACTACGCTCAAGCCACCCGCGGCACTCCGAACAGGCGATGCCGCGGGAGGCTTCATTTTCCCCGAAAAGTCCACGCATACGGCATCAACTACAAACCGTTACTCCGCGCGCAGCTTCGGTGGCCAGGGATCAAAAAATCCGCCCCACCCGAAGGTGGAGCGGACTCTTTAAAGCTCTACTGAGCGGTTACGGGGTATCGATTACTCGATAACCTTGGTAACGCGGCCAGCGCCGACGGTGCGGGAGCCCTCGCGGATAGCGAAGCGCAGGCCCTCGTCCATAGCGACCGGCTGGATGAGCTCAACGGACATCTCAACGTTGTCGCCAGGCATAACCATCTCGGTGCCCTCTGGCAGGTGAACAACACCGGTAACGTCCGTGGTACGGAAGTAGAACTGCGGACGGTAGTTGTTCATGAACGGGGTGTGGCGGCCGCCCTCTTCCTTCTTCAGGACGTAGACGGAACCCTCGAACTTGGTGTGCGGGGTGTAAGCGCCCGGCTTGATAACAACCTGGCCACGCTCAACGTCCTCACGCTTGGTACCACGCAGAAGCAGACCACAGTTGTCGCCAGCCTCGGTGTAGTCCATCATCTTGCGGAACATCTCGATACCGGTAACGGTGGTGGTCTGGG
Source organism: Corynebacterium tuberculostearicum (assembly GCF_046097465.1). Lineage (GTDB taxonomy): Bacteria > Actinomycetota > Actinomycetes > Mycobacteriales > Mycobacteriaceae > Corynebacterium > Corynebacterium tuberculostearicum_I. The sequence goes on along the minus strand of NZ_CP175799.1, from coordinate 489,387 downwards.
ACTTCTCCTGGATACCGATGATCTCAACGTCCTCGTTGACGTTCAGACGGCCACGCTCAACACGGCCGGTAACAACGGTACCGCGGCCGGTAATGGTGAAGATGTCCTCGATAGGCATCAGGAACGGCTGGTCGGTAGCGCGCTCCGGATCCGGAATAGCGTTGTCGCAAGCTTCCATCAGGTCAACGACGGACTGTACCCACTTGTCGTCGCCCTCGAGGGCCTTCAGAGCGGAGATGTGAACGATAGGAGCTTCCTCATCGTAGTCCTGCTCTGCGAGCAGCTCACGGATCTCCATCTCAACGAGCTCGATGATTTCCTCATCATCAACCATGTCGCACTTGTTCAGTGCAACGAGGATGTAAGGAACGCCAACCTGGCGAGCGAGCAGAACGTGCTCGCGGGTCTGCGGCATCGGGCCATCGGTTGCAGCAACAACCAGGATAGCGCCGTCCATCTGAGCAGCGCCGGTAATCATGTTCTTGATGTAGTCGGCGTGGCCCGGAGCGTCAACGTGTGCGTAGTGGCGCTTCGGGGTGGAGTACTCAACGTGGGAGATGTTGATGGTAATACCGCGCTCCTTCTCCTCAGGAGCCTTGTCGATCATGTCGAACGCGAATGCCTGGTTCTCCTCAGGGTACTGGTCAGCCAGAACCTTGGTGATCGCTGCGGTGGTGGTGGTCTTGCCGTGGTCGACGTGTCCGATGGTGCCGATGTTCACATGCGGCTTCGTACGCTCGAACTTCTCCTTTGCCACTGTATGTCCTCCTGGACTATATGGTGGCTACGACCTTCGCAGCCACGTGGTTGACAGTTGTCATTGGCACCCGACCCACAGTATGTGGGGCAAAGCGCTAATGACGCTTTCTTTACGTGCCAGTTACACGATCCTAGATTTATGTCGCGGTTTTTTCAAACCGCCGTTATAGGAGGTAACCCCGCGAAAAATCGCGGCCATTTCCCTCGACAAGAATCTTTTGAAAAGGATCCTGGGAGGGTAACGGCCGGCTCAACTCACAACTTAGAAGCCTAAGCTGCAAACTCAGCCCGCCGCTACCCTGGCCCAGTTGTCCCGCCCCGCGGCGGGTCTGGCATCTACTGGCGAAGAGTACCAGCCCGACTAAACCGCGGAGGAGACGGGGCTAGCGCTTAGTTAGCGCCGCCGGTGCGCTCCTCGATGATCTCCTGTGCCACGGAGGAAGGAACCTCTGCGTAGGAATCGAAGACCATGGTGAAGTTTGCGCGGCCTGCGGTGGAAGAACGCAGGTCACCGATGTAACCGAACATCTCGGACAGCGGCACCTTAGCCTTAACAACCTTCGCACCGGAGCGGTCTTCCATAGCGAAGACCTGGCCACGGCGGGAGGAGATGTCACCGTTAACGGTACCCATGTACTCCTCAGGGGTAACAACCTCAACGGCCATCATCGGCTCGAGCAGAACCGGCTTAGCCTTGGCCATTGCTTCCTTGAAGACCTGGGAGCCGGCCAGCTTGAAGGCCATCTCGGAGGAGTCGACGTCGTGGTAAGCGCCGTCTTCCAGGGTGGCCTTGATGTTGACCATCGGGAAGCCTGCCAGGTAGCCGTACTGCATAGCGTCCTGGATACCAGCGTCGACGGAAGGAATGTATTCCTTCGGAACGCGGCCACCGGTAACGGCATTCTCGAATGCGTAGGTTGCGGACTCGCCCTCTTCCAGGGTCTCTGGGTCCGGGTTGTACGGCTCGATGGTGCAGATAACCTTTGCGAACTGACCGGAACCACCGGTCTGCTTCTTGTGGGTGTATTCCATGGACTCAACCTTCTTGCGGATGGTCTCACGGTAGGCAACCTGCGGGTTACCGATATTTGCCTCGACCTTGAATTCGCGCTTCATGCGGTCAACCATAACGTCGAGGTGGAGCTCGCCCATGCCGCCGATAACGGTCTGGCCGGTCTCTTCATCCAATTCAACGGTGAAGGTTGGGTCCTCAGCAGCGAGCTTCTGGATAGCGGTACCCAGCTTCTCCTGGTCAGCCTTGGTCTTTGGCTCAATGGAAACCTTAATAACTGGATCCGGGAAGTCCATGGACTCGAGGATGATCTGGTCATCCTTGTCACACAGGGTGTCACCGGTGGTGGTTTCCTTCAGGCCGATAACCGCGTAGATGTTACCTGCGTCAGCCTGCTCAACAGGGTTCTCCTTGTTGGCGTGCATCTGGAACAGCTTGCCGATGCGCTCCTTCTTACCCTTGGTGGAGTTCATAACCTCGGTGCCCGGCAGAACCTGACCAGAGTAAACGCGGACGAAGTTGAGCTGCCCGAAGAACGGGTGTGCAGCAACCTTGAAGGACAGTGCAGAGAACGGGGACTCAACGGAAGGCTTACGCGTAACCTGCTCATCCTCGTCGCCGACAGCGTGGCCGACAACCTCGCCAACATCGAGTGGGTTCGGGAGGAAGTCAACGACAGCGTCGAGAAGCGGCTGGACGCCCTTGTTGCGGTATGCGGTACCGCAGTAAACCGGGTAAACCTCGGTGTTGATGGTCAGTTTGCGGATGCCGGCCTTGAGCTCCTCAATGGTCAGCTCCTCGCCGCCGAAGTACTTCTCCATGAGCTCTTCGTCGGACTCAGCAACGGTCTCAACCAGCTTCTCGCGGTACTCTGCAGCCTTGTCCTTGAGGTCCTCTGGGATTTCCTCGTAGGTAGGCTCAGCACCGGTCTCGACCTTGCCACGCCAGGTGATGGCCTGCATATTCAGCAGGTCGACAACGCCGTCGAAGTCATCCTCAGCGCCGATAGGCAGCTGCATAACCAATGGCTTAGCGCCCAGGCGGTCAATGATGGTCTGAACGGTGAAGTAGAAGTCAGCGCCCAGCTTGTCCATCTTGTTGACGAAGCAGATACGCGGAACGTCGTACTTAGCAGCCTGACGCCACACCTGCTCGGACTGCGGCTCAACGCCTTCCTTACCGTCGAAGACAGCAACAGCGCCATCGAGAACACGCAGGGAGCGCTCGACCTCAATGGTGAAGTCAACGTGACCCGGGGTGTCGATGATGTTGATCTGGTTGTTGTCCCAGAAACAGGTCACGGCAGCGGAGGTAATGGTGATGCCGCGTTCCTTCTCCTGTGCCATCCAGTCAGTGGTGGAAGCACCGTCGTGGGTCTCGCCCACCTTACGGTTGATACCGGTGTAGAAGAGAATACGCTCGGTGGTCGTCGTCTTACCAGCATCGATGTGGGCCATGATGCCGATGTTGCGGACCTTGTTCAGGTCCTTAAGCACTTCTTGTGCCACGTTTATACCCCAACTTAATAGTCGTCGACGCCGTGACCAGGTTTCTGGCTATGACGCCTGCATGGATAAGGTCTTTTAATTTTTGCCACTATTGGCCGTCCTAGGTGCACGCATGCGCCTAGACTTCCATCGCTTCAGTGTACTGGACACTCCACGATGTCGCTGGACTGGGCGGGCATACCGCCCAGAAATCACACCCATTAGGGCAAAAAATGACCCAAGCAAGAGATATGGAGTTTTGTGTTGCCGCGGCGGGAAAACTGCCGACAGCCAGCGCGAAACTTGTTTCTCGTTGCTTGGGCCATTGATGTGGGTGCTGAAATTACCAGCGGTAGTGGGCGAAGGCGCGGTTGGCCTCTGCCATCTTGTGAGTATCCTCACGACGCTTAACGGAAGCGCCGAGGCCGTTGGAGGCATCCAGGATCTCATTTGCGAGACGCTCGATCATGGAGTTCTCGCGACGCTGGCGGGTGAAGGTCACCATCCAGCGCAGTGCCAGGGTGTTAGCGCGGTCAGGGCGAACCTCAACCGGCACCTGGTAGGTAGCGCCACCGACACGGCGGGAGCGAACCTCGAGGTCTGGGCGGATGTTGCCCAGTGCCTTCTCCAGGGTGCCAACCGGATCGGTACCGGTCTTCTCACGGCAAGCCTCGAGAGCGCCGTAGACGATGCGCTCTGCGGTGGACTTCTTGCCGTCCTGGAGGATCTTGTTGACGAGCATGGTTACCTGCTCGGAGTTGTATACCGGGTCCTTGACTACAGGACGCTTCGGAGCAGCATTCTTACGCATTGTTTATTACTGTCCCTTCTTTGCGCCGTAACGGGAACGTGCCTGCTTACGGTCCTTGACACCCTGGGTATCCAGAGCGCCGCGGATGATCTTGTAACGAACACCAGGAAGGTCCTTCACACGGCCGCCGCGAACGAGGACCATGGAGTGCTCCTGCAGGTTGTGGCCCTCACCCGGAATGTAGGCGGAAACCTCAATACCGGTGGTCAGGCGAACACGAGCAACCTTACGCAGTGCGGAGTTCGGCTTCTTAGGAGTGGTGGTGTACACGCGGGTACACACGCCGCGACGCTGCGGGGAACCCTTCAGCGCAGCGGTGGAAACCTCTTTACGCTTATCGTGGCGGCCCTTGCGGACCAGCTGCTGAATAGTTGGCATTTAACAGTCTTTCTGTCGAATCGCACCGTAGCCAAAGGAAAGGAACCAAACATGCAAAAATAGGCGCTCTTTCCCGGGGCGCTGCCGCATGTCCAGAACTCTTCCCAAAGCCGGTGCTTTGTAAAGGATCAGACTCTTCACCGCGCGCCTAGAAAGGCACGCATAGTGAACTGACGTTTAGAGTAGCAAACCGACCGCGCTTTATACAAAACGCGATCGGCGCCTTCCTGCTGCTAGGACCATTCCCAGACCAGGTCCGCCTCGGCGGCCTTGGTGGCAAAGTAGTTCTTTTCCTGTTCTTCCCACGTTTCAAACCACGGCTCGTAGCCAGGCTCGCGGGCGATGGCGCGTTCGCGGCGTTGGTCACGGGGGCCGTCGATAAGCACGCTTACTACCGCGCCCCTCTCCTTGGCCGCGGCAATATTGGCGGCGGTTACCGAGCCCACGCCTTCCACGATGAGATCATCGCGCACATCCAGGCTGGCCCAGTCCCCCGGGGCACCTGCTTCCCAGTCCCAGCGCCAGTAGCCGGGGTTCATGGTGCGCAATACCTGCTCGGCCACCATGTCCGAGCCCTTATCCAGGCCGTGCCAGCCGGGGTAAAACTCATCGAGGTGCACCACCCGCCAATTGGTGCGCTCGGCCAGCGCGGCAGAGGTCCAGGTTTTGCCGGCGCCCGAGGGGCCGTCGATAAGCACGGTCACCGGCTTGAAGGCGCGCTTTCTGGCTGCGGCCAGCTTGACGATGTCCTCTAAAAGTCGCTCTTGTTGGCTATCAAAGTCCATGGTCGCTCAATCACTGCTTTCGCGGGTTATAGGCCGAAGAATCTCCAGGCCCCAGTGAGTACCGAAACTACCACCGGTACGAAAGCAAGGACGGCGCCGCAGACCATGATCCACCCATCGCGGGCCCGCAGCCGCGACTCACGCGCCCACGAGCGCTTCCCACCGCCAGGCGGGGTACGGCCGAAACCGCGCGCCTCCATGGCCGTTGCCAACTTGCCACCGCGGCGCAGCGCAATTACCAGAAGGCCAAAGGACATGGTCAGCAAATGCTGCAGCTTGCCGACGTCCGTCAGCCCCCTCGCCCTGCGCGCCATACCCAGCGACTGCCAGTCAGATTGAAATAGCGTCATCATACGCACCCCGGCGACCGCACCAATAACAAAGCGCGAGGGCAGCTTGAGGATCTGCGAGAGAGCATCGCCTAATTCGGTCGGATCAATATCACGGGCTAGGACCACCATGGGCAGCGCCACTGCAAAGACACGCAGCGTAATGGCGATCGCGAGGGTCAGGGAATTCTCGGTGACCTGCACCAGCCACCAACTGAAATACTCTTTACCACCAGGCTCGCCGTACAACAGCATCGAGATGCCAGAAATCGGCGCAATGAGAAACAGGAACCACCCGGATTTAAAAAGCCGCACCCATGACACCCCGCACAGCGGCGCAAGGATCAGGGTAAGCGACAGCGATACCGCGGCCGAGACCCAGTCAATGGAGGCCAATAGTGGGGTAACCCAGATAAACATCAAAAAGATGCGGCTTAGCGGGTTAGCCCCGCGCAAAAGATTAGGCACCGTGAACCTCCACTCGGTGATCCCCCAAGGCCTGGATAAATAGCGGGTCATGGGTAATAGAGGCGATGGTGGTGCCATCATCTGCCAATTGCCGCAGCAAGCGCACCAGCTCCACAAAGGTCTGGGGGTCTTGCCCAAAGGTGGGCTCATCCAAGAGCAGCACCGACGGCGCGGTGACCAAGGCAGTAGCCACCGATAGGCGCCGCTTCTCGCCGCCTGAAAGCGTAAACGGGTTGGCCTCCAAGAGATGCTCCAGCCGCAGTGATTCCACCAGCTGCGCGATCCTCTCCTCCGGCGGGTCCACGCGCATTACCTTGGGCGCAACCCGCAACTCCTCGGCCACCGTGCGGGCGACGAATTGGTGCTCCGGGTTCTGGAAGACAAAGCCAATGCGGTCCGCCAGCTCGCGCGATTTCCAGCGCAGCGGCGGCCCCTTGACCCCGCGACGCACGAAATCGGCCACCCCGATCTCACCGGATTTTGCCGGCAGCAACCCGGCCATGGTCATCAACCAGGTGGACTTACCCGTGCCATTCGGCCCGGTAATGACCGTAGATGCTCCCGCAGGCAGCGCAATCGTGCGCGGCGGACCATAGCGGGTGACGAGGTCCGTACTCCACAGCGCGGCCTCGCGCCCTGCCAATTCGGCCTCGCCCATACGGCGCGCCTGCGGCAATCCTGCAACCTGGCGGCGCTGGGCCACCTCCGCGAAGGATGTATCGGCCACGATGCGCCCGCGGTCCAGCTCCACTGCGCGGTCGAGCACGCCGTCCCACGCCGCGTGCTGGTGTTCTACCACCACGAGCGTCGCGCCGGTTTCTTCCACCAGCCTGGATACGGCGCGCACCACATCGCGTGCGCCGGCGGGGTCAAGGTTGGCCGTGGGTTCATCGAGAAGCACCACGCCCGCCCCCATAGCGATGACGCCGGCGAGCGCCAAGCGCTGCTTCTGCCCACCAGAGAGCCGCTCGGTGGGGAAATCCAGATCCACGAACGGGCCAACCAGTTCCTTAGCGGCGGCCACGCGGCGCCAGATTTCCTCGCGCGGATACGCCAAATTCTCGCAGCCAAAGGCAATGTCATCGCCCACGCGCGCGGAGATCACCTGCGAATCCGGGTCCTGGAGCACCAGCCCCACCGGGATGGTGTGCCCCGGCTCCTCCACCCGGCCGCTGGAATCCTCCAAAAGAAGCTCACCCGTGCGGGTTCCTTCCTCATCGGAGCCCAATACACCGGCCATCGCCGCAAGGAAGGTGGACTTGCCCGATCCGGAGTCACCGCATAAAAGCACGCGTTCGCCCGGCTCGATAACTACGTCAATATCGGACAGGGCCGGCTCGCTGCGCCCGGCATGGGTCCAGCCGAATCCGCGGGCCGTTATCTTGGTGGCGTTTCCCGCCAATGATGCACAATCAGACACGTACGCAACACGCCCTAAGCGCGCTGTTCACGGCCTGCGGCAAAGCGATCCAAGCCACCGGTCTTGGCCAGGGCCTTCACCAGGAAGAAGCCCAGCGCACCGGCCAAGATAGCGCCGGAGATACTCAAGGTAACCAAGTAGATGAGGTTGAACTCAAATGAGCGAGCCAGGTTGCCGGAGGTAAACAGCTCCAGGATAAAGGCACCCCAGCCCGCTGCCATGCCAGCCAGAATAGATACCCCCAGGCCAAACTTGCGGTATAGGAAGATCGCCAGGATGATTTCCACGCCGATACCCTGCGCCAAGCCCGAGTACAGGGTGCTAATGCCCCACTGGGAGCCCAGCACCGCCGATACGGTGGCGGCCAAAACCTCAACATAGATGGCCGCACCCGGCTTGCGAATAATCAGGCCACCCAGCACACCACCGATAAGCCAAATGCCAGTAGCAATGCCTCCCAGGCCCGGGGTCACGGCATCCATAGCCTCAAACCAGGCATAACCCACTGCATTCCATACCAGGAATAAAACTCCGCAGGCCACGCCCAAAACGGACGCCACCACAATATCGACCACGCGCCAGTTCAGGCTGCGCTTCGGGGCAGCGGACACACGTGTATTAGTAGTCATAATTTCCTCCCTCTCGCCGGCATTACCCGGATCAGGTTCTACGGTTCACCGCGCATCTGGCGGCGTCTCAGCCCATCGCAGCTACCCAATAGCAGCGGACGAGCACCCGTGATGTGTGTAGTTCTCAAACGCTTGCGCCAGGAGTTTAAGACAACCTGACCAAAAGCTGCATTCATCCTAGCAAGCCCTCCCCAGCGCACCAGCATTAGTTTCCCCACAAGCCCCCGCTTGCCGACGCCCCCTTCTCCCCCACCCAAGCAGCCCAGAACAAAAATGAGCCCCGCCGCGGCCTCTTACTTCCGCGACGGGGCTCCATGGATCCTCTAGTCAAAGGTTCTAAGGAAAGGAAAAAATACCTCAGGAGAATCCAAGTCCCATGAAATTACTAAGCCGCATTGGGCGAGAATTTCAGCAAAATATTTACTTCGATGTTAACGCCAGAAACAATACAGGAGTTTTCGCAATTCCGAAACTGAAACCACATTCCTCGGCCCTAGCAGGAAAGACACCCACCAGAACCGGGACTCACCCCGGCTCCGGCAGCATCTCATTCCCTAGCAGACGGGAAGCTAACGCCCTTCCCGTGGCGCGGAAGTGTGGGGCCGAAGCCCCACACGGAACCGATTACTTAGAGGAGCTGGAGGAGCTGGAAGAACCGCCGTTCGGAGAACAAGCGTTTGCCACCAGACCCAGAGCCAGAGCACCAGCGGCTGCCAGTGCAATGCCACCTCCAATGCGGCCAGCCTCAGGGCTAACCTTCTTCAGCATCAGGTTAATCTGATTTGCCTGCTGAGCCAGCGGGCCATTGTAGATGCCCAGCTGCTTCTGCAGCGCAGTGTTCTGCGCACCCAGCTGACGGTTGATGCCATCAATCTGAGCAGAAACCTGCTTCACCAGCGGGGAGAAGCCCGGGATGTTCATCTGGGAAGCCAGACCAATCGGCAGCAGGAACAGCAGCGGGATGCCTACACCAGCAGCAGCCGGCGCACAGCGCTTCCAATCAACATTGGAAGAACCAGAAGACAGGTCCGGCAAGGAGGAGCCGCCAGTCAGGTCGGAAGAACCGCCCTGATTGTCCGGCTCTTCGCCCTTAACGCCGACCTCAACCTCGGCCTTACCACCATCAAGGTCTTCGTCCTCGATGACTACGGTAATTGGGCCTTCAACGTCCTCACCCGGAGTAACAACAACGTTGCCGTTGTCATCAATCTTGGCAGGAACGTCCTTGCCATTCTTATCCGTAGCAGAAACCTTGGTGCCCTCATCAGGGTTGGTCACCTTGATGCCGGTGTTCTGGTCTTCACCGGAAGGCTTTACATCCTTCACACCGGACTTATCAACGGAGGTTGCTCCCTGGTCATCACCAGGCTTGGCTTCCGGCTTGGAATTTGCATCCTTCGGATCGGTGCCTGCCTCAGTTTCTTCTGCATCGGTAGCACCGTCATTGTCGTCATCGGTGTCGGTGACATCCGGCTGGCCATCGCCATCGGTATCACGCTGAACCGTAACAGTCTTGGTATCCTGAGCAACTTCCTTGCCATCGGAATCGGTGACAGAAACAGTTACCTCAACATCGCGCTCTTCTTCATCCTTACCCCAGTCAGAAACCGACGGAGTACCGGTGACCTCACCAGTGGACTCATCAACGCTCAAGCCGTCAGGCAGACCCTCAGCAGCAACCTTGCCACCCTCTGGGATGTTCTTTGCAACCTCGAACGGGTCAGCTTCCTGACCATCGACAACGGTTACCTTATCGGTAACAACCGAAGGCTCATCAGTCAGAGCAGGCTTAGAAGAATCATCCTTCGGATCGGTGCCTGCCTTTTCTTCTTCTGCATCGGTAGCACCGTCATTGTCGTCATCGGTGTCGGTGACATCCGGCTGGCCATCGCCATCGGTATCACGCTGAACCGTAACAGTCTTGGTATCCTGAGCAACTTCCTTGCCATCCTTATCGGTGACAGAAACAGTTACCTCAACATCGCGCTCTTCTTCATCCTTACCCCAGTCAGAAATCTTGGCTGGAGTACCGGTGACCTCACCAGTGGAAGGGTTCACGGTCAAACCAGCCGGCAGACCCTCAGCCTTAACTTGGCCGCCCTCTGGGATGTCCTTAGCAACCTCGAACGGCTTAGCCTCCTGACCCTCAACAACGGTCACAGTGTCAGGCACTACAGAAGCATTAGAGGTGTCTGGGGCATCGGTCTTCGGCTCGGTGATCTTCACATCAATCGGATCACCAACCGGCTTGCCATCCTTGTCCTTAACAACAACCTTGGCATCCTGCGGCTTAGTACCCTTCGGCACCGTCACCTTGACGTCACCAGTCTTCGGATCAATCTCAACCTTGGCACCATCAATCGGATTGCCGTCCTTGTCCTGGACCTCACCAGTCATGCCCTCAGTCGGGTTCTTAACCTTGTCATCCAAGGTCTTCTCCGAACCATCAGCCGGAACCTCATCGGTCTCAGAACCAGTGGTAATCGACGGAGCCGGAGTTTCACCCTTCGGTTCAGTGATCTTCACATCAATCGGATCACCAACCGGCTTGCCATCCTTGTCCTTAACAACAACCTTGGCATCCTGCGGATCAGTACCCTTCGGCACCGTCACCTTGACGTCACCAGTCTTCGGATCAATCTCAACCTTGGCACCATCAATCGGATTGCCGTCCTTGTCCTGGACCTCACCAGTCATGCCCTCAGTCGGGTTCTTAACCTTGTCATCCAAGGTCTTCTCCGAACCATCAGCCGGAACCTCATCCGTCTCAGAACCAGTGGTAATCGACGGAGCCGGAGTTTCACCCTTCGGTTCAGTGATCTTCACATCAATCGGATCACCAACCGGCTTGCCATCCTTGTCCTTAACAACAACCTTGGCATCCTGCGGCTTAGTACCCTTCGGCACCGTCACCTTGACGTCACCAGTCTTCGGATCAATCTCAACCTTGGCACCATCAATCGGATTGCCGTCCTTGTCCTGGACCTCACCAGTCATGCCCTCAGTCGGGTTCTTAACCTTGTCATCCAAGGTCTTCTCCGAACCATCAGCCGGAACCTCATCGGTCTCAGAACCAGTGGTAATCGACGGAGCCGGAGTTTCACCCTTCGGTTCAGTGATCTTCACATCAATCGGATCACCAACCGGCTTGCCATCCTTGTCCTTAACAACAACCTTGGCATCCTGCGGCTTAGTACCCTTCGGCACCGTCACCTTGATGTCACCAGTCTTCGGATCAATCTCAACCTTGGCACCATCAATCGGATTGCCGTCCTTGTCCTGGACCTCACCAGTCATGCCCTCAGTCGGGTTCTTAACCTTGTCATCCAAGGTCTTCTCCGAACCATCAGCCGGAACCTCATCCGTCTCAGAACCAGTGGTAATCGACGGAGCCGGAGTTTCACCCTTCGGTTCAGTGATCTTCACATCAATCGGATCACCAACCGGCTTGCCATCCTTGTCCTTAACAACAACCTTGGCATCCTGCGGATCAGTACCCTCCGGCACCGTCACCTTGATGTCACCAGTCTCCGGATCAACCTCAACCTTGGCACCGTCAATCGGGTCACCGGACTCATCCAAGACCTCACCAGTCATGCCCTCAGTCGGGTTCTTAACCTTGTCATCCAAGGTCTTCTCCGAACCATCAGCCGGAACCTCATCCGTCTCAGAACCAGTGGTAATCGACGGAGCCGGAGTTTCACCCTTCGGTTCAGTGATCTTCACATCAATCGGATCACCAACCGGCTTGCCATCCTTGTCCTTAACAACAACCTTGGCATCCTGCGGATCAGTACCCTCCGGCACCGTCACCTTGACGTCACCAGTCTTCGGATCAACCTCAACCTTGGCACCATCAATCGGATTGCCGTCCTTGTCCTGGACCTCACCAGTCATGTCCTCAGTCGGGTTCTTAACCTTGTCATCCAAGGTCTTCTCCGAACCATCAGCCGGAACCTCATCCGTCTCAGAACCAGTGGTAATCGACGGAGCCGGAGTTTCACCCTTCGGTTCAGTGATCTTCACATCAATCGGATCACCAACCGGCTTGCCATCCTTGTCCTTAACAACAACCTTGGCATCCTGCGGATCAGTACCCTCCGGCACCGTCACCTTGACGTCACCAGTCTCCGGATCAACCTCAACCTTGGCACCGTCAATCGGGTCACCGGACTCATCCAAGACCTCACCAGTCATGCCCTCAGTCGGGTTCTTAACCTTGTCATCCAAGGTCTTCTCCGAACCATCAGCCGGAACCTCATCCGTCTCAGAACCAGTGGTAATCGACGGAGCAGAAGACACAACAAAGGAGTCCGAAGCTGTAACGTTGCCATCTACCTCGAGCTCAACACGAATAGTCTGCGGTTTTTGATGTCCTTCGGAATATCCAAGGAGCACGCTTCAGCACTGGCCGTATCAGTCAAACCGTCACAAGCCTTCAGCTCACGACCACGCTCGTCACGCCATACAACTCGAACCGGATTGGTCTCGTCAAAGACGCGGGTTACATCAATATCAGCCTTCTGACCAGGCGCGGCCACGCCAGTAGCATCCTGCCCGTCAAACTTGACAACTTTGATCTGATCGACGAAGCGAACCGCAACAGGAAGGTGAGAGTTATACCAACCAGGACGCCCTAAGGGGTTCTTCACCGCACCAGAAGTCTTTTGGTTCAAAGGCTGGAAAAGGTTCGCACCGTGGGCACCGTAAGTCGGCTTCCAGTTACCTTCGGGGTCCTGAACGAACTGGTAAGCGTACTTCAGTGCCTCTTCGTTTTCCGTGTCAAAGTGAGCACGGTAGTAGCCGTCTTTATTCGTCTCATTAACCACCGTCTGCGCGATGAACTTTTCGCGGTTAGCGTCGTTCTCAAACAGCTGACGAATCTTGTCAGCACGCACGTCAGGGCGCTCACCGTCAAACTGCTTCACGGCCTGGAGGCCTTCATCAGTCAAAATCGTAGAAACGACCTTGTAGCCTTCAACGAATCGCTCACCCGCAGACGTCGGAAGTCCGATATGCCCACGCTCCTGCTCGGATTCCAGCCACACGCGACCCTCAATGTAGAACTGGTTCGGATCCTCACGGCTATCCGGAGCGACATCGTAGCCGTCAGTGTCAATCTTCCACTCACTAGGATCAGCCGTCATGTACGGCGCAGGCGCTTCAACGACGTCAAGAGCGGTACGCGCCATATATTGGCCCGCAAGACCAAACGCACCATTCGGCTCATTACCGACCGGACCGTAAAAACCAGGGAAACGGCCGGGCCACTGGTACACCTGCTGCAATGGCTGGCCAGCGCGACCAGTTTGACCCTCGGCAAGCCAAATGCGCGCCTTTGCATTCATACGGTAAGTGTGTTCCTTACCGTTTTTATCGGTCCAAGATCCCGGAGCGAAAACAAAAGTACCCGGGCCAGAGGTGGTGCCATCCCCGCCATACTCCAAGAAGTGGGTCTTTGCCGAGTACACCGGGCTAACTGCGCCGTCGTCATCAATCCACTGGAACAACACCGTTGTGCCATCCGGAACGTGCGCCTTACCATCGTTTTCGGAGGTCTGAGAGTTCTGCCCCGCCAGCAGGTACACGTGACCGTTATAAACTGGAGCACCATTGACCTTCTTCAGGCCACTTCCGCTGGTCACATCTCCACTAGCGATGGCGTCGGCGTCAATCGGGTTATTGCCAGAGCTGCCGGGAACAGAAGCATCAGCAGTGTCTTGAGCCTGTGCAACCGCAGCGTTCTGCGGAGCAACAACCGGGTGAACGAATGGAGCTACGAGAGCAACAGAGAGAGCAGCGGCAGCGATTGTAGTGCCGCGACGGCGAGTTACACCGTTAAAACTCTTCATTTTCATGAAAAGCCCTTCCTTAGAATGAGAATAGGGATTGTCCAAAGAACAGCAACATAGACAACACTCATACCTGGAGCCAAATATTGACTTTTGTATTGATGTTGGCTGTCTCCAACCTGAATCATATTAATGTTCACTGGGAACCGCAACACTCGAAACATTAAGAGTTCACAGCCTTTTCGCAGGTTAACGGCGTAATCATAAAACGTTTACTATAGCTACCGGTACGGGCCCCATGGATACGCCTATAAAATGTTATGGGTGTTATCCCATATAACTGGAACATATACGAAAACACCCCCACCATCTTGACTACTTCAAGACAGCGGAGGTGTTTCTCGCGCTCTATATTGAGCTTGCTTCTTCTCGTTTAGAAGGTGAAGTCCTCATCCAGCGGGACGGAAGCACCGGTGAATTCACCGAAGCCGTCATCGCCGTAGATGGAATCGCCGTAAGTCGGAATCGAGTATGCAGCGTTGCGTGCAGCCTCGGTCGGCTTGACGGAGATGTTGCGGTAGCGGGAGATACCGGTACCGGCTGGGATCAGCTTACCAATGATGACGTTCTCCTTGAGGCCAATGAGCTTATCGGAGCGCTTGTTAATAGCGGCGTCGGTAAGCACGCGAGTGGTCTCCTGGAACGATGCAGCGGACAGCCAGGACTCGGTAGCCAAGGAAGCCTTGGTAATACCCATGATCTCCGAGCGCAGCTGAGCCGGCTCGCCGCCCTCTGCAACCTGGGCAGCGTTGAGCTGCTTGGCCTCAGAGAGGTCGATGAGGTTACCCGGCAGCAAGTCCGTGGTACCCGCATCGATGACGGTGCCACGGCGCAGCATCTGGCGGATGATGATCTCGATGTGCTTATCGTGGATAGCCACACCCTGGGTACGGTACACAGCCTGAACCTCATTGATGAGGTGCTGCTCCACGCCACGGCGGCCGAGGACCTCGAGCACGTCGTGCGGGTCAGCCGCACCACGCATCAGGCGGTCACCCGTCTCAACATGGTCGCCGTCCTTGAGGGAACGCTCAATCATGGCGTCTGGGTTGGACTCCATCGGGCGACGAACCTGAGCCAGGCCCTGACGCTTGGAGAGCTTCTCATAGACCACGTCATCAGAGCCGTCATCCGGGGTGATGGTCAAGGTCCAGAAGTTGCCCTCATCGGACAGGGAAACGGTGCCGTCAACGGAGGCGATAGGAGCGCGGTTCTTCGGGTTACGGGCCTCGAAGAGCTCCTGAACACGCGGCAGACCGCCGGTAATATCGCCACCGACACCACCCTGGTGGAACGTACGCATGGTCAGCTGGGTACCCGGCTCACCAATGGACTGTGCAGCCACGATGCCGACGGCCTCGCCGATATCGACGAGCTGGCCGGAAGCCATGGACTTGCCGTAGCACTTAGCACAAACGCCGGCCGGGGTCTGGCAGGTCAGCACGGAGCGAACCTTGACCTCGGTGACCTTAGCGTCAAGCAGCTTCTGGGTGAGCTCCTCGGTGAGGTCGGAGCCGGCCTCGGCCACAACCTCGCCGTTGGCGTCTTTGACGTCGGTCGCGATAACGCGGCCGGATGCGGAGGTCTCCCACAGCTCGGAGAGAACAACCTTGTCGCCGGACTCCTCGCCGATTGGGACGCGGACGCCCTGGCGGGTGCCACAGTCCTCTTCGCGGACGATGACGTCCTGGGCCACGTCCACCAGACGACGGGTGAGGTAGCCGGAGTCAGCGGTACGCAGTGCGGTATCGGCCAGGCCCTTACGGGAACCGTGGGAGTTGTTGAAGTACTCCAGCACGGACAGGCCTTCGCGGAAGGAGGTCTTAATCGGACGGGTGATGTAATCACCGTGCGAGTTCACAACCATGCCCTTCATACCGGCCAGCGTCCAGATCTGACGCATGTTACCGGCAGCACCAGACTTCACAATCATCGGAATCGGGTTGTGGTCCGGGTACATGTTCTCGACGGCCTCACCGACGGTATCGGTAGCGTCCTTCCACAGCTCAACCAGGCGGTCGTAGCGCTCGCGCTCGGTCAGGGCGCCCTGCTCCCAGTACTTGCGCTCGATGCGCTCTGCTTCCTTCTCATAAGACTCGAGGATCTCGGTCTTATTCGGCAGAACCAGAACGTCAGACATGGTGATGGTCACGCCGGAACGGGTTGCCCAGTAGAAGCCGGCATCCTTCATGTTGTCCAGCACCTGAGCAACGGTGATCATCGGGTACTTATTGGCCAAGTCATTGACCACGTCACCGATGAGGACCTTGTTGCCGGAGCCGCCGCCCTTACGGACCATGATGCCCTCGAGGTACGGGTAGTTCCATGGCAGCAGCTCGTTGAACATGACGCGGCCGATGGTGGTGTAGCCCATCCATGCCTGGCCCTTGGTCCAGCCATCCGGGAACTGCTCTTCCTCGATCTCCTTCGGCGGGCGAAGGTGATCGATGCGGACCTTGATCGGAGCCTGCAGGCCAACGGTGCCGCGGTCATAGGCCATGAGGGCCTCAGCGTAGGAGGAGAAGACGCCGGTAGCTGGCTTGTCCTCCTCTGCCTCGCGGAAGCGACCATTGCCGCCGATCTCGTCCTCGGACTTGTCCATGGTCAGGTAGTACAGGCCGGTAACCATGTCCAGACGTGGCATGGCCAGCGGCTTACCGGATGCCGGGGACAGAATGTTGTTGGACGCCAGCATCAGGACGCGGGCCTCAGCCTGTGCCTCAGCGGACAGCGGCAGGTGGACTGCCATCTGGTCACCGTCGAAGTCGGCGTTGAACGCCTCACAAGCCAGCGGGTGCAGCTGAATAGCCTTACCCTCAACCAGCTTCGGCTCGAAGGCCTGAATACCCAGGCGGTGCAGCGTAGGTGCACGGTTGAGCATCACTGGGTGCTCAGAAATGGCCTGCTCCAGAACGTCCCACACCTCTGGGCGCTGGCGCTCAACCATGCGCTTGGCGGACTTGATGTTCTGAGCGTAGTCGTTTTCTACCAGGCGCTTCATGACGAACGGCTTGAACAGCTCGAGCGCCATGAGCTTCGGCAGACCACACTCGTGCAGCTTCAGCTGCGGACCAACGATAATAACGGAACGGCCGGAATAGTCCACACGCTTACCCAGCAGGTTCTGGCGGAAGCGGCCCTGCTTGCCCTTGAGCAAGTCAGACAGGGACTTCAGCGGACGGTTGCCCGGGCCGGTAACCGGACGGCCACGGCGGCCGTTATCGAAGAGCGCGTCTACAGACTCCTGCAGCATGCGCTTCTCGTTGTTCACGATGATCTCTGGAGCGCCCAGGTCGATCATGCGCTTCAAACGGTTATTGCGGTTGATTACGCGGCGGTAGAGGTCGTTCAGGTCGGAGGTAGCGAAGCGGCCACCGTCCAGCTGCACCATCGGGCGCAGCTCTGGCGGGATAACCGGGATGGCGTCCAGCACCATGCCTGCCGGATCGTTGCCGGAGCGCAGGAAGGCAGCAACGACCTTCAGGCGCTTCAGGGCACGCATCTTCTTCTGGCCCTTGCCGTTGTTGATGATCTCGCGCAGTTCCTCGGCCTCAGCCTCGAGGTCGAAGTTGCGGACCAGGGTCTGGATGGCTTCTGCACCCATGCCGCCGGTGAAGTAATCCTCGTAGCGGTCAACCAGCTCTTCGTAGATGGTCTCATCAATGATCATCTGCTTCGGAGCCAGCTTGATGAAGGTGTTCCAGATTTCATCCAGGCGGGCGATTTCGCGCTCGCCGCGCTCACGGATGTGCTGCATCTCCTTATCGGCAGCGTTTTGTACCTTCTTGCGGGCATCTGCCTTGGCGCCGGCTGCTTCCAACTCAGCCAAGTCAGACTCCAGCTTGGAGGCGCGCTCTGCGATCTCGGACTCGGTATCGTCCTCAACGTCCTTCTTCTCCAGAAGCATCTCTGCTTCCAGAGTGGACTGGTCGTTGTGGCGGGCCTCTTCATCCACGGAGGTGATGATGTTGGCTGCGAAGTAGATGATGCGCTCGAGATCCTTCGGAGCCAGGTCCAGCAGGTAGCCCAGGCGGGAAGGAACGCCCTTGAAGTACCAGATGTGGGTTACCGGAGCAGCCAGCTCGATGTGGCCCATGCGCTCACGGCGAACCTTGGACTTGGTCACCTCAACGCCACAGCGCTCACAGATGATGCCCTTGTAGCGGACGCGCTTGTACTTGCCACAAGCGCACTCCCAGTCACGGGTGGGGCCGAAGATGCGCTCGCAGAAGAGGCCGTCCTTCTCCGGCTTCAGGGTGCGGTAGTTAATGGTCTCGGGCTTTTTGACCTCGCCCTTGGACCAGCGACGAATATCGTCTGCGGTGGCCAGACCGATGCGGAGCTCGTCGAAGAGATTTACGTCAAACACGTAATGTCTCCCTTTCATCCTCGTTGTCGAGGAATTGATGGCTTTCTATGAATGAAACGTTTATGCCCTGCCGCGGGGATTTTCCCGCGGTGGACCAAGAAACTAACTAGGCGATGTCAGCGGAAGAACCCTCATCGCGGGACAGGTTAATGCCAAGCGATGGGCTATCCATGTCATCGTCATCAGAGCCAGACAGCTCCATCGGCGTGCCGTCGGTGGAGAGAACCTCCACGTTCAGGCACAGGGACTGCAGCTCCTTGAGCAACACCTTGAAGGACTCAGGGATGCCCGGATCTGGAATATTGTCGCCCTTAACAATGGCTTCGTAGACCTTCACACGGCCGACGACGTCATCGGACTTGATGGTCAGCAGCTCCTGCAGGGTGTAGGCAGCGCCGTATGCCTGCATTGCCCACACCTCCATCTCGCCGAAGCGCTGGCCACCGAACTGGGCCTTACCACCCAGCGGCTGCTGGGTAATCATGGAGTAAGGACCGGTGGAACGGGCGTGAATCTTCTCATCGACCAAGTGGTGCAGCTTGAGCATGTACATGTAGCCGACAGAGATCGGGTACTTGTATGGCTCGCCCGAGCGGCCGTCGAAAAGCGTGGCCTTGCCATGCTCATCCACCAGCACATCGCCGTCGCGGTTAGGACGGGAAGAAGCCAGCAGGCGCTCGATCTCATGGTTGGTAGCACCGTCGAAGACCGGGGTCGCCGTCAAGGAATCCGCAGGAACGTCATAGAGCTCTTCCGGCAGGGTCTTGAGCAGCTCGGCGTTCTTTGGATCCTCGGTATCGACCTTCCAGCCAGCGTGTGCCAGCCAGCCCAAGTGAACCTCAAGGACCTGGCCAATGTTCATACGACGCGGCACACCGTGGGTGTTCAGCAGGATGTCGACCGGGGTGCCGTCTTCCATGAACGGCATATCCTCTGGCGGTAGAATCTTGCCCACAACACCCTTGTTGCCGTGGCGGCCGGCCATCTTATCGCCGTCCTGGATCTTGCGCTTCTGGGCAACGTAGACACGAATCATCTCGTTGACGCCAGGGGCCAGATCGTCATCATCGTCGCGGGAGAAGCGAGCAACGCCAATGACCTTGCCTACCTCACCGTGCGGCACCTTCATGGAGGTATCGCGGACCTCGCGGGCCTTCTCGCCGAAGATGGCGCGCAGCAGGCGCTCCTCCGGGGTCAGCTCGGTCTCGCCCTTCGGGGTGACCTTACCCACCAGGATGTCGCCGGCGCGGACGTCGGCACCGATGCGGATGATGCCGCGCTCGTCCAGGTCGCTCAGGACGTCCTCGGAGACGTTCGGGATCTCGCGGGTAATTTCCTCGGCGCCCAACTTGGTATCGCGAGCATCGATCTCGTGCTCCTCGATGTGGACGGAGGTCAGGATGTCCTCTTCCACGATGCGCTGGTTGAGGATGATGGCGTCCTCGTAGTTGTGGCCTTCCCACGGCATGAAGGCAACCAGCAGGTTGCGGCCGAGGGACATCTCACCGTTGTGGGTACCCGGGCCATCGGCCAGAACCTGGCCGGCCTCTACGCGCTCGCCCATGGAAACCAGCGGGGTCTGGTTGTAGTTGGTGCCCTGGTTGGTGCGCTCGAACTTACGCAGGATGTAGGTATCGCGCTGGCCCTCATCATCCATGATGGTGATGACATCAGCGGTGACGTTTTCGACCACACCGGCCTTCGGGGTGATGACAACGTCGCCAGCGTCGTACGCAGCGCGCTGCTCCATGCCGGTACCAACCAGCGGGGCCTCGGAGCGCACCAGCGGCACTGCCTGCTTCTGCATGTTCGCACCCATCAGGGCACGGTTAGCATCGTCGTGCTCCAAGAACGGAATCATGGCGGTACCCACGGAAACCATCTGGCGCGGGGAGACGTCAACGTAGTCCACACCGGCGGCGTCGGTAAGCCCGATGTCGCCGTCCTTCAGGCGGACCTCAATACGCTCGCCGGTGAGGTTGCCCTCTGCGTCCTGCTCGACCTCGGCCTGAGCAATAGCGAAGCGGTCCTCTTCATCGGCGGTGAGGTACTCCACCTGGTCGGTGATCTTGCCGTCCACAACCTTGCGGTACGGAGTCTCAATGAAGCCGAAAGCATTCACGCGGGCGTAGGACGCCAGCGCACCAATCAGGCCAATGTTCGGGCCCTCAGGGGTCTCGATCGGGCACATACGGCCGTAGTGAGAAGCGTGAACGTCTCGCACCTCAATGCCGGCGCGCTCACGAGACAGACCGCCCGGGCCCAGCGCGGACAGGCGGCGCTTGTGGGTCAGGCCGGACAACGAGTTGTTGTGGTCCATGAACTGGGACAGCTGCGAGGTACCGAAGAACTCGCGGATAGCAGCAGAGACCGGGCGCACGTTAATCAGGGAGGTCGGAGTGATGGACTCCGCGTCCTGGGTGGTCATGCGCTCGCGCACAACGCGCTCCATACGGGACAGGCCGACGCGGACCTGGTTCTGGATGAGCTCACCCACGGTACGCAGGCGACGGTTACCAAAGTGGTCGATGTCGTCTGTGTGCAGGGCGATCATCTCACCGTTCGGTGCCTTCATCTCGCGCTCGCCTACGTGCAGGCGGACCAGGTACTCGAGGGTGACGGCAATGTCTTCCTCGGTCAGGGTCATCAGACCATCGTGGTCGCCGCCGAGCCCCAGCTTGCGGTTGACCTTGTAGCGGCCGACCTTAGCCAGGTCGTAACGCTTTGCACGGAAGAAGGAGTTATCCAGCAGGGACTGAGCCAGCTCACGGGTGGGCTGCTCACCTGGGCGCTGCTTGCGGTAAATCTCCAGCAGTGCCTCGTCGGTGTTTGCTACACCGTCGGACTCCAGGGTGGACATCATGAGCTCGGAGAAGCCGAAGCGATCCTTGATCTGCTCCTCGCTCCAGCCCAGTGCCTTAAGCAGCACGGTTACCGGCTGGCGGCGCTTGCGGTCAATGCGTACGCCGACGGTGTCGCGCTTGTCGACGTCGAACTCCAACCATGCACCGCGGGAAGGAATAACCTTCACGGAGTGCAGCGGGCGCTCGGTCGACTTATCGATCGAGCGATCGAAGTACACGCCCGGGGAGCGCACCAGCTGAGAGACGACGACGCGCTCGGTACCGTTCACGATGAACGTGCCCATATCCGTCATGATCGGGAAATCGCCGATGAAGACGGTCTGCGACTTAATCTCTTGGGTGTCGTTATTAATAAACTCTGCGGTCACGTACAGCGGCGCGGAGTAGTTGATGTCCTTTTCCTTGCACTCATCCACGGTGTTTTTCACCGGTTCAAAGCGCGGCTCCGACAAGGACAGGGACATATTGCCCGAGTAGTCCTCAATCGGCGAGAGCTCTTCGAGGATGTCCTCGAGGCCGCTCGTCACGCGGGCGTCATCGCCGCGCTCAGCCTGCTCGCGCTCGCGCCACTCCGGCGCGCCAACGAGCCAATCAAAGGAATCAAGTTGTACGTCAAGGAGACCCGGCAGGGCGATAGGCTCGCTGATTTTTGCAAACGAGTATCGCTTCGGGGCTCCGGGGATATTGGCCACTGACTTGGTCTGGCGGGAGACTGCCAAGATGGGTCCTTCCAGCACCTCACGCGGATTGCCTGCTCGCCCTGGCCGACGAGCCGCAAAACCGCTGGTAATTCTAGCATTCGGTCTGCTGTGGAGTGTCTGGGTTCAGAATGCACAAAATCACCTTGTCAAGTCGGTTTTGCCATCACCGGCCTGAAAGGCTAAATGTGCACCGAAGATCCAGATTCCAGCGCAACGAAATAGCTTATAGGAAAAGACCTGCCATGTAAAGACACACCACTCTTGGGGCGTGTCGCTACCGCGCTAGGGGGCAAGCTCGTGCTCGCCGCGGCGCTAACGCGTCCATGCCGCGCGACTGTGCGCGACAACCACCGAGCACCCTACCACTAAAATCTCAATACACCGCAACCCCAGCCGCGATTTTGTTTTCCAGCTGCGCTTTTACCGGCTCGCCGGCACCGCGCGTCCACCGATGCGCCCGCGGTTATGGCGCGAGCGGGCATGCTTATTCTTGCCGCCAAAAAGGCCGAGTGCGCCGATGATTCCGAGCAGGGTCAACAGTGCGCCGAGGCCGATGGCGGCCCACCGCACGATCTCCGCTACGCGGTCGCGCGGGAAATCTGCCGCCTCTTTGAGCAGCGCCTGTCGGTCCTCTTCAGAGGTAGAGCCATTAAAGACGAAGGCGCGTTCACGGCCCACGCCCTCGCGGTCCGCGTAGTAATCATCGATATCCATATCCATGCCCACCACGAGGCCGGTTTGTTGGTCCACGTAGAAGTCGCGGCTGCCAGAGTGGGTCAGGTAGCCCTGCTCCTCGCCGCCGCCTTCCTTGGGCAGGCTGGTGGTATTGCCATCGGCCGCAAATAGCTGCGCCACGTTAGTCGGCTCAATTTCTTGGTGGTAGCGGTAGACCGTGCGGCCGTCCATCGTGGTTTCTTCTTCAAAGACTGCATCGACGGCCTTGCGCAGGATCGGGTCAAAGACCGGGTAGTTGGTCTTTTCCGCGTCCGCTGGGAACTTGAGCCAATATCCGTCCACGGTCACCGTGTCGGACGGCGTCGCGAGCGTGTGGCTCAACGTGGCCTCCCCTGCTGCCTCGCCGCTCAGGCGATCTACGGGGTACGTCCACACCTGGGCCTGGCTCAGGTCATTGAGGCCCTCTCCCTCACCGCGCATGCGGGTCTCACCGATGCGTACGGTGGCCTTCTCCTCGTCCGAGGGCTCTTGGATATCCATGTTGATTTGGTAGGTCATGGGGCCCGAATACGGCGTCGTGCCGTCCTTGGACAGCTGCTGCGAATCCGCAGAATCATCCTGCAGTGTCCACGTGCTGTTTTTCAGGTTCAGCGGCAGCCGCGGGGAGTAATCCAAAAACGCCGGCGCCACAATACCGGCGGCGATGAGCGCGACGCCGAGGCCTAGGAGCAGGACGGAAAAAATGCGGGACTTGGGCAGCATGGGGGCTAATTCTACAACCCGTGGCGGCGATTCCCTGTTTCTACAGGCCGCCCCGCCACGCCGGATTGGTTTTAGGCCGTCTGCGTATTCCAAGCGATGATGCTGCTGGTATCCGTGGTCTGCCGCGCGCACCAGAGATCAAACTCTTCTTGCAGCCCCAGCCAAAACTCCGCCGAATTGCCAAAATAGGCGGAAAGACGGAGTGCCATTTCCGCACTAATCCCAATGCGCCCACGCACCAGCTTGGAAATTTGAGACTTGGAGGTAAAAATATCCTTGGCTAAGCGGTATTGAGTCAGTCCGAGCGGCTCCAGAAATTCCTCGCGCAGAACCTCTCCAGGGTGTGGAACGGGGACGATATCCGAGGCTTCCTCTCCCTCATTTGTGATAGTCGATGAAGTCAACGTCCACAGCTCCTTTCCCTGTCCACCGGAAGACTACTCTCCACTGCGCATTAACACGGATGGAATAAAATCCGTCCCACTGCCCTTTCAACCTCTCTAAGTGATTCGCTGGTGGAATCCTCAAATCAGCAAGAGAGGCTGCGCGGTCAATCATGATGAGTTTGCGACGCAGTATCCTTCGCAGTTCAGGGGGCACGTACTTTGGCGCCTTACCATCTGTGTGAAAGCGCTCTAAGCTACCCCTCCTGAACTCCACAATGCCATAGTGTCACACTTTGACACTACTGGCCATTGCTGTACTACCCGCATAGCGCCCGCGAGCATAAAACGAGGAAACCCCCAGCTCCCACCGCGCGCGGCGGTAAGAGTGGGGGTTTGAAAGCGTAAAGCTCAGTGAAATTACTTGAGCTCGACGGAAGCGCCAGCCTCTTCCAGCTTAGCCTTAGCAGCCTCAGCGTCGTCCTTGGAAGCGCCCTCGAGGATAGCCTTAGGAGCACCCTCGACCATTTCCTTAGCTTCCTTCAGGCCCAGGCCGGAGACGATCTCGCGGACAGCCTTAATAACGCCAATCTTCTTAGCGCCAGCGTCGGTCAGAACGACGTCGAACTCGGTCTTCTCCTCAGCGGCACCAGCGCCGCCCTCAGCCGGAGCGCCAGCTGCAACAGCAGCAACCGGAGCAGCAGCCTCAACGTCGAATACCTCTTCAAATTCCTTAACGAACTCGGACAGTTCGATGAGGGTCATTTCCTTGAAAGCTTCAATGAGCTCGTCCTTGGTGAGCTTAGCCATGATGGCAAGTCCTTTCTGTGTTGTGTGTGCGCTGCGCGTATTTTATGCCGCGCACACGGTGTTGTAATTGTGCGTCTTTTGTGACGACTTAAGCTTCTGCTTCCTTCTTGTCCTGCAGGGCTGCGACGGTGCGTACAGCCTTGGTTGCAGGAGCGTTGAAGAGAGCGGCTGCCTTCGCCATAGAACCCTTCATAGCGCCAGCCAGCTTTGCGAGGGTGGTCTCGCGGTTGTCCAGCTTGGCGATGGCCTCAACCTGGTCGGCAGACAGTGCGTTGCCGTCCATGTAGCCACCCTTGATGATGAGTGCCTTGTTGTCATCAGCGAACTTGGTGATGACCTTCGCAGCATCCACTGCCTCGCCCTTGATGAACGCAATTGCGGTCGGGCCAGTCAGCAAATCATCAAGACCTTCGATGCCAGCTTCCTTGGCAGCGATCTTGAAAAGGGTGTTCTTGGCGACGGAGTATTCAACGTCAAAGCCCAGATCGTTACGCAGCTCCTGCAGCTGGGATACGGTCAGGCCGCGGTACTCGGTCAATACAACAGAGTTAGCGCCAGCCAGCTTCTCCTTCAGCTCTGCCAGGTCTGCAGTGTTCTTTGGGTTTGCCATTGTCTCTCGCCTCCTTCCAAAACATCTCTTTTATTATTCCGCCGGGGCCTTCCTCGCTTCGGTTGCCCGAAACAACAAAAGCCCCGTGCAAGAGCACAGGGCGCGCGACATAAGAGAATGCCGCGAAAAATCGCAAAGTGTCTCCTGCGTGGGCCGCCTCCTAGGATGGAGAACCTTCGATCCAAATGGATGACCAACGGTCTTCGGTGAACTTTGACTCGGCCGTGAAGTGGCCGTTCAAACTTCGTGGAAAACACTACCTCCCCACCCGCGGTTTCTCCAAATCGCCGTTTCCGCCGCGTAGGATGGCCGCCATGACCAGCCTGATGTGGTTTCGCGATGACCTGCGCCTGCACGATAACCAGGCCCTTTCCCGCGCGGCCGAGGCCGCCGCGCTTGGCGACGCCCCCTTGGTCGCCGTCGTCCTCGACGAGCCTGCCTATCCCGGCACCCGCCCACTGGGCGGCGCGAGCACGTGGTGGCGCGAGCGTTCCCTCTACGCCCTCGCCCGCGACCTTGCCGGCCGCGGCGTAGAACTCATTCGCGCCGCCGGCGATGCCCGCGAGGAAATCCCCCGCCTAGCCGCAGAACTGGGTGCCACCACCGTCACGTGGACCCGCCGCTACCACGGCCCCTTGCGCGAGGTCGATGCGAGCGTCAAGGAAACCCTAACCTCCCAGGGCACTACTGCCACCTCCTTGCCCGGCTTCACCTTGGTCGAACCCTGGGAGGTCACCAATGGCCAAGGCCAGCCCTATAAGGTCTTTACTCCCTTCTCCAAGGCCGCCGCCTCCCAGGTGGCGGGAGATGAACCGGAGGGGGTGCCGGAGATGGGGGCGTCGGCAAGCAGTGCATCTGCCTGGCCCCAGCCCACCGAACCGGCATGGGCGGCATCGCTGGCCGAGCACTGGACGCCCGGCGAGGCCGGCGCGCGCGAGCGACTAGCCCAGCTGGACCTAGCCAACTATGCCGAGGAGCGCGATATCCCCGCGCTCAATGCCACCTCCCTACTCTCGCCCCACCTGCGCTTTGGCGAAGTCTCCCCGCGCGAGGTGTGGTTCGCCGCGGCCGAGGAGCCAGAGGCCGCCAAGTTCCACTCCGAGCTGCTGTGGCGCGACTTTGCCTGGCACCGCCTCTACTACCTGCCCAATCTCGCGACCGAAAACGTGCGGGAGAAATTCGACCGCTTCGACTGGTCCTGGGATGACCCGCGACTCAAGGACTGGCAGGCCGGCGCTACCGGCATTCCGCTTGTCGACGCCGGAATGCGCGAACTATGGGCCACCGGGTACATGCACAATCGCGTGCGCATGGTGGTGGGCTCCTTCCTCACCAAGAACCTGGGCATCCACTGGCGCCTGGGCGAGGAATGGTTCTGGGACACGTTGGTGGACGCCGATGCCGCCTCCAACCCGTTTAATTGGCAGTGGGTGGCCGGCTGCGGCGATGACGCCGCGCCCTTCTTCCGCATCTTCAACCCCGAAACGCAGGCCCAGCGCTTCGACCCCGACGGCGAGTACGTGCGCCGCTGGGCACCGGCGCTGTCCGCCCCGCCCATCGTGGACCTGCAGGAATCGCGCCAAGCTGCCCTCGATGCCTATGCGGAGATCAAGGACTAAGCCGGCGGAAAAGGTGGACGTAAAGGTCTACCATGGGGCCAATGATGAGCCCTAGGATTCATTCTCAAGCGCATCCGCCCATTGGCAACACCCCACTCATGCGTGTGGAGGCGATTAGTCCCCGGCCGGATGTCCACCTTTATCTCAAACTCGAACAATTCAACCTCGGCGGTTCTGCAAAAGACCGGACGGCACGAGCCCTTATCCAGGCGGCGCTTGCAGCCGGCGATATCCGCCCGGGTTCGACGCTGGTGGAATCTTCCTCCGGCAACCTGGGCATGGCTCTAGCTCGCCAGGCCCCGCTGCAAGGAATGAAGTTCCATTGCGTGGTGGATCCGCGGGTCAACGCCTCCACGGTGGCTACCATGCGGGCCTACGGCGCACACGTGGAATTGCTCGACCACCCCGATCCAGAAACCGGCGATTGGCTCACCGCCCGCCGCACCCGCGTGGCCGAGCTTTTGGAAGAGATCCCTGATTCTTTCAACCTCAACCAGTACTCCAATGAAGCCGCCTTCCACGCCCACGCGGAGGGCACTATGGCGGAGATTCTGGACCAGCTCGGCCAGGCGCCCAGCCACCTGCTCGTGGCTATGAGCACCACCGGAACCCTTGGCGGTTGCGTACGCAAGCTCTCCGAGCTGGGCGCCGACACCCACACAATCGGCGTTGATGCGGAAGGCTCCGTGCTTTTTGGTGGTGAGCGTGGCACCCGCATGCTGCCTGGCTATGGCGCCGGAATCGTAACCGAACTATCCACCAAGTTTTCGCCTTCGTCCGTGGAGAGGGTTCCGGACCTCGATGCCATCGTTGCCGCCCGACAGCTCGCCCAAGCAGAGGGCCTACTGCCTGGCGCTTCCGGCGGTGCCGTCATCGCCGCCTTCCAACGCCTCGCGCCCTCCCTGCCGGCAGGGGCTGAAGTGGTTGCCGTGCTGCACGACGCCGGCCAGCCTTACCTCGACACCATCTATAACGACTCCTGGGTGTGCGAAAACTTCGACATTTCGCCCGCTGAACTTGCCGCGCGCATCGAGGGGTCGGCGCAGTGACTTCTCCTCGTCCTGCCCGCCGCATTGCCATCATTGGAGCTGGCCCGCGCGGCCTGTGGGCCGTAGAGGAACTCATCGAGCGCGCCCGCGTTCCGCTCGATGTCACCGTTTTTGACCCCTACCCCGCCGGTGCTGGCGCCGTCTACCGTCCGCAGCAGCCGCTACAGTGGCGCCTCAACGTCAACTGCGCCATCGTCACCACTGCCCACGATAGTTTCAACGCCTGGCGCACCCGCCGCGGTGAAGACACCACCGATGCCTTCCCGCCGCGGGCCCAGGTGGGCCAATTCCTCGCCGATACCTGGTCCGCAGCAGTGCGCCGCGCGCCGGCCCACGTTCGCATCCGGCACCTGCCGCACCGCGTGACCGCGGTAAGCGCCGACGGAGAAGGTTTCATGGTCGATGGCTCCCCCTTCGACGAGGTCCTAGTCTGTACCGGCCACGACCATCTCCACGCTGGTTCTTTGGCCTATGAGGCCTCCTGCGTACCGGTCACCGGTCTCTACTTCGGTGCCGATCTCCCCAGCTCCGCACGGCGGATCGGCGTACGCGGTGCTGCCTTGAGCTTCATCGATGTGTGCCTGCTGTATGGCGATACCGCCGAAACCATCTACCCGGTTAGCCGCAGCGGGCGCTTCATGGAGGTAAAGCCCTCCCCAGAGACACCGCTGCCGGAGGTATCACCGCGGTGGCGGCAGGCCTGCGCGCATATCGACAACGCTGCGGAGCTGCGTGAGATCCTCATCGGGGCTGCAGGCGAGTTCGGTGACTTCTCAACTGCGGACCTCGCCTCAGTTATCGACGGTCAGGATTTCACTGGCGATGCCGTCGCTGAGCTCGAGGCTTCCCTACGTGCGGCCGAAGGTACCGGTCCGCTCACCCCGGCCGCGGCCGTGGGCGCAGCGTTTCGTGGGGTATTCCAAGAATGCGTCGATTGGCACAAGGTGCATGGCCCCATGCCCGGCTTTCGCGAGCTTTCACGCACCCTTGAGCGCGTGGCTTTTGGTCCGCCACCGGTCACAGCTAGGCGTCTGCTCGAGCTGATCCACTCCGGTGTGGTCAATACCCACTACCTAGGCACGCCTGAGCAGATAGATTCCTGGCGGGAGAAGGGCGGCGTGGACCTGCTTATTGACGCCACCGTTGCTCCCCAAGCCACCCCCTCCCCCTTCCACGACGTTCCTGGCGTGGTGGAGATTGGCCGGATGAATGAGATCTCCCTGCCCGGCCATGACTCCCTTAACCGTTCCGTGCACGATGACATCCCCCGCTGGGCGGAGAAAGTAGGAAACCCATGACCACCACCCCTGTAGAACCACTACCCGTCCACGGCACCGTCCCCTTGCGCGCCCGGTGGGAACGGTGGATGCGTGAGCTCGTCGAAAACCCGCAGCACGTCAGCGCATTGACCTCGCGCTACGGTTCGCCGGTGAACGCGTTGAATCCCGCGCCGCTGCGCCACAATGCCCAGGAGTTGCTCAATGCGGGCGCTTCCCACGACGTGGAGACCCAGGTGTTTTTCGCACGCAAGGCCAATAAGGCGCTGTGTTTTGTCGATGCTGCGCGCGATGCCGGGCTCGGGGTGGATGTAGCCAGCGAGAACGAGCTCCGCCAAGTGCTTGACCGCGGTGTCGCCCCAGAGCGCATCATCCTCAGCGCCGCTATTAAAACCGATGGCTTGCTCCGCCTCGCGGTGTCGCGGGGAGTTACTATCTCCTGTGATTCTCGCGCCGAATCCCACCGCATCGCCGCCATCGCGCAGGCATTAGACACCACCGCCCACGTGGCGCCACGCCTGGCTCCAGATCCGGACTCCCTACCTCCCACCCGCTTCGGGGAAAGGCTGCCGGCATGGCGGCAAGCCGAGTGGCCACAGGAACTTCGTGTTGCGGGCGTCCACGTGCACCTGCATGGCTATAGCGAGGCCGACCGCCGAACCGCCCTTGCAGAGGCAATTGCCTTGATCGAGCATGTACGCGCATTGGGCCAGCCCGCAGGTTTCATCGATATCGGCGGCGGGGTGCCCATGAGCTACCTGGAATCCCGCGAGCAGTGGGAGAATTACCTCGAGCGCATCGCCTCCCAACGCGCTGGTACCGGTGAACCGTTCACGTGGAAAGCGGATCCGCTCTCCAATACTTACCCCTTCTGGCAGGAGCCAACGCGCGGTCAGTGGCTGGACCAGCTCCTCTCCGGTGATGTCCCCGTCTACGGCACCGCTGGCACGGCGCTGCGCGAGCGGGACATCGCACTTCACCTGGAGCCCGGCCGCAGCCTCCTCGACGGCTGCGGAGTCATCCTCACCGAGGTGAGCTTCCTCAAAGAACGCTCCGATGGCCTGCCCCTTATCGGCGTGGCGATGAATCGCACCCAATGCCGGACCGCCGCAGATGACATCCTGCTCGACCCCCTCCTGGTACCCACGGCCGGCCCGGCAAAGGAAATCTCCCGCGAGCCACGCACTGGGTTTGTGGTAGGTGCCTACTGCATTGAAGACGAGGTTATCCTCCGCCGCGAACTGGACTTCCCGGATGGCATTGCTGTAGGAGATACCCTCGCCATTCCGAATACAGCCGGGTATTTTATGCACATCCTGGAGTCTGCTTCGCACCAAATTCCTTTGGCACGCAACGTCTACTACGACGGCGGCGATTGGGTGCCAGACGATATTGACGCCAGATAACTGCCGGCGGTTCACAACATAGGAAAAGGGCTTCGAGACAATCCTCGAAGCCCTTTAACTTTGAACGCAGTGCGTTAGAACTGCTTACGCGGTGTAGTCCTTAACCACGGAACCGTCAACCGGGATGCCCGGGCCGGAGGTGGTGGAGATGGTAGCGCGCTTGATGTAGATGCCCTTAGCGGAAGAAGGCTTCAGACGCTGGATCTCGTCCATGAGGGCGCCGTAGTTCTCAGCCAGCTTCTCAGCATCGAAGGATGCCTTGCCGATGATGGCGTGCAGGTTAGCAGCCTTATCAACGCGGAAGGAGATCTTGCCGCCCTTAACCTCAGCGATTGCCTTAGCAACATCTGCGGTAACGGTGCCGGTCTTCGGGTTCGGCATCAGACCACGCGGGCCCAGGACGCGAGCAACGCGGCCAACCTTGGCCATCTGATCCGGGGTAGCGATAGCAACGTCGAAATCGATGTTGCCCTCGTTGATCTGCTCGATCAGTTCAGCGGTGCCAACGATGTCAGCGCCAGCTTCCTGAGCGGCGGTAGCCTTCTCGCCCTCAGCGAAGACAGCAACGCGAACGTCCTTACCGGTGCCGTTAGGCAGGGAAACGGTGCCGCGAACCAGCTGGTCAGCCTTGCGCGGATCAACGCCCAGACGGAAGACGACGTCAACGGTGGCGTCGAAGTTCTTGGAGGAGGTCTCCTTGGCCAGCTTGGTAGCCTCGATCGGACGGTACAGGCGGGACTTATCTACCAGTTCCGCAGCGGCCTTATAAGCCTTAGACTTGGTGCTCATTTAACAATTCCTTTTCTGGATTGGTGTGGTGTTCGGCGGGCCGTAGCTGGCCCTACCACATAAAGTTTTTACTTCTCCGGTGCGCCATCAACGGTGATGCCCATGGAGCGGGCGGTACCGGCGATGATGCGAGCGCCGTTCTCGATGTCACGTGCGTTCAGGTCCGCAAACTTGGTCTCTGCGATTTCCTTGCACTGATCCCAAGACACAGAGCCGACCTTGTCGGTGTGTGGGACGCCGGAGCCCTTCTTGATGCCAGCGGCCTTCAGCAGCAGCTTAGCTGCCGGCGGGGTCTTCAGCTTGAAGTCGAAGGAACGGTCCTCGTAGACGGTGATCTCAACCGGAACCACGTTGCCACGCTGGTTCTCGGTAGCGGCGTTATAAGCCTTGCAGAACTCCATGATGTTGACGCCGTGGGCACCCAGTGCCGGGCCAACTGGCGGTGCCGGGTTAGCGGCGCCTGCCTCGATCTGCAGCTTGATGAAGCCGGATACCTTCTTCTTAGGAGCCATCGAATTACCTCTTTCCTGTGTTACCGGGATGTCCGCCACGATGAATAACGGGATCCCGTCCGGATGCTCACCTTCAGTGGGCCACCGGAGGATGAAACGTTTTCTTATACGCACGCCAAAGGCGCACGGCGTTCCAGTTTAGAACACCGTGCGCCCTGCACAAAATCACTTTTAGGAGATGCGCTCGATCTCGGTCGGCGACAGCTCCACCGGGGTCTCGCGGCCAAAGATGGACACCAAGCCCTGCATCTTGCCGGTCTCTGGGTCAATCTCGGAAATGGTCGCAGATACGGCGGCCAGCGGGCCGGACAGGATAGTCACTGCCTCGCCCACCTCGAAGTCGTGCGCGTACTTCTTGGCCTCTTCCTTCTCCGGCATAGCCACAACCTGCTCGCCCTCTGCCTCGTTCGGGGCAGCATCGCCCTTGGTGGACGGAGCCTCGTTGGGCATGAGGAACTTTGCCACGTCGCGGGTCTTGACCGGGGTGGCGTTGCCTTCGTTGCCCACGAAGGAGGTCACGCCTGGGGTTTCGCGGATGACGGACCATGCGGCGTCGTTAAGCTCAGCGCGAACCAGGACGTAGCCCGGTAGCAGCTTGCGCTTCACGATCTTCTTCTTGCCGTCCTTGGTCTCTAGGACCTGCTCAATAGGAACTACGACCTCGAAGATGGAATCTTCTACCTCGAGGGTCTGGGCACGCATGTCCAGGTTGGTCTTTACCTTGTTTTCGTAGCCGGAGTAGCACTGAATGATGTACCACTGGCCCGGCTGCTTCTTCAGTTCGCGGGTAAAGGCGCGCAGGCGCTTGCGGTAGGCGGCATCCTCGGACTCGTCTTCGCTGGCCTCAGGGGCTGTGCCCTCGGCCTCTGCTTCGGTCGCTGCCGGTTCCGCCGCGTTGGTGGACTCGGCGGACTCGCCTGCAGCGTCGGTGGACTCAGCCGTTCCTTCAGCTTCCTCCGCTGCCGGAGCGGCTGGGGTAGCGTCTTCCTGTTGTGCTTCTTCCACGGAGCTAGCGTGCTCTGCCGCTTGCTCCTGCACGTTGGACTGCATTGCCTCTTCCAGGGAGGTGCCTACGGTTTCGACGTTGTTCTCGTCGCTCATAATTCTTTCTCCAAAAATTCCTCGGCGCGTTGCGTAGGACCAGCCTACCCGCCCGCGTATGGGCAAAAAGTATCCCGCCGTTCCTTTAAGCGGAAACAGCGGGATAAAAGATTATGCGCTTATCTTACTAATCTGAGAGAACCTGCTCAACTCCGAGACCTGCCAGGGTGTCAACGCCCCAGACCAAAACGGTCAGCACGATAAGGAACGCAAAGGTAATGAGGGTGTACTGCAGCATCTCCTTAGCGGTAGGCCACACCACCTTCTTCATCTCGGATGCTACCTCGCCCGGGAAGGCGGCTACGCCACCACCTGGGGTGTCATCGTGGTTCTTATCCTCGACGCGGACGACGTGCTTATCGGCGTAGTCCGCGGAGGACGTGGTAGCCGCACCAGAGAGCTGACGCTTACCGGTCGGGCGCGATGCACCCGAATTCTTCGGCTGCTGCTCATCGCTCACAGCTAACCCTCCTTGGGAACTAAATCTAATAGGGCGCTTAGCGCGCACCTCCATAACTTTGTCAACCCTAGCAAAGCTTGCACAGCATGAAAAGCTGACCACGGCATTTGCAAGGCGTGGCTTTGATAACAAGTGGGCGGGGGTTAAGCGACAAAATGTGTGTCCGGAATCGTTGATTTTCATGCTCTGAACTCCGCGTTTGCGGAAAATATATGCTCCAAAAGCATATATTGGCCCTCTCTTGCGAAAATCCCCGGTGTGGCTGCCATGGTGTGCTACGGAGCGGTGGTTCGGTTGCCCAATGCCAAAGAACCGACCACGCTGCCATTGTGGCGGCGATATGAAACGAAACGGCACCACCAGCAACGGGACGACCCGGTGGCGGTGCAAAATCTGCGGTGCTTCACTGACCAAGCAGCGCAGCGATATCACCAACGCAGCCCTATTTCGTGCGTTCATCCAGCACCTGACCGCCGGGACCAGTCTTGCGGCGATCGCCGGCAACATGAGCTGCTCGACACGTACGCTGCAGCGTAAATTCGATGCCTTTTGGCTGGTTGACGTGCCTGACCCGACCATCGGCCATACAGGCAGGGTCTACGACCAGATCTTCATCGACGGCACCTACACCGCAGGTGGCTGTCTGATCGTGGCGGCAACGCTCGACCACGTCATCGCCTGGCACTGGTGCAAACAAGAAACCACACACGACTACAAGCGCCTGCTCGAGCGCATCGAAGCACCGTTGATCGCTGTGATCGACGGTGGCCGAGGAGCCACAAGCGCAATTAAAACGTGCTGGCCAAACACCAAAATCCAACGCTGCCTCGTGCACGCCCAACGCAGAGTACGCCGCTACACCACCTCACGACCACGCACTGATGCTGGCCGCACCATCTACCGACTCGCGCTGAAACTCACCCGCATCACCACCCTGGACGAGGCTGCACAATGGGGTGCACAACTGCAAGAGTTTCACACGCTCTACAAGGATTGGCTCAACGAAAAGACACAGGTCAAAGACCCGAAAACAGCAAAAGACACACTCGTGTGGACCCATGTCAACGTGCGCAAGGCCTACAACAGTCTCAACCACCTGTGGCGCAATGACCTGCTGTTTGTCTACCTCAAGCCCCCGAAAGGTGTGCTCGAGCCGCACCGGATCAAATCCACCACCAACAGTCTTGAAGGCGGCATCAACGCCCAGCTGAAGCTCCTTGCAAGAACTCATCGCGGCAGACGCGGTGAGCACCAACGCAAAATGCTGGATTGGTGGCTGTATCTGAAAACGGAACTGCCTGGCGATCCAATAGAAATCGCCAGACAGTCCAACTGGGGCCAGAACCAACTCGCCAAAGTTACAACCCTGACCCGAAACGAGAACCAAGCCGACTATGAAACAGGACAACCAGCCCTCTACGACAACGGTATCGATACCGAGTACACACACTCAATCGGCATCCAAAAAGGCCACATCTAACCCCGCGACACGCCGATAGCAGACACACATTTTGTCGCTTAACCCGTGGGCGGGCCAAGCGCCGAGAGGAAAATAGGGCATGAAGAAACCCCGCCACCTAATGCCAGATGACGGGGTTCACTGTGCAGGGGCGACAGGACTCGAACCTGCAACCTACGGTTTTGGAGACCGTTGCGCTACCAATTGCGCCACGCCCCTATTCTTTTATTCCTCAATGCCTCAGCATCAAGCGTTGAAGACCTTACCAGAGCCATAGTTCCAATCCGAAACTAGGCACCGCCTAGACTGCCTTCAGCGCGGTAATAAAAAAGCGCCCTGCGGGCGCCTTTCTTTCCCGGTAGCGATGGCGAGAATTGAACTCGCGACACAGCGATTATGAGTCGCTTGCTCTACCACTGAGCTACACCGCCATATTCACCTTGGAGGAATTCCTTGCTCCAAACATGAATGGAGCCCCCTGACAGAATCGAACTGTCGACCTTTTCCTTACCATGGAAACGCTCTGCCGACTGAGCTAAGGGGGCACATCCTAGCGTTGAACACATCGCTATTTCGTTGTGCTCTCCGTTGCGGACTCCAATAATCTAACCTGCTTTCAACGTTTTACACAAATCGCCACGTCAGAGCGCAAAAATACATAGCTCCTGTGACACCTTTTCGCGCCTTGTGAAGACAGTTAGACAAACGGCATGGCAGCCCACCCCTGCGGACCGCTCGGCCACGTCTCCTACCGTGCGTCGGCAGCCGTGTGAAGGCATGTGGATTGGGGGTGTGGGAAAAAGGGGCGTCGGCAAGCGTGGCACTGCTCACCGCGGGCATCCGCCTCGGCGCGCACGCTGGTGGCTGAGTCCAGTGAGGCTTTCCGCAGTTGTTGAAAAGCTGCACATAAGGCCATTGATTCGGGGCCCTGAGGGTTTAAGCTTGGTGTGTAAAATCCCCCACCCGATACCGAGGAGCGCAGATATGTCCGCTACCGATATTGCCACCCCACACATCAATCCGCAGGGCGCGCCCATTGCGGAAACCATCCTCCTGCCCGGCGACCCGCTGCGGGCGAAGTTCATCGCCGAGAGCTTCCTGGAAGATACCGTCCAGTTCAACGGTGTGCGCAATATGCTGGGGTTTACCGGAACTTTTAACGGCAAGCCCATCTCCGTCATGGGCTCCGGCATGGGCATTCCCTCCATCGGCATCTACTCCTGGGAGCTCATCCACAACTACGGCGTAAAGAAGCTCATCCGTGTCGGCTCCATTGGCGCCATGCAGGAAGACATTGAGCTGCACGATGTCATCGTCGCCTCGTCTGCATCCACCGATTCCAACTTCTTGAGCCAATACAACCTGCCGGGTAGCTACGCCCCCACCGCCTCGTGGAAGCTCCTCAAGGCCTTGGTGGATCAGGCCGAAAAGCAGCAGGCCCACATCCACGTAGGCAATATCTTGAGCTCGGATATCTTCTACAACTTTGACCAGAACGTGAACGAGCGCTGGGCGCACATGGGTGTGCTCGGCGTAGAGATGGAATCCGCAGCGCTTTATGCCACCGCGGCTGAGGCCGGCGTCGACGCGCTGGGACTTTTCACCGTCTCCGACAACCTGGTGCACGATACCCACCTCTCCGCGGAAGAGCGCCAGACCGCCTTCCGCACCATGATTGAACTCGCGCTTCCGCTCAACGCGCTCGACTAAAAGGACCCTCTCCCCCGTGACTTCCACCCACCCCACCGCTTCCCCGCAGGACAAGCGGACAGGCTCCGCGATAAACCCCAAGGTTGCCGTACCTATCCTGCTCTTTGTCTTCGTCTTCTCGCTGGTTATTGATAACGGCTTTAAGACGATGACCATGCCGATCGCCCAGGCGCTGGACATCTCCGTTAAAACCGCCTCCCTCCAGGCTTCCCTCGCCGGCGTGATCATCGGCATCGGCGCCGTGGTCTACGCCGCGCTGGCGGATTCCATCTCCATCCGCAAGCTCATGCTCACCGGCGTTGTCCTCATCGCCGTGGGATCGCTTCTGGCCTTCGCCTTTTCCAGCTTTTGGCCCATGGTGCTTACCGGCCGCCTCATCCAGACTGCCGGCCTTGCTGCCGCGGAGACGCTGTATGTCATTTACGTGACCAAGCACTTGAGCGAGGCCGACCAAAAGACCTACCTCGGCTTTTCCACCGCAGCCTTCCAGGCGGGCCTGCTCATTGGCGCGTTGACCTCCGGCTTTATTTCCACCTATGTCTCATGGACGGCGATGTTTCTCATCCCGCTCATCCTTATCCTGGCCATCCCGCCGATCATCAAGCTGGTGCCAGAAGATGAGGCCGTGGAAGGCCACCTCGACGCCTTGGGCCTGTTATTCATCGCTGTCTTCGCCACCGGCCTGACCATGTTCATGCAGGAATTCAACTGGGCATGGCTCATCTTTGCTTTCCTTGGCGTCGTGGGGTTTATCATCCACATCGGCGACGCCAAGCACCCCGTGGTCACCCCGGAATTCTTTACTAATGGCCGCTACGTGTGGACCATCCTCATGGTCTTCTTTGTCTACTCCACCCAGATGGGCTTTATCTTCCTGCTGCCATTTGCCGCACATGACCTGCACGGCATGAACATCGATAAGGCCTCCCTGCTGATGATCCCGGGCTATATTTGCGCCATCCTCATCGGCATTTTCTCCGGCAAAATCGGTGCCGTTTTGTCCTCTCGCGCCACCATCTACACCGCCTTCGCCCTGGTCGCCGGCGCGCTAGTGGCGGCCGCGCTCTTTGTGCAGCTTCACGTCGCCGTACTCATTCTCGCCATCGTGGCCTTTGCCTCCGGCTTTGCGCTGATGTACGCCCCGCTGGTCAATACCGCGCTGCGTAATATCACCGCCGCCAAATCCGGCATCGCCATCGGCTTTTATAACCTGACCATCAATATCGCCATCCCACTGGGCATTGCCTATACGGCAAAGCTGCAGGACCTCACCAGCTATAACACCGTGTTGTGGATCCTCGCGGCCATCGCCGCCATCGGTATTGCCCTGTACGTCGTCTCTGACCTCAAGATGGCCCGTTCCGAATCCCGCCTAACCCGCTAAGGAGAACAATTATGACTTCCCGCACCGACGTTGCTTCCATCATCGACCACACCCTGCTCAAGCCGGAGGCCACCCCGGATCAGTTCCGCGCCTTGGTGAATGAGGCGGCCGAGCTGGGCACCTACTCCGTCTGCGTTTCCCCGTCCGCCCTGCCCATCGAGGTTCCTGATTCGCTGCACATTGCCACCGTCGTGGGCTTTCCTTCCGGCGCCGTGAAGCCGGAGATTAAGGCCGCTGAGGCGGCCCGCGCGGTTGCCGATGGCGCCGAAGAGGTGGACATGGTCATCAATATCCCGCTGGCCATCGAGGGCCGCGCCGAGGATCTGCAGGCCGAAATCCAGGCCGTGCGCGATGCCATCCCAGGCAAGGTACTCAAGGTCATCATCGAGTCTGCCGCGCTTTCCGACGACGCCATTGTCCTCGCCTGCAAGGCCGCCGCAGCCGCCCAAGCGGACTTTGTCAAGACCTCCACTGGTTTCCACCCGGCCGGCGGCGCCTCCGTACACGCCGTTAAGCTCATGCGCGAGACCGTAGGCGACAAGCTAGGCGTGAAGGCCTCTGGCGGCATCCGCACCGCCAAGGACGCCTTGGCCATGATTGAGGCCGGCGCAACCCGCCTGGGCCTGTCTTCCTCAGCCAAGATCCTCGAGGAGCTTTAAGCCATGTCGAAGGCCGCCGCCGTGGATTATGACTACGCCCGCACCTGGGCCGAGCACGACCCCGATCCAGACACTGCCCGCCAAGTGATGACCTGGATTGAAGAGGGCAATACTGACGAGCTCGCCGCCGCCTTCGCCGGTCCCCTCGCCTTCGGCACCGCAGGCCTGCGCGCCGCCGTGGGCGCGGGCGAGTCTCGCATGAATCGCGCCGTAGTCATCCGCACCACCTATGGGCTTATCTCCTGGCTCAAACAGCACGTGGATACCCCAGTGGTAGCCATTGGTTGCGATGCCCGCCACGGCTCCGCGCAGTTCCAGCGCGATGCCGCACAGGTCATATCCGCGGCCGGTGGCAAGGCCTTGGTTCTGCCGGCGCAGAACCCTACCCCGCTGACCGCCTTCACGGTCCGCTCGCTCAAGGCGGATGCCGGAATTATGGTCACTGCCTCGCATAACCCGCCGGCCGATAATGGCTACAAGGTCTACCTGGGCGGCCGCATCGCCACCGGCCCGGCAGAAGGCGTACAGCTGGTTTCGCCCACCGATGCCGAAATCGCCGCCGCCATCGCCGCGGCACCCCATGCCGATGACATTCCACTTTCCACCGAGAACATCGCGGATGTCGATACCCGCGCCGAGTATCTCGACCGCGCAGCGCAGCTCGTGGGCGCTCATACCGATGTCACCATCGCGCTGACCGCCATGCACGGCGTCGGTGCGGCCTTGGGCGAAAAGCTCCTGACCCGCTGCGGGTTCGGCGTCTCGCTGGTTCCTGAGCAGGCCCAACCGGATCCCGATTTCCCCACCGTCTCTTTCCCCAACCCGGAAGAGCCTGGCGCCCTCGACTTGGGCATCCGCCACGCTGAGGAGATCGGCGCCGATATTCTTATCGCTTATGACCCGGATGCGGATCGCTGCGCCGCCGCTGTGCCCACGTCCTCAGGCACGTGGCGCCAGCTCACCGGCGATGAAACCGGCGCCCTCTTGGGCGACTATCTGGCCCGCCAGGGTGCGACAGGCAACTTCGCCAACTCGCTCGTCTCCTCCCGCCTGCTCGAGCGCATCGCCGCCCACTACGGCCTCGGCCACGAAGAGACGCTCACCGGTTTCAAGTGGATCGCCCGCACCCCGGACCTCTCCTTTGGTTATGAGGAAGCCATTGGTTTCTGCCCCGACCCCACCGCTGTCCGCGACAAGGACGGCATTGCTACCTCCGTAGTCCTCGCCAGCCTCGCGGCCGAGTGCAAGGCCGCAGGAACCACCTTGCTAGAGCGCCTAGAAGGCATCTACGCCGCCGTGGGTGCCCTCTATACCCAGCCGCTGACCTTCCGCGTCGATGACCTCAGCATCATCGCCCAGGCGATGGACAAGGTCGCTTCCACCCCGCCCACGGAACTGGCCGGTTCCCCCGTGGCAAAGGTGGAGAAGTTCGCCCAAGGCTCCAAGTTCTTCACCGACAACGATGACCGCGTCATCGTGCGCCCTTCCGGCACCGAGCCGAAGCTGAAGTGCTACCTCGAATCCCCCGACGCCGACCGCCTCGATGCTATTGCGGCCGACCTGCGCGCCTACTTCGGGATTTAAACCCCTCCCCGCTCCGCGCTCTCTAACTGGTCCTTCTGAGATTGCTTAGGGCCAATGAGGATGCGGACTAGAGGGCTTGCTGCCGCCAGGCCCACCGCCGCAGTACCAACTATGGATTCCGGTGGGTCAAAAAGAACGAGTATCGCCGGTATAAGGATCAGCGCGCCGAAAATGACACCTACGGTTGTAAAGAGCCGTACTTTTGATTCAAATATCGCGTACTCGAAAGATTCTGCTGTAACTTTCCTATCGAGGACAATATCTGCATGAGCGTCCTCCATAATCCGATCGCCTGCGCCCGGCTGAATGTCATTGTGCTGTTTGATTATCTGTGGATGCGGAGTTGGCCCCTGAAGCGCCCACACAGCAATTTGGTCATCAAGGTTAGAAAGCCTATTTACGCCAGGGAGCGCTCCTCCAACTGGTGGGAAATCGCTACGTTTATTTTCCGGTGCGCCCGATAACTGCGAGTCCGATTGCGCAGATGCGCTTGCTGCGCTGCCTGCGCTACTCGCTGGCTTTGAAATAGGTGAATCTCGTTTACCCCGTCCAGCATCGTTCGGATCTTCTTCATATCCCATATCCTATCGCTTAACCCCGTACCTTCATCTCTACAGTGACTTTCTGTGCCTGATGGTATGGCTACCGAGCACGCCTGTTTGTACACAGCGCCTTAGAAAGGTGTAGTTTGCTGGTCCTGAAGGCCAAAATGAGAGGAGTTAAAGATTAAAGGACCCCACCATTCATCCTTAACAGTTTTGCTAAAGATTGCAGTTGGTATTTCATCATTGCTCTGCCTCGGCTATTTCATTGGCGGTTTGAATGCGGTATACGTTGCCAAGACCCTGGCGGGATCGGATTCCACCTCATTGCCAGATATTTCTCGCAGGCTAGGAAATGGCTTTTTCTACTTCAAGCCCGTTGCCACAACATCCAGGAGTCCAATTGTTTCATGCCGATTTAGAGCACTACTTAGCCATTGTTGAGCGGGTTTATGTTGCGGTGCAGCGGAGTGGAAGGCATAAACGAGAATGTTGACATCAGGAATGATCATCGAGTACCGCCCACACAGCTTCTTTGTTGCTGAGATCAACTAGAGCCGGTCCGCCGCAATCGAAGGAGGGCAGGTTAACGGGGGTGTCTTCGGTACTGATGCGGGCTTCCTTCTTGAGGGCAGCGCGGACCGCCTCTTCGACGTATGAGCTCAAAGTGACATTGTTGGCTTTGGCTTGGATCTTCGTTTCTTCAAGGAGTTTCGGCGGGAGGTTTATCGTCGTGCGCATACCTTTAGGGTAGAAAGCATCAAGTCATCATTCAAGAGGTGCAATGATGTATCTGCCTTCAGGAAGCCGTGAAAGGTTGACTGGTGTCTTAATTCAGTGCGAGCGTCAGGATCAGTACTCCGATGGAGAATGCGAGCATGCCTAAGCAGTTGATCCAGAATGCGCTACCGAGGAAGTGGGCGCGGACATGGGCTGCTGCGGCCGCGCAGAAATAGGCGATGACTCCAATCATGGCTGTGATTCCTACGCCGGGGAACCAGAGGCCGGCAATGAGTCCTACGGCGGCGAGGCACTTGATGACAATGAGCGCCCACCACCAGTCCTTGGGGAGTTTGACGCCGCTGAGGCAGGCTTCGATGAAGGGGACTGGTTTGAGGGAGAGGGCGGCGTCGCCAAGCAGAATGGCTGCTAGTAGAAGGGAGGGCCAGGCTGGGGAAGATTCTAGGATCATTGGGTTACTCCGAATGCGGTGTTGAGGCGTTCGATCGATGAGGCGGCTTGGGATGTGAGGTGCTCGGTGTCGTAGATTCCGGCGGCCCAGCCGATGAGTAAGCCGAGGTAGACGTTGTACAGCAGGTCGGCGTACTCGGCCGCATCGGCGCTGCTGAGCCTGGTGCCGAGTCGCAGGGTGATTTCATCGGTCAGGAGCGTTTTGAGTGCGGTGAGCGCTTCGCCTTGATTGCCTTGTTGGATGAGTGCTGCGCCAAAGGCGCGGGAGAGCTCTTCGTGGCCGGTAAACATCTGGAGGAAAGGTCTCAGGACATCGAGAAGGCTATCGGATTGTCCCCGGATGTCATCGTGGAGTTCTGAAATGTGTTGGCCAATGGTGCGGATGAGCAGCGTTTGTTTGTCGCCGACTCCCATGACGGTTCCCACGCTAACGCCAGCTTCGGATGCGATAGTCCGGATGCTGGTGGTGGCGTAGCCCTGAGTGAGGAAGAGTTCGTAGGCGGTGGCTAGGACCTTGCTGACGGTGCCAGCTTTGGCGGCCGAGCGCGATGAGTGAACGTGTTCAGTGAACATGTTCAAAAGGGTAGCTCTTGATGGTTTCGAGGTCAATGACGCCGAAGTGTTGACAGTTGGCGCTAGGCCAGCGTGGGGAAGACGCGGTCGCGCAGCAGGTGTGCAAGCTCGCGGTCGGGGGCTGCTGGGTTGACCCAGGCGGTGTCGCCGATTTCGGCGGCGGCATGGGGTTCGTCGGCGGTGACGGTGCGGGTGTAGGTGAAGATGGTGCCGACGACGACCTCGCCCGGTTCGTTGGCGGCGGGAGCGTCGAAGGTGCCGAGTTTGTTGAGGCTCTCGGCGTCGAGGGTGAGGCCTACTTCTTCGGCAACTTCGCGCAGGGCGGCGTCGACAAGCGCCTCGCCCGCCTCGGGCTTGCCGCCGGGCAGTTGGTACTTGGTGGAGGACTTCTTGCGCACGGTAAGCACGTGGCCTTGTGGGTTGCGGATGACGACGGCTGCTACTTCAATCATGGCTGCTGATTGTAGGCGGCCTAGAGCAGCGGCAGGAGCACGAGGGCGAGATTGAGTGCGATGACCAGCGCGGCAAGCGTCCAGCCCACGGCCATAGACCAGGGTTTCGCGGCGAACTCACCCATGACGTCCCGGGAGCCGGCATAGCGGAAAAGCGGGATGATGGCGAAGGGGATGCCCAGGGAAAGAAGTGCCTGGCTGACCACCAGTGCCATAGTGGGGTCGACCCCGCA
The DNA here is from genome assembly GCF_046097465.1 of Corynebacterium tuberculostearicum. Classification (GTDB taxonomy): domain Bacteria; phylum Actinomycetota; class Actinomycetes; order Mycobacteriales; family Mycobacteriaceae; genus Corynebacterium; species Corynebacterium tuberculostearicum_I. The sequence continues at coordinate 446,283 of NZ_CP175799.1, read as the reverse complement.
GCCGATGATGACCAGCGCCGGGATGAGCGTGACCAGGCGGCGGACTAGTAGGGGGACCTTGATGTGAAGCAGGCCGTCCATGATTTCGGAGCCGGCGTAGGCGCCCACTGACGTCGAGGCGAGGCCGCTGGCCAGCAGGCCGATGGCGAAGAGAACGCCGGCCAGCGGGCCGAGGTGGCTGGCAATCGCCGTGTGGGCCCCGGAGATGGTCTCTGTGCCGTCCACGCCGTAGAGGGCCGAGCCCGCCAGGACCAGCAGGCCCACGTTGACGAGCCCGGCGATGGACAGCGCCACGGCGATGTCCGCGCGGGTGCCGGCCAGCACGTGGGGGATTTCCAGGTCGGGGTAGCGCTGCTTGGTCAGGGAGGAGTGTAGGTAAATGGCGTGCGGCATGACGGTGGCGCCCAACATGGAGGCGGCCAGCAGGATGCTGTCCTTGCCCTCTAGGCGGGGGATGAGGCCGCCGGCCACGTCGGCGGGGTCGGGCGGGGCGATGGCGAGGCCGGCAAGGAAGCCGATGCAGATGACCAGGAGCAGGCCGATGACAAGCCCCTCGAACCACTGGTTCTTCTTCTGGAAGATGAGGAGAATGATGGAGACCGCGCCGATGATGAGCGCGCCCGCGAACAGGGGGAGGTTGAAGAGGAGTTGCAGGGCAATGGCGCCGCCGATGACTTCGGCGAGGTCGGTGGCCGCGGCGATGAGCTCGGCCTGGGCCCACATGCCTAGGCGCGCGCGGCGGGAGAGACGCTCGCCCATGATTTCCGGCAGGGAGCGGTGGGTGACTAGGCCCAGTTTGGCGGAGTGGTACTGGATGAACATGGCCATGAGGTTGGCCACGACGAGTACCCACACCAGGAGGTAGCCGTAGTGGGAGCCGGCGCTGATGTTGGCGGCTACGTTGCCGGGGTCGACATAAGCCACTGCAGCAACGAAGGCGGGGCCGGTGAGGCTGATTAAGGTCTTACGCATAGGCATCTCCATACCAAAAGTTCAACTACTTGAAGTCTAGTTTTCATCGCCATATGTTCAAGCCAGGGGATCGCTGGGGTTTTCTTAGTTGTTTTCCTCGCCAGTGCTTATGCGGTGTGGCACAAGGCTAAAAGCTCCCGCACCCAGGAGCCCAGCGAGTAGATCCCGCCTCACAGCTGCAGGTACGCTTGAAACCCCGCAAGCTTTTGCTTGCGGGGTTTCATTCTGTGCCAGGTAGAAGATTCGAACTTCTGAAGGCAATGCCGGCGGATTTACAGTCCGCTCCCTTTGGCCGCTCGGGCAACCTGGCATGCACTGTGTGGTGCGAGTAAGTACTTTACTACGAACCACCCTCCCACCTACAAATCGCCAGCGTAGTAGGGGCGAATGGGGCTATAGAGAGGGGCTTAACCAAGCAGCTAGCCCACGCGGCGCACCGTGTAATCCGCCAGTTGGCGCAGGGCCTGGCTCGCGGAGTTCTCCGGTAGCACGGCAAGCTGCTCCTCCACCGTGCGCAGGTAAGCATTGATGTCCTCCAGCGCCTTCTGACGGCCGCCAGACTGGTGCAGGAGCTCGATGGCGCGCTCCACCTCGGCGTCGGAATGCAGCGGGCCAGTAAGCAACTCACGCAGCTTATCGCCCACTTCGCCCTCTTCCTCCAAGGCGTAGAGAACCGGCAGGGTAAATACGCCCTCGCGCAGGTCCGTACCCGGGGTCTTGCCGGACTCCTTTGGGTCAGAGAAGATGTCGATGACATCGTCCACAATCTGGAAGATCATGCCGATGGCACCACCAATGCGGTGCAGGGCTGCGGCATGCTCGGCCGAGGCGCCGGAGTGGTAGGCACCCAGGTAGCCCGCGGAGGCAATAAGCACCGCGGTCTTTTCACGGATAACGGCCGTGTAGTGCTCCACGGCATTGGCCTCACCCGCCCCGATGGTCTCGCGCATCTGGCCGGTCACCAGCTCTTCAAAGGTATCGGCAAAGTGGCCCACCGTGTGGGTATCCAGCTCACTCATCAGGCGGGAAGCATGCGCCAGGAGCGCATCGCCGGCGAGGATGGCCACGGAATTATTCCACCGCGAATTGGCAGATTCCACGCCGCGGCGGCGGTCCGCCTCATCCATGACATCGTCATGATAAAGGGTGGCGACGTGCACCATCTCCACGACGGTGGCGGCCTTAACCACCTCTTCGCAGCCCGGACGCGGACCATACTCGGAGGCCAGCAGCGCCATCATGGGGCGAAAGCGCTTGCCACCGGCCTTAGACAAGTGGCTGACCTTGTCCTTCAAGAAGTCCTGGCCGCGGTCGATTTCACTGCGCAGCTTGTCTTCTACTGCTTCCATGCCCGCACCAATGCGCTCGTTGAGCTGCGGATCACCAAGATCCACGTGCGTGGCATGCGATTGACCGTGAGTCATTAAATAGTGTTCCTTGCAACTAAAAGCCAGAGATAATCGATTACCTACCGTAGTCCAAACCGCGCCCCTAAACACACTCGAGGGGTCGAACTCATGCAATGATAGTCCTCATGTCGGAGCAGATCGATTCCCAAACCTATGTCGAGGTCGCCATCATTGGCGCTGGGCCTGCCGGAGCCGCCGCCGCGATCCATGCCGCACGCGCCGGCTATAACACCCTCCTTATTGATTCCGCGACGTTTCCCCGCGATAAAACCTGCGGCGACGGGCTTACCCCGCGCGCGATGCACCAGCTTGCTGAGCTTGGCATTGCGGTCAACGCCTCCTATCGCAATCGCGGACTGAAGCTGCACGGCTACGGCGGCGATATTACCGCGCCTTGGCCGGAGACCTATCCTTCCCAGGTGGGCACGGCCCTGCCGCGCTTCCGCTTCGATGCCCTGCTTGCCGACGCCGCCCGGGAAGCCGGCGCCACCCTCCTCACCGGTACCCCCGCCACCGGTCCCGTGCTCGAGGGCAACCGCGTGACCTCCTTCCGCGTGGGCGAGGCCACCGTGCATGCCAAGTGGGTCATCGTGGCCGATGGCGTGCGCTCTACCTTTGGCAAGAAGCTCGGCCGCACCTGGCACCGCGAAGAAGTCTATGGCATTGCCGCACGCTCCTATGCTTCCTCCACGCATGCCACCGAGCCCTGGATGCACTCCCACGTTGAGCTCAAGGACGAAGAAGGCGAGGTGCAGCCCGGCTACGGCTGGATTTTCCCGCTCGGCCCCGAGCTTGGCCAAGTCAACATCGGCCTCGGCGCGCTCTCAACCGCGCAGCGCCCCGCCAAGATCAACACCAAGAAGCTGCTCGAGTTCTACGCCGCCCAACAGCGCCCCGAGTGGGGACTCGGGGAAATTGAGCACGTTACCTCTGCCTTACTGCCCATGGGCGGCGCGGTGTCTAACGTGGCCGGCGCCAATTGGATGATCATTGGTGATGCCGCGGCCTGCATCAATCCCCTCAACGGCGAGGGCATCGATTATGGCTTGGAGACCGCCGCGCTGGCCGTAGCCCTGCTCGGCCCGAAGGATTTCACCCTGGCCTGGCCGGCCGTCTTGCGCGAACACTACGGCGAGTCCTTCCTCTTGGCCCGCACGGCCGCGCGCTTGCTTACTTATCCGCAGTTCCTACCGCTGGCCGGTCCGCTGGCCCTGCGCGGGCCCATCGGCCGCATGCTCATGCCGGCCGCTGCGCGCCTGATGGGCAACCTCATTACTGACGATGACCGCGACCTCATCGCACGCACCTGGCGCGCCGCCGGCCGCACGGTCTCGTCCCTTCGCCGCGATACGCCACTCTGGGATTCGACCGCGGCGTAACCCCGCTCCCCCAGGCACGGGCGGAGCAGCGCCTAGGCTGGCTTTACCGCCGAGTGCAGCGCCACGATGCCGAAGGTAAGGTTCTGCCAACCGGCCTCGGCCCAGCCATTGCGATTGATAACCGCGGCGAGCTCCTCCTGCCCAGGCCACGCGCGAATGGATTCTGCGAGGTAGATATATGCCTCCGGGTTAGAAGAGACCAGGCGCGCTACCGGCGGGAGCAGACGCATCAAGTATTCCTTGTACACGGTGCCAAAAATCGGTACCACCGGGGTGGAAAACTCCGCCACCGCAAGGCGCCCGCCCGGCTTGGTCACGCGCGCCATTTCGCGCAGGCCGAGCTCAAGGTCGTGGATATTGCGCAGGCCATAAGAGATGGTCACAGCGTCAAAGGTGTTATCCGCAAACGGCAGCTGCATGCCATCGCCAGCCACCTTGGGCACGTCGCGCTCACGCCCGGCGGCCAGCATGCCACGGGAGAAATCACACGCCACACACCACGCACCGGACTTGGAAAGTTCCACGGTGGACACGGCGGTACCCGCTGCAAGGTCGAGGACCTTCTCGCCCGGCTTAAGGTTCAAACGCTCGCGGGTGCGCTTGCGCCAGTGCGCGTCCTGCCCAAAGGACAGCACGGTATTGGTGAGGTCGTATTTCTCGCCCACGGCGTCAAACATGCGCGCCACATCGAAGGGCTTTTTATCCAGATCTGCCTTAGACACAAATGATCAGTCTAGGCTACGCGGGCGCCAAGGGCACGAGCCGCCCATCGCGGCAGCTCGGGACGCTGGCCCAGAATGGTCAGCGGCACCCGGCGAGTATCCTCCAGTACCTCTTCGTAATAGCCCACGAGCTGCTCGCACAGCGCCTTCCACGTCTTGGAGGAAATGGACTCGCGAGCATTGTCCCGCATCTCCTGGTGAATCTCCGGATTGAGCAGAGCGTCCACCGCATTGGGGAGGTCTTCCACAAAGGTCTTTACCTCCAGCAGCAAGCCGTTATAGCCCTCGTCGATGAGGTCTACCGGGCCACCGGCCCGCGGCCCGATGGTCGGCACGCCGGAGGCCTGTGCCTCCTGGATGGACTGGCAGAAGGTCTCGAACTCGCCGGCGTGGACGAAGACGTCCAAGGAGGCATAGGCGGCAGCGAGGTCTTCGCCGGACAGCGCACCGGTAAAGACGGCACCGGGCAGCTGGGCTTCCAACAGCGGGCGCTCCGGCCCATCGCCCACGATGACCAGCTGGATATCCTCGCGCCCGTTGAGCGCCGAGAGGCGGTGCACGCCCTTTTCCGCGGCGAGACGACCAACGAATCCCACCACATTCTTGGTGCCGCTCGGATCCCAGCTGCGGCGCAGCTCGTCAGAGCGCTTGGAGGGATGGAAAAGTTCTGCGTTCACGCCACGACCCCAGTGGCGCACATTCTTGATGTGGTGTTTTTCCAAGTCCCGGATGGTCAGCGAGGACGGTGCCAGCGTCATCTGGCAAGAGTTATGAATCGTGCGCAGCCACTCCCACACGCCATAGGCCAGCGCGGAGGCATGGTACTTGGTGGCAAATCCGGCAACGTCGGTCTGGTACAACGCTACGGCCGGCACGCGCTGCTGGCGGGCGGAGAAAGCGCCCGCCGCGCCGAGGACGAAGGGGCTGGCCAGGTGGATGATATCCGGCTTGAAGTCGCGCAAGGCCTCATCGACCGCCGTGGTAGGAACGCCCACCGGCAGCGAATCCACCAGCGGCACGCGCACGGTGGGCACACGGTAGATGGGGAATCCTAGGTAGTCCGGGATTTCTTCTTGTCCCTCACGGGCGCCCGGCGCGATGACGATGGCCTCTTGGCCAGTCTCGTGCAGGTGCTCTAAAACGCGCAGCACGGAGTTGGTCACACCATTGACATTAGGAAGGAAGGATTCAGCCACGATCGCAACACGCATGCCACCATCATGGCCTATCTTCTTAAGTTTATGGTGAAGCCAGCGGAAAATCTTGGTTAATTATTTCTCCGCGCGGCGGGTAAAGAAGCTAATCAGCTTCCACAGCACGGCCGCAATGAGCGTGGCAACCACCCCTACCGAGAGCGCCGGGATGATGGCCAGCGTCCATTCACGGCCTTCGACCTTGACCAGGTCTGGGTCGTCCTGGGCGTAGTGCACCCACACCTGCTGGCCCTCACCTAGCCCACTGGGATAGAGCAGCCCGTGCTGTGGGGTGTGGTAAATCCCTTCACTGTCTTGGAAATCCACCGTGGTGCGCAGCATGCCCACATCCTTGACCGTGGCCAAAGCGCGCGCGGGGTGGCTGGCGATGGCGTGGTCATTCAGCGCCGGCCCGATGACCATGCCCACCACACCCACCAGCGCGGCCAGATACAGCGCCAGCGTCAGCTGGTGCAGGCGGCGGCGATAGACCGCGGGCGTATAGCGCGGCACCACGGCCGCGTGCGGCTTGTGCTGCGGCGGGGCCACTTACTGGCCTACCTTTGCGGTGAGCTTCTCATTGAGCGCCCGGCGCGTGGCACGGGTGGTCTTGGCCTCCACGACGGTAATCCCGGTCGAGTATTCCTTCAGCTCCGCCAACGTATCCAATAGCTCCTGCGGGGTGGTCACCTCGCGGTAGTCTGCCTCATAGGCTTCTGCCAGCTTGCCGACGTCCACCCCATGCGGCGTTCCAAACGCCGGCTCGAAGGACTCGCGCAGCGCATCGGCGCCTTGTTCCAGGGTCTCGAAGATGCCGCCACCATTGTCATTGGCCACCACGATGGTGAGGTTTTCCGGTCGCGCCTGATCTTCCGGGACGAGCAGGCTATTTGCGTCGTGCAAGAAGGTGACATCTCCCATGAGCGCCATCACTCGCGGGGCGCGCCAGTTGGTGGGATCCAGCGATTGCGTGGCCAGGGAAATGCCGATGGCTTGGGCGATGGTGCCGTCGATGCCGGCCGCCCCGCGCGGCGAGTACGTATCCACGCCGTCGAACGGCAGGCCCACCATGGAGGCATCACGCACCGGGTTCGAAGCGCCGAGCACCAGGGTGTCATTGACGGAGAGCGTATCGCCCACCGCGGCCGCGACGTGGAGCCCAGTGAATCCCAGTTCCTCATCCTCGAGGGTCTCGCGCACCGCTTGTCCAGCCATATCGGTTGCGCCTTCGCAGATCTTCATCCACTCGCGGCTCGGCTCACCGGTGACCTTGACGGTGGTGCCAAGCCGGGCCTCGTCGCCGCGCTGGTTGGTGAAGTCCTTGGTGCGCGAGAGCACCACTAGCTCAATATCCGGATCATTCATCAGCGCTAACACCCCACGGTGCAGCGTCGGGTGCCCCACGACGATGACCTGCTCCACCTTGGTGTTGACCACATAATCATTCGCGGAGACCTGCGCCTTGCGGAAGATATGCGCCGCCGCTGGATGCACCGGATGATACGGACCCGGCGCGCTCGGCTCCGCAATGGTCGGTACATCTTGGAGGCCTTCTACCTCCCAGGCCTCGTCACCCGTAATGACTAGGGTGTTCTTGCTCAAATCCACGGCCACTTCCCCGTGGTCCACGAAGGCTGGTGCTGGCTCGCGCACGCCGTCGCCGGAGGTGTGGTCTGGCAGGGTGGCGTCGACAAGCGGGGCATCAAAGGCCACATTGATGTGTACCTGCAGGTCCTCGCGGAAGCGCTGGGCCATCGCCGCGATATCGTCCGCGCCGGTGACCTGGGTGGTGTCCGCATAGACACCGAAGATGCCCTGCTGCTCGATGGTCTGCGACGCCCCCGTACCCACCAGGCGCTCCGGCCGATCCGCGCTGATAATCGCCAGCGGCGTATGGGAATAGTGTGCCTCCACCACGGCCGGCAAGGTATTGGCCACCGCAGTTCCCGAGGTCATTACCACGCCCACGTGGCGGCGCTGCACCCGCGCCATGCCCAGGGCGGTAAACGCTCCCCCGCGCTCGTCCAGGCGGGTGTGTACGCGAATATCATCACGCGCCAATAGCGCCAGCGACAGCGGCGCGTTGCGCGAACCAGGGCACAGGACGACATCCGTGAGGTGGCGCGCCAGTTGGGCGGCGACCTTCTCAGCCAACTGCATCGATTCATTCATGCCGCCCGATTTTACCTGCCCGCGCGCCATTTCCCTTACCGGGCAGGTGCTGGGCGCTTAGTTCTGAGCGCCCGGCTGGTCGGCCGACTGCTCGCCGCCGCCCAGGAGGTCATTGAGGAGGCCCTCAATGTCCACGTCGCTGCCCTTATCCAGCTGGTCTTGTACCTCTGGTGGCAGCTCGGTCGGGATATCGGACGGCAGGTCATTCTGGAAGTCCGGCAGCTTCGGCAGGTTATTGGAATTCTCATCCTGCGAATCCGGCTCTTCGGTCTGGGTCACGGTAGTGGGAACCTCCGTGGTCAGCGTTTCCGTCACCGGCTGTGGGTCCGGCTTATCCGCCTCGTCCGCGGCATTGCGCCACAGGAAAAACAGGACCGCCGCAGCCAGCACTGCAAGTACCGCGATGGCCGCGAAGACGCCGGCCATGGCGCCACCGCCGCCGCCCTTCTTCTTGCGCTTTTCCGGCTGGTCTGGATCATAGTTCGACGGCACCGGCTCGTACTCGGGCTGCTGCGCGTATTGCTGGCCATATGCCTGCCCGGCCGGCTGCTGATAGTTCTGGCCGTAGCTTTGCTGCTGACCGTAGCCCTGCTGATAGCCAGAGCCCTGCTGGTAGCCGGCGGCCGCATCGAATTGACGAGTCTCATTCTGCGGCTGCTGCTCGCCCGGGAAGTACTGCTTGGGGTGCTCGCGGCGCGCTTGGTCGCGGCTGGGGCCGGCGGCATTATCGGGCACGCGGCCAATCTGGCGCGTGGCATCATCCGCCGGGCTGGACCAGCTGCGGGTTTCATTATTATCGCCATGAGGGCCTTTAGTAGTCATACCCTCTACCTCTACCCCATTTTGCTGTGAGATCCCAGAGAGGTCTCCCACAGCTAACGGGTAGCTAAGGCTCGCCGCTTAATGCGCTCGGCGTGCACTCAAGGCGCGGCCCGTGGCGGTATCCTCTGCGGCAACCTGCGCCGGGGTGGCATCCGCGATGATGCGGCCGCCGTCTTCGCCAGCGCCCGGGCCCATCTCAATGATGCGGTCCGCATTCGCCATGACCGAAAGATCATGCTCGACGACGATTACCGTATGCCCCGCATCCGCCAGCTTGTGTAGCTCGGTATTGAGCAGGTCGATATCGGCTGGGTGCAGGCCCGTGGTGGGCTCGTCCAGCAGATAGACCGTGTGGCCGCGACGCGAGTTGCGGGAGCGCTGCAGCTCCGTGGCCAGCTTGATGCGCTGAGCCTCGCCGCCGGACAGCTCCGGCGCGCCCTGGCCCAAGCGGAGGTAGCCCAGGCCGACGGCCTGCAACGTGGCGATGGCACGGTAAATCTTTTCTTCCTCGGCAAAGACCTCTGCGGCCTCGTCCACGGTCAGTTCCAAGACGTCCGCGATGGTGCGGCCCTGCCAGGTCACTTCCAAGGTCTCGTCATTGAAGCGGGCACCACCGCATTCTGGACATGTGGTGTACGAGCCCGGCAAGAAGACCAGCTCCACCTCGATCTTGCCCGCGCCGCCACAGGTGGGGCACTGGCCTTGTTTTACGTTGTAGGAAAAGCGCGAGACCGTCCATTTGCGCTGCTTGGCCTCATCGGTGGAGGCGAAGAGCTTGCGAACGTTATCGAAAAGCCCGGTATAGGTTGCCAGCGTGGAACGCGGGGTGCGGCCAATGGGCTTCTGGGTAATCTGCACGACGCGCTTTACTCGGTCAAAGCCCTCCGTGCTCTCCGCGGACCAGCCCTTCTCCTCGGTCTCTTCCTCATCGGAAACGGCCGTAGCGGATTGGCGCAGTAGGCCGGCGAGCACCGTGCTGACCAGGGTGGACTTGCCCGAGCCGGAGACACCGGCGACCGCCGTGAATTGGCCCAAGCCAAAGTCCACATCCAGGTTGTCGATGCTGCGTGCGTTGATGCCGCGGAGGGCGAGGTGGGAGGAGGGGGTGCGGGGGTCGTCGGCAAGCGTGAGCGTGCGGTGAGCCAGCGCATTGGCGGTAGGGGTGTCCGCGTCATAGTCTTCGACCGGGCCCGAATAGACCACGTTGCCGCCGCGCTCGCCGGCCAGCGGGCCGACGTCAACGAGCCAATCCGCTTGCGCGACCAAATCCATGTCATGCTCCACCAAGAGCACGGAGTTGCCGGCCGCGATGAAACGGCGACACATATCCATGACCGCGTCGCGCTCATCGGGGTGCAGGCCGGCCGAGGGCTCGTCGAGCACATAGGCCACGCCGAAGAGGCCGGAGCGCAGCTGCGCCGCCAACCGGATGCGCTGCATCTCGCCGCCGGACAGGCTCTGCGTCGGCCGATCCAGGCTGAGGTGCGCCAAGCCGAGCTCCAGCGCCGAGGTCAACGCCGGCAGAATCTGCCGCAGGAGCAAATCCTCGGCCGAATTCTCCTCCGGGTTCTGCTTGCTGAGCACCTCATGCACCCTATCCAGCGGCAGCGCGCCCAGCTCATCAATCGGCATGCCCGCATAGGTGACCTTCAGCGCGGCCGGGTTGAGGCGGCGGCCGCCACAAGTCTCGCACTCGCGCGATTCCATATAGGACAGGGTGCGCTTGCGCAGGGTATCCGATTGGGTCTCCGCAAGCGTCTTATTGAGGTAGCTGGCCACCGAGCGCCACGTGCCCTCATAGTTGCGCTGAATCTGATCTTTTCCGCGCAAGGGCTTGACCGTGACTACGGGGCGCTCTTCCGTGAAGAGGATCCAGTCGCGGTCTTCTTGCGGCAGCTCTTGCCAGGGCGAATCCAGGTCATAGCCCAAGTTCATCAAAATGTCGTGGAAGTTCTTGCCGGCCCAGGCGCCGGGCCATGCTTGGATGGCGCCTTCCTCGATAGAGAGGGTGGGATCCGGGACCATGGAGTCCTCGGTCGGCTCGTGAACCACGCCCGTGCCGTGGCACTGCGGACACATTCCCTCCGGGGTATTGGGCGAGAAGGAATCGGAGTATAGGCCCTCCGGGTTATCCCCGGCGCGCGAATAAAGCAGGCGCACGCTATTGGAGAGCGCGGACACCGTGCCCACCGTAGAGCGCGCTCCGCCGCCGGAGGTCGATTGCTGCAGTGCGACCGTCGGCGGTAGGCCCTCTACCTGGCTGACCTGTGGGTCGACGGCCGAGCTAATGAGGCGGCGTGCGAAGGGTGCTACCGATTCAAGGTAGCGGCGTTGGCCTTCGCCGTGAATCGTACCGAACGCCAGCGAAGATTTGCCCGAACCAGACACACCTGTGACCGCGACGAGCTTGCCGCGGGGCATATCGACGTCGACATTGCGCAGATTGTGCAGGTGAGCATCGCGGACCTTGATAGTAGACATGTCCTCCAGCGTACTCACAGGTGGCAGGTTGGGCAGTCTCAAGCCTGACAGCAGTTTTTTAACGGTTCTCTCTAGCGGTTCACCGGCTTTCAACGATTTCGTCCACCCATATGGCGAAAACCGTCGACGGTTTAGGTGTTCTAGATGGACGAAATCGTTGAAACTAGGAAGGTGGAACCTTTCCGGAAGATTTCCAGTCCAATGAGTCATGTGGACGAGAAATGAATTACTAGATTTAGGCCTTACTGACTATCAAATCCGCAGCAGGATTAGTGGGGGAACACTTTTGCGCTTGCGGCGCAACTGTTATATCGCTGCAGAGGCGAGCGCGAAAGATAAAGTAGCCGCGGTGGCGCAACTTTATCCGGATGCGGTGTTTTCGGGGACGGCGGCGCTCGCGGCCTATGGCTTATGCGAGGTGCGGCTGCCGGCGGTGATCCGGGTGGATAAAAACTGCCGGATTCGAGCGGATGATGTGGTGTATACGGTGAGGTCGCGGCCGGTGCCGGCGAATCGGATAAAGGGTGTAAGGATGGCGTTGCCGGCACAGGCGGTAGCAGATGCATTGAGCTTCGAGCGCTGCAGCGAGTGGCTGCTGAAAGAAGCGCTGGCGCAGGCGTATCGCGGGCTCAACGGAAGGGGGAGGTTCGCGGCCGATTTAGAGCTGGTGATCAGTAAGAAAAGGGACGCGGTGCGCGAGTTGGCGGAGCAGGCGCCGGTGGGGACGGCGTCGAAATGGGAGCAGCGGATGTACCACGAGATGCGGCGGGTGGGGCTCAAGCCGGTGCCAAATTTCCGGCTAGGGCCGTACACCTGGGATTTAGGCTTCGAAGCGGGGACGACGGTGGTGGACTTGGACTCGCTTTATTATCACGCGCCGGAGAATAATCACCGGGAATTCCTCATCGGGACGTGGAAGACCAATCACGCGGTGCAGCACGGATGGGCGCCGCTGAAGTTTACGGATGAGTGCACCGACTACCACCTCAAACTAGTGGTGGAGACGGTGCAGGAAACGGTGGCGCATCGGCGCAGCGTGCGCGGGCTAAAGAGCAGTCCGCAAAAGGTGCGGCGGGCGTTGGTGACTCCGGCATGGCGGTTTCACCAAAGCTTGCTCTAGGGCCTAGTCAGACAGGTGCGGCCAACAGGCGCGAAGGCGGTCGAACCACCAGTCGCGGCGGTCGGCGGGGGCGGCGAGTGCGGCGAGGCGGTCTGGGTCGGGGGCGAGGATATCGGCGGGAAGGTGGCCATCGATAAGCGGGCGCGGGGCGGTGACGTCCTCTTCAAAAAGGGAGCCGGTGGCAAGGCCGGCGGCGGCCGGGGTGACGTCGATGTCCTCGTCGTCGTAGATGCGCGGGAGGGCGGCGACGGCCGCCAAGCCCATATTGATGCCAATGGAGGTATCCAGCGCGGAGGCCACCGTGATATCCATATGGCGCTGGCGCAGGTGCTGGGCCACCTCGAGGACGCGGCGCACGCCGCCAAGCGGGGCGGGCTTGACCACGGCGACATCCGCGGCCTGCAATTCGGCCACGCGATAAGGGTCCGCAACCTTACGAATGGATTCATCGGCGGCAACGCGTACAAAGAGGCCGGCGCGCATAAGGCGGCCGCGGACCTGGGCGAGCTCCTCGGTGGTGGCGCACGGCTGCTCCATATAGTCCAGCGGCATCATCATCTGCGCGGCCTCGACCGCCTCATCGACGGTCCAGCCGCCGTTGGCATCCACGCGAAGGATGGGGATATCGCCGCGTTGGGTGACGGCGTCGCGGACGGCGCGGACGCGAGCGGCGTCGTCGGCAAGCGTGTGCCCCTTCTCCGCCACCTTGATTTTGAAGGTGCGGCAGCCGGGGTAGCGCTCCACCACGGCCGGGACTTCGCTGGCGGGTACGGCTGGGATGGTGGCGTTGACCTCGATGGAATCGCGCACCGGCTCCGGGAAGCCCTCGTAGGCGGCCTCGAGCCCGGCGCGCAGCCAGGCGGCGGACTCGGCCGGGCCATACTCTAGGAAGGGCGCGAACTCGCCCAGCCGGCCGGGCCCTCGATGAGCAGGGCCTCCCTCGTGGTGATGCCGCGGAAACGCACGGCAAGCGGGAGGGAGACTACGTGGGCGCGGTCGAGAACGTCATCGATATGCATGGTCTTCATGGTAGCGCCCGCCGGCCATTGACCTCTCCCCCGCTCTGCGCTATTTTGAGAACCTATACCAATAAAGGAGGAATTATGCTGCTAGCTGAGGCATTAGCGGAGCGCGCCCAGGCTCAGGAGCGCCTCAATAGCCTGCACGAGCGGCTGCTCACCGTGGCCCGCGTGCAGGAGGGCGATACCCCGGATGAGGATCCGCAGGAGCTGCTGCGTGAGCTCGACGGCGTGGCCGGGCGCATCGATGAGCTGGTGCAGGCCATCAATGCGACGAATATCGCCACCGCCTTTGATGAGAAGAGGAACTTGATGGAAGCCCTCGCGCTTCGCGACGGCCTCTTGCGCAAGCGCCGCATCTACCACGACCTAGCGCAGCGGGCGGGCACGCGCTCGGATCGCTATTCCCGCACCGAGATCAAGTTTGTCTCTACCATCCCGGTGGCGGAGCTGCGCAAGCGCGTCGATGATTTGTCTAAGCAGTACCGCGAGCTGGATACCCGCATCCAGCAGCTGAACTGGAATACCGAACTGAAAAACGGATAGTCATCTCGCGCGCTGCTTAAAGCGCGCGATGGTAGCCCACACACCTGCAGCGAGCAGGCCCCCACCCTGGAGGGGAAAATCCTGGGACACTGGCCCCCTTTAGCGCTTTAAGGGGCGGGGAGTTCGAGTCTCCCCATGGCATGGAGTACCGCGCTGGTATGGCGTACACGGGTATTATGCGGGGCAACAACCTCGCAGTATCGCGTATTGATTATTACCGGCCTGCTGGGCAGTGTGTGGGTGAGGGTTGGGAATGGGGACTATTCTTCTTTTGCCACTAAGCTGGCCATCATGAGCGAGCAGAGAAAATACAGCACCGATAATCCGTTCCGCCCGGAATTGTGGCATGCCGTAGAAGGTTTTGAGGACCTGACGGATATCACCTATCACCGGCTCAACGGCGAGGGCCGCAAGAACGGCATCGTGCGCATCGCCTTCGACCGCCCGGAGGTGCGCAATGCGTTTCGCCCGCATACCGTAGACGAGCTCTACCGCGCCCTCGACCACGCCCGCCGCACGCCGGATGTGGGCACGATTTTGCTCACCGGCAATGGCCCTTCCGAAAAGGATGGCGGCTGGGCGTTTTGTTCCGGCGGCGACCAGCGCATTCGCGGCCGCTCCGGGTACCGCTACGCCACCGAGCACGCCCATGATGACGCCACCGCGGATGAATCCACCGTGGACACCGCCCGCGAGAAGGTGGAAGGCGGCCGCCTACATATCCTCGAGGTCCAACGCCTTATCCGCACCATGCCCAAGGTGGTTATCGCCGTGGTCAATGGTTGGGCGGCCGGCGGCGGACACTCGCTGCACGTGGTCTGCGATATGACGGTCGCCTCCCGCCAGGAGGCGCGCTTCAAGCAGACGGACGCGGACGTGGGTTCCTTCGATGCCGGCTATGGTTCGGCCTACCTAGCTAAGATGGTGGGCCAGAAATTCGCCCGCGAGATCTTCTTCTTGGGTCGCACCTATGATGCCCAGCGGATGTATGAGATGGGCGCGGTCAATGAGGTTGTCGATCACGCCGACTTGGAAGACGCCGCAATCCAGATGGGCCGCGAAATCAACGGCAAGTCCCCAACAGCCCAGCGCATGCTGAAGTTCGCTTTCAACCTGACCGATGACGGCCTCATGGGCCAGCAGGTCTTCGCCGGCGAGGCGACCCGCCTGGCGTACATGACCGACGAGGCCGTCGAGGGCAAAGAAGCATTCCTCGAAAAGCGCGACCCGCAGTGGGAGCAGTTCCCGTATTACTACTAGCCAGGAGTTAGCACGATGTGGATTTTCGCCATCGGCTTGGCCACACTTGCACTGGCGGGCGTCATCGTCTCGCGAGTGTGGATGCTCAAGCGTATCAAGGATGCGCAGGACAGCGGGGAGCGTCCCTTCGATCAGGAGGACACCCCGCGCAATCCATACATGTAGCGGAGTAAATGGCGTGGGACGCCCTCGGACCGGAGTGAGACATCTCAAGCAATTGTGGACATGCCCATAGTTAATACTTAAAGTGTCGAACATGAAACTCTGCAACTCATTCGTCATGCTCGCAGCACGCGTCGCCCTGGGCGTAATTCTCATCGCCCAGGGCTGGCAAAAGTTCTCCGAATGGACCGTCGCCGTCGCGGGCCTGATGCTCGCCGCCGGCCCCGGCATACGCTCCCTGGATCAGCTCCCCTTCAGCAAAAAGGCAAAAGTAGCCAAATAAGGCCACCGCTTCCTAGCCTCTCACTTCACTCATTGAAGTGAGAGGCATTTTTAAATTTTGGCAGCTTAAGGAAGAGATAGGACCACCTAAGTTCATTACGTTGAACAATCTAGTTCAAGGGTGCTAGTGTTTGTTGAGTTCACTTCTCCTAATACAAAGGAAGTTCATTATGAACTCAAATCACAGCACCCCACGCCGGCCCCTACAGCGCATTCTCGCAGGCACCTGCGCCCTCGCACTCGGCGCCAGCCTCGCCGCTTGCAGCGCCTCGAAGGAATCCATCGACGCTGCAAAGCCGAAGGACGGCGACACCGTCAAGGCCGTGGCCACGACTACCCAGATCTGCGACTACCTCACCCAGATAGCCGCCGGCGGCGTCAAGCTCCACAAGGTCGACTCCCAAGGTGCAGAGACCACCTCCGGCGAGGGCCCAGTGACCCTCGACCTCACCTGTTTGCTCGCCCCCAACGCCAGCGCCCACGAGCACGAGATGACCCCACAGCAGATGCAGGCGCTCTCCCAGGCCGACTACATGTTCGTCAACGGAGTCGACCTCGAGCACTTCCTCGACCAAGCCGTGGACTCCTCCGGCTTCCACGGCGTCATGGCCGTGACCTCGGGCGTCAAGAGCGAAGGTATGGGCGATGGCAACGGCAAGTACACCATCGACGAGGGCATCGAGCACGTGAGCCCGCGCCCGTGGCCTTTCCCGGGGGAGGACGGCGAGGCCCCAGAATTCAAGTACGACCCGCACGTGTGGACCTCCCCGAAGCAGGCCAAGATTCAGGTCGACAACATCGTCAACACGTTGTCCCAGGCCTCCCCGCAGGCCAAGGACGCCTTCACCGCCGCCGGCAAGAAGTACACCGACCAGTTGGAGGACCTCGACAAGTGGGCCAGCGATTCCATGTCCGCAGTTCCTGAGCAAGACCGCGTGCTCTTCTCTTCCCACGACGCCTTCGGCTACTTCTCTAACGAGTATGGCGTGAAATTCATCGGCTCCGCACTGTCTGACTTCAACCACCAGCAGGACGCCACCTCGAGCCACATCGATGAGCAGGTAAAGAAGGTCCGCGAGTCCGGCGCCAAGGCCATCTTTGCGGAGAATTCCAACAACTCGAAGTCCATCGAGGCCATCGCCCGCGCCGCAGGCGTCAAGGCGGTTACATCCGACGACGCTTTGTACGGCGACTCGCTAGGTGTGCCAGGCAGTGAGGGCGAGACCTACATCGGATCCATCGTCCACAACATCAACACCCTGGTCAGCGCCTGGGACTCCAAGCAGCAACCGTTGCCAGAATCGCTGCAGGAATTCGACTTCGCCAAGCGAAAGTAGCTCTTTATGTCTTCCCCATTAGTCACTCTGCACAATGCCACCTGCGGCTATGGCGCCCGGGATATCCTCACCGACGTTGACCTTGAGATCCGCGCGGGCGAGGCCGTGGCGCTCCTAGGTTCCAACGGCGCGGGCAAATCTACCCTGCTCAAGGCAATCACTGGCCTGGCTGCCTTGCGCGGCATGGCCACCATCGACGCCTCGCTCGGATACGTCCCGCAGTACCAAGACTCCGACCTGAGCTTTCCCGTCACGGCTTACAAGGTCGTGGAAATGGGCCTTTTGCCCTCAGTGAGCTGGTGGCACAGGTGCACGAGCATGCGTAGCTACCGCGACTGCGTACTCAATGCCCTGCGACAAGTGGGGATGGAGCACCTCGCCGAGACGCGGTTTGGCCAGCTCTCGGGTGGGCAACGCCAGCGCGTGCTCATCGCGCGCGCGTTGGTTTCGGCCCCGGAGCTGGTGCTTCTCGACGAACCCTTCAACGGGCTTGATCAAGAAAGTCGCCGAATCCTGATTCAGATCATTGCGGATCTCAAGGAAGCAGGAATCGCCCTGCTCGTCTCCACTCACGACCCCATCTTGGCGCAGCACACCTGCGACTGGGCGGCGTTTGTGATCGACGGCAAGGTCCGCACCATGGGAACCGAGGAAGCAGTGGAAACCTATATGGAGCAAGGCGCGCGACTGTGATAGAGCAGATTCTCTTCGCCCCGTACCTGCGCAATGCTTTCCTCTTCCTGCTGTGCCTATCGATTGCGGGAGCTGCCATTAGCGTCCTCGTTAATCTCCGCCGCATGGAATTTACGGTGGAAGCCCTCGTGCACTCGGTTTTTCCGGGCATCGTGGTAGGGCTCATCGTGGGCGGCATCCCGGGCATCGTGCCGGGTGCGGCCGCGGTGGCCACGGTGACGGTGCTGGTGCTGGCTTCTCTGGGTTCTGGGCAGGGCCAGTCAGCGCAGAAGCTGGATATGGAAGCCGGAACGGCCGTGGTGCTGACCTTTATGTACGGCATCGGCGTGGTCATCAGTTTGGCCTATGGCGACAAGTCCGGGCAGCTGGAGGCCCTCATGTTTGGCCGGCTTCTCGACGTCACGCAGTCCAGGCTGGCAACCTCCGTCACGCTCTGCGTGATTGCGGCACTACTCATCCTGACAACCTGGCGCATGCAGATTCTCGTCGCTTTCGATACCACAGCGGCCCGCGCCATGGGCATCAACGTGGCGGCTTATGAGCTCATTGCGAATATCGCGGTTGGCCTAATCGTGGTGGCGGCTAGCTCGGCAGTGGGTGTGTTGCTGGTTATCGGTTTTATTGTCATTCCAGGCCTCTCGGCGCGCTTGATCGCAGGATCCCCGCGCAGCATGTGCTTCTGGGCTGCGGGTTTGTCCACGCTGGCAGTGGTGGTTGGATTTGCCATCATGCTGTCCCAAACCACGCACCAGATTTCGCCGCAGGCAATCGTCAGCTTGATGCTGGTTGCCACCGTGCCGCTAGCGGGCTTGAAGGGGGTATTTAGCTAATGGGACTGTCTCATCTTGATCCAGAGATCCTGCGGATGCCCCTCCTTGAGGCCATCGCTGTGGGATGTTTATCTGGCTTAGTTGGAACCTTGATGGTCATGGGCAAGCGCGTCTTTTTCGCTGAGAGCCTGTCGCACGGAATCTTCCCCGGCGCGGTGCTCGGTGTAGTAGTGGCCAACCTTCTGAGCTTGGATCTCTCCACGGGTTTGATGGTGGGGGCGGCACTGTTCTGCCTGCCTTTGGCCTGGCTTATGCGGTGGTTGAGTACCGTCGAGGGCATTTCTTCGACCGCTGCCGCCGGCGTGACGCTCACCTTGGGATTTTCCCTGGGCATCTTGTTGCTGCGCTGGTTCCAACCGCTACCTATCCACGTGGATAGCTTTCTCGTGGGCTCGCTGACCACTGTCAATGCGCAGGATGTCTGGTTTGTCGGCGCCCTGGTGGTGGTCAGCCTTGGCGTGCTGGTGGCATTTCGCCGGACGTTAGTCTCCTTCTACTTCGACCAGACGTCCTTCCGCGCACAAGGCGGAAAGCCCGGCCGCTATGACTTGCTTACCCTCACGCTTATCAGCGTGACCATGGTGGTGGTGATTCCCGCAGTGGGCACTATCTTGTCCCTGGCGCTGCTGGTAGCCCCGGCGGCGGCGTTGCAGCCGTGGATCAAGCGCCCGACCCAGCTCATGCTCGGTGCCGGTATCGCGGGCATTGCGCTGGCATGCGGCGGGCTCTGGCTGGCGGCCGCACTCAGTTTGTCGGCGGGCGGCTGCATCGCGGTGCTGGCGGGTGTGTTCTATTTGCTCAGCATGGGGCTGCGCGCCTTGCTCTAAACGCCCGGCGCGCCGCCTCCCGGGACGAGCGATATGCCCGGGTAACCTGATTATTCGTGACTCATATCCTCGCCCCACTCCCAGTCGATCCCCGCAATCCCGCAGGAATTTTGGATGACCTCGAGAAGGCCATCGCTGGGCAGACCACGCTCTTACCCCTTCCCGCAGCGGACCGCACGCGGACGGAATTGCTGCGCAACCACATGCGCGCGGGCGAATCGATTGCTGAGGACATTGCTTTGGTGGTGTCCACCTCGGGTTCCACGGGCACACCGAAGGGTGCGCAGCTAAGCCCGCTTAACCTGGTGGCGAGTGCGGATGCCACCCATTCTTTCCTGGGTGGCCCCGGCCAATGGCTACTGGCCATGCCCGCCCACCACATCGCGGGCATCCAGGTGCTCGTGCGTTCGTTGGTGGCGGGTGTGGAGCCACTGTGCCTCGACCTGTCCCAAGGCTTTAACATCACCGAGTTCGCCCGCGCAGCAGAAGAACTCGCCCACACCGAGGACCGCATGTACACCGCGCTCACACCGATGCAGCTGCACAAGGCACTCGATTCGCTGGACGGCATCCAAGCACTGCGCCGTTTCAACTCCATCCTGGTAGGTGGAGCAGCGCCACATCCCCAGCTATTGGAATCTGCGCGCAAGCTCGACATCACCGTGGTAACCACCTATGGCTCCTCGGAGACTGCGGGCGGTTGCGTCTACAACGGCACTCCCCTGCCCGGCACCGAGGTGCGCATCGGGGAAGATAACCGCATTTTCCTGGGCGGGCCGACCATTGCGCAGGGCTACCGCAATGTGGAATCGCGCGACTTCGTCGGTGGCTGGTTCGCAACTTCCGACGCCGGGGAGCTCGACGCCCACGGTCAACTCACCGTCACTGGACGTCTGGACAGCATCATCAACTCGGGCGGGTTGAAGTTGCACCCAGAACAACTGGAACAGCTCTTGTTGCAGGTACCGGGCGTCGACAGTGTATGCGTGGTGGGCATCCCTGATCCACGTCTTGGCCAGATGATCGCCGCAGCTTACACCGGCTGGGCCTCGCGCACCGACATCCTCGAAGCGCTCGATGACCTGCCTCGGTGGCAGATTCCGCGCGAGATTATCCGCATTGCTGAGATGCCGCTGACCGGCCCCGGCAAGGTGGACCGTCGTGGTGTCGCAGGGCTCTTTAAGAACTGATTAGACTTCGTTAGCGCGCACCGTCACGTCGGCGGCCGCGACTTCCGCAAGAGAGAACTCCTCGTCCCCTGCGTGCAGGTTGAGCAGGCCCGCAACGCGGGAATCGACTACGACCTCGACGCCCAGGCCGACGCCATGGCTGTCGAGGTAGCGCAACAGCTCGGTGTCTCCGTCGCATACCCGCTCGATGGTGACAGGGGTGTGAAGGGGGACGTCGTCAAGCGTGAGCGTGCCAAGGTCCTCGATGCTGCCCTGCGCGTCGGGGATGGGATCGCCGTGGGGATCGCGCTGAGGATGGCCCAGGTGCTGATCGAGTCGATCGATGAAGCGATCGGAGCATGCATGCTCGAGGAGATCGGCATCCTCGTGAACCTCGTCCCAGGTGTACCCCAGCTCTTTGACCAAGAAGGTCTCGAGGAGACGATGGCGGCGGACCATGCCCATGGACAGTGCCTGGCCCTCTGGGGTCAGCGAAACGCCAGCGTAGCGCTCATGTTCCACCAGCCCTTGGGCAACGAGACGCTTTACGGCTTCCGACGCCGTGGGCACCTTTTGGTTCAATCGCCCCGCCAGCTCCTTGAGCGCGATGGGCGCGCCGCCGGAGTGCTCGGAGAGGTCCCACAGGACTTTGAGGTAGTCCTGGGTACGTTCAGGGAGATCGCTTAAATGCATGACATTCATCGTAGTAAAGGCCTTGCCCCGCGAGCGATTCACATGATAACTTTAAGAAAGTTCAACGCATTGAACTTTTGTCACGGGTGTGGCCCACAGCCGTCCTTTCTTGGGTACGTACGACGCGCTTCCGCCATACCCGTGGCTTTTATATATCCGCCGTGTGCGTCCCTTGTGCACAGCATGCCCGCGGTGGCGTGGCACAATAACTGACATGTCACTTTCTGCCTATCCCGCAACTGCCAAAGACTGGCTCCAAGGCGCACGCCCGCACACGTGGGCTAATGCCTTCGCCCCAGTCATCGCTGGTACTGGTGCCGCAGCGGCTGCCGACGGCGCGCACTTCGGCCGCGCGCTTCTCGCCCTCGTGGTGGCGTGGGCGCTCATCATCGGTGTCAATTACGCCAACGATTACTCGGATGGCATCCGCGGCACCGACGACGACCGCACCGGTCCGCAGCGCCTGACCGGCGGTGGCCTGGCCCGCCCGCAGCAGGTGAAACTCGCGGCCTTCGCCGCCTTCGCCGTGGCTGGGCTCGCCGGCATTGCGCTGTCCTTTGCAGCGCACGCGTGGTGGCTCATCCTAGTGGGCGCGCTATGCATCGCGGGCGCGTGGTTTTATACCGGCGGCAAGAACCCGTATGGATATCGCGGGCTCGGCGAGGTTGCTGTCTTTATCTTTTTCGGATTGGTCGCCGTGCTCGGTACCGAATTCACGCAAGCTGGCCGCCTGTCGTGGTCGGGCCTCGCGCTGGCCGTGGGCATCGGCGCGATGAGCTCCGGGGTGAACTTAGTCAATAATATCCGCGATATTCCTTCCGACGCCGAGACCGGCAAGATTACCCTCGCCGTGCGCCTCGGCAACGAGAAGGCGCGCCTGCTCTTTACGGTGCTGCTCCTGCTGCCATTCCTGCTGACCATTGGCATCGCCTTCGGCAGCTGGCTCGCGCTCGCTGGCTTGGTCTACTTCCCCCTTGCGCTGCGCGCCATCCGCACCGTCAACCGCGGCACCCAAGGCCCAGAGCTCATCCCGGTGCTCGGCCTGACCGGCCGCGCGATGCTGCTGTGGGCCGTTATCGAGGCCGCCGCACTCATCATCGTCTAGTCCTGGGCGGCGCGGCCTTCCAGCTCCGCCTGAACCCAGCGCTTGTGGGCCTTGCGCTGGGCGGAGTACTCGGCCAGCGTCTGAGTGGCCTCGATGCGCCACTTTTTAAAGATCAGCATCGATAGCGGCAGCGCCACGAAGAGCGCCAGCAGCGCCGCAACGAGCACCGGGATGGCAAAGCCGATGGCGATGGCCAAAATCTCGATCACCGCGGTCAAAGCGATAAAAAGCACTACGCGGGCGAGCCCGTACTTCCACAGCGCCGCGCGCGAACGGCGGCGCAGTTCTGGGTCCGGCTTGGGTGGCTCAGGGTTATGCGTCATGGGGGTTGATTGTACGCGGTGCAGGTAGAATCGCACGCATGGGCCGAATAATCCTCCTCCTACTCTTTGTCCTCGCCGCCTACCTCGTCTGGAAGGCCTTCGGGCCCTCGACATGGAAAAAGCGCGAGGTGGAACAACCCCGCGCTATCAAAGGCCCCGATGATGACGAGGAATTCCTCTGGAAACTGGAAAAGGAGCGCTTCAAGCAGCGCCGCGCACAGGAGGCAGAAGAAGAAAAGCGCCGCCAGCGCCGCAAACGCGACGCCGACGGCGAGAAGGACTAGGATTCCTTCGGCACGAAGCGCATCTCTAGGCCTAAGGCCTCAGCCACGGCGGTGATCTTTTCCCACCGCACGCCCGCACCACCGTGCTCGATGGTGTGGAGGGTGGAGCGGGAGATACCGGCGGCGTCGGCAAGCTGCTGCTGCAAAATGCCCAACTCGCGGCGGCGCTCGGCGAATTGGGCGCCAAGGCCCAAAATCACCGCATTATCGCCGGCCGGCTTGCCCTGCTTATGGCGCGGGCTATTATGCTCCGCCATCTAGTTCAGCCCCGCATAGGAATGCAGGCCGGAGACGACCATATTGATAAAGAACAGGTTGAAGACCATCAGCGCCATCGCCATGACGTTGATCCACGGCGCCGCCTTGCGGAAGGCCGGCGTCGCACGCGCGTGCAGGTACGCGGCGTACAGGATCCAGGTGGCAAAGGATACGGTCTCCTTCGGGTCCCAACCCCAGAAGCGGCCCCAGGCGGACTCGGCCCAGATGGCCCCCAGGATGATGCCCAGACCCAAGGTCGGCAGGGTGATAACAGCCAGGCGGTAGGCCAGCTGGTCAATCTTTGCGGCAGAAGGCAGCGGGCGGGCCACCGCACCGAAGAAGCCATGCTCGGCATGCTTCGGTTGCGCCATACGGAACAGCGTCAGCAGCGAGACAATGCCGGAGATAATACCGATGGACGCGCCCAAAGAAACCACGGTGACGTGGATGGGCAGCCAGTGCGACTGCAGCGCCGGCACCACCGGGGCGGACTCGGCATAGAGCTTGGTGGAACCATAAAACATCAGCGCGAGGGTCGGGGTGAGCAGCCACGGCCACACGGTGCGCCATTCCTTGCGCTGCATAGCCATATTGCCCACCAGCAGCACACCGAAGCTCACCATCAGCACGTACTCGTACAGGTTGCCAAAGGGGAAGCGGCCGGTGGCCAGGCCGCGCAGCACAATCGCCGCGGCGTGCAGCGCAATGCCCACCCACATCAGCGCGCTGGTCATGCCGCCGAGCTTATCGGCCTTGCGCTCCTTTTCCTTCAGCTCATCGGCCGTGATTCCGGAAGAAGACTGGGCAACCTCGCCGGCATAGCTGCGCTTGTCGACGCCCCCAGCGCCCGCCCCCACCAAGACCTTCGCGGCCTCGGACTTCACGGCGCGGCGGCCCTCGATGATGCCCTGCATGCGGCCGTAGTAAAACAGCGACAAAAAGAGCGCGACGCAGTACACCACAAAGGCGGTCTGCACCGCGATATCCGAGAAATTAGACAGATTCTGATCGATCTGCATGAATGCTCCTAGCCTTCACACGTGCGGGATAAGTGCTGATTACCTTACTCAGCGAAACGACCCAATCCAACTTTTGTTGGATCGGGCCGGGGCGCTAATCGTCGGTATAAAGTTCGTCTTCTTCGACCTCGTCTGGGTCCGGCAGCTCCAGCAGCGCGCGGTGCAGCTCGTGGAACTCCTCGGACCAGCCGGCGCGGTCGGTGCGGGCAAGCCCGCCCATCTCCACGTCGGTGCCGCCGGCCGCATTCGGCCGCAGGCGGATATAGACGCGGCGGCGCTTAATCACCAGCGAACCCACCAAGGAGATGAGCATTACCAGCGCGGAGACCAGCACCCACTTCTGGAAAGGATCATAAGAGACCTGGTAATTGGCGAACTCGCTGGCGCCGTCGAAGGTGATCTTCGTGCCATCGTCCAGGGTGACGTCCTCGCCCTGGTTGAGGTTCACGCGGTCAATCTTTTGCAGCTGGCCGGACTGCACCAGGTTCGGGTCCAGCGAGAAGAAGGACTGCGGGGTGCCGGTGTCCAGGCCGGCATCGCCGCGGTAGATATCGATGGCCATGGCGGGATCCTTCAGGCCCGGGTACGCGGACTGCAGCAGCTTGCCGTTCTCGCCGGCCCATTCGGCCGTGGGCGCGAAGAGGCCCTGGATGGCGATCTGGTTCTGGCGGCGGTCATAGAGATCCGGGTGCATGCCGGCCGGCGGGTCGAAGCGCATCGCGCCGGAGGACAAGAAGAAGGTCGTGTCATTCGGCTGGAACTGAATGGTCTGGGTGCGCTTTTCGCCATTGGGCCATTCCACCGTGACCGTCGGCGCGTAGCCGTGGCCCTGCAAGTAGACGCGGTTGTGCGCCAAGCGCAGCGGGTGGTTGACCTTAAGCTCATAATCCTTCCACTCGGAGTCATCCTTGTAGATGTCCTCGCCCTCCGCGTAGGAAACGTTGGAGGTAAACATCTCCGCCTGGCCGTTGGGCAGGTATTCGGCCGCGAAGTCATGGGCGATGAGGCAGAAGGGGTGGAGACCGGTGCCGTCGAAAAGCGGGCCGGCGCGGAAGGAGTCGAAGTTGGACGTGGAGGTATTGCAGAACTCCGTGGACTGGTCCAGGGTCTGGCCGCCGCCCTGCGAGCCGGACTCGGTGACCACGATGACCTGGCCCTCGTAGTTGACCAAGCGGCCGGCAGCGACGGTAACCAAGATGGCCACCAGCGCCACGTGGAAAATGAGATTTGCCAGCTCGCGGCCGTAGCCGCGCTCCGCGGAGAAGGTATGCACGCCGGCACGGTCCTTCTCCGGAGAGTACTCGGCCACGCGCCACCTCTTCAGGCGCTTTGTAATTTCCGCGGATAGCTCTTCCTCGCTCTTATCCGAATGCCCCTCGGCCGCCAACGGCAGCTTGTGGAGGTACTTCGGCGCGCGCGTTGGCGGGGTCTTCCACGCCTTATAGTGATCCCAGGAGCGCGGCAGGATGCAGCCCACCAGGGAAATGGCCAAGAGAATGAAGATGGCCTGGAACCAGACGGAAGAAAAGACGTCGAAAAGCTGCAGCTTGTCGTAGATCTTCGCCACGTTGCCGTTGGACTCGATGAAGTCCTGCACGTTCTGCTCGTTGAGGTCGCGCTGCGGCAGCAAGGAACCGGGAATCGCGGCCAGCGCCAGCAAGAAAAGCAGCGCCAGTGCCGTGCGCATGCTGGTCAGCCAATGCCAGGCTTTGCGGAAATATTTCACGTCTCTCCTAAATCAGGGTTGCGCCAAAGTTGCCGGTCCACTGGCGGATGAGGCTAATAAACTCGCCCCACAGGCCGGTTACCAGGGCCAGGCCGACGAGGATCATGGCCACGCCGCCGATTATCTGGATGGTATGCGAGTGCTTGCGGGCCCACGAAATCGAGCGCATTGCCCGCGCGGAGCCCAGCGCCACCAGCAGGAACGGCAGGCCCAAGCCCAGGCAATAAAAGATGATGAGCAGCACGCCGCGCGCGGCCGTCATGCCTTCGGTGCCGGCCGATACGGAAATAATGGCGGCCAGCGTTGGTCCCAGGCACGGCGTCCAGCCCAGCGCGAAAATCCCGCCCAGCAGCGGCGCGCCCAGCCAGGTGGTCCAACGCTTCGGCGCCATGCGGGTGTCCTTCTGCAGCGCCGGGATCGCGCCGAGGAAAACCACACCCATCAGGATGGTCACGCCGCCGCCGATGCGCATGAGCGTCTCCTCATTGAGCCGGAGCGCGGAAATCGCGCCGAATACGGAAACCGTCGCCAGCAGGAAAACCACGGTAAATCCCAGGATAAACAAGGCGGCGGCCAGTACCACGGCCCATTGCCTGCGCTTGCCGACGCCCACCCCCAACTCACCGTCAAACGTAACCTCGCCGCCCACCACGCCGGCCAGGTAGGAAATATAGCCAGGCACCAGTGGGACGACGCACGGGCTGGCAAAACTCACCAGCCCCGCCACGGCGGCCGCGAACAGGCCCAGAATGAGTGGGCCGGAGGTCGCGGCCTCGGCAAAGGAGTTGCCGATGCTCGCTGCGTTGTCCATTTATTCCTTTTCTAATTTGTCCACTACGTCCATCACATCTTGAGCGGTGATGGACCGCAAAAAGACCGTAGCCGGGCGGTGCTGTTTGTCCAAGACGATGGTGGTCGGGACCACAGAGGTGGGCACGCCGCCCAGGGCCGCCGCGGTCTTAAATGGTGGATCGTAGATGGAGGGGTAGGTCAGACCGTTATCTTCGAGGAAGTCATTGGACACCTGCGGGTTATAGTCGCGCACGTTGATGCCCAGCACGGTGCCAAGATCGCGTTTTTGCAGCTCAGTGTGAATCTCTTGGAGGTCATCGGCCTCGGCGCGGCACGGAGCGCACCACTGGCCCCAGGAGTTGAGCACGACGATTTCGCCCTCATAGTCCTCCAGGGAAATGGTCTTATCCGTATCGCGCACATCCTCGCCAGAGAAGGTGCGCAGCGGCTTGCGCTCAGATTCCTCGTAGTTGATGACCTTTTCGCCGCCGGGCGTGATGAACTCGAAGTTGCCGCCGGTCGCGACCGCGTTTTGCGCGTTATCGGAGTCCTGCGAGCAACCGGCAAGCGGCAGCGCTACCGCCACCGCAGCAAGCACCGCGCCGACTGCACGCCTGCGTTGTAGTGCCATTAAATCTCCTGCGCCGGTTCGGAATAGAAGATATCGGTGACCTGGTTATCCTCAAAAAGCAAAGAGGTGACCGAGGCCAGGTCGCATTCGCGGTTCCACGGCGCGTGCGGCAGGCGCTGGCCCAGCACGGTGCGCTGCACCATCACGATGGGCAGCTGGTGGCTGACCAAGATCGCCTCGTGGCCGGCCGCGGCGGTGCGGGCGCGTTCGATGGAGCCCAGCATGCGCTCGGCAATCTGCTCATAGGGCTCGCCCCACGAGGGCTCCAGCGGGTTGACCAGCAGCGGCCAGCGGCGCGGGTTCCACAGCGCGGAACGCAGGCCTTTTGTGCGCAGGCCCTCGAAGCGGTTGCCGGACTCGATGAGCGTCTTATCGACGTCCACGTCTAGCCCCGTTACCTGCGCAATCGGCCGCGCGGTTTCCTGGGCGCGCTGCAGCGGCGAGGCCGCCAGGTAGGCCACGTCATGGTCGCGGAAGGACTCCGCGGTGCGTGCCGCCATGGAATGCCCGCGCGAGGACAGGTGATAGCCCGGGATGCGACCGTAGAGGATCTTCTCCGGGTTGTGGACCTCGCCGTGGCGCACGAGGTGAACGATGGTGCGTGTCATGTCTCTCCTTAGTGTGCGGGACTTAATGTGCGGGACGCGCGGCGGCCGCAGCCTGGGCGGCGGGCTTGAGGGCGGCTTCGATGAGTTCAAAGTCGGCGTCGGTAAGTGCATCCGAGACAAACCAGGTCTCGAATGGGCTTGGCGCGACGTAGATGCCGTTATCCAGCAGGGCGTGGAAGAACGGGGTGAAGCGGAAGGTCTCGGCCGCCTGCATATCGGCAAAGTTGCGGCCCTCGCCCTCGGCAAAGCGGATGGAGAACATCGACGACGCCCGCTGGATGTGGTGCGCTACGCCTTCGGCCGATAGCGCGGAGGAAATCATGCCGGTCAGGCGGTCCGCGTTGGCCTGCAGGCGCTCGTAGAGCGATTCATCGGCCAGCTCCAAAGACTTCAGGCCGGAGGCCATGGCCACCGGATTACCGGACAGCGTGCCGGCCTGGTAGACCGGACCGTCCGGGGCGAGGTAGTCCATAACCTCGGCGCGGCCGCCGAAGGCAGCGGCCGGCAGGCCACCGGAGACGACCTTGCCGAAGGTCACCAGGTCCGCCGCCACGCCGTCGACGCCGTACCAGCCCTTATAGGAGGTGCGGAAGCCGGTCATGACCTCGTCGAGGATGAGGAGGGCGCCGTCTTCATGGGCGACGTCGGCAAGCGCGGCGTTGAAGCCTTCCTCTGGAGCCACGGTGCCCATATTGCCGGCCGAGGCTTCCGCGATAATGCAGGCAATCTCGCCCGGGTGCTGCGCAAATGCCTCGCGCACGGCCTCGATATCGTTATAAGGAACGACGATGGTATCGGCCGCTGTCGCGCCCGTAACACCCGGGGAATCCGGCAGCGCAAAGGTCGCCACGCCGGAGCCGGCCGAGGCCAACAGCGCATCCACATGGCCGTGGTAGCAACCCTCGAACTTCAGCACCTTGGCGCGGCCGGTGTAGCCACGGGCCAGGCGCACCGCAGACATGGTGGCCTCGGTGCCGGAGTTGACCATGCGCACCTTATCGGCCGCGGTGCGTGCGACGATGGCTTCCGCGAGCAAAGCCTCACCCTCGGTGGGCGAGCCAAAGCTCAAGCCGACCGCAGCGGCCTGCTGCACGGCCTCCACAATCTCTGGGTGCGCATTGCCGTGAATCATCGGGCCATAGGAGCTGACCAGGTCAACGTACTCGTTGCCGTCGACGTCCCACAGGCGCGAGCCCGCACCGCGCTCAATCACGCGGGCCTGGCCGCCCACGGAGCCAAACGCGCGCACCGGCGAGTTCACCCCGCCCGGAATCACCTTGGAGGAACGCTCAAACCACTGTTGCGACTGGGAAGTATTAGGCATGTCTGACATTCTAGCGATTCGCGCGCTATACAAAAGTTGGAGTGCGCGATTCACAGTCAGCCGCTAGACTTCGGGGCGTTGCACTTTTCAATTCGGGGGGATTTTCAATGCAGCGCACTCTCATTGTCGCCATCCTGGCCGCTTTCTGCCTCGCCGGCTGCGACCAGCCCGAGCCCGAGCGGCCGCTGCCTACCTCGGTGGGTGCCACCCCGCTTGCCGACGCCCCCTCCTGGCAGCCCCCTCCCCGCCCGCTCGCCCCGCGCGACCTGCCTCGGGAGGACGCCCCGGTTCCCTCGCCGCCGACCGAGCGGCCTTCCCCATCGCCCGCGGCGCCGGCGCCTGAGTCTGCGCCTGGTTCGCGTCCTGCCCCGGCTCCCGCGCCCCAGCAGCGGCCCGCGCCAGCGCCTGCACCGGCACCCCGCCCGCAACCAGCGGCGCCGGCCCCACGCCCACCTGCGCGGGACAAAAGCGGCCTGCCGAACCTCAATATTCCGCCGCACGAGGTGCGCGGGCGCATCGAGGACGCGGTGCCTGATGTGCCAGCCGTGCCCGCTGTGCCTGCACCCGCCCCGCCGCCGGCGCTGCCGCTGCCTCCCGCGCCGCGGATCCCGGGCCTCTAACTCACCGTTTTTAGCCCCACGATGCCGCCGATGATCATGGCGAGGAATAGTACTTTCCACACCGTGGCGGCCTCGTGTCCAGCGGCGAAAGAATAAATAACCGCCACCGACGCGCCAACACCCGCCCACACCGCATAGGCCGTGCCGACCGGGATGCTGCGCATCGCCCACGCCAGCCCGCCCATGGAAATCGCACAGGCCACGAGGAAAATAAGCGAGGGCCACAAACGCGTAAAACCAGCGGACTTATCTAGCGCCGCCGCCCACACGGCCTCGAATGCGCCGGAGAAAATCAAGATGAACCACGCCATAGTTGCTTCCTGGCCGTCTTGTCGCGTCGCCGGGTACGGCTCCCTCGTCCGGGGCCCGCACAAAAGGCGGCGAGCCTGCACCCAATGATGGCACACTGGGAAAGCATGAGGATTGCATTTCTTGGAACTGGCCGCATGGGAACCGAACTAGCCCGCCGCCTGCTCACTGAGCAAGACGGCATCGAATTGACCGTCTGGAACCGCACCGCCGAGCGCGCCCAGCCGCTGGTGGAGGAAGGCGCCGAGCTTGCCGCCTCGCCCACCGAGGCCGTAGCGAACGCCGAGGTCATTATTACCTCTCTCTTCGGGCCTGACGATGTCCGCGAGGTCGTCGTCGAGCCGCAGCTCATCCCCGCCGGCGTGACGTGGATCGACACCACCACCGTCTCGCCCAACGATGCCCGCGAATTCGCCGCCGCCGTGGAAACCTACGTCCACGCCCCGGTCGTCGGCACGCTCGGCCCGGCCCGCGAGGGCAAGCTCGGCGTCTATGTGGGCACGCCTGACGACGCCCGCCGCGAGCAAGCCATGTCCCTCGCCGAGTCCTGGGCGGGCGAAGACAAGCTCATCGGGGTGGAGGCGGCGGCCACGGCGGCCATCGGAAAGCTGCTGGCGAACCTCGCGCTCGCCGTCACCGCCGAGGGCCTGCTCGAAGCCCTGCAACTCGGCGAGTCCGAGGGCCTGGACTCCGAGGTGGTGCTGCAGATGCTCGATATCACCGGCTTGTCATTCATCGCCAATATGAAGGCGCCGTTTATCACCGGCGAGCGCAATACCGACCCGGGCGATTTCACCGTCGACGCCCTGGCCAAGGACGCCAAGCTCATGGAGATGACCTCCACCAAGCCGCTGCCCGCCCTGACCGCCGCCATCGGCCGCTTCGAGGAAATGCAGGCCATGGGCCACGGGGATCAGGACTTCTCCTCCATCTTCGTCTTCCGCAATAAGGGCTAGTTATCCACAGGCCCGCCGGGCGTGCGGGCCGAAATTCGCCCTGTGAGCCCTAGTTATCCACAGGTTCGCGCGCTCGCCCTCGCGCGGGTTGCGCGCCGTGGCTTAGGCTGCGGGGCATGACAGCTCTTCAGACTTATCTTGCGGCCCTGGCGCCCGGCATCGATATCGTTGCCGGGTGCGCCGGCATGTCTGAAGACCAGCTGCGCGCCGCAGGGGCGCCCAATAAGACGGCCCGCACTTTGCTCACGCTTGCCGACGCCCTCTTTGCCCCCACCTCCTTTGCCCGCCTGCAGCGCCAGGCGGTTGCCGCCGCCCGCGACCGCGCTCACCCGCTGCCCACGCTGGAGGTTATCGAGCGCTACGCATCCCGCGCCAAGACCAAGCGTGATGCCTGGCGCCTGCGCGTGGAGCTGTGCCGCACCGCCGCCGATACCGATGAGATGGAAAAGCTGGCGCGCAAGAAGCTGCGCGAGCTCAATCCCCCGGCCCCTCCGCGCCCCGGCGTGCGCATCCGCCGCCGCAAGGACGCGCCGTGGACCCTCGCGATTACCGGGCCCTCTTCGCTCATCGCGGATTTGGAATCCAGCCTGGATGAGGATGCTCCCCTCGATTCCGTTGCGGAACTCTTCTCCCCTTCCGGCGCCTCCCCGGCTGCCCGCCCGACCATTACGACCAACGCGATCATCACGCTCGACGAGCTCGACCGCATCATCGATGGCGACGGCGAGGAAATCACCATCCAGCTCACCAACGGCGCCCGCCTCACCGGCGCGGAACTCGTCTCGCGCACGCTAGCAGACCGCGGCCTTATCACCCTCGTTCACCCCTTCGAGGGCGCGGTCAACCTCTACCGCACGGAGCGCATGGCCAACGAGAAGCAGCGGCTCATGGCCGCCGCGGAAAATCCGGTATGCCCGTGGGCGGAATGCAACTATCCGGCGGATAAATGCCAGGTACACCACTTGCAGGCGTGGCGGCACGGCGGCGATACCAATATGGCAAACCTCGCGACCTGTTGCCCGTACCACAACGGCGTCAACGACGATGACCCTAATGCCCCACCGGTGCGCGGGCGCCTCGTTCGGCGCCGAGGCCGCGTGGTGTGGCAGCCGCCCTGGGCAGATACCGCGCCAGCACCGCCACCGGCCCACTAGCCCCTAAACCGCCAGGCAGCAGGATGCCCTGCTGCCGCATTGGCATGCCCGCAGCTAGCGAGCCCCGCAGCTAGCGAGCGATGCGGGCCGCGGCAGCGCGGGCATCCGCGATGACATTGGGTACGCCAACCCCGCCGGCCCAAGCGCCGGTGGCATCGATGCCCGGCGTCGCCGCGAGGGCGCCGCGCGCGCCGGCCACGGTTTCCAGGTGGCCGGCATCAAAGCGCGGGAGGCCGCCGAACCAGCGCTGGGTGAAAATCTCGGCAACGCCCGCGGCGCGGCCGTCGAAGCCGGTGAGGCGCTGAAGATCGTCGAGGGCATAGTCGACGAGGTCATCTTCCTCGGCGCGGACGATGGCGTCGTCGCCAAAGCGGCCGAAGGAGGCGCGCACCAAGGCACCGCCGCGCTCGGCCAGGTGCGGCCACTTGCGAGAGGACAGCGTGAAGGCCTTGGCGTGCACGTCGTCTTGGTCCGTAGCCACGAGGATGCCAGAGTTCTGCGGCAATGCGTTGCCGGCCGGGTCCGTGTCAGACTCGAACTTCAGGCCCACGACTGCCGACGCCGCCAGCTTCACGCTCTTCAACCGCTCCGCCGCCCCCGGGGATACCTTGGGCAACAGGCGCGCTGCAGTCGGGGCCGGGGTGGCGACCAGCACACGGTCGAAGGCGGCGGTGTCGCCGGGTGCGCCGGCCAAGCGGAATTTCTCGCCCTCGCGAGTGATGCCGGAGATGAAGGTATCAAGGTAAATCTTGGCGCGGGATTTATCGGCCAGCGTCTCGTAGAGTTCTGCGTAGCCGCCGCGGAAGGTCTGAAAGACGGGTCCGCCGCTGCTCGGCTTGGCCGCGCGGGCTTCTTCCAGCGAGCGGACCGCGGCTGAGAGGGTGACCGGGCCGCGCTCGGAGAGCGCGTCGAGCGTCTCGGCCAGTGCCGGGATGGTCGCGCGCACACCCAGGTCATCGGCCGAGCAGGAGTACACGCCGCCGAGGAGGGCGGAGATAACGTGGTCGACGAGGTCGTCGCCAAACTGCTGGCGCACCAAGCGGCCGACGGAGACGTCGCTGTCGGCCGTCCACTCGAAGGGCTCCTCGTTGTCGATGCGGCGGGCGGTCTCAGCCGAGACCAGGTGCGCGACCGGCTCCGAGTGCGAAGGAATGCCCATCATCCCGCCGCGCGGCAGCGGCTTAAGCTCGCCGGAATACACCAACGAATGCAGGCCGGAGGGCTCGACCAAGCTCCCGCCCAGGCCGAGGGATTCGATGAATTCCACGGCGTCGTGGCGGCGGGCCAGGAAGGCCTCGGCGCCCATGTCGGTGGGGCCGTCATTAAACGGCACGGAGTACAGCTTGCCGCCGATACGGCCGGCGGCCTCGAAAACCTCAACGTCGTGGTCGCGCAGCTCGTAGGCGGCCGTCAAGCCCGCCAGGCCAGCACCAATAATCGCAATACGCATTTAGCCCTCCTCGTGGATGATGGATACGGCGCGGGTGATGGCCTCCGCGTCGGTAGTTGGCAAGACCCCGTGGCCGAGGTTCCAGATATGGCCGTCGATATCGCCGCGCTCGCGGGCCCGATCGACCTCGCCGCGGATGGTGCGCACGGCCTGGCGCACGGCGTCGTCGCCGGCAAAAAGCATGGCAGGGTCGAGGTTGCCCTGCAGCACGCGGGCGCTTACGCGCTCGGCCGCGGCGTCCATGGGCACGCGATAATCGACGCCCATAACTTCCGACCCCGCCTCCGACATGGCCGGCAAGAGCTCGCCGGTGCCGACGCCGAAATGGATGCGCGGGATAGTCACGCCGGCCAGGATTTCCCGGGAGTACGGCAGCACGAATTCGCGGTAGTCACGCTCGTTGAGGTAGCCGGCCCAGGAATCGAAAAGCTGCATGGCGTCGATGCCGGCGTCGACCTGCACCTGCAGGAAGCGGGTAATCGTGGGCACGAGGCGGCGCATGAGCATGTGCCAGGTCTCCGGATCTGCGTGCATGAGGGCCTTGGTGCGCTCGTGGTTCTTGGATGGCCCGCCCTCAATGAGGTAGCTGGCCAGCGTGAACGGCGCGCCCACGAAGCCGATGAGCGCTTGGGTCTCAGTCAGCTCGGCCAGGATGCGGGCGATGCCTTCGGTGACCTCGGGGACGTCGGTTTCCAGCAGCGGCAGCTTGCCGACGTCCTCCCTACTCCTCACCGCCTGCTCCATCACCGGCCCGCGACCCGGCACGATATCGACCTTGACGCCCGCGGCTTTAAGCGGGACGACGATATCGGAGAACAAAATGGCGGCGTCGACGTCGTGGCGGCGCACCGGCTGGAGGGTAATTTCTGCCAGCAGCTCCGGCATGAAGCAAGAATCAAGCATGCTAATCCCCTCGCGGGCGGCGCGGTACTCCGGCAGCGAGCGGCCGGCCTGGCGCATGAACCAGACTGGGGGCCGGGAGGGGGTGCGGCCGAGGGCGGCGTCGATAAGCGGGGCACGATTGAGTCGAGACATGCCCCAATTATGAATCAAAAGTTGGAGTGGGGGCTAATTAGCCACGCAAGCTGCGGTCCTTGATGAAGCGATTGGACTGTGGCTGGAAAAGCAGCGCGAGGGCGACAATCAAGGTGATGGGGATAATCAGCAGCCCGAGCCCGCCAATTCCGAGTGCAAGGGCGGCGATATTGGTAAAAAGCGCGAACGCGATGACCACGGTTATGATGCGGCGCGCCCACTTGGACCCGCCGGCCAGCTGCGCCGCGAAGAGCGCAAGCAGGATGGCGCCGACGGAGTTGGTCACCGCGACAAACAGGCGATTGGAGTGGAGGTACTCGGCGACCTGCGCATTCTGTGGCTCCACCTGAGGCCCTCCCGAGCCGAAGATGCCCACCATGCCGCTGACCAGCATGATCACGGCGCTGACGACGAGCACCCAATAGGCCCAGCGCAGCGGCCGCGGCCACGCGTCGAGGTTCTCGTTGGCGGAGGTGTTTCGGGCCGCGCGGTTATAGTCGCGGGGCCCGGGCCGCTCGGTATTATTCATCGCTTATCCTCCCGGTCAGTGCGGCTGGCACGGTCGGCACGCTCGCGCTTGCTGCCGTCGCGGTTGCCGCGCTGGTCGTCCTTGGAGCGCTTGCGCTCTTCCTCGGCGCGCTTCTTCTCGCGCTGCGCTTGCTCGAGTTCCTTTTCCAGCTCGCGCATCTGCTCGAGTTCGCCGGTGTAGTCCAAGGTCTCGGCCCGCACGGAGAAAATCAGGCCGAGGACCGCCGCGACGCCGACAAGGATCTGCACCATGCCATCGGCGGCAAAGAGCCAATCGGGCACGTCCGCGCCGGCCGGGGTGACCATGAAGGTCAGCAGGATGCGGAAGCCGAAGTAGAGCGAGAAGGCGAACCACACGCGGCGCGAGGTGCCGGCCCGCTTGCTGCGGTTAGCAAGGGACCGCAACAGAAAGGCCAGCAGCACAATAATCGCAAGCGAAATGGCCGCCGAAAGGGCGACGGAGCCGTAGGCGGCGGTGCGGAGGAAGGCGTCGGAAAGCTGGGCTTCATCCACGCCGGCCGGTGCGGACTTCGCCATCTCCTTGGCCTGCGACATGAGTACGTCGTGGTTGAGCAGCGTGAGCACCACGTTGAGCACCTGGTGCACGGCCTCGCCGCATAGCGCGCCCAGCCACAGCCACAGCATGTACGTCACGGACTCCGGCCGCTGCTGCTGCCGCGGCGGGCGTTGCGTGCGTGGCGGACGCGGGGCAGGGGCGGGCGACGGGGGCGTAGCAGTCACAGGGGTCCTTTACTTGAGCAGGCGGGCGGCTTCGGTAGCGAAGTAGGTCAGAATCTGGCCGGCGCCGGCGCGCTTGAATGCGGTCAGGGACTCGAGCATGATGGCTTCGCCGTCGATCCACCCGTTGGCGGCCGCGGCCTTGACCATCGCGTACTCGCCGGAGACCTGGTAAACCGCGACCGGCACGGGAGAAGTCTCCGCCACGGCCGAGAGCACGTCCAGGTAGGGCAGGCCGGGCTTGACCATAACGAAGTCCGCGCCTTCTTCGATGTCGAGCTCGGCCTCGAGCAGGGATTCGCGGAAATTACGCGGATCCTGCTGGTAGGTGCGGCGGTCGCCCTCGAGGGAGGAGCCGACGGCATCGCGGAACGGGCCGAAGAAGGCAGAGGCGTACTTGGCGGAATAGGCCATGATGGCCACGTCCTCGTGGCCGGCCTCGTCGAGATCGGCGCGGATGGCGGCAACTTGGCCGTCCATCATGCCGGACGGGGAGACGATCTGGGCGCCGGCGCGGGCTTGGGAGCGGGCCATGTCTTGGTAGAGCTTGACGGAGGCGTCGTTAAGCACGCGGCCCTTGTCATCCAGCACGCCGCAGTGGCCGTGGGAGGTGAACTCGTCGAGGCAGGTATCGGCCATAACGATGAGGTCATCGCCGAATTCCTCGTGCAGGCAGGAAATGCCGCGGTTCAAAATGCCCTGTGGGTCCCAGGCGACGGAGCCGGTGTCGTCCTTGTCCTCATCGAGCGGCACACCGAAAAGGTCGATGCACGGCACGCCGGCCTCCAACGCCTCCTCGGCCGCGCGGCGCAGGGAGTCGAAGGTGTGCTGGTAGACGCCCGGCATGGAGGGAATCTCGCGCGGGGCGTCGAGTCCGTCCACGATGAACATGGGCAGAATCAGGTCCGAGGGGCGGACCTCGGTTTCGGCCACGAGGTTGCGCATCTGCGGGGTGGTGCGCAGGCGGCGTGGGCGGCGGGCTGGGAAGGTGCTCATTGGGTACTCCTTAGAGCGAGACTAAAACTTATGCCTTGTCGACCTTAGTAGCCTTCTTGCGCGAGCGGCGTTTCTTGCGCGGCGCGGGCAGGTTTCCGGCGGCGCGGAGGGCGGCGACGTGGTCTGCGAGGGCGTCGACAAGCGCGGGCACGTCCGCAACTTCGGGCACCACATCGACGCGCAGGCCCATCTCTTCCGCGGCCGCTCTTGCCGACGGCCCGATACACGCAATGATCGTCCGCTGGTGCGGTTTGCCCGCAATGCCCACCAGATTGCGCACGGTGGACCCGGAGGTGAAGGCGACGGCGTCGAAGCCGCCGGTCTTGATCATGTCGCGGATTTCGGCCGAAGGCGGGGCGGCGCGGACGGTGCGGTAGGCCACGACGTCGTCGACCTCCCAGTCCAAGGCCTTGAGCCCGTCAACTAGGGTGTCGGCCGCAATATCGGCGCGTGGGAGCAGGACGCGGCCGACAGCGTCGATGTCTTCTACGAAGTTGGGGAAGACATCGAGCAGGCCCTCGGCGTTCTGCTTCTTCTTGTGCGGCAGGAGCTCCGGGACCATGCCCTTGGCGCGGATGGCGGCCGCGGTCTTGGTACCCACGGCCGCGAGGTGGACGCCGGCGAAATCGCGGGCGTCGAGGCCGAGCTGGGCGATTTTATCCCACACCGCGGTCACGGCGTTGACGGAGGTAAAGACGATCCACTTATAGCGGCCCTCGACGATGCCCTTGATGGCGCGGTCCATCTGCGCCGGGTTGCGCGGCGGCTCGATGGAGATGGTGGGCACGTTTTGCGGGATGGCGCCGTAGCCGGCCAGGCGCGCGGACATCGGGCCGGCCTGTTCCTTGGTGCGCGGGACGAGCACGCGCCAGCCATAGAGCGGACGATTTTCCCACCAGGAGTACTTGGTGCGATCGTCGAT
Organism: Corynebacterium tuberculostearicum; assembly: GCF_046097465.1. Classification (GTDB taxonomy): domain Bacteria; phylum Actinomycetota; class Actinomycetes; order Mycobacteriales; family Mycobacteriaceae; genus Corynebacterium; species Corynebacterium tuberculostearicum_I. The sequence goes on along the minus strand of NZ_CP175799.1, from coordinate 408,417 downwards.
GCTGCGGCCGAGGGTGACCACGATCGGGCCGGTGAGGTCCGCGTCCAGCTTGCCCATGGTGCCCAGCGTGGTCTCATAGGTGCGCTGCAGGCGGGTGGTGCCGTGGACGGTGACGAATGCCTCGGTCTCGGCCGGCATGCCGCGCTGCTGCAGCTCATCGGAGATGACCGGCAGGTCTTCCTTGGTGGCCTGCAGGACGATGGGCTGGGTGGCGTTGGCGAGCGCGTCCCAATCGGCGCCGTCGGTTACGTCGGCCTCGGTGTAGGTCGAGCCGAGCGCAATGCCGGCAAAGGACGGCACGGTAGATGGCAGGGACATGCCCGGCACTACCTGGAATTCCAGGCCGGCAGACGCCACGGCGTTGATCTCGGCCTTGATGGACTCGCGGTGCAGCGGGTTACCGGTGACCAGGCGGATGACATCTTCGCCATCGGCCTCGACCAAGCACTCGCGCAGCTGGCCGACGATATCTGCGGCCGGCTCGTACAGCACCGCGGCCGTCGGCGGTGCGGGGCGCGGCGGTTTGCGGCGCGCGCCCTTGGCTTTGGCATCGGCGCACATTTGGGCGTATTCGGCCTCGGCGGCGTCGAGAAGCTCTTGCGGAACGGGCAGCGCGGCGGCGACGGCATCGCGCACGCCCTGCATGACCTGCGGATCGGTCACGGCGATGGCACTATTTGCCAGAACCTCGCGGGCGCGGACGGTCAGCAGGTCGGGATTACCTGGACCAGCGCCCACAAAGACGATCTTGCCCAATTGGGTGTCTGGCGCGGCATTGCTCATAAAGTTCTTTTCTAAAATCGGGCGCGCGGCACCGCGCACGGACATGATCGCATGCGGTGTGGTTCCCCGCGCCGGCGGTGGGTGACACGGTCATAACGGCCAAAATCCCAGGCCTTGCGTCCTGGGATGCCCTTAAAGGGGGCCGGATCATTGCGGGACAATGATCTGTGGTATCTACACCTTAAATTATTAGCGCCTAAAGGCGAAATTACTTGCCCAGCAGCTCGGCCGCGCCACCGGCGAAAAGCTCGTCCGAGACGCGCGCGCCAAGATCGGCGGCTTCGGCCGCGGAGCCGGAGGCGGTGGCGGTGAGCTGGCGGGATCCGTCGAGCGCGAAGACGCCGCCGCGCACGGTGAGCTGGTCGCCGTCCCAGCGCGAGGTGGCGGCCACCGGCGCGGTACAGCCGGCCTCGAGGCGGGCCAGCACGGCGCGCTCACCGGCAGCGGCGGCCGAGGCGCGGTCGTCGACAATGGCGTCTAGGGCCGCGGCAGCCTCGGTGCCGGCCACGGCCTCGATGGCGAGGGCGCCCTGGGCCGGCGCCGGCATGAATACGGAGGGTTCGAAGATTTCGGTGGCGCGGTCCGCGTAGCCGCCGCGCAGCAGGCCGGCGTAGGCCAGCAGGACGGCGTCGAGCTCGCCGTCGGTGACCTTGGACATGCGGGTATCGATATTGCCGCGCAGCGGGCGAATCTCCAGGTCCGGGCGGAGGGCGGCGAGCTGAGAGATGCGGCGCGGGGCGGAGGTGCCCACGCGCGCGCCCTGCGGCAGCTGCGCCAAACTCAGGCCATCGCGGGCGACGAGCGCCTCGCGGGAATCCTGGCGCTGCGGCACCACGAGGCGGAAGCGTTCATCGGGCGCGGTGGGCAGGTCCTTAAACGAGTGCACGGCAATATCGCATTCGCCGGCATACAGCGCTTCGCGCAGCGCCTGGGTAAATACGCCGACGCCGATGCGCTCGACGGGCGCCATGTTGACGTCGCCGGCGGTGGTGACGATGTGGAGCTGGGAGTCAAAGCCGGCGTCGATAAGCCAATCGCGCACATGGCCGGCCTGGGTGGTGGCGAGCTTAGAGCCGCGGGTACCAATCTGAAACATCTAGGCCTCCTTAGTCATGGTGGGCAATTCATTGACGGCCACGGACACCCCGGAGCCTTCCAACTGCAGGCCAAAGAGCTCCTGCAGGGCGCTTTCGCTGCTGACGCTGCTTTCCGACGCCGCCAGCTTCTTCGCCCGCACCGTCGGCTCATGCAGCAGCTTATCGGCCACGCGTTTGAGGGCGCGCTGGACGTCTTCGAGCTGCTTGCCCGCGAGCTCGGGGTGCTTGTGTTGCAGGCGCGCGGTCTCGCACTCGACGAGATCGGCCGCGCGGCGGTGCAGGGCGCTTACGGCCGGGGCGACGTCGCGCACGCGCTGGGCCGAGGTATAGGCCGCGAGTTCTTCGTCGACGATGTGGCGGGCCTGCGCGTGCGGGCTGGTGCCGGCCGCGAGATCGGTGGAGGCGGCCGAGAGCGACTTACTCAGGCGCTCGATATTGACCAGATCCACGCCCTCGGCCGCGGCGGCGGCATCGTCGATATCGCGCGGCAGGGAGAGATCAATGAGCATGAGATCGCGGCCGGCGGGGAGGTCGGCGGCCTCGATGGTGAAGTTATCGGCGCCGGTGGCGGAGATGGCCAGGTCGACGTCGGAAAGCGCGGCGGCGCGCTCGGAAAAGTCCACGACGCGGGTGGCAACGCCTGCTTCCTCGGCGTGGCTGGCCAGGCGCTCGGCGCGCTCGCGGGTGCGGTTGGCCAACACCAGCTCCTTGACGCCCAGCCGGCCGGCATGGGTGGCGGCGAGGGATGCCATGGCGCCCGCACCAAGGACCAGCGCGGTCTTGCCGGTCAGGTCTTCGGCGTCGAGGCGGTGCAGGGCCTGGTCGAAGGCAAAGGACACCATGGAGGCGCCGGCCTCGTCGATATCGGTCTCGGAGTGGACGCGCTTGCCGGCCCGCAGCGCGGCCTGCGCCAGCGTGTGGATGCGCGGGCCGACCGTGCCCTGCTCCGAGGCGGACTGGTAGGCGCTGCGCACCTGGCCGATGATCTGCTGCTCGCCCATCACCATGGAATCCAGGCCGGAGGTCACGGACATCAGGTGCTCGGCCGCGGCGTCGGCATAGCGCACGTAGAGGTAGTTGCGCAGCTCCTGCTCGCCCACGCCGGAAACCTGGGTGAGCACGCGCACGACTTCCTGCACGCCGGCGTGGAAGGAGTTGGTGACGGTGTAGACCTCCATGCGGTTGCAGGTGGAGATAATCATGGCCTCTGAAAGTGGCTCGGCCGCCACGAGTTGCCCGCAGGCGGAATCCTGGACCGCACTATCCATGCTCAGCTTTTCCAGCAGCGCCACCGGCGCCGATTGGTGGGACATGCCCACGACGAGCACGCTCATGCACAACACTCCTCAACCCTTTGATTGATTTTAATCCTCCAAAAGACTACCCGTCGGTGTCGCGGATCCCGAATCAACCGGCTAGCTCGGCCGCTAACTCCTCGTTGTCTACTTCCCAGCAGGCAAACTCTTCGCCGTCGATGACTACAACGGGCACGCGGTCACCGAACTCCATGGCCAGCTCCGCGTCCTCATCCACGTTACGCACGGCAAGCTCCGCGCCTGCCTGCTTGACGACGGGGGTGATCTGCTCCCTCACGCGCGCGCAAGAACCGCAGGTGGTGCGCACCATGAGCTCGACGAGATGCTGGGACATTTTCTCCTCACAAGGACGGCGGCGGTCGAAACCATTACTATGGACACGTTAGTCCACCCCGCGTTTGCGAAAGCTGTTTGTCCCACTCGTGTCCGCTACCACTCCCCCAGGGTTCCCCGAATCCCCTCGCGACTTCTTGGCCAATTGGACCGCCTCGCGCGGTAACCTGCGCAATTTCTTGGAGACCCAGGCGCTCGCCCCGTTGGACGAGGAATCGCAGCGCACCGCCGGTGAGGCCGCGGCCGCCGCGGCGCTGGAGGAATTTGGGCTGGAGTTGGAGGATTTTGCCTCCGGCGTGGACTCGGTGACCGGCTCCTATGACGCGGCTGGCGCGCAGCGCATCACCGCCCAGGACCCGGACGTGCCGGTGGATGTGGGCGCGGCAGCGTTTTTCGACGTCGACAACACCCTCATCCAAGGCTCTTCCCTCGTGGAATTCGCCTTTGGCTTGGCACGCAAGCGCTACTTCCGGCTTTCTGAAATCCTGCCGATTGCGTGGAAGCAGCTCAAGTTCCGCGTCTCCGGCAGCGAAAATGCCAAGGACGTGGCCGCCGGCCGCGCGCAGGCACTGGAGTTTGTCAAGGGCCGCAGCGTCGACGAGCTGGTGGAGCTGTGCGAGGAAATTGTAGACGCCTCGCTGGCCCGCCGCGCCTACCCTGGCACCACGCAGCTGGCAGAAATGCACCTAGCCGCCGGCCAGCAGGTGTGGCTGGTCACCGCCACGCCGGTCCAGCTAGCGCAGGTGCTCGCGCGGCGCTTCGGTTTTACCGGCGCGCTCGGCACCGTCGCGGAGGTCAAGGACGGCAAGTTCACCGGCCGGCTGGTCGGCGATATCCTCCACGGGCCCGGCAAAAAGCACGCCGTGGCCGCGCTCGCGACCATCGAAGGCCTCGACCTCTCGCGCTGCACCGCGTATTCGGATTCCGCCAATGACGTACCCATGTTGTCCATGGTTGGCACCGCCGTGGCCATCAACCCGGACCGCAAGCTCCGCGATATCGCCGGCGACCGCGGCTGGCTGGTGCGCGACTACCGCTCCGTGCGCCGCGCCATCCGTACCTATGGCCTGCCGGCGCTGGCCACCGCCGCCTTCTCCTATGGCGGCTGGCGCTACTACCGGCGGTAGCAAGGGCGGTAGCGGGCGCTGGGGGACGTCGGCAAGCATGCAAAAGCCCTCCGCACAATGGCGGAGGGCAAGAAGCGGGCTGGGGTTTACTTGCCCAGCTTACGGCGCTGCACGCGGGTGCGGCGCAGCATCTTGCGGTGCTTCTTCTTGGACATGCGCTTGCGGCGCTTCTTAATGACGGAACCCATGGAGTCCTCACTTTCGTGTAGTACGTACTGTCAAACTTGTCAGCGCTAAAACGGCGAAGGTGCACTCTTGCCGCCGTGGCCACACGGACCGCGGGCCACATCAGCGAGCCGACACGAATGCACACCATCTTACCCAGCACCCAGCCCGTGACCAAAAAGGGCCCGCGACAACAACAGTGAGAAACAACAGCGCCCACCACCGCTGACCACGAGGGCCAACAGAGGTGGGCACTGTCTGTGCGGCGCGAGCCTAGGCTCCGTAGACGGAAGCCTCCAGGTACTCGTTGACGGCAGACTCGTGAACGCGGAAGGAGCGTCCGACGCGAACAGCCGGCATTTCGCCTGCGTGAACCAAACGGTAGACGGTCATCTTGGAGACGCGCATAATCTCGGCGACCTCCGCGATCGTCAGAAAGGTTCCCTTTTCTTCATTTGCCATATATATCTAACCCTTCAGCTCGTTACGCGCTGTAGGCTTCCCCTCCCACAGGACTTCACGCACGTGCTTGTCCTAGCCTATCGTGAAACATGTGACTAATGCGACCCAAGTGCCAAATTTCTTCACAGCATTCATTAGGGTTTACCCCGAAAGCGCTGCTTAACACCCGCCCCAGCGCTCCCGGGCGGGTACACCCCCACCACGGGAAGGTCGCGCACGGAAGCTTTAGCCAAGCTCCTTAGCCTTGTCGGAGCAGGCCTCTGCCGCGCGGTAGAACGCTCCACGCAGGCCGGACTCCTCCAGCTCGCGGACAGCGGCCGCGGTAGTACCGCCCGGCGAAGTTACGCCAGCGCGCAGCTGGGTGGCCGAGCGGCCGGAGCTAGCCAGCATTTCACCGGAGCCGGCTGCGGCCTGGGCGGCAAGCTTCTCGGCGACGTCGCGGGGTAGGCCGAGCTGCACGCCGGCATCGACAAGCGCTTCTGCCACGAGGAAGAAATAGGCCGGGGAGGATCCCGCCAGTGCGGTGGCGGCGTCGATATTCTTCTCCGGGATGACCGCCACCTCGCCTACGGCCTCCAACAGCTCGCGCACGCCGTCCATCTGGGCGTCGCTCACGTGCTCACCGGCCGCGCAGGTGCACATGCCGCGGCGCACCAACATGGGGGTATTGGGCATAACGCGCACCACCGGCACGCCTTCGCCCGCCGCTCCCTGCAGCTGCTCGAGCGTCAGGCCCGCGGCCATGGACACCACCACGGCATCCTTGGCTGGTTCAAGGCCTTCGAGCAGATCCAGGATGGCGTAGGGCTTCACACACGCGAAGATATAATCCGCGCCGTCTACCGCCGCCGCATTATCGCTGGTGGTGGCGACGCCATAAGCGTCCTGAAGTTCCTTGCTGCGCGATTCGGTGCGATTGGTAACCGTGATATCCGAGCCCGCAAAGCCCGATGCCACGAGTCCCGAGGTCAAAGCCTCACCGATTTGTCCGCCGCCTAAAATTGCAATCTTTGTCATAGCCTCCACCATGCCAAAAATGCGGAACCCCGGCTACCACGTGGGGTAACCGGGGCGTCGACAAGCGAGGGGCTTAGAGCATAACCAACAGCAGCGGGCCGAAGGTAAGGACGAGGCCGGTAAAGCCGGCCAGGAACATAGAGAACCCGTCGCGCGCGGTGCGCAGGGCGTGCGTCACGCCCACCATAATTGCGGTGACGCACAGCGCCAGGATGGCGACGACCAGGCGTGGGAAGCTATCCCACAGAATCTCAAAGCCCTTGAAGATGACAATCGCCAGCAGGATGCCCGCGACAATCATCAGCAGGATGGAAACTGGGTTGAGCTTCTCGTGCTCTTCCTCGATCCACTCTTCGTCGTCCTCGACCTTGGGCAGGTTGCCGGTTTCCTCGGCATCCTTAGCGACGCCCGCCTTCTTCGACGCCGGCACCGCCGCCGCAGCGGCCGCTCCAGCGCCAGCTGCCGCAGCTCCCGCTCCGGCCACCTTCGCGCCCTTGTCGGCCTTCGGCTTTTCGGCAACGGGCTTCGCGGCAGCTGCCTCAGCCCCGGCAGGCTTGGCGGCAGCAGTCTTGGCATCCTCCTCCTTCGCCTTACCCACGCGCTGGATTACCGCGGTGTCATCCGCAGAAGGCTGATTCTTCTTCGGCGCCTCCTGTGCCGCGGCGGCAGCAGACTTGGCTGCGGGCTTGTCCGCGGATTTAGGAGCAGCCTTTGGTGCTGCCTCTGCGGCGGTCTTTGGTGCAGCCTTGGGTGCAGCCTTCGGCGCGGCAGGCTGAGCGGCGGTCGTGGCTGCGGACTGAGAAGCTGGCTTGTCGGTGGATTTCTTTGCGGCGCCGGCATCGGTCGCGTCGGCGGCCTTGGGGGCGCGGATGACGGGAGCGTCCTCGTCGATGGAGACGGAGGTGTGCTTGGCCTCGGCAGGCGAAGCTTCGACCTTCTTAAGGTTGCCGGTTAGCTCGGCAACGGAGATGCCGCCTTCATCCAAGCTGCGGCGGTGGCGGCGCGAACGCTTTTCGTCCTTGCCGCCCTTCTCGCCGCGGGCCTTTTTATCGCGAGCCAGCAGCTCTGCCACGGTCAACTTGTTCTTGTCAGCCATGATCTCTTCCTATTCCAATCCCTTGTCGGTCCGGCGCAAAATGACGCCCTCACGCAGCGCCCACGGGCAGATTTCCAGCTTCTCGATGTCCAAGGCTCGCATGGATGCCTCGGCCACTAGAGCGCCGGCAACGATTTGGTGCGATCGGTTAGAACTTACACCTTCTAGGTCCGCTCTGTCTGCCGCAGTCATGCGAGAGATGAAGGAAATCAACTGGCGCAGACCCGGTGCAGTCAACGTGCGCTTGACGTATGGGCCGGCAGACGAAGGTGCGGCACCGGTCAGACGCGCCAGCGTACGGAAGGTTTTGGAGGTACCCACGGCAAGGCCAGCGGGGCCCATAGCCTTCATCTGCTGGGCGGCGTCCTCAAGCTCCGCATCAATGAAATCGCGCAGCGCGCTTACCTTTTTCTTCTCTGGCGGGTCGGTGTCGAACCAATTATGGGTCAACCGGCCAGCGCCCAGGTCGAGGGAGAAGGCAAGGTCGGGGTGCTCGTCAGTACCGGTGGACAGCTCTAGCGAGCCGCCGCCGATGTCCAGGTTGGTAATACGGCCGGCGGACCAGCCATACCAGCGACGGGCAGCAAGGAAGGTCAGCTGGGCTTCTTCCACGCCGGAGAGGATCTGCAGGCGTACGCCGGTCTGCTTTTCCACCTCATCGAGCACGGCCTCGGAATTGGGCGCAGAGCGCACCGCCGAGGTTGCAAAAGCAATAAATTCAGCGCAGCCCAGCTTATCGCCTAGCTCGCTCGCCTCCGCCACGGCGCTGACCAGCTTCTTTACACCCTTTTCATGGATGTTGCCCTTCTTGTCCAGCTGTTCTACCAGCCGGAGCGGGGTCTTCCAATCGCTCATCGGAGTGGGCCGCCCGCCCGTCGCGGCATCGACCGCAACGAGGTGGACGGTATTGCTTCCGACGTCTAATACACCTAATCGCACACTAATAGCGTAGTAGGTCTACCGTGGTTAGGTGTGAATCGCCCAAAATCTGACACGGTATACCTAGGTTTTCCCGCGAGCTCGCCCGCGGCGGCGTCGATAAGAGCGGGCCGCGAAGAGGCCCCCGATTTCCCGCGGGAGTGGTTCGAATTTACCAACCCGAACGACCCGCACCACGTCTTTTCCATCGACCTGACATGGGTGGAATCGCACTACAGCTGCCAATTTGGGACGTCGGCATGCCGGGGCATCGATAAGAGCCAGCCCGAGGTGGGCTGCTGCGTGCATGGCGCCTATATGGCCGATGAGGAAGACCGCGATCAGCTTTATGACGCCGTCTCGCGCATGCCCGCCAAGTATTGGCAGCTGCGCCCAGCGGGGGTAGATGAGTTCCTCGCGCAGGACGCTACGGACGAGTTGGAGCCATGGCTGGAGTGGGACGAACTCGACGGCGAGGACGGCGAACCGGAACCGGCCCTAAAGACGCCAATTGTGGATGGCGCGTGCATTTTTGCCAACCGCGCCGGCTGGGCAACGGGTACGGGCTGCGCGCTACACCAGTGGGCTGTCGATACCGGCGAGGAGCTCACGGTGGTAAAACCCGAGGTGTGCTGGCAGCTGCCGCTGCGCCGGTACGAAGACTATGAAGAGCGCCCGGATGGGCAGGAGATTTTGCGCACGCAGATCGGCGAGTATGACCGCCGCGGTTGGGGCAATGGCGGCGAGGACTTTGATTGGTATTGTTCGGCCGATGCTGCCTGCCATGCCAACCCGCTGCCGATGTGGCAGTCGCACGAGGACGAGCTGGTAGCGCTCATGGGCCGAGAGTCTTATGAGATTCTGGCCGCGCACTGCAAGGCCCGCGCCGCGGCGGCCGAGCACGGCGTCCAGCTCACGCAGCATCCGGCCAGCGTGAAGGCCGGGAGCCTACAGGCAGAAAACCAACGGGCGGAGAGCTAGAGCTCGAACTTATAGCCCAGACCGCGCACCGTAACCAAGTGTTTCGGACGGGAGGGCTGTTCCTCAATCTTGGAGCGCAGGCGCTTGACGTGGACATCGAGCGTCTTGGTGTCGCCAACATAATCGGCGCCCCAGATGCGGTCAATGAGCTGGCCGCGGGTAAGTACGCGGCCGGCGTTGCGCAGCAGGTACTCCAGGAGGTCGAATTCCTTGAGGGGCATGGAAACCGGCTCGCCCGCCACGGTAACGGTGTGGCGCTCCACGTCCATCTTGACGCGGCCGCCCTCGAGGAGCTGCTCGGTTACTTCTTCCTCCGCCTCGGTATCGGTACCGGCGCCGGAATCGTGGCCGCGGCGCAGCACCGCGCGGATGCGGGCGATGAGCTCGCGGGAGGAATAAGGCTTGGTCACGTAATCATCGGCGCCCAGCTCGAGGCCGACGACCTTGTCGATCTCGGAATCGCGCGCGGTCACCATGATGACCGGCACGGACGAGGTGGTGCGCAGCTGCTTGCATACCTCGGTGCCGGACATGCCGGGCAGCATGAGGTCTAGAAGGACGATATCGATGTCGTTAGCGGCAAACTTTTCCAACGCGGTGGGGCCATCGTGCGCGATGATCGGCTCGAAGCCCTCCTTGCGGAGGAGGAATGCCAGCGGATCTGCCAGCGACTCTTCATCTTCAACGATGAGGATGGTGGTCATTGTGCTTTATCCTTTCGACGTGCTGCAACGCGTGCCACTGCACGCGGGAGCCCAGGCGCCGCCGCAGTGACGGCATCCTTTTTCTCATTATCCTTCATGCCAGCATCCGGCGCTGGCTTTTCTTCCCTGTAGATAGGCAACTCAATGGTGAATGTGGAACCCGTACCGGGCCGGGACCACAGTTTGATGTTGCCGCCATGGTTGGCCACCACGTGTTTAACAATTGCTAATCCTAGGCCAGTGCCTCCGGTCTGCCGCGACCGGGCTTGGTCTACGCGGAAGAAGCGCTCGAAGACGCGCTTTTGATCATCCGGTGCGATGCCGATGCCGCGGTCCGTGACGCGGATGAGCACGACCCCGCCATCCACCACTTTTTGGGAGACGGACACCGGCATTTTCTCCGGCGAATAGTTAATTGCGTTGGAGACGAGGTTAGACAGGGCGGTAACCAACAGGGACCTATCTCCTTTGACCTGCACGCCAACGGAGGCGCCGCGGTTGAGCTCGATGGAGCGGGCCTCCGCAGCCAGTTGGTTGCGCGAGAGTGCTTCCTCGATGAGGTCATCGACGGCCAACGGTTCCATCTCTGGCAGCGCTTCAGCGCCTTGCAGCTTGGACAAGGAAATAAGCTCGCTGACCATATCGGCCATGCGGTTGGCTTCCTTGTAGACCTTATTGCCAAAGTACTCGACGGTTTCCTGGTCACCGGGGTCTTGGAGCAGGGCCTCGGCCAACAGGGCAATGCCGCCGACGGGGGTCTTGAGCTCATGGGAGACGTTTGCCACGAAGTCGCGGCGGGCGGATTCCATGCGGACGTTTTCGCTCTCATCGGTGCCGTAGATGATGACAAAGCGGCCGTCGTTTAGCGTGAGCGGCTTAATGACCGCCTTGAACTGGGTGACGCGGTGGCCCGTGCGGCGCTTGGGAATGGCCAGGTCGACGGTGCGGGTCTCCTTGTCTTCAAAGACCTCCTGCGCGGTCTGCCACACCTCTGGGTTCACGGCGCGATCATGGACCAGGGACATCTCATGGGCGGCCGGATTGGACATGACGATTTCTTGGTTGCGGTCCAACACCGCCAGGGCCGTCGGTGAGCCCTGCACGGCCAAGTGCAGCACCTGGCTGACCGTCGTGACCTGGTTGGCCTCGGCATCGGTGGCTTGGCGGTAGCGCGCAATGCGCCCGCGCAACCAGGAAATCACCGGCAGCGCCAATCCGCAGGCCACCACGCCGGCGGCAAAGGAAAGAATCAATTCCACGTGTCTACCCTATCCACCACAAAGTCCCCAGGGAATACTCCCCGGGGACTTTAGCGCAGTTTCTTACTTACCGCCCTGCGCAGCAACGGCGGCGGCGCCGGCAGCGGCGGCTTCCGGATCCAGGTAAGTGCCACCTGGGTTTACCACGGAGCCGTCCTCGGTGATCTCATAGACCAGCGGGATGCCGGTCGGAATATTCAGGCCGGCAATATCGTCATCAGAGATATTGTCCAGGTGCTTGACCAGTGCGCGCAGGGAGTTGCCGTGAGCGGCGATAAGTACGGTCTCGCCCTTCTTAGCGCGTGGGAGGATTTCTTCCTCGAAGTACGGCACGAAGCGGGCGACGACGTCCTTCAGGCACTCGGTCTGCGGGACCTTGTCCAGGTCCGCGTAGCGCGGGTCATTGGTCTGGGAGTACTCGGAGTCATCGGCCAACTCTGGCGGGCGCGTGTCATAGGAGCGGCGCCATGCCATGAACTTTTCCTCGCCGTACTCTTCCTTGGTCTCGGCCTTGTTCAGGCCCTGCAGGGCGCCATAGTGGCGCTCGTTGAGGCGCCAATCGCGCACTACTGGGATCCAGTGACGGTCGGCGGCGTTGAGTGCGATATTTGCGGTGCGGATGGCACGGCGCAGAAGAGAGGTATAGAGGACATCGGGCAGAATGCCTTCCTGCGCGAGCAGCTGGCCGCCGCGCTTGGCTTCCGCCTCGCCCTTTTCGGTCAGATCTACGTCAACCCAGCCAGTGAACTGGTTGGACTCGTTCCACTTAGATTGGCCGTGGCGAAGAAGAATCAATTTTCCGTTAGTCATGTTTCCAGCATGCCACGAAATGACTACCGGCGTCAGGGTTTAATCCCCAATCGCGCGCCGTTGGTGACAGTCTGGGACCTCGATGCGGCTGGCCTCGTCATAGATTTCTGCGAGCGCGGCGGCGGAGCTGGCCCAACTAAAGCGCGCGGCGTGGGAGACGGCGGCTTCGCCCATGGCGATGCGCATGGGGTCGTCGTCAAGCAGGCGGGCCAAGGCATCGGCCCAATCGGCCGGATCGTGCGAGTGCACCAGCAGGCCAGTCTCCCCATCGGCCACGGCAATGGGCAGCCCGCCAACGGCGGCCGCAACCACCGGCGTGCCAGAAGCCTGAGCCTCCAGCGATACCAAGCCAAAGGACTCGTTATAGCTGGGCACCGCCACAATATCGGCCGCGCGGTAGACCCCCACCAGCTCCTCGGGCGGGCGGGCGCCCAAAAAGCGCACGCGCTTATCGACGCCCAACTCACGCGCCAACTCCCTATAGGCCTCCGGCGCCGTATTGGCCCCCGACGGACCGCCGCAGATCACCACCCGCAGGTTGCGGGCAGGCTCGCGGCGGAAAAGCTCGGCCGTGGCGCGGATGAGGACCTCTGGCCCCTTGAACTTTTGCAGGCGCCCGACAAAAGCCACCACCTTGGTGTGCAGCGGAATACCCAACTCGCGGCGGGAGCGCTCGGTATTGCGGTCCGTGCCAGGGGTGAAAAGCTCTACGTCGGCGCCGGGCGAAACTACGCGGATGATGTCGCGCTCGGCGTCATAGTGCTCGGCTAAGTCGCGGGCTTCTTGCTCAGTATTGACCACGAGCAGGTCCGCGTTATCCACCAATTGCTGTTCGCAGATGCGGCGTGCCTCGGACTCCAAGGTGTCATCCGCCGTCCGCGAGGCGTTTTTCACCGCGGCCAAGGTATGCGCCGTATGAATGAGCGGAATTCCCCAGAGATCCCGCAGCAGCCAGCCCACCTGACCAGAAAGCCAGTAGTGGGAATGAATAAGGTCATATTTTTTGCCCTGCCACTTGGCAAATTGCACCATGCCGCCGGCGAAGGCGGCCAGCTGGGTGGGCAAATCTTCTTTATCCAGGCCCTCGTATGGCCCGGCGACAATATTAATGACGCGCAGATGCGGCTCGACGTCAATGATTTCGCCCTGGCTAGGCCGGGTGGCGCGGGTGTAGACGTCTACCTCGATTCCCCGGCGGGCCAATTGGCGGGCACTGTTGAGGACGTAGACGTTCATGCCGCCGGCGTCCCCGGAGCCGGGCTGTTCAATCGGCGAGGTATGCATAGAGATCATGGCGATGCGCATGGCGCTCCATTCTAGCGGCGCTATACTGGCCCCTGCCAGAAACCTACGCTACCGAAAGGTCACGTTTTGTCCGCATACGAATCACAGGCTTGGCTCCAGTATTACCCGGAATGGACACCACATACGCTGGACTACGGCGACACCACGTTGCTGGATATCTACGACAACAATCTTGAGGTCAACGCCGATAAACCGGCCACCTACTTCTTCGGACGTACCCAAACGTATGCGGAGCTAGACCGCCAGGTTCGCGCAGCGGCCGCGGGCTTGAAGGCTTTCGGCGTGCGGCCAGGTGACCGCGTAGCCATCGTCGCGCCCAACTCGCCGCAGTACATCGCGGCGTTTTATGCCATCTTGAAGCTCGGTGCGCAGGTGGTACTACATAACCCGCTCTACACCGCCCATGAGCTGGAAGGACTCTTCCAAGATCACGGCGCACGCATCGCCATCGCCTGGGATAAGGCCGCGCCGACCTTGGAGAAGCTGCGCGCGACCACCAACCTGGAAACGGTCGTGTCCATCAACATGATCAACGCCATGCCCACCCTGCAGCGCGCCGCGTTGCGCTTGCCCATCCCGCCGCTCAAATCCAAGCGCGAACAGCTTTCTTCCCCGGCGCCCAATACCGTGCCGTGGGAAGCCTTGGTGGGCAACGCCATCGGTGGCGACGGTAGAGATATCACCACGCCGGAAGACGTGGACAAGGACACCATCGCGCTGATTATGTACACCTCTGGCACCACCGGCACCCCGAAGGGTGCCATGCTTTCTCACGGAAACCTGTTTTCCAACCTGATGCAGGGCAAGGCGTGGGTACCGGGCCTGGGCGATAAGCCCGAGCGCATGCTCGCCGCCCTCCCCTTCTTCCATGCTTATGGCCTGACCATGAACGTCACCCTTGCGCAGTTCATCGGCGGCGAGCTGGTCCTCCTGCCGAAGCCGGATATGTCGCTCATTATGCAGCTGATGAAGAAACACACCCCGACCTGGGTACCGGGCGTGCCGACGCTCTACGAGCGAATCGTCAAAGCCGCCGACGAGCAGCAGATCCCTATCAAGGGCGTGCGCGCAGCCTTTTCCGGCGCTTCTACCTTGCCTTCGGACACGGTCAAGAAGTGGGAGAACTATACCGGTGGCCTCTTGGTGGAAGGCTACGGCCTCACCGAGTGCTCGCCGATTATCGTGGGCAACCCCATGAGCACCGACCGCCGCCCCGGCTACGTGGGTATTCCGTTCCCGGATACCCAGGTGCGCATTGCCAACCCGGATAACCTCGATGAAACCCAGCCCGATGGCACCGAAGGCGAAGTTTTGGCGCGGGGACCACAGATTTTCAAGGGTTACCTCAACAATGAAGAGGCCACCGAGGCCGCATTCCACGGCGAGTGGTTCCGCACCGGAGACATGGGCGTCATGGAAGAAGACGGCTTCATTCGCCTGGTTAGCCGCATCAAAGAGATCATCATCACCGGCGGCTTCAACGTATATCCGGGCGAGGTGGAAGAAATCCTGCGCGAGCACCCAAGCATTGATGACGTCGCCGTGGTAGGCCGACCGCGCGAAGACGGCTCCGAGGACGTCGTGGCCTGCCTCGACCTCGCCGATGGCGCTGCCCTGGACCCGGAGGGACTCAAGGACTACTGCCGCGAGCGCCTGACCCGCTACAAGGTCCCGCGCACCTTCTACCACTTTGAGGAGCTGGCCAAGGACCAGATGGGCAAGATCCGCCGCCGCGAGGTCCAGGCAGACCTCATCCGCCGCCTCGAGGCCGAGCAGAATTAACTTGTTCCGCCTAATCGATAGCCCCCTCGGACCCCTGCGTTTGCAGGCGAGCCCGCGGGGGGTTTCCCGCGTCGAATTCACCGCGGCCAGCACCCTGCAGGAAGCGGTGGGCGGTGTAGAGGAAGGGGGCATCGAAAAGCGCAGCGCGGACGTGCTCGACGCCGCCCAGGCACAGCTCGCGGAGTATTTCGCCGGCCAGCGCCGCGCCTTCGAGCTGCCCCTCGACCCGCCTGCGACGACCGACTTTCGCGCCGCAGTGCATGCGCAACTGGCCGAGATTGGCTATGGGGAGACGGTCACCTACCGCGACGTCGCCAAGCTGCTGGGCCGGCCCGGCGCGACGCGGGCCGTGGGCAGTGCGTGCGGTGCCAATCCCCTGCTCATCGTGCGGCCATGCCACCGGGTGCTGCGCAGCGACGGCGGGCTCGGCGGCTATGCGGGCGGTCTGGAAGCCAAACGTTTTTTGCTGACACTGGAAGAAAACTAGAGGGCTTCTTCACGTTTTCTCTATACTGATTTTTTAAAACTAATTATTTACCCAAACGAAAGGTTTCTGCGTGTCCGCTTCTACCTCCCGAGCTTGGCTCGATCACTACAGCGAATGGACCCCACACACGCTGGACTACGGTAATAAAACCATCGTCGACTACTACCGCGATAACCTGCGGGTCAACGCCAATAAACCCGCCACCTATTTCTTCGGCCGCACGCAGACCTACGCGGAGCTCGACGCCCAAGTGCGCGCCGCCGCGGCCGGGCTCAAGGCTTTTGGTATTCGCCCAGGCGACAAGGTGGCCATCGTCCTGCCCAACTGCCCCCAACACGTCGCGGCCTTCTATGCGGTACAGCTACTTGGTGCCACCGTGGTCGAGCACAACCCGCTTTATACCGCCCACGAATTGGAAGGCCTTTTCCGAGATCATGGTGCCCGCGTAGCAATCTCTTGGGATAAAACCGCCTCCACGCTGGAAAAGCTGCGCTCGACCACCCCGCTAGAAACCATCGTATCCGTCAACATGGTCGATGCCATGCCACCACTCAAGCGCCTCGCGCTCCGCCTGCCTATCCCACCGCTGGCTGCTAAACGAGAGCAGCTCACCGAGCATGCACCAAACACAGTAGCGTGGTCTACCCTGATCGGCTCAGCTATTGGCGGCGACGGCAACGCCCTAGAAATGCCACGCATCAGCCAGGATGACGTCGCGCTCATCCTTTACACTTCCGGCACCACCGGAAAACCCAAAGGCGGAATGCTCTCGCACGGTAATCTCATAGCTAATTGCGTCCAAGGCCAAGCTTGGGTTCCAGAAATGGGAAAGCACAAAGAGCGCTTCCTCGCCGCATTACCGATGTTTCACGCCTACGGCATGACCACACTGTGCATTTTTAGCGTGTACATGGGCGCCGAGCTTATCTTGCTTCCTTCCCCACAAATGCCGCTCATCCTGGACATCGTGAAAAAGCGCACGCCTACCTGGCTGCCAGGGGTTCCCACCCTCTATCAGAAGATCATGGACGCAGCCGAAGACAAAGACGTGGACTTAAGCGGCATCCGCAACGCTTTTTCCGGTGCCGCTACACTGCCCGTAGAAATCGTGGAACGGTGGGAGTTCATGACCGGCGGACGACTCGTAGAAGGCTTTGGCATGACCGAGTGCTCCCCCGTGTTAATTGGCAACCCAATGAACGGAAAGAATCGCCCTGGCTATGTGGGGCTCCCATTCCCAGATGCCGAGGTACGCATTGCCAATCCGAAGAATCTGGATGAAACCCAGCCTGATGGCCAGCCAGGCGAGTTGCTCGCGCGTGGTCCGCAAATTTTCCAAGGCTATTTTGGCAACCAAGAAGCAACAGTGGAGTCCTTCCATAACGGCTGGTTCCGCACCGGAGACATGGCAGTCATGGAAGAAGACGGCTGGGTCCGCCTAGTCAGCCGCATTAAGGAAATCATCATCACCGGCGGCTTCAACGTCTACCCCGCAGAGGTAGAAGAGGCAATTGCAGAGCACCCCGACGTCGTGGATGTCGCCGCCGTGGGCCGCCCGCGCCAGGATGGCTCTGAGGATGTCGTCGGCTGCGTCACCCTGCGCGATGGCGCCGTGCTTGATCCAGAAGGCCTGAAGGAATTCTGCCGCGAGCGCCTGACCCGCTATAAGGTGCCGCGCACCTTCTACCACTTCGAAGATCTGGCGCGCGACCACCTGGGCAAAATCCGCCGCCACCAGGTGCGCAAGGACCTACTCGAGCTGCTGGAGGCAAAGGCCTAAACTTAGCGGCTATGGCTGATATTCATTACGGCGCTACCTTGACGGATTTCCTCGCGACGGCCGTCGCCAGGTTTCCGCAGCGCCCCGCCACCTATTTCGCTGGCCACACGCTGACCTATGGCGAGCTCGACGCCCAGGTGGCGGCCGCGGCCGGCGCCTTGCGCGAGATGGGCGTGCGCCCCGGCGACCGGGTGGCGCTCCTGCTCCCTAATTGCCCGCAACACGTGGTGGCGTTCTTTGCCATCCTGCGCCTGGGCGCGGTGGTGGTCGAGCATAACCCGCGCTATACCGCGCACGAGCTCACCCCGCTGCTCGCCCACCATGACGCCCGCGTGGCCATTGCCTGGGAGGACATTGCCCCCACCGTTTCCGCGCAGGTAGAGACCACTATCTCCGTCTCCCTCACCGAGCCGCTTCCCCTCTCCGGTGCCCCGGTGGAGCCGTACCCAGCCACGCTTGCCGACGCCGCCCTTATCCTCTACACCTCCGGCACCACCGCCCGCCCCAAGGGCGTGGTCTTAACCCACGGCAACCTCGCTGCCAACTGCTTGCAGCTAGAAACCCAGGCCCCACTGCGCCCCGGCCATGAGCGCTTCTTGGCCGCTTTGCCCATGTTCCATTCCTATGGCCTGACGATGAGCGTGCTGCTCGCGGTGCGCTGCGCGGCCGAGATTATCCTGCTTGCCGCCCCACACACCGACGCAGTGACGGAAGCGCTTGCCACCCGCCGCCCCACCTGGATGCCGGGCGTGCCGACCATCTACGAACGCGCCATGAACTACGCTGCCACTGCCGCTGATTCCGAGTCTCCCTCGGATCTCGGCGGGGTGCGCTATTCCATCTCGGGCGCCGCCTCGCTGCCCTCGCGCATTATCGACCCCTGGGAGGCACGCACCGGTGGCATGTTGGTGGAAGGTTATGGGCTTACAGAAACCTCTCCTGTGCTGACCATCAATCCCCTTGATGACACCCGGCGCGCCGGAACCATCGGCCTGCCTTTGCCGGACACACAGCTGCGCATCGGTGATCCTGCCGATCTCAGCCGTACCCAACCGGATGGCGTGGCCGGCGAGATCCTCGCCCGCGGCCCGCAGGTTTTTGGCGGCTACCTTGCCGACGCCCCCGCTAACGCAGCCGCCTTCCATGAAGGTTGGTTCCGCACGGGAGACATGGGCGTGCGCGAGCCCGATGGCCATATCCGGTTGGTGGGTCGCATTAAAGAAATCATCATTACCGGCGGCTTCAATGTTTATCCCGGCGAGGTGGAGGAGGCTTTAACCTCCCACCCCGATATCGCCCAAGCCGCCGTCGTAGGCACTCCCCGCTCCGATGGTTCTGAGGACGTCGCTGCCTGCGTGGTCCTGTCTCCTGGTGCCCGGCTCGACGAAGCTGCCTTGCGCGAGCATTGCCGCGGGCTGCTGGCGCGCTATAAGGTGCCGCAACGATTCTTTGCCATGGATAAGCTCGCCGAAGATCAGCTAGGTAAGCTGCGCCGCCGTGATGTCCGGCGCGATCTCCTCGCCCGCCTTCACCGCGATTAGTCTGCGTCGTTTTCTGCTTTACGCACCGCTTGTTTGTAGATGCGCTCGGACCGCTCTTCCAGGTCATGTTGGGCACGGGCTTGGGATTTGGCGGCGGCATCAGAACGCGGCGGGGCCTGAATATGCCGCGCGGCGTGCAGACCCAGTTGCAGCTCTTTGGCTCGCAATACCTCCGCATCGATTTTTATGCCCAAAATGAGCATCGTATTAGATAGCCACACGGCCATGAATACGGCCATGATGAGGCTGAAGGCGCCGTAGACGCTGGCCCCAGCAAAGCGCTGGGTATACAGCGCAAAGGCACCCCACACCACGACATTGGTGCTAAGCGCCACCACGGAGCCGAGAGTTATCCAGCGGAAGCGCGCTGGCCGCACATTCGGGGAAAAGTGGTACAGGATGGCAATCAACGTCAGCACGACCACCACGGTGAGCGGGAAGCGCAGCCAATTCCACACCGGCATAAAGATGCCGCCCAAAAAGTCCGCGGTGCTTTGCATCTCTAGCTTGCCAGCCAACGGTTCAACCACACCGCTGACAATGGTATCGCGCAGCAGGTTCGCAAAAAGCACGATCACCGCGCCGATGACCAGGACGATAGTAAGCCCCCACATGAGTGCCCAGGTGCGGATTATTCCGCGGCCCTCTACCCGCCCGTAGACGGTATTGGCGGTGCGCGAGAAGGCACGCACATAGGCCGAGGCGGCAAAAAGAGAAACCAGCACGGATACCACCAACGCGAAGGTGCCTTGGGCTGTGGAACCAATGATGGAGCCCACGAGGTGCTCGGCCTGCTCCGTCATCGAACTGGGCACGTAATCCGCAATAAACTGCGCGGTTAATTCGTGTACCTCGGCGCGCCGAGAGGAAAAGATGAGCGTGGCTATCGAATAGGCCGCGAGCACCGTAGGGGCAAAGGCCATGAGCGTGAAATACGTCATCGTGGCGGCGCGATCCATCAAGGCATCGTGGAAGAAGTCCGCCCACACGCGGCGGAGCACCAGCCCCCAGCTTTCCTTGCGCAGGCGGTTGCCGCGGGCCAGCGGATCCACATCTTCGGTGTGGCCTTCAATCTTTACCACGGTGGGCGCGGTACTCGGCACGATTTTATCCGCGCCCTCATAGACGGATTCGCTTACCGGAGTGGCCGGGGCGCTCGGCCATGCAGTGGCGGTCGGCTCGTCGACATACGGGGCGTCGGCCGACAGGTCTTCGCCCGCCGTGCTCGCGGCGCCAGGGACCTTGGCGGAATCGTCCAGTGTGCTCATATTATCCCAGCGTATGCGGTAAAGAATCTATTTCAGGAAGTGACACTCAGCTGTGATTACACTGGAGAAGCATGACTGAACAGAATGATAACAAGCTCAACGTGAAGTCCTTCGAACTCGACCACCGCCTCGTCAGCGCGCCGTATATTCGTGTGGCCGACCGCACGGATTTGGGCGGCGGCGTCGAAATCATTAAGTACGATCTACGCTTCTGCCAGCCCAATCAGGATCACCTTGATACCAAGGCGCTGCATTCGGTGGAGCACATGATGGCCAACTTCATGCGCAATTACACCGATAAGCTCATCGGTTTTGCCCCGATGGGCTGCCGTACCGGCTTCTACGCCATCACTAATGGCATGGAACAAGACGAGCTGCTGCGCGCGGTGGAAGGCGCGCTCAACGATATTCTTAACGCCACCGAGGTACCCGCGGCCAACGAAGAGCAGTGCGGCTGGGGTGCGCACCACAGCTTGGAAGGTGCGCAGGAGGCGGCCCGCGCCTTCCTGGGCGCTAAGGATGAGTGGCTTCAGGTCATGGCGGCCTAATCCAGGAGCCTTCGCGGGCGCGACAGGCGCCACGCCCGCAAAGCGGCCACGATAGACCCGAAAACCGTGTGGTTTAGGGAGCTATCGTGGCCGCTTTATGGGTTTTAGGCCCCGGTGTGAAGGGGCAACCTCGCGCTACTCGTCGAGGGAAAGGCCGATCCACACGGGCTCGGGCACGAGCTCCACGCCGAAGGTTTCCTGGACGCCGTCGCGGATGGTGCGGGCGAGGTCCACGATATCGGCGGCTGTGGCCTCGCCGCGGTTGGTCAGCGCCAGCGTGTGCTTCGTCGAGAGGGTGGCCCGGCCGGAGCCCGGATAGCCCTTGGCAAACCCGGCGCGGTCAATGAGCCAGGCGGCGGAGAGCTTTTCCCGGCCGGTCTCGGCAGAGGGGTGGCGGGGCATGGAGTCTGCGGTGGCGTCGCCAAGCGAGGTACGGACCTTGGCCTGGACGGCGTCGGCAAGAGCGGAGTCCACCACCGGGTTGGTGAAGAAGGAGCCGGCGGACCAGGTGTCATGGTCGGTGGGGTCGATCACCATGCCCTTGCCGCGGCGGAGCTTGAGGACCTCCTCGCGGACCTCGGCCACGGGGCGGCGCTCACCCGGATTCTGGGTGAGCTGGCCAAAGCGCAGCGGGCGGGAAAGACCCTCGGTATCGAGCTGCAGCTCCACCTCCAGCACCACGGCGCGGCCGGTGAATTTCAGGTTGGAATAGCGATAGGCCAGCTCTAGATCGGAGGCGGGGACCCACTCATCGGTATCGGTGCGGCGGTTATAAAGGCGCACGCGGCTAAGGACCTCGGAGATCTCCGCACCATAGGCACCCACATTCTGCACGGGGACCGCGCCCACGGTGCCAGGGATGCCGGAGAGGCACTCGATGCCGCCTAGGCCGAGCTGCACGGAGCGAGCCACCACGTCATCCCAGACGGCGCCCGCCTGTGCACGCACCACGCCGGTTTCGGTGTCCATAGAGACCTCGTCGAAGTCGAGGATCACCGCGACGAGATCCACTGCGCCATCGGCCACCAAGAGGTTGGAGCCGCCGCCAACGACGATGAAATTCACTTCGGCGTGATCAAGGGCACGCACCACGGCAACGGCGGCCTCTGGCTGCGAGCAGCGCAGTGCGGCCTGCGGTTTTCCGCCTACACGCAGCGTAGTCAGGTCCGCGAAGGTGGCGGTGGGGTCCAGTTCTACCCCGTCGATCGCTGTGAGCTGTTGCGTCAAAGATTTATCAAGCACGCCTACCAAGGTAGTCTGTTAGGCATGTCAACCCGTAGTGAAAACACCGTAACCATCAATCAGCCCATCGAAAAGGTTCACAAGGCGCTGCTCACCAAGGAATACTGGGAGTACATCGTGGCCAACCTCTCCCCTGAGGCGGGCCAGGTGCACGACTTCAGCGATAACGTAGCCACCCTCTTCGAGGTTCTGCCGACCACCCTGCTGCCAGAGGCAGTACGCGCCATGGTCTCCCAGGACCTGAAGGTCAAGCGCGTGGTTACCGTGGGCGAGCTCAACGGTGAGGCTGCAGACGTTAACTACACCGCGGACGTCAAGGGCACCCCGGTTGATTTCAAGGGCGATATCTCCCTGGCCGGCGAGGGCGAAATGACCAAGCTGTCCTACGTCAACGAGATTTCCGTCAACATTCCGATGATGGGCGCCGCCATCGAGCCGAAGGTGGGCGAGTCCCTGGGCGAGCTCTTCGATAACGAGGGCAAGCTGACCGAACAGTGGATTTCTGAGAACGCCTAAGTTCTCAAGACCCAAAATCTATGGCCGACCACGCACATAATCTGCGCGCCAGCGCAACTGCGGGTCGGCCTTTTGGCGTTATTACCCGCGGCACCACCAACCACAACCGGCTGCGGCGCTGCGATAGGTGGATGCTCGCGCACCCGGAGATTTCCGCGCTGCTGCGGCATGTGGATACGCCGCTGGCACTCGATGTGGGCTACGGGGCCTCGCATGCGACCACCGTGGAGTGGGCAGGCTGGCTGCGCCGGGCGAATCCACAGGTAGACGTACGCGGACTGGAAATCCACCCGGACCGGGTGCTGCCGCCACGCGATGGCGTGCGCTTCGAACTCGGTGGCTTTGAGCTGGCCGGCTACCGGCCGCAGCTGGTGCGCGCGTTTAATGTGCTGCGCCAGTATGACGTGGACCAGGTGGAAGAGGCCTGGCAGACGGTGTGCTCCCGCCTCGCCCCAGGCGGCTTCTTTGTGGAGGGCACCTGCGATGAGCTCGGCCGGCGTGCGGCCTGGTTGCTGCTCGATGCCCATGGTCCGCGGACGCTCACCCTGGCGTGGGACCCGTTTGATGTGGCGCGCCCTTCCGATATTGCCGAGCGCCTGCCCAAAATCCTCATCCACCGCAACGTGCCCGGCGAGCCCATCCACGAGCTGCTTCAGGCCGCCGACGAGGCCTGGGACCACGCGGCGGGGTGGGCACCCTACGGCCCGCGCGTGCGCTGGCGCATGGCACGAGCCGCGCTTGCCGACGCCCCCTTTAACATCCACCCCGTCCGCCGGCGCCTGCGCGATAATGTGCTCACCGTGGACTGGGAATCGGTGGCGCCGCAAGCTTAAAAATGTGCTGCTAACTTCACCGCAGACTTTGCCCCGCGCCGTCTCATGCGCCACACTGGTACGCATGGCTTCGAAGAAATCGGCGGGTTCACTCGCCTGGAAAATCATCATTGGCATCCTCGTAGCACTCCTCGTGCTCATCTTGCTGGCCGAGTTCGGCCTGCGCTGGTTCATCGGCCACCAGATGACCTCGCAGTTCAACGAGGCCGCTGAGCAAGAGGGCATTCAGGTCAAAGAGGACCCCTCCGTCAGCTTCGGCGGCAGCCCGCTCCTGTTGGGGCTGTTTAAGGGCTCCATTTCCCAGATGGATATGACCACGCCGTCCACCCTGCAAATCGACGGCACCGAGATCAAAGGCCAACCTGCCTCCGAGATCCACGTGGAAGACATGAGCACGGACCAGGACAACCCGGTGGCCGGCAAGCTGCGCGCTTCTACCACCGTGCCGGATGACTACCTGCTGGCCTCCTTCCAGAAGGGCATTTCCGAGCAGGCCGGCAGCGACAAGGTAGGCAATATGGTAGTCACGGAGATTACCGCCAATGAGCAGGACCATGTGCTGGACGTGAAGTTCGCCGGCGGCCTGGCCAACCTCTCGCTGGAGCCCACTGCCCACGATGGAAAGCTCGATATCCGCGCCACCGAGGCCTCCATCTTCGGCCTCGAGCTGCCGGAGCAGGCTACCGAAGCCATCTCCTCCGCGCTGCAAAACGGCATGTCGGACCAGTTCGTGGGCTCGGACATGAACGTCGATTCCGTAGAGGTGCTCGATGGCGAACTCAAGCTCACCATCACCGGCACCGATGTTCCGATGAACGACATGGATAAGCTGGCCGGCGGCGGCGAGGGCGCCACCGGCAATGGCGGCGCCAACAATGTCGCACCGCAGCAGGACGCGCAGAAGGAAGCCGTCTAAACCAAAGCGGCGGGAAATTCGAGGACCGGAAGAGTGGCAGCGGCCAACGCCGGTCCTTTTTTCATGCCTTCTTCACCGGTGCCGGAATCCGCGCGGTCCGCGCCCGCGGCCTCGCTGCTGCGCACAATAAGGCGCTGGTAGCCGGCCTGCTGTGCAGCCGTAACCGCGACATCCGCGGCTTCGGCCGCATCTGCGCCCACAGCCTCCGGCACGATGAGGCCCAAGCGGGCCGGATCGGGGCAAGCCTCACGGATGGCGATGAGCTCGGAGAGCACGGCATTGACATCCGTTAAGGTCTCATCGAGGCTGACCCACACCTCGCTGGCGCCCGATTGGATGGCCAGGCGGCCCTCGGAAGCCTTGATGAGCGTGTGGTGGCGGCCGGTGGGATAGCCGGCGACGGAGATGATATCGGCCGCGCCGGCCCTCGCGGCAATGGAAACATGGTGCGGGGAGACCACGACGGTGTTATCGGCGGCGCGGTCCTTGACCATCGCGGCCGGGGCAGCAAGCAGGTTAAGCATTAGTAGCTGTAATCGCCGTTGATGATGGCCTTGAGCTGCGGGCGCACATCAAACCAGTACACGCCGGTAATGACTGCGCCGATCCAGGACAGGAATGGCATGCCGGTGGCCATCGCTACGGCCGAGCCCGCCAGCAGGCCAACCCACACCCACTTGCCCTGACGGTCGCCGGCGCGGAAGGCATCCTCGCGCGTGGCGGCGGCAAGCACCGCACCGACGATGGCGGTCAGGGTGAGGATTCGGAAGATGTAGCCGTCTAGATTCCAGGCAAGTTCATAAAGGAAATACATGCAGATTAATTCTGTGGGTCGTCGGTGTCGATTACTTCGCCATCGATAATATTATCGCCCTGCGAAGGAGCCGAATTCTGGCCGGGGCGCGGCGCATTCTTCTTTTCCGCGCGGCGGGCCTGGGCGGAATTATAGGCGTCCATGACGCCCCCACGGGTCTCTTGATAGGCGGTGGAGAACTTGCCCTTAGCGTCAGCGAACGACGCGGACTCGCGGGTGCCGTCCGCGGCCTTCTTCAAGGAAGCACCAAATTCCTTCGCGGTGGCGGTGGCCTTGTCCACCAAGCCATCCTTGCCGGTGGCGCCGTAGGGGCTGTGTGCCTGCGCGCCTTGAGCGTGCTGGGTGCGCTCTTCTTGCAGGCGCCCACCGAAGTCCTTGGCTACCTCAAAAGCAGCGCTGCCGGCATCCTTCAGGGAATCGAAAATCTTCTTATTATCGCTCATTGCTCATTACTCCTTGTGTTTAAGCACCAAAGATCAGGTGGTTAATCGCGAATATCACCAATCCTGCCAGGGAACCGACGATAGTGCCGTTCAAACGAATAAACTGCAGGTCCTTGCCCACCATGAGCTCGATATTGTGGGAGGCTTCCTCCGCATCCCAGCGCTTGATGGTCTCCGGGATAATCGCGATAATTTCCGGGGCGAATTTCTCCACCGCGTAGCGCGCGGCCTTATCCACGAGGGCATTGGCCTGGGCTAAGAATTCGGAGTCCTCGAGCAGGCGGTGCGCGAGCTCCTTTACCTTCGCCGTAATCTTCTGGCGCAGGAAGGACTCTGGGTCATTGAGCTGGTCAATGAGCGTGGTGGATACCGTGCGCCACATGGCCGCCGGTGCCTGCTGGGCTTGGTCGGAGGCGAGCATCTCTTGCTTGATGCCCTCGATGCGCCCGCGCATGTCCTCGTCCCATTGCAGATCCGAGGCCAGCTTGGACAGGTTGCGTCGAATGGCCAGACGAGCCTCGTGGTTGCCATTGCGGCGCACCTCATCAGCGAATTCCACGAGCTCGGTATAGACCTTCTCCCCCACCATCTCGCGGGCAAAACGCGGCGCCCATCCCGGCATGCGCTCGTCGATGGCGGTGACCACGGTGGGCTCCATGTTCAGAATCTTGCCGTGTGCCCACTCAATGAGGTCGTCTTCCAGCGGACGAGCCTTGCCGTCAGCAATATAGCCCTCCAGCAACCTACCCAGCGGTGGGCCCCACTCAGGCTCGGCCAGGCGATCCATGACTTGGGTGCGGATGAATTGCTCTGCTTCTTCGGGGTCGAGATCCTCCACCACGCTGGCGGCACGCTCACCAATCCATGCGGAGACCTCCTCCGCCTTGCCGGGTTCCACGCCCTGGCGTGCCAGCCATAGCGGCAGCTCCGCCTCGCGAACCTTGGCGCTGAGCGCATCCGCGGTAAGGAAGTTCTCCTCCACAAAGTCACTTAAGGCATCGCCCACGCGGTCCTTATTATTTGGAATCAGCGCCGTATGCGGGATGGGCAGTCCCATCGGCCGGCGAAATAGCGCGGTCACCGCAAACCAGTCCGCCAGGCCACCCACCATGCCAGCTTCGGCCGCTGCACGCACGTAGCCCACCCATACCGGAGCCCCGCTTTCCGACGCCTGCCACCACGAACACCCCAAAAAGATCACCGCGGCACCAATCAGGAACGACAGCGCAATCGCCTTCCACCGGCGCAGGTCCGCACGCCGAGCCTCCTGATTGCCAGCCTGCGGCACCGGAGCAGCACCCGACGATGCCGATGCCGTAGCCGTTTCTAGGCCTTCGTCCGCGCGGTGCGTCATGAGTTCTCCTTGGGATTGTGAAGATGTATTCAGGCTTCGGCCATTAAGACTAGTGCGTACTTAAAAGCACTCGACCTCTGCCTTCAGTAATTAAGTTTATGGACAACAAAGAATCTGAACTGAAGGGGCCCGGTTTTCTGTTAGATGAAGATAAACACCCACCAGCACAAATACTTACTTCGTTTGTCTAAGCAGGCGGTCTTAATGGGGTTGACCAGGTCGCTTC
Source organism: Corynebacterium tuberculostearicum (assembly GCF_046097465.1). Taxonomy (GTDB): domain Bacteria; phylum Actinomycetota; class Actinomycetes; order Mycobacteriales; family Mycobacteriaceae; genus Corynebacterium; species Corynebacterium tuberculostearicum_I. The sequence goes on along the minus strand of NZ_CP175799.1, from coordinate 381,294 downwards.
CGAGGCTAAGGATAAGCTCTTCGATGCTGCCGAGGGTATGAAGGATAAGGCCAACAAGGTTATCGGCGGCCTGAAGGACGACTAATCCTCGGCCTCCTCGTCTCTGTCTCTGCACATCGCTGCGCTGACACTCTGCTGGCGCAGCGAATTTATTGATCAAGACTACGTTCGCATCACGAAACGCGGTGACGTGTCCGAGCAGCAGAAGGCTATCCCCCTCGAAAGCGATTGTTGGATAGAGCCCAACCGTAGTGTCATAACCACATCCCCAATTCCAACTTTCCCGGAAGCAGCGTCAGAGGCTTTTAATGCCCAGAAGTACGCAAAGTAAAAATCCGCCCAGGTTCACCCAGAGACACGCATTATCATGTCGATTTGCCCCTTGCTTTCATCTTCTCTAGGGAAACCAGCAGCTAAAACCACAAAATCAGAACATATGCTTTAGCATATGTTCTGATTTATGGCGGGGTCAAGTCCTGGGTAGTGGTGTATCTGTTTTCGAATCTGGGGTTAGTTTCATGGCGGTGGTTTAGGGGCCATCTCGGGGATAAGGGGTGAGGGTATTCACGCGGCGATCTCCTGGTTGTTGTCGCGGTCCTCGTCGATGACCCCAGCGGCGATGATCTCTTTGGTCTGTGCCAGGCTGGTCAGTGACATATAACGCTTCTGTTGGATCCAGTCATCGTGCTGTTCGGCCAACACCGCCCCAACAAGGCGCACAACAGCGTCTCGGTTTGGGAAGATTCCTACGACATCGGTACGCCGGCGGATCTCCCTATTGAGCCGTTCAGTGGGGTTATTCGACCAGATTTTGGTCCACACCGCTCTCGGCGCAGCGGTAAACGCCAACAGCTCGTCGAGACACTCCTCGAGGTAGGTGGCAACGTGAGGGAATTTCTGCTGGCAGAATTCAATAACCTCACGAGCTTGGGCCCACACACTAGCGGCATCGGGTTGCTGAAAGATTGTGTGAAACATCGCTGACAGAGTCGGCCATTGGGTTTTGGGAACCTGGGCCGAGAGGTTCTTCGCGAAGTGCGTTCGACACCGCTGCCAACTAGCCTGCGGCAGGCAGTCACCCACGGCTGCTTGAATACCAAGATGGGCATCACTAGTAACGAGGAATACCCCGGTCAGGCCACGGGCGATGAGGTCCCGAAAGAACCCGGTCCACGACGCGGTAGATTCCGCGGTGGCAACCTGCATGCCCAAAAGCTCTCGGTAGCCGTCAGCGTTGACACCTGTGGCCAGCAACACGCTGGTCTTTACGACACGTCCTCCTTCCCGCACCTTCATTGTCAGCGCGTCGCAGGAGACAAAGTGGTAGGGGCCTTGGTCAAGCCGGCGGGTGCGGAAGTCATCGACCATGTCATCGAGTTCTTTGGCCATCTGGCTGACCTGAGACTTCGACAAGTTGTTGATCCCAAGGGTGGCCACCAGGTCGTTCATCCTGCGAGTGGAGACTCCTTTCAGGTAACAGGTGGCGATGACTGTGGTCAAGGCACGCTCGGTGCGGCTGCGGCGCTCTAGCAGCCAGTCAGGGAAAAATGCGCCGGTGCGTAGCTTCGGGATTGCCACATCAATGCTGCCGACTCGGGTATCAAGTTGGCGATGACGGTAGCCATTACGTGTGTTGGTGCGCTCGGCTGACACGGTGGCGTAATCAGCCCCGCAGACGGTGTCTGCTTGGGCGGAAAGAATCTGGTTGATGAAGTCAGTGAGCATTTGGCGCATCAAATCTGGGGACGCTTGAGTCAGCAGCTCTTCGAGATACGCGGTCGGATCGATATGATGAGGGTCAGCGGCCATCGCAGGGTACTTCCTTTCGAGGATAGGTAAGAGTTGATTCGAAAGGTACCCGCGATGGTCGCCTTCATGCACACCGGCACAAGACTTACCGCGGGCTACAGATACACCACGTTAGGGGACGCAACCTATGGCGGGCTCGGCGAGTGCGCTGATTTACCCTCACCTTGCGTTGTTTACACGTTTTCAATGCTCATTATAAAGAAGGGTTCAAACGGAATTCGTGTAGGCGCAATCAAGGGCTATAAAATATCGCATTCCTTGCATCCAAACCTGTACATCCAGAGAATTGCCTTGGATTGGCGGTAACAGGTACTAGATATGCGTTAGTAAGATTAGCGCGCGTTAATGTCGCTCCACGAAGGTCTGACTCGCTAAGAATTGCGTTCGTAAAATCTGCGTCGGTGAAATCTGCCGATTTCAAGTTAGCCCATGCCACCATGGAGCCGCGGAACGAGCATCCTTTGCATATGCTTCCTTCGAGATTGATATCCGTCAGGTCATAGTTGGACATATCTTTTCCGGAAATGTCTTTACCAGCGAGTCCCGTGACCCACGTTTGGGGCATTGCTCTATACATCTTTTACGTGGTCCGATCTGTTTCGATTGTGGAACTGGCCTATGGCCAACAATATAAATGCGTTTAAAAATACGTTTACTAGAGACAACAAATCGATGTAACCATGACCTAACCCTAGAAATCCTGATAGACCTAGGACAAACGCTAGACAGGTGCTTAAAGAGGCTGCAATAAAAACCCATTTAGCGGTGGTTGTTCTGTACCTGTATAACGCGCACCAAATAATTAGGGTGATTCCAATTAAAACAAGAACTTTGCTATTTTCCATGTCTACTCACGGTGAAAAGCGAAACTGTATTTCTTGTCTCTAGCATCGAGTTGCATACGGGGGTGCTGTTGCAAAGTTGGGTGGAGAACCGCGAACACTCCTTTCTTCGTCGCCTGGCCAGCATTATGGCCCAGCCTGCTTAGATATTCTGGAAGATGTTGTTGAGGTATTTCACCTGCCGGTGTTCCACTGTTGGCGGGCAGATTCCCTCTGACTTCAACTCGGCGATTGCCCTGGCTAGTGAGGGTGCTTTATCGGTGTTGATCACTCTGGGATACCCGGCTGACGCATTGGATCTGAGGGCCTTGGCCAGGAAACGCTTCGCTGCAGCCACGTTCCGCTTCGGAGAGAGGTAAAAGTCCAGGGTCTGACCACCGGCGGTGATCGCCCGATAGAGATAGCACCACCTGCCACCGACCCGGATATAGGTCTCATCCACCCGCCAGGAACTGGCCTGCCAATCAGGTACCTGCCGGTACCACCGTGTTTGCTTGTCCAGCTCAGGGGCGTATTTCTGGACCCAGCGGTAGATCGTGGTGTGATCGACCGGCACGCCCCGCTCGGTCATCATTTCCTCCAGATCGCGGTAGCTCACCCCGTAGCGGCAGTACCACCGCACTGCCCACAGAATGATGTCACGGGGAAATGACGACCGGAGAAGATACCCATGGCTGTGATTATTTCACGTCGCTCTTCCTACTGCCCCAACTTTGCAACAGCACCCACTGATCCGCCTTCGTTCAACTACGAACGCGGGGAGCACCTCTCGATCGCGATCTGGGGGGGCGTTGAAGCAACGGTATGGAGGGAGGCGTCGGCAAGCGCTGCTTAAAGCAACGCAATGTTGGCGCCGTCTTGGGTCCTGGCGGCAGACAGACAACAACCCCCGCCTCCCTGCATGGCGTGCATGCTGTGGAGATCGGGGGTTGTCGGTGCTTGGCTTAAGAGCGAATACTAGTTAGCGCGGCCGGTTTCCTTGCGGTACTTGCGGTAGTAGCGGCGGCCGTAGTGGACGGTGCCTACTGCGGCGATGGCCACAGCCACCAGAGCGATAATGCCGATGATGATGGTTAGGGAGTAGTTGCCCTCACCGGCAGTGCCCAGCGGGGTATCCCACACGCCAAGGCCCCAGATGAGGATGCCGGCGGCTGGGAGGCAAGACAGGATCAGACCCATGCCCACCCAAGTGGAGGTGCGCAGGAGGGAAGAGTGAGGAGCACCGAAGGATACTGGATCGTAGCCCTCAATGTAGGTGTCCTGAATCTTGCCGGAGAACTCCGGGTAGGTCTCGCTGGCGTAGTCAGCGACTGCGTGGGTGTTATCGCTCATGGCGGAGTCTTTCTGTCTTTCTCTCGTTCCTAGTATTCCTACGGAATAACCTTAGCTTAGTCGTCCTTGCCACGGAAAGCAGCACGTGCACGTTCGCGGGTAACCGCAGAAACTGCGGTCAGCGGAACGCCGGCCGGGCAGACATCGGCGCACTCACCGTAGAGGGAGCAGTGGCCAAAGTTGGCTTCCAGGTCGTCGACCATGTTGCGAGCACGGCGGCCACGCTCTTCCTTGCCCAGCGGCATAAGGGAGAGGTGGACCAGCTTTGCGCCGGTAAACAGGTGAGCCGCACCGTTCGGGCAGGCAGCAACGCAGGCGCCGCAGCCGATGCAGGCAGCGTGGTCCAGCGAGTACTCGGCGGTCTCGTGGTTGAGGTGCATGGTATCCGCATCCGGAGCGGTACCAGCGTCCATGGAGACGTAGCCGCCCTGCTCCATTACGTGATCCAGTGCCGCGCGGTCCACGACCATGTCCTTGATGACCGGGTAGGCAGCGGAACGGAATGGCTCCAGCTTGACGGTCTGGCCATCGGTGAAGTTGAACAGGCGCTGCTGGCAGGCAGGGGTGTTCTGGCCTGGGCCGTGCGGGCGACCATTGACGGTCAAACCACAGGTACCGCAAATGCCCTCACGGCAGTCGGAAGCGAAGGCGAAGGGCTCTTCGCCGCGCTCAATGTAGCCCTCGTTAACGTGGTCCAGCAGCTCCAGGATGGACATCTGCTCAGAGGCGTCATCCACCTGGACGGTCTCGAAGTGGCCTTCTTGGGTCGGTCCGGCTTGACGCCAGATCTCAAGTGTCAGTTTCATTACTTGTAGTTCCTTGTCATCAGCGGGATCGAATCAAAGTACAGCGGCTCGGCGTGGCGGATGAACTCGTTCTTATTTGCGCCCGGCTCCCATGCGGAAACGAAGCACCAGTTCTCATCGTCGCGTTCTGCCTCGCCGTCCTCGGTGAGGTGGTCCTCGCGGAAGTGAGCACCACAGGACTCATCGCGGTCCAGGGCGTCAACACACATCAGCTCACCCAAGTCCAGGTAGTCAGCAACGCGTAGGCCGTACTCCAGCACCTGGTTCATGTCATTGGCCTCACCCGGAATGCGGACGTTAGCCCAGAAGTCCTCGCGCAGCTCGCGGATCTTGGTGATCGCGGTCTTGAGGTCCTCGACGTTACGGGAGACGCCGCAGCCGTGGTAGAGGATATCGCCCAGCTGGCGGTGGTAGTAGGACGGACCGTGCGGGTTCTCACCGCGCACGCCCATGAGGCGGTCGATGCGCTCCTGGGACTGTGCCAGGGTTGCCTGTGCCTCTGGGGAGTCCTCAGCCAGCTTCTCCTCGTTGAGGTGGTCAGCCAAGTAGTTCGGGATGGTAAACGGCAGGGTGAACCAGCCATCGACGGAAGCCGAAAGCAGGGAGTTTGCACCCAGGCGGTTAGCACCGTGGTAGGTCCAGGAGCACTCACCGGCGGCAAAGAGGCCGTCGATAGAGGTCATCTCGTTAAAGTCGGTCCACAGGCCACCCATGGTGAAGTGGCAGGTCGGGGCGATGCGCATCGGGGTCTCATAAGCAGACTCGCCAATGGCTTCTTCGTACATCTCGATGAGGTTGGAGTAGCGCTCGCGGATCTTGTCCTTGCCCAGGCGCTCGATGGCGTCGCGGAAGTCCAGGTACACCGAGTTGTGCAGCGGGCCAACACCCAGGCCGGCGTTGATCTGCTGGGAGATGGCACGGGAAGCAACGTCGCGCGGAACCAGGTTGCCGAATGCCGGGTAGCGGCGCTCCAAGAAGTAGTCGCGCTCTTCTTCCGGAATGGTATTCGGGTCGCGGTCGTCGCCCTCCTTCTTCGGGGACCAAATGCGGCCGTCGTTACGCAGGGACTCCGACATCAGGATGGTCTTGGACTGCCAATCGGAGTTGACCGGCAGGCCCGTCGGGTGGAACTGCACGAAGGCCGGGGAAGCCAGGTAAGCACCGCTGTCGTACGCACGCATCATGGCGCTGGCATTGGAGTTCTTTGCCAGGGTGGACATGTGGTAGACGTTGCCGTAGCCGCCGGTACCCAGCACGACTGCGTGGCCGGTGAAGGCCTTGAGCTCACCGGTAATCAGGTTGCGGGTAACTATGCCGCCGGCGCGCTTCTTACCGTTGTCGTTGTAGACGATGATGTCCTGCAGGTCGTTGTGAGCGAAGAGCTCCACGTTGCCCAGGCCAATCTGGCGGTACAGCGCCGAGGTGGTGGACAGCTGCAGCTGCTGACCTGTTTGGCCACGGGTGTAGTAGGTACGGGAGACCTGCACACCACCGAAGGAACGGGTAGCCAGGGTGCCGCCGTACTCGCGAGCGAATGGGGCGCCGATGGCGTTCATGTGGTCGATGACGCGGACGGACTCGTTTGCCAGGCGCCAGCAGTCGGACTCGCGGCAGCGGTAGTCGCCGCCCTTCACGGTGTCCTTGGTGTGGCGGTAGGCGGAGTCATTGTCCACCTTCTTGGCACGGGAAGCGTTGACACCACCCTGCGCGGCGATGGAGTGCGCGCGGCGCGGGGAGTCGTGGTAGGTGAATACCTTTACCTTGTAGCCCAGCTCGCCCAGTGCGGCCGCAGCGGCGCCGGCGGAGAGGCCGGTACCAACCACGAGGACCTCAAACTTGCGGCGGTTCAGTGGGGAAACCAGCTGCATGTGGTCCTTTTGGTGGGACCACATATCCTTCATCGGCACGCCGTGCGGCTCGTGGGATTCCAGAATGTTGCCGGCAGATACGCCCGGAACGATGGACTGTGGGTGCGAGAACTTAGGGTGCTCGCGCTTGAGTTCAGTATTAGTCATGGGTTTCTAACTCCTTTAGCTGACCAAGCCCAGGGCAACGGACAAAGGCATAACGATGTTGCCGATGCAGACAACGGCCGGGATGACGTACGCCAAGATCAGGAAGGTCTGACGCCACTTCGCACCGGTGATACCCAGGTCAGAGGCGGCAAGGCGAATGCCGTGGGTGAGGTGCAGGAACAGGAAGCACATGGCAATCACGTACACGATGGTGACCGGCCAGCGGCTGAAGGTAGCAATCATGTTGGCCTTCACCGCACCCTCTGCGAAGTCACCTGGGGCGATGGGCTGTACGCCCATGGTCAGGTCCAGCAGGTGGAAGATGATGAACAGCAGCAAAACCAGGCCGGAGACCAGCATGGTCTTGGTGGCGAAGGAATCTAGGCCACCCATAAGGTTGCTGCGGCTGAACTTGCCGCGGGAAGCCTTGGAGCGGGCAGTCAAAGCGATCGCACCGTAGATATGGGCAAGGATGGCAACCAGCAGGACGGCGCGGATGATCCACAATGCGCCCCCGTGCGGGAACAGTGGCTCGCCCATGGAGCGCAGGAATGCGCCGTATTCATCCAGCGCCTCTTCGCCGCCGTGCGCCGGCAAGTACAACTTCAGGTTGCCGGCCATGTGGCCAACAACGAAGAGGGCGAAAAGCAGGCCAGTGACGGCCATGATGAGCTTCAGAACCCAGGAGGGCACTCCCGGCTTCTGGCGGATTGGTTCGTTAGTGATGTGGCCGTGAGCTACTGCCTCACGGTCCGGATTTCTTAAAGTCATGACACCTCCATTGTCGCCCTCACTTTAACTGGGCTTAACCGCTGGTTACTAGTCAATTCCTGCAGCGTTTCACCTAACGGTACGGCGGTACGGTTAAAGTCAGAATTCTTTTAGGCAAGGGTTGCCTTAAAAGCCTCGGGACAAAACGTCACTACCTTGGCAGGTCGGAATTCCGCAATATTGACGTTGCGTAAATGTCCACTTGATTGTGAACTTGGTCACCCGCTGTTACTAGAGTGATCGCCTCACCCCTTTATGCGTCAAACTTTCGCATGAAACCCACATGCACCCCACAGGAACGTGAACATTCTTTGCAAGATCTTTGCGATTAGGGTGCACACCCGCAGGCCAGCCAGTAACCTTGCCGGCATGAGTAAGACGTATGTGGGATCTCGCCTTCGCCAGCTTCGCCGTGAGCGCGATCTCAGTCAGGCTTCCCTTGCTGCGACGCTGGGGCTCTCCGCCAGCTACGTCAATCAGATCGAGCACGACGTCCGCCCGCTCACCGTCCCGGTGCTCCTGCGCATCACGGAGGTCTTCGGCGTCGATGCCACCTTCTTCTCCCGTGATGACGACTCCCGCCTTCTTGCCGAGATCCAGGACGTCATCCAAGACAAGGAGCTCTGCCCCTCCCCTGTCGAGCTGCAGGAGCTCTCCGAGCTGGTCTATAACCATCCCACCGTGGCTCGCACGCTGGTAGACGTCCACCGTCGCTACCGCAATGTGCGTGATAAGCTCTCGCTGGCCACCGATGCCCGCCGCACCACCGAGGCCACCCAGGCCCTATCCATGCCGCACGACGAGGTGCGCGACTTCTTCTACGCTCGCCAAAACTACTTGGACAACCTGGACCACCATGCAGAGCAGCTTGCCGACGCCCTCTCGGTCACCCAATTCGGCATTCGCGACACCGAACATGCCCTGACCCAGCGCCTGCGCGATCGCCACAACGTAGATATCCACATCACTTCCCAGATGGATGGCACGCTACACAGCTTTAACCGCGAGACCGGCGAGTTCCGGCTCGCGTCGCGCCTGAGCGAAGGCCAGCGCGCCTTCCGCATGGCCGCGGAGCTGAGCTTCCTCGAGGCCGGGGAGGACATCGCCGCCCTAGTGGGGGAAGAGGCGTTTACCTCGGATGCTTCGCGCAACCTCGCACAGCGCGGCTTGGCCAGCTACTTCGCCGCCGCCACCGTGATGCCCTATGCACTGATGCATTCCGAAGCCGAGCGCTCCGGCTACGACGTGGAATACCTCTGCCAGGTCTTCGGCGTGGGCTATGAATCCGTGGCCTCCCGCCTGTCCACCCTGCAGCGCGATAACCTCCGCGGCATTCCTTTTACTTTTGTCCGCGTCGACCGCGCAGGCAATATGTCCAAGCGCCAATCCGCCACCGGCGTGCACTTTTCCAATAACGGCGGCACCTGCCCGCTGTGGAATGTCTACGAGACCTTCGCCCAGCCCGGCATTATCTCCCGCCAGCTGGCCCAAATGCCCGATGGCCGCAACTACCTGTGGATTTCGCGCGCCGTCCAGCACCACCAAGGGCGTTTTGGCGATACCGATAAGCTCTTCGCCATCGGACTAGGCTGCGAAGCCCGGCACGCCGACCGCACCGTCTACGCCGAGGGGCTCGATCTCAGCGATCTTTCCTCGGCCACCCCCATCGGCTCCGGCTGCCGCACGTGCCCGCGCGAGAACTGCGCGCAGCGCGCCTTTCCACCCATCAACGAGGTCATCAACGTCGATGCCCACCGCTCCGCCGTGGCACCCTACTAGCGTCTTCGGCGCCAATCGACCTACTCGAAAACTACTCGAAAGCTACTCGAAAGAGTTCGTTACGAGTAAATAACGTTATGACCTGCCGGTTTGGCAGTACTCGAAAACTACTCGAAAGCTACTCGAAAAATTTTCGAGTAGCGGTGAGGGTTGCGCGCGTTATGCACACAAAGAGCATCGGCACCGCTGCTTCCCTCCTGCCCCGTGTGGGCGGAGGAGGATCAGCGGTGCCGATGCTGTTGCCGTTGTGGTGTGCCGAGGTCCTAGCCTCCCGCCGCCGCTAGGGCGGTGGTGGGAGAAAGGCCGACGTCGGCAAGCAGCCCTGCTTAGAGGTTAATCATGTGGCCGCCAATACCCTCGGCAGCTTCTTTCATGGCCTCAGAGAGGGTCGGGTGGGTGTGAACGTTGCGGCCGATTTCCTCAGCGGTGAGGTCGAAGCGCTGCGCCAGGGTCAGCTCTGGCAGCAGCTCGGAAACGTTGGAGCCCACCATGTGCCCGCCGATGAGCTCGCCGTACTCGCCGTCCGCGATGAGCTTGACAAAGCCCGCGGTCTCATTGAGGCCAGCAGCCTTGCCGTTAGCGGAGAACGGGAAGGTAGCGACCTTAATGTCGCGGTCCGCGAACTTCTCCTTTGCGGCCTCTTCGGTGTAGCCGAAGGAAGCGACCTGCGGGTTGCAGAAGGTAGCGCGCGGCATGTTCATGTAGTCGCCCAAAAGCTGGGTCTCCACGCCGGCGATGGTCTCTGCGGCGACAACGCCCTGTGCCTCAGCAACGTGGGCCAGCTGCAGCTTCGCGGTGACGTCACCGATGGCGTAGATGTGGTCAACGTTGGTGCGCATGGTGTCATCGATGGCAATAGCGCCGCGCTCGGTGAGCTCAACGCCGGTGTTCTCTAGGCCGAAGCCCTCGGTGCGCGGGGCGAAGCCGATGGAGATCATGGCACGGTCCACGGTCAGGGTGTCCTGCTTGGAGCCATCCTTGGACTCCACCTCAACGGTGACATTATCGCCGTTGTCCTTCACGGAGGTGGTCTTGTAGCCGGTCAGCAGCTTGACGCCGAGCTTCTTGTACTCCTTGGCAATGGCCTTGGAGACGTCCTTGTCCTCGTTCGGCAGGACGCGGTCCATGAACTCCACGATGGTGACGTCCACGCCATAGTTGGAAAGAACATAAGCAAATTCCATGCCGATGGCGCCGGCGCCGACGATGACCATGGACTTCGGGGCCTCATCGTTGAGGATCTGCTCCTCGTAGGAGACGATGTTGCCGCCGAGTTCTACGCCCGGCAGGGACTTGACCACGGAGCCGGTAGCGATGATGCAGTCATCGAAGGTGACGGTCTTGCCCTTGTCATCACCATCGGTGATTTCGATGGTCTTATCGTCCTTGAAGGAGCCAAGGCCGTTGATCTCGGTGATCTTGTTCTTCTTCATCAGGTAATGGACACCCTTGACGATGCCCGCGGAAACCTTGCGGGAACGCTTGTGGGCAACACCGAAGTCGAAGGAGACATCACCGGAGATGCCGAAGTCCTTGGCCTCGTGGTTGAAGGTGTGGGCAACCTCAGCGTTCTTCAGCAGCGCCTTGGAAGGGATGCAGCCTACGTTGAGGCAGACACCGCCCCAGTACTGCTTCTCGATTACGGCAACTTTCTTACCAAGCTGAGCTGCACGGATGGCGGCCACGTAGCCGCCAGGGCCCGCGCCGAGTACTACTACGTCATAATGTTCATTAGTCACGCCCTTTAGGATACGTAACTTTCCCCTCCATGTCGCGCATTGGGTCACACTCTTGTGCCCGAGTACCCCACGCTTCGGGGGTAAAACACGCAAAGGCCCTGCACGGTGGCGTCGGCAAGCGCGCGACGCCCCCACGCAGGGCTATGGAATCGGTGTTTTAGAACAGGCCGAGAGCCAGTGCAGCGGTGGAGGACATGGAAGAACCGGTATGCAGGAACTGGCCCAGAACTTCGTTGATGGCCACGAGGATGGAATCGAAAACGTTCATTATGCTTCTTTCTGTGTTTTTACTTGCCTAGAGCGAGGGATGGGTCCGCGGTTGGGGACCGCATTATTCACACGTTTAGTACTAGCGGAGATTGTAGCGCCACCGTTACATACGCGCCGCGTTCAGAATTATGGCACACAAACCACATGCGTCACAGGTTTTGCTACATTAAAAGGGCTATTAAGGCATAGAGTCTTGCTAACATTCCCGCTTTGCGGAACGATACCTACTGAGAAGATTCTCTTAACTCGAGGAAGCTAAAATATGCATACTTTGCGCTCTATCGGCTCCAGCGTCGCAGGCATCGCCATCGCGGCTGGAGTCCTCTCCGCCCCTATCGCCTCCGCCGTCGAGCCGGCCGAGATCCAGGGCGACGCCACCCCGTCCACCATCCGCGAGGTAAACCTCACCGACTCGGCGGATGCGGAAAACATCAACTACGCCATCACCACCGAAGGCGAAAACCGCGTGGTGGATATTTCCAAGCTGAAAGATAAGGACAAGTGGAAGGGCTACGCCTTCGGTCACAAGAGCGGCCAGGGCAAGCACTACGGCAACCACGTTAAGGCCCTGACCGCCACCTCCGCCGCCATGGGCGGCCGCGAGGTTCCGCTGGCGGTCATCACCCCGGACGGCAACTTTGATAAGAAGCGCCCCACCCTGTACCTGCTCAACGGCGCCGGCGGTGCCGAGCAGGGCATGGACTGGCTGACCGCCACCGCCAACCACGACATCGACCCTAAGGCCGAGGGCATGCAGGACATGGTGGACTTCTACACGTCCAAGGACGTCAACGTGGTCATCCCGCAGGCCGGCGCCTTCTCCTACTACACCGACTGGGTATCCTCCCCGAATAGCGGCTATCTCAAGGGCCCGCAGAAGTGGGAAACCTTCCTCACCAAGGAGCTGCCGGGCGCATTGGAAGACCACATCGGCGGCAATGGCAAGCGCGCGATTGCCGGCATGTCCATGTCCGCTACCTCCTCTCTACTACTGGCGGAGCACAACCCGGGCTTCTACAACGCCGTGGGCTCCTTCTCTGGCTGCGCTTCCACCTCTCGCCCGCTGCCGCGCCTGTACACCCAGCTGACTGTCAACCGCGGCGGTGGCTCGGCCGATCAGATGTGGGGCGCTATGGGCAGCGAGTACAACGTGTACAACGATGCCTTGGTGAACGCTAATCCGAATAACCTGGGCAAGTCCGAGACTTATGTTTCGGTCAACTCCGGCCTGGGCGGCGCCAATGACTGGGGTGTTCCGGGCTCTTCCACCCTCATCGTTGAGGGCGGCGTCATCGAGGCCGCGATGAACTCCTGCACCCATGACCTCAAGGCCAAGATGGACTCCCAGGGCATGAAGGCGGACTGGAACTTCCGCAATACCGGCACCCACTCCTGGCCGGGCTGGCGCAATGATCTCTTCACCTCCTGGGCAACCTTCGAGCGTGGCTTTGCTAAGGACGCCGCAGAAGCACCGGCCGAGCCGGAGGTAAAGCCCAACGAGCTTTCCATCGATGCGCCGCAGGCCGAGGAAGATGCGCAGGTGAAGGACGCCCCGAGCGCCGCTGACCAGTCCCCGGACAAGGACTTTGTCGAGGGCAAGGACGCAGAGGGTGCAGAGGCCGCTGGAGCCGCAGAGGCTGGCGGCGTCGCGGAATAAGTAGCGCAGAAGTATAATCAGCGAGTTCATAACTATAGGAAAGAAGCACTATGAAGCGTCTTAGCTCCATCCTTGCCGCCACCGCCGTGTGTGCAGGCTTGGCTTGCGCCCCGCTAGCGGGTGCCGCACAGCTCACCCCGCAGCAGGTAGCGGGCAACGCCGCCCAGTCCACCCTGGCCCCACTAGAGGTCACCCCGGAGTTGGAGCAGCTGACCTGGTACCAGAAGTACAAGGACGATCCGCGCGTCGAAAAGCTGCAGGCCACCTCCCCTGCCATGAACGGCCGCAAGATTCCGCTGGCCGTCATTCGCGCGACGGATGAGAACCGCCCGACCATCTACCTGCTCAACGGTGCAGGCGGCGCGGAGCAGGACATGGACTGGCTGAAGCTTTCTGACGCCGTCGATTTCTACCACTCCAAGAACGTCAACGTGGTCGTCCCACAGGCCGGTGCTTTCTCCTACTACACCGACTGGGTCTCCGAACCGAACTCTAAGTACCTCAAGGGCCCGCAGAAGTGGGAAACCTTCCTTAGCAAGGAACTGCCGGGTGCCATCGAGGGCCACATCAAGGCCGATAACCACCGTGCCATCGCGGGCATGTCCATGTCCGCAACCTCCTCCCTGCTGCTGGCGGAGCACAACCAGGGCTTCTACGACGCGGTCGGTTCCTACGCCGGCTGCGCAGCCACCGCTTACCCGGTAGAGCACAAGGCCGTTGAGCTTACCGTCAACCGCGGCGGCGCTACCGCGGAGCAGATGTGGGGCCCGTTCGGCTCCCCCACCAACCGCTATAACGACGCAATGATGAACCACGAGAAGCTGCGCGGCACGGAGCTGTACATCTCTTCCGGTTCCGGGTTGGCCGGCAAGGAGGATACCTTCTCCTATCACGTGGGCAAGGGAAATAACCCTGCTATCGCTGCTGTGGGCTCCGCTCAGCTGCAGGTGGAAGGCGGCGCCATCGAGGCTGGCGTGAACTACTGCACCCACAACTTCAAGGCCAAGCTGGACCAGGCTGGCATCCCGGCGACCTACAACTTCCGCAATACCGGCACCCACTCCTGGCCGCACTGGATTGCGGACCTCAAGGATTCTTGGCCGGTCTTCGAGCGCGCTTTCAATAAATAAGCTCGTTTCTTTCCGCGACTAAAAGGGCGGTAGGCTTGCAGCATTATGAAGTTGCTTCCTACCGCCCTTTCGCGTGCCCACACTGATCCTTATACCGGCGTGGATTTTAACCTCGGTTTCGAGGTTTCCCACTACACGCTGGATTTGACCTACCGCGTGGAGCCCAACCTGCTCCACGGCGAGGCTACTTTGGCCATCCGGGCCGATGAAGATTTGGCGTCCCTGACCCTGGATCTGGGCGGGGCGATGGTGGCCCGGCGCGTGACCGCAAAGGGTGCGCCGCGGGTGGCTAAATTCCGCCAGTCCTCCGGCAAGCTGCGCCTGCGTTTCGCAGAAGAGATTGCGGCCGGCACGGAGTTTGAGCTGGTGATTCGCTATGGCGGCAGCCCGCGGCCGATCCGCACCACCTGGGGCGAGATTGGCTGGGAAGAAACCGAGTCCGGTTCGCTGGTGGCCAGCCAACCCAATGGCGCGCCGAGCTGGTTCCCCTGCGACGATACGCCTTCTGCCAAGGCACTCTATGACATCATCGTTACGGCCGATGACCCCTTCATCGTGGTATCTAATGGTGACCTTGTCTCCCGCCGAGCGGGCGGTTCCACCACGCGCTGGCACTACCGCACCCGCGAGCCCATGGCCACCTATCTGGCGGCGGTGCAGGTAGGAGAGTTCTCTACTTTTGATTTGGGGCCTTCCACGCGCGCTTGGGCGCCGGCCGCGCTGCGCGAGCGCGTGCTGAATGAGTTTGCCCAGCAGCAGGAAATGGTGGACTTCTTCTCTTCCCTCTATGGCCCGTATCCCTTTGCGGATTATCAGGTGGTCATCACGGAAGATGAGCTGGAGATTCCCCTAGAGGCGCAAGGCCTGTCCATCTTTGGCTCCAACCACATCAAGGGCGATCACGCCTTCGAGCGCCTCATCGCTCATGAGCTTTCCCACCAGTGGTTTGGCAATTCCGTGGGCCTAGGCGAGTGGAAGCATATTTGGCTCAACGAGGGTTTTGCCTGCTACAGCGAGTGGCTATGGGGCGAGCACAAGGGCGAGACCACCGCGCGCGAGGCGGCGCGTTCCCACTACAACGTCCTGGGACGCAAGGCGCAGAACCTCACCGTTTCTGATCCGGGTGCGCGCGACATGTTCGATGACCGCGTGTATAAGCGCGGCGCCTTGACCGTGCACGCCATTCACCGGCTGCTTGGCGACGCCTTCTTTACCACCCTCCGCAGCTACCTCACCGAACACCAACACTCGGTAGTAGAGCCTTCCATGCTGCTGGATGACTTCCGCGCCGCCGCTCCTGACGCCGCGCTTTTCGACGCCACCGTAGACGCCTGGCTTAACCAGAAGGCCCTTCCTCCCTTCCCGAATTAGTGGTTTTGGCCCCGCTTTGCGGGGTTTTGACTGCGTTTGTTTGGGGAATGTCTAATCTATTGACCAATCCCTTCTTTCCTGTTGACGGGGTGTTTTATCTGGGTAAGATAGAACATGTAAACGAAAAGGAAGGGAGGGATCATGCATACCACCAAGCACGCGGAGATAGACTCCGCCATCGCACAGGTTGCCACTGGGCTGACCCAGCTGCGCAGCCTCATGCAGGATCCTTCCGATCTGTCCTTCGAGCTTCTTCATTCGCATTTCGAACACTTGGAGCGGGCGCTAGGCAATAAGTCCACCATCGACGCCGCCTTCGCTTTCATCGCAGAGCGGGATGACGCCGGCCGCCGCGTTGGTTCTTCCAAGGCCAAGGACTACCTGACCACGCGCCTCGGACTTACCGATGCCGAGGCCGCCGCCCGCCTCCGCAATGGACGCAACCTCTTCGCCCCCATCCCCGATCCGGAGCCCACTCCCCCTGCGGACCCCGATGCGGACGAGGACGCACGCGCCCGAGCCGAGGAAGAATCCCGCCGCCGCGCTGACCGCGAGCGCCGCGAGGAGGAGAAGCGTCGCAAGAAGCTCTTTGAGGAAGAACCTATCCCCGAGCGCATCCTCAACCTCATCGAGAACGAGTTGCGCAGCCTCAGCAAATACGCCATCCCCGGCCCGAGCGAACTGCGCAACCAGGCTCTCGAGCAGGCCAAGCGTCGTTCCTTCGATTCCCTGCGCGAGTGGCTACGCAAGGCCATCCGCAAAGCGAATAAGCACGCTCTCAACCCAGCCGGCGAGCCCGACCCGCACGCCGCTACCCGCAAGCGCCGCTTTAGCATCTCCCGCCAAGATGCTGACGGCGGTGTGCATATCTCCGGCTACCTCGATGCCTCTGCGGCCGCCATCCTCGCCAGCGCCTTTGCCCCCGCCAAAAATAAGGGCAGCGCGGATCTCAGCGCCGAGGATGATACCCGCACCTATACCCAGCGCATGGCGGACCAACTAACCGCTGCCCTGTCGAGCTACCTTTCCGCCACCCAAAAGAACTCCGACGGACTCGGTTCCTTCTTCGTCGCCACCACCTTGGAGGAACTGGAGGCAATGGGCGGCGATACCCGCTTCGCCACCAGCACCGGCATCGAGCTCACCCCGCTCGACATTCTCCGCCTCGGCGGCGCGCGGCACGATTTCTTCTGTGCCGTGGACGACAAGGGCTTCCCCCTCGAGCTTGGCCGCACCAAGCGCACCGCGTCCCTCTGGCAAAAGCTCGCCCTAGCGGCCTCCGAACTCGTCTGCACGCACCCAGAGTGTCACCGTCCGTGGCAGGACTGCGATGTCCACCATCTCCAAGCCTGGTCTCACGGTGGCGCCACCGACCTCAAGAACCTCACTCTGTTGTGCCGCCGGCACCACGTGGACAATAACGATTACCGCGATGGCCGCAACGGAATGGGACACGCCGAACGAGACCCCGACACGGGCCGGGTAGGATACCGAGCCGCCCACGCCAACGGCTTATCGCCCACCGTGGAGGTCAACGACCACCCCGCCGCGGAACAAGCCCCGGCCCGCAGGCTCACTGATCCGCCTTCGCCACCGCCGTCGCCCCCGGGCGCGGCCTGACCGGGGCCCGCGGCCTGCCACAGCCGCGCGCCCGACTGCCCTACACTGGATAACCATGCAAACGATGCTCGTCACTGGCGGCGCCGGTTTTATCGGCGCCAATTTCGTGCGCCTAATATGCCAGGCGCGCCCCGATACCCGCGTTACGGTGCTCGATAAACTCACCTACGCCGGAAACCGCGCCAACCTCGCCGGCCTCGATATTGACCTCGTGGAGGGGGATATCGCCGATCCCGCCACCGTAGAACCGCTCGTCGCCGCTGCCGATGTAGTGGTTCATTTTGCCGCCGAGTCCCATAACGACAATTCTTTGCGCGACCCCTCGCCCTTCATCCACACGAACCTCGTAGGCACATTCACCCTTCTGGAAGCCTGCCGGAAGCACGATACCCGCCTCCACCATGTCTCCACTGACGAGGTTTTCGGCGATCTGGAAATCGGGGCAGACACCAAGTTTACTGAGGACACCGCCTACGCTCCCTCTAGCCCATACTCAGCCACCAAGGCGGGGTCTGACCACCTCGTGCGAGCATGGGTGCGTTCCTTCGGGCTCCGCGCGACCATCTCAAACTGCTCCAATAATTACGGGCCGTACCAGCACATCGAGAAGTTCATCCCCCGCCAAATCACCAATATCCTCTCCGGACACACGCCCAAGCTCTACGGCACGGGCGAGCAGGTGCGCGATTGGATCCACGTCGATGACCACAACAAAGCAGTGCTCGCCATCCTCGAGCGGGGCCGCATCGGGGAGACCTACAATATCGGGGCAGACCAGGAAGATATAAACAATAAGCAGGTCATTGAGCTGATCTGCGAAATCATGGGCCACACCCGCAATGGGCGCGTACTCTATGAGCACGTGGCGGACCGCCCCGGCCATGACCAGCGTTATGCCATGGACGCCGCCAAGCTGCGTCGCGAGCTGGGATGGACCCCGCGGTTCACGGATATCCGCGCCGGTCTCGAAGCCACCATCGCGTGGTATCGCGATAACGAAGACTGGTGGAAGCCCGAGAAAGAAAACGTGGAAGCCCGCTACAAGCAGCAAGGACAGTAGATATGCGTATTACCGAAACCGCCATCCCGGGGCTGCTCATCATCGACCTCGACGTGCACGGCGATAACCGCGGCTGGTTCAAGGAGAATTGGCAACGCGAAAAATTCACCGGACTCGCACCCGAGCTCGCGAGCTTCCAGCCGGTACAGAACAATATCTCTTTCAACCACGCCGGTGCTACGCGCGGACTGCACGCTGAGCCGTGGGACAAGCTCGTCTCGGTGGCGCAGGGCAAGATTTTCGGCGCATGGTGCGACTTGCGCGAGGGATCGGATAGCTTTGGCGAGGTCGTCACCCACGAGGTGGGGCCGGAGACTGCGGTGTTTGTCCCTCGGGGCGTCGCCAATGGCTTTCAGGCGCTGGAGGAAACCTCCTACTGTTATCTGGTCAATGAGCACTGGTCGGCCGAGGCTCGATACGCCGCGGTGAACCTTAACATCGTGGACTGGCCGCTGGAGCCCACCGAGATTTCGGAAAAGGACAAGCAGCACCCCGATCTTGCAGAGGTGAGCCCAATGCCCGCCCGGCGCATCCTTGTCACGGGCGCGAACGGGCAGTTGGGGCGGGCGTTGAAGCGCCTGCTTGCCGACGCCGAATTCTGCTCCCACGCCGACTTCGACATCACCAATCCGCCGGAACGGAATTGGAAGCAGTACTCGGCCATCATTAATTGCGCGGCGTATAACGATGTCAACGGCGCCGAAAACGACCGCGCCGCCGCCTGGGCCGTCAATGCGGAAGCGCCCGCACGGCTGGCGCGCATCGCCGCAGAAAACCAGATCACGCTGGTGCATGTCTCGAGCGACTATATCTTCGATGGGGCGAACGAGGTCCACTCCGAGGAGGAGCTACCGTCGCCGCTCAGTGCATACGGGGCGTCAAAAGCCGCGGGCGATACCGCCGCGCAGACCGCGCCGCAGCACTACGTCATCCGTACTTCCTGGGTCTTTGGCGATGGCGAGAATTTCATGTCCACCATGCGCCGGCTGGCCACTAAGGGCGTGGAGCCGAAGGTCATCCATGACCAGCGCGGGCGGCCCACGTTTGCTGAGGACTTGGCCAAGGGCATCGTCCACCTGCTCAATTCCGACGCGGACTACGGCGTGTATAACCTCTCCAACTCGGGCGATACCGTGGGCCGCGATGAGATTGCCATGGCCGTGTTCATCGGGCTCGGCCACGACCCGGCCGAGGTCACTCCGGTAAGCACCGAGCAGTACCGCGAAATCGCGGGCCCCGAGGCGCCGCGCCCCAAGGAGTCGACGCTTGCGCTAGATAAAATCGAGGCTACGGGCTTCAAGCCGCAGAACTGGCGCGCGGCCCTTGCCCTGTACTTGGCGCTGTACCCGGAGGATTAAATGAAAGGCATCATCCTGGCCGGCGGTTCCGGCACGCGGCTCTACCCGATTACCAAGGGCATCTCGAAGCAGCTCATGCCCATTTATGACAAGCCGATGATTTATTACCCGCTAACCACGCTCATTCAGGCGGGTATTCGGGAGATTCTCATCATTACCACCCCGGAGGATGCGGGGGCCTTCCAGCGCCTCTTTGGCGATGGATCACAGCTCGGACTCATGATCGATTACGCGGTCCAACCGCGGCCGGAGGGGCTCGCGCAGGCCTTTTTGATTGGCGAGGAGTTTATTGGAGACGACAGCGTCGCGCTGGTGCTCGGCGATAATATCTTCCACGGCTTCGGCGGCGAGCTCGCCCACTGTCAAGATCCGGAGGGCGGCATCATCTTCGCCTACGAGGTCTCGGATCCGCAGCGCTATGGCGTGGTGGAATTCGACGCCGCAGGCCATGCACTGAGCATCGAGGAAAAGCCGGAAGTGCCGCGGTCGAACCACGCGGTGGTGGGCTTGTACTTTTATGACAACTCCGTCGTGGAGATTGCCAAGGGTATCGAGCCCAGCGGCCGCGGTGAACTGGAGATCACGGCGGTAAACGAGGAGTACCTGCGCCGCGGCGAGCTCAATGTCCAGCGCCTGCACCGCGGCAGCGTGTGGCTCGATACGGGAACGGTGGACTCGATGAGCGAGGCCTCCGCCTACGTTGAGGTGATGCAAAAGCGCACCGGCATCGTTATTGGCTCACCAGAAGTGGCCGCCTTCGAAGCCGGCTTCATCGACCGCGCCCAGCTAGAAAAACTCGCCGAGCCGTTGCTTAAGTCCGGCTACGGCGAGTACCTGCGGGCGTACTAGAGGCTAGTAGCCGCGCTCGATGTATTCGTCGATGCGCGCGGCCTCCGCGCCCACCGTGGTGGCGTCGCCATGCCCTGGCAGGACCTTGGTGTCCTCCGGCAGGGTGAAGACGACGTTCTTCAGCGACTCGATGATCACATCGAAGTCGGAGTACTTGCGGCCGGTGGCGCCGGGGCCGCCGTTGAAGAGCGTATCGCCCGACAGCAGCGTCTCGCCCACGTGCAGCACCACGCAGCCCGGCGAGTGCCCCGGGGTGTGGTAGACCGTGATCTTCTCGCCGCCAATATCGAACTGACCGCGGTCCGCCAATGGCGTGTACGGAGCATCGCCATTGGACTCCTGCCACAGCATGTCATCGTCCGGGTGCAGGTAGACCTCGGTATCGAAGCGCTTGGCGGCCTCGGGGGCGAGCTCGCAGTGGTCATTGTGCGCGTGGGTGAGCAAGATGCCTTCCACGCGGCGATCGCCAACGAGCTCTGCTACCGCATCGAGATCGTGGGAGGGATCCACCACGTACACACTGGAGTCATCGCCCACGACGTAGACGTTATTGTCCACGTCCCACTCGCCGCCATCGAGGCGGAACTTGCCAGAAGTAACCGTGCTATCGATACGCATTAGAACTCCACCACGGAACGCAGAACCTTGCCGGACTTCATGGTGGTAAAGGCCTGCTCGACGTCGTCAAGCGCAATGCGCTCGGAGACGAACTTGTCCAGCGGGAAGTTGCCGGCCTTGGACAGCGCTACGTAGGCGGGGAAATCGCGCTCTGGGAGGCAATCGCCGTACCACGCAGGCTTGATGGAGCCGCCGCGGCCGTAGAGGTCGATGGCCGGAATGTCCACGTGGTCGGTGAGGTTCGGCACGCCCACCATGACCATGCGGCCGGCGTGGTCGCGGGAGTAAAAGGCCTGGCGCCAGGTGGGCTGGATGCCCACGGCGTCGATAGACACGTCGGTGCCGAAGCCGCCGGTGAGCTCGCGGACGGCGTCAATAACCTCCTGCTCCGAAAGGTCCTTGGAGCAGATGGTGTCGGTCGCGCCGAACTCGCGGGCAGTCTCCAGCTTGGACTCGTCGATATCCACGGCGATGATCTTCGCCGCGCTCGCCAGCTTGGCGCCCGCAATGGCAGCCATGCCAACGCCGCCGCAGCCGAAGACGGCAACGGACTCGCCGAGCTGGATATCGCCGGTATTCACGGCAGCGCCGAGGCCCGCCATGATGCCGCAGCCCAGCAGGCCAGCGGCGGCTGGGTCGGTGTCTTCCACCTTGGTGCACTGACCCTCGTGGACCAGGGTCTTCTCCGCGAAGGAACCGATGCCCAGCGCAGGGGTAAGTTCGGTGCCATCCTCGAGGGTCATCTTCTTCGAGGCATTGTGGGTGTTGAAGCAGTACTTTGGCTCGCCCTTCTTGCAGGCGCGGCACTCGCCGCACACGGCGCGCCAGTTCAAAATGACGAAGTCGCCTTCCTCCACGTGGGTAACCGCAGAACCTACGGTTTCTACCACGCCTGCGGCCTCGTGGCCGAGCAGGAAGGGGAAGGCGTCTTCGATATCGCCATCGCGGTAGGCAAGGTCGGTGTGGCATACACCGCAGGCCTGGACGCGCACGATGACGTCGTTAGGGCCGGGGTCGGGGACAACGATGTTGACGGTTTCGACTTCCGCGCCCTTGGAGCGGGCAATAACAGCTTTTACAGTCATGCGCCCGAGCGTACTATATTTTCAAAACCGGCGCATTATTGAAAATTCTTTTTAAGAGCGGGCAATGACGTTGGCCGCATGCTCGTGGCCGCGCTGGTTCATATGGATGGGCAGGTTGCCGTCGCCAGCACTAAAGTCCACCAGACCAGCCCACATGCGCTGATTTGCATCGGCACACATGCCGTTATTGCGGGTGGAAGGTTTCATATCCAAGAACTGCACGCCGGTGCGCGCCGCCAGATCCACTTGCATCCACTGTGCCTTATTCTCAAAGTCCTGAATACCCGGCAGGAACGTGGAATCAGCCGGGCGCGGGCCGAAGTGGAAGAGGCAGTAATAAGGGCCGGTGCCGATGGTGGGGTATCCCACGATCTGAACGCGAGCGTTCGGGGCCGCGCGCTTAATGCGCTCGATCTGCGGGGCGGTGCGGTCCGCGAACTGCTTGCGAATCTGCGGCAGGCTCATATCGCGGTGGTTGTAAGTGTCATTAAAGCCAGTGGTGATAACCACGCGGTTAGTGGCTGGGCTCAGCGCGCCGGTACGGATGGCCGCATCCACCTGCTGAGAAACCTGCGGACCCTTGGACATGGACACGGCACCGGAGCAGGAGAAATCCCGCACCGGAAGGCGCAGCTTGGCGCCGGCGCGCTTGGCGTAGTTATTGGAGGTAGGGCAATCAACGCCCACACCCTTAGAGGGATCGAAACGGTGAGCAAAGTAGGAGCCGGCGTCTGGATCCGCAAGGACGGAATCGCCGAAGGCTACCAGGTTGCGCTCCGCGGCGGTGGCCTGCGGCGCGACAGCCACGCCTACGACGGCCAGCGCGGAAGCCACCACGGAGAGGACTTTGAGCTGCAGAGATTTCATGAGATCCTTTTCTAGAAACACCAGTAACTTCTGGTAACTGTAGTCACTTCTGTAACATATTTCGAGTTGGCGGCAACACCGCGCGCCTCTCTCACGATATCGTCCATGGTTACCTTTTTGTTATCTTCGCTTATTTGGAGCTACCCCAACCGTGAATTTTTCTGATTTCACATTCCACGCTGCAGCCCTCGGCCGGTTCGTGCCGGCGCTTCTTAACGCCGGACTCGTCAGCCACCAAGGCGGCGCGAAGGCCCAGCTCAACCTGCTGCCGAACCTGGCCCGCTACCGCTTCACCACCGCGCGCGAGATCGAACAGGGCTACCTCGCCTGCCCGGAGCGCTTGGCGCTTATCGACGACGACGGCACCCTCACCTACCGCCAGCTGCGCACCCACACGCAGGGCTTCGCCCGCTACCTCCGCTCGCTGGACCTGCCCGAGATTCGCCTCGGCGTCATGGCGCGCAACGGCCGCGGCATCATCATTCCGCTCGGCGCCAAGGGCTATGTGGGCGCTTCTATTTACCTGCTCAACGTGGGCTCCTCCCCGGAGCAGCTGGCCGGCTGCATCGAGGAGAATGGCATCAATGTGCTCGTCGTGGATGATGAGTTCATCGACCGCGTGGACACCGATATCCCGGTCATCATCGCGCACGATACCGGGGCAAGCGAGCTGCCGAAGTTAGACAAGATTGTGAAGAACCCACCGGCCGTGGAGCTGCCGCGCTTCCCCAAGCACGGCCCGATTGTGCTCATGTCCTCCGGCACCACCGGCATTCCGAAGGGCATTGTGCGACCGGAGCCGACCCTGCCGGTGGTGCTGGCCTCCATCGTGGATACCATTCCATGGCGCGCCGACCAGCGCCTGCAGCTCACCGCCTCCATTTTTCACACCTGGGGCTGGGCCTGCATCAATATCGCGCTGGGCCTACGCAATACCATCGTCACCCGCCGCGTATTCGACGCGGAGCAGGTGCTTGACGATGTCCAGCGCTACCGCCTCGATGGCATGATTTCCTCCCCCATCTTTTTCAAGCGCTTGGTGGAGCGGGACCCAGCTGGCGAGTTCGATACCTCGAGCCTGCAATTCATCGCCTCGGCCGGCAACGCGCTGACCCCGGAGGTGGTCAAGGAGACCAATGAGCGCTTCGGCGCCATCCTGTGCAACGTGTACGGATCCACCGAGCTCGCACTGGCGACGACCGCCACCATGGATCAGGTGGCCGCCAACCCCACCATCGCCGGGCGCGTAGCCTCGGGCACGAAGCTGCGCATCCTCGATAAGGAGGGCCACCCGGTTCCGCGCGGCGAGGTGGGAGAGATTTACCTGACCAACTCCACTGCAATGACCGGCTATACCAACCCGAATCTGCGGCTCAATAAGGTAGACGGGCTCATCTCCATCGGCGATTTGGGCTACATCGACGAGCATGACTTCCTGCACGTGGTCGGCCGCGCCGATGACATGATCATCGTCGGCGGCGAAAACGTCCACCCGCAGTCCGTTACCGAGGTCCTCGAGGCCATGCCCGGCATCCACGAGGTGCATGCTGGCGGCGTAGAGGATAGCGAGACCTTCCAGCGCATCGCCGTGTGGGCGGTGCCTACTGCCGACGCCGCCGGACAGGCCCTCACCGCCGACGCCATCCGCGACTGGGTCCGCACCAAGCTCGCCGATCACTCCGTACCGCGCGACGTACATTTCCTG
Organism: Corynebacterium tuberculostearicum; assembly: GCF_046097465.1. Classification (GTDB taxonomy): domain Bacteria; phylum Actinomycetota; class Actinomycetes; order Mycobacteriales; family Mycobacteriaceae; genus Corynebacterium; species Corynebacterium tuberculostearicum_I. The sequence continues at coordinate 356,611 of NZ_CP175799.1, read as the reverse complement.
GCCAAGCTCCCGCGCAACGCCACCGGCAAGGTGGTCCCGCGCCTGCTTGATAACCACGGCGAAGCTTAGCGCGCCGCCCCCCACAACGCGCTTTCCCCAAAACCGCAAAAGGCCGCAGGCTATACACCTGCGGCCATTGTGGAGCCGCCTGCGAGAATCGAACTCGCGACCTTTTCATTACGAGTGAAATGCTCTACCGACTGAGCTAAGGCGGCGCGCTGCTCGGCATGCGCCAGTGCAGCAAGAGAAAGTTTAACCTAGGGGCGCCGCGGAATAGAAATCGGGCCCCACCTACAGGCACGCGCGGCGCAGGCGGCCCACCAACCCATCGAAGGCAATCTGCGTGCCGACGTTTTGGGTGAGCTGCTCGCGGCACAACGTAATGGCCGCTTGGCACTCCAGCAGGCCTTCTTCGCTCACGCGCTGCGCGATCTCACCAGAAAGTCCAGCGAAATCCGGGTGGGTGAGATCCACCTGCGCGCCCACCTTCTGCATGAGCGCATCGCGGTAGACGCCAGAGAGATCAACAAGCACGAGGTCCAGGTTGTCGATCACGCGGCGCTTCGCCCGCTTTTTGTGCTGGTCCTGCAGATCCTTGATGGCGGAGCGGGCGTCGCGCTGCGCCTTGGCCGCACCTTTGCCCTTCGCACCCACGCCGAGGGTCTGTTCCAGTTTCGCCAGCTCAGCCTCTTCTTGTTCCTTGTGCGACTCCTTCGCCTCTGAGTCCACCAATTTCAGCAGCGAGGTCACCGCCTGGAAGCCCTGGGAGCCGTGGAAGACCTCCTCTGCCAGGTTGATGGCCACCGCGCGGCGTTTTTGCACCGCTGGGTCGTTGACCAGGCGCCGCGCCCGGCCGACGTGGCGGAGGGAGGTGAGGGCGGCCAAGTGGGCGTCGTGATCCGAAGCGCCCTCGCTGACCAACTGGGCGGTAATGCTCTCCACCGACGGGGAGGGAATGTAGAGGTGGCGGCAACGCGAGCGGAGGGTCTGGGAGAAGTCCTCGGGGGCGTCGGAAGGCGCGCACATAATGATCACGGTGCGCGCCGGCGGCTCCTCCACCGTCTTGAGCAGGGCATTCGCACCGTTATTGTTCAGGCGGTCGGCGTTATTGAAGATCACCACGCGCCAGGGCGCCACCGTGGGCAGGCTCGCCGCGCGGCCGATGACCTCGCGCACCGTATCCACGGGAATGATGACCTCCTGTGGATCCACGAGGACCAGATCGGTGTGCTGTTTGGTTTCTAGCACCGCGCGGCAGGCCTCGCACCGGCCGCAGCCCGGCTCCTCTGGGTCCGTGCACATGAGCGCGGCCGCAAAATCGATGGCGGCCAAGGAACGGCCCGAGCCCGGCGGGCCGGTAAATAGCCAGGAATGGCTCATCGCCCGCGGGTCTGCCCCCGGCATCCCCCGAGCTGCCCGGGCGGCGCCCAGGATAGTGCGGGCCACACCTGGGGTATCTGCCAATCTTTGCGCAACGCTTCCGGTATTCACTCGCCCTAGCCTACTGGTCTTACTAAAGTATGAAAGCATGAACAGACTACTGCGCGGCGCACGATGGCTCATGGGTACCCAATGGCCGGTCTACGCCGCCTTAGTCCTTGGCGCGAACCTCATCGGCGCTATCGCGATCATGACCTTTGTCCTTTATTTCCTACCGATGCCGGAGATTAAGGACTTTGCCGCCGAGCTGCCCAGCCTGATGGGCGTCGCCGCGGTGTACCTCATCTTTGCCGTGGTCATCGGCATCGCCGTCACCCTGCTGCTATTCCGCCCGGTGCTGGACTGGCAGCGCAACCCGGACGAGCACGATCCGAATATGGTGCGCAACCTGGTGCTGCGCATCCCCGTCTACCAATCCGTGGTGGCGGCCGCGGTGTGGCTCATCGGCATCATCCTGGCCGTGGTGATTTCCGCCCGGGAAGCTGCCAGCCTCGGGCTCGTCGTGGGCGTGTCCGCCACCCTGGCCGGCCTCGTGGTGGTCATCTTGACCTACCTGCAGGCCGAGCGTCTCGTGCGCCCGGTGGCTGCCCAGGCGGTGGCGCGCCGCTTCGAGGACGCCACCCTGGAGCCGCCCATCAAGTACCGCCTCATTTCGACCTGGCTGATGACCTCCGGCGTGCCTCTGGTGGGCATCTTGCTCGTGCTCATCGCACAGCGCACCGGGCTCTTCTCCGGCACCGCAGGAGACCTGGTTCCCGCCATCACAGCCCTGGCACTTACCGCCCTGGCCACCGGGTTTATCGGTACTAGCTTCGCGGTGATGAGCGTGGTGGACCCGATCGTGGAGCTCCAAGACGCCATTAACCGGGTGCGCCGCGGCGAGAACAATGCCGAGGTCGATATCTATGACGGTTCCGAGCTGGGCGTACTGCAGGCCGGCTTCAACGAGATGATGCGCGGTCTGCGCGAGCGCCAGCGCGTGCGCGATATCTTCGGCCGCTACGTCGGCGCCGAGGTGGCGCAGCGCGCCCTAGAGGAGCGCCCCGAGTTGGGCGGCGAGGACCGCAAGGTCGCTGTGCTCTTCATTGACGTCATCGGTTCTACTACCTTCGCCGTCAACCACTCCCCCGAGGAGGTAGTGGAGGAGCTCAATAAGTTCTTCGAGCATGTCGTCGAGGTGGTGCACCGCAATAAAGGCATCATTAACAAGTTCCAGGGCGATGCCGCCCTCGCCGTTTTTGGCGCGCCGCTCAATGTTTATGATTCCGCCTCCATGGCGCTGCAGGCCGCCCGCGAGCTGCGCGGCGAGTTGCGCGGGCTGGAGCTGCAAGCGGGCATCGGCGTGGCGGCGGGGCACGTCGTCGCCGGGCACATCGGCGGCGCGGACCGCTTCGAATACACCGTCATTGGTGACGCCGTGAACGAGGCCGCGCGCCTAACCGAGCTGGCCAAGGACACCCCGGGCCAGGTGCTCACCAATGCCGCCACGCTCAAGACCGCCAATGAGGCCGAGCAGGCCCGCTGGACTATGATGAAATCCATTGAGCTGCGCGGGCGTCACCGCATGACCCAGCTGGCTCGCCCTATCCGCGCTACCCTGGCAGAACGTTCCGAGGTATAACGAGGTTTTTCAGTGAGCTCAGCTCCCCGGCCCCGCATGATCGTGCCCGATGTGGCGCGCGGCATGGCCCTTCTAGGCATCGCCATGGCCAATATGACCACGGCATGGATCATCACCACCGACCAGCCGGGCAGCTATTTCGGCGGCATCATTGATGGCAGCGCGTGGGATAAGGCGGCCGTCGTCTTCGGTGCCTTCTTTGTCCACAACCGCGGCCTACCCATGTTTTCTACCCTGCTCGGCTTTGGCGTGGGGCTCATTGCGATGAGTCTGTGGCGGCGCGGGTTTCCGGTGCGGGCGGCGCGCTGGGTCATCGCCAAGCGCTATGCCTTCTTGGCAGTGATGGGTGCGGTGCATATGGTGCTGCTGTTTTGGGGCGACATCATGTTCTTCTATGGCGCGGCCGGAATCGTAATTGCATTCCTGCTGCGCAAGCGGGATTCCTCCCTCATGCTCGTGGCCTATATTCTATTCGCACTGTGCGCGCTGGGCGGGATTGTGGCCTTCATTTCCGGCGCTATGGATCCCCGCGGCGTGGTGGCTACGGAAGGCATCGGCACCATCGAGTCCTACCCCGATTTGCTGCTCAGCCAGCTTGTCACCTTAGGCAGCCAGGCTTTGGCCACGCCGATCATTTTATTGATGTACCTGCCCGTCATGCTGGTGGGCTTTGTGTGGGCGCGCCAAGGCGTGCTTGCCGACGTCCCCTCTCACCGCTCCACCCTCCTGCGCTGGGTCGCCGTCGCGGTGGTCATTACCGTGGTTATCGGTACCTTGTGGTCTTTGAGCACGCTTGGGGTCATCGAGCAGCGCTGGGCGAATGCAGCCAATAATGCCAACGCTTTCATCGGCGTCTTCACTGGCCCCGGCATCCTGGCCGGGCTCGCGTTGGTGCTGCAGCCAGTGCAAGAAAGGCTCTCGGCTGGCGCACCGCTGCCCGCGGTACTGTGGCCCTTTGCGGCGCTGGGCAAGCGCTCCATGAGCGGCTACGTAGGGCAGTCCGTTCTCTTTTTCTTCCTCGTGCACCCATTCACACTAAACTTCGGCCACGATCTGGGCGCCTTCGGCCAAGCCGCGCTGGCCTTCGCGGTGTGGCTGGTCACGCTTATCGGGGCCTGCGTGCTGGAAGTCTTCGACCTCCGCGGGCCGTTCGAGGCGGTGCACCGCCGGCTGTCCTACGGTCCGACGATGCAGCCGCAGCTACCGCGTGCGGCACAGGCCATCGAGAAGCAGCAGATGGCCGACCGCTAGGGCGCCCGCCTCGGCCGCGCCCACTAGGCGCGCCCCCTGCTTCCGCTTACCGCGATAGTGCTGCGCGAGCGCCGCGCGCAGGGCCGTCAGCCCCTCGGCCGCAACGAGCAGATTGGCGCCGTGGCTGATGCCCTTGCCGGCATCGGTGCGCAGCGCTGGATCTCCCGCCAATGCCGAGGTCGTGAGCACCGCCGCGCCGCCCACCGCGACCGCAGCGGCCGTCGGCTCCTTGCGAGTCGCGGCAACGCCCGCGCCCCATACGGCCGCGCGCAGGCCCCAACCCAGAGCATCATTGCGCGCGCCGCGGCGATATAGGCTCCACGCATAGGCGGCATGGCTCGCCGTTACGGCCGCCACGCCGAGCACCGAAGGACGGGTCAGGGTGCGGGCCTTTTCCACCTGGCCAATAGCTCCGGCTATAACTCCGGCGCCAACGGCGGGCTTTTCGCGTACCGAGGCCCAAAGCTGCGGCCGCGTTTTGATGGTGAGGGCGCGCCGCAGGGCCGCGGCGCCTTCTTGGGTGCGGGCAAGAAAATCGTTCATGCCCGCCACCTTACGCGGTTACTTCTTGCGCGAGCCGGCCTTTACCACGTTCTTCGTGCCGGGCGAAGGCTTCTTAGTTGCTTTCTTGCCAGCCTTCTTCGTGGACTTTTTGGTGGCCTTCTTGGTTGCCTTCTTCTTCGTCGTCTTCTTAGAGGACTTCTTGGTGGACTTCTTCTTGGTCTCCCCGGAAGCTTCCTTGGCGCGGCGCTCGGAAAGGAGTTCGTTCGCGCGGGCGTCGGTAAGCTGCTCCGGGTCATCGCCGCGGCGCAGGGAGGCGTTGGTGGTGCCATCGGTGACATAGGGACCGAAGCGGCCGTCCTTGACGGTCATGGGCTTGCCGGAGACGTCGTTATCGCCCAGCTGCTTAATCGGCGGCTGGGCCGCTGCGCGGCCGCGACGCTTCGGCTCGGCGTAGATGCGGCGAGCCTCATCCAAGGTGACGGTGAAGATCTGCTCTTCCTTGGCCAGCGAGCGCGAATCGGTACCCTTCTTCAGGTACGGGCCATAGCGGCCGTTCTGCGCGGTGATCATCACGCCGTCGTCCTCGCCCACCTCGCGCGGCAGGGAAAGCAGCTTAAGGGCCTCCTCCAAAGTCACGGTGGAGGGTTCCATGGAGCTAAACAGCGAAGCCGTACCCGGCTTGAGCTTGTTCTCGATGTACTCCTTGACGCGCTTTTCCTTCTGCTTCGCGGCCGTCTTGGTTTCCCAATTCTTGGCGCGCTTGCCTTCTTCGGCGCGTTGCTTGTCTTCCTCGGCGCGCTCCTTAGCGACGACCTCCTCAGCCTCGCCCTCGGCCTTCTCCCGCTCATCCTCACGGACGACCTCGGTGACATACGGACCGAAGCGACCCTCCTTGGCCACAATCATGCGGCCGTTTTCTGGGTTCTCGCCCAGCTCGCGGCCGCCCTGCGGGGTGGCGAAAAGCTTTTCCGCCAGCTCCTCGTTCAGTCCATCCGGGGTGACGGTTTCGGACAGGTTAGCGCGCTGATACTCGATGCTGCCGTCGTCGTTAGTGCCAACGGCGCGCTCGATGTACGGGCCGTAGCGGCCCACGCGGACGAAGACGTCGCGGCCCTCGGTGTCAGTGTAGAGGCGCAGGGAGTTGACCTTGCGGGCGTCGATGGCTTCCAGGTTGACGTCGATAAGCGACTTCAAGCCACCATGACGGGCAATAGAGGCCGCCTTTTGCTCGTTGGCCTCGGCGTTGCCAAAGTAGAAGCCGTTAAGCCAGGCGGTACCGTCCTCGATACCGGTGGCAATCTGGTCTAGCTCGTCTTCCATGGAAGAGGTGAAATCATAGTCCACCAACTCGGTGAAGTTCTCCTCCAACAGGCCCACGACGGCGAAGGCAACCCACGAAGGCACCAGCGCATTGCCGCGCGAGACCACATAACCGCGGTCCTGGATGGTCTTGATGATGGACGCGTAGGTAGACGGGCGGCCGATGCCCAGGTCCTCCATCTTCTTGACCAGGCTGGCCTCGGTATAGCGCGCCGGCGGGTTGGTGGAGTGGCCCTCGGCGGAGACCTCCTTGGCGGTCAGGGCGCGGCCCTCCTCCAAGTGCGGCAGGCGGGTCTCGCCCTTCTTATCACCCTTGGCGTCGTCCGCGCCGTAGGCCTTCAGGAAACCGGGGAAGGTAATGGTGCGGCCGGTGGCGGAAAATTCCACGTCGTAGCTGCCCTTATCGGTGGCGGCGGTGCCGGCCACGGTGACCTTCATGGAGGTTCCCTTGGCATCGGCCATCTGGGAGGCGACGGTGCGCTTCCAAATCAGGTCATAGAGCTTAAACTCCTCCGCATCCAACTGGCCAGAGAGCTGGCCCGGGGTGGCGAAGGACTCGCCGGCCGGGCGGATAGCCTCGTGGGCCTCCTGGGAATTTTTCACCTTGCGGTCATATACGCGCGGGGAATCAGAGACGTATTCTGCACCATAGATGCTGGTAGCGGAATTGCGCGCAGCCGACAGGCCCTGCTGAGAGAGCGAGGTGGAGTCCGTACGCATATAAGTAATGTGGCCGTTTTCGTACAGGCGCTGCGCAATGCGCATGGTGCGCTCGGAAGTAAAGTGCAGGCGGCGGCCGGCCTCCTGCTGCAGCGTCGACGTCATAAACGGCGCATAGGGCTTGCGCGTATAGGGCTTGTGTTCGACCCCAGCGACTTCCATGCCCGCGCCTTGGAGCGCAGACTCCAAGGCCTTGGCCTGCGGCTCGGTGATGACGATGACGTCTTTGCTCTTGACGTTTCCGCGATCATCAAAGTCGCGGCCCAAGGCCACGCGCTTGCTATTGACGGCAGTAAGGCGGGCGTCGAAAGTAGCGGGGTTGTCCGCGTCCGCAGCGCCGGTATCCAAGGTGGCAACCAGATCCCAGTAGTCCGCGGGGATGAACGCCATGCGCTCGCGCTCACGCTCGACGATGACGCGGGTGGCCACCGACTGCACTCGGCCGGCAGAAAGCCGCGGCATAACCTTCTTCCACAGCACCGGGGAGACCTCATAGCCGTAGAGGCGGTCGAGGATGCGGCGAGTTTCCTGGGCGTCGATAAGGTTGTAATCCAGATCGCGGGTATTGTCCGCGGCCTCCAGGATCGCGGACTTGGTGATCTCGTTAAAGACCATGCGGCGCACCGGAACCTTGGGCTTGAGGACCTCAAGCAGGTGCCAGGCGATGGCCTCGCCCTCGCGGTCGGGGTCTGTTGCGAGGTAGAGCTGATCGCACTGCTTCAGCTTGGACTTGAGGTCCGCGACCTTCTTCTTTTTATCGGGGCTCACCACATACAGCGGGGCGAAGTCATCTTCCGGGTTCACGCCGAGGCGCGCCCAGGATTCCTTCTTATACTTAGCCGGCACATCCGCAGCGCCGCGGGGAAGATCGCGGATATGGCCCACGGAGGCCTCCACGATGTAGTTATCTCCGAGGTAAGGCTGAATCTTCTTCGCTTTCGTCGCCGACTCGACGATCACCAAGGTCTTTCCCGGCCCGGCTGCTTCTGCCACTTCGACTTCATCCCTTTCGATGATGCGAACAATAAGGTATGCACGCTTTCAGCAATCGCCCCTAGCGTACACAGTTGATCTGCGTTTCCTTTCTCGCACCATATACGCGGTTCTGCCCAAAGGCCGTTTTCAGGGGCACTATGTACCCCCACGGAACGGGTCTATACTGGCCTACTTAGAACGCCCAGTAGCTGTGAAAGCATTGTGGGGCACGATAGCACACCCAAGACGACGCCCGCGGAGGATTCATGGTTGACACCATCACTATGTGGATCGAAACCGTCATGTCCACAGAGTGGATCTACCCGCTGGTCGGCGCGCTGATCTTTGGTGACTGCTTCTTCCCCGTCCTGCCTTCTGAAATCCCGCTCAATATGGCCGGCGCTTGGTCCGGCTCCCAGGGCTTTCCGCACCTGCCCACCATGTTTTTCGTGGCGCTCATTGCCGCCATGATGGGCGATAATCTCTGTTTCCTACTGGGCACGCGCTTTATGCCCCTGCTCCAGCGCGTACCTAAGGGATCGAAGGCCTACGAGGGGCTCAACTGGGTCAAGCGCAATATGCGTCGCGGCGGCGGTGCGGCCATTATTATTGCCCGCTTCATTCCTTCAGCGCGCCTGTTTATGACCATCCTGCTGGGGTCGATGCGCTTCCCGTGGATCGTCTTTGTCTTCTTCGACACCATCGGCGTCGCGCTCTGGGCGGCCCAGGCGCTCGCCATCGGCTACTTGGGCGGCATGGCCTTTTCCAATTCGCCCGTGCTGGCTGTGGTGGTCAGCATCATCGCCGCGGTCATTATCGGCGTGAGCCTGCAGAAACTGCAGAATAAGTTGACCGAGTGGTGGGATACCCGCCGCGGCTACGCCGAAACTCCGTAGCAGGAAGGCCATAGGGGGAAGGCCATAGCGGAAAGGCCTTAGCGAGGGAACGGGCCGCCTAGATGACGGACACGGACTGGGCCTGTTCGCCCTTCGGTCCGGAGCCTACCTCGAAGGTGACCTGCTGGTTTTCTTCTAGGGTGCGAAAGCCGCTGCCCTGGATCTCGGAGTAGTGGACGAAGATATCGCCTTCGCCGTCCGCACGCTCGATGAAGCCGTAGCCTTTTTCAGAGTTAAACCACTTAACGGTTCCTTGTGCCATGGTGTGCAGTCCTTTTCTTGATTAGCGGTGCGGCGATTCCGCGCCGAGGGGTTCGGTAAATGCGTCCTTTAGCAGTACCTTAAAGTGTAAACACCGCACCAAGACATCATTGGCCTCATATCAGTGTGACACGTTCCACGCCAAAGCGATAGGCCTAACCCACGAGGGGGTAGAAATTGGCTCACCCGGAAACGGATAATCCCCTGGGAGAAGAGCTGCTCGAGTTCATCCAGCGCCGCCTCGATGAGTCCACGCTCACATTTCACACCACTCTGCCGCCGCAGCGTGCGCAGTATGCCGAGTGGCCCGAATGGGTGCTGCCGCAGTTGCGGGAAAAGTTGGTAGAAGGGGGCGTCGGCAAGCTGTATAGCCACCAAGCGGAGCTGGCGCAGGCGGCCTGGGCCGGTGAGGATGCGGTGATTTCTACCGGTACGTCCTCGGGAAAGTCCCTGGGCTACCAGCTGCCCATTTTGAGCCGACTGGCGCAGGATCCGACCGCCTGCGCGCTGTATCTCACCCCCACCAAGGCCCTAGGATCGGACCAGCTGCAGGCGGTGCTCGAGCTGTGCCGGGGCATTCCGGCGCTCAAGGGCGTAGTGCCCTCGCCCTATGACGGCGATACGCCGCAAGAATCCCGCGCGGGCGTGCGTGATCATTCACGGTTCATTTTCTCCAACCCGGATATGGTACATATGTCGCTGCTAGCGGCCCATGCGCGGTGGGCGCGGCTGCTGCGGCACCTGGAGTTCATTGTCATCGATGAATGCCATTCCTACCGGGGCGTGTTTGGCGCGAACGTGGCGCTGGTGCTGCGGCGCCTGCTGCGCTTGTGCGCGCACTATGGCTCGCGGCCGACGGTAATTTATGCCTCGGCCACTATGAAGGACCCGGGCCGGCATGCGCAGCGCCTTACCGGCCGGCCCGCCCGCGCGATTACGGAGGACACCGCCCCCACCGGCGCGCGCACCGTGGCGCTATGGGAACCGGGTTTTATCGAGGGGGCCGAGGGCGAGCACGGGGCGCCGGTGCGCCGCGCCGCCACCACCGAGGCGGCCGAGATGATGGCCTCCTTCATCGCCGAGGGCGCGCGCACCATGACCTTTGTGCGTTCGCGCCGCTCGGCCGAGGTGGTGGCCATGCGCGCGGCCGAGGTGCTCTCCGGCAGCCTCGGCCGGCCCGATTTTGCCCAGCGCATCGCCGCCTACCGCGCCGGTTACCTGGCCGAGGACCGCCGCAAGTTGGAGCGCGCGCTTGACGACGCCTCCTTGCTCGGCGTCGCCACCACCTCCGCCCTCGAGCTGGGCATCGATGTCGGCGGTCTCGATGCCGTGGTCACGGCCGGCTTCCCGGGCACCGTCGCGAGCTTTTGGCAGCAGGCCGGGCGTGCCGGCCGCCGCGGGCAGGGCTCGCTCGTGGTGCTCGTTGCCCGCGATGAGCCGATGGATACCTACCTGGTCCACCACCCCGAGGCCCTGCTGGGCCGGCCGGTGGAGGCCAGCGTTTTCAATCCGGCCAATCCGTATATCCTCTTCGGCCACGTCTATTGCGCCGCAGTGGAAAAGCCGCTGGATGATGCCACGATTGCCGCCTGGGGCGCGCAAGACGTGGTTCACCAGCTGGCCGAATCTGGCTTGCTGCGCCGCCGCGCGCGCGGCTGGTTCGCCGTGCCCATCCCCGCCCATGCGCCGGAAGAGCTCTCCCCGGAGACGGCGCATACCGCGGTGTCGCTGCGCGGCGGCGCGGGCGAAGAAGTCATGATTGTGGATTCCTCCGACGGACGCCTGCTCGGCACCATCGACGCCGCCCGCGCTACCAGCCAAGTCCATCCCGGCGCGGTATACCTGCACCAAGGCGAAAGCTTTGTCATCGAGGAGCTCATCCTCAGCGATTACCTGGCCCTGGCTCGGCCCGAGGCCCCGGACTATTCCACTACTCCGCGCTCCACCACGGATATCCGCATCCTGCGCGAGGCCGATAACCTGGTCAATTACTCCCCAGGGCTGTGGGTGGCGGACGTGGAGGTGGAGGTCACCGACCGCGTCACCGGCTACCAGGTGCGGTTTGCCGACGGCACCATTGGCGATGACATCCCTCTCGATCTCCCCGAACAACGCCTAGTCACCCGGGCGGTGGCCTATACCATCGATCCGATGGCGCTTTCCGCCATGGGTGTGACGGCCTCCGATACGCCCGGCACCCTACACGCGGCCGAGCACGCCGCGATCGGCCTGCTGCCGCTTATCGCCACCTGCGACCGCTGGGACATTGGCGGCGTGTCCACCGCGCTGCACCCCGATACGCAGCTGCCCACCGTCTTTGTCTACGACGGCCACCCCGGCGGCGCCGGTTTTGCCGAGGAAGGCTTCCGCCGCTTCCCCGAATGGATCGCGGCCACTTTCGAGGCCGTGCGCTCTTGTCCGTGCGAATCCGGTTGCCCGTCGTGCGTGCAATCGCCCAAGTGCGGAAACGGGAATAACCCGCTGAGCAAGGACGGCGCCATCAAGCTACTGGGTGCGCTGGTCACCATGACGCAGGGCTAGCCGCAGCTTAAGCGGTTTTGCCTTCTTCTTCATTTACTCGCTGCGCCCGCGCGTATTCATAGTCGGCGCTGCGCTGCAATAGCTCCTCACGCCGATGAGGGAACCGCTCCAATATGATGCGCTGAATTTCCGCCGCTGCACGTGCGCGAGTGCGCCGCACTTCCGGATTCGGCTCATAAAAAGGCGAGCCTTGCGGATGCCTCATGGAGCATCGCCTCTTTCTTCTTTCGGGGCAGATTTGTCGAGCTCACCCTCTTTAAACTCTTGGGCAAAATCCCACAGCGTGTTGATAAAAGGGGAATCTCCTTCAACGTCCGATAATAATCCCAGAATTGTGGGGAGAAAATACCATCCAGTAATTCTTTCGGCGGTATTCCCGCCAAGCGATAAAGCCTGCTACGGCTGCCACTGCGGTGGGGATAAGGCGCACTACTGCTTCCTGCCAGGTCATACCGGCCCGGCCTTCGCTTGAGTGGACCGGCCACGGACTGTGGCGGTGACAATGACGTCGCGGCCGGATTCGGTGCAGGCTTCTAAGGTGGCTCCGTTGAGCGCAGCGGTATCGCGCGCGGCGGCACAAGCATCTTCACCCGTAGCGAGGGCCCAGGCACCGGCAACCGCCGCGAGGTCGGCCGCCACCTGAGCCTCGTGGCGCGCGGCCACCCGCGAGCCCACTGCCGCCACGATAAGCAGCAGGCTCACGATGGCGACGATGATGCCGGCCGCAGCAATGGTGGCATAGCCTTCCTCGCCGCAGCGCTGCGGCCTACTCATTTCCGCCCACCTCGGCCGGAAATACCGCCTCGGAGCGCATGGTGCCGACGGGGGCGTCGACGCTTACCGACGCCCTCACCAATCCACCGCTTTCTTCCACGCTGACCTGGGCATCCTCGCGCGGGGGATGGTATTCGACGCCGATGGCGTGCGAACGCGCGGCCGCGCCCGCCATGTCCACCGCGGCGATATAGGATGCCAGCGTGGCAATGGCACCCACGATTCCCGCCGCGACCAAGACCAGGGAGCTTAAAGCCAAGGCGGCCTCGATGGTCACGGAGCCATCGTCATCAAATACCCTGTGCATCTTTCCTCCTTTCTGCCGGCAGGCTGGGCCCGCCGGCCGTGGTTAAAGAGCGTCGCTAGCTCGGGGTGTTCGAGAGGGCGTCGGTAATGATGCCCTCGATGGCATCGACCACCCCGCCGCCGTTGATGACCATGTAGAGCACCCCGGCAAGCGCGGCGGCCGCCAGAGATCCCATGGCATATTCGATGGTGCTCATCCCCTCGTCATTGCGGATGAGCTGGGAATACTTATTAAGTGCGTGCATGATTAGTGTCCTTTCATGTGAGGTTTAGAGAAGTTGTGCGCCCAAACTGATAACTACGGGCGCAAGTCCTAGAACGATGAATGCTGGCAGGAAGCACACCGCCAGCGGGAGGGCGATAAATACTCCTGCGCGCTCCGCCTGCGCCGTGGCGTGGGCGGATGCTTCCGCGCGCAAAGAAGTACAGATTCGTTGACATCCGGCCGCGATGGTGGCGCCGGATTGGCCCGACATGATGACAAGCTGCGCTAAGTCCTCCAGCCCCGCATGGCTCTTCATGTGGCCCCACGCGGACTGCGCGGGAACGCCCACGCCGAGCAGCGCGGCGACGGTCTCCCACAGCTGCTTGGTCTGGGCATCCGCGGTGCGGGCCACCGCGGTGGTGGCGCCGTGCACGGATAGCCCTGCGGCCAAGCATGCTGCAAAGAGCTCGACGTCGCCGGCAACTGCCAGTGGATCCAGCGGTGCGGCGGGCTTGAGCTTGCTTATCAGTCCCCCGCGCGCGGTCGGGCCATCGCGCGGGGTCTTGGCGGTGGTCTCGGTTGCGCTGGCAGGTGCCAAGCGGGCGGCATGCGGCGGCAGGCCGATAAGGGCGGCGAGGGCGATAAAGATGAGCGGGGTCATGCGGCCGCCTTCCGGATAATGACGCGCGACCAGGCGAATCCGCCGCAGGCCAGCGCCACACCCACCACGAGGAGGATGCCGCCTAATCCGCCGCCTAAAAGGAAGCCGAGGGAGTTGGCACCCATGGCCCCGCCCATGGCGATGCCGGCTATGGGCAGGCACGCGAGCACCGTGGCGGTGGCTTGGGGGCCTTGCAGGCTAGCGGCGGTGGATTGCTGGTGGCGTCGGGAAGCGTCGAGGCGGCTTTGGGCTTGGTCGAGCAAGCTGGCCACCGCAATGCCGTGATAGGTAGAAAGCTCTAATAAGTGACCTAAGCGGTGAAGTTCTGGCAGGGCCTTGCCGCTCTGCGCATCTATCAGCGCCATGTGCGGCGGCGCACCGCGCGCGGCGAGAGCGGCCGTGGACTCTAGTGCTGCGGATACCTCGCGCGGGGTGGTAGCTGGCAGGGATTCCACGCCACGGGCGAGCGCCCCAGCTAGCGTTGCCCCCGCACGCAGGTCCGCGGTGACGACGCCCAGGTAGGCGGCCAGTCCCTCGCGGCCGCGCCGCTCTGCCCGCGCGGCCACTAGGTCTTTGACGTACCAGGACACGCACCACGCGATAATGGCGGCGGCGAAAGCGATGCTGATGCGGCCCACTGAGTAGAAGACCAGGCTGCCGCAAAAGACTGCACCTAGGATAACCACGGAGCTGGTCTGTGCCCGGCGCGTGGCTGAGGCCAAGCGGCCGGCACTCGAGGGCGCGGGTATAAGCAGCGCAGCGGCAAGGATGAAGTAACTAAGCATGGCTGGCCTCCCCGGCAGGCTCTCCCAGCAGCTGCGCGGAGAATTCCGCGAAGCCTTCTGCCGGGCCATCTGCGGCGCTCCAGATGATGCGCGGGGTCACTGGGTTTCCCTCGAGCACACCGATATGGGCGAGGCGGCGGCCCTGTGGGGTGCGCTCCATGGTCAGCACCATGTGCACAGCCGCCGCCAATTGCGAGTGCAGAGCCGCGCGGTCCAAGCCGCCGAGGGCGGCGAGGGCCTCCATGCGGGCTGGTACTTCAAAGAGGGAATTGGCGTGCAGCGTGCCGGCGCCGCCGTCGTGGCCGGTGTTGAGCGCGGCGAGGAGATCCACCACCTCGCGGCCGCGGATCTCGCCCACCACGATGCGGTCTGGCCGCATGCGCAGCGCTTGGCGCAGCAGTTGTGACATCGTGACCTCGCCGCTTCCCTCCGCGTTAGCCCGGCGCGAGACCACGCTGACGCAGTGCGGATGGTGTGGGGAAAGCTCGGCGGTGTCCTCGATAACGAGGATGCGTTCGCGCTCGGAGACGGTTCCCAAAAGCGCGGAGAGCAGGGTGGTTTTGCCGGAACCGGTGCCGCCGATGACGAGGAAGGAAATCCGCTTGTCCACCACGGCGCGCAGCAGCGCCGCGATGTCTTCTGGCAGCGTGCCATTGTCTACCAGCTGGGGCAAGGTGGTCTGCGCTTGGCGCAATACGCGCAGGCTCAGGCAAGTCCCGGCAACCGCGGGCGGGCTTAGCAAGGCGTGGACGCGCAGCACGACACCATCGGGGCGAGTAACGCGGCCATCGGCAAAGGGCTGCGCATCATCGAGGCGCGTGCCTGAGGCTGCCGCAAGCCGACTGGCCAGCTGGCGGACCTCGGCATCATCGCGGAAGGTGATATCGGTACGCTCTAGGCCTTCGCCGCGGTCCATGAATACCGCGTGTGGCCCGTTGACTACGACGTCTGTGACTCCCTCGCGCCCCAGCACCGCATCGAGAGGCCCCATCCCGGTGGCGTCTTGGCGCAGGCGGCGCAGCAGGTCAAGCACCGCGACGTCACTAATCACGCCGGCTTCTGCGCGAATGCGCCGGGCCAGGGCTGCCGCATCATGCACCACGTCAGGCTCAGCGGCGATGATGCGCTGCATCTTTTCCAGCGTTTCTTGTGCTGCTTTATGCTCGCTCATGCGCCGACCTCCTCGAGGACCGCGCGGGCGGCCTTACGCAAGGGTGCGGGGAGGCGCTGCGGCAGGCCGCCGATTTCTACCGCGCGCGTGAGGCCCCGGAGCGTCGGCAATTCTGCCAGCACCGTGCTGTGGACGATGCGTTCTACTTCCGCCGCGCTTAACGACGCCCACTGGCGTTGCCGCAGCACCACCACGCACCTGCGCCGCGCGGCATCGAGACGCACCAGGAGTTGCGCGGCCGACGCGGCCGATCGCACCTCCGCGGCCACCACGATGACCACGTGAGTACAGGCATCCGGGATAGTCTCCGGGGTGCAATCCACCACGCATACCCCTTCGCCCGCATGGGCCGCCCCTACCACCCGGGCAAGCAGGTCCTTGTCCAAGCGGAAGGGATCCGCGACGGTGCTGCGCGCGGCCGAGAGCACCGCTACCCCATCAGGCGTGGATGGCAGCGCGCGGTAGAGATCTGCGGCATCGATGCTGCCATCGCCCACGGTAAGCTCCGGCCAGCGCGCCCCCGGTTCCGCTTCTACGCCGAGCAGGAGGTCGAGGCCACCGGAGTATGGGCGGGCGTCGACAAGCAGGGCGCGACCGTCGGCTGCGCACTGGGTGCGGGCCAGCGCGGCCGCGAAGGTCGAAGTACCCACCCCACCGCTCGCGCCCACCACGGCGATGGTCGCGCTGCCCGGCCGCGCTTCCTGCGGCGCGCCCGCCGCGGCAATGCTCGCCAGCAACTCCTTCACCTGGGCGGGGATAATAAAGGCGCTCTCCGCGTGGCAGGCGAGCGCCGCCTCGTAATCGATCGGCCCGGGGTCCGCGGCCAGGAAAAGCACGGGCGCAGACGCAGTGTGGGTGCGCTGCGCTGCTGCCACCACGCGGGCCATAAGGGAATCAACCAGCACCGCATAGGCGCCGGGCAAGCTGCGCGGGACATCGCGGGGATCGGTTACGGTCAGCACATCGTGGCTGGTCGCAGCCGCGGCGTGAACGGCCTCGGCGCGCAGCGCTTCGTCACCAATGGCGACGATGATGACGGCGGAATCAGGGTGTAATGCGTTCATGCCTCATAGCCTGAAGCATTCGCGCCACCGCAGCGAGGCTCCGGCGGCAGTGCTGTGGATAACCCGCCAGAAGTCACCATGTGGACCTAGTTTGGTTGTCGTTTCAACCAAAAATCTGTGGATAACCCGCTCCGCACGGCGGTAGATATAGGTGACGGCCCGCGCATCGGGGGGGTGTGCGCGCGGGCCGTCAGTAACCCGGCCTCGGGGGGGTGAGCCGGGGCAGGCCGCACGGTATATCGGGGCCTTGCACGCATTATTATGACATGTTCGCCACCCAATCACAACAGCTAACAGCAGATTTCCGCGGCCACGGCGCTGACCTGCACCGAATGCATGTTCACTCAGCGCCACCCCCCACGCGGGTTCCTAATCCCACATTAGTGGCATACAAATCACCGTTAACATCAGTCACTTCTACACCAGTACGCGCTTAGGGCGGCTACACTCGGCAGCACATCATGACTACTTCCCGCGAGCCCCGTCATCCCCGCCGCGCCGCCACCACCCGCGCCGGCGGCGACCCCGCACGCACCGCGGCGTTTTTCGATCTGGACAAGACCATCATCGCCACCTCCTCGGCCTATGCGTTTGGCCGCGAGTTCCTCCACAACGGGCTCATCTCGCCGGCCGAAGCACTGCAGTTATCCCTTGCTAAGGCCAGCTATATGTTCTCCGGCCTGACCAGCGAAGGCATGGATTCCACCCGCGACCAGCTCACCACACTGGTCACGGGCTGGTCCGTGGACGAGGTGCGCGCCATCGCCCGCGACACCATGCATCACGTGGTCACGCCCTCCATTTATGCCGAAGCCCGCGAACTCATCCGCGCCCACCGCTCCGCTGGCCACCACGTGGTCATCGTCTCTGCCTCCGCGGCCGTGCTGGTGGACATCATCGCAGAGGAACTCGGCGTCGAGCACGTCATCGCCACCGAATTGGCAGAGGAAAACGGCCGTTTTACCGGCGAGGTGCTCTTCTACTGCAAGGGCCCCACTAAAGCAGAGGCCCTGGAGCGGACCGCAGCGGCAGAAAACCTCGACCTTGCTGCCAGCTACGCCTACTCGGATTCCGCTACCGATATCCCGATGCTGGAAAAGGTAGGCCACCCCGTCGCCGTCAACCCTGACAAGCAACTAAAGCGCCACGCCCTCGCCCACCACTGGGAGATCCGCTCCTTTAAGGACCCGGTGCCGCTCCTGCCTGCACCAACCGCCAAGGAAATTGGAATCGGCGCCTCCGTTCTGGCAGGAACCGCGGCAGTTATTGGCGCTGGCCTGTGGCTCGCCCAGCACCCGGGCCGCCCTAGCCTGCCCAAGCGGGGCCCACGGCGCGCCTCTTAGGCCGCGCGGGCAATCGCGTCGGCTTCTTTGCCACCGGCGGCCCAGGCGGCGAGGTGGGTTAAGAGGGCGTCGGCAAGCGCGGTGCGATAATTGCCCACCGCGGCGGCATATTCGGCGCGGTGGCGGGTGTAGTAGACCTCGGGCACGGCGAAACCGCGCGGGTCAAAGCCCGTATGCACCGCGGCGAGGCGGGAGGCAACGCGGGCGACGAGGCCACTGCGAGGGCCAAAGAACTCGCCGGCGGCAATCTCGGCATGGACCACACTCGGCAGCAAGAGATCGAAAGCGGGACCGCCACCCTGCGCGATGAGCCGGCCTAACCCTTGCAAGCGCGCACTCTCGCCGGCCGGAATGCCGGTACCGCCGGCCGCGACGTCAATGCGCGCCAGTACCTGCAGCGGTGCCCGGGCAAAGGATCGCACCGTGCCATCTAAGAGTTCCGGGGCGGCCACGGAATAGGCGCTGACAGCGCTGGCCAGCGGCCCTTTTTCCATATCTTCCGGTCCCGGATGTGGGGGATGGCGTGGCCGTCCAGCGCCACGCTGGCACGGGCGCCGCGCATGAGGGACTCCGCAGAGATGACCTCAAACTTGCGCAATCCTGCAGGTCGGCGGTGTGCACGAGCAATGGCAGCGGCGGCCTTTTCTGCACTTTCTTTCACCCCCGGCAGGCGAAACAGCGGGGATAACGCGTCATTTTCTGACATATCCATTAGGATAGCCGTGGAAGTCCCTAAGTATGCGTGGCACCATGGGATAATAGTGATTCCATTATTATTGGGGACATTACAAGGTTTAGATAAACGCGAGGAGAATTAATCGTGAGCAACGATGGACTTTTTACCGACGGTACTGATCAATTTGCACCGAAGGTGAACTCGATCCCTTTGAGTGACGTGGATACGTCCTCGTCCGAGACCTCGGTAGGCCAGCTGGTCTCCAACGCCACCGAGCAAATGTCCCAGCTCGTGCGCTCCGAGGTGGAGCTGGCCAAGACCGAGCTGGCAGAGTCCGCTAAGAAGGGCGGCATCGGTGCAGGCCTCTTCGGCGGCGCAGGCACCATCGCGCTGTATAGCTCCTTCTTCTTTTTCTTCTTCCTGGCCGAGCTTCTCGCCGTCTGGCTGGACCGCTGGGCTGCGTTCCTGATCGTCTTCTTGATCATGATCGTCCTCGCCGGCATCCTGGCTTTCGTTGGCCTGAAGAACGTCAAGCAGGTCAAGGCCCCGCAAAAGACCATTGACTCCACCAAGGAGCTCAAGAACCTGGTTCCGGGCAAGGCGCAGAAGTCCTTGGACCGTAAGAACACCCACGGCCTCTACACCTAAACCGGCAGGCGCCACGCGTACGTGCACCCCTCTATCCGCCCTAGCTAGCCTGGGGCGGATTTTGTGTACTTCCTCCCCCTTTTCTCTACCGTTTCTGCCCCAACTATAGAAAGGCGGCACCATGGCCTTCGCACCCCTGCCTCCCTCAACGGTGGAGCTGGATGGACCTTATGCGCATGAGTTCGTCCACACCCGCGGCATCCGCCTGCACGTCGCCACGGCGGGCGATAGCACGCAACCACTCGTGGTGCTCATCCACGGCGCTTTTGGCGGGTGGTTCGATTATCAGGACGTCATAGCGCCGCTTGCCCAACGCGGCTTCCACGTCGCGGCCGTGGATATGCGAGGCTTTGGTATGTCCGATAAGCCGCCCATTGAGGCGGGGCAGGATATCCGCACTTTGGTGGGCGATATTAGCGGGCTCATTCAGGCCTTGGGCCATGACGATGCCTTTGTGGTGGGCGCCGATACGGGCGGCGCGGTGGCATGGTGTTTGGCCGCAGAACGCCCTGAGCGGGTGCGCGGCCTGGCCTCCATATCCTCCGCCCACCCGGTGGATCTGCGCCGCGCGATTGCCGCCCGGCCGTGGGATTTTGGCTGGATTAATCTGCGCTCGCTGCTGTGCCGCCTGCCGCGCGTTACCCGCGCCCAAAACCTGCTGCTTAGCCCCCGCGCCTACCGCAAGGAGCTGGAGCTGGATACGGGGCCTTTGCTTGCCGACGCCACCCTAGACCGCATCCTCGATCTCCGCCTGCGCGCCTCCCGCATCGGCAGCGTCAGCCGTGGAATCTTGTGGAACCACCGCATGCGCACCGCCGTGGTTCCCTTGACCTGGGTGGAACTGGCAGTAGAGCGTCCCGTTCTCTTCATCCACGCCCAACAGCGACTGTGGAACCCTGTGGTCCGCCGCGCCGCCTCGCGCGCCCGCCGCGGATTCACCGCCACGACCGTCCCCGGCGCGAAGAACCTTCCGCACTTGGAAGCACCGGCGGATTTCGTTTCCATGCTGGCGGCCTGGCTACAAGAACATAACTAGTGCGCCACGCACTCCCCGGTATCAACCGGGTGGGTAAGCTGCGTGATGTCTCCGATCTGGGCGTTGACCTCATCGGCGGTTAAGGCATAGCCCGTCTCGGAATCATCCACCGAGGCGCCGAAGACCACGCCGAGGACCTCGCCGGCCGTGTTGACCAGCGGCCCGCCGGAATTTCCTTGTTGGATCTTGCCGCGCACGGTGTAGGAATCGCGTTCCACGCGACCATGCGAGTAGATATCCGGGCCGGAAATGGTGATGCGATCGCGCACGCGCGCCATCTCGGCGTCGAAAGGCCCGGAGTGCGGGAAGCCCATGACCATGGCATCATCGCCCGTCTGGGCCGGGGCCTGGGCCCATGGCAGTGGATCGATGCCCAGGTCGCGCGAGTGCAGCACCGCCACATCCACATCCGGGTTGTAGTAGACCACGGTCGCGTCCTTGAGGCCCACCTTGGTATCCAAGCGCACGGTCTGCGTGCCGGCCACGACGTGAGCATTGGTGATCACGTAGTCATCGGCCGCCACGAAGCCGGAGCCCATGAGGCGGCGGGAGCACTCTTCGGCGTCGCCAAGCACGTGAATGATGGACGGCCGCATACGCAGCAGGAGATCCGGATCCTCCACGTCTGGGTCCGGCTCTTCTACTTCCTCGGTGCTAATCGAGTTTTGCCACGGCGAGACCAGCGGCGGCAGGCCGGACTCGTTGAGCATCGCCGCCACCCCATTGGGCAGCGACGCTACCCGCGCTGGCGCGGCCGAGTTGAGGTTGCTCAAGATGCGGGAATCGCGCAGGCCCTGGCCGGCCGCACCGCCTAAATTGGTGGCCACGGGGATAGAAATGAGCCACATAACCACCAAGGCGGCAAAGGCCTGGAAAATCGCGCCCACGGCAGAATCGAGGCGCTGCGTCTTGCGCGCCTTCATGCGATCGCGCACGCTGCCGCCCAACGAGGACCCGATAAGCTGCCCGATGCCCACAAAAAGCACCAGGATTCCCACCAATAGCAGCAAGCGCAGCGAGGGCTGATCCACCAAGCGCAGGGCGGCCGGGGCCACGGCAATGCCTAGCACTACCCCAGCGCCCACGCCAATGGAGGCCAATACCGCCGCGAGGGCGCCATTGCGCCACCCGCTCAGGAGCGCTATGAGGACGGCGACCACAATCAGGCCGTCAACGATGAGCGCAGGAGTCATGGCTATGGGTTCTTTCTATCTGGGGTTTAAGACGTATACGTACCGCGGCACCAGCGGTTAGGACATCTTCTCATTATTGCGGGAGTTTGTGAGGGAGTCACGCAGGTCCATGACTGAATTGTTATCCCATGGAACGCTCCACCCGGCGTGTTGCAATAGTGCCGAGAGCACGCCGGCGGTAAAGCCCCAAATGACGTAACCATTGGCGTGAAATGCTGGTCCCTGCCACTTTCTAAAGCCCACCATGAAGCGGTTGCGCGGATCGACCAGCTCCCGGATAGGCACGAGAAACACGTCATCGGTTTCATCGGGGCTGGCGGGATAGACCTCCCCCGGCTGGGTCCAATGCGCCAAAATGGGGCTCACCGGATTGCCGGTGGCGCGGATATGCAGCTGCTCCCACTGCTCCAGCGGGGTCACGGAGTTGCGCTGCAGATCCGTTTCCTCCCAGGCTTCCCGCAGCGCGGTATCCACCAAGGAGGTATCGGCGGGATCCCGGCGTCCGCCGGGAAAGGCAATCTGGCCCGAGTGCGAGCGCATGGACGGCGAGCGATGCGTGAGCAAAATACTGGCCTCCTCCGCGCTCTCGCCGCTCAGCAGCATGAGCACGGCTGCTTCCCGCTTGACCGGCACCTGCACATTAGTGCCATTGAGGGACGAAGCCTGGCGGTTGCCAATGAGCTCTTGCACCTGGCTGGGGTCTACCCCCAGCGCCGGCTTGAGCCATTCTGGCGTGCGCTCGGGAAGGAGTTGACTCATGCCGCAATCGCCTCCTTCACGGCCTTTTCAATCTCCGCTGCGGAGCTAAACGGCTGCGCAAATTGCTTGCGCACCTCACCGTCCTTGAGCACCACGGTCACCGGCACCACGCCCGGCAGGCCCAGCTCACCGGCAAACTTATTATCCGAATCCTGGAAGCTCGGCAATTCCACGCCCAAGTCATTCAAGAAAGCCGCACCATTTCCTGCGTTCTTATCCGCGTGCACGCCTACGACCTGCCAGTCCGAGTGCGCGTCCGCCACATCCTGCAGGTAGGGAAGTTCCGCGCGGCACGGATCGCACCACCACGCCCACACGTTAACCACGGCTACGCCCTGATCGGCGGGCTTTCCGGTGGCCGCACCGCCTAGGCACTCCAGCTCTACCCCAGCCACGGTGCCGGCCGGGCAGTCCGGGCGCTGCGGGACTTCTTGCGAAGGAGCCTCGCTTGGCGACGCCTCCTCGGATCCGTCCCCGCCCCGCAACTGCGAGACCCCAGCTACCGCGATAACGGCAATGAGGATCGCGGCAATCACCGTGCCAAGGACGTAGTTCTTCATACCGTTAGCCTAGCGCCCACGAGCGGCTGGACACATATCCCGCAGAACGCATGCTTCGCATTCCGGCGTGCGCGCATGACATACTTGGCGCCCGTGAAAGATCACGCGGTGTGAAAACATCGTCCACTCTTCCTCCGGCACGAGCTTAGCGATGTCCCGCTCAATCTTGACCGGAGTCTTCTCCCCCGTCAGCCCGAGCCGCTGCATGAGGCGGCCGAAGTGCGTATCCACGGTCAGTCCGGGGATCCCGAAGGCATTTCCGAGCACCACCAGTGCGGTCTTGCGACCAACACCGGGCAAGCTGGTCAGTTCCTTGACCGTGCGCGGGACTTCGCCTTGAAAATCTGCCACCAGCTTCTCCCCGATGCCCAAAAGGTGTCCCGCCTTGGCGCGCTGAAAGCCCAACGGCCGCAGGATTCTCTCCAAGTCCGAGCGCTGCGCAGCCGCATACTCCGCCGCCTCGGGGTAGCGGGCAAAGAGTTCAGGGGTCACCGAATTCACGCGTTCATCCGTGCATTGTGCGGAAAGAACGGTGGCAATGAGCAGCTGCAGCGGGGTGTCATAATCCAAGGCACACCGTGCATCCGGATACTCTTGCGCCAAACGCCGATTTACCTCCGGTGCGCGCAACTCCGGCGCGCTGGCCGCTGACAGTGCTGAATTCATGGGGTTTAGCTTAGTAGACTAGGAAAACATGATTTCACTCGTGATTCTGGTACCACTTGCCATCGCCCTTTTCGCCCTCCTGATGGAAAAGCTCGAGGCAGTCGTTTTCGCTGACTAGGCCGCAAAACTGCTGGCCTGAACCGTGCACTAGCACGAGTAGAGTTTCTATAGTGTGACAAAATTTCACTGAAGTACCAAAAGTGACCAATTACACTGTAAGATGAAACGCGTTACACAGTGACCCCCGCTTGTTCCGCATTGTCGAGTGCATGAAAGACCGCACCCAGATGTGGCGCAGGCTCATCTATGGACTTTCGTAGTCGACATCCAAGGAGTAAAACGTGGAAGGCGTACAGGACATCCTCTCCCGCGCCGGAATCTTCCAAGGCGTTGATCCCGTTGCAGTGCAGCACCTAATCGAGCAGATGGAGACCGTGCGCTACCCGCGCGGAACCACCATCTTCGACGAAGGCGAGCCTGGTGATCGCTTGTACATCATCACCACGGGCAAGATTAAGCTCGCCCGCCACGCCCCGGATGGCCGCGAAAACCTGCTGACGGTCATGGGCCCATCCGATATGTTTGGCGAGCTGTCCATCTTCGATCCGGGCCCACGCACCTCTTCCGCCGTGTGCGTGACCGAGGTTCAGGCCGCCACCATGAACTCCGAGCTGCTCAAGAAGTGGGTTGGTGACCACCCCGAAATCGCCCAGCAGCTGCTGCGCGTGTTGGCACGCCGCCTGCGCCGCACCAACGCCAACTTGGCTGACCTCATCTTCACCGACGTTCCGGGCCGCGTGGCAAAGACCTTGCTGCAGCTGGCTAACCGCTTCGGCGTTCAGGAAGGCAGCGCCCTGCGCGTGAACCACGACCTCACCCAGGAAGAGATTGCCCAGCTGGTGGGCGCTTCCCGTGAGACCGTCAACAAGGCGCTGGCCACCTTCGCACACCGCGGTTGGATCCGCCTCGAGGGCAAGTCCGTGCTCATCGTCGATACCGAGCACCTCGCCCGCCGCGCTCGCTAAGACCGCACCAGCCCGCTACCCCGCTTCGGCGGGGTCTCATTGGTTTTGCCCCATTTAACCAGTTCCGCACCGCACTTGTGGCCGCGGTGCGCTCCACTCCGCACCGCCTACGGGCCCCGCCCCACCGCGGCCGTACGTCGGCCCTGCGCGCCTCCTGCCTCAGCCCACAGCACAATTAAGCCCCTCTTCCCACCAAAGAGGAAGAGGGGCGAATGGAGATAGGCTTATTTAACCTCGCCGTCCAAGTACTTCAACGCGGTGCGCGTGGACTGCTCCGCAGCGTGGCGCAGCACCGGGTCCACATCGTCATACATCTCGTTGACCAGGGTATTCAAATCCACATCATCGCCTAGGCGGGAACGGATCTCTTTAATCTGGTCAAGACGGTAGTGGCGGCGGTCAATATACTTGCGGGCCACCTGAGAGGTGTCATCCAAGTCCGGACCGTGTCCTGGGAACAGCGCAATATCCTTACCACGCTCTTCCAAGGTGTCGAGGGTGTGCAGGTAATCGGCCAAGTTACCGTCCGTCTCCGAAAGGAGAACGGTGTGGCGGCCGGCGATGGTGTCACCAGAGATAATGCCTTCGAGGCGGGAATTTCCTACCTCCTCGCTCCACACAAAGAAGCAGGTGGAATCCGCAGTATGGCCTGGGGTGTGCACGACCTCGAGACTTGGGGTGATGCCATCGAGGGAGATGTGCTCGCCATCTTGGAGGGCCTCGGCACCATTGCAGTAGCTCGGATCGAAGGCGCGGATGGGGGCGCCAGTCATCTGCCGCAAGCGTTGTGCGCCCGAAGCGTGGTCATCATGGCGGTGGGTAATCAAAATCAAAGCCACCTCACCTGCGTTGCGGTGCACAACGTTGAGATGGCCTTCATCCTCGGGACCCGGATCTACGACGATCGCCCGAGAGTCTTCAGCGGCGCGAATAATCCACGTATTCGTACCCTCAAGGGCGGTGTAGCTGGGGTTATCACAAAGGACTACGCCAACGGATTGGCTGACGGGACGCAATTGACTATATGCGGGGTGCTCCATAGTTACTAGCCTATCCGATCAAGCAGTAATTTCTACGATTAGTTCGATTTCTACCGGGGCGTTTTTAGGCAACGCGGCCACGCCCACGGCGGAGCGAGCATGCTTTCCAGCATCCCCAAAGACCTCACCGATGAAATCGGAGGCACCATTGATTACTGCCGGTTGCTCCTCATAGGACGGATCGGAGGCCACAAACCCTACGATCTTTACCACGCGGGAGATATTGTCCAGGCCAACTTCGGCATCGATAGCGGCAAGCGCATTCAGCGCCGCGATGCGTGCCTGTTCCTGGGCTTGTTCCGTGGTGACTTCGGCGCCAACCTTGCCGGTGAGCGGCAGGGCGCCTTCCACGAGGGGAAGCTGGCCAGAGGTCCAGACCTGATCACCCACGCGCACGGCCGGCACATAGGACGCTAGCGGCTTGGCGACGCCCGGTAGCTCATACCCCAGCTCCCGCAAGCGAGCATGAAAGCCCATTTACTCTGCCACCTCGCGCTTGAAGTAGGCCACGACGTTTTCCGGGTTAGGACCCGGGGTGACGGTGACCAGTTCCCAGCCATCTTCACCCCAAGAATCGAGGATCTGCTTGGTGGCGTGGGTAAGAACAGGTGCGGTTGCGTATTCCCATTTAGTCATGGGCCCATTCTAACTATTAAATACGCCCCACGCCGTCTAAATTCTTAAATCCCGACGAGCTCGCCACCTTGGGCCAAGTAGTGAGCCCAATCCGTGATGTGGGGGTTCTTGCGCAGCAGGGCTCGGCGCTGGCGCTCGGTCAGCCCGCCCCACACACCGAACTCGACGCGGTTATCTAGGGCGTCAGCGCGGCATTCGGTCAGTACCGGACAGTGGCGGCAAATGACGGCCGCCTTGCGCTGTTCCGCACCGCGAACGAAGAGGGCATCCGGGTCGCCCTTGCGGCATTTGGCCTGGGTGACCCACTCACCACGCTCGGGATTTCGGGCTGTATTAGACATTCCAGCAGTCTTCACACGAACGGTCATGGGTGAGTGTGCTCCTTCCCAGACGGAATACTATGTAACGCATCTAAGTCTATTCATCCGGGTCGAAGATTGTCTAACACGTCACACTTTAGGGGGTGCGAGTGATCTTCCACCTACCAAGGGCGACCACGTAGGGTATGGGGCGTGACTGTCATCAAATCTTTGGCCAAGATAGCCCTGTCTACGGTCTTGGTAGGCGCGCTCATCGCCCTGGCTCTTGCCCCCTTCGCGGGCATTTCCGGCGTGGCGATTGCCCGTACTAACGAAACCATGCAATCTGACCTGCAAGATCTGACTGCCGGCAATATCCCAGGCGTCACCACGATCAAAGACGCCAAGGGCAAGGACATGGCCTATGTCTTCAGCCAGCGCCGCCACCCGGTGGAGAGCAAGAAGATTTCTAAGGCCATGAAAAATGCCATCGTCTCCATTGAAGACGAGCGTTTTTATGATCACGAAGGCGTGGACTTCCAAGGCAATTTCCGTGCCCTGTGGACCAACCTGACCTCGGGCGGCGTCTCCCAGGGCGCTTCCACCATCGATCAGCAGTACGTCAAGAACTACCTCTTGCTAGTCTCTGCCACCACCGATGAAGAGCGCGCCGCGGCCACCGAACAATCCGTGGCCCGCAAGCTGCGCGAGATGCGCATGGCCACCAAGATGGACGAGGAATTGGAAAAGGATGACATCCTCACCAACTACCTCAACCTGGTCTCTTTTGGTAACCATGCCTATGGCGTCGAGGCGGCGGCCCGCACCTACTTTGGCACGCATGCTTCCGAGCTCACGGTGCCGCAGGCAGCGATGCTGGCCGGCATGGTCCAATCCTCTGAGCGCCTCAATCCCTATACCAATGCCGAGGAAGTGACCGAGCGGCGCAACCTCGTCCTGCAATCCATGGCGGATAACGGCTATATCAAGCAACAGGAAGCGGATAGGTATAAGGGGGAGAAGCTGGGCGTCGGCAAGAAGCCCAAAACGCTGGCCAATGGCTGCATCGGCGCCGGCGACCGCGGTTTCTTCTGTGATTATGTGCTGAAATACCTGGATAAGAAGGGCATTAGCGAGGAGCAGCTGGCGCGCGGTGGCTACACCATCAAAACCACGCTGGACCCAGCGGTGCAGGATAAGGCCCTCGAGTCCGTACAAAGCCATACCAATCCTGATGCCCAAGGCGTGGCTGAAGTCATGAACGTCATCAAGCCCGGCAGGTCGGACCGCAAGGTGCTGGCCATGGTCTCCTCGCGCGATTACGGCCTGGACCTTGATAAGAATGAGACCATCCTGCCGCAGCCCTACTCCTTGGTGGGCAACGGCGCAGGTTCCGTCTTTAAGGTCTTTACCGCCGCGGCCGCGCTCGAAGCGGGCTATGGCATCAAAAACACCGTGGATGTGCCCACCCGCTACGAGGCGGAGGGCCTGGGTCATGGTGGCGCCGCCGGCTGCCCGGCGGACCGCTACTGCGTGGAAAACGCTGGTGCCTATAAGGCCACGATGACGCTGCAGGAAGCGCTGGCACACTCCCCCAATACGCCGTTTATCAAGCTCACGGAGCAGGTAGGCGTGGCACCCATCGTCGATATGGCCGTGCGCTTGGGCCTGCGCTCCTACGAGGACAAGGGCAGCTTTGATAAAGACACCTCGATTGCCCAGCACACCAAGGAGGCCAACTCCGGCTCCTTCACCTTGGGCCCGGACCAGGTCAACCCGCTGGAGCTTTCCAATGTGGGTGCCACGCTGGCCGCGGATGGCAAGTGGTGCGAGCCCAACCCCATCTCCCAGGTCACGGATAAGGAAGGCAACGAGGTCTATCTCAAGGAAACCCCGTGTGAGCAGGCCGTTGATAAGGACGTAGCCCGCGCGATGAGCAATGCCTTGTCTGAGGACGCCAAGCAAGGCACCGCCAAGGATGCCGCCCAAGCGGCCGGTTACTCCAGCCCAATCGCGGCCAAGACCGGTACCACCGAGTCCAACCAGTCCTCCGCATTCTTGGGATTCAACGAGGGTATTTCCGCCGCGCCGTATATCTATAACGATGGCACCTCCACCGTCCCGCTATGTACCGGGCCGGTGCGCCAGTGCGCGGGTTGGGGCAACCTCTACGGCGGCTTGGAGCCGGCGCAGACCTTCTTCAGCATGGCTACGCAGCTGCCGATAGCGACCAAGGCCGGGCTGCCGAATTACAACAAGAAGTACGACAACGGCACCACGGCCGATAAGACCCTTGATAGCCTGCGCGGCAAGTCCGAGGCCGAGGCCCGCCAGACCTTGGAGTCCAAGGGCTACGTGGTCAAGACCTCCCGGGTCATTGGCGGAAATGTTCCTTATGGCCGCGTGGTTCGCGCGATTACCGGCAAGGACGGCAAGAAGAAGGGCGCGGAGATTACGCTGCAGCTTTCCGACGGCGCCGGGGCCTCCCAATCCCCCTCCTCCGGCGTGGCCGACGCCAACTCCACCGGCGCACAAAATAGCACCGGCGGCGGTAATGCCGACGGTGCTACGAGCCCGGGCCGCTCGACTGGCGGCACAGGCGACGAAACGGGCAACGGCGGTGGCGGTGGAGGGTTCTCGCCGGAGGACTTTGGCATCCGCCAAGAGGACATCGATAGCTTTGCCAACGACGTCCGCAGCCTCCTTGGCCGCTAAGCCTCGGCCGTTGCGGTCTGGCCCGCTTTAGCTCAGCTGGGACTTGACCTCAGCGGACAGGCGCTTACCATCCGCCTGGCCGGCGGCCTTGGCATTGGCCACCTTCATTACTGCACCCATCTGCTTCATGGTGGGTGCTTCGCCGTTTTCGGCCTCAACCTCCGCGATAGATTCCTTCACTAGGGCCTTAAGCTCAGACTCGTCCAGCTGGCGGGGTTGGTAGGCTTCGAAGAAGGGGACGTCGGCAAGCTCGGCTTCCGCCAGCTCCGGACGGCTGTTTTCCTCATAGACCTCGGCGGACTCGCGGCGCTTTTTGATTTCACGCGCAATCACCTTGAGGATATCGGCGTCCTCCAGCTCATGCCGGGAGCCATTAGTCTCCTCGGCCTGGATGGCAGCCAGCAAGGCGCGGATGGCGCTGGTGCGCTGCTTCTCCTTGGCCTTCATTGCGGTTTTCAGATCTGCACGGATGGTTTGCTTTAGCTCGCTCATGCCTATCAATGTACGCCAGGTAGTGTGGTAGCCGTGAAACTTTTACGTATTCTTGGCGGCCTCACCGCTGCCGGCCTGGGCGCCGCGGCATGGGGCTATAGCGAACTGACCAAATTCGAGCTCAAGGAATATACGCTCCCCCTCCTGCCCAAGGGCACGCTGCGCGGTAAGTCGGAATTTCGGCTGCTGCATCTGTCCGACCTGCATATGATTCCCGGCCAGGAGACCAAGATTGCCTGGGTTTCTGCCCTCGACGCCCTAGAGCCGGACCTCGTGGTCAACACTGGCGATAATCTCTCCGATCAGCAGGCCGTTCCCGATACGTTGCGTGCCCTCGGCCCGTTGCTGGCCCGCCCCGGACTCTTCGTCTTCGGCACCAATGATTACTGGGCACCGCAGCCGGTCAATCCCTTCAAGTACCTGCTGGGCAAAAAGCGCGAGCCTTCCTATGTGGATTTGCCATGGCGCGGTATGCGCGCCGCCTTCTTGGAGCACGGCTGGCACGATGCCAACCAGGCTCGGTATGAATTCAAGGTAGGCAATGTCCGCCTTGCCGCCGCCGGCGTGGACGATCCGCACCACGATCTGGATGACTACTCCGAAATCGCCGGCCCGCCCAACGAGGACGCCGACTTGTCCCTGGCGCTCCTCCATGCCCCCGAGCCCCGCGTGCTGGAAAAGTTCGCGGCCGATGGCTACCAACTTTCCCTGTCCGGCCACACTCACGGCGGCCAAATCTGCCTGCCCGGCTCCCGGGCGTTGGTTACCAATTGCGGCATCGACCGCGACCGCGTGCAGGGCCTCCACGACTTCGGCGCGATGAAGATGCATGTTTCCAATGGTCTGGGCACCTCCAAATTCGCCCCGGTACGCCTTTTCTGCCGCCCTTCCGCCACTCTGCTGAAAATCACCGAGGTGGACTAAACCCAGCCACCTGCCGTTTTGTTGATTGCGCTCAGCTTGCGTTAAAGTATCCAAGTACCGCTTTTCAAGGCGGAACGCCGGGATATGGCGCAGGTTGGTAGCGCGCTTCGTTCGGGACGAAGAGGTCGCAGGTTCAAATCCTGTTATCCCGACCAACAGCCCGCAGCTTTGCTGCGGGCCTTTTCGTTGTTACGCCAGCATTCCTACTTTTCGGCCTAAACGACAGAATGTGTTGTTTTGCGGCGTGTCAGGCTAAACGACATTTTGTGTTGGTGGGGGTTTAGCGTATGTGGCCTTTGCGTATTCCCATAGAGTGGTTGTAGGCAGTGTCGATGGCACTGTCGTAGGTTGCTGGTCGGCCGTCTTCGTGGCCGCTGGTGGCTTGTTTTTCCTGGTTGGCTAGGGTTTGTGCTTTGGCGAGTGCGTCCTGGCCCCAGTTTTGCTGCCTGGCGATCTCTACAGGGTCGTCAGGTAGCTGCGTGTGGAGGTATAACCACCAGTCGCAGGCGATGCGCTGTTGTTCATCGCGCAGTCCGCGGTGGGTGTGCATAAGTTGCTTAATTTGTGAGTTCACCCCGCCTTCTAGCTTGTTGGTCGTGCGTTCAAACCGTTGGCCTTCTTCGGCTTCGGTGAGATAGGCAAAGAGGTGTCCTTGTTGGCTCATTTTCTTTAGCTGCAGGTAGATTCCGCGGTGAGTGTAGTGGGTGTACCACCACTTTTTGTTCCGGCGCTTGGACTTTGGAATCTGGTCGAAAGGGACGTCTTTGACGTAGGTTTTGGCTTTGAGCTCGGTGCTAAATACGGTGCCGAACTGCTGTAGCTTCACTATCCATTCGGCTGCGTCATCCAGGTTGTCAACGGCGAGTAATTCAAAGGAAAGCCGTTGTAATGCTTTACCCATCGGCGAAGTGGGGTGAAGGCCGGTGGCGCGTTGGATATTGCGCTTGACGTGGACAATGCAGCGTTGAACCGGGGTATCAGGCCACAGGTGGTGTAGTGCTTTAAGGCCTCCGGAATCCCCATCGCAGGTCACCAATTGTGGTGGGGCTAGTGAGTCGAGCAGGCGCGTGTAGGACCACGAGGATTCTTTCGTGCACCAGAACCAATTGATGACATGGCTGGAGTCGGCAGCTACAACAAGGCACTTGGTGTTGAAGTAGGTTCCGTCGATGAAGATTTGGTCGTAGATTCGCTGCTTATCAACGCTTCGGGGAGGTTGGATAAGCCAGAACGGTTTAAAGCGTCGTTGCAAAGTTCGCGTTGAAACACCGCAGGTTTTAGCTGTTTCTTCCAGGCTGTTGCTGGATGTGAGCCAAGAAATGAAAAGGCGGAACCATTTGGCGTGCACGGCATCGTTATTCGGGCGGGTGAAGGTGGCCTTGCAGGTGCGGCATCGCCATCGTTGGCGCCCAGCACTCGTTGTTCCGTGTTTCGTGCATGTCCCGCCGCAGACGGGGCATCGAGGATGATTTTTACTCATCCCCTCATCGTGAACCTAGGTGCCTAGCACACCGGCATTCCTTTGGCGGTATTTCATGGTCGAAGCTGGAATATCCCTCTGGATAAGTGAAATAGTCCTAATATCAGCACGCCAGACCGGCTAACCGTACAACCTCCCCAACACATCCTGTCGTTTAGGCCTACTTTTCCCCGGGGGCTCTTGAGCGCTGAATTTAAACCTCGCTGAAAAGTCAGATTTTTTCACCTAGACCAAATCCACGTATCAAGGCACCAACGACGGGTACCAGCGCCGTAGAAATAACGGGATTTACTCGGCCGCGGATCACAATTCCCACCG
This sequence comes from Corynebacterium tuberculostearicum, assembly GCF_046097465.1. Classification (GTDB taxonomy): domain Bacteria; phylum Actinomycetota; class Actinomycetes; order Mycobacteriales; family Mycobacteriaceae; genus Corynebacterium; species Corynebacterium tuberculostearicum_I. Next base: position 324,306 of record NZ_CP175799.1, on the reverse strand, counting down.
CCGCAGAAGTGAGGGTGGGACCCATGTCCGCGAGCCCGAACAGCGCCTCCTTAGTGTCCCTTCACACGCTGACGACCTGCCATGCCCTACGCTACGCGGGCAGGCCAGTATGACGCAGGTTAAGCCCCAACAATTAGCGGCGCTGCGGCTACCCCCAAAGTCAACACCGATTTAAATTGAATTGCCTATAGATAATCGTCACCGCGAAGCAACTTGAGTTCAGAGGGTCGTTGCAACACTTTCCCTTAGGAGGGTGTTGTTGTGTCTGGGGTTGTTGGCCCGTTTCATTCGTTGTCTGAATCGGATCGTCGTGGCTTAGTTGCCTTGGTTGGCAGTGGGCGTAGTGTCCGTTCGGCGGCTGGTGAGCTTGGCTGTCATTACGGGCATGCTTTGAATTTTTGCCATGCCTTTGGATTGCCAGTCGTGTATAAAGCCAAACGAGTTGATCGCCGCGGCAGCCAGGCTGTCCAGCTTGTAGAGCTAGTCCGAAGCGGACTGTCGGTACGCCAAGCTGCTAAAAGATGTGGGATGCATCTTACCGCTGCGTATGCCGTAGCTACGGAAGCTGGGTGCCATATCCGGTTAAGTCAGTATGCTCGGAAAGTCCGCCAGACGCAGTTAAGAGTGGAATACCTGCGCCTTCGGCTGGCGAGCCTGCCTGGTGGTGATGCTGGCGCGGCAGTAGGAATTGATCGTCGACTGCGTTTAGATTTCGAAAAAGGACTCACCAAATCCCAGGGTCGACGAGAAGAGTTCATACCCGTCGGCGAAGACGCCAGCACGTATAACAGACTTATGAAAGCGCTGCGCCAACGCCATGATGTCATCGAATCCGGAAGGCTTGCCCCTCCCGCCTTACCTAGCGGGGTAGATCCGTATAAACGCATCAGCAATCGCTACATTTGCTTCGAAGAACGCGTCATTATCGCCGATCTTCTCCGCGAAGATGTGCCGCTGCGTGAGATTGGGCGCCGTTTAGGGCGAAGTGCATCGTCAATTCAGCGTGAAGTACGCAGAAACCACAGTGCGGAAGGCCCGTATCGTGCAGAAACAGCCCAGTTAAAGGCCTGTGCGCGGAGGTTGCGGCCGAAAATACCGAAACTACTAGCCAACAAAAGACTATGGGACTATGTATGCGCACAATTGCGGGCACAATGGTCACCTGAGGAGATTTCTAATCGCCTGCCCATCGACTACCCCACTGATAAGGACATGCGCATTAGTCACGAAACGATTTATGACGCCTTTTACCTGCAGGCCAAAGGAAGACTCAAAGACCTTGGCCTGGACTTGCCGACCGGTAGAAAGAAACGCAAGAAACGCCAAACCCGCTCCAGCACACCTGCCCAGCAACGCTTCGTCGACGACATGATCCTCATAGACGACCGGCCAGATGAGGTAAGTGAACGTATTTTGCCAGGCCACTGGGAAGGCGACCTCATCCTCGGTAAAAACAACCAATCAGCGGTAATCACGCTAGTAGAACGCGTCAGCCGATTTGTTGTCCTTGGCCACTTACCGGGAAGGCATACCAGCAAAGAAGTATTCACAGCCCTGCACAAGGCAGTTACAGGAATCGATAAAGCTATCTGGTCATCAATTACCTGGGACCAAGGAAGCGAAATGGCTGGTCATAAAGCTTTTACCATGGCCACTGACATTCCCATCTACTTCTGCCATCCAGGATCACCATGGGAACGCGGCAGCAACGAAAACACCAACGGCAGGCTCAGAAGAAACCTTCCCAAAAACAGCGACCTGTCCATCTACAGCGCCGAGGACCTAGAAATGATCGCCAACATTCACAACCACAAACCACGCAAAGCACTCAACTGGCGCACCCCAGCCGAAGTCATGACCAACGCCCTCACACAAACCGGTAGCATCAAACCAAACTAACCATCATCGTTGCAACGACCCCTAGAATCCGCCCAATTCGCACTGCTTGAAAAGTCCCCACCCCAGCAAAAGCATTCATGAAATTGCACGGAAATTTCCGCAAAAATTGCAGCTAGACACCCCACATATGGGAAACGACGCGGTGCCCCTACAGCGCCGCGTCGTCCCTATTCCCTATCACTCACAACGGATTGGAGAAACCGTTCGCCTACCCCCTAAGTAGGCTTTGTGAGCAAGACCAACTGTAGCACTCGCACAATGCAAACGGTAGCGCGAATCAAAATTCCCAGTTTCCACCAATGTTTCTTATTCTTAGGTGTGCTTTTTCAGACCTAATGAACCGTAGGTTTGAATTTTCCTGTGGATGGAGCCCACCACTTTGCACTCAGCCCAATGAGAGTGATGGCGAGCAATACCGCAACGCCGGTCCACAAGACGGCCTGTTCGCCTTCGTTACCCGCCGCCGTGACGGCCGCGGTAGTCCAATTCAGTGGCAAAAGATTAGAAACAATCTGCCAAACCTTAGAAACACCGGCAATTGCCGCGGATTTCCACAGCCACCCCACCAGAGCGGTCTGGCCTATGCCAAAGAGCGCCGCGAGGATGCTGCCGGCAGTAATACCGCATAGCCCGAGTAGGCCACGGGTGATGACCGCCATGGACAGCGCGCCCAGAAGGAGCGCCGCGCCGGCCCACACCGCCGCCACAGGGGTAAATCCGGTGGCAAGCACAAAGAGGAGGATTTCGCCGATGGCGACCGCGGCCAGCGTGCCGCCGAAGACCGTCAGCCATGGGCGGAACCCCACCTGCCAGGCCACACCGGACGCGGCGCCTGCGAGCAGGACCAAAGCGGAGACCAGCATCGCCACGATAGGGCTGAGCAGATGTGCCGGGCCGTCGGTCGCGGTATGCGCCGGCGGCAGGGCGCGCTGAATGTCACCCACGTTGGTCTGGTTTTGGGCTGCCATGGTGGAAAGCCTGCCGGCGCCGTCGTCAAGCTTGTCCACGCCCTCCTGCGCCTCACCGACGCGCTTGTTGAGCTCCGCAATTCCCTCATTGAGCTCCTGCGCACCGGATACGGCCTGATTCACGCCATCGTGATAGGCATAGCCGTTGACCGCCAACTGATTGGATAGATCACGCGAGCCGTCCTTGAGCTTCTTGAGCTGATCGGTCACCGAATTATCCAGGCGGAAATTATTCACCTGCGCACGGAGATCGCCCAGCTGCGAGCGAATTTCCTTCGCTTCCTTGGACTTATTGCCTTCCAGATCGCGCATCGTGCCATCGATGGCCTGCAGAATCTGCCCTTGGACGGCGCCGAGGCCCACCACCTGGTCCACGGCACCGCCGACACCATTGGCCAGCTCCGTTGCACCGCCACCGAGCGTATTAGTTCCGGACTGCAGCTGATTGAGGCCGGCCACCAATTCTTGGGAGCCCGTCGCCAGCTTGTCGATGCCCCCTCCAAGCTCATCCGCCCCCTTATTCAGCTCTCCCGTGCCGTCGTCAAGCTGCGTGGCGCCCGATTTAAGCATGCTCGCCTGTGCCTGCGCGCGACTGGCCGCCTCGGCGGCTTCCTTTACCTCTGGCGAGGCGGAATTTTCCCGCGGCGCGCCAAACGGCTGCGCGGCACTAGACCAGGTGTGGGCGGGTTCCCACTGCGCAAGACCCGCCACCGCAGCGCCGATAATGAGCGGCAGGGCGAGCAGGAGGATCAAGAGAACGCTGCGCCACCGGGAGGGGGACGCAGCGTCTGGGGAGGCAAGGCGTGAGGTCATGGTACTGAACCTATCCGTGCAGGTCACTCCCCTGTTGCAGGCGCGCCGAGCACCCCCGCAATAGCAGTTCCTCTACGATATATGGCATGTCCCACAATTATTCCCTGGCCCCTTCCCGCTACCTCGCCGCCGCGGCCATCGCGCCGCTGTGCTTCAGCCTTATTGCCTGCTCCAACGACGCCGATACGTCCGCAGAACCAGAGTTCTCCGACGCCACCGCCGCAAGCTCGTCGGCCGAGGAGACCTCATCCGAAGAAACCACGAGCGAGCCCGCTACCTCGGAAGCCGAAGACACCGTCACCGAGACCGCAGCGGCCGAGCCCACTTCTGCGGAGGCAGCTCCCGCTGAGGAGACCGCGGAATCCGGCAACGCGGAAAGCGAAGCCCCGGCCGCCGTACCCGCCGACACCGGCCGCGGCGACTGCTCCCCAGAAGCGCTACAGCCCGCAGCTCCCACCATGACCAATATCCGAGTCAATAACTGCGATGGCCAGTGGGCCCACTTTGGCAAAGACAGCACGGACTGGACCGCCTGGGCACGCTATGAGGGCGGCCAGTGGGTAGCCATTGAATCCATTGGCGAGGCAACCTCCGGCATGGCCGCCCCGTGCTACGACGTGGATAAGTGGGCCGCCGAGGGCGCTCCCGCCTTTGTTACGGAAAAGATGCGCCGCTGCGACTAGCCACACAGCAAGAAACCGCCCCCGTACCGTGCAGTAAAGCAACTCGGTACGGGGGCGGCGTCGTTAGCGCACAAGCGCTGCCGGGAAAAGATTACTTCTTCTCGGCGTAGACCTCGCGCACGCGCTGGCCAAGGGCTGGGTGCACGTTGGTCCAGTATTCGTAGACGCGCTCCTCGGTCTCCTCGGATACACCGGCCATCGCGTTGGTGATATTGGTGACCAGGCGCTCCTTGGCGGCATCGTCATAGACGTTCTCGTACAGGTCGCGCGCCTGCACGAAGTCATCGTCCTCGGCGTGGCGAACATACGGTGCACGCACCAAGTCGCTGCCGTGGGACTCCGGATTGATATAGAGCTCCGCCGCGGTGGTGGTCTCGAGCTGGGAGCGGTCGTTTACAGCGGCGTCGTCAAGCACGCCCGTACCCTTCTCATGGCGGTTGGGCGAGTAGACCGGATCCTCCGGAGCATTGAAGAGGAACTGCATGCTGCCCTCGTGCTCGTAGGTATTGACCTCGTCCACATTCTGCGGCTGGTTAACCGGCAGCTGCTTGTAATTCGCGCCGATGCGGTAACGCTGCTGGTCAGCGTAAGCAAAGACGCGGGCCTGCAGCATCTTATCCGGAGACAGGCCAACGCCCGGCACGATATTGGACGGGTCGAGTGCCACCTGCTCAATCTGCGCGAAGAAGTTGCGCGGGTTGCGGTTGAGCACAAAGTAGCCCACATCGTGCAGCGGGTAGTCCTTCTTGGACCAGACCTTGGTCAGGTCGAAGGGGTTAAAGCGGTACTTCTCCGCCTCATCCAGCGGCATGATCTGCACCTTGACGTCCCAGATCGGGTAGTTGCCCTCCTCGATGGCGTTGTAGAGATCCTCGCGGTGGCAATCCGGGTTCTGGCCGGCGGTGGTGGTGGCCTCTTCATCGGTGAAGTTCTCCACGCCCTGGCGGGACTTGAAGTGATACTTGACCCAGAAGGCCTCGCCTTCTTCATTGACCCATTGGAAGGTGTGGGAGCCGTAGCCATTCTGGTGGCGGGTGGACTTCGGGGTGCCGCGGTCACCCATCAGATAGGTGACCTGGTGTGCAGACTCCGGGTTGCGGGTCCAGAAATCCCACTGCATATCGGCATCGCGCAGGCCATTGGTGCCCAGGCGCTTTTGGGAGTGGATGAAGTCTGGGAACTTAATGCCATCGCGGATGAAGAATACCGGGGTGTTATTGCCCACGATGTCGAGGTTGCCCTCCTCGGTGTAGAAGCGCAGGGCAAAGCCGTGCACATCGCGCCAGGTATCCGGGGAGCCCTGCTCGCCGGCCACGGTGGAGAAGCGGCCCATCATCGGGGTGACGGTGCCCTTCTGGAAGACCTTGGCCTTGGTGTAAGCAGAGACATCTTCCGTGATGTGCAGCTCACCAAAGGCGCCGTGGCCCTTAGCGTGCGGCGTGCGCTCCGGCACGCGCTCGCGGTTGAAGTGCGCGAGCTTTTCAATGAGATGGATATCATTGAGCGCCACTGGGCCCTGCTGGCCGGCGGTCACCGAGGTATTTTCGGACGGCACCGGCTGGCCCGAGGGACGAGTGGTATTTCCCTTGCCAGCGGGGCGCTGGCCCTTGTTCAGGATGTCATCAGCGGTAAAGTCACTCATTTTTGCCTCCTGGCAATTCGCGGTCAGTTCTTCCCAGTGTGGCAAAACTTTGCACGGTTGTCAGGGCTCGCCAAAGAGAGTAAAGGGTGCTGGTAGATTCATTCAGGTGACTCACCACTCCGCAGCAGACGACGCCCGCGTCACCGACCTCGCCCTTCGGGCCGGTCGCGGCGACCGCGCGGCGCTGACGGAGTTTATCAAGGCCACCCAGGATGATGTGTGGCGCTTGCTGGCGCACTTGGGCGGGCCCGAGGGGGCCGACGATCTCACTCAGGAGACCTATCTGCGCGTCATCAGCGCCCTGCCGCGCTTTGCGGCGCGGTCCTCCGCGCGCACGTGGCTGCTCTCTTTGGCCCGGCGCGTGTGGGTGGACAATATTCGCCACGATATGGCCCGGCCGCGAAAGTCTGCCACGGAGTATGAGGACGCAATGGGCGCGGCGCCGGAAGAATCCGCGGCGTGGAGCGAGTGGATCGACGCGCGTACGCTTATCGACGCCCTCCCGGCCGACCGCCGCGAAGCCCTCATCCTTACTCAAGTGCTGGGCTATACCTATGAGGAGGCGGCCAAGATTGCCGGCGTGCGCGTGGGCACCATCCGCTCCCGAGTGGCGCGCGCCCGCAAGGATCTCATTGCGGGGACAGGTTAATACCCCCAAATAGTCCCCTGTGATTGCGGAGTTAATTTCACTCCCAAATTGTTACGCTCTGGTTACCTTGTATCCCACGGGCCCCAAAATTTGGCACTTAGCTGCGCTTTGCGTACTACGGCCGGGGTGAACGAGACCACAATTGTGGCGATTCTTGCCCGAAATACCTGTCCGATGTGTGGTTTATTAGATGTGAACACACGTGATAAATCGACCGTCGATCCGGGCCCGCGCGATACCAATGGCGGGCCCGGCGCGTGTGAGTAAGAGAGTTTCTCCCTTTCATGTTAAAACGCGCAATCGGAATTTCCATGGCGTTTATCGGCGTCGTCGTGGGCGCAGGCTTCGCCTCCGGCCAGGAGGCCATGCAGTACTTTGTGGCCTTTGGTAACTGGGGCCTGTGGGGTATCGCCCTAGCCGCTGGTTTGATGATGATCACCGGCATCTCCATCCTGCAGCTCGGCTCGTATTTCCAAGCCGAGGAGCACACCGCTGTCTACGACAAGGTCGCATCGCCATTTACCGCCAAGATTTTGGACTGGTCCACCCTGGTGACCTTGTTCGCCATCGGCTTCGTCATGTTTGCCGGCGGTGGTGCGAATATCAATCAGCAGTTCCCGTCCATCCCCGTGTGGGTGGGCGCCACCGCCATGCTGATTTTGGTGCTGCTCGTCGGCCTCATGGATGTCGACCGCGTAACCGCGGTCATCGGTACCATCACCCCATTCATCATCATCTTTGTGGTGATTGCCACCGGCTATACCATCTTGAACGCAGACGTTGATTTCTCTGCCATGAATGACTGGGCGGTCAACAATGTTGATACCTCGCTGCCTAACTGGTGGCTAGCCGCACTGAACTACACCGGCCTGAACGTGATGACGGCAGTATCCATGTCCATCGTTATTGGCGGTAACTTCCTGGATAACCGTGCAGTTGGCGTCGGTGGCCTCATTGGCGGCCTGCTTTATCTCATCCTGTTGGCACTGTTGGTATTCGCCCTCTTCTTCGAAGCAGAGACCGTCAACGGCCAGGACATGCCGGTACTGAGCCTGATTACCAGCATCCACCCAGTCTTGGGCGTGCTGATGACCTTTGTCATTTATGGCATGGTCTTTAATACCGCCATCGGCATGTTCTACGCGCTGGGCAAGCGCTTGACCCGCAATAACCCCAAGCGCTTCTACCCGGTTTATGCCGGCGCCTGCATCATCGGCTTCATCTTGTCTTTCGTGGGCTTCCAGGCCTTGGTCAGCAACGTCTACCCGATCCTGGGCTACCTCGGACTGCTGATGATCGTGGTGATGGTCTTCAACCGCATCAAGAACGGCAGCAAGCTCTCAGATGAGTCCGACCGCCGCATGCGCGCACACGAGCTGGTGTCCCGCCGCTTGGACCCGCGCAAGCGCTTTACCAAGAAGAACGAGCGCGAGCTGCGCAAGCTGGCTGCAGCATCCAATATGGAAACCACCGAGTTTGTCACCAATATCGCAGAAGAGATCCACGAGGAGCTCGAAAATGATGATGATATTGAGTACGACCGCGAAGATCCGGAGCCGTCCGTGACCTACGTGCAGCACACCAAGCCGGAGGTTCCGTCGTCCACTAGCGACCTCGACTTTGGCAAGAAGAGCACTGGTGCCGACTCCGGCACTGGCACCGCCAAGCCGGTTTCTGAGGACTAGCCCCCTCGTCCACGGCTGATAGGCCAAAAGCTCGGCGCCCTCCTTCCCTTGCTATTAGGAAAGGAGGGCGCCGAGCTTTGTAGTGCAACAGGTGGCGAAGCGGCGCTTGTTTAAACGAGCAGCTCTGCAATCTGGATGGTGTTGAGAGCAGCGCCCTTGCGCAGGTTATCGCCGGCCACGACGAGTACCAGGCCCTTGTTATCGTCCACCGTTTGGTCCTGGCGGATGCGGCCGACCAAGGACTCGTCGATGCCGGTGGCGGCGAGCGGAGTGGGGACGTCGGCAAGCGTAACGCCCGGAGCGCCACCCAAAAGCTCGGTGGCCTGCTCTGGGGTGATGGGCTTATCGAACTCGGCGTGAATGGTCAGAGTGTGGCCGGTGAAGACCGGGATGCGCACGCAGGTGCCCGCTACCTTCAGCTCCGGAATATCCAGGATCTTGCGGGATTCGTTGCGCAGCTTTTGTTCCTCATCGGTTTCCAGGGAGCCGTCATCGACGAGGTTGCCGGCCATCGGCAGGGCGTTATAGGCGATAGGTGCCACGTACGGGCCAAAGTCTTCGTCATTAAGCGCGGAACCATCGTGAACCAAGCCCACATTGTGCTCGCCAACGGAATAGACCTGTGCGGCCAGCGCCTGCACGCCAGCCAAACCGGAGCCGGACACCGCCTGGTAGGAGGACACGTGGAGCTTATTCAGGCCAGCGGCATCGTGGAGGACCTTCAGCACCGGCATGGCCGCCATGGTGGTGCAGTTCGGGTTCGCGATGATGCCCTTCGGGGTGTTCTTGGCTGCCTCGGGGTTGACCTCGGAAACGATGAGGGGAACCTCTGGGTCCTTGCGATAAGCCGAGGAATTATCCACCACGGTCGCGCCGGCCGCGGCGAATACCGGGGCCCACTGCTTAGAGGTGGAGCCGCCGGCGGAGAACAAGGCAATATCGACGTCGGCAACGGATTGCTCGGTGACCTCAGCGAGGTCTTCTACGGTAATCTGCTCGCCGCGAAAATCCAGCTCGGTGCCGGCGGAGCGAGACGAGGCGAAAAAGCGCACCTTATCCGCCGGGAAATTGCGTTCTTCCAAGATGGAGCGCATAACGCGGCCGACCTGGCCGGTAGCGCCTACGACTGCAACAGTGGTCATGACTTAAAAATCCTCTGTAGTTGCTTTTTGGGTATTTAACGTCCGGTTCCAGCATAAACCGTGGCTTCTTCTTCGCCACCGAGCTGGAACTTATCGTGCAGCGCACGAGCTGCCTTATCCAGGTCAGCCTCGCGGGTGAGCACGGATATGCGGATTTCGGAGGTGGAGATGAGCTCCATATTGACGTCGACGTCGCGCAGGGCCTCGGTGAACTCGGCGGTCACGCCTGGGTGGGACTTCATGCCGGCGCCAACGAGGGAGACCTTGCCCACCTGGTCGTCGTAAAGCACATTGGCCCAGCCGCCCTCGGACTTCAGCTTGGTCAACAGCTCCATGGCGCGTGGGCCGTCGGCACGCGGGCAGGTGAAGGTGATATCGGTGGTGCCATCCTCCAGGGAGGAGACGTTTTGCAAGACCATGTCAATATTGATCTCTGCATCAGCAATGACACGGAAAACCTTCGCCGCCTCCCCGGGGCGGTCCGGGATGCCCAGGACAGTGACCTTTGCCTCGGACTTATCGGTTGCTACACCAGTGAGTACTGCTTCTTCCACAGGAATATCCTCCATCGATCCGGTAACTAGGGTGCCGGGGTCATTTGAATAAGACGAGCGAACTCGCAAGGGTACATTGAACGCGCGGGCATATTCCACGCTGCGCAGAACCAAAATCTTGGAACCTACCGCGGCCATCTCCAGCATCTCCTCAAAGGAGAGCTTGTCTAGCTTCTGCGCGTCCGGGACGATGCGCGGGTCTGCGGTATACACGCCATCGACATCGGAGTAAATCTCGCACACGTCCGCATTCAGCGCGGCCGCTAGCGCCACCGCGGTGGTATCGGAACCGCCGCGGCCCAGCGTGGTGACATCGCGCGATTCCTTATTAACTCCCTGGAATCCGGCGACGATGCAGATCTTGCCCTCATCCAGCGCTTCAGTCAGGCGGCCTGGGGTAACGTCCACGATGCGGGCATTGCCGTGGCGCTCGGTGGTAAGCACGCCGGCCTGGGAGCCGGTAAAGGACTGGGCATGGGCACCCAAGGATTCCACGGCCATGGCCACCAGCGCATTGGAGATGCGCTCGCCGGCGGTAAGCAGCATGTCCATTTCGCGCCGTGGCGGAACGGGGTTGACCTGGGCGGCAAGGTCGAGCAGCTCATCGGTGGTATCGCCCATGGCGGAGCACACCACGACGACGTCGTTGCCCTGCTTCTTGGTGGCCACGATGCGCTCCGCAACGGCGCGAATGCGGTCTGCGGATTCGAGGGATGAACCGCCATATTTTTGCACGATCAGGGCCACGGTAAGGATGCCGCCTTTCGTCTTTCAAGGCACCCCTGGCGCGCGTCTGCACACCGCCAGAAATACCTGTCGGTCACTAGTCAAATACCCATGCTACCCCGCAGGGGTCTAGTCCTCATCATAATTCCTAGACAATGCTTGCTTTTTATTCACACGCCCCGAGCATAAAGCGCGCCATGCGCCGGCCGCCTCCAAGGAGAAAAACGCGCGCCCCGCAGCGGAGAATATGCATATAACAGGAATCTTTACTACCGTTGAGCGGGTGTTAAGCAACCTCCTCGCCATCTTTTTCGCGCTCGCATCCGCGCTGACGGTTGCTTGGGGCACGGTCATCCGCCACCGCATTGCCCTCGACGCCGATGATTCGGTCATGCGCGCCGCCATGTCTAATCCCTTGTGGTGGGTGGGCACCGCGGCCGCGATTGGCGCCTATGGCCTGCAGGTTATCGCGCTCGGCTTCGGCACCTTGCTGGTGGTCCAGCCCATCTTGGTACTGTCCTTAATGTTTACCCTGCCGCTATCGGCGTGGTACTCCGGCCGCAAGATGCCCTTCCACGAAGTTTTCTGGTCCATTGCGCTGACCATCGCGGTGGGCATCATGGTCATCTACGGCAGGCCGGTCGCCGGCAATCCCCGCCCAGAATGGAGCGATTGGTGGCCGGCGCTCCTCGTGGGATTGGCCACCCTCGCAATCCTCGGCGCGGCAGCCGCGAAGCTGCCGGATCAGCGTCCCTTGGCATTGGGCACCGCCTGCGGCGTTATCTATGGCTTCGTCGCCCTGCTCTCGAAGGCCGTGGTGGATATTTTCACCCACGAAGGCCTCACCACCCTGCTGGCGAGCTGGCAGTTCTACGGTCTCATCGGCCTCGCGCTCACCGGCACGGTGGTCCAGCAATATTCCTTTAACGCCGGCCCCCTGGCCCATTCCCTGCCGGCCATGACCATCTTTGAGCCCATCGTGGCTTTCGGCTTGGGATACATGGTTCTGGGAGAGAAATTCCTCATCGATACGGCCGTCGGTTGGGCAATTATGCTCATCGCCCTGACCGTCATGGTGCTGTCCACCATCGTGCTCTCCCGCAGCCCGGTAAGCCAGCGCGGCTAGATGGCCCACTCAAATACGCCGAGCATGTAGGCCGAAAACCACGCGCCAAACAGGGCCCAGGCAAAAACCGCGACGCTTGCCGACGCCCCCTTTTTCACCCACGGCAACAACGCGATCACCGCCGGCAGGAGCAGCCGGGGCCGCGAGTGCATAATGCCATCAGAAAGCAGCACATTGGCCATGAGGACGGCAGAAAATAGCCAGGCCGCCAACGGCAGGCGGCGCCACGCCAGCACCAGGCATACCGGGGCAGCGATCATTACGCCGGCGCTGAGCAGGTAGCCGCCATTGGTGGCCCCGGTGAGCGTCTCCCACAGCCAAATGGCCGTGGCTTTGCCGCCATCAAAGCCGGAATTCCAATGTTCCTTCTGAATGCCAAAGTAGCCGCCGACATCTTTCAAGTGGCTGCTCGACCACCACAAATAGCCCACCAGCGGCACGACCGAAAACGCCACCGCGGCCCAGGCTCGCCAGTCCTTTCGGGCCCGCAGCAGCACCATAAGCCCAAAGACCGCAACGAGGTCCACCGCGGTAAGGCGCACGAGCCCGGCCACAAAGATATACGCCGCGGCGGCCCACCAGCGCTCGCCCACCAGCGCCACCACCGCCCAGATAGCCAGTGCCCCGAAAAGCGCCTCGGTATACGGCATAGAAAACACGATGGACATCGGCGCGCTAGTTACCACTACGGCGCTGAGTACCTGGGCCCACTTCCCCATGCCCATCTGCGCGGCCAGGGCCATCACCCCGGCGGCCAGCGCGATGCTAAAGAGCACGTTGAGCGCGATGGCAGTGCCGGCCTCGCCGGTTCCCAGGATGCCGCTTACCGCACGCACCAGGAAGGGAAAGCCTGGAAAGAAGGCCATAGTTGTCTCATGGACCGGCCCATCCGTAGAGATATCCGCACCGAAGTACCCGCCGCGGGCGATTTCTACGTAGTGCTTGGCGTCCCACTTATTAAGCAGCCCCCAGAGCTTGTCGTCCTGCACGGCTGCCACCGCGGCGAGCACGCCCACGCGCAGCGCGGCGCCGATGAGCGCAACGAGTGCGGCAGGCGCCCACAAGGAGCGCAGTAAGGACGGTGAGGTGGGTGCGGCATGGCGGGCTGTAGACACGAAAGGCATAGTACCGTACCGCCGCCGTGTCTCATTGAATGAAATCTCTTGCCACATAGTGAGAGAGCCTGTAGTGTGACCGATATGACACAGCGGATTGACCTACTCCTTATCTGCCGCGGCGGGATTTCGGCCTAAGTACTGGCCAGCGCCCCCGTCGCGGAGTCCGGCTACCCAAGCCCAGCTGGCCGTCTCCCCATAGACACCACAGAAAAGGAAACCGCACCATGTCCCCCACTGACTCTTTTATCAGCGCCCCTCGCGATATCACCACCCCCAACGGCCCACGCCGCGAGGGACAGCCCGCGTGGAATAAGCAGCGCGGCTCCGCCATGCCCCACGAGCGCTACCAGCCCTTCGCCGTCGAAGTGGAAGACATCGACCTGCCGGACCGCACGTGGCCCAGCAAGAAGATCACCCACGCCCCACAGTGGTGCGCGGTGGATCTGCGCGATGGCAACCAAGCGCTGATTGATCCCATGAGCCCAGAGCGCAAGCACCGCATGTTCGACCTGCTGGTCAAGATGGGCTACAAGGAAATCGAGGTCGGCTTCCCGTCCGCCTCCCAAACGGATTTCAGCTTCGTCCGCGAAATCATCGAGGGCAATAAGATTCCCGATGACGTCACCATCCAGGTCCTAGTCCAGGCCCGCGAGCACCTGATCCGCCGCACCTTTGAGGCCTGCGAGGGCGCCAAGAACGTCATCGTGCACTTTTATAACTCCACCTCGAAGCTGCAGCGCCGAGTGGTCTTCCGCAAGGACAAGCCCGCCATCAAGAAGCTGGCTACCGACGCCGCCGCACTCATCAAGTCCATCGCCGCGGACTACCCAGACACCACGTGGCGCTGGGAGTACTCCCCCGAATCCTTCACCGGCACCGAGCTAGACTTCGCCCGCGAGGTCTGCGATGAAGTAGTAGAGATCATGGATCCCTCCCCTGATAACCCAATGATCATCAACCTGCCCTCCACCGTGGAGATGATCTCGCCCAATGTCTACGCCGATTCCATCGAGTGGATGCACCGCAACCTGGCCCGCCGCGAAGACATCTTGCTCTCGCTGCACCCGCACAATGACCGCGGCGAGGGAATCGCCGCCGCCGAGCTGGGCTTTATGGCCGGCGCGGACCGCATCGAAGGGTGCCTGTTTGGCAATGGCGAGCGCACCGGCAACGTTGACCTCATTACCCTGGGCCTGAACATGCTCACCCAGGGCGTGGACCCACAGATCGATTTTTCCGATCTGCCGCAGATCCGCGAGACCGTCGAATACTGCAACCAGCTGCGCGTGCCAGAGCGCCACCCCTACGGCGGCGAGTTGGTCTTTACCGCCTTTTCCGGTTCCCACCAAGACGCCGTCAACAAGGGCCTCGATGCGCTGGCGGCCACCATCCGCCCCGGCGCGAACAATACCGAGGTCTCGTGGGAAGAACTGCGCGAGGCCATCTGGGAGGTTCCCTACCTGCCCATCGATCCCAAGGACGTGGGCCGCGACTACCAGGCGGTCATCCGCGTCAACTCCCAGTCCGGCAAGGGCGGCGTTGCCTACATCATGAAGACCGACCACGGCATCAATATGCCGCGCGCCATGCAAGCGGAATTTTCCACCGTGGTGCAAGAAATCACCGACTCCGAGGGCGGCGAGGTCAATTCCAAGAATATGTGGGACATCTTCGCCACCGAATTCCTTGACCGCGAGACCCCGCTGGCCGTGGAGGCCTTCCACGTAGACAACTCCCCGGCCGCTGACGGCGACGTCGCCGTGACCGCCACGGTGGCCTTCCGCGGGGAAAAGTCCACCGTCTCCGGCACCGGCAACGGCCCCATCGCGGCGTATGCCAACGCGCTGGAATCCCTGGGTATCGACTTCGAGGTCATGGAATACTCCCAGCAGTCCCGCTCCGCTGGCGACGACGCCGAGGCCGCCTGCTATATCGCTGCCGACGTCAACCAGAGCAAGGTGTGGGGCGCCGGAATCGCCGGATCCACCACGCGGGCTTCCATTAACGCGATTAACTCCGCCGTCAACCGCGCCTTGGCCTAAGCCCGCTCGCCGGCACTGCACACCAGTGCCGCGCCCCGGCGTGGTAGAAGGGTGGGTATGCCTTCTTCTACCTACCTCATTCCGCACCGCGGCCTGGGCGCCGTGCAGGCCCTGCCCATCTATGGTGCGCAGACGAAGGAAAACCAGGAGTTCACCGTCACCTTGGCGCCCCGCGAGGACGGCGGCCTGGAGGTGCGCACCGACTCCCCCATCGGGCACATCACCAGCGCCGACCGCGCCGAATACCCCGAGATAGATCTGCTCTTTCGCGCCGGGCTCACCCCTGCAGCCACAGCCGCGCCGCAGCCCGATGGCTCCTTGTCCCTGCTATTGCCCCGGCCGGGCCTCTGCCTGCCGGCCAATAACCCACCGGCCGGCCCGTGGACGATGCTGGGCTATGCCCCGCCCATCAACATCACCGACCTGCCCGCGGATGTGGATATTCCCGCCCACGCGCGCATGCACGTATTGGTGACGCTTTCCCCCAGCCCCAGCGGTTCCGGCGCCGATGCTTATTTGGGCCCGCAGTGGGTGGGGCGGCTGGATGGGGTGGACGTCGCCAAGCAGGGCATAACCCTGGCCCATGCCTACCATGCGCCGCGCAGCACCGGCCGCGTACTCAGCATCTATGCGGGTGCGCCGCTGCCGGATTCAAAGGAAGCCTCGCTTGCCGACGCCACCCCTACCTCCCCCGCCGCCACCGAAACCTTCGAAACCACGAGCTTCCGCGCCGTCAACGTCGATGACTCCGCACCGCGCCGCCAGCAGTGGTGGCCCACCCTCATTGCCCTGCTGGTAATTGCAGCGCTTATCGCCGTGCTTATTTTTATTCTGTAGAAACTTTTGGGGCAAGATAACACCCCTTTCTCGCCGGGTTGGGAAATTGGAAATCGCCCCTAGAGACGCTTAGAATGCAAAATAACTATTGTTTTGCATGGAAAGGCCCCAATGACTTCGCTGGATTCCGCCACCTACGTGGTCCCTGACCACGGTTTTGGCGTGATCCATAACCTGCCCGTCGGGGATGTGTCGCCGGAGATTTTCAGCGGCTTGCTCGAATCCACAGCCACGGAAGATGGTTACCTATCCGCAGAACTCGGCCCCCGTACCGCCGAGGAAGGCTTCGCGGTTCGGATCGATGACTCGCTTGTGGGCCACCTCAGCGCCGCCGATTCCCAGGCCTACGCTCTCTTTGACTGGATTCTCAGCGCCGGCCTGCACCCGCGCGCCACCGCCCATGTGAGCATGACAGATGCCTCCGGCGAAGAATGGCCCACGCTCAACCTGCTCCTGCCGGCGCCGCACCTGTGCATCCCCGCCAATAACCCGCCAGCGCAGCGCTGGACCATGCTGCCCGGCGAGACCACCGCCACGATGACGGAGTTTTCCAAGGACGTCACCGCCTTTCCGCACACCGACGAGCACTACCTCGTTTCTTTGCGCACCCGCGGTTTCCTGCGCCGCAATACCGTCGACGTCTATATCAATAGCACCTTCTTGGGCTCCCTTCCCCGGGAGGCCGCCCGCGAGATCGCCTCTGCCGTGCTCGACTGCACCAAGACCGGCCGCCTCGCCATTGCCCACGGTTACTTCCACTACAACGCCGATGACCGCCCCGCGCTCACCGTCTACGCACACAACGCCGCCAATAGGCACCACGCCGGCCTAGTCTTGGGCGTAGTCGCCGGTGGCGCCGCCATCATGTCCGCAGCCACCGCAGCCCGCGCACAGGCCGCATCCGCTGTTCCCGGCGGCACCACTGCCGGCGCCACTACCGCCGGCGCTTCCGCAACCAGCGGTTTCAGCGTCGCCTCTGCTGCCGGTGCTGCTGGCGCTTCCGGTGCCGTGACCTCGAACCTGCTGGCCGCAGCCGGCGTCGCCG
This sequence comes from Corynebacterium tuberculostearicum, assembly GCF_046097465.1. GTDB lineage: Bacteria > Actinomycetota > Actinomycetes > Mycobacteriales > Mycobacteriaceae > Corynebacterium > Corynebacterium tuberculostearicum_I. The sequence continues at coordinate 307,377 of NZ_CP175799.1, read as the reverse complement.
TGCTCGTTGGTGGCGGTGCCACCGTGGCCACCAACCTGCTGAGCGACGACGAAGCCCTTTCGGACACCAACGCGCATTCCACCGCGCCCGCTCCGGAAGGCAATCACTCCTCCCTCGATTCTTCCCACTTCGACGGCAATGGCCCCAAGCGCCCCGCGCACCCCACCACGCCGCGCATCCACGATGCCGGCCCCACCAGCGGTGCCTCGGCTCAGCCCCCGCTTGCCGACGCCCCCTCTTTTCCAGCACCGCACCACCACACCTACCCTTCGCAGACCACGAAAAAGCCCAGCGCGACGCACTCTCCTCACGCTGACCGTGCCCAGGCCCCTGCCGCCGACAACCGACGTGGCTATCACAGCGAACCCCGCGGCGGCCAGCACGTCGAGGATTCCCAGGCAATTTCCCGCGCCGCCTCCGCCGCGGCCGCTGCCGCCAGGGACGCAGCCAATAACGTCGCCTCAGCCCGAACCTCAGCCCCGGCACCGGTACCGGCAACGCCTCAAACCACGTCTGCCGCGGCGCCATCCTCCAGCTCGGCGCCCGCACCCCAGATAGCGGCCAAGGCGCCGACCGCAACCTCCTCGTCCTCCCAGTCTGCAGAGCCTTCCCAGACCACGGAGTCCACGAAGAGCACGACATCTGCGGAGCCTTCCTCTGAGGCATCCTCGCCTGCCGAGCCGTCCAATCTGCCGACCTCAAGCACGTCTACCTCGGAAAAGACAACTTCCAAGAAAACGACAGCTGAAACTACCACCGCAGCCTCGACGGAAAAGCAGACCGCAGAGCCTTCCAGCTCCGCCACCAGCTCCGCCACCAGCTCCGCCACAAGTTCTGCCACGAGCGAGCCAACGTCTAAGCCGACCCAGGCTGCAGAGCCTTCCCAGACCACCGAGTCCACGAAGAGCACGACATCTGCGGAGCCTTCCTCTGAGGCATCCTCGCCTGCCGAGCCGTCCAATCTGCCGACCTCAAGCACGTCTACCTCGGAAAAGACAACTTCCAAGAAAACGACAGCTGAAACTACCACCGCAGCCTCGACGGAAAAGCAGACCGCAGAGCCTTCCAGCTCCGCCACCAGCTCCGCCACCAGCTCCGCCACAAGTTCTGCCACGAGCGAGCCAACGTCTAAGCCGACCCAGGCTGCAGACTCGTCTACGTCTACCTCTACCTCTGCGTCCTCTACGTCCACTTCGGCACAGCCCGAGCCCGAATCTTCAGAGCCTGCGTCCTCGGATTCAAAGCCCTCGGAGTCGACCGCACCTACCACGACGTCTCCGTTGCTGACCTCGGAGTCCGAGCCTGAGCCTAAGCCGGTGCCGGTTACCACCGCGCCAAGCACCACTATCGCAGGTTCCGAGCTCGAGCCGACGCCAGAGCCGGAGACTACTGCTCCTACGACGACGATCCCTGGCTCAGAAATCGACCCCACCCCCGAACCAGAGATCACTGTAGAGCTCGAACCGGAGGTGCCGCTGGTACCGTCCGAGCCGGAAGAGCCGGAAGAACCGGAGAAACCGGCAGAGCCAGCAGAGCCCGCAGAGCCGGAAGCACCGGGGCGACCTGAGGAGCCCGAAGAGCCAACGACTCCGCCGAAGGTCATTGTCGTCGTGGAAAATTAAGCGGCGCGCCCTGTCCCCCTGCACGAAATGCGGGATACTACACTGAGTTTAATGAACAACACACCTGGCTCCTCCCCGCAGCACACGCCGGCGTCGGCCCCAGCGCCGTCGCCCGCGACGGTGGCTTCGCGCCACGCGGCCAGGTCCACAGCGCCCAAACCGGGCACAGAACAGCGACGTACCCGGCCGCGCCGCGCAGTGCGACCGTCCGGCGAACCGGACGCCGCAAAGCCCAAGCCAAAACCGAAGCCGAAGCCGCACCCACCTGCCCGTCACGAGCGGCCTGCCACGCCAAAAGAGGCTAACAAGAAGCCGCAGCAGCCGCAGCAGGCCGACTCATCCACCGATGCGGCCGACTACCCCTACGTGGCGCTGACCCTACAGACCACCGGCATCCACCCCAGCACCGGGCGCATCGTGACTATCGACGCCATCGCATTCAACGACGCCGGCGAACAAGGCCAGCTCTTCCACGCCGTCCTCAAGCCCGATATCGACGCCGGGCCGCGCCACCTCCACGGGCTGAGCACCACCGATATTGAGCAGGCACCGGCTTTTGGCAAGATCCTTAAATCGCTAGACAAGCTTATCGACGGCCGCACGCTCATCGTCCACGATCTCCCCTATACCTGGGGCTTTCTCGTCGCCGAGGCCCGCCGCGCCATGATGGCCGCCGCGCGCCAAAACCGGGCGCGCAACCGCGGCCGCAATAAGGGCCGCCGGCGCCGCCAAAAGGTCGGGCACGTCCCCACGCCGGTTCGCATTATCGATACCTTGGCCACCTCCTACGCGCAGCAGGTGCGGGCAAATGATGTGCGGCTGGGGGGCGTCGCCAAGCAGAGCGGCCTGGACGCCACGCCGCAGGCCTCGGTGGAGCGCGCCGGCCGGCCCGAGCCAGAAACCTCGCGCGAGAACACCGAGCTGCTCATCGCGCTCTACCGCCAGCAAGAAGGCGGCACTGTGCGCAGCTATGCGCCGGAGGACGTGCGCGCCGATCGCTTTGGCCTGCAACGCTCCCACGTGCGCGTCGACGCCGCCGAGGCCCCCGTCCAGCACCACAATCCCGGCAAATATGAACCGGGCAAGGAGCTGCGCCGCGGCATGGAAATCGTCGTCGCACCGGAAATCCTCGAGGACCCAGACACCATCATCGCCGCGCTCATGCGCGAAGAGCTCAATTATTCGGAAAAGCTCACCCGCGAGTCCTCGCTGGTTGTCTGCAATGTCACCACGGATCTGGTGGGAAAGCCCATGCATGCCCACCGCAAAGGCATCCCGCTGATGTCGGACGCCGCGTTTCTTGACGCCCTCACGCGCATCGAAGACGCCGAGCCCGAACCCGAACCCACTAAGCCTGCGCCGCGCGCCCAACGCTCGCCGCAGAACAACAAAAAGGGCGGCGGTAAGAACAACAAGCGGCGCCGGCGCCGCGGTGGCCGCGGTGGTCGCGGCAGAGGCCGCCGAAATTCTGGCGGCTCGGCGGCGAAAAAGAACGACTAAGCCGCCCGCCCGACTACCCTAGGGGACATGAGTTTTAGAGTCCCGGGTGCGCTGAAGAAGTTGCGCACCACCACCGCCACTACCGCCGCGAAGTTGGCCACTACCGCTTCCCGCGCCACCGGCCGTGGCGCCGGCGGAATGATCGGTGGTCTAATCGCCAATGCCATTGACCCTTCGATCATGACCAACCTGGGCGGTGGGCGCCCGGCCGTGCTAGTTACCGGCACCAACGGCAAGTCCACCACCACCCGCATGTTGGCCGCCGCGGTTCGCGCCGAGCACACCGTAGCCACCAACGACGGCGGCGATAACATGGACGCCGGCATCATCTCCGCGCTCATGGCCGGCAAAGACGCCTCGCACCTAGTCCTCGAGGTGGACGAGCTCCACGTGCCCCACGTGGCCGATAACCTCAACCCGCAGGCCCTGGTTCTGCTCAACCTCACCCGCGACCAGCTGGACCGCGTGGGTGAAATCAACAAGATTGAGCGCGCGCTGCGCGGCGCCGTGGAGGCCCACCCGGACATGCTCGTCATCGCCAATTGCGACGATGTGCTCATGACCTCCGTGGCCTACGACGCCAAGAATGTCATTTGGGTCTCGGCCGGCGCCGGCTGGCTCGGCGATTCTGTCACCTGCCCGCGCACCGGCGGGCACGTCGTGCGCACCGAGGATGACTGGTATGCCGTTAAGCCGCTTGCCGACGGCCGCGAATTCCGCCGGCCGCAGCCTACCTGGGGCGTCGATAAGCATGGCATTATCAGCCCCACCGCCAAGCGCCCGCTGAACCTGGCGCTGCCCGGCCGCGCGAACCGGGGCAACGCCGCGCAAGCCATTGCCGCGGCCGTGCAGGGCTTCGGTGTGGACCTCGATAAGGCCATTGCGGCCGCTGAGGGCATCGACGACGTAGCCGGCCGCTACTCCACCATTCATTGGCGCGGCCGCGAGATTCGCTTGCTGCTGGCCAAGAACCCGGCCGGCTGGCAAGAAGCGCTGTCCATGGTGGACCGCAGCGCCGATGGCTTGGTCATCGCCACCAACGGCCAGGTGGCCGATGGCATTGACATGTCCTGGCTGTGGGACGTGAAATTCGAAGGCTTCAATGGCCTCAGCGTGAAGGCCGCCGGCGAGCGCGGCACCGACCTGGCGGTGCGCCTGGTCTACGCCGATATCTCCCACGAGCTCATCCCGGATCCGCTCGATGCGCTCGCCGCCTGCCCGGAGGGTCGCATCGAGGTCCTCGCCAACTACACTGCCTTCCGCGATTTGAAGAAGGCGCTTTCCAAGGAGGCCACCAATGCTTAATATCGGCCTAGTGCTTCCCGACGTCCTCGGTACCTACGGCGACGACGGCAACGCCCTCGTCCTGCGCCAGCGCGCCCGCATGCGCGGCTTCGAAGCGGAGATTCACCCGATCCGCTTGGGCGAGCCCGTGCCCGAAACGCTGGATATCTACACCCTCGGCGGCGGCGAAGATACCGCGCAGATCCTGGCCGCGGACCACCTAATTTCCGATGGCGGCCTTACCCGCGCCGCTAACGCCGGCCGCCCGGTCTTTGCCATTTGCGCCGGCCTGCAGGTCCTCGGCGAATCCTTCCGCGCCTCCGGCCGCATCGTCGACGGCGTCGGGCTGATCGACGCCACCACGGCCGGCATGCAGGACCGCGCCATTGGCGAGGTAGCCTCCGAGCCCACCCGCGCCGGAGTCACCGCGGACCTCACCGAGCCGCTGACCGGCTTCGAAAACCACCTAGGTGCCACCATTCTCGGCCCGTCTGCGCAGCCGCTCGGCACGCTCACCCGCGGCAATGGCAACGCCGACCAGGCTGCCACCGCCGATCTCAGCGACGGCTCCGCCCAGCGCACCTACGAAGGCGCCGTCCAAGGCAGCGTCATCGCCACCTATATGCACGGCCCGGCGCTGGCCCGAAACCCGCAGCTGGCCGATCTCCTCCTCGCCCAAGCGATGGGTGTGGCCCTCGCGGACCTCGAGCCGATTGAGATCCCGGCCGTTGACCGCCTGCGCGTCGAACGTTTCAACGCCTCCGAGCCCCCGCGCTCCCAAAGATAGGCCCGCGCCTGTGGATAACTTCGCCCGGCAGCCCCGGAACCCCCGAGTTATCCACAGGCTCGGCCGCCTGCCCTTGTAGCCGCCTGCCCCCGCCCATAGGCTGCGGGGCATGACGTTATTGGAGCAGCTGGGCGACATCGCTAAGCGCGGCGTGGAACTTCTCGAAGAGGCCCACGCCGCCTCCAGCCTGCCCCTGCCCGCGGACCAAGCGCGCACCGTGCGCCGCACCGCCGCGGCCTTCCTCTCGCCCACCAGCCACTCGCGCTATCAATCCCGCGCCCTGGCCGCCGCGCGCCGCAACCAACACAGCCTGGAAACCCTCGCGCTCATCGCCCGCCGCTCGCGCGGCATTTCTGACCCCACCAAGCGCTGGCAATTCCGCGAGAAGCTATGCGCCACCGCCGGCACCACCGCGCAGGTCTCGCGCGCGGCGACGCGGCTGCTGCGCGAAATCAACCCGCCGCCCGAGCGCGAAGACGGCGGCCGCCGCATCATGCACGGCGAGAAAACCACCCTGAGTTTCACCGGCCCCGCCGCGCAGATGGCCGATATCTGGGCCGCCGCCAAATCCGACCCGCTGGCCTGGCTCACCGGTTCCCGCGCCGCCGCGCCCGCGACCGTGACCACCAATGTCATCATCGAGCTGCCGGATTACCTGAAAATCCTGGCCGGCGACGGCGACGACATCCGCCTCGCTCTCACCAACGGCGCTACCATCACCGGCGCCGAACTCGTCCGCCGCACCCTCGCCGGCGCCGGCCTTTTCACGCTCATCCACCCCGAGCGCGGGCCGGTCAACCTCTACCGCACCCGGCAGGCCTCCGCGAAGCAGCGCCGCATGCTCGAGGCCGAAGGCGCCCGCTGCGCCTGGCCCGCTTGCCGACGCCCCGCCTCCGAATGCCAAGCCCACCACCTCTTCGAATACTCCCGCGGCGGCCTCACCCACCCCGAAAACATGACGCTGCTGTGCCCATATCACAACTCCATCAACGGCCTGCCGGGCCGCGGCCGCATGGCCCGCGTCAATGGCCGAATCGCCTGGCTTCCGCCCGCCAGCCGGCACAACGCTTCGCCAAGCAGCATGCATAGCGGCCACAGCGGTTTACACAGCAGCGCAGATAACGGGACGGCAAGCAAAGCACACGGGCCGCCAGTGTTCACCGGCCGCGGGCGAACCGGGCCCACGGCCGCCGTCCCCTAGTCCGCGCTCGCGCGCTCACCCGCGCTAAATGGTCAGGCGGCCAGAGAGCGCGCGGGACAAGGTGAGTTCGTCCACGAACTCCAGATCGCCTCCGAGCGGCATGCCGGAGGCCAATCTGGTGATCTTCAAATCAGGGAAGTCGCGCAGCAACCGCACCAGGTATGCGGCGGTGGCTTCGCCCTCCGTATTGGGGTCGGTGGCGAGGATGACTTCGTGGATGGTGGGGGTGACGTCGTAAAGCGGGGCTTCAGGAGTGGAATCCGCCAGCTCGCGGTCCGGCAGCACACCACCGAGGCGCTGCAGCAGCGTGGAAATATTCAAATCGCGCGGGCCCACATTCGCCAGTGGATCTAGCGCGCCACCCAAGACGTGGTAGCGGCCCTCATACTCGCCGGTGCGCTCGATGACCTGGATATCCTTCGGCTCTTCCACCACGCAAATGGTCGAGGCGTCGCGCTGCGAGTTAATGCAGATGCGGCAGACATCCTCGCGGGAAATATTGCAGCAGATGCGGCAGAAGGTCACGCCGTCGCGCACCGCGCCCAATGCGTTCTGCAGCCGCTCGATGTCCTCAGGCTCCATGTGCAAAACGTGAAACGCGATGCGCTGCGCCGACTTCGGGCCGATGCCCGGCAGGCGCGAAAACTCGTCGATGAGGTCTTGCAGAGGTCCTTCAAACATCAATTACTCCCAAAATCAGCAAAAGGCCGCGGCCCCAACGCGGGGCAACGGCCTTTTATCGTATCGTGCGGGCTACTGGTTGCCGCCGAAGACATCCTCAAAAGACGGGCCACCCTGGCCGCCCATGCCCTGGGACAGCGGGCCAATCTTCTCCTGTGCCAGGCGGCCGGCCGCAGCGTGGGCCTCCTTGAACGCGCCCATGACCAGGTCCTGCAGGGTGTCGACGTCCTCTGGGTCCACGACGGACTTATCGATCTGCAGGTCCACGAGCTCGGCGCCGCCGGTCATGGTCACCTTAACCAGGCCGTTGCCTGCCTGGCCCTCGACGTTGGTGGCGAGGATTTCTTCCTGCGCCTTCTGCAGGTCCGCCTGCACCTGCGCGGCCTGCGCGATGAGGTCGTTCATGTCATTTGCCTGCTGCATTGGGTCTTGGTCAGCCATGTCGTTTCCTTTCTAATTCAACTGTAAATTTCGCTACCGCCCGAGTGTACCGTGCTTGCCGGTTAGGCACGCCGTGCGCCCAGCTCGCGCTCCAGCAGCTCCATAGCTACCTCGGTAGCGCTGCGATGATCCATCTCGCCGGTCGACTGCGCGGCCTCCATCATGTCCCGCTCCTCGTCGTCGCGGGTGTAGGCCGGCGGTTCCTCCGGCGGAGCGGCAAAGTCCGGCTCAGGCTCGGGCGGCAGCGGCACACCATTGCTGAACTGCGATTCATCGCGCTGCTTAGCGGCCTGCGTCGCCCGTGCGATGCGCGAGCGCCAGCCAGGCTTGCTTTCTGGTTTACTCTCCGCCTCCTGATCGTCGGCCGGCTCGCGCGCCGGCTGATTCGGCGTCCACGCTTCCTTGCGCTGTGGCGGCCGCGGGGCATCGAAACCGGCGGTCTTCGGGTCGGTGCCCACCACGCAGTTCACGGCCACATCGCGCTGGAACTCTTCCTTGAGCACCTCCACAATGACGGCGTTATTGGCGGGCGCGTTGATGCGCTCGGCCAGCGCGCCGGTGGTGTGTCCCAGCGTCAGGGTGCCATCGCGGAAGCCAAGCACGCGGGCTTCGGCCAGCATGATTTCGGCCACCTTATTCCGCTTTCCGACGCTCCCCCTCAACGCCACCCATTTCTCCCTCACGGCCTCTGCGAAGTCACCCGCCGGCTCCTCCGCCGCCTGCGATTGCGCGGCAGGTTCCGGCGCAGTTTCCGTGGCGGATTCCTCTGCACGGGCCGGCACAGGCTTCTCCAGTGGCTCGCGACGCTCCTGCTGGTCCGGTGCCGGCTGCGCCGATTGCTGCTCGGGCACCTCTGCCTGCGGGATTTGCCGCTCACGCTGCCACGGGTCTCCAGCCTCTTGCTGCTGCGGTTGCGGCTGCGACTCTTGGTTCTGAGGCTTCTGCGTGCGTTGCGGCTCAGCGGCCGCCGGCTGCTCGGGTTGCGCCTTCGGCTGCGCATCCGGTTGCGGCTGAGCGGCCGGTGCAGAGGTTGGAGCAGAAGACGGGGCAGAAGCCTGCTGCTCCTGGGACTTGGCGCGGCGGCGAGCGATGATGGCAGCAGCGGCGGACTGGGGGTCTTGGGCACCGGCGACGGCGGAGTTGGCCGCGGGAGCACCGCCCGGGGTCGCAGGGCCAGCCGGCGCGGGCGAGGCCGCGGCAGCATTGACAGCGGAGGCGGGAGCGGGGGCGGAAGCCGCTGCGGGTGCAGGCGCGGCAGCAGCGGGGCCGGTGGACCCGATAAGCAGGTGCGCGCACATGATTTCTAGCAGCAGGCGCGGTGAAGTAGCACCGGTGAGGTCGCTGATGCGGTCATTGACCGTGGATGCCAGGTAGGTCAGCTGCGGCCCGGAAAAGCGCTGCGCCTGGGCGGTAAGCACCGAGGCGCGGTCGGTGGGCGCGGAGACGAGGCCGGCGTCGATGGCGCCGGGCACGGCCTGCAGAATCATCAGATCGCGCAAACGATCGAGCAAATCGACGGCGAAGCGGCGCGGGTCGTGGCCGGCCTCGATGACGTGGTCGACCATCGCGAAGAGGCCGGGTTTGTCCTGGTTGGCGAGGGTTTCGATGGCGTCGTCAAGCAGCGAGACATCGGTGACGCCCAACAGCGGCCGGGCAAGGTCATAGGTCAGGCCATCGGGCCCGGCGCCGGCCAGTAGCTGGTCCAGCAGAGACAAAGTATCGCGCGGGGAACCGCCGCCCGCCTCAATGACCATGGGGTACACGGCGTCCTCGACACGCACACCCTCGGCCGCAACGGTGCGCTGCAGCAAGCCCTTCATGGCCGGCGGGGTCAGCAGGCGGAAGGGATAGTGGTGGGTACGCGAGCGAATGGTGCCGATGATCTTCTCCGGCTCCGTGGTCGCGAAGATGAAAATGACGTGCTCCGGCGGCTCTTCCACCACCTTGAGCAGCGCGTTCGCACCGGAGGGCGAAATCATATGCGCCTCGTCAATGATGAAGATGCGGTAGCGCGATTCGGCCGGCGCGTAGTAGGCGCGGTCGCGCAGCTCGCGCATGTCCTCCACGCCGTTGTGCGAGGCGGCGTCGAGCTCCGTCACGTCCAGGTTGCCGGGGCCGCCGGGAGCGAGGGAGACGCAGGAATCGCATTTGCCGCACGGCGTCGAGGTCGGCCCGTGCTCGCAATTGAGCGAGCGGGCCATAATCCGCGCCGAGGAGGTCTTGCCGCAGCCGCGCGGGCCGGAAAAGAGGTAGGCGTGGTTGATGCGCCCTGCATCAAGGGCGGCGGATAGCGGCGTGGTGACCTGCTCTTGGCCCACGACCTCCGCGAACGTTGCTGGACGATATTTCCGGTATAAAGCCACGGTTAGCCAGTTTACCGGCTAACCCTCGCGCGACCAGTCCAGCAGGTCAATGCCCTGCTCGGCCACCGCTGCCTGCAGCTTGCCGACGCCCTCTTCTACCCCAAACGCATATTCCGAATCCGTCAGCATGACTAGCTGCAGGATGAGGGTCAGGCGGCCCTCCTCGCGAAACTGCGGGGTCTGCCCGCCCCACAGGTACGGCGCGATGAAGAGCCCATGGTGCACGGTGACGTCAGGGACATCGAGGATGGACGGCAGCATCACGCCCGGCTGCGCCGGCAGCAGGCCGCCGGCTTTTTCGAAGGTGTCAGCCGCGGCGTTGATGGCGGCGGCCACCTCGGGCTGCCCGGTGCGCGCCACCGTGAGCAGCTCGCAGCGCACATCGGTGCCGTCGTCCTGGCTTTGCAGGCCGGTATCGATGGTGCTGAAGGTGGTGGTGAGGGCGAGCGATTGGGCGTCGGCAAGCGAGGCAAGGCCTAGCCGGCGCTTATCGACGTAGCGGAACTCCAGCGGCGCCGGGATAATCTCGCTCAGCCACAGGGCAGACTCGTCGGCGTTGATTTTAGGCCCCCAACTTCTCCACGGCGGCGAGCAGCACGCAGGTGGCAACGCCGTCCATCGCGGCCTCGACCTCTTCCTGCGGCGGCAGGGTTGGGGCGAGGCGGATATTGCGGTCATTGTCGTCCTGGCCGTAGGGGAAGGCGGATCCGGCCTGGGTGAGCAGGATGCCGGCATCGCGCGCGAGCTCCCAGACACGGTTGGCGGTGCCGTCGACGACGTCGAGGGAGATGAAGTAGCCGCCCTTCGGATTGGTCCACTGCGCCACCTCGTACTCGCCGAGGCGCTTGTCCAAGATGCGCAGCACGGCATCGAACTTGGGCTTAATCAGCGCGGCGTGGCGGCGCATTACCGCGCGCACGCCCTCGGCAGAGCCGAAGAACTCGTGGTGCGCCAGCTGGTTAATCTTATTGGGGCCGATGCCGCGGATGCCCGCGTGCTCCAGGTACCACTCGAGGTTGTCCTCCGAGGTGCCAAAGAAGCCCACGCCCGCGCCCGCGAAGGTGATCTTCGAGGTAGAGGACATGGCCCAGAAGCGGTTCGGGTTGCCTTCTTCCGCAGCGATATCCAGAATCGGCAGGATTTCCGGGAAGTCCTCGGTCAGGGTGTGCACCGCGTAGGCGTTATCCCACACGATGCGGAAATCCGGCGCGCCGGCCTGCATCCGCGCAAGGCGGCGGGCCTTGTCTTCAGAAATCACGGCGCCGGTGGGGTTAGCGAACATCGGCACTACCCACATGCCCTTGACTGCCGGATCCGCCACCAGCTTTTCGACGGCCTCTACATCCGGCCCGTCTTCCTCCATTGGCACGGTGACCAGCTCGAAGCCGAATTGCTCGGTGATGGCAAAGTGACGGTCGTAGCCCGGCACCGGGCAGATCCACTTAAGCTTTTCTTCTTTGCTCCACGGCTGTGCGGAATCATTGGTACCGAAGAGAAACGCCCAAGAAATCAGGTCGAACATGATATTCAGCGAGGACGAGTCTGCGGCAATCAGCAGCTCTGGGTCCATGTTGGTCAGCTTGCCCCAGATATCGCGCAGCTCTTTGATGCCCTTTTGGTTGCCGTAGTTACGCAAGTCGTTTCCGGCCGCATCGGTGTAATGGCCCGGGCCGGGCAGCGCCAGCAAATCATTGGAGAGGTCCAGCTGTGCCTTGGCCGGCTTTCCGCGGGTCAGGTCCAATTTCAGGCCCTTAGCCTTAAGGTCCTCGTAGTCCTTACGGACCTGGGCGGCGAGCTCCGCGAGTTCGGACGATTCCAAAGTAAGAAGCGACATGCGTATGTCTACCTTCCATGTATAGGGCGACTTTTAGCCCCCAATAGTAACGCACGCCATACAAAAAGGGGACCCCGCGCACCCGCCAGAGCCTCCTGACCCTTGCTGCATTCCTGCCCTGGGGGAGTTCAGAGGATGGACGCCACGCGGAATCCTGCCCCATACTTTAACGCCCGCGCGCCGGTTTAGCCAAATGAGCCTCCGGCCGCATGGGCCGCCACCGCCCACCGGCGCGCAACCCAAGGACCATTCGACGGATAACGGCTTAAGATCGCCGAAAATAGGCCCTGACCTGGCGATTGGTAAAATAATTGCCACGGCTGCTAATGTTTCTTCTCGGAGGATTCGACTAGCGGCCTATGTCACACGCCTGGAACGCGTGCGGGGTTCACGCCCCTCGTGGGTTCAAATCCCACATCCTCCGCCATTATGAAGTCTCGAGACATCGTTACTATTTCGATGTCTCGAGACTTTCTTCGTTTTGGGGATTAGTTTGGGGTTAAGGGGCAGAAAGGGAGGGTTAAGCGACAAAATGTGTGTCTGCTATCGGCGTGTCGCGGGGTTAGATGTGGCCTTTTTGGATGCCGATTGAGTGTGTGTACTCGGTATCGATACCGTTGTCGTAGAGGGCTGGTTGTCCTGTTTCATAGTCGGCTTGGTTCTCGTTTCGGGTCAGGGTTGTAACTTTGGCGAGTTGGTTCTGGCCCCAGTTGGACTGTCTGGCGATTTCTATTGGATCGCCAGGCAGTTCCGTTTTCAGATACAGCCACCAATCCAGCATTTTGCGTTGGTGCTCACCGCGTCTGCCGCGATGAGTTCTTGCAAGGAGCTTCAGCTGGGCGTTGATGCCGCCTTCAAGACTGTTGGTGGTGGATTTGATCCGGTGCGGCTCGAGCACACCTTTCGGGGGCTTGAGGTAGACAAACAGCAGGTCATTGCGCCACAGGTGGTTGAGACTGTTGTAGGCCTTGCGCACGTTGACATGGGTCCACACGAGTGTGTCTTTTGCTGTTTTCGGGTCTTTGACCTGTGTCTTTTCGTTGAGCCAATCCTTGTAGAGCGTGTGAAACTCTTGCAGTTGTGCACCCCATTGTGCAGCCTCGTCCAGGGTGGTGATGCGGGTGAGTTTCAGCGCGAGTCGGTAGATGGTGCGGCCAGCATCAGTGCGTGGTCGTGAGGTGGTGTAGCGGCGTACTCTGCGTTGGGCGTGCACGAGGCAGCGTTGGATTTTGGTGTTTGGCCAGCACGTTTTAATTGCGCTTGTGGCTCCTCGGCCACCGTCGATCACAGCGATCAACGGTGCTTCGATGCGCTCGAGCAGGCGCTTGTAGTCGTGTGTGGTTTCTTGTTTGCACCAGTGCCAGGCGATGACGTGGTCGAGCGTTGCCGCCACGATCAGACAGCCACCTGCGGTGTAGGTGCCGTCGATGAAGATCTGGTCGTAGACCCTGCCTGTATGGCCGATGGTCGGGTCAGGCACGTCAACCAGCCAAAAGGCATCGAATTTGCGCTGCAGCGTACGTGTCGAGCAGCTCATGTTGCCGGCGATCGCCGCAAGACTGGTCCCGGCGGTCAGGTGCTGGATGAACGCACGAAATAGGGCTGCGTTGGTGATATCGCTGCGCTGCTTGGTCAGTGAAGCACCGCAGATTTTGCACCGCCACCGGGTCGTCCCGTTGCTGGTGGTGCCGTTTCGTTTCATATCGCCGCCACAATGGCAGCGTGGTCGGTTCTTTGGCATTGGGCAACCGAACCACCGCTCCGTAGCACACCATGGCAGCCACACCGGGGATTTTCGCAAGAGAGGGCCAATATATGCTTTTGGAGCATATATTTTCCGCAAACGCGGAGTTCAGAGCATGAAAATCAACGATTCCGGACACACATTTTGTCGCTTAACCCGAAAGGGATTAAGCATCAACCAACGCCGACGCAAGCTGCTACTTTCACAATCCTAAAAATGTCGGCACCCCCAGATGTCCCTCAAGCCGGGGAACGAACCCTGCCGAGGGTGTAGAAGTTATAACGACTTTCGCTTCACGGTTTAGAGTATGTGAGTCCCCTATGGCGCGAGCGCCATCCCCTACGTGTACCTTCATTCGAGGAGTTACCCGAACATGCCAAGACCGGTTGATTCACACACCTCCTATGTCCCGGCCATCGACGGCCTTCGGACCGTCGCCGTGCTCGGTGTTTTGATTTACCACCTCAACCCTGCATGGTTGCCAGGTGGCTATTTGGGTGTCGGCATGTTTTTTACGTTGTCGGGCTACCTCATCACCGCAAACTTGATGCGAAGCTACCGCCGTGGCAAAGGCTTGGGCTTGCCCACGTTCTGGTTGCGCCGCTTCCGCCGACTCGTTCCGGCGGTTGCGCTCATGCTGGTAACGGTTTTGCTACTCACTATCTTCTTCGACCTGCCCAAACTGGGCGAAAATGCCAGGTTCTCCTTAAGTTCGCTGTTTTATGTCAATAACTGGCATGTCATCGCAGAAGGCCAATCCTATTTCGACCGCTTTGCTGGACACGCGCCGCTGGACCACATGTGGTCGCTGTCCGTGGAGGAACAGTTCTACCTGTTCTGGCCGCTCGTGTTGTTTGTGCTTCTTAAGCTCACCGGCGGCAAGCGCGCCCCATTGGTCGTCAGCACGCTGGTACTGGCTGCTGTGTCTTTTGGTTGGATGGCCTTCCTCTTCAACACCGGATCCGATGCCACCCGCGTCTATGAGGGCACCGATACCCGCGCTGGCGGGATCCTCTTGGGCGCCGCGTTGGCCATCGCGCTGACTAACGCGCAGGGTTACCGCATTCCGCCGCGCCTGCTCACCATCCCCGCCGCGCTGCTCGGCGTGCTGGGCATCGCCGCCCTCTTCTGGCTGCTGCCAGATTACTCACCGCACCTGTACAACTGGGGCCTTCTAGCCCTCTCAGCGGCCAGCGTCGCAGTGATCACCGCTGCCCTAGACAAGCGGACACTGACGTCCAAGTTCTTTGGCCTCACGCCGCTGCGCTGGATTGGTGAGCGTTCCTACGGCATCTACCTGTGGCACCTGCCCGCCATCGTCTTCATTCCCCAGTGGGAAAACCTGCCGTGGGCTCATCCTGCGCTGGTCACCGTGGTGGCCGTTGCGCTGGCACACATTTCTTGGACGCTGGTGGAGGATCCGGTCCGCCGCTACGGCGTACTCGCGCCCTTGAAGCAATGGTGGGGCAAGCGCCATACGCTGCCGCGCATGGCCCTCGCCATTCCGGCTACGCTGCTTGCCGCGGTGGTATCCATGGGCGTTCCCGCTGCGTGGAATAATTCCCTCAACCAGGCCGAGCAGCCCGGCGCACAGCAGATGGGCGTCCAGATTGGCGGCGACGGCCCGGCCCCGTCCGACTCAGAGGAGAAAGATTCCTCCGCTGAGGCTACCGGACAAGCTTCTCCTTCCGCGGAGAATGCGACCCCAGAGGACGGCAAGACCCGGTGCACCACCGTCATTCACGTCGGCGATTCCACGTCCATCGGAATGTTTGATGATGACTACCTCTCCGATCCCCAGCGCAACGCGCAGGTGACGTACAAGAACGTCGGCGCGCACGAAGTGGTGGCTGATGTCACCGGTGCACGCTCCACTGTGGAGTCTTTGGAGGGCGATCCCTCCATCCGAGATTCCGTCCAGCGTCTTCTGGACCAGGGCTACGGCGAGGACGCCTGCTGGATCATCGGTGCCGGCGTGAACGACGCCGCCAACCGCGCCGTGGGCGGATCCGGCGAGGAGGACTGGCGCGTGGACCAGATCATGGAACTATTGGGGGATGCCCCCGTCCTGTGGCCGACTGCCGCGACCAACCTCAATTCCGGCCCCTACGATAATGCCAACATGGCGCCCTTCAACAAGGCACTCCTTGCCGCCCGGGATCGCTACCCAAACCTTATTGTCTATGACTGGGCTTCCGACGTTCGCCCCGAATGGTTCCTCCCAGGCGATGACGTGCATTACCAGACTGAAGGTAATGAAAAGCGCGCGGAGTACTTCGCCAAGGCACTCACGTTGGCCTTCCCCACGGATGGCTCCGCACCGGACGATCAGATAGTCACGGTAGATAAGTAGGCGTGGCCACGTCAGTTGACGACGGCTTTCATTCCACCAGCATCAAAAGCGTTGAGAACCTGATGGACGCGCTGCCGGGAAATACCGCATTGCTTAGCTACCTTTGACGAACTGCGACCTGGATGGCGTACAGCTTTGACTATGGCCATAGTGCCGTTGCTGTTGCATAGCAACGAAGCCGGTATTTCTGTTGTATACGGGCGCGCGGCCGCGCTTGCCGACGCCCCTCTCCCCTAATCGATGACCGGTGGCTCGTAGCCATCCGCCTTCAGCCAAGCGACGTGCGGCGGCGTATTCATCCCCCATTCGGTGCGCGCCCAGAGGAAAGCCTGGGAGACCTCGGCTTCGGAATAGCCCCCATCGCGCAGGTATTGCCGGAAACCATTCGGGCCTGGGTCTTTGATCCAGAGCCAGACGTAGTCGTCGAGGGAGTCGTCGGCAAGCAGGCCCTCCAGCCCGGCCGGGACATATTCGCGCTCGGCGCGCACGCGGTCCGCTAGGTCCTGGTCGAGGAAGTCGTAGAGGTAATCCAGCGCGTCCTCAAGCTGCGCATAATCGAAGGGATCCATGCCGCCCAGCCTAGTGGCGCTTGGTGCCCAAGACCATGCGGTCAATTTCCTCGAGCACCTCATCCACGATGGCCGGATTATAGGCCCGGTAGCCGCGCATGCGCAGCAGCTCCTCCTGTGCGGCCGCCAGGGCAGTCCGGCGGGCCTCCAACGCCACGTGGCGGGCCTGCCAGGCGCGCTGTACGCGGGAATCATCGGAGACATCCTCGCCATCGCCCAGCCGGTCCTCGAACCACTTGATAACGTTGGCGGAAATTTCGGGGTCGACCTTTTCGGCGTCGGCAGTAATGTGGCCGTCCGGCCGGAAGTGCGACAGGGCCTCGATGCTGGCCGCACGCGCGCGACTCACCACGGCGGCGCGCATCTTATCGCTGGCAATCTGGGAGGCTTCCGTAAGGTCGAGGCGCTCCATCAGCCATGGCAGCAGCAGGCCGGGCACCACCATCGTGACCAGCAAGACGGTCAGCGCGATGACGGCAAGCTCGTGGTGGAAGCTGAACACGCCGGCCGGGATGGACAAAACCAGCGCCAGGGTGACGAGGCCGCGCATGCCGGACCACGTCATCAGCAGCACCTCCTGCAGGCGCAGCGGCGCCACGCGCGGGCGGCCGCGGGAGACGTTGATGCGGTAATAGATGTACATCCACACCAAGCGGACGACGAAGGCCACCAGGGACAAGATGACGCCCACCACCACAGAGTGCCACAGGTCCGAGCCTACTTCGCCGATGGCGGTATTGACCGTCAGGCCAATGAGCCCGAAGGCCACGCCGGTAAAGAGCAGCTCGATGGTCTCCCAGAAGGACTGGCCGGACAGTCGGTCCTCGGCCTGAATATCGGCGCGAGAATTAAGCTCCACGGCCGCAATGACCACGGCGATAACACCGGAGGCGCCGAGTTCCTCCGAGATGAGGTAGACCGCAAACGGCGTCACCCAGGTCAGCGCGTTGCGCGCGGTGACGTCGTGGACGTGGGTGATAAACAGCGCCACCAGCCGGCCGACGACCCACCCCAGGCCGCCCGCGACGAATGCGGAGTAGAAGAAGTTGAGCACGCCACCGCCGAAGGAGAGCTCATCGCCTTGGGTTACGGCCGTCAGCGCGAGATTGAAGGCGACGATGGAGGCGGCGTCGTTAAACAAGCCCTCGGTCTGCAAGGTGGTGATGATGCGGCGCGGGATGCCGGCGGGCTCGGCCACGGCGTCAACGGCGACGGGGTCCGGCGGGGCGATGGCCGCACCGATAAGGATGGCCGCGGCCAGGCTGATGCCGGGCAGGAAGGCATAGGCCGTGAAGCCAACGGCCAGCGTGGTGGCGACCACCAGCAGCACGGACAGGCTCAAGATGGTCACCCATTGCTCGCGGATAACACCCCACGAGGTGCGCCGGGCCAGCGCCCACAGCAGCGGCGGCAGGAAGATGGGCAGGATGAGCTCGGTAGGCGGCTCGAACTGGGGCAGGCCCGGCACGAAAACCGCGCAGGCGGTAATGATCGTCAGCAGGGCCGGCCACGGCAGCCCAATCTTGTCACCGATGGCGACGACGAACACGGTCAGCAGCATGAGCCCAATGAGCACCAGAAGAACATCCATGGGCCCAGATTTTACCCGCGCCAGGTATAGGGCTCAGGGCTTAAGCGGTCGGGCGCGAATTGCGCGAGCAGATCCGCGGCACTGTGAGCTTCGTACCCCAGCGAGGCCGCCAGCTGCTTGACGACGTCGCCCTCCTCCCCCATCTCCCGCATGGTCACCGCGCCATCGCGCTTGGCCAGGCGCTCGCCGGATGCATTGAGCACGAGCGGGACGTGGATATACTCCGGCGGTTCGATGCCGAGCAGCGAGGCGAGGTAAGCCTGCCGCGGCGCGGAGGAGAGCAGATCATCACCGCGGACCACTTGGTCGATGCCTTGGTAGGCATCATCGACGACGACGGCCAGGTTATAAGCCCAGCCAGTGTCTTGGCCGCCGCGGCGCAGGATGAAGTCATCCACGTCGCCCGTATAGGTGCCGTGGAGGGCGTCGTGGATGGTGAATGTGGGGGCGTCGGCAAGCAGGCGAAGAGCAGGCTGGCGATTCTGGGCCGCAAGCTCGGCACGCTTGACCGCGCGCTGGTCTTCGGTGAGGTTGCGGCAGGTGCCCGGGTACTGGCCGGGAATGGCGTGCGGGGCGCGGGAGGCCTCACGGATATCCTTGCGGGAGCAATAGCACTCGTAGGTGGGCAGCTGGGCCAGAGCCTGTTCATAGGCGGCGTCGCGGTCGTGCTGGTAGATGACCTCACCGTCCCAGTCCAGCCCGAGCGCGCGCAGATCCGCCAGCTGGCGCTCGGCCGATTCCTGGGAGGAGCGCTGCTTATCGATGTCCTCCACGCGCACCACAAAGCGCCTGCCCGTCGACCGGGCGAAAAGCCACGCCAGAAGCGCCGTGCGGAGGTTGCCAAAGTGCAGATCGCCCGAGGGGCTTGGCGCGTAGCGGCCGGCGCCGGTGGTCGCGGAATTCATGCCCACAGTCTACGGGCTGGCACAATGGCGGGCATGGAAAAATCAACCGGCGCTGAAGTGCGCTTCATTCCCGTCCGTTCCACCCTCTACCCCTGGCTGGTCACCGTGTTTGTGGTGACCTTCCTCATTTCCAATATCAACGCCACTAAGGGCGTGCAGCTCGGCCCGCTGGTTACCGACGGCGCCTTCTTCCTCTTCCCGCTGGCCTATATCGTCGGCGACGTGCTCTCCGAGTGCTATGGCTTCAAATCCACCCGGCGCGCGGTCTACATCGGCTTCGCGATGGCCATCCTGGCGGCCGTGTGCTTCTATATCGCCATCTGGCTGCCGGCGGCCGATTTCTACGAGGGCCAAGAGGCCTTCGCCGCCACGCTTGGCCTGATGCCGCAGATTCTGCTCGCCTCGCTGGCTGGCTACGTGGTGGGCCAACTGCTGAATGCCTGGACGCTGACCGCGATGAAGAAGCGCTCCGGCGAAAAGGGCCTCTTTGCGCGCCTCATCGCCTCCACCGTGGTGGGCGAGTTCGGCGATACGCTGCTCTTTTGCGCCATCGCCGCGCCGGTTATCGGCGTGGACACCGTGGGCGGGTTCATCAATTACGTCATCGTGGGCTTTGTGTGGAAGACCCTGATGGAGGCCGTCATGCTGCCGGTGACGGCCGCGGTCATTAAATGGGTGAAGAAGCGCGAGGATTACTTGCCGGCGTAGTAGCGGCCGAGGAATTCATCGCGGTAGGCCTCGTAGTAGCCGCCGTCGATGGCGGCGCGGATATTATCCACCAGGCGGATCATGAACTCCACATTGTGGATGGTGCACAGCGTGCCGGCGAGGAATTCCTTCGCCTTGAGCAGGTGGTGCAGGTAGGCGCGGGAGTAATTCTCGGATACGTAGCCGCCGAATTCCTCGTCGACCCCAGCGAAATCGCGCTTGAAGCGCGCATTGGTGAGGTTCATGCGGCCGTCAAGGGTGTAGACGCCGCCGCGGCGCGCTAGGCGGGTCGGCGCCACGCAGTCGAAGGTATCGGCACCGGCCTCGACGGCGGTGAAGATATCGTCCGGCTCGGAGATGCCGAGCAGGTGGCGCGGCTTGTCCTCGGGTAGCTCATCACACACCCATCCGACAATGGTGCCCAGGTTTTCCTTCTCCAGCGCGCCGCCGATGCCGAAGCCGCCGAAGCCGCGCTTGCCGTCTTCGCGGGCGGCGCGGTCGAGGTCGAGCAGGCCGCGAGTGGCCTGGCGGCGCAGGTCCTCGTACTGCGCGCCTTGAACAACGCCCCACAGGGACTGCTTCGGCCGGTGGGTGCGCTCGCGGGTGAGGCGGTCGTGCTCATCCAGGCAGCGCTTGGCCCAGCGGTGCGTGCGCGCGACGGATTCTTCCTGGTAGGTACGCGTATCAACGAGCGTGGTCAGCTCGTCGAAGGCGAACATGATGTCTGCCCCCAGCCCGTGCTGGATCTGCATGGACTTCTCGGGGGTAAAGCGGTGCTTGGAGCCATCGATGACGGATTTGAAATCCACGCCATCCTCGTCCACCTGCGCCATGCGTTCCTTCTTAGCGGCGCGGATGTCCTTATCGCTGAGATCCGCAATATCCATCGCAAGGACCTTTTTGAACCCCACGCCCAGGGACATGACCTGGAATCCGCCGGAGTCGGTGTAGGTCGGGCCATGCCAATTTTCAAACTCGGCCACGCCGCCGGCCTCGTCCACGATGTCGTGGCCCGGCTGCAGGTAGAGGTGGTACGCATTCGACAAGATGGCCTGCGCACCAGTGGAACGAATCTGCTCCGGGGTAAGCGTCTTGACCGTGGCTTTGGTGGCCACCGGGATGAAGGCCGGGGTCTGGATATCACCGTGCGGGGTGTGGATGACACCGCTGCGGCCGTGCTTGCCGGGGCCTTCGGGCAGACGCTTGCCGACGTCGAAACTCAAGTCCATGATTATTCTTCTTCCTTGTGTGCAGGGCTAGGGGTTGGGGCCGGGGTGGCGTGTTTAGCTTCCCATTCTTCTTCCAGGGCGGTGCCTTCGATATCCAGGGTGGGCAGAATCTTCGCCAACCACTTCGGCATCCACCACGTCGCGCGGCCCATGAGGAACATGGTGGCGGGGACGAGGGTCATGCGGATAAAGAAGGCGTCGAAAAGCACGCCGGCGGCCAAGGCAAAGCCGAAAATCTGGATGAAGGGCAGGGGCTGGTTAATAAAGGCCACGAAGACCGAAATCATGATAATGGCCGCGGCCGTTACCACGCGGGCGCCTTGAGTAAAGCCGGTGATGGTGGCCTCGTCGACGGCGCTATACCGCCCGCCGGTGCCCTCCGGGTGGCGAGAAATGTGCTCGCGCATGCGGGTGACGAGGAAGACCTGGTAATCCATCGCAAGGCCGAAGGTCACGCCGATGAGGAAGATCGGCATGAAGGAAATCAGCGGGCCCGGCGCGGGGACTAGGTCCCACAGGCCTTCCTGCCAGACCAGGACGGTCAGGCCGAAGGCGCCGCCGACGGACAGCAGGAAGCCCAGGCCCGCAACCAGCGGCACCAGGATGGAACGGAAGACCAAAAGCAGTAGCACGATGGCCAGGCCTACGACGATGGCCAGGTACGGCGCCATGGCTTCCTCGAGGCGCTCGGTGATATCGAGCTGCACGGCGGTCAGACCGGTCAAGCCGATGTCGGTGCCGGTGGCGTCTTCAATCTCGCCGGTGGCCGAGCGCAGCGCGTGCGCAACGTTGACCGTCGCGGCGTCCGTCGGCGCGGTTTCTGGGGTGACCATTATCTGCGCGGCGCGCTGGTCCTGGCTCAGGCCGACGATCTGTGCGTGCTTCACGCCGCCCAGCCCCTTGAGCTGGTCCGCGGTGTACAGGAAGGACGCGAGCGCGGCCTTATCCTCCGGCGAGGAATTGTCCGCTGCGTCTGCGGAGGTGTCTACTACCTCGGCGGCCGGGGCGATTTCCGGCTCAGCCTCGGGCTGGTCCGGCTGCAGCTGCTCAGGGGCTGCGTCCTGCGGTGCAAAATCCTGCGGCGCACCGTCCTCTGGTGCAGCGCCCTCGGGCGCGGCCTCCGCGTCTGGGGCGGGGGCGGGCGCGGGGGCTGGTTCGGACTGGGATTGGGCGTCGACAAGCGGGGCGAGGGCGCCGGCATCTGCGTTGACCGTATGGGCATCGACCACGGCGAGGAAGGGGCCGTTGACGCCGGGGCCGAAGCCCTCGGACATGATGTCGGCGGCCTTGCGCTGGGTGGTATCGGGATTGGAGGTGGTATCGGCCGGAAGGGCGAGCTCCATGTGGAGCACCGGCGCGGTCATCGCGCCCAGGGAGAGCACAACCAGCGCCATGGCCAGGCCGGGGACCTTCTGGACCAGGCGCACCCAGCGGTTGCCCATGGTGGGACCACGGCGGCGCTTGCCCTTGCGGGTCGGGTTGCCGGCCACGCCGGGGATGCGGCCGTTGAAGGCCTTATCACCCAGCAGACCAAGCATCGCGGGGATGAGCGTAAGCGAGACCAACACGGCGATGGCGACGGTGCCGGCGGCGGCCAAGCCCATGGCCGTCAGGAAGCCAATGCGCGCAATGAGGAGCGCGAAGAGCGCGGTAAAGACCGTCGCGCCGGCAAAGACCACGGAGGAGCCGGCGGTTCCCACCGCCATGCCTGCGGCGTCAGGCCCGTCCATGCGGCGGCGCTCGGCGCGGTAGCGCGAAAGGATAAACAGCGCATAGTCAATGCCCACGGCAAGGCCAATCATGATGGCCAGGACCGGGGTCATATTATTGAGCTCAATCCAGTGGGTGGCAATGAACATGCCCAGCGCGCCTAGTCCCACGCCGATGACGGCGGACACCAAAGGCATACCCGAGGCCACCAGGGAGCCGAAGGTAAAGATGAGCACGATAAAGGCAACGCCGAGGCCGATGATCTCAGAGGTGGAATTGACCGCGATTTCATCGCCGAAGCCGGCACCATTGCCTTCTACCGTGAGGCCGCGGTCGCGGGCAATATTCATTGCCTCGGTAACGGTGTCTTTATCGGCCTGCTCCACGCTATAGGGCGACTCGGCGTCGAAATTGAAGGTGGTATAGGCAATGGTCTCCTCATCATTGACCATGGCGAGGTTGTCCGCGTCCGCGCGGGCGGATGCTTCCGGCAGCCCCATGTCCGTGAACTGGTGGATGACCTGATCCTGCAATCGAGGCGAGACCTCAAGCGGGTTGCCAAAGCGCGTGGTATCGCCCATCTCTAGGTTGTCCTCGAGGTAGGAGATGGTGGCGTCGATGGCCTCGCGGTTTGCGGGATCAGAAAGCTTCTGGCCGTCTGGGGCCTTGAAGACCACGTTGACCGAGGGCGAGTTGGCAGGATTGCCGCCCTCTGGGAAGAGGTCCATGGTCTTGTAGGTGGCGTCGATGGACGGGGTTCCCTTGATGGAGAACTCGCTCGTCATCGGTTTCATCAGCAAGGCGGCGGCACCGCCGACGGCGGCGAGCAGCAGCAGCCATGCCACGATGACCTTCCACTTATGGAGGAAAGACCAGCGCCCAAGACGATAAAGCAGTTTAGCCACGGGTAGATGTACCTTCGCATTCGCGTGGGGGACGGGTTGAACTTTGCCCTAGTGTAGTGGCCTTACCCCACAATCCCCTATCACGAAGCCACCTGCGTCCCAGTTTTCACAGCTGGCGGCCAGCCAGCCGGATTCCCCGCGCCTGCCGGAAAAATGGGCAAAACAAAATCCCGACCTGCGCAAACAGGCCGGGATCCCGGTGCGGTGGCGGCGGGATTTGAACCCGCGGTTGGGGGTTACCCAACAATCGCTTTCGAGGCGATCACCTTCGGCCGCTCGGACACGCCACCGCGTTCCAGATTACGGGAGTGGGCCCGAGCGACAAAATCGCTGCGCCGGCGGGGTGCCAGCGCAGCGATATGAGAAACGGGGACGAGGATTAGTCGTCCTTCAGGCCACCGATAACCTCGTTGGCCTTGTCCTTGATGCCTTCGGCAGCGTCAGACAGCTTGTCCTTAGCCTCGGAGGTGACCTGGTCGGCCTTGCCCTCGTTAGCTACGTCCTTGTTGTCGGTAGCTTCGCCGTAGGCTTCCTTTGCCTTGCCTACAAGGCCATCCTTCTTGTTTTCCAAATCGCCCATGTTCACTCCTTTGAGTAGACGGTTGTTGTATGACAACCAGTGTACGCACGTTTAGCGCAGGCCGTCGAAGAAGTTTCGGAGCAACCCAGCGCATTCGTCTTCGAGCACGCCGCCGCGGACCTGCGGGGTAAAGGGGGCGGTGGGGGCACGCAGGACATCGATAAGCGAGCCGCACGCGCCGGTCTTGGGCTCGAAGGCGCCAAAGACCACGGAAGAAACACGGGCAGCTTGCAAGGCGCCGGCGCACATGGCGCAGGGTTCTAGGGTGACGACGAGTTCGCAGCCGGAAAGCCGCCAGCCATCGCCGTGCACGCGAACGGCCTGGCGAATGGCCTCGACCTCGGCGTGGGCGGTCGGGTCCGCAAGCTCTTCGCGGCGGTTGACGCCGGTGGCAAGTTCGGTTCCGGTGGCGTCGTAAAGCACCGCACCCACGGGGACGTCGCCGGCCGGCGTACGCTTGGCGACGTCGAGGGCGCGGCGCATCCGAGCCTCAGCGCGCAGCAAGGGCTCAGGCGTTATCAATGACGTCTTCTAACTCATCGCCAAAGCCGAGCTCGCCGGCGATGCGCAGCAACATACCGGAAGGCCAGTCCTCATCATTGTCGATGATGTAGCCCACCTGGTCCTCGGATAGGCCAAGGTCGGCGAAGATATCGAAATCGCCCTCGCCATAAGGATCGGCCTCATCGGGGTCCACATCCGGGATTTCATGGTCGTTGATATCCATGAAATCGGCGGCGAAGTCATCGTCCACGCCGTAGGTGGCATCCGAAATGAGCATCTTCACCCCGCCCGGCACCGGGCGCACGGCAATAAAATAGGCATCCTCCACGCACAGCAGCGCGAACGCAGCGCCCTCCGAACGCAGGCTGCGCACCGCATTGATGGAGGTCTGCGGATCCTCAAAGTCATCGTTGAAGCTGCGCACCAGCCATTGGCCCGCGTTGCGGGCGACGGTTACCGCGAAGGAGTAATTTTCGTTGCTCATACCTCGTGAGATTAGTCGTGTTGTGCCACAATTGTCATCGTGAGTTCTCAAGATGTTCAACGCCCCATCTGCATTATTGGCCTCGGCCTCATCGGCGGCTCTTTGCTGCGCGATCTCGCCGGATACAATCACCACGTTTTTGGCTACAACCACTCCACGTCTGGCGCCCGCACTGCAGTAAAGCAGGGTTTTGACGTCACCGATGATCTTCCCGCCATTTTGACCCGCGCGGAAACGGAGAACGCGCTCATTGTCATAGCCGTGCCTATGGGCGCGGTGGGCGAGGTGCTCGACGCCATTCAGGAGCACGCGCCGAGCTGCGGTATTACGGACGTCGTTTCCGTTAAGACGGCCGTACGCCAGCAGGTACTGGAGCGCGGAATGGAGTCGCGCTATGTGGGCGGCCACCCGATGGCGGGCACGTCCCAGTCCGGCTGGGATAACTCGCAGAAGGACCTGTTCCGCCGCGCGGCGTGGGGCATTACCTATGACTACGCCGCCGAGTGTGAGGCGCGCGGGGAAAAGATTCCGAAGCAGTGGATTGAGACCTTCACCGAGGTCGTGCGCATGACCCAGATGGTGCACGCAGAGGCGGTTCCTATCCGCGTGGCTAATCACGATGCCGCGGTGGCGCGCATTTCCCACCTGCCACACGTCTTCGCCGAGATCCTCGCCGTCGTGGGCGATAACGGCGGAATCTTGGCGCAGTCCCTGTCTGCCGGTTCCTTCAAGGACGCTACCCGCGTGGCTGGCACGCACCCGGAGCTGGTGCAGCAGATGTGCGAGACCAATGCGCCGGCGTTGGTGGAAGCATTGGACGAAGCCATGGACCTGCTTCGCGACGCCCGCGAGAAGCTCGACTCCCCCGAGCCTTCCATCGCTGAGCTTACCGACGCCGGCTACCGCGCCCGCACCCGCATCGATGCCCGCTCCGGCGCGCGCAAGGAATCGGTCTCCCCGATCAAGATTTCTTCCCGCCCGGTGCTGCGCCTGCACCCAGGCGGCCCGAAGTGGGTGGCGCAGCTGCGCCAATCCGAGTCCCTGGGCGGACGCATCGAGATTTTCTAGCCCTTGCGGCCGCGGTTGCGCAGGCGGGGAATCCGCGCCAGCACCGCGGCGGCGATAAGGCCGATGGCGGCTATGCCCGCATAGAGCCCCACACGATCTGCACTGGTCTGCGGGGTTTTTGGCGGTTCAGGGGTGGTCTTAGCGGAGAGGACGGCGTCTTTATCGCGGCCGCTCACCACGCCTTTTATCCAGTCCTTGGTGCCGGCCAGCGTGGTGATTGCCGCGCTTGGCGAGGGCAAGTCCGGATCCCCATTCGCCGTGCCCGCGGTGGCCAAACCGGCAAGCTTTCCGTCTACAAAGAAAGGCCCGCCAGAGTCGCCGCCCTGCATGCCGGCCCGGCCGGTGGAGTGTACGTCGAGGATGGCGCTTTCAATTAGTGGCATCGGACCATCTGGCGCCCCACCCGGCATCGCTTCGCCGGCCGGTACGCTTTCTGTCCCCTCTGGTGCACTGAGCCCCGGCATGGCCTCGGCCGCGGGAATGCTTTCTCCGCCAGCGGCATCCTCGGCGCCATCCTCGGCCGCGTCTGCGGCGCCTGGTTCGGTGGAGCTAGCGGGGCCAGCAGGGCCGACGCCGAGGAGCTCAGCCACTTCCATCTCCGCCTGCGGCAGCTGGCCGCGGCGCGCCATGGAGGAACTGCTGCTCCAGCCGTAAAGCGTACCGCGCTGGCCAGGTTCTGGCACGTGAGCGGAAATCTCAGCCGGGGTGGTGTCGGTGACGGGGGTGGTGAGGTGGAGAAGGGCGGCGTCGGAAAGCGGGGATAGCGCCCACGAATCGGCGTCGTAGGTGGTGCCATTGATGCGGGCCTGCGTGCCCTCGTTATTGACGGACTCGAGGCAGTGGCGGGCGGTGAGCACCCACTGGGCGGCCACGAGGGTGCCGGTGCAATCGCCGAAGCTGCCCACGCGTCCTATCTTGAGTTGGGCGACGGTACGGGCTTCCGGGGAGTCCGGAGCTGGTTCGCCGTGTTCGAGTGCAGTGGCCGGGGCGGCAGTCAGTGCCACGATGCTGGCGGCGAGCAAGGCAGGGAAGATTTTGTGCTGCATGATTAGTCCTTCTTTCCGGCAGGAACGGCGATGGCGATAACTTTGGCGACGGCCCATTCGGCCGGCCCCTTCCCTATCAGGCGGCGCCATAGGCTCGCGAAGACGAGGAAGAGGGCGATGAACGCGCAGGCCCAGGCGGTGTTGTGCAGGGAGACGTGGCTCTGCCAGTAGTAAGCGGTGAGTACATGCAGGATGTAGATGCTCAGCGACATTGCCCCCAGCGCAGCAAAGGGATACGCCAGCTTAGGCACCACTCGACCGATAAGCAGGCATAAGTGCAGGACGATCGCGGCGACGGCGATGGATAGGACAATCTCTCCCAGCACGCCGGTGTGGCCGGTAAAGCGCAGCCAGCCAGGCATGTCCGGGGCAAAGCGGAAGTAAAAACCGGCAGCGGCGACCACGGCGGCGATGCCGGTGGACACCCACTGGGCAGCGGCACGGGAGCTGCGGATATAGACCTCATAGAGCAGCATGCCAGCGAGGAAATAGGCGCAATAGGCCAGCAGCGGATAGACCTGCGGCAGGGTCAGCGGCGCATATTTTATGGTCGCGGCGGCGGTGGCAGCGGCGAGGAGCAGGAGCTTCCACCACCAGCGCAGCGGCGGGACCCAGGACACCAGGATCATCGTGATACCGATGACCACGAGGACGATTTGAATCTCTCCGCCCACGGGCAGCAGGACGAGGCCGATAAGCGTAATTATGCAGCCGCGAGCGATGATGCGCAGGAACGTCGTCGCCGTGAAATCGCGGGACATAAGCATCAACGTGACGCCGGCTAGAACGGCGAATAGTGCGGCGGGCAGGCCATTTAAAATGACCTTGGTATGCCACACCAAGGAGGCCATATGCAGAACTATCATGCCGATAATCGCAAGTGAACGGGCTATATCGAGCCCTACAATGCGCGAGGGTGCTAACACCTAGCGTTCTCCTTCAAGACGGAGGGGAACGCGTCGCCGCACTCCCCTTGTTAATAAAGACTTTCTTTTTCTACTAAGTCTGTCTGGAAGGTTGCTGCGAATATTTTATACTTGTCCTGCATTTTATAAGTGGATTGCGTGAGACTTGTGCCTGACTTATGCGGGTGCCGTGAGGAGCGGCGTGGTGCGGACCTAGTCGCGGAAGGAACTATCGCGGCGCTTGCGCGAACGAGAAGGATCGGCGGCCAGTTTTAGGAGCGGGGTTGCAGCGACCCCAATGCCTAGGCCAACCAGGAAGAGCCAGAAAATGCCGGACCCCAGCCATAGCATGAGGCCAAGGATGACACCGGCGATGAGGCCGGAGACGAGGGCGGAAGACTTCATAGATCGAGACCTGGGTGGGACGGGCTGAGATACAAGAAAAGCCGCCCGAAGGCGGCTGATTTTGTGCGCCCGGAGGGATTCGAACCCCCAACCTTCTGATCCGTAGTCAGATGCTCTATCCGTTGAGCTACGGGCGCAGACCGTTGGTAAGCAGTGCGTGTGCTCTGCTGTGCAACGAGAATTTACTATACCCACGGTACGGAAAACTAACAAATCGCCTGTTCACCCGGTGTTTACCTGGCTGGAATGAGGGCGGTTAGGATCGGTTTTCCCGCTATCTAAAAATTCAGCCAGCACAGTAACGGATGTAGCCATTCCCGAATGACGCTGGTGCTCTTTAGGGAATGGCTACGGACTCCGCTCTGGAACTAGATGGACAGGCCGAAGATTGGCACTGCCAGCAAGTACACCGTCAGGGTGATGAGGACGATGCCGATGATATTGAGACCAAGGCCACCCTTGATCATCTCGCCAATCTTGACGTAGCCAGAGCCATAGGCAATGGCGTTCGGCGGGGTGGCAACTGGGAGCATGAATGCGCAAGTTGCCGCGAGGGCCACCGGAATGGTGAGGAGAAGGACGTTGATATCGCCATCGGCAGTAAGCCCCACACCCACGGCGACGCCACCCATAATCGGAATGAACGTAGCCGCCGTCGCCGTATTGGAGGTGATCTCCGTCAGGAAGAGCACCAGCGCAGCCACGGCAGAGACGATGAGGACAACGGGCAGGACGCTAAGCCCCTTGGCCATTTCACCAATCCACAGGGACAGGCCGGAGGAATTAAAGACCGAGGACAGCGACAGGCCACCGCCGAAGAGCAGGAGGACGTCCCACGGCATTTCATTGGCCGTCTTCCAGTCCAGCAAACGGATGCGGCGCTGGTTATCCGCGGGGAGGATAAAGAGCAGGATGCCGGCGGCAATGCCCACGATGGCATCGTCGTAGTTCTCAAATTCCTTGAGCACCAGCGGCAGGGTAACCCAGGCTGCGGCGGCGAGGATGAAGATGATTCCGGTCATGATTTGGGGGCGGGTCCAGGGGCCGAGGGCTTCAATTTCGTCGTTGATAAGCTCGCGGCCGCCTGGAATATCCTTCATCTCCGGCTTGAAAACGGTGATGAGCAGTGCCCAGGCAATCAGCAAGAAGATTGCTGCAAGCGGCACACCGACCGCCATCCACCGCCCGAAGCCAAGGGTAACGCCCCAGGTATCGGCCATATATGCGTTGAGGAAGGCATTCGGCGGGGTGCCGATGAGCGTACCCAGCGAACCGATGGAGGCGGAATACGCGATACCCAGCATCAGTGCCGTGGCAAACTTCTTCTGTTTATCCCAGCCGCCTACAGTTTCCGCGGTCAGTGCCAGCACCGAGGTGCCGATCGGCAGCATCACCACTGCCGTAGCGGTATTAGATACCCACATGGACAAAAAGCCGGTGGCCAGCATGAATCCCAAGATCAGGCGCTTGGGCGAGGTACCGATGATCTTCACCACGTACAGCGCTAGGCGGCGGTGCAAATTCCAGCGCTGCAGGGCAAGCGCAATAAGGAAGCCACCCATGAACAAGAAAATGGTGGCGGACGCGTATGGGGCACCCACCTCTTTAATCGTGCCCACCCCGGCGAGCGGGAAGATGACCAGCGGCAGCAGCGCGGTGGCAGCGAGCGGGATGGCCTCGGTCATCCACCACACGCCCATCAAGATGGTTACGGCGGCCACGGTGCGGATGGCACTGAGCGTGTACTCGGCCTCCGGATCCGCACCCGCGGAGCCCTGTACGGTCTCGATCGCATTCGAGGGGAAGATAAAGAAGACCAGTACGGCCAAACCCAAGCCGATGAAGAGGCCGATGAACTGGCGGCGCCACTCGCTGCGCGGCGCTCCGGGGGCCTCGTCACCTTCGGTGTGGGCGGTAGATTCGTGAGTATGCGGGGTGGTCATACCGCGCGCTCCTTCACATAGAGAGGATTGTGCTGTGGGATATGCTCCGTATTTCCCAGTTTATTAGCTAGGCCGAAGCAGCAGACTGAAAGTTATCCAGTTCACTGCGAAGCATGCACTGACCATACAAAACATGTGACGCAGAAACCATATCCCGCCACACGCAGCCACCCCCGCACCCCCGTAGAGCACACACTACACCTGCCCGAAACCAGAAATGACCCCACCACTTCCCCACCCCCGAACCGTAGGGAGGCGCGCTAGATACCCAGCACGGTCTTGGCAATCAGGAAGTAGATAATCAGGCCCGTGGCATCACAGAAAGTAGAAATGAAGGGGTTGGAAAAGACCGCCGGATCGGCGCCGATGGTCTTAGCCACGATGGGCATAAGCCCGCCCACGGTCGCGGAAATGGAACAGATCAAAAACAGCGTCGAGCCGATGACGAGGCCGATGCTTAGGCCATAAACCAGGGTGGCCAGCGCCAGGCCAGCGAGTCCCAGCACGGCGCCGAGCAGCATGCCGACGCGCAGCTCGCGCCACATGACGGCGAGGAGGTCGCGCGTGCGGACGTCGCCCAGCGCCAAGGCACGCGTCACCGTGGTAGCCGCCTGGTTGCCGGTATTTCCACCGGTACCGGTCAGCAGCGGAATAAAGAGCGACAGGACCACGGCCTTGGCCAGTGTGCCTTCAAAGGAATCCAACACCTGCACCGTCAGCAGCGCAGAGACGGCCAGCACGAGCAGCCACACGATGCGCGAACGCACCAGCTTGAGCAGCGGCGTGGACAGGTACGGCTGCTGGAGGGCCTCGGTACCGCCGGCGCGAGCGGAGTCCTCGCTATCTTCTTCCTCCACGATATCGGTAGCATCATCCCACGTCAGCAGGCCGACAAGGCGGTGCGACTCATCCACAACGGGCAGCGCCAGCATATCCAACGGCAGGAACCAGCGCGCGGTTTCCTCCGCATCATCGCCGGCCTGAGCAAAGACGGGTTCCTGCATGATATCGGCCATGGTGAGAGCGGCATCGGCAGTAAAAATCTCGCGCAGACTGACCACGCCCACCAAGCGCCGATCCTCGCGCGTAATGGGCACGGTATAAATGGTCTCTAGCTCGTGCGCGATTTCCCGCAGCTTGTACAGGGCATCCCGTACGCTCATCTCTGGGTGGATGACGGGAACCTCGGGCGACATGCGGCGGCCCACCGATCCCTTGTCATAACCCAGCACCACGCCCGTGACATCACGCTTGGATTGGGTGAGCGAGCGCAGCAGGCGATCTGCGATTTCCGCGGGAAGCTCATCCAGCAGGGCTACACGGTCTTCCGGGTCGAGCTCATCAAAGAACTCATAGACATCGGCATTGCCCAGCTCATCGATGATATCCGCCTGGTGCTTAGCATCTAAGGCATCAAAGACGGCGATCGATTTTTGGCGCGGCAACAGGCGCAGGGCCAGCGCCGCGCGGATGGCATTTTGCCGCTCGACGACGGCGATGAGATCCTGCAGCGGCACCTTATCCAAAAGTTCTTGCAGGCGCGGGGCCTTTTGTGGATCAATGGCGTCTTCTTGTTTCAGCCACGCCTCGACGATATCGCTAGCCTGCTCGGTGGTCTCCGCCATCGTCCCTGCCCTGCCTTTCTTGCCTCTGGGATTAAGCTCCCTGAGTATTAGTTACAGCCCATTTAGACTACGCCATGCTGCGGGGAATGCCGCTAGCCGGCAACCTGCCGGTGACCGGTTACCGCAAGGTGCGGCGTATCCCCGTCCAGCGTGAGGTTTCCGGTGAATTCTTGGGTGGCGCAGCAGGCCGGGTCATCATCAGCATAGGCACGCCAGGTAACGGTGACCGTGTCCTTGGTCCACTGCAGCTGCTGGATATGCCCACGCGCTGGTGGCATTCCCTCGCGTTCCCAATCATCCACCTTGGTGATGTAGTTCAGGTCGTTGTCATAGATAAGCAAGTTATCCGGCCATCCCGTACCGCCCTTATTGCAAACGTAGGTAATAACGGCTTCGTCCCTGCCATCGCCGTTGATATCCGCGTAGGCGCCCTTCGGCGTAT
The DNA here is from genome assembly GCF_046097465.1 of Corynebacterium tuberculostearicum. Lineage (GTDB taxonomy): Bacteria > Actinomycetota > Actinomycetes > Mycobacteriales > Mycobacteriaceae > Corynebacterium > Corynebacterium tuberculostearicum_I. Next base: position 274,948 of record NZ_CP175799.1, on the reverse strand, counting down.
CGTCCTGATTCAACTTCAGGCCCGCCGCGGCGACGTCGAAAAGCATCCCGGTCTTAAGATGCTGTGGCAGCTGGCCACCTTCCAAGTTGCCCGCTTGGTTATCGCACAACGCCGGCACCCACAGGGAATCGAGGGCCTCTACCGGGATGATTTTATTTTCCCCACCACCCTCGGTGCCCTTGTCTGCATCGTTTGCATCTTTAGCCGCTGCGGCTTCGGTGGTGGTTTCTTCTGCTGGGGAGTCCGTGGCCGAGGACTGAGACTCGGCCTCGGTATCGGACGCGGCCGCCGCAGAGGAGCTCGGGGCAGTGCCGGTGAAATTCGGCTTATCCGCAGGCCTAGCGGACTCAGGGGAATTGGAACACCCACCCAAGGCGGCGACGGCGGTCGCCGCGAGGACGACAAGAGGGAGAGATAGGGATTTAGGCATAGGCATAATATACAGCGCCACGGCTCCCTGAGCCGGGAAAAACCTAGAAGAAGAGCCCCCACAATGCGAAAGAGGCCAGCAGGGACACGAGTCCCGCGGTGCTCGCAAGGATGACCGCGTGCGGGAGGGAACGGTGGGTGGATAAGGCGGCGTCGACAAGCGAGGCACGCTGCCACACCGCCAAGGCCAACGTCACAACGCCGGCGGCGAGGAATACCAGCGGCAAAAAGACATGCACGCTTACCGCCCGCATTACGCCCAGCACCACCAAGGACAACGCCAAAAGGGTGCGCTGCCACGATAGGCGGGTGCGTTCGGGCTGCAGGCCGGGATCAAAAAGTGGGTTAGCCAAGGAACTCGCCCACTACGAGCGCGCCCGCTACCACCATGATCGCCACGACGAGCACCGGGATAGCAAAGCTAAAGGGCAACGGGCGTTCCTCGCGCATTGCGCGTTCGGACTGCTTCCAATGCACCCACGCCACCAGCGGCAGAATAATGGCGACGACCAGCATGAATACCGACACCGCAGAACGCAGGCCGGCCGGCAGCGGAACGTCAAAGGCCTCGAGCGCCACGCCGCCAGCAATCAACGCCAAAGACGTGCGGATCCAAGCCAAAAACGTGCGCTCATTAGCGAGCGTGAAACGCGGATCAGGGTCGGTGCCAACCGCAAACACCGAGCGGGGAAACCTCGAGTCACTCATGTCCACCACCTTATATTCATTTTCGGTTTGAGTCCCAATAAAGGCGCACTGCGCAGCATCCTCCCGTATTCTCAACAGTGCAGGCCAGCCCCTACGCGAAGGAGCACCTCGCTATGTACCTGCCCCAAAGCCCCCTGCAATTCGATACCTCGCCGGGCCTGCGCTTCGCGCGTTCCGCCCGCATCGCGGGCGTACACAAACCACACCCACACCCCAAGCGCTCGGCCCTGCGTGAGGCCATTGCCGCCGCCGGTCCGGCGCCCGGACGCAATGCCTCCCTATCCCTCTTTATGGTCGTAGGGATGGTCTTCGGGCTAACTGGCATCCTCACCTCCGCTTTTCCTCTGGTGCTGCTGGCTGCCCGTGCGCCCCTTATTGGATTCTCCTTGCTCGGGATAATCCTTTTTGCAGCTATCTGGGGTATCCGCCGCGCATTGTCGTACCGCAAGCGAATCCAGCAAGCCTGGGATAATAACTGGCTGGTCTTCTACCCGGCCCTAGTAGGAAACCTGGTCAAACGCGGTTCCCAAACCAGCAACGGCAAGACCACCTATATGTACAGCACCTGCCTCATGGTGCTGCGCCCCGATGGCGGCACCGACATAGTAGAAGGCCTGAGCGCCACGGGCCTGCCGAGTCCCGCTCAATTAGAAAGCTCCGGCGCCTGCCTAGCTGGCTACTCGGAGGAGCTACGCGTGGATTTTGAACATAATAATGGCTGGACCCTCTACGCGGTGATAGACGGCGCCCCGATCGATTCCGGCACCATCGGCCATGGCTTAACCCACGAACAGATTGCCGCCGCCCTTACCGTAGCTGAACGCGACTGGGTTCCCCGCTTCATGAATTAAAGAGCACCACCAGGCACCACATCTAAGTTCACCGCCTGCACGCCGCGAGGTTATAGTCGAGCCCATGATTGAAGTTGCCGCCGTAGTTTTCCGTAATTCCTTTGGACATGTCCTCACCGTGCGCAAGGAGTCTTCCACCAAGTTCCAGCTGCCCGGCGGCAAGCTTGAGGCCGGCGAAACCCCAGTACAGGCCGCGGCCCGCGAGGTCGCAGAAGAAATCGGCGTTGACGTCCGTCTTCCTGAGCTTTCCCCACTCGGAACCTTCGATGCGCCGGCCGCCAACGAACCCGGCGAAACCGTGCGCGGACGCATCTTTATCTATCCGCGCCCCGTCCTTGCCCGCGCTGCCGCAGAAATTGCCGAAATCGCGTGGGTAGACCCGACCAACCCGGATCGCGAGCTCGCCCATCTCTTGCGTGACGAGGTCTTTCCTGCCCTAGAATCCTAAGGCCCCGCTTAGTCTCTTGGGAATTTCCTATTGCGGCTCTTAAGAGGGCAACCTAGAGTTATTTTCATCAGAATTGAGTGATGAAAGGACTGACCCCCATGCCGCAGCAATCCACACCGGGACCTATCGTGACGATTACTTTCCTCGCCCTAGGAGTCATTAGCTCTGTTATCGCCATTCTCATGGTGCCTGCCCTCTTCCACGAGGTCACTTCCCTACGCGCTGCGGCTTTTACCGGAAGCTTCATCTTCGGCGTTGGCATGCTCACGCTCTTCCGCCGCTGCGCCAAGTACCAGCGCAAATAGCAGATTTCTCCGCTGCACGGAGCCGACGAGAATAGAAAACGCGAATTAAAAAATCCCGAGCGCGCTCGCTCGGGATTAAATGGCGGAGATGAGAGGATTCGAACCTCCGGACCCCAGAAGGGTCAACTCCTTAGCAGGGAGCCCCATTCGGCCGCTCTGGCACATCTCCACGGTTCTCAAGGAACCTCGTTTGAGAATACCTGCCTGCCCCGCTGCTGCCAAACTAGCCCCCTGCTTTCACGCCCGCAGCAAAGACGCAGGCCCTAAAGTGGGAGGCATGATTCGCCCAGACCTGAAAGCCATCCCCGCCTACGCCGCCGGCGCGCGCAACGATGACGCGCTCAAGCTCTCCTCCAACGAGGCCGCGCACCCGCCGCTGCCGGAGGCGGCCGCGGCCATGGCGGAGGCCGTGACGAAGGCTAACCGTTACCCGGATATTGCGGCCACCGCGCTGCGCGAGGACCTCGCCGCGCACCTAGGTGTGGATCCCGAGCAGGTAGCGGTGGGCACCGGATCGTCGGCGCTGTGCCAACAGTTGGTAGAAATTGCCGCTACCCCTGGTGAAGAAGTCCTCTTCCCGTGGCGCTCCTTCGAGGCCTACCCCATCTTCGCCCAGGTAGTCGGCGCCCACCCCATCCCGGTTCCGCTAGGTGCAGACCAGCGCGTGGATCTGCCGGCCATGGCGCAGAAGATTACGGACAAGACCCGGCTTATCTTCGTGTGCAACCCCAATAACCCGTCCGGCACCACGGTGACCAAGGACGAGTTCGCCGCTTTCATGGATGCCGTGCCTGCCGACGTCCTCGTTGCCCTCGACGAGGCCTATATCGAATACAACCGCGCCACCAACATTCCGCTGGGTACGGAGCTAGTGGGCACCTATCCCAACCTGGTGTGCCTGCGCACCTTCTCAAAGGCTTATGGCCTGGCCGGGGTGCGCATCGGTTATGCCTTTGGCCCGGAAAATATTATTGAGGCCCTCAATAAGGTGGCCATCCCCTTTTCCGCCAGCACCGTGGCGCAGGTTGGCGCCCGCGCAGCCCTGGCAGCGCAGGATTCGCTGCGGGAGCGCACTGATGAGGCCGTCGCCCAGCGCGAGCGCCTAGAAGAAGCCTTGCAGGACTGGGGAGTGCCGCATTCCGAGGCAAACCATGTCTGGCTGCCGGCCGCGAATCTGGCCCGCCTTGGTACCCCGCAGGAAGTGGCCGCTCGCCTGGCCGAACGCGGCGTGCTCGTGCGCGCGTTTAGCGAAGGCATACGCATTACCGTGACCACCGAAGAAGAAACCGACACCCTGCTGCAGGCGTGGAACGCAACCATAGGAGGCTAAATGCGCTCACTCATCAACTTTGCCCTGAATGTCTTTGCCATCGCGGTGGCGCTGTGGGCGGTAGTTGCCGTCATTCCCGGCATCACCATCACCCCAGCAGAGACCGGCAACTTCATCGCCATCGCCATCGTCTTCATCATTATTAATGCCGTGGTCATGCCGGTCCTGCGCGTCCTCGGCGCGCCGCTGACCTGCCTGACGCTCGGACTTTTCTCCCTCGTCATCAACGGCGCCGCGCTCATCATCGTGGAGTGGACGCTCAATTCCCTGGACCTGGGAATCGGCCACCTCGTCATCGACTCCTGGGGCGCCGCGATCATCGGCGCCATCGTGCTGTCCATAGTCAGCAGCGTCATCAACTTCTTTACTAGCCCGCTGCGGCAGCGCGACTAGCCGCCCGCAAACGGCGGCAGGACGTCCACCCGGGTAACACCAGCCAGCGGGGAATCCATGGCGGTGTTCCCGGCGCCGTCGATAAGAAAGCTACAGCGCCCCAAGACCTCTTTCAGGCTCATGCCGGCCTCGGTGGTGCCGGTATGCTCCTCGCTCAGCTGCGCCACCAGATCACCCAAGGTGGCGGGGGCTTCTACCTGCTCAGAAGCCACGCCCGCAGCGGCGCGGGCGGCGGCGAAATAGTGAACGGTCAACATGCCCTCTACTATGCCCCGCACGCCCATGCCATGTCGAGACCGCGGGTAAACTAGCCGCCATGCGCACACCCGAGACTCACGCGCGCGAGGTCGCAGCGGCCCTGCCCGCACGCCAAGCCACCACCGTGCCCCTCACCCAGGCGCAGGATATGGTTCTAGCTGCAGACATACACGCCGGCTTCCCCTCCCCTCGCTTTGATAACTCCCAGATGGATGGCTACGCCCTCCCGCAGTGCGCGGCCGGGACCTACCCGGTGGGCCCCACCATCGCGGCCGGCACGGAGCCCGCCCAGGTACTCGACGGCCCGCTTGCCAGCGCCTGCCCCATCATGACCGGCGCCAAGGTGCCGGATGGAACTGCAGCAATCGTGCCCATCGAGCGCTGCGAACCACAAGAATTCCTCTCCCCGGGCGGCCGCATCACCGTGCCAAAGACGTCGCCAGGCCAATTCATCCGCCGCACCGGCTCGGACCTGGAAGAAAGCGCCCTCCTCGCCGCCCGCGGCGATAAGCTCACGCCGGTGCGCTTGGCCGCCCTCGCTTCCCAAGGAATCGACGAGGTAGAGGTCTACCGCCCCGCCCGCATCCTCATCTGCACCGGCGGCGCGGAAATCGGCCACGGCAGCGCCGCCATTCCGGATGCCAATGCGCCACTCTTAACGGCAATGGCCCGCCGCGCCGGCATCGACGTCGCGGGCTATATCACTACCGACGATGACCCGCAGGCCCTAGAACTAGCCTTCACAGAAGCCATCGCGCAGCACCGCCCGGACGCCATCATTACCTCAGGCGGAATCTCCGCCGGGAAATTTGAAGTAGTCCGCCAGGTGCTCGATGGCTGGTTCGGCCATGTGGACCAGCAACCCGGTGGCCCGCAGGGCATCGCCACTTTCCACAACACCCCAGTGATCTGCTTGCCCGGAAACCCCATTTCCACGTTGGTAAGTTTCCGCCTCTTCGTCGCGCCTGCGCTCGGCTGGGCACCAGAGCCTTTCCACGTCCCCCTGGCCGCGGGCATCGAGGGCCTCCCGCACAAGGACCAATTTCGCCGCGGGCGCGTCGATTCCCACGCCCATATCCTCGGTGGTGCCAGCTCCCACCTGCTCGCCCAAGCGGCAGACGCCACCCATCTCATCCGCATCCCTGCCGGTCAACGCCTTGAAGAAGGCCAGGAAGTGGAGGTTTACCCACTATGAGCGCACAGCGCACCGCCATCGTCATCGTCGCCTCTACTCGCGCCGCCGCGGGCATCTACGACGATCGCTCCGGCCCCATCGCGGTGGATTTCTTGCGCCGCAAGGGCTTTGACTGTCCCGACGCACGCATCGTCCCCGATGCCGAAATCGCCGCCGCCGTTGCCGCCGCCTTCGCCGAAAAGCCCGCGGTCATCCTGACCTCCGGCGGCACCGGGCTGACGCACGATGACCGCACGGTAGAGGCCGTCGCCCCACATATCACCCGCGAGCTGCCCGGCATAGCGGTGGCCTTCTGGCAGAAGGGATTGGAAAGCGTACCCACCGCGGTAGCCTCCCGCGCCATCGCCGGCGTCAATGACTCCACCTTTGCCATGACGCTTCCCGGTTCCACCGGCGGGGTAAAAGACGGCTGCGCGGTTTTGGAAGAATTAATCGTTCCGATCGTCGATATGTTAGAAGGAAAACATGAGCACTGATCCCTCCTATGTGGCCGAGCAAACCGGTTGCACCATTGGCACGCTTCTGAGCGATCAACCCCTTGAATCCCTCCTTGCCGCTGCCAAGGAAGAGGCCGCCACTGCCGCCATGGGTGCCGTCGTCACTTTTGAGGGCATCGTCCGCGATCACGATGGCGGCCGGCCGAATGTCACCCTTCTTTCCTATAGCGCCCACCCATCCGCGCCGGAGAAGCTACAAGAAGTCACCGATTCCGTCGCTGCCAACCACCCAGTGCGCCTGTGGGCCGCCCACCGCACGGGGGATCTCAAGGTCGGCGACCTCGCCTTTGCCGTAGTAGCGGCCGCCGCGCACCGCGGCGATGCCTTCCGGGCCGCCGAGGAATACGCCGATCGGGTCAAGGCGGAAGTCCCCATCTGGAAGGAACAAAGCCACGGCGATGGCTCCACCAATTGGGTGGGTCTGGAATGAGCATCCGCTATGCCCGCCAGGAAGCGCTCTGGGGCGAGGAAGGCCAGCGCAAGCTCAGCGACGCGCACGTAGCGGTCATCGGCGCCGGTGGCCTGGGATCCCCGGCCCTGCTTTACCTCGCCGGCGCGGGGGTGGGCCGCATTTCGCTTTTCGACGACGACGTGGTCTCCCCCTCCAACCTGCACCGCCAAGTCATCCACACCACCGCCGCCATCGGCACACCGAAGACCGATTCCGCCGCGGCCGCCGTCCGCGCACTCAATCCAGAGGTGGACATCACCTGCCACGGCCGCCTCGAATCGGCGACGGCGATGAAACAATTGCGCGGCTGCGATCTCATCCTCGATGGCACCGATAATTTCGACGCCCGCTACCTCAGCTCCTGGACCGCCCACGAGCTCGGCATCCCGCACGTATGGGCCTCCATCCTCGGCTTCGATGCACAGCTCAGCGTTTTCTGGTCCGGCCACGGCCCCGTCTACGAGGATGTCTTTCCTACAGCTCCCGCACCCGGCGAGGTTCCCTCCTGCTCGCAGGCCGGAGTCCTCGGCCCAGTGGTCGGCGTTGTCGGGTCAGCCATGGCGCTCGAAGCCCTCAAACTCATCACCGGCGTAGGCACCCCACTCATCGGCACGCTCGGCTACTTCGACGCCCTATCGGGTACCTGGGAATATATCCCGCTCCAGCCCACCGGCGCGCAGCCTACCCAGCCTGCCGACGCCCCCGAGGTCCGCGAGGTTCCCCCACACGCCCCCCTTATCGACGTCCGCACCTCCCCCGAGCGTGCCCAATCCGCGATCCCCAATTCCACGCATTTTGAGCTCGACCGCATCCTCGCCGGCGAAGACCCCGACATCGAACCAGATGCTGCGGCCGTTATCTATTGCGCCAGCGGCATCCGCTCCGCCCAAGCGGTGGATATCCTCCGCAAACGCGGCTTCCCCCACGTCGTGTCCTTGCGCGGCGGCATCAATTCCTGGCTCGAGCAGCAGTAACCGAATGCCCCTTGGCAAGACCGCAGCCTAACGGTCGATTTTGGTCTTATGTTCCTTATTCCTCGCAAAAAGGAACCATACGAGTGGCCCGAGGAACGGGTAGGCAAACGCCGCCATCGCCAGCAATATCTTGACGCCTCCGCTATATCCCGAACGGATGATGGAAATGAGAGAGGCCACCCAAAAGACCAACAAGGCGATGACGATGACGGCTCCTAGCCCGCTCCATAGCCAGTCATACGATGCCGGTATCTGGTCCTCGGCCAAGTAGGAAATATAATTTGTCATAATCGCCTCAAGGTTAAGGGTGTTTGCAAGTCCGTAACTCAAGGTAGGAGATCAATGTAAACGCTTTATGGCTCCTGACTTAATTTTCACTGTCTCCCGGCACATCCGTCCCAAAACGTGAGTAGGCACCCTACCGAATCGGTAGGGTGCCTCAATACTGCACTCCCTCACTCAGAAGCTAAAAGCTTCTATGCTCCTTTAACTTAGAAAGGAAGCTTAGGCAGCTGCGGCAGCTGCAGGTTCAGCTGCTTGCCCAGGAACGGGAAGATAGCAGCGATTGCGCCCAGCACGCCAACTACGATGCCAGCGATGCCCAGCGGGGACAGCTTGGAGGAGCCTTCCTTGCCCTCGCCCTCGGTCTCGCCCTCGGTCTTACCGCCCTCGGTCTCGGTCTTACCGTTTTCTTCCGGAGCCGGGGTGTTGTCCTTGTTCTTGTTGTTGATAGCTGCGATGAGCTGCTCTAGGAGCTCCTGCTGCTTAGCGGACTCCTCAGCGCGCTTCTCTTCCTGAGCCTTCTGAGCCTCGTCCTGTTCGGACTCCTTCAGCTGCTGCGCGATGATCTTGTCATCCTCGTTGGAGACCTTCTTAACGGCCTCTTCCCAGTCACGCTCAGAGTCGATGGCCTCGTATGCCTTACGCTGTGCGTCTTCCTTCATGGCGTCGTAGACCTTCTCTTCGCCTTCCTTTGCCAGGGAGCCGTCGAAGTTATCCAGGTCGCCGTTCCAGCCCTTCAGAGCCTTGACATCAGCATTCTTCAGGCGAGCGGTGGTGTCGTCAATAGCTACGTTCAGGATGCCCTTAGGACCACCGGTGATGAGTTCAGCGTAAGCGGTACGCAGGGTCTTGGTCTGACCATCGATGACAACGTTCTTGTTCTCTGGGGACTCACGCAGCTCAATCTCGCGGGTGGAGACAGCGAAGCGAGCCTCGAGAGCGCGCAGAACGCGAACCTGAGCGAATGCACGGTTCAGGAAGCCCTGGCGAACCAGAACGTCGGACTTCTGAGCCTCGCGGGTAGCGTCCTTAGCAGCTGCAACAGCCTCGTCGTAAGCAGCCTGAGCTGCCTCTACCTTGCCCAGCTCATCCTTGGTGGTGGAGATCAGGGTCTCCAACAGACCGATGTAGTCGCGCGGAATGAAGTCGCCTGCTGCCTGGTCTGCGTCGCGCTCACCAGCGTGGTCGTATGCGCCTTCGTAGGTCTTGAGTGCAGCCTTGAGGTCAGCAACGGAACCGGTTGCCGGAACCTGCAGGTCCGGCTGGCCGCCCTGCTGGCCCTCAGCGTTGGCAGCCTTTACGGCCGGAGCGATAGCGGAAACAGCAGCAGCCTCAGCAGCGTTCAGCGCAGCCTTCTTGGAATCTGCGTTGTCCCAAGCCTTGTTAGCTGCCTCGTCCTTCTCCAGTGCGTAAGCAACGGAAGCACGTGCGTCCTGAACGTTCTGCTCAGCCTGTGCCAGCTGCTTGCCAGCGTTCTCAGCCTCGCGCTTCAGGTTCTGGAAAGCAGCCTCTTCGGACGGGTCGAGGCCGTCGGTAGCTGCCTGTGCAGCGTTGTGGTACAGGTCGTACCACTGGTTGTGGTTCACGATGTAGTTCGCAGTAGCGTCGGTCTTGTTCAGCAGGTCACGCTCAGTGACGTTGTTAGCAACTACACCCTTAGCAGCGGAGTTGTCAGCCTCGTTGAAGCCGCCACCGATGGTGTTAGAAACAGCGTTGTCTTCTGCGAAAGCGGGAACAGCCAGACCGGAGATACCGGTAGCAACTGCAACAGCGCCGGCAAGAGCGGCGGTACGAACACGGTTCTTGAACATATTTTCCCCTAAAGAGATTTGAGTTTGGGTCAGTGAGAATTATCTTTCGATAACCGTCGTGTAGGGCGACGCGAGCAATGTTCCAACGAATGAACTTCTCATTCTCAACATTCAGTGCAGCTTTTGTCGCTGGAAATGACACTATCCAACAAGCAAGCTCGCTTCCAGCCCAATCCAATCGCGTTGGCAGGTAATTTTCAGGCAATCTAGACGGAAAATCCTCCATTTTTGCTGGTCATTGCACACAGGACTGGAAGGCCCTGGAAAAATTGGAACCGCCACCCGTGCGATAATTGTGAATATTGAGACACAATTTTACCCCCATACGGGGAGTGCATAATTTATTTCTTGTTATACATTTTCGACCAGCTGAAGCCAAGGCGCCCCTCCCGGGAACACACTTCAGACCATCCAGACCGGCCATAAAGATGGGCACTGTAGATCTGTATGCAGGCATTTTATTTCCTGTTTCACTTATGCAGACTTAAAGACTACTTAACTTCACCTCTATTAAAGTTGCATGTTTGCATACCTTCGAGCGCAAACTATGCACTCAATTGCACCTTCACCAGCACCAATGTACCTAGTGGTGCAGGATTTGATTTGACATAGAATCTCACAGGCCTCTTAGGTAGCCGTTTCTCTTTCTAATGCTAAATAGCTAAACGTATTAAAGAACTAATGCATACCGCCGAATAGGTATTCTAATAACACATATCGACGTCGAGTTTGTCTGTTGATAGCTCAACTACCGGGCTCGGATTGATGTAATAGAAAGTCCCATTTGGTAGCGCTATGGCATCGTCACGACCTTAAGCCGGCACGCAATAGAAAAAGCGCAGTCCCTAGCCATCACTGACTAGGGACTGCGCCTGCGGCGGAGACGGCGGGATTTGAACCCGCGGAGGTATTACCTCGCCGGTTTTCAAGACCGGTGCATTCGGCCGCTCTGCCACGTCTCCATGATGTTCTTCGAAAACACCCATCGTGCCTACGAAGCAACTTGGTCAGTGTACTAAATAGATAGCCCGGTTTCCCAAAAAGCCACCTGCAGCACTAGATGTCGTCGCTGGATACTCCGAATTTCGTGGCACAGGACACACCAGGTTCGTTAAATTGGGCCCATGACTACAACACACATGAAGGCCATCGTTCAGACCGATCCACAGGATCGTCGGTCCTTAGAGCTCCGCGAAGTCGCTCTCCCACAGCTGCGTCCAGGCGAAGTGCTTGTGAAGGTGCAGGCGGCCGGCGTTAACCGCGGCGATATCCTGCAGACGATGGGTGCCTATCCGCCGCCACCGGGGGCGTCGGAAATCTTGGGCTTAGAAGCAGCAGGCACCATTGCCGATGCCGGAGATACGAACTGGGAGGTAGGCACCGAGGTGGGCTGCCTGCTTGCCGGTGGTGGCTACGCCGAATACGTCGCGGTTCCGCAGGGCCAGCTGCTTCCCGTGCCCAAGGGGTTGAGCGTCGAGGAAACTGCAGCGGTGGTTGAGGTCGGATGCACCGTGTGGTCCAACCTAGGCATTGAGGCAGGCCTTCACGAGGGCCAGCGCGTCCTCATCCATGGCGGAGGCGGCGGCATTGGCACTTTTGCCATCCAGGTAGCCAAGGCCCTCGGCGCAGAGGTGGCGGTGACGGCTGGCTCGAAGGAAAAGTTGGAGCGTTGCCGCGAGCTAGGCGCCGATATTCTCATCAACTATAAGGAGCACGACTTCGTAGAAGAGTTGAAGGGAAGCTGCGATGTCATTTTGGACATCATCGGCGCGAAATATCTGGAAAAGAATATGAAGTGCCTGGCCAAGGACGGCAAGCTCATCATCATTGGCATGCAGGGTGGCACCAAGGCGGAAATCAACTTGGGCGCCATGCTGCCCAAGCGCCTGACCGTCCAGGGCACGACGCTGCGCGCCCGCGACTTAGAAGACAAGGCACAGATTGTGGCGGGCACGGTAGAAAATGTGTGGCCCATGTTGGAAGACGGCCGCGTAAAGCACGCGCTGCACGCCACTTACCCGCTTGCCGACGCCGCCCAGGCCCACACCGCCCTAGACAGCGGCGAGGTCACCGGCACCTTGGTTCTTACCGTTTAAGCCAGCGAGGCTACGACGCGGATGAGATGCTCAACGTCGTGATAGGTGTTGAAGGGGCCGAGCGCAACAGTAACGGCACCGCCAATTTCTTCCACGCCCATCTCCGTGAGCAACGGGGTCTGCGGGGCAAGCGTGGTAACAAGGCCGTTATCAAAGAGGCGCTTGTGCACGGTCTCGGCCGGAACACCCTTTACTGCGAAGGTGAGGCGCGGCAGGCGATCGTCGGAGGCGCCTGCGGCAGCCTCCCCGGTCACGCCAAGAATATGCACGGCGGGCAGGGTGCTCAAGAAGGAATAGAGGTCAGCGCGCAGATCCTCCAAGTAGACGCTGAGCGCATCCATGGAGGTGCGCAGGCGCTTGCGGCGCGAGCCGCTCTCCCCACCGGCGAGGGCGGCAAGATGGTCCACGAGCGGTCCGACACCGCCGGCCAAGCCAGAGGAAATGGGTGTTTCCAGCTTGCGAGAACCCTTGCCGGTATGCACCGGATCGAGGGCGTCGAGGCGGCGGAACATGCGGGTATCGCGGAAGACAAGCGCCGCTAGCTGCGGTCCGCCCAGCAATCCCAGGTCGAGGCCTAAGATATCGGCGCCGAGATCATCGAAGTTGATGGGGCGGTAGGGAGCGATCGCAGAGACGTCGAGAAGCGTCCAGGCGCGGGAGCGCTCATGGACGGTGTCAATGATCTCAGCGGCCGGGGATACCGTACCCAAAAGCTCGTGCGCGGCGGAGAAGGCAACGAGGCGCGTGGAGCCATCGACAAGCTCGGCAAATTGGAAACCTGGCAGCTCACCCGTGCCCAAGTCTGGCTGGGCCCAGCGGGTTTCTGCCTTGACCTCAGAAAACGCCGAGTACAAAGACGGCGGATCCAGCTTGGAGAGCACTACCGAGGAATTGCTGCCCAATAGCGGGCGGGCTGCGTGCGCCAAGGACTGGTACAACACGGGCAAGGACGGGCCAAGCACTACGCGGTCTGCCTTGGACCCGGTCAGATCCGCTACAGCCATGCGTGCGGCGGTGTAATTACCTTCGCCTTCCAAACGGCCCGGCGCGGGCGTGGCAGAGTGGGCGCCGCCTGGGCCCTCCTGGGTGGCCACTGCAGTGGACATCCGGAAGGATCGCGCCACGCCGGAGGCGACGCGCTCAGAGATCTGGGGGACCACGTGCGCGTTGAGGTAGGTCCAACCATCAGATAGCCCGGTGTATAAACCGCGCACACTGAATACGTCGTAGTGTGCCGAAGCTCCTGCTGGCATTACGGTCCCCTTCTTTATCGCGCTAGGCATCGCCACACAGTGGCGGTCGGTTCCCTACTGTATACGCGTTTGGCCCAAGTTTCCCAAATTTGAATTTTCGCTGGATACCGCTGTTTTCGCAGGCTGGCGGCGTGTAGTTCCCGTTTGCCCAGCCCGCGCGCTAGGGTGTTGAGCGTGCAAGATAACAATCAACTGCGCGCTGATATCGCCCGCATGACCTCCCAGCCAGACGGCGAGGCCACCCCAGCGTCCCAGTCCGAGACCCTCAAGGCCGCCTTCGCGGACCTGGTGCAGGGTGCACAGCAGCGCGAGCTGTGGTTCAAACTGGGCATTCAAGATATTAAGCAGCGCTACCGCCGCTCTGTCCTGGGCCCGTTTTGGATCACCATCGCCACCGGCGTGATGGCCCTCGCCTTGGGCCTGTTGTATTCCATGCTCTTCCAGATTCCCGTCGCGGAGTTCCTCCCCCACGTCACCGTGGGCCTTATTATGTGGACCTTCATTTCGGGCTGCATCAAAGAAGGCTCCACGGTCTTCATTGACAACGAGGGCTTGATTAAACAGCTCCCAGCCCCGCTGTCGGTGCACGTTTACCGCTTGGTGTGGCGCCAGACGCTGTTTTTGGGCCATAACCTCATCATCTGGTTGCTGCTTATCCTTATCTTCCCGCGCAACTTGGGATGGGAGTTCTTCCTCTTCCTCCCCGGCTTGGCCTTGTTGCTGGTCAACGGCGTGTGGGTCACGATGTTCTTTGGCATCATCGCTACCCGCTTCCGTGACGTCGCTCCGCTGCTTGAAGCACTGACCCAGCTGCTGTTCTACGTCACCCCGATTGTGTGGATGACCAATACCTTGAAGGACCAGGGCGGTGCGGTGTCCAGCCGCGCCCGCATCGCGGAAATCAACCCGCTCTACCACTACCTGGAAATCGTCCGTGCGCCCATGATCGGTGAGCCGGTGGCCGCCTACCACTGGTGGATCGTTATTGGCTGCACCGTTCTTGGCCTGCTCATCGCCGGCTTGGTCATGCGCAAGTGGCGCTTCCGCGTCAGCTACTGGGTTTAAGCCCACGCTCTGCACTTCCTGAGATTCCTCGAAAGGATACAGACTGATGGTCTCGATTGATACGTATAACGCGTGCGTGGACTTTCCCATCTTTGATGCCAAATCTCGCTCGCTCAAGAAGGCCATGCTTTCTTCCGCCGGCGGCGCCATTGGCAAAAATGCCCAGAACACCGTCGTGGTGGAGGCGCTGAAGGATATTAACCTGCACCTGCGCGAGGGCGACCGCGTGGGTTTGGTGGGCCATAACGGCGCCGGCAAGTCCACCTTGCTGCGCCTTTTGTCTGGCATTTACGAGCCCACCCGGGGTTCTGCCGATGTGCGCGGCCGCGTGGCCCCCGTCTTTGATTTGGGCGTAGGCATGGACCCGGAGGTCTCTGGCTACGACAACATCATTATCCGTGGCCTCTTTTTGGGCCAGTCCATCAAGCAGATGAAGAAAAAGATGGATGAGATTGCGGAGTTTTCTGAGCTCGGCGATTATCTCTCCATGCCGCTGCGCACCTATTCCACCGGTATGCGCGTGCGCTTGGCGCTCGGCGTGGTGACGTCCATTGAGCCGGAAATCCTGCTGCTGGATGAGGGCATCGGCGCCGTCGACGCCGCTTTCATGGCCAAGGCCCGTGTACGCCTGCAAGAGCTGGTGAAGCGCTCCGGCATCTTGGTCTTTGCCTCCCACTCCAATGACTTTTTGGCCCAGCTGTGTAATACCGCGCTATGGATCGACCACGGCGAAATCCGCTCGGTGGGCGAGGTTTCCGAGGTCGTCGGCGAATACGAAGGCCCCGAGGTGGGCGAGTACGTGCGCGACCTGCGCGAGCGTTTTGAAAATGAGGACACCAGCGGCAACTAGCTGAGCATACACAGCAGCTGGTCGCCCACACCGGTTACCTCCAGCTGCAAGCCATCCGGCCGGTGATAGTCCGCGGCGCTAAGGCGCGCGCTGACCACCGGCCGGTTAATCTTTTCTGGGCCGGCAGGCTCTTCCTTTTTCTCGGTAGTTATGCGGTAGCCCATCTTTTCACTCACCCGGGCCGAGGCAAGATTGGTCTCTATCCAACTGGTGCGCAGCGAATGCGCATCGAGGTGGGTAAAGGAAAACTCGGCCATCGCTTGGCGGATAAGCGTGCCATAGCCTTGGCCTTGGAAGCGGTGCAGTACCCATGATGCGGTCTGCACTTCCCGCGCGGCCGCAAAGTTTTCGGCCGATAGGTCCACCACACCCACCAATTCTTGGGTTTCTGCGTCGCGGGCAATGAAATCCAAGGTCCAATTATTGGCGCGCAGCTGCGCCCGGTGCTCCCACCGGTGCTGCGCCATGGCAGCGGGAGTATTCCTCTTTTCATCAAAGAGCCAGGGAAAAGCATGCTCTGGGATATTCGCGCCATAGATATCTGCCGCACACACAGTGGCCACGCACGCGATGTCTTCATCGCGCATGACGCGCAGGTCGACTCCACGGCCAGTATCATCGCTGGCCCGAATGGTCACCGCAAAAGGCGGCCAGATATTTTCCATACACTTCACAGTATCCACAAAGCTGCGGCCATATCTAGTTTTCGCTTCACCCGCACGGAGTGTTTCTGCGCTGGTCCCCCTACCCCGGTGGCAAGATAGAATCCATGACTGCCTCCCTGACTTCCACCGGTTCCACCGCCGCCGTCATTGTTACCCATCAGCGCGCCGAGCTACTGCGGGCCTCGCTTGAACAGGTAGTCCACCAAACCCACCCCGTGCAGTGGGTAGTCGTGGTGGATAATGGCGCGGAAGATGCGGTGCGCGAACTCGTCGAATCCATGGCGGGTGACCGAGGCGTCTACGTGCCTTCGGAAACCAACCTGGGCGGCGCTGGCGGCTTTGCACTGGGCTTTCTCACCGCCCTTTCCTTGGGCGCCGATGCCGTGTGGTGCGCCGATGATGATGGCCGCCCCGCCGATCACACGGTACTAGCGGAGCTGTATCGAGTGGCCGAAGCCAACCGCCTGCATGAGGTCTCCCCGGCGGTATGCAATATCAACGATCCCGGCCGCCTCGCCTTCCCCTTGCGCCAGGGGCTGGTATGGCGCCGCCGGATGGACGAACTGGAAGGCGATTTCCTGCCCGGCATCGCCTCGCTGTTTAACGGCGCGCTGATTTCCGCCGCGGCCATGGAGATCATTGGTGTGCCGGACTACCGGCTGTTTATCCGCGGCGATGAGGTGGAATACCACCGCCGGCTGGTTAATTCCGGGCTCTCCTTCGGCACGGCGCTGACCACCAGCTACCTGCACCCGGACGGATCGGATGAGTTCAAGCCCATCCTGGGTGGCAAAATGCATACCCAGTACCCAGAAGGTGAGTTCAAGCGCTTTTTCACCTACCGCAATCGCGGCTACCTGCTGTGGCAGCGCGGCATGCGCAAGCTACTGCCCCAGGAATTTGCCCGCTTTGGCTGGTTCTTCTTAGTCCAGCGCCACGACCCGGCCGGCTTTATCGAATGGCTCAAGCTCCACAACCGCGGGCGCCAAGAAGATTTCCGCCGGCCTAACCAGGGCTAGGACGGATCCTGCTTGGCGACGACCCGGACCCCCGCCTTCCTAAAAATAATCCAGCGTTGCACCGCAAAGTTCACCACGGTGGCGGTGCCCTGCGAGACGGCAAAGGCCACCATATTGACCACGAAGGTCACGCCATAGGTGGCAAGTACCCCGGCAAAGCGCACCGCGGTGGCTTTGGCCTGGAAGGTCCAACGGCGATTGAGCAGATAGGCCGCCCAGGTACCGACGATAAAGCCCACCGCCCGCGCCGGATCGGCGCTCAGCAGGCCGAAGCCGATCTGCAGGAGCCAGGTTAAGGAGACGTCGATAAGCGCGGCAAGTGCCCCCGTCACCGCGAACCTGGCGCTTTGCGCGCGCAGGCTGGTCGAGCGCGAAGCCCGCTGGGCCGCGCCGCGCCACGTCCGTGGGGAGGCTGCTGCCATCTATCTTTCCTTAAAGATAAAGGCCCTTTGAATGGCAAAGTTGGTCACCGTGGCCACGCCTTGGGCGATGACGAAGGCGATGGTGTCTTTCACCGCCCCCTCAAAGCCGAGGGCCATAAGCGGCTCATTGAGCACCCAGTACAGGAAGTTTTGGACCGCAAAGGTAGAGGCGTACAAGATGCCCACGGTCGCGGCTGTGCGGCCAGACACCTTGGCCCCAAAGGTCCACCGCGCATTGGCTAGGTAGGCAGCGATGGTGCCAAAGACCCAACCGATGGCCTTGGCGGCGGAACGGTGCAGCCCCAGATAGGTCAATAGCAGCGTGAGACCATAGTCAATGGCGGCGGTAAATACGCCCACGGAAATGAAACGCACCAGCTGGGTGTGCAGCGAGGTGGACGAAGGCTTTACTTCTACGGCGTCGTCAGCGGAATTAGTCACGAGTGAGTAGCCTACCCGCGCAAGAGCGCTCGGTACATGTCCAACCGATCCACCGGCGCGGCGGATTCGGCACCATAGGCGCCTATCCCGGCCAATTGCTGCAACGAGGCCGCACACAATTCCCGCACGTCGGCGCCGGAGAGCGCCGTGCCATCGTCATTGACCCAACCGAGCGCATCCATGGTGGTCTCCACAACGGAATCGGTCAGCTCCGCGCCGCCCATGCAGGATAGGGCGAGCGCCATGGACCAAAAAGCGTCTTTGCCTTCATGGGTCACCTCGCGCGGCAGGCTGGCGAGCACGCGGGAAGTATGCGGTGTGAGGTCGGTTTCCCTGCCCAAGTCCATCGCTTGCAGCAGCGGGACAAAATCATAGAGTTTGGTGCGCTCAATCAAATCGCGCACGGGGGACGATACCGCGGAAAAAACTTCATCGGTAACCTCTTGCCCGGTCAGTTCGCGGTTGACGCTGGTCAGCTCAAAGGGCTGAAAGAGCGATCCGGAGCCGCCCACACACAGCGCCTCTGGGGTGCCATTATCGCGGGGATAAATCTCGGCTACTACCAGCTCGAAGTCCCACAGTCCCCAAGCGAAGTCGATTTGATCGCCCTCGCGCCAGAGGAATTCGGAGGCCTGGCGCTCCGGATCGATGCGCGGGCCACGGGCCTCGGTATGTTCATAAAAGTGCCAGGGAGATTCCTCCTCCGGCAGGCCAAAGCAGATGCGCAGTACGCGGTGCAGCTCGGTGAAGGTCAGGGCATCGCTAAAACCAATCTGTCGGTGCACCTCGCCATCGGCGCGAATATTCGCGGCTTGGCAAATGATGGTGAGGGGCTCGCGCTTGAGGGATACCACGCTATCGGCGCGTTTGGCCCGCGCCTGTGCGATATCGGTGACCCCTGCGTTCATGAGCCCCACCATACGCAAATTTTAGGAAGCTAGTTTTGCAATATCGCGAGCTTCCAGCTCACTAATAAGGAACGTCAGCGCCGCCCCAATGGCGCCCAAGAGGGTCCACGGACGCTTGGCACCGCGCTTGCGCAGGAACTTCACCATGCGGCGGGAAAGGGCAACGTTCATCCAGCCGCCCAGGATGAGCAGCAGCACCACTGCGGCAAAAATGGCCCACGGCTTGAGGCCTTGATCGTCACTATCCTGCGGCGAGCGCGGCTCATCGCCGTCCTGCTCGGCGTGCGCGTTGGTATAGGCCACTAGGGCGCTAAAGCCAAAGAAAGACAAGGTATACGCGGTGATCAAACCGCCCTTGGACTTGATCCAATCCGGATAGGAGGTCGCAATGCCCACGGCGGCGGCCTGGGTGATGCGGCCAGCCAGCGTGTCATCGAGGGCGTAGTTGTCTTGGCGCTGATCATGCGTCTCACGGTTGTTGGTCATAGCGACTACTTTAAGCGGCGGTAAGCTAATGCGCATGTACTCGGAAAAGACAAAGCATATGACGCCGGCGCAGCAAGCGGCACAGGATGTGCGCGCAGAGGACGATAAGCGCAACGGCCACTTCGAGGCCACAGAACATACCGATGTGCCGTTGAGCCCTTTCATGACTCGCCTGATGGCAGAGGAATTGCCCATGCTGGATTCCTCCTCCCGCGCTCGCGTCTATGAGCTTTTGCGGGAGTACGACGGCCCGATTATTGAATCCCAAGAGGAACTGCCGGAGGAGATCCGCGCGCTCATGGATCTGTAAACGGTCACATTCGGGCAGTACAAGCGTCCGTTTTGTTCCGAATATCACTCGCGCCACTCCAGCCACCCTCCTGTGAGCTAGGTAGGCTAGAGAAGCGACATAAATCCGTCGAGCAAAGAGTAAGAGATGGAATTACATACTACTGAAAAGTCCCTGCACGGCTGGGGCCGCACCGCCCCGACGACCGCCCACGTGCTCGCCACCGAAGACGTGGACGTCATCAAGAAGGCCGTGGCCCAGGTTGCAGAAGATAACTCGGATAAGCCCGCCCACCTGCGCCGCGGCGTCATCGCCCGCGGTATGGGCCGCTCCTACGGTGACCCCGCCCAAAATGGCGGCGGCCTGGTCATCGACATGCAAAAACTCAATAAGATCCACTCCATCGACCCAGAGTCCGCTCTGGTGGACGTCGATGGCGGCGTCACCTTGGACCAGCTGATGAAGGCCGCCCTGCCGTATGGCCTGTGGGTTCCGGTTCTGCCGGGTACCCGCCAGGTCACCATCGGTGGCGCAATCGGCCCGGATATTCACGGCAAGAACCACCACTCCGCCGGTTCCTTTGGTGACCACGTGGTCTCCATGGAGCTGCTCGTGGCCGATGGCCGCGTGCTGCACCTGACCCCGGAGGGCTCCGAGGATGACCCGAGCGGCGACCTCTTCTGGGCCACCGTTGGCGGCATGGGCCTGACCGGCATCATCCTGCGCGCCACCATCCGCATGACCAAGACGGAAACCGCCTACTTCATCGCGGATACGGACCGCACCGATAACTTGGATGAAACCATCGCCTTCCACTCCGATGGTTCCGAGCACAACTACACCTATTCTTCCGCCTGGTTCGATGTCATCTCACCAGAACCAAAGCTGGGCCGCTCCACCATTTCCCGCGGCTCGCTGGCCACCCTGGCACAGCTGGAAGAGCTCGCCCCGAAGCTGGCCAAGGATCCACTGAAGTTCAATGCGCCGCAGCTGATGACGGTGCCGGATATCTTCCCGTCCTGGACCATGAATAAGCTCTCCCTCTCCGCCGTGGGCTTGGCGTACTACACCATGGGTGCACCGGCGAAGAACCAGGTCAAGAACCTGACGCAGTTCTACCAGCCGCTGGATCTCATCGGCGAGTGGAACCGCGGCTACGGTTCCAAGGGCTTCCTGCAGTACCAGTTCGTGGTACCGACCGAGGCCGTGGAGCCGTTCAAGGAGATAATCCGCGATATGCAGCGCTCCGGCCACTACTCCGCCCTCAACGTGTTCAAGCTCTTCGGTGAAGGCAACCGCGCACCGCTGTCTTACCCGATGCCGGGCTGGAACGTCTGCGTGGACTTCCCCATCCGTCCGGGCCTGGGCAAGTTCCTGGATGACCTGGACCGCCGCGTGATGGAATTCGGCGGCCGCCTCTACCTGGCCAAGGAATCCCGCACCTCTGCGGAGAACTTCCACAAGATGTACCCGGGCATGGA
The DNA here is from genome assembly GCF_046097465.1 of Corynebacterium tuberculostearicum. Taxonomy (GTDB): domain Bacteria; phylum Actinomycetota; class Actinomycetes; order Mycobacteriales; family Mycobacteriaceae; genus Corynebacterium; species Corynebacterium tuberculostearicum_I. Next base: position 254,041 of record NZ_CP175799.1, on the reverse strand, counting down.
AGGCTGGCTGAAGACCCGCAACGAGATCGACCCGACCGGCGTCTTTGCTTCCGATATGTCCCGCCGCCTCGAGCTGCACTAATCACTGGAAATAACACCTTTAAGGAGATTTACTGACCATGCTTAATGCAGTAGGCCAAGCACAACACATCCTGCTTCTGGGCGGCACCTCTGAGATCGGCCTCGGCGTCGTCTCCGAGTTCCTGCAGCGCGGCCCGGCCAAGGTCACCCTGGCCGCCCGCCCGGAGTCCCCACGCATCGCCCAGGCCAAGGCTGACCTGGAATCCCGCGGCGCTGACGTAGAGGTCCTGGACTTTGACGCCACCGACTTCGACTCCCACCCAGACGTTATTGATACGGCGTGGGCACGCGGCGACGTCGACGTGGCCATCGTTGCCTTCGGCACCCTGGGCGACCAGGAAGAGCTGTGGCAAAACCACGACAAGGCCGTCGCCTCCGCACAGACCAACTACACCGCACCGGTGTCCGTAGGCGTGCTCTTGGGCGAGAAGTTCAAGCACCAGGGCCACGGCACCATCATCGCTATGTCCTCCGTGGCAGGCATGCGCGTGCGCCGTTCCAACTTTGTCTACGGCGCCTCCAAGGCCGGCGTGGACGGCTTCTACATCAACTTGGGCGAGGCCCTGCGCGGCACCGGAGCCAACGTGCTGGTTGTGCGCCCGGGCCAGGTGCGCACCAAGATGTCCGCCGAGGCTGGCGACGCCCCACTGACCGTCAACGTTTCCGACGTTGCCGAGGCCACCGTCAAGGCCGTGCTCGAGGGCAAGCAGTCCATCTTCGTACACCCACTGTTTGAGTACGTATCTTTGGCATTCAAGTTCATCCCGCAGGCCATCTTCCGCAAGCTGCCGTTCTAAACGCCGCGGCTTTCCGCGTAGGCGTAGCCGCCCCGCCCCCGCTCTTCCACTTCGCCGCACGCCCGCGGCGAGGGAGGTGACGGGGGCGGTGGTGTATCAGGGGGATGCCGCCAAGCAAGTGCTGTCCTGCCCGCGCCAAATCTGGGCTGTGGGGCTTGGGTATGCGAAACTAATGAGCATGACAAGCACCGCTGTACCCGCCCAGTCAACGCCCGTGAGCGAGGATAACCGCACCGAGGCCTACCGCGCCGATGCGCTGACCCCTCGCGCGACCTTGCTGGGTATTGTGCTGGCCGCTCTGGCCGGTGGCGTGGTAACGCTGCTGGGCTGGTTTGCCTTCAAGACGGTCTCGCTGCCGTCCTTTAATACCTCCATGGTCACCCGCGCGTTGACCACGGTGGGGGTGGTGCTCACGCTGGCCTTGGCCGGCGGGCTGTGCGTGTGGTGGCTCTATGACCACTACAAGGATTCCTTTACCCGGCCGCGCTGGCGGGCCTGGCTGACGTATGCGGTCACCTACCTCTCCCCGGCCCTGTTGACCCTGGCCGCCGTGGGCCTGCCACTGTCCGCCTCCCGCTTGTGGCTCGATGGCGTGCAGGTGGACCAGGCCTTCCGCACCCAGTTCCTCACCCGTTCGGTGGATGAGATGGGCTATGCGGACATGAACTACCAGGACATGCCGTCCTTCTATCCGATCGGCTGGTTCTGGTTGGGCGGCCGCTTGGGTGCGCTCATGGGAATTCCGGGCTGGGAGGTCTACCAGCCCTGGGCGCTCATCTCCATTGCCGTGGCCGGCTGTATTTTGGTGCCCATCTGGCAGCGCCTGACCAGTTCCTTGCCGGTCGCCACCGCCATCGCCCTGGTGACCACCGCGATTACGCTCACCATCGCGGCCGAGGAGCCCTATTCCGCGGTCATCGCCATGGGGCTGCCCACCGTTGCGGTGCTCAGCGCCCGCGCGTTCTGCGGCTCCTGGCTGGCCACCCTGGGAGTGACGCTCTACCTGGGCATTTCCGCCACGTTCTATACCCTTTTCACCGGTGCGGCTGCGCTCACCGTGGTCAGCCTCATCGCGCTGTTTACCGCGCTCTATGAGCATACGTGGCGCCCCATCCTGCGCCTGGCGATCATAGCGGTAGGCTCCATTGCCATCGCGCTCATCGCCTGGGGACCTTACGTATGGTCGGTCATGCACTCACCGGTGCCGCTGCAAACCACCGCGCAGCACTACTTGCCGGAGGAAGGCACGCAAATTCCGGTGCCCTTCTTGTCCTTGAGCATTGTGGGCTTCCTCTGCCTCATGGGGCTTATTTACATAGTCATCCGCCTCAATGACGCAGAGGTGCGCGCGCTGGGCATCTCCCTCCTTGGCATCTACCTGTGGACCGTGGTGTCTATGGTGGCAACGCTGGCCGGCACCACGCTGCTCAGCTTCCGCCTCGAGGTCATCGTGGTGCTCCTCTTTGCCACCGCCGGCATCCTGGCCCTGGCAGAGATCCGCCTGCTCAGCGTGCACCGTCTCTACCCTGCGCGTTTCTCCCACACCACCAATAAGCAGATCACCGCGGTCTTTGGCATCATCTTGGCCCTGGCCGGCGTCTTCTATGCGCAGCAGATCCCAGAGGCCAACGAGGACGCCATCGATCACGCCTATAGCGACACCGATGGCTACGGCGAGCGCGCGGACCGCTTCACCAGCGATTCCGCCCACTACTATCTGGATATTCACAACTTCATTCAGGACCAGGGCTTCACGCCGGATGAGACGGTGGTGCTCACGGATGAAAAGACCTTCATGTCTTATTACCCGTACTGGGGCTTTAACGCCTTTACCAGCCACTACGCCAATCCCTTGGGCGAGTTCAGCACCCGCAACGAGCAGATTGAGACCTGGGCCAATGATTCCTGGGATATGCAGCCGGAGGAGTTCCGCAAGGCCTTGGATTCTGCTCCCTGGCGCGGCCCGGATGTGATGATGTTCCGCGGCGACCTGGAAAATAAGGACGACGGCTTCAAGTTCCACCTGGCAGAAGATATCTATCCCAACCAGCCGAATATTCGCTACCGCGCGGTCTTCTTCAATGCGGATGTCTTTGACGAGGGCTGGAAGTTACAGCAAACCGGCCCCTTTGTAACAGCCGTTCGCACCAAGTAAGTTCACCCACACTTCCCGCCCGCGGCAGGGTGTGCCCGCGGGCCGAGGGGGTTATCTGACGTAAACTAATCGCCGTGTCAGATAGCCTCACTACGAATACCACCCAAGCGCGACCTGCCGCTGCCGGCTCCCGCTTCACCGCCGCCCCTGCGGGCCTGCGGTGGACCGCAATCATTGCCGGGCTGATTGGTTTCCTGTGTTTTGTAGCGACCCCGCTACTGCCGGTGACCCAAACCCAGTCCTCTTATGATTGGCCGCAGCATGATTCCGTGCAGTCCATCAACGCGCCGCTCATTTCCGTCGCCCCGGAGGACCTGAAGGCCACCATCCCTATCTCCGCAGTCGATGCACTGCGCGAGGGCCAGTCCATGGTTTACGGCACCGTCCCGCCGGAGTCCAAGAAGGCCTCCAACCGCGGCCTTTTCGTCCGCGCGAATGACGAGGGCCTGTCCGTTGTGTCCTTGGATGAGGTACTGCTTACCCTCAACGCCAAAGAGGTAGCCAAGCTCCCCAAGGACGCCACGATTGAAATTTCCGCTACGGGCGATGGCACCTCCGTGAGCGTGGGCGAGCATGAAAAGACCACCGAGGAGGATCTGCGCCCGCAGGTCACCGGCGTCTATACCGAAATCGACGAGAAGGCTGATGTGCAAGCCCTGCTTGACGACGGCCTCAATGTCCACGTCGATATCAACTCCCGCTTTACCTCGTCCCCGACGTTGCTCAAGACCATTGCCATGTGGCTGGGCATCGCCATGGTGGTCGTGTCCTTGTTCTGCCTGTGGCGCATCGACCGCCTCGATGGCCGCCGCTTCGGCTTCATGCCTGAGACGTGGAAGAAGGTACGCCCGCTCGATGGCGTGGTGGCCGCCATTTTGGGATTCTGGTACATCCTCGGCGCCAATACCTCGGATGATGGCTTCATCTTTTCCATGAGCCGCGTCTTCGATCACGCGACCTACATGGCCAATTACTACCGCTGGTACGGCGTGCCAGAGGCGCCCTTTGGCTCCCCCTATTACGACCTGGTTGCCGTACTCTCCCAGATTTCTACCGCCTCGGTCTTCGTGCGCCTGCCGGGCCTGATTTCCGGGCTCATCATCTGGTTTATCCTTTCCCGCGAGATGCTGCCGCGCTTTGGCCAGCTTGTCGACGGCCGCCGGGTCGCCCACTGGACCGCCGCGCTAATGTTCCTGGCCTTCTGGCTGCCGTATAACAACGGCACTCGCCCAGAGCCCATCGTGGCGCTCGGCGTGATGTTTACTTGGGCTTCCTTCGAGCGCGCCATTGCCACCCGCCGCCTGCTTCCGGCGGCCGTGGGCACCATCGCCGCAACCATCACTCTGGCCGCCGGCCCGACCGGCCTTTTTGCCGTAGGCGTCTTCCTCGTCAGCCTGCCGCACCTCTTCCGCGCCATGGCCGAGCGCGTGCCGTCCATGGGTGGTGGCGCCCTCGGCTGGCTTTCGCTCATTGCGCCATTCCTGAGCGCTGGCACCGCCATCATGGTCGCCGCCTTTGGCGACCAGACGCTGTCTACCGTGCTGGAGTCCACCCGCGTGCGCTCCGAGGTCGGACCCTCCCTGCCGTGGTACGCCGAGTACGCGCGCTACTCCACCCTCTTCCAGGAATCCGTGGATGGCTCGCTCACCCGCCGCTTCGCGGTCTTCACCATGCTCTTCTGCCTGGTGCTCATCGTGGCGGCCTTTATCAAGAACCGTCGCGTCGTCGGCGCTGCCGTCGGCCCGACCCAGCGCCTGCTCATCATCGTGGCGCTGTCCATGTTCTTCCTCATGTTCACCCCCACCAAGTGGACCCACCACTTTGGCATCTACGCCGGCGTGGCCGGTGTCATCGCCGCCCTCGGTGCCGTGGTGCTCTCCCAGTTCGCACTGCGTTCGCCGCGTGCTCGCACCTTCGCTATCGCTGCGGTGGTCTTCTTGCTGGCCATTTCCTTCGCCGGCTGGAACGCCTGGTGGTACGTTTCCTCCTTTGGCATCCCGTGGTGGGATCGTACGGTGCAATTCAAGGCCATCGAGGCCAATAAGGTGCTCCTCGCCATCGCGCTGGTCATCTTCGCCATCGGCATAGTGCAGTCCCTGCGCCATAGCTACCGCAAGTCCCAAGCAGAAGAGGCCGGCACCCTGGCGGAATTTGAGAAAAATGCCGCCGCTAAGGTTTCGCGCTCCGCCGGTATCATGTCCGCGCCCATCGCCTTGGCCTGTGCCATCGTGGTAGCGCTATCGTGTGCTTCCTTTGCCAAGGCCACCGTCTCGCAGGCGGATTCCTACTCCGTGGGCAAGGGAAACGTGGCCTCCCTGCGCGGCAATACCTGCGCTCTGGCGGATCAGACCATGGTGGAGACCAATACCAATGACTCCTTCCTGACCCCGGTCGAAGGCGACTTGGGCGATTCCCTGGTGGACCAGGACGAGACCCACAAGGGCTTCGATCCAAACTTCATCCCTGAATCCATCGAGCCGGAAAACCAGAATTCCGCCTCCGTAGGTGCCATCGCGGATGGCTCCAGCGACTCCTCCTCCGATAGCGCGGAGACCGCTACCTCGGGTGCGGATACCGAATCCGGCGGTAACAGCGATTCCGCTGATTCCCAGGAGACAAAGAATAAGCAAAACAAAAAGGACAAGAAGTCCAAGGAAACCACCAATACCTCGGAGGGTGGAGTACGCGGCACTGAGGGTGTCAATGGCTCTACCATGCACCTGCCGTTCAACCTGGATTACACCAAGGTCCCGGTGCTCGGCTCCTATTCCGAGGCGCAAGACTCCACCTCTGAGGTGACCACCAAGTGGTACAACCTGCCGGAGGCCAAGGACAATACTCCCGTGCTCGCCGTATCTGCAGCCGGCAATATCTACCACCACGACGTCAACGGGGTAGAGCAGGAAGGCATGAAGCTTAGCCTCGAATACGGCACCATCGATGGCTCCGGAAAGGTCACCAATACTGGCGAGGAAGAACTCTCCGCCGTCGGTGCCACGCCAAAGTGGCGCAACCTGCGCCTGCCGCTGGATAAGTTGCCAAAGGATGCCAACGTGGTGCGCCTGGTAGCAACGGATGATTCCACCGATGAGGATGACTGGCTGGCCTTTACCCCGCCGCGCGTGCCGGAGCTGGACACCATCAATAACCAGTTCTCCAAGGACACCCCGGCGCTCTTGGACTGGGCCGTAGCCCTACAGTTCCCGTGCCAGCGCACCTTTGACCACTTCGCCGGCGTCACGGAAATCCCGGAGTATCGCATCCTGCCGGATTCCTCGGCCCAGACCTCGCTGACGGACTTCCAGTCCTTCTCTGGTGGTGGTGCCATGTCCACCGCGGAGGCGGTCAACTACTCCTATGAGATCCCGAGCTACCTCAATAATGATTGGGCACGCGACTGGGGTGCCATCGAAAAGTACGAACTGCGTACCGATTCACAGGGCAATGCCCCAGTCCCAGCCGAGATTGATTATGAGGACATTACCCGTTCCGGACTGTGGAAAGACTCCGAGATGAAGATTCGCCCCGAGGGCGAGGAGTAACCTCCCCAGCGGCCGCGCCCCGATCCCGCTTCGGGGCGCGCAGGCGCCGCACGATCCAATCACCTACGAAAAAGAGCAATAGTGAAACGCCAAAGAGCGGCGCAATGATTGAGTAGGCCACCGCCCCCGCCAGCACGGCGGGGGTAATTTTTAGCTCGGGCAGGCGGCGGCGCGGTTTCTTCCACCACATCCACAGGCCCGCAATGCTCACCACGAGCAGGCCGAGGGCGAGTACCGCCAATGCAACCTGGCTATAGATTCCAAAAAGCGTACCCATGTGCAGCTGGATGAGCCACGAGGTTAGCTGTGCCGCAAGCGGCCAGTCGGCCGAATTGATGCGGTCGATGACCTCCCCGTTCGGAGTAACCGCCACGGCGTCGCTGCGTAACTTGAAGGCCGCACGAGCCTCCCGCACGCCCCACGCATCGCCGGGCTTTTCCGGTGGGGTCATTTCCAGCACTCCGGTCAAACCCTGGCTACGGGCGGTCGATTCTGCAGTTTGGGCTCCGGCGAGTTCTGCGGCACCGTGGTGTCCCGTATGCCCGGCGTGACCCGCGTGCCCGGCGTGACCCGCGTGCCCGGCGTGGTTGGCATGCTCCCCCGCCCCAGTACTAGCCCCCGCTTCTGCAACGGAGGTCGCCACGGACGGTTCCTTCCAATTAAGTTCCTCCCGCACCTTGCCAATACCTGTGCCCGCCACCAGCGACCATGTCAGGCCGGTAACGGTAAGAAAGAGGAAGCCCGGCAACAACCAGGCACCCACGCGGGCGTGCAGCGCCAGTACCGTGGAGCGCTTCTTCTTATTCCTTTGTTTACGCTTGAGCCACAGGTAGAGACCGAGGATGCTCAGCGCGCCGAGCCACGAGGCCGCAAGTTCGGCATAGAGGCGGCCAGGCTCGCCCAACCATAGGGTGCGGTGGCCATTAGAGGCCCACGTACGGAAAGGCAGCGCCCGCGAGCCGCCATATTGTTGTAGTTCGCCAGTGATGTGCAGGTCCACCGGGTCTACAAAGACGGCGTGGGTATAGCTGGAGTTGGGGGCGGTGGGGTCGTCGAAAAGCACGCGGGTGGTCTCCTGCGGGTCTTCGGAAGGCTCGACTCGAACTACGTCCCCGTCTGGGTGCTCGCGTTGGGCGGCGGCAATCTGTTCATCGAGGCTGCGCGGGCTGCCTTGCGCGGTGGCGGTTACCTCATCGTGGTAAATCCACGGTTCAAAGGTGGGTGCCAAGGCATAGAGAAACCCGCTTAATGCTGCGACTATGAGGAAGGGCGCAATGATTACGCCGGCGAATTTATGCAGGCGCGATAGCGCGCCATGAGTGGATATGGTCATGCGGAACTAGTCGCACTCCTATTGAAACTAGTTCCTTTTTAGCATGGAACCTCCAGGGAATTGTTATTTTTCTAGCTCGCCTGCCAGGAACGCGGCCGCATCCCGCACGCGCTGCCGCGCCACCGCCGGGGTGGACACGCGGTGGGTGGAAACATAATCGCGCGCGGCGGCGCCGGGCACGGAAACGCGCGCGGCAATCTCATCCTCGGTGGCGGTCTGCACGAAGGTGTGCGGACCTAACTCAGATAGGTCCGCCGGGATGTCGTATCCGGCGCGCAGCTCCTCCGGCAGATTTGCCAGGGCACCGAAGTCGGGGAAGGTGAGCAGGAGGGCGTCGGCAGGCACGAGCGCCGCCAGCGCCCCGCCGGAAGAATACCCCCAGGTAGTAACGCTAGAAGCGCCCTGCGCGCGGGCATAGTCGATGGCCTGCTGCACGGCAGTGACCATCTCCGCCACGGTGTGCTCGGGGGCGAGCGGATAATCCACGTCAATGATGGTGGTGCCGGATAGCTGCGCGGCGGCGGCTACCTCGGGGCGCCACTGCATCTCCAACGCCTGACCACTGCCGCGCCACCAGCCGCCCGAATGCAGCGAGACCGCCCACCGGCCAGTTGGCTTTGTGGGTTGGAAGATGGCGCCCATCTCAGACTCTTCTACGCTAATGCCCTCCGTGTACGCAGTGCCCGGTAGCGCATGGTCCACCGCAGTACCGAGCACCATCATTGCCGCATGGGTAATGCGATCCGGCAAGAGCGCGCAGTACTGATCCGCCTCAGGGAAGCCGCCCCCGGCCCACGGCGGGCGAAAATCCGGGGTGTCATAGTGGGCATCGATATAGGCAACGAGCTGCTCGAGCTGTTCCTTTTCCTCCATCTGGCGGTCTTGGCCGCCGATGTGCCACTCTTGGCCGGGCTCCAGCGGGCGGTGCGGGTCCTGGTTAGCATCTGCGTTAGTCATGCCACCGAGCCTACGCGCACCGCCTACCGGCTAAAAGGGCTACCAGATGGTGACGCGATCCTCCGGCGCAATATACATGGCAGAATCCTCCGCTACGTCAAAGGCCTCGTAGAACTCCGCAATATTGGCCGCGATGAGGTTGCAGCGGAACTCCGCCGGCGAGTGCGGGTCAATGGCTAGGTACTGCGTGGCCATCTCCGGACGGATGGCGGTACGCCATACGCGGGCCCAGGACAAGAAGAAGCGCTGCAGGCCGGTGTAGGTGTGCTCGGCCAGCTCTGGCTCGGCACCGTCTACCTCGAACTTCTCCTCCTTGCCCTGCAGGTCAATGCCCTTATCGGCGCAGTAGTTCTTAAAAGCCACCACAGCGATACCCAAACCGCCTAGATCACCGATATTTTCACCCAGGGTGAAGCTGCCGTTGACTCCGGTGGAGTCGATGCCGGCCTCCTTGAGCACCGTCGGTACCTGGCCATTGAACTGCTCCACCAGCTTGGCGGTGAGCTTGTCAAAGGCGGCGCGGTCCTCCTCGGACCACCAGGAGTTCAGGTTGCCCTGGCCATCAAATTGCGAGCCCTGGTCATCAAAACCGTGTCCAATCTCGTGGCCGATGACGGCACCGATGGCGCCGAAGTTTTCTGCGGCATCGGCCTCTGGGTTATAAAACGGCGGGCGCAGGATGGCGGCCGGGAAGGTGATGTCATTGACCACCGGGTTATAAAAGGCGTTGACCGTCTGCGGGGTGGTCACCCATTCATCGCGGTCGGCCGGCTTGCCAATCTTGGCCAGCTCAAAGTCGTGAGAAAAGGCGGAGCCGGCACGCGCATTAGCCAGCAGGTCTGCGCCCTGGCCAGAGACCTCGAGCCCGGAGTAATCGCGCCAGGAATCCGGGAAGCCAATCTTGGCCTTGAACTGGGAGAGCTTTTCCAGCGCGCGCTCGCGGGTGGCCGGCGTCATCCACTCCAGCTGGGAGATGCGCTCGCGGTAGGCGGCGATGAGGTAGTCCACCAGCTCATCCATCTCACGCTTGGAGGAGGCCGGGAAGTGCTTTTCCACGAATACTTGGCCAATCTCTTCGCCCACGAGGGATTCGGCCAAGCCCACGGCGCGCTTCCAGCGGTCGCGCTGCTGGGTAGCGCCGGAGAGCTTGGTGCCATAGAACTCGAAGTTCTTCGCGCCTACTTCCTCGGGCAGCATGGCCGCGCGGGAGCGCAGGATGTGCCAGGTGGCCCACAGCTGCCAATCGGCCATGCGCTCGGAGGTAAAGAGGCTCTCGAAGTGCTCGAGGTAGGACGGCATCATATTAACCACGCGGTGCTCTGGCAGGTTGCCGCCGGAGAGCAGAGCGCGGGTCATGGTGGGCAGCTCGCTAAATTCGCAGGGGTTATAGGTCTTAACCGCATCGCGGGTGGAGACCACGTCCCAATGGCCAGCGGCCAGCTCCTTTTCCAAGGCGACGATGCGATGGGCGGCTACCTCGGCGCCCAGGCCAAAGAGGCGGGCTGGGTCGAGGAATTCCAGCATCTCGGCCACGTGCTTTTCATAAGCGCTCAGCGTTTCCGCGTGGGCTTCCTCGCGGTAATAAGCCTCATCCGGCAGACCCAAGCCGGATTGGATGACATAAGCAATGGCGTCCTCGGAACCGGAGTCCTTGGACACCCAGAAGGTCACCGGGGAGCCAACGCCGGTGCGCTCAAGCTCACCCAGGCGCTGCGCCAGTTCTTCCGGGTCGGCCGCGCTCAGGCGGTCCAGATCCGCGTCCAATGGAGCCATGCCGGCCGCGTTGACTCCCTCGGTATCCATAAAGGAGGCATAGAGCTTGCCCGGGCGGCCGGTGTCCTTTTCCACGATCTCATGGACGAGTTCTTCGGCTTCGTCGCGCAGCGTGTGGAAGGTGCCATCCACGCCGCGATCATCGGGAATGACGTGGCTTTCCAGCCAGGGTCCATTGACTAGTTGATAAAGATCTTTCATGCTTGCCACTCTAGGTCAAAGCAGCAAGATAAGGTGTGGGCTATGGAATTTTATCGCTTTCCTCCAGCGCATCCGCGGCGCCTTTTCCTCGCCGTCATTGCGTTCGTGGCGGTGGTTCTCGCTCTGCCCACAATTGTGCAGGCGGCGCTGGCGGATTCCTCCGCGGACGTCGAGCAGGTCACCCTGACCGAGCCCAGCCAGGATTGGGAGATTGACGTTCCCGATCTCTACTGCGAGCGCGATTATGAATCCCTCGCCAGCATCGGCTGGACTTGCGGCGATGTCAGCGTACAGGCCACTCTCACCGAGGATGCCAAGGACGATGCCACCACCTTGCGTCGCATGGTCCGCGCCCTCGCCATGGCTTCCCTGCCGGCCGACGCCCCTATCTTCGACGGCACGAATGGAGCACTCCTGCTTGCCGACGCCCCCTCCTCCACCGCCGCCCTCTCCCTCGACGGCACCGGCGAAGACGAAAACAAGGATTGGGTGGTCACCGTGACCGGCAAGGGCGATCAGGCCCGGGCCACCGCCTCGCGCATCTGGCGCGCCTTCGGCCAAGAGGAACTGCCCGCCGATGCTAATGCAGAATTCGCTGACTTCTCCGGGGAGTTGATGTACTAGATGTCCAAGCTCTTTCGCACCACGCTGTGGATCCTCTCCGGCATTGGACTCATCGCGTTCTTGGTCCAGACGCTGAGCACTTTTTTGATCTCTCCCATGATGGGCCTGCTCAGCCTGCTCATCGCCGCCGTGCTCGTAGCGCTGGTCATCTACCTATTGCAACGCAGCCCCATGTGGGCACGCCCGGCGCGCCTGTGGGCCCTACTGGCTTTCCTTTGGGGCGGCGGTGTGGCCGTAGCCCTGGCGCTTATCAGCTCCGGTCCCGTCATGCAGCTCGCCATCGGCACCGGCTGGGTCGATGCCATGATGTCTTGGAGCGGCGCCTACCCAGAGGAAATCTCCAAGGCTACCGGCGTTATCTTCGTGCTCATGTCCTTCCGCCAGCTCAACCGCCCGTGGCATGGCTGGATGGTGGGCGCAGTGGTAGGCCTTGGTTTTGAAGCTTGCGAGAATATCCTCTACGGCGCCATGGGCGCTACCATGCACCCTGATAGCGATATCCAGGGGCTTTTTGAGATGTGGGGTCTGCGCCTAATCGCCGGCCCTGGCCTGCACGTATTGCTCACCGCACTGGCTGGTTGGGGCATCGGCTGGGCGCTCTATGCCGCCGCCAAACCGCTGTGGTGGCGCCTCGGTGTCTTCCTCGGCTGCCTAGCCGCCGCTTTCCTCCTGCACTTTTGCTGGAATTACCTGCACGATTCCGAGGTGGCCGCCATCATCCAGGCCGTCACGGTAGCGCTTATCCTCTACCCGCTGAGCATGTGGCTGGTGCTGCGCGGCAATAAGCTCGCCAGGTCCGATGAGAGCTATAGCCACAGCACTGCCGACGACGCCCTCGCCTTCGTGGACTAAAGCCACCGTTTCTCCTAGTTGCACACACGCATCGGCGTTACCTGCGCCAATGCCTGGTTCGCGCTCGCGCAGGCTTGACGCTCGTAGCTCGCTGCCGTGCGGGTGGCCTCTCGGATAGCCTGTCGCGCTGGGCCTTGCAGATGCAGATCATGCTCGATACGAGCTCCAATGGCTTGGCTAGAACCACCCGGTGCGGGAAGTGCGCTTGGGGAATTATGTACGGCGCGGGTGACATCTGCGGTATGAGTACCCGCATCACCGTAGGTATTGGCAGCGACGGTAAAACCAGGGGCGGTGGATACCGAGGCGTGGATGCGGCGATTGTCTGACCAGCCAAACTTGGTACCAATAACCCCGGGAATCCGGGAGGTACCAAAATCTTGGCGGTAGCCATCGGCAGCCACAGGGGCGGCATTAGCCATGCCGGTCATAATGGGTGCGGCAAGGGGATCGTGCTGGATACGCGAGGTAAAACGCGCTACGTCCTCGGTGGACGTAGTGGTCGTTCCCCAATACCCGGTGTAATGAGTTTCGCGCAGGCCAAACTCGTGGATGGTACTGGGGATGGCCTGCGGGTAGCGGCGATCCAAGTCGGTAGCCACATTGTCATCGCTCACACGAATCATATGCTCCACGCGGGCCTTGTCAGCCGGTGCACCGTATTTGAGGACCCAATAGCCCAAGTAGAGCTTGCTCAAAGACAGCGCGGGACGAGACTCATGGGCATTAGCGGTGGAGACAGTCGCACCAGAATCATGTCGGACGGTGATCTGGGTGCGCGCGGGCACAGCGTGCGGGTCGAGCGTGACAGCCTGGGCGGCGGGGGTGGTAACGAAGGAGAGTGCGGTGACCAAGGAACCTACCGCCAGCTTTTCATCATGAAAGTATCGTAGCCTCCCCGTGGACGCTACGCACCGGATTCTACGAGCAGCACTCCCCCGACAATGAGCACCACGCCGAGGGATTTTAGCCAGGTGAATGGCTCCTTGAACAGGAGGTATGAGGCGATAGCAGTAAGCGCAACGCCGGTAGCCGCCCAAATGCCGTAGGCTACACCCAAATCCATGCCGGCCTTGAGCACGAGCGCCAAGAACCCATAGGCGCTGACATAACACAGGGCGACGAGTACTACCCAGAAGCGACGGCCGGTTACCGCGGACATGCGCAGGCACAGCGTGCCGGAAACCTCGATAGCGGTGGCGAGGAAAAGAAGGAACCAGATCATTGCGGTGCCACCTCCACCGTTCGGTCTTCCTCCTCGTGCGGTTTCGCGCCCATTTCCACGCAGAATACGCCGGCCATAATGAGCGCGATGCCAGCGAGTTTTACTGCACCGAGCGGCTCGTCAAATAGCGCGGCGGAAAGCAGCGCGGTAGAGATGACTCCACCGGATGCCCAGAGGCCGTAGGCCACGCCCACGTTGACGCCTTCTTGCATCACGCGGTGCAGGAGCACGAAGGCGAGGATGAAGCAGAAGGCCGCCACGCCGTAGATCCAGAAATGGTCCACTGCATATTTCAGCGCGACGGTACCCACGACTTCGCTCGCGATCGCGAGAAAAAGGATGACCCAGGCCCTCACTCCATCAACTCCTGTAATTCGCGGGCGTCGATTCCGTGCTCGTGCATTTTAACGCGGCCGTTGGCGTGCGCGATGGCCTCGCGATCCCACAGTTCTGCAGCGCGGGCGGGATCGTGGGACGCGCCATCGGCGCGGACCACGCGCCACCAGGCGGTACCGGCGCCGTGGCGTTTTAACACGGTACCGACATTGCGCGCGCCGCAGCCAGCGACCTTAGCCACCTCACCATAGGAGGTGACGTTGCCGGGTGGGATTACGGCAACGACCGCCAATACGCACTTGACCAGCGGCGACTCACTCATCGCAATTACTGCGGGTCGAAGCCCAGCACGTCATCCGCTTCGGTTGGCTCCTCTTCAGGGGCGTCTTCGACCTCCGTGAGGGTGATGGTCGCACCGGTGGAATCGGCCAAGAGGCACATGCGGCCGAAGGGCGAATCCCATGGTTCACGGATGACCTCGCCGCCTAATTCCACGGCCTTCTTCGCAGCGGCGTCGATATCGCGCACACCCAAGTAGGTCTGCCAAAAGCTCGGCACCTGCGGCGGGAACTGGCCTTCGGCGTTCCACAGGCCTGCAAACGGCGCACCGTCTTCTTCCGCAGTGGCGTAAATGAAGTTCTCATCCTCGGACTGCATGGCGCGAATTTCCCAGTTGAATAGCTCGCCATAAAAGTCCATGGCGCGCTGGAAACCCGAGGTAGCGGTGAGCTCGTGCCATACCGGGGTACCGGGCTCACCAGCGGCCACAAAGTGTTCTGGGCCGGCGGGTTGGATGAGGCCGAACATGCCTCCGGCGGCGTCGGCAAGCAGGGCCATATGACCTAGCTGCACCTGCTGTGGCTGCACCAGGATGCGCCCACCCAGGCTCTCGACGCGCTGGCAATCACCCGCGATGTCCTTGGATAAGAAGTAGGTCACCCACGTATCCGGCATGGGTGCCTCTTCCGGCTGCGGAATAAGCCCGGCGATGGGCAGGCCCTGCAGGCGCGCCATCTGATAGGGCTTTTCCTCTGCGGACTCGGCGGAAACCTCCCAGCCCAGTACCTGCTCGTAAAAGTGTGCGGACTTGCGCGGATCCGAGGTGGTCAGGTCAATCCAGTAGGGCATGCCCACTTCAGCTTCGAATGCTGGCATCTACATATTCCTCCACTTTTCCGGGTCGAAGTCATCGTCGGCCGTTGCTTCATCGAAGTAATCATCGTCATCGTCCGGCTCGCCCACCCGCGCGCAGGCATCCTCAATGCACACCTCATCGCCCGGGTGGAGCATGGCACCCCGGCGCGTCTCGGGCTCGCCATTGACAGTAACCACGCCTGCCGCGATGAGTTCCTTGGCCTCGCCGCCGGTAGCCACCAAGCTGGCCAGCTTGATGAACTGGCCCAATTTGATGGAGTCGCCGTTGATAGGAATGTCTAGCATGCCGCCCAGCTTACCCAGCCCGCGCGCGGCTATAGCTACGGGTGGGCGATATGGAAGAAATCCAGGACCGTATCGGTAGTCCACTCCGCCCTGACCAGGCCGGAATGGTCCGTGGCCCCGCCATTCCACGTGTGCGTGCCGCCGTGGATGGTGTATTGCTCGGTGCGCGCATCACATACCCGCCAGGTGAAGTGCTCTACTGCTTCTTTCCGACGCCTCTTTGGAAACGGATTACACCCATTCTCCCTGGCAATCCCGCGCAGCGATTGTTTGACCGAGTGGTAATGCGCACCATGCTGGCGCCCACCGCTATATTTCATCAACACGTCCTCGGTGCCGTGGATATCCAGGTAATCGGTAGGCTCGCTGGCGCAGTCTTTTTCCACGCGGTCATACTTGGCCGCCGAGACCGTGGCCACCGCATCAAATAACCCCGGCCGCTTGCAGGTCACCGCGCGAGCGAATCCACCACCATTGGAAAAGCCCACGCCGTAGGTGGTGTCCGTGGCAGGATAGTGGCGCCGGACGAAATCGATGGTGTCATCGACGTATTTGAGGTCATCTTCCAAGCTGGTTACCGCATACGGCGCCGGTGCCCACGCCTTACCCGCACCCTGGACGAACACGGTAATGGCATCGCCCTGGGATAAGTCAGTGCCTTTAAACATATTGCCGGCATCCATTTCATAGCCGTGCATAGCCACGACCACGGGCAAGCGATGGTGCTTGTCGGCATTAAACGGCACATGCACCACAAAACTGCGGTTATTTTGCAGGTTAATGATCTGGTAGCGGCCATTGGCCGTTGTGCCTTGGTCCGGCAACGTAGTGATATAACCATCGGCCGCACCTTGGGATTCATTCGGCACGCTTCCCGGCAGCGGCGGCTCGTCCTCGCACCCGGCCATGAGCCCGGCGGCCGCGCATAGCCCAGCGCACAGGGCCAATGTCTTCTTGCCTACCTTAATCACTAGCGCGCAGCTTCACCGCCGTGCCGGTAGCCGTGACCATCAGCATGTCATTCGACGTCCCCATGGGCGAATAATCGAAGGCGATGCCCACCACACCATCGGCCCCGAGCTCCTGCCCGCGGCGCCACAGCTCATCAAGTGCCGCCTCGCGCGCCTTGATGGCCTCGCTCTCGTACCCGGCGGAGCGCCCACCGGTGATATTGCGGATGGATGCCCCGAAATCCTTTAGCATATTGATACCGATGACCGTTTCCCCGGCAATAATGCGGATATAATCCGTAATCTCATAGCCGTCGACGGTACTGGTAGTGGTAAAAATCATGGCCCCAGATTACATGGCTATAAGCCCACGCACTCCCTCGAAAAGAATGATGACACCCAGCAGAAGGAAGACCACGCCGCTGACAATATCCACCCAGGCGGAGTTCTTAGCCATCCACTTCGATACCGCGCGGGTACTCAAGGCCACGCCGACAAAAAGCACGAGGCTTTCCAGAATCAATACGGCACCCACCATGAGATTGGCGCCGATGCCCATGCCGGGATCAATGAAATTGGCAAAGATGGCGCCGAAAAAAATGACCACCTTCGGGTTCGAAAGATCGCAGATAAACCCCATGCGATAGGCGGTGCCCGCCTTGATGATGCCGTCCGGCGTAAACCCGCGCGGCTGCGGGGCGCGGGTTTCGGTGCCCACGACGGTTGCGGGCGCGCGACGCTCCTTGATGCCACCGGTAATGGCAGTATAGGCCATCCACAGCAGGTAACAGCCACCGAGAACCTGCAGCGCCACGAGGATGCCAGGGTGCGCGGAAATCAGCGCGGACAGTCCCGCCAAGGAGGCCACAGTCCAAATGGTAAGGCCGGTGGTACTACCAAGCGCCGCCCATACGGCTGCGCGCGTAGAACGCGCACCTAAGCGAATGATTTGCACTACGTCTGGCCCCGGCGAGGCCATCGCCGCGAACCACACGCCCATCAAGGTCACGAGGGCGCTAATAGCCACCTAACACCTCCATACTCGCATGCTATTGGATTAACGCATGCCACTATAAGGGCCCTCTCACCTGCAGCGAAACAGGTAAGTTCTGTGATTTAGGTAGCTCCTATATCAGTTCTTTTATGGAAATCCGCCACCTGCACTAACCGAAGAGCTCGATAGCGCCCTCGACGGCCATAACGAGTCCCAGCACCGCAAAGATGAGACCGGAAACGATATCGATGGCCGCGGAATGATGCGCAATCCAGCGCGATGCCGCGCGCACAATGAGCGCAAAGGTAGAAAACCACACCAAGGACATCACCAGCAGGATGGCCGCCACCGCGATGGTCCATGCGGCCGACATATCGGGGCGAATAAACTGCGCGAAAACCGCACCAAAAAAGACGAGTGCTTTCGGATTGGACAGGTTCGTGACCACCCCGAGCTTATAAGCGCGCCACACGGTCATGTCATCGATGCTGCCGGCCGCAATGGCCTGTTCCGTGTAATTCTCAGTGCCCGCCACCACGGTAGGTACGCGGCGGACGTAAAGCCGGAACGAATCTAAGACACGCCCGTATAGACAAGAAAAGCCCGCCAATGAGTTGCAGCGCACCCAACACACTAGGCCGTGCAGTGATCACCGCGGAGCGCCAGCCAAGGATGCCGTCACCCAAAACTCTGTGCCGCTGCACACCCCAACGCACACATCAACCCGGCGCGGGTCGCCCGCGGGGTCACACGGATGACTTGAACCAAGTGGAATTTCGTTTCAATGCAACGTCTGGGGGTAGGAAATGAATTCTGCAACCGCGACCCGCAAGTCCCAGCGTTCGACGATTGTAGAGGTATTATTGACGCGCTTACGAGAGGCGCGGGAGTTGGCGGGGTAGTTCGCAGAAGAGTTTAAGTGAGTTAATTCTGGCGCTGGTTGGGTGTCCAGCTTCGAGGTGAATGTGAAGATCATACCCGACCAGGCTCACTGTGAATTTCTCATTCTGAATGCCTCCATTGATGCCGGAGGGCGCAGCACTGAGGATAGCGCGTTTGTGGGGGGTCGGTGTACTCGGCTGTGGGATTCTCCCCAATTTCGACACAATTATTTAGCCACTGCCCTAAGCAGTACCGGTGACAATTGCACCTCGGCTGTCAACAACAAAAATTCCGGTCTCGGACTTTTATGGCAGGAACCAGGCCCACCGACTCAGTTATGAACGTCGTACCTGTGTACTCCTTGCTCTTTACAGCCTCGAAGTCCCTATCAACCTGGAGTTCCCACCCTTGGTTACGACGGAGTGGACGCGGGATGCGCCGGAGACGTGACTGGTGACAGCGTGGCCGTAGGGAGGGTCGTCGATCAACGTCAGACCACGTGTGTCGGCCCCTCGGGGATCTCTGCGACTATGCGTCAGATGCAACTATGGCCCCCACTCCCCTCGGTCGCCTTGCGTGGTCCTGATAGCCCTGCGAAGGTGCGATGCAATGTCTTTCGTGTTCGAGCGTAGCCAGTAGAAATGCAACGTCACCAATGGTGGCAAATCGCGAATAGATTACAGGTGAACACGCTAGTTCCGATTCCCCCGTCAAGTAACCATCCTTAGTGCTATTTCCAGTAATGTGACATTCAGGAGTTGAGTTTTTGAATAGTGCAGCTTTGAGGCTGCAGCCGCTTGACCGAAACTCATGGACTAAGGAGATAACTACCGGATGGTTGCTGAGCAGAGAGACCTGATGGATGCTGAGCAGAGAGAAGTGTTCCGCGCGATCGCCCGATGCCCAATTGCCGACGAGATTTTAAACCATCTTCTGGACCCCAAGTCTGGTAACGACGGCCTAAGTAAGGAAGCCCGCGCCTGTCGCGATATCTGTAGCTATCAGCAGAATGAAATTAGCAAAATTACAGAAAAATATGGTTCTGAATATCAAGTTGAGTTCAGCAAGGAAACGTTCCATATGCCTGAGCCGTGGAACGGAAATCTAGGAGAGGCTGAAATTCTATTCGTCAGCTCAAACCCGAGCTTCGACATTCTCGAGACGACAGGGGCGCTTGCTAAGAAGAAACCAGAAATCACGGGGAGTTCAGAAGAGGCCGAGGTCGTTCCGAAGTTCCAGAGTAAAGACTGGCCCGACGACCGCGTTGAGGATTTTTTCGTCGAACGCTTCTCTCGAAAGCAATATAGGAACAATTATTGGCGCAATATCCTCAAGTACGCTGGGTACATCCTCGGCAAGACCGACTCCGTCAAATTGATTGAAGACGAAGCTATAAAGAATGAGATCGCCAAAAAGATTGCGATCACAGAAGTTGTGCATTGCAAGTCTCCGGGGGAAGAAGGGGTAGAAGAAGCCAGAAGTACGTGCTTTGATGAGCACACTAAGAAGGTCATTGACGCGTATTTGGTGGCAAGGTCGCGCGCTGGGAAACCCGGGACAGTCGTGTTTGTTGGGAAACATAGTCGTGATATTGTCTGCGGCACAAGCTTTCGAGACGAATTAAACAAATGGCTTGAAAAGGCGTCTCTTTTATTTATACCGGGCCCCAACGGAAGAACCTGGAAATTGCCGAAAGCGCCTGATTGGAAAGTAGACAAAGGTGTGCTCTACCCCAAAAGCAAAACCCAAAATGTTCTAAAAGACACAGACCGTCAGGAGTTGATCGACGACCAACGCATTCAGCATGTTTAAAGGGGAGCGGTGCTGGAAGTATTGGAGACGCAGTGGAGAGTTGTCGGGCATCAACTGTCTCCTAGCGACCCTGATTCGCTTTACATAAGCGAAGCAGCAACCTAAACATGACGCAAGTAGCAAACGCATCGAGGAATCGAAACCAAGGCAAAGCTCGCGCTGCGGGTGCTCCTCGTCAAGGTGTGCTTTGTAAACGCACCCCGTAGTGGCTGTCGTAATTGAGTCCTCCGGTTCGATGCCGTGTTTTCAGCGCTTCGTCGGACCTCGATGTCAGACGGCATTTCTGGGGGCCTCGCGGATCGCACGCGAACGTGCCCACCCGTGAGAGGCGGCGTACGCATCAAGGTTTGAGATTTCGCTTGGGGAGAGACGAATAGAGATAACTTGCGCTGCTTCCTCATCTCGTGGTTTCCGTCCGCGCTTTCGCAATACGTCCACGTCGTAGCCCGCTTCGGCCTCAGTTACCCATGCATCGATTTGATCTCCGCTTACCGGCTATCCATTTATCGTCTTCATGCGTTCATCGTAATACGGAATTAGAAATTGTCCTTCGGCAATACGTCACCCGCCACTTGAACTCGGTGGAGTTCAAATTAAACGTGTAACGCGGGGCGTTGATGACGCTTCGCGTTATTGGGGGTAGGTTGAAGCGCGGCCTGTTCGTTCGCCGACGCGGCCGCCGCCGGATTCTCGGCGGCGATTCCGGCCCGAACCTCGGGGACATCCCCCATCTTCGATAGCTTTAGTGAGCACGACCATCTGATCTGGTGCGCTGGTTTTCGTTCGGCTCTCGGTCTATTCCGCCACCTCATGCGCGGCCGCGAAACCGCGGTGAAGAATCTGCATCTAGTCGGTTACGGCAACTGGAACGGCGAGGGCTCGTCAATGCTGATGAGGGTGGGGTCCTTTGTCAAACACACTCCCCAGGTAGTCACGGGCTGTGTCGATGAGACTCGGCAGCACTCCGAATGGATGTCCGCGGTATCAAGGCCGCTGAACTATTCAAGTTGCGGGACGAAAAGAGTCTCGCAGTGACGCTTGGTCCCTGCGCAAGTTCGATCCTTCCGCGATCTGCGCTGGAGACGCCGAGCACTCGGGGGCTCTTGACCGGCTGGGGCACGTGTCGGGTGGTGGCTCGCCCACAGCTCCCGTGCCCACCCGCACCGAGAAGGGACAGGTCACCGAGTACGATCCCGATTCCACGGAGACGGACCGTGAACTCGAATGACGTGCCTGGCCCAAGGTGTGTCCGCTCGGCGTGTGGTTTAACCCTTATGAGACTTGCCGGTCACAGCCTCAGCGCTTCGCTTGCGCAGCCCGCAGGCCGTTCAAGATCACGATCACTTCGGCGACCTCGTGAACCAACACGACGGCGGCCAGGCCTAGCACGCCGCTGATCGCCAGTGGCATCAACACGATGATGATGGCCAGAGACAGCACGATGTTCTGGTTGATGATCCGGCTTCCTCGGCGGGCGTGCTGCAGCGCCTTCGGGATTAGCCGGAGGTCGTGGCCGGTGAAGGCGACGTCAGCGGACTCGATCGCGGCGTCAGAGCCGGTCGCTCCCATCGCTATGCCCACCGTCGCGCCCGCCAGTGCCGGCGCGTCGTTGATGCCGTCGCCGATCATCGCCGTCGGCGTCTTGGAGGAGAAATCGGCGACGATGCTTGCCTTGTCCTCAGGGCGCAGCTCGGCGCGCACGTCGTCGATTCCGGCGATTCCAGCCAGCGCCCGGGCGGTGCGAGTGTTGTCGCCGGTGAGCATGCTTACTTCCACGTCGTTGGCGTGCAGGGCCTGCACGGCTTCGGGCACCTCGGGCCGCAACTCGTCGCGGACCCCGATCGCCCCGGCGAGAGCGTCATCGACGGTGACCAGGACGCAGGTCTGGCCCTCGGACTCCATGCGCTCAACGTCCGCTTTCAGTGGCCCGGCGTCGATCCATCGGGGGCTGCCCACCAGCACCCGTCGGCCTTCGACGGTGCCGCCGATGCCATGCCCAGCTTCCTCACTGATGTCCGAGGCAGTGGGCGCTTCGGACCCCGCTGCCGCGATCGCCGCGGCGAGGGGGTGCGTCGATTGCTGCTCAACTGCTGCCGCGAAGGAAAGCACCTGCGTCCGATCGAATCCGTCTGCCGGGACCACTCCGGTAACCTCAGGCTGGTTGCGGGTAAGGGTTCCGGTTTTGTCCACTGCCAGGTGACGGATACTGCCGAGTCGCTCGAACACCGCGCCGGACTTGATGACCACTCCGAACTGGCTGGCCGCGCCGATCGCGGCCACGACCGTCAGCGGCACGGAGATTGCCAGCGCGCACGGCGACGCTGCGACCAGGACTACCAGCGCACGGGTGATCCACGTCTCAGGGTCGCCCAGCAGTGAGCCGATAACGCCGACCAGCACCGCCAGGATCATCACCCCGGGCACTAGGGGTTGGGCAATCCGGTCGGCGATCCGGGCGCGGTCGCCCTTTTCCGCCTGCGCTTGCTCGACTAGGTCCACGAGTGTGGTCAGCGAGTTGTCCGTCCCAGCTGCGGTCGTCTCGACCTCCAGCACCCCGGCGGAGTTGATCGCTCCCGCAGGCACTTCGTCGCCGGGCGCAACCTCCTCCGGAATGGATTCTCCGGTGATCGCTGAGGTGTCAAGGCTGGAGCGCCCGGATCGAATGATGCCGTCCGTGGCGATCCGCTCCCCGGGGCGCACGAGCATTAGCTCGCCAACCTCGAGGTCCTTCGCTACGACCTCGGCCGCTGTGCCGTCGCGCAGCACCGTCGCGGTCTGCGGTACCAGCTTCAACAGTGCCCGCAGTCCGCCTTGGGCCCGATCCATCGCCTTGTCTTCCAGTGCCTCGGCGATCGAGTACAGGAACGCTAGCGCCGCGGCCTCTCCGACGAATCCGAGGATCACCGCGCCGACCGCGCTGATCGTCATTAGCAAGCCAATGCCGAGCTTGCGCTTCGTGACAAGGTTCCGGATCGCTCCAGGCGCGAACGTGTAAGCGCCCAACAGCAGGCCAACCCAATACAGTACCGTCGCGGGCGTCTCCAAGTCGGACCAGTCCAGCGCCAGTCCTGTTATGAGGGCTACCCCGGAGAAGATCGGCAGCAGTAGCTCAGGGTCCTTCCACCATGGCCGATCGAGCTCGTCAATCTCCGTGACGGGTTCGTGTTCGCATCCACATGCTGAACTCATGCGTCCGCTCCTTTCTCGCCGCAGTCGGGCACCGAGCACTCAGTGTCGATGCAGGGGGCATTCTCGTCGACGGCCAGCGTCGCGTGGACCAGCGCTTCGAGCGCTGCCGCGAGGTGGGGATCGGCGATTTCGTAGCGGGTCTTGCGGCCCTCCGGCTCAGCGACGACAATGCCACAATCGCGCAGGCAGGACAGGTGGTTCGAGACGTTCGAGCGGGTCAGATCCAAGCTTTGCGCGAGCACGGCCGGGTAGCTCGGACCGTCTAGTAGGGTTAGCAGGATTCGGGAGCGCGTCGGATCAGCCATGGCCCGGCCGAGCCGGTTCATGACGTCGAGGCGCGAAGCAATAGTCAGCATGCGCTGAATTATACAGTATGCGATGAACTATTTAAAAGGGGCTGAACTAACAGTCACGCGAAAGTCCTGCCACCTGCAAGAATTAGTCGATGGGATAGCCGATGACTGGTCTTTCGCGGTTCGGCTGCCAACCCAACGCCGGGGGCGACGCGGGCGGCGAAGTTCTCCAGAATCTTCACGTGGATGTCCACACCCACCCCTGTGGGGATGGTGATGAACAGGGTGTCGGCGGACATGACGGCGGCGTAGGTGCGGCCAGCGACACTGACACCAGGTTCTCCATCAAGGGCTAGACACTCACGGACATTGCGTACGAGTCGAACCACACGTAGCGAAGCTTTCTAATAGCCAAATGACTAACTTTTTTCGCTGGTATCCAGGAATGATACTTCCTTGAAGTCGGCAGTGTTGGCTACCCCGCGTACGAAGTACTGGAACTGCTGCTTGGAAACCACTTTGCTCCATGAAGCCATAGCCTTCAAGCTACATCGCAGGAAAATTCCATTTCACGGTCGGTATGGGCCTTTTGCAGTTGGTTAATTCGAAATTCGTCCACCATCTCCTTAGCCACCCGCACGATTAACGCGGTGTTTCGCCATCTTCTCTCGAAGCGAGCAGCTCCTTTAGGTGCTTATCTATGTCGTCGAGTTTTTTAATAACGGCCAAGGCAGCAATGACCATCGCGATAAGAATTAGCATCCACAGGCTCCTTTTCTCTGACGCTTCGATTCACTGGGGCAATCGCTTGCCAGGGTATTAAACCATGGCTCTTACCTAGACGTTAGGGAGACGGTGGGAACAAGGGGACGTCGGCAAGCAAAAGCGCCGCGCCCCAGGGAAGGGAAACGCGGCGCTAGAGCAATCCGGCGGGAGGCTGCTTAGTGGTCAGCGCCCTGGATGGAGTGCTTGTGATCGCGGACTGCCTCGCCCTCAGCGTAGAGCGGCATATCCTGCTTAGCCTTGTACCACTCGGCGTGGTTTGGCTCGAGCGGGGTACGGCCGGCGATGAGGTCAGCGGCCTTCTCGCCCACCATCATGGTTGGGGCGTAGATATTGCCGTTGGTCACGGATGGGAAGACGGAGGCATCCGCAATGTAGAGGCCTTCGACGCCCCACACGCCCATGGTGTCTGGGTTAACCACGGCCATCGGGTCAGACTCTGCGCCCATCTTGGCGGTGCAGGATGGGTGCAGCGCGGTCTCGCCATCGTTGCGGACCCACTCCAGGATCTCCTCGTCGGTCTGGACATCCGGGCCCGGGCTGAACTCGCGGGCGCCTATCTCTTCCATGGCCTTGGTATCCAGCAGGGAGCGGGCAACGCGTACGGCCTCAACCCACTCGCGGCGGTCCTGGTCGGTCTTCAGGTAGTTGAAGAGGATGGACGGCTTGTCGTGGATATCGGCGCTCTTGATGTGAACGTGGCCCTTGGTATCGGAGAACATCGGGCCCACGTGCCACTGGAAGCCGTGCTTGACGTCCGCCTTCTGGCCGTCGTAACGCACGGCCATCGGCAAGAAGTGGAACATGAGGTTCGGGTAGTCCTCGTTCTCATTGGAGCGCACGAAGCCGCCACCTTCAAAGTGGGAGGTAGCAACTGGACCCTTGTGGGTCAGCAGCCACTGCAGACCCATGAACGGCCAGCGCCACTTATCCAGGTAAGGCTGGGAGGAAGCGGTGGACTTGGTGGTCTCATACTGGATGTAGACCTCGAGGTGGTCCTGCAGGTTCTCGCCCACACCTGGCAGGTGCTTGACGACGTCGATGCCGTGCTTCTCCAGAATCTCGCGGTCACCAATGCCGGAGATTTCCAGCAGCTGCGGGGTGTTAATGGCACCGGCGGACAGCACGATCTTCTCGGCGTAGACGCGGTGAACGCCGCCCTGCCACTCGTACTCGACGCCGACGGCCTTCTGGCCCTCGAAGAGGATCTTGGTGGTGAAAGCGCGGGTGCGGATCTCGAGGTTCTCGCGATCCATGTTGGGGTACAGGTAGGCGCGGGCAGCGGACCAACGCTTGCCGTTCTTAATATTGCGATCGAACGGAGCGAAGCCTTCCTGGCGGTAACCAT
Source organism: Corynebacterium tuberculostearicum (assembly GCF_046097465.1). Taxonomy (GTDB): domain Bacteria; phylum Actinomycetota; class Actinomycetes; order Mycobacteriales; family Mycobacteriaceae; genus Corynebacterium; species Corynebacterium tuberculostearicum_I. The sequence goes on along the minus strand of NZ_CP175799.1, from coordinate 228,474 downwards.
TGACGTCATTGGTCAGGTTGTAGCCGGCTTCCTGCACAGACTTGAACAGGGCCTGGAAAAGCTCGGAGGTAGCCGGACCGCGGGAGAGGTACAGCGGGCCATCGTGGCCACGGCGAGGATCGTTTGGCTCAGCCGCAGCGGCGGTTTCCATGCGGTTGAAGTACGGCAGGCAGTGGGCGAAGTCCCAGTTCTCCATGCCCGGGTTCTGACCCCACTTCTCATAGTCCATCGGGTTACCGCGCTGGTAGATCATGCCGTTGATGGAGGAAGATCCGCCAAGAACCTTGCCGCGAGCATGGTAGACACGGCGGCCGTTCATCTCTGGCTCTGGATCGGACTCATACATCCAGTCATAGTTCTTTGCGCCGATTGGGAAAGAGAAGCCGGATGGCATGTGAATGAACAGATCCCACAGGGAATCTGGGCGGCCAGCCTCAAGGACCAGCACGCGGGTGTTCTTGTCTTCGGTCAGGCGTGCGGCGATGACGGAGCCTGCGGAGCCACCGCCAACGACGACTACGTCGCTTACTTCATCGGTGACCTTTTTAGCGGAACGCTTCTTGGTCAGCTTGTCCATAAAACCCATAAATCCCCTTCTTTCTGTGAAATATTTCACACGTCAAGATTGCCCCACCGGAAGTGAAAATATTGTAATTTATACAAAAGTCTGTAATTATTCACATCGCCTTATGTGCGGGCACCGCCTCCAGAGTACACATCCCGCTAGAAGTTTGCCCATCTTAATGTATATTTACCTTGTCCGGATGGATTTCTCTGGAGATGAAATCCGCAGTCTTTGCGCATAGTTCGCCCGAATATGATTCATTTCACTCACCTATCTCTCCCTGCGATCTTGTGAGACTTTTGGGGCACCCGTGCGAAAGATTCGGCCCAAACCAACCAACACTAGGAGAAGTAGATGGCTAACTTTGACCCTCACGATCCTGAGGAGTCCCACACTTCACGTAAAGACCCCCAACAAGGGGGTAAAAACACCTCTCTCGCAACCCCCTCTGGGGAGACCAAAAAGCGCAGCCCGCGCTACCAGGTCCGCGCCCTCGTCGGCAGCTATAAGGCAGAAACCGGCGATGCCGTAGGCGCAGATCAGGTCCCTGCTCCCAAGACCAACTGGCCGGTATTTATCATCTCCGGCGTGCTCATCGTAGCCATGGCACTCTACGCCGGGTTTGGCCGTGATTCCGCGGCAGAAACTTTGGCCAATGTCACCGGCTGGATCGGCACTAATCTCGGCTGGTTCTACGTTCTCACCGCCACCATCGCTGTGGTCTTCGTCCTTTATATTGCCATCTCCAATGCCGGCAATATTCGCTTAGGCCCGGACCACTCGCGGCCTAAATTCAATACTTTCTCCTGGGTATCCATGCTCTTTGCCGCTGGCATCGGCGTGGACCTTATGTTCTTCGCCGTCGCCGAACCGGTCACCATGTACATGGCGCCGCCCGTGGGCGAGGGCGAGACCATGCAGGCCGCCAAGGAAGCCGTGGTCTACGCCATGTTCCACTATGGCCTGACCGGCTGGGCCCTCTACGCCCTCATGGGCATGGCTTTCGGATACTTCGCCTACCGCCTCAATATGCCGCTGGCGATTCGCTCCGCGCTCTACCCGCTCATCGGCAAGCGCGTGCACGGCCCTATCGGCTCCGCAGTAGACGTCGCGGCCATGCTGGGCACCGTCTTCGGTGTCACCGCCTCCCTGGGCATCGGCGTGGTGCAGCTATCCTATGGCTTCCACCTCATTTTCGGCTTTGAGCAGGGCCTCGGATTGCAATCTGCGCTCATCATTATCGCCGTGGCCATTGCCACGCTATCTGCTGTATCCGGCGTCGATAAGGGCATTCGCTTCCTCTCCGAGCTGAACGTCTATCTGGCCATCGCGTTGATGATTTACGTCGTCGTCTTTGGCAAAACCGTCTACCTCTTCGATGCCATCGTGACCAATATCGGCGACTATGTCTCGAAGTTCCCGTCCTGGACCATGGAAACCTTTGCCTTCGCCGAGGACCAGGCTGCCGCCGATACCTGGATGCAGTCCTGGACCCTCTTCTTCTGGGCATGGTGGATTGCTTGGGCAACCTTCGTTGGCCTCTTCCTGGCCCGCATCTCCCGCGGCCGCACCCTGCGCCAATTCATCTTTGGCACCCTGACCTTCCCGTTCCTGTTCATCCTCATGTGGATGTCCTTCTTCGGCAACACCGCCTTGGACATGGTCCGCTCCGGTGACTACCCCGAATTCGCCGAGAACGCGATCAACGTCCCTGAGCAGGGCTTCTATGACATGCTGCACGAGTTCCCGGGCTCTGGCATCGTCATCTTCTTGACCACTTTTATCGGCCTGCTGCTCTACATCACCTCGGCCGATTCCGGCGCGTTGGTGATGTCCAACTTCACCTCCCGCATCACCGATAACCGCCAGGATGGTTCCCGCTGGCTGCGCATCTTCTGGTCCGTAACCGTAGGCGCGCTGACCTTGGCCCTGCTGCAGATCGATGGCATCGCTACCGTGCAGTCCGCGACCGTCGTCATGGGTCTGCCTTTCGCGTTCGTGGTTTACCTCATCATGTTCTCGCTGTGGAAGTCTCTGCGCCTGGAAAATATCCAGCGCGAGGCCCGCACCACCGCTATGCATGGCGTGATTTCTTCCCGCACCGAGCGCGAACCGGCCAACGCCGACCTCTGGAAGAGCCGCCTCGACCGTGCCAATACCTTCCCCTCCAAGCAGGAGATGGATACCTACCTGCGCGAGACCGCTACCTACGCCCTCCAGCAGGTGGCAACGCACATGCGCAGCCGCGGCTACGATGCCCTCTTGCTCACCAGTGAGCTTCCCGACGTCGAACTTCCCCAGCTCGACCTCGAAGTTAGGCTGCACAATGAGCGCATGTTCCGCTATCAGCTCTTCCCGGTTGCGGCCGAGCGCCCCGACTTCAGCACGGGCGAAGGAGACGAATACTACCGCCTCGAGGTCTATGACATGACTGGCTCCTTGGGCTATGACGTCTACGGTTACTCCGAGAACCAAATCATCAATAACGTGCTGGACCTTTATGAGCGCCACCTGGCATTCCTGCACATGCAGCAGACCCAGCCGGGCGAGTCCGATGTCTCCGATGGCGCCGAGCCCGAGCGCACCTGGCGCGAAGATAGCTAAGCTGGCCAGTACAACTACCTCTATGAGAGAAAGGTTGCTTTTCACTTGAGCACCCAGAACACTCTGTTCGACCCCACCCAGACCGATTTGCTGAAGGGCGTGCATGCCGACGGCGCCCCGAAGTCTCTGTTCATCAACGGTAAGTGGGAAGCCGCCCAGAGCGGCGAGACCCGCACCATCATCTGCCCGGCCGATGGCTCCACCGTGGGCCTGGTGTCCGAGGCATCCGATGAGGACACCGAGCGCGCCATCAAGGTTGCACGTGAAACCTTTGACAACGGCGAGTGGGCTAATACCCCGTCCGCCGAGCGCGGCAAGCTCGTCATCCGCGTGGCCGATTTCATCCGCGAGCACAAGGAACTTTTCGCTCAGGCCGAGTCTGCCGATACCGGCAAGCGCTACGAGGAATCCCTGGGCGATATGGATGACATCGCCAATGCCTTCGAGTTCTTCGGCACCCTGGCCCAGCACCAGGCCGGCCGCGTAGTAGACCCGCAGGATCCCAACCTGCGCTCGCGCATCGACGCCGAGCCTGTTGGCGTCTGCGGCCTGATTACCCCGTGGAACTACCCGCTGCTGCAGGTCTCTTGGAAGGTTGGCCCGGCCCTGGCCGCCGGCAATACCTTCGTCCTCAAGCAGGCGGAGCTCACCCCGCACACCGCCATGCTGCTCATGGCCGCCCTCAAGGAGTGCGGCCTGCCGGACGGCGTAGGCAACCTCATCACCGGTGCTGGCGCTAACTGCGGCAACCCGCTCTCCCAGCACCCGGACGTGGACATGGTCTCCTTCACCGGCGGCCTGGTCACCGGCAAGATCATCGCCAAGAATGCGGCTGAGACCGTCAAGCGCACCGCGCTCGAGCTCGGCGGCAAGAACCCGAACGTCATCTTCGCCGATGCCGATTTCGACGTCGCCGTGGACAACGCCCTCAATGGCGCCTTCTTCCACTCCGGCCAGGTTTGCTCCGCCGGCTCCCGCATCGTCGTAGAAGAGTCCCTGCACGATAAGTTCGTCGACGCCCTGGTAGAGCGCGCCAATAAGATCAAGATCGGCGGCCCGACCGATGACAAGGCAGAGACCGGCCCGCTCATCTCCGCCGAGCACCGCGAGAAGGTTGCCGCCTACGTGGACAAGGCTCGCGAGCAGGGCGCCAAGATCCTCACCGGTGGCCGCGCCGCTACCAGCGAGGACACCAATGGCCAGCATGGCACCGGCGCCACCGACCTAGGCGCTGGTGTGTACTACCTGCCAACCATCATTGACGGAGCTACCCGCGAGATGGACTGCGTCCACGACGAGGCCTTCGGCCCGACCGTGACCATCGAGACCTTCACCAACGAGGAGGAGGCCATCGCCATCGCGAATGACACCGAATATGGTCTGGCAGGTGCCGTCTACACTTCCGACGCCGGCCGCGCCGAGCGCGTTGCCCGCGCCCTGCGCCATGGCACCATCTGGATCAACGACTTCCACCCGTACCTGCCGCAGGCAGAGTGGGGCGGCTTCAAGCAATCCGGCAACGGCCGCGAGCTTGGCCCCACCGGCTTGGCCGAGTACCAGGAGCACAAGCACGTGTACCAGAACCTCTCCCCTGCCGCTTGGGATCAGTTCGGCCTGCAGTAACTAAGCCGGCCACATAAAAGCCAGTCCCCGCTGCTCGGAAAGAGCGCGGGGGCTGAAGTGTATCTGGCCAACGTGCGGCCACGCTATCGGTCTCGTTCGTCTATTGCGGGGCCAGAACGTGGCCGCTGTGCGAACTGATTATGCAGTGACGGAGTCTTCCAGTTCGGCCAGCAAGGAATTGGTACGTTCCACCTTGGCATCCACGGGGCGGAATTCGCCGTCGGTCCAGTCAGTAAAGAAGCCGAAGTCGAGCTGATTGCGCAGCTGCGGCATGGAGAAGTTGACCACGATGGTGCGCCATGCTTCCACGCCGCGGATTGCGCCTGCCGGACCGTAACCGGCGAACGCAACCGGCTTAGCGGTCCACTCCCCGGCCAAGCAGTCGAAGGCATTCTTGAATGGACCCGGCACCGAGCGGTTGTACTCCGGGGTAACAAATACGAAACCATCGCAGGCATCCACTGCATCGGACCACGCCTGCACCTTTTCATCCGCATACTGCTTATTGGCGGTGGCAGGAATGACGTCAGTGGTCAGCAGCGGAACATCAAACTCCTTGAGGTCCAGCAGGGTGTACTCCACCCCATCCTGGCGCCCCTGGGCAAGATCATAAATCCACTCACCTACTACCTTGCCGGCCGAGTTATCGCGGGTAGTGCCGATGATGATGCCGATGCGAGACATAAGAGAACCTTCTTTCCTTCAAGCTTTATGTAACATCCCTAGCTTACCGCTCGTGCAGATACTTGTCTGATAGTGATGTTGATACGTCCTTCACTCAACCCGCACCCCTCCGGCAACGTGCCGTCATTAACGCGCACCACCCCGTGGTAGGCAAAGCGCTTTGGCCCACCGAAGACCACCAAATCCCCACTACACAGGGTGATATCATCCCACGGCCGCGTGCGCGACTCGGTATGCCCCATGCGGAAAAGAGCCTCATCCCCAATAGATAGCGAAATCACCGGGGCGGGTGACTCCTCCGAATCATCCACGTGCATGCCCATGGCCGAGCCCGGCGGATAGTAATTAACTAGCGCCATTTCCGGCACGAAGTTCTCCACCCACGGCTCTAGCTCGGGCGCTACCTCAGCCGCGGCGCGCAGCGCTCCCGGAGCAATCTGCCGCAGGCTCTCCGGCACCGGCGGAACCCGCGTGCCATCCATATTGTCCACATACCGATAGCTGGGATAATGCCAATACCTGCCCAGATGCAGCTGAAATACGCTCATTTGCCCGCCGGATTTCAGCCGCGGCCGCACCATCGCCATCGGCGTACCCGCATACTCGCGCGCAATGCCGCGCATCTCTTCTACCAAAGCCTTTTGCTTTTCGACGCCCACCCATTCCGGCACATGCCCCACCCCCGGAGCCACACGCACACTCGGTCGCGGCAGCGAATCAAAAAGCATGACCTCAGCCTAAACCCCCTAACCACCTAGAATTAAACTAGCCCAGCCTTCGGGAGCTAGTTCAGTAGAGTTATGCCCACCTTGGATTTAGGACAATGCCATTACGCCCAAAAGATCATTTCGATTTAAAAGACGCTGCATTCTATTTGGCAGAAATCCTCACTGAGGATGCCTTGAGTGAGAATAGGTTCAGAATGGAACCTGCCGCTTCCTTGCCGAAATTTCATGGCGTTGCCACGTGGATTAATAAATTCCTATACATCGTTCTGAAAATGGAAACACCTAGTGGAACGGCCTTTGTAGGCTTTGAAGCCGTCTTTCAGCCTAGGGGAACTTTTCACAAATACTCGGTCGAGTATGAAAATGTCCATGACTTATGGGCATACGACATTGCCGGAGAATCGCTCCTCAAGAACCTTGATTTTGATGATCCGGATCGAATTATTTGGTTCAAAACTGATAGCAAACATTTCGTTCCATCTACATGGAGCGATGTGCTGGATCTGGAACACGCCTCAACACGAATATGGATACGGGATTAAAGGACTACGAGGTTACCCACACATCGTGGATACGTAGCGACACTTCTTCGCGGTAGGACAGCTGCTTCAATTTCATAAATACTTGAGTTCAGAGGGTCGTTGCAACACTTTCCCTTAGGAGGGTGTTGTTGTGTCTGGGGTTGTTGGCCCGTTTCATTCGTTGTCTGAATCGGATCGTCGTGGCTTAGTTGCCTTGGTTGGCAGTGGGCGTAGTGTCCGTTCGGCGGCTGGTGAGCTTGGCTGTCATTACGGGCATGCTTTGAATTTTTGCCATGCCTTTGGATTGCCAGTCGTGTATAAAGCCAAACGAGTTGATCGCCGCGGCAGCCAGGCTGTCCAGCTTGTAGAGCTAGTCCGAAGCGGACTGTCGGTACGCCAAGCTGCTAAAAGATGTGGGATGCATCTTACCGCTGCGTATGCCGTAGCTACGGAAGCTGGGTGCCATATCCGGTTAAGTCAGTATGCTCGGAAAGTCCGCCAGACGCAGTTAAGAGTGGAATACCTGCGCCTTCGGCTGGCGAGCCTGCCTGGTGGTGATGCTGGCACGGCAGTAGGAATTGATCGTCGACTGCGTTTAGATTTCGAAAAAGGACTCACCAAATCCCAGGGTCGACGAGAAGAGTTCATACCCGTCGGCGAAGACGCCAGCACGTATAACAGACTTATGAAAGCGCTGCGCCAACGCCATGATGTCGTCGAATCCGGAAGGCTTGCCCCTCCCGCCTTACCTAGCGGGGTAGATCCGTATAAACGCATCAGCAATCGCTACATTTGCTTCGAAGAACGCGTCATTATCGCCGATCTTCTCCGCGAAGATGTGCCGCTGCGTGAGATTGGGCGCCGTTTAGGGCGAAGTGCATCGTCAATTCAGCGTGAAGTACGCAGAAACCACAGTGCTCAAGGCCCGTATCGTGCAGAAACAGCCCAGTTAAAGGCCTGTGCGCGGAGGTTGCGGCCGAAAATACCGAAACTACTAGCCAACAAAAGACTATGGGACTATGTATGCGCACAATTGCGGGCACAATGGTCACCTGAGGAGATTTCTAATCGCCTGCCCATCGACTACCCCACTGATAAGGACATGCGCATTAGTCACGAAACGATTTATGACGCCTTTTACCTGCAGGCCAAAGGAAGACTCAAAGACCTTGGCTTGGACTTGCCGACCGGTAGAAAGAAACGCAAGAAACGCCAAACCCGCTCCAGCACACCTGCCCAGCAACGCTTCGTCGACGACATGATCCTCATAGACGACCGGCCAGATGAGGTAAGTGAACGTATTTTGCCAGGCCACTGGGAAGGCGACCTCATCCTCGGTAAAAACAACCAATCAGCGGTAATCACGCTAGTAGAACGTGTTAGCCGATTTGTTGTCCTTGGCCACTTACCGGGAAGGCATACCAGCAAAGAAGTATTCACAGCCCTGCACAAGGCAGTTACAGGAATCGATAAAGCTATCTGGTCATCAATTACCTGGGACCAAGGAAGCGAAATGGCTGGTCATAAAGCTTTTACCATGGCCACTGACATTCCCATCTACTTCTGCCATCCAGGATCACCATGGGAACGCGGCAGCAACGAAAACACCAACGGCAGGCTCAGAAGAAACCTTCCCAAAAACAGCGACCTGTCCATCTACAGCGCCGAGGACCTAGAAATGATCGCCAACATTCACAACCACAAACCACGCAAAGCACTCAACTGGCGCACCCCAGCCGAAGTCATGACCAACGCCCTCACACAAACCGGTAGCATCAAACCAAACTAACCATCATCGTTGCAACGACCCCTAGAATCCGCCATACGGCGGGTCATATAGAAATCCCCTCCAGCGTGTGCGTTCACACGCTGGAGGGGATTCGCAGTGATTAAGTCGCGTCAGCGATACAGGCTACTTAATGTAGCTCTGCATGCCCGGCTCAAGCTCAGTTGCGCCGGAAGGTACGGACTTAATGTCGGCACGCGGGGCGTCGGCAGGCAGTGCATTGCCAACCTCTCCAGGTTCTTGACCCTCAGCATCGCCGCTGCCGTTGTCATGGCCGGAGTTTTCACCCTCAGGAGCATCCTGGTGGTTAGGCTGGTGGCCCTTGCCACCATGGCTATCATTCGGATTTTCCTCTTGGTGGCCGACCTCATCGAAGTGGTCCTTGATGATCTTGCCCAGGCCAATGCCCGGAATCAGGATGAGCCACCATGGGGTCTTTCCGCCATCCTTCTTAGAGGTGACAGTCTGATCCTTGTCGTTGATGTCCTTGTGGTCAGCGATGTGGTTCGGCTTCTCCGAAGTAGTACCCGGAGTCTCCTCGCCCTTGTCATTGACTTCGGTGGAGGTGAGCTCTTCGAAGGCAACCGCAGCCTGTACAGGCTCCTTCACATCATCGTTCACGGTGATGGTCACAGGAACCATGCCGTGGGACTTCTCCGGCGTGAAGGTCTTCTCACCAGTACCCAGAACAGACTTGCCGTCCTCCTTGTTAATGAGCTCAGCCTTCAAGGTGTATTCCTTACCCGGAACCAGACCCTCATAGGTCACATCATCAACAATCTTGGCACCAGCAATAACCTCGTGGGAACCCTTCTCGAAGTCAGCGTTAGTGGTGATCTTCGGGGTCTTCTCAGAAGCCTCCTTCGGAACAGTCTGATCCTTGTCGTTGATGTCCTTGTGCTCACCAACGTGGTTCGGGTTGTCCTTATCGGTCGGCTTCTCCTCACCGTGCTTATCCACCTGGGTGGAAGTCAGCGTCTCGAAAGCAACCGCAGCCTCAACAGGCTCAGTTACCTTCTCATCGACAACGATGGTGACAGCCTCAGTACCATTAGCGCTCTCCGGAACGAAGGTGTGACCCTTGGTCTCACCAAGAACGGTCTTACCGTCCTCCTTGGAAATCAGCTGCGCATCCAGAGTGTACTGCTTACCCGGAACCAGACCCTCATAGGAAACCTGGTCCACAACCTTGGCACCAGCAACAACCTCACGCAGGCCGCCCTCGAAGTCCGCATTAGTGGACACCTTCGGGCCTTCCTCAGAAGTTACAGTCTGATCCTTGTCGTTGATGTCCTTGTGATCAGCAATCTCATTCGGGGTCTTAGAATCGGCAGGCTTATCCTTACCGTTCTCATCAACCTCGGTAGAGGTCAACTCCTCGAATGCAACCGCAGCCTCAACCGGCTCCTTCACATCATCGTTCACGGTGATGGTCACAGGAACCATGCCGTGGGACTTCTCCGGCGTGAAGGTCTTCTCACCAGTACCCAGAACAGACTTGCCGTCCTCCTTGTTAATGAGCTCAGCCTTCAAGGTGTATTCCTTACCCGGAACCAGACCCTCATAGGTCACCTCATCGACAATCTTGGCACCAGCAACAACCTCGTGAGAACCATCCTCGAAGTCAGCATTAGTGCTGATCTTCGGAGTCTTCTCCTCGTCACCCTCACCAGGGGTACCCGGCTCCTCCGGCTTATCCGGAGTCGTCGACCCGCACTCCGAAGGCTCCTCAGTCTTAGAAGTCTCGGAAGCTGCAGAGGACGTGGTCTCTACAGACTCGGTTCCAGAAGGCTCACTGGATTCAGACGAAGACGGTTCCTCAGACTCAGAAGGGTTCTCGCTCTCAGAGTCACCCGGCTCCTCAGACTCGCAGGTCTCACTGGTCTTCGAGGTAGAAGATTTCTCCGAGGAAGAAGACGCAGAGGTCTCACCCTCGCCACCATCACCAGGCGTACCTGGAACCTTTTCGGTAGTGGTGGTGGTCTGCGGAGTGGTGGTCTCGGAAGGCTTCTCAGACTTTACAGTCTGAGCCTCGTCCTTGATATCCGTGTGCTCAGCAATCTTATTCTCATCGCCAGACTCGGAATCCTTACCAGACTTATCCACCGCAGTAGAAGTCAAGTACTCAAAGGCAACACCCTGGTCTACAGAACCAGCCTTAACATCCTCGTTAACAGTGATCTTGACATCAACATCACCCGAAGCAGACTCCGGAGTGAACTTCACCGGCTCCTCGGACTTACCAATAACAGACTCATCAGCCTTGTTACGCAGCTCAGCATTCAGAATGTATTCCTTATTCGGAACCAAACCCTCATAGTGAACATGGTCAGTCACAACCGTGCCACCCTTCAGAGCCTCATGCTCACCAAGCTGCTCAACCTTCGTACTAATCGAAGGCTTCAACTCCTCATGAGAATCAACAGTCTGAGCCTCGTCCTTGATATCCGTGTGCTCAGCAATCTTATTCTCATCGCCAGACTCGGAATCCTTACCAGACTTATCCACCGCAGTAGAAGTCAAGTACTCAAAGGCAACACCCTGGTCTACAGAACCAGCCTTAACATCCTCGTTAACAGTGATCTTGACATCAACATCACCCGAAGCAGACTCCGGAGTGAACTTCACCGGCTCCTCGGACTTACCAATAACAGACTCATCAGCCTTGTTACGCAGCTCAGCATTCAGAATGTATTCCTTATTCGGAACCAAACCCTCATAGTGAACATGGTCAGTCACAACCGTGCCACCCTTCAGAGCCTCATGCTCACCAAGCTGCTCAACCTTCGTACTAATCGAAGGCTTCAACTCCTCATGAGAATCAACAGTCTGAGCCTCGTCCTTGATATCCGTGTGCTCAGCAATCTTATTCTCATCGCCAGACTCGGAATCCTTACCAGACTTATCCACCGCAGTAGAAGTCAAGTACTCAAAGGCAACACCCTGGTCTACAGAACCAGCCTTAACATCCTCGTTAACAGTGATCTTGACATCAACATCACCCGAAGCAGACTCCGGAGTGAACTTCACCGGCTCCTCGGACTTACCAATAACAGACTCATCAGCCTTGTTACGCAGCTCAGCATTCAGAATGTATTCCTTATTCGGAACCAAACCCTCATAGTGAACATGGTCAGTCACAACCGTGCCACCCTTCAGAGCCTCATGCTCACCAAGCTGCTCAACCTTCGTACTAATCGAAGGCTTCAACTCCTCATGAGAATCAACAGTCTGAGCCTCGTCCTTGATATCCGTGTGCTCAGCAATCTTATTCTCATCGCCAGACTCGGAATCCTTACCAGACTTATCCACCGCAGTAGAAGTCAAGTACTCAAAGGCAACACCCTGGTCTACAGAACCAGCCTTAACATCCTCGTTAACAGTGATCTTGACATCAACATCACCCGAAGCAGACTCCGGAGTGAACTTCACCGGCTCCTCGGACTTACCAATAACAGACTCATCAGCCTTGTTACGCAGCTCAGCATTCAGAATGTATTCCTTATTCGGAACCAAACCCTCATAGTGAACATGGTCAGTCACAACCGTGCCACCCTTCAGAGCCTCATGCTCACCAAGCTGCTCAACCTTCGTACTAATCGAAGGCTTCAACTCCTCATGAGAATCAACAGTCTGAGCCTCGTCCTTGATATCCGTGTGCTCAGCAATCTTATTCTCATCGCCAGACTCGGAATCCTTACCAGACTTATCCACCGCAGTAGAAGTCAAGTACTCAAAGGCAACACCCTGGTCTACAGAACCAGCCTTAACATCCTCGTTAACAGTGATCTTGACATCAACATCACCCGAAGCAGACTCCGGAGTGAACTTCACCGGCTCCTCGGACTTACCAATAACAGACTCATCAGCCTTGTTACGCAGCTCAGCATTCAGAATGTATTCCTTATTCGGAACCAAACCCTCATAGTGAACATGGTCAGTCACAACCGTGCCACCCTTCAGAGCCTCATGCTCACCAAGCTGCTCAACCTTCGTACTAATCGAAGGCTTCAACTCCTCATGAGAATCAACAGTCTGAGCCTCGTCCTTGATATCCGTGTGCTCAGCAATCTTATTCTCATCGCCAGACTCGGAATCCTTACCAGACTTATCCACCGCAGTAGAAGTCAAGTACTCAAAGGCAACACCCTGGTCTACAGAACCAGCCTTAACATCCTCGTTAACAGTGATCTTGACATCAACATCACCCGAAGCAGACTCCGGAGTGAACTTCACCGGCTCCTCGGACTTACCAATAACAGACTCATCAGCCTTGTTACGCAGCTCAGCATTCAGAATGTATTCCTTATTCGGAACCAAACCCTCATAGTGAACATGGTCAGTCACAACCGTGCCACCCTTCAGAGCCTCATGCTCACCAAGCTGCTCAACCTTCGTACTAATCGAAGGCTTCAACTCCTCATGAGAATCAACAGTCTGAGCCTCGTCCTTGATATCCGTGTGCTCAGCAATCTTATTCTCATCGCCAGACTCGGAATCCTTACCAGACTTATCCACCGCAGTAGAAGTCAAGTACTCAAAGGCAACACCCTGGTCTACAGAACCAGCCTTAACATCCTCGTTAACAGTGATCTTGACATCAACATCACCCGAAGCAGACTCCGGAGTGAACTTCACCGGCTCCTCGGACTTACCAATAACAGACTCATCAGCCTTGTTACGCAGCTCAGCATTCAGAATGTATTCCTTATTCGGAACCAAACCCTCATAGTGAACATGGTCAGTCACAACCGTGCCACCCTTCAGAGCCTCATGCTCACCAAGCTGCTCAACCTTCGTACTAATCGAAGGCTTCAACTCCTCATGAGAATCAACAGTCTGAGCCTCGTCCTTGATATCCGTGTGCTCAGCAATCTTATTCTCATCGCCAGACTCGGAATCCTTACCAGACTTATCCACCGCAGTAGAAGTCAAGTACTCAAAGGCAACACCCTGGTCTACAGAACCAGCCTTAACATCCTCGTTAACAGTGATCTTGACATCAACATCACCCGAAGCAGACTCCGGAGTGAACTTCACCGGCTCCTCGGACTTACCAATAACAGACTCATCAGCCTTGTTACGCAGCTCAGCATTCAGAATGTATTCCTTATTCGGAACCAAACCCTCATAGTGAACATGGTCAGTCACAACCGTGCCACCCTTCAGAGCCTCATGCTCACCAAGCTGCTCAACCTTCGTACTAATCGAAGGCTTCAACTCCTCATGAGAATCAACAGTCTGAGCCTCGTCCTTGATATCCGTGTGCTCAGCAATCTTATTCTCATCGCCAGACTCGGAATCCTTACCAGACTTATCCACCGCAGTAGAAGTCAAGTACTCAAAGGCAACACCCTGGTCTACAGAACCAGCCTTAACATCCTCGTTAACAGTGATCTTGACATCAACATCACCCGAAGCAGACTCCGGAGTGAACTTCACCGGCTCCTCGGACTTACCAATAACAGACTCATCAGCCTTGTTACGCAGCTCAGCATTCAGAATGTATTCCTTATTCGGAACCAAACCCTCATAGTGAACATGGTCAGTCACAACCGTGCCACCCTTCAGAGCCTCATGCTCACCAAGCTGCTCAACCTTCGTACTAATCGAAGGCTTCAACTCCTCATGAGAATCAACAGTCTGAGCCTCGTCCTTGATATCCGTGTGCTCAGCAATCTTATTCTCATCGCCAGACTCGGAATCCTTACCAGACTTATCCACCGCAGTAGAAGTCAAGTACTCAAAGGCAACACCCTGGTCTACAGAACCAGCCTTAACATCCTCGTTAACAGTGATCTTGACATCAACATCACCCGAAGCAGACTCCGGAGTGAACTTCACCGGCTCCTCGGACTTACCAATAACAGACTCATCAGCCTTGTTACGCAGCTCAGCATTCAGAATGTATTCCTTATTCGGAACCAAACCCTCATAGTGAACATGGTCAGTCACAACCGTGCCACCCTTCAGAGCCTCATGCTCACCAAGCTGCTCAACCTTCGTACTAATCGAAGGCTTCAACTCCTCATGAGAATCAACAGTCTGAGCCTCGTCCTTGATATCCGTGTGCTCAGCAATCTTATTCTCATCGCCAGACTCGGAATCCTTACCAGACTTATCCACCGCAGTAGAAGTCAAGTACTCAAAGGCAACACCCTGGTCTACAGAACCAGCCTTAACATCCTCGTTAACAGTGATCTTGACATCAACATCACCCGAAGCAGACTCCGGAGTGAACTTCACCGGCTCCTCGGACTTACCAATAACAGACTCATCAGCCTTGTTACGCAGCTCAGCATTCAGAATGTATTCCTTATTCGGAACCAAACCCTCATAGTGAACATGGTCAGTCACAACCGTGCCACCCTTCAGAGCCTCATGCTCACCAAGCTGCTCAACCTTCGTACTAATCGAAGGCTTCAACTCCTCATGAGAATCAACAGTCTGAGCCTCGTCCTTGATATCCGTGTGCTCAGCAATCTTATTCTCATCGCCAGACTCGGAATCCTTACCAGACTTATCCACCGCAGTAGAAGTCAAGTACTCAAAGGCAACACCCTGGTCTACAGAACCAGCCTTAACATCCTCGTTAACAGTGATCTTGACATCAACATCACCCGAAGCAGACTCCGGAGTGAACTTCACCGGCTCCTCGGACTTACCAATAACAGACTCATCAGCCTTGTTACGCAGCTCAGCATTCAGAATGTATTCCTTATTCGGAACCAAACCCTCATAGTGAACATGGTCAGTCACAACCGTGCCACCCTTCAGAGCCTCATGCTCACCAAGCTGCTCAACCTTCGTACTAATCGAAGGCTTCAACTCCTCATGAGAATCAACAGTCTGAGCCTCGTCCTTGATATCCGTGTGCTCAGCAATCTTATTCTCATCGCCAGACTCGGAATCCTTACCAGACTTATCCACCGCAGTAGAAGTCAAGTACTCAAAGGCAACACCCTGGTCTACAGAACCAGCCTTAACATCCTCGTTAACAGTGATCTTGACATCAACATCACCCGAAGCAGACTCCGGAGTGAACTTCACCGGCTCCTCGGACTTACCAATAACAGACTCATCAGCCTTGTTACGCAGCTCAGCATTCAGAATGTATTCCTTATTCGGAACCAAACCCTCATAGTGAACATGGTCAGTCACAACCGTGCCACCCTTCAGAGCCTCATGCTCACCAAGCTGCTCAACCTTCGTACTAATCGAAGGCTTCAACTCCTCATGAGAATCAACAGTCTGAGCCTCGTCCTTGATATCCGTGTGCTCAGCAATCTTATTCTCATCGCCAGACTCGGAATCCTTACCAGACTTATCCACCGCAGTAGAAGTCAAGTACTCAAAGGCAACACCCTGGTCTACAGAACCAGCCTTAACATCCTCGTTAACAGTGATCTTGACATCAACATCACCCGAAGCAGACTCCGGAGTGAACTTCACCGGCTCCTCGGACTTACCAATAACAGACTCATCAGCCTTGTTACGCAGCTCAGCATTCAGAATGTATTCCTTATTCGGAACCAAACCCTCATAGTGAACATGGTCAGTCACAACCGTGCCACCCTTCAGAGCCTCATGCTCACCAAGCTGCTCAACCTTCGTACTAATCGAAGGCGTCTTAGTAGACGGATTGGAGCCGCTTCCGCCATTCTCATCCGGTAGACCCGGCTGATCCACCGGCATAACAGTTTGATCACGGGAATGGGGATTGTTGTTGGGATGTACAACGGTTATATATGCATCTGTAGGCTGCTTTGCAATCTCCACCGTCGAATCTTTTACAAGCTTCGGAACATCGACGGAACCTTCAATTTTATAGCCCGTAAGTTCCGTAAATTCTTCGTGCGATCCGGTAAAGTTCGGGAATTTGCTCTTATCACCCGTCGTGATTGCGCCGGCGGGCCAGCTCTTTGGGTTCGCCGACGAATCAAGAAACATCAGTAGGTAAACGTAATAGTTAGCAGCCGAACTGCTGTCCCCCCGATCAACTGCACTTTCCATCTTCCGCGCGAGATTAATTACAGCATCATGATAGGACTCGTCAAACTTGAGCTTCGTAGCGTTCTTTTTTTCATACTTTTCGAACGTTTGAAGTGGGGGCTTAGCATGTGGCTCAATGCACCACGCCCAGCCGACGTCATTTTTTTCATTTGGGCCTGTCCCGGTACCTCTCCCAACTGGTGCTCCGGCCCAAACTAGCAGACCCCAGTTATAATCCGCGGCGATATGACCTTCTTTCTCGCCTGTATCGTCCCGGCTTTTTTCTTCCTTTTTATCCTCGTTACCCAGTGTTGTGTTGGGCACAAAGTCGGTAGGCTCCGCCGCGCTGGCCTTATTCAATGGCACAGTAAGCAGGGCCGCGATCACCGCAATTGTTGCGAGAATTGCAGTTAAGAGCGTCCACCCCTTTCGAGGCATGCTTCTTGATATACTCATTTTTCCTCTTAGATTGGCAAAATATATCTTCCTGATCAGCAGTAAATCTCACTGTTGACAGCCAGTTTCCATGCTGAACGCACCGCACCTGATCACGGCCCTGAAGCCAAACTATCGATCAGTCTTTTAGTACAGCTTGTACATTATCACCATTTAAGTAGCTGTGCATAGGTCATTTTTCAGCATCGACACAGCTACAGGGCATGTTGTTGACATTTTCATAGACAACCTTCAAGAGGTTGTCATGCCGCCGTCGGTCAGTTGCAAAACCTTTTGAAACGGTTTCCATTTGTACATCGGGCGTCCCCAAAAGGCCGATATCCCGCCTGTCTTGATTCCGCAGGATTTGGCTCTTGTTAGAACGGCACGACTGAAGCGTCCTGGGTTTAGTTCCTACCTCAGCTAAGGAAGGATTGAACTATGCCTAGAAAGTATTCCGTCGAGTTCAAGGAGAAGGCGGTCCATCAGATCATCGAAATGGTCCGCCTGGAGTCTTGCTCACTGCAACGCGCCTACACAGAGGTCGGTGAGCTGCTTGGAGTATCTCACCACACGTTGCGGGCCTGGTACCGTGACAGCGCCTCAGTACGCGATAATTCTGACGCTTCAGGCGGCGAAACAATGGAAGAAGAACTCAGGCGTCTGCGCCGCGAAAACCGCGAACTGAAACGAGCAAACGGGATTCTTAAAACTGCTTCGGCTTTTTTCGCAGCGGAACTCGACCGACCCACGACCAAATGATCTCCTACATCGACGCGTACAAAGATCAATTTGGGGTCGAGGCCATCTGCCGAGTCCTTAAACAAGCAGATCGTGGATTCATTACTTCACGCGGCTACCGCAAAGCCACCACACGTGTTCCCAGCGCAAGAGCCTTAAGCGATAGCCTGCTCATCCCAGAGATACAGCGTGTGCATGCGGAGAATTTCTCGGTCTACGGCATCCGCAAAATGTGGCACGCGATGAACCGCGAAGGCTTTCATATTGGTCGCGACAAGACCGCACGTCTGATGAAACTTGCAGGTGTTTCTGGCCGCAGACGTGGGCGAACCCCAATAACAACGGTAAGCCCGAAGACACCGGATCATCGCCCGGACCTAGTGCGCCGAAACTTCCGTGCGCAGGCACCAGGCAGGCTTTGGGTTGCCGACATTACCTACGTTCGCACCCTGTCAGGATTCGCCTACACCGCGTTTGTCGTGGATGTCTTCAGCCGAAAAATTGTTGGTGTTGCTACACGCTCGACAATGCGCACCGATGCGCTGCCCATGGAGGCATTGGAACATGCGTTAACGACTGCAGGACGAATCCATGGAAACCAACTAATTCACCACAGCGATCGGGGCAGCCAGTACGTGTCACTGAAGTATTCCACCGCGCTAGCTGAGTCAGGAATCCGCCCGAGTGTGGGAACAATCGGCGATTCTTACGACAATGCACTAGCCGAAACAGTCAACGGTCTCTACAAGGCGGAACTGATTCATGCCCAGGGCCCGTGGACGTCGGTCGGAGAAGTCGAACTGGCCACCTTGCGGTGGGTGCATTGGTGGAACACTAAGCGACTTCACGAAGCATTGGACTACGCCACCCCACAGGAAGTAGAAACCGAGTACTATCTCACCCAGCCCATCAACACAGGGCCGTAAAAGAAGCGGAACTAAACCCAGGACGCTTCACGACTGCCTAATGCAGCTGTATATCCGGAGCGTGTCCGTTAATGCCGGAGGGAGGGCATCACGGGTCGTGGGCGGTAATGCCATTCCAGTCCCTCCTCGCTCTTGGTTTATAACTCCAACACTGCGGGCGTCACTTAGCCCAAATTTGTGGTGTTCAGTAAGGATCCTCCCCCCTGGATCTTCGCGCCGTAGGTGTTGCAGTTGTCGTGGATAAATGGAGGGCCTGCCAGGGTCCCCACCGATGCTTCTGTCATGTTCAGCAACTTGCTCGAGACTATCCATGCTCTTCCTACCCTAGAGCTGCACTCAGTCTGAGCCACCAGAAGCGTTAACGATGGAAGCATCACCCCGTTTCTAATGCCACAACGATCCTCGTCAGGGGTAACGGTTTAGGTTTCTTCCCTATTGTTTCGCATGTGCAACATCCCAGATTTTCCCAAGCTAATGACGTGCGCTGCGTTGTGTTCCTAGGTATCGGTATTTGCTTTCAGTTCTGAAAGGTTTTGGTTTGTAGCTTTAGAACTCTGAATAAGCTTCAGCAGGGTGCAGCAGCTTAGGGACTGCGAAGCTTGGAATCTTCGGCCATTTCATCTATTCAAACGTCGCGAATTTTTCGCTAACGACGCTGTACATCGGGGCATCAACGGACCATTGGCCACAGCAGTGGCATTTCAGGTACCGGGTGTCCGTCGGTAAAAGCGGCGGTGCGGTGCTCAGCAAGCTTTCCATTGTAAGCAGTACTGACGTACTGCTTCCCGCGATCCGAATGTTGAAAAGAACCTGCGGTTTTCTTGGTCTACATAATGGCTTGGTTGAGTTGCTGTGGTGGCCAAGGTAAAGAGCATATCGGATCCCTGATAGTGCCCAGCCGGCAATCTTGCGAGGATAACAGGCGGTGTATGCGATTCCTTTCCTCATCTGTAATATGTATTGTCCACTTCCCACAAGTCTCCTGCTCCCGATACTGTGAATTCATCATTGGCAAGGCCGAGTCATATCTCCGTTTCCTCTTTATTTACTGTGTGGTGCCAGGTGGACCGCCCTCTGCCTGCGACGACCAGACACCGGTCATACACAGCGGCATAACAGAATCTGTATGAGCCGATACCAATACTTTTCACTGGCTAAGGGGATGCCGTATTGGCCGCACACCATAAACACCGGAATCTGCGTGGTTGACCAGGCGACTATGTTCCAGAGGGTTTCCTCCTACCAAGAGCGCGGAAACTATGCCCGCAGGAAAGTATTTAAGTAATTTTTCCTTTGCGGCAGGCTTTCTGTGGCTAGTGCCAGGGTGCGGTCTAGGAGTTTTCCCGGTTTCGGTGCGGCTCCGTGGCATGTGGGCTGCCTTGAAGACGCGTCTACCTCGCCACGATCCCCCACCAGGCGGATACGGTTTCCTTGCATCCTGATCACGCTTGTTGGACATAGTCGCAATGGCCCCAAGATCTTAGGGAAAACTAGGGGCGCCTCACCCTCTACAATGACACCCATGGATGAACAGGGGCGGCAGGACTTGGAACGCTACGGCTCATGGGAGCGGATGACCGGTGGGCAGTGGTTCCTGCCGAGCATGCCGGAGGCTAAGGACGAACATCAGCGTACCTTCGGCTTGGTTAAGCAGCTCAACGAACTACAGAATACGGACCAAGAGCGTGCCAAAGGCATCCTGCGCGAGATACTGCCGGAAGAATCAGCGGTGCCGGGCCTGCACGTGCCGTTGAATTTGGAATATGGCTGCAATCTGGTGTGCGGCGAGCGCGTCTTCATTAATTTTGGCGCTACGATCTTGGCCCAGGCCAAGGTGACGCTGGGTGATGGCGTCATGGTGGGCCCCAATTGCTCCCTGATTACGGTGGGGCATCCGGTCAACGATCATGAGATGCGCGCCGGCGGCTGGGAGATAGCCAAGCCCATCGTCATCGGTAATAACACCTGGTTCGGTGCCAATGTCACCGTGCTGCCGGGCATCACGATTGGAAAGAACTGCGTCGTCGGCGCGGGCACGCTTATTACCACCGATATTCCGGATAATTCGCTGGTCCTCGGCACGCCCGGCCGCGTGGTGCGCAAGCTGGAGAATAACGAGGACGCCTGGGAGCGCCAGGATCTCAACGGTCCTGTCGAAGGTTTTGGAGCCGCCAAGTAAATGTTTGATCTCGCTCGCATCGGCGCGGGACTGCCCGTAGCCGAGACCATCGATTCGCTGCCTAGGACCGGAAACGTTGTCATCCAGGCCCCGCCCGGCACGGGTAAGACCACGCTCGTGCCGCCGGCGTTGGCCAATCATGCGGCAGGACGCGGAAAAGTTATTGTCACCGCCCCGCGGCGTGTGGCCGTGCGTGCGGCCGCACACCGCTTGAGCACGCTCAGCGGCACCCCGGACAAGGTCGGCTTTGCCATCCGGGGCGAGTCCCGCAAGGGCAGCGAGGTCGAGTTCGTCACGCCGGGCGTGCTGCTGCGCCGCTTGCTGAAGGATCCGGAGCTCGAGGGCGTTGCCGCCGTTGCCATTGATGAGGTCCACGAGCGCCAGCTCGATACGGATCTGATGCTGGGCATGTGCCTGGAACTAGCCGAGCTACGCGAGGACTTTCGCGTCATCGCCATGTCCGCGACCGTGGATGCGCAGCGCTTTTCCCAGCTCATGGATGCGCCCGTCCACGTGACCGAGGCGGTCACCCATCCGCTCGATATCCACTACGCCCCCATGCTGGGCAGGGCGGCGGGAACGAGGGAGTTTTACGGGGACGTCGCCAAGCAGGCAGCTCGCCAGCAGGAATCCACGCTGGTCTTTGTGCCCGGCGTGCGCGAAGTCAACCTCGTGTGCGATGCCTTAGCAGGCCATAATGTATTTCCCCTGCATGGCAAGCAAACCACCGCGGAGCAAGACGCCGCGCTGTATACCGAGGAACAGCGCATCGTCGTGGCTACCTCTATCGCGGAGTCCTCGCTTACCGTGCCGGGTGTGCGCGTGGTGGTCGATGCCGGGCTCTCCCGCGTTCCCCGGCGCGACGCCCAACGCGGCATGTCCGGGCTAGTGACGGTGTCAACCTCAAAATCGAGTGCCGATCAGCGCGCTGGTCGTGCCGGCCGTGAGGCGCCCGGCACCGTAATCCGCTGCTACTCGCAGGATGATTACCAGCACTTTTCCCCGCATACCACCCCGGAGATTCTGTCCGCGGATCTGACCCAGGCCGCGTTGTTTTTGGACTGTTGGGGCGCGGGCCCGGACTTCCCGTTGCTCGATCCGCCGCCGGCCCAGGCTCTTGCGGCCGCACAGGCGACGCTTCAGCGCATTGGTGCCACGCAGGAGCTCGCCCTCCTGCCCACCGATCCGCGCCTCGGCGCCTCCTTGCTCCGCCACGGCAGCCAGGCCGCGCCCATTATTGCCTCGCTTGCCGACGCCCCCTTAACCCCCAACCTCACCCGTCACCGCCCACCCCACAGGGAGGTCAAGCGGCTCGCCCGCCTCGTCGAGGATCTTGGCCCCGCCGATCCCGGCGAGGTCGTCGCCACTGCCTTTCCCGAGCAGGTGGCCAAGCGCGTGGGCGAGGATTACCTGCTGGCCAGCGGCACCCGCGCCCGCCTGCTCGATAACTCGGGCCTCACCGGCGCCCCGTGGCTCGCCATCGCGGAGGTCTCCCTGTCCAATGCGGGCAATGCCATCATCCGCTCGGCCGCGCGCATCGAGGAGACCGCAGCGCTGGACACTATCGGCGTCACCGAGGAGACCCGCGCCTTCCTGCGCGATGGCCGTGTGCGCGGCGTCAAGGTCAAGGCCGCGGGCGCCATCACCCTTTCTGAAACCCCAGTCAAGGTCACCGGCCCCGCAGCCGAGGAAGCCCTTGCCGCCGGCATCCGCGAGGAAGGTTTGGGGCTTTTCACCTTCAGCGAGAAAGCCCAAAGCTTAAAAGACCGCCTGCGCCACCTGCACGCCCACTACGGTGAGCCGTGGCCCGATGTCGATTCCGCGGATCCCGCCGAGTGGCTCGGGCCCGAATTACATCGCATCGCCGAGGGCACTCCCGCCGCGAAGCTAGACATGTACCCCGCGCTGCAACGCCTACTTCCCTGGCCGGAAGCCACCCACCTGGACGAGCTCGCCCCCGAGCGCCTCCCAGTCCCCTCCGGCCGCGATGCCATAATCGACTGGTCCGGCGATCGCCCCGTGGTCCACATCAAGCTGCAGGAATGCTTTGGACTGGCCGAATCCCCCGAATACTGCGGCCACCGCGTGCAATTCCACCTGCTCTCTCCCGCCGGCCGCCCGCTCGCGGTGACCGATGATCTCGCCAGCTTCTGGTCTGGCCCTTATGCCGGCGTGCGCGCCGATATGCGCGGCCGTTACCCCAAGCACCCCTGGCCCGAGGACCCGTGGAATGCGATTGCTACCGCGCGCACCAAGAATCGGATGTAATTAGCCCCACTGCTGCCAGCCCAGGTAGCAGCTCATGACCACGACCAGGGTAAGCAACGCGTAGCGGATGAATTTGGCCCCGCCACCGAGTACGGTACGTGCACCGAGGAGCGCGCCGGCGATATTGGCTACGCCGAGCACGATGCCGAGCGTCCACCACACGTGCCCGCCAATAATGAACACGACGAGCGCACCGAAGTTGGTAGCTGTATTGACTACCTTGGCCATAGCTGCAGAAGTCAGGAAGTTCTGCGCAAAAATAGAGGTAAAGGCCATGATCAAAAACATTCCGGTACCCGGACCGAAGATGCCATCATAAAAGGAAATGATGCCGGAGAGCACCAAGACCACGACGGTCCGCCACCCACCACGGGTACCGGCCGAATCGCTGCTGCCAAAATCTGGCTTGAAGGCCACGAAGATGCCCACGGCCACCATGAGCACGATGATGATGGGGCGCATGACGTCCTTATCGAGGCTCGAGGCCACGCTGGCCCCCAAGCCGGAGCAGACCAGCGCGATGAGGAGGAACCGCGCCATTTCTGCTTTATCCAGCTTCACCTTGCGCGCAAGCGTTACGGCCGCAGAACCAGTGCCGGTCACCGCGGCAAGCTTGCTGGTACCCAGGGCCGCCGCGGGCGCGAGGCCGGGCAGAACCGCCAGCAGCATCGGAATCAGGATCAATCCGCCACCGCCAATGACCGCATCAACCCACCCCGCGGCCGCGGTACCGAAGAAAAGAATCACCCACTGCGCTACATCGATTTCCATGCCCACGATCATAAATCTTGAACGATGTAAGGTGATAACCCGCCTATCGCCCTCTCCGTAGTAGAGCAGAAAGAGGCACTATACTTTTGTCGCAGCAGAACTAGGAGGCTCGCATGGCCGCACAGCAGGAAGGCGCTGGGCTCAGTGCTCATACCGTGGCACGGTGGGCCATTGTCGTTCCGGCATCGGTCGTACTGGGCTGGCTCTTTAGCCTGTGGCACGTACCCGCGGCCTGGATCTTGGCAGCGATCCTCTCCTCCGGCGCCATGGCGCTTTTTACTGGGGAAGATCTGCGCGTGAACCGCAGTTTTTATAGCATGTCGCGTGGTTTTATCGGCATGATGGCTGCCATTCCGCTGACCGTTGTACCGGTGGGCCACTTGCTTGGCTTCCTGCCTGCCGCCCTGACAATCTCCTTTGTCACACTGATGGTGGGAGTTATCGGCGGCCAACTCTTACACCGCGCGCAGCCAGACGATGTCTCCTCCGAAACCGGTATTTTATCCATGCTGCCGGGTGGTGCTTCGATCATGCCCGCGCTTGCCGACGAACTCGGTGCCGACTTCCGCTACGTCGCCCTTACTCAATACCTGCGCCTATTGGTGGTTTCGGTATCGCTACCGGCCGTGGTCGCCTTATTGGATACGCCCGCCGGCGAGGGAGCGGATCTTTCGGTCGACGGCGAAACCACCTGGTGGATAGTTGCCCTAGTGATCGTTATTGCGTTCTTAGGAGAAAAGGTAGGCAAGTTCCTCCATCTCCCTGCCGCCGCGGTGCTCGGCCCCTTGCTGCTGACGGTCCTAGCCTCCTTCCTGCTGCCGGAGGGCCACACGCTCGAGCCGCTCTACGTCTTTAAGGTGATGGCGTTTTTGTCCATTGGCTGGGTCTGTGGCGGCGGGCTTTCGCTGCCCGCACTCAAGGCCTTTGCCAAGCAATTGCCCGCGACAGTGCTTTTCATCGTGGCCATCATCGGCATCTGCGCGGCCACCGCCTGGCCGCTAACCAAGTGGCTGCATATCACCTACTTCGAGGCCTACCTGGCCACCAGCCCCGGCGCGCTGGAGACCGTTCTCGCGCTCTCAGCCGAGGGCGGAGCCGGGCCCGCGGTCATCGCAGTCCAGCTCACCCGACTCATCGCGGTCCTGGTCGTAGCGGGCTACCTGCCGCAGCTGCTGCGGCTGGCGAAGCGCCTGCTGCGCCGCTAGTTGCCCAGCACGGCCTCACGCAGGACGGACATCGGCACGGAGCCCAGGGCGAGGGCCTCCGAGTGGAACTCGCGCGCGCTCATGCCCTGCTTCTCGGCCTCGGCGCGGGTTTCCTGCCACAGGCGCTGGCCCAGCGCATAGGACGGCGCCTGGCCCGGCCAGCCCAGGTAACGGTTGACCTCAAAGTTGAGGTTGGCATCATCCATAGCGGTGTTTTCACGCATGAAGGTCTTCACGTGCGCCTTGTCCCACACGCCGGAGGTCGAGCAATCCGGCAACTGCTTGCCCAAGTGCAATCCGATGTCCACGACCACGCGGGCAGCGCGCAGGCGCTGCGCATCCAACATGCCCATGCGGAAGCCCGGATCATCCATGTATCCCAGCTCGGCCATGAGCTGCTCGGCGTAGAGCGCCCAGCCTTCGCCGTGGCCGGAGTTCCACGTCACGGCGCGGCGCCACAGATTGAGATCCTCCTGCACCAGCGCGGAGCCGAGCTGCAGGTGGTGTCCCGGCACACCCTCGTGGTGGACGGTGGTCAGTTCCTGCCAGGTGTGGAAGGTGTCCTGGCCTTCCGGCACGGACCACCACATGCGGCCCGGGCGGGAGAAGTCATCGCTCGGCGGGGTATAGAAGATGCCGCCGGTGCCGGCCGGATCGATGCAGCACTCGATCTCTTCTACTTCCTCCGGAATATCGAATTCCTTGCCGTTGAGCTCAGCAATGACGCCATCGGCGGTGGACTGCATCCACTCCACCAGCGCATCGGTGCCGCGCAGGGTATAGCGATCCTCGTGGTTGAGCTTGCGCATCGCCGAACGCACCGAGCACTCAGAGCCGTAGAGCTCGTGGGCAATCTTTTCCTGCTCCGCGCGCAGGCTGCGCACCTGGTCCAGGCCCCATTCATAGGCCTCGTCGAGGTTGACGGCATCGCCGACAAAGAGCTTGGAAAAGCGCTCGTAGCGCTCGCGACCCACGGCGTCCTTGGTGGGTGCCTGGGGCTGCAGGTCATTGGAGAGCCAATCGGAGAACTCGCCAAAGGCTTCCTTGGCCTGCTGCACCTCGGCGCAGTCGGCGTCGAGGCCGAGGGACTCGAGCATCGAGTCGGCGTCGGCAAGCCGCTCGCACTGCACAATAACCTCGGAGATCTGGCGGTGTGGTGCCACCATGCCGTGGGAGGCTGCCTCTTCCAGGGAGCTGCGGTAGCCGGCCAGGGAGGTCTTCACCTTGGACAGGCGGGAGCGAATGGCATCGCGGTCCTCGTCCGTGTCCTGCGGCATAAGCAGCAGGGTATCGCGGATGGTCTGGACCGGGGAGGCGATGTTATTCAGGCAGCGCACATCCTCGCTGTGGTGGTGCAGATCTAGTTCAAGGCAAAGGCGATCGCGCAGGACGGCCGCGGTGACATAGTCCACGTCATCAAAGTCATCCTCATCATCAGACTCATCGGTGGTGTCATCCAGGGCATCCAAGTCCGCCACCATTTCACGGGTGCGGTCTGCAATGGCGGTAAAGTACTCGGGGGAGAAATCCTGCAATTCGCCCTCGTAGCCGTCAATGCCCCACGCGGTGGCATCGGTGGGGGAAAGCTCGGCTAGGTCGTGAACGAAGTTATCGCACGAAGCGTCCAGTAGAGAGGGCTGGCGCTTAGCGGTCTGCTCAGAACTCATAACGAGGAAGTCTATCCCTAAGTATCGCCTATAGGCCACCCAGGCGGGCCGAAGTTGCGAACTTGTTAACTAATCGTTGTCCCACTTTGTTCCGGGGTAGCTCCAGCTGCTGAATTTATCCAGGATATCCTGCGGTTTCTCTTCCATCACCAAGGCATCGACAAAACGCGGCAAGATGAAGCCGGACTCGGCCATGGCGGCGTACATGGCATGGAACGGGCGCCAAAAGTCCTCCGTATTAACTAGGCCTACCGGGCCGCGGATGTGGCCCAGCTGCTGCAGGGTGAGCACCTCGGTGAGCTCTTCGAGGGTGCCGACGCCGCCGGGGAGGCAAATATAGGCGTCGGCAAGCTGCTCCATGCGGGTCTTGCGCTCGGCCATGGAGCCGACCACCTCGAGGGTGGTCAGGCCGGGGTGGGAAATCTCCAGATCCACCAGGGACTGCGGCATCACGCCGGTGACGGTACCGCCGGCGGCCAGGCAGGCCTCTGCCACCTCGCGCATCAAGCCGATATTGCCGCCGCCGTAGACCAAGGTGAGACCGCGTCGGGCCAGCTCCGTACCCAATTCCTGTGCCGCCTGCGTATAGGCCGGGGAGTTTCCTGTTGCTGAACCACAATAAACCGCTACTGACTGCATGCTCTCCAGCATAGATATCTGCGCGCCCACCACCACCGTTAGACCATTCGGTACACGGTGAGTTTATGAGATTAGACAAAGCAGTCTGGAATATTTATACTTCTTTTTATGATCAAACCTGGCCCAGTGTTCACGCGTCCCCGCACACCGGCCGCAAAGTGCCTTCATTTGGTGCGCCTGAACCCGATCATCACCCGGAGCGAGCTGGTGGAAGCCACCGGACTTTCCCAGCCCACCATCACGCGCGCTACTACTTCCCTACTCAACGCGGGCCTCATCCAGGAACGCACCGACCTCACCCAGTCCCGCGGGCGCGGCCGGCCCACCGTGCCGCTTGAGGCGGCCGATAATGACTGGGCGCTCGGCGGCATCGCCGTGGGCACCAAACAGACCTACATCGGCCTCTATGACACCAAAGGCCGCACCCTGAGCGAAGAGGAATTGACCACGCCGGTGGCAAACCTCAGCGAAGATGACTTCCTCGAGCACATCATGGCCGGCATCAACCGCATGATGACCAGCCTGAACCACCGCTTGGTCTCCCTCGGCGTGACCACCTCCGGCACGGTGGATGATAACGGCCTGGTCACCGCGGAAAACCTCAATTGGCACGGCGTGGACATTGCCGAGCGCCTGCGCTTCCAGTTCGGCGTACCCGTGGTGGTCTCCTCCGCCATCCCGGCCATCCTCGGCTCCGAAACCCAAGCGGCCGAGATTGGCACCAGCGAGCGCGTCCTGGTGCTCTTCGCGGACGATTCCATCGGCTCCGCCCTCTCCGTGGAGGACGAGGTCAGCCCCATTATTCCCGTGCCTGCGACTCACTCCGAGCTGCTGGGCCACGGCACCTCCGAGCACCTGCTGGCCACCCAGCACATCCTGGAGGCGGTACGCCACGAGGGCGTGGAGGCAGCCTCGCTTGCCGACGCCGCCCAGGTAGCCAACTCCCACCCCGCCGTCCGTGCCATTTTGGACGAGCGCGCCCGCCAGTTGGGCGCCATCGCTACGGAACTGGTCAAGGCTCACTCCCCGGCCACCGTGGTCATCGCCGGCGGCGCGTTTACTGATGACCCACAGGCCCCCAAGCAATTCGCCGCGACCGTCCGCGCCTCCGCGGGCGATGAGCTGCAGCTGCGCATGATTCCCGGCCATAAGGAGATTGTCCGCGCGGTAGCCCGCACCGTGGCCACCGATCAGCTCCTGCGCCAACCGCTGGAGCTGGGCCGCTCACTCCAGTGTGCTTAGCACCTCGCGTACCGAGTCGATGCCGCGAAAGAGATGCGCATTGAGCCCGCAGTAGCTAGCGCCCTCCACGTAGTCGACGCGGTCATCAAAAAAGTGCGTATCCTTCGGCTGCGCGGAGAGCGCATCCACGGCTACGCGATAGGCCTCCGGGTGCGGCTTGGCCACGCCAATATCGCAGCTAAAAGTCACCGCCGCACAGTCCTCTAGCCACGTCTGCTTCTTTCGCACCTGGCCCGCCAGCGTGGTGGGGATATTGGATAAGATGCCCACACTATAGCCTTCCCCGATAAGCCCCTTGACCAGCGCCACCATCTCCGGATCCGCCTCCAGGAGGCCACTGTTTTCGCACGCTACCGCCTCCGCGACGGGAACCTCCCCCAGCCCGGCGCGGGCCGCTACCTCGTTCCAATAGTGACTATCACTAAAGATGCCGGCATCGTAGTCCGGCCGATAAAACCCGTAGGCCTCCCGCATCGCCTCCACATCTGGCGGCGCGAGGAGGCGCTCCAAGTCCGCATGGCTTTCTGGGGTGGCCGGGCGCATGAGCACGCCGTACATATCAAAGAGGAGTTTGGGCATAACAGGTGCCAGTTTATGCGCGCTTCGGCGCTTGGGTCAGCACGGCCACGATTCCCACGCCCGCACCAGCGACAAAGAGAGGCAGCATCGCAGGAGCCTGGTCCATGGACAAAGCGAAGATGCCGCCGATGGCGCCGAGGAGCAGCATGCCGCCGAGGCTATAGAGCGAGCGTGTGACTACCCCACGCTTGCCGGCGACGCCATAAACCAGCAGCGCGAGCCCGGCGAATGGGCCGAGCATCAGCGCCGCGGTGGTCAAAAATACCCCCAAGGCCACGTGCGTGGACATGATTGCCGCTCCTACGATGAGAAAGAGCGCCAGAACTAACAGGCTTATGGCGCACAAAGCCTTGCGTTGCGTTGACATAGAAACAATCCTCCCACCGCACCGCAGTGCCGTGGGAGGATTGCTCTAAATCTTGATGGGTTTGTTATTCACCCACGCGGGCTTAAGCGCCGCCTTCGGTGCGACCAGCCAGGCGCTCATCGATGCGCAGTAGGCCAGAACCATCATTGCCCACCAGCTTGATCTGGTCCAGAATCTCAGAAACGGTAGCCTCTTCTTCCACCTGCTCGCTCAGGAACCAGTCAACGAGCTGGCGGGATTCCAGATCCTGTGCGTCTAGCGCCGCGCGAGCGATGGTGCGGATCTCCTCGGAGACCTTCTGCTCGTGCTCCAGGGAAGCCTGGAAAGCATCCTGCGGGTTAGCAGCCTTCACGGAACCAACCGGGATGTCAGTGAGCTCTACGCGATAACCGCGGGAGAGCAAGTGGTCCGCAATCTTCTCGGCATGCACGCGCTCTTCAGCGGCTTGGCCCATAAACCAATCGCGCATACCCGGGAAGGAGAGGTTGTCCATCTCGAAGGCCAGCTGGGTATAGACCATGGAAGCGCCGTACTCGCTAATGACCTGGTTATTCAGGAGGGTTTGCAGTTTCTCGTCCATCGTAAAAACCTTTCTGTGCAGGGAAATCAATAAGTGCTAAACACTACACTACCGAAGATTCTCCCGTGATCCAGCAAGGCCTACTTAAGTAAACTTGCACGTCATTATGCTTTTTTAGATTGGATAACCTAAGTTAGCCAAGACAAAGCTAGCCCCCAAGCGCGGGCAAAGTTCCCCTAAGAACTCGAGGTCATCGCGGATACTCTGCTTTTATCCCGACGCGAGTCCGCGGCCAGTTCGGCATCTACTACTTGAGCCTTCGCACCCTAGGCTAAAAATGTGATGTTAATCACCCAAGCGGCCGCTCAGGCGATTCAGGCGCTGCGCGCTCGCCCCTTCCAGGCCACGGAACTCTACTTCGATGCCACGCTCGGCGTATTTCTTCTGCACCGCATCCAGCGTCGCCACGGTGGAGGCGTCCCATACCTCGGCCTTGCTCATATCAATCACCACGCGCTGGGTATCCAGCGTGTAATCAAAGGCATAGACCAAATCATTGGAGGAGGCGAAGAAGAGCTGGCCGCGCACCGCATACTCGGCATCGCCTACGTGCTCCACCTCCACCAGGTGGGCCACGCGGCGGGCAAAGCCGATCGAGGCTGCCACCACGCCGAGCACCACGCCCACCGCCAAGTTATGCGTGGCCAGCGTGCCTACCACCGTCACCAGCATCACGAGCGTTTCTGATAGCGGCATGAGCTTCAGAGTGCGAGGGCTAACCGAATGCCAATCCACCGTCGTTGCGGCCACGATGATCATCACCGCCACCAGGGCGGCCATCGGAATGCGACCGACGGTCTCGCCAAAGAGCAGGCAGAGGATGAGGAGGAAGACGCCCGCGAGGAACGTCGACAAGCGCGTGCGCGCCTGGGATGCCTTCACGCCGATCATGGTCTGGCCAATCATGGCGCACACGCCCATGCCGCCAATGGCCGCGGCGAGGATATTGCCCACGCCCTGGCCAAAGGACTCGCGCGTCTTATCGGAGTGGGTATCCGTAATGTCATCGACCAGCTTAGCCGTC
Source organism: Corynebacterium tuberculostearicum (assembly GCF_046097465.1). Taxonomy (GTDB): domain Bacteria; phylum Actinomycetota; class Actinomycetes; order Mycobacteriales; family Mycobacteriaceae; genus Corynebacterium; species Corynebacterium tuberculostearicum_I. Next base: position 197,348 of record NZ_CP175799.1, on the reverse strand, counting down.
AGCAGCGATTCCATCAGGCCCACCAATGCCATGCCAAAGGCATAGGGCGCAATCAGCTGCAGGGTATCTAGATTCCACGGAATATCCGGCACGAAAAGCCCCGGCAGCGAGGTAGGCAGCTCGCCCTGGTCCGCCACATCGGGCACCTTCCACCCGGCCGCCACCGCAATAATGCTGACCACCAGAATGGTAATCAGCGGGGCGGGAATCACCGTGGTCAGCCGCGGCAGCCCCAGCATGATGGCCAGGCCAATAGCCACCAGCAGATACACCATCCACGGCACATCAATAAGGTGCGGCAACTGCGTAGTAAACATCATGATGCCCAGCGCATTGACGAACCCCGTCATCACCGAGCGCGGGATAAAGCGCATGAGCTTAGCGACGCCCACCGCGGCCAACACCACCTGCATAATTCCCGCCAACAACACTGCGGCGACCACATAATCATGCCCATGCTCATGCGCGAGCGGTGAGACAACGAGTGCCACCGCACCGGCCGCGGCGGAAATCATCGCCGGCCTGCCGCCAGTAAAGGCGATAGCTATGGCCATCACCACGGAGGAAAACAATCCCACCCGCGGGTCCAAGCCCGCAAGGATGGAAAAGCTTAAGACCTCCGGGATCAAAGCAAGCGCCACCGCGAGTCCGCCAAAGACTTCCTTGCGCAGCCGCGCAGGCGAGGAAAATGCATAACGGAAACTGGCGATGACGCCGGTAGGAGCAGGCTGTTCTTTAATCACGCCTGCACATCCTAGTAGACTTTAGGAGCCTTCCTTAAAGGAGCCGTCCGCAGTGATGACCGGCAGCACGGACCAGGCGAAGTTGATCCACTGATCGGTCTTCTTCCACGAAAAGTCCGGTTCAAAGATGGTCTTCGGCTTGGTATAAATGACGGCCGAGCGCACCTCGTCTGCGGTTTCCTTAAGCAGATTTACCACCAGATCCAGGGTCTTTCCGGAATCCGCGACGTCATCGACGACCAATACCTTCTTGCCCTTCAGCGAATCCGTGTCCAGTTGCGGGGACAAGATGATCGGCTCCTCCAGGGTCTGTCCGATATCGGTATAGAACTCCACATTGATAGCACCCATGGCCTTGACACCGATGGCATAACCAATAGCACCGGCTGGGATCAGGCCGCCGCGGGCGACGCCCACGATGAGGTCAGGGAACCAACCAGATTCCACAATCTGTTCCGACAGGTTACGGCTCGCCTCGCCGAAGACCTCCCAGGTGAGGTTTTCCCGGTCCGGGTGGATCCAATTTTCAGTCACGATTGTGTGGCTCCTTTTGCGTCATGGGATTTCTTTGTAGTTTAACGAGCATTGCCTGCCAAAGAAAAGGCACCTACCGGAATGGAACCTCACCCAAAGTCCGGCGCAGCTTGCGCGTGCGCAGGCGCTCCGGATTTTCGGCTAGATGCTCCATCGCACGCACCGCGCACATCACGTGAGCTTCCTTCGAGTTGGAGTAGAAGGCCTGTGCCTGGGCCGGCAGCTTCGGCACCGCGTGCAGCGGCAGGTCAGAGACCGAAAGGAGTGTGCCGTAGGGAACGCGGTAGCGATAGCCATTGGCCGCGAGCGTGCAGGATTCCATATCTACAGCCACCGCGGTGGAGGTACGCAGCCACTCCCACAGATCCCGGTTAGTGCGCCACTCCCAATTGCGATCATCGGTGGAGAGCACCGTACCGGTTCGCATGAGCGAATTATCGTCGCCGTAAACCGCCTTCACCGCAGACTCGAGCATGCGCTGTACCTCCGGAATCGCCGGGATGGGAGAGGTCGCCGCAACCTTTTGGTCCAAGATGTGGTCATTGCGCTGGTAGGCATTGCCCAAAATCAAATCCCCGATGCGCATGCGCCCATCCATGCCAGCGCAGTGGCCGATCATGATCCAGGCCTCCGGCCGCAGCACCGCCAAGCAATCCGTAATGGTTTTGGCATTCGAGGGGCCTACGCCGATATTGATCATCGTGATGCCATCACCACCGGCAGTAATCAGATCAAAGCGCGGCATTTGGTACCGAGAGGTCAAGGTCAGACCATCCACATCGAGGTCCACCGCATCGTTGGGGTGGATGGTCTCCCCATTGGGCAGCACCAAGGCGGTATAGCGCGAGTCTTCCCTGGTTAGCTCGCGCAAACCAAATTTCACAAACTCGGTGGTGTGCATCGCGTAGTTAGTAAACAAAATGTATTTCTGCACCGTATCGACCTCGATGCCGGTGTAATGCTCAATGCGTGCACACGCGATATCAAAGCGCTGGGCGCCAAAATGAAAAAGCGGCTTTTCCGCACCGTGGAAGGCATCCCATTCGCCATCAATGATTGCATCATTGACCTCATCCAGCGTCGGACGCGGAATAGGCCCGCGTTCCTGCGGGGCTTTCCTTGTGTCCTTGATGTACTCCGGTGGAATGCGCTGGTCGGATTGGCCAACAAAGATATCGCACGGATAATTCCCCGCCAAACGAGTCAGCTGCTCGTGCAGGTAGTCCCGAATGATGTGCGGCTTGGAGATTACCGCCGAGTACTTGCCGGCCTCGTTAACGTAGCCGAAGGGCTCGGAACGATCGATCGGCTGCCATTTGCGGATATCCACCGTGACCTTGGGATAAACCACATAGCGATAGTCATCAAGGTTTCCTGATTCCAAAGTCTTGCGCGCGAGCTCGCAGGAATTCTCGTAAATCTCGATCAGGCGGTTTACCGCCTCATCAACGGAGTGGACATGCTGCAGATCGGTCATAAGCGCGAGTGTAGCGGGGACTTCGCAGCGCGGCAGCGGTCCGCGCATTTCATTATTCTTTTCCGCGGTAACTTCAGTGATACCAATACTGACATGATTTACTGCGAGAAAATCAAAGACCTAGGATCAGCCCTTTTAGCTGCTAAGAGTGTCAAAGCAAAGGTCTCAAAGGGAATGCGACGAAGAGCTCGACTATGTCAATTCGGGCATCGTCCCATCAATCCGAAGTATTCCTAATTCACATTGTCCCCAGTATGAGAGCGAGAAGAGGCACTAGCCCCAATACTGCAGACGATTCCTACTAGGACTGCACCTAATGCTCCTAACAGGATTCCCGTGGAGGAGGGCAACAGTAATCCACCCGCTGCGGAGCCGACTGCCGAGCCAAGGTAGTTCGCAGATGCATTAGCAGCAACAGCAGTCGCCCCTTCATCAGGGTTTGCACTGAGCATCGAATGCTGCTGCGGTGCCATAGACGACCACCCCAAAAGCCCCCAAGCAAAAAGACACACCACTGCCACCACGTGGCTCGAAGGGAAGAGCAGCAGTAGAGCGAAATCAGTCACGAGTAATGCAATGATAGTGACCGTTAGTTTGCGTGAACTATTAACCTTGTCAAGCACCCTCCCAATCCCAAAAGCACCCACTGCCCCGCCGATACCCCAGACCCACATGCCAGCAATGGTGTCTACCTGCACACGATCAAGCACTACAAGAATATAGGTGTACAACCCCAGCGAACCCACTCCCACAAAGAAAGTAACTAAGGTCGTCAGGAAGTTATCCACTCGGCCGATGACTCGGAGTCGCTGCCCCAACGAGGAGGAGGGCACAGCTGGTACCACACTCGCTTTGCGCAATGCTAGACCCGCTAACGCCACTATTCCAATGGCCGAGACCAAACCGATGGTAGCCCTCCAGCCTAGCTGTTTAGCTACCCCCAATCCCACCGGTACGCCCACGACAGTTCCCACCGCTAAGCCAGCCAGCACCATAGACAGTGCGCGCCCGCGATACTTTGCTGGGACAGACATCCCCGCTACGGCTGAGGACAACGGCGAGTAAATTCCCGCTGCCGCACCTGCGATTAAGCGCGACACGAGAAAAACGCTCACTGTAGGCGAGACTGCAGTCACGACATTCGCCAAAGAAAACACAGCAACAGCTCCAAGCAGACCACTCCGCGGATCTTTGCCTGCCCTACCCGAGAACAGCGGACCAGATATTGCGTACGCGCCGGTGAAGGCGGTAACGCCCAAGCCGATCACACTGCCACTTGTACCCAAGTCGTTTGCAATCTGTGATAGCAGCCCAGCGATAACATATGCGTCCAATCCGAGCGCTACACTGCCCAAAACTAACGGCCACAGCTGTTTAAGCATTCGAAATCACCATATCGAGCAAACCAGGGAACCGTTCGTCTAGATCGCCTCTGCGCAAAGAGATAACACAAGTTCGTCCCTGGCTTCTTGTCCACGTCACACCGGCTTCACGCAGCTGCCGAGTGTGGTAGGTCAGGGTAGATCGAGGCAGGTCATCAGCGAGCGTCAAACTATCGTGCTCCTGACCGTCTGCCAGGCGCCTAACCATCTCTAACCGGATGGGATCACTTACCGCAGCCAGAACACGGACGAATTCAAGGTCCTCGGTGGCCGGATGCTCATACTTTCGTGGGCTCATCACAACTCCAATCGTGCAAGAATTCCTGAACGATCGACCACAGTAAGCTACCCGAGAGATTCGTGCAAGATTTCTTGCACGAATGCAGGTGCGCAGATAAAGCCCCACCCAGACAGCGATAAATGAACACCGGAGTCTTGAGGAGCTCTATTTTTAGATACCAAGCTTTCAACCCCAGACGTCTCTAATTCATAACCTTCAACGTTGGCACAATAAATCGAGCCAAGTTTATGAAAGTAGAGAGCCCTATTCCTTCTTCTAACGGTGCGTACAACGTAGCTTGATTTAATAGACCCTTCTACCCAAAAATATGCTCGAAGGTTCTTTGGTCAGGAAAGCATGACAGACACCGTCACCCCTTCAGGGAAAAGCAACTAATCTGCAGCACCAGAAATGATTTAGAGAACGAACAATCGCTGGTGACCAGTTGAAATATTTAGTTCTCACGCGCTTGCAGTTGGTTAAATGCGCAGGGCACACCGAAGCCCTCGACGCATAAGCGTTATGGATACCAACTCGCACCCCTCCACTGCACAGAATTGCCACTGCAAGAGTAGTTCCCTGCAGAAAATGACGTCAGCTACTCCTAGACTCCTGGGGAGGTAACAAAGCGGTATCCCAATCCAGGTTCAGTAAGCAGATATTGGGGATCAGAGGGATCGGTTTCCAGTTTGCGGCGCAGCTGCGAGGTGTAGATGCGCAGGTAGTGGCTTTGCCCTTCGAAGCCCGGGCCCCAAATCTCTGCGAGCAGATCTTCTTTGCGCACCAAACCGCCGTGGGCACGCAGCAGCGTCGTAAGCACGCCCCACTCAGTGGGGGTCAGGTGAAGGGGCTTTCCTGCCTTGGTGATGGAGTGTCGAGGGACGTCGATAAGCACATCGCCCGCCCGCACCATCGTGGCTTCCCGCTGGGCAGATGGATGCTGGGGGCTGCCATGCCGCAAAGCCACGCGCACACGGGCCAAGAGCTCTTCCATGGAAAAGGGTTTGGTCACATAATCGTCAGCACCGCGATCTAGAGCCGAGGCACTAAAAAGGGGATCGGACCGGGCCGTAAGAATCAGAACGGGGATTGCTGACCATCCACGAATCCCATCGAGGACCTCCCGCCCATCCATATCCGGCAGACCCATATCCAAAATCACCACATCGGGCTGGTGCAGGGAAACCACCTGCAGACCCTCCGCCCCAGTGCTGGATGCATACACCTCGTATCCTCGCGCCTTAAAGTTAATGCTCAAGGTGGTGAGCAAACGCGGATCATCATCCACAATGACAATCGTGGCCTTTTTATCAGTCATGGCTTTTCTCCTCCCGCAGCGGGAAACTCAGGATAAAGGTCGCTCCTGGGGTGGCCTCTACGGTGATAGTACCGGCCATGGCCTCCACAAATCCGCGAACGACGGAGAGGCCTAAACCTACCCCGTTGTCATTGCTGGTATCTCCCAAACGCTGAAAAGCTTGGAAAAGCTCTCGCTGCTTTTCCGGTGAAATTCCCGGCCCCTCATCACTCACGCTCAGCTCCACGCGCTCATCCCTAACCTGCGCATCAACGTTGACTGGTCCGCTCGGCGCGTAACGTAAAGCGTTATCGAATAGATTCGCCAGCACACGTTCAAGCAAAACGCTATCCGCGCAACAGGTGCAGCCGCGGAGTCCAGAACCAATATGAATGCGACCAAGTTGGTCCTTGCTATGTCCAAAGGCACAGGAGGCAATAGCTCGATTGGCTACCTCATATAGTTCCACAGTATCCCGGCGTGCGGTTACTGCTCCTGCGCTCAAGCGCGAGTGGTCCAATAGGTTGGTCACGAGCAACGTGAGTTGATCGATGCTAGCCGCAGTTTCCGCCAGCAGTACTTGTTGGTCCTCTGGACTGAATTCGATTTCGGAGTTCTGCAAAGATGACACAGCCAGCTTGGCCGTTGCTAGGGGCGTGCGCAGATCGTGGCTCACGCTCGATAGCAACGCACGACGCAATTCATCAGCGGCAGCAATGGCATCGGCACGTGCGGCCTCAGCCGAAAGCTTGTCGCGGCGCACGATGCCGGCTAGGTAGCCGGCCACAACTGCCACCAAAGCACGGTCGCGGGCGGACAACGCTGGGCCCTCCATCACAATCTGCACCGTAGTGTCCTCGCTGGAGACCAACGTTTCTACCTCACGTTTATGAGTCTTAGCGGGGATATGCAGGTGTTTACTCTGCCGGGGCGAGGCCGCCGAAGCGTGCCAGGTAGACAGTACGTCCCCGGAGGCGTCAAGAAGCACAGCCTTATGGCAGCCGAAAGTTTCTCCTAGCTTGCGAAGCACTACATCGATGGGAGATACGTCCGCACGGCGGTTAAGGGCTGCGCGGGAAAAGACCGTCAAGAGCTCAGCATCGCGCGTGGCAATGGCCGCATTATGGCGCTCTATCTTGGTGCGTCGCACCTGTAGGCCAACGGCCAGGGCAATGGCTACCATGACCACGAGGATGACAGCGTTAGCTGGCTCAGCAATATCGAAGGTGTACAGGGGTTCGGTAAAGAACCAATTGACCGCCAAGCCTGAGGCACACGCAATAATTACCGCGGGCCACAGGCCAGCGAGCATGCTTACGAGAAGGATCAGCGCAAAGTAAAAAGCGGAACACGTGCCTGTTCCCAAAGCTGAGCCGTCGATGCCTTGCAACAGTGCGGTCAAAGCGACGAAAGCGACAGCCGCGCCCACCCAAGACACCGCCCGGCGCGGAAGGGAATGCAATGGTCGCAGCAGTGGTGAAAGAGGCGAGGGCTTATCAGACGGAAGATTAACAATGTGACAATCAATCTTGCCTGAATCCCGCAACACGGCCTCAGCAACGGTGCCGCGCCAGTGCAGGCCTAAGCGACGCCGTGGTGAAACCCCCAGGACCAACTGGGTGGCGTTAACGCTGCGGGCAAAATTAAGCAGCGCTTCTGGCACCGAGTCACCGGTGACCTGATGCAAACGGGCACCCACGTCCTGAGCCAAGGATTGTAATTTGGACAGTTGTTGAGCGGAACCTGCAACAGAAGATTCACCGGAAGAAAAGGAGTCCCCAAAAATTACGTGGACGACATGTAGCTCGGCTGAGGATTTGGATGCGATGCGGCGCCCGCGGCGAATGAGCAGTTCTGCGTGCGCGACGTTCTGAATGGCCACAACCACCCGTTCCCGCGCTTCCCAGGTATCGGTAATGTCCTGCTCAGAACGGTAGGATGCGAGAGCCTCATCAACCTGGTCCGCCAACCACAACAGGGCAAGCTCCCGCAATGCAGTCAGATTGCCCACCCTAAAATAATTATTCAAGGCTGGGGCAATGCGCGCTTCTTTATAGACTTGGCCATCCCTCAAGCGGGTGCGTAAGAGCTGCGGGGATACATCCACCAACTCGATCTCGTTCGCCGCACGCACCACCTCGTCTGGCACCGTCTCCTGCGGGGAAATACCGGTGATCTGGTTTATTACGTCATTGAGGCTTTCAAGGTGCTGGATGTTCAGGGTAGAAATCACATCGATTCCTGCGGCTAGGAGTTCCTCTACGTCCTCCCAGCGCTTAGCGTGTTCCTCACCGCGCGGATTGGAATGGGCAAATTCATCGACCAGAACGGTTTCCGGCTGGCGCGAGATGATGGCTGCAGTATCGAGTTCTCCGGTAGATAGCCCGGCGGCGTAGCGCCGCGGGATGGTCTCAAGGCCATCACACAGCGCCCGAGTGAATTCGCGCCCATGATCTTCCACGATGCCAATGACCACATCGCGGCCGGCCAGCACAAGGCCGTGCGCCTCGTTGAGCATTGCACAGGTCTTACCAGACCCAGGCGCCGCGCCGAGGTAGATCTTCAAAGCGCCACGCTTGGTGCGCGCCGGAACTTTCTTGTCGTTCATATGGCACTCATCTTATGAGCAGGACGGGGGATTGGGCAGCGCTCGGTTGAGAGTAGTGACGTTGACTGCGTCTTCGCCCAGGAACCCGAGGCTGGCATGCTCCGTGTTGTCCTCGATGAGGCTTCGCACCTCTTCGGTGCTCATCCCCTGCTCTCGTGCGACACGCGGAGCCTGTAGTTCAGCGTACGCAGGGCTAATGCCAGAGTCGACACCAGAGCCGGAACCGGTTACCGCATCGGTGGGAACATCTTCTGGGGCGGCGCCTTCGCGCTTGGCGATGTCCCCGCGCCGCTCCTGCACGGCTTTTTCTAGCTCGGAGCTACTAGCGCCGTAATTGCTCATGCCTTCGGAACGGGGGAAGAAGTACGGGCCTTCGGTCTGGCCATCTTGGAGCTGGGTCGAGCCAGCTAGGCACTCACCTTGGTAAATGAGGTTGCCCTCGGCGGAGTCCGGCTTGATGCGGGAGATTCCCCACACGGCAGCGGGATAGATCATTCCTAGTGCGACAACGCACAATAGTACGGCTACGAATCCAGCGGCGAGGTTACGAAAATAGACACGCATTTTTGGTCCTTCTTTTTCTATATACCTGGAAGCAGGTTGACTACCTGGTCAATGAGCCAGATGCCTAGGAATGGGGTGATAACGCCGCCCAGGCCCCAGATGCCCAGGTTACGGCGGAGCAGGGACGAAGCAGAGGCCGGCTTATAGGCCACGCCCTTGAGCGCCAATGGGATAAGAGCAACGATGATGAGCGCGTTGAATACGACTGCAGACACAATGGCGGATTGCGGCGAGTGCAGGTGCATCACGTTGAGGCGCTCAAGGTGCGGAAGCTGGGTAGAAAACAGGGCCGGCAAGATGGCGAAGTACTTCGCTAAGTCATTGGCCAAAGAGAAGGTGGTGAGCGCCCCACGGGTGATGAGCAACTGCTTGCCAATGCGCACGACATCGATAAGTTTGGTCGGATCAGAATCCAAGTCCACCATGTTGGCGGCTTCTTTCGCTGCAGAGGTACCAGTATTCATGGCCACGCCCACGTCCGCCTGCGCCAGCGCCGGCGCATCGTTGGTACCGTCACCGGTCATAGCGACCATGCGGCCGTGCGCCTGCTCCTCGCGGATCCTGGCCAGCTTGTCTTCTGGGGTGGCCTCCGCGATGTAATCGTCGACGCCTGCCTCTTGAGCAATGGCCGCTGCCGTCAACGGGTTATCGCCGGTCACCATGATGGTTTTGATGCCCATCTGGCGCAGTTCGGCGAAGCGCTCCGCCATGCCCGGCTTGACGACGTCACTGAGCTGCACCACCGCAATAACCCTGCGGGTGCCGTCGGATTCTTCCACAGCAACGGGCAGCGGGGTTCCACCACCTTCAGCAATCTGGGTCACGGAGTCTTCAATTTCTTGCGGCCAGTGGCCACCCGCCTCGGTTACCCACCGGCGTACAGCATCGCCGGCGCCTTTACGCAGCTTTCGGCCTCTGAGGTCAAGCCCAGACATGCGGGTAGAAGCGCTAAATGGAATGACCTCAGCGGTCTTTTCTTCCTCTCCTGCTGCGGTAGAAAGGTGGTAGTTTTCAGTCAACCACGACACGATGGAGCGCCCCTCCGGGGTCTCATCGGCAACCGAAGCAACGCGGGCTATCTCCGCAGCTTCCTGCTCATCGACACCGCGCGCAACGATAAGCCCGGTAGCCTGCCGGTTGCCATAGGTGATGGTGCCGGTTTTATCCATGAGTAGGGTCGCTACGTCTCCCGCCGCCTCCACCGCGCGTCCGGACGTAGCCAGAACATTGTGGTGCACGAGGCGGTTCATTCCCGCGATTCCCACTGCGGATAGCAGGGCAGCGATGGTGGTTGGGATGAGGCAGACCAACAGGGCCACCAGCGAGAGCGGGGAGAGCTCCGCGCCGGTAAACAACCCCATTGGGGCCAGTGCGGTAACCGCAATGAGGAAGAGGATAGTCAAGGTAGACAGGAGGATGCTCAGCGCGATCTCATTCGGGGTCTTGCGGCGCTCCGCCCCCTCCACCAAGGCAATCATCGTATCGACGAAGGTTGATCCCGGCTCCGAGGTGATCTGTACCAGGATGGAATCAGACAAGACCACGGTACCGCCGGTCACAGCACAGCGATCTCCACCGGCCTCGCGAACCACGGGAGCAGACTCGCCGGTAATGGCAGATTCATCGACGGTTGCCGCGCCTTCAATGACGTCACCGTCGCCTGGGATAGTCTCTCCGGCTTCCACGCGCACGATAGCGCCCTTGGTGAGCTCAGAAGCGGCGATGACCTCGATGCCGCCATCGGTGACTAGGTTCGCGGTGGCGTCATCGCGCACGGCGCGCAAGCTATCCGCTTGGGCTTTACCGCGGCCTTCGGCATATGCCTCAGCAAACGCGGCGAACGCAATGGTAAACCACAACCATACGGTCACCACCCAGCCATAAACGCTGGGGCTAAAGATGGACCACAGGGTAGTCAGCGCGGCGCCTACCCACACCACGAACATGACGGGGTTGCGGGCTTGGGCGAGCGGGGACATCTTGTGCGGCAACGATTTAAACGCTGCCGCAGCCAACCCACTGTTTTTGGTGGCAGAGCGCTGAGGAGTGCGTTGCTCAGTGGTCATAGTTGATGTTGTCATGAGAGTGCCTCCGAAATGGGACCCAAGGTAAGAACGGGGAAGAAGGTAAGGGCGGCGACCAACACAATGACGCCGATGGTAAGCAGCGCGAAGGTCACGCCGGACGTCGGCAAGCTGCCGGCGGTAGTGGCCTGCCGGCGTTGACCGGCTAGGCTGCCCGCCAAGTACAGGGTGAAAACGATGGGGAGGAAGCGGCCCAGCAGCATGGCGATACCGAGGGTGACTTGCCACCAGGGCTCGGTTACCGTCAGGCCCGCGAAGGCCGAGCCGTTATTATTCGACGCCGAGGTAAAGGCATAGAGCACCTCGGAGAGACCGTGCGCGTTATCCGGGGTTCCCGGCGCGCCGTAGTTGGTCGCGGAAAGCTCTACCAGCTTGCGCTGAGCCACCGATGCGCCCACGCCTACCAGGACGAGGACCGGCATGGTGAGGATGTACAGGCTCACCGCGGAGATTTCCTTGCGGCCGACCTTATTGCCCATGAACTCCGGTGTGCGCCCAACGAGCAGGCCGCCGATAAATACGGCGAGAATTGCTACCATCAGCAGACCGTAGAGACCCGTGCCCACGCCGCCTGGTGCAATTTCGCCCAGGAGCATATTGAGGATCAACAAGCCACCACCCAATGGTGAGTAGCTATCGTGCATCGAATCGACCGCGCCGGTAGAAGTGCCCGTGGTAGACACCGCAAAGAGTGCGGAAGCGTCAATACCTAGGCGCTGTTCGATGCCCTCCAAGTTGCCGCCAGCTGCCTGAGCTGCCGCACCGGTGGTAGTGTGCTGTGCCCATACCACCAAGGCAACCATAATGGTCCAAATGCCGCCGATGACGCCAAGCAGGGTCCAGGCATGCTTCTGCGATTTCAGCATTACCCCATAGGCACGGATAAAGCAGAAAGAGATAACCAGCAAGGAAAAAATTTCTACCAGGTTGGTAAAACCAGTGGGGTTCTCAAAAGGGTGCGCCGAGTTGGCACCGAAGATGCCACCACCATTGGTTCCCAGCAGTTTAATTGCCTCCTGGCTAGCTACCGGAGCGCGCGGAATATCCACGCCCGCGGAGCTCACCAGGTTGGACCCGAAGGTTTGCATGGTTCCGCCCAAGATGAGGACGAAGGAAATCAGTAAAGAAAGCGGTAAGAGAATGCGCACCAAACCGCGGGTGAGGTCAACCCAGAAATTTCCGATGAGGCGCTGTCCGCTCTCAGAGCCCAGCTTGTCACGGCTATATCCCAAGTGACCGATACCGCGAATGAGCGCAACCGCCACACACATGCCGACAGCCGCGGAGGCAAAGTTCTGGACGGTCAGGCCAAGCATCTGCGCAGCATTGGTCAGAGTTTCTTCGCCCGAATAGGACTGCCAGTTGGTATTGGACACGAATGACGCCGCGGTATTAAACGCCATCCACGGTTCCACCGCTGCGGAGCGGGAATTGCCAAAGCTAGGCACAACGGTTTGTAGGCGCTGCACCGCGTAAAGAACGAGTACGGATGCCAAGCTGAAACCAAGCAATGCACGGCTGTAATTCTTGCTGTTATGCCCGCGGTTTGGGTCAACGCGCAGGACCTTATACACCGCACGCTCTATCGCCCAGTCCTTGTCAGAGGTGTAGCTGCGTGCGATCCAATTGCCCAAAGGAACATATGCCGCCGCGAGCAAGACGACGAGGGCGAGGAACTGCGGTAACACCGCCCCAATGCCGGCGATCATGCGAAACGCTCCGGATCAACTAAGGAAATGATGAGGTAGGTCACCAACGCCACAACAATGACGAGGCCAATGACCGCTGTAATGGTGTTCATGGTTATGCATCACCGTCCAGAAGCTCGTTGAGGACGGAGGGACAGCCAACCGTCAGGATGGCTATCAGGATTGCCACAATGTCTAACATGTGGGAAACCCCCTTGTGCGAGTGAAACTTTCCTGTGCCTGACAGGTATGCCTGCCAGGTGCCGGTACCAAGGCAGCACCTGCTAAGCACAAACGTTAGGACCACAGCCCCGCTGCCCTAGGCAATCTTTGCGCTATCTTTACGCCTCCCGCTCGCAATTTTTATATTTCCTTTACACCCCTTTTTGCGCCACCTTTTCTTCAGGCCGGGAACCGCCCTTTATCCACAACGAAGGCCCGCCGACAGCACATCGGCGGGCCTTCTCCCCATGACTAATCTCTCGGTGCCCAAGGAGGGAGTGGAGCGCACCCTCCTGCAAGCACCGCCCGTGATTAGGCAAGCCTAAGTTTATAAACCTTTCGTAGGATGGTCAAGGGTTTGCCCATAAATTTCTTCACCGCTGATAAAAACACAGTTAACCTGCAATAACGAGTACAATCCGGAACCATGGCTGAGTTGAAATCCACCATTTCCGAGCAACTCCGCAAATTCTGGCGTGCCAATGAGAAGGAATTGACCGATTCCCCGCGTCGCGGCATCGCCTCCCCTGCCGAGGCCACGGCACTGCGCGAGGAGGTCGCGGCCGAGATTGCGGACCTCATCAAAGCGCAGAAGGTCAAGACCAGCCCCGGCGATACCGCCCTCGACGCCGATGCCGCCGCTACCCTTCCCCTTGGTGCCCGCATTAAACCGCGCGGCGTCTTTGAAGATGACTGGGGCGCGCGTCCCACTGCGGAGCGGCCCTGGCCGGTCATCCTCATCCACGGCACCTGCGATACCAAAGGCGTATGGCAGCTCCTAGGTAATGAACTGCGCCAAGACGGCTGGGCCGTCTTCGCCCCCGATTATGGACACCGCGCCACCCAACCCCTTGCAGAATCCGCCCAGCAACTCGATGCTTATATCCGCACCGTGCGCATGGCCACCGGCGCGGACAAGGTCATCCTCATCGGCCACTCGCAAGGCGGGCTGCTTGCCCGCTATTGGATGCGGATGATTGGCGGCGCCGAAAACGTCCTGCACCTGATGTGCATTAGCGCGCCGAATCATGGGACCACCTATGGTGGCATCGTCAGCCGCCTCATTCGTACCCCGCGCCAAGAGGCGGTAATGCGCTCCGTCATCGATGGCTGGTTTGGACCAGCGGGAATGGACCAAATTGTCGGCAGCGAAGCCCTACGCGAGGCCAATCGCGATGGCGACTTGGAATCAGGAGTGAGCTATACCTGCATTGCCACCCGGTCTGATGCCGTCGTGGTTCCACCCGAAACCTGCTTCCTCGACCCCCGCGGCGTCGCAGAGGGCACCGTGCGAAATATTTACGTCCAAGACTTCGACCGCCGAGCAGTGGTCATGCACGAGGATATGCCGATGGACAAGCGCGTCCACGCCATCGTGCGCACCATCTTGGAATTAGTAGAGACTATCCCACGCTAGTTAGAGCTCCAGCTCATCAAGCACCGCGTCAAAAGCCGAACCCACCTGCGTGCGCCACAGCGTATCCACTTTCTTATCACCCCGGCCGGGCCCGCCATTGATGACGGCCACGCGCTTGCCCTGTTTCTTTGCCTCCAGCACAAAGCGATACCCGCTCATTACCGCCAGCGAAGACCCAGCAACCAGCAGCGAGCGCGCCTGTCCTAACACGGCGAAAGCGGCATCGCGGCGCTCGAGCGGCACGGGCTCGCCAAAGTAGACCACGTCCGGCTTCAACAATTCAGAACCACACCGCTCGCATCCGGCCATGCGAAACGCCGCCACGTCGGATTCATCCAGGGTCACGTCACCGTCCGGGTTCACTTGGTCCGCCTCCACGACGAGGCGCTCCAAGTACCCCGGGTTCGCTGCGGCTAGGCGCGCATCGAAGTGCGGCCGCGCCTCCCGCTGCCCGCACATTAAGCACACGACGGTTTCCATATCGCCATGCAGCGCAACCAGGTTCATGGTTCCTGCCTGTTTATGCAGGCCGTCTACGTTTTGCGTGACCACACCATTGACCAGCCCGGCGCGCTCTAATTCCACGAGCGCATAGTGCGTGCGGTTCGGCACCGCGGAATCCATGACCCGCCACCCCACAAAGCTACGGGCCCAATACCTATGGCTCGCGGCCGGGTCGTGGCGAAACTCCTGATAGGTCATCGGCCGGTGCCTACTAAGCGAGCCGCGCGGGCCCCGATAATCCGGCACGCCCGACTCCGTCGACACTCCGGCCCCCGTTAGCACCATTACCGGACCCTCGCGCAGCTGCTTGACGACGTCCCCTAAAGCCCGCCCTGGCTCCGTATGCGGCGCCGATTCCTCTACCACTCGGGTGATCGAGCGCAGCGCGGACTGGTGAGCAAGGGAGACGGCTGGATCCATGCTCCCGATGCTAGCTTTCGGGCAAGTGCTCTACGTATAGCCACTCCGAATCCAGCTCCCCGTGGCGCGAGCACTTGGTATGCCAGCCATCGGGGCGTACCTGGGCCACCATGCGCCGGCCACAAATTTGGCAGTAGCGCGGCACATCGAGGCCAGCGGCAGCAGCGGGGTGCAGCGTGAAGGCCTCTTCGATCGGCTTGCCGGTATTCGGATGGAAAATCGGCTCATCCCCAGCCAGGACGGCAGCAGCCAACTCGGACGTCGGCTCGCATAAGCCAGGCACTACAGGGCCTTAATAGGCAGATCGATGCGGTTCAACATGTCCACATCCTTTTCAATCTGCTGGCCCAGGGTGGTCAGGTAGTTGCCGGCAATGATGGCGTTGATGCCGCCGAGCAGGCCGCGCTCCGTGCCGTCGTCGCCAAGCGAAAGCTCGCGGCCGCCAGCAAAGCGCAAAGTGGTAGACGGCATAGCCAAGCGGAATGCCGCCACGGCGCGCAGGCCCTCACCCAGCGGAACCAGCGGGCGATCCGCAAATGGGGTGCCCGGGCGCGGATCCAGGAAGTTCATCGGCACCTCGCAGGGATCAATTTCTGCCAGCTGCGCGGCGAACTCGGCGCGCTGCTCCAAGGACTCGCCCATGCCGATGATGCCGCCGCAGCAAACCTCCATGCCTACCTCGCGTACATAGTCGAGGGTCTGCTTGCGTTCCTCCCAGGTGTGGGTGGTGACCACATTGGGGAAGAAGGAACGGGACGTCTCCAGGTTGTGGTTATAACGCTGCGCGCCCATGTCCTTTAGGCGCTGCGCCTGCTCGCGGGTCAGGGTGCCCAGGGAGCAGGAAATCTCGATATCGACGGCGTCATTAATCGCGGCAATCGCCTCGCCTACCTGGTCCAGCAAGCGATCATCCGGGGACTTCACCGCAGCGACGATGCAGAACTCAGTAGCACCGGTCTTGGCGGTCTTCTGCGCCGCCTCCACCAACTCCGGGATGTTGAGGCGCACGGCGCGCACTGGGGACTCGAAGAGGCCGGACTGAGAACAGAAGTGGCAATCCTCTGGGCAACCACCGGTCTTAATGGAGATAATGCCTTCCACCGATACGTCTGGACCACACCACTTTAGGCGGGTCTGGTGGGCGATATCGGCGATTTCCTCCAATTGGGAATCCGGGACCTGTAGTACCTGCAGTAGTTCTTCCTGGTTGAGGCCCTTGCCTTGCTCCAGGGCTTTCTCACGGGCGATGTCAACAATGCTCATAGTGTGAACCATACTTGAACAGCGTTCAGCTTTGGTTAAAATCACATAAAATTTTTCCCAGCGTTAGGCTCGGTAGCATGACGCTTTATGATGACACCCTCTCCCTCCTCCAAGAGCTGATCCGCAATGCCTGCGTTAATGACCTCACGCCAGACTCCGGCCACGAGGTACGCAATGCGGATAGCCTGGAAAAATTCTTCGCAGGTGAAGACGTGCAGATTGAGCGCTTCGAGTCCCACCCGGGCCGTGTTTCCATCGTGGTGACCGTCCCCGGCGATCCGGACAAGGAACCGCTGACCCTCATGGGACATACCGACGTCGTCCCCGTGGACGAGCCGAAGTGGACCAAGCCGCCTTTCGAGGCGCTTATCGAGGACGGCAAGCTCTACGGCCGCGGTTCCGTAGACATGCTCTTTATTACCGCCACCATGGCCGCCGTCACGCGAGAGGTCGCCCGCGCCGGTAACACGGGCGGTACCCTCGCCTTTGTTGGCATGGCCGATGAAGAGGCCCGCGGCGGGCTTGGCGTGCGCTTTATGTCCGAGAACCACCCCGATGCCTTTTCGTGGAAGAACTGCCTGTCTGAGACCGGCGGCAGCCACCTGCCCGGCGCGGTGGGCTTCAACGTGGGCGAAAAGGGCGCCGGCCAGCGCCGCCTGCACGTGCATGGCGATGCCGGCCATGGCTCTACCCCTTATGGCAAGGACTTTGCCATCGTAAAGATCGGTGAGGTGGCCCGCCGCATCGCCGCCGCTGAGCCGCCCACGGCCTCCAATGAGATCTGGGAGGGCTTTGTGCGCACCTTCAAGTTTGACCCCCAGACGGAGCAGGAGCTTATCGACGGCACCGGTGACTACTCCAAGTTCGGCAACCTCGACGCCTACGCCCACGCCTTTAGCCACACCACCATCGCCGAGACCGTCCTGCGCGCCGGCGGCGCCATCAACGTGCTGCCTTCGCATGCCTACCTGGAAATGGATGTGCGCCCCTTCCCCGGCCAGACCCAGGAGGATCTGGATGACTTCCTGCGCAGCGCACTCGGGGACATGGCCGATGAGGTAGAAATCGAACACCTCATCACCGAAGATGCCACGCAATCCTCCACCGATACCGAGCTATGGCGGGCGATTGAGGCCACCTCCAAGGAATTCTTCCCCGACAAAGCCGTTGTCCCAGTTCACGCCACCGGCGGCTCGGACCTGCGCTTCGCCCGCCGCAAGGGTGGCAATGCCTATGGCTTTGCCATGCACGCCGAGGGCCGCGATATGGCCAGCGCCAATTCGCAGCTGCACAGCCACGACGAGCACCTCTACCTAGAAGACCTCGAACTGACCGTGCGCGCTTACCACAGCTTGGTCAATCGCTTCCTAGGCCTGTCACAGGAGTAACATTTATGGCAAGATGTCTGGCATGAGCTTTGCACGTAAGTCCGCGCTGCTATCTGCAGCTACCGCCCTGACCGTAACCCTCGCCGCCCCTGCCGCTGCCCATGCCGACGCCGTCGACACCCTCCTCGACAAGATGCCCGCCGGCCAGATTTCCTGCTCCCAGGCCAAGCAGTACTGGACCAACTCCGCTGACTACAACCAGAAGAAGTCCCAGGCCCTGGCCGTTGCCACCGTGCACCCACGCGGCAACGAAGTCCGCGGCGCCATCGGCCGCATGGATGAGGCTATTGCCCGCTGCGGCCTAAACGGCACCACTGGCCAGGGCAAGCCGGTCAACACCGGCGGCCAGCGCGGCAATGCCCCCGCACCAAAGCCAGCTCCGGCACCGGCACCGGCACCGGCACCAGCCAAGAATGCCAAGGTCATCGAGCTGGGCACCATCCCGGGCCAGCCAACTGTTGACGTCCCATTCCTGGGCCAGACCTTCCGCATCCCGGACGCGGCCAAGATTGCCCAGAACGCCGTATCCCAGTTCCAGCTGCCACAGATCCCGCAGATCCAGCAGCTGCAGCAGCTGTCTTCCTTCTAAGACTCTCACTTGGCCGGACCGCTTAGCGGTCTAGCTGAAAATAGATCCCGGCATGCGCACTGCAGCCGGGATTAAATTTATGCCCACAGTGGGGACACGCAGGCGCGGCGGAGTAGGCATGATAGTTCATTTCGGTGCGGCAAGCGCCGCAGAGTACTGAGGGGGCGTCGACAAGCATGGGCCCAAACTCATGCTCAGTGAACTCGGCGTGGCACAGCGCGCAGGCAAAATACTCGCCACAGGTGGCGCACTTATTGGCCACCACATCCAGCGGCGAATGCCAATGCTTGCACCGGCCCTCCGCATCAATCGCGCCGTGAATCTTCATGGCCGTCAGCATACGCGCCGCCCTGCTGCCACTGCTGCTTCTTTTCTTCAGACTTTTTGGCATTGCGCACTGCCTGAATGCCCACCACGATGGCGATGATGAGTGGTACCCACACCTTGCTGTAATCCATGAGGAATACGAGCCAGTCGGGCAGATCGATGTCGATGTTGAAGTCGAGATTCGGCACCGGAAGCTCTATCTGCGGAAACTCCGGCACCGGGAGCGCGATATCCGGCAGGTTAATCTCCGGCAGCTCCCAATCCGGCAACAACCGGGACAAGATGCGGCTGATGATCGGGCCAAGCACGATCACGCCAATGGCCCAGCCGGACTTTCCCAAGCCACCCAAAAGCGGATACAGCACCCGCTTGAAGGAGCTTTCCTCCATGGCCTTGCGGCGCTTTTCTCCCAGTGAGCCGGCCGGCGGATCGAAGGCGACTGCCTCCTCCCCATTGCGGTAGTAGACGTCTAAAAGCTCGCCAAAGGGAGAGGCTTGGATATCCAGATATGGTTTGCTGCGCGGGGCGGAGTTCTCGAGCAGGGTGAGGTCTTTTTCTATCTTCTTCTTGAGCGAATACCGGCCCGCGCGGGGCCGATCGTGGCGGCTGCGTACCTGACCGTTGACCACAATCTGCAGGCGCGGGCTGGGATTCTTCCGCCAGAGCCGGAGGCGTTCCTGCAGGGTGGCATCGCCTGGAACCGGGGTGAAGTCCTTCGCTTTCTTTGGCCACTCTCCCAGTTCAGCGAACTCGGCATCATACCCGCGCTGCACCTCAATGGTGCCCACCTCGGGGTGCTCTAGGCGCCACGTCTCCATTAGCTCTTCCCTGCCTTAGAGCCCACCACGGCACCCAGCTTGCTCGCGGCCCATGCCAGGAAAACAAACACTGGGAGGTAAATCCACGTTCCTTCATTGAAATACAGTGACATGGCGGCAAAATAGGCCAGCCCAGCCACACAGAAGATGGTCCAGGAGGCGCGGAAAGTGGCGCCGTCGACAAGAGCAATGATCACCGTCAGCACGGCCATGAGGATGAGCAGGGCAAGGCCGGGGACAAGGTGGTAGACAGCGGGCGGAATAACGATGAAAACAGCAGCGATGGCGATGGGTGCCCACCATTGCCACCAGACGCGGCTGGGCTCGTCTTTTGCTTCTGCTTCTGCCTCTAGCTCCTCAAACACGCACCCAACCTATCACAGGGCTTAAGGAAACTTATGGGGAAGAAATCCTCCCTGCGACCGGCCTAATCCTCCCCGCGGAGGATACCGCGCTGAGCAGTGCGTACCTAGCGTTGAAGGCATGAAAAGCACACCACTCATCCTCGCGGCGGGCGTAGTATTTGGCGCCATCTACGGCACCAATGCGCTCCTGCCAGACATGTATGACAACCCCACTTCTGAAGTGGAGGCCGGAAAGGCCCGCATCCCCGGATTATCCTGCACGGAAGAAGATGGCTCTACCAGCAGTGAACCACGCTGGGACTGTGACGGCACCCAGATCCGCGCTAAAGAAGTCGGTGTACAGGACAAAGACCAAGCCACTCGGCGCTACCTCCGGGCAATGGGTGAGAGCACGGCCATGCCAGAAGGAGACATCGACCGCGACGGGGATAAGCGCACGCTTAGCGATGGCGACCTCGTAGCCATCAGCATTGAGGGCGATGGCCTCACCACGTTCCTCTCCTTGCACGGACCGCGGGCTGAAGAACTTGCCCAGGAGGTAGAAAAAGCATGAAGAATCTGTACTGGCTATCTATCGCTTTCGGCCTGGTAGTTTCCGGCTTTTTCTTTGTTGATCGCCGTTTTACCGAGGTCGGACTCCTCGGCGCGCTCATCTGTGCGGGCCTGACGCTTGGACTGGGATTCTGGTGGTTTAGGCCGCGGCCAATGTGGCAGGGCATCCTATGGGGCGCGCTCGCCCAGCCGGTAGTGGTAAGCCTCAACGACCAGATGGTGGGGATTTCAGACAAGCTGGGGCTCACCTACCTGGACGGGGCCTTTTACTCGCCGCTTCCGGAGGAAACCATCAAGCTCCTTGGCGTCGTCATTATTATTGCGGCCTTTGGGAACGTGCGGCATCCGTACCAGGCCGCCGCGATCGGCATGGCGGTAGGCCTGGGCTTCGATGCCATGGAAAACGTGCCGTTCATCCTCAACGCGGCCATCGATGACCTGGATGGCGATCTCTGGGGCGTACTCATTACCGGTACCGGGCGAATCTTCACCGGCGCCTTTGGCCATGCGCTGTATACGGGGGTTGCGGCGTGGGGCGTCGGCAAGCTCTATGCGGGTGCGCGCCACGGCTACTGGCAGGTGGCCGGATTCTGGCTGGCCGCCATCGCCCTGCATACCCTATTCAATGCCTCGACCATCATTGCGGGTGATTGGCCGGTGACCATTCTCCTTATCGCCCTCATCACGTGGACACTGGTCATTTGGGGCCTGCGATTCATGCGCAAGCAGGACAAGAAACACGCGGCACAAAGCAGCGAAAATTCCCTCCCAACTAAAGATCCGGAATATAGCTCCTGAGCTGGTTCAATGCGGAGAAAAAGGCTCGTGTCCGAGGGGTGTTATAAGGTGTGAATCGTACACAAGTTCACACGATAATTTAGGTACGATGCGCCATGGAAGAACCCTACTTTTCCACGACCAACACCACCGACCCCACCACACGCTTAGCCTTTGAGATGCGAAAGACGGAGTACGAGTTCTGGGTGAGCCAAGTCCCGGATCTCGACTCTGATTTCGAATTAGTCACCCAGTCCCTCTACCGCACTACCGGCGTTAATGAAAGCCGGATCGGCCATATCCTCATGGCGCTGCACCGCTTGGAAGAGCTACCCGAGCTCCAGGCGCTGCAGCACCGCCTCTATCACTTGGACCTCGACCGCATTATTGCCATCAATAAGTCCCTCAACCGCTTGGGCAACCCGACGCCGGAGGTGGTGGCGCGCATCGATGAGCAGCTCACCGCCTACCTCACCCCTACCCGGCCGAACCAGGCCATGCGCACGCAGGCGCAGATCAAGCGCAAGCTCAACGAGCTCATCAACCTCGCCGATGACACGCTGGCCGTCACCCAGGGCCCTACCCAGCCGCGCTACACCATGGAAAACTGGGGCGATAACACCTCGGCGGTGACTTTGAGTGCGGACCCGGCGGTTATCGCGAGCGTCGATAAATGCATCCGGCAGACCGCGCTGGAGCTAGATTGCTCGCTTGCCGACGCCGCCGTTGCGCTCCTTACCGGCCGCACCCAAGCCCCCGAGATCATCCTCAACGCCTACAAGGCCACCGATGTGCCCAATTCCCCGGCCTTTATCGAGTCCGTGGGCTGGCTCGACCCGGCGCGCTCCAACGCGCTGCCCTACACCAAAATCCGGGAGATGGACCCTAACCACGAGGTCAAGGGTTATGTTACTCCCGCCGCCATGACTGCGTACCTGGAAGGCGTCGATGGCACCTGCCGCTACCCCGGCTGCAACCGCCCGGCATCTGCCTGCCAGAAGGATCACCGCATCAACCACGCGGACGGCGGGCCGACCACGTCTTCAAACCTCGCCTGCCTGTGCCAGCACCACCACAACATAAAGACCGATGGACGCGTCTTTTATGTCATGGATCCACACACGCGCGACATCATCTGGCTTTTTGAGGACGGCACCTGGACCACCACCGAGCCCTCCGGCCCGCTGGCGCCCAAGAACAAGAATTGGGTGCAGACATTTGCTCAAACCATGACTGCCCACCGCGCCCGAGCATATGAGGAGGCGCAAGAACTCATGCGCCAGCAGAAAACCACCCCTAGGGAGGAGGAATAAAACCAGCAGCTTCCCTACAGTGGCTGGTATGACGCAAAATTTATTCACACTTGACGAGCTCGTAATTACTCAGACCAAGTCCTTCCTCAACGATCAGTTCATGATCACCGATCTAGACGGCACCCCTGTGGGCACTATCCTGCAATCCACCAGTCTCAAAGACATGGTGTTTAAATCCTCCCGCAGCTTGGAGGTTGCCATCACGGATGCTGAAGGCAACCCGCTACAGACGGTCATGACGATTTCGGACCCGCCGAATTTTCTGCGGGATACCTATGAGGTGCACTTGCCGGGAATCGAAAAGCCCATGGCCGTCATTACCAAGCGTTTCTCCATGCTCAAGACAAAGTTGGACTTGACCATGGAGGGCTTTGCCGACGTCGAAATTCACGGCGACTTCTGGGATTGGAATCTTTCCATCACTTCAGAAGATCGCCTGCTTGCTGACGTCTCTAGCGAATGGACTGGCATGGGTAATTTCTTCATGGGCAAAAACACGTATCGCCTGCGCATCACGCCGGGCCTCAATGAGCAACATCACGCCGCCATCATCGGCGCCGTGATGAGCATGGATATGCTGCGCACTAAGCAGAAGAACAGCGACTAGAAGGTGTTGTTGCAAAGTTGGGCGGAGAGCAGCGAAGACTCAGTTTCGCATTCCCTGACGGCCGCTACGTGTGGGCATTGTTAGGCCGTCTCAAAGACCCGGTTGACGATCACCGCGTCCGGGGTCGGTTGCCCGTAGGCAAACATCACGCCTTGCCCTTTCCGCAATGAGTGCATCGCCTCCATCCCTTTCAACGTCCGATATGCAGATGTCCGGTTCTTAAACGCGCCTTTCGGCCCGAGGATCCGCTTCAGCCGACCATGGTCGCCTTCCAGGATGTTGTTGAGGTATTTCACCTGACGGTGTTCCACTGTTGGCGGGCAGATTCCCTCTGACTTCAACTCGGCGATTGCCCTGGCTAGTGAGGGTGCTTTATCGGTGTTGATCACTCTGGGATACCCGGCTGACGCATTGGATCTGACGGCCTTGGCCAGGAAACGCTTCGCTGCGGCCACGTTCCGCTTCGGAGAGAGGTAAAAGTCCAGGGTCTGACCACCGGCGGTGATCGCCCGATAGAGGTAGCACCACCTGCCGCCGACCCGGATATAGGTCTCATCCACCCGCCAGGAACTGGCCTGCCAGTCAGGTACCTGCCGGTACCACCGTGTTTGCTCGTCCAGCTCAGGGGCGTATTTCTGGACCCAGCGGTAGATCGTGGTGTGATCGACCGGTACGCCGCGTTCGGTCATCATTTCTTCCAGATCGCGGTAGCTGAGCCCGTAGCGGCAGTACCACCTACCGCTCACAGAATGATGTCACGGGGGAAATGACGACCGGAGAAGACACCCATGGCTGTGACTATTTCACGTCGCCCTTCCTACTGCCCCAACTTTGCAACAGCACCTTTCAGGGTCATATGGGGGCAGTGGAGAGAAGTGGTGGATCAGTGGACGGCGGTGGATGCCGGAGTAGGCGTGGCGTGTTCCTCCTTCGACTCGGCCGGAGCCAGGTGAGCCGGATCCAGATCAATGCGGCGCAGCAGCTGGGCGTTCAGGGCCACCACGATGGTCGAGGCAGACATCAAGATCGCGCCCACGGCCGGAGACAGCACGAACCCGATCGAGGCGAGCACTCCGGCGGCCAGCGGCACAGCGAGGATGTTGTAGCCAGAGGCCCAGATCAGGTTCTGGATCATCTTGCGGTAGCTGGCCTGGGACAGCTCAATCATCGACAGCACTGCCCGCGGGTCATCACTGGCTAGGACCACCCCGGCAGATTCCATGGCCACATCCGTGCCGGCACCGATGGCGATACCGACGTCCGCGCGGGTCAGAGCGGGGGCGTCATTGACACCGTCACCGACCATGGCCACGCTCAAACCCCGGTCCTGCAGCTGCGTGACCTTGGTGTCTTTGTCCTGGGGCAGGACCTCGGCGAAGACCTCATCGATCCCCAGGTCCTGACCAACCGCCTGGGCCACCTGCTGCGCGTCGCCGGTGATCATCGCGACCTTCACCCCGCGGTCCTGCAGGGCTTTCACAGCGGCGCGGGATTCGGGGCGGATCTTGTCCTCGACGGCCACCGCACCGATGATCTGACCGTCGCGGACAATATGGAGCACACCGGCCCCACGCCCGGTCCAGGCGCTGATGGTGTCAGTGAGCTCGGCCGGGGTGGTGAGGTTGAACTCGCGCAGCATGTTCGGCCCGCCCACGAGGATCTCAGCGCCATCGACAGTGGCTCGGACCCCCCGCCCGGAGGCGGCGTTGAAACCAGTTGCAGGGATTTGCCGACGGGCGGCCTCGGGATGGGCGGCCGCGGCCGCCACGATGGCGCGGGCCACGGGGTGCTCGCTGTCGGCCTCCGCGGCGGCGGCCAGGGCCAGCAGCTCTCCCTCGGTGACGCCGACAGCTGCCGCGACACCGGTGACCGCGTGCGCACCCTCGGTCAGGGTGC
Source organism: Corynebacterium tuberculostearicum (assembly GCF_046097465.1). GTDB lineage: Bacteria > Actinomycetota > Actinomycetes > Mycobacteriales > Mycobacteriaceae > Corynebacterium > Corynebacterium tuberculostearicum_I. Next base: position 172,233 of record NZ_CP175799.1, on the reverse strand, counting down.
CGGTTTTGTCGAAGAGCACCACGTCGATGGTGCGCATCCGCTCGAGCGCCATACGGTCCTTGATGAGCACCCCGGATTTCGCGGCCCGCTCGCTGGAGATCGCAATGACCAGCGGAATCGCCAGGCCCAGGGCATGCGGGCAGGCGATGACCAGCACCGTGACCGTGCGCACGACGGCATCGTCCGGGCTGCCGATAATGGTCCACACCACCGCGGTGATCAGAGCGGAGATCAGCGCGAACCAGAACAACAACGCCGCCGCCCGATCCGCCAGGGCCTGGGCCCGGGAGGAGGACTCCTGGGCGTCGGCAACCATGCGTTGGATCCCGGCCAAGGCTGTGTCACCGCCGGTAGCCTCCACCCGGATGCGGACGGTGTTGTCGGTGGCCACGGTACCAGCGACCACCTTGTCACCGGTGTCGCGGAAGACGGGACGGGATTCGCCGGTGATCATCGCCTCATCGAATTCGGCGGCTCCATCGAGGATGGTTCCGTCGGCCGGCACCCGGGCACCGGCCCTCACCAGCACGACGTCGTCGACGACCAGGTCGGAGATGGCCACGGTGCGGGTGGTCCCGTCGATGACTTTCTCGGCCTCATCCGGCAGCAGGGCAGCCAGCGCGTCAAGCGCGGAGGACGCGGCCCCGAGAGCGGACATCTCCAGCCAGTGGCCCAGCAGCATGATGGTCACCAGCAGGGCCAGCTCCCACCAGAAGTCCAGCTCAAAACCGCCCAGCCCCAGAGTGGTGACCCAGGAGGCGACAAACGCCACGGTGATGGCCATGGCGATCAGGAGCATCATCCCGGGTTGGCGGGATTTCAGTTCTCTCCATCCGCCCTTGAGGAAAGGCGTTCCGCCGTAGACGAAGATGATCGTGCCCAGCACCGGGGGGATCCAGGTGGATCCGGGGAATGCCGGGAGGTGGTAGCCGAGCAGGTTGGCGACCATGGGGCTGAAAATAACGACGGGAATGGACAGAATCAGCGACCACCAGAAGCGGTCCCGAAACATTGCGGTGCTGTGTCCGGCGTGTTCGCCGTGACCATGAACGTGGTGGTCTTCGTCCAGGGCGGAGTGTGGGTGATCGTGGGGCATCGCTTGGCCGTGGGTGTCGGCATCCGCGTGGTGTTCCTGGCCGGCATGATCCGGGTGGTGGGTGTGGTCTGTTTCCGGAGCGGGGTGATCACCATGGTGATCACCCGAATGGTGGGGAGTGCTCATGACGTTCCTTTCGCTCAACCCGGTCGGGGTCGAGATGATGGGTAAAACTGATCAGGATAAGACGGTGTAGCCGGCCTCCTCGATGGCCCGGCGAACCATCTCCGGAGGTACGACACCGGTGACCGTGACGGTGGAAACTTCACCAGCAGCGAGATCAATCTGGACGTCGTCGACCTGGGGGAGGGCCTGAAGGGCCTGGGTCACGCTTTTCGCGCAGTGCCCGCAGGTCAGGCCGGTGACCTGGTAGCTAGGGGAGGACCCTCCTGCTGACGAGTCGCTGGTGGCAGGGGTGGAGGCGGTGTCGGCACGTGAGGCAGGTCCGCAACAGCTGCAGCCGTGGGAGGCCATCGGCAAGAGGCGGGGCGGGGAGGTGATCATGGGAAAGCTCCTTCGGTTCGGTGGGGTGCGGCGATGCCGCTCTCTAGCGTATACCCCCAGGGGGTATATTTTCAGCATACCCCCTGGGGGTATATTTTCAAGGGGTAGAGGGCACGGCCCTCACGCGGGGCAGGGTGTGGTCACCGAGCAGCCTCCTCACTTTCGGGAGGGGACAGCGGGAGGCGGAGGGCAAACACCGCTCCGCGACCAGGTCCGGGGGAGGTGGCGGTGAGAGTGCCGCCGTGGGCCTCGATCAATGCCTTGGAGATGGTCAGACCGATACCGGCCCCGCCGTTGTCCCGGCTGCGGGCGGCATCCCCCCGGTAGAAGCGTTCGAAGATGTGTCCGAGCTGGTCAGGTGGGATGCCCTCGCCATCATCGGCGACGTGGATGAGCGCGGTGGACGCCCCCTGTCGGTGGACGCTGATTCGGACCTGCCCGCCGGCCGGGGTGTGCCGTAGCGCGTTCGACAGGAGATTGCTCATCACCTGGCCGAAGCGTTGCCGGTCCACGAGCACCCGGGCGGTGTCTGCAATGCTCTCGACCTGTAAATCGACGCCTTTGTCAGCATAAGCTTCCCCCGCGGCAACAGCGGCGGTATGGAGCAGATCCCCGAGCCCTTCCTCCGCCAGGTCCAAATCGATCCGGTGTTCCTGGGCCCGGGAGACATCGTCGATGTCTTCCATCAACCGGGTCAGGCGGGTGAGTTGGTCAGCCATGATCGTGTGGGTGGCATTATTCCAGTCCACGACCCCGTCCTGGAGACCATCGAGGTAGACCGTGAGCACCGATAAGGGGGTGCCCATTTCGTGGGCCAGATCAGAGAGCATCTGGCGGCGGACCTGTTCGGTGTGTTCCAGCCGGTCGGCCATGGTGTTGAAGGCATGCGCCAGGGTGGTGAACTCGGGGCCTGCTTTTCCGGCGGGCACGCGGATACGGGAGTTGCCGGCCGTCAGGCTGGTAGCGGCGTGGGTGAGATCCTGCAGGGGGGTGCGCAGACGACGCGATAACCACAGGCTGGCCAGCAGGGCGCTGATCAAGGCGGTGGGCAGGGCGACGGCCAGGGTGATCAGGTTGGCGCCCCGGTAGGCCTGCTCGGCATGGAACAGCTCCAGCGAGGGGTCCTCCCGGCCGGTCATCAACATATGATCATGGAACAGGGTCGGACCCACCATCGTGGCCACGGCCGCGGCCACCAGCAGGCTAATCACCACGACCAACACCTGGGCGGCCAGGAAGCGGAAGGTCAGGCCGGGTCCGTGATTCATGGCTGCCCCACCCGGTAGCCCACGCCACGCACGGTGTCGATAAACCCCCGGCCCCGGGTGTCGGTGCCGAGCTTGCGACGCAAGTTGCCGATGTGGACATCGACGATGCGTTCATCACCGACCCAGGTGGTGTCCCAGACCTCGGTGACCAGGTCGTGGCGGGTCAGCACCTGGCCGGGGCGCAGGGCCAGGGCAACCAGCAGCTCGAACTCCGTGCGGGTGAGCTCCACGGTCGTCTCCCCCACCCGCACCTCATGGGCGACGGGGTCAAGGATGAGGTCCCCAACGATCAAGGGGGTGGTCACCTGCGGTGGGGTGATGCTGGTGCGCGGGCGGCGCAACACCGCATGCACCCGGGTCACCAGTTCCCGGATGCTAAAAGGTTTGGTGATGTAGTCATCCGCCCCCAGGGTCAAACCGCTGATCTTGTCGTCCTCGCTGCCACGCGCAGTGAGCATGAGGATGTAGCAGTCCGAGAAGGTGCGGATCCGTCGGCACACCTCCAGGCCGTCGAGTTCGGGCAGCCCCAGATCCAGCACCACAACATCGGGGGAAAAGCGACGGGCCTCGTCCATGGCCTGGGTACCGGTGTGCGCCTGGCGGGTATCGAAGCCGGCCCGGATGAGGTAGGAAGCCACCATCTGAGCCAGGGGTTGTTCATCATCGACGACCAGCACCCGCCCCGGGGGCGTGGCGGTGGTCGGTGTGCGGTCAGCCATAGACCCCAGTATCGCTCCGGCCAGGGGGGAATACCACCCTCGCTCAGTACCCGGCGGGGAAATCTTCATCAAATCTTCAAACATCACCCTTCGACCGCCGTCACCACTGTGCCCCACCCCGGGCCGGCGGCATCGCCTCCCCTGGTCGGTTCAGCAGGCGCCACCAGGGATTTCACTGCCTGCACCGCATACCCAGGGCGGGTAGAAGGACATCGCCCACGGCTGTGGGGTGGTGTTCCGTTGGTGACCCAGCCCACCGAATTCACCCCCTTTTTCGCCCTGTTATAAGGCTGCGAGCAGGGTTTTTGAATTCCAGTCCGTCAGGCACCCGTGCTAGATAAAGGTATGGCATCGACCTTGAGGCGGTGTCTTCTTATGGCCTTACCACGATCCAAGGAGATTGACGTGAAACGAGCAGCGATCGCAGCCGCCACCCTTGCCCTTGCCCTCACGGGGTGTTCGGCCGCCGACCCGGAACCCACCACCGACAGGACGGTGTCCCAGGATACATTCCTGACTACCCATGGCCTGGCCGACATGGACGCGGTGGAGATCATTGATCACCTCGACCGGCAGAAGGTCACTGAGCGTCCCACGGACCTGATCGCCTCGGTGCGTGCCGATGAACTGCTGCTCTCGAGCGATGACCAGGAAGTTGCGCTCGATCTTCCCGACAATCAGACGTATGTCTCGATCGCACCCTATCTCACCTCCACCCACGACTGCTTCTACCACAGCCTCACGACCTGCCAGGGGGAACTCGACAATGAGGATATCCAGGTCACGATCACCGATGAGGCGACCGGTGAGGTGCTGGTGGACGAGACGACAACCACCTTCGACAACGGGTTTATTGGCTTCTGGCTTCCCGATGATGCCACCGGCCTGATTGAGGTCAGCTACCAGGGGCGTACCGGCACCACGGAGTTTTCCACCGCCGACGACGGTGCCACCTGTGTCACAGACCTGCGCCTGACGTGATGGCTCAGCAGGGTCCTCACCTGCGCCTGTCTCCCGTGTCACTGAATCCTGCACCAAGGAAGGTTAAATCATGATGAACGCGTTTTCCCGACGACAGTTTCTGCTCGGCGGGCTCGTCCTCGCCGGCACCGGGGCCGTGGCCGCCTGCACCAGCGACCCTGGACCCGCTGCCTCGGCACCAGGTTCCTCTCTTCGCCCCACTCCCACCCCCACTGCGCTCGGTGAGCCGACGGTGCGCCGGACACTGAACGCCCGGCCCCTCTCTCTGGATATCGGCGGCATCGAAGCCAAGACGTGGGGATACGTCTCTGACACCGGGGATGCGGCCATTGAGGCCACTGCCGGCGACGTCCTACAGGTCGATATCACCAATGAACTGCCTGAGAGCACCTCCATCCACTGGCATGGCATCGCACTCCACAACGCAGCCGACGGTGTGCCCGGCATGACCCAGGACCCCATTGAACCTGGCAAGTCTTTCTCCTATGTTTTTGAAGTCCCCCACGGTGGCACCTACTTCTACCATTCCCACTCCGGCCTGCAGCTTGATCGCGGCCTCCACGCCCCACTGATCATCCGTGACCCGCAAGACGCTGAGGACCAGGACGTCGAGTGGACCATCGTGCTCGACGACTGGGTCGATGGCATTCAGGGCACTCCCGACGATGAGCTCGACAAGCTCACCGGAATGGGTTCGGGCGACCATAACGGGAAGAAGGGGATGGGAGGCCACGGCCATATGATGCACGGCACCCCGGACCGGGTACTGGGCGGGGATGCCGGCGATGTGATGTATCCGCACTACCTCATCAACGGACGTATCCCCCGTGCTCACCGGACCTTCGAGGCTCGCCCGGGCGACAAGGCCCGCCTGCGGTTTATCAACTCCGGCGGTGACACCATCTTCAAGGTGGCCCTCGGTGGCCACCGCATGACCGTCACCCACACCGACGGCTTCCCTGTCCAGCCCAGGAAGACCGAATCGATCTACCTGTCGATGGGCGAGCGTGTCGACGTCGAGGTCATCCTCGACGACGGCATCTTCCCGCTCACGGCTTTGGCGGTGGGTAAGGACGACCGCGCCTTCGCCGTCATCCGCACCGCCGGCGGCCAGGCCCCCCGCCCCGATGTCGACTTCCCCGAGTTGTCGTCCACCGGACTGCTTCTGTCCTCCCTGAAGCCAGCAGACCGTGTACTCCTGCCCGAGGGCACACCAGACCGAGAAGTCAGCATCGACCTGGGCGGGCAGATGATGCCGTATGAATGGAGCATTCTCACCGACGGCCAATCCTCCTCCGCGACCGTGCAGGAGGGCCAGCGCCTGCGGATGGTCATGCGCAACAGGACCATGATGCCCCATCCCATGCACATCCACGGCCACACGTGGGCGCTGCCCGGCAGCGACGGGCTACGCAAGGACACCGTCCTTCTCCGCCACGGTGAAACCATGATCGCCGACCTGATCGCTGACAACCCCGGTGAGTGGGCATTTCACTGCCATAACGCCTATCACATGGAAACCGGGATGTTCAGCTCGCTTCGCTACGAGTAACCCCCACAGCAGGGGTGGAGTGCCGAGGTGGGCGGGGGTGTCCCCCGAGTAGCGGACACGGCGTTGGTGTCAGGGGTGAGCAATGTGTGCCAGGAGTCGACGGGATTGAAGTATGCGTCGGCACGCACGGCAGCAAGTTCAATGATGCGGTCGTAGCGCTTGTTAAAGCCGGTGGTTTCGGTATCAATGACCACAAAGACCGGCTCGTACGGCATGCGTGGGGTGTAGCGGTTGAGGAGGTTTTCTAAGAAGCCTATGGCCTCAAGCCAAGAGGCCCATACCGACATGCCCGCCTAAACGCTATCGAACACTGCAACCAACGTGGATTTCTGTGGATAACCACCTAGCCGTGTGCGGGTTGTCCACAAGGTTAGTGTGGTTGCCTTAGTGCTATGAGCACTTCGCAGGACTATCCGAACTCGACCCCAACCCCCGCTACTACGACCACTGGGGAGAGTCAGCGGCGGGGGCCGAGATTGCGGGATATTTCCCAGCAGGAATTAAATACTGCTACCCAGTACATGATTGATGAGGGGTTAAGGGTCAAAAAGTGTGTCCGGAATCGCGGATTTTCACGGATTGACCTGTAGGTTTCCGGAAAGTATATGCTCCGGAAGCATATATCTAGCCCCCGACGGGAAATCCTCGGTGTGGCAGCCGTGATGTGCTATGCGCGGCGTGGTGTGGTGTCGCAATGTCGAAGAACCAACCACGCTGCCACTGCGGCGGTGAAATGAAACGCAACGGCACCACCAGCAAAGGCACCACCAGATGGCGCTGCAAACAATGCGGCGCCTCCAGCGTCAAACGTCGAAACGACATCACCAACGCGGCAGTGTTCACCCAGTTCATCGAGCATTGCACCACCGCAATATCACTCGACGACCTAGCCAAACGAAACGGTGTTAGCCGCGCCACCATGAAGCGGCGCTTCAAGTGGTGCTGGCTCGTTGATGTGCCTGACCCCACCGCCGGCCACCACAAGCGGATCTACGACCAGGTATTTCTCGATGGCACCTACACCGCCGGTGGCTGCCTGATCGTCGCGGCGACCATCGACCACGTGATCGCCTGGCACTGGTGCAAACACGAAACCACCCGCGACTACCAACTGCTGCTTGAACGCATCGAAGCCCCACTCATCGCCGTCATCGACGGCGGCCAAGGCGCATACAGCGCAATCAAAAAGTGCTGGCCGACTACGAAAATTCAACGCTGCCTCGTCCACGCCCAACGCGTGGTCCGCCGCTACACCACCACCAACCCACGCACCGATGCCGGGCGCACCATCTACCGACTTGCGCTGAAACTGACCCGGATCACCACACTGGATGAAGCCGCCGCGTGGGGTGTGCAACTGCACGAGTTTTCAACGATCTACCGGGAATGGATGAACGAGAAAACCATGATCAAAGACCCCAAAACAGGTGCATGGACCCGCGTGTGGACCCACCACAACGTGCGCAAGGCCTACAACAGCCTCAACCATCTTTGGCGGTCCGAGATGCTGTTTGTCTACCTCAACCCGCCAGCAGGAGTCCTTGCGCCCGAGCGGATCAAATCCACCACCAACAGCTTAGAAGGCGGCATCAACGCCCAGCTCAAACTGCTCGCCAGAACCCACCGCGGCAGATCAGGCGAACGACAACGCCGCATGCTGGATTGGTGGCTCTACTTAAAAACGGAACTGCCTGACGATCCAGTACGAATCGCCAGGCAGTCCGACTGGGGCCAGGGCCAACTCGCCAAAGTATCCACCCTGACCCAAACCGAGAACCAAGCCGACCACGAAACAGGACGCCCAGCCCTCTACGACAACGCTATCGACACCGACTACACCCACTCAATCGGCATTCAAAAAGGCCAAATCTAACCCCCGCGACACGCCGAGCCAGACACACATTTTGACCCTTAACCCTTGATGAGCATGGATATGCTGCGCACTAAGCAGAAGAACAGCGACTAGGAAAAATAAAAAGAACCGGAGTGGAAACTTCTGTGGTTTCCATCTCCGGATTTCGATGGTGCCCGGGGCGGGACTTGAACCCGCACGTTCTTATCGAACACTGGCACCTGAAGCCAGCGCGTCTGCCAATTCCGCCACCCGGGCAGGGTGTGGTTGTCTTAGCGACTTGATAAAGATACCACGAAGATCGCACAGAACTACAAATCTGCAGGAAAAGTGGATTATTTCGAGGAGGGGGTGGCGAAATTTCTGGGAACTTTCGCGTCGCCATCTACGTTTCGAGGGAGTGAACAAACTATACTGATCGCTACTGATCGCTGCATGGTGGAAAGGAGAATGGCTCGTGGCGTTTTTAGAAAAGCTGGCGAAGCTGGACTCCGCCATGCAACGCGGCCTTGATAACGGCATGGCCCTTGTCTTCGGCGGCAAGGTCGTTCCCGCGGAAATTGATGAGCTTTTGAAGCAAGAGGCTCAGGACAATCTCGCGCGCGGCGACGATGACAACCTTTATAGTCCGAACGTAATGACTGTGGGTGTCTCCTCCAAGGATTTGGAGAACTTGTCGCAGGATCGCAATTTGCCGGCCGATTGTGCAGACCAGTTGTCGCGCTTCATTCGCAATAGCGGATGGTCCCTTGCGGGCCCCGTGATCGTGCGGGTGGCGGAGGAATCTGGTTTGCGCACGGGTCAGCTTCGCGTGTCCTCGTTTATTGATCACGAGCCCACGGAAGAGACCGGTTTTGAGGCTATTTTCCACGACTTTGATGGTCAGGAGGACCAGATGACCGAGCAGCACGAGAATACGGCTGATGACGCGGTAACTACCGCTTTCATCGCTCCAGATAGTCAACCCGCCCCGCAGCCGCAGGGCCCAGCAGTCAACCTGATGCTGCAGGACGGCTCGTCCCGCGTGTACCACGTCCAGGAAGGCTCCAATATTATCGGCCGCAGCAATGACGCGGACCTGCGCCTGCCGGATACGGGTGTTTCCCGCCAACACGCGGAGATCACCTGGAACGGCCAAGACGCAGTGCTGGTGGATTTGCAGTCCACCAACGGCACCACGGTGAATGAAACGCCAATTGATAATTGGCTGCTTGCCGATGGCGATGTGATCACCATGGGCCATTCCCACATCGAGGTCCGCATTACGGGCCTTGATTCGCACAGCTACTAAGTTCAGTTAAGGAAGGGAGGTCGCCATGGATGCAGTCATCATGCTGGCGCTTCGCATCGGCTTGTTGGCTCTGCTCTGGATTTTTATCCTGGTGGCCTTGAACGCCATGCGCCGCGATACTAATAAGTCTGCCGGTGCTATCCGCCAGCAGTCGAAGAAGGTTGGCGCACCGCGGCGTCGGGAAGCGATTAAGCAGCTGTCCATCGTGGAGGGTCCCCTGCAGGGCTCCCATATGGAATTGGGCACGTTGGAGGACTGCACGTTGGGCCGCGCCTCTGACTGCGATTTTGTCACGGGCGACGATTATTCTTCTGGCCACCATGCCCGGCTTTTCCGCCGCGGCAGCGAATGGGTTGTGGAGGATTTGGAATCTCGCAATGGCACCTTTGTCAATGGCGTGCGCATCGACCAACCCGAGGTAGTCGGCGCGGACTCCGAAATTAAGCTGGGCCGCACCACCGTGAGGTTGAACGCATGACACTGAAGCTGAACTTCTTTGCTAAGTCCGATCGCGGCCTCATTCGCGATAACAACGAGGACTCAGGCTACGCCGGTCCTCACCTTTTGATCTTGGCCGATGGTATGGGCGGCCACGCGGCAGGCGAGGTTGCCTCCGAGCTGATGGTCAACCACCTAGAAATCTTGGACCAAGATCCGGGCCAGGAAGACACCAAGGCCCTGCTAGAAGCGGCCGCCGAACAGGCCAATGAGGCCATCAGTGACCACGTCAAGGCGCATCCAGAAACCGAAGGCATGGGCACCACGCTGTCCACCATGCTCTTTAACGGCACGGATTTCGGCGTCTGCCACGTGGGAGATTCCCGCGGCTACCTGCTGCGCGACGGCAAGCTCAAGCAAGTCACCAAGGACGATACCTATGTGCAGTCCTTGGTGGACAAGGGCGAGCTGGACCCGGGCGACGTCTCGTCGCACCCGCAAAAGTCCCTCATCCTGAAGGCCTATACGGGCCGTCCGGTTGAAGCAACGCTGTTTACTCTCGACGCCAAGCCGGGCGACCGCATCTTGCTGTGCTCCGATGGCCTTTCGGACCCCGTAACCGCGTCCACCATTGAAACCGCGCTGGGTCAAGGCAGCATCGAGGAGGCCGGATCCACACTGGTGGACCTGGCTATCCGCTCCGGCGGCCCAGATAATGTCACCGTGGTTATCGGTGAGGTAACCGAAGAAAAGCCCAAGGAACATGAGCCGTTCCGCGTGGGCGCGCTCGCCGGTCCGACGGAAGAACCAACCCATCCGGATTCTTCCGCCTCGCGGGCGGCACAGCTCTCCCGCAAGCCACAAGTAATTCCACCGGCCGTCATGGCCGAGGGCGAGGAGGAGCGCCCCGAGCCAGCTGATGACGAAGCGGAGGACGAAACTTCCGGCCGAAAGATCGGCTGGAAGGTACTCCTTGCCTTGCTCATCGTCCTCGCGCTGGTCATCGGTGCCGGACTGTGGGCGAAGAACTTCTTGTCCAATAATTACTACGTGGCCACCAACGAGGCACAGGAAATCACCATCCAGCAGGGTGCTGACTACTCCGTCTTTGGCAAGGAACTACACTCCACGCACCAAAACGTGTGCATCAATGACAGCAACTCGCTGCTCTTTTCCGGCCAGCCCTGCGAGGGCGACTTCGCACCGCTGAAGGTCACGGACTTGCCGGAATCTGAGCGCAGTGCCGTCGACCATCTCTCCACTGGTGATCTAGGTGAGGTGCAGCAACAGATCAATGATTTGGGCGATAAGGCGCTCAAGCCATGTATCACTGCACCGAGCCAAAAAGATAAAAAGGATGCCAAGAAAAACAAGCCTGGCGTTACCTGCCGGGAGGTGTAGGTTGTGAAAAAGTTTTTTAGCCGAGGAACCGAGCTCGGCCTGCTCATCCTATCCGCCATCGTCTTCGCTATCACTTTGATCAGCCTGGAGCTATCCCAAGACAACGCGTTGACCATGGACCTGGTTTATCTCATCGGCGGATTCATCGGCGTCTTTACCGTTGCTCACCTGGTGATGTGCTTCCTTGCGCCGTATGCCGATCAGATCATGCTGCCGATTGTGGCGATCCTCAATGGCATCGGGCTCATCATGTTGGCCCGCCTAGATCTGGTTAAAGAAAGCGGGCTCGCGGTGCGTCAGGTCATGTGGACCGTCGTCGGACTCGTACTCTTCGTGCTGGTCTTGGCCATTTTGAAGGATCACCGCTCGCTGACGCGCTACTCCTATATCTTGGGTGCCGCAGGCCTTGTCCTGCTGGCCCTGCCGCTGGTATGGCCGCAGCCTGCGGACGTGGAGGCACGCATCTGGATAAACTTGGGTCCCTTTTCAATCCAGCCCGGCGAGTTCTCCAAGATCTTGCTGATCTTGTTCTTTGCCATGCTGCTGACGCAGAAGCGCTCCCTGTTTACCGTTGCGGGATACCGAGTACTGGGTATCTCCCTGCCGCGCTTGCGCGACCTCGCACCCATCCTGATCATTTGGGCCATCGCGATCGTCATCATGGGCATTTCCAATGACTTCGGCCCGGCACTGCTGCTGTTTAGCACCGTCCTCGGCATGCTATTCATGGCCACTGGCCGAGTGAGCTGGCTGCTCATCGGCGTGGTCCTCGTCGGCGTCGGCGGGTTTGGCATTTACCAGATTTCCTCCAAGATCCAGCAGCGCTTTTCTAACTTCTTAGACCCGCTGGGCAATTATGACGTAACGGGTTTCCAGCTCTCCCAGTCGCTATTCGGCTTGTCTTCCGGTGGCATCTCTGGCAGCGGCTTGGGCGAGGGGCATCCAGAACTAGTTCCGGTGGCCCACTCGGACTACATCCTTGCTGCAATCGGTGAGGAGTTCGGCCTCATCGGCCTCGCCGCCGTGCTGGTGCTCTTCGCCATGCTGACCACCCGCGGTTTCGGCACCGCGCTGCGCACCCGCGATACCTACGGCAAGCTGGTGGCCTCCGGTCTTTCTCTTACCTTGGCCGTGCAGGTCTTCGTGGTCACCGGCGGCATCTCTGCCCTGCTGCCGATGACCGGCCTGACTACGCCATTCATGTCTGCCGGTGGTTCCTCTCTCATGGCTAACTACGTGTTGTTGGCGATTCTGCTGCGGATCTCTAACGCGGCTCGTCGCCCCATGCAGGAGACCTCGGGCAATGCTCCGAGCGATACCTCCATGTTCCCGTCGGTCCAGGAGGCTCACCGATGAATCGATCCATCCGCCTAGTGTCCTTGTTCGCCATCATTTTGACCGCCATTTTGCTGGTCAATATGACGGTAATCCAGGCTTTTTCTGAGGATAAGTACGCCCATAATCCGCGCAATATGCGCGGCTTCATGGAAATGCAGACCACCCCGCGCGGCCAAATCTTTGCGGGCAATACCGTATTGGCACAGTCGACGCAGAACCCGGACGAGACCTACTCGCGCTCCTACCCCATTGATTCACCGGCCTTTGGCAACTTGACCGGCTACTTGTCGAGCCAATTTGGTGCCTCGGAACTAGAGTCCTCCCAAAATGACATCCTCAATGGCACTGATGACTCCCTGATGAAGCAGAATTGGCTCGACGCACTGGCCGATAAACCGAAGCAGGGCGCCAACGTAGAGGTCACCATCGATCCTGCGCTCCAACAGGCGGCCTACGATCAGCTCGTGGGCCCTGGATACGAGGGCTCTGCGGTTGCCATTCAGCCTTCGACCGGCAAGATCCTGGCTATGGCCTCCAACCCCGGCTACAACCCCAATGATCTGATGGGTGATTCCGCCGAGGATGTTTGGGCCAATCTGCAGGAGCAGGAGGGACAGCCGCTGGTCAACCACGCCGGTGCAGAAACGCTGCCTCCGGGTTCCATCTTCAAGATCATTACCACTGCAGCGGGCCTGAACAATGGCTTTGATCCTTCCTCCACCCTGACCGGCTCCAATGTCATTACCTTGCCAGACACGGTGACGGAGCTGACTAACTATGCCAACCAAAAGTGCAATGGTCAGGATGCGGTGACCCTGCAAACCGCCTTTGCCCTGTCGTGCAATACCGCGTTTGTGGAGATGTCGGAGCAGCTCGGCGCTGATGAGTTGCGCAAGTACGCCAAGGCCTTTGGCGTAGGCGAGAACTACGACCTCGGCGTGTCTACCTCCGCCGGCACCTTGGGCGATTTGCCGGATGGGGCGGCCACGGCGCAGTCCGCCATTGGCCAGCGCGACGTCACCATGACCGCGCTGCAGGCAGCCGTCATGGCGGGCACCGTGGCCAATAAGGGCACCCGCATGCAGCCCTACCTGGTCAATCGCATTACCGACGCCCAGATGAAGGACATCCGCACCACCAAACCAAAGAAGGCGGACCAAGCGGTTAACGAGGACACTGCGGCTACGCTTACTGATTTGATGTACGCCTCCGAGCGTTCGTCCTGGGGCTATGACGGTAACGGCTTTGCCTCGAAGACCGGCACCGCCGAGCATGGCGAGGGCCTGGCCCCGCACGTGTGGTACGTCGCCTTCGATCCGGAACGCGATATCGCGGTAGGCGTCGTGGTGAAAAATGGTGGTAACTTGGGTGAGTCCGCGACGGGCGGCAAGGTTTCCGGCCCAATTGGCCGCGCTATCCTGCGCGCATACCAGGGGGAGCAGTAATGAATAGCGCCGAGAATAAGGAACATCTCCAGGCACTGATTGGCAGCGATTACGAGCTGCAGTGGATCATCGGTCACGGCGGAATGTCCACCGTGTGGTTGGCTGATGATACCCGCAATGATCGTGAGGTAGCGCTCAAGGTTCTGCGCCCGGAATTTTCCGATAACCAGGAGTTCCTCTCGCGCTTCCGCAACGAGGCGAAATCGGCCGAATCCATTCAGTCCGAGAACGTGGTGGCCACTTATGACTACCGCGAGCTAGAGGATAACGGCCGCAAGTTCTGCTTCATGGCCTTGGAGTATGTGCGCGGCGAATCCCTCGCGGACCTTTTGGCGCGCGAAAATACGCTGCAAGAAGAGCTCGCTCTCGACGTCCTCGAGCAGGCGGCACATGGACTATCCATCATTCACCGCATGGAGCTGGTCCACCGCGATATTAAGCCCGGCAACCTCCTCATTACGCAAAATGGACAGGTCAAGATCACGGACTTTGGCATTGCCAAGGCGGCCGCGGCCGTGCCGCTGACCCGCACCGGCATGGTGGTGGGTACCGCACAGTATGTATCGCCTGAGCAAGCACAGGGCAAGGACGTCACGCCGGCTTCCGATGTCTATTCGCTCGGCGTTGTCGGCTATGAAATGCTCGCCGGCAAGCGTCCCTTTACCGGAGATTCCTCCGTATCCATCGCTTTGGCCCACATCAACCAGGAGCCGGAGCCACTATCGACGAATATCAGCGCCCCTGCGCGCGAGCTCATTCGCATTGCGTTGCGCAAGGATCCGGCCACCCGCTATGCCGATGGCAATGAGTTCACCCTGGCCATCTCCGCAGTTCGCTTGGGCAAGCGCCCGCCGCAGCCTAAGTCCGCGCCGCTAACGCAACGCGCACCTGAGCCCTCTCCGTCCGCATCGACGGAGATGTTGGGCAACGTTGCCCAGCCCACCACGATCCATCCGGCTGCGGGCACTGCTGCGCACAAGGAGTCCAAGGGCGGATCCTCCTTCCTGAAGGGCCTGGGTATCACCCTGCTCCTCGCAGCCGTGGCCGGTGGTGGTTACGCTGCCTACCACAACTTGAGCGATAACGAGGGCGACAGCGAGCCCTCCAGCACACCGGAGACCTCGGTGGTTACGGAGTATCGCGATCCCACCACCACCCACCAGGACACCCCGGAGGAAGAGACGGAAGAGGCCCCCGCACCAGTGACGGTGACAGAGACCGAGCCGCAGGAACCCGATCAGGAAGAGGCCCCACGTACGACTCACCGCGAGGCACCCACGCGCCACTCGCCTACCCGCCAGGAACAGCCCCCGGCCGTGCCGACGCAACAGAATCCGCAGGATACGCACGTTGAAACTACACCTGAGCTGGATACTCCAGTAAACTCGCAGGCTAATGAGCTCCCCGGAGACTTGGCCGATCTACTTACACAGGAGGGTGACTAAGCGATGGTCAATGACCGCTATCGGAGAGGCGAGATCATCGGCGCCGGTGGCATGTCTGAGGTCTATGCTGCCGAAGACACCGTCCTAGGCCGCCAAGTGGCGGTGAAGATGCTCCGACCGGAAATGGCGCGCGACGTCAACTTCCGCGAGCGTTTTTACCGCGAGGCGCAGAACTCGGGCAAGCTGAATCACCCCAATATCGTGGCGGTTTATGACACCGGCGAGACCGAACTGGATGGCATGACCATCCCATATATCGTCATGGAGCGGGTCAACGGCCGCACCTTGCGCGATATCATTCGCGAGGATGGCGCTCTGTCCGCCCAAGAGGCCGCAGATATCCTCAAACCGGTAGCGGATGCACTACAAGCCTCGCACGAGGCCGGTATTATCCACCGCGATATCAAGCCGGCAAATATTATGCTCACCAACACCGGCCAGGTGAAGGTGATGGACTTCGGCATCGCCCGTGCCTTGGATGACTCCACCTCGGCGATGACGCAAACCTCCGCCGTTATCGGCACCGCCCAGTACCTTTCTCCGGAGCAGGCCCGCGGTAAGAACGCGGATGCCCGCTCCGATGTCTATGCACTGGGCTGCGTGCTCTATGAGGCCCTTACCGGTCAGACCCCATTTGAAGGCGAAACCCCCTTTGCAGTTGCATATCAACATGTACAGGAAGAGCCGACCCCGCCGTCGGAGCTCATCGCGGATCCCTCGCTGACTCCTACCCAACGCGTCAATATCGATGCGGTAGTACTTACCGCTATGGCCAAGCACCCGGCGGATCGTTATCAGTCCGCTTGGGAGATGGCCGGCGATCTGGAGCGCCTGCGCAACGGGCAGGTCACCGCTGCAGCGCGCATGCACGTCAACGAGGAAGAAGACGAGCAGCCTACCGAAATGGTCGGCGCCGCCGCACCAGCTGCGGCCGCGCACCGCGCGCCAATCCAGTCCACCCGCCCCACCGAGGACGATGACAATCAGGGTGGCGGCTGGATGAAGTGGCTGGCAGCCTTCCTGGCCGCCCTCTTGGTGGCCATCGTGGGCTACTTCGCCTGGGATTTCTTCTCCAACGATAAAGACTCTGAGGATAAGCCACGCCAGACCCAATCGGCCCGCGAGGACAAAATCACCGTGCCCGAGGTGGAAAACCGCCCGCGCAACGAAGTTGTCAAGGAACTAGAAGACATGGGTCTGCAGGTCACCGTCAATGAGGAGGCCAACCCGGATATTCCACGCAATAATGCCATCCGCATTAATCCGGCCCCAGGCTCCGAGCTGCAGAAGAATGCCTCGGTCACGCTGACTGTGTCCTCCGGCAAGGAGATTACGGACGTCCCGGATATCACCGGCATGACCTTGGATGAGGCCGCTCGAGCCCTCGAAGGAGCAGGCTTGGTGCTCAATTCCGATGTCTCGGAGGAAAACGATGAGTCCCCGGCCGGCCAAATCATCAAGCAGAACCCGGCCGGCGGCACGCAGTTGTCCAAGGGATCGAAGGTACGGGTAACGGTTTCTAAGGGCGTCGAAAAGAAGCGCGTGCCCAATGTCGCCGGCATGGACGTCGAGGATGCCCAGAGCCGCCTCGAGTCTAATGACTTTGATGTAGACGTGCGCGAAGTCGATTCTTTGGAGCCGAAGGGCACGGTGCTGAGCGTATCCAATGAGGGCGCGGAGCTGGAAAAGGGCAAGCCCGTTACCGTTGAGGTCTCCAATGGCATGCTCTTTAAGGCACCTGACCTGGTAAGACAGAGTCAGAAGCAGGCCGAAGATGAGCTCCGCGCGGCTGGCTGGACTGGCCAATTAGTGCCGGGCGAGCCCGTGCCTACCGGCGCACTGGTGGATAACAATAAGATTGGCTGGGCCGCTGTGAATCCAGGCGATACCATGCGCAAGGATCAAAACATTGATATCCGCCTGTGGAACTTTGATCCCGCTGCACTTCTGCCGCAACCATAACTGCTGGTATCCTAAGGCCTCAGTACGAACTTAGATAAGAACTTAAATCTAGAAAAGGTATCTTATGCCGAAGTCAAAGATTTCCCAGAGCTCCTCCGTCCCTACCTCGAGCTCTGCTACCAACCGCACGCCCGTCAAGATCAATTCTGAGGGCACCCCGAAGTGGTACGTCGCCATCATGCTGGGCCTGATGGTCATCGGCCTGCTGTGGCTTGTGGTCAATTACCTCGCTGGCCAGGACATCCCGTTCATGGCAGACCTCGGCGCTTGGAACTACGGTATTGGCTTCGGGCTCGCCATCATTGGCCTGTTGATGACCATGGGTTGGCGCTAAACTAGAGCTCCCAGCCTGTTCCCTCGCTCCCTACTTCCTGTAGGTGGCGAGGATTTTTCATACCTAGGAGCCACATGTCTCGCCATATTCTTGCTGCTGGCCTCATCATTGCGGTTGCCTACGCGGTCGTGCATATCGCGTTTGCCGACGCCACCCTCCTCACCGGCGCCGCTCCCCTCCGCCTTTCCGTGCGCAACTACCTAGGCAACGTCTTGGGCTCGGGCATGGTGTGGGGAATCTTTAGCTACCTCATGGGTAAGGATTTTCCAGGCCGGTGGCTCAAAGCACTCCTGGCCAGCACGGGAATCATCCTTATGATGCTGGCCGTGCACTACGCCTTGCTCGTGGTCTTCGGTGTGTATAGCTGGCGCGAGGCATTCGAATACAACGCCCAGTGGTTCTTCCTAGCACTCATCTCTGGACCCGTTCTGGGGCTAGCCGGCGCGGCCGCAGCACGGTTCCGCTGGTTCGACTATCTCGCCGTCCTTGGCTTCCTCCTCGAGCCCGTGGTTGCCGGGTTCATCCCAGGCAGTGCCTACTTGCCCCGCACCACGACCATTCCTGGGTACTTCGCCGCCGCGACTCTCTGGCTCATCGGTGCGGGCTTCTTTATTTGGCAGCGTCGCTCCACGCGCTAAGCGCTTCTTCGGCGGCCCACCACCCCGGCATGCCGTGCACGCCAGCGCCGGGCGCGGCCGAGCTAGAGGCCACAAAGACCCCCGGAGCGAGGCGGTGCGGACGGGCCGACAAGCGTGGTCGCAAGAGGGTTTGCAGCCCAGTCATGGCACCGCCGGCAATATCACCGCCCACCAGATTGGGATTCCATCGCTCCAGATCGGCCGGGCTCGTAGCGTGGGTGGCCAGGATGGTATCGCGAAATCCGGGGGCAAAGCGCTCGATCTGGGTGGCAATCAGCTCGGTGACCTCGCCCGGATAACGCTCCACATAGCCGCGCGGGACATGCGCATAGGTCCACAGCGTTTGCCCTCGGGAGGGGTCGGCCACGTATTGCTGGCATGCCAATACCAAGGGTCGCTTAGGCATGCGCCGCTTGCCGACGTCCCCCTCAGCCCCACATATCTCCTCCAGCGTGCCTCCCACGTGCACGGTGCCGGCCTGACCCACGCGCGGATCGGCCCACGGGACGGGTTCGCTGAGATGAAAGTCCACTTTGAAGACGGCGCTGCCATAGCGCCAGCGCGCCAGGCTCCGCCGAGTGCCGCCCCGCAGTTCCAGACCGCCCAGCCGCATTATCTGGCGCGGGGTGAGGTTCAGGATGGTCGCATCGGCCGGAGGCAGCTCCCGCAGATCGGTGACCTCGCATCCGGTGTGGAGGCGGGCGTGGTGGGAGCGCAGGAGGTTAAGGAGGGCGTCGATAAGAGCACCGGTACCACCCTCCACCACGGGCCAGCCGCGGGTCATGCCCAGCCCGCCAAAGAGTAGGCCGAACGCCGAGGTCAAAGGCGTGGTGGGCGAGGTAATCGCGTGGACCGCGCTGCCCGCAAAGAGGGCGCGTGCCTGGGTCGTGCGGAAGGCCGCCCGCGCCAAGCTGCTGGCGGGCAAAACTCCAGCCGCGCCAAACTGCGCCAAGCGCACAGGGCGATCTGGCCAGCGCACCAGCGGGGTAAGCGCGTTGTCCACATGCTCATCGATGTGGCGGACAATGTGCCCGTGCAGCCGCCTCCACGCCTGGGCATCGGTCCCCAACTCCGCCGCCGTATCCGCCAAGGAACCGTGCAGGATCCCGGCCGGCGCGCCTTCGAGCGGATGAGCCATGGGATAAGGAGCATTGCGCCACCGCACACCGTAGGCATCCAAGTTCAGGGCGCGAAAGGCCGGGCTCGCTATGCCAAAGGGGTGCCCAGCCGCACCGAGATCCACAATCGTGCCCGGGAAAATCTCCGCGGAGGATGCCGCCGCACCACCGGCCCGGCCGGCGCGCTCGTAGATATCCACACGCCATCCGGCCATAGCCAGCCGCGCCGCGGCCGTGAGCCCATTCGGGCCTGCGCCGACGATCACAGCGCGAGGTTGATAATCCACAATGCTCCTTATGCAGGTCAGTGCCCAAATTTATCAGTCTTGTTAACACAATGGGTAGAAAGTTATCCACAGGCTGTGGAGAAAACCTGTGAAATGTGAATTTCACACAATTATTAACACCCTGTGGATAACTGTTTTCACGGGCTTCCACAAGCTGATTTTCGCACTTTCGCACGGTCTAGACCAGCGTGATCAGGGAAAACTCCGGAAAAGCGTTCGGTAAATTACAAAAATGTAGTTATCCACAATGTGGATAACCATTGTGGAATTCTTTCGCACACGCTTTCCGGTGATCAAATTCCACAGTTATCCCCAAACCCCAGCTTGTTGGGCTAATAGTGCGAGGACTACCACGGCCACCGCAGCAACGCCGCCCCAGCGGAGGGCGGGACTTTTTCGATAGAGGAAGAGGCTCAACACGATGCCTGTACACAACCCGCCAAGGTGTCCCCAGAGGGATACACCATCGGCTAAGAAGGTATAGGCCACATTCGCCAGAACGAGGGCGATGGGTGCGCGGAGATCGAGCCCGCGCTGGCGGTAAGCACCCACCAGCATGGCCATGAGCGCGAAGAGCGCACCCGAGGCGCCGACGGTGGGGGTCTCAAAGTCGAATGTCAAGATCATGGCGGACGCGCCAAGGCAAGAAATGAGGTAGGCGGCGAGGTACAGCGCAGTGCCAAGCGCCCGCTCCACTTCCCTACCTATGAGCAAGAGCATGACCATATTCACCGCCAAGTGGCCCGCGTCTAGGTGCATAAACTCCGAAGACAGCGCAGCCTGAGGGCGGAAGGGATAATCCGGTCCCCACAGGCCCCAATCCGCTGCGAGCGGGGAATCATAGAAGGTGGTTCCTAGCGTGCGGGCCTGCACCGCGGTAATAAGCCAAGCAATGATGCAAACGGCGGCAATGAGCGCGGTCGCCGGGGTAGCGCGGATATAATTTCTCACCATGGTCATGAAGTTGTCAGTCCTTGAGGCAGGTCTAGTGGTGGATGGCTCGGGGTAAAACTGCAACGAGCCCGCCGCCGCATGGATAATGCGGTGACGGGCCCGAGGGAAAAGGCGATTACGCGATATCGATGGACTCGATAACAACGTCCTCGTGCGGACGGTCCATGCGGTCGGTATCAACCTTGGCGATCTTGGACACAACCTCCTGGGAGGCGGCATCGGTAACCTCACCAAAGATGGTGTGGTGGTTGTTCAGGTGCGGGGTCGGCGCCACGGTGATGAAGAACTGGGAGCCGTTGGTGCCTGGGCCGGCATTGGCCATGGCCAGCAGGAATGGGCGGTCAAACTGCAGCTCCGGGTGGAACTCGTCCTGGAACTGGTAGCCCGGGCCACCGCGGCCGGTGCCGGTAGGGTCGCCGCCCTGGATCATGAAGTTCTCGATGATGCGGTGGAAGATTGCGCCGTCATAGAACGGGCCGGACTGCTCGCCCTTTGCGTTCTGGGTGGAGTAGTCCTTCTCGCCCTTGGCTAGGCCAATGAAGTTTTCAACGGTTACCGGTGCGTGGTTACCGAAGAGATCGATAACAATGTCGCCGTAGTTGGTATGCATCGTTGCAGTTGCGGTCTTCTGAGTCATGCCAGCCATTGTAAAGAATTTAACGCGCGCCTGCCGCGCATGACATAACGCTGTCAGCGATCGCGCTAGCCTGAAGGCATGATTCGCGCGCTACTTTTCGATCTGGATGACACCTTGCTCGACCACACCGGCGCGGCCCGGGACGCAGTGGATCAGTGGTGCCGCGAGCTAGGACTCCCCGAGGGCCAGCATGCGCGCTTTGCGGCCATCGAGCGCACCTGGTTCAGCGCCTACGAGCGCGGCGAGGTCACCCACCAGGGTCAGCGGGCGGCGCGCTGCCGCGAATTCCTCAGCCGGGAGATGAACGATGCTGAGGCGCTGGCCGCCTATGACGGCTATCTTTCCGCCTACCGGGAGCAGTGGCGCGCTTTTGCCGACGCCCTGCCCACCCTCACCTGGGCCCTCGAGTCCGGCTTCCAGGTGGGCGTTCTCACCAACGGCGAGCGCGAAATGCAGCAGGCCAAGCTGGAAGCAACGGGCCTTGCGCTTGCCGACGTCCACCTCATCCCCACCGTCGACCTCGGCTGCCCCAAACCGCAGCGCGCGGCCTACCTCGCCGCCTGCGATCAGCTGGGTGCGGCCCCCGCGGACACGCTCATGGTGGGCGATTCCCTCACCAACGATGTGCAGGGCGCGCGCACGGCCGGGCTGCACGCGCTCCACCTCGACCGTGCGGGCGATGGGGATCTGCGCTCGCTTAGCGCGTTGAAAGAGGTTCTCCCCCGAAAAGCCAGCTGACCACGATGGCGCCCGGATCGATTACTCCCTTGCTGCGATCTCCCAGGTAGGAGGCGCGTCCCTTCTTTGCAGCGAGATCCTCGGTGTCGAGGGCGCCAGCATGGGCGGCGTCGAAAAGGGCCTGCAAAGTCTCCGCATCCGGATCCTTCGCCCCCAGTTCGCGGGCTTTTTCGGCGGCCGGGATGAGGGCATCGAGCATGGTGCGATCGCCGCGCTTCGCGCCACCAAGCTCGTGGATGAGGTCGGCCGCGGCAGTGAGCCCATCCGCCAGCGACTCCGCCCGGGCCAGCTCAGTAAAGAGCGTGCCGAAGACGGCCCCGGAGGTACCGCCGGCGAGGACGAGCAGGCGCTTGGCCAGCCCGGTGAGGATCTCCGTATCCGTGCCGCGCAGGGGAAGCTCGATGCCGCCGAAGGCCGCCTCCATGTTCTGACCAAAGTCGCCGTCGCCGGCCTTGCGATCCAGCTCGGTCAGCGCCTCAAAGGATGCTTGGAGGCGTTCCACAAAGGCGGTAAGCCACTGGTTCTCCTCACCCTCAGTGGGCAGCTCATCCTGGAAGGTGATGGTGGCCGGTTCCACCACCTTCGCGCGGCCTAGGGTGTGTGGCCAGGCGGGGGCGGAGGTGGGGGCGTCGATAAGCTCGAGCAGCTCCGCATCCGCCTTGAGCAGTGTAAAAGAAGCGCCGTGCATATTGACCGCGGTGACGTAGGAACCCACCAGCGAGCGGGCGACGGTGACGCCGCGCTGGGCCAGCTGCGCGGAGGCCTCGCCAAAGAGCAAGCTCAGCTCCAGCGGGGTGGTGCCGCCGAGGCCATTGACCAGGCACACCACCTCATCGCCCTGGCCCAGCTCAAGGGCGGGCACGATCTTTTCCAGGACCTGGTTCACAATGGCGCTCGCGCTACCCACCTGCTCGGTGTGGGTGCCCGGCTCGCCGTGAATGCCCACGCCCACCTCCATCTGGCCGGCCTCGAGATCGAAGGTTTCGCGGCCGGTGGTCGGCATGAAGCCGGCGCCCAGCGCTACGGACATGCTGCGGGAATTCTCCGCGGCACGCTTGCCCAACTCAGCGACTGTGTCCACGTCATCGCCGCGGTAGGCAGCGGCGCCTGCGACCTTTTCCACCAGAATGGTCGCGCCCGTACCGCGGCGGCCTGGGCCGTCCTCGTTGTCATCGGTGGCAATATCATCGGCCACCAGCACCGTGCGGGTGTCTACCGCCTCGGCGGCGTTGCGGGCGACGGTGAAGTTCATGACGTCACCGGTGTAGTTCTTCACCACGTGGACTACTCCCCTGCCCTGGTCAGCCCACTGGGTGGCCTCGCTGACCTGGACCGCGTTCGGGGAGGTAAAGAGCAGCCCCGGGCAGGCCGCTGCGAGCATGCCCTGGCCGACGAACCCGGCATGCATCGGTTCGTGACCGGAACCGCCACCGGAAATCACCGCCACTGCCGGATCGCCGTCCGCGGTGCGCAGCGGCGTGGTGCGGCTGATGAAGCCGACGTCGTGCCAGCGGGCATCGGGGTGGTTGGCGATGAGCCCAGCGAGGGCATCAGAGAGAAAAGTGTCTTGGCTATTGCGGAATGCGGAGTGGTTCATACCTCCACGCTAGTGATGTCGCTTACCCGGAAGCTAGGAGGAGAAAAGAAACATACCGGTTCCATTCAGACACCCAGCGGATTCGCAGCCACTTTGCAGTTTGCGGAGGATACTAGAAGAGCTACAACGAAAGGATCCACTCATGGATTTCTTGTCCTCCCTCCACAACCTCATGGACGCGGGCTCGCTGCTCCAGAGTTTCGGACCTTATATCCTCCTCGGCGTCGCCGTCGTCATCTTCATCGAGTCCGGCGTGCTTTTCCCATTCCTGCCGGGTGATTCACTGCTCGTAACCGCGGCCATCCTGCGCCACGAACTCGATATCAACGCCTGGCTGCTCTTTGTCGTGGCCGCGGTGGCCGCCTTTGCCGGCGACCAGGTGGGCTTCTATTTAGGCCGCCGCTTTGGCCGCAAGCTTTTCAAGGACGATGCCCGCATCCTGCGCACCGAACACCTCGATAGCGCGGAAGACTTCTTCCAGCGCCACGGCCCGGTAGCCCTAGTACTGGGACGCTTCGTGCCGATTGTGCGCACCTTCGTCCCCTTCGCCGCCGGTACCGCAGAAATGGGCTACTCCTCGTTCCTGCGCTGGAATATCCTTGGCGGCATAGGCTGGGTAGGTTCCATGCTGCTCGTCGGCGTACTGCTGGGCGGCATCCCGGGTATTGCTCACTCCATCGACATCATCATGCTGATCGTAGTGGCAATTTCCGTGCTGCCGATGATCATCGGCTGGATCAATAAGCGCCGCAAGGCACAGCGCGAAATCCCAGCCAAATAAGAATTTTTATTCTTTACCCGGCCGGGATTGCGGTGCGATTAGGGAGGCTTTAGAGGGACTCGCGCACCTCATCGCGAGCCAGCACCATATTGCGCAGGGAGGCCTCGGTCTCCTCGTAGCCGCGGGTCTTCAGGCCGCAGTCCGGGTTAACCCACAGGCGCTCGACCGGCACGTGCTTGAGCGCGGCGCGGATAAGCTCGGCCATCTCCGCGACGGAAGGCACGCGCGGGGAGTGAATATCGTAGATGCCCGGGCCGATTTCGGAGTGGAAGGTCTCGTCGATATCCTCCAGCAGCTCCATGCGGGAGCGGGCCGCCTCGATGGAGGTGACATCGGCATCCAGGCCGGCAACGGCATCGATGATCTGGCCGAACTCGGAGTAGCACAGGTGGGTGTGGATCTGGGTGGTCGGCTTGGCCTCGAGAGCTACCAGGCGGAAGGAACGCACGGCCCAGTCCAGGTAGGCCTTGCGGTCTTCCTCGCGCAGCGGCAGGAGCTCGCGCAGGGCGGGCTCGTCGATCTGGATGATGTCGATGCCGGTCTCTTCCAGGTCATGCACCTCATCCGCCAGCGCGACGCCGAGCTGGTCCGCGGAGACGGACTGGTGTACGTCATCTCGCACGAAGGACCAGGCCAGGATGGTCACCGGGCCGGTGAGCATGCCCTTGACGTGGTGCTCCGAGAGCGACTGTGCGTACTTGGACCACTCGGTGGTCATCGCAGCCGGGCGGGAGATGTCACCAACCACGATTGGCGGGCGGGTGCAGCGGGAGCCATAAGACTGGACCCAGCCGTTTTCGGTGGTGACGAAGCCATCGAGCAGCTCGGCAAAGTACTGGACCATGTCATTGCGCTCCGGCTCGCCGTGGACGAGGACGTCGAGGCCGAGGCGCTCCTGCAGCTCAATGACGGACTTGACTTCGTCCTTGAGGGCGGCGTTGTAGTCGGCGTCGGAAAGCTCGCCCTTGCGGTGCGCCGCACGCGCCTGGCGGATCTCCTTGGTCTGGGGGAAGGAGCCGATGGTGGTGGTTGGCAGCTGCGGCAGGCCGAGTTCCTTCTGCGCCTCGTTGCGCTCGGCAAAGGCGGGCTCGCGCTTGACCTCGCCGGCCGGCAGCTTTTCGATGCGCGCCTTCACCGCCGCGTTGTGGATGCGCTCGGATTCGGCACGGGTGCGCACCGCGCGGTCGCTGATGCTATATGCCT
Source organism: Corynebacterium tuberculostearicum (assembly GCF_046097465.1). GTDB lineage: Bacteria > Actinomycetota > Actinomycetes > Mycobacteriales > Mycobacteriaceae > Corynebacterium > Corynebacterium tuberculostearicum_I. The sequence continues at coordinate 146,654 of NZ_CP175799.1, read as the reverse complement.
CCGGTGCCTCCAGCGGACCTTGGGAGAGGGCGACGACTTCCTTCACCTTCTCGTTGGCGAAGGAGAACCAGGTAGCGACGTCTGCAGGCAGCTTGGTTTCTGCTTCCACGGTGTGCGGCACGTGCTGCAAGGATACGGAGGTCGATACGGACAGGGAGTCGAGGCTGCCCTCCAGGTCCTCGTACTTGGAGCGCAGGTCGCGCAGGTTGGCGGCCCAGACATTGCGACCGTCGATAAGGCCGGCAACCACGTGGGATTTCAGGTTCTTCACGCGTTCGAGGTAGCCCTCATCCAGTGCCAGGGTTCCTACGGAAAGGTCCACCTGGACGGCCTCCGGCTTGAGCTCGGCTAGGACCTCGAGGCCCTTGCGGGCAGAACCGTACGGGGTGGTGAGGTATACCTGCGGGCGGTTGTCCGCGGCCAAAATTGCCTCATAAGCGCGCTTGGTGTGGGCGGCCAGTTCCTCATCGTTGGCAATGGTCAGATCCGCTACCAGGGCAGGCTCGGCCAGCTGTACCCACTTCACGCCGGACTTATCCAGCTCGGCCAGGACCTCCTGGTAGGCCTTAACGGCATCATCCAAGCGGTCGAGCGGAGACTTAGTAGCACCCTCGGCCTGCTTAGACAGGGCCAGCAGAGTAACCGGGCCGACGAGGTACGGGCGCACGGTATGGCCTGCTGCACGGGCCTCTTCCACCAGCTTGATAACGCGTTGTGGGCGCGCCTTAAAGTCCTGGTCATCGGAGATTTCTGGGACGATGTAGTGGTAGTTGGTATCGAACCACTTGGTCATCTCCAGCGGCGCGGTGTCCTTGTTGCCGCGGGCCAAGGTGAACTCATCATCCAGGGTTTCGCCGGCTACGGCGCCTACGGTCAGTGCGGTCTCGAGCACCTGGTCGTAGTAGGCGACGTCGGCAGGAATGGCGTAGTCCTCAGTAAGGCCCAGGTCGCGCAAACGGTTATAGGTGTCCAGGCGCAGGGAATGTGCGGCGGACTCGAAGGTTTCCGCATCGATGCGGCCGGCCCAGTAGGATTCCAGCGCGCGCTTGAGTTCGCGGTTAGCGCCGACGCGAGGGTAGCCCTCAATCGTCGCCTTGGGGAAATTAGTGTTCGTCATTGTCTACTCCGATTCGAGATAACAGGTCTTGTGTAATGTCCGGATTGTTGTGGGTATAGATATGGAGGCCGTCCGCGCCGCCGGCCACGATGGTGCGGGCCAATTGGGCGCTAAGCTCCATGCCGATTTCGTATTCCTCTTCTGGGGTTGTCGCTGCCGCGAGCTGAGTGCGTACCCTCTCAGGTACGGTCAGCCCGGACAGCTGCCCCATTCGCTCCAACCGGCGCAGGCTGGTCATGGGCATAATCCCCGGAATGAGGGGGATCTTCACCCCGGCTAGCTTGGCTTTTTGGGCGAAGCGGAGGAAGTCCTCCGCATCGAAGAAAAGCTGGGTGATGGCGAAGTCCGCGCCGAGGCGCTGCTTATTGAGCAGAACATCGAAGTCTTCGTCCTCGTTCTTGGATTCGGCATGGCCGCTGGGATAGCACGCCACGCTCACCGCGAGGCGGCCGGCGGCGAAGCGGGCAGCCTGATGGCTTTCCAGCTGACGGATGAGGCGAACCAGCTCATCGGCATGTTGCAGGTAGTGCTCGGGCATGCCCCCTTCGGGGAGATCGCCGCGCAGGGCCAGCAGGCCGCGCACGCCGGCATCCACCAAGCGATTAATCCACCCGATGAGCTCGTCGCGCGTCCCGGCCGTGCAGGCCAGGTGCGCCAGGGGGCGCATAGAGGTGTTCTGCGAAATCTTCTCAATGAAGGCCGCGGTTCCCTCCAACCAACCGGAGCGCTGGGAACTGGTCACCGCGATGTAATCAGGGTGATAGCTTTCCAGCACCTCTAGTAAGCGGTCGATCTTGGCGGCATCGGCATCGTGGCGCGGCGGGATTACCTCAAAGGAAAGGGCCAGGCGCTCGGGCGCAGGTGCTTCCTCTTCGCTTTCAAAATCCAAGGGCGCGGAAGCCGAAAGTCGCGGGCTCATGGTCACCTCCTTTGCTGGTCGTCGTTGGTGTGTTGAGAAAAAACGTACCAAGCTGTTCAGTTTGCGCGGTAGCGATTCTGTAATGGTGATACCTTTGCAAGCCTGCAAACTGCGAGGTTGACGAAAAATCAGGTGAATAATAATCGTGGATTCTGAACCAAGCGGTCTATTTCTGGCGCGTTCCCGCTGCACGTCACGACGCCAACGGTGGTACACCACCCAACACGTCACTATGCTGGGTGAAAGCGAATTGATAAATCTGAGTTAAGGAGTGTTCCACCCCATGAACCCCACCACGCTGAACGTGGCCTTTAAGACCGCATCGAACCTGTGGAGCCAGTTCAATAACTACCGCGAGGAAAAGTCCCGCGAGGCCTACACCGCCTTGGAAGAGGCCGCACAGAAGATGGACGAGCGCGATAACGGCACCTTCGCCGAGCCGCGCCGCCAAGCAGGCGCCGTTACCCGCGCCGCACACTCCCGCCTCGAGCGCGCCCTGGAGGAGTTCAACGACTACCGCGAAGACGCCACCGAGCGCCTGAACGACGCCAAGGAAGAGGCCACCAAGAAGGCTAAGAAGGCCCGCAAGCAGGCCAAGAAGGATTCTCAGAAGGCCCAGAAGAACCTCAAGAAGAAGTCCGCCAAGGTAGCCAAGAAGCAGAAGAAGAATAAGAAGTCCTCTAAGGGCTGGATCTTCGCCGGCATCATCGCCCTGCTGTCCGCTGCAGCCGGCGGTGCCTACTACTGGCTGCGCTCCAACGACAAGCCGTCCCAGACCCCGCCGCGCGTGGATGACTTCCAGGCCGATTCCCACACCGCTCCGGAGTCCACCTTGGTCTACACCTCCACCAGCGAGAATGACACCCAGTCTGACCTCGTTGAAGAAGGTGCCGTACGCGATGAGGAGCTGCTCGGTTCCATCGATGAGCAGCTGGCCAAGCACCGCGAGGAAGAAGCAGCTCAGCCGGCTGATACCACCCGCGTTACCGATGACCACCAAAACGAGGGCAAGCACCGCCTGTAAACCGAGGAATAAATACGCTTACCACCCCGCCGTGGGGGTATGAATAGCGTTGTCTAGATCTCATTGCTTTGCCTAAACAAAAATCTCTTGATTGAATTCCCACATTAGGGATCTTTCTACAAGGAGATGAACAATGAGCTTTGAGACCCTTACCGTCAAGCTCAAAGACGGCGCAACGTACTACTTCCCGGCGGGCGCGGTGTCCAAAGACCCTTCCTCTCGCGTGGACAACCTGCGCTTCGCCATCGATAACGGAACCACCTTCCACTCCGTGGATGAGGCCGGCATCGAGCGCGAGTTCAACGGTCACGACGTCCGCAATTACCACTTAGCCTAAGCGTTAGCACAATCCTCTCCCCGCAGGTCACCAGCCTGTGCGGAGGGGATTTTCGCATGCCCACCCCACGCTGCTGCCCCGCCGTCTATCGTGGATCTTATGGAACTTCGCGCAACGCAGGAATCTGACCGCACCTACCTCGCCCGCCTCAATTTCCTTACCGATACCTTCGGTGACGAGCACGGCGAGCTCTCCCCCGACTTCGCCGATGATTTTGCCTTCTACGTGGAAAATTGGGATCCCAACCAGGGCGGTTTCATCGCCTGGCAGGAGCTCGTCCCGGCGGGCGGCGTGTGGCTCAACTGGGGTACGGAGGACAATCACGGCTTTGGCTTTGTCGAGCCCGCCATTCCGGAGCTCGCCATCGCGGTCGAGGCACGCTACAAGGGCCAGGGCATTGCCACCGCGCTTATCGACGCCGCCATTTCCCTCGCCCACACCCTGCGCGCCCCCGGCATCTCGCTAGCCGTCCACCCCGATAATCCCCGTGCCAAGGGTCTCTATGAACACCTCGGCTTCGAGCACGTGGGCAGCCACGAGGATCACTTTGTGATGGTCAAGCGCTTCTAAAGCGAACGCAGGCGGGCGTGGGTGACGTAAATCGGCTCGTTATCCACGGCCGTCTTAAATTCCTCGGTCAGGCCAGCCATAACCGCCTCACGCGCATCTTCGCGGGTGCTGTGAAAGCTCACAACCTCACCATCTACCGCAGCCTCGCCGCGCTTGCGCACCACAACGAATTCCGCGCCCTCCGGCGCCGCAACTTCCTTATCTGCGGAGGTAAAGGGATCGCTGTAGCGAACGTTGGCGGTCATGGTTGGTCTCCTGGTGGTATCGCGGGACAGTAATGATTCCCCATTCACTGTACTGAAAGTTTCCTCCCCGCGACCTTGCACTATCTGTCCGGACTTCCGAAGATCAGGACTTTTGTCCATCTAAACCAACAAAACCGTTGACGAAATATGAGGTTTAGATGGACAAAAGGCGCGACATCAACGTCTATCCACCCATTGCATTGAAAAAGTCCGGCGCCCTCCGAAGAGGAAGCCGGACTTCATGCTGTGGAGCATAGGAGAATCGAACTCCTGACCTTCTGCTTGCAAAGCAGATGCTCTACCAATTGAGCTAATGCCCCAGTGCCTACACACTTTACTACCGCAGCCGAAGCAACCACAAACCGCTCAAAACCCAGATCTCTCAAATCACTTTGGCCACTTTAGGCATGTCCTATCACGTCAGTAACACGCAGGCGCTAGGGTCATGGGCACATCATGTCCACTATCCCTGACCTTTAGGATCACTATGCGCCGCATCCTCACCTCTGCACTCACCGTGCTTATCGCCGCCGCCATGCCAGCAGCCGCTCATGCACAGTTACCGCAAATCCCGCGATTGCCTGCGTCTTCAAGCGCGGATATTCAAGGAGAAATCAACCATCGCATCGAGGATGCCCGAGCACAGGTTGAAGATTTCAGCTCCCAGGCATTTCCACACACTGCCCCCGGGAAGAAGGCACCCGCCGCCCCAGCTCCAAAGAAGCCGCAGCCGCGCAACAATGGCGGCGTCGACTGTGCCAACTGCGTAGCTATCACCTATGACGACGGACCCGGTGCCGAGACCAACCGCCTACTGGACAAGCTCAAGGCAAAGAACGCGCACGCAAGCTTCATGGTGCTAGCCCCCAACGCAGAACAGCATCCTGAGCTGCTCAAGCGCATGAAGGCCGAGGGCCATACCATTGGCAACCACACCAAGAGCCACCGCCAGCTCAACACCCTGTCTTATGACCAGGTATCCCAGGAAATCGACGCCGGCAATGCCGCCATCAAAAAGGCCACCGGCCAAGGCACGCGCTGGGTACGCCCGCCCTATGGCGCGACCAACGCCACCGTGGATCAGGCCACCCGCGATAAGGGCGTCTCCCAAGCGTTGTGGGACGTCGACACCGTGGATTGGAAGGACCGCAACTCCGACCATGTGTGCTCCGCGGCCGTACAAGGCGCCCGCGCCGGTTCTATTGTTTTGATGCACGATATCCACCCCACCACCGTGGACGCCGCCGATTGCGTTATCGACGGCCTGCGCGCGAAGGGCCTCGAGCCCGTGAGCCTGGATCGCCTCCTGCGCACCCCTGTAGCAGGTAAGCGCTACTACGCTCGTGGTTAATGATTGATTTTGCCCTGACTGCCGACGCCGTCGCTCCCCAACTCCTCGGCTGCACCCTCACCCATGCCGGGGTAAGCATCCGTCTCACGGAGGTTGAGGCTTACCTCGGTGCCGAGGATTCCGCTGCACATACCTTCAATGGCAAGACCCCGCGCAATGCGGCCATGTTCGGTCCGCCGGGTAGGTTCTATGTCTATATTTCTTATGGTATCCACCGCAACGTCAATATCGTTTGCGCCCCTGATGGCACCGGCCAAGGCTGCCTGCTGCGCGGCGGCGAAATCGTCGAGGGCGCCGATATCGCCTTCGCCCGCCGCGGCACCACCGATTTTCATAATCTTGCCCGCGGGCCAGGAAACTTGGGCAAGGCCTTAGGCTTCACGCTGGAAGATAACCACCAACCAATTCAGATTGTTGAGCGAACCTCCGAACCAGAATGGGTACGCGGACCGCGCGTCGGCATCTCGAAAAACAAGGAAGCGGCCCTGCGGTTTTGGATCCCTTTCGATAAAACCGTCTCGGGCCGCCGCGGCTATCCCAAGCAATAGCCTCGCAAGGCGCACTGCCTAATAGCGCCCACCATAGCGCTCATCATTCTCAATGGCTTTTATGATCCGCCGATTGATCTGCAGCATCTGGCGGATCTGCGTGCGGGTCAGGTTATCCATTACAGACCTTCGCGCCTGCTTAGCGTGCCCGGGCGCAGTCTCTACTACCTTGTCCCAACCGCTATCCGTCAGCTGTGCCATGGTGGTGCGGCCGTCAGTCGGGCACGGCTGGCGCACGACCCACCCCTGCTTTTCTAGGCGCGTAACAACCTGGCTCAAGCGAGACAAAGATCCATTGGCGGTAATCGCCAAGTCACGCATACGCATCTCGCGATTTTCCGCCTCAGATAGCCGAGAGAGCACTGTGTATTCAAAAAAGCTCAAACCTGCGTCATCGCGCAGCTGAGCATCCAAAATATTGGTCAAGCGAATATTTACGCTCATTAGAGACATAAATGATGCCAGTTCTTCATCATTTAGCCAGTAGTCATCGCGCTCAGTCATGGGATTTATTCTATCAACATGGCTTTAATTCTAAAGTGACTCGTCACTGTCCTAAACGCCAAGGCCCTAATGCCCAGAGGACGGATCGATCGGCCGCTGCCCTCTCGGCAGCTTCTCCACCACCAAACGATAGGAATCCGTGACTAACTCCTCTATCAGCTGTTGGTGCAACTCTGCGTATGGATAGACGGAAACCCAATGCCGCTTATTCATGTGGTAGCCCGGCGCAATGAATGGATACTGCTGCTGTAGCGCTTGGCAGTCTTCCGGCTCCGCCTTAATAATCATTTGCTGTTGACCTGTCACCGCTGTCAATAACAAGAAGATTTTGCCGCGTACTTTGAATACTTCCCAGTCGGGCCCGAAAGGATGCTGTACCTGCGAGCCGAGCATCTCTTCGGCGCGCTGCCGCGCAACCTTGTAGATGCCGCTCCCGTCCAACATCGCCCCCCATTTCGTTGTTAGCAGTTCCACCTCAAGGCACCGAAGATTCATAGCCTGTCCACCCGATTGGGCGGGCTATGTTTATTTCCGTTCCCTCCGTCTGAAAGGACAGTGGAACTAGTCGCTGGCTTCGGTATGGCTTATTCCCGCCCCTGTCTGAAAATGATCCGGGGGTGATGCCGCCGAAGACAGTGACATACTCAAACAGCTCAATAGGAACCTGACCCAGCCCAGGTGGTACGAGGTCTCACAGTAATGTAGATGCCAGTACTAAGTATGTCCGACAACCCCAGCGATGAAGCTCAAATAGTCCAACTTCTAAGTCATCGCTAGGAGGCATACACCCATGGCCTATGACTTCGTCATTGGCGTGGACGTCGGCAAATACTTCCACCACGCCTGCGTCCTCGATCCCCAAGGCAGGCAAGTCCTGTCCAAACGCATCAATCAGCATGAAGGCTCGCTACGCAAGCTCTTCGGCCAATTCCTCGCCGACAACGCCTCGGTCCTTGTCATTGTCGATCAGCCCAACAACATCGGCCGATTAACCGTCGCAGTCGCCCAAGACATGGGGGCAGATGTTCGCTATCTACCAGGGCTTGCGATGCGACAGCTCTCTCGCATCCACGTCGGCAACTCAAAGACCGATGTACGCGACGCCTACGCTATCGCCCATGCCGGTCTTAACCTTCCGGACTCCCTGCGCAGCGTCGACCGCGTTGAGGAAGTCTTTACCCAGCTGAAAGTTCTCAACGGTATCGACGAAGACCTCGCCCGGGCCTACACACGCCTAATTAACCAGATGCGATCCGCGCTCGTGGGAACCTATCCTGCATTCGAACATGTCCTGCGCGGACAGATGATTCACCGAAAATGGATCCTCCACCTACTTGCAAAATACGGCGGCCCCACCAAGATTCGACGCATCGGTAAAACACGCCTAGCAGCCTTTGCGCGCAGTCACAAAGCGCGCAATCCCGAGCCTGTCATCGATGCCATGCTTGCTGCCATCCACGGACAGACCGTGTCCATTGCCGGCGCAGAATACGCCGAACTTGGCGTAGCAATGTCCGCCAAAGACGCACTGGCCAAACTAGAGCATCGCAAGGAAATAGAAGCACAGGTACTCAAGCTCATTCAAGACATTCCTCAAACCGAGATTCTTTTATCCATGCCCGGCATCGGCCCACGTAGCGCAGCACAGATCCTCATGACTGTTGGCGATATGTCCGACCTCCCCGATGCAGCGCACCTAGCGTCCTATGCAGGCCTATCACCACGGACAAATCAATCAGGAACGTCCATTATGTCGAATTCGCCCAACCGCGCTGGCAACAAAAATTAAAGAACGCCCTATGGCAATCGTCTTTTGCATCGATCAGATTCCACGAGCGTTCCCGGCAATTCTATGAACGAAAACGCAAAGAAGGCAAAAGACACAACGCCGCAGTCGTCGCACTCGCACGCCGACGCCTCAACGCTCTCTTCTCCATGATGCGAAACGGCGAGCACTACCGAGACATCTCTACAGCTCAGGAGGCTGCAGCAGCCTAAAGCCAACAGACCCCCATCCAAGCCGATTGCACAGCAAGCCCAACCGGCTCCTCAAGGTACCCAAAACAACATCTACGAGACGAAGCAGAAGCCGTTCACACCCCCAACAAGCCCACCCGCGGAGTTGACAACCTATATAGGAACACCCCCGACGAGGTGACGAGAATCCCCTCGTCGCTGTCGGACGGCGGTTTCCCGACCGGTGGCTCGGCCGCCGGCAAACCTCACCCGCGGCCGCCCGGGCCCTGTCCATGGCCAAGCCCGGTCTGGTGCCCCCGGCGCCAACGACTTCCGGTGCCGCCCCGGGACGGTGAATTGCCCGTCATCCTCATTCCCGGGACCCGGGAGGACGCCTACGCGAAATGGGCGGGCCGGGCTCTGCGCCTACACGTTCACCGACAACCCGCTCGTCGTCGATGGACACCCCGTCGAATGGGCTGTGTTCAGCGGCGACATCCGCCACAGCTCGAAAACACTGGATTCCGTCGTCGACCGGGTGCTGGCCGCGACCGGAGCCCCGGCGGTTAACCTCGTCGGGTATTCGCAGGGCAGCGGACCCCTGCCCCACCACTACATCCGGGAGCTGGGCGGGGACCGGGTCGTCGAACAGCTCATCGGTACCGGTGCCTCGAACCACGGGCCCCGGGCGCACAGCGCAGCCGATCGCTTTGACGTCCACCCCGAGATGCGCCACGGATACTCCCGAAACGCCGGCAAAACGAACGCGCTTGCCTGGGAACAGCAGATCTCCGGTTCCATGCTGCTGAATGAGCTGACCATCGGCGACATCACTCGACCGGGCGTGCGGTACACCTTCCTGGGCACGCGGCACGACAATGCCGTGCTCCCCCACTAAAACTCCTTCGTGCGGGAACCCGGCGTCACCAACATCACCGTCCAAGACGTGTGCCCCGCCCACCGCACCGAGCACTACGGCTTCAATTACGACCCTGTCGCCCAGGGCATCGTCGAGGACCCGCTGACCGGGACGGCGTGGCGGGACCACTGCACCGGTACCGGACCGGAGCGATGGTCCTCGACGGACGAGGATCAGGCGCCCGGGGAGCCTCCCGTCCGGCACGTCCACGACTCGGCGTAGCGGCCGCCCTTCGCCAGCAATTCATCGTGCGTGCCCCGTTCTGCGACCGTCCCGTCCTCCGAAAGCACGACGATGAGGTCGGCATCGCGGACGGTGTGCAGGCGATGGGCGACGACGATCACGGTGCGATCGCCGCGCAACGCTTCCATCGTGCCAACAATCGCCCGCTCAGTGGCCGCATCCAGCGAGGACGTCGGCTCGTCGAAAAGCACCACCGGGGAATCCTTCAGAAGCGCCCGGGCGATGGCGACGCGCTGCCGCTCGCCTCCCGACAGCAGCGTCCCCTCCTCCCCCACCGGGTTATCCCACCCGGAAGGCAGCAGCTCCACGATGCGGTCCACCCCGGATCGCCGGGCGGCCTCGCGCAAGCGGTCTCCGTCGCCGGGCCCGGAACCGAATCCGGGGTCGGCGAAGACCACGTTGTCCCGCACGGACGCGTCGAAGAGGAACGTCTCCTGGAACACCGGGGTCACCAGCGAGTTCACGCCGTCGGTGCCGATCCGAGGCAAGGGCACCCCGCCAATGAGGATCTCCCCCGAGTCCGGATCATGAAACCGCGACAGCAGCCGCATGACCGTCGTCTTGCCCGCCCCCGAAGGTCCCACTATGGCGACCAGCGCTCCCTGAGGCGCACGGAAGCTGACGCCGTCGAGGACCTTCTTCTCCCCGTACCCGAAGCTCACGCCGCGGAACTCCACGTCATGCCCGTCGGGCAGCTCCGGTGCGGCAGGCTCGGGAAGGACGGGGATCGCCCGCAGCTCACGCAGCGCAGCCAACGTGTTGCGGCCCGCGCCGAAACCGCCGGACAACGCTCCCGCCGTGGTGATCGGTCCGGTGAACTGGACGACCACAATGAGCATCGGCGCCAAATGCGCCGGTGACATCCCGCCCGTCGCGGCGACCGCCACGGCGACGACCACCGCCGCCGTGAACACCGCATGGACGACCGAGCCCAACCGTCCGATGGCCGCGCCTTGCGTCGACGTCGCCTTCGCGAACGCATCGTGTTGGGCCTGGATCGCCTCATCCACCATCGCGTCCGCCGCCGAACCGTCGCCCGCGGCGCGAATCACCTGCTGGCCGCGGGTGAACTCGATCAGCCTGCCGGAGACGGCAGCGACGGCGTCAGCATGCGCTTCGTCCGACTCCCCGCCGACCCGGCCAATGGCCCGGTAGGCGAAGAAGAGCACCGGCGCCGACGCGACGAGAACCAACCCGACGCGCCAATCCATCGCCAGAATTCCGAGAGCGATGACGGTCGGCGTAACCACAGCGGCGATGACGGGCCGCAGGATCACGTGCGGCACGGACGCCGCGAACGCCATGCCCGAAGACGCCATCTCCGAAAAGCGGCCGGCCGTGGACTTGGTGACGTACCCGAGTGGCAACGTCAGCACGCGTTCGCCCAGGGAACGCAGCAGGGACGACAGCACCGCTGCGGAATTCGCCCTGCCGACCGTCCCCGCGGCGAGGGACAGCACCGCATGGGCGGCCGCGAGGCCGGCGATGACGCCGGTGAAACGCCACGCCGTCGCATCATCTCCCTCGGCCAGAGCCGACAGCAGCGGCAGCAGCGCGACGAACGCCGCTCCCTGTGCCAGCGCGGCAAGCGCGGCCAACGCAATGAGCCACGCCAGCGTCATCTTCGAGTGCCGATCCGTCATCGACCACAAGTCCCGGATCATCGGTTCCCTGCCTTTTCATCGTCTGCTTCAGTGCCCCGCGGGGCGGATGGTTCGTCGTCGAGGGCGAACGCGCGCCACAGATCCCGGTAGCGGCCACCGCGCGCAAGCAACTCGTCGTGGGTGCCCGCCTCCGCGACCGCTCCCCCATCGAGAACGAGGATGCGGTCAGCGTTGCGGATCGTGCTCAATCTGTGCGCAATCACGATCACCGTCCGCGAACGAGCCAAACGCTCGATTGCGGACTGAATGAGGGCCTCGGAAGCCGGATCCGCGTAAGCGGTTGCCTCGTCGAAGATGAGCACCGGCGCGTCCGTGACAATCGACCTCGCGATGGCCACGCGCTGCGCCTCACCACCGGAAAAGGTTACGTCGACGTTGACCACCGAATCCAGGCCCTTCGGCAGCGCCGCGATGACCGTATCGAGGTTCGCGAGCTTCGCGGCCGCCATGATTTCGCCGTCGGTGGCGTCTCTCCTGGCCAGCCGGATGTTCTCCCGCAAGGGCAGCGTGAGCAACTGCGGATCCTGGAACACCACCGACACCGAACGGTGCACGTCGCGCACGGCGATGTCGCGAAGATCGTCGCCGCCCAGCAGCACCGAGCCTTCGACAGGGTCGTGGAAACGCGCCAACAGCCGGGCGACGGTGGACTTTCCGGAACCGGAGGGTCCCACCAGCGCCGTGAGGGCCCCCGATTCGAACGTCGCGGACATCCCGTCGAGGACCCGCGGCCCATCCCCGTAGGAGAAGACCAGGTTCCGGACCTCGAGCGCGCCTCCGTGCACGGGCACCGGCTCGGCGGACTCGGTGATCGGCGGCGTGCCCAGCACCTCCGCGATGGACTTCAGGGCGGCGATCCCCGCGATGATGGGTTCGGAGTTCATAGCCACCCTCACGATCGCCGCGGAGAGTCCAAGGCCGAGAACCAGCCCGGCGACGAGACCCTCCGGTTTGCCGCCCGCGGTGTCCCTCAAAGCGAGGCCGGCGCCGCACACCACTGCGAGGACCGTGATCGGGGACGTCACCACGTCGATGAGCCCGAGATAGATGTTCGACTGCCGGGACCAGGCGGACCACGCGCGGACGAACGACGACGCCGCGGCATCGTAGCGGCCCGCGCCCTGGCTGGCGCGTCCGAAGGACTTCATCACCGGGATGCCGCGCACCAACTCGATGACCGCAGCCGTCACTTTTTCAGAGGCTCGCTCGTAGTCGCGCTGAAGACCGGCTCCGCGCGAAATCATCACGCCCATCAGGGCGAAGGTGACCAGCACCGGGACGACCGCCACCGCCGCGATCCGCCAATCGACCGCGACGAGCGCGATGAGGGAAAGCAGGGGAACCAGCACCGCCACCACGGTCTCGCCGACGGTGTGACCCATGAGCTGGTGGACGGCCGCGACGTCCTTCTCAACCGACCCGATGATCCCCGACGAGCGCCGGGCGTCCAGCCAACCCAGCGGCAGCTTCCGGATATGGGCAACCAACCGGCGCCGGAGGTAGAGCTGCAGGTCGTTATCCGCCCGGTGCGAGAGCATGCCGGCGGCGCCGTCCGCAGCCATTCGCACCGTCGCGGCGACGACGATGACAACCACGGCCAACCACGTCCGATGCACCGGGGCCTCCGGGTACGTCATCGCGATGTCGATGATGCCGACCAGCGAAGCGACGGTAGCCACCGACGACAGGACGGACAACGCGACCACCGCACGCATCCGGGTCCGGATCGGGGCGAGCAGCGACCACGGGCCGACGGTCCCGTCCACGGCGCTCACTTCCCCGCCTCCCCGATCGCGCTTTTCTTCGCGAGAGTGCAGAAATACACCATGCCGGCGCGTGAGGCTCCGTCCAGCTTCAGCCCGTTGGCTTCGGCGAGGTCCTCGAGCTCGCTGCCCCGGAACACCCGGTGGCCCATCTTCGCCATGACGGCCATGTCGACCCGCTCGTTCACGTCGGGATCCTCGACGAACGTCTGCACGTAAGCGATGCCGCCGTCGGCGAGCAGCCCGGAGACCCTGCCGAGCGCGGCTCCCGCATCCTTCATTTGGTGGAGCGCGCCACACACCCAGATTTCACAGGCCCCGCCGGGCTCTCCCGCGAGCGGCGTGAGGATGTCGGCAACGTGGAATTCCGTCCGGGCCCCGAGCCCGTCGGCGGCGGCGCGTTCGCGGGCGATGCGGATCGCATTGGGCGACAGGTCGTAGCCGACGATGTTCGCCCTGCGATAGCGAGACTCAGCGGCGAGCGTGCGGGCGAGCCACCCGGTTCCGCAACCGAGATCGAGGACCCGGGCCGGCGCATCCGGCCCGGGATCCAGCGCACGGAGCTTCCGGTACACGGCGGCGGCGTCCATCGGTTCGCGCGCATAGCGGCTTAGGAACCTCGGCTGGACCTTGTCCTCGTAGGCCGCGAGGAGCCTGCGGTTGTTCTGGACAATCTGGGCGATCGACTTCATCTGGTTCTGTCTCCGGGTGTGTGGGCCGCGCCCACGCGGCGGTTTCGGGTTAGATGCTCGGATTCGCGGGCCGTCATGCAGACTCCCCCGGCCTCGTTTTCACGGCGATGCCCCACGCCGCGAGCACGGCGATACCAAAGAACCAGGCCGCGCAGACCACCAGACCCGCAGCCCCGGTACCGTTGACGGCCTCGCCGGCCGCGGATACGGGGGTGTGCCCGGCGATTCCGCGCAGGAGGGGACGGAAGTGGTCGGCGGGCATGAGCACCGTGTTGACGAACATCGCAACGATTATCAACGGGATAAGGGCCACGGATCCCTGGGGGCTGGTGATGGAGAACGCGATGTACGTGCCGGTGCATGCGGCCGCCGCGGCAACCATCGCGCCGGTCACCGTGATCCTCCACCACCAGGACACCTCCAGGGGGCCGTCGGAAAGCAAGGCGGCCACCGCCGCGACGACGATCGTCATCGACATGATCCGGATGAACTCGGCGATTATCCGTGCGGTCGGCACGGCCGCGTACGGTGCCGGCATTGTGATCAACCGCTCGTGGAGGCCATTGCTGCGTTCAACGAACACGGTGGACGATCCCGTGATGGCCAAGATGAACGCCCACGCCGTTACGACAAGGATAACCGCGTTCCGGAGTTCGAACTCTCCGGTGAGCTGCCTGACCAGGCTACCGAACATGCGGTTGACGATGAACAGGTACACGAGCGGAGCAATGAACGTCATGAACCAGAAGTCAGGGCGCCGCAGCCAAGTGTGGACGATGCGCCGCAGATGCACGAAAATGGCGTCGATCATGATTCGCTCCTCGAGGTGAACAGGCGGATGAACAGGACGATTCCGACGACCGTCGCGACACCGAGCCACAGGGCGGCCTCTTCCCCGGCGTGATTCGGGAAGGCGCCCGGGGACGCCGCCCTGATCACCTCGATCACCGGCGAAAAAGGCATGTGGCGCACGATGTCACGCAGGGAGCCGTCCACAGCGGTCGTCGGAATGAACGCGGTGGAGAACATGAGCAGCAGCATTTCCAGCGCCTGGATCGATGAGGCCGTCGACACCGGAGCGGGCACCATCAGGATCACCCCGTCCGTGACCAAGGACAGGACCGCGGCGGTGAGCAGTGACCACAGGACTGTCCACGCGACGTCACCGAGAGCCATGTCGAGGCCACAGGCCCACGCGACGATCAGCAGCGCCGCGATCGACGCGGACATCCGCAGCACATCGGTGGCGAGCCTGCCGGCGACATAGCCGCCCGTGGCCCCGGGCAACACGCGCACACGGTCGACGAGCCCGGATTCGACGTCCTGTCCCACCGCCATCGCCGACGCCGCGGCGGTGAACATCGCCGCCTGGAACAGGCAGCCGCCGAGCACGAAACGCAGGTACCCGAAGCCGGATTGCCCTGCCGAGTACCCAAACACCGCGTACAGGCACAGCAGGAAGAGGGGAGGAACGACGAACATGGAGATCAGCGACGCGGTGTTGCGTCGCAACAGCAGCAGATCCCGACGGAGGAACGCCGCGACCGACGTCGCACTCATCGCGCCGCACCCCCCGCGTTCATCGATATGAACACCTCGTTAAGGGTGGGCGGCGACACGCTCAGCGAATCCGGCAACGCTTCCGAGGCCTCCATCGCCCGCGCCACCGCCTCGAGGACCTGCGGTCCGGGGTCGACGTCGAGGGACACCAACTTCCCCGCGACGCGGGCGCGGTCCAGACACGCTCCCCTTAGGCAGCGGGCGAATGCCTCCGCCCCGGCGGCGGTGGCGAAGGACACGCGGAGCACGTGCGACCCGAAGTCGCGACGCAATTCCTCCGGCGTTCCGCTGGCGACGATGCGGCGGTCCTTGAGCAGATGGACGTGGTCTGCCAGCGCCTCCGCCTCTTCCAGGTACTGGGTGGTCAGCACCAGGGTCATTCCGTCGTCCCGCAGTTGCCGGATGAAGCCCCACAACTCTTCGCGGCTGACCGGGTCCAGCCCCGTCGTGGGTTCGTCGAGGAACAGCAACCTGGGCACGACGCACAGCGACGCGGCGATGTCGAGGCGGCGCCGCATGCCACCCGAATAGGCCGACGCCAACGTCGAGGCACTGTCCGCGAGCGAGAATTGCGCGAGCAGTTCCGTCGCGCGGGCGGCCGCGTCGGCGCGGTCGAGTCCGCGCAGACGCCCGAAGAACTCCAGGTTCTCCCGGCCGGTGAGGTTCTCGTCGATCGCCGCGAATTGGCCGGTGGTGGCAATGTCAGCGCGCACGCCCGCCGGATCCTCTTTCACATCGCGCGAGAAGATGCTCACCTCGCCGGAGTCTGCGGTGATGAGCGTCGACAGGATTCGGATGAGGGTGGTCTTGCCTGCGCCGTTGTGGCCGAGGAACGACACGATCGACCCGGCGGGCACGGTGAAACTCACGCCGTCGAGCACATGCTTGCGCATCCGGGCGCCGCGCTTTCCCTTACGCCCGCCGTCCGGCGGAGCACCTGCCCCGCCTTCGGGCGCGGTGCCGGCTTTGCCCGCAATCGGGTAGCTCTTCGTGAGGTCGCGGACGACGATCGCCGCACCCCGTTCAGCTTGATCCGTCATCGTTTCTCCTTTTCTTTGGTGTCGCAGTGGGCCGCTGCCGGCAGTGGCCCCGTGGTCAGGTTGTCATGCGGCGTTTCGATATGGATGCCCGCATCGCGGGCGAAGGCGAGGACCGGTTCGAGGAGCCGGGGGTGGCCGACGAGATCCCGGCACCCCGGCGCGACCGGCTTCCCCGCGACCGACGCAACGGTGGCGGCGGCAATGGCCGCGGTCATTTTGTAGGAACCCGGGCCAGTCGCCCGGACGACGGTTGTCTCGGCCGCCGACCCCGCATCGCCCGCGCCGGCGGAGGACAGTGCGACGACCAGCTCGGCGGGTTGCGGAGTGCCCTTCGCCCGCGCCTTCCGCGACGTCACGGCCGCCCCGAGACGGGCGAGCAGACCGGAGACGACGGGCATCGCGTACAGTCTCGACGTGCGGATCTTCTCCACCGACTCATCGGGGAGAGCATCGAAGGCGACGTGGTAGGAATATCCGAGGATCGAGGGGCACACCTCGCGTACGACGTCGATGTCCGGGCATTCGTAGCCGATTCCGCTTTGCGACGACACCAGGTTGCGCCGCACTTCGACGATGGCGCCGCCGAGCATCGCGCGGTATCCGCCGCGAATGGTCCGGAACATCGACTCGACCGACGCGGCCCCGGATTCCTGGTCGGCGCCAATTCGCAGATCGACCCGCACATCGCGGACCTCTTCGGCCCCCGCAGCGCGGGCCCCGAGCATCAACAGGGCCGTCGACAAGCCCGGGCACAGGCCGAACCCGGTGAGCACGGGAACCCCCTCCCGCCGAGCATCCCCGTCGAGGGCCATGATTGCGCGGCGGGCGTCGATCGAATCGTTGACGTCGATGTACCCGGTGCCTGAGTCGATGCAAGCACGGGCGAGTGAGTCTGCATGCACCTCGAACGGGCCGGTGCAGTTGACCACCCAATCGTGTTTGCGGAAGACCCTGCAGATCTCGTTGTGGCCGGCGGCGATCCTCAGCGGGAAGTGCCGCCCCGGGCCATCGTCCGGTTTCTGCCGGGAAGTGTAGGCCAGCTCAATCCCGTCGACGACGCCGAGCATCCCCCGGACGAGCCGTCCGGTGACGCCGGTACCTCCGGCCACCAGCACTTTCACGGGTTCGCCCCCGTCGCGGTCCCGTGCTTCCCCGCCGTTTCGTCGGTCAGTCACTTTCTATCTCCTTTCCCCGGTCCCGCGACCGGTCGATTCCATCGGACGACGGGTCCACTGCCCTGTCATCCGTTTCCGGTGCCCGGCGCCGGCGTTCGATGTACTCCCCGATGAGAGCCCCAGTCAGCGCGGCATCCTCTCCGAGGACGAACGAATAGTGGTTTCCCGCGACGCCGACAACGCAGAGGTCATTGACGAGGTGGTCCCGCCACTGGTCGTGGTTGTGGGCCTCGCCGTCATCGGGGAGAACGAACAACGCCTCCCTCACCCGCCCCTCGGGCCGGTACCGGGTGCGGGCATCGATGAGCGAGCGCAACGAGTTGAACTCCGTCGCTGTCACCCGGTTGCCGGAAAGCCCAAGGTCCTCCAGGAGCGTCGGTGCGACCGCTGCGGCCAGGGCACGCAGGCGGGCCCCCCGTTCCCCGTCGGTCTCGTCGACCCCGTCGAACTCCGCCCAGAGGCGGGAAACCGGCGTTCCGTGCGGGAGATTGGCGATCGAGGGCACCACCCGGGACAGCAGCCCCTTTTCGGATTCCGCGTCGAAACCCCCGACGTCGACCGCGATCCCCGGAGCCAGGCTGTCAAGAAATACCAGCGCGGGATCGAGATCGGCCAAACGGAGCACCATCTCGGCTGCGATGGTGCCGCCGAGGCTCCATCCGACGATCGCCGGGGCGGCACCGTCGACGAGCACCTCGCGGACCCGGCCCGAGTAGTGGGCCGCGATGTCGCCGATGCCGGTAGCGTGGGGGAATGGTCTCTCGAACTCCGCGAAGCCGACACCCCACACCTGCCCGCCACCGGGGATCGCGAGTGCCAGGTCTCGGTAGATGTCGACGGTGCCGAATCCGCCGTGGACGAGGAAGATCGGGCGCGCCTCATCGCCGCTGCGCAATAGGACCAGCGAACGGTCCGCGGCCGACGCGCCGGGGTCATCCGCGTCCCGCCGGTCGGTCGGCGTGGCCGTCGACTGGTCGACGAGCTCGGCCACGCCACGTGGCGTCGGCTTGGCCAGCGCTTCCGCGAGCGGCACCGACGCCCCGGTGATGTCCTGAATCCGCTGCATTAGCTTCACGAATCCCAGGGAGTCGTAGCCGAGGAGGAACAGGTCGTCGTCCGCGCCGGCTTCGGCGCCGCCGAGATCGGCCCGGACCATCCCGGTGATGACCGTCAGGTATCCGCGAGCTCGGCCCAACAGGTCCCCGGATGCGATCCTCGAGATCGCGCCCGACCTGTCGCGCTCCGCCGATGACGCGCCCGCGACGCCGTCGTCGATCGCCCCACCGCCGGAAGAAGTGCCCCCGACCGCCAGGCGCAGGTGCCGAACCTGGCCGACGCTCAGCGGCGCCGCTTCGGGGCAGCCCCCGGCGAAGCCCGACACCGACCTGATGTAGTGGTCGAAGATGTCCTCCACCAGTTCCGGTTTCAGAATCTGCTCGACGAAATCCCAGGCGACGTTGATACGCCCGTCGACCTCCATCACCTGGTTGTCCAACAGCACCTGCGGGGTCTGGGAGATGGCGTAATCGACGTCTCCCAGGACGTGGGCATCCCTGCCCGAGCCATCGCCTGCCGCGGAACCCTCGCCGAACAGCAACGAGGTGTACACGAACGGCGCTACGGCCTGTCCGACGGGCAGACCCCGGTGGCGCGCGATGGCGCCGAGCAACGACACCCCGGAATACCCGGCCGCTATGTGCCCGAGCAGCCGGTCGCGCAGTTCCGCCGTCCACCAACGGAGATCATGGTCGGCGGCCGCTTTCACCGGCATCAGAATCACGCCGGTGAAATCACCGAAGACGCCGGCGACGTCGGCGATTTCGGGATCACGATTGTACGTGGTGATGTTGATGCCGACCGAATCCCCCCTCGACCACAGCGACAAGCTCGTCGCATAGCAGGCGAGAAGCAGTGCGGACACGCTGCCGTCGGCGGCGCTGGCCCGTTCCCGCAACAGTGCGGTTTCCGCAGCGGTGAATGTGTACGTCAGGCGACGCATCCGCGGCACATCCACGTCCGCGGCCGCACCGCTTGATGGAAGGGTGTTGCCGGGCGGGAATTCCTCGACCACCGTCCGAGTCAACGTCTCTTCGCCCCGCCCGACCGCCGAAGCTTCCCGGCGCTTCATCTCCAAGACGTACGTGCGGTAGTCGCCAGTGACAGGGGGAAGCTCCATTCCCCGGTACAGCTTGTCCAGGTCGTCGATGAAAATCCGCTGGCTCGCCCCGTCTCCGATGATCATGTCCACGCTGAAGAACAGGCGGTGCCGCCCGTCCGGGAGCGCGAACGCCGACAGATGGAACAAGGGCCAGCTGCCCAGATCGAATACCTGGTGGCTCAGCTCATCGCGCTTGCGCCGCACCGCCTCGACCACGGTCGCCTCATCGGCGGCCCGGTAGTCGGCGACGTCAATGCGGTAGCGCGGAACCTCCGGCAGGATCCGCTGCGTGGCTTGTGCGGTGAACACGACGCGCAACATCGGATGCCTGCGGATTAGATTGTCGAGGGCTTCCTCCAGGCGGTCGATGTCGATACCTGGTTCTGTGACGGATTCGATGTAGTAGTGCTCGGTGACGCCGCCCAGCTCGAACCCGGAGTTCCGGCCAACGTAGTAGGCCTTCTGCATGTCGGTCAGGGGGAACGGCGCGTGGGGGTCGTCCCCGAATTGTTCCACCGGATCCTTCCCGTGGGCACTCGCGGAACATTCTCGGGCGCCTCCTGCGGCTGAACCGGCACCGACGGCGCAATCGGGGGAAGACATTGCCTCGGCGACGTCTTCAGACTCGGCCCTGGACTCCCGCATGGCTTCCGAGACAAGGCCGGCGATGTGCGCGATGGTCGGGTCGGCGATGACGTCGCGGAAACGGAGCCGGACTCCCGTCTTCTGCCGGATCGCGCGCATCATAACCTGGAATTGCAAGGAATCGCCGCCGCGGCGGAAGAAAGACTCTCCCGCGCCACACGTCGGATCCGCGGCACCCGTCGACGGGGCTTCCCCGAGGATCTCGTCGAAGACTCCGGACACCAACTCGATCGCCCCGGGGTCGGCGACGGAACCAGGCGCGCCCACGGCTCCGGCCCCCACCCCGGCGGCCTCGCTATCGGCCGTTGCCCCGCCGACCGCGGCGCCGACGTGCCTACGAATTTCCTCCTGATCCAGTTTCCCGTTGACGGTAACGGGCAGGTGCGCCACCGGCAGCAGGACCGTCGGTACCATGTACGCTGGCAAGCAGCGGGCAAGCTCGGCCCGGACGGCATCCCGCGAGCCGGTCATGTCGTCCGCCGGAACGTAGAGGCACGCCAGGAGTCCCCGATCGCCCGATTCGACGACCGCCGCCATCGACGCGGTCACCAGGCCGGACCGCTCGAGGACCGATTCGATTTCTCCAAGTTCGACGCGGAAGCCCGCGATTTTCACCTGACGATCGCGGCGGCCGAGAAATTCCACAAAACCCTCCGCATTGAACATGCCCACGTCTCCGGTCCGGTAGCAGCGCCCGATACCTGGGACATGCCCGAAGGCGGCAGCGGTCCGCTCCGGATCGGCCGCGTACCCCTGCGCGACCCCGAGACCGCTGATGTGGATTTCCCCCGGCACGCCAACGGGGCAATGCACCCCGTCGGGCGCGAGCACGTGGATGCCCTGGTTCGCCAGCGGGTACCCGTAGGGAATGCGGTTTTCCAGGCTGTCGCGTTGCAGCGGGCAGTGGATGGACCAAATGCTTCCTTCGGTCGCACCGCCGAGGCTATTGATCGACGCGTTCGGGAACATGGCCATGGCGCGTGCCGGAAGCCCCGCTGCGATGCGATCGCCGCTGAGCAATACGGTGCGCACATCCGGGAACACGTCGTCGTCCGCCGCCCGGACCAGGGCGAGCTCCAACAGGGCGGGCGCGGAGTTCCACAGCGTGACCCGCTCTTCCCGCAAGACGTCGAGGATTTCATCGGCGTCGCGTTCGTCTCCGACCATCGTCACCGTCGCGCCTGCCGCGAACGCACCGAACACGTCGTAGACCGACAGGTCGAATCCCAGCGACGACAATCCGATGATGCGATCGGCGGAGGTGACTCCATACCGCCGGTTCACGTCGAGGATGGTGTTGACGCAGTTGCGATGACTGATCCGCACACCCTTTGGACGGCCCGTGGTCCCCGAGGTGAAGATGACGTAGGCAAGGTCGTCAGGGGCAGTGCCGGGCGAAGAGTGAGCACCCGCGCTGCCCGCGCGGTCGCAGACTTCCGCGGCTGCGGGCTTGCCGACGCCCGCCACTCCGCTTTGGTCCAGTTCATCGATCATGCCGGTGTCCAGAATCGGGCCCGCCGCACCTGAGGCTTCCACGACGTATTCTTGTCGCTGGGTCGGCATGCCCGCGTCGACAGGCACGAATGCGGCTCCCGCACGCAATACGCCGACCATGTTGACGATGTCGTCGGGATGCTTGGTGTAGCGCACGATCACCGCATCCCCCGCCCCGACGCCGGAATCCGAGAGTTGGCGGGCGATGCGTCCGGCCCGGGCCCAGACCTCGGCGTAGGTGTACGAGATGCCCCGGGCAGCGAGGCGCACGGCCGGTGCGTCCGGAGTCGCCGCGCATGCGGCTTCGACAAGCGAAACCAGGGTGTCATCGTGGATCGGTCCCGCAGCGTCGTTGTAGCGGGCGACGGCCCCCTCCGTCTCCGCATGACGGATGGGCAGAGCCTCTCCACCCTCCGCCACCACGTCCAGGGCCTCCGCAACGGCCCCGAACATCGCATCTACCGCAGGGAAGTAATCGTCGACCACGTCCCACGACAACACCATCCCGCCCGATGCCGGCATCACCTGAATGTCGAGGCACACCTGCGCGGTTTGCGTGTAGACGCGTTCGATGACCGGGCTGCGCCCGCTTCCCCGCTCGCCGCCGAGGTAGCTGGTGAACACCACCGGAGCAGTGGCCTGGGACTGATTGGCCGCGTCCCGAAGGAATCGCTGTAGTACCTCCACACCGGAAACGCCGCGGTGGGACAGCCCTTCGCGGATGTCCAGGTCGATCACCTCCGCCAACCCGTCGATGGTCGCGGCTCTCCCGGCGTCGACGCCGACGAGCATCGATGAAGTGAAATCTCCCATCACCCTCGTGCCCGCAGCGAGGCCGCTGCGTTCGCTGACAGTCACATTGACCGTCAACGCGGATTCGGGCAGCCACCTGCAGACGACGGCGGCGTTGACGGCCATCACCAGCGACGACAGGGTAACTCCAATGCGGCGGGCACGTTCGCCGAGCTTGGCGGTGACCTCCGCGTCAAGCACCGTGCCCAAGCGCCGGGTCGACCAATCGTCGCCACCCTCCACGGCCGCCGGGAACTCCGGGCGCCGCGGCAGATCTGCGGCCTTCTTCTCCCAATAGGCGAGGTCCTCGGGCCGTTTCCCGTCGCGCCGGCGCGCGGAGATTGCCGCCACGGCATCCCCATATCTGGAAGCCGGAGCCGGCGACTCCCCGGCCAGCAGGGATTCGAGCTCGTCGAAGAACAGGTACACCGAACCCGCATCCATGACGATCATGTTGAAGTAGATGAACATCCTGCACCCGCCCGCATCTGCGAGCAGCCTCGCGGCGACCATGGGACCGTCCTCGTTCGACGATCGCGCCGCGGTTCGCATGTCCCGACGGATCTCCCCCACCGCCGCGTCGACATCGTCGCCGGACCCGACTACCTCGACGGTGGCGAGGCACGCGCCGGTCGGGCTCAAGACCCCGGCATCGACGTCGAGCCGATGGAACAGCACGTCGTGACGCCCGAAGACCGCCTGCACGGCCTCCTCCACCTGCGGCAGCGGATGGTCGTGCCGGGATTCCGCGTAGATGTACGTCGCTTGGCCGCCAAGCTCGATGTCCTCGTCCGCGCCGAGCAGATAGGCGGTCTGGATCGGATTGAGCGGGACCGCATCCGCGGGATCGGCCCCATTTTTGCCGGCCCCGCCGTCATCCGACTCATCCGTCGCCGCAGCGGGGTCGGCAGCGGCGCCTGCGGCAGATCCGGCATCAGCGCCACCCCGGGCCGCGTCGATGGTGGCCGCCAAATCAGCGACCGTGGCCCCGGGGTCCATCGCCGCGTAATCGATGCTGACCCCGTACTCATCCTCCAGCGCCAGCAACATCTGGAGGAAAGTCAGGGAGTTCGGGATGTGGTCGCGGAGTTTCACGTCCGCCGAATCCAGGTGCACGCCGATGGCGTCGGCGATGGACTCCGACAGCCGTTCGGGGGCGACTCGGACCCCGGTGCGAGTTCCTCCCACGGCGGTAGATGCGACGGCCGGCGCGATCGTTTCATTGGTCATGGTCATCGCCTCAGAGCAGAGCCTCGAGCTTGCGGCGGAGCTTCTTGCCGTTAGACGCGACGGGCAGCTCGTCGACCCACAGAACCCGGGAAGCGGGCACCCCGGCGACGCGCATCAGCTCGGTCATCGCGGAACGGGCCACCGCCTGTTCATCGATTGGAGTTTCATCCACGTCCGATTGCCCGACACCGGTCGCACCGTCGGCCGCACGATTGGTCGGGGTCTGCCTGGCCAGGAACACGGCGATCTCCTCTTCGCCCGTGGCTGGGTTGCTCCGGCCGAGAACGGCGACATCGCGGTCAAGCACATTCTCCAGCACGGCTTCCAAATCGGCCGAATAGTAGTTCCGGCCGTTGACGAAGATGATGTCCTTCTTCCGGCCGAGGACGAACAACTCGCCGTCGCGGAGAATGCCCATGTCCCCCGTGGCGAACGTCCCGTCATCGGTAAGCTCGTGCTCCACGATCCCCTCTGCCGTGATCGCGGCGCGGGTCATCGGAGCGCCGGCGATGTGGATTTCACCGACGGTGCCGTCGCCGAGGACCCCGCCCCCGTCATCGCGGATGGTCAACGAGATCCCCGGGACGGCCTTGCCCAAGGCGACGAACTCAGCTCCAGACTCGCTCTCGATGTCCTCGAAACGCTGCCCCATGGTGATGCCCTTCCGGTCAAGCCGCACCGTGGACAGACCCGAGTAGATGTCCCGGGTCGTGACCAGCAGGCAAGCTTCAGACATTCCGTAGGCGGAGGTCAGGGCATCCTCCCGGAGGCCCATGGCGGACATCGCCGCGAGGAACTTCCGGGCCAATGGAGCGTCGATGGGTTCAGAACCGCTCATCAGCTTCTGGACGTTGGAGAAGTCATAACCGTGGTCGGGCCCGAGGGGCCGGCGCTCGAGATGGCGCAGGAAGTGCTTGAACGCGAAGTTCGGGCACACGGTCACCGTCGGCCGGTGCCTGGTCACGGCCTCGAACCAACTCCGGGGATCGGCGATCACCTCGGAAACCGGCAGCAACACCTGGTCATACCCACGGAAAAGGGCGTAGACGTGGAAGCCGATCAGCGAAAGGTTGTGGGTCAAAGGCAGCCACGTGAGCATCTTGTTCTCGTACCGGTGCGCGTGGCGTGGGATCGTCGCGCGCAGACCGTTCAGCACGGACTCGTTGGTTACGATGACGCCCTTCGGCGATCCCGTGGAACCGGACGAAAACTGGATAAGGGCTTCGCCGCCCGTCCCACCCCGCACCGGGAACGCGGGGACCGCGCCGGCGCCCTCCCCGGAATCCACGTCCCCCGGCTGAGAGAAGTCCGATTCAGCATCACCCGGCATCGCCGCCCCCGGTTCCGCGGCGGCGTCATTGACTATGGACACGTCGAGCAGCCGATCCTCGTCCACGACTACGGCACCGTTTGCGCCGGTGAGCAGCGTGTGACTGCGTTCATCGACCAGGATCGGGGCCCCGGGCATCATGTCCAAGAGCGTCCGCACCCTGTCGACGTCAGCCGGGCCCGACACCGGCGGCGCAAGCGCCGGAACCGCGCCGACGTAGACGCAGCCCCAGAACGCCCGGATGAGCCCGCGGTTCTCCGAAACCTGGAAGATTATGCGGTCGTCGGGGCCGATGCCGGCTTCGGCCAACCGAGTCGCAACCGCCACCGCCTCCGCATGGACCCGGCTGTACGGGACGAAGACGTCCCGCCGGTTCTCGACGAAGGTGATCCCCTTCTTCGTCTCATCGGCCTTGTCCCGAAGCACGTCGCTGATGGTCCGGATCGTGTTCACTGGTACCTCTTTCGGTTGTCGGCGCCATGCAGGTGCCGGGCGGACCGGGCCCGCATGGCGTGACCCGGAGGATGTGTCTGAAGGGTTGAAGGGGTGAAGCAACTGGGTGGGGCGCGTCTCCGCACAGGCTCGGAAACGCTCGCGGGCTCGGGGCCCGCCGGTTCCGGGTGCCCGTCAAGTCACTGCGGACACCAGGGCGGCAACGAAGGCCGCGGCGGACGCTGCGGCCGCGAAACCGTCACGCACTCGCCAGGGGTGATCGGTGCGGAAGGTACGCCGCGGATGGCGGCCGAAGTTGCGCATCGCCAGGGTCAGGGACAGCTTTTCGGCGCCGCGCACGGCGCTGACGAACAAGGGGAAGGCGATGCGCGCGGGCGTCGTCGCGCGAATGAAACCGGAGCGGAAAAACTGCCCTGGTCGCATCGAGCGCAATCTAATCGCCCATGTCAGCTGGGGGATTTCGCTGCGCAGGAACGCCGCGATGCTCACCCCGGAAATCGCTATGGTGCACCATGTGTAAGGCACCCGGAGGCGTTGCACCATGGCGTCGAAAAGCTCCTCGACGCGCATGCACGCGGAGACCAGGACCGTCCCCGCGAACACGGCCGTCAACAGCAGTCCGTGATGGATGCCGTGGCGGACGGCCTCCGCCGCATCCCCACCTCCGTAGAACTCGGAGCGCCACCCGATCAAGCCGAAGAACACCCCGCTCAACAGGACGAGGAGGACCTTCCCTGCCGTCGCCCGAACGTCGCGTTCCGCGATCGCAGCGAGTGCGAGGAACGCGACCACCGTCAGCGCGACAACGGCGTCTCCGCCGGAGAGCAGCCCGGCGGCGACGACGAGCATCACCGCCGCGACAATCGTGATGGCGTTCAACCCTGCGCGTCTTCGAGGGGCGGATTCACTGGTCCAGGGGTTTTCATTCCCGGACGTCCCTGCGCCGGCCGCGGGCAGTGCGCGATCCCGCCGGGACGGCTCCGGGGCAGCCGGCACGTCGACCGCGGGACCAGACCAGGCGACCTTCCCTTCGGCGACGATGCTCGCCCGATCCGCCCACGTTCGCGCGGCACGGCGGTCGTGGCACGTGAACACAACGGTTCCGCCGGCCCCGGCGTATTCCGTCAGCGCATCCAGTACGATGCGCGAGCTCGGCGAATCCAGGTGCGCCAACGGCTCGTCGAGAAGCAGCAAACGGCGATTGGCCGCCGCCGCTAGGAAGATTCCCAACAGTCTTTTCTGTCCACCCGACAGGACGAACGGCGAGACAGGGTCAAGTGCCCGGGGGCACAAGGCTTCCCGCAGTTTCCTCAGCTCATCGGCGCCGAGTGGTCCGTGCGGGTCCGTGCCAGCCAGCGCGGAGGCGATTTCCGCGGCGACAGTCGCACGGGTGAACTGGTGCTCGGGGTTCTGGAACGCCCACGACGCGAAGGCGTCGGGGGCGCGCCGGGCGGACTCGCCGTCGATCCGTATGTCCGCTCCCGCCTTCATCTGGCCCGACAGCACCGCCAGCAAGGTGGACTTACCGGCTCCGTTGGCGCCGACTAGAGCATGGATCTCGCCCCGTTCCAGTGTCAGATCAGCCCCGTTCAGGATCCGCTCCCCGCCCCGGGCCACGTTGGCTCCGGTCAAGGCCAGCAGCGGAACGGCATCCGCCTCCGAATCCGGATCGGTGCCATTCCCGGCCCTCCGGGACTTTCGCCGCCGGTCCGGACCGGGACGGTCCGGCGCTCCCGTGCCCGGCGTACTGTCGTCCGGCGTTCCGGTGGTCGCGGCCGTCGTCGCAATGCCCTTCACCGCGATGCCCTCCGGCGCTCGTTGGGCGGCGACGCTCCCGTCCACATCAAGGATTGTCACCGTGTCGACCCACCCGTCAAACGGGCGGAGGTCGTGCTCGATGAGCAGGATGACGCGCCCCGGAGCCCGCAATTCACGGATAGCGGCGAACAGCGACCGGCGACCATCCTCGTCGACGTGGGCCGCGGGCTCGTCGAAGATCATGACCTCCGGCGCACTGGCCACCGCACCGGCGATGGCCATCCGCTGGCGTTGCCCGCCCGACAAAGCCCACGGATCCTTCTCCGCGAGCTCTGACAGCCCGAGCTCTGACAGGGCCGCGGCTGATCGCTTGGCGACGATGTCAGCTTCCACGAGGGAAAACTCGAGGGCCATGGATAC
The DNA here is from genome assembly GCF_046097465.1 of Corynebacterium tuberculostearicum. GTDB lineage: Bacteria > Actinomycetota > Actinomycetes > Mycobacteriales > Mycobacteriaceae > Corynebacterium > Corynebacterium tuberculostearicum_I. The sequence goes on along the minus strand of NZ_CP175799.1, from coordinate 118,747 downwards.
GTCATCGACGACTCGAAGCGTGAGCACCTGCGTCGCTGGGTCTTGCCCGACGAAGGTGACCCGGTCCCCGTCCACGGGGCATTCGGTGCCGTCGGCATCGACGATATGCACGGATCCGGCATGGTCGATGGGGATGTGCGAGGGGATCAGTCCAGCGATGAGGTGGGCCAGGCTCGTCTTTCCGCATCCCACGGGTCCCGTAATGACGTTGATCGTGCCGAAATCGAAGGAGAGATCCACCATGTCAGGTGCCCATCGCCCATCGGCGTGCCGCACGCCCGCGCCACTGACCCGTAACCGGGCCGGGGCCGTCCCGCGTGTCGCACCGGCGCACACGGGCGCTCCGCCGGTCACCGGGTGACCTCGCGACTGCGAAGACCCTTTGCGACGGCAAAGCCCAGGACCAAAAACACCAAGCTCGATGCCAAGGCTACGCCGAAGCTGATCAGGGTCATGGGCGTGGTCGGCGAGTTGACGCCAACTGCGCGCGGGGCCATCGTTCCCATCATCGCGGAGAACAACATCGCCGACGCCACGAACTGGGGACGCGTCCACCGCCGGTACAGGGTGACCATGAACGGAAGCTCGATGAGCAATCCTTCCATGATCAGCGCCCCGATCGCGGCGACGCCGAACGGGGTGGTCGCCGCGGACACGACGCCCATGGCAAGGCACGCGATGAGGCTCGCGCCAGGCTTGCGGACGACGATGAGGGGAACGACGCACTGCAGAAACCACAACCCGAGCGTCGCCGCGACGAGATAAACGTGGGCGATGCCGGCGAACACCTGCAGGTAGGTCAGGGGCACGACGACGAGAGACCCCGCGACGCCGATCGCGGCGGCGACGAGCATATCGCGGGTGGATGGTCGGCCACCCGCTGCGACCGGTGCGACGTGCACCAACCGCCCGTCGTCCGTCCCGTCCGGGCCCGCGTCCCCGACTCCCCCTCCGGAGAGGGGTTCTCTGGTCAATCCACGTTTTCTGTTCATCGTCGCCGCCTCGCTTCCGTTGCCGATTCCCGATCGGGACCACAACTTGAAACAGTATTAGGTTAGGCAATCCTTATCAACTTATGCCAGACTCGAATTATTGACTTTGCCCCCGTTCCCCCCCATTTCGTTGTTAGCAGTTCCACCTCAGGGCGCCGAAGATTCATAGTCTGTCCACCCGATTGTGAAGTGTCCCAGGTTTTGTTCCGTCTGAGTAGATGGGAAAATCTGGAATATGCCAAGAAAATTTGACCAGGATGCAAAGGACCGTGTGGTCCGTCTTGTAGAGGACCGTATCTTGGCGGAAAATATGTCGATGCAAGCCGCGTGCCAGGCAGTAGCTCCAAAGTTGGGGGTTTCATGGCACACGGCTCGTCAGTGGACCCAGCAGGCCCGTCGTGCGGGAAGCATCCCAGAACCTGTGCCTGAAGACTTGGCCGCGGAAAACGCGAGGCTACGCCGTGAAAATCAAGAGCTACGCGACACCAATGAGCTACTGAAGGCTGCCTCGGCTTTTTTCGCGTCGGAACTCGACCCAAAACGTCGGAAATGATCCGGTTCATCGATGAGTATCGGGATCGTTTCTCCATCGAGTTCATTTGCGAGACGTTAAACACCCACCGTGTTGGCGGTTTCATCACGTCCCGTGGATACCGCCAATCAAAAGCCCGTGGTATGAGTGCCCGCAGTCTTCGTGACGCTGCTCTAGTCGCGCACATCGCCGAGGTCCATGAAGAAAATTTTAGCGTCTACGGCATCCGTAAGATGTGGCATACTCTGCGCCGTGAAGGAATCGACATTGGCCGTGAGCAGACCGCACGCCTGATGCGTCTTGCTGGAGTCAGAGGCAAAGGTAAAGGTAAGTCTCCTATTACTACCCGCAAGCCGAAGGGACCAGATCTGCGTCCTGATTTAGTTAATCGCAAGTTCAACGCCCCGGCACCGGCCCGATTGTGGGTGGCCGATATTACTTATGTGCGCACTAGAAAAGGATTCGTGTACACCGCTTTTGTTACCGACGTGTTCTCCCGAAGGATCGTCGGGTGGGCACTATCTGATTCAATGCGTACCGAGGCGCTGCCGCTGCAGGCGCTTAATCAGGCGATTGTCAGCGCGAAGGAAACAACGGGGCTGATTCATCATTCAGATCATGGCTCACAGTACGTCAGCATTGTCTACAACGAACGGCTGGCTGAGTATGGAATTGCTGCCTCTACCGGGACAGTAGGAGATTCCTATGACAATGCTTTGGCCGAAAACGTCAACGGTTCCTACAAAAATGAGCTGATTCATCGGCGGTCGTGGGACAGCGTAGTTGACGTGGAGATCGCGACGTTTGAATGGGTTAATTGGTGGAACGAGGTACGGCTTCACCAAAGTCTCGGCTATCGCACGCCAGCTGAGGTTGAGTCAGAGTTTTGGGAAACCAACCCGGCCCAAGAAATAATGGAAATCAAGGCAAATGCCTAGGAACAAAACCCGGGACACTTCACACCTGCAAAGCCACCTTCACCCGCGTGAATAACGATGCCGTGCAAGCCAAATGGTTCCGCCTTTTCATTGCCTGGCTCATGTCAGGCCACAGCCTGGCAGAAACAGCTAAAACCTACGGTGTTTCAACGCGAACTTTGCAACGACGCTTTAAACCGTTCTGGCTTATCCAACCTCCCCGAAGCGTTGATAAGCAGCGAATCTACGATCAAGTCTTCATCGACGGCACCTACTTCAACACCAAGTGCCTTGTTGTAGCTGCCGACTCCAGCCATGTCATCAATTGGTTCTGGTGCACGAAAGAATCCTCGTGGTCCTACACGCGCCTGCTCGACCCACTAGCCCCACCACAATTGGTCACCTGCGATGGGGATGCCGGAGGCCTTAAAGCACTGCACCACTTGTGGCCTAATACCCCGGTTCAACGCTGCATTGTCCACGTCAAACGCAATATCCAACGCGCCACCGGCCTTCATCCCACTTCCGCTATGGGCAAAGCATTACAACGACTTTCCTTTGAACTACTCGCCGTCGACAACCTGGATAAAGCAGCCGAATGGACCGTAAAACTACAACAGTTCGGCACCGTATTTAGCACCCAGCTCAAAGCCAAAACCTGGGCCTGACCCCCGGAAAGTAGACACGTCGGGGGTCAGGCCCCTCCGAGACTTCGGGACGTTCAGTAAACTCCCCGACCTCTAACTCCGCCGCCGCTTACACGGCGGCTTACACGTTTTCCATCGCTTCCTTACACACCCCGCCACGCACCCCGCCACGGAAACCCGTACCGACCCTCGCCCCGTCTTCCGCCTCGACAACCGCACCGAACCCCGCAACGCACCCCGCCCCGAGGAAGTCTCCTTCCTTGGGCAACGACTACCGCGTTTTACAGACCCGTTCCGGCCCTCGTCCCGAAAGATCTGAACCGCCTCTCGCGCCACGCCCACCGCCTCGGAACCCCGAAGCGCACCCCGCAACGGAAACCTCGTATCGAGCCCCGCCGCGACTTCCGAACCGGACCCCTCAACGCGCCTCGCTACGGGAACCCCGAAGCGGACCTCGCTACGGGAACCTCGGGGCGAGACCCGAACCGCTAACCGTCACGTTCTGCGTCACGCTTACCGCCTCGAAAACCCGCAGCGCCTACCGACTCCCGTACATCACCCGCTACCGGGAACGTTGTTTTACCCCGGATCGGCGTAATGGCATGCAGGTGTTCTCTTACAAACCCCGCGAGGGTGCGGAGGAGGAAATCTACGCCGCGATCGCCGACATCACCCTGTCCATGCGCACCACCGACTACCTGGATTTGCCAGAGCTGACGGTCACCACCCAGGAGGTGGACCTGGCCCCGGCCGAGCGACGGGTGTACGACCAGATGGTGCGTGACATGGTGCTCGACCTGGACGGGCAGGTGGTGGATGCCGTCAACGCCGCAGCCCTCTCGGGCAAGCTCATGCAGTTGGCCTCCGGCGCGGTTTATGACGACGCCGGGGAGAGCGTGGAGGTTCACGCCCGCAAGCTCGACGCTTTGGAGGACCTTGTTGAGGCTGCGAACGGGCAGCCGCTTCTGGTGGCGTACCGGCACAAACACGACGCCCAGCGAATCTGTCAGCGCTTCCAGCAGGGACGTATGTTGACCACCTCCGACGACTTCACCGCGTGGAACGCCGGCGACATTCCACTGGCGTTGATCCACCCCGCCAGCGCGGGGCACGACTTGAACCTCCAATCCGGTGGGCACCTGCTGGTCTGGTTTTCGCTCACCTGGAGCTTGGATCTTTACCAGCAGACGAACGCTCGGCTGTACCGGCAAGGCCAAACCCAACCCGTCACCATCACCCACCTCGCCACCGCCGGCACCATCGACGAGCAAGTCCTGGCAGCCCTGGAAGCGAAGAACACCACGCAGGCCGCGCTGATCCAGGCCGTGGCCACCACCCTCAACCCCGAAAGGAAGTAACCCTCATGCACGTGATGAGCAAATACATTGACACCTATCGTGCGACGGTGGCCGCATTGGAGGACTACGTGGCCATGCAGCACATCCTTCAGACCACCGACCAGGCCATCAAGGACAAAGCCGAGAAACTCTACTGGTTCAACATCCCCGCCCCGGAAGGGATGCCGCCGGTGCGAAACCCCAAGGCTGGTGAAGACCGCATCGCCGCTGGCACGGACCGGGTGGATGCCTACCAGCAGCGCTACGCCCAGGCACGGGAGTACATGGACTGGTTCCTGTCCTCATGGGGCACATTGGGCGAGGATGACAGGTTCGTGTTGGACACGTTCTTTTTCGCTGCCGACGATGTCTCCCAAGAGGATCGGTTGCGGGCGGTGGCTGACCGGTTCTTTGTGGAGCGCACCACCGCTCACGCCAAGAAGTCTCGCGCGGTACGCAGACTCGCCTCCGCACTCTACGGATGAACCCACGCGTTTGCGGGTATCGCAAAGAGCGGATAATTTCGACGCTTGCACCCTCTACTGTGGTAAGCAGTTGGTAATCAGGTCAAGCCCCCAGTAGGATTCTGTTGAGGGCTTTGCCATGCATGCGAAGGGTGGTGAACAATGTCCGCTTAAGGGACATTTCGTGTGGATTTGCGGCGTGTCGCGTTAAGGGACATTTCGTGTGGATTTAGGCGCGTCCGGCCCAGCCTTTTCTTATGCCTAAGCTGGGGTTCCATTCGTTGTCGAGGCCGGTGTCGTATGTGGCTGGTCTCCCGTCTGGGTGGCCGCGTCGTTTAAGTTCTTCTTTCGCCCAGGCCTTGCGTGCTGCCTTTTCTCCTTGGCGTCCGAAGTCTTGTTGCTTGGCAAGCTCTAGTGGCGGTACGGGGTCTTCGGTGTGGGTGTAGAGCCACCAGTCCATGGTGATGCGCTGGTGCTCGTCGAACATGCCACGATGGTTGCCCGCTAGGTCTTTGAGCTGTTTGTTGATGCCGCCTTCCAGCAGGTTTGTGGTGGCTTTTAAGTCCTGGGTGAGGCCATCAGGCGGGGTCAGGAAGGCAAATAGGTGTCCGGCGTGGATGAGCTTTTCTAGCCGCTTTAGAGCCCTGCGGGCGTTGCGGTGGGTGTACCACCATTTCTGGTTGGGGCTGACCCATTTCGGTACTTGGCCTGCCGGTATAGCACTGCGGTAGGTGCGCTGTTTAAGCCAATCAGCAAAGGTGATGCGGGTGTGGTGGACTGCAGCTGTAAACCGTGCAGCATCTTCGGGAGTGTGTACCTGGACGAGCATGTAGCCCAGTTTGCGGATTGCTTTATGCGCTGGATGAATCGGGTTGCGACTGATGTCAGCGAAGGTGTTGTGCTGGACGTGAACTAGGCAGCGCTGGATCCTCACGTCGGGCCATTTAGCCCGCAGCGCTTTTAAGGCTCCACCTGACCCGTCGGTGGTGACAACGAGTGGTTGCGCGATTTTGTCGAGTAGTTTCAGGTACTCATACGAGGTTTCACGCAGGCACCAATGCCAGGCGATGACGTGTGTTTGGGTGCAGGCTACCAGCAGGCATTTCTTGTGAAAGTAGGTGCCGTCGATAAAGACTTGGTCATAAACACGATAGGGGTCTGTAGTGGTGGGCACGGTGATAAACCACAGCAATGTGAACCACCGGGTCAAGGTGCGTCTTGATACCCCGAGACGTGTGGCGAGATGGTCTGCGGATTCGCCGGAAAGAATCCAGTCGATAAAGATTTTGAAGTGCCGAGTCTCGTTGGTGTGTACCCGGGGATTAATCGAAGATGCGTTGCACTGAGGGCACAGCCAGCGTTGGGTTCCTGCCGCGGTTTTGCCGTTCTTAACCAGTAAGTGGCCGCACATGTCACACGACGGCCGGTTCCTATTGGCCATAGGAATTGGCTTTACCTCACCAGCAGAAGCTGCCCTACCACAGACCTAGGACTATCCGGTGTTGATTTCACCAATCGGGCTGTTGGAACCGATTCAAAATCAAGATCACCGCATCACCCAAGGCTGTCACGGGAATCCGCATCGATCTATCCACACGAAATGTCCCTTAAGCCACAATGTCGAAGTGTCCAGCAAAGCCGTGCCGGTATCCCGGCTGCCCGCAGCTCACCCACGAGCGCTACTGCTCGGTGCACGCGAAAGTTGAGACTGCACGCTATCGCAAGTACCAGCGCGACCCAAAGATTAACCGCCGCTACGACAAGGCGTGGAAGCAGGTACGCAAGCGGTATCTCGCGGCCCACCCGTTGTGTGAGGACTGCCAGAAAGCAGGGCGGGTCACGCCATCGGCCGAGGTGCATCACATCCAACCACTCTCGAAGGGTGGTACGCATGATGAGAGCAACCTTAGAGCGTTGTGTAAGCCCTGCTACTCTAGGCAGTCCGCGGTGGATGGTGACCGGTGGCGGCAAGCCCCACGCGTCTACACGCATTAGCAAAGTGTGGCTCACCACACATTGTCAATAGGGGTGCGATCTGGCAGATACTGTGTTACGGTTTTGTCATGGTGCAATCTCAAGCAAAAGATCCTACGTTAAAACGCACGCTCCGAACTCCGATTGTCATCACCGCCTTGGCTCTCACGTTCGGCCTCGGCACAACACCAGCATGGGCTGAAGAAACACAAGATGCTAACACGCAACCCACTTCAGCAAGTTACTACTTGACCACAGACCAGCTTCAGAGGTTCAGCCTTGACGCTCTTGACGTCGGCGAGTCGCAACCTGTCCGACCGGATGAGTTCACCACTTACGGATACTATCCTGGTGGGCTGAACGGTGCAGAAGCTAGGTTCTGCGCGCAACCCTGGAACATGGGTAAATGCGCATCCGCTAAATCGGCAGCAGATGATGCACTTGCAAGATCCCAGGCCAAGTTCGGCAGGGATTCTCTGTATCAGGGTAAGGGTGACGCTTACCGCCACTGCTATTGGAGTGCCAGAATGACCATCGACATGGGCGTGGGAGAAGCTCAGGGGTTCGGTGATCGCCATGAAGCTGAATCTTCTGGCCGTGATAAGGAGATGGATCTCGCTAACAACGCAACTGGTCGATCAGTTGGTCAAAGCTATCGCACCTATGATAGCGCCTCCAACCGTTGTGAATGGCTTGCACGCAACAACCGGTTGGTGACGTTACGGTAGCTGACCAGAGTCCAATGAGCCGTGACAATTGGGAAGCCTTGCACCAGAGTGGTTCTAAAGGATTACTCTGGCGTAAGGCTATGTTTGTTTGCGGGATTGTGTTGGGCTGCTTTTCCTGTATTGTGGGGCTATTCCCACAGTTTGGGGTTGCCAGATCGTTGAGCGTCTACCCTCCCTTCGCTCAGGTGCTAGCTTTCCCGCAAGCACTGGGGCTGGTGATACTACTCCTTGGCGGGTGTGCTACCGGTGTCGGTTGGCGGAGGCGATGGTCAAGACTTGCCCTAACTTCTTGTTTAGTGTGGATTGTCGCGGGAGCAGGATTTTTGTTCGCTCCGAATGGTATCCCACATCAGGTCAGCGGCCAACAACATTCCACCGTTACAGAGGGGAACCTGACGGTCGTTACGTTTAATACGGGATCAATGCTGACCGCCAGCGATTTCCAACAACTTGTCAGTACATGGGATCCCGACATCATTGTTTTGCCCGAAACGTCCGGCTATGAGCTTCGTGAAGCGATAGAAACGTCAAAATATGACGGGCAGCTCTTTGAAACTCGTAATGATGGTCTTCCGAACACTTATACAGGGCAAATCGCCCCCACGTCAGTTGTAGTAAATAAAAGGCTTGGAGCAGCGCACTTTACACGAGGCCCGGTAACATCATTCGGAACAGTTGCCATCGAGTTTGACGATGCTCGGCTTCCTGTGATTCTAGGGCTACATACAGCACCACCGTTGCCTAGACTTATGAATCAGTGGCGGGATGACATCAATCGTGTCGTTGAGTTTGGTAACTCGATACAAAAACCGCTTATAATCGCGGGCGACTTTAACGCCACTCTTCGCCACGGTCCTCTTGCCACTAGAGGCAGGCTTATTGATTCGCAAGAGCTCTGTTCAACCACCCCCACTGGTACTTGGCCAGCTGGTGCGCCCAACCTTTTAAGATCACCCATCGACCATATCTTCGTAACACAAGGAATAACAGCCCACTCCTGTCAAGTGCAGCAGATTGGTTACTCCGATCACCTCGCTTACAAAACTCAAGTAGCTGTTCAGTGAGTGTTTTAGCACTGCTTAAAGTTGATGCCTCTAATCATTTTCGCAGCGTAAAACGCGTTGCAAGCGATTCTGAGCGCCTTAGGTTCTCGGTGGCGGTTTGAGTCGTTTTTCTTCTGTTCGACGCTCTGCGGGGCCTACAGACCCCGCAGGGGGCATGAAATCTCTAGTGCCTAGGCTATGGGCTGGCGGGCTAGGCCCTCCGCGCACAAAAGTCCCGAATCAAACCCCGGACTGACCTATCAAACCCAGGAAGGAGGTGGGCTCGCGGCCAAGGACGGTACCAACTGCGGCGGCAGACGCGTCCGCGCCGGCGCGAAACCCGATCCCCTCAAGGACAAGCTCGAAGTCGGCAAACCCGCCTCCAGGCTGCTCGAACCCGCCGACCTGGACCCCTTCGGCCTGGACGGCGTGGACATGGGTGAAGGCGCTGTACTCGACGGGGAATACTATGCCCGAACCTTCCGCCTACCTGTCCGCGACACAGCGCTCCCGCCCCGAGACTCGTCTCGGTGTCCGGTGGGGTTCGCTTCGGGCATCGTTGCGTTATTCGGCCCGGGTGCCGTTTCGGGCACGTCCTCACGCTTCGGAGTCCGACACGTTTGCCGGAGCGCCCACCGACACGGAAGCGGGGTGCGGGTCGAGGCGGGGTGCGTTGCGGAGGTCGGGGGCGCGGCGAGGGACGTTGAACGTCCTGCGTGCCTGGTGTCTTTCTGCCTTCGTCAGCCCTTGTCGTGGCGTTCGAGCTCTTCTTCGCACCGGTCGCCCAAGTCGGTAAACGTTTCGATATGTGCCGAAACGAGGCTTGTTGTGACGAGCGCCGACTCGAACAAGTCGCGAAGGGTCTGCGGCTTGCCCATATTCCACTGGTCGGCAAGTGGGGCCTAACCCCCGACGTGTCTACTTTCCGGGGGTCAGGCCCATACCTCAAAAGGCTGCCACTCGCCCCAATTCGATATCCACTCCCCTCTACGAATGTACGGATGCGTAACGGTGCTCCATGTACAAGTGGAACTAATGCTTACGAAAATGAATTAGGTCACAAAAGCGTGACCAGTGTTTATGCAGATGATGTTTATGCAGATGAATGATCATTGTTAGCAAATAGTTATTGACTACATTTTTCATTAGCCGTAGGTTTGAGGTAAGCCGGTGACGAGCCGGGCATCTTGGAAATCTGGAAAAGAGGTCATCATGTTAAAAAAGGGGCTGACGTGCGTGAGCGCCACGGCATTGTTTGCACTGAGTTCGACATTTTCAGTGCAGGCTTCCGCAGATGAGGTAAACAAATACGTTCCCGTAGAGGGGAGCGATGTGTCAGTGATTGGAGCTAACACCGATTCCAGTGGTGGCGAAACAGAGGCGCAACTGAAGGCGGGGGATAGCTTTCGCATTGAGGGGCCAGCCGGAACCAAAGTAAACCTGCTGGGCGATTCCAACTTCCTTGAAGTAGTAAAACCTGGCGGTGAAGTGGGGCTCTACGCAGTCGCACCAGCTGGCCTTGAATTTGAGGTCGAAGACACTGTGGTGACGGTCGTTGATCTTCCCTCCAACCAAGTTGCGGAGCGTGCAGCCGCCGAAAGTAATGATGAACCAATCAGGGCTGCTTTTGGACTGTCCCTAATCGACCGTGTGGACATTGTAAAACAGCCCGAAGGTACGCGATACAAGGTCTTTCCTACGGTCTTGGGAAGGGCAATGCGGTCACCAATCCCTGAAACTACAGGTTGGAATGAAGCAAAATCCAAGGGGGTTGCGGATACCGGAAGCCTCCACAACCAGTTTGTGTGTCACCCGCTATCTCAAGTCGCCCGAGTTAAGTCTAGTTGGAACTTGGAGGATTGGCGCCCGGATGTTGGACTTCCTAGAACAATAGCCGCACGATGCAATCCGGGTGGGGGAGACGACTAACCACACAAACTCGCGCTAAAACAGCAAACATGTATTGAGGAGGACGGCATTGAGGCGTAAACAGAAAAGTGCAGCCTACTGGTGGAGCGTTACTGTCGTTGTAGTGCTGTTCATCGCAACGCTTGTAATCAATTATCTAGCAGGCCTAAGTGCTGATGAATCATACTTTGGAGCACATTGGTGGCATCGTCTGGCGTGGGTTACGCCACTGTTGTTCTTGGCTTCTTTGATTTGGGCCTGGTTCGAGCACAGAAAGGTGCGTCGGTATCCGCATTGACCCCAGCGTTTAGTTTATGGGCTTAAGGGACATTTCGTGTGGATTTGCGGCGTGTCGCGTTAAGGGACATTTCGTGTGGATTTAGGAGCGTCCGGCCCATCCTTTTCTTATGCCTAAGCTGGGGTTCCATTCGTTGTCGATGCCGGTGTCGTATGTGGCAGGTCGCCCGTCGGGGTGGCCGCGTCGTTTACGTTCTTCTTGTGCCCAGGCTGCGCGTGCGGCTTTTTCTCCTTGGCGTCCGAAGTCTTGTTGTTTGGCTAACTCCAGTGGCGCTACCGGGTCTTCGGTGTGGGTGTAGAGCCACCAGTCCATGGTGATGCGCTGATGCTCATCGAACATGCCACGATGGTTTCCTGCTAAGTCTTTGAGCTGTTTGTTGATGCCGCCTTCCAGCAGGTTTGTGGTGGCTTTTAAGTCCTGTGTGACACCTTCAGGCGGGTCAAGGAAGGTAAATAGGTGTCCTGCGTGGATGAGTTTTTCTAGCCGTTTTAGAGCCCTGCGGGCGTTGCGGTGGGTGTACCACCATTTCTGGTTGGGGCTGACCCATTTCGGTACTTGGCCTGCCGGTATAGCACTGCGGTAGGTGCGCTGTTTAAGCCAATCAGCAAAGGTGATGCGGGTGTGGTGGACTGCAGCAGTAAACCGCGCAGCATCTTCACGGTTGTGTACCTGGACGAGCATGTAGCCCAGTTTCCGGATTGCTTTATGGGCTGGGTGAATCGGGTTGCGGCTGATATCAGCGAAAGTGTTGCGCTGGACGTGGGCCTGACCCCCGGAAAGTAGACACGTCGGGGGTTAGCTATGCTGCTTGGGTCAGTGTAGCTGATGTGAGTGCTTCGAAGTCATTGGGGGCTAGAAGGTTGCACCAGGAGTGCCGTCTGCGGGTGTTGTAGCGCATGCACCATCGAAAGACTTCCTGCCGGCAGATAATGGGATTATCAAAGACTTTCCGATCACGTAGCACTTCACGTTTTAAGGTGGCGTTAAATGATTCTGCCAGGGCATTATCGGCACTAGTTCCCACCGCGCCCATGGATTGGCGTACACCAAGTTGGGCGCAGTGGTCCCTAAACGCCTGTGAGGTGTACACACTTCCATGATCAGAATGGAAAATAGCCCCGTCAAGGCTTCCGCGGACTGTGCTGGCATGGGACAAAGCCTCGATGACCAGTGAGACACGCATGTGGTCTGCGAGTGCATAACCTGCAAGTTTTCGTGAATAGGTGTCAATGACCGTGGCCAGGTACATGTTCTTACCGCCCTTACACGGCAGGTAGGTGATGTCGCCTACATAAACACGGTTCGGCTCGTCAGCGGTGAATGTACGGCCTACTAAATCTGGCATGACACGGTGACCAGGCTTGCGCCTAGTAGTGACACATCGGCGGCGCTTAGTAAAGCCTTTCAGCCCCATGGATTTCATGATGCGTGCGACCTTCTTGTGATTGATCGGAGGAAAGTCCTTATCGTCGTTGAGGCTTGCAGCGATGCGTTTAGCACCATAAAGCCCGTGCTCATCATCGAAGATGGTCTTGATTTTTGCACCAATAAGAGCATCAGAGCATATCTTTAACCTGCGGTCTTCGCGGGTATTGACCCATTTGTAGAACGAGGAGCGATTGAGCTTTAACACGTGGCACATCCGCTTGACCGAGTACTCGGTTCGGTGGTCATAGACAAACTGGAAGCGGATTACCAGCGTGTCTCTTCGGCAAAATATTTCGCGGCCTTGCGTAGGATGTCGCGTTCTTCGCGCAGCTTTGCGTTTTCTTTTTCTAGCTGGCGAATCCGTTCAGAATCAGTCGTCGCCTGGGCCTTGTCGCGCATGGTCTTCGTGCGGGCACGTTTGCCGGTGCCGTACTGCTGAAGCCAGGAGAAAAGCGAGGAACGATTGACTCCAAGCTCTGCTGAAGCCGCGTGAAGTGAGAGGTCCTCATTGTTTTCATAGAGGGCCACAGCATCACGTTTGAACTGTTCGGAGTACCTAGGCATGGTGGTAGATTACCTTTCTTCCCAACCCAACCGGGCTGGATATCAGGTGTCCACCAAACAGGGGTCAGGTCCCCTACGTCAAAGACGTTCCCTTCGACCAGATTCCAAAGTCCAAGCGCCGGAACAAAAAGTGGTGGTACACCCACTACACTCACCGCGGAATCTACCTGCAGCTAAAGAAAATGAGCCAACAAGGACACCTCTTTGCCTACCTCACCAAAACTAAACAAGACCAACGGTTGGAACGCACGACCAACAAGCTAGAAGGCGCAGTGAACTCTCAAATAAAGAAACTCATGCACACCCACCGAGGACTGCGCGACGAACAACAACGCATCGCCTGCGACTGGTGGCTATACCTCCACACACAACTGCCTGACGACCCTGTAGAGATCGCCAGGCAGCAAAACTGGGGCCAGGACGCACTCGCCAAAGCACAAACCCTAGCCAACCAGCAAAAACAAGCCACCAGCGGACACGAAGACGGCCAACCAGCAACCTACGACAATGCCATCGACACTGCCTACAACCACTCTATGGGAATACGCAAAGGCCACATACGCTAACCCCACCAACACAAAATGTCGTTTAGCCCGACACGCCAAAAACAACACATTCTGTCGTTTAAGCCTGAGAATGGGCGGATTCTAGGGGTCGTTGCAACGATGATGGTTAGTTTGGTTTGATGCTACCGGTTTGTGTGAGGGCGTTGGTCATGACTTCGGCTGGGGTGCGCCAGTTGAGTGCTTTGCGTGGTTTGTGGTTGTGAATGTTGGCGATCATTTCTAGGTCCTCGGCGCTGTAGATGGACAGGTCGCTGTTTTTGGGAAGGTTTCTTCTGAGCCTGCCGTTGGTGTTTTCGTTGCTGCCGCGTTCCCATGGTGATCCTGGATGGCAGAAGTAGATGGGAATGTCAGTGGCCATGGTAAAAGCTTTATGACCAGCCATTTCGCTTCCTTGGTCCCAGGTAATTGATGACCAGATAGCTTTATCGATTCCTGTAACTGCCTTGTGCAGGGCTGTGAATACTTCTTTGCTGGTATGCCTTCCCGGTAAGTGGCCAAGGACAACAAATCGGCTAACGCGTTCTACTAGCGTGATTACCGCTGATTGGTTGTTTTTACCGAGGATGAGGTCGCCTTCCCAGTGGCCTGGCAAAATACGTTCACTTACCTCATCTGGCCGGTCGTCTATGAGGATCATGTCGTCGACGAAGCGTTGCTGGGCAGGTGTGCTGGAGCGGGTTTGGCGTTTCTTGCGTTTCTTTCTACCGGTCGGCAAGTCCAAGCCAAGGTCTTTGAGTCTTCCTTTGGCCTGCAGGTAAAAGGCGTCATAAATCGTTTCGTGACTAATGCGCATGTCCTTATCAGTGGGGTAATCGATGGGCAGGCGATTAGAAATCTCCTCAGGTGACCATTGTGCCCGCAATTGTGCGCATACATAGTCCCATAGTCTTTTGTTGGCTAGTAGTTTCGGTATTTTCGGCCGCAACCTCCGCGCACAGGCCTTTAACTGGGCTGTTTCTGCACGATACGGGCCTTGAGCACTGTGGTTTCTGCGTACTTCACGCTGAATTGACGATGCACTTCGCCCTAAACGGCGCCCAATCTCACGCAGCGGCACATCTTCGCGGAGAAGATCGGCGATAATGACGCGTTCTTCGAAGCAAATGTAGCGATTGCTGATGCGTTTATACGGATCTACCCCGCTAGGTAAGGCGGGAGGGGCAAGCCTTCCGGATTCGACGACATCATGGCGTTGGCGCAGCGCTTTCATAAGTCTGTTATACGTGCTGGCGTCGGTTGCGTCCCCTAACGTGGTGTATCTGTAGCCCGCGGTAAGTCTTGTGCCGGTGTGCATGAAGGCGACCATCGCGGGTACCTTTCGAATCAACTCTTACCTATCCTCGAAAGGAAGTACCCTGCGATGGCCGCTGACCCTCATCATATCGATCCGACCGCGTATCTCGAAGAGCTACTGACTCAAGCGTCCCCAGATTTGATGCGCCAAATGCTCACTGACTTCATCAACCAGATTCTTTCCGCCCAAGCAGACACCGTCTGCGGGGCTGATTACGCCACCGTGTCAGCCGAGCGCACCAACACACGTAATGGCTACCGTCATCGCCAACTTGATACCCGAGTCGGCAGCATTGATGTGGCAATCCCGAAGCTACGCACCGGCGCATTTTTCCCTGACTGGCTGCTAGAGCGCCGCAGCCGCACCGAACGTGCCCTGACCACAGTCATCGCCACCTGCTACCTGAAAGGAGTCTCCACTCGCAGGATGAACGACCTGGTGGCCACCCTTGGGATCAACAACTTGTCGAAGTCTCAGGTCAGCCAGATGGCCAAAGAACTCGATGACATGGTCGATGACTTCCGCACCCGCCGGCTTGACCAAGGCCCCTACCACTTTGTCTCCTGCGACGCGCTGACAATGAAGGTGCGGGAAGGCGGACGTGTCGTAAAGACCAGCGTGTTGCTGGCCACAGGTGTCAACGCTGACGGCTACCGAGAGCTTTTGGGCATGCAGGTTGCCACCGCGGAATCTACCGCGTCGTGGACCGGGTTCTTTCGGGACCTCATCGCCCGTGGCCTGACCGGGGTATTCCTCGTTACTAGTGATGCCCATCTTGGTATTCAAGCAGCCGTGGGTGACTGCCTGCCGCAGGCTAGTTGGCAGCGGTGTCGAACACACTTCGCGAAGAACCTCTCGGCCCAGGTTCCCAAAACCCAATGGCCGACTCTGTCAGCGATGTTTCACACAATCTTTCAGCAACCCGATGCCGCTAGTGTGTGGGCCCAAGCTCGTGAGGTTATTGAATTCTGCCAGCAGAAATTCCCTCACGTTGCCACCTACCTCGAGGAGTGTCTCGACGAGCTGTTGGCGTTTACCGCTGCGCCGAGAGCGGTGTGGACCAAAATCTGGTCGAATAACCCCACTGAACGGCTCAATAGGGAGATCCGCCGGCGTACCGATGTCGTAGGAATCTTCCCAAACCGAGACGCTGTTGTGCGCCTTGTTGGGGCGGTTTTGGCCGAACAGCACGATGACTGGATCCAACAGAAGCGTTATATGTCACTGACCAGCCTGGCACAGACCAAAGAGATCATCGCCGCTGGGGTCATCTACGAGGACCGCGACAACAACCAGGAGATCGCCGCGTGAATACCCTCACCCCTTATCCCCGAGATGGCCCCTAAACCACCGCCATGAAACTAACCCCAGATTCGAAAACAGATACACCACTACCCAGGACTTGACCGCTGGCGTCTTCGCCGACGGGTATGAACTCTTCTCGTCGACCCTGGGATTTGGTGAGTCCTTTTTCGAAATCTAAACGCAGTCGACGATCAATTCCTACTGCCGCGCCAGCATCACCACCAGGCAGGCTCGCCAGCCGAAGGCGCAGGTATTCCACTCTTAACTGCGTCTGGCGGACTTTCCGAGCATACTGACTTAACCGGATATGGCACCCAGCTTCCGTAGCTACGGCATACGCAGCGGTAAGATGCATCCCACATCTTTTAGCAGCTTGGCGTACCGACAGTCCGCTTCGGACTAGCTCTACAAGCTGGACAGCCTGGCTGCCGCGGCGATCAACTCGTTTGGCTTTATACACGACTGGCAATCCAAAGGCATGGCAAAAATTCAAAGCATGCCCGTAATGACAGCCAAGCTCACCAGCCGCCGAACGGACACTACGCCCACTGCCAACCAAGGCAACTAAGCCACGACGATCCGATTCAGACAACGAATGAAACGGGCCAACAACCCCAGACACAACAACACCCTCCTAAGGGAAAGTGTTGCAACGACCCTCTGAACTCAAGATGAGCGCGGAAATGAAAAATGTCCGGCCCCTCCAAAGAGGAAGCCGGACTTTATGCTGTGGAGCATAGGAGAATCGAACTCCTGACCTTCTGCTTGCAAAGCAGATGCTCTACCAATTGAGCTAATGCCCCATTGTTCCGTGGTGGGCCTAGCTGGAATCGAACCAGCGACCTCATCGTTATCAGCGATGCGCTCTAACCGACTGAGCTATAGGCCCTTGTGCGGAACGAGGATTAACTCTACATACTATCCCCGGATTTATACAAATCGCCTGTTCAAACTATATTTCTGGCCGCAGACAAAAGAGGGAAAGCTCGAGCGGAGGAAAGAAAGATGCCGGCACCTTCGGGTGCCGGCATCCTCTAGGGTGAGAGAGGTGCTAGCGGTTGTCTAAGTCGACTCGCAGGCCGCCAAAGACGTCCACGATGGCGTTATAAATAACCGCCATCAGGGGCGCCAGCAATGTAAGGAGAACGGCGAAAATAACGCCGATGAGCGCGGAGGCGGAGATGATGACGCCGAAGGTGACCTCGAATCCGCCGCCCACGCCGCCGACGAGGCTATTGAGCGATTCCCAGATGCCCACCTGGTTCAGGCCGATGTAGAGCAGGCATACGGCCAGCATCCAGGCAATGAGTCCGACGAGTGACAAGGCCAGACCAACGCGGAACGCGGAAGTGGGCGAGATTCGCGTAATCGTTACGTCTCGTCGTGCCATTAATTACTCCTCATCCTTGGAAGCATCGCCAGCCTTGTGCTCCTGCTGGACCTCATCCACGGTCTTTTCGCCCTTGGCTACAGCCTGAGCGTCTTCCTCACCATCTTCTTCGACGTTGCGGTCGATGGCAAGCAGTTCGACATCGTCAGCCAAGTTCACCAAGCGCACGCCCATGGTCGCACGGGAGGACGGACGAATCTGGTCCACCTCGGTGCGGATGACGCCGCCGGCGGAGGTGATGGCGAAGATCTCGTCATCCTCATCGACGGAGATGGCACCGATGAGCTTGCCGCGCTTCGGGGTGTACTTGAAGGTCATAACGCCCAAGCCACCGCGGCCCTGCGGGGTGTATTCCTCGATGGCGGTGCGCTTGCCATAGCCGCCAGAGGTGGCGACCAAAAGGAACTCGCCATCGTGGACCACGGACATGGATAGCAGCTGATCATCGCCGCGGAAGCGCATGCCCTTCACACCGGCGGTAGCGCGGCCCATGGGGCGCAGCTGGTCGTCGTCGGCAGTAAAGCGGATAGCTTGGCCCTGCTCGGAGGTAAGCAGGATGTCATCGCCCTCGGAGACGAGCTGTGCGCCGATGAGCGCATCGCCCTCGTTGAGGTTGATGGCGATAAGGCCAGCGGAACGCGCGGACTCGTAATCGGTCAGGCGGGACTTCTTCACGCGGCCCTGCTGGGTGGCGAGGACCAAGTAAGGAGCGTCCTCGTAGGACTGAATCTGGATGACCTGTGCGATCTTTTCTTCCGGCTGGAATTCCAACAGGTTAGCCACGTGCTGGCCGCGTGCGGCGCGACCACCCTCGGGCAGCTCATAGGCCTTAAGACGGTAGACGCGGCCGAAGTTGGTAAAGAACAAGATCCAGTCGTGCGTGGAGCAGACGAAGAAGTTCTTCACAATATCGTCCTGCTTGAGCTCAGCGCCGCGCACGCCCTTGCCGCCACGCTTCTGTGCCTTATAGGAATCCACCTTGGTGCGCTTAGCGTAGCCGGTAGAGGTAATGGTGACCACGACGTTCTCGCGGGCAATGAGATCCTCATCGGTGACATCGCCGGTTGCCGGGATGATTTCGGTGCGGCGTTCATCGCCATACTTATCGACGATCTCTGCCAGCTCATCGTGGACAATCTGGCGCTGACGCTCCTCGCGGGCGAGGATGTCCTTCAGATCAGCGATCTCGCGCTCGATCTCGGCCAACTCGTCGATAATCTTCTGGCGCTCCAGAGCAGCCAGCTTGCGCAGCTGCATGGCCAGGATGGCATCGGCCTGGATATCGTCGACGTCGAGAAGCTCCTTCAAGCCTTCGCGCGCCTCGTCCACGGTGGGAGAACGGCGGATAAGGGCGATGACCTCATCGAGCATGTCCAGGGCCTTGACCAAGCCGCGCAAGATGTGGGCGCGCTTCTCGGCCTCGTTCAAGCGGTACTGGGTACGGCGAACGATGACCTCGATCTGGTGCTCCACGTAGTAGCGCAGCATCTGATCCAGGCGGAGGGTGCGCGGCACGCCGTCAACAATGGAGAGCATGTTGGCACCGAAGGAGGTCTGCAGCTGGGAGTGCTTGTAGAGGTTATTGAGCACCACACGCGCCACAGCGTCGCGCTTAAGGGTGACCACGATGCGCATGCCCACGCGGTCGGAGGACTCATCCTCAATCTTGGAAATGCCCGCAATCTTGCCGCTGGCCACGGACTCCGCGATATTGGAGATGAGGTTATCCGGGTTGACCTGGAACGGCAGCTCGGTGATCACGATGGTTTGGCGGGATCCAGACTCCTCGATGGAGGTCACACCGCGCATGCGGATGGAGCCACGGCCGGTGGAGTAGGCATCCTTGATGCCTTGGTCGCCTACGATGAGGCCGGCTGTGGGGAAATCCGGGCCCTTGACGCGCTCCATGCAGGCGGCCAGAGCCTCCTCCTCCGACGCCTCCGGGTGGTCCAGCAGCCAGTAGATGGCCTCCGCCAGCTCGTTGAGGTTGTGCGGCGGGATGTTGGTGGCCATACCGACCGCGATACCGTTCGAGCCGTTCATCAGCAGGTTCGGCACACGCGACGGCAGGACCGTCGGCTCCTGGGTCTTCGAGTCGAAGTTGGGGGCGAAGTCCACGGAGTTCTCGCGGATGTCGCGCACCATCTCCATGGCCAGCGGGGTGAGCTTGCACTCCGTGTAACGCATCGCGGCCGGGCCGTCATTACCCGGCGAGCCGAAGTTGCCCTGGCCGTCCACCAACGGGTAGCGCATCGCCCACGGCTGCGCCATGCGCACGAGGGTGTCGTAGATGGCGCTGTCGCCGTGCGGGTGGTAGTTACTCATGGTCTCGCCCACGGCCTTCACGCTCTTCACGTACGAGCGCTCCGGGCGGAAGCCGGCGTCATACATGGCGTAAATGACGCGGCGGTGCACCGGCTTCATGCCGTCGCGCACCTCCGGCAGGGCACGGCCGACGATGACGGACATGGCGTAGTCGATGTAGCTCGACTCCATCTCCTCATTAATGTCAATGGGAAATATGCGATCAAAAAGATCGTCGTTATTGTCACTCATAACGCCAAATTCTACCCTCTAGCGCCTTTCAGGACCCGAATTGCCGCACGAGTGGTATCACCGTGGTATCACTGAGGCATGGCAATGACATTGCGACTTACGGCCGAACAGGATCACGCGCTCACGCTACTGGCTTCCGCGCAGGGCACCTCCAAGCACGAGGCGGTGGTGCGCGCCGTTGTTGCGGCGGCAGCCCGCACGCTTGCCGACGCCCACGTGCAGTCCACCGCCCGCGCCCTCCTCCCCGGCCGCGCTGAGCTGGAGGCGGAAATCCGCCGTGCCCGGCCCGCACAGTCCTAGGCGAGCATGACTACTGAACAGCTCTACCTCTTGGCCCGCGAGTTTTGCGCTCGCTTTAACGTCCGCATCACCAACTTCGCCGCCCTAGCGGCCGCGGCAGCTGCCAGCACCGCCAAGGTGGAGGGAATAGCCATTCATGACAACCACCGCGATGCTGCCCGCGCCATGGCAGAGGTATTAGCCCGCGTGCCGGCGCTGAGCGGGTATAACGCAGAGTTCGCAAAGTTCAGCGCGCGCGTCTACCTTAGTGTTAAAGAAGTTACCTAAGTTACTGGGGATAGTGACCCAAGAAAGGAACTACCACCATGTCCCACTTCAAAAAGATCGCCGCCTCGAGCCTGACCGCCGTGGCGCTAGCTGCCACCGCCGTCACTGCTCCTACCGCCACCGCCGCTGATGCCGATTCCTGGCAGGACAACGTAAATCCGGCCTTTCAGCCAGGCGAGGCCGGTAGTTCCTCTACCGGTTCTTCCCAGCTGGATCTCACCCTGATCATCACCGCAGCGGCCGCTGGCGTCGCCGCGCTGGCCAGCGCCGTGGCGCTGTACTCCCCTAACGTGGATCTGGAGAAGGCTGCACGCGATGCCGGCCTGGGCCAGATTGCTGATCAGATTGCTGCCATTCAGGCCAACCTCCCTGGCCTGCCGGGCCAGCCCGCCTAACTCGCGTAAGGTGGTGCAGCATGGCACATCTTTCTGAACTTATGTCAGGTCCGCAGCGCACTGCGGTGATTAACGATTGCGGCGAGCTGGTTGAGGGGGTCGTCGCCAAGCAATCGGGCATTACCGGCATGGCGCTCAAGGGCGCCGTCGCCGCCGCGAAGAAGGTAGACCCCGCCATCATCACCAAGGCCCTAGGCCGCGTGCTACCGGATATCCTCGACGCTTTAGATCCGCACTGGCAAGAGTTTGCACGCAGCTCCGAGCAGGATTTCGGTTCCTTCCTCGAGCCCCGCAGCACCCAGGTGAGCGATTCCATCATGTCGGTGGCCGATAAGCACGCCGAGCAGATTAACTCCCCCGCGCTGTCTAAGCCTTATAACTCCTTGCGCGGTAAGGCCTCGAAGTTCCTCACCCCTGCGGTACCGGATTTCGGCCGCGTGCTGCAAAAACACATGTAGTTTCCGCGCGGTTGAACCTAGAACAAACCGCAGAGTATAAGTGTGGAAGTGACTACTTCCGCAGCTAACCAGACCGAGTACCCCGCCGGCCAAGATCCCGCCCGCTGGCGGGTCCTTATCGTTTTGCTTACGGCGCTCTTCATGTCTCTGCTGAGCGTGTCCATCGTGAACGTAGCCCTGCCCTCTATTCAATCGGGCCTGGGAGCCTCTGAGTCCGATGTGCAATGGGTGCTCTCCGGCTATGCGCTCACCTTTGGCGTCATCCTTGTGGCGGCCGGCCGCGCTGGAGATCTCGTCGGCCGCGGCGGAATCTTTTTGGCGGGCATTGCTATCTATTCCCTCAGCGCCGCCGTCGCCGGCTTTGCCCCCAACGCGGAGGCACTCAACGCCGCCCGTTTTATCCAAGGCCTAGGCGCTGGGCTGCTCAATCCGCAGGGCGTGGGAATGATCCAGCAGTACTTCCGCGGTCCGGAACGCGCCCGCGCCTTCGGCTACTTTGGCTCCACGGTGGGCATCGCTGTGGCTATCGGACCGGTACTGGGCGGCCTTCTCATTCGCCTCGGCGGCGCGGACCTAGGTTGGCGGCTGACCATGCTGGTCAATTTCCCCGTCGGCCTTATTGCCATCATCTTAGGATTGCTGTGGTTTCCGCGGCCGCTGTTTTCCCGCGTGCGCGATGAAAATGGCAATAAACTGGGCATCTTCAAGGCCCTTGCCACCCTGGATCCCATCGGTGCGGTGATTCTCGGTGCTGCAGTGTGGGCCATCCTCTTCCCCTTCATGGAATCCTCCGCTTCCCCGGCCGTGTGGTGGCTCCTACTGTTGGGCGCCGTCCTCCTTGTGGGATGGGTGCTGTGGGAGCGACACCACAAGGCCACCGGCCATCCGCCGATGGTGGATCTCACTATCTTCGCCACCCCGAGTTTTCGCAATGGCACCATCATCGCCACCTTGTGGTTTATGGGTATTACCAGCATTTGGGTGCTCGTGGCACTCTACTTCCAAAGCGGACTCGGACACTCCGCCCTAGCTGCCGGATCCGTAGGCATTCCGGCTGCCTTGTTGAGCTCCATATCTGCCACACTGGCCGGCCGATCCGTATCCGTCCACGGCCGCAAGGTGGTGGTGCTGGGCATGCTCGTGACCATCTCCGGCCTCATTGCCACCATTGCGCTTATCTGGGCCACCGAGCAGTGGGGAGCCAGCGAATGGTGGATGGTCCTTTCGCTGGCCCTTGTTGGCGGCGGCCAAGGCTCGGTCATCTCCCCCAACCAAACGCTCACCTTGGCGCATGTTCCACAGGCCTACGCCGGATCGTCCGGCGCCGTCCTCCAGACCGGCCAGCGCATCGGTACGGCCATTGGGCTTGCCATTATTACGGCCATCGTTTTTGCCACCTTGCACGGCACAAGCGCGGACTGGCCGCTGTCCATCATTGCCGGCTTCGGCGTCATCCTCGCCATGTGCCTTGCTTCCCTAGGATTCGCCGTAGCGGATCAGCACAGATCCCAGGCCTAGGCCCAGCGCTTTCCGACGCCACAATTAAAGCCCACCGCGGTAAATTCCACGGTGGGCTTCATACTGCGCTCTAGATATCCAGGAAGCGGACGTCCTTTGCGCGGCGGGTAATGAAAGAGCGGCGGGCCGAGACATCATCACCCATGAGGATGGAGAAGAGCTCATCGGCGCGCTGCGCGTCTTCCAGATCCACGCGGCGCAGGATGCGGGTGCTCGGGTCGAGCGTGGTCTCCCACAGCTCGGAGGCGTTCATCTCGCCCAAGCCCTTGTAGCGCTGGATGCCGTCATCTTTGTTGATCTTACGGTTTTGCTCCAAGCCCTCGGCCAGCAGCTTATCGCGCTCGGCGTCGGAAAAAGCATAGCCCGGAGTACCCTTAGACCACTTGAGCTTGTACAGCGGCGGGTTAGCCAAGAACACGTGGCCATCCTCAACCAACTGCGGCATGAAGCGGAAGAGCAAGGTCAGAAGCAGCGTGGCAATGTGCTGACCGTCAACGTCGGCATCGGCCATGAGCACGATCTTGTCGTAGCGCAGCTTCTTGATATCGAATTCCTCGTGAATGCCAGTACCCAGCGCGGTAATAATCGCCTGGACCTCGGCATTCTTGAGGACCTTATCCATGCGGGCCTTCTCCACGTTCAGGATCTTGCCGCGCAGCGGCAGGATGGCCTGGAACATGGAATCGCGGCCGCCCTTAGCGGAGCCACCTGCAGAGTCACCCTCCACGATGTAGAGCTCGGAAATCTTCGGGTCCTTGGAGCGGCAATCCGCGAGCTTGCCGGGCAGGCCACCGAGGTCGGTGGCGGACTTGCGGCGCACCATCTCGCGGGCTTTGCGGGCAGCCATGCGAGCGTGTGCGGAGGAAACGGCCTTATTGATAATGGCCTTAGCCTCTGCCGGGTTGGCGTCGAACCAGTCATTGACGTGCTCGTTGACCGCACGCTGGACAAAGCCCTTGATTTCGGAATTGCCCAACTTGGTCTTGGTCTGGCCCTCGAACTGCGGATCGCCCACCTTGACGGAAATGACGGCCGCCAAGCCCTCGCGGCAGTCATCGCCGGAGAGGTTACCGTCCTTTTCCTTGAGGAGCTTATGCTCCTTGGCGTAGCGGTTCATCAGGGAGGTTAGGGCCGCACGGAAGCCCTCTTCGTGCGTGCCGCCCTCGTGGGTGTTGATGGTATTGGCAAAGGTGTGAACGGACTGCTTATAGCCCTGGTTCCACTGCAGCGCTACCTCGACCTCGTGATCCTCGCCCTTCGCATCGAAGGAAACGATGGTCGGGTGGATCGCGGTCTTGGACTTATTGAGGTACTTGACGTAGTCGGTCAAGCCATCCGGGTAGTGGAAGGTGACCTTCTTGCGGCGCTTCTTATCTGCCGCAGCGTCCTTCGCCTCGCCGGATTCTTCGTTGAAGGTATCGCCGGCGTCCGGGGCATCATCGAAGGACGTCTCATCCGCGCTGGTCTCGCCAGATTCTGCATCGGCGATCTCTTCCAGCTCGATCTGCTCTTCGGTGACGCGCTCGTCAATGAGCTCAATGCTCAAGCCCTTGTTCAGGAAGGCCATTTCCTGCAGGCGACGGGCAATGGTGTCGTAATCGTACTCGGTAGTTTCAAAAACTTCCGGGTCCGCCCAGAAGCGGATCTTGGTGCCCGTGCCGCGGGCGTTGCCGCCCTCAACGAGCTCGTCCGGGATGGCATTCTGGAAGTTTTGGTACCAGTGCTTACCGTCGCGCTTAATCTCCGCCTCCACGCGGGTAGAAAGCGCGTTCACCACGGAAATACCGACACCGTGCAGGCCGCCGGAAACGGCATAGGAATCGGAGTCGAACTTACCGCCGGCGTGCAGCTGGGTCATGACCACCTGGACGGTAGGCGCACCAGAGGCGTGCATTTCTACCGGAATGCCACGGCCATTATCGATGACCTCGACGCCGCCATCCTCCAGCAGCTTGACGGTAACCTTATCGGCGTAGCCGGCCATGGCCTCATCGACGGAGTTATCAACGATCTCCCAAATGAGGTGGTGCAGGCCGCGCGAACCGGTCGAACCAATGTACATGCCGGGGCGCTTACGGACGGCCTCGAGGCCCTCCAGGATCGTAATTGACCCGGCATCATATGCGTGTTCTTCAGCCACGGATTCGTGCTCTCCTTTTGGCTATAGCTAATTCTAAGACCTTGACTATTCTACACGGATACCCCCTACTGAAAGACACCCCACACCCGTGAGAGATAGGAATCTGGCGCGCTCTGAGGTTATTTACATTGTGCAGGTCTGAGTAAACCTCAGCCTATTAGCCGTAGGTATCTTGTGATCCTTGCGGTTTGACCCACTGCCGCCCCTCATAATTGCGCCTTTGCTTCGGCCCGTGAATCCGCAGTTCCACAATGACATCTGGGCCCAGGCGGTCAGAGATTCTCCGCAGGATTTGCCGCTGCAGGTAGCGCAGCTCCGTTGCCCACGTGGAATTATCGCAGGATACATAGACAATCTTGTCCTTAATCCGCTGCGGCTGCGTATGCGCGGCAATGCGCTCGCCCACCAGATGCTCCCAATTGCCCATCACCCAGCCATTGGCTAAGTCATGTTCCCACCCACGATTGACAACTTCGCGGTTAATTTGGGATCCCAGGCTCGGCACGGCCAGGGTGCGCCGCTTCTTCCTGCCATCCGGGCCAGTGGGCAAGCCCCGTTGATAGCCCATATACCCCTGCTTTTGCGCCTTCTCCAGCGAAGGCACCGGCATCTTCGGCACCGGGCGGGTCAGCTTCGGCGGGTTTTTGGAGGTGGACCGAACCAGCTTGAAGTACTGGGTGACGGGATCGATGCGCTGCTTGCCGACGCCCCCTTGATCCTCACTCATTCCCCTCACCTTCCTCGGCGCTGAGCTTGGAAATGCGGCCGGTCTCGGTATCTTCTACGCTCACGCGGTAGCGCACGATGGGTTCCAAGTTTCCGGGCAGGTCCTCATCCACGGCCGCGGTGATGAGCACCTGTTCGGCCTCGGCGGCCAAGTGGACCAGCTGCTTGCGGCGCTTGGCATCGAGCTCGGCAAAGACATCATCCAAGATGAGCACCGGATCGGATCCTCCCTCCTGGCGCAGGAGGTTGAATTCCGCCAGGCGTAGCGCGATGGCATAAGACCACGTCTCGCCGTGGCTGGCAAAGCCCTTGGCCGGCTGATCCCCCAGGTTGAGCACCAGATCATCGCGGTGCGGACCCACCAGGGAAATGCCGCGTTCGATCTCGCGCTGCCGGGCGGCGGCCAACTCGGTGAGCAGCACGGCCTCTAGCACCTCGCGATCGGAGGTATCGATCGTGGACTTATACTCCACGTGCGCCGGTCGCGATTCTGGCGCTAGGCCGGAATAGGCGGCGGGGATGTGATCCAAGAGGGCGTCGACAAGCGCAAGGCGTGCGGCGATCACCTGGGCGCCAAGCCGGGCAAGCTGCGCATCCCAGGTATCCAAGGTGGCCAATGCGGCAGCGCCATCGCTATCGGAATAGCCGCGGCGCAGGCTGCCGGAGGCTGATTTCAGCAGGGCATTGCGCTGCTTGAGCACCTTATCGTAGTCAGCCTTCACACCCGCTAGCCGCGGAGTCCGCGAGGCAATGATGCTATCGAGGTAAGCGCGGCGCCCGGCTGGCTCCCCGCGCACCAGGGCCAAGTCCTCCGGGGAAAAGAGCACAGTTTTTACCACGCCCAGCAGCTCACGGGGGCTGCGCAGGCGGGTGCGATTAATCTGCGCCTGGTTGGCCGCGTGGGGCTTAATCAGCAAATGAGTAGTAAGCTCGCGGCCCTGGTTCACCGCGGTAATGGATACCCGCGCGCTATCCGCACCCTGGCGCACCAGCGGTGCATCGTGGGAAACGCGGTGGGAGGAAAGGTGGGCGGTATAGCCAATGGCCTCAACGATATTGGTCTTGCCAAAGCCATTGCGCCCGACAAAAAGGGTGATCCCCGGCCCTAGCTGCACATTAAGTTCGGGCCACGAGCGAAAATCCCGAACATCGAGATCCCTGACGTACATTAGCCCGGCAGGCGAACCGGCATGAGCAGGTAGGTGAAGTTGGTCTCCGGCGTGGGGAAGTTGCCATCTTCATCGGCCTCAGGCAGCTCTTCCGGTTCTGGGATCATGATGGCTGGGCGCGAAGGCTCGGTAAAGCCGAAGACCACGCGGTCGGTATTGATGACGCCCAAGCCATCCTTGAGGTAGCCCGGATTGAAGGCGATGAGGAATTCATCGCGGCCATGGAATGCACACGGCAGGGTCTCGGTGGCGTTACCAGCATCCGCACCGGCGGAAAGGGTTACCTGGCCATCGGCGAATTCCATCCGGATCTGCGCGTTGCGATCCGTCAGCAAAGACACGCGGCGAATTGCTTCCTGGAGCGGGGCGACCTCAATGGAGGCAATATTGGTGTGGCTCTTCGGCAACAGGGGCTGCACATTAGGGAAGTCCGCATCCAGCATGCGCGTGGTGGTCTCGCGATTATCCGCGTGCAGGCCAAAGAGGCCATCGGCACCAATATTGTCATCGGTGCCCACAGCGATTTCCACTGGGATATTCAGGTGCGGATCCAAGGAACGACCGGTTTCCTGCAGGGTCTTCGCAGGCACCAAGAGCTTGGCTTCTACATCCGGCGACTTCGGCTCCCATTCCAAGGTGCGCATGGCCAGGCGGAAGCGGTCCGTTGCCGTCATCTCAATGTCCTTGCCACGGATATCCATGTGCACACCGGTGAGCATGGGCAGGGTGTCATCCTTGCCGGCCGCGGCGGCGACCTGGTGGATGGCCTCGACGAATAGCTGTGGCTGGATGGTGCCGGTAACCTCCG
Source organism: Corynebacterium tuberculostearicum (assembly GCF_046097465.1). Taxonomy (GTDB): domain Bacteria; phylum Actinomycetota; class Actinomycetes; order Mycobacteriales; family Mycobacteriaceae; genus Corynebacterium; species Corynebacterium tuberculostearicum_I. Next base: position 91,023 of record NZ_CP175799.1, on the reverse strand, counting down.
GCAGGACCGGAAGCTGCGGGTAATCATCCAGTGGAATCAGTGGTAGCTCAAAGCGGGAAGAGCCACAGGTAACCAGGGCCTTGGAATCTACCTGGGAGATCTCCACTTCCTTGTTGGGAAGGGAAGCGACGATGTCAGAGAGGAGCTTGCCGGCTACTGCGATCTGTCCGGGTTCATCCACCATGCCGGCGATGCGGACGCGGGTGGATACCTCGTAATCGAAGCCAGTGAACTCAAGACCATTGTCATCCGCGGTGATGAGCATCGCGCGGAGCACAGGCTGGGTGACCTTGGACGGCAGGCTACGAGCAACCCACGCTACGGCGTTGGCAAGGTCATCTTTGGCCACGCGAAATGACACGGCTTCATCCATGGTGCGAAGAGCTCCTCTGAGGCAAGTAGGAAATTTGTTACTTACAAAAGACTGGCTTCCAACTTACCGCATCGGGCGCGGTGCGCCACAACGTGTAATTCCATCTTTGCCTGTCCGATCCGCGCCTGGCCGGAGGCAGGCCGGGCCGAACTCCACACACCCTCTTTCTTCTATACAGATCAGAGAAATAATTTAGTAGTAGTAATAAGCGCTGTGGGATCTGTGGGTAACCAGGTAAATGACAAGTTCAGGACATAGATCTGGGGTGTGCCAATTCTTGTGATCTTGCTGTGATCAATCGGGGCGAAATGTGGACAACTAACGGGATCGCCGTTTTATCCACAGGTTTTGTCATTTGATCACCGATCTACACACAGTGCTGATCACAGGGTGGTTCTCCCAGCATAGAGCCTGTGGAATTTAAAACTGTGAGTAAGATCTACGAATTACAAAGATGGAATTACACAAGTGTGAATAACGCTGTGGATAACTCTTTTCGCAGTTAAGAGAGTACTTTTCGTGGACCTTCTGGGTTCTTTGTGGAATTACACGAAGGTGTAGGCGGCTGTGTGGACGGTTTGAACCAGGTTTCGGCGTCTCAGTCAAGAATCTCTGATCTGGTAGTTCTGGTCTCACCTTTAAGTAGTGCGAGCAGAATCCTCGAAGTGACAAGGGGCAGACAAAAGCGCCCTCCTTTATATAAGGAAGGCGCTTAAGGAAGGAGCTGTAGAAAAGGTGACGAGATCTAGGCGCGACCGCGATTCTTGATGCGCTGGGTAAGCGCCTGGATCTCGTCGTAGGTATTGCGCTTTTCAGTCATCTCTTTGCGGATCTTGCGATCCGCGTAAATGACGGTGGTGTGGTCTTTGCCGCCGAACTGTTCACCGATCTTGGGAAGGGATAGCTCCGTGAGCTCGCGGCACAGATACATAGCCAACTGGCGTGCATGCGCCACCGCACGCTTTTTGCCAGCGCCGCGCAGAGTCTCTACATCAATATCGAAGAATTCTGCCGTGACCTCCATGATCGAGGTAGCGGTGATTTGCCTATCGGCGGAATCTGGGGCCAAATCGCGCAACGCGATTTCTGCCATCTCCACGTTGATCGGCTCATTCACCAAGGAGGAATAGGCCGAAACGCGGATCAGTGCGCCCTCGAGCTCGCGAATAGAAGATTCAAAGCGCGAAGCAATGAGCTCAAGCACGGAGCGATCCACCTCGGTGCCGTCATTAGCTGCCTTCTTCATCAGAATCGCGATACGCGTTTCTAGATCTGGCGGCTGAATATCGGTGATAAGACCGCCTTCAAAGCGGGTGCGGAGGCGATCTTCCAACGTGGTTAGCTGCTTCGGTGGGCGGTCCGAAGACAAAATGATCTGCTTATTGGCTTGGTGCAGCGCATTGAAAGTATGGAAGAACTCTTCCTGGGTGGATTCCTTGCCCTCCAAGAACTGGATATCATCGACCATCAAAATATCGAGATTGCGGTAGCGCCGCTTGAAGGATTCCTGACGGTCATCGCGCAGGGAATTAATGTAGTCATTCGTGAATTCTTCCGAAGACACATACTTCACGCGCAGACCCGGATGCAGTACCTGGGCGTAATTGCCGGCGGCATGCAAAAGGTGCGTTTTGCCCAGACCAGAGCCACCCCAGATAAATAGTGGGTTGTACGCACGTGCGGGGTTCTCGGCCACAGCTACGGCGGCACCATTGGCAAAACGATTCGAAGAACCGATCACGAAGCTATCGAAGGTGTGCTTCGGATTGAGGGAAGTCTCACGGTTGGGATCGTGCGCCGGGGCCTCGCGCGGGATGCGGGCGGAATTGGTGTCAGAACCGGAGAAATTTCCCGCAGATTCTGCCTGCTGTTGGTTATAGTGCTGAGCCAGCTCATCCAGGCTTGCAGGGGCGTGACTCGACTGCCAATTGTTCTGGGAAGGGGCCTGCTGTGCAGCGGCATCCGTTTGCTGCGGGCGCGGAATGTAGTTCTGGGTGGATTCCGTGTTCTGTGGCGGTTGCGATTGAGGGGGCTGCTGTTGTTGAGGGGGAGTTGGTTGTTGTGCAGGGTCCGCGGCCGGCGGCTGTGGCTCTTGCGGGGTGGCAAGGGTAACCGCAAAGGAACACGGCCGGCCTAGGTGGCGGGTTAGTGCCTTGGCAATGTGCTCGCCCAACTCATTTTCGACCACATTTTTGGCATCCAAGTTCTCGGCGGCAACGAGGGTGTAGCCCTCAACCATCATGATGGGACGAACCAGTTGGAGGTAAAGGCGCTGTGAGTGCGAAAACTGGGGACCTCGGAATTGGGTTGCTCGGATTGTGCGAGCAGGTCATCAACGACCGCGCGCCAAACGGCATGCAGGTTCGCTTGTGGGTCAGTCACAACAGGCTACCTTTGTGGAATTTAGTCGGGGACGGGTGGACATTGAATAACAATTTTCACTGCGGATTCCACTGTGGTTTTCACATCGGTTTTTATCGAGTCACCTCGATCTCCACAGAGTTATCCACAGGTGTGGATGAAATAGTTATTCACAGCTTAGTTCATGACTGTGGATAACTCTTCATTGGTCATTTTATGGCCTTACGCTGCAGAAACTGCAAAAGTCTCAAGTGTTGATTTAGAGTTATCCACATGACCGGTTGGGCTGTGGAATTTGATTCTTCTGTTGTACCGCCGAAACGGCGGGTGTGTCTAGCGAGAAAAATTCACCACCCGGGAGCAGGTCGGGGTGGGCCTTGCGGTGTGGTGGATTAGGTGCAGCAAGAGCGCAGAATCTGGCCCTCTAGCTGCAGGAAAAAACATTTATGTAATTTCGGGTGTACCCGGGTGTCGATTTGTTCCCAGCGGCAGAAATCACGTAATCTGGCATGGTCTATTGCAACAAAGAGTTGCGCGTGAAAGTGACAGCGTCACCTCGCACCGGCTGGGCCCGTCGGCTCGCCGTGCACCGGAGAGACTGTGATGCGTCAGGTTCATGGAATCTATTCATCAGTGGGCGTGCCGCTGCATCGCGGTGGTGTGCCTACGCACAACTTCAAGGAGAATTAACGTGGCAAAGGGTAAGCGCACGTTCCAGCCGAACAACCGTCGTCGTGCTCGCAAGCACGGCTTCCGCACCCGCATGAGCACCCGTGCAGGTCGCGCCATTGTTGCAGCTCGTCGCAAGAAGGGCCGCGCAAAGCTGACTGCATAAGTTATGCTTCCAGCCCAGCACAAGCTCACGTCGCCGACGCAATTTCGGCGCACGATGAAGGGTAGTCGCCGGGCGGGCACTCGTACGGTCGTCGTGCACGCGCGCGACAACGCAGGTACGGACAAGGCAGCCGATATCGCCGCCACTGGGCCGCGATTTGGGCTGATTGTTTCTAAAGCCGTCGGGAATGCAGTGGTTCGCCACCGCACCTCCCGGCGGCTTCGCCATGTGTGCATGACATTCATTCCCAAGCTGCCCGCCAGCGTGGACGTTGTCATCCGTGCCTTGCCCGCCAGCGCTACCGCTAGCAGTGAGCAATTAGAAAAAGATCTTGCCAAAGCACTGCGCAAGCAATGGGATATCTAAATTCCCGCGGGGAGGAAATTCCCCCAGCCAGAGGATTGGCCAAACCAATGGTCAAAGTGGTTCGTTTCTACCAAAAGTATGTCTCTGGCCTTAAAATGGTATCGACCTGTCGGTTCGAGCCGACATGCAGTGCTTATGCCCTAGAGGCGCTTTCTCAACACGGCGCAATCAAGGGTACGGCGATGGCAATAGCCAGGGTCTGCAAATGCGGCCCCTGGCATCCGGGCGGATTCGATCCGGTCCCGGGTACCAACAACAATTGAGGATTAAACACTCGTGCTTAATTTCATTTACTGGCCAATTTCGGCCGTTTTGTGGTTCTGGCACTGGCTGCTGTCCCTCGTAATGGACCCCGCCTGGGGCATTACCTGGATTCTGGCCATTGTGCTGCTGACCTGGACGCTTAAGGCACTCATGGTCAAGCCGACCATTAGCCAGATTCGTTCCTCGCGCAAGATGCAGGAAATCCAGCCTAAGGTGCAGGAAATCCGCGCGAAGTACGGTAATGATCAAACCAAGGCCGCGCAGGAAATGCAGAAGGTCTACAAGGAGTCCGGCGTTCGTCCGATGGCCGGCTGCCTGCCGGTCTTCGTGCAGATTCCAATGTTCGTTGGTTTGTTCCACGTGCTGCGCTCCTTCGACCGCACCGTTGCGGTAGCCGGTGGCATCGGCCACCCCAGTGGCGACCCAATGTCCATTGAGGATAACGCCAATACCGCGAACTACATCTTCAAGCCGGACCTAGTCCAGCAGTTCTTGGATGCCAAGATCTTTGATGTTCCGCTGGTGACCAACCTGCGCTTGAACTCGCCGATTGTGGAGGGCGTAACCACCACCCAGGCAGCCGTCATCATCGTTCCGATGATCGCCATCATTGTGGTTATGACACACTTCAACGCCCGCATGAGCCTGAACCGCCAGGAAAAGCGCCGTGCTGCTGGCAAGACCCAAGCACCGCAGGGTCAAAATGCGGAAATGATGCAGCAGCAAATGGCCATGATGTCCAAGATGATGCTGTGGGTCATGCCGGCCATGCTGGTCTTCTCCGGCTTCATCTGGCCGATTGGTTTGCTGTTCTACATGATGGCCAATACGGTCTGGACCTTCTTCCAAACCCGCATCGTCTATGCCAAGATGGACCGCGAGGAAGAAGAAGAGGAAGCCGCTAAGGTAGAGGCCAAGCGCACTTCCGCGCCTAAGCCGGGTGCCCGCAAGAAGGACAACCGCACCAAGAAACAGCGCAAAAACAAATAAACACGGAGGAGAACCCCATCGTGTCCGAGATGGACCCGTCAGTAGTATTCGGCTCCCGCTTGCCCCTCGCGCAGGCTTACCATGATTCGCTCGCTACAGACGGGTCCACTCGTGGTTTTATAGGCCCCCGCGAGGTGCCACGCTTGTGGGACAGGCACATTATTAACTGTGCCGTCGTCAAGCAGGCAATCCCGGAGGGTGCCACGGTTATCGACGTCGGCTCGGGTGCCGGGCTGCCCGGCATTCCGCTGGCCATTGCGCGCCCGGACCTGCAGATCACTCTGATCGAGCCGCTGCTCAAGCGCTATAACTACCTCAACGAAGTCGTAGAAGAGCTGGGCCTAGACAACGTGACGGTCCTGCGCGGCCGTGCCGAAGAGGGACCGATTAAAAAGGCCGTGGCGGGAGCAGACGTGGTCACCTCCCGCGCCGTCGCGCCCCTGGGCAAGCTGTCGAAGTGGTCGCTGCCGCTCGTGCGCAAGGGTGGCGAGATGATCGCGCTGAAGGGTTCTTCGGTACACGAGGAACTGGAACGCGATGCCGCCGACATTAAGAAGGCCGGCGGTGGAAAGGCCGAGGTCAGCACCATCGAGGGAACCACGATCATTCGTGTCCCGCGCGTGAACTAAAGTAGACGGCATGACTAATCCGCGCCTTATCACCATTGCTAACCAGAAAGGCGGCGTAGGCAAAACCACCTCCGCCGCCAACTTGGCCGCAGCGCTAGCCACAGAGGGCAAAAAAGTGCTGGTGATCGACCTCGACCCGCAGGGAAACGCCTCCACGGCCATGGGCGCGGAACATAATTCCGGCACCGATTCCAGCTATGAGGTGCTCCTAGGAGACTGCACCGCCGAGAAGGCCATGCAGCCCTCCTCGCACAACGAGAACCTCTTTTGCATCCCCGCCACCATTGATCTGGCCGGCGCGGAGATTGAAATGGTCTCCTTGGTACGCCGTGAATTTCGGCTGTACGACGCCCTACATAATGGCTTCCTTGAAGAGCACGGCTTTGAATATGTCTTCATTGATTGCCCGCCATCACTGGGTTTGCTCACCATCAACGCCATGACGTGCGCTGAAGAGGTCATCATCCCGATTCAATGCGAGTATTACGCCCTGGAGGGCGTGGGCCAGCTGCTGGGCAATATCTCCATGATTCGCGAGCACCTCAACGAGGATCTGCATATTTCCGCCGTGTTGCTGACCATGTATGACGCCCGCACGCGCTTGGCCGAGGACGTGGCCGATAACGTCCGCGAACAGTTTGGCGCCGTGGTGCTGGCCAATGTTATCCCGCGCTCCGTGCGCGTTTCCGAGGCACCGGGGTACGGTACTACGGTTATTGATTACGCTCCCTCGTCCACCGGTGCCCGCGCCTACCTTGCGGCCGCGCGCGAGCTTGACCGGCGTGGCGATTATCGCCCGCACCCGACCACCGGGGCGATTGGCGTGAGCCCAGAGATTTACGCGGAATTGGAAGGATAGGAACTCATGGCAGAACAGAAGCAAGGCGGCCTTGGCAAGGGCCTAGCCGCACTCATCCCGTCCGGTCCTGATGCTCCTACCCGCAAGCCACGCCTGGGTGATTCCGCCGCGGATATTATTTTGGGAAATTCCACCCCGCAGCCGGGCCGGAAGGGCGGCGAAGGCAAGCGCGTAAAGGGTGCTCCCACCATTCAGCAGGGTTCTGGCTCTAAGTCCTCCAAGAAGCGCCAGGCCACCCCGGCTCCTATCGGTGCGACCTACCGCGAGATTTCCATTGGGGATATCATCCCCAACCCGAAGCAGCCGCGCACGGTCTTCGACGAGGATGAACTCGGCGAGCTCGTCCACTCGATCCGCGAGTTTGGCCTGTTGCAGCCTGTGGTCGTTCGTCCTTCCGAGGAAGGCGGCTTTGAGCTCATCATGGGTGAGCGTCGTTGGCGCGCTTCCTCCAAGGCGGGCCTGGCCACGATTCCGGCCATCGTGCGCGATACCAAGGACGACAACCTGTTGCGCGATGCCCTGCTGGAGAACATCCACCGCGTGCAGCTCAACCCCTTGGAAGAAGCGCACGCCTACCAGCAGCTGCTGGAAGAGTTCGGCGTTACTCAGAACGAGCTGGCGGACCGCATTGGTCGTTCGCGCCCACAGGTGACCAATATGTTGCGCCTGCTCAAGCTGCCGGTAGAGGTTCAAAAGCGCGTAGCTGCTGGTACCTTATCTGCCGGCCACGCGCGTGCCCTTTTGTCCTTGGATGACACCGAGGCCATGGAATACATTGCCAACCGCATCATCGCGGAGGGCCTGTCTGTACGCGCCACCGAGGAGGCAGTCACCCTCTACAAGCGCGATGGTAAGCCGGCCGAATCCAAGAAGAAGCAGCCGGCACCGCAGCCGCAGTACTTTACCGATTCCGCTGAGCGCCTGTCCGACCGCTTCGACACCAAGGTCACCGTGACCATGGGCAAGCGCAAGGGCAAGATGGTCGTGGAATTTGGTGACCAAGAAGATTTCGAGCGCATCATGGCGCTCATTGAGGGCCAGCACTAAACCGGGGCGATGATCCTCGAGCCGGTACGCGAAGGCACGCGCATTCACCGCCAGGCCGCGCGCAGCACCTTTTGGGAGCTGGAGGCCTCCGTGGTCGATCCCGCCTTTGAAAAGGAAGCGTGGCTGGCTACTACCCTGCTCTCCTTTGGTCAGTGCGGCTTTACTGTGGGCGAGGACGCCACGATTCTCTTTTGCTCCCGCGAGGATGCTGCCGGCGCAGCCAAGCTTCCCACCGCCCCCATTTCAGACGATGCGGAGATCATTACCTCGCTCTTCGTCAAAGCACATTTAATGGGGCGTGGCATTGAAGCAGTGCTTGTCGACGCCGCCATTATGCACCTCACTAACCGCGGCAGCGCCGCCGTGGAGGCCTTTGGCTATTACGGCGATCCGACCGCAGCGGCGGATTTCTTGGGCCACAAACCGGCCTATATCGGGCTGATGTCTTATGAGACTTTGCGCTCCGCCGGCTTTGAGGTGGCCGCAGATCACCCAGTACTCCCCCGCTTGCGGCTCGAGCTGCCGCCCGAGCACGATATGCTCAGTGCGGCAGCCGCCGAAGATCTCCTGGCCCGCGCTTTGGCCTAGATTCGAGGCCTAGGACTGTTCGGCCTGGAGCAGCTCGGAGAACTTATAGGCGCCGGTTACGGCGGTGTCCTGCTCCATGAGGTACATGCGCTTTACGGCAATCACGATCGCTTCCGCAATGTCATCGCGGCGGGACGGGTTGGTGAGGATTTTTATGTCTTCTGGGTTGGTCAGGTAGCCCAGTACGATCTGGATGACCGGCATCTGGGTCAAGCGCAGTAGGTCCCAGGTGCGGCCGTGGTTGCCGCAGTCCAGCAGCTCAGTGCGCGCAACAATCTCGCGCTGGATGAAACCGGAAAGGGTCTCACCAATGAGTGAGGAGTTGCCGGATTCGGAACCGAAGTAGAAGGTGGCAACACCATTGGCCTTCTCATTGGGGTAAGAATCGCAGGCTAGGGAAATGACCATGTCCGCATCGAAGGCATTGGCCAGCTCGGCGCGGGACTTGACGTCCGCATCGGAGGTCCGAGGACGGGAGATGATGGTTTCCATGCCCGCGGCAATCATGCGCCCCTCGATGCGCTGGGTGAGGTCCCACAGGATTTCCTGCTCGGAAATATCACCGAAGCGACCCTTGACCAACTGGCCGGCGTCGCCGCCGCTCAAGGCCGGATCGATGACAACGCGCTTGCCCGCCAGCTTTGGGCCGGCGTTGCGGACGCGCTCACGCTCTTGGATATTGTGCGCGGAACCGCCGGTGATACGGCGGCCAAGCAGCCCAAGGGCGCGGATGGTGGCGGGGCCGCACACACCATCTTCTTGCAGGCCGCAGTTGTGCTGGTATTCCTTCAGCGCCGCGTGGGTATTGGTACCGAAGTGGCCGTCCACCCGCTGCTGGTAGAAGCCGAGCTCCTGCAGCTGCTGCTGGAGCTGTGAGATATCGTCACCCACCAGCTCATTCGCAGGCTCGTAGCTAAGTACGCGGCTGCCGAGTGTGTATGAGGCTTGGCGCAGTTCGCGCAGGGTGAGATCGTCGATTTCGCCCGTGGGCACGATACCGCGGGATTGCTGGAAGGCCTTGAGGACCTCAGACAAATTGGCATCAAAGCTCTTGTCACTCTCGGAGTACTTCTGCTTCTTCCACGCAGAAAGTTCCCCCTTGAAATCTGACAAGAGGCCGAGACGGGCCAAGGTAGCGCGAGCCTCAGCTACACGCACGCTTGTATCGCCGACTCGAAGAACGCGATTCACGCCTTATACCCCTTTCACAGCCCGCTTTAGTTAGGGCCGCATTCCAGAATTTCTACACGCTTAATCTAATAGGAATTAGATTAACAGTTAAAGCTGCTTTTTCACTTGCGCCACGATGTCATCTTTAGAACGCAGACCCACAAATTCGTCTACCTTCTCGCCGTGGTTGAAAATCAGCACATTGGGGATGGACATGATCTGGAACATGGCGCCTAGGTTGCGCTCTTCATCGACGTTAACCTTGGCGACGGTGACTTGGCCGTCCAACTCCTCCGCTACCTCTTCCAGGATGGGGGAAAGCTTCTTGCACGGGCCACACCACTCGGCCCAGAAGTCGACGATGACGGGCTTATCGGACTCGATGACGTCCTTACGGAACGTATCGGTGGTTACTTTCTTGACGTTGCTCATACTGAATTAACGGTTTTCTGCGAGGAAATGTTCCGCATCAATTGCCGCACGGCAACCGGAGCCGGCCGCGGTAATTGCCTGCTGGTAGTGGTCATCCACCAAGTCACCGCAGGCGAAAACGCCTGGCAGGGAGGTCTTGGTGGTGGGTTGTTCAACTACAACATAGCCGTTGTCATTGAGCTTGACCTGATCATTGAGGAAGGAAGAGCGCGGATCATGGCCAATTGCTACGAACATGGCAGTGACGTCCAAGGTGGAAGTCTCGCCGTTGGTGACGTCCTTGAGTTTGAGTCCGCCGACCTTGCCATCGGCTTCAATAACTTCTTCGACGACCTTATTGGTCTCCCACTTGATCTTTTCGTTGGCCTGGGCGCGCTCCAGCATGATCTTGGAGGCGCGGAAGTTCTCGGAGCGGTTCACAATGGTGACAGAGTCCGCGAACTTGGTGAGGAAGGTGGCCTCCTCCATAGCGGAGTCGCCGCCGCCGATAACGGCAATATTGTGGCCCTTGAAGAAGAAGCCATCGCACGTAGCGCAGGTAGAAACGCCGCGGCCGGTAAGTTCTTCCTCACCTGGTACGCCGAGGTGGCGCGGGGCGGCACCGGTGGCGAGGATGACGGCGCGGGCCTCAAAGAGCTCGTCACCCACGTGCAGCTTTTTAATATCGCCTTCCAGCTCTACGGAGTCAACGACTTCCATGCGCAAATCCGCACCGAAGCGGATGGCCTGGGCGCGCATTTCTTCCATGAGCTCTGGGCCCATGATGCCCTTTTGGAATCCGGGGTAGTTTTCTACCTCGGTGGTATTCATAAGCTCGCCGCCGTACTCGAAGCCCTCGAAGACAATCGGGTTGAGCTCGGCGCGTGCCGCGTACAGCGCGGCGGTGTAACCGGCAGGGCCGGAACCTACGATGGCAACATCGTGGACGGTCATTGCTAACTCCCTTAAATCAGAGTGTGGTTTCGCGTAACGCCCTGAGTCTACCCGCCGCGCTGACAAACGTCGGTATTAGCAAACTCACCCCATGGCGGCGCGTAGGACTTCCCTCGCTCGGGCGCGGCGGGATTTGATGGTGCCGGGCTTTACCCCTTGGGCGGTGGCAACTTCGCCGACGCGGAATCCGGCGACGTCGGTAAGCACCAGCGCCTCGCGCTGATCCTCCCGCAGCAACTGCATTGCCTCGCGCACCACCAGCTGCTCCGCTAGGTTTTCGGAAGGGTTATGCGCGAGCAGCGGGTTGCGATCGTCATCAAAGTCCTCCGCATCTAATGAAGCATTTTCCCTGTTAGAACGGTGGTTCAAGTAGTCATAGCCAGAGTTTTTCACCAGCCGGTGCAGCCAGGTCGATAGCGCAGACTCGCGGCGATAGGAGTGCAGGTTGCAGCTGGCGCGCAGGAAGGCTTCCTGGACCACATCTTGGGCATCGTGATCGTTTCTGGTGTAGCGCCGCGCTACCGTGGTCAGCCGCGTGCGGTGGCGTTCCACGATGGCGGAAAAGGCCTTATTGTCCCCCTCAATAAAAGCATCAACTAGTTCTTCGTCACTGCGGTCATGACTGAGCGTCATATGTAGATTCCCCCCGGATCAACAACTGTTATACACAGTGTGACCCAAGGGGAATTAGGGCGCGAGCGCTAGGCCGTACAGTTTATTGACCAGCCCGCACGCGGAGGGTGCGCCGCAGGTTATCGCGGCATTCCAGCAGGATGCGGCGCAGCGCTCCAGGCAGATCCCGGTGCAGCAGGCGCGTGGTGGCGGCATCGGCCATCGGCAACTCCGGGTAGAAGCCGCGGATGAGGCGGTTAGCAATCTCAATCGGGTGCGCGGCCCAGATGTCTTCCACGCTGGAGAAGAACTCCTCCGCAAAGGCCTCTTGCAGGCTAGCTGAGCGCGGGGCATTGAACCCGGCGATCAGTGCGTCGACCTCGGCATTGGAATATGCGCCGGGCGTGAGGGCCTTATCGAACGCGGAGCGCTTGGTCTCCGGCGTGGGGAAGGCGTGGCTGGCGCCGAGGAATTCGGTAGCGCCGGTCAGCGTATTATCGCGCTGCTTTTCCGCTTCGAGCTCGGCCGGGGTTACGGCATTGCGGGCCGCGAGGGCGCGCAAGATCGACCAGCGGATTTCGGGGTCCACGCGAAGGCCGGCAATGTCACCGGAGAGCAGGGCCTTAAGGCGCGCGGTGCCGGACTCCTCCGGCGTTGCGGCGAGTGCGCGGATGGCGGCGCGAGCGAGCACAAGCTGGGCGTCCGAGGCTGGTTCGGCCTCGTCCAGATGGCCCCAGATCGCCTCGGCATAGTCGGTGCGGACCTGCTCGCGGTCGGCGTCTGCAACATAGTGTGCAATGGCAAAGTTGGCATTGGCGCAGGCAGTAGCCAGCAGCGTGGTATTGGTTTCATAGGCTTCGTGCTTGACGACGACCCCCACATAGTCAATCGCCGACATTTCCCCATCGCGGGTGAGGTTCCACAGGGCGGTCCAGATTACCGCGCGGGTCGATTCATCCTCGATGTCGGTCAGGCGCTCACTCGCTGTGTCTAGGGAGGTCTCGTCGAAGCGGATCTTGGCGTAGGTATGGTCGGCGTCGTTAAGCAGCAGCAATGCCGGGGCCGGAAGGCCTGCCGCCTCATCGATGATGGTGCGGGTGGTGCCATCGCCAGCCGGGAGATCGATGTCGATCTCGCGGTACTTGTGCAGGGACGCATCAAAGAGCGAAGCGGTCAGGCGGTGCGGCCGGGTGACGTCCTCGGCGTCTGCAACGATGGCCAGCTCCGCAATCTTCTCGCCCTCGGTGTGCAACTCCGGAGTGAGGGTATCCGGGCCCCAGGTGCGCAGCCAGGCTTGGGACCAGGCATCAAGATCGCGGTCCGTGTGCTTCTTGAGCGCCTGCAGGAGGTCATCAAAGGTGGCGGCGGCAAAGGCGTGTTCCTGGAAGTAGTCGCGCGCACCGGCGTAGAAATTATCGCGGCCGACGTAGTGCACCAGCTGTTTGAGCACCGCCGCTCCCTTGGCATAGGTGATGCCATCGAAGTTCTGGCGTGCGGCATCCACGTCCGGGATCTTCGCCTTGATGGGGTGCGTGGTGGGCAGCTGATCCTGCAGGTAGGCCCAATTCTTGCGGGCGCCGGCAAAATTGGCCCAAGCCTCGGTGTAGTCGGTGCCGTGGACGGAAGAATCCGCGCCCATAAATTCCGCGAAGGACTCCTTGAGCCACAGGTCATCCCACCACTGCGGAGTGACCAGGTCACCGAACCACATATGGGACATCTCGTGCAGGATGGTATTTGCACGGCCGGCGTGCTGCGCGCGGGTAGCGCGGGAGCGGAAGATGTAGTTCTCCGTAAACGTCACCAGGCCGGGATTTTCCATCGCGCCGAGGTTGTATTCGGGTACGAAGATGGAATCGTACTTGCCCCACGGATAGGGATAGCCAAAGTTCTGGTGGAAGAAGTCCATGCCTTGGGCGGTAAGTTCTAGGATTTCCTCGTCCAGGTGCTCAAACATGGACGCGCGCGCAAAGGCGCGCAGCTGTGCCGAGTGGCTGCCATCCGGGGCGGTCCAGGTGCGCTCTTGGTACTGGTAGGGGCCGGCGGCGAAAGAAGTCAGGTACGTCGACAGCGGCGGGGTCGGCGCAAAAGTAACGGTGGCGAGCTCCCCCTCTTCGCTGCGTTCGACTTCCGGTTGGTTGGATAGGATCTGCCACTTTTTCGGTGCGGTCATGCGCACGTGGAAGACGGCCTTGAGATCTGGCTGCTCCAGGCAGGGGAAGATGCGGCGGGCGTCGGAAGGCTCGAGGTGTGAATACAGGTAGGTCGCGTCATCGGCCTGATCGTGCATCCGATGCAGACCCTGGCCGGTGCGCGAATAGCGCGAGTGGCCGGTGACCTCGATGGCGAACTCCTCCCCTACCGGCAGGCCGTGCAGCCGGATGATGCTGCCATCAAAGTCCACCTCCTGCGGGGTGCCATTGACCTTGACCTCCGCGACGGATTCGCCCAGGTAATCCAGGAAAAGCTCGGGCTCACTGCTGCTGAGTTCGAGGCGGGTAGTCACGCGGTAGGTGGGGCTATCGAGTACCTCCGAGAGATCAAGGTGGAGGTGATAGGCGCGCAGGTCCACCGCCGCTGCGCGTTCTTGGAGCAACTCGTGCTGCGTCTTATTTTGTGGTGCGGTCATGTCTACGAACTATAGTTACCGCCGTCACGTAGGGTGCGGGGTTGGGGTCCTAAGCTCCGCTGCCTTTTAGGGCCCCATTACCCGCTGGGTAATGGGGCCCGCTGTGGACCTGTTGGATCAGTTTTGTCCGGCCCACACTCTTCAAGTGGCGCAAGATGTCAGTCACTATTAGCAGGCGTTACACCACACTAAAGGACGCAACCACTGCGCTGTCACTCTTTTGCCTATCTGGTATTTACAGTCCCAGTATTTTTAGCTGACCGATTTTAGTAATCTAACCAAGAACAAGACTAGAAAAATAATCCCGCAGGCTGTAGCGGCAATGAACATTTGTTGAGCTTGCTCAAGCAGCCGTGTTGCCTCGTCCAATGCATCTCCAGTGTGAATATAGGTCAGTGCATTGTGGGTTGCATTAAATCCGATGGCGAATCCTACGCAAGTTATTAGCAACGCTATCAGCTCGAGCAGCTGAAGAAGTAATTTCATTTGTTTAACCTATGTGGTGGCACTGCTCACCCCGGAACTTACCAGCGATGTACAAGCGCGCACATTGCTGCGAACCGGATTTCACATAAACATTATGTGGTCCATTATCGGCCACGGCACCAAAACCGCAGCCCGTGTGGGTTTTGCCAACAAAAGTACGGTAGATTTGTGCCCCGTTGCGATTTTGATAGTCGACTCGCCAGTTGCAAACAGTTGAAGGGACCCGATACTGCACCCCTTCATTCTCAATATGGTTCCGAGAGCCGATTATCCTATGCTGCAATTCTCCTGTGGTGACTTTGAAATTGTTTCCTTTGTAGGTGAAGCCAAACCCGTTGATTGGTTGATATCCAGAGGCGCTGAGGGGCTGAATTGCTTTCCCAGGGGCACTGTTTTCTTTTGGCACATAGTTATACGCTGTAGGGTCAACACTTTGGACCTCTCCTCCTTCAATAATCTGGTAAGAGGCCTTTTCTACAGAAGGGGCGGATTTTACATCGGCGGCATTGGCTATCCCTACTGATGTAACAGTAGATGCAGCAGCCAACACGGAAACCATTAAGAATTTTTTAATCATATAAAAACTATGTCATGGCTTCCTGTGCTCCACAAGGGCCTGACCCCCGGAAAGTGGACACGTCGGGGGTTAGCTATGCTGCTCTAGTCAGTGTAGCTGAATTCTCGGCTTCAAAGACGTCAGGAGCTGAAAGATTGCACCAGGAGTGCCGTCGGCGTGTGTTGTAGCGCATGCACCACCGGAAGACTTCTTGGCGGCAGGAGATCGGATTGTCAAAGACTTTCCTGTCACGCAAGATTTCCCGCTTGAGCGTGGCGTTAAACGATTCTGCTAGGGCGTTATCAGCACTCGTTCCTACCGCTCCCATAGACTGGCGCACACCCAACGACGAGCAATAGTTCCTAAAGGCTTGTGAGGTGTACACGCTGCCGTGATCAGAATGGAAAATTGCCCCTTTAAGGCTTCCGCGGACTTTCCTGGCATGGGACAAAGCTTCGATAACCAGTGATACCCGCATGTGATCGGCGAGTGCATGTCCGACAAGTTTGCGCGAGTAGACGTCGATGACCGTGGCCAGGTACATGTTCTTGCCGCCCTTACACGGCAGGTACGTAATGTCGCCTACATAGACGTGGTTTGGCCTGTCAGCTGTGAATCTGCGGCCTACTAGATCTGGCATGACGCGGTGACCAGGCTTACGCCTGGTAGTGACGCATCGGCGGCGTTTGGTAAAGCCTTTAAGTCCCATGGATTTCATGATTCGTGCGACTTTCTTGTGATTTATCGGGCCAAAGCTCGTATCGGCTTTAAGGCTTGCAGCGATGCGTTTAGCACCATAAAGCCCGTATTCATCATCGAAGATGGTCTTGATTCTTGCACCAATAAGAGCATCCGAACACGTCTTTAACCTGCGTTCTTCGCGGGTTTGCACCCATTTGTAGAACGAGGAGCGATTGAGCTTTAACACCTGGCACATCCGCTTAACCGAGAATTCGGTTCGGTGGTCATAGACAAACTGGAAGCGGATCACCAGTGAGTCTCTTCGGCAAAATATTTCGCGGCCTTGCGCAGGATGTCACGTTCTTCGCGCAGCTTTGCGTTCTCTTTTTCTAACTGGCGGATCCGTTCGGAATCATTCGCTGCTTGGACCTTGTCGCGCATGCTTTTTGTGCGGGCACGTTTGCCGGTGCCGTACTTCTTGATCCAAGAATGCAGCGAGGCACGGTTGATACCGAGCTCTGCTGATGCTGAGTTCAGTGAGAGGTCCTCATTGTTTTCGTAGAGGGCCACGGCATCGCGTTTGAACTGTTCGGAGTACCTGGACATGGTGGTAGATTACCTTTCTTCCAGCCCGACTGGGCTGGATATCAGGTGTCCACCAAACAGGGGTCAGGTCCCAACTTCTGCCGCATGGTTTGCGTCACACTTGAGCATCATCTGAGATGGCCCACTTCTTGCCCTAGTGGGGGTTGTCTGCAAATCGTGGATACGTTGTAGGGTTACCTAGTGGTTGGGCGGCTATTTCTTTTTTGCTGGTGGTTAGACCAATTGGGTTCTCGAGGTCGACAGGGCTGACCATCCCGAGTGTGGAGTGCCGGCGGTCTGGTCCAGTCGCTCAACGCTGAATTGCGTAAATCCACCCGTAACAGGGGGCAACTCCCGAACGACACTGCGGCGCTGAAAGCGCTGTGGCTAATGATCTCCAACATCGAAGAGAAGCGCGCTGCCCAGCGAGCGAAGAAAGCGAAGCGCGACATTGAATGCAACAGCTTTATTGAAGGGGTAAAAGCCACCGAGTGAAGCGTCCTGGGTTTAGTTCCGCTTCTTTTACGGCCCTGTGTTGATGGGCTGGGTGAGATAGTACTCGGTTTCTACTTCCTGTGGGGTGGCGTAGTCCAATGCTTCGTGAAGTCGCTTAGTGTTCCACCAATGCACCCACCGCAAGGTGGCCAGTTCGACTTCTCCGACCGACGTCCACGGGCCCTGGGCATGAATCAGTTCCGCCTTGTAGAGACCGTTGACTGTTTCGGCTAGTGCATTGTCGTAAGAATCGCCGATTGTTCCCACACTCGGGCGGATTCCTGACTCAGCTAGCGCGGTGGAATACTTCAGTGACACGTACTGGCTGCCCCGATCGCTGTGGTGAATTAGTTGGTTTCCATGGATTCGTCCTGCAGTCGTTAACGCATGTTCCAATGCCTCCATGGGCAGCGCATCGGTGCGCATTGTCGAGCGTGTAGCAACACCAACAATTTTTCGGCTGAAGACATCCACGACAAACGCGGTGTAGGCGAATCCTGACAGGGTGCGAACGTAGGTAATGTCGGCAACCCAAAGCCTGCCTGGTGCCTGCGCACGGAAGTTTCGGCGCACTAGGTCCGGGCGATGATCCGGTGTCTTCGGGCTTACCGTTGTTATTGGGGTTCGCCCACGTCTGCGGCCAGAAACACCTGCAAGTTTCATCAGACGTGCGGTCTTGTCGCGACCAATATGAAAGCCTTCGCGGTTCATCGCGTGCCACATTTTGCGGATGCCGTAGACCGAGAAATTCTCCGCATGCACACGCTGTATCTCTGGGATGAGCAGGCTATCGCTTAAGGCTCTTGCGCTGGGAACACGTGTGGTGGCTTTGCGGTAGCCGCGTGAAGTAATGAATCCACGATCTGCTTGTTTAAGGACTCGGCAGATGGCCTCGACCCCAAATTGATCTTTGTACGCGTCGATGTAGGAGATCATTTGGTCGTGGGTCGGTCGAGTTCCGCTGCGAAAAAAGCCGAAGCAGTTTTAAGAATCCCGTTTGCTCGTTTCAGTTCGCGGTTTTCGCGGCGCAGACGCCTGAGTTCTTCTTCCATTGTTTCGCCGCCTGAAGCGTCAGAATTATCGCGTACTGAGGCGCTGTCACGGTACCAGGCCCGCAACGTGTGGTGAGATACTCCAAGCAGCTCACCGACCTCTGTGTAGGCGCGTTGCAGTGAGCAAGACTCCAGGCGGACCATTTCGATGATCTGATGGACCGCCTTCTCCTTGAACTCGACGGAATACTTTCTAGGCATAGTTCAATCCTTCCTTAGCTGAGGTAGGAACTAAACCCAGGACGCTTCAGAGTGGAAATAAGCTATCAACCAACTAGCCGTCGCTTGCCCAGACCGATTTGCTGACTACTTGTAAACCAAACTCCGCACACAAAGAAACGGACACCCTCAATTAAATCGTAAAATCGTGATGCAAGAAAAGTGACCTTAACTAACTGCTTTCGTTAAAGTCACTTTTGTTTGTGGTAATGATTTTCATCGACTGGACAAGATTAACCGATGGCACAAACTAACCAGTTGGTGCCGCCGCGGAAATCGCGGGCGCGACTCCCCTGCCCTCGTGTGAATGTCACGTCCTGGCACTCGTTTGCACTTACGAGGCCTGACGTTTTGAGTGCTCCATCTCTCACATGACGATGCATGATTGGGCGGCGCGACAGTCTGAGGTTGAGTACCTCGAGAAATCTTCTGTGCGATCCAATCGATTTTTCTTGATGCTCCTGTAAATGCTCTAGGCCGAGACTTTTGTCAGAGACTCCCAACACGATGTAGCCGACTCCCGCATCTGTGTTGGAAAACCAGGTCGTTTCATCAATGAGAAACTCTATGAGGGTCGCTTCAGGATTTTGATTTCTGGGGAAACGGGCAGGATTTTCTTTGAAATTCAACAGTTGGCTTTCTTGGCTATTCCCAGTCATTCCTGATTGGATAGCTGCAAGAGCGGCGAGGATACTTTCTAATTCTGCCTCTCAAATGGGTGCATGGTAGCGCAAGTTGTTTGAAACAACTCGACAACAACTAATGCAATTTAGTCGAGTCTATAAGACGATATCTGCAGGTAAAAACTACAAAACAAAGTTGTTTCAAGTTGTTTTGGAATTGACCAAGTGAATGGAGTGCTATTCCGCATGAAGAAAAAGCCCGCAGCCAAAGGTGGCTGCGGGCCAAGAGATGCTCTAGACCTTAGTGTCTAAGGCTGCCGGCCTACTGCTTGATAGCGGAGACCTCGAGCTCAATCTTGATCTCCTCGGAGACCAGCACGCCGCCGGTCTTCAGCGGAGCGTTGAAGTCGATGCCGAAGTCCGTGCGGTTGATCTTGGTGGTTGCCTCGAAGCCCAGGCGGGTATTGCCAAATGGGTCCTCGGCGGTAGCAACGTCTTCAACGTCGAGGTCGACGGACTTGGTGGTGTCCTTAATGGTGAGGTCACCGGTGACGGTGCCATTGCCATTTTCATCAACGTTGAGGTTGGTGGCCTTGAAGGTGATCTCCGGGTACTGCTCTACCGCGGAGAAGTCCTCGTTCTTTACGTGTGCATCGCGGTCATCGTTGCCGGTGGAGATGGAAGCGGTGCGGATGGTTGCCTCAGCAGCGGACTCGGCGATGTTCTCGGCCACGGTGATGGTGCCTTCGAAGTCTGCGAAGTTACCGCGAACCTTGGTCACCATCGCGTGCTTGGCGACGAATCCGATAGCGGTGTGGGCTGGGTCTAGTGCGTAGGTACCTGCTGCGAGGGACATGATGAATACTCCTAAGGCTGTTGTGTGCGTTACGCCCCACCGTGTACGTACCACTTCTAAATAGCCAACACGTGAAGTAAATGATTTTTGAACGTGCAGTTCAAAGAGGTGTGAATGCGGAAAATCTTAAGAAAGAAGGCCGAATCGAGGGTCGTGTTCCTCGATTCGGCCGTGTGGGTTGTGCCTAGGGCTGCCCGACGAGACCAATGTCTGCGATGGTTGCCTTATCGGACTTGGGCAGCTTGGTGATCATGAGGAGGAGGCCGTCGAATTGCTCGGTGGTTTCCTCCAGCTCGATATCTTCCTTGCCGGCTTCGAACTTGCCCCTGGCCAGTTGATGCAGGGAGCCAGCTTGTGGGTTCTCCGGATTGAAGCTGTCCTGATTTACGCCATAGACGGCGTACCTCGCCCCAGTGGAGTTGGACTGCACCACCGGCAGGACCGCAAGGTGCGTGGGCGTATCCAAAGTGACGAGGACGCCGGTGTCCTCCTCGGCGGTGGACCACGTGGTGGCCGTTTTGCCGTCGATAAGCGCTGCATAGTCCTTGTTCTCAGGGACGGTAACCGCAGAGGAAGGCTGGAGACGCACCGGCGGGGTATCCGGAATGTCCGTGCTGCCATGGATGGTCTCGCTGACCGGGTTGGATGCCTCCACATTGCTGAGCAAGGACATGATCCAGGTGGTGAGCGCGGCCATTGCTACGACGAAGATGGTGGCGAAGATGCCGATGACGATGACGCCGGAACCGGAATAACCGCGGCCGCCAAAGCCGGGTTCTTGCGCCGGGTCATCCTCTTGATCCGGTTCTACCTGTGCCTTCACCGGCAGGGCCTCAGGTGCTTCTTCTGGCTCTTCCGGAGCGAAGTCGCGCAGGCGCTGGGCGATGCCGGCCAAGGTTAGCGCCTGTGCCTCTTGCAGCTCCTCCATCTTTTCCTCGCGGCTGTCCTCATCAGCACTATCGAGTCCGTAGTGCGCATCTTCGACGCGCTGGGCGGCCTCGTCCGCGGGAAGGTTGGCGTCCTCAGAAATATCGCGCAGCTTCTTCGGCGAAGGCTCCGTGGACTCCACGAGCAGCTCTAGGGCGGAGCTCAAAGCCTCGCGGTCGGTGGCCGCGGAGGTGCCATCCAGCACGGCGGGGAAGGCAACCTTGACCACGCCATCGGTAGAAACGCGGAAACGATCGCGGTGTTCCACGCCGAGGATGAGGCCGGCATCGTGGGCAGCGGCGGCGTCAGCAAATAGCGGTGCAGTAGCACGAGCCACGGAATGGGGATCGAGGTTATCGGCCTCAGCCACCTGCTTAAGGGAGGTGCCCTCAAACCAATCCGCCACTACCAGGCAGCCAGTGCGATAAGACAGAACTTGGATATTATCCGCCACGGTATCGAGCTCCAGCTCGGCAAGGCGGCGGGTATTGCGCGAAATCTCTGCGGAGCGGCGGGCGGCAACTCCTGGCGTCGCCGGCGCAATTGGCGCCAGGCTATTGGTATCGACGAACGTCAAGGCGACCAGTCGGCCGGTGGACTGTTCGCGTGCCTGCCAGAACTGCGCACCAGTGACCGCACCGTGATCTTGGAGCAGGCGGAAGCGACCATCCGATACCGGGGCACCCGGCACGAGGCGTGGTCCGCGGACGATGCCAGCGGACATCGGCGGCGGTACCAGGGTGGCGTTGAAGGCGTCCTGGGAGAATACCGGTTGAATTTCCGGTACGTCGGGCTCCTCCAGCTCGATGGCCTTGGAAGAATCGACCTTGATGAAGCGGGACATGCCCGGGATGCGCTGTAGGGCACGGGCCAGGTTCTGGACCTCCGGCAAGGAGGACTTGGACAGCACCAGGCCGGTGGCGATGAGGAAGATGATGCCAAGCACCGCGACCTTGATCAGCGAGACGATGGACGGCAGATTCTCCGGGAGGAGCCAATTCACGCCCCAATACAGCGCCCAGGAGACGACCAAGCCCACTAGGCCGGCACCGGAAGCCCACAGCACGGTTTGGGTGACGGCCTTGCCGCCGAGGCTACCGAGCTTGCGCTTGAGCAGGAAGCCGCCAATGACCGCACCGGAGACGAAGCCAAAGCCATTGGCCGTACCAAGCAGAATCACCACGCGGTCCGGGTTGGACGTCATCAATGGTGCCAAGAGCGTGAGGACGATCTTGGTCAGCGTGATGCCGGCGATGATGAAGGTAGGCGTCCAGGCTTCCTCGCGGGCATAGAATACGCGCAGGTGCAGCAGCACCAAGGCATACGGGATGAGCGTGAAGGCGGAGAAGCTGATGGTCAGGCCGAGCTGCTCGGCGCTTTCGGCGCCGTAGGCACCGTACTGGAAGAGGGCGCGGGCGATAGGAACGCCGAAGCCGGTCATGAAGATGACGATGGGGATAAGCGCGATGAAGGTCAGCTTGGAGCCCAAGGTGAGATCGCGGACCACGGCATCTACATCGCCGTCGGCGGCGTTGCGGGACAGGCGCGGCATAATCGCCGTCAGGAGCGTCACGCCGATAACGCCATAAGGCACCTGCAGCATGAGCCAGGCATTCTGATAGACCAGCGGGGCGCCGGCATCCGCATAGGCGGCCACGCGAGAGGTGACCACGTAGCCCAGCTGGGAGATGGCCACATAAGTAATAATGGCCAAAGCCATGCCGCCGAATTGCTTGATGCGGGCATCCAAGCCCCACTTAGGGCGCAGATTAATTCCGGCCTTCTTGAGATACGGCAATAGGATGAGGCACTGCACCATGACCGCTGTGGTGGTGCCCAAGCCCAAGAGCATGACGTGTGGATCGGCCACCGGCGTGGGTTCATGCGGGTCGAGCTCGCCTGGCAGGAAGCGATAAGCCAGCAGCACGCTAATGGAGATGAAGTTATTGATCACCGGCGCCCAGGCGCCCGGACCAAAGACATTCTTGGTATTAAGGACGGCCTGGAAGAGGGCGAAGAGGCCGTAGAAAAGAATCTGCGGCAGCAGCAAGAAGGCCAAGGAAGTTGCCTGTACGGCATTGGCCTTGGAATCTTCCGGCAGCATCATCCTGGTTAAGAAGGGTGCTAGCACCACTGAGGCGATGGTAACTATGCCCAGGATGGAAAAGGCCAGGGTAAATAGCCGCCGGACAAAGGTCTCACCGCGGTCCGTGTCTTCCTTTTCGGCCCGCACGAGGACGGGCACGACCAGAGAGGTCAGCACCGCACCCAAAACGATCTCGGTGACGAGGTTGGGGATCTGGTTGGCGCTACTAAACGCAGTTCCCACCGTGGCGCCGAGCGTGGCGCCGATGAGCATCTGGCGCAAGAAGCCAGTGATGCGGGACAGCAGCGTCGCGATGGCCATCGTGCCTGTTGCGCGGATGACATCCTGATTGGATGATTCATTGTCCGCGTTGCGTCCAGTGAGCGCGGACTTATCCTCCTCAGGAGGAACGGTGGTGTCCTTCACCGCTGGGGTGGGGCGCTTTTCTGGTACCGGAGCGGGAGGAGAGGCCTGGACGATGCGGCCGCGGGCACCCGCCGGGGCGGGGTGCTCTGCCGGCACGGCGGCATCCTTCGGGTCAACTACACCCGCAGGTGACTTCTCCACGTGTTCGGCCTCGCGGCCAGTCTTATCAGTCATAGAGGATACAACTTCAACTTACTTTTTAAGCCTTTGTGATTTTTTGCGCCGATGGCGGCCTAGCCGGAAGAGCGTGGCTAAGACCAGCGCAAGGGCGCCGGCTATGCCGACGCCATACACGCCTACGATACCGGCACGCGTTTGCACAGCGATATTGATGGGCTCGGAGATGGTTTGCTTTTCTGGGGTAGCAAGCCATAGGCCAATGTCCGTGCGATCGGCGTCCTTAGGCATATCGGCGGTCATGGATACAGTAATAGAGCCCTTGGCCGGAATACGGACGCTCTTGGGTGTGTTGAGGCGCGCGCCATCGGGGGCATCGTATTGCAGCTTGGCCTCCACCGGTAGTGGCAGGCCATTTTCTGCCACGATGAGCAGCGGCGATGACTCAGATACGCGGGTATAGACATTGCCCGGTGGGATAAGCGCCACAGAAGAACGCAGGTCCCGCAGCGTATCCGAATGCACGTCCATCGTGTCAGTGAACCGGCGCTGCGCCTCAGCATTGCTTCCCAAGCTATCGCGGTTGGTCAGCGAGAGGGCGGCGAGCAGATCCCGGCGCAAAGGCAGGACGAATTCATAGCGAGTGAGCGCGATATCTGGATCATCGACCATGATATTCATCAGCTCATCGGTATAGCGGGCCTGCTGCTCCACGCGGACGATATCGGATTCGGCAAAGGCGGCGGGATCGCTAAAGGGGCTGCCGGGCAGTGAACCGGGCTCCGCGGTCTCCTGCTTTAGGCTGCCGACGGTGCGCGGATGGGACTTACCGGAAGCGATGAGCGCCTCGGCAGAGTCGAGTGCGTACTCGGCCGCGCTGGGATCCAAGTAATTGGGCAAGCGTGCCACGGTGTCATCGCTCGCGGCCAAGCTCAGTGCGGCGCCGCCGGTGATGGCACGAGAAAGATCGGAATCGAGCGAGTAATCGTAGCGCAGCTCTGGGTTGGAATAGCCCACCGTCTGTGGTTTGGAACCGGTTTGGGCGAGGAGGGCGCCCAGGGAGGCGTCGAAAGTCACGGCGCGGCCAGGCCACGAAGTATTATCCGCCACCAATGCGGGCAGGGGAAGCTGCTGGTCCACATAGCCGGAGCCGACCGCGAGCACGGTGGTGGCCGGCTTGGCACCGAGAATTCGCTCGATGGTGTGATTGCCGCGTTGCAGTCCCTCGTAGGTAAGGAAGGGATTATTCGCCTTGGCCACGGAGGAAGCATTGGCATTCGCCCACGGCATAGACATAAAGCAATCGAGCTCGCGCAGTCGCTTGAGCCAGCGGGCAGCATCCTCTTTCCCAGTGCCGGGTTCGAGGTGCACATCGTCCTCGTTAGTGAACCACGAATCGCGCAGGCGCTTAGGGCGCTCGGCTTGAGGTGGGCGGGCCGAACCTACCTTATAGCCCTCCGCCATGCGGTTGACCGTATCCAAGAGGGCGGGATCGATGGCTACGCAGCCTGCCCCGCGCAGATCATGGTTGGCATACGTGCTGACCAAGCGATCGAGCCGGCCACCCTCCGCCAGCTCACCGGCCAGCTCATCAGAGGAGAGGATAAGGTCCTCTCCCCCAGCGCCGCCTGGTACCGAGTCAATATCGGCGCTGATGGGATAGACCACGGTGAGATCGTGGGGTGTGGGATCCGAGGGGGCATCGCCAAGCGCCTGCTCCTTCCCCTTCACCTGGCCTACGAGGCGTTCCTCCGCAAAGCTGACCGCCTCGCCGCCTACGGTGCCGGTGAGGGTAAAGAGCAGCGGATAGGAGCCAGGCTCTTCGATGGCCAGGGTCTGCTCGCCGTGCAGGGAGGTAGGAACCTGGAAGGTGACCTCCCGGGATTCGCCCGGCTGCAGGGGCGCGGTGGAAGTGCTGGGACCGTAATACGGGAATTCGCCGGTGGCCAGCTGCGTGCGTGCCTGCGCGGTGTCCTCCACGGCATCGCCGCGGCGGCTCGTGAGCTGGAGATCCTCCATGGCTTCATCGGTAGGATTGTGCAGCCGGAAGGTCAGTTTCAGGTCCTTGCCCACGGAAAAAGGCTCAGCCGCAAGGAGATCAAGGTTGGCCCGCTCCGGCCCGCGCGCACCCAACCATGCCTGGATATCCTGCTGCTTTTCGGCGGCCGCGTCCATCTGCGCGGCGGCTTCTGGTAGCGGCAGGCACAAGCCCCACCCCGCTACCGCCATGCAGCCGCCCACGGCGGCCCAAGACTTCAGGCGTAGGCGCATTACCGTGGGGTCACTTTCCCCGCCGCGGCTTCCTTTCGTGCGAGATCGGGAAGGAGATCATGCGCGATGCGCGCCAGCTTGCGCTCATCGGCGTAGGCCAAGTGCTCGATGAGTTCAGAGACGGGGATCCACGAGACCTCAGTGACCTCTGGATCCTCATCGTTCATAATGCCGTCTACAAAACGCAGCAAGTGGTGGTGCACGGTCTTATGGATGCGCACCCCATCAGAGACGAACCAGTAATCAATCATGCCGAGGTCCGCAAAAACCTCACCAGAAATGCCGGTTTCTTCCCATACCTCGCGTTCAGCGGTAACCTCCTTGGCCTCGCCATTTTCCACGTGGCCCTTGGGCATGGACCACAGCAGGCGCCCGCGGCGGTCAAGGCGGCCAATGAGCGCCACATAGAGCCGGGAAAGGTCGACATTGCCATTGGCATCGACGCACTCCGCCAAGCCGGAGACAACGAGGCCGCCCGCGGAGGTTTCATCGCGGGTTTCCATGGCCGTGGATTGGCCATTGCCACCGCGGTAGGGCTTGCGCTGCTGAGTGGTGCGGCGCGCGCGATTATCCGGCCGGCGGCGCCGCCTGCGCCGAGACCGGTTGCGGTTGCGGCCGCCTCCCTTGGAGGGGCCCTGTTCTTGGTTAGTCATCCCTGCCAATCGTAGTAGACTCTCACCCGTGAATTTTCAGGACACTCAGCTAATCGGCGTTCTTGCCCGCGCGGAATCCACCGTCTCCTCCCTCAGCAGCCTGCTGGGCGGACTGGTGGAGAAATTTGCCGCGCGGGGCTACTCGCTCTACCTCGTGGGCGGCTCTGTGCGCGATGCGCTTTTGGGTCGCTTGGGAAATGACCTGGACTTTACTACCCCGGCCCGCCCCGAGGTGGTCAAGGAGATCCTCGATGAGTGGGCCGAAACCGTGTGGGATACCGGCATAGACTTCGGTACCGTCTCCGCGGCCTACAAGGGCCAGCAGATTGAGATCACTACCTTCCGTTCCGATTCTTATGACGGCCAGTCCCGCAATCCTGAGGTGGTTTACGGTGACACCTTGGAAGGCGATCTTGTCCGGCGCGACTTCAAGGCCAATGCGATGGCCATTGAGCTGCTTGCCGACGCCTCCTTTAAGTTCCACGATCCCCTCCACGGCCTCCAAGACATAGCTGACTGGGTGCTCGATACCCCGGATAAGCCGGAGATCTCCTTCCATGATGATCCGCTCCGCATGCTGCGTGCGGCTCGGTTTGCCTCTCAGCTAGAATTTCGCGTGGCCGATCGCGTCGTGGAGGCCATGCGGGATATGGCTGGCGAGATCCAGCGCATCACCGTCGAGCGCGTGCAGGTGGAGCTGGATAAGCTCATCTGCGGCACGGCCCCGTGGGATGGCATTGATCTACTGGTATCTACGGGAATCGCGGACTATATCTTCCCGGAGATCCCCGCGCTACGCATGACCGCGGACGAACACGCGCAGCACAAGGACGTCTATGCCCACTCGCTCAAGGTGCTAAGCCAGGCCATGGATCAAGAGGAAGATGGTCCTGATCTTGTCCTGCGCTGGGCGGCGCTGCTGCACGATATTGGCAAGCCGGATACCTTTGATAACACCGATGGCAAGGTCTCCTTCCACCACCACGAGGTGGTGGGCGCCAAGCTCGCCCGCAAGCGCCTGCGGAAGTTGAAATACCCCAAGGCCACCACGGAGTCCATCGGCCAGTTGGTTTATTTGCACATGCGCTTCCATGGGTTTGGGGAAAATCAGTGGACTGATTCCGCCGTGCGCCGCTATGTCACCGACGCCGGCGATCTCCTTCCCCGATTGCACAAGCTGGTGCGCGCCGATTGCACCACCCGCAATGCCAAGAAGGCCCGTCGCCTCCAGCGCACCTACGATCAGCTGGAAGAGCGCATCGAAGAGATCGGCCGCAAGGAGGACCTGGCGCGCGTGCGTCCAGACCTCGACGGCAACGAGATCATGGAGATCTTAGGACTCCAGCCCGGCCCTGAGGTGGGCCAGGCGTGGTCCTATCTCAAGGAGCTGCGCCTCGAGCATGGACCCCTCGAGCGCGAGGACGCGATTGCGAAGTTGCGCGAGTGGTGGGATTCTAAACAGTGATGTTTGCCGATAGATTATTCAACGCCCTCGAGCGCAATGACCCCGCCCCCGGCCAGCTGCTCATCGCCGCTCCGGGCATGCTTTCGCCGGAATTCGCCCGTTCCGTCATTCTCGTCATTGAGCACAATGACATGATGACCTTCGGCGTGGATCTGACCAAGCGCTCCGAGGTGGCGATTTTCAATGTGCTGCCAGAATGGCTTCCCGTTGTGGCCAAGCCGCAGGCGCTGTACATCGGCGGCCCGCTCAATCAGCAATCCGTCGTAGGACTCGCGCAGACCAACCAGGGCGTCGATCCGGACAAGCACGACCGACTCACCCGCCTCGCCCCGCGCCTCGCGCATGTGGATCTGCGCGCGGAGCCGGAAGAGATAGAGCCCTTGGTCTCGGGTATGCGCATGTTTGCCGGCTACGCCGAGTGGGGCCCGGGCCAGCTAGAAGAGGAAATCGAGGCCGGCGAATGGTTCGTCTCCCCTGCCCTGGCCCAAGACGTTATTACGCCGGGCCCGGCCGACCTCTGGTCCGATGTTATGAAGCGCCAACCCATGCCGTTGCCGTTGTACTCCACCTATCCTGTCAACGTGGAAGACAATTAATTCCTATCGCGCTGCAGGCAGTGGGCTACACTAGCCCGCATGCGTGAGGATATTGCACAAGGCTTGCGGGATACCTGGGCCGCCGCCATCGGCCTTATTCCCCTCGGCCTAGCCTTCGGCCTGCTCATGGTCCAATCTGGCTTCAGTTGGTGGTGGACGCCTATTTTCTCCATCGTCATTTACGCCGGCTCGATGGAGTTCCTGGCCATTTCCATGGTCACCGGCGGCGCCACAGCCGTGGCTTCCCTGGTTACCGGATTCATGGTGAACTTCCGCCATATTTTCTATGGTCTCACCTTTCCTCGCCACCGCATTAACTCGCGCCTGGGCAGGGCTTATTCCACCTACGCGCTTACCGACGAAACCTATGCCATCGTCTCCTCCCTACCCACCGATGACCGCCCGACCGGGGCCCGGATCCTCACCATCCAAATTTTTTGTCAAGCTCTGTGGGTAGGCGGTGGCATTGTCGGTGCTCTCGCCGGTCAGGTGATTCCCTCTACCGTGCAGGGCATGGAATTCGCCCTAGTGGCGCTCTTCGTCGTACTGGCGATGGATTCCTTCCGCAATAACCAGGACTTCTCTTTACCCCTAAGCGCGGCTCTGGTGGGGATTCTCGCGGCCGCCTTCGCCCCTGGTCAACTCCTCATGGTGGCCCTGAGCGCCTACTTCATCCTGCTGATTATTCGGTACCTATCTCCACGCGTCGATGCGGCTTTTACCTTGCGTAGGCGAGGCGACCTTAA
The DNA here is from genome assembly GCF_046097465.1 of Corynebacterium tuberculostearicum. Lineage (GTDB taxonomy): Bacteria > Actinomycetota > Actinomycetes > Mycobacteriales > Mycobacteriaceae > Corynebacterium > Corynebacterium tuberculostearicum_I. The sequence goes on along the minus strand of NZ_CP175799.1, from coordinate 62,095 downwards.
GCGACTCCGGGAGGGGTGCTAAATGCCGGCTGGAGTCACCCTTGCTTCCATCGCGGCCGTCCTAGTTCCCGTCGGCCTCATTACCGTTGTACTACGCCAACTTCCTTTCTCCTTTGTGAAATGGATGAAGGATAGTCAGTTCTTTTCCTTGCTCGGCATGATGATGCCTGTGGGCGTGATGACCATCTTGGTGGTGTATACCGTCCACGGGCAGTCCAGCGCCCCCGGTGGCATCCGGGCGGCTCTCCTCGGAGTGGTGGTCACTTTCCTGCTGCATCTGTGGAAGCGGGAGTCTGCGCTGTCCATCTTCGGCGGAACCGCCTTCTATATGCTCCTCGTCAACGTAGTCTTGTAGCCCTTGCGATTCTTATAGGCCGAACTTGGCGGTGGCTTCGGACCACAGGGCGTCGAACCGAGACTGGTCCACGTACTGCGCGCTAATGTCCGGAAAATCGTCGTAGGTGTCCGGGTGAGGGACAACCTCTTGCGGCTGATCCACGTTGCCCGTGGAACTACTCGGTGTTGCTACCCCGACGATGGCATCCGAGGGATCAAGCGCAATCATGCGCACCATGCGGCAGCTGCTTGCGTCGCGCTCTTCCATTTCCGCCATGTGAATTGCTGAGCCGACGCCGGGCACATTCAGTTCGGTTCGTACGTACAGGTAATTCGTCATGGCACTTAAGTGTAGTTACGTGCCGGGGTGCTGCGCGTAACGGGCCGCTAGCCACGAACACATCATCAACTGAACCTGGTGGTAAATCATCAACGGGAGGATCAGTAGACCAAGAGACGCACCACCAGAAGCAAAGATGACCGAGGCCATGGGTAGCCCCGTGGCCAATGACTTTTTCGATCCGCAAAACTCGATTGCGATGGTATCGGCGCGGTTGAATCCCATCTTTTGGCTCGCCTTTCTGGTGAGCCACAGCATGAAGGCAACGAAGATTGCGGCGAAGACGACCAGGAACGCCAGGTCCCACAGAGAAATAGAGGACCAAATTCCGTCCACCACACCCTTAGAAAAAGCGGAATACACCACCATCGCGATTGAGCCGCGGTCCACGACTTTAGTGGCCTTGCTTTGTGCAACCTTGCCTACCCAGCGCCGAGTAAGCTGACCTAAAACAAATGGCGCTAACAATAGAAGGGCGATTTCGCCGAATACTGACGTATCGATGTGAACTCCTCCCCCAGTTCCCATGAGGAACATGACGAGCAATGGAGTGATGATCACTCCCACTAAGTTTGAGGCAGAAGCCGATACGATTGCGCCCGCCACGTTTCCCTTCGCGATTGAGGTGAAGGCAACCGACGACTGCACCGTGGATGGGACTAGCGTGAGGAATAAGATGCCCAGGTACATGTCGTGCGATATGACAGCGGTGAGTGGGCGCAGAGCTATGCCTATAAGCGGGTAAACCACAAAGGTGAAAGCGAGAATTGTGAGGTGTAGCCGCCAGTGCTTGAGCCCGTTGAGGGCTTCTTGAGTGGAAAGCCTCGCGCCATACAAGAAGAAGAGTAGCGCGATGGCCACGTTTGTTAATTGGCCGACAATGTCGGCAAAGTTCCCGCGGGCTGGTGCGATTATCGCAATGATGACCGCCAGGATAATGAGGACAATAAGCGGGTCGGGCTTTTTCAAACGCTGCAGCATGCTAAGAGTTTAAACCCGGTTCGTATTCACATGCTGCAGATACTCGAGCCGAGAAAACACAACCCGTGTAGTTTCACGTGAAACCACACGGGAAATGCTCTTTAGGCCGTGGTGACGTTAGAGCCGTCTTGTTTAACTTCGTATTCTTCCAATGGATCGCGCCCCGGGCCGGAGATTACGCTTCCATCGCTGAGATTGTAGGAGGTGTTGTGCGCCGTGCAGGTGGCCGTCATGCCATCGATCTCGGTGATTGGATTGTGCTGGTGGGGACAGGTTTGGGAGTAGGCCTTAAACTCGCCTTCCTTGGGCTGGGTGAAGATCACGCCATCAACAATCTTCGCGGAGCCAATCGGAATCTCGGTCGCCGCAATTTCTGCGGACGGAGAGGAGCCACAGGCTGCGGCGTAGGCGCCTGCAAATGTCGTGGCGGACCCAAGCAAGAACATTCGACGGGAGCACTTAATCATGCCTCTACTCTAGCCTGTCGGTCTTGCGTAATGTGCCATATCCGTTTGGCCGGTTGAAATCAACGTTTCACGTGAAACACTGTAGTTAGTTTGCTAGGAGTCCTTCCCAAGTCTCCGGAGAGCCCTCAGAAGTAGCGATAAGTTCATAGGTGCCAGACTCGATGCCTAAATCATCTACGATGCTCTGTGCAGATTGCTGTTCGTGTGCTTTTGCTACGGACGTCGCTACCTTGTGGTCTTGCTCAGCGTAAGTGCCGATAACAAAAGTTGAAGCGGCGATGGCCGCCAGGGCGGTACTTTTCTTCATGGACTATATTCTGCCCTTTAGGGGGTTGGTTGTGCTCTTGCCTGCCAGGGTTCCATGGCGGCTTTACGTAACTTCTATCCTCTCTCGCAGGAATCGCGTTAGTGTAGTGAATCAACTATAGAGTAAGTCAAGTATGGGTTGCTTCCATGGAGTGATTAATTCCAGACAGTGACTCGGATTAAATATCGACAGTTACTAAAAATAGGTAAGCAACTATCCTGATTAATAACGTCACTGTGACTTCTGAAAAGTGTTCGGCGATAGTTTGGTACGAATACCATGGCTACAAAAATTCCCCTTCTGGATGAAATGTGATTCTTTTCCAGAAGGGGAAGATTGCGCAGCAGTGCTTGGTCACCTATCGGATTCGCGAGCGGCGTGACGGAGCGCGTCGACATCAACCTGAGGGGCGGGTGCTGCGGCGGCCTCTTCCCCACCGCAACCGTCGGAACCACAATTACAGGAGTCTCCGCAACCCTCCTCGTCTGCGTGTGCTTGTTCGTAGAGGAACGCGGCACGTGAGCCGAGGTTGGAACCGATGGAGAGGGCTAGTACAGCGGCCACAAAAGTAAGAACCGGGATGAGCCACATCCAGCCCTCAGCGCGGAGCGCGACGATGCCGCCGAAGACTAAGCAGACGCCACTCAGCATCCAGAATGGCCCGGCAATGCGATGGGCATTGTCCCATGCTTCGCGGGATTTGCGAATCTCCTGCAGGCGCAAGCCGATATAGCTATTTCCAGGTAGGCGCTTGGTTGAAGCCAAGGCTCCCACGATGATGAGGAAGACGGCGAGGATTAAAAAGATGATTCCCACAGCGATCATGTACTTAGTTTAACCTTGTAGCGCCAAGATAAAAATCGTCGCTGGGGTGAGTGTTCTGACTATGCCTCCAGTCGGGTAGTATGCCTTTAAGGTCGATCGATAGATATTGAAGCGGCCGTTGCCTCTGTACCGCGCTGTTTCACTCTGGAACTTTTACCAAGGGGCGAAACACCCGATTTGATTGTAAGTACATGAATTTCAAGAAACTCTCGGAATCTCTGTTGTTCCGCATCATCGTCGCCATCATCCTTGGCGTGGTGGTGAGCCAATTCGCGCCCGAATGGTTTGGCCGCGTATTCGCCACCTTCAATGGACTCTTTAGTAACTTCCTCAATTTCTTTATTCCGGTCCTCATCTTCGCGCTTATCGCCCCGTCGATTGCTGGTCTGGGACGAGGGGCCGGAAAATGGCTGGGTGTTACTGCAGGTATTGCCTACGGCTCAACGATTGTTGCGGGTCTTCTTGCCTACGTACTTGCGCACTGGCTCTACCCCACCATGCTCAGTGGTCAGGATCTGATTACAAATGTCTCCGATATTGATGAGGGGGCACTCACTCCGTACTTCGAGGTGGAAATGGCTCCGCCTTTTGAGGTTATGACGGCTCTCTTGTTGTCATTCTGCATCGGCGTAGCGATGACTACAGTGAAGTCCGATACCTTGTATGCGGTTACAAAGGAATTGGAGAGCGTAGTAGTCAAGGTTATTTGGGGCTTTGTAGTGCCAATTCTGCCCTTTTATATCTTTGGCATGTTCCTAGGCTTGGGCATGAATGGCAATTTGGGCTCAGTACTCTCGGCCTTCGCGAAGGTCCTGATCCTGGCGGTTGTCATGACTCTGGTTTACCTGGTGCTCCAGTACATCATCGCTGGTGCCATCACCGGTAAGAATCCTTTCAAGGCATTGCGCAATATGGTTCCGGCTTATTTCACCGCACTCGGAACTTCTTCTTCTGCCGCCACCATCCCGGTGTCTATGGAGTCCACCTTGAAGAACGGCATTTCGAAGCCAGTGGCAAGCTTCGTTATCCCGTTGTGTGCGACCATTCACCTCTCTGGTTCCATGATTAAGCTGACGCTCTATGCCTTTGCGATTGTGTACATGGCGAACCTGGATATTAGTACGAGCACCGGCCTTGGTTTCATCTTCCTGTTGGGAATCATGATGATTGCGGCACCAGGTGTGCCTGGCGGCGCGGTTATGGTCGCAGCTGGACTACTGGCGGATATGATGGGCTTTGACGATGGCATGGTGGCGCTGATGATCGCGGCCTACATCGCCATTGACTCGGTCGGCACAGCTGCCAACGTTACTGGCGACGGCGCTATCGCGATGATCGTGGACAAGTTCGCGGGCTCCAAGAAGGGCCACACCGAAGAGGAATCTGCAGAAGCAACCGCGTAGAGGCTTTTTATAGGGAACCCTCCTCAGCTGCCGAGAGCTGAGGAGGGTTCTTCGCGTCTTCAGGACTACTCTTGAGTCGCTGCCTTCATGCGAGCTACATACTCGGCGAGTTCCTTATGTAATGCTCTCTCGTCGGAAATGCGGCCTGGAGTTCCTTCCACTGGCCTGCCTTCCGCGTCTGTTTCACGTGAAACGTGGCGATCGATAATCTTGGTGATTGCGGAGCCAGTAATGGCGCCCGCTGCCCCAGCGGTCACGGCATCGCGCACGTGTTGCGGCTCGGAAATGCCGAATCCTAGCAGTACCGGAGGTCCATCGAATCTTTTGATGTTGGCGACGACTTCTTCGAGCCCAATAGTCTCGGATTCCTTTTCGGCACCGGTAACTCCATCTCTCGATACTGCGTAGATATAGCCGCGCGAGCTTTGAGCGACGCCCTCGAGGGTGTGCGCAGTCGCGCGGGCCGGGGCGATAAAGATTGGGTCAATACCGGCCTTTTCTGCTGCGGCGATGAAGGGAGCGCCTTCGCGCACGGGGACGTCGGGAAGCAAGATGCTGTCCGCGCCCGCTTCCGCAAACTCGGCGTAAAACCGGTCGAAACCGCGAGTGAAAGCCACATTGCCGTAGATGAGCATGCCGATGGGAAGCTCGGGAAATTCCGCGCGAATTGCTCGCACCTGTTCCAAAGCGGAATCTACGGTGGCGCCGCCATCAAGCGCCCGAAGGTGGGAGGCCTGAATGGTGGGGCCGTCGGCCACTGGGTCAGAAAATGGAACGCCGAGCTCCAATGCATTGGCTCCGGCCGCGACGACCGTTCGCACGATGGCCAGCGTGTACTCCGGCGTGGGATCGCCCAACATAAGGAACGGGACGAAAGCGCCCTCTCCCCTGTTGCGCAGTGAGCGGAATAGGTCTTCGTATCGGGTGCTCATTAGTTCTTCTCCTGGAGCTTAAATTCTGGGTGGTTCTCAAGGGTGTGGCGAACGTGGTCGATATCCTTATCGCCGCGGCCGGACAGGGAGACCAAGATGTTGATGTCCTCATCTTTCCGCTTCAAGGCGTAGGCCAACGCGTGAGAGGATTCGAGAGCGGGAATGATGCCTTCCTTAGTGGAAAGAAGCTGGAATGCTTCCAGTGCTTCGGCGTCAGTAATGCCGACATAGTGCGCGCGGCCACTGGCGTGTAAGTGCGCGTGCTGTGGTCCTACACCCGGGTAGTCGAGCCCGGCGGAAATCGAATAGGATTCCTCCACTTGGCCGTCCGCGTTGCGCATGAGATAGCTGCGCGCGCCGTGGAGGATGCCAACCGTACCGTTGTTGATGGTGGCACCGTGCTTGCCGGAGTCTAGGCCTTCGCCGCCAGGTTCGGCGCCGACGAGTTCCACTTCCTCTTCTTCAATAAAATCTGCGAACATACCGATTGCATTAGACCCGCCGCCGACGCAAGCCACGACTACATCCGGTAGCCCACCGGTGCGCTCAAGCATCTGGGTCTTAGCCTCTTCAGAGATGACCTTGTGGAATTCTCGGACGATGGTTGGGAATGGATGCGGTCCGGCCGCGGTACCGAGGAGATAGTGGGAGTCATGGAAGGTGGCGGTCCAGTCACGGAGGGCTTCATTCACTGCGTCCTTAAGAGTTCCGGGTCCGGTGTCGACGGCGACGACCTTCGCGCCCATGAGCTCCATACGGAATACGTTTGGCTGCTGTCGGGCCACATCTTTCGCGCCCATATAGACCACACACTCCAGATCCAGTAGTGCGCAAGCAAGTGCAGTAGCGGTGCCGTGTTGTCCCGCTCCGGTCTCGGCAATAATGCGAGTCTTCCCCATCCGCTTAGCTAGCAGTGCCTGGCCCAGAACTTGGTTCGTCTTGTGTGCTCCACCGTGAACGAGGTCTTCCCGCTTGAGGAAAATGCGCGCTTTACCCCCGAGGTTCCTCGCCTCTGCAATTGGCGTGGGCCGGCCGAGATAGTCACGCAAAAGTGTGCTTAGCTCTTTGCGAAATGCGGGGTCGTTTTGTGCGTCGACCAAGGCCTCCTCAAGTTGGTCGAGCGCCGGGATGAGGGATTCGGGGACGAACTGTCCGCCGAATTCGCCAAAGTATGCCGGAAGGAGCGTTTCACGTGAAACTGTCATCGTTCTCTTCTTTCTATGGGTGTGTGTAGTTCCGGATGGTGCTAAAGGCTTGGGCGATCAGTGAGGAGTCCTTGCGCCCAGGTGCATATTCCAGACCTGAATTGAGGTCGAGTCCCGCCGTGCCGATTGACAGTGCCTCTTCGAGGTTGTCAAGCCGGAGCCCTCCGGCGAGGAGGGATTTCTCCTTCACTTCATCGGGGATCGTCCGCCATTCAAAAGTGGTTCCCGTCCCTCCACTGCCGGAGTCGAGGACGAGGGCCTCTACTTCTGGTACTAGGTCCGGCGTTAAGGCAGCGAATTCAGAGTTATTCATGTCGATGGCTCGCCAAAGGTGAAGACCGTCAGCGACGCCCCGAACATCGTGAAGGAATTCCAGCTCTGCTTCCCTACTCCCTTGGAATGGGGCGTGAAGCTGGAGAACTTTGAGGCCGGGGATCCTGGCTAGGCTTCCTAGCGTCTCCAAATCCGTAGACCGCGTCACGGCTACGTACTCCAACTCTGGTTCCGCGGAAATGATGCTTTGTGCGGTTTCACGTGAAACACTGCGGGGCGAATCCGGCGCGAAGATGAGTCCCCCGTAACGGGCTCCAGCAGCGCGGGCTGCTTGTGCGGAGGAGGCGGTGGTAAGGCCGCATACTTTATTGGCGCCAAAGACGAGGTCCCGCGCCGCCCGATCGATATCATCCTGGGAGGTCAGCTGGGAGCCTACAAGGAAGGCATGTGCGTGGGCTGCTAACCGGCGGACGGTGGCGTTATCGCGGATTCCAGATTCGGAAACTATCACCTTTCCGTCTGGAACATGGCGGGCTAGGCGTTCGGTGCGCCCTAGATCGATGCTGAGATCGTGGAGGTTGCGGTTGTTGATGCCGATGATATCGACACCGAAATTCACCGCGCGATCCACTTCGTCCTCGGTGATGGCTTCGGTCAAGACGTCTAGGCCGAGTTCTTCCGCCAGTGCCTTGAGCTCACCGTAGGTGTCATCGTCCACGATAGACATCATGAGCAAGATGGCATCGGCGCCGTAATACCGCGCGGCATAGACCTGGATGGGATCGACAATAAAGTCTTTGCACAGCACCGGCACATGGGTGGATAGCGCGACGGTCTGCAAGTGGTCGTAGTCGCCGCCAAACCGATCGGGCTCGCATAACACTGAGATGGCGGAGGCGTAACGGGAGTAGATCCGGGCGATATCACCGGGCCGATAGTCTTCACGGATCATGCCGAGCGACGGCGAGGCGGACTTGCACTCCATGATGAAGCGGTTGGTTCCACGGAGGGCGTCGGCAAGCGAACGCTCCGAGCGTGGCACGCGAGCCAAGTCCACGTGGGACAGCCGCTCCCGGAGTGCGGGCAGGTGAGTGCGGCGCTGGGCGACGATCTCCTCGAGCACCGTAGGCAAAGTATTCTCCGACATTAACTCTCCTCCCCTACTGCATAGTTGGCGTTCTCGTGAAGGGTGAGCCACTGTTCAACAGTTCCGCTGCCGATCAGCTCCTTTGCGTGAGTGACCCCCGCCGCGATAGTCTCCTTGGTCCCGTTGAGGTAAAACATGGCGCCAGCGGTGGCGGCGATGGCGTCGCAATGGGCGGGCTCGCCGCGCCCGGCAAAGACCGCACGAAGGGCTCGGGCATTCGCGGCTCCGTCGCCTCCGGTCAGGTCCGTCAGCTCGTGGCGCTTGATGCCAAGGTCTTCTGGGGTGAGCTCATAAGTGACAGTCTCGCCGTCGTTGAGCTCCCAGGCCTGCGTAGTGCCGTGGGTAGCAATCTCATCGGTGCCAGCACCGTGGACTACCAAGGCGCGCTTTCGGCCGAGCTCCCGGAAGACTTCCGCGATGAGTTGGCCTTGGGCTGGGTTGGCGATGCCCATGATTTGGAGAGAGGGGCGTCCTGGGGACAGGAGCGGTCCCAGCGTATTGAAGATGGTGGGGATGCCTAGCGCCTTGCGCACCGGTTGTACGTGGGCGACGGCTGGGTTGTAGGCCGGGGCGAATAGGAACGTGAAGTTGGAAGCTTTAAATTGGCGCACTGCTCGGGCGGCGTCTAGGTCCAGTGGAATATTCAGGGCTTCGAGGACATCGGCCGATCCGGACTTGGAAGAGACCGAGCGGTTGCCATGCTTGATCATCTTCACTCCCCCGGCGGCGGCAACGAGGGAGGCGCCGGTAGTGATATTGATGGTATTCGCGCCATCGCCACCAGTTCCGGCCGAATCCATGAGTCCTTCTCCGGTGATGGGGAATGGATAGCCCACCTTCAAAAATGCTTTGGCCGCGCCGGCAATATCTGCGAAGGTCTCGCCGCGGGTGCGGATATGGGTAAGTAGCGCCGCGATATGAATATCGTCGTAGTCGCCCACGGCCAAAGGAGTAAATACTTCCATGGCTTCTTCGATGGTGGGCTGAGGGTTATTCAGGAAGGCTTGCAATGTACGTAGGGGTGCGTGATTCATTTTTAGTGCTCCGTATCCATAGTGGTGTGCGTAAATAGTTGATTAACGCAACGCTCGAGCATGAGCGGGCCGCGGGGCGTGAGGATGGACTCGGGGTGGAACTGGACTCCGAGGGCCCTACCGTCATCCGTCTCGGCCGCCATGGCTACCTCTCCGATGTCCGTGGACGTACGCGCGAGACAACGCATCCCCTGAGGGAGGTCCGTACATCCAAGGGAGTGATAGCGCGCCACCGGAACTTGCGTACCAAGGTGATCCGGTTGGTCCGGCTCGGTGTCGGTGGCAAGGCCTTGAAAGACGGGGTGCATTACCCCGGCCTCGGTAAGAGTCATCGGGACGGATTTCCCGTGTACGGGCCCGCACGGTTCGACTGCGCCGCCGTGGTGCTCGAGTAGCGCTTGGAAGCCGAGGCACACGCCGAGGATGGGGATGGTGCCTAGGGTGGCGTCGATAAGCTCCATCATGCAGCCAGCGTCCCGTGGGTGGCCGGGGCCCGGGGAAAGCACAATAATGTCGGGCTGCGCGCGCAGCACGTCGTGCACCGCAACGGTATTGCGAAACACGGTGGTATCGAAGCCCGCGAGGGCATCGACCAGGTTGTAGACAAAAGAATCGTGGTTACCCAAAAGAACAATATGCGGCGAACTCATCGCTGTACCTCCAATTCGGCTCCGTGTGCCATGGCAATGGCATGGAGCACGGCGTAGGCCTTATGTACCGTTTCATCGGCCTCGGCTTGCGGCATGGAATCCTTGACCACGCCGGCACCGGCCTGCACCACTGCGGTGCCGTCCTGGACGTAGGCCGAGCGGATGACGATGCAGTTATCCATGGCTCCATCGCCGCGCAGGTATCCCACCGCCCCGCCATAGGATCCGCGGCGCTTTCCCTCCGTGCGGCGCACCAGTTCGGTGGCGCGCAGTTTGGGTGCTCCCGTAAGCGTTCCCATGTTCATGCACGCACGGTAGGCATCGAGCGCATCGAAGTCCGGGTGGAGCGTCGCCGTGACGCGGGAGACCAAGTGCATCACTCGCGAGTAGCGGTCAACGTGCAGGAGTTCGGCCATCTGCCGGCTGCGGGGCACGGCCACGCGAGCGAGGTCATTGCGCGCTAGGTCTACCAGCATCGTGTGTTCCGCAATCTCCTTGTGGTCTGTGCGCATGTCCAGCTCGTTGCGAATATCCAGTTCATGGTTGATGCTGCCATCCGGGTTGAGCCCGCGCGGCCGAGTTCCGGCGATGGGATAGAGCTGGACCTGCCTATCTTCCGGCGTGAATTTGAGGTTCGATTCTGGCGAGGTGCCAAAGAGCTCATAGTCGGCACCGCGGACGTAGAACATATAGGGCGAGGGGTTGGTCTCGCGCAGCGCCCGGTAGGCAGCCAGGGCGTTGGGGCATTCCACGGTGAAGGCGCGCGCGGGCACTACTTGGTAGATATCGCCGGCGTGAATATTGCCTTTAAGCTTGTCGACGTCCGCCCGAAACCCCGCATCATTCACATCGGCCACCGCCCGGATCCTTTCCCTTTGCGGCGCCGTGGGACGAGCGGCGGCCGGCAGTGAGGCAAGATAATCCAACTCTTTCCGCAGGCGCTTGTCGTCGATGCCCCAGCCTTCTAGGTGCGCAGTCCCTTGTAGGTGGTCCACTGCGAGGACCGTTTGGGCTACCAAGAATTCATAGTCCGGGTAGGTGTTGGCCCCGGGCTTAACCTCGGGCAGTTCCTCAAAAGTAGCGAGGTAGTCATAGGCGAATCCGCCCCCAAGGAATGGCAATAAAGGAGAGGAATAGTTGGCTTCTAATTGCAAGAACCGCAAAATATCAGCGGTAGATTCGGCAAGGAGCCGCTCCCGCTCGTCTGGATGGGTGGACTGCGAGAACTCGAAAACCGCCGCGGTAGTTTCACGTGAAACTAGGCGATGGTGGAACCGGTCCTCGAGGGAAGGGAGGAGCGTCTCCCCTGCTTCCGTGAGAGCGCGTACCTCGATCCTCTGACCGTGGCACGTTACTTTCAGGGCCGCTTGGAGTACGGCGAGGCAATTGAGATTCTTCTTGGTCTCAATGTCCGCGCTTTCAAGAAGTAGGGAGTCGTGCGGTTGTGCGAGGGCGTCAAAGATTGCGGCTGCATCGCTGCCGTAGGAGATATCGCGAGTGGCGGTGAATGGCATTGCAGTGCCCTTTCGATGGGTGTGGGGAACGGGGAAACGGATAGTGAGCTTCCGCGAGCAGAGGCACTAAAACGCCAAAAGGCCCGCAGAATGCGAGCCTAAAAATGGGAGGTGGAATAAGGCCCGCGGGTTACGCGCGCCACCACCAAGCAGTAGTCATCTTCTTCATAACGGTCATACTAACCTAGATTTCTATAGTCTGGAAGGTAATCGATAAAAATATTCATCCTCTCCCCACCCTATGCGTTTGTGCCAGGCGCAGGACCAAGAAAGCCAGCTAAGAAATCGCGGTACTGTGGGGTGCATTCACGTAATGGAGAAAGGTGATGAATATGAGCATCGACCAAAAGGAACTACTAGCGAAGGTTCCCACTCAGCTTTTGATTGGCGGACAGTGGCGCGACGCGTCTTCCGGTGAGACCTTTGATGTAGAAAATCCGGCGACGGGCGCGACGATCGCCACGCTGTCGTCGGCGAATTCTAATGATGCGGTGGCTGCCCTCGATGCTGCCTGTGCGGCCCAAGATGAGTGGGCGCACACCACCCCGCGCGAGCGCGCAGATATTCTCCGCCGCGCCTTTGAATTGGTACACGAGCGTGCCGATGAGTTCGCTACCCTGATGACCCTTGAAATGGGAAAGCCCTTTGCCGAGTCCCAAGGTGAGGTCACCTATGGCGCGGAATATTTGCGGTGGTTTAGTGAAGAAGCCACGCGTGATTATGGCCGCTACTCCCCTGTCCCGGAAGGCACCTTGCGCATGGTTACCCGCCGTAAGCCCGTGGGTCCGTGCCTATTGATTACTCCGTGGAACTTCCCCCTCGCCATGGCCATCCGAAAGGTTGCCCCCGCCGTTGCAGCGGGCTGCACCATGGTCCTGAAGCCGGCCAAGCTGACGCCGCTCACCGCGCAGTACTTCGCGCAAACCATGCTCGATGCCGGCCTGCCACAGGGCGTGCTCAATGTTGTCTCCGGCAGCTCCGCGTCGGCCATTTCAGAGCCCTTGCTTGCCGACGCCCGCTTGCGCAAGCTCTCCTTCACCGGTTCTACCCCAGTGGGCAAAACCCTCCTGAAGGGTGCCGCGGACAATGTCTTGCGCACCTCTATGGAATTAGGCGGTAATGCACCGTTCATTGTTTTCGAGGATGCGGATATTGACCAAGCGGTTGCGGGAGCTATGGGCGCCAAGATGCGCAATATCGGCGAGGCCTGCACCGCGGCCAATCGCTTCTTGGTGCACGAGTCCGTGGCGGAGGAGTTTACGCAGAAGCTGGCAACAGAGTTTGAGAAGCTCGTCGTCGGCAATGGCATGGACGAAGGCGTGACGTGTGGTCCGCTGATTGAGGCTAAGGCGCTCGACAACGTCGCAGCGCTGGTTGAGGATGCGGTGGACAAGGGCGCGACCGTTGTCACCGGTGGCACCCGCGGCGAGGGCGCGGGCCACTTCTATGCGCCCACTATCCTGAGCAATGTTTCACGTGAAACTCGCGTGGCTCAGGAAGAAATTTTTGGACCGGTCGCGCCCATCCTTACCTTCAAGGATGAATCGGAAGCGCTAGAGATTGCGAACGATACGGAGTACGGACTTGCCTCCTATGTATTTACGGAGGACTCCGATCGCCTCTGGCGCGTTGCCGACGGCCTCGAGTTTGGCTTGATGGGATTCAATGCCGGCGTCATTTCCAATGCCGCTGCCCCATTCGGTGGAGTCAAGCAATCTGGTTTAGGACGCGAAGGCGGCGCCGAAGGTATTGAGGAATATACCTCGGTGCAGTACTTGGGTATCCGTGATCCTTATGCCGGTGCCTAGAGATTTGAGCGCTTAACAAAGCGGGGGAACCAGCCGGGTCTCCTTTTCGCGACCCGGCTCAAGTTACGGCGATTGCCGGTAGCCATCTGCACGAGGGCGGCGTCGATAAGAGTCTGGAAAGCTTTTCAATTAACTTTTGCAGGCTGCGGGGCGTATAGTGCCTCTCCGTATAATTCAATTTCTATTTCCTTCGTCTGCGATGCGCGGCCTTATGGCCAGCGCGTGGAGAAGGAATTTTCTTTTTGTTATTTGGAGTGAGTATATGACGCCTACAGAATCTGCAGCGGCTAAGCCGCCGCTGATTACGCCTACGTTTGTCCTCGCGTGGGTGGCTAATTTTTGTCAGTTCTTGGTCTTTTACCTGTTCGTAACCACCATGGCCCTCTACGCGGTAGAGAGCTTCGGGGCATCGGATACCGTGGGTGGTTTCGCCTCCAGTGCCTTTGTTTTGGGCGCGACGTGCATGCGCGTGTTCTCCGGCTGGATCGTGGACCGCGTGGGCCACAAAAAGGCGGCCTTGACTTCCCTGGCCTTCGTCACACTTGTAGCTGTGGCGTACTTTTTTGCGCATAATGTTGCGGTCTTGATTATCGTGCGAATGGTGCACGGCGCGGCCTATGCCTTGACCTCCACCGCACTTATGGCCGTGGCGCAGTCCGTTATCCCACACGAACGCCGTGCGGAAGGCACCGGATACTTCGCCCTGGGCACTACCCTGGCAACCGCGTTTGGTCCAGCTGTCGGCCTGTTATTGGCTAATAACATTGGCTACACCACGCTTTTTGCTGTCGCCCTTGGTGCAAATATTGTTTCCCTGATCCTGGCCTTGGTGCTGCGCTATCCGGCCGAGGTTTCCTCCGAAAAGCCGGCCTTTAGTCTGCGCAATGCCGTGCACCCCAACGTGGTTCCTATCGGTCTATTCATGCTCCTAGTCGGCATCGCCTACTCCGGCGTGGTGACCTACCTCAACGCCTACGCCCGCAAGGAAGACCTGGCCACCGGCGCAGGGCTCTTCTTTATCGGCTATGCGGTCACGATGCTCATCATGCGCTTCTTTTTGGGCCGTATCCAGGACCATAAGGGTGATAATGCCGTAATGTACCTCGGCTTGGCCGCCTTTGTCGTGGCCCTGCTGATCATGGGCTTCCCCACCAATGACGTCATGCTGGTGGTCGCGGGCGCCTGCACCGGCTTGGGGTTCGGCACCCTCAGCCCTGCTTGCCAAGCCATCTCCGTGCGCTCGGTGTCTGCCGCGCAGTTGGGCGCCGGTATCTCCACCATGTTCCTGCTCATGGACCTCGGCATTGGCCTGGCCCCGTTTGGCTTGGGCCCCATCGTTGCGGCAACTGGCTTTGACACGATGTATCTCATTCTCGCGGGTCTCGTGGTCATCGCCGCTATCTACTACTTCTTCGTGCACGGCCGCTTCCCTAAGGCGAAGGGGCACCATCTGAGCTTTGAAGCGGGCAAGTAACACAGCCACTGCCCCTCCTTCGCACTCAGCATGAAGAGCACGCCAGCGCTAAGCGCTGGCGTGCTTTTGTTTTGTCCGCACAACGGGCAAAAAGAGTGTGCTGGCCTCGCCGGTAAGCTAAAGGCGCTGACACAGCCTGCGGTTCCGGAAGTAGAGTATGCGTCGACATCCGCTGCGCATGGATGTGCTGATTAACGGTCCCATTCCCCTATTGGATGTTTGGGCTCATCGACTGCGGGTGCGACAACGGGACATTGCTGAGCTCGACATGGCGGGCTAAGAGCGCTTGTGTAACTAGGTGCGAAGCGAGTTCTGTTGGTGTGCGGGCAGGCAGCCAGCATCGATAACGCGTCGGGCAAGGGCGCGGTCGCCCATCTTGGCGGCAAAGGCCATGCGCATGGTGATGCCGTGGCTGGGCGGGGTCTCCAGCTCAATGGCGTCGCCGGGGCGAATGCGGCCGGGGGAAATGATGCGCAGGTAGGTGCCGCAGTCGCCACGCGCGGTCCAGCGCTTGAGCCAGCCGCGCTCCCCTAGCCAGCCGGCGAAGGTGGCACACGGTTGGCGGGGCACGGATACCTCAAGCACGGCGGTGCCAATGCACACGCGCTGATTGATGAGCAGAGCAGACAGATCGATGCCCTGCGTGGTGAGATTTTCGCCAAAGCCGCCGGAGGCCAGCGGGCGGGAAAGTTCGGATTGCCAGTAATCCAGTTCCTCACGGGAGTAGGCATAGACGGCCTTATCGTTGCCGCCGTGATGTTGGGTGTCACCAATTATATCGCCGCGCACGCCGGACCCATCGCCATAATGGGGTCCGGGTGCTGCCAGATCGATAAAGTCTTGCGGCTTTTTGTCGATGCCCGAGAACTCATGCCGCCCGCTCGGGTCCGGCCGGCGGACGGCGACATTGGTGGAGACGACCTGCATGCCTGTCACCCTAGCTGAGCGTGAGCGCCTCCGCGGTGAGAATATCGCGGTAGAAAAGCTGCGGGGCGAGGGAGACGGCCTCGGCGAGCTGCGGGAGGGCGTCGTCAAGCGTGGCGGCGAAAGCAGGGTCCGCCAGCTTGCCATTGGCCACACCGCGCGCCGTGATGGCAAAGACATAGGAAATAAACGGCATCCACGCGGAATCACCGAGCTCCGAATTGCCATCGCCAAAGGCGTCCAGCGCGAGCAGGGTATGTAGGACGGACTTATCGACGCCCAGCTGTTGCAGCGTCACCCGCAGCTGCATTGCGGTGCTACGCAGATTGGAAATGGTGCCCAGGCGGGTGAGTGCAAGGTCATTGGCAAAGCACTCGCGCAGTGCGGCGATGCGGTGGGCATCATCGCAGAGCTGGTCGCTGTCCGTTGCCGGCGTAGGTGCCTCGCCCGTGGCGCTCATCAACAGCATGGGGCGGGTGACATCGTCGACTCCGGTGGACGGCACGCGCGCGAGGGAGGCGGAGCCGTGGGCTTCGACATAGTCATAGGCGGCGTCGGCAAGCGCGGCCAAGAGCGAGGAAGGCTCGCCGGCCGGCTCCTCGCGGCGGAAGGTGCGGGAGACCAAGCCGGTGCGGACAAAGGCGCGCATGCGCTGCCCCGGCTCAAAGTCCGCGGCCATAAGGGCATCCATGCTGGCGCGCGGATCCGCCTCAATCTCCTTGATGATTCCCTCGAAGGTTTCTTTGGCCTTGGGTGCGAGGCGGCGCATGGCCGCGTAAGTGGGCCACATACCCTCGGTGTTTTCGGTTTCGCCGTCCTGGAAGATGATGAGGGCGCTAGCCGGCGGGTACTGCGGCGCGGCCAAGTCGCTGGCCGGCTCATCCTCGCGGAAGTCAACGATGAGGTGGCCGGCGTCCAGCAGCTCCTCGGGCAGCTCAAAGCCTTCTTCAGTCGGCTCTAGCGGCAGCCGCTCGCCCGCAGGGTTGCCCAGCGGCCACGCCCAAGCCAATAGCTCTACCTCTTCCTCGTGTGCCTGCTCGGGGATGAGGATGCCGTCCTCAATGGTTGCGCGGGCGACCAACGGTGCCTTGCGCACGGTGGCGATGGCGGCATAAATGAGGTCGCTGGCCGCGGTGGCCTCATATTCCATGACGCGACGCTCAAAGCTGCGCTTTTGGTGCGCTGCGCGCTCCTTTTCCGGCAGTCCTTCGAGGTATTCCTCATAGGACAACGTGGACCACAGGAGGTAGAGCTCCAGCGAGGTCTTCTTCGTCAGCGCCGACTTCAGCGCGCGGTTTGGTACGGACAGGCTGGTGGCCGCTTCCGTCGAGCCATTGGCGGTGACCAGGTCCCTAATCTTCTGGTTCTTGTCAATGACCACGAACTTTGCCAGCGGCAGTGGCTCCGGTGAGTGGATGGTAAAAAGTGCATCCGCATCGAGCTGGTCCGCCAGGATGACCTGCTTATCCAGGTAATCCACGGGCTCGGCCGCGGTACGTTTCACGCGGGTCCGAATCGTCGCCGGTTCCACCTGGAAGGTCAGCTCATAGCCGGCTTCACTGCCGACGGTCTCCTCGCGCACGCTCTCGTCCTCGCCAAAGACGCGCTGGCCCTTTTCCATCTGGATAGCCTTGCCCGGCGCAGAAGCCAAGGCATAGCTAAACGGCGAAAGGTTGCCCAGGGCATCGATAAAGCGGAAATTGGTGCCGCGCGGGCCCTCGTTCTTGGCACGCATGTGCAGCGACTCCGCAAAATTGAGGTACTGGATATCCACCAGTTCCTCGTCCTTGTACAGGGTGAAGCGGTAGCGGCCTACCCAGGGATCCTCGAAGGCGTCTGCGGGGAGCACCTCGTGGATGCCCTCCGGTAGTTCATCCTCCAGCACGGCCTCCTCTTCCCCACCAATGGGGACATAGGTCAGCTCCATGCTGAGATCCGTATTGGCGATGACCCGCGGGGACTGGGTATAGACCAGTTCGCCATCCAGGCCATGGGCATTGGGTAGCGTCTTTACAGCCATGTCCCAAGCAAAATCAGGGCTGCCGGAGACCTTGATGGTTGCGGATTCCTGGCGCGGGACCTCCACGGTGAAAGACTGGCTGACCTCTACCGGGGCGATAGTCCAGCCCTCCCATGCACCGTGTGGGCGAGCTTCACCGGCTTTAGCCTTGGCGATCTCGGTACCAGTGGGGGCGATGAAGGTATACGAGCCCTTAGATACCGCTGCGGTGGTATCGACCGGCCGATGGGTGGAATCGAGCAGCAATCCGCCATTGGCCACGCCGGCGAATTCCACGGTGTGCTCCTCAAAGGAGACGCTGAGGTGGCTAAAGGCACGTGGCATGCTGATCCACAAGCCGGGTTCCTCGCCCTCCACGTAGTAGAACTTGCGGGTGTCCTCGCCGCCGTCGAGCAGCTGTGCGGTCACGGTCCATTGGGGATCTTCTGGCTCATAACCTGCGGTTACGGCCGGTAGGTACAGCTCCAATGTGTCGGTAGCTGGGGAGAGGCGCAGGTGCGGGATCCCCTGAAATGCCGCTGCGTCTGCAAAAGATGATAGCTGGCTGCGAAACTTCTCCTGGCTCATTTACCCCAGCCTAGAACATTTTCATGCAGATCTGCATTTTGGCTGCGAGCGGCGGAAATGACGCGAAAACCGGGGGCGATTACGGCGGGGATTTTGGGTGTGCGTGCCCTGCGGAACGCGGAAAGCGTAGTGAACTACCCCGCTCCGGGATGCGGCTATTACACTGTGTGATTATGACTACCCAGAGCGATTCCACTTCGTACCGCTATACCCCGGAGCTGGCGAACCAGATCGAGAAGACCTGGCAGCAGTACTGGAAAGACAATGGCACCTTTAATGCCCCGAACCCGGTAGGCGAGCTCGCCACCGATGCGGGCGAGTTGCCTAAGGAAAAGCTCAATGTGCAGGATATGTTCCCCTACCCTTCCGGTGCGGGCCTGCACGTGGGACACCCACTGGGATATATCGCCACCGATACTTACGCCCGCTATAACCGCATGCTGGGCAAGAACGTGCTGCACACCTTGGGCTACGACGCCTTCGGACTGCCGGCCGAGCAGTACGCCATCCAGACCGGTACCCACCCGCGCACCACCACTGAGGCGAATATTGAAAACATGCGCCGCCAGCTGGGCATGTTGGGCCTGGGCCATGATCCGCGCCGCTCTGTGGAATCAACCGATCCGGAGTTCTTCAAGTGGACGCAGTGGATCTTCCTGCAGATCTATAACTCTTGGTTCGATGAGGAGCAGCAGAAGGCGCGCCCGATTGCAGAGCTCATCAAGGAGCTAGAGGCCAATAAGCGCACCACTAAGGACGGCCGCTACTACGAGGACCTCACCGAAGAGGAAAAGGCCGCGGCCATCGATGAATTCCGCCTAGTCTACCTGTCTAATTCCACGGTGAACTGGTGCCCGGGCCTGGGTACCGTGTTGGCAAACGAGGAGGTCACTGCTGAGGGTAAGTCCGAGCGCGGCAATTTCCCGGTCTTCCGCAAGAACCTCTCGCAGTGGATGATGCGCATTACCGCCTACTCCGATCGCTTGCTGGATGACCTGGAGCTTTTGGATTGGCCGGACAAGGTCAAGTCCATGCAGCGCAATTGGATCGGCCGTTCCCGCGGTGCAGAGGTTTCCTTCCCCGCCGAGGGCTACGAGATCGAGGTCTTTACCACCCGCCCGGACACCCTCTTCGGCGCCGAGTACGTGGTGCTGGCGCCAGAGCATGAGCTTGTCGACGCCCTCCTCTCCCCCATCCCTTATGACGATGACGTGGATGAGCGTTGGACCTATGGCCACGATGATCCGAAGGAGGCCGTGGAGTCCTACCGCACCGATATTGCTGCCAAGTCCGACCTGGAGCGTCAGGAGAACAAGGAAAAGACCGGCGTTTTCCTGGGTACTTATGCCACCAACCCGGTCTCTGGCAAGAAGGTCCCGATCTTCATCGCCGACTATGTACTGACCGGCTACGGCACCGGCGCCATCATGGCAGTTCCGGCGCATGACACCCGTGACTACGAGTTTGCGCAGGCCTTCGGCCTACCAATTACGGAGGTTGTCTCTGGCGGAAACGTGGAGGAAGAAGCCTGGACTGAGGACGGCGCGCTGGTTAATTCCTCCAACGACAAGGGCCTGGATCTCAACGGCCTGAACAAGGCTGAGGCCATTGCCACGGCCATTGAATGGCTGGAAAAGGACGGCTCTGGCCGGGAAAAGGTGCAGTATAAGCTGCGGGATTGGCTCTTCGCCCGCCAGCGCTACTGGGGCGAGCCCTTCCCCATCGTCTATGACAAGGATGGCTTTGCCCACGCCCTGCCAGAATCCATGCTGCCAGTGGAGCTTCCAGAGGTAGAAGATTATAAGCCGGTTTCTTTTGATCCAGAGGATAAGGATTCCGAACCACAACCACCGCTGGCAAAGGTGCGCGATTGGGTCGAGGTAGAACTCGATTTGGGCGACGGTCCACAGACCTATTTCCGCGATACCAACGTTATGCCGCAGTGGGCGGGTTCTTCTTGGTACCAGCTGCGCTATATCGACCCCCGCAATAATGAGGCATTCTGCGATATCGAGAACGAGCGCTACTGGACCGGCCCGCGTCCGGAGCAGCATGGCCGGCAGGACCCGGGCGGTGTGGACCTCTACGTCGGCGGCGTCGAGCACGCGGTGCTGCATCTGCTCTACTCCCGCTTCTGGCACAAGGTGCTCTTTGACCTGGGCTTTGTTAGCTCCCAAGAGCCCTACCGCCGCCTGTATAACCAGGGCTATATCCAGGCCTATGCCTATACGGATTCCCGCGGCGTGTACGTTCCGGCCGCTGAAGTAGAGGAAAAGGACGGCAAGTTCTACTACAACGGCGAAGAGGTCAATCAGGAGTACGGCAAGATGGGCAAGTCCCTCAAGAATGCCGTGGCTCCGGACGATATTTGCCGCGACTTCGGTGCCGATACCCTGCGCGTTTATGAGATGTCCATGGGTCCGCTGGATACGTCTCGCCCGTGGGCTACCAAGGACGTCGTAGGCTCCCAGCGATTCTTGCAGCGCCTGTGGCGCCTAGCCGTCAACGAGGACACCGGCGAGTTGGCGACTACCGACGCCGCCTTGAGCGAGGATGACCTCAAGCAGCTTCACCGCACCATTGCCGGCGTGCGCGATGATTACGAGAACCTGCGGCTTAATACCGTGGTGGCCAAGCTCATTGAGTACGTCAATTACCTGACCAAGACCTACCGCACCGAGGCCCCACGCGCCGCCGTGGAGCCGATCGCACAGTTGGTCTCCCCCATTGCCCCGCATATCGCGGAGGAACTGTGGCAGCGCTTCGGCCATGACGAGACCATCACCTACCAGCCCTTCCCCACTTTTGAGGAAAAGTACCTGGTAGATGATGAGATTGAGGTGCCGGTTCAGATCAATGGCAAGGTCAAGGCCCGCATCAACGTTGCCGCGGACGCGGACCAGGACGCGGTCTTTGACGTTGCTCTCGCTGACGCGAAGATTGCTGATTTGACCAGCGGAAAGGACGTGGTGAAGAAGATCTACGTTCCGGGCCGCATGGTCAACCTCGTGGTCAAGTAGTTACTCGTCCCAAAATTCCGTGGCGCACAGCGCAATGCCGTGCGCCCGGATTCCTTGGCCGACCTCCAGCTTTTCGTTCACAATCAGCGGTAGGCCGTCGAGGTCGCATACCCAAAACTCCCCCATGCCTAGCTCGTTGCTGTGCTTGGCGACGCCCCCAATAGTCCCCGCCACCTCCACCTGCGGGTTCAACATGCTGGGCTTTAAGTTCCGGTAAAAGCGTTCGGTAGCGGGCGAAGTGAAGGAAAACTCCTCTGGCTCCCCTACTTCGTAATTCAACGCCGCCACCGTCGGCCGCAATGTCCCCTCTAGCTTTTCTCCGCCGACCGGGTTGCCCGCCGGCAGCGCAAACGGTGCATCCGTAAGGGCCGCGAACCGCAAATCCCCCGTTTCTACAATGCCGATATAGGGCGTTGCCCGGTATATGGTCCCCGGCGTCTCTTCCCCACCGCGATACGAAGGAACAGCAGCCCATTCCCCTTCGTATTCCATCCCTGTGACCGCCATGCCGGACGGGTCCGCGTAGAAAATCACCCGATCGAATCCTGGCGCATCCCACAGTTCGTGTTCTGTCGGCAGCTCCGCAATGAGTTCATCTATATCTAAAAAGTCGAATCCGCACGTGCCAAATAGCTTATCCATGACCGCAATTCTAAACGCTTCGCTCCATTTGGCCGGTCGCGCTTAGTGCCCTTGCGGGCCAACTTTAATCGGCAAACCTCATCACCCATTCAATTTCTAACCTAAGACTATCCCGTTCTACATAGTGGAATATCTCTAGAGATAGCTATACAAAAGGAAACAAAATATGTTTTTCTAGCCAAATATGTTGGCTGATGAAATTGTTGTCTATGTATACCCACCCCGCAGGGAAGTAGTAGGAGTTGTCATATCAACCCATATGGCAACGATGAGTTGCTAGATCAACCTTGCTGTATAAACTGTTAAATACAACCGACTCTAGGAGGACGCGATGCGCTTGGAGCAGAGTGCAGCATGGGGCGACTTTGTCGCCATGCAAGAGGCGTTGCATGCGCGGCTGTCTGGACAGCTCCAGAGCGGCTCTAACCTGAGTGAAGCGGACTACGCGGTTTTGGCGGTGTTGCAGCGCCGTCGAAAAATTCATACGAGACCGCATGAATTGGCGGTGGAGCTCGGGTGGGAGAAGTCGCGATTGCATCGTCAGCTGTTGCGCATGGAGTCCCGAAAATTGGTTTCCAGGCGGGACGCGCCGGAGTTGGGAACTCGAGCTATTGAAGTCACAGTGACGGAAAAGGGAAGTGCCGCTTTCAGTGCAGCCATCGCGCGCCATACCGCCGCAGTCGATGAAATAGTAGTGAGCACCCTTAGTGACGAGGACCTACATACTTTGGGCAGGATCTCCCGTAAATTGTTGAGAGGGGTTGCTAAAAGCGGGGCTTCGGAAAGCTAGCTGTCCGCGCTGACCGGTGCATGTAAAAAGGCACCCGCCATAACAGCAGGTGCCTTACAAGATTGGCTAGGCGGGATCTAGGAAATCTTAAGAACGGTGCGTCCGTGGTGGGTGCCCTCGAGGAGGGACTTGGATTCTTCGACGACGTCCGACAATGGAATCGTATTGGTCAGGGACTCAAGGATGGACCGGTCCAGCTTGCGTGCGAGCAGCTGCCATGCGTTCTGGCGGTAGTGCAGCGGGGCGTCGACAGAGTTAACGCCGGCCAGGTGTACGTTGCGCAGAATGAAAGGCAAGACGGTGGTGGGCAGGTCTGGGCCGGCGGCCATACCGGTGGAAGCGACGGTGCCGCCCCACACGGTGCGGGCCAATACATTGGCTAGGACGTGGGAGCCGGAGGTGTCGACGGCACCGGCATAGCTAGCCTTTTGTAGTGGCTTTCCGGCCTCGGCGAACTCGGCGCGGTCCACAATGGTGTGGGCGCCAAGCTCGTGGAGGTACTGGGAGTAGTCATCCGGGCGGCCGGTCATCGCGTGAACCTCGTAGCCGGCATTGGAAAGGAGGTTTACGGCGATGGAGCCCACGCCACCGGTGGCGCCGGTGACCAGGACCGGACCATCGGGCAGCCCGCGCAGAGAATTAACACACAGTGCGGCAGTGTAGCCCGCGGTGCCAACGGCGGCCGCCTGCTCTGCGGTGAAGTCCGCGGGCAGGGCGACGGTTGCTTGGGAGTTGACGCGCTGCTTCGGGGTGTAGCCGCCGTGGCGGAATTCGCCGAGTCCATCGCCGAAGGAAGCTACCAAGGTGCCAACTGGGAGGCGCTCGACGCTGGATTCGGAAACCGTGCCGACCACGTCGATGCCCGGAACCAGCGGGCTGGTGCGCATGACGCCGCGGTCACCTGCGATAGCCATGGCGTCCTTGTAGTTCAGGGAAGAATAAGAAACATCAACGGTAAGGTCGCCCTCGCCGAGGAACTCCCCCTCTTCGAAGGAGGTCGTAACGGACTTATCTTCGTTGCGAGTTACTAGTAGCGTGCTCATGCTCACCATCGTACGTTAAATGTGATGCAGGGATTTAACAGCGAATATCACGGCGATTTTTCAGGCTTGCTTGTTAACTTGAACAACATGACGATGACTACGACATCCACCCGCATCTCGCGCCAGGTTGGGGCGCCGGGCGTGCCTGCCCGACCCACCCTGTGGCGCAATGCAGGTGTCGCCTGTGTGGTCGTTTTGATGGCAATCGCCGTAGCTACGGTGGGTAAGCCATTTATTGATATCCCCGGCGTGATCGATGCCAGTGCGCATGCTCGCCGCAGCCTCGATCTGCAGATGTTCAACGGCTTTAATAACCCTCATCCGTGGTGGGGTCCGTGGACCAATACCTTTGGCAATATCGCGCTGTTTATGCCGCTCGGGGCGTGCCTAGTGGTGCTGGGACAGAATTCACGGCGCATTCGCTTTGGCCGCGGTGGAACCATCCTCCTGGCAATGGTGCTCAGCCTGGGTATCGAAATTACCCAATACGTATTCTCGTTGGGATTTAGCGACGTCGATGACCTCGTTTTCAACACCCTCGGTGCGTCTGTGGGCGCGTTCTTGGTAAGCCGCAGTAGCGCGAAGGTCCAGCTGCGGACTGTACGCGTCATCGGGTGGTTTACGGCATTGAGCTTGGGTGCATTACTGCTTGCCGTTATGGCCGGGGTAGTTCTCTAGAAACTAGGCCTCGAGCGGTGGGCCTTAGGCTGGTTGGCGTTGCGACTACGCGCAACGTGATTCTCGTTCCCTATGTGCGGGAGAAAACCATCGATGAGCTCGCAGAAATCTATGCAGCGGCATGCGAGGCGATGTTGGCGGCGCGGCCTTAGGCAGATAATTCCACTCGGTGGCCCCAGTCAAACATGGTGGTGCCGGCATCGGTACCACTTAAGCCCTCGAACATAGCCAGGGGAGAGGTTGGGACCATTCCGGTGACCTGCGATACGCCGTAGTCTTCAACCAGTACCGGGGCTAAGGGAGTTGACGGACCCAATACGACATTGAAGGACTCGCGGGAGAGCTCGAGCAGGCGGGGCGCGGTTTTATTGACAAAGGCAGAGCCGGTAATAAAGACATAATCGCACTCGGGCAGGATGTATTCGGCGGCGGAATCGGGATAGTCGCCCTCATTGAGCGAGCGCTCTAGCATATAAAAATCCGCAGCCTGGTTGAGTGCCTTGGGCGCAAAAGGGAAGTGGCCGATGACCGCGACCTTCTTCCCGGCGACGGCGTTGCGGAAGGGATCGAAGATGTGGGGCCAGGGGGCGTCGGCAAGCGCAAAGCCATGCTCGTCGGCCACAGAAGGTGTGGCGTAGTAGGAATTTAGCGCGGCCATGCCGAAGGAAGCCTCCGAGAAATTCCAGCTCTTGGCCAGCTGGGCGATGGCGCGTAAAGGAACGCCGGAGTACTCGGCGCGCATCTGGGCCGGGCGAGAAGTTGCTGACATGGTCATGGCCATGCCGCAGCTAGGGCTTTCGTTGTATACCCGGGTCCACCGCGGGCCTTGGGCGGCGCGGGAGACCATTATGTCACGGGGAATGGCATCGATGAGGTCATCGTAGAGATCCCAGGCAGACATGTATAAACCAGCTTTCCCTAATCGTTTCGCACTCTCTGCGTGAAGGCAGTGTAGTCGAATTAGCTGAGACTAACCTATAGCTTTAGTCACATATATTCGCAACGTCGTGCGCGGTCTGCCTGGCAAAGGGGCTTACCCCGGTAATGGTTGCGGAGCCGGGGCCGGTCCACGTGCCGTAACCCACGAGGAAGAGGCCGTCGATGGTGGGGGAGGTGCCATCAAGGAGCCCGCGGATAGGCCGGAGGGCAGGCCGGAAACCGGTGCACCAGATGAGGTGGTCTGCGGTGACTTCTTCAAGCGAAGAAAACATGGGGGTGGCCTGCAAAAGTCCGGAATCCCGTGTGCGTAGGACCGGCGGAACCATCACAATATCGCCCAGGTTGGAATCCGCGCCGGGGTCTGGTTCGCCGCGCAGCATGGCGTTGAGGCGGGCGCGATTGCGCTGAAAGAGCACGCGGCCGTCAACGTCGTCGGGCATCCACCG
Organism: Corynebacterium tuberculostearicum; assembly: GCF_046097465.1. GTDB lineage: Bacteria > Actinomycetota > Actinomycetes > Mycobacteriales > Mycobacteriaceae > Corynebacterium > Corynebacterium tuberculostearicum_I. The sequence continues at coordinate 36,330 of NZ_CP175799.1, read as the reverse complement.
CGGGGAGCTGCGGGTATACCAGGTGGTCTCCACGCCGGACAGCAGGAGCTCGGCCGCGATCTGGGCACCGGAATTGGCCGCGCCCACGACCGCCACGGTGGACCCTGCAAAGTCCTCCGGGCCCGGGTAGAAAGCCGAATGCCATTGCTGTCCGCCAAAATCGCCGGGGTAGTAGGGGATAAAGGGCGCGGACCACGTGCCCGTGGCCGCCACGACCGTGCGCGCGGTCAGATGCTCTGTACCGGCAAAGACGTGGAAGCACGCGCCATCATGGGTTACCGCATCCACTCTGACCGGCCGGCGGATGGGCAGTTCATAGCGCTTCTCATAACGCGCAAAATAATCAATAACGTGGCTGGCCGGCGGAAAGCCCTCGTGGTGGGGCATGGGCCATCCCGGCAGGTTAGAGGAGGCGGAATTGCTAAAGAGCGTAAGCGAAGGCCAGGTGTGGCGCCAGGCCGCGCCGGGGCCGGATTCGGCGTCCAGAATGACAAAATTCAGCCCCTTCTTGCGCAGGTAATAGCCCACCGCAAGACCCGCCTGACCGGCGCCAATGACTATGCAGTCCAGCATTAAATGAGCTTCCTCTCCCGCGCCACGGTCACCGCGGCGGTGCGAGTTTCCACGCCCAGCTTCTGAAAAATGTGAATGAGGTGGGTTTTGACCGTGGCCTCAGAGATGAAAAGCTGCTTGGCCAGCTCCTTATTGGAGGAACCGGTGGACAGCGCCCGGAGGATTTCTAGCTCGCGGGTGGACAGCGATTCCTGCGGTCGGCCCACGCGCTGGGCTAGGAGGTCCACTACCTCCGGTGCCAGGGTGCGGCGGTGCGCGGCGGTATTGAGCACGGCCTCGTGCAGCGCCTGCTCGGGGGAATCTTTAAGCAGATAGCCCATCGCGCCGGCCTCCACCGCGGCAAGGATATCGGCCTGCGTGTCATAGGTGGTCAGGATGAGCACGGGTGGGCCGCCGGCCTCCACTACCCGCTTGGTGGCCGCGATGCCATCCATGCCGGGCATCTGAATATCGCAGACCACGGCGTCTACCTGCGGGGCGTCGTCCGTAAAGAGCTTATCTACATCCGCGCCGGTGGAACCTTCCATGACTACCTCGACATCGGAGAAGGCATTAAGGATGGCACGCAGGCCGGCCCGGACCACTGGGTGATCATCAATCAGCATGACATTAACCATTGCTTTTCTCCTTCAGCGGGATACGGACGGCCAGGGCGGTGCCTTCGCCGGATTCCAGGTTCATGGTGCCGCCCACAGCTTCCACGCGGTCGCGCAGGCCGGTAAGCCCGAAACCATGATCCCCGCCGCTGGGGCGAGGGGAGGCGGATAGTCCGCATCCATTATCAACGACGTCCAAGGTCACCGCATCCTCGAAAAGGCCGAGCGTGACCACGGCGCGCGAGGCGTGGGCGTGTTTGATGACGTTATTTAGGCCCTCTTGCGCGGCGCGCACGATGACCTCTTTGATGCATTCGGGCACCTTGCCGCTGCCGGAAACCACCAGCTCAAAGGTGGTCTCTTTCCCCAAGGCTTTCACGCGGCTGCGCATCTGGGACAGCAGGGAAGTGAGCTGGGTTTCCAGTCGCTCATCGGGGCCAGCGAGTTCGCGGACAAAGCGGCGGGCCTCAGCCAGGTTCTCGCTCGCGACATCCTCGATAACCGCCAGCTGCTCCTCTTTAGTCGCTGGATCATCGGTGCCGCGGGCCGCGCGGGAGAGCAACAAGATGGAGCTGAGGCCTTGCGCAACGGTGTCATGGATCTCGCGGGAGAGGCGCTCACGCTCCTCTAGTCGGCCGGCTTGGTGCTCGCTGGCGGCCAGCTCGGCTTGGGTTTCGCGCAGCTGCTTGGCGATGTCCCTGTGGTGCGCCGCCTCTGCCTGCAGCCGCCGCTGGATGAAAAAGACCGTGGCCGCAAAGGCGGTACCGATAAGCGGTCCCACGGCCGCAGCGATGGACCAGCCCTCGGGGTGCAGCCAGGCGGGAATGAATGCCGCTGCTGCCCACAGCACGGCGATGGAAACCAACCCAGGCACGGTGGGCAGGGCACGCAGAAAGACAAAAATGAGCGGGAATTCCAGCCACATGAAATCCTGCGCATGCACCATCAGGCCCAGCCACAGGAGGCATAGTCCGCCCAGCCATAACCACGTGGGCAGCCAACGCTGTGCGGCATACACCACGGCGAGGGCGATGGCTAAGCCGATTACCCGGGCATCGAGCCGGCCATCCACATAGGCGCGCGCCACGCCGAAGACCAGCAGAAACGCGAACATGGCGTGGAGGCCATAGACCCATAATTTTTGTCCTTTAAACACAACCACCCAGGATATCCGCGCACCGGTGGACCGTGAATCAACCACTTGGTTGACTCGAGGTTCAGCGAGCTGGCCGATTACTTCTGACCTGCATAAAGCGAATATAGAACTATGTTCCTAGCAATCAGAGAAATCACCACAGCGCGCGGCCGCTTCGCGCTCATCGGCGGCACGGTTGCGCTCATTACCCTTCTGCTCGTGATGCTCTCCGGCCTCACGGAGGGCCTGTCCAAGCAAAATACTTCCGCGTTGGAGTCCCTAGAAGAGGAGTACCCATATATTTCCTTTTCCACCGAGGACCCTTCCTTTAGCGAATCCGAGATGCACGCCGGCGATGTCGCCAGCGATGGCATTCCCTTCGGTGCGGCCCAGACCAAGCTGGAGGGCCACGGCGGCGTTGCTGTCCTCAGCCTGCCGGCCGGAACTCAGGTTCCGGGTACCGATAAGACCATCCCGGAGCAGGGTGTGCTCCTGCCAGAGTCCATCGACGCGGCCGGTACCGTCACCCTAGGCGGCGCCGACTTCTCGGTGGAGGGCACCGTTCCGGAGACCATGTACTCCCACTCCGAGGTGGTGTGGGCCTCCACCGAGTCCTGGCAGCAGATTAGCCATGCTCCAGAAGGCGTTATCGGTACTGCAGCGCTGTATAAGTACGAGGTTCCAGGCTCCGTGAAGGTGTCCACGTCCTTTTCCGGCCTAGCGGCCTATCAGTCTGAGCGCGGCTCGCTGCTTACCATGCAGGGCTTCTTGTACGGCATCTCCGCGCTGGTCACCGTCGCTTTCTTGACCGTATGGACCATTCAACGCACCCGCGACCTGTCCATCCTGCGGGCGCTCGGTGCCACCGTGCGCTACCTCTTGCGCGATGCCCTGGCACAAGCCGCCATCATCTTGGCGGCCGGCACCATTGCGGGTGCTGTCGTTGGTTGGGTGCTCGGCACGCTTGCTTCCGGCACCGTGCCCTTCGATGTTTCCCTGCGCACCATCGCCGTTCCCGCGGTTGGCATCTGGGCCCTCGGCATGGCCGGCGCCCTTATTGCTACCCGCCGCGTAGCTAAAGCCAACCCACTCGATGCTCTTGGAGGAAATGCTTAACATGTCCACCATTCTTGATATCCGCAACGCCACCGTGACCTACCAGGACGGTGAGACTACTACCACCGCGCTTGCCGACGCCTCCCTCATCGCCGAATCCAACACCCTTACCGCCATCGTGGGTGAGTCCGGGTCCGGCAAGTCCACGTTGCTGTCCGTAGCCGCAGGCCTCATCACTCCAGACTCCGGGTCCGTGCACGTGGACGGTACCCGCTCCATCATCTTCCAGCAGGCCAACCTGCTGTCTTCGCTCAATGTGCGCGACCAATTGGTGATCATGGACCATATCGCTGGCCGCAAGCTGCGCCCACAGCGCGCCGATGAGCTATTGGAGTTTGTTGGCCTAGCGGGGATGGGAAACCGCCGCATGGGTCAGTTATCCGGTGGCCAGCGCCAGCGCGTCAATATCGCCCGAGCGCTCATGGAGCAGCCGGACCTGCTCTTGGCCGATGAGCCTACCTCTGCGCTTGATTCCCACCTCTCGCAGGAAATCATCCGCCTCTTGCGCGATGTCACCCAGGAGATGAACACCGCCACCGTACTGGTGACCCACGACCGCTCCCTGCTGAACTTCGCTGACCGCGTGGTGGAGGTCAAGGACGGCCATGTCTCCGAGCAGGAGAAGGTTTCTGCGCTCAGCTAGCCTCAGCTAGCGCTGCATGAGGAGTAGCCGGGCAATTGCCTGCGGCACCCGTGCCGCAATCTGGGAGGCGGAGCAAATCCCATAGCCGTCTGGGGTGTGGGCGGCAATGGCCGCCGCGTGTTGGTGGATGGCCGCGGCGTGCAGGATTTCCATAATGATCGCCTCCGCACCAACTTCAGCGATATCTAATTGCGCGAGCGTCGCGCCGAGGATGCCGGAGAGCACGTCACCAGAACCGGCGGTGGCCGCGTAAGAATGCCCAGCGTTCATGCCGTAAATCCTCTGGCCTGGGGCCGTGACCGTGGTGATCCGGCCCTTGTGCAGGATGAAGCAGTCGAGCGCATCGGAAAGCTCGCGCAGGCGCACCCCGAGGCCTTCTGAAAGATTAAGTTCGCGGCCGAGAGTTGCCGCGTAGAGCCGCTCAAACTCCCCGGCATGCGGGGTCAGGACGGCGCAGGGATGATCGCGTACGAGTTCGCGCAGATCCCCACAAGTAGAAAGTATGGTCAGCGCATCGGCGTCGATAATCGTGGGCAGCCGGCGTTCCAGCACGGCGCGCAATTCCGCCGCCACCTCCGGTCCGGTGCCTCGCCCTGGGCCTACGACCCAGGCTTGGGCGTGGACTTTTTCTTGGGCGCTGGCATGGGGCACTACCTCTGGCAGGTTTGCGACCACGGAGTCATTGCCCACGACGCGAACCATGGACGGCGTGGCGCGCACCGCGCCCGTGGCGGCGAGGATGCCCGCGCCGGGAAAGGTGTTGCTGCCAGCACATACCGCGGTCACCCCGCCGGTGTATTTGGTGCTTTTCGCCCCCGGAGTCGGATCCAGAATTGGCCCCGTGCAGCCCACCGGCTTCGGGGCGGTGACCAGGCCTTGTTCTCCCGAAAGCACCGGCTCAGTCGGCCACTGGTAGGGCAAGGCGATAGTGGGTTCATTGGCGATATAGCCCACCGGCTCCGCGGTAGCGGAAAGCTCTTCTGCAAAGGAGCGCGGGGCACCGGGCAGGCGCAGATCGCAGAGCACCACCGCGCCGCATTCCGGGGCAAAGATATGTCCGGCGCGGGCCCAGCCAAAGCTAATGGTCACCTCAGCCTTTACGGCATCGGCTGCGGCCACGCCGGTATCGGCGTTAATGCCCGAAGGAATGTCCACCGCTAATACCGGGACCCCGCGCTCCTTGGCCTCGGTATAGGCCCTTAGTGGGGCACCGGAAAGGCCGCGGGTGGAGGCGAGGCCGGCGACGGCGTCGATAAGCAGATCGGCGTTTCCTAGGTCGCGCGCAATGGTTCCGCCGGCCGCGGTAAATGCCTTCAGTGCGGGTTCGTGGGCGCTATCCGCTGCAAGGATGGCCTCCACTGAGTAGCCCTCTTCTGCCAGGAAAGCGCCAGCATAGAGGCCATCGCCACCGTTGCCGCCTGGCCCGGCAAGGATAGTTACGTGCCGTCCAGAGTCGAGCATGCTTGTAGCCGTGGCTGCTACGCCTCGTGCGGCCAAGCGCATGAGCTCATCGTCAAAGTTCTGCTGGGCGAGAAGGGAATGCTCCGCCGCGCGGACGGCGGCAACGCTATAGGCATGTCGCATGCCCGCCAGGATAGGCCTTTAAGAAGCCGGTTGGCAGGTCGGGCACCAAAATAGGTTGCGTCCCTCCATGACTTTTTCTGCCACTGGGGTGCCGCAGATATAGCAAGGTAGGCCGGCGCGGCGGTAGACGTAGACCTCGCCGCCATGGTCGTCTTTACGCGGTTCGCGCCCCATGGCTTCGGGGGAATGCTCGGGCCGCACGGTATCGATGCGGCCGTGCTCCACCCCGTACTCCATCAGATCCACCAAGTCCGCCCACGTGGCGTCAAAGGTTTCACGGGAAACATCTCGGCCCGGCAGGAAAGGGGAGAGGCCGTGGCGAAAGAGGGTCTCGGCCCGGTAGATATTGCCCACGCCGGCAAAAAGGTGCTGATCCATCATGAGTGAGCCGATGCTGCGCCGCGATTTATGCACTTTGGCCCAGAGCGCCTCCACATCGGCATCCGTGCGCAGCGGGTCTTGGCCTACCTTGGCTAGCTGTGCGCGGTACTCCTCTTCAGTGAGCAGGCGGCAAAACTGCGGTCCGCGCAGGTTAGCGGCCTCGGCGCCATTATCGATGCGCACTCGGATCTGTCCCCCGGTTTCCTCGCGGGGCTCGAAGCGCAGTTTGCCAATCAGGCCTAGGTGAATATAGAGGATATGGCGCGGATCCTGGGCGCTAAAGTGCACGAAAAGGTGCTTGCCGTAGGTCTCTGCCAGCTCAATGCGCTCGCCATCGAGAAGCTCCGCCTCCGCCGCGAAGCGACCCTGCGGACTGGTCACGTGCAGTGGCATGCCGCGATAATCGGCGTTGAATTTATTAGCTAGGCGGTGGATGACGTGACCTTCAGGCATGAAATCCAGTTTAATCGGGAAGAATTTTCGGCCAAACCGGGCGCTAACCAGCTCACTTATTTGCGGGGAGACAATAGCGTAAACTCGAAATGCGGAATGATTTAACTCAGGGGAAGGCTTTCAAATCATGACGCAAAAAATCGGCTTTGACCGCGAGAAATACATTGAGCTGCAGTCGAAGCACATCCACGCCCGCCGCGAGGAAATCGGCGGCAAGCTCTACCTAGAGATGGGCGGCAAGCTTTTTGACGATATGCACGCCTCCCGCGTGCTGCCCGGCTTCACTCCGGACAATAAAATCGCGATGCTGGAGCGCATCAAAGAGGACGTAGAGATCCTCATCTGCATCAACGCGAAGGATATCTCCCGCCAGAAGGTACGCGCGGACCTGGGCATCCTTTATGAAGATGACCTGCTGCGCCTGGTGGATGTATTCCGCAGCCGCGGATTCTTGGTAGAAAACATCGTCATGACCCAGCTGGAGGAAGGCAACTCCCAGGCGGAGGCCTTCATCGACAAGGCAGAGCGCCTCGGCCTCAAGGTGGCGCGCCACCGCGTTATCCCTGGTTACCCCACCAATACGGACCTCATCGTGTCCGAAGAGGGCTTTGGGCGCAATGAGTTTGCGGAAACCTCCCGCGACCTCGTCGTTGTCACCGCGCCGGGCCCTGGCTCCGGCAAACTGGCCACCGCGCTCTCGCAGGTCTACCACGAGCACCAGCGCGGCAATAATGCCGGCTACGCCAAGTTTGAAACCTTCCCTATCTGGAATCTCCCCCTGGAACACCCCGTGAACCTGGCCTATGAGGCCGCCACGGTGGACCTCAATGATTCCAATATTATTGACCACTTCCACCTGTCCGCCCACGGCGAATCCACCGTGAACTACAACCGCGATGTGGAAGCATTCCCGCTGCTGCGCACACTTTTGGAAAAGCTCACCGGCACCACCCCATACCAGTCTCCGACGGATATGGGCGTGAACATGGCGGGCTTCTGCATTACTGACGACGCCGTATGCCGCGCCGCCGCCCAGCAAGAAATCATCCGCCGTTACTTCAAGGCGCAGGTGGAAGAGGCTCGTGCGGGCTTGGGCACCGAGCAATCCGAGCGCGCCGCGGTCATCATGGCCAAGGCCGGCATCAAGGTAGAAGACCGCCCCGTGGTGGCACCTGCTCGCCAGCGCGCGGAAGAAACCGGCGAGCCCGCCTCCGCTATGCAGCTGCACGACGGCACCATGATCACCGGCCGCACCGCGCCCCTGTTGGGATGCTCAGCGGCGATGCTGCTCAACGCGCTGAAGCACCTGGCGGGCATCGATGACGATATTCATCTGCTGTCGCCCGAGTCCATCGAGCCGATTCAAACACTCAAGACCAAGCATTTGGGTTCCAAGAATCCACGCCTGCATACCGACGAGGTGCTCATCGCCTTGTCCGTGTCTGCGGCGAAGGATGACAATGCCCGCAAGGCGCTGGAGCAGATCAAGGAGCTTGCTGGTTGCGACGTCCACACCACCACCATCCTGGGTTCTGTGGATGAGGGAATCTTCCGCAACCTCGGTGTGCTCGTGACCTCTGATCCCGTCTTCGCCCGCAAGAAGGCGCTGTACCAGAAGCGCTAGATTCCGCATGCTCAAGATTCGGCCCTTTCAGCTTGTGCTGGAGGGGCCGCGGTCTTATAAGGGAGAGCTACAAGATTGGGGATCTGCGCAGCTGCGGGCCTAAGATTGGGGCGTGACTATTGGCAAAGTTCTCCTGTACTACTGCTTTACCCCCATCGAAGATCCCACCGCGATCATGCTGTGGCAGCGCACCCTGTGCGAGTCCCTGGGGCTCAAGGGGCGCATCCTTATTTCCGAGCACGGCATCAACGGCACCGTTGGCGGCGATATGGAAGCCTGTAAGCGCTACGTCCGCCAGACCAAGGAATACCCCGGCTTTAAGCGCATGCAGTTTAAGTGGTCCGAGGGCGGCGCGGATGACTTCCCGCGCCTTTCGGTCAAGGTGCGCGATGAAATCGTGGCCTTTGGCGCGCCGGGTGAGCTGAAGGTGGATGAAAACGGCGTCGTCGGCGGCGGCGTGCACCTCAAGCCAGAAGAGGTAAATAAGCTGGTAGAAGAACGTGGCGAGGAGGTCGTCTTCTTTGACGGCCGCAACGCCATGGAGGCAGAGATTGGCAAGTTTAAAAATGCCGTCGTGCCCGATGTGAAAACCACGCATGACTTCATCGAGGAAATCGAATCCGGCAAGTATGACTGGATGAAGGATAAGCCGGTGGTGTCCTACTGCACCGGTGGCATTCGCTGCGAGATCCTGTCCTCGTTGATGAAGAACCGTGGCTTCCAAGAGGTCTACCAGATCGATGGCGGCATCGTGCGCTACGGCGAGAAGTACGGCAATGATGGCCTGTGGGAAGGCTCCATGTATGTCTTTGACAAGCGCATGCACCACGAGTTTGGCCAAGGACTCCAAGACCCCGGCTTCATCCAGCTGGGCCACTGCGTGCACTGCGGCAAGGGCACGAATACCTTCCACAATTGCATCAATGAAGACACCTGCCGCCAGCAGGTACTCATCTGTGATGATTGCATCCAGCACGTAGAAACCCAGCACTGCGGCCGGCCGGATTGCGCCGAAGTGGCAGCGCAGCTAGCCAAGCAGGAGAGCTAGTCGCGCGCCGTTTCCTTGCGGAAGCAGCCCCACCACCAGTGCTGCCACGCGGTGGTATGCGGGCTGCGCGGCGGATAGATGACGCCGGTGCCGGTGGGGGCGTGTAGCTCGCTGACCGGGCTAATGCCGTGGAGCGAGTTGAGGAACCACAGGGGGCACTCGGCGGCGAGTTCGGCGGTGATGGGGCGCGTTTCGGTGTGAATTCCAAGGTCCGCAGCGCGCCGGATGACCTGGCGCAGCGTGATGCTGGGTAGCGCCTGACCGGTGGGGAGGATGAGCGTCTCCCCATCCCAGGCGACGAGCGCGCCGGTGGTGGTCTCCACCATGGCACCGGAGGCATCCACGATGGCGGTGTCATCGGTGCCGTCTGCCTGATGCTTGTTACGGTAGCGTGCCAGCGCTGGGAAGTCGGGGCCCTTGACTAAAGGCTGCATGCGCGGGTCGGGGGCTTGCACATAGGTCACCCGGGTGACCGGGCGCGCAGGGGGCGCAGGGCGAATATCGAGGCGCAGTTGTCCGCCGGCTAGCGAGATGCGGGGGAAGAGATCGCCGGGGCCCATAAGCTGCAGCATCGCGGGGACGAAGCCGGCGGGAAGCGGTCCGGCCACCGACTCGAAGCGCTGGAGGTGCAGGGGGAGGGCGTTGGAGTGGGCGTCGGCAAGCATCCGCCAAGAATCCGCAACGTCAAAGGGGCCGGGGTGGGGCTGGCTTGGAATGAAGCTGCCCTCGTGCCAGAGGTAGGTGCTCATTGCCACGCCCCCAACACGGATTGGGCCTTGAGGTTGCGCTCTTCTAACTCGGCGGCCGGATCCGAATCTAGGACGATGGCCCCGCCGGCGCCGATGGTGACCTCACCGGCCGCCCGCACGGCCGTGCGGATGACCACGCTGAGATCGGATTGACCGTCAAACCCCAGGTAGCCCACCACGCCGGAGTACACGCCGCGCGGTCCCGTTTCGAGCTGGTCAATGATCTCGCAGGTGCGCAGCTTCGGCGCGCCCGTCATCGATCCGGGAGGGAAGATGGCGCGGAGGGCATCGATCGCGGTGGCACTGGCGCGCAGCTGCCCGGTAATGGTGGAGACCAATTGATGCACGGTGGCATAGCTTTCTACCTGCATCAACTTCGGCACGCGCACGGTGCCGGGTTCGCATACCCGGGAGAGATCATTGCGCAGTAGATCAACGATCATGAGGTTTTCGGCCCGTGTCTTCGGGTCCGTGGTCAGCAGCGCGGGATCCTGATCGGCCGAGATGGTGCCCTTAATCGGCTTGGCCTCTACCTCGCGGCCGCGCACGGTGAGGAAGCGCTCGGGCGAGGCACTGCAGACCTCGACGCCGTCGAAGACGAGGTGCGCGGCATAGGGAGCGGGATTGTGCGAGCGCAATTGGCGATAGAGCTCACCCTCGGCCGCGGCCGTGTAGGTATCGGTCAGGCAGACCTCGTAGCTCTCGCCGGCGTGCAGGAATTCCTGGGCGCGCTTAATCCGCTCCAGGTAGCCAGGGCTGCGCCAGGAGCCCCCGCTTAGCGACGCCCCACCGTCCTCCCCCGTGGGCCGTGGTTCCTCTGCATCCAAGGCGGTCTCCAGGCGGTTTAGCAATTCCTCGGCGCCGTCACCGGCAAGGCAGCACAGGTGCGCGGTTTCTGTGTGATGGTCGTAGACGATGAAGGACTGCGGCCGCACAAAGTAGGCATCTGGGTAAGGGGAGCGGTGGCGTAGCTCAATGGGCAGGGTGAGCTGGGCGCATTCATAGCCCAAATACCCGATGACCCCGCCGGTAAACGGGAGGGCCGGTGCGTCGATGATACGGGTGGCAAGCTCGCGGTCGAGGAGGGTGAGGATATCGGGGGCGTCGCCAAGCCGGTAGCGGAAAGAGCGACTCAATGCGCCGGCGGTATCGCCGAGGATGGAATAGCGCCCGCGGGGATCTGCGGAGTCGAGGAAGAAGGCATCGTTGCCCTCGGCGCGCAGGGTGGCAAAGACCTGTGGGCAGTTCACCGCGCCGGGGACTTCGCGGTGGAGCAGGCGGAACCCGCCCAGAAAGTTGCGCATAATCTCCCGGCCGTACTGGGTAAGCACCGACTCCGGGTGAAATTGCACGCCCCAGTGCGGCAAGCCGTCGACCTTAAGCGCTTGGATGACGCCATCCTCGCTGCGGGCATGCACGGTAATGCCGGGGGTCTCCTCTATATGCAGGGAGTGGTAGCGCACCACTTCGAAGTCTTGCGGGATTCCGGCGAAGATGCCTTCGCCCGAGTGACTGATGGTAGAGACAAAACCGTGGCGCGGCTGCGGCGCGCGCGACACCTGGGCACCGGCCAGCAGACCTAGCCCCTGGTGACCAAGGCATACACCCAGTACCGGAATCTCGGCCGCGGCTGCGGCGGCGATAATGCCCCGGGCAGCACCGAAATCCTCCTCGCGTTCCGGCGTGCCCGGGCCAGGAGAAATCACCACATGTGAAAATTCGCCGGCACGGACGCGCTCGGCCAGCCCTTCCGCTTCACCGGCGGCGACGACGAGTGGTTCGCGTCCGGCTACCTCCGCGATGAGGTGGGCAAGGTTGAAGGTATAAGAATCGTAATTATCAAGCAGGAGGATCATAGGGAGGCGGAAAGTTTCTATGTGGCGGCCGAGTCCATGAGGAACAGCTGGATATCGGTAATGGTCCACAGCATGAAATTGCAGGCCATTACCCAGAAAATGGCCATCCAACTGCGCCACCGCAGATAGCGGTGCAGCTTGCGCACCATGATGATGGCACAGCCGATCATGCCGAAGAAGGGAATGATCGGGGTGGTCAGGCTAAAGAAGGTGCGCTGCCCGTCGGTGCAGAGCCACGTGGCGGTGCCATCCTCACACAAGGGACCACCGGAGAGCCGGGTGACGAGTGCGACCGCGAAACCATAGAGCGCGGAGAGCACAAGAACGCCGATCATGTACCAGACGGCCTGGCGGGTGGAGCGGCGGTTAGCAGCGGCAATCTCTAAAGGGTCCGGCTCATCGGCCAGCTCATCAAAGCTCCGCGGTTCCGGGCGGCGCAGATTGGCATAGTCCGCATCGGAAGTCAGATCGTTTTCGGGATGCTCTGGTCGCTGGCTCATGCCCCAATCCTAACCGCAGGATGGGTGGACCAAGATAGGCACCCGAATATGCGGCAGCAGCTCCGTGGCGGTAGATCCCAAGAACACGCGGGCGATGGGGCCCTGCGGGGTGGAGGCCATGAGCATCAGATCGCCCTTTTTCCACTTGAGCGAATCCACCGCCCCGCCCCAGCCTGCACCGGAACCGATTTCTGAGGTGACATCCAGATCGGGGAATTTTTCTTGGATGCTATCGCGGGCGCGGTCCAGCATGGCGAGGGAATCCTCGAGCCACTCGGCCGTCAGCTTAAGCGCCATATCGTGCTTATCCTTGGACGGCGTATTGAGCAGTCCCTTTGCTGAGAAGGCAAGCAGGCGCAGCGGCAGGTTCCAGCGGTTGGCGAGCTCCGCTGCGGCGAGCATCTCATGATCTTCGCGCGGGCTGCGTTCGGTAATGGCAAAGTTGAAGCGGGTGACGCCGTGTTTGGACAGCTTCACCTTGCGGGGCACCAAGCCCAATGGTTGAGGGGAATAATGCAGCAGGGTATCGGCCGTAGAACCAGCGAAGAAACGGCCCTTCGGCGCCGCCTGGTTGGGGCCTAAGATGATGAGGTCTGCCTCGAACTTCTTGGCCATCTCCGTCAGCAGATGGGGGCGCGAAGGCCCATCGACCAAGAGGGAAGGCTTGTCATCCCAGCAGCTGCGGGGTACGCCGGCTTCATCGAGGGCGGCATGGGTCGCGGCCGCGCAGGCCTCCTTTTGTGCTTTAAACCATTTCTTATATTTTCCGCCCAGCTTGGTGAGGGAAGTAGTAGTCCACGGCTGAAACACGGTCGAGATGACGCGCACCTGGGTAGCGGCGGTACGGGAAAGCCACGCGGCACAATCTAGAGCCTCGGTGCCGGAGGAAGAAGGGCTCCAAGAAATAAGAATGCGAAGGGGTTTATCGGCCGAGCCCTTGCTCAAGGCCGGCAGATGCCCATCGGAAGAATCAGTTGCCATACGGAGTGAACTAGTGAGAGATTACGGTTTTCGTTTTCTCAATTATCACGTTAAGCCCACGAAAAATGAAATCACCGCGGGCAAAACTAGCGCTGTTCGCCGTGCATTGTGGGGCGATAGACATCAGCCAGCTTGGAGATAACGGTGGCTACTTCGTTGGCGGTCTCCAAATCCTTCGGCTCGAGCCACCGCATGATCTCTGCTAGGGCGGAGGCGCGCTGCTGCGAGACGATGGCTAGTTCGGATTCGCCTAGTTGCGTCAGCGCTACCAAGACGCCGCGGCGATCCTCTTCATCGCGGTGGCGTTCCACGTATCCGCGGCGCTCTAGCTGATAGAGCGCGTTGGAGGCGGTGGGCATGCGGATAAGCTCTGCCTGCGCGATGGTGGAAACGCGGGACGGTCCGCGCATACGCAGCTGGTTCATGATGGACACCTGGGAGGTGGTCAATGAAGAGCCCTCCGCCGTGCGCTGGAAAATAAGAATGAGCTTATTGAGCGACGGCTGGATGGAACGCGCGACCTCGACGGCATCCTCGTACGTAGACGGGGATTGAGCGGGGCCCTTCTCCTCATGTTGCTGCGTCATAGAAAACGATTGTATAGCCCGTTTTCCCTGCGCGGTAGTTCGGAAGTCAAAAAATTAGTTTCCGGCAATAAAGCCTTCTAGCTCGGCGCGCGCCACGTCATCAGCCTTTTGTACCGGCGGGGATTTCATCAGGTAGGACGAGGCAGCCAGTACCGGGCCCGCCACCCCGCGGTCGAGGGCAATCTTGGCGGCGCGTACGGCGTCAATGATGATGCCGGCGGAGTTAGGCGAGTCCCAGACCTCCAGCTTGTACTCCAAGTTCAGCGGTACTTCGCCAAAGGCGGAGCCCTCTAAGCGGACATAGGCCCACTTACGGTCATCGAGCCATTCCACGTAATCGGAAGGCCCGATGTGGACGTTGCGGTCTTCGCGCTTGCCGGCGATGGGCGAGTTATGCAGGTTAGAGGTTACGGCCTGCGTCTTGGAGATCTTTTTGGATTCGAGGCGCTCGCGCTCGAGCATATTCTTGAAATCCATATTGCCGCCCACATTGAGCTGCATGGTGCGCTCCAAGCGCACGCCGCGGTCTTCAAAGAGCTTCGCCATGACGCGGTGAGTAATGGTGGCGCCCACCTGGGACTTAATATCATCGCCCACGATGGGCAGCCCGGCATCTTCGAACTTCTTCGCCCATACCGGATCAGAGGCAATAAAGACCGGCAAGGCATTGACAAAGGCGCAGCCTGCATCGATGGCCGCCTGGGCGTAGAACTTATCCGCTTCCTCAGAGCCCACCGGCAGGTAGGAGACTACGACGTCGGCGCCGGACTGGCGGAGTATGGCGGGGACGTCGGCAAGCGGGGCTTCCGATTCCGCGATGGATTCTTGGTAGTACCGGCCGAGGCCGTCCAGGGTAGGGCCGCGCTGCACGGTAACGCCCAGCTCAGGGACGTCGGTAATGGAAATGGTGCAATTGCGGGAGCTGCGCGTAGCCTCCGCCAGATCCTTGCCCACCTTGTCCGCATCCACGTCGAAAGCGGCAACGAATTCCACATCGCCTACGTGGTACGGGCCAAATTGGGCGTGCATCAAACCGGGAATATCTGCGTCGGCCGCGGCGTTGCGATAAAATTCCACGCCTTCAATGAGGGACGTGGCGCAGTTGCCGACGCCCACGATGGCGACCTTTACTTTTTCGGACACGGTCTACTCCTTTAACTCCATGAGTTGTGGCTGTCAGTGACTGCGCAAGAGTAAGCCGAAAACTATGCCCTACGGTGGCATAACGCCATGTGGATCGATCAAGAAGAGGTAATTAGGATGATCCGGGTGAATTCCGTTGCCTATAAGCACGTGCTCTCCCATGAGTGGGAGCGCGCCCACCACCTGCGCGAATTTCGCGCCGGGCAGCTCACGCGGGAGGACGTGTGCGATGCTGATTTTTTGCTGCGCGCCGCAGCTGAGCACCATGGGCGCACCATGGATAAGGAATGCCCCGTGTGCGGCGAGCCTTTGCGGCTCACGCGCTGGGTCTATGGCGAGAACCTCGGCCGCCGCGCCGGAAGCGCCCGCAGTGAGAAAGAAATAGCGGAGTTTGTGGCCGAGGGCTTGGAGTTTACGGTGCACGAGGTGGAGGTATGCCGCCAGTGCCGGTGGAACCACTTGTTGCGTTCTGCTACTGCATTTAACGCGTGTTAGTTTCCAGCGCACCGCCTTAGGCAGTAAGCTGCAATTATTTAGTTTGTGATCAGGGATGAATGAGGACACGAATCAGTGACCGAGAAGGAATCTACCGGCAAGTCCACTAAGGTGGCTCGCCCCAGCAAAAAGCAGGCGACAAAGAAGCGCCGCATCTGGCCGTGGGTCGTTTTGGCGTTCCTACTGGTCTTTGTAGCACTGCCCGCAGGACTTTTTGCCTACGCATACTCGCAATACTCCGTTCCGGAGCCCAAGGACCTGGCCAATAACCAGGTCTCCACCATCTACGCGGGTGATAATCAGACCCAGCTCGCCCGCCTGGTGCCGCCGGAAGGCAACCGCACCCACGTGAAGCTGGATGAAATCCCGGAATACGTGCAGGACTCCGTGCTGGCCGCGGAGGACCGTGACTTTTGGGATAACTCCGGCTTCTCCTTCACCGGCCTCGGCCGCGCCGTGGTTGGTAAGGTAACCGGCAATGAAGATGCTGGCGGCGGTTCCACCATTACCCAGCAGTATGTGAAAAACACGCTGGTGGGCAACGAATACTCCTACGTGCGCAAGATTCGCGAGCTCATCTACTCGGTGAAGATGACCAATGAGTGGGATAAGGAGGATATTCTCAACGCCTACCTCAACACCGTGTACTTCGGCCGCAATGCCTACGGCATCCAGGCGGCATCCAATGCCTACTTTGATAAGGACGCCAAGGACCTCACTCCGGAGGAAGGCGCCATGCTCGCCGGCCTCATTCAGTCCCCGTCCGGCCTCGACCCGCGCGTGAACCAGGAGGGCTCCGAGGACCGCTGGAACTACGTCCTTGATGGCTTGGTAGACATGGGTGACCTCACCCAGGAACAGCGCGATGGCATGGTCTTCCCAGAGACCCGCGACCCAGCTGAGTACTCTGCCTACACCGAAGCCCCAGGCGCTAATGGCCACATCAAGGATCAGGTCATCCGCGAACTGGAAGAGGTAGGCATCACCGAAAACGAGGTGTCCACCGGCGGCCTGCGCATCACCACCACCATCGACATGAATGTGCAAAACAACACCATTCAGGCAGTCGATGACCAGATGGCTCCGCTGCAAGAGGACGCGCGTGCGGCTTCCGTGACCATCGATCCGAAGACCGGTGCGGTCCGTGGATACTTTGGCGGCCACGATTCCAATGGTTGGGACTACGCCAACTCCCCGCTGCAGACCGGTTCTACTTTCAAGATCATGACCCTTGCGGCCGCCTTGCAGCAGGGCATCAGTCTAGATACCAATTACTCTTCCGCTCCGTACCAGCTGCCTGGCTCGGATGTTGTCACCAACGTGGGCGGCGGCTGCGGCGTATGCAACCTGCGCGAGGCTACCAAGCAATCCCTGAATACCTCCTTCCTTCGCCTGCAGGAGGACCTCAAGAACGGCACGCAGGACACCGCAGATATGGCGCACGCCCTTGGCGTGGCTAAGTCCCTGCCGGGCATTGAAAAGACGCTGACGGAAAAGGGCAAGCAGCCATTCGAAGGCATTGTTCTGGGCCAGTACCAGTCCCGCCCGCTCGATATGGCCACCGCAATGTCCACCCTGGCTAACCAGGGCGTGTGGCATAACCCGCACTTTGTGCAGCGCGTAGAAAACGCTGCCGGCGAAGTGCTGTACGAGCACCCCGAAGACGAGGGCGAGCGCCGCGTATCGTCCAACGTGGCTAATAACGTCATCGAAGCCATGGAGCCGGTGGCCGCATGGTCTAATGGCGCTCTTGCCGGTGGCCGTGTTTCCGCCTCAAAGACCGGCACCACTCAGATGGGCGATACCGGAAATAACAAGGATGCCTGGATGGTCGGTGCTACCCCGCAGCTGGCTACCGCCGTGTGGGTAGGTACCGCGGATAACACCTCCGCCATCTTCGATCAGTACGGCGGCATCATGTACGGCGCGGGCGCGCCAACCAAGATTTGGAAGGCCGTGCTGGACAACTCCCTGGCCAACTCCGAATTCCAAAACTTCCCGGCTGCCTATCCGCTGGGATTCGGCAACATGGGCGCCGGAACGGCCGCTCCGGCCTATGACCCGAGCTGGGATAGCGGCGCTGGCGATACCCAGGACTACGAGGCCCCTGCCGAGCAAGCAGCTCCGGAAGAGGAGACCAAACCGGTTCAGCCGGAGAATAAGCCGGAGAGTCCGAAGCCTGCCCCGAAACCGCAACGCGGTAATGGCAATAGCGGCAATGGTGGCAATAGCGGTAATAGCAACCAGGCTCCGGCCCAGCCAGAGGCGCCGTCGTTGGATGACCTCATCGGCCCCGATAGCGACTTGGCAGATCTCCTAGGGTAGGCGGCAGTGACAGCGAATCCGCACCAGCGCATTCCCGCCTCCTCAGAACCCTTGGCCCGCGGGGTAATTGAATTCCTCGGCGGGCCAAGGGGCCGTTTTGCCGGTGTACGCCGCACCCAGTGGTGGACCCCGCTGCGCGCCATAATCGCCGTCGGCTGGGTTTTCCTGGCGTGCGGATTCCTCTCGAAGGCTAATTGCGCCGGCGGCACCCGCGGTGATGACGGGGTCATTAACCTAAATTGGGCGGGCAACCGCCAGTACACCTCTTTTTGCTATAACGACATCATCCCGCTCTACGGTGGCCGTGGCCTCGACGAAGGCGGCTTCCCCTATGCCTATTCTTGGCAAGAGGGTGACCTGACCCGCTATATGGAGTACCCAGTCCTCGCGGGCCTATTCCAGGGGTTGATGGGCTGGATTGCCCGCAATACGTACTCTCTGGTTGAGTGGGTTGGCATCCCGGAGGCCGGATGGTACTTCGGCCTGACCGCCTTGGTCATGGCGTGCATCTGGGTAGGCGTGCTCTACATGGTCTACCTGCTGGTGGGCAACCGCACCTGGGACACCATCCTCGTCGCCGCCAGCCCCCTTGTCATCATCCACGCCTTCAGCAACTGGGATATCCCCTCCATTGCCTTTGCCGTAGGTGCGCTCTTGGCCGCCGCGCGCAAGCGCCCTGTCGTTGCGGGTGTCCTCATCGGCCTTGGCACTTCCTTTAAGCTGTGGCCGCTCTTTCTCTTGGGGGCGTTCCTGGTCTTGGCGGTGCGCAATCGTCGCTTGCCGCAGTTTTTCTACGCCTTGCTCGGCGCGGCCGTGACCTGGATTGTGGTCAACGCGCCGGTGGCACTGAAGTACCCGGAGGCATGGCGCGAATTTTTCCGCCTCAACCAAGAGCGCGGTGCGGAGTGGACCACCATCTACTCGGTGCTCAGCCGCAATACTGGGATTAGCTTTAGTCCTGAGTTCCTCAATACCTTCAGCCTGGTGGCGTTTTTGGCTCTCTGTGCGGCGATTGCGGTGTTGGGCCTGCGCAGCGCGCGGACCCCGCGCATGGCCGAGCTGGTTTACCTCATCGTGGCAGCCTTCTTACTATTCAACAAGGTATGGTCGCCCCAGTATTCTCTGTGGCTGGTAGTGCCCGCGGCCCTAGCCCTGCCACGCTGGCGCTTGGTCTTTAGCTGGGCGCTTGTCGACGCCCTCGTGTGGCCCCTACTCATGTGGCACATGCTGGGTACAGACAATAAGGGTATTCCGCACGAGCTGCTTGACGTTGCGATTATCTCCCGCGACGCCCTCATTATCGCCATGGCTGTCCTCGTCATTCGCCAGATGTGCGGAAAGACCCCGGATAAGGTGCGCGATGCGCACGCCGGCCGCGACCCCTTGGCAGGAGCATTCGCATGATCATTACCTATATCGGAATGGCATCCATCATCTTGGGATTCCTCTGCGTGATGGGGGCCTTCTGGCTCTTCCACAATCGTGAAGATCGCCGCGGGCCCATCGTGCTGGGGCTTTTGGCCATTCTTTTCCTCACCATCATTCCGGCGACTGCTGCTGTGTTTTTCGCCGCAACGACCACTGGTTAGATTTCTTTTCGCCGGTCATTTGCGGTACTGTAGTGGGGTTGCTTGACGCAACGTACCCTCCTGCTGCATCCGCAAAGGTGATGCAGCCGAAAACTACTAGACCATAGGAGGTGATGAGGTCCGTGCGTCACTACGAAGTCATGATCATTCTGGATCCTAATCAGGATGAGCGCACCGTAACCCCGTCCCTGGATAAGTTCCTCGAAATCGTCCGCCAGGAAGGCGGCAAGGTTGAGAACCTTGATGTATGGGGCAAGCGTCGTCTTGCATACCCCATCAACAAGAAGGAAGAGGGCATTTATGCCGTCGTCAACCTGGAGTGCGAGCACACTTCGGTTGCCGAGCTCGACCGCCGTCTGAACCTGAACGACACCATCCTGCGTACCAAGGTTCTGCGCACCGACAGCAAGTAGCGGATACTGGGATCAAGCACAATCCACGTAACCGATAAGGAGTAAAGACATGGCACAGGGAGATACCAATATCACGGTGGTAGGCAACATCGTTGCTGACCCCGAGCTGCGCTTCACCCCGGCGGGTGCGGCAGTAGCTAACTTCCGCGTCGCCTCCACCCCTCGTCGCTATAACTCGCAGACGAATCAGTGGGAAGACGGCGAAGCTATGTTCCTGACCTGCAACGTATGGCGTCAGGCAGCGGAAAACGTTGCCGAGACCATGTCTAAGGGCATGCGCGTCATCGTTACCGGCCGCTTGAAGCAGCGTTCCTTCCAGACCCGTGAGGGCGATAACCGCACCGTATTCGAGATTGACGTCGACGAAGTCGGTCCGTCTCTGCGCTACGCCACCGCTCAGGTAAACCGCAATCCGCGTGAGGGCGGCAATAACTTTGGCGGCGGCGGCCAACAGCGCTCGAATAACAATAATCAGGGCGGTTTTGGAGGCGGCCAGCAACAGCAGCCGCAGCAGAACCAGGCTCCTTCTGAGGATCCGTGGAACTCCGCACCACCTGCAGGTGGTTTCGGAGGCGCTGATTCTGAACCTCCGTTCTAAGTCTGTCACCCGCAACTATTCAACTAACTCAATTGAAAGGCAGGGATCATGAAGCTGATCCTCACCGCTGCCGTTGAGAACCTCGGCGCCGCTGGCGAAATTGTTGAGGTTAAGGACGGCTACGGACGTAACTACCTGCTTCCTCGCGGCCTGGCCATCGTGGCTACCCGCGGCGCAGAGAAGCAGATTGAGGGCATCAAGCGCGCCCAGGAAGCTCGCGAGATTCGCGACCTGGATCACGCACGTGAGGTCCGCAACCAGCTCGAGCAGCTGACGGATGTCAAGGTAGAGGTTAAGACCTCCGAATCCGGTAAGCTCTTCGGTTCCGTTCAAGCAGAAGACATTGTCAACGCCGTCTCCAAGGCTGGTGGCCCTAAGCTGGATAAGCGCATCGTTGTGCTTCCTAAGGGCCTGGTCAAGAAGACCGGCAACTACCAGGTCGAGCTGAAGCTGCACGCTGATGTTATCGGCAAGGTGAACTTCTCGGTCGTTGCTGCCTAACTAGGCGCACGACGGTCCATATAGACCCAAAGACAACAGCAACGCTTTAGGCCTCAAGTTCCTGCTATGTGAGGTGGCAGGAACTTGGGGCCTTTAGCGCGTTTTCACCGGCCTGTGGATAACTGTGGAATTCTGTGGATAACTCTTTGGCCGTTTAACTTTCTGTTTACGCGGGGGCCGCTTTATTAACCCGCAGGTCAGGCCGCTTATCCACGAAGGGTGTGCCTATTTTCACACCGATAAAAACATGCTCTGAGCTGGGAGTTTGATTTATGCAGGTCATGGGCTTTTGGAGTTATCCACAGGCTTATGCAGGGCAAATATGGGCGAAGGCTACCGCGACCTGCGATTTTCCCAGCACCCTGTGGATAACTGTGGAAGTTATGCCCAGGGGGTGGTGTCCGGGCACTAGACTACACTGAGATTCCGATACGCTCGGACGCTCAAATAGCCACAAGGGGGAGAAGTCATGACCAACGCCAGCTTTGATGATGAACACCTACCACCGGAGCCGCCGCCGGAGGAGGAACCGGCCCCACGCCGCCGCTATCAGCAGGAAGAGCCAAAGCGCTATGGCGAATTCCGCCAGCCTCCCGCAGACCGCGAAGCGGAGCAAGGCGTCCTGGGCGCTATGCTGCTGAGCCCCCATACGGTGATGGAAGTCATCGAGGAGCTAGAGCCGGAGGATTTCTACTATCCGGCGCACACGTTGATTTACCGCGCCATGCTGGATCTATATTCCGAGGGCAAGGACGTCGACGCCGTCATTTTGGCCTCCCAGCTCGACCGCTTTAATAACCTCGAGCGCGTCGGCGGCGCCCCCTATCTCCACACGCTGCTCGCCACGGTGCCCACGGCTGCGAACGCACGCTACTACGCCGAAATCGTCGCGGAAAAGGCAGTGCTGCGCAAGCTTGTTGATGCCGGTACGCGCGTAGTACAGCTCGGATTTTCCGGCACCGAAGATGCAGAAATCGAGTCCGTGCTGGACCGTGCGCAGCAGGAAGTTTTCGCCGTCGCCCAGCGCAAGACGGCAGAAGATTACCGAGTCCTGGGGGATCTCATTGACCCCACCATTGATGAGCTCGCCGCCCTGCAGCAAGCCGGCGGCGTGGAGCTAGGTGTGCCTACTGGCTTCATCGACCTCGATAAGTTAACCAATGGCCTTCACGCGGGCCAGATGGTCATCGTTGCTGCCCGCCCTGGTGTGGGTAAATCGACCCTAGCCATGGACTTTATGCGTTCCTGCTCCTTGCAGCACGGCAAGTCCTCGGTGATTTTCTCGCTCGAGATGTCAGCTTCTGAAATCGTCATGCGCCTGCTCTCGGCGGAGTCAGAGGTAAAGCTGGCCGATATGCGCGGTGGCCGAGTTTCCACCGAAGACTGGGCAAAAATCGATGAGACCCTCAACCGAGTGCAAGATGCCCCGCTTTTTATCGATGACTCACCGAACCTCACGATGATGGAAATTCGGTCCAAGGCCCGCCGCCTCAAGCAGCAGCACGGCTTGGACCTCATCGTCTTGGACTACCTGCAGCTGATGTCTTCGGGTAAAAAGGTCGAGTCTCGCCAGCAAGAGGTCTCTGAGTTCTCCCGCCAGCTGAAGCTCTTGGCCAAGGAGCTGGAGGTTCCCCTCATCGCGATCTCGCAGCTGAACCGTGGACCTGAGGCGCGTACGGATAAAAAGCCGCAGCTTGCGGATCTCCGTGAGTCTGGCTCGCTGGAGCAGGACGCCGATATGGTCATGCTGCTCTACCGCCCCGATTCCCAGGACCGCGATAATGAGCGCGCCGGCGAGGCGGATATTATCCTAGCCAAGCACCGTGGCGGTCCGATCGATACCGTGCAGGTGGCGCACCAGCTGCACTACTCCAAGTTTGTCAATATGGCGCACGGATAAATTACAGGTCCACCACCGCGTTGGGGTCTCCCAATCGTGGGCCAAGGATGACCAGTACCAAGAAAACCGCAGCTGCGGCGAGCGCCGCGCCGATGAGAGCGCCCAGGGTATTGAAGAGAAGATCATCGATATCCGTGCGCCCCAGGGCGAAAGCATATTGGCACACTTCTAGTACGAGGCTGAGGCCAAATCCCCACGCAGCTGTCTTCTTAACGGAGCGGCAGAGGCTAAAGACCAGCATTCCGAAGGGGATGAAGAATGCGGTATTGCCCGCGTACTCAAATAGCGGGCCAAACCAGCTGCCGCCGGAAAATTCATCGAAAGGAACCCAGCGCAAATCCCGGGCGCGCTGATTTTCCGGTTTCCACAAATAGCCAATCTGGTAGAAGGGCTTGAGCGTGGTTAACGCGACCATAACCGCGGTCCACGCGGTGAGGGATACCCTGCTGAGCACGCGCTAGTCCTTTCTTTCGTGGCGGGGGAGTGTACGCCCCGCCAATGCTAGCCTGCTTAGGGGTGCTCGGCGGCTTTACCTAGCGCCGGACGGAAAAGCTACGCAGCCGCAGCGAGTTAGTAACCACGAAAACCGAGCTCAGCGCCATGGCCAGGCCGGCCAGCAGGGGGTTGAGCCAGCCGAGCGCGGCCACGGGAATGAGTACGACGTTATAGGCAAAGGCCCAGAAAAGGTTGCCCTTAATAATTGCTAGTGTGCGGCGCGAGAGCCGAATAGCATCAGCGGCACACCGCAGATCGCCATTCATGAGGGTGATATCGGAGGCTTCAATAGCAACATCGGTACCCGCGCCCATGGCAAGGCCGAGGTCGGCTTGGGCCAGCGCGGCGGCGTCGTTAATGCCATCGCCCACCATCGCCACGGTGTGCCCCGCGGCCTGCAGCTTCTTTATGTGGTTCACCTTGTCCTCGGGCAGGACCTCGGCGCTGACGTGATCGATACCTACCTCGGCAGCCACGGCGCGGGCGGCCCCGGCATTATCGCCGGTCAGCAGGTAAGGGGTAAGCCCTAGCTCCTTCATCTGTGCCACAGCGGCGGACGAGCTCGGCTTGAGGGTATCGCGTACCTCAATGATGCCTGCAGGCTGCCCGTTGACGGTGACGACCACCGGCGTGGCACCAGCATCCTGTGCGGCGCGGAACGGCGCTTCTAGGTCGCCCAACGGGCCTTGGCGCTTGCCGACGCCCACCCGGAACCCCTCCACAGTTCCTTCCACGCCACCCGGAACCACTGCGAAGTCGGTAGCCGGCTTAACGTCGCGCTCTTTGGCTATGGCGCGAGCGATGGGATGCTCGGAGTTGTGTTCCACGGCTGCGGCTAAGTCGAGGACGTCGCCGTGTACGGCGGTAACGGACATCTCTCCGGCCGTGACCGTTCCGGTCTTATCCATGACGATGGTATCGATTTGCCGCGTAGATTCCAGGATCTCTGGGCCTTTAATGACAAGCCCCAGTTGCGCTCCGCGGCCGGTGCCGACGAGGATCGCTGTGGGCGTCGCCAAGCCCATGGCGCAAGGGCAGGCCACAATGAGGACGGCGACCGCGGCAATAAACGCTGGGGCCACCCCGCCGAAGAAGAGATGGGCAAGGAGCGTCAGCACTGCTACGGCGATGACCGCGGGGACGAAGACTTGCGCAATGCGGTCCACGAGGCGCTGTACTGGTGCCTTGGACGTTTGTGCATCCGTGACCAGCTGGGCCATTTGGGCCAGTACCGTATCTTCGCCCACCTTGGTCGCTCGAACCTCAAGCTTGCCAGAGGCATTAATGGTCGCACCGGTCACCGCATCGCCGGAGCCGACCTCAACGGGCACGGGCTCGCCGGTAATCATGGAGGCGTCGACCGCCGAATTGCCGGCAACGACGATGCCGTCGGTGGCGATCTTTTCGCCCGGGCGCACTACGAAGACATCGCCTACCTGCAACTGGGCGATTGGAATGCGCTGCTCGCCTCCCTCGCGCAGCACCGAAGCTTCCTTAGCTCCTAGGGAGAGCAGCTCCCGCAGCGCCTCAGAGGACTGGCCTTTGGCCCGTGCCTCGAACCACCGGCCGAGCAGAAGGAAGGTAATGACCATACCCACGGACTCGAAATAGATGTGATCCATCTGCGCCGCGTTCGCGTCCAGCGTCATGTGCATTTTCATGCCCGGTTCGCCCGCGTTGCCGAAAAACAGCGCCCACAGCGACCAAAAATAGGCCGCGGAGGTTCCCATGGTGATAAGCGTGTCCATGGTAAAAGAACCGTGCTTGAGGTTCGTCCACGTAGCGGTGTGGAAAGGCGCGCCACCAAAGATATAAACGATGGTTGCCACGATGGCGCAGGCCCACTGCCAATTGGGAAATTGCAGTGCCGGCCACATCGATACCACCATGAGCGGTAGCGATAGAGCACCGGAGATAACGGTGCGGCGCAGCAATCCCCCGTCACTGCTCTTCTCGGCTTCGGGCTCCTCCGTCTTCGCCGCCGCCATATCGAAGGCGCCGTAGCCTGCGCCCTCTACCACCGAAATGAGCTCTTGTGGACTTACTGTCTGGGAGTCATACTCGATGGCCGCCGCCTCGGTAGCGAAATTGACGCTGGCGCTTACACCCTCGAGCTTGTTTAGCTTGCGCTCGACGCGGGAGGAGCAGGAGGTGCACGTCATTCCCGTTACGCCAAGGTCCAAGTGGGACATGGTGGTGCCTACTTCAGCGTGTAGCCGGCCTCTGCCACGGCGGCCGCTACCTGTTCGTCGGTGAAATCGGTGCCAGTAACCGTGACGGCGCCGGTGGTATGGTCCGCAGTGACCTCGCTAACGCCGGAAATTTCACCGACCTCTTCCTTTACCGACATTTCGCAATGTCCGCAGGTCATGCCCTCTACGGTGTAGTTCTTGGTGCTCATGATGATCCTTTCTTAGAGTTGGTTTCTGGGCTCATTCTATACCCCCTAGGGGTATATGACAAGGATTTTTCATGTACGTTGGGAAATAAAGCAATCCGCAAAGGAGTTAGAATAACCATGGCTACTATCGATGTCACCGAAGAAAACTTTGAAGAAACCGTTACCGGCGAGGGCATTACGCTCGTAGACGCTTGGGCCGATTGGTGCGGCCCCTGCAAGCGCTTTGCGCCGGTTTTTGAAAAGGCCTCCGAAGAGCACACGGATGCTACCTTTGCCAAGCTCGATACCGAGGCTAACCAGGGCCTCGCATCCGCGCTGGAGATTCAGTCCATTCCTACGCTGATGATCTTCCGCGATGGCATTTTGGTCTTCCGCGAGGCTGGCGCGCTGCCACCTGCAGCATTGGAAGACCTGCTGAAGCAGGTGAAGGAGCTCGATATGGCGGAGGTTCGCCGCCAGGTAGAAGAGCAGAACGCGCAGGGTTAATCCCCGCTAGCTTCCTGGGCGCTTTCTGGTGAGTATCGCTAAACTCGCTAGAAAGCGTCTTTTTATGTCCAAAGGAGAAGATAATGGCTAACCCCTTCAGCAAGGGCTGGAAGTACATGATGAGTTCTTTCGATCAGAAGATTGATGAGAACGCTGATCCGAAGGTGCAGATCCAGCAGGCCGTCCAGGCTGCGAAGGAGCAGCACCAGCAGATTTCTGATCACGCTGCAGAAATCATTGGCCATAAATCCCAGCTGGAGATGCAGATGAACCGCCTGGTTAAGTCTCAGCAGGACTACCAGTCTCAAACCCAGCGTGCATTGGAGCTGGCGGACTCTGCAGAGGACCCGCAAAAGGCCTCCGAATATAACCAGGCTGCGGAAGTGGTTGCCTCCCAGCTGGTAGCGGTGGAGCAGGAGCTGGAAGACGTTAAGCAGCAGTACGCCGCCGCAGAGCAGGCTGCCGCGCAGGCCAAGAGCCAGCAGCAGCAGTCTGAGGCGCGCTTGAAGGAACAACTAGCGCAAGTTAGCCAGCTGGAGGCTCAGGCGGACCAGGCGGCTATGCAAGAAAAGAACGCCCAGGCTATTGATTCCATGAATCAGCTCAACCCGGACGATTCCGTACCTACTCTTGATTCCGTGCGTGCCAAGATTGAAAAGCGCTACGCCGATGCCCTTGGTGCACAGGAATTGCAGCACGCCACCGGCGGCGATCGCATTAATGAGATCCAAGCCGCCGGCAATGACATGAAGGCGTCTGCGCGCCTCGATGCCATCCGGGCGGATCTTAAAAAGAAGAAAGAACTCGAATCCGGCGATTAATTCTGCCGGCGAACATTAATCAGAACCCCACGAATCCCTGAGTGGAATCCATCGCGCAGGTTCACGCGCTGGGTTTCGGTCAGGGTGTATTCGTGCAGGGTCTCGCAGGCAAACTGCAACAGCGGGCGGTCGATCTCCGGGGGAAGCCCGCCGCCGGAAAGTAGATGTGCCTGATCGCGCTGCTCGGTGCTAGCAGCGTTATCGAACCACCACGAGGCGTATTGTTGGCCGACATCAAAGGGGGATTGGAACCCAGCAGAGCTCCATACTTCTTCCGGCAGCGGCACATACTTGGAGCGCAGCTTGCGGCGTGGCGCCATCATGGATGGCTTGGGCGCCGGCTTCTCCGCGGGAGAGTCCTCCTCGGCGGGGGAATCCTCTGCAGCATCCACCTTGGGCGGAGCCGGCTTGGGCGTCGGGGCCGGGGTGGGCTTTTCTGTGGCGCCGAAGGCTGCCTCCACCTCTGAGGGCTCGCCGCATTCATCCGGTTCGGGCATTTCCTCGCCATCTTTATGCGCATTTTCGCGCACCACTGGAGGAAGCGGGCCTTCTAGGACCTGCAATTCCATAGCGTCTGCAAAGTCCTCGCGAGGGTCCAAGATGGTGGTGGAATCGCAGGCATGGCGCAGTGCGGAGGACATGGAGTCCCAGCCAAACCCATAAAGATGGACGCGGATGCCGTTATCGACGGCCGCTTGAGCGCCGGGAATCATGTCCGCATCGCCACTGACGAGCACAAAGTCAGTGAATTGGCCCTTCATGGCGGCGATGACCATGTCTGCCACGAGGCGGGTATCTACGGCCTTCTGGGTGCGGCGCTCGCCCCATTCGATGAGTTGACCGGTGCGCAGTTGCACGCCTTCGCAGGTGCGTAGTGCACGCTGGTAGCGGTGTGGGCCGGTGTCGGGAATGCCGTCATACCAGTATTGGCGCTGGATGGGGGTCCCAAGTTGGTTCTCGATCATCCCGCCCATAGTGCTGACCACCTCGGGCAGATCAATTTCTAGTTGTGCGCGGGCACCCGTTTCCCACGAGTTATAAAAGCTAGCGAGCAAGTATGAGGTATCGACAAAGACGAGTGTGCGTTCAAGCATGGCTCCTAAGTTCCGTTCTAATTGTTCTAAATAAAAATCTTTGTGGTTTCCAGTGTGCCCCATTAGTCACAAAACGTCGATAACCTTGGGCAAAATCCCAGCGCAGTGGCAGCAAAAAAGTTTTCTCTTTGGAAGTATTGCAGGGGTGGGGTGTTGCCGTTATGGTTGGTTACACAAGTAACTAACCAACGAACCGAGGGTCAATGGATAATTCCACGCAACCACTCTTCCGCCAGATTGCTTCCTTGGTGGAGGACGCCATCGTGGACGGAACCTTGGGTGAGGGGGATAGGGCCCCTTCCACTAATGAGCTTGCTGATTTTCACAACATCAACCCGGCCACGGCCCGCAAGGGCATCAGCCTCCTGGTGGATATCGGGGTGCTGGATAAGCGCCGTGGCATCGGCATGTTTGTGGCGGAAGGGGCCCTGGCGACTATCCGCGAGCGCCGTCGGGCCGATTTCGCAGCAGAATACATGGCCCCGCTTGTGGATGAAGCTGTGCGACTGGGATACCACCGCGCCCAACTCCACGACCTATTTGATCGCGTTGCAGAAAGTCGAGGAATGTACTCATGATTAAGACACGAGACTTCAGTTTTGCCGACGGCCTCACACACGGCTTAGTTGGCCCCAACGGCATTGGCAAAACCACGCTCCTGCGCAAAATCGCTGGCCAAATCCAATCTGGCGGTATTACGGTCTTCGGGGAAGAGCCCTTTGACAAGCAATCGGTCCTTAACCGGGTTATTTTGATGGGGATTGATAACCCACTGCCGGATTCTTGGGGCATCGGAAAGCTGGGCGTCATTGGTAAGGCGCGCTGGCCGCGTTGGGATGAGGAGCGTTTCAATGAGCTGTTGGTTCGCTTCGACGTACCGGCCAAGGCCTATTCTTCCTTGTCCCGCGGGCAAAAGTCTGCGGTGGGATTCATCTTTGCCGTAGCTTCCGGCTGCGAGGTCATGCTTCTCGACGAACCCTATCTCGGCCTTGATACACAGCGCCGCGAGCTCTTTTATCAGGTGCTGCGCGAGGAGCACGGTCGTACCATTGTCATCTCCACCCATCACCTCAATGAGGTGGCGGGCCTCCTCGATACCGTCTCGCTGATGGGGGATAACCCCATTTCCGGTCCCATCGATGACTTCATCGAGGGAATTCTGGAGCTCACCGGCCCTTCTGAGGCCCTCACAGCAGCGGTCACAGAGCTCGACCTCCGCGTGCTCAGTAGGGAAACCACAGGCTTGGGGGACCGCGTGCTTATCGACGCCCGCTCTACCTCCACCGACCCCATCTTCCGCACTGCTCAGGCCTACGGTCTGCGCGCCAACGAGGTTTCTTTGGAGCGCGCGGTCTTGGCATTGGAGGAGAAAGCATGAAACTCCTGTGGTACCTAGGTGATTGGTGGAGCTGGTCCTTTTTCTTTTTTGCTTTGCTGGTCATGCCCGTCATGGCGCAGGGAACGTGGAACGTGTTCCCGGTGATATTTTCCTTGTCGCTAATACTTACCCTGGCACCAGACTTTAAGAAGTACCAGCTGGTGGGTCTGGGCTCGAAAATCTGGAATGAGCATCGCCGCAGTCTTGTTGCCCTGTGTGCATTGGCGGCAGCTATTGGCGCCCTCACCGTGCAGTTGTGGTGGGCATTGCCCATTTATGCTGTCGCAGCGGCGTTGTCGATGTACCGCAGGCCTGCTCCTACGCGGACCGGCTACACCACCAGCGGTACCCAACCCTCAAGCGGCTTCGGATGGTTCCCTCGCACCTTGGCTGGGCAAGCGATATACCGCCCGCAGGTCAAGGCATGGGGTGCAGCGTGTCTGGCGCAAGCGATCGGTTATGTGCTTAACCGGTATAAGGAGGAAGTCCCGCTGCTTGGTTTCCTCGGCATCTTCATCTGGGTACTGACTGTTGTTCTGCTCGCCGCGGTCTTAGGTAGCTTAAGAAAATCCCTCCGCGAATACACGGTAATGGGAGGAAGTCGTAGGGGTTGGTCCCGGCATACTGCAGCGCTCGGCCTGATACCTGTCCTCGCAGCCATCAGTTTCAGCGCCGGACTGACGAATGACAGTGAACTCGTTACGGCCATCGTATTGCTCGGTGCGACCTGTGCCCCGGTTTTGGTCACTCTGGAATTTCTGGGAAAGAAGAACTGGTACCTATTCCTCCTGTATGCGGTCCTCATAGCCGGGATAGTCGTCGTATATGTCCAAACCCCCATCCCCACAATTGCCAAGTTCATCTTGGCGATGGTCTTCTATGCAGTCTGGGCATTGACGCTGCCCAGCTACATTCGCCGAGCAAATGCACACCGTGGCGGAATGAGTGCTTGGATGGGCATATCTTAAACCACTCAAAAGGAGCGTTGGCCTGGGGATTTGTGTTTGTTTAAGTCGCTGTGTAACTTAATACGAGTCAGCGCGATCGACAGCGCCCCACAGGAACAGAAAATTTCCTGGCTGAAGCGGCGATAGGAAAACAGGCCCTGACAAAACAAAATTCTTTTTGCTCACAATGAGCTGCACGCCATAACGTGTGGTTATTGTGTGGTGATGATGTTTGAGAACTCAATAGTGTGCCAATGTACTTTTTATTTTTTGTGTGCATGGTTGTGTGTTGATTGGTTTGTCTGCCAATGAGCCTTTAGGTGGTTTGTTGGTTGGTGTGTGCCGGTTGGGTATGTGGAACACGTACCTTTTTGAATGCTGTTTGGTGTTTCGGCTGCATTGAGATGGATTGGTTGGCATGTGATTGTGTTCAACTTTTGTGGTTTCCTCTTTTTGACCCCGTCGGGTTGAGGGAACTGTATTTTTTCTTTGTAGTAATTTTTTGGACGCCAGCACAGGCTGCATTGTTGTGTGGTTTGTGGTGGTTTGTTCTTTTGTTGGGTTTCGGGCTTTTCACGGCCTGTTTCGGATGTTGTTCTGAAATTTTTTTGTGGAGAGTTTGATCCTGGCTCAGGACGAACGCTGGCGGCGTGCTTAACACATGCAAGTCGAACGGAAAGGCCCTGCTTGCAGGGTACTCGAGTGGCGAACGGGTGAGTAACACGTGGGTGATCTGCCCTGCACTTCGGGATAAGCCTGGGAAACTGGGTCTAATACCGGATAGGAGCCATTTTTAGTGTGATGGTTGGAAAGTTTTTTCGGTGTAGGATGAGCTCGCGGCCTATCAGCTTGTTGGTGGGGTAATGGCCTACCAAGGCGGCGACGGGTAGCCGGCCTGAGAGGGTGGACGGCCACATTGGGACTGAGATACGGCCCAGACTCCTACGGGAGGCAGCAGTGGGGAATATTGCACAATGGGCGCAAGCCTGATGCAGCGACGCCGCGTGGGGGATGACGGCCTTCGGGTTGTAAACTCCTTTCGCTAGGGACGAAGCTTTTTGTGACGGTACCTAGATAAGAAGCACCGGCTAACTACGTGCCAGCAGCCGCGGTAATACGTAGGGTGCGAGCGTTGTCCGGAATTACTGGGCGTAAAGGGCTCGTAGGTGGTTTGTCGCGTCGTCTGTGAAATTCCGGGGCTTAACTCCGGGCGTGCAGGCGATACGGGCATAACTTGAGTACTGTAGGGGTAACTGGAATTCCTGGTGTAGCGGTGAAATGCGCAGATATCAGGAGGAACACCGATGGCGAAGGCAGGTTACTGGGCAGTTACTGACGCTGAGGAGCGAAAGCATGGGTAGCGAACAGGATTAGATACCCTGGTAGTCCATGCCGTAAACGGTGGGCGCTAGGTGTGAGGGTCTTTTCACGACTTTCGTGCCGTAGCTAACGCATTAAGCGCCCCGCCTGGGGAGTACGGCCGCAAGGCTAAAACTCAAAGGAATTGACGGGGGCCCGCACAAGCGGCGGAGCATGTGGATTAATTCGATGCAACGCGAAGAACCTTACCTGGGCTTGACATACACCGGATCGGGCTAGAGATAGTCTTTCCCTTTGTGGCTGGTGTACAGGTGGTGCATGGTTGTCGTCAGCTCGTGTCGTGAGATGTTGGGTTAAGTCCCGCAACGAGCGCAACCCTTGTCTTATGTTGCCAGCATTTGGTTGGGGACTCATGAGAGACTGCCGGGGTCAACTCGGAGGAAGGTGGGGATGACGTCAAATCATCATGCCCCTTATGTCCAGGGCTTCACACATGCTACAATGGTCGGTACAACGCGCAGCGACACTGTGAGGTGGAGCGAATCGCTGAAAGCCGGCCTTAGTTCGGATTGGGGTCTGCAACTCGACCCCATGAAGTCGGAGTCGCTAGTAATCGCAGATCAGCAATGCTGCGGTGAATACGTTCCCGGGCCTTGTACACACCGCCCGTCACGTCATGAAAGTTGGTAACACCCGAAGCCGGTGGCCCAAACTTGTTAGGGAGCCGTCGAAGGTGGGATCGGCGATTGGGACGAAGTCGTAACAAGGTACCCGTACCGGAAGGTGCGGGTGGATCACCTCCTTTCTAAGGAGCTTTTATTTTGATTGGGTGCAGTTGCACCCTTGGTTGGTTGAGTATGCGAGTGTCATGCTGCCAACCCTTTTGTTTAGTAAAAATTGTCCGGGTGGAACACACACCTGATAAGACAAGGCCAAGTGTTTGAATGGCGCTTTGTGATACATAAGCCGTGCACAGTTTAAAAAAGTAAGTTGTTTGTATGTTGGTGCATTGTTGGGTGTCTGGGGCATTATCCCCCTTTTTGTGTGCCTGACCATTATTCTTGTTGACACTGTTGGTGTTGGTGGGGTGTGGTTGGGGTGTTGTGTGAGAACTGTATAGTGGACGCGAGCATTAAACACACCAGATGGATTGCTTTTTTGTGGTTTGTTTGTGTGTGTTTGTGTGATTTCTTTTTTCTTTAATCAATTTTTTGTCAAGTTCACTTGTGTGGCCACCCGCATGTTTGTGTGTGTGGTGGTTTGTGTGTTCGTTATTAAGGGCGCATGGTGGATGCCTTGGCATGCTGAGCCGATGAAGGACGTGAAAGGCTGCGTTAAGCCTCGGGGAGTTGTCAATTGAGCGTTGATCCGAGGATGTCCGAATGGGGAAACCTGGCCCTGGTTATGTGGGGTTACCCTTCAGTGAATTCATAGCTGTTGTGGGGGTTTACGCGGGGAAGTGAAACATCTCAGTACCCGTAGGAGGAGAAAATAATAATGATTCTGCTAGTAGTGGCGAACGAACGTGGATGAGGCTAAACCGTGTGCATGTGATACCTGGTAGGGGTTGTGTGTGCGGTGTTGTGGGCCCCAATTTACGGTGACTACCATCATCGTGCTCGTGTGTTGTTGTTAGGTGAAGTGGTTTGGAATGGCCTGCCGGAGAAGGTGAGAGTCCTGTAGTTGAAGACAATGGCATGTGGGTTGTTGGGTTGCCCGAGTAGCAGCGGGCTCGTGGAATCTGCTGTGAATCTGCCGGGACCACCCGGTAAGCCTAAATACTCAGTGTGACCGATAGTGTATGAGTACCGTGAGGGAATGGTGAAAAGTACCCCGGGAGGGGAGTGAAATAGTTCCTGAAACCATGTGCTTACAATCCGTCAGAGCACCGTTTGTGTGTGATGGCGTGCCTTTTGAAGAATGAGCCTGCGAGTCAGCGGCATGTCGCGAGGTTAACCCGTGTGGGGTAGCCGTAGGGAAACCGAATCCTAATGGGGTGTATAGTGGCATGTCCTGGACCCGAAGCGGGGTGATCTACCCATGGCCAGTGTGAAGCAGCTGTAAGAGGTTGTGGAGGCGCGAACCCACGTAGGTTGAAAACTGCGGGGATGAGCTGTGGGTAGGGGTGAAAGGCCAATCAAACTCCGTGATAGCTGGTTCTCCCCGAAATGCATTTAGGTGCAGCGTCGTATTATAGCTTGGTGGAGGTAGAGCGACTGGTTGGTTGAGCGGGACTACAATCTTAGCAATGTCAGCCAAACTCCGAATGCCACTAATTGTGTTGTACGGCAGTGAGACTGTGGGGGATAAGCTTCATAGTCGAGAGGGAAACAGCCCAGATCGCCGGTTAAGGCCCCTAAGGGTGTACTAAGTGGAAAAGGATGTGGGATCGCGAAGACAGCCAGGAGGTTGGCTTAGAAGCAGCCATCCTTGAAAGAGTGCGTAATAGCTCACTGGTCGAGTGGTTCTGCGCCGACAATGTAGTGGGGCTCAAGTACACCGCCGAAGCCGCGGCAAACATTTTGTTTGGGTAGGGGAGCGTCGTGCATGGGTTGAAGCGTTACCGTAAGGAGGCGTGGACTGTGTGCGAGTGAGAATGCAGGCATGAGTAACGAATTGATAGGTGAGAATCCTATCCGCCGGATGACTAAGGGTTCCTGGGTCAAGTTCGTCTTCCCAGGGTGAGTCGGGACCTAAGGCGAGGCCGACAGGCGTAGTCGATGGATAACCAGTTGATATTCTGGTACCCGTACATGCGCGCCCATGATGAAGCACTGATACTAACCACCGCGGATGCACTACTGGTCTTCTTTGAAGTCTGGTGGTGTTGATGTCGTGGGGCCTGATGTGTGGTTCAAGTGATGGGGTGACGCAGTGAGGTAGCCACGCCACTTATTGGATTGGTGGTGTAAGCGTGTAGATCGTGTGGTAGGTAAATCCGCCGCACATTGTGGTTGAGACGTGATGCGTAGACCCTTTAGGGTTGATGGTGGTGATCCTGTACTGTCGAGAAAAGCCTCTAGCGATGTGTGTGTATGGCCCGTACCCTAAACCGACACAGGTAGTCAGGTTGAAAATACTAAGGCGTTCGGGTGAACTGTGGTTAAGGAATTCGGCAAAATGCCCCCGTAACTTCGGGAGAAGGGGGGCCCCACGACGTGAGCATCCTTGCGGTGTTAAGCGTTGTGGGGTCGCAGAGAATAGAGGGAAGCGACTGTTTATCAAAAACACAGGTCCATGCGAAGACGTTAAGTTGATGTATATGGACTGACGCCTGCCCGGTGCTGGAAGGTTAAGAGGACCGGTTAGTAGTCTTTGACTGCGAAGCTGAGAATTTAAGCCCCAGTAAACGGCGGTGGTAACTATAACCATCCTAAGGTAGCGAAATTCCTTGTCGGGTAAGTTCCGACCTGCACGAATGGCGTAACGACTTCTCTGCTGTCTCAACCACAGGCCCGGTGAAATTGCACTACGAGTAAAGATGCTCGTTACGCGCGGCAGGACGAAAAGACCCCGGGACCTTCACTATAGCTTGGTATTGGTGTTTGGTTCGGTTTGTGTAGGATAGGTGGGAGACTATGAAGCCGTCACGCTAGTGGTGGTGGAGTCGTTGTTGAAATACCACTCTGATCGGATTGAGCATCTAACCTTGGCCCATGATCTGGGTTGGGGACAGTGCCTGGTGGGTAGTTTAACTGGGGCGGTTGCCTCCCAAAATGTAACGGAGGCGCCCAAAGGTTCCCTCAGCCTGGTTGGCAATCAGGTGGTGAGTGTAAGTGCACAAGGGAGCTTGACTGTGAGACAGACATGTCGAGCAGGGACGAAAGTCGGGACTAGTGATCCGGCACCTACTTGTGGATGTGGT
The DNA here is from genome assembly GCF_046097465.1 of Corynebacterium tuberculostearicum. Taxonomy (GTDB): domain Bacteria; phylum Actinomycetota; class Actinomycetes; order Mycobacteriales; family Mycobacteriaceae; genus Corynebacterium; species Corynebacterium tuberculostearicum_I. The sequence continues at coordinate 733 of NZ_CP175799.1, read as the reverse complement.
GTCGCTCAACGGATAAAAGGTACCCCGGGGATAACAGGCTGATCTTCCCCAAGAGTCCATATCGACGGGATGGTTTGGCACCTCGATGTCGGCTCGTCGCATCCTGGGGCTGGAGTAGGTCCCAAGGGTTGGGCTGTTCGCCCATTAAAGCGGCACGCGAGCTGGGTTCAGAACGTCGTGAGACAGTTCGGTCTCTATCCGCCGCGCGCGTTGAAACTTGAAGAAAGCTGTCCCTAGTACGAGAGGACCGGGACGGACGTACCTCTAGTGTGCCAGTTATCCCGCCAGGGGTATCGCTGGTTGGCTACGTACGGAAGGGATAACCGCTGAAAGCATCTAAGCGGGAAGCCTGTTTTAAGATGAGGTTTCGTTAAGGTCCCCTAAAGACGATAGGGTAGATAGGCCAGACCTGGAAGCACTGTAAGGTGTGAAGGCTACTGGTACTAATTGACCACAACAAACACCAACACCAAGAAAATAACTTGGCAAAAGGTAAGAAAGAAGAATAATAGTCACTGTCGTGACCGCGTCCACTATGCAGTATCTGACACAACACCCACCCCATAGGTGGGCACCCAAAAAGATGGGTATGTGCTTCGCATGTTTGTCGGTGGTCAATAGCTGCAGGGAAACGCCCGGTCCCATTCCGAACCCGGAAGCTAAGCCTGCACACGCTGATGGTACTGCAACCGGGAGGTTGTGGGAGAGTAAGTCACCGCCGACACCAAACAAC